>JAHXIO010000006.1 GCA_025655595.1 Candidatus Thiodiazotropha sp. (ex Monitilora ramsayi)
GTCAGCGGAGTTCCGATACGATTTCAAAAGCTGTTAATTGGGGCTATTCGAAAATCTTCTGGTTTCGCGGCGGATGGAAGGAATGGCTGGGAAAGAGATTGCCGGCAGTCACTGAATAATACAGACGGCAATATGTGATAAACGACCGATAACATGCGTATTGAGAATTTATCCATCAAGACGGTAACTGTCGCTATATATGCAATGGTAGGGGGATTCTCCATTCTGCTCTCTCTGCTGGCGAGTTCCTATTTCAAACAGGCAGCACTCGATGCGCAGATAAAAAGTCTGTCCAGGGTAATGGAAGTGGCCTCGCAGGAGGTGGTCAGAGAGATTAGCGGTCACGCATTCGACCTGGGCATGAAACTTGGTCACAATTCCCGTTTGATAGATGCCCTTCAGCAGCCACACGATAAGGAGAAGGTTTCGGGTGTCGTTGATGTCCTGAATGACCCGTTTATCAACGGCTTTGCCGGATTTGCAAAGATCAATCTGGTGAAACTGAGACTCTATAGCCTGGACTTGGGGTTACTGGCGCAAAGCGATGAGGGCGAGCAGCGACTGGAAAATCACCTTCCTCCCTACATGGCGGCCAAACTGGTGCAGAGAAAAAAGATCGATCGACTGAAAGCGATTGACGCACTCTGGTATTCACCGGTGGGGCCTCTCTTTTCGACACTCGTGCCGGTGGGTGGGCTGCGTGCCGTGGGTTATCTCGAGGTTGTCGTCGACCCGGCCTTTAATCTTCCCGATGTCGGCCGCATTACAAAAACACCGGTAAAAATATTCGATATCACCGATACCAATGCTACTGCTGAAACCGCACTGGAAGGTGAAAAGCATCTTCCGGTGGAATACACGCTTCATACCTCTTCGGGCAGGCCTGTGTTCAAGATTGTCGGTTATGAAGATGTCAGCGTTCTTCTGCAGGAGATGGGTTTCACGCAGGTGATCACCACAGGGGGGTTTATCCTGATCACCCTGAGCATCCTGTTGATCGCCCTCTGGCTGTTTCATCGCTTTCTGTTTGTGCCAATGGACAGATTGGTGGATGGCATGCGGATGGTGGCTGACTGGAAGAGAGATGTGCATGTCAGCCAGAGGGGGTTGCGTGAGTTTGCAACGCTCGCCCAGGGTTTCGATAGAATGGCCGGACAGATACGCATCCGCAACAACGAACTCGAGCGCTTACTCGATCTTGATGACAGCGCAATCCTCTGTTTTGGTGAGGAGGGTGAAGCCATCTACTTCAATCGGGCTGCACTGAAGCTTTTTCGCTATACGGAGGAGGAGATCAGTCAGCTTGATCTTGCTGATCTCTTTCCCGGTGCGGAAACTCTCAGTGAGTTGGCCCAGCAGTCTCCACCGGATCAGGCGCAGCATCAGCAACTGATGTGCGTGACAAAGGATGGGCGCCAATTCGAGGCGGATGCCGTCATCAATCCGGTGAGAGTGTCCGATGGGATCAGGCAGACGATCGTCATGCAGCCGATATCCGGTGATGAGGGTGAAACGCTGACCGAATTGCTTGTCAACAGCATGGAGCAGAACGAACAGCGCCTGCAGGCCGTTGAGGCGTCACTGGGCACAATTCTAGAGCTTGCGCGTGTCAGTTCGAGTCATTCACCGGAATCCGATACCGATCTTCGCTCGGTCGGCGGGCCCGATCATGAGCTTGAGCGGCAGTTACTGAAAGAGAGGGTCGTGTTAGTGATGCACTCGGCCCTTGCGTGCTGGGAACGCGACCTCGGCAAAAGCAAGCTGGCGTTGGCGGAGGAGAGCGGGATCTGGCCTGTCTACATCGACAAGTCCACCCCCACAACCCGTACGTTGGATAGATATCTCCACCTCGATAGCTGTCCGAAAAACCCACGCAGCAAAAGGGCGATTGCCACAGCTGAATTTGTGCTTAAGTGCATGAAACGAAAAAATACTCCCCAACGCACTCAGCTTCAACAAGCACTGGATGAGCTGCGACTACTGCTCTCAGGTCTGAACGAAAAGAGAGGATAATCCCGCCGCTTGGTTTTTCTTGCCCTCTCCAGGCAGCTCCCTTCTGGAACGCTACAGCAATCACTTGTCGGATTTCGTTGTAATGTGATCGCCTGGCTTTGTAATTCATTGAAGTCATTGAATAAAGTAAGTTCATTCAAACGTACGAATTCGTACGAAAAAACCTTTTGTCCAGTCAGGATGATGTCGGTACTTTTTAAGCCTGCAAGGAAGACGACATCGACTGCACGCTCCACCGGAACGGCCAATTACGAGTGTTGGCAGTGGGTGATAGCGCTTGGCATCCCGCCATTCCAATAAAAAGAAAAGTATAACGGCTGACTAGTCGATCTTTCGCCAAAGGGTTGTCTGCGTTTCAAGGCAGGGTCACTGTGCTTGTCCGGTCTCTTCAAACCGGTATTTGTGGAATACCCGTAACTATCACTGATGCCCATACGGGCTATCTCTGAATATGAATGACTGATGGAAACGCCAAAGGTTTTCATCGGATTAAAAAAAGATGGGAGGAGTAATGAAGGTAAGTATGAAACGATTGTCATGCGCAACTGCGGCAGTACTGGGACTCTACGTCAATTCGGCCATGGCAGTGAGTATCTCGTCCGACGGCAAAGACCTCGGCAATCTCGATGTCCAGATCAAAGGCATGTCCATCCTCTCCGCCAAGGATAACGGCTATGACCCGAATAACGGTACCTCCTACCTGCTCAAGCTGAAATATGAGAGTCAGGCATGGAACAATCTGAAAGCGGGCGCCGGCTTCTATGCCAATGGCGATATCTTCGGCATCACCGATTTTGATACGGAACGTGTGGCAAGAGGTATGTTTGTGACCGATGATGGCTCCACAAAATCACATCTGGGTGAGCTCTACCTCAAATACAGCGCTGAAAAATTTACCCTGATTGGCGGTAATCAGCGTTATGCCACCCCATTGACCACCATTACCTATAGTAATATGCCGAATTTTTACAGGACATATGGTGCATCGACGACCGCCATCGAGGGCATTGAGCTGGGTGTGGCGCAGATCACCGAAATGTCTTTCGGCTCCCGTGCCATGACCGATTTCGGACTGATTGGCGAAGGTACAAAAACCGCCGGTGCTGCCATTAAATCCAGCCTGATCGGACAGGCTGAATTTCACAAGATCAGTACAGCTACATTCGGCAGCGGGGCAGCGGATACCGATGGCATCACGGTAGCGAACGCGGCCTACACCGGTTTGAAAAATACCAGGATAGGACTCTGGGACTACTATGTAGATGACATCGCCAACAACGTCTATCTACATGCCGACACCATGATTCCCCTGGAAGGGATGAAGCTGAAGCTGTCGGGGCAATACCTGAATCAGCAGGACACGGGTGATCAATTGGGCGGTGTTCTCGATTTTGATCTCTTCGGACTCAAGGCTGCATTGGGCAGCAAAAAGTGGTCCGTCTTTGCCGCCGTCAACAGCTCCGGTGGCGATACGGCCATGCTGAATGCCTGGGGTGGTGATCCCGCCTATACCAGTTCCATCTTCTCCCGTAACGAGTACCGTAAGAATGTCGATGCGTACAAAATTGGCGCCTCTTACAAGATCATGAAAAACCTGATACTCAAGGTGAGCTACGCCAACTACGGTATGTCGGAGACCTCTGCGCCGCGTAAGGTGTTGGGCTTGAGCGGTCCGGGTATGGTGGCGCCACAGACGGATGCCTACGAGACGGATATTGTGCTCGTCTACAAGCCGAAAAAGAACGTTATGCTAAAAGCGTTCCTGGCTAACCGCGGTAGTGAGTACGATGGTATCGAGGGCAAGGATCTGACCCAGAATCACTTCAGGGTGATTGCATCTTATAAATACTGACAATCACTTGAACTAACAGAGAAGGGAGAGGGACTTCACTACTGAATAAACGTTTCGGTGGTCATTCCGCGCAGTGATACAGGCCACGCGCAAGCCTCGTAAATGTCCTGCATTTGCGAGGCTTTTTTTTTGCTCATAACGGATAACCAATCTGTCGATAGAGTTGTCTTGTGAGACAAGCGCAGGCTTCTGATCCGCCGTTATGTTGAGGAATCATCCGCGTCTTGTTCTACTTTACCGAAGGGCAACGCCTTCTCACCTGCGTAATACGGTTTCCACCAACGAATCGTCAGTAGAACCGCCGCATTGAGTCAGAAGGCAGTGAACATCAGGATATAGAAGGCCTTAGTGGAGAGTATGCTGTTCTGTATATAGCGTAAGAGGCGAGAAGACGGAGGCCCAGATGATTGTAATGAGTATCAGGTCGTTCACATCCTTTTTCCTGCGAAAGTTTATCGTCAATGTTATTTAGCCACTGCCTGTTGATTCGAGATTGAGATGTGCCTGCACACATCGCAGCAATCCGTAGTCATAAGCGCCCTCAAGCGCCTCGTATACCGGCTTGATCCGTCCATCCCCGCCGAACTGCTCGAAGGTGAAGCGGAGGGTGTTGAGCTGCTCTTCACTCAAGGTCAGGGTATCGTCGAGCGACAATCGTCCCGTCTCAATCCCTCGCGCCAGATGGTTGTATACAGTCGCTTCGGTGAGTTCCCGCTGTTGTGCAATCTCTCTGGCACTCAGTCCCTGTTTGAGCAGCTGTAACGTCTCTTCGACCGTGTCCTGAATCGGATCGGCATTCGTTTGTTCAAAGGTCTGCAAGAGATGGAGGAACTGTTCCCCATAAGCCTCCAGTTTGCGATCCCCAACGCCGGATACCGTCGCGAGTGCATCTTTCGTCTGCGGTTGGCGCTCCGCCATCTCCATCAGGGTGGCGTCGTGGAAGATAATATAGGCCGGGACACCCTGGGCTTCGGCAAGCTCTCGCCGTAATTCCCGCAGTGCATCCCAGAGAGCCCGATAGGCCGCCGGGACGCGCCCCTCGCGGCGGGATTGGCTTTTACTGCGTTTCTCCGGTTTGCGCCGCTTGCGCAGCATCAGTGGCGTCTCGCCCCGCAGTACGCTACGACTCGCCTCAGTCAGATGCAATCCTCCATATCCATCGAGATCGACCGCCAGCAGACTGCGGGCGATCAGTTGGCGGTAGAGGGTGCGCCACTCACCGGCGCTGTGTTCTTCGCCGATGCCGAAGGTGCTGACCTGGTGGTGACCGAATTGGCGAATACGCTCGTTCTCCTTGCCTAACAACACATCCACCAGGTAGTTGACGCCGAAACGCTGCCCGGTGCGATGGACGCAGGAGAGGGCCTTCTGTGCCGACACGGTGGCGTCCCACTGCTGCGGCGGCTCCAGGCAGGTGTCACAGTTGCCACAGGGCTGGTCCAACGGATCGGCGAAGTAGCCGAGCAGAGCCTGGCGGCGGCACTCGGTGGTTTCGCAGAGAGAGAGCATGGCATCGAGCTTGTGGCGTTCGAGCCGCTTGTGCGTCTCATCGGCCTCGGAGGATGCCTGCATCTGGCGCAGCAGGATGACATCCTGCAGGCCGTAGACCATCCAGGCGTCCGCCGGCAGACCGTCGCGGCCTGCGCGTCCAGTCTCCTGATAATAGGCCTCGATGCTCTTCGGCAGGTTGAGATGGGCGACGAAGCGTACATCGGGTTTGTCGATTCCCATGCCGAAGGCGATGGTGGCGACGATGACCACACCCTCTTCGCGCAGGAAGCGGGTCTGGTGTAGCGCGCGCGTCTCCTTGTCCAGCCCGGCGTGGTAGGGCAGAGCCTCGATGTACTGGGTTCGCAGCCAGGCGGCCACCTCGTCCACCCGCTTGCGAGACAGACAGTAGACGATCCCGGCCTCACCCGGATGCTCATCCCGGATGAAACGCAGCAGGCGCTGGCGGGCGTTGCCGTCGTTCTCATGGATCCGGTAACGGATGTTGGGGCGATCGAAACCGGCGATGAAGCGGGCCGCCTCATCGAGGGCGAGCCGCTCGATGATCTCCTGGCGGGTTGGTTCGTCTGCGGTGGCGGTGAGGGCGATCCGGGGTATGTCGGGGAATTGCTCGTGCAGTTGCGAGAGCTGGATATACTCCGGCCGGAAATCGTGTCCCCACTGGGAGACGCAATGGGCCTCGTCGATGGCGAAGAGTGCAATCTGGCTTCGGGTCAGTAGATCGAGCATACGAGGTGTCAGCAAACGCTCTGGCGCCACGTAGAGAAGATCCAGCTCCCCCGCCAGCAATTGCGACTCCACCTCTCTGGCGCTCTCCAGAGAAAGGGTTGAGTTGAGGCAGGCGGCGCGGATGCCCAGTTGCTGCAGGGCGCTCACCTGATCCTGCATCAGGGCGATGAGGGGGGAGATGACGATGCCTGTCCCGTTTCGCACCATGGCCGGGATCTGATAGCAGAGCGACTTGCCGCCGCCGGTGGGCATCAGTACCAGGGCATCGCCACCGCCGATCAGGTGTTCGATGATACGGTCCTGGGGCGGGCGGAACGCATCGTAGCCGAAGCTGTGCTGGAGTATTTCCCGGGCTTGGTCGAGAGGCTGAGCGGTGGCAGTCGATGGCTGATTCATCCTGAGTATTATCCCGGCCTTCCTGGCCTGTGTCAGTTGTCGATTTCAGTATCCCTATCTACAACGGGGATAGGGAGGGTGTCAATGTTGCTGCGGCAGGGGTGTACCCTTCAGTTCCAATTGGTTGATAAGGCGTAATCACATCTGATCGCAGGACTCCGTAGGGTGCGGCCCTGCCGTACCAATCAACTGGCAGCCTGGACCCAAAACACGATTTAAAACCCACGCCACCCACGCCAAGCCTTCTATTTTTTGTCATACTTTCAGACCCAACAATCCCGGGTGTAGGAAAGATGTGTGGCATTTGTGGTGAATTACGTTTCGACAACCGAGCGGCGGATCTAAGCGCAATCAACAAGATGACGGAGCGCCTCTGGCGCCGCGGACCCGACCATGGAGGGAGCTACAGCGACGGTGCCCTGGGATTCGGTCACCGGCGGCTCTCCATCATCGATCTGTCGGAACACGCCAACCAGCCCATGGTGGATCAGAAGCTCAACCTGGCGCTGGTCTTCAACGGTACTATCTACAACTACAAGGAGCTGCGTGCCGAGCTGAAAAGGCTTGGTTACGATTTCTTCTCTCATGGCGACACCGAGGTGATCCTCAAGGCTTACCACGCCTGGGGAGAGGATTGCGTCGACCGTCTGCACGGCATGTTCGCTTTCGCCATCTGGCACTGCGAGCGCAAATCCCTCTTTCTCGCCCGTGACCGCTTCGGCATCAAACCGCTCTACTACAGCCAGGACAGTGCTCGATTGCGTTTTGCCTCCAACACACAGGCGCTGCTGGCAGCCGGCGGTGTGGATACCGGCATCGACCCGGTTGCCCTGCACCACCAGTTCACCCTGCATGGCGTGGTGCCGGCGCCTCACACAGTATTTCAGGGTATTCGTAAGTTACCGCCTGCCCACTGTCTCTCGATCGATGAGCGGGGAACCCAGCGCCTGCGCCGCTACTGGCACTATCCCGCCACCCGGCCCGTCATGGCGAAAACCGAGGATGAGTGGCTCGACGCCATTCATACCGCTCTGCGCGAAGCGGTGCGCAAGCGCAACGAGATCGCCGATGTGCCGGTGGGCGTACTGCTCTCCGGCGGTCTCGACTCCAGTCTGCTGGTGGCCCTGTTGGCGGAGGCGGGGGTCTCTGATTTGCACACCTTCTCGGTGGGCTTCGAGGATCAGCCGGAGGAGAAGGGGAGCGAGTTCGAATACTCCGATCCCGTGGCGGAGATGTACGGCACCCATCACCATAAATTCCTCGTTCCCAACGGGGAGGTATTGAAACGCCTGCCGGAAGCGGTGGACCAGATGGCTGAGCCCATGTTCGGTCAGGATGCGGTCGCCTTCTTCCTGCTCGGCGAGCAGGTGTCGAAACAGATCAAGGTGGTGCAGTCCGGTCAGGGTGCCGACGAGGTCTTCGGCGGTTACTTCTGGTATCCGCGCATCATGGAAGAGACCGAGGGTGAACCGGTCGACCGCTTCGCCAAGCACTATTTCGACCGGGATCACGACGAATATCTGCGTATGGTGACCCCGGCCTACGGCGGGGAGGACTATACCCGCGAACTGATCGCGGAGCACCTGAGGGAGCCGGAGTCCGATAGCCTGATCGATAGTGTCATGCGCATGGATCAGTCCATGCTCATCGTCGATGATCCGGTCAAGCGGGTCGACAACATGACCATGGCCTGGGGCCTTGAGGCCAGGGTACCGTTCCTCGATCATCACCTGGTGGAGCTGGCCGCACGATGTCCGCCGGAACTCAGGTTAAAAGAAGGGGGCAAGTACCCGCTCAAGGCGATGGCGCGTGGGATACTGCCCGATTCAGTGATCGACCGACCCAAGGGCTATTTTCCGATGCCTGCCCTGAAGTATGTCCGTGGTGAGTTCCTCGAATTCATGCGCGACATTCTCGATACCCGGGCGGCACGCGAGCGAGGTGTCTTCAACCAGGAGTATATCGATATGCTGATGGCGGCGCCGGAGATGCACCATACCCGTATCCGTGGCAGCAAACTGTGGCACATCGCGGTGTTTGAGTTCTGGTTGCAGCGGCAGTTGGAGGCGAGTCACGCCACAAAATAACGCAAATATTATCGGACTTACTGCCTTGTCGAAATAATTGTCCCGGCAAGGAATATTTTCGACATCCGCGAGCTTTAGATCGACGAGACCCTGTTCAATTTTATCGCGTGGTTAAGAGAATTCGCGTTCAAGCGAAAAAGATCAGTGCTGCACGAATAATGGTTCAAAGCATAACTGCCCCACTATGATGAGGTGGGAAATCAGATAAATCCTTGCATCACACACACTGTGTACGTACACACAGGCATCGTTTCTCTTCTTTAATTATGCTCTCAGCGTTGATCGATCCTGACCCTGGTGAGTTTTTATCAAACTATCTTTTCTCTTTGTTTACCAGCAACAGCTTTTTGGAGATTGGGTTTGTCTTCCCAACTATTGCTAACGGAAGGGGAATGAATGTCCTCAGTCAGTAAACCGCGCAATTTTCTAAAGCCTGAATTCCACTATCGACCCACCTGAAAATGCCAACCCAGTCGCTTTATCACAAAATGTGATCAGTAAAGCGAGATGTGTATCGTTGAATTCTGAGTTCAAAGAGCTGAGCCTGTTTGTGAAAGAACAAGAAAACAGGACCGATGTAATGGCTGATCAATCAAACAAAGGCTATGTCGATCGGGTAGCTCCCGACACTTCGACCTTTCAACAGACACGAAACGCCCAATCCTTTGAATGGGAATTTCCATCCTTTTTCGTTGTTTTGTTTTTTCTGCTCTATATCCTGCACATTCCTCCGTCTGGCGCGGCGAGCGCCGATTTATGGCAGCTTGTCCAACTACAGCAAAAGGAGGGCATCAATCAAACCAAAACCGGTCTGGTATTCCGGGTCGACAGGTTTCAGCTGGCACATCGTCTGAGTCGAGCCGGCTTTGAGGGTAGCTCCGCAAGCGGCGATATCGAATTGCCGATGCCTGGTGGAGAGATCCAGAAATTTCAGTTACTGGAATCTCCAATCATGGCACCCGCGCTGGCTGCGCGATATCCGGACATTAAGACATACAAGGTGTACGGCATAGACAATCCGTCGGCCAGCGGTCGACTGAGTATTTCACCCAAAGGGTTTGCGGGTATGGTCAGCAGCCCCGACGGCACCTTTTATATCGATCATGAAGACAACGACCAGTACCGGGTTGTCCGCAGATCGCAGGATCCCTCCAACGAGCCGTTCACCTGTGAGGTGAAACAGCACCGTCACGACTCCTTGCTCGAAAAAAACCTGGAACCGACACTGGCGATGCGCAGCGCGGGAAATTTACGCGTATACCGTATGGCGGTAGCAGCCACAGAAGAGTTTGTGGACGCAGCCGGCGGTACGAAGGCAGATGCCATGAGCGCGGTCACCAACAATATCAACCGCATCAATCAGGTCTACGAACGTGATCTGGGGGTCAGGCTGGAACTGGTGGCCAATACCGATGCGCTTTTGTATACCGGTAGTGACCCTTATAGCAACGGTAGCGTTAACGCCATGTTGAGTGAGAACCAAACCAATATCGATAACGTGATCGGCTCATCCAACTACGATATCGGCCATGTCTTTGGTATGGGCGGCGGTGGCGTTGCCTATCTCGGTGTGGTCTGTGAAAACAACTATAAGGCTCGCGGTGTCAGTACCGGCTACCGTCCAACCGGCGATGGGTTTGCCATTGATCTTGCTGCGCATGAGTTGGGGCATCAGTTCAATGCCGGTCACTCGTTCAATGGATCGACTTACAGTTGTGGAGGAAATCGAAGCAGCTCTCAGGCATGGGAACCAGGCAGTGGTTCCACTATCATGTCCTACGCCGGCATCTGTGGTGCGGAAAACGTGCAGGACTCATCAGATGCCATGTTTCATGCCGGTTCCATCGTCCGCATCAATTCGCACACATCCGGCAGTGCTTCAAATTGCGGTACGCTGGTATCGATCAACAATCCCAGTGAACCGGTGGCGAATGCGGGCAGCGATTACACGATCCCGGCTTCGACTCCCTTTCGTCTCGCAGGCAGCGGAACGGACGGGGATGACGATACGCTCAGCTACAGCTGGGATCAGATGGACACCGGTAGTGAAACCAACAGCAGTACCTATGGTAGCGATCTTGGCAATAATCCCCTGATGCGCAGCTATCTGCCGCGGGCCTCTGGGGTACGCTATTTCCCGACACTTCAGGACATCCTGAACAACACCAGCAGTAAGGCAGAAGCATTACCCACGACCAATCGCACGATTAACATGCGGCTCACCGTACGTGACGGCAAGAGCGGGATGAGTAGCGATGATGCGGTCATCACGGTAAATGCTGATGCGGGGCCATTCAGAGTGATTTCTCACACTTCCTCATCTTCAATCAGCGGAGGCAGTGTCGAAACCGTTAACTGGGACGTTGCGAACACTCAAGCCGCCCCTATCAACTGTACGCAAGTCGATATCGACCTGGTCATGCTGGATGAGAGAAAAGATAACTATTGCGTGCAGACTCTCGCAAGTCAGACAGCAAACAGCGGTACCGCTCAAGTGACCTTGCCCGATCTCTCTATTCCCCATGCGCGTTTCCGTGTCTCCTGTAGCAATAATGTCTTCTATGCCCTTTCATCTGCAGACCTCACCGTCACCGGACAGACTGCAGGCAGTGTGGATTGCGCAACTGTAGCGCAGGGTGGTGATAATGAGACCAACCCTGTTGAGCCGCCTGATCCCGTAGATCCGCCCGATCCTGTTGATCCGCCTGATCCCGTAGATCCGCCCGACCCTGTTGATCCGCCTGATCCCATAGATCCACCTGACCCAGTTGATCCCGTCGCACCGGAACCTGGAACTGATACCAATACCTCTACTGACTCAGGCGGTGGCGGTGCATTCGATATTCTATGGCTTTTGAGCTTGTTGGTGACTGCTGTTGTCAAAGGGAGCTTTACCGGTAGGTCCCGAGGTGTTGGAGTCAGATAAGTAGTGGTTATCAGAAGGGCAATATTGATGTGAATAACGGATCAGAGAGCTATTGACTACTGTATTGGAGTCAATAGCTCTCTGATTCTGTTTTCATCCAATCCATTATTGAGGGAGACTCTGAATAATTCCATAGTTGTTATCCCGGCTTAGGCCGGGATTCAGGAATGTCAGGCAGTTAGGTTCCGGCACCCGCCGGAATGAGGGATTAACCGGATTTTCTAAGGTATGCAAATGTCACTGTGACGCATTGCAGTGGATTTGTTGTCTCTTATACATGGGAAGTCAGGCATATCCGACGATCAAAAAATCGGCTTCAATAGGCTTGCAGTGTCTCACCTTCTGTACTTCAGTATATGAATAACAGTTACCACTCTCTATCGGGTGATACATGAAACCAATTGATAACGCGACTGTATTGGTGACGGGAGGATCAAAGGGTATCGGATTGGCCATTGCGGAAGAGTTCGCTGCGCATGGTCATGATCTGATCCTGGTGGCTCGAGGTCAGGAAGAGCTGGAAAGGTCAGCCCAAACGATCAGGGATAGCGCGCAGGTGAATGTGCTGACCTTTGCTGTGGATCTCAGTGAAACCCATGCGCCTGAGCGTCTATTCGAGCAGGTGAAAGAGGCCGGCGTCTCAGTCGATGTCTTGGTCAACAACGCAGGCGTGGGGATGACAGGGGATTTTGCAAAGGGCGACTACGTAAAAATGACCCGGATGCTACAGCTCAATATATTGACGCTGAGTCAGCTGACTCATCTCTTCATGCAGCCCATGCTGGAGCGGAATCACGGCCGTATCCTGAATGTGGGCTCTCTCGTTGCCTATTTTGCCGGTACCCCAAACTGGGCGGCTTACGGTGCCAGCAAACACTATGTGCTTTCATTCAGTAAGGGGCTGGCAAGAGAGGTCAAAGGCTCGGGCGTTGCAGTCACTGTTGTATCTCCTGGGACAACGGCGACAGATTTCGTAAAAACTGCAGACGCTGCCGATATGCGTGCCTATCAATCACTTGACGGCCCATCAGTCAACGAGATTGCCAAAGTGGCCTACAAAGCCTGTCAAAAGGGCGAGGTGTCTGCGATCCCTGGAGTGTCGAATAAAATACTCGCCTATTTGGGCGAGCTTCATCCCCGGGCGATTGCTTTTGAGGTGTTTGCGTATCTCTCTCAGAAGAAAGACTGAAAGGATAAGTAGGGACATGCCTCTCCTGATAAACGATTAACGACCCGACTCAGGGGTGCGAGCGACAGCGAGCGTCCACTGTAGCCGCTGGTTATGTATCAATTGCTCTTAGCAGGGATTTAGTTAATAGAAGAACAAAAAGTATTTCATACGGGTAACCATTAAAATGTTTAATATACGCTCAGTGACTCACTCACTTGATAACACGTAAATTGTTTCTTATTTATTTTGTGTATCTTCATTTTTTCTCGATTTAGTGCTAGTGCCTATCAAGGTTGACCAAGCTAACATTTCAAATACAAATCCTAATACCATTAGGCCAATCGCAGGCTCATTGTACCCAAGCAAATAAAATACAATCGCGGCCAGAAAAAATATTACTACTGCGATGTGCATTTTATGTGAACCCTATTATCTGAAACATAACGTTTAGGGTAAGGGGCTGAGCGATTATCGAGGTCTCTGTGACCGAAGGGGTCAAGCTTGACCCACTTGTATGTTGTATTTCCCTCAATAAAGCGATTAGTGTGGGCCCATAACCTGTGGCACCAGGTTATCCATGCTGCAGCCCGATTGACCAAAGGCTCCAGCAGTGCTGAGACCGTTAACAAGCGTGTGGCGCAGCATGGATCCATTATTTATCTCGAATAGTCGAATGGGCCCACAAGCCCGAACCGAGGGTGACATCTTTGAAAGCTTTCTCAATTTCCCTAATGACGTCCACTTTATTCATTTCTAATCTAATGCCAAGTTAACCGGTGCGCGTCCGAGAGAGGTACGAGCGTTGTTGAACTTTATGTTAGGCATTAGCCGTACTCGCCGACGTAAGGATGATGTGCTCCGATGTAAAAAGGAACCCTATGAAAACTCACCTTCCCTTCTGATACAGTAACGATCATTTGCAAAAATGATTTATACAGATCACGTATTCCGGTTTCCTCGGAAATAATGCCCCTATCATCGAAAGGTGGCTTGTCTGGATCATAGTATATGACCATGTATGATTTGTTTTGCCATTGTTTCTCAATAGAAAAAGGGCCCCGTATAAGTATTTTCAGCTCGGGGATTTTCATTATTCTTTCAAAGTCCGTTTCCTCTTCTCCCCCAAAAACAATATCGATAACTTCCGTCGAGTTGGAGCAAAGCATTGGAACACAAGGAATATCAATAAAACTGGATTTATCAGAGTTAGCGATTATCAACCTAACTTTTTCCGAGAAGTCTCGCACAGCTTCATCGACGCCACCTGCATGGCTTATAGATGAAGAAAACAAGCAGATAAATATTATCTGGACTATCTTATTCATTTGCCTAACGCCTACATAAGGGGCGCTGGAGCGCTAGCGACAGCGTCCCAACAAACGACAGTGAGTAACTTAATGTAATTGTTATGTTTCATGATTTAGTATATGAGATTTAGTACAAAAATAACGATCATAAGTACAACGACAGCAAGATACATAAGGTTACCCAGCCCTACACGATAACCCTTTCTTTGCTTTAAAAGTATTTCAAGCATTTTATCAGATACTCCTGTACATCTAGGACATTCAACTTCATTTTTGTCATATAGCAGGCCGCACCTTACACAAAGATGTTGGTTATTTCTTTTTCTGATATTTTCATCAAGTATTTTTGCAAAATACCACATTATTTGATGCCCGCATCCTTGTGGAGTGATCCTCCACATTAGTGCTTCTAAACATAACGCTGCATACAACGGAGCAGGCGCGTTAGCGACTGCATCCGCTGGAAGACCTGTTTATACGTTCACTCACTTAACCACCACCGATTAAAAATGTAATAATTGCCCAAAACAATCCTTCCCCGACCAAATATGAGCCTACTCCAGTTTCTTTCGATTCATTTTCTAATAGAGGGAGAAGTTCTTTTAACTCACCTTCATCAAAGAATATTCCGATACACTCTGAGCAAAGGTCTAGCTCAACACCTTGAACGATAATTTGAAGAAGTTGCTGATTTCTACATTCTGGACAATGCTTGCTTTTATTTTTTGCCTTTAGTGATTGAAATGATCTTTTAATGTCAGTTTGTAAAAAAGAGTTTTGCTCATTCTCAAGGATAATTTTTAATGAACCACCATTAATCCACGTACCATTACAGTAAAAGCATGTATGTGTAACTATTCCTTTACTATTGGTTTCTTCCATTTTTTCTATGCAACGAGGACAGTCCATATCTATTTACGTATAACGCTTAGCAGCAGAGGGCGCGAAGCGAGGAACGAGCGGAGCGTTCCTGCTGACTGCATTTGTTAACTGCTGCATGACATACCCTTGTTTGTAAGATTGTATGTGGCTTGAAATTTAAAACATTCTCCGCTTGCATTCGCTTTTAAGGCTTTAAGCAGCCTGGGTAATGCCTTTAGTACAAGTAATTCATTTACAGTATGCTTATGGTCGCATGGCACTGCATTTACCTTGATACTCCACTCTTCAAAAACCTGACTGTAATCTACAACTAGAACTTTTATGTCGCCACCAGCTTTGACTTTTTTGTTGTACTTCGAAGCCCAATATTCGTCCTGTGCACTAAATGCTATTGAAAGCTCTCCGTATTGTGGAGCCTCAACAAGATGCTGAGATAAAGCTTCCGCTCCAATTGGAAATGACTTTCCTTTTGGCAGTTTCTCTTTATACGTAGTGCTGATCAATTCCATATGCAGTTAACAGGTGATTATATTGCTGGCACAAATAATGTGTTATGCCGCAGGTACAAATATTGACTTGTGCCGCCAAAAGTTCTAAGTATGTTCACGACTAAGGTATGACCTGAGATGAATGCTTTATTCATATGAAGTTCTGCATGCTTATGATTTGCCATGAAAATTCTTTTATCTAAAAAAGATGCCAGATTGAATAGCTGTTGTCTGTAGGCTTTTTCCTACATGAGTCACCTTTGTCACTCTATTTCCCATTAAACGATGATGATGTTGGGAATGACTCTCATCGAGGTGGCCTTAGTTGAGTCAGAGGTTATTTGTCATGAGCTTTCTTGATTTCACTTCACTGTTTTTCTGTCGATGGCGATTATAATTGACTCAATGGAAACTTACCGGGCGTCTCGGTCGATTGATTTTTGGTCAGTAGAAACTCTCACTGACTCGATGTTGACTCTTTTTGTGTCAACACCGGGTTATTTCAACTCGATGACGACTCATTTTTGCTCATCAACGGACCGTTCCAAGTCACCCTCGACTCTTTTTTAGTCAGCGTCGAGCCGTTTCGGGTTATTGCTGACGCTGAATTTAGTCATCGATGAGTCATTCCAGGTTAACGCTGACTCTTTTTCAATCAATACCGGGCTGTTTCAAGCAAATGCCGAGTTAATTAGACTCATCGGCGACTTCTTGTTAATCAACAATGAGCTTATTTGAACCATCGCTGACGATATCCATAGGTTTGATGGGTTAAGTTGAGTGGCTTGCCCCTGCTGTTTAACAAATATCCGATGGTGGTAGATCTTCAACAGCCCCATGTTCATCAGCACCGAACGTGCGACATGCAAAAACTGGGATGATCTTCAGGGCGACATGAAATGGATAATGAAGACTTCGCTGATTTAGGGAGAGTACATTACGCCGATGTGGATCAGCCTAGTACACCTTATTGTGGTGTATGGTGCTTCATCTTAACGGGGCATCGGATGTGCATGTATTGCATCGACCTGGAACTGTGGGTTGTGGTCATTTTTTGGAAGAGGTGTTTCAAGGCACTCCAACTTTGCTCCCTCTCCCGGTAGGAAAGGTGGCTGCGGGTCGGTGATTTGCTTTGCTAAGCTTTAAATATGTCATCCCTTTCACAGAGGGAGTCGATAGCCATGTTATTCGATCCATTCCAGTCTGATGTCTCCCGTTCCATCTGGGAGAGCAAGTATCGATACCGTCATGGTGAAGAGACCGTTGATCGGACGATTCAAGATACCTGGCTTCGTGTGGCGCAGGGGATCGCCAGCGTCGAAAAGCATGATCGGTCCGATTGGGCCGGGCGGTTTCTCCATATCCTGACCGGTTTTCGCTTCCTGCCAGGCGGCCGCATCCTGGCGGGTACAGGCGTGCCTCATGATGTCACCCTGTTCAACTGTTTTGTGATGGGCGCTGTCGAGGACTCTCTGGATGCGATCTTCGATGCACTCAAGGAGGGTGCGTTGACCATGCAGCAGGGTGGTGGTGTCGGCTACGACTTCTCGAACCTGCGGCCGAAGGGCGCTCCGGCCCAGCGGGTGGGCAATATCGCTTCCGGACCGGTGTCGTTCATGCGGATCTGGGATGCCATGTGCGACACTCTGCTATCGGTCGGTGCCCGGCGCGGCGCCATGATGGCCAGCCTGCGCTGCGATCATCCGGACATTGAAGCATTCATCGATGCCAAGCGGCAGCCCGGTGAGCTGCGTCATTTCAATCTCTCAGTGCAGGTCAGCGACGACTTCATGCGGGCAGTGGAGGAGGGCGACGAGTGGCCTCTGGTCTTCCCGGTTCGCGAACCGCATGAGGATCGGGATGCTAACGGTCGGACAGTCATGCGTCTCTGGTCCAATCGGCAGCAAGCAGAACCCTGCCGGATCCATCGCACGCTCAAGGCGCGGGATCTCTGGGACAGGATCATGCACGCGACCTATGCTTATGCCGAACCCGGTGTGTTGTTTATCGACCCTATCAACCGCAAAAACAATCTTGCTTATCGAGAGCGGATCACCACAACCAACCCTTGCGGTGAAATTCCCCTGCCGGCCTATGGCGCCTGTGATCTCGGATCGGTCAATCTGACGCAGTTTGTGAAGCAGCCATTTACCGCAGAGGCCGAATTGGATTTTGAGGCTATCGATGAGACCGTTGAGGTAGCGGTCCGCTTCCTCGATAACGTGATCGATCTGTCACGCTTTCCTCTCGAGGCACAGAGACGACAGGCGTTGGGCACAAGACGGATCGGCCTGGGCATCACCGGTCTGGCGGATGCGTTGATCATGCAGGGGCTGCGTTATGGGGATGTAACAGCCAGACAGCAGGCGGTAGAGGTGATGGAGCATGTCTGCCATACGGCCTACCGGACCTCTATCGGGTTGGCGCAAGAGAAGGGGGCCTTCGCCTTATTTGAATCGTCGGATTATTTGCAAAGCCCTTTTATCGGTTCCCTGCCCGACGACATTCAGGCGGGTATTGAAAAGTACGGTATCCGCAACAGCCACCTGATCGCCATCGCACCCGCGGGTACCATCAGTCTTCTGGCGAACAACGTCAGCAGCGGACTGGAGCCGGTGTTCGATTTCGAATACCAGCGCAAGGTGCTGCAACCGGATGGAGAGTACCTGACATACGAGTTAACAGATTACGCCTGGCGGTTATGGCAAACCCTGAATCCCGGCATGCCAAGACCGGATACCTTCGTCGATATCAATCGGTTGTCACCGGAGGATCACCTGCGGATGCAGGCGGCGGTACAGCCCTATGTGGACAATGCCATCTCAAAGACCATCAACATCCCCGCCGACTACCCCTTCGATGCGTTCAAGTCGCTCTACCAGCGAGCCCATACGCTGGGACTGAAAGGCTGTACGACATTCCGGCCCAATCCGGTGACCGGGGAGATCCTCTCCTCAGAGCAGGATGCCAGTCGGTGTTGCGATATCGAGCGTGAAGCGGATTAGCCGTTGTACCGGCAGGGAGCTGAGCTTGGCTTTTTGAACTTGTGATTGCGTCTGTATCGGCTGACCCCAGCCTATCTGCGCGTGACGACCGCAGGAAAGGGCAGTGCTTCAATGACACGCTTGACGGTCGGTCCCTCAAGCAGCGGACTCTGTTCACTCATCACCAACTGATCGCAGGCCGTTGCCTTCAACTGTTGTGACAGGTTGGCGGGATCCCACTCGATGACATGAGCCATCTGACTTTGCCGTTGAGGACCGATATGGTTCAGCAAGTCTTGCACTGCCACTTGGAATAGGTTTTTCTCATCAGGCAGCAGAAACAGAATCAACTGAATCCCAGGTTTCTGTTCCAGCTCGGTGTTTGTCCCCACCATGGGTTGGCGCCGGCAAAGGGCTACAATAAAGCTAGAACAAGGATAAAAAGGGATTATTAACGCCATCTCGTCAGGAGGTTGCCATGATGTCTCAGCACACAACCCACACGACGCTCAAGAGAAGGGACAGGTTGCTCAAGGATCGGAGTTCGGATGCTTACCGTAATGATCGTAAATTGCCCGATCCCACACTCTGCCAGATCTGCGGTGCCGTCTTTACGGACGGACGTTGGCAGTGGTTGGAGACCCTGCCGGAAGAGGCCCGGGAGACACGCTGCCCGGCCTGCCAGCGAATCCATGACAGAGTGCCGGCCGGTTATCTGATTCTCGGTGGCGATTTTTTCAATTCCCACAGAAAAGAGATCATGCGGCTGATCCACAATCACGTGGAGAAACAACGAACACAGCATCCATTACAGAGGATCATCGATACGAAAACCCTGGAGTCGGGAGACATGGAGATCACATTCACTGAGTTTCACCTGCCGAAGGGAGTAGGCGAGGCGGTCAGGAGCGCCTACCAGGGCGAATTGCAGATTCACTATCCCGAAGCGTCGGGGCAGGTGCGGGCGAGCTGGTTGCGCTAGGGCTATCTGCGATACAGGCAGGCAAGTCCGGACATTGGGTATTTTATTGAAGATCATTGTGCCATAGAGGCCCTCTCCCACAGGGAGGAGGCCGGTATGAGTATACGTGCGCATCTGTGATCCGAACTCAAACCGGGTATGGGTCACCCTTGTCTGGCATACACAAGTCTGATTGGGAGATGCCTCGTCAGATCTTCATGGTGCCATGTGTATAACTCACTCGGCTATCGCTTCCCGAGAGAGTGTTGTAAGGACATCCACGATGTCGGGACAGAAGTGCCTTCGGGTCTCTTTTTGAATGACCTTTAAGGCTTCCGTCTGGGATGCGCCTTTACGATAGGCGCGGGTGGTGGTCATGGCATCATAGGCATCCACCACTGCTATGACGCGGCTGATAAGAGGGATTTGCTCGCCTGATAATCCTTCGGGATAGCCGCTGCCGTCCCAGTATTCATGGTGGTGCAGAATGCACTCAGCGACCTCGTCGAGCAGCGGGTTGCCGAGACTGCGCATGATATTGGCGCCGATCAGCGGGTGGGTTTTGATGATCTCGTACTCTTCGGGCTCGAGCTGACCCGGCTTTAAGAGTATGTGGTCGGGGATGCCGATTTTGCCGATATCGTGGAAACCTGCGGAAAGTGACAAAACCACCATCTGATGCTCGCTCAGCTGCAGCTTGTCTCCTATCGCCTCGGAGAGCGAGAGTACCCGGTTGCAGTGCTCGCCGGTATAGGTGTCCCTCGCGTTGATAATCTGCTGCATAATGGCATCGAGTTTGAAACCGATATGCTGCTCAAGGAGAGAACGGCGTTGTCTGATCGTTTCTGTTTGGGTACCGAGGTCCATGAATCCAATGTCTCTTGCGGAATGGAATGACCGATTGGCATAACGGCCTCGCCCAGTCACAGTATGTTACCTATTTATCCCAGTTTACCCGCCTGGGGGTGAACATCACTGTAAAGATAGACTAAAAATTACGTTATTTCAGATAGTTACTGTAAAAAATTCCGACATGACACGCTCTGAGTCAAAGGACGGCGCAGAGACCATTGCAGGTTGATGCCGTAAACCGAATCCCCGATTTTCGGTCGAATAGTCTGACAGGGGAGAATAGAAGTATTAGCTTATCCTAATGTGGGTTATTTCCGCTGGCGCATAGGTTAGAATCCCCACCATTACACTGTGTTTGATTCTTCGGGAATCGTCCCCATGTACACAGGACAACAGTTCAAGAGGTAATTTGCGATGGATGTTTTGGATCGAATTCGGGAACAGGTGGAGAATAATCCCGTTGTCATCTATATGAAGGGTACACCGCAATTTCCCATGTGCGGCTTCTCTTCACGGGCGGCTGCGGCTCTGCAGGAGTGCGGGGTCCCATTTGCCTATGTGAACGTACTCTCCGACGCAGAGATTTTCGAGAATCTGCCTCGCTACGCCGATTGGCCGACCTTTCCCCAGGTCTATATCGACGGTGAGCTCGTCGGCGGTTGCGACATCACCCTGGAGATGTTCGAAAGCGGCGAACTCAAGAAGATGATGGAAGAGGCGACAGCCAAAACCTCGGAGCAGAATGAAAGCGAAGCCGGATGACCAAGTGGGATACCCGGTTCCTCGGGCTGGCTGCACACATCTCGGCCTGGAGTAAGGATCCCTCATCCCAGGTGGGTGCCGTCATTACCGACGGCAACCGGATCGTCTCTCTTGGCTACAACGGTTTTGCCGCAGGCGTCGAGGACAAAACGGAACGCCTCGACGATCGTGCATGCAAGCTCAACCTGACCATCCACGCCGAAGAGAACGCCATGATCTTCGCCAAGCGCGATCTCACCGGCTGTACCGTCTACGTCACACATCCTCCTTGCCCGCGATGTGCCTCCAAATTGATTCAGGAGGAGGTGGACAGAATCGTCTATATCGCACCCAGTGAGGATTTTCTCTCCCGCTGGGCAGACGATCTGGAACTCTCCACCGAGATGTATCGTGAGGCGGGTGTGGAAGTGACCAGCTATAAACTGGAAGAGATCAATATTGACAATACACAGATCACCGTCGCTCCCGGCGGCTTTTTCAAGAAGGTGATGAATCTCTTTTTGCGGTGTACGGATTAGTGTTAACAAGCCCTGGTTGATTGGTGCGGCAGGGCCGCACCCTACGACTTGATCGAATAGCGCCTAGGTTTCCGGAAATTCAAAACCCTTTAGCTCATCCAATACCATTCGATACTGGTTGCCGCGCTGTTGGCGCTCGATGCGGACCGGCAGATAGTCGAGTGCCGGCGCAAACCAGATGGTGTAGTCGGGGGGGCGCGACTCCTTACTGCGCTCCACGCGCAGACAGTCGAAATGGCCGTAGGGGGTTTTGACGGTTTCCCGGCTGACGACCTGAAACCGGTAACGCTTGATCCTGCCCCCGTCCGCCACCCGGTATTCCAGATTCTCGCTTCCTCGCGACAGCTCGAGCCGAACCAGCAACTGCTGACTCAAACGGTCCTGTGTGTTGGGCTCGATCGGCTGCGACCAGGTGACGCCTTTACTGGTGGTGTGGACCTCTTTGTCCGGCCAGTCGAATAGGACCTGGGTGTTCTCCTCGTCCCCGTCGTCCAGCTGGTAGAGATAGCGCAGCGGTGTTACCCGCTCCTGATTCAGCCAGCCATGACTCTCTTCGATGACCTCGTCCCCGCTGAACAGGCCGGCCAAGAGACCCGGCATGGTATGGGCGTGATAGCGATAGTTGCCATCTTGGGAGAGGTTGAATTTCAGCTCCAGATCACCGAGTGGAAGAGCGCTTCGGTAGACTCTGAACGAAGCGGTAAATGGTTTGAAAAATGGCTCCGCCGTGGCTATTGGCGGAATGCAAAACAGTACGAACAGCCAACAGAGGAGGTAAGATCGGCTGTCGAAGCGGTTGGCGTTATCCAATAGGCTCATGGTCTTCGAAAACCATCGGTCCCGGCAGGGGTTTGTCGTCCAGTCTGACATGTCCGTCCTTATCCAGTTTGAGTCGTGCTTCCGCAAACCAGCGAATGGCCAGCGGATAGATCTGGTGCTCCTTCTGCAATACCCGTTCGGCTAACTTGTCCGCATCGTCTTCCGGCTTTACAGGCACCTGTGCCTGGACGATCAGCGGTCCCCCGTCCAGCTCTTCCGTGACGAAGTGGATACTGGCCCCATGCAGGGAATCACCGGCGTCCAATGCGCGCTGGTGGGTATGCAGTCCCCGGTGCTTCGGCAGCAGTGAGGGGTGGATATTGAAGAGGCGTCCGGCATAGTGGCGTACAAATGCGGGTGTCAGGATGCGCATAAAACCCGCCAGGGCAACCAGTCCGGGACGATAGCCGTCGATCAGTTCGATCAGGGCCCGGTCGTAGCTCTCCCTGTCATCAAACTGTTTGTGATCGAGCACGGCTGTTTCAATTCCGGCGGCCTCAGCGCGTTTCAGGCCATATACGCCGGGTCGGTTGCTGATGACCGCGCGGATCTCAATGGGCAGATCAGTACCCGCCCGGTCGATGATCGCCTGCAGATTGGTCCCGCCGCCGGAGATCAGCACCACTACGGGGAGTTTCTGATTGGGGCTCATGCCAGGGATCCGCGGACTTCCACACCGGGTTGTTCGTTTTCCGATACGGCCTCTATCTGTCCCAGGCGCCAGGCGGTCTCACCCAGATTGTTCAGGGTGTCGATAGTCAGGTCGGCATCTTGTGGTGAAACACAGACCACCATGCCGACACCGCAGTTGAAGGTGCGCAGCAGTTCGCTGTTGGCCACGCCACCTTGGGATTGCAACCAGGCGAAGACCTCGGGCAGTTGCCAGCTGTCACTGTCGATTACCGCCTTGCAGTTCTCGGGCAGGACCCTCGGCAGGTTCTCGGGCAGGCCGCCGCCGGTGATGTGGGCCAGGGCATGAATCTCCACCTTTTTCATCAGTTCCAGAAGCGACTTGACGTAGATGCGTGTCGGTTCCAACAGGGCATCGCCAAGGGTGGCATCTCCCATCGGTTGCGATAGATCCGCTCCGCTGACCTGGAGAATTTTTCGGATCAGAGAGTAACCGTTTGAGTGAGGGCCGGAGGCGGCAAGGCCGATCAGCACGTCGTTGGCTTCGACCCGATCAGGCTGAATCAGGCGGCTCTTTTCGGCGATGCCGACAGAGAACCCGGCCAGATCGTAATCGCCCTGATCGTACATACCGGGCATCTCCGCGGTCTCACCGCCGGTGAGTGCGGCGCCTGCGAGTTCGCAGCCCTTTGCAATGCCCTTGATGACATCCACCGCCACGTCAATATCCAGATGTCCGGTGGCATAGTAGTCGAGGAAAAACAGCGGCTCGGCGCCGGCCACCACGATGTCGTTGACGCACATGGCGACCAGGTCGATGCCGATGGTATCGTGCCGTTCGAGTTCCAGGGCCAGCTTTAGCTTGGTGCCCACCCCGTCGGTTCCGGAGACCAGAACCGGTTCCTTGAAGCGGTCGAGAGGCAGCTCGAACAGGGCGCCGAACCCACCGAGGCCGGTAAGCACGCCGGGTCGGAAGGTCTGCTTGACGATAGGTTTGATTCGCTCGACCAGCGTGTTTCCGGCGTCGATGTCCACGCCGGCGTCCCGGTAGCTGAGAGAGGTTGGCGGGCTGTCTTTGGGCTCTTGCTCCACGGAATGGTCTCCGACAATGGCTGGTATATATTTTGGAAACGGAATTCTAACAGAAGAATCCCTATGTGGCGTGGTCCAACAAGTGGCAAATGCATGCAAACAGTGACGAAACGGGTGTGATTGTGACCGGCTCCACCGCTCAATTCAAAATGTTAAATTTTCATCCTGTCTGCCGGCGCGTTAAGATTCTCCGTTGACATTGATAAAAGCGATATATCATGACGGATAGAAGAGGTTTTCAGGGCTTTCGCCGTATGCTCATTGCACTCCTGCTCATCACGCAGGGTGTAGCGGCTGAGCAGGTTGGCAATTTGTACGAAGCGGAGTCGCCTGTGACAGGCCAGGATGCGGAAGCCAGGGCCGATGGAATCAAGAACGCCTTTGCCCAGGTCCTGGTGAAGGTGAGCGGTGATCGGGGACTGTTGACGAACCCCGATCTCGACGGACTCCTGCGTAAAGCCTCGAGCTATATGCAGCAGTACCGCTATCAAATGCTGGATATTGAACCCGGAGAGACTGCCGAAGGTGAGCCCGACCGCATGCTCTGGGTCCGGTTCGACGAACGGGCGGTGAATCGGCTGTTACGGGAAAGCGGGGTGCCGGTGTGGGGCACGACACGGCCTTCGGTACTGATCTGGCTGGGTGAAGAGTCCGGCACAAGTCGTAGCCTGCTCTCACTGGAACGCAGACCAAAACTCAAAACCCTGCTCAAACGGACAGCGGGTGAGCGGGGGCTGCCGATTCTGCTTCCCCTGATGGATATGGAGGATCGCGCTGCATTGCCGGTCGGAGATCTGTGGGGCGGTTTTGAGACCGATATCCGCAGGGCGTCTGCCCGCTACCTGCCCGACGTGATTCTTGTAGGACGACTGCATGAGCGTGGCCGCGGCAACTGGCAGGGGGAGTGGACCCTCTATCTGCCCGACAAGATCAACCGCTGGTCGGGACAGGCCGGCAGTAGAGGAGCGGTGGTCTACGAAGGATTGCAACAAGTGTCCGATGCTTTGGCGTTGCGCTATGCCCCGCAACAGGTGAGTGAGGGGAGCACCCAGCTGCGCATCCGCATCCATGGTCTCAATCAGCTCTCCAACTACGTGTTGGTGAAAGACTATCTACAGTCGCTGGCCATGATTGAACAACTGGATCTGTTGGCAGCCGGACCGGAAAACGTCAGCTTTCTGGCACGCATCCAGGGTGGACGGGATGTCCTCGAGCGGGGCATTCAGCTTGGCGCGGTTCTGGAGCCGGTCATAGCTGATGAGCCGGTAGTGGTGGATGGGAACGCAGTGCCGGTGGAACTGGAGGGCGAAAGTCTCGACTACCGCTTACGTTAATGAAAGCGCGTGATATCCCCAATCTGATCAGCTTCCTGAGAATTCTGCTCACGCTGCCTATTGTCTGGCTCATGTTCGAGCGCGAGTTCTCCTATGCACTGATGTTGTTTGCAGTGGCCGGTTTCTCCGATGGACTGGATGGTTTTCTGGCCAAGCACTATGGTTGGCAGAGCCATCTTGGCGGCCTGCTCGATCCGTTGGCCGACAAGGCCCTGTTGATGAGCTCTTTTCTGGTGCTTGGTGGGTTGGGGCTAATTCCGATCTGGCTGGTGATTCTGGTCATCTTTCGCGATCTGACCATCGTGGGTGGGGCGCTCTACTACCATTTCAGCGTTGAGGAGGTGGATGCCGATCCGAGTCTGGTCAGCAAGCTCAATACACTCCTGCAGATCCTGTTGGTCCTGTTGGTGGTGACGGATGCGGGACCTCTTCCATTGCCCGATCTTCTGCTCAAGGGGTTGGTCTGGGCCACAGGGCTCACCACCTTGATTAGCGGCACCCTCTATGTCTGGATCTGGACCAACAAAGCACGGAGCAAGGGCTGGCGGGTTTGAGTGCGATTCACACTGATATGTGCAGATAATTCAAAACACCTGCCGGGCATCGAATACAGGTCCGTCCACGCAGACGCGTTTCATGGCGGGTCCTTCAGGTGTTTCCACCTCTACCACACATCCGGCACAGCCGCCGACGGCGCAGGCCATGAACTCTTCCAGTGAGACCTGACAGGGGAGATCGTACTCTTTGGCCAAGGCGGCTACCGCCTCGAGCATCGGATGGGGACCGCAGGAGAAAATCTCTACCGAATCGCGCGTGGTGTTATCCAACGCATCCAACCAGCGGCGAGCCAAATCGGTAACGTAGCCTTCGAAGCAGCCGGGGAAGTCCTGCAGGCTTGCCAGTCTGCTGGGGATCTCCCAGTCATCCAACAGAGGCATGGCTGCGATGACCCCCTCCGGCATGCCCGGGACCATGATTTGGGAGGGTGTGGGTTTGAACGGGAAAGGGACCTCAGACCCCAGTATGACCATCGGTTGTTTGTCGGTCGCCTTGCGCAGGGCATCCGCCAGGAAGATCATCGGTGGCATACCGACTCCGCCACCGATCAGCAGTGGCCGGCTTCGCGTGTCCGAGGGTTGGAAAGGTTTTCCAATCGGTCCCATGAGACTGATCTTTTCACCTGCCTCTCGTTTCGCCAGCAGGGTTGTACCCTTTCCCACCCGTTTATAGAGCAGATCGACCCACCCCTCATCAGGTGAAACGCGCATGATCGAGATAGGCCGGCGCATGGGAAGTTGGGGGTCACATGTGATGTGAACGAAACTGCCCGGCAGCGCCTTCAAGGCACAATGGGGTGCAAGCAGCCGCATGATGAACTGATCGCCTTCGTGGGCCTGGTGGGTGAGGATCTCAGCCTCCTCGAGGAATATGGTGTCACGGTGTGGTTTATTCATTCAGCTGTTTCTTCGTTTTCGAGGCTGTAGACCAAGCGGCCCTTGAGTAGTGTATGGGTGACCTTGGCAGGCATCTCCCAACCATGAAATGGTGTGTTTTTACCTTGGCTGAGTAGTTTCTCGGCATTGACGAACCAGCGCTGAGCGGGGTCGTAGATACAGATGTCGGCTGCCTGGCCCGGAGTGAGCGTGCCCAGCGGGACACCCAGGATACCGGCTGGGCCACAGGTCAGTCTTGCTATGGCGCTGCTCAGATCCATCACACCCTGTTCCACCAGTTTGAGGGTCAGGGGCAGCAGTGTCTCCAGCCCGGAAATGCCCGGTTCGGTATCGGGAAAAGGGGAGGCTTTGGCGTCCGGCTCATGGGGCTGGTGGTCTGAGCATATTGCCTGGATCACATCTTTCGCCACGGCATCTCTCAGGCCGTCCCGGTCGGTGTCGGTACGCAGGGGCGGACGCACATGGAAATGGCTGTCGAATCCCTCCAGATCCATTTCACAGAGGTGCAGTTGATGGATCGCCACGTCGGCACTGACACGGCGTCCCTCCCGCTTGGCCCAGGCCATGGTGCGGGCGGCGCTGGCGCTGGAGAGGGTGTGGAAATGGATCACTGCACCGGTGGTTTCAGCCAAAGCCAGATCCCGGGCCACGGCCACGGTCTCCGCCGCTTCGGGGATACCGGGCAGGCCCATGCGGTCGGCCACCTTGCCTTCGTGGGCACAGCCATTGTTACTCAGATACTGATCTTCCGGGCGGATGATGGTGAGAAGACCGAAAGTGGCGGCATACTCCATGGCACGCCTTTGCACCAGCGTGTTGGCAAGTGGGGTGTAGGCGTTGGTTACTGCGACACAGCCGGCAGATTTCAGCGCGGCCATCTCACTCAGTCGCTCTCCATCGAGGTCTTGGGTCACTGCCCCTTGCGGCAGGAGACGGCAGTATCCTGCCTTGCGGGCCTTATGGCGAATCTGTCCGGTCACAGCCGGTGTATCGATGACCGGGTAGGTGTCTGGTGGGCAGCAGAGCGTGGTGATCCCCCCGCTCACTGCCGCTGCAGATTCGCTGGCGATAGTGGCCTTGTGTTCTGCGCCGGGTTCCCGCAGGTGGGCGCAGAGATCGATGAGACCCGGGCAGACGACTTTGTCGGTTGCGTCGATGGTCTCACTGGGCACGAAATCCTCGGGGGCTTCACCCAGCGCGAGGATTTTGCCGCCGGCGATATGGAGGTCGGTGATCTGATTGGTATTGTTGGCCGGATCGACAACCCGACCGCCCAGGATGCTGATGTCTTTTTTCTTTTTTCTCATACCGCCACATCCTGCATGTGAAGGTTCTGGGTGCCGATGACCATTGAGATAACCGCCATGCGGATGGCGATGCCGTAGCTGACCTGTTGAAGAATCACCGACCGGGAACCGTCGGCAACCTGTGAGTCCATCTCGACCCCTCGATTAATCGGTCCGGGGTGCATGACGATAGCTTCCGAGTCGGCCAGTGCCAGGCGTTTTTCAGTCAGACCGAAGAGACTGAAATATTCGTGCTCAGAGGGTAGCAAGGCCCCTTGCATGCGCTCCTTTTGCAGTCTCAGCATGATGATGACATCCACGTCGCGAATCCCCTCATCCATGTCGTGATAGACATGCACCCCGAGACTGCGGGCGTCTGCCGGCAGCAGGGTTCTGGGTGCCACCACGCGGACCTCAGACACCCCCAGGCTGTTGAGTGCCAGGATCTGGGAGCGTGCAACCCGGGAGTGGAGGATATCGCCTACGATGGCCACCCGCAGTCCGACAAAATCCTGTTTGTGTCGGCGGATGGTGAACATGTCGAGCATTGCCTGTGTGGGATGGGCGTGGCGGCCGTCTCCCGCATTGATGACGCCGACACCGCGATCCGCATGTTGGGCGATGAAGTGGGCGGCGCCGCTGCTGGCGTGCCGCACGATGAACATGTCGACGTGCATCGCCTCCAGATTTCGCAGGGTGTCCAGCAGCGTCTCACCCTTGGAGGTGGCCGATGCGCTGATGTTGAGATTGAGTACGTCGGCTGATAGGCGTTTTGCCGCCAGCTCGAACGTCGTGCGGGTGCGGGTGCTGGTTTCGAAGAAGAGATTGGCCACCACCTTGCCGCGGCAGAGAGGTACTTTCTTG
This sequence comes from Candidatus Thiodiazotropha sp. (ex Monitilora ramsayi), assembly GCA_025655595.1. Classification (GTDB taxonomy): domain Bacteria; phylum Pseudomonadota; class Gammaproteobacteria; order Chromatiales; family Chromatiaceae; genus Thiodiazotropha. Next base: position 28,917 of record JAHXIO010000006.1, read on the forward strand.
ATCGTGCGTTCCGAGACCCCGGTGAAGCCCTCAGCGGTATCGAGTATCTCTGTCAGCATCTCCCTGCCGAGACCGTCGATGGTGAGGAAGTGCAACAGCCGTCCCGATTCATCGAGTTGTAGTTCTGCGTTACTTCGGCTCATGCGTCCTTACTCTTGCTCAGGATTGCGGGAACTGCGATTGGTGTGAGTGCCGATGACCAGACCCAGCGGGTCGGGGCCGATCAGAGTGATATGCTGATCCGGCTCCAGTACGGGATGGAGGCCAACCACATCGGGCTGGATGGGCAGCTCTCTTCCCGGCCGGTCCACCAGCGCGGCGAGGATGATGGAACCGGGACGGCCGTAGTCGAAAATCTCGTTGAGCGCCGCACGGATGGTGCGTCCCGTGTGGAGTACATCGTCGACCAATACGATATGCCGGTCGTCGACTGGAACCGGCAGGTCGGAAGGGTGTACCTCGGGATTCATGCCGATACGGGTGAAATCGTCCCGGTAGAAAGAGATATCAAGGGTCCCCAGGGGTTCTTTCAGGCCCAGTTCCTGATGCAGCAGCTCAGCCAGCCACACACCGCCGGTGCGGATACCGACCATCAGGGGATCGCTGATGCCCCGTTCGTTCAGCAGGGTCCAGATCTTGCCGGCCATCACGTCGATCAGGGATTCGACCGCTTCGGCATTCATAAAGTCTTTCGTATTAGTGTTCATCTAGCCAGGTTTCCAGGATCAGTTTCGCCGCTACCGCATCATAAGCTTCAATGTTCTTCGCCTTGTGTCCCAGCCTGTCCCTGGCCTCGAATGAAGTAAATCGTTCATCCGCTAAGTGGACTTTGATGCCGAAACGCCCTTCCAGTTGACGCGAGAAGCGTCTGGCAGGTGCTGTGGCATCGGTCTCGCTGTCATCTACATCCAGGGGCAGACCGACAACCAGCGCTTCAGGTTGCCACTCTTCGATCAATTTTGCTATTCGCGTCCAGTCGGGTTTCTGCTTGACGGGAAGCAGGGTCTCCAGGGGTGTTGCCGTACCCGTCTGGGTTTGTCCAACCGCAACGCCGATCTTTCGGGTGCCGTAGTCAAAGCCCAAGAGTGTTCCCACTAGTGCAGTGCCCTATATTGTTCGATGACTTCGGCGGTCCTGACGATTCTCAATTCTGCGCGACTATCACGCACTAGGCATGTCCGGTATCGCTGCTGAGCAGATTAAGGTCGACACCCAGTAGGTCTGCCGCTGCCTGCCATCGCTCCTGACTGGCGCGCTGGAAAATAATATCGCTTTTCGCAGGGCCGCTGAGCCATGCGTTCTGCGCCAGCTCACTCTCGAGCTGCCCCGCTCCCCAACCGGCGTAGCCCAGTGCGATCAAACTCTCTGCCGGCCCCTTGTCGGAGGCGATGGCTTCAAGGATATCCAGTGAGGTGGTGACGCTGATCTCCGGCGTGATCTTGAGTGTACTGTTCCAGGCTGTCGAGGAGTCATGCAGGACAAAACCGCGATCGCTCTGTACCGGGCCTCCCAGGTATACGGGTTGCTCTTTCATGCCGCGCGAAGTGATCTCTATCTCCAGCTGTTCGAAGATATCCGCCAGATGCAGATCCATTGGCCGATTGATGACAATTCCCATGGCGCCGTCACTGGTATGTTCGCAGATATAGGTGACGGTGTGGAAAAAATTAGGGTCCTCAAGGCCGGGCATGGCAATGAGAAAGTGATTGGTCAGGTTGGTCTCAGAAGACATATCTATAGTATCTAACTGCTGGCGGATGGCTGCAACAGCGGTTTTTCCTCATTCGGAACCAAGCTTGCCGCTGCGCAGAAACTGCCAGGTGCGGGTGATGTCGAGAATATCGGTCTCTTTACTGATCTCTACAGGAAAGGGGGAGAAGGGTGCCGACATGCGCACGATTCGTACCGCAGCATCGTCAAGAATCTTGTGGCCTGAAGAGTGCAGGACCCTGATGCGCTCCACGCTGCCGTCGGATTTCACCGCCACATGCAGGACGAGGTTGCCGTAGAGCCGGTCACGCTTGGCCTGATCGGGGTAGTTGAGATTTCCGATACGTTCCACCTTGCGGCGCCAGGCATCGAGGTAGGCCGCGTACTTGTACTCCTTGGTGCTGGCGCTGATGGCCTTTCGTTTGGGCATCTTGGCGTAGGCCAGGGTTTTTCGCTGCAGTTCGGCGGTAAGTCTTGCGATTTCCATGCTTTTGCTGGCCAGCAGTTGGCTTGCGCTGGGCTGAGGCCTCGTTTCTGCAGGAGGTGGCTCCGGTGTCGTCTGTCGGGGAGCCTTTTCCGCTGTGAGTTGGGATCTCTCCTGTTGTACGGGTGGTGGTGCCTGCTGTACCTGTTGCGGTAGGGGGATCGGCTCAGGTGTTTGTTCGAATTGGGGTTTCTCGGGTTCCTTTTCCTCACCGCCGCCCTGTTGGCTGGTTTGGGCCAGAAAATCGGGTTTTTCATCCTCCGGCAGGGGCTCGATCGGTTGATCGACAACCAAGATCTCCAGACTCTGCTGACGATGATCGGGACGGTTTCTGTCAAAGGGCTTGAATGTCACGCCCAGGATTATGAATGCATGGACAGCCGCTGCGACCATAAGTGTCACACCAAGACGGTCGCCCTGTTGCCCGATCATGTTCATATGTCGAGTTTGTTACTGATGGCATCCATCAGGTCGCCTGCGATATCCAGACCGAACTGGGCGTCAAGTTCACGTATGCAGGTTGGGCTGGTGACATTGATTTCGGTGAGATAGTCGCCGATCACGTCAAGTCCTGCAAACAGGATGCCGCGAGCCTTAAGGACCGGTCCGACCTGTGCGGCAATCCAGCGATCCCTTTCGTTCAGGGGGACACCTTCGCCGCGTCCGCCGGCTGCAAGATTGCCGCGGGTTTCTCCTGCTGCGGGTATCCTGGCGAGTGCGTAGGGGACAGGTTCCCCGTCGATCATCAGGATACGCTTATCTCCCATTTTGATCTCGGGGATATAACGCTGTGCCATGGTATAGGTCCTGCCATGACTTGTAAGGGTCTCAATGATAACGCCAAGGTTTGGGTCCTTCTGCGGTACCCGGAAGACCGATTCGCCCCCCATGCCTCCGAGTGGCTTAAGTATGATGTCCCCATGCTCGGCATGAAAAGCCCGAATCTCTTCCGCGCGACTCGTGACCAGGGTGGCAGGCGTACAATCAGGAAATAATGCGGTGAAGAGCTTCTCATTGGCATCGCGCAGACTGTTTGGCCGGTTGACGACCAGGCAGCCATTCGATTCGGCTTGTTCCAGAAGATAGGTGGTGTAGATGTACTCCATATCGAAAGGGGGATCCTTCCGCATCAGGACTACATCCAGCTCGTGCAGAGGTATCTGGTGAGAGTCGCCGAATCTGTACCAGCCATTCTTATCATCCATGACCTTGAGCTCTTTTGTCCTGGCCAGGCAAGTACCATCTCTGAGGCTGAGGTCCCGCTGCTCCATATAGTGTAGTACCCAGCCTCTGGCCTGTGCCGCCAGCAACATGGCAAAGGTACTGTCCTTGTGAACTTTAATGGTGTCGATAGGATCCATTACGACACCGATATTGATACTCATGGGCGACATCTTACTCGAAAAAAAAACAGAGTTAAGTTTTTCAGTGAGTTGCCGCTAAAAGGGCTTACAGGAAAAGAGGTTTGTCTTTGCTGCCAATAATTAAAGTCAAAAATGGGAAGTGTATTCTTGATGATGGAGAGCTCTCTTGCTATTTTGGGACAATTTCATGTGGTTATTGGATGAACCTAGATTAGTCGAACACATTATCTGCCTCGGCAGCCCGGAATATGCCTGAATGGCAGTCTTTATTAGACGCATTCGAACAGAGGTGTGGCACTATGAAGGACGGCACTTATTGCCTTAACCGTATGATTCAATTGAAATTCTTTTGTGCGAGCTGTTTTTTGGTTTTATCCGTGATTATGCCCTTGGGTTTAGTAGCGGAAGAGGATCCCTATTTGTCCGCTATTTCCAGTGAGGCATCCAAGGTGGAAGCCACGGAACAGCCCACACTCGACACATCAGGTGAGCAGCCCAAAAAGGAAGAGGGTGGGATCGCCTTGCAGGCCTTCGAGGAAGAGCTCAAGACCAGTTATCAGGGAAGTTACACGTTCTACCAAAAATTACCCAGACGCACCCGAGAAGAGGTTTTTCAGGTCTACAGTAGTGGGGCCTCCATCGATGAGGTACGAAAAATGATCATGGACAGGTTTCTTCACCGGTGAACCAACAACTGATAGCACAGATAGCAGCGGATAAGCCCAGCATCGTAAACGAGGAAAATCATGAAGCCAGGCGTTAGCTTTTTTTTAAGTCTCTCTCTCTTATTCCTTAGTTCCATGTCGGGCGCTGAGGAATTGGTTGTGGGTGAAAGCAAAGTTATAGGATTAACTGCAGACAAACCCTTCCTGCATGTCATCCATGAAGGACGTTCGGTCAAGGTACAACGAGTGCAGGATCCTGACTACGAGCTCAAGGGATATTTCGCCAAAACAGCGAGAAAATGCCCGCCATTCTGTATTCAGCCGGAAACGGTGGATCCTGGTGTCGCAACTGTTGGAGAGGTTGAGGTATTCACATTCATGGAGAATGAGTTGAGGGACGGGAAGGGCTACCTGATCGATGCCAGAACCCCCCAATGGTTTCAACGTGGCACTATTCCCGGTTCGATCAATATCCCGTTTACCCAGTTTGGCGAAGAAAACTCTCAGGAGATGGAGAAGATTTTGGAGCTCTTCGGTGCAAAGCGAAGGGTTGATGTCGGCACTGTATCGCGCAAGCTGGAAGAGATGGGTTTGATGGACGGTGAATATAAGACCGACAAGTGGGACTACACTGATTGCAAAAAGTTGGTTGTGTGGTGCAATGGGCCAGCATGCGGTCAATCTCCAAGAGCGATAAAGGGCCTGCTGAAGGCGGGCTATCCTGCCGAGAGAATTGCGTACTATCGTGGCGGCATGCAGATGTGGCAGCTTTGGGGTTTGACGACAGTGATCCCGGGAGAGTGACTGTGTCGCAAATGTTGAGACAGAAAACTATCAGACACCAGAGGATTTCGACGTGAGTGCTGATGAAACTGAAATGGACATTTCCGGCGTAAAAGTCATGGTGATCGATGACAGTAAAACGATCAGAAGGACGGCGGAAAGCCTATTGAAAAAAGCGGGTTGTGAAGTAAGTACGGCAACAGACGGTTTCGAAGCTTTGGCCATGATCGCCGATCATCACCCTGATGTGATCTTCGTCGATATCATGATGCCGAGGCTGGATGGTTACCAGACCTGCGCGCTTATCAAGCACAACGAGGTTTTTAAGAGCATCCCAGTCATCATGTTGTCGAGTAAGGATGGGCTGTTCGATAGGGCGCGTGGGCGTATTGTCGGCTCTGAACAGTACCTCACCAAACCCTTCACCAAAGATGAGTTATTGGGGGCGATCAGGCGTTATGTCAAACGGGCGGCATGATTGCTGTCTGGTTGCAACAATCAGGATGATCTTTAACCAACGAGTGGTCCAAGTCGATGATTAAGAATTTGTTTCGCAAAGGAGAAGATCGTTCCGAGGCTCCTATCGTTCAAGAAGGCGGTGGGCAGAGCGGCACGATTCTGGTGGTGGATGACTCACCCACCGAAGTACATATCTTTAAGAAAATCCTGGAAAAACAGGGTTACAACATCCTAGTGGCGAAGGATGGCCAGGAAGGTGTCGATTTAGCCAAAGAATCAAAGCCTGATTTAATCCTGATGGACGTGGTAATGCCCGTGCTGAATGGTTTTCAGGCGACGCGCCAGCTGAAAAACAGTGAAGAGACGGCTGCTATCCCCGTGATTATGGTTACCACCAAGGATCAAAAAACCGATATCAACTGGGGTATGCGTCAGGGTGCAAACGAGTATCTGGTCAAGCCTGTCGCACCGGCGGAACTGCTGCATAAGATCAGGGCGCTGTTGAATGAGTGAGCAGAATCCGCAATCCGCTGTGCTTGACACGCCATACGCTATTGTTGCGTTGCTGTCAGAGATGGAGACGCGTAGCAGGGATCGCGCTGCAGGTCTGCCGCAGCAGGAGCTTATTCAAAGCTTCTGGGAAGGGGTCATGTTCTACGTGGGCGATAATCGTTTTGTCGCTCCTTTGAGTGCAGTGAAAGAGATTCTCAACTACCCTACTACACTCACACCGGTTCCAGGTACGAGACCCTGGATGCTCGGTGTCGCAAATGTTCGCGGTACGCTCATCCCCGTGATTGATCTACAACTCTTTCTCATTGGCAGAAAAACCCGGCGTGGCCGTCGCAGCCGTGTGTTGGTATTCAATCTTGGGGAAAGCTACACCAGCGTACTGGTGGGAGAAATGGTAGGTATGCGGCATTTTGCTAAAGAGACGGCAAGAGAGATACGGACCGCCAATAGCAAATTCGAGAAATATGTCAGACTCGAGTTTGATCAGGACGGTATGACCTGGCCGGTATTCAGTCTCTCCGCTTTGGCGGAGGATCCGGCATTTCGAATTGCCGCAGTCTGAGAGATTCGGGAAATGGGTTTAAGCTTTCGGGAGAAAGATGAATGAAAGGTAAAGGCGTGGGTGGTGGACTGCCCTCAAATAAAGTCATCACTACATTGGCAGTGCTGGTACTGGTGAGTTTGGTCTTGGCACTGGTGACTTTTCTGCACACGACCAAGCGTGAATCCTACGACGAGCAGTATTTGATACGTGTTGCCGAACAGCAGGTACTGGCACAGCGAATCGCTAAATACGCGCTCTCCTCAGCACGTGGTGAGATGCAGTCGTTTGCTACACTACAGCAGACCCGTGACCGCTTCGAAACCATCATGTGGGAGCTGAAGAATGGTGCAAAGAAGGACGATCTGCCCGCTGCCCCCATCGAAGTGATGCCGGTAGTCAGGGAGCTGGAAAACAACTGGCTGGCTCTGCGGCAGAACATCGATGAGATTATCAAGTCCCAGGAAAACATCCTGGCAATCGGTGAGTTCTCCGCCGTTATTTCTGAATTCGTGCCTCAGATGCAGGAGCTGCTGTCGGAGCTCGCCGAGGTTCTGATCAACAGCCGTGCTCCAAGTCGACAGGTATTTACCACTGCCGAGCAGGAGATGTTGATCCAGCGTATCAATTCCAATGTGAACCAGGTACTCGAGGGTGGACAGAAGACTGCTGCCGCCATCGATCAATTCAGTCGTGATGCGGATCTATTTGGACGGGTGCTTGAGGGTCTGAAGTCGGGTGATAAGGATCTGGGTATTCAGAAAGTTACCGACAAGATCGCCAGGCAGCGACTGCAGGACGTGGCCACACTCTTTAGCACGATTCAGGATAATGCGGCTGAGATCATTCAGAACATTCCCGATGTGCTGCCTGCGTTGGAAGCGGCATCCACAGTTAATACCTCATCCGATACCACCAGTGACTCTGCGGAGGCATTGATTGACGCATTTGGTCAATCACCCGGACGTTTCGGCATCCTGGGTATCAAGGCGGGTCCCGTGATGATCGCCATATTCGGTGCGGCCACCGCGATCTTTCTTGTGCTTCTCGGCGGTCAATTGATTGTTGATGCGCAACGCCGCGAGCAGGTGAGTAAGAAGCAGAATGAAAACAACCAGAAGGCTATCCTGCAGCTGCTCGATGAGATGGGTGATCTGGCTGATGGTGACCTGACCGTGACGGCGAGCGTAACCGAAGATATCACGGGCGCGATCGCTGACTCCATCAATTACGCGATCGAAGCTCTGCGCGAACTGGTAACCACCATTAACCAGACATCCGAGCAGGTCTCCGGCGCGACTCAGGAGAGTCGTGCCACCGCCATGCACTTGGCGGAGGCGAGTGAACACCAGGCGGAGCAGATCACCCTCGCCAATGATTCAATCAAAGAGATGACAGGTGCCATCGATCAGATGTCGCAGGATGCCAGTGAGTCCGCCGAAGTCGCCAGGCGTTCTGTGGAGATCGCCGGCACCGGCGCTGAGACCGTGCGCAACACCATCACCGGTATGGATGATATCCGTGAGCAGATCCAGGAGACCTCAAAACGGATCAAGCGTCTGGGTGAGAGCTCCCAGGAGATCGGTGACATCGTGGAGCTGATCGATGATATCGCCGATCAGACCAACATCCTCGCCCTCAACGCGGCCATGCAGGCCGCTATGGCTGGTGAAGCGGGTCGTGGTTTCGCGGTGGTTGCGGACGAGGTACAGCGTCTCGCTGAGCGTTCCATTAATGCGACCAAACAGATCGAGGCGCTGGTTAAGACCATCCAGGCCGACACCAACGAGGCCGTCACCTCCATGGAGGCCAGTACAGCCGGTGTGGTGAAGGGAGCCAAGTTTGCGGAGGACGCCGGTGAGGCGCTGAAGGAGATCGAGAGCGTTTCCCAGTACATCGATGATCTGACAGGAAAGATTGCCCAATCGGCGCAGAAACAGTCGGATGAGGCGGTCAATGTCAAGGACACCATGAGTGTTATTCAGGAGATTACCCATCAGACATCCGAGGGTACTCACCAGACCGCGAACTCCATCGGTGCACTGGCGGATCTTTCCGATCAGTTGCAGAAGTCGGTAGCCGGTTTCCGTCTGCCTTCATAGGGAAGACTTAGGAAGCTTATGTTCGTCCGACATCACCATCCATTCATGGCCTGGAGAGCATCAGTATGACAAACGCCCAAGACTTCGGCGCGCTGAATTGGGTCAAGGATGAGCTCGATGTCTCCATCCGCCAAGCCCGTCAGGCGCTTGAAACCTACGTTGAGTCAACCGATGACGAAAGCGCGTTAGAGAGCTGCGGAGACCACCTGCACCAGATCGCAAGAGTACTGCAGATGGTTCAGGTCTACGGGCCGAGCATGTTGGCCGAAGAGATGGAGCTGGTGGTGCGCGACATGCAGGACGGCAGTGTGCGTCAACAGGAAGATGCTGCCGAGGCGTTGATGCTGGCCCTGATCCAGCTGCCCGATTATCTGGAGAAGCTGCAGGGCGGAGATGCCGATATTCCACTCATCATCTTGCCGCTGCTCAACGACCTGCGGGCGGTACGGGATGCTCCTCTGCTCTCAGAGGCGGCCCTATTCAAACCGGAAATCGAGAGCGGGCGCAGTACGGGCCGCATTACCGGTGAACCGAACGGTGAACTGCCGGGACAAGTCAGGCATATTCGCCAGAAATTCCATCTTGGCCTGTTGGGTTGGTATCGCCAAAGGGATACGGAACAGGCGTGGCCGTTGCTGCTCGAGGTTTTTGATTCCATACAGAGGCAGGCAGGCACCGAGCAGGTACATCGACTGTTTTGGGTTGCCAGCGCCCTGATGCATGGTCTGATGGAAAGGACCATCGCACCCGGTATTGCGGTCAAGCAGTTGTTCAGCCGAATCGACCGTAAATTAAAGATGATCATCGATGGCGGTGAGCAGGCCATACAGCAGGATCAATCATCCGCATTGTTGAAGAATCTGCTCTACTACATCGCTCGTGCAGAGAGTGAAAATGAAATGATGCTGCAGGTGAAAGATGCCTACAGCCTCGATCAGGTGATGCCCTCTGACGACCAGTTGGCCCAGGGCAGACAGGGACTTTCCGGCTCCAATGCGGAGCTTGCCGAATCGATCAGGGATGCGGTCAGTATCGAACTGACTCGAATCAAAGATATTCTCGACCTCTTCATGCGTGATGAAAAAGCGGATATGGAGATGTTGTCCCATCTGGAACCGCCGATCCGCAAGCTTGCGGATACGCTTGGGATGATCGGACAGGGAGCATTGCGTTCACGCCTCAATCGACAGGCCGACAAGGTTAAGGAGTTTGTCGAAAAAGACAGCATGCCTGAAGAGTTCGAGCTGATGGAGATGGCGGGCGATATTCTCTTCGTAGAATCCTCCCTCAGCACGTTGCATACGGCACAGCCATCGGATGAGTTGACGACGGATGATGGCGGTTGGGGTCTGGACCTGCCGGAGGGTGAATTCCAGAACCTGATCAAGCAGACCGTACGCGAAGCCAAGGTGGATATCGCCAAGGCGAAAGAGGTCATTGTCGGTTATACCGAATCGACTGACGATGCATCAGTTCTGGCCAGTGTTCGCGAAGGCTTTAAGCGGGTTGAAGGCGCCCTGCGCATGCTGAATCTTTCGGATGCCGCCGATGTCATGTTGCAGACCGGTGGCTTTATTCAGACACATCTGATCGAAGAGAGTGAACCGCCGCAGCGACACCAGCTCAACTATCTGGCTGACGTTATCAGTAGTATCGAATACTATCTGGAGACCCTGGTGGATGGCGCTGGTGACCGGCACGAGATCCTGGCCATCGCCAAGGCCTCGCTGAGTAATCTTCAGAGCGAGGGTGGTGAGGTAACCGAATATACTGAGCCGGCCGAGGTCATCGATCTGAGCGGCTCAGCCGACCATACGGAAGGCTTCGAAGTGGATGAGGATTCCGTATCCGATCTGGAATTCGGTGAAAGCAGCCTCCACTTCGAAACTCCGGAGCTGCCGGATGAAGTCACCATCGAAAGCGAGCCGGCTGAAGTGTCTGAGCCCGTGGAGGAGACTCAGGAGGAGACACCTACTGCATCTGTCGACAAGCCTTCGCTGGAAGAGATCGATCCGGAGATCCTGGAGATTTTCGTTGAGGAGGCGAGGGAAGAGCTGCAGGCCATCCAGCAAAGATTTCCTCAGTGGCGTCAGAATCAGGGCGATGAAGATGCGCTGACCACCATGCGCCGCTCATTCCACACACTCAAGGGCAGCGGCCGACTGGTGGGTGCCAAGACCATCGGTGAACTTGCCTGGTCTGTGGAGAATATGCTGAACCGGTTGATCGAAGAGACGATCCAGGTAAGTCCCCAAATGCTGAATCTGCTGGGCCGGGTAATCGATGCCCTACCGGAGTTGATCGATTGCCAGGAACAGGGATTGGTGCCGAATGTCGATGTTGCCAGTCTGGAGCGGGATGCCTTTACGCTGGCGGAAGGCAAGGTACCGGATGAGGTGCCCGCAGAGCCTGCCACCGAGGCAGCGGAAGCGCCAGTGGAAGATGTTGCTGATGACGAGGTGGATCTGACTGCCGAGGCCTTGCCGGAGGAGTCTTCGCCGGCACCGTTGGAATTGGATGATGCAGATTCCGAGATGCCATCGGCTATCACCACTACGTTATTGGACGAATCAGAAACCCTGATTGAGATGGATCTGCCGGATGAGAAACCGGCAGATGAGCCATTACCACATGAGCTCGACGATAGTGATGAAATCTCCCTGCAGCTTGAAAGCGATATCTCAGAGTTTTCAATACTGCCCGAAGAAGAAGAGGCCGACTCGGTCGAGTTACCTGAGGCGCCTCTTGCAGAAGCCGGGGACTGGCAGGCTTTCGAGGATTCCGACCTGGATGTCGAGGTGGACAGTGAACTGCTCAGCATCTTTGGTGAGGAGTCCGAAACCCACTTGCAAGAGATAGAGAGTTTTCTGCGGATCGCTATTGAAACTGCTCCCCCCATTCAGGTAAACGAGGAGGTGGCCCGGGCATGTCATACCCTGCGGGGAAGTGCCAACATGGCCGGTATTGCGCCAATTGCCAGGCTGTCGGAAACCATGGAGGAGTACACCAGGACTCTATATGAGCAACAGCGGTTTGCAGATGCACCGGTTACGGATCTATTGAGTAGCAGCGTGAGCTGTATTCGAGAGTTGCTCGCCTGGTTACCGGGAGAAAGTCTACCTGAACCCCCCTATGAAATCTGCCTGGGCAGGCTGCAGAGCGCACTCTCGGAGTTGACTGCAGAGACATCACCGGAAGTTCCGGAAATGTCTGAAAGCGGACTCGATATCGCGTCTGAAATCGAAGCTACTGAAGACATCGAAGAGAGTAGCGAAGCTAAGCCCGTCGATGAAGAAGAGACATCTGAACCTTGGGACCTGGGAGAGGTATCCGATGTTGTTGGACTGACAGTTGAATCTGAGCCTGATTCTTTGAGCAGTCTCTCTGCATTGTCTGAGACACTCTCTCAAGATGAGGACAATCTATACGAACTGGATGAAGATCAGGAGTTGATTGAGATCTTTGTCGAAGAGTCCAGGGAGTTGTTGGAGACTCTCGATCGTGACTACGATAAGTGGATTGGTTCACCAGAAGATAGTGCGATCACAGACGATATCAAAAGAGCCTTGCATACGCTCAAAGGCAGCTCAAGGCTGGCAGGTATTACCCCGGTAGGGGATTTGAGTCATGCTCTTGAGACGCTTTTCAACCGCCTGACTCGCGGAGAAACGAGTTTTAGTCAACCGCTCCAGCACATTGTGCGCGAGGCCCTCGATAACCTGGCCAGCCAGACTGATCAGGCCGCCACCTTCGGGCGTTTGGCGCAAGCTGAGGGTCTGCTCGAGAGAATAGATCAGATGGGGCGTCCCGAAGATGAGCGGGAGGCGTCTGCAGAAGAGATAATAGATCCACAGCTTCAGCAGGAACTGCAAGAGGCTGAGGAGATGGACAGTTCGTCGGAGGTGGTCGAAGACAACGATACCGCTGACTACTATGAAGAACCTTTGAGTTTTATCCACGAAGGGGATCTGTTCGAATTTGAAGGCGACCCCGAGATGGTCGAGATCTTCACCGAAGAGGCGCGTGAGCTTCTGGCAGTGCTCGATGAGAGCCATGCCGCCTGGTCGGAAAATCGGTCTGAACATGCGTCTCTGGATGAAATGCAACGGGCACTCCATACCCTCAAGGGCAGTTCTCGTCTGGCCGGCATAGAGCCGATTGGTGACTTGAGTCATGCCCTTGAATCCCTGATGGCCGCTGTTGCTGTCGTTAGATTGGAACCAACCGAAGAGGTTGTCAGCATCAGCCGTGAAGCGCTGGACTTATTGGCGGCTCAAACTGACGCTGCTGAGGCAATGGCCGGTATCCCTCAGGGTGATAATCTCATTGAGCGCGTCGAAACTCTATTGCATACACCTGCAATGGAGCAGGAAACGACTGTCGACCCGCATCTACAGGAAGAGCTGGAAGCCTCCGTGCAACCTGCTGAAACAACCGATCAGGAGACGGAGTCCTCTTCGTCGCAAGAAGCTGAAGTCCTGCCGATCGCAGATGACGTATTCGCTCTGGATGATCCAGCAACGGAACCCTCTCAAGAGGTGGATGAATCCTTCATAGTCACTGATGAGGACGTCCTGCTCGAGCTGGGTGAAGATGAAGAACTGGTGCAGATCTTTGTCGAAGAGGCCAAGGATTTTGTCGAGCAGATTGAAAGTCACTTTCAGCGTTGGATGGATCAAGTGGATGACCTCTCGCTGATCGAAGGTGTCCAGCGAAACTTGCATACTCTGAAAGGCAGTTCACGCTTGGCCGGCATCATGCCGGTGGGTGATCTCAGCCATGCCGTAGAATCGCTGATGACCGCTTTGGCACAGCAGGAGATAGATCCGTTACCTTTGGTTGTGGATACAGCTCGTCAGGCGATCGACTTCCTGGCCCATCAGGTGGAGACAATCGCGTCCGCCGGTAAAGTTCCATCCTCCGAAGAGCTGGTTGCGGGACTGCACAGCCTGCTTGGCGGAGAACTGGAAACCGGTCAGAGCGGTATTGTCGAGGCCATTCAGGTCAAGCCCGAGCCTGTAGAAGACGAGTCCAGTGGGCCTGGCCAGGGAGAGGTCTCAGAGGAAGAGCCACAGAGAACTGCAGAGATCATACCGTTGGCGCCAGGTGTTGATGCCTTGCTCAACGAAGACAGCAAGAAAGAGAAAGATGCTGCCAAACGCAACAAAGAGCAGGTTCGAGTCAACAGTGAGTTGATGGATCGCCTGGTCAATCATGCGGGTGAAGTGAGTATCTATCGAGCACGTCTTGAACAGCAGAACAGTGTTCTCGGTTTTAATCTGGCAGAGCTGGAACAAACCGTCTCCCGTCTCTATACCCAATTACGTAATCTTGAAATCGAAACCGAAGCCCAGATCCTCTATCGTTGGGATAGGGATCATGAAAAAGATGATATCGAGAAGGCGGAGTTCGATCCGCTGGAAATGGATCGATTCTCGACCATACAGCAACTCTCCAGGGCGCTGGCCGAGACGGTCAACGATCTGGGTAATATTAATGAATCTCTGAATGACCTGCAGCGGGAAACCGATACCCTGCTACTACAGCAGTCTCGTATCTCGACCGATCTGCAGGATGGGCTGTTGCGAACACGTATGGTGCCTTTCGCGCAACTGGTGCCGCGTTTGCAACGGTTGGTCAGGCAGACGGCCAGCCAGTTGGATAAAAAGGCAAACCTGGAATGCTTCGGTACGGAAGGTGAGCTTGATCGCGGTATCCTCAACCGGATGATTCCGGTTTTCGAGCACCTGCTGCGAAACTCAGTCTCCCACGGCATCGAAATGCCTGCTGATCGGGAGACAGCGGGTAAACAGGTCACCGGCAGAATTTCACTCTACGTGGACCGCGAGGCCAATGATGTATTGATTACTCTGTCGGACGACGGCAAGGGTCTCGATATCGAGGCTATCCGTCGGCGCGCAATTGACAATGGTGTAATCGACGCGGATGCCGATATCAGCGACGATGACCTGATCCAGTGCGTACTGATCCCCGGATTCAGTACGGCTCAGGAGATTACACAGATTTCTGGAAGAGGTGTGGGCCTCGATGTGGTCACCAGTGAGGTCAAACAGTTGGGTGGTTCACTGGAGATCGATTCCCAACCGGGCCGTGGAACCAGTTTTATTATTCGCCTACCCCTAACTCTGGCAATAACGGATGCCCTTTTGATGCGTGTGGGGGAAGAGGTTTGCGCCATTCCGCATGGTAGTGTGGAAGGTGTGGTGAGGGTTCGCCGCAAAGAGTTGATGGCTTGCTATAAAGGCGAGCAAAGCGGCTATAAATACGCGGGCAAGAACTATAAGATTGAATATCTTGGCCGTATGATGGGTATGGGCAAACATGAGATCCCTGATACCGCCCGTTGGCTTCCTTTGCTGTTGGTACAGACCGGTGAGCATCAGGTCGCTTTGCAGGTGGATGAGCTACTGGGTACCCGACAGGTGGTGGTGAAATCCTTGGGTAAGCAGGTGGGCAGCGTACGCTGGATCACAGGTGGAACCATCCTGGCAGATGGACGTGTGGCATTGATTCTGGATCTTTCCGCACTGGTGCGTATGGATGCGACGCATGCGGTTGGTGGCGAAGTCGAACGGGCAGGCGAACGCAAACGTGCCGAGGACCGTTTACGTGTCATGGTGGTAGACGACTCCATCACTGTGCGTAAGGTTACCAGTCGACTGCTGGAGCGTAACGATATGGATGTGATCACGGCAAAGGATGGGGTCGAAGCGGTGACCATGCTGCAAGAGCAGGTTCCCGATATCATGCTGTTGGATATCGAAATGCCCCGCATGGACGGTTTTGAGCTGGCTCGTCATATCAACAACTCCGTGGATTACTATGGTCTGCCGATTATCATGATCTCATCGCGCGTGGGCGATAAACATCGACAGAGGGCATTCGATCTGGGAGTCAAGCGTTGTTTGGGTAAGCCCTATCAGGAGGCTGAGTTGCTGGATAGCATCAATGAGGTGCTGGCGGAGGCTAGGCAATGAACAGTGCCGTGGTAAGTGAAGTCAGAAGTGTGCTCATTCCACTCGCGGATCGTCAACTTCTTTTGCCCAACGCTGTTGTAGCGGAAGTATTGGGATATCAGCCGCCTGAAAAGGTTGATGGGAAACCGGATTGGTATCTTGGCAACATGGCCTGGCGCGGTGTATTGATACCTGTGATCTCCTTTGAGTCGATGCTGGGTGGTGCCGATGTCACGCCTGGACACCGGGGAAGAATCGCCATCATGAACGCCCTCAACGGTAATAACAGGCTTACCCATTTTGGAGTGGTTGTTCAAGCAATTCCCAGCCTGGTTAGGGTGACAACAGACAATGTTCTACCAAAGCCTGATACTTCAGCTGAGGAGAGCGTTTTTATCAAGCAGGTGGTAGAGCTGGACTTGAGTACCGCCTATATCCCCGATCTTGATGAGATCGAGCGTCAACTTGTCGAAGTGCTTTAGAGTCGGTTTTCACCGATACAGCCTTGGCTCTCTATGGGCAACACCTAAACATAACCATTGGTACTGCTCTTCCCTGAGTTGATGTAATAAAGCGACACTTCTCTTATTGGGTTATTCCGGCACAATTGCTACCAGCGATCTTTCGAATATTTCCAATATCCTCATCGGTCGATACAGCATCGACGGCATAATTTTTTCTGCCATTAGCAGCGCTTTTGCCTGCTTTCCCATGCCTGGTTTCTGCGACAGTTTTAATGTGAACGGATTTATTTTCCTATTGATTCTGTCTTGCAGTCTGCCCAGTTTCAGCTATAGCTTTGTCATATGTGTGCAATTAAATGGTAGCAAAAAAGGCGGGATACCATGCGGCTATGGTGCTTAGGAATCTATCTCCTGCTGACTGTTTTCACGTCAGTGGCTGCGGGGCAACATTCGGCTTGTAGTAATTTAACTCTGACAGCCAATGATTACTCTGTGGATGACCTGCTGGCAATTGCGCAATCGTGCAAGGATCAGGCAGTTTCCGAACTCTACTTCAATCGTGCCAACTATCAACGCCTATTAAAGAAATATACCCATTTTGAGCGGTCGTTAACCCAGTATAGAGGCCAGGCCGGTCAAGCCTATATCGACGCTTACCGCATTCATATCGGTCTGGCGGAGGCCTTTGCCGGACAAAGACTCACGCCAGATGAGATTGGTGTGCTCAATAGACTCAATCATGTCTACGAACGAAGTGGTGAAATCGCTGAAATGCGATTCAGAGGTTATGATTTGGTAGCTGATCGAATGGAACGTGAATTTAAGCTCTGATCCCGGTTTAGGTGGATTTTTCTTGCTGAATAAATAACACAACTGCTTTGCATAACCCTGTCACGCTTTTGAAGTGTTTTAGGCCATAACGGTAACCTGATTTCTTCCCTGCTCTTTGGATATATAAAGCGCCTCATCGGCACGCTTTAACATGCTGTCAGCACTATCTCCATCCCGATAGCTGGTAACACCAAAACTACAGGTAACCTGACTCTTTATATTGAGCCTTGTCTCTTCAATGGCTGATTGCAGCCGTTCCGCGAGCGTCATGGAGGCTCCGATATCTGTTTCACGGCAGACCAGTATAAATTCTTCTCCACCCCAACGTCCGATACTGTCATTGGTACGGGCTGTCTGGAGCAGCACTTCGGCGACAGTCTGTATGATTTGGTCCCCCACTTGATGGCCATAGGTATCGTTGTAGGTTTTAAAGTGATCGATATCCAGCAGGATCAGGGCAACTTGAGTGTGTGGGGGGTCAGCTGTCTTCAGTGCTTCTGCCAGAATGAGATCAATTTTACGTCGGTTATATAGCTGGGTAAGTGGATCGATCTCAGACAGGGTGGCCAGATCTCGGTTTTTCTTTGCGAGCTGTTTTTGTGTCTCTCTGAGTTTATCCAGTGTTTCACTCAAGTGGTCATGCTTGACCTGAAGCAGCTTTTTGGTCAATGCCCTCGATGCGATCAGGCGAAAGACCATGGCGATATAAACTGCCAGCGCAACAAAAGCAGAGAGGAAAACCAGCCGTAGGACGATATTGACAGAGCTGACTCTGTCGCTGGTGAACTCGTCGGTAATCGTGCCGAGCGTGATAGTTTGAGTGACCAATGCAGCAACAACAATGATCATATAGGCTCCGATACTCAATAACCCGGCAGCTAGCGTCAGTCGCGGGGAGAAGCGTAGAGTCGAGAGGCCGATCCAAAGATAGTAGAGGAGAAAGGCCTCGGTCTTGAAACTGCGAAAGGAGCCGAAACTGTAAATCACAATGGAGAGTAACAGTATATCGATACTGATTGATGGATATTTGATCCAGTTGTAAGGTTTCCTGCCACTGATAACGATGTGTACGAATATCGCGTAGACGAGGTTCGCCGCAGAAGCAGCTATGATTGCATAGAATGAGTGATCCGGTAGTTCATTGCGGATGCCGAAAGCGACCGCGAAGTAGAGGAAGGTAAACAGCAACCGGACATTATTAGCATAACGCTCACTCTTCTGCTCCTCATGCAACAACAGTTCCTTCAGTTGTACGCTTGAGTCGACCGGGTCGTTTCCCTGTCTCACCATTCACTCCAAGGCCTGACTGACAATATTCATCCTATCAGAAAGCCGGCTCCCGGCCTGGGACACAGGCCGCAATCGAGATAATAGAGAGGGTTCTCAGGTTAACGATATTGCCGCAGATACCACCATTCGAAGAGGCGTTTGAGCCAGTGGAAGATGACCATGTTCGGCATGACGATATTCCGCTTCATGGTGCGGGCAACCAGCATGCCACTGGTCTGACTGTCGACGATGCAGACCAACTCCACTTTGAAGGTTTCAGCAGGTGTTTTTCCCTGAAACTCCGCCAGCAAATTTTTCGCTGCAGCCTCAGCCTGGAGATCGGCCATGTGGGCCTGCTTAGGTAGCCATTCCGGACCGGGGAAGCTGCCTGAATCCCCCGCTACATAGACGCGTTCCATCCCTTCCACTCGGCATTGTGCGTCGGCATTGATCAGGCCTCCGGGAGAACGTGGCAAGTGGGTCTGGTCAAACCATTGATTACCTGTCATACCCGGCATGAAGAGGATGAGATCGGCATCGAATGTCCCGTTTTCGGTCGTCACGCTGGTTGGACTGAATGAGACCATTTTGTGGCCCAGGTGGGTTTCGATATCCCTCTTCTCCATCTCCTTGACCAGCCCTTGTACCGCTTTGGGACCGAGCCGTTGTCCGGGGCTTTTCGCGGGCGTGAAGAAGATCAGTTTGAATCTGTCCCGTCGCTTTTCGAGCCTGAGCTGGCGATCGATGCCGAATAGGAACTCAAACATCGGTCCGCCACGCATGGCACTGGGTTCCTTGGGATTGCCGGCGAAGCCAATGGCGATGGTGCCTCCATCCAGAACCGCAAGGCGTTCCCGGATCTGCATGGTTGCGGCGATGCCTTCGCACGGAGTGATGGCATGCTCGATACCCGGCAGTTTTTTGATAAAACGGCCGCCGGATGCGATTATCAGTCCGTCGTTCTCTATCTCTCCCGCGGTTGTTTTCAGTGTGCGGCCATCCTCGCTGAGTCCCGTAGCCTCCCCGGACACATGCGTGACATTGTGCCGAGAGAAAAATGGCTGTAAGGGGATAATTAGGTCTTCCGGCTCCCGGATCTTTGAGGGAATCCAGATAGAGCCCGGCAGGTAGTGGAATTCCCCCTTTGGGCTGACCACAGTTATTTCAAGCTGTTTGTCCCGTGAACGTAGTGTTTTAATAGCGGTCAGCGCGGCAAAACCACTGCCGACGATGGTCACTCTCTGCATGCCCATGCTCCTGGTCGTCATGATTAGTTTTTTTGTGGGCCGCACGGAATCGCAGCCTGCCGGGTAGTGTACACCGACTGGCGATATTGACGGACCTTTATGGTCCTGATTGAAGTATGGATATCTGTTTCTGGATTCCGGGAACGATCTCAAAGGCCGATCAATTCGGCATGCAGCCCCTGAAACTGAGGAATCTTCACCAGGTCCCGGCTGTTGACGAGCTCGGGGTTATACTCCAGTACGAACAGGTGGGGGCGTCTTTCATCCACATGGACGGATACTACCCCCTCACGGCTGCGAAAGGCATCCTCCAGTTGGGCCAGCCCATCGCTGTCCAGAGTTTCGTCAACATGCAGCGTGACATCAGCGAGATCGATGTTCATACATTCCTCTCCTTTTTTATTGCAAAGCGTTGTGGTCGCTCGATTGCTTAGGCTCTAACGGCCTGTTGTATCCCTCGCCCCAATCCTGCGAGGTACCATTTAGAGAATAGACGAAATGCCGGAAAAGCATTAGGGCCCTTTTGCTCGGATTCGAGCGCCGCTGGTTTGCATGAAAACGACAATCGACGCTCGAGGTGTGGAGTTTGATTACCTATCTATGTAATGCCGAGAGCCACTTATTCAGGCACAACCCGCAGGGACAAGGCCATTTTGTCGTCCAGCGGTAATCAAAGTCGCTTATGTAATCCAGATACGCCGCATTCCTTCCCTTGCTGGATACAAGCAGTTTTGGCAGTGGTGACTGAATTTGTGTCAATTCGCCCTAATTGAGCTCGATACCCTTGGGCGGTTCTCCTCCCGGCACATAAGGGTGGTAGTGCTTGACCTTGCGTCCCAGATTGCGCTGTACGATCACACCGACGATCTTATATTCACCTTCGGTCAGTTCGATGTCGGGATAGTCGTCATTGAGTGCGACCAGCCGCTTGCCGGCATCGCCCTCTGAGATGAATTGCCGGAACCACCGGTCACCCTGAGCTTCTGCCACCACATAGGCACCGGTGGCACAGACATCGGAGGGTTCGACGACGATAATGCATTTTTCGGGAAATTCCGGTGCCATACTGTCGTCGAGCACCTGTAGGGGATAAAGTTCGTTGTAGCTGCAATCTTGAGTCATGGTCTTCTGTTGAAGTCGGTCTGCCGGGGATTGTAACCCATTTCTATCAGTCCTCTTGGTACATATCCGCTGATTTATTGATGTAAAAGCGCATAACAGACTGAAATCCGTTAAGATTCCGTCACATGGCCCGCCATATCCAGTCACAAGCGCCGGTTCATAAGGACCGGCGTGATTTTCACAACCTGCGCAACATGCTGCCTTTTCTCTGGGAGTACAGGGGAAGGGCGCTGTTCGCGTTGGGCTGCCTGGTCCTGGCCAAGCTGGCCAATGTGGGTATTCCGCTGGTTCTCAAGGAGATCGTCGACAAGCTCGAGAAGAGTGACGGTACAGTACTGATACTGCCACTGTTCCTGCTCTTGGGTTATGGCGCCCTGCGCCTTGGCAGCTCCCTTTTCAATGAGCTGAGGGATGCCGTCTTTGCGCGTGTGCGTTATCGGGCCATGCGCAATCTCTCCAACCGGGTATTGGCCCATCTGCATGAGCTGTCACTTCGCTTTCATCTGGAACGCCAGACCGGCGCCATCAGCCGCGATCTGGAGCGGGGCACCCGTTCGGTCAGCACCATTCTCAACTATCTGGTCTTCAGTATCATTCCGATGTTGGTGGAGTTCGTATTGGTGGCCATCATTCTGCTGACTCAGTATGACATTGTGTTCACGCTGGTGACTTTCGGCACAGTGGCCATCTATGTGGGCTTTACACTGGCGATCACCGAGTGGCGTATGGAATATCGCCATGTGATGAACCGCCTCGACTCACAGGCGAACAACCAGGCATTCGACAGCCTGATCAACTATGAGACGGTCAAATATTTCGGCAATGAGCCTTTGGAACTGAGACGCTTCGACAGCACCCTCTCGAGTTGGGAAGAGAATGCGGTGAAGAGTCAGACCTCCATGTCTCTGCTCAATTTCGGTCAGGGTGGCATTATCGCTGTCGGCGTCACTTTGGTGATGCTATTCGCCGCCAGTGGCGTGGTGGATGGGAGTATGTCGATCGGCGATCTGGTGTTGGTCAACGCCTTTCTGCTACAGCTTTTTATCCCGCTCAATTTTCTGGGCATGGTCTACCGTCAGATCAAGTATTCGTTGGCGGATATGGATCTGATTTTCAAGCTGTTGGATCAGAAGCCCGAGATCACCGATGCGCCTGATGCTGTGGCGTTGAAACTCGACGGGGGCGAGATCGGTTTCGAACAGGTCGATTTTGCCTACCAACCGGAGCGGCAGATTCTTAGCCGTATCGATTTCCACATCGGGGCGGGTGAGAAACTGGCCGTTGTTGGCCACAGTGGCGCCGGCAAATCGACGCTCTCACGTCTGCTGTTTCGCTTTTATGATGTCACCGGTGGCCGCATCACGATTGACGGGCAGGATATCCGTACTGTCACGCGCCGGAGCCTGCGTGAAGTGATCGGTATCGTTCCTCAGGACACCGTACTGTTCAATAACACAATTCTCTATAATCTGGCCTACGGTCGGCCAGATGCCAGCCAGGAGGAGATAGAGGCGGCGGCCCGTATTGCCCATATTGCGGGATTTATCGAGCAACTGCCGGATGGCTACCAGACAGTGGTGGGTGAGCGGGGGCTGAAGCTTTCAGGTGGTGAGAAACAACGGGTCGCCATCGCAAGGGCAATGCTCAAGCGGCCCCGAATCCTGGTTTTCGATGAAGCGACGTCGTCACTGGATACCAAGACCGAACAGGCGATTCAGGAGACCCTGCGGGAGGTGGCGAAGGACCACACAACACTGGTGATTGCGCACCGACTCTCAACTGTGGTTGATGCGGACCGTATCTTGGTGATGGAAGGTGGTCGTATTGTCGAGCAGGGCACCCACAATGAGTTGCTGGTACTGCAGGGGATCTATCATCAGATGTGGCAACTGCAGCAGAAGGAACGGCAGGCAATGGCCTCGATATCGCTGGTGGAATCCCCATCATGAGTGGTGTTGATATCCCATCCACAATGTTTGGCCTTCACAAACTGATTCCGGCACGAGGTTTGATATGAAGATCTATCTGGTGGGCGGCGCTGTACGCGATCAGCTGCTCGATCTGCCTGTCAGCGAGCGTGATTGGGTAGTGGTCGGTGCCACATCGGAACAGATGGTGGCGCAGGGGTTTCGGCCTGTCGATGCCGAGTTTCCTGTGTTTCTCCACCCCGAAACTGGCGACGAATACGCACTGGCACGTACCGAGGAGAAGACAGGGCCCGGATACAAAGGTTTTCGAGTCGAACATGGTCCTGAGATTACCCTGGAGCAGGATCTGCTGCGTAGGGATCTGACCATCAATGCATTGGCAAAGGATGAGGCGGGAGCCCTGGTGGATATTTGCAGCGGCCGAGAGGATCTCGACAAAGGTCTGCTGCGACATATCACGCCGGCTTTTGCCGAAGACCCGGTTCGTCTGCTGCGGATCGCCCGATTCGCTGCAAAGCTGGGGCGATGGGGATTTCGTGTGGCTCATAGTACGCACTGGCTGATGAAACAGATGGCGACCTCGCCCGACCTGGCCCACCTCAAACCGGAGCGGGTCTGGCGGGAGATGACGCGTGCAATGGAAGAGGATCAACCCTGGCGATTTTTCGAAGTCCTGCATGCTTGCGGTGCCCTTATACGCATGATGCCAGAGGTGGATCAGACCCTGGGTCAGTCAAGTGACGCCCACAAAGGCGGGCAGGATCCGGCAGCAGTATCAGCGCTTAAAAGGGCAGTGGGCCTGACAGAAGAATCCACCATCCGAATCGGGGTATTTTTCTACTATGCGGCCAATGAAAGCGAGAGGCCAGATCTTTGGCTTAAATCCTTGCGTGCCGAGCGGGATGTTATTCAGCTTCTCAAGGATCTGCTCAGCGTCAACGGCAATATCCCTGCCACTCAGGACTGTCGGGGATTACTCGATCTGGTGGGCGGTCTAAATCCTTTACAGCAGCCGCTGCGCTATCGATGTTTCCTGTTGGCGGCAGAAGCGCTGTGGCCGGACGTCTTGGCTCAGCACAAAATCGCATTGGCGACGGCGAGTCAGGTGCTGGCAACGAAACCGCCTGCGACACTCTACCAGCAAGGTCTTCAGGGAAAAGCCCTGGGTGATGCATTGTGGGATTGGCGAGTAGCCGAACTGTGCAAACGTCTGCAGGCTGTAGCGGGTAAGGTCGATGAGGGAGGTTCATGATAGAGTCCCGACATGCAAGTTGAAGAGAAGAGAAATGTCCTAACAACCCGCAGCGCCTCGGCAGAGGACTATCCGCATAAGCGTGGTTGGTTGGGCTGGTTGGAGGGGATGATCGACTCCCGTCACTGGCCGAGTCTGCGCATTCTGTTTACAGGCAATTTGCTGGTCCCCATCCTGATGCTGGGGATCTCCGTTCTGTGTTGCCTGGTGCTCGCGATGCTGCTGGTTGCAGAGCAGGGGAGTCGGCACCTGTTGCAGGGATTGCTGTTCGTAGGCAGCCTGATGGCACTCTTCTCACTACTGATGTTGCTGATGCGGTTGCGCAGTCAATTGTTGCATCCCTTGGCTACCCTGGAACAGACAGTGAATCAGATCTGTCAGGGTGAGCCGGTGGCGAATCGAGAGCCCCAGCAGACCGGAGTGCTTAGCGGGATGGCTAAAGATATCGACAGTCTGAATGAGGAGCTGACCGATATCTACGAAGACATGGAGGTTCGCGTGGCACGTCAGACCTGGCGTCTGGCACAGAAGACCACCTCTCTGCAGGTGCTGTACGATGTCGCCGCCGGTATCAATCAGTCAGAAAACCTGGATGAGCTGTTGCTGGAGTATATGGGGGTCTTCAAGCGTATGGTCAATGCCCGTTCCGCTACGGTACATCTGGTGCTGGAGGGGGACAGGGTGAGGCAGGTCGGTTGCATCGACCTGAACGGCAGACTCTATAACGAGCAGGAGATGCTGCCGATCAAGCTCTGTCAGTGCGGTATCGCCCTGTCGCCGGGGGATATCCTCTGCGCTCAGGATGCAGGGGCCTGCTCACACAGAAACAGTCGTCACATGTTTGGCTCCGACGAAGTGGAGCGTGTCTCCGTACCGATGTGGTACCACGGCGATGTGCTCGGTTTCTATCATCTCTACATCGATAAACCGGGTATCTACGACGGACGTGAGGATGTGCTCGACATTCTTAACACCATCGGCAGCCACTTGGGCATGGCAGTGGCCAAACAGCGATCCGATACCGAGGCGCGCAGGTTGTCCATCGTCGAGGAGCGGACCTCGCTGGCCCATGAGCTGCATGACTCTCTGGCGCAGACACTGGCGAGCCTGCGCTTCCAGGTCCGCATGCTGGAAGAGACATTGCAGGACGGTCAAGCCTCCGAGAAATTGATGTTTGAAGCGCATCGAATTCACCATGGTCTGGACGAGGCGCATGATGAACTCAGAGAACTGATCAACAGTTTTCGGGCTCCCCTGGACCAACGGGGGTTGGTGCAGGCGCTGGAGAAGCTGGTGGAGCGTTTCCAGCAGGAGACGGGTATATCGGCTTTTTTTCAGCCGGACTGTATCAAGGTCGATCTCGATACCACACAAGAGATGCAGGCATTGCGAATTGTGCAGGAGTCGTTGGCGAATATACGTAAGCATGCCAAGGCGCATACGGTACGCATTCTGTTACGTTGCCGCAGTCCGGGCAATTATCTGATTCTGGTTGAGGATGACGGTGTAGGATTTGAAGGCACTGCACCCAAAGGGAATCCGGGCGAGCATATCGGACTGTCGATCATGGAGGAGCGGGCAAGAAGGATTGGTGGTGATTTTTCCATTGAGAGCGAGCCGGGAGAGGGAACCCGGGTTGAACTGATTATTCGCAGCGCTAAAAGCGAGGCGAGTTTGCAGAGGTAGATGAGATGCGTGTGCTGCTGATCGATGATCACGCCCTGTTTCGTATTGGGCTTCAGGAGTTACTGGAACGGCGGGGGATTGACGTCATCGCCGAGGGTGACTGTCTGAAAGGTATAGAGATTGTTGCACAGGAGAAACCGGACGTGGTGTTGCTCGACATGCGTATGCCGGATATGACCGGCACGGAAGTGCTGTCGGTGCTTCGTAAGCACTATCCTGCCATGCCGATCAGCATGTTGACCACCAGTCGGGAGGAGGCGGACGTTATCGAGGCGTTGCAGTTGGGTGCCCAGGGCTATCTCTTGAAGGACATGGAACCGAATGAACTGATCGATGCCCTGCAGCACATCGTCAATGGTAATACTGTGGTGGCCAAGGAGCTGACCAGTGTGCTGGCCAAGGCGGTACAAGGAGAGCCTCCCAGCAGCAGCAAGCAGACCTCCTCACTTGACGATCTGACGCCGCGGGAGCGGGAGATTCTCTGCCATCTGGCGGATGGCCAAAGCAACAAGGTCATTGCCAGGAACCTGGGTATCTCTGACGGCACCGTGAAGCTGCATGTCAAAGCGATTCTGCGTAAGTTGGAAGTCCATTCCCGGGTAGAAGCGGCGGTCATAGCAGTTGAACAGAATCTCTGCGCACGGGGCTCGTAGAATATAATGTGCGATTGATTTGGGA
The DNA here is from genome assembly GCA_025655595.1 of Candidatus Thiodiazotropha sp. (ex Monitilora ramsayi). Taxonomy (GTDB): domain Bacteria; phylum Pseudomonadota; class Gammaproteobacteria; order Chromatiales; family Chromatiaceae; genus Thiodiazotropha. The sequence continues at coordinate 54,992 of JAHXIO010000006.1, forward strand.
GCGGCTCTTTCCCTCCCATATCTGGAACGAAACGACATGAAAAATTTTCTCGGTTTGATCAGTGATTGTCTCAGCGATGTAAAGGAGGTCATGCCCTGGGATCTGGAAGAGCGGATGGAGGAGAATCCTGAGCTTTTGGTCGTAGATGTGCGTGAGCCCTATGAGTACGACGCCATGCATATCGAAGGTTCCATTGCGGCGCCTCGGGGTATCCTCGAGTCGGCCTGTGAATGGGACTACGAAGAGACTATCCCGGAATTGGTCAAGGCCAGGGATCGTGAGATCGTTGTGGTGTGCCGTTCCGGCTATCGAAGCGTGATGGCGGCTTTCTCCATGAATCTGCTCGGCTTCAAGGATGTAACCTCACTGAAGACCGGTCTTCGCGGATGGAACGACTATGAACAACCGCTGGTGAACGCAGCGGGGGAAGCCGTTGACATCGAAGCAGCGGATGACTACTTCACGCCGAAGTTGCGGGATGATCAGCTGAGTCCCAAGTAATCGGGTATTTATCCGCCTTAATCAAAATGGAGTTCTGTGTGTAGGGTGGGGCAGGGCCCCACCCTACACTTTGGTCATCCGTGTGGTTGGGATTGTTTAATTGTTATGGCCTCTATAGCGGCCTTAGAAATCGACAGGTGAGGTCGCTCCCTGATCCGAATGAGGTGGTGCCTTGAACCAGGAGAGCTTCTCTTGCAGCTCTACCACATGGCCGACGATGATCAGTGTCGGCGGCTTGGGTTTCTCTTTTTCCACGATCTCCTGGATGGTCTCCAGTGTGCCGGTAAAGACCCTTTGCTTATGAGTGGTACCTTGCTGCACCAGGGCAATGGGCATCTCTCCCTCAACGCCGTGGGCTCTCAGCTCCCGGCAGATGACGGGCAATCCCACCAGTCCCATATAGAAAACAATGGTCTGATTGGGTTGGGCCAACATGGGCCAGTTGAGGTTCATGGTACCGTCTTTGAGATGGCCGGTGACGAAGGTCACCGACTGTGCATAGTCCCTGTGGGTGAGGGGTATACCCGCGTAGGAGGCGCAGCCTGCTGCCGCAGTGATGCCGGGTATGACCTGAAAAGGCACGCCCTGCGCCGCCAGAGTATCGATCTCTTCGCCGCCCCGGCCAAAGATAAAGGGGTCGCCCCCTTTCAGTCTGAGAACCCGCTTACCCTGTTTGGCCAGTCTGGCCAGTAGCTTATTGATCTCCTCTTGCCGCATGGTGTGCTTATCCCGTTCCTTTCCGACATAGATGTGTTCAGCGTCATGGCGGGTCATTTCTAGAATGGGTTTGGCAACCAGGCGATCATAGACCACCACATCCGCCTGCTGCATCAGGCGGAGCGCGCGAAAAGTCAGAAGATCGGGATCACCCGGACCGGCGCCGACCAGATAGACTTCGCCGCTATTCCGGGTCGCCCGGGTATCGGCCAGTGCTCTTTCCATCAGCTGGTCTGCTTCGGTGTCGTGTCCGGAAAAGACACGCTCAGCCACACCGCTCTCCAGGGTTCTCTCCCAAAAGAGCCGGCGCTCCCTCGGGTCAGCGAACGCCACCTTCACCCGCTGACGAAAACGGTTGCAGAGTTCCGCCAATCTGCCGTATCCGGCCGGTATCATCGACTCCAGGCGAGAACGGATAAGGCGGGCCAATACCGGCGATGCACCGCTGGTCGAGATGGCGGCTACCACCGGCGAACGATCTATGACTGAAGGTAATATAAAACTGCAGAGATCGGGTTGATCCACCACATTGACCGGAATCTTGCGTTGGTCAGCCAGGCGGGAGATATGGCTGTTGACATCAGGCTGGTCGGTTGCCGCAATGACCAGGTGACACCCATCCAGGTCTGAATCGGCAAACTCACGCTCGTGATGCGAAAGTTGCCCCCGATCCCGCCAACTCGTGAGGTTTGGCGTCAGGGAGGGTGAAACCAGGGCGACCTCGGCGCCCGATTTGAGAAGAGAGGCCGTTTTCCTCTCAGCCACGGTTCCGCCGCCGACGACCAGGCATCGTTTGCTTTTGATATCGAGAAAAATAGGAAAAAAATCCATAATATTCAGCCGGATGGTTTTAGTTATAGGGGTGATGCCCAGAGCCCGGATGACTTTAGCACGACTCGTTCATATCGAAAAATCTTGTGGAAAAGTGACATTCCAGGTTGCAATATTTAAACACATTAATATACTAATACACCCTGTTTTTCCATTTTTTTAAAAGGTTGCCTGCTTGTGATGATCAAAGAAATCGACGCATACGATCTGCAGACACGAATTGCCGAAGGTGACGATTTCGTACTGCTCGATATCAGAAGCGACGGGGAGTTGGCGCAGGGCGTTCTGCCGGATGCGCAGCACTTGCCGATGCATCTGATCCCAATGCGGATGACGGAACTGCCAAAGGATAAGGATGTGATTCTCTATTGTCACAGTGGGGCTCGCTCCTATCATGCCTGCGCCTACCTGGCTCAGCAAGGTTATGGCAATGCCATCAATTTAAGAGGCGGCATCCTGGGTTGGGCTCGGTCTGGTTACCAGTTGGCTACCCGGCTGGCAAGCTAAGTCACTGATAGTGGGTAGCAAGAATAACAGGATTAATGAAACTAAAAGATTCTTGACGGTGAGTTTGCTTGCGTTTCAGAGACGCTTGTCATATAAAAGCCCGTCTGAGTTTTTCCCAACATACTAAAACATCGATATTGCTGGAGGTCATACCATGGCAGATTTTGATCAAGAACTGGACGCGAGCGGACTGAACTGCCCTCTGCCGATCCTGCGTGCGAAGAAAACACTCAATGGTATGGAATCCGGCCAGGTGCTGCACATCATCGCAACCGACCCCGGTTCAGTGAAGGACTTCGAGGCCTTCGCCAATCAGACCGGTAACGAGCTGATGGAATCCAAGGAAGTGGGTGGCAAATTCGAATTTCTGATCAAGAAGGCTTAATCCCTAGGTCAGAACCTTTTCTAAGGAGACGAAAACGATGTCGGACGAAAAAAAGTTAGCCATCATCGCCACCAAAGGCTCACTCGACTGGGCCTATCCTCCCTTCATCCTGGCGTCCACAGCGGCCGCTCTGGGCTATGAAACGGAGATTTTCTTTACCTTCTACGGCCTGCAGCTGCTGAAGAGAGATCTGGAGCTGGAGGTAACGCCTCTGGGTAACCCGGGTATGCCAATGCCGATGGGTATGGACAAATGGTTCCCTGTTCTGGGTCTCGCGCTCCCCGGTATGCAGGGCATGATGACCGGCATGATGAAGAAAAAGATGGCCTCAAAGGGTGTGGCGGATCTCGCAGAGCTGCGGGAACTGTGCCAGGAAGCCGAGGTGAAATTGATTGCCTGTCAGATGACCGTCGACCTGTTTGAACTCAATACCGCTGAATTCATCGATGGTATTGAGTATGCCGGTGCCGCTCGCTTCTTCGAGTTCGCCGGTGATAGCGATATCTGCCTTTACATCTAACCCGTTGTAAAATGCAGTCACGGCGCCGCCCCACAAGGGCGGCGTTTTTTTTGCCTGAAACAAAAAAGCCCCGAAGGTTATCGGGGCTTTTTATAGTTTAAAATCGAACTAACGTAAATCACATGAATTTCTTTGTGACACCTACACCCAACAAGTGAACGCTTGACTCATAGGTGCCATTAACGGCACTGGTGCCGTTCGTTTCAGACGCATCCGGTGCCGGGTGAACGAATGAAGGGCTGATATTCAGTGTTCTGTCATCAAATATCACGTACATATACCCTGCATCTATTGTCCAGCCGTTGCTCAGTGTATGGCCCAGTCCAAAACTAAATAGCTGGCGGTCTGCATCGGGAACACGTGGGCTGTAAAAGAGATCATCCTGAGGTGTCTCATCGTAAGTGTATCCAACCCTTAACTGTGTAGCTTGACTGATATCGTAGGTAATACCTAACCGGTAGGCGTTGACATCGTTCCAATCATTTTTGCTGGTTACAATGTTTGTCCCATATTGATTTTGATCGACTATAAGTGTGTCGAATGAACTCCAGCCTGTTCTCGTGATATCGAATTCAATGCCCAGCTTATCGGTCGTCTGGTTTCTTACACCTACTTGTAACCGATAGGGCAGGTTGAGTTCGGCATGGACGTTGTTCGAGACGAATGAAGGCAAAGCGCCCGGTGGTAGTTGCACCGTACCATCGATTGGTATTCTGGTTTCAGAATGGTAGCTGGCACCGAAACTCCAGTTACCTTGGTCTACAAGCAATCCCAAATTCAGGCCTACACCTCTACCATCGCCCTCAAGGTCTGCTGCCGGATTGGCGCCGAGTGGATTATTGATGTCACCGTTAAAAATCACTTCGCGCATCCAATAGTAGTCAAGACCGCCCGATACACTTACATTCTCGTTGATTTTGTAGGCAACGCTGGGGGAGAAGGCGACGATTTCCAATTTACTTTGGGTGGGGATAGTCGACCCTGGGGGATATTGTGCGTCGAAGGTACCTGCTGGCCAATCTGTTTCCAGTCCAAACGGAGCATTGACAGCAAGGCCAATGGACCATGTCTCAGTAATCTTCGCATGTGCTGATAGTGTTGGTATGCCTACGATATCGTTAGCCTCACTATCGACACTACCTGCAGCAGCGGTGGTAACACTCAAGTCTGGCTTCACAAGCAAGGCACCGAGTGAGAGGGAACTCCCTTCGTGGAACGACATGGCAGCCGGATTGTAGGCGATGGCTCCCTGAATATTGGGGTTGGCCACCATCGCATTGGAGAGTGCCAGGCCGGCAATATTCAGCTCAGGTACGGCAAAGCCGGAGGCTTGAGCCGTCTGGTTCATGGCCAGCATGGCAATACTGCAGGAGAGGGCCAGTCGAGAGAGTTGAAAGGTTTTCTTGAGTTGCATCCGCTTACCTCCGCCGTGGATATCTATTATTGTTAGCTCACTATTTTTCCCTGTTATCGGTCTGCGAGCCTGGTTCCAATCAGAACGTCTTATTCTGTCCCATCCGCATCGGGAAAGGTACTTTTTTTAAGAGGCTAGAGGATATTCGACTGAATTACCACGGTTTTGTTGTATAAATGTCGATGGATATGCCAGTGGCAAATAGTGGTGGTTCTCGTTCGTGAGTTGATTCTGCATCCCTGTTATCGCTATCAGAACTCTGCTCCCATAGCTCGCTAAGTTATGGTATAAGTTAAGTTTATCACGATAAAGAACAACTGAATTAGGCTTCTAAATAAAATGGCGGATCGCAGATTACAGGTTTTTCACACCGTCGCCCGTTTACTCAGCTTCACCAAGGCGGCCGAAACACTCCATATGACACAGCCTGCCGTGACCTTTCAGGTGCGTCAGCTTGAGGAGTATTTCAACACGCGTCTGTTCGACCGGACGCACAACAGAATCAGCCTGACCGAGGCGGGAAGCCGGGTATTCGAGTATGCGGACAGGATATTCGACCTCTATGCGGATATGGAGAACTCCGTCAGGGAGATGACCGGTGAGATTCGGGGGGCGCTGACCATAGGCGCCAGCACGACCATTGCGGAGTACATGCTACCGGCCTTGCTGGGAGATTTCGGTACGCGATATCCCGAGGTGACGATTCACCTGCGGGTCTCGAACTCGGACGGCATCGTCTCCATGGTGGAGAACAACACCATCGACCTGGGAGTGGTCGAGGCCCCTGTAGGCAATAAGAACCTGGTCGTCGAAGTCTGTCGCCTTGATCATCTGGTGGCCATTGTGCCGCCCAGTCACGATCTGGCGGAGCGAGAGTCGTTGCATATCGATGAGCTGCTGGAGTACCCCTTCATCTGTCGAGAGGAGGGATCAGGTACGCGGGAGGTGATCAACGAATATCTCAGCCAGCACTGTAAATCGACGCTGAATATCTCTATGGAGCTGGGCAGCCCCGAGGCCGTTAAAGGTGCCGTAGAGGCGGGCATGGGGGTCTCTGTGGTCTCCCGCGCCACCGTACAGAAAGAACTGAAGCTCGATACACTACGGGCGATCAATCTGACGCCGACACTGGAGCGGCCATTCTCCTTTGTGCATCAGAAACAGAAATTCCGTCTGCGGGCCATGGAGGAGCTGCTTGATTTCGCCCGTGATTACTGTGAAGACCATGCTGAAGAAGCGCTCTGATACCGCTATCACAGCATTATGGTGGAGATCTGTACCATCATGGAGCTACCATCTTGCAGTTTGTGCCTAAACAGAAAAATCTGAGCGAGAGTCAGCGTCAGCTCCTGGATCTGTTCAACGGGTTGGATGAGCAGAATCGTGAGTCGCTTCTGGCTTTTGCCCAATTTCTGGCCACACGTGACGATGAAGAGACCGCTTCTCAGGATCACTCGGTTCAGGAGCCCAAGCCCATAGAGAGGCCTGAGCAGGAGTCGGTGGTGAAGGCGATCAAACGCCTCTCAGAAACGTACTATATGTTGGAGAGGGAGCAGCTTCTCGATCAGACGTCATCGTTAATGATGTCCCATGTCATGCAAGGTCGCGACGCGGTGTCGGTCATCGATGAGTTGGAAGTCATATTCAGTGAACACTACCAGCGCTATCTGGAGAAACGCTAAGCTGTTCAGTCAGTCAAGCCAATCCGTCGAGAATGAATGATGCAGGTTATAACCGACTGGTTTAAACGCTACTTTTCCGATCCCCAAGTCGTTTTTCTGACGCTCTTTCTGGTCATCTTCTTCGGTGTCGTCATCACTATGGGGGATATGCTTGCCCCGGTGCTGGCGAGTATCGTCATCGCCTATTTGCTGGAAGGCATTGTCTCATTGTTGGAAAGACGTGCCTTTCCCCGCCTGCTTTCGGTCATCATCGTTTTCATTCTCTTCATGCTCTTCGTTGCCCTGGTGATTCTTGGGCTGCTGCCTCTGCTCTCACGGCAAATCACCGATTTTGTGCAGCAGTTGCCGGCCATGATCTCCATGGGGCAGCAAGCTCTGATGCAGCTGCCTGAGCGCTATCCCGATCTGATTCCGCAGGCGCAGGTGGATGAGCTCATTGGACAGATCAGAAATGAGATTGCCTCATTTGGTCAACAGGCTGTCTCATGGTCGCTGGCCTCTGTTGTCGGGGTGATTACGCTGATTGTCTATGTGATCCTGATGCCGTTGCTGGTGTTCTTCTTTCTCAAAGATAAGCGTTTGATCATCAATTGGATGGTGCAGCACATGCCAAGGCACCGAAGCTTCGCCGGTACCGTGTGGAAGGACGTGGATAGGCAGATCGCTAACTATGTGCGGGGAAAATTCTGGGAGATCGTCATTATCTGGGCTGCCAGTCTGGTGACATTCACCCTGCTGGGCCTCAATTATGCACTGCTGCTGGCAGTGATGGTCGGGCTGTCTGTCATCATCCCCTATATCGGTGCCGCTGTGGTGACGATTCCTGTACTGTTCGTGGCCTGGTTTCAGTGGGGATGGGGGCCAGATTTCATTTGGTTGTCTGTTGCCTATCTGGTAATCCAGGCCCTTGACGGTAATGTGCTGGTACCTCTGCTCTTTTCAGAGGTTGTTGATCTGCATCCGGTGGCGATCATCGTGGCTATCCTGGTTTTCGGCGGGTTTTGGGGGTTCTGGGGTGTTTTCTTCGCCATTCCACTGGCAACCCTGGTGCAGGCGGTGCTTGAAGCCTGGCCCAAGGGTGCTGATGAGGATCCGCTTGGGCAGGAATGAGTAAAGCGACCCACCCGGATGGGTAAGTCGCTGCAGTCGAGGCGGTATCCGATAAAAGCTATTTTTTACTGCTGAAACCGATGATGGAATAGAGGGGGCACCAGCTGATCAGTCCGGTCAGCAGGGGCACTGCGCCGATCGCAGCCCACCAGACAGGCTCCGGGCTGATGACAAAGCCCCAGACGAGTAGTGCGGCGCCTACGAGTACTCGTAGTGTGCGTTCGATAGTTCCAACATTTTGTGTCATGGGAAATCTCCTTCGTAATTCTGTGTCAGGTTAGCATCGCCTTGCCGGGTAGAATTGCCCGCCATTGCACTATGATGAGATCGTAAGTGTTGGTGGCGTGGTTGTATGTGACTTTGTCACATAGATGACGCCTCAGTTTTCGCGGGTTTTTGTAGCCAGTCCGTTGGTGTCGTTCAGGTGAACGAATCCCCGGGTTACTGAAATCAGTCCCTGATGCTCGAAATCCTTCAGGATACGGCTCACTACCTCCCGGGACGTTCCCAGATCTGAGGCGATTGCCTGGTGAGTGATCTGAATGTCGCCTTCCTCACTGGCAATACCTGGTTGTAGAAGATAACTGGCCAGGCGTCTGTCTACACGCCGGAAAGCGATCTCCTCAACAACGCTTATCACATCACCCAGCCTGTCACTGATCAGGCTGAAGATGTAGTTGCGCCATAGGGTGTGTTGGTGGGTCCAGAGTTTGACTTCCGAGGTATTGATGATCACAGCTTCGATAGGGGTTTCACAGATAGCGAAAGCGGGAAAGGGCTTGTCGCTGATGATGCATGAAGCGGTAAGGATGCAGCTTTCCCCGGGACCAATGCGGTAAAGTGTCAGCTCCCGCCCATTTTCCCCAAGTTTGTAGACCCGGGCTGTTCCGCTGAGGAGTAGGGCGAGATGGCCACATTGGTCACCCTGGTCGCATATGGGGTGTGGTGCGTCAAGCCTGGCCAGATTGGCATGCTTAAAAAAGATCGAGCGAAAGTTCTCATCTGCATCCCGCAGAAAGCCGAACTGTCCGATCACGCTTTCGATAATATGATTATTTGAGATCAATGTCTTATGCGTAGGGGTAAGCGCTGAATTGGGTGTCAATGGTGTCCTGTCAGGTTATTATGATATGCCATATGTAAAACTCGCGGCTAGCACAGAGAGGTCAACCCGGTAGATATGTCAACAAGCCCGAACATAAACCATAATGTAGCCTGATAGTCTCTTTAGACCAGTAAGTAACGGTTATGTCTGATCCACACAACGAAGAGCGAAAGGTTAAACAGGAGAGGGTGCGCCTTCTTTATACCAATGGAATCACGCTGATTATCGCGAACCTTATCGCCGGCCTGTTGTTCTTTTATATCAATCAGGGCTGGGAATCGCCGTTTGAAATGTTTTGGGGCGGACTGCTGGCCTGCGTATTGTTGGGGCAGATAATACTAACCATTTTTGTCCGTAACCTCTCGTTGGTAAGGTTGCAGCTTTGGCGATTCGCCTATCTGCCTGGCGTTGTGTTGCTGGGATTTCTCTGGGGGTTTGCGCTTTTTCATGTCATTCAGTATGAGGTCTACGATGACCATGCGATCATGGATATGATCCTGGTGGGGACCATTTTTTTGCTCACCACACTCCTGCTGACAGTTGATATCTTCTTTAGTTTTATTTTCGCACTCTCTGCATTGGGCCTGTTGCTTTTCAATCTGTCAGATCAAACCGACCTTATTTCAGGTGGTTTTTTGACAGGTTTTCTCGCTTACTCGCTGGCGCTGCTGATTCTCTCGGCCTGGATGACATACTATCAGCAAGGCTATCTTCTCATGGCGGCCAACAGATCATTGCTGCACGATCGTATGGTGGAATCCGAAACGACACTTACAGAGATGCGTAACCGTCTCACGGATGAGAATGACCAGCGGCAGACGGTTGAACAGGAGCTGTTTCTTGCCAAGGAGGCGGCAGAGAGCGCCAATCTGGCGAAATCAGAGTTCCTTGCCACCATGAGTCATGAAATTCGCACGCCACTGAACGGAATTTTGCCGATATTGGAAATGCTGCGGGAGACCCGTCTCGATACGGAGCAGAAACAGTTCGTTACTACGGCCCTTAATTCTTCACAGGTATTGCTCAGCATCATTAACGACATTCTCGATTTCTCCAAAATTGAGGCTGGCAAGCTGGATCTCGAGTATATAGAGATCAATCTCGTCAATATCGTAGAACAGGTTACCTCGCTGATGAAGAATGCTGCCGATCGGCGGGGTCTGACACTAAAGCATAAGATCGATAGCAACGTACCCAGGAATGTGCGCGGGGATTCGATCCGGTTGCGCCAGATTCTGACCAACCTGGTCAGCAATGCAGTCAAATTTACAGAACAGGGTGAAGTCTGCGTAGAGGTCTCAATGCGCCAGTCCTCTCGTACGGAAGTGGATCTGCTCTTTGCGGTCAGGGATACGGGGCTGGGTATGACTGAGCAGCAGGTTGAACGCCTGTTCGAACCCTTCTCCCAGGCCGACGCGTCGACCACGAGGAAGCACGGTGGAACCGGACTCGGCCTTGCCATCTGTAAACGATTGACTGAATTGATGGGGGGGCGGATTGGTGTCAAATCCGTCAAGGGGCAGGGCTCCTATTTCTGGTTCATTCTGCCGATGCGAAAATCATTGCAGGATATGCCGTCCAGCAGGCGAAATCTGCGTAACATACGAACTCTCATGCTGGCTGATCAAACGGTGGAGGAGGTTCAGGCTGTAGTCCGTACGCTGCAAAATGCCGGGATGCTGCTGGAGTTTGCGGCCGATCAGTACGATGCGATGACGAAGCTTAAAACCTCGGCGAATCTTGGGCTTAGCTGGCGATATGAGCTGATTTTAATCGATGCCGGCTTGTACGCCTCCAGCTTGATCCAGTTGATCGGTAATGCGAGAGATATTCACCATATGCGAGATGTTCATATTCTGGTGGTGAATGCGGATGAGAACGAACAGGAGGCACTGGAGAGTTTGAGCGTCGATGTAGTGGTCAGTCCGATCAAACATAAAGAGATCAAACAACGCATAGAGCGGATGCTGGATGTGGAGCAGAGTTCGTCCGGACATACAGCGCCAGATGATGAACCCGTGCCGCGGTTGCCGGATGATCACCTTAGCTGGTTGGACAAACAGGTCAGTGAAGACGCACCGGCGCAGGAAGATGCGCTGATGGTGCAGGACCCCAAGCCAGCGTCCCACACAAGACTGGTTGGCCGGGTACTTGTGGTGGAAGACAATCCCGTCAATCAGGCGGTGGTGAAGAAAATGCTGGAGAAGGCGGGTCTTGCGCCTGTGACCGCCAACGATGGTGTTGAGGCGATGGATATTTTGCAGCAGGAACAGTTCGATGTGGTCCTGATGGACTGTCAGATGCCCCGGATGGATGGCTATGAAGCCACAGAGGCGATTCGTGAGAAAGAGGTTCGGCAAGGACTGATGAGGTTGCCAGTGATTGCCATGACGGCCAATGCCATGGCGGGTGACAGGGAGCGCTGTCTGTCGGTGGGCATGGATGACTACCTGTCAAAACCGGTCAAGCCCTCACAATTGGAAACTATGCTGCGTCAGTGGTTGCCGATGGAAGAGGTTCTGGCGGAAGATACAATCGGCCCAGATGTTCCAATGCAGGAAGCGATGCAGGAAAGCCATGAGCCAGCCGTTGGTGTGGTAGATACCATTAGTGATTTGGGAGAGGAAATTATGGAGTCGCACGGGGTCGTCGATCACAGTGTACTCAAGGAGCTTTACGAGATTATGGAAGAGGATTTCGTCTCTATCATCGAAAGTTATCTCAAGAGTGCGCCGGGATTGATGCACGGTATTCGTGATGCGGTGAAGTCGGGGGATATGGATGCGCTGGTCAAATTCGCACATCCTTTAAAATCGAGTAGTGCCAATGTTGGCGCCATGGAGCTCTCCGTGCTTGCCCGTGAGCTGGAATTCAAGGGCAGGGAGGGCGATAAGAGCGATCTGGTCAGCAGCTACAACACGGCTGCGGAGATATTTCGCAAAACCGTAGGCGAGCTGCGTGAAATTGCCAAGCGTGGCAGCATCTGACAGCAGGTGACTCAGTCCTAGTCCCGGTTCACCCTACGGTTATCTTTTCCGCATGTCCTTACAGGTTTTCTGAAGCGAAGTCCGCCAGGCGGGAGCGTTCACCTCGCTGCAGGGTAATGTGGCCGCTGTGAGGCCAATCCTTAAAGCGGTCAACGGCATAGGTCAGCCCGGAGGTGGTCTCCGTGAGATAGGGTGTATCTATCTGTGCCACGTTGCCGAGGCAGACGATCTTAGTGCCGGGACCTGCGCGGGTGATCAGTGTCTTCATCTGCTTCGGGGTCAGGTTCTGTGCCTCATCCAGGATAATGAATTTATTGAGAAAAGTGCGGCCACGCATGAAATTCAGTGAGTGAATGCGGATGCGGCTACGTAGCAGATCCTCGGTGGCGGCCCGGCCCCATTCGCCGCCCTCAGTCTGGGTCAGTACTTCCAGGTTGTCCATCAGGGCACCCATCCAGGGGGTCATCTTCTCCTCTTCTGTACCGGGCAGGAAACCGATGTCCTCACCCACGGGTACCGTCACGCGGGTCATGATGATCTCACGATAGAGATTGAGATCCAGCGTCTGCACCAGTCCGGCTGCCAAGGTCAGCAGGGTCTTGCCGGTACCCGCTGTGCCCAGAAGGGAGACAAAGTCGAGTTCAGGATCGAGGAGCATGTTGAGGGCGAAGTTCTGCTCCTGATTGCGTGCCGTTATGCCCCATACCGCATGTTTGGGATTGCTGTAATCCTCAGCCAGCTCAATGATAACGCCCTCATCCGCCTTCTTCTCGCGTACGATGGCCTGGAAGCCCCCTTCGCCGGGTACATAGAGACATTGGCTCGGATACCATGCCTCGGTGTCCGGCCCCGAGACACGATAGAAGGTTCGACCTTCCTCCTGCCAGGATTCCAGCTCCTTCGTATGTAATTCCCAGAAATCATCCGGCAACCTGTGGAAACCGTTATAGAGAAGATTTACGTCCTCGAGGACTTTGTCGTTGGAGTAGTCCTCTGCACGGATGCCCAGCACCGTGGCCTTGATGCGTAGGTTTATATCTTTCGATACCAGGATCACTCGCTTGTCTGGATGCTCGGTCTGCAGACTCAGCGCCATGGCCAGGATGTTGTTGTCCGGAGTATTGCCCGGCAGTGAGGAGGGCAGTGCCATGTCAACGGGTTTGGTTTGAACAAACAGATGCCCGGTCAGATTCTCCACGACCCCATTCAACTGCAGTGTATTGAGAGGGATACCCTGGCTGATGGCATGTTGCGAAACATGGGAGATGAGCTCATCGAGGAAGCGACTGGTCTGCCTGACGTTTCTCGCCACCTCTGACATCCCTTTTTTACCTTTGTCGAGCTCTTCCAGCACCACCATGGGCAGAAAGATGTCGTGTTCCTTGAATCGGAAAAGCGCCGACGGATCGTGCATCAGTACGTTGGTATCGAGGACAAATAGCCGGGGTCTTTCCTGGGCTGATTCAGACATGCGATCTCTCGGGGACTGGAACGGTGGATGGGCGGGTACCTGATCCGTTATTGATCAGACAGAGAGGCAACCTGGGACATGGTCGAAATGACATCAAAATCCGGCTATACGGGGTGTTCAGCACTAATTTCCAGCACGCATGGCTTTGACTGCATCCAGGACCTCGTCAACATGATCCTTGACCTTTACCTTGCGCCACTCCTGTCGCAGTATCCCAGCCTCGTCGATAAGGAAGGTGCTGCGCTCTATCCCCCTGACCTTTTTGCCGTACATCGACTTCATCTTGATCACATCGAAAGCCTTGCATAGCACCTCTTCCTTGTCCGCAAGGAGGTCGAAAGGGAAGCCCTGCTTGGCTTTAAAGTTCTCTTGCGCCTTGAGGCTGTCTCTAGAGGCACCGAGGATGACCGCAGATTGTCGTCTGAACTTGGCGATGGCAGCAGTAAAATCGAGACCTTCCTGGGTACAGCCAGGTGTGCTCGCCTTTGGATAGAAGTAGAGCACGACAGGCTTGCCCTGGTAATCTGAAAGTTTGATATTCTTGTCGCCGGTGGCGGGTAGTTCGATGTCGGGTACGGGTTTGCCGATCGCGATCTTGCTCATGGATCCTGGGATACTCCGAAGTCGTTTCCTGTTTCAGGCTGACAATATCATGAGGCCGTATCAAGCCTCAAACCTCTGTTTATGTGGAAGACCTAGCCTTTAATCGGCTCGATGACAGCATCGAGGTTGAGCCCGTCGCAGTAGTCCATGAACTCCTCCCGCAGACCGGCGATATGGATGTCGGCCGGGATACCGACGCTCATATGGACCGAGAACATAGGCGTGCCGGTATGTGCGGCGGAGTAGCTGGCCGTCATCATATCCTCGATGTTGATATTCCGTCCGGAGAAGAATTCGGCCAGTTGATTGACGATTCCCGGGTGATCCATCGACACGACTTCGACCATGTAGGGTAGGAGATTGGTCGAGGGTGCTTTCTCCTCGGTGCGTTTGCAGATGATGGTCAAGCCCAGCTCATCTTGCAGGTCAGGCAGTGCGTTTTCCAGCTTTGCCAGAGTGTTCCAATGGCCTTCAGTGAGGATCAGTACCGCGAATTCACCACCCAGCACGGTCATCCGGCTGTCGGTGATATTGCAACCTTCATCGAGAATTTTCTTGGATAGGGCCTTGACGATGCCAGGGCGGTCTTTACCAAGTGCGGAAATGACCAGATAGTTATTCGGTGTGGTGGACATGAAGCTCGTGCCGCTAGTTAAGTAATTTAGTCTCTCAAGAGACAAGTGTATCATCAGGATGATTATCTATCTGAAAAAGTCTCTCACCACAAGTCCCGGTTTCTCGACTTGTCAGGATTGCAAGGCACAGGATACCATTGCCGATCGGGCCAAGAAGATTGAGTACAATTCAAATGTTTCAGGGCAGTATGGTAGCGATGGTCACTCCCATGGCGCAGGACGGTGGCGTAGACACTGCTGCGCTGGGCAGGGTGATCGAATATCACATCGAACAGGGGAGTGACGCCATTGTCGCTGTGGGCACCACGGGCGAATCGGCAACCCTGGACGAAGCGGAACACTGCGAGGTCATCCGCCAGGTTGTGGATGTGGTTGCCGGGCGGATACCTGTCATTGCAGGCACGGGAGCCAACAGCACGCGGGAGGCGATCGACCTCACGCGTTGCGCCAAACAAGCGGGTGCGGACGCCTGTTTGTTGGTGACGCCATACTACAACAAGCCGACTCAGGAAGGCTTGTATCAGCACTTCAAGGCTGTAGCCGAAGCGGTGGATATCCCACAGATTCTCTACAATGTGCCGGGTCGCACGGCCTGCGACATGCTGCCGGAAACCACGGCGCGCCTGGCCAAGATCGGCAATATTATCGGTATTAAGGATGCCACCGGGGATCTCTCCCGGTTGGAAAGTCTCATTGAGCAATGCGGCGACAACTTTAAACTCTATAGCGGAGACGATGCGACAGGCTGTGAATTTCTGTTGCGGGGTGGGCACGGTGTCATCTCTGTGACTGCCAATGTGGCGCCGAAACTCATGCATGAGATGGTGGCCCAGGCGCTGGCCGGTGATCGAGAGGCGGCTGAGGCGGCTGATGCCAAACTGGGCGGATTACATTCGGCCCTCTTTGTGGAGTCGAACCCCATTCCCGTCAAGTGGGCGGTGGCGAAGCTGGGGCTTTGTGATACAGGCATTCGTTTGCCGTTGACCTGGCTAAGCCCTTCAGCCGAAGCCGAAGTGACAGCGGCGATGCAACAAGCCGGTGTCCTTTGAAATTGCATTGCCAATGCAACTTAACACTGGCGATTGCGGTCCGATTCCAACGAGTCGCAGGGTCGATTGTGCCGCCCTGTGAGACAAATAACACACACCGTCGGGAGACGGGAACTGTCAACTACCAGACTGATCTATTCTGACATGCGGTTTACCCTCTATCTTATTTCAATTCTTCCTCTGCTCATTTCATTCACCGGTTGCAGTTCCAACGGCGGTTTCTTCTCCGATTCGGAGCGGGAATACCGCAGGCAACAGGAGACAGTGCAGGATCTGGAGGTGCCGCCGGACCTGACCAGTTCAACCATTCGGGATGCCATGGTGGTGCCGGGTACGGGTGGTGCGTCCTATGAAGCCTATACCAAAAGAGAGCAGCGCATTGCCCCTGGTGCTGGCAGCAACGCAGAAGTGCTGCCGGATTTTGAAAATGTCTCCATTCATCGGGACGGAGATCTTCGCTGGCTGGTGATTCAGGGTGAACCACAGCAGGTTTGGCCGAAGATTGTCGATTTTTGGCGTAAGAATGGACTATTGTTGGTGGAGCAGGACCCGGCCATCGGTGTCATGAAGACTGACTGGCTTGAGAGCCGTGCCGACATCAAACAAGGAACGATTACCGAGTTTTTTCGCAAGGCTGTTGGCGGCGTCTACGCTTCAGCGACTCGAGACCAGTTCCGGGTGCGGCTGGAGCCGGGTCAGCAAACGGGTACTACCGAGCTCTATCTGACCCACCGCGGTATGGAGGAGAAGCTGGTGGAGAACATCAGTGGGCAGGCGGACACCACCTATTGGACGCCACGACCAAACGATCCTGGGATCGAGGCCGCCATGCTGCGTAGTCTCATGGTCCACCTGGGTATCACCCAGGAGCAGGCTGAGACCATGCTGGCCCAGGAAACCGAAGAGCAACCGCGATCCAGGCTGGTGAAGACCTCTCAGTTCAGCGAGCTCTACATCAGAGAGGGGTTTGCCCGAGCCTGGCGTTTGACCGGTATCGCCCTTGATCGGGTCGGTTTCGCAGTCGAGGACAGAGATCGGAGTGCAGGTGTCTACTATGTGCGTTACAACCAGCTCAGTAGCGATAAGACGGAGAAAAAAGGCTTCTTCTCTAAGCTTGCATTCTGGCGTGATGATGAGGCCGAGATCGACGACAAGGTTCAGTACCAGGTGGCGTTGGACGAACTCGACGAGGAAACCCGGGTGGTCGTCCGCAATGAGGCCGGGGTGATGGATAACTCCGAGATTGCCCAGCGCATACTGGCACTGATTGACGAGCAGATCCGTTAGGTCCTGAGTCTTGTCCTTCCGTTTCGCCACGCTTGGGAGTGGTAGTCGGGGCAACGCCCTGTTGCTGGAGACGGCAGATGTCAGGGTCTTGGTCGATTGTGGCTTTCCAGCCAGGGAGACAGAAAAACGGTTGGCGGCCCTGTCGGTCGATCCACAGACTCTCAGTGCGATCTTCGTCACCCATGAACACGGCGATCATATTCGCGGCGTAGGCGCTTTGGCCCGGCGTTACCAGCTGCCGGTGTGGATGACCGATGGCACCTATCGCGCTGCTCACTACGGACAACTACCCAAGCTGAACAGACTCGATTGCCACGCCGGATGGATCTCAATGGGCGATCTTGAGCTGTTGCCTTTTCCCGTTCCTCACGATGCCAGGGAACCCTGTCAGTTTCTCTTTCAATCGGAAGGCAAGCGGTTAGGTCTACTGACTGATACCGGACATATTACGCCACATATTCAACAGAAGCTGCTCGGATGCGATGGCTTGATTCTCGAATTCAACCATGATGCGGAGCTGCTGAGAAACGGACCCTACCCGCCGCGTCTGCAGGCGCGGGTAGGAGGACTGCATGGCCACCTGAGTAACCATCAGGCTGGTAATCTGTTGAAGCAGGTCGACGGTTCGCAACTGCAATGCCTGGTTGCGTCCCATCTGAGTGAGAAAAACAATACCCCACAGAAGGTCGGCCAGGTGGTTGAGGAGAAGGCACCGAGACTGACCGAGGTTCTCCATTTCGCAGAGCAGGACACGCAGAGTCACTGGTTCGAATTCGGCTGAGGCTTAGGGAAAACGCTAAGTCCCTGATTCGGCAGGTAGGAACCGGTCCCCACCCTGAGACTGAAGAAAGTAGTTACAGGGCAATTCCCCGATAGATGTGTGGATTCATCCGTATTAGTACTTGGTAAATATTTAAAATTACTTTAGTTTTCAGTGAGTTGAGTGTAAGGTTTCTGAGTTTGTAAACTGACGATGAGGCAATTCTCCTGCCCTCAGCAGTTACAGAATAATTATGTAGGAGAGTACTTGGAGGGCTTAAATGGCACATATCGTTGTCATAGGTGCTGGTACGGGGGGAATGCCCTGTGCGTATGAGCTTCGTATGGAGCTTGGGCGTGAGCACGAAATTACAGTTATCAATGAGCGGGACTATTTCCAATTCGTTCCCTCAAACCCCTGGCTTGCCGTCGGATGGCGTGACCGTTCACATATTACATTCGACATCCGTCCCCACCTGGAGCGCAAAGGGATCAATTTCATCGCCAAACGGGTTGACAAGATCGATGCTGAGGCTAATCAGGTAACTCTGGATGGGGGCGATACGGTCGATTATGACTACCTGATCATCGCCACCGGTCCCAGGCTGGCATTCGAAGAGGTCGAGGGTTCGGGACCCGGCGGGCATACGGAATCCATCTGTACCGTTGACCATGCGGAGAAGGCCTATGGTGCCTACCAGGCGCTGCTGGAGGATCCGGGGCATGTGATTGTCGGCGCCATGCCTTTCGCCAGCTGCTTCGGACCGGCCTATGAGTTCGCGTTCATCATGGATTCCGATCTGCGCAAACGGAAGATGCGGGATAAGGTACCGATCACCTTTGTCACCTCTGAGCCCTATATCGGCCATCTCGGTCTGGGTGGTGTCGGCGACTCGAAGGGTTTCCTCGAAAGTGATTTTCGTGCTCACCACATCAACTGGATCACCAACGCCAAGGTGACCAGGATCGAGGCCGGTAAGATGTTCGTCGAGCAGTTCGACGATTCCGGACACAAGATCAAGGAACATGAACTGGAATTCAAATACTCGATGATGTTGCCCGCATTTAAAGGGGTGGATGCAGTGGCCAATGTCGAGGGTCTATGTAATCCACGCGGGTTTGTATTTGTTGACGATCACCAGCGCAATCCGAAGTATCCCAATATCTTCGCTGCCGGTGTTTGTATTGCCATTCCTCCGGTCGAGGCTACAGCGGTGCCGACGGGGGCACCCAAGACAGGCTACATGATCGAGTCGATGGTTACCGCAATCGTCCACAACATCGCCGATGAACTTTCGGGTAAAGAGGGTACGACCCTGGCGACCTGGAACGCTGTCTGCCTGGCCGATATGGGTGACACCGGCGCGGCCTTCGTGGCGTTACCGCAGATCCCGCCGCGCAATGTGGCCTGGTTCAAAAAGGGCAAATGGGTGCACATGGCGAAGATCGCCTTTGAGAAGTACTTCATCCGCAAGATGAAGAAGGGTACCTCGGAACCGATCTACGAAAAGTATATTCTTAAAATGCTGGGTATCGGCAAGCTGAAGTAGACGAGACCCCCAGTGATGCAAAAAGCCCGGCACCTGGCCGGGCTTTTTTTATGGGCAACAGGTCAGCCGTACTCTCGGTGGCTGTACTGTCCCATCGACTCGCCTAGGTCGACAGATAGGCCTTAACCTCGACCCGGCGTGCCGAATCGTCTTCGTTGAAGACACTGGCGCGAACATAGGGGCCCAAGACCGGCACCCGCAGAATATGGGTCAGATCGGTGCCGCCAATCCAGGGCAGTCCGCCGGTGGTGGTCAGATCGTTGCTCTCGATCCGTATGGTTCGATGGCTTGAGTTGCCGGGATCGAAGTAGTTGTCGAAGTTGAAGAAGTGACTGGTCTCACCGATCACGCCGACTCCATAGACGAAGTCATTGACCGAGAAGCTCAGCTCCAGGGTGAAGCCCCGCTGGGTGGTGCTGTTGAGGGCGTCCGAAATGACATAGGCATTGATGGTCCGGTAGCCATCGATATTGATCATGTGGTACCCCTTGCCGCTGTGGCCGTTCACCGAATCCTCGGGAAACAGGGTCATGATCTTGGTGCAGGGGCGGTCGCAGATTTTGGGGAAGATGGGTTTCTTCGCCAGCTTCTTGATGACACTCTTGTCCTCTTTCGGCAGATAGTAATTCCAGTCGGGTCGTGCCGCGTGGACTGCCTTGGTGTAGCCTTTATTTGTCGCTCGTTTAGCCATAATGTGCCTCCATTGATTGGTTAGTCGACGATGGGAAAGGGCTGACCGCCGGTGAAACAAGGCGGCGCCCGGTTATCCGATCGTCCCGATCGCCTTATTCGGTATCAGGCGTCTCCTCTTCCGCCACCGGACAGCAGCGGTACTCCTGCGATTTGTCCAGCAACTCGATCTGCCGTTTCAGCAGCTCGTTTTGCAGACGCTGGTGCTCCAGCTCAATCTTGATACTCTCCTCCAGGGCCGGTTCACAGGTCTGGCAGTCGTCGAGGCAGCCCCTCACCACTACCCCGGGGGTGGGCAGGCTGGTGCGGAAGGAAAACTCCATCTCGGCACGGATCTCTTTGGCAACATTGCCCTTATTGTCGAGGATGCCGTTCTTCTGCAGATCAGCCTGTACCGCACTGATGGCTTGGTTCCCCAGTGTCTGGCTGACAGGCTCCTGATTGACGTTGATGGCACCCAGGGAGGCGAGATTGACCCGGCGGAAACTCGCTAACTGAGGCGTTTGCAGTTCCGTCGCCAGATAGGCGGCCTGCAGTTCCGGCAGTTTGCTGGAGTTGGCCAGCACGCCGGCGGGCAGGGTGGTCAGTTGGGGATCCCTGGCGATGGGTCGGTTGACGACTGAACTGTCGCCGGCGGGATCGATCACCCTGGTGCGGACAGCCTGGATCGTCAGCTTGACCGTCTGCACCTTGTTGACCTGGTAGAAGAGGTAGGTCACCGCCCGGCACCGGTTGGGATTGGAGAAGGTGCGGCTGCTGCTCTCCAAATGGCTTTCGCTCTCTCCCTCTGCATGCTGACGTGTGGAGACCTCGCCGATGGAGACCGAATTGGACTCACGGGTCATCTGTACCGCACGGTTATGGGAGGACTCCGCATGCACGTTCAGTTCACGCAGGAAAGAGCGGGTCGATTGGGCGTTGTAGTTCCCGGATACGCTGACCGAGGGACCGCTGAAGATCGTTTCAAAGATACCACTCGTGCTGCCGGAACTGGATGCCGAACCCGATGAGCTGGACGAGGCGCTGCTCTTGTCGCTCGATTCCAGATCCGACATAAAACGATCCACCGAGTCCATATAGAACTGCTCTTCGGCCATGCGCTCGTGCCGGTAAGAGAGCTGAGTCTCGCTATCGAAGGTGAAGCGGGAACGCCGGTCCAGACTGAAGAGGCGAACCTTCTCACCGGGCAGTAGGGTGGTGCTGTAAACCAGATTACCCTGCTCCATGGGTCCCGTGCAGCGTTCCAGGCGGATATGCAGCGCCACCTCCACCGGTACCCGGTGAGAGCGGTTGTTGTCGTTGACCGTCGCCAGGTGCGTCAGACGATAGACAAAGTCCAGGTAGTCGCATTTCTTACCGTCGGGGATCTCGGGACAGCAGGCTATCGAGTTTTCCATGTCAATTCTCCTTTCTGTTTTCGTATCGACAGACTAGGGGAGGCTCCATCCCCGTTCTGTGAAAAAGTTGACCTGCCTGAAGTGACATATTCACGTGGTCTTCAGTTTGCTCTCAGATACAAAGGTTGTACGGGTCGCTGTGCGAAGGAATCCATGCACGGTGACGACTGTTTTGAATTCAAATCTGCCGAAGATGAGGAGATGGATATGGCAACATCAAGGAAAACGAAGGGAAACGAACTGAAGATTAGTGTCGAGCTTCAGGCGTTTGATGATCAGCAACCCTGGCCAGAGCTATCGGCCTATCTCTATAGCCGCTCGGGGCGCCTGTTGGAGAGGTCGCCGGTCAAACAGGATGCCAGGCGGCATGGCTCAGGTACGGCTCTTTTCGAAGACGTGCCGGATACCAAGGGATTGACCCTGAAGATCGGGCCCAATGTGGAAACCGCAAGGGAGATTGCACGACAGAAGTTATCCATTCAGCGTTTCGACAATCTACCGCGGGTGGCGGATATTCCCACCGTCATACTGCCAAAGCCGATCTGGATCTGTTGGATCAAGGTGCCTTACCTGGTGACCGGCAGGGTGGATAAGTGGGCGGATGGCAAGAAATACCCGGTTTGTGTCGGTGAAGTGGATATCTACGATGTGGATGTCTACTGCCTGTTGAAGATCCCCGACATCATCATCGAACGTATCCGCGACGGCATCATTGATCTGGTGGTGGATCCGCCGCCTTTCGATATCCGGCAACCGGATAAGCTGCCCCCGTGGTGCGACATCGACGATGACGACTGGTGCGGTACGCCGCCCGGACCCAGGCCGCCCTTTATCGAGGACCTGCAGGCGAAAATCGCCCGATTGCCGAAGGAGTGGTCGTTTGCCGCTCAGCGTGTGACTGCCATGGACACCGCCCGGGCACGCCTGGATCAACATCTCGAGGCGATGCCTTTTGCCGAGAAGCAGCAATGGCTGAACAGTACTGTGAGTGAGGACGTGCAGCTATCGAAGATCCTCTACTCCAATACTCAGCAGTTCCGTCATCTGCTGGTGGAACGGTTCCAGTCCTTTCGTTTCTGGCTCTGCTGGTATCCCTGGATCCACTGGTTGTGGTGGCCATGGTGCCGCTTCTACGGTCTGGAAAAACTGGGCACCGCACAGCTTCAGTCGGACGGCAGTTTTACCGAGATTGTTCCCCTGTCGATCTGCCGCAAGGACCAACCCGATCTCTGGTTAAAGGTACGCCAGACCATCGAGGGTGTCGACCGGGTGATCTATGCCCGCTATCCGGTGTTGTGCCACACTTACTGGAACCATCCCAGTGGCAAATCGGTCAATCTCCTGACCTACGATGCACAGACCGTCGTCTGCGATCACAACGACGATACCGATAAGCCGGGGACCTATGTCATGCCTCTGGGTATCGGCGATGACGGTTGGTATCAGATCGAGCAGGCCCATCTGAAGCCGGGGGATATTCCCAACACCGATCGGGGGCTCTACAACGCGACAGATCCCTACGGTACCCGCCTCGATGTACGGATGCAGTTCCATGACGATCTGATCGGCAAGGGTGTCGCCTACTATCGTTGGTCGGTTGCACCGGAAGGTACTTCAAGCTGGGCCTATCTGAATGCGCCGGTCACCCATCGTCACCTGACCCAGATCGGTGTCAACTTCTTCATCGTGCCGGAGGAGTTGGGGCCCTTCGCCGTCGGTGGCGAGCCCAGTCTGTTCAAGGTACCCGATCCCGCCAAGGACTGGATCGCGCTCAATCGCAACGACCGGGCCTTTGCGTATTGGTATACCGCGATATGGGACAGCGAGCAGAACCGCTATGTACCGCAGGTAGCCGACGGCCGCTATGTGTTGCGTCTGGAGATGTTCGACGCCGCCGGCAACCGGCTGGATCCCACGGCGCCGGGTGCCGACTGGAACTTCTTCCTGCCGACCTCGGATGCGGTGGGCGGTATCTGGCCGGTGGACGACAATCCCCACATACAGCCTGACGGCAGCGTCCATTTCAATCTCTGGGTGGACAACACCGACACCACTGCCGATATCCAGTCGGTGGGGCTGGGCGGTTCGCCCACCGGTGAGTGCCAGTTCATCGAGTATAACGACGGTGCCACCGATCAGGTGAGAGTAACCTATGTGGCCTACCACAAGCAGCCACCTGAGCGGGACTTCCTGGCCAGCTACGGTCTCTCCATCAAACGGGGCATCTCCGGTACCACGGTGGAGAGCCACAGCTCATCCACACCGGCCCACACCCCCACCAACCTGGATGCGGGTGTGAACCATCTGCTGAGACAGATCGGCACCAAGGGTCCCTATACCCGATGCGCCTTCGCGGTGGAGCTCCATGCCTATCCGAGGACACGCAACGGTTTCAGTCGGATTCGTCAGTACGAGAGCCACGACACTTCGGCCTTCGCATTGATGAAAAAGCCGCTGCCATGCCCGCCGGTCAGGTTGTCGGCTGCCTCTGTCGAGCCGGCCGTAGAGACTGAGATCTTAAAGGTCCGCTCAGAATAGACAGGAATATAATAGGGTTTTAAGCCGCCTTCGGGCGGCTTTTTTTCAGGTATCGTTAGGGCATGAAATAGAGGTAATCACGGCGGAGGGATTTTGATATCCTCAGCCTCCGGGATTCGTGACAAGGCGGAGAGACAGTGGCAATCAACAGGCGGCAGACCCAGGCAGTATCGGTAGGCGGCGTCAAGGTCGGCGGCGGCGCACCGGTGGTGGTGCAGTCGATGACCAATACCGATACGGCGGATGTGGCGGCCACCACAGAACAGGTTGCGGCACTGGCCGCTGCGGGGTCCGAACTGGTCCGCCTGACAGTGAATAACGAGGCGGCGGCCAGGGCGGTGCCTGAGATCAGGGACCGGCTGCTGGGCATGGGTGCCGATGTGCCGCTGATCGGCGATTTCCACTTCAACGGCCACCGGCTCCTGAGTGATTTTCCCGCCTGCGCCGAAGCCCTGGCCAAGTACCGCATCAACCCGGGCAACGTGGGTAGTGGGGAGAAACGGGATAGTCAGTTCGCCAGTATGATCGAGACCGCCTGCCGTTACGATAAGCCGGTACGGATCGGAGTCAACTGGGGCAGCCTGGACAAGGGCTTGGTGGCGCGACTGATGGATGAGAACTCCCGTGCCGCCGAGCCGCTGGATGCCGCGCATATGACCTACCGGATCATGGTGGTCTCTGCACTGGAGAGTGCCAAGCGGGCCGAGGAGCTGGGGCTTGGCGCCGACCGAATCATCATCTCCTGCAAGATGAGCGGCGTGCAGGATCTGATTGCCGTCTACCGGGAGCTGGCGCAACACTGCGACTATGCGCTCCATCTGGGGCTGACCGAAGCGGGTATGGGTTCCAAGGGTATCGTCGCCTCGAGTGCGGCCCTGTCGGTGCTGTTACAGGAGGGGATCGGCGATACCATCCGTATCTCTCTGACACCGGAGCCCGGTGGTGCAAGAACCCAGGAGGTGGTGGTGGCCCAGGAACTGCTGCAGTCCATGGGGATCCGAGCCTTTACGCCAATGGTGATTGCCTGCCCCGGCTGCGGGAGAACCACCAGTACCTATTTCCAGGAGCTGGCCAAAGAGGTCCAGCACCATCTGCGAGAGAAGATGCTTGAATGGAAGGTGCACTATCCTGGGGTGGAGGATCTCTCCGTGGCAGTCATGGGTTGTGTGGTGAACGGACCGGGCGAGAGTAAACATGCCGACGTCGGGATCAGCCTGCCGGGTACCGGAGAATCCCCGGCTGCCCCGGTCTATGTGGATGGAGAAAAAACCGTCACACTCAAGGGTGACGATATCGCCGGTCAGTTCATTGGCCTGGTGGATAACTATGTGAAGCAGCGTTACGGGTAACCGAATCGAAGAGCGCTTTTTGGAGGGTTCACCCCGTCAACAATAAAGTGTAGAAAAAACACCGGTAAACGGAGGAAGAGAGCAATGAAAAAAATCATGATACCGATAATCCTGGGAGTGCTTCTGCCACTGACCCAAACGGCGATGTCCGAAGAGGAGGTCTCGCCGACCGTCACCCTCAAGCGTCTTTCGCTGGAGACCGCAACCGCGGTTGCCCAGGGCGCGATTGAGGCCTGCCGCAAGGAGGGTATTCAGATCGGCGTCACCGTCGTGGACCGTGACGGCATCGTACAGGTGACTTTGCGAGATACCATCGCGGCGCAGATTACCGTGCCCATCAGTCGTCAGAAGGCCTTCACCGCGGTCAATTTCAACGCGGCAACATCGGCCCTGACCAGTCGCGCCGGTACGCCGATCGGCCGTATCGACGGGCTGGTAATGTCGGCGGGCGGCCTGCCTATCCAGGCGGGAGGACAGTTGCTGGGCGGCGTGGGCGTGAGTGGCGCACCTTCCGGTGAGACCGATGAGCGTTGCGCCCAAGCGGGTGTGGATGTGGTGATCGATGATCTGGAGATGGCAATGTAAGGCCTACGGCCGGCGAGCCGTGGCTTGTGAGACTTGTGACCCGTTGAGGGATGTCGGCATGTGAATGCCAGACGTGTTCGCGTTAAGGCATGACCGGCTGGTGGTCGTGGTCATGGGACTCGGCGGGTGGCAGGGATCTGCCGGCAAAAAGCGCCTCGGCCGCTGAGTAAGGGTCTGTCTCGCTGGTAACGACGACTGTTACGCCGGCACCCGACATGCGGCGAATAAAGCCCTGGCCGCAGCTGCCGGTGACCAGTTTGTCGACACCGAAGATGGGGTGATCATCCCCCCGGAACTCATGCATCGACATCTGTTTCGGCAGGTCGAGCCGGTGGGTCTCTTTCGGATTGCCGGTTGAAGGGTCCTGCTCGTAGACGAGAAATCTGCGAGCCTTACCCGCATGCTGGGTGATGGTGCGGAAGTTTTGACTGGTGACGGCGATTTTCATGATGTCTCAAGGGAGTGTGGTTGGCGTATCAAAACCTATCCATTAATTGTGTCACTGCCGGTTAAGGCAGCATCGCTGGTTAGGGCGTTCGCCCACTCCTCCATGAGGGCGTTCACCACCGGCATGGGTGCCTCAATGAAAGAGATGGTAAAGCCCTCGCCGCTTTGGCAAATGCCGATGGAGCAGGGCCGCATCGCGAGTTGAACCGGGTCCTGTAGTGTAAATCCAAAACAGAAAACCACATTGGCTGCACCCACGATATCATCGGCAAGCTGTCCTTCGGGTAGCGCCGCGGTATGGGCATAATGGTCGAAGGTGCCGATATAGCAACCGGCATTATGGGATTCGATCTGTTCTCTCAGGTAGGCGGCGATTCCCTCCACCGAGTCGAATCGGCATTCCGAAAATCCGAGATGCAGTGTAAAGAGCGGCAGCTCAATCTGCGCAAAGGTCTGCTTCAATGTGCGCTCTCCCTGATTCAATCGGCGCTTTGCGGGCTAACAATATCGGGTAAGCGTACGCCCGGAAGCCTGTTCCGGGCATTGAAAATGATCAATCTTCGGCGAGGCGTTTGAGATTGGGTACGTCGAGTAAAAACTGGTTGGGAGAGGTTTCCACCAGCAGGCTCTGGCGCTTGAATTCAGCGATGGTGCGACTGGCAGTCTCCGTGGTGATGCCGAGCATGGCCCCCATATCCTCGCGGGCGAAGAGACTGCACTGGCTCTCTTCCGTATTTTTTACCAGCCGCAGAAGCAGTCGGGCGATACGCTGCTTGGCAGAGCCGGTTGAGAGTTCGGTCAACCAGGCATCGGCCTCAGTCAACGCGCGCTGCCAGCGATTGAGCAGCTCCCGATGCAGGCCTGGGTTCTCATTGCTGAGATTGTTCACGACCCTGAGTGGGAGGGCACAGACTTCTGTCTCCTGCAGGACCACCGCATCGTGCTGATAGGCTTCCCCTACGAGAATCTCGAGGCCGGTGACATCGGTCGTGCGGACCAGCCTGACGATACGCTGACTGCCATCCGGCAGGTATTGCACCAGCTTTATGACGCCCGAGCGTATGGTGTAGAGGCGTTCGCCCCTGTCGCCGGCGTGATAGAGCGTGGCGCCAACCGGCAACGTGTACTGATCGATGGGATCGTGCAGTTTTTCGAATGCGGTGTCCTCGACGCCTGCGAAGAGCACAGATTCCCGGATCGAGCACTTGAGACAGTCCGCGACGCCGTCCCGGGCTTCTTTGAAGGTAACGTTCTTTACCATGATCCTCTGGTGGTTTTATCGTTGTTTGCAGTCTCAAAGAAGACTGGTAACTTAAGGTTAATGGGTACAGCGTGAACAATACCAGATAGATACCTGAGTAGAATACCCTCTTTTTTTGACAAAAACCCGCTGGATCAGCACTTATGGGCGGTGTAATGTGGCATGGGAGTGCAGTTTTCTATCAGATGGGTCAACCCGGGAATCCTGAGAAGTGAGGCCGAGTATGAATCAAGGTGAAAAGGGAAAGTCGCTGCAGCATATTCTCATCGTTGATGATCAGCCTGCCAATCTGGCCAGTCTGGAGCAGATCCTGGAAGCCAATTACCAGGTATCAAAGGGGGAAAATGGTCAGATCTGTCTTGATCTCGCTTTGAAGCTGAGTCCCGATCTGATCCTGCTCGATGTCGATATGCCGGTGATGGACGGACTATCCGTCTGCCGCAAGCTCAAATCCGACCCTGCCACCTCCATGATCCCGATTATCTTCGTCTCGGCGCTGTCACGACTGGAGGAGCGGCTGGCCGGGTATCGCGCCGGTGCGGATGACTATGTTGCCAAGCCCTACAACGTGGATGAGCTGTTGGCGAAGATCCGTATCGCCCTCAACACCCGTTTTGATCTGGAGGCTGCGAGGGAGCGTGCACAGCAGAATCTGGGCAATGTGGCGGACTCCCTTTCGACCTGCAATGAACTGGATGCCATGAAGCAGTTCATCCACGACACCTTCGATTGCCAGGATCTGCGCTCTTTGGGAGACAGAATGCTGAAGACTTTCGACCACTTCGGTCTGAGAGTCATCGTGCGGATGCTGGGGTCAGGCCACTACTTCTCTCATGCGGGAGAGGTGGGCGCCCTCGACCAGGAGATGATGGAGGCAATGTACGACAAGGGCCGTCTGATCGACTTCGGTCACCGGACCCTGATCAATGCCGATCATGTGTCAGTGCTGGTACGCAATATGCCGGTCCACGATGCCGACCGCTATCGGCGCTGGAAGGAGAACCTGACCCTGCTGGTGGGAGTGGTGAACAACTGTGTGGCGGCGGTGGAGAACGAGAGTATCGAACTGCACCATGCCGGCCTGCAGTCACTGGTCAAAGGGTTGAATCAACTGATCGAGCATCTGCAGGATCCGGATCTGCAGATGGACCAGGATCACGCTACCTCACACCTGACCCACCTGATCAGTGTTTGGGAATCGAATACCCAGGCATCCTGAACCCGGCCCCCGTTCTGGGCCGAAACTTCGTGTAAACCACCTTGAGCAGATGGGTCAGGAACCCTGTAATCATTTCTGTCGGATAATCGAAGTTCTCCAACTCCCAGCTGAACTGGCGATCGCATAAGGCGCTATCGAAACGGCCGAGCCCCGGGAGATTGATCAGCAGCGTCTTGATTATCATGCAACAAACTCTCTTGAGGCTTGGCCCGGGCGGCGAATAGTGTTGAGATAGCCCACCTTGGAAAAGCCGCGGTCTTTAATGCTCCTCGGCAGACTGAGGAAATATCCCCTATCGGGCCGCTAAATAGCAGGCGTATTCCGGACCGGGTTTGAGTGAAACTTATTAAGTATGAATCGGAAGCAGCCGTGCCGTTGATCACCCTGAGAAATATCCAACTGAGTTATGGCGACAAGCCACTGTTGGACCACGTCGATCTCAATATCGAGCGGGGTGAGCGCATCTGTCTGCTCGGTCGCAACGGGACTGGCAAATCGACCCTGATGAAAGTGCTGCTGGGTGAGGTGCCGGCCGATGACGGGGAGCGTGTGGTCGGCAACGGCGTGCGTCTGGCGCGGCTGATCCAGGAGGTGCCCGGCGGCACATCCGGTAGCGTCTTCGACGTGGTGGCCGACGGTATCGGGCACCTGGCGGATAAGATCAAGCACTACCACCATATCAGCCATCAGCTGGCCGAGACCGGAGATGAGGCGTTGCTGGATCAGCTCTCAAAAGCCCAGCATGCCCTGGAAGCGGCGGACGGCTGGCAGTTGGAACAACGGGTGGAGACGGTGATCTCCCGTCTTGGTCTGGACGCGGACGCGGAGTTCGACGAACTCTCCGGCGGCATGAAGCGCCGGGTGTTGCTGGCCCAGGCTCTTGTCACCGAACCGGATCTGCTGCTACTGGACGAGCCCACCAACCACCTCGATATCGAGTCGATCGACTGGATGGAGGAGTTCCTGCTCGGCTATCCCGGCGCCATCCTCTTCGTCACTCACGACCGTGCCTTCCTGCGCCGGCTGGCGACAAGGATTCTGGAACTCGATCGGGGGGCACTCACCGACTGGCCGGGGGACTATGCCAACTTCCTGCGCCGCAAGGAGGAGCGGCTCAACGCCGAGGCACTGGCCAATGAGCGGTTCGACAAGAAACTGGCCCAGGAGGAGGTCTGGATCCGCCAGGGCATCAAGGCGCGCCGGACCCGCAACGAGGGCCGTGTTCGCGCGCTCAAGGCAATGCGGGACGAGCTGCGCCAGCGACGCGAGCAGACCGGCAAGGTGAAGATGGAACTCGCTGCGGGAGAGCGCTCCGGCAAGCTAGTGGTTGAGGTCGAAAACATCAGCTATGCCTGGGACAACGAGCCGGTGATCCGTAACCTCACCACCACCATCCTGCGCGGCGACCGGGTCGGTATCATCGGACCCAACGGCTCCGGCAAGACCACCCTGCTGAATCTATTGCTGGGACGCCTGCAGCCCGACTCAGGCCGGGTCAAGCTCGGTACCCAACTGCAGGTGGCTTACTTCGATCAGTTGCGCAGCCAGCTTGACGAGGAGCGCTCGGTGCAGGACAACGTCGGCGGCGGCAGCGAGAAGGTGGAGATCGGCGGCAGGAGCAAACACATCATCGGCTATCTGCAGGATTTTCTCTTCACGCCCGAGCGAGCTCGGACACCCGTGAAGGCCCTCTCCGGCGGAGAACGCAACCGGCTGTTGTTGGCCAAGCTCTTCACCAAACCGGCCAATGTGCTGGTCCTCGACGAGCCCACCAACGACCTGGATGTGGAGACCCTGGAGCTGCTGGAGGAGCTGCTGGCCGACTACCCCGGTACCCTGCTGCTGGTCAGCCACGACCGTGAGTTCCTCGACAACGCGGTGACCAGTTGCCTGGTGTTCGAAGGGGAGGGCAGGGTGACCGAATCTGTCGGCGGCTACAGCGATTGGGAGGCCTACAGCCGGTCCAGGCAAAAGGCGATATCGAATCAGGCGTCCCCCGCTGAGGTCAAGTCTGCCCCGGAGAGGCCGAAAAAGAAGAGAGAGAAGCTGAGCTACAAAGACCAGCGCGAACTCGACGCCCTCCCGCAGCAGATCGAGGCGCTGGAGACGCAGTTGGATGAGCTGCAGACACAGTTGAGCGACCCGGACCTCTATCGTACCCAGGGGGATCGTGTCGCAGTGCTTCAGCAACAGGTGTCCGGGGTGCAAGAGGAACTGGATCAGGCCTATGAACGCTGGGAAACCTTGGAATCGATGCAGGCAGGCAGTTAGACGACAGCGCTGTTTGCCTCTTCTGATCGTCCTATGGTTGACGGTGTTGTGGACGGGCGAAGCGATAGCGGGCGCCAGTTGCGTCATCGCCAAGCGGCTGGGAGACTCCCTCGCCATCGAATGGATCGCCTCCCCCGATGAAAGCGCCGAATCCGCCATCCTCAAAGCCAAGCAGAAACTGCTCGAACAGGGCTATCGACAGAAAGGACAGGACGTCCACGCCCAGGCCAGCACCTGGATGCCCCATGCTCACATGGTCATCGTCAAAACCACCTATACCACCAGGACGGGGCGTACCCGTACCAGCTACGGTTGCGGTTACAGTCCCCGTTCAGCCGCCGAAGCGGAAAGAGCGGCTGTCTACGATCTGCACAACTACTCCTGGGGCTGGAAACCGGAATTGGGATATGAAGTGATGGAGTCGTTTCGGTACTGACTCGAGGTAGCCTCGTCAGCTTTTTTGTCTGGTGTATTCCCTGGTGCTAATGTATTTTTCTTTTCCAGTTTGAATTGATCTCGTCCCAAGCCTGGTTTTGGTCGTTTGTTTACGAGTTCAATTCGTCTGATATCCTCTATTCGAAATAGAATTTCCCCTTCACTCTCACCATCCCTGAATTCATAGATTAAGTTATCATTTCCCCAGTACATGGCATCATCCATGAGAATAAAGCCGCTTTGTATCTGGTTATTGGTTATTCTGGTGTATAGAGGAAAACTGATCTTTCCGTAATAGTAGTAACTTTCAATGCCATTATCTTTGAGCGGGACGTTGAACTGAGCAAATACCCAGACTTTTTTACTGCTTGAGTTGGCTTTTGCAGCTTGGACTTCATCGTTCAGATTACAGCCCGTCAATAAAACAGAGAGTAATACTAGTAGCCAGTAGTTTTTCATCTTGATACTTCCTTAACAACGCTAACGTGTCCTTTTCAACAAGGGGGAATCAGTAGCTGTATCCGGTGTGTAACACTGGTTGGGTACTGATTGATCAGATTATAATCTGTTGATTTACGCTTCGCTTGAAGCGGGTAAAAGGGTCGTCGACCCCTTTATCCGAAAGATTATCATTTGTCACC
This sequence comes from Candidatus Thiodiazotropha sp. (ex Monitilora ramsayi), assembly GCA_025655595.1. Lineage (GTDB taxonomy): Bacteria > Pseudomonadota > Gammaproteobacteria > Chromatiales > Chromatiaceae > Thiodiazotropha. Next base: position 86,938 of record JAHXIO010000006.1, read on the forward strand.
GATGCCTTTTATTCAGTAGAGTTGCTTTTTGAGAGTAAATTATCTAAAGGTATTTTTGCGCCACACCAAAAACAGTTCGATCTTCTGCTTTTTATCTTTTTTCCGCACTCTGGGCATGATGTAATGGTGCTCGATGATTTTCCATCTTTAATGCCATCTCTTAAATCTATCTCTTTTATCTTTTTTTCCAGTTGGTTCTCTGATATGCCATTTTCTTCCAGTAACTCCCAGATGGCATGTGTAATAAGGATTAAATTATCCAGTTTTTCTTCTACATAGACTATATCGCTGGAATTTGAGTGTGACCTTACCTGAGTTTCACCCGTTACAGATTTAACTCTTCCAATTCTATATTCTTGAAATGTATCCCGAACCCATCCCATTTCATTATCCTAATTTCAGTTAACGCCTCGCTCTAAGGCGAATTTTGAGCGCAGCGTAAAAATTTGTCCAACAGCAGCGTCTTGTTAACTTTACCACTGCATCAATTCTATTTAGAAAACACCGTTTTCATTTCTAACCTTCCCGCCAAAAAACAACCCATACAGCCTCATAGGTAAGCTAATAGCTTGTATCGCATCCCAGTGTTCAACCAAACGGCCATCAACTACCTTCCATGTATCTATGATATTTAGGCCTTGTGAATCATCTCCCCGATGTTTCGCCCTCAGGGTCGCATGAGAATGAATAGTAACGTATTCGCCATCTACATAAATGTGCTTAACATCATAACTAAACTCAGGTGCATTTTTTACAAAATCACTGACAGTTTTTATAACCCCCTCAATGCCATCGGCAATATTACGATTGTGTTGTCTGTAAGGGCTGCCTGAGTATCGACGTGATATTTCCTCAAAATTATGGTCGTTCATAAGCAGTTGAACAAACTCAAGGACAGCCTCAGCACTATTTTTAGCGTCAGTGCTCCAATGCGCTTTTTTTAGTGTATCAATATCAATTTTTGGATTTGCCATCTCTTGCTCCTAATTACTTAAAATATTAAAAACGCTAGCTGAGAGGCAGCGCTTCATTTAACTTGCATAATGCAAGGGTAAATTAATTGATTGCAATATGCAAGTGAATTACAATCTAAATCATTGTTTGAAGTGAAACACGGTGAGGAAAAATGCCCCGGCGTTCAGATTGTCCTATTTCTAATGTTTTGGATTTTGTGGGTGATAAATGGAGCTTGTTGATTCTCCGGGATCTTGTTTTTTTCAATAAACACTCGTATTCGGAGTTTCTAAACTCACCAGAAAAAATGGCCACTAATATACTGTCAAGCCGCCTGGAAAGACTTGAGAATGATGGCTTAATAGCCAAAAAGGTTGATGTGGAGGACAAGCGAAAGAATGTTTATACACTGACGCAATTAGGCAGGGATATGTTGCCAATCATGTTAGAGATGATGATTTGGAGCAGTAAGCACGATCCAAATACCAATGCCCCTGAGCAACTAATAAAAAGGGCAAAGAACGATCGTGAAAACTTAATAAATGACTTGTTGGGTAGAATTGAAAGTTAACGCCCATGTTTAGGGGCCGCCGGCGAAGCCGGACGTCCCAGTGAGGAGCAGAGCGACGAACGGCTAGAACTACTTGTTATGTTTTTCTCGTACGCCACTACGATGGAACCCATTCTTTTGATTGATACTCATACGCCCAAAAATCAGGCCCGCCGGTTTCAAAGAGTATTTCAATGCGGAGTTCTGGATTGCCTTGCATATGACCTTGCGCAGCCAACTTTGCCTCTTCAAATGTGAAGTAGTGGTATTTTTCTGCATCCACGTACAATCTGAATTTCTTCTCTTCCAAATGCTCTTTGTTCATTCCTTGAACTAGTGCTTTTACGCAATAAATGAGCAAGATGAAAAAAGCGACTGTAAGAACGAGTGCTCCCCCGGCCCATATTGCTGCTTTTTCGGCAGGCCACCTTTCAGGTTCTGCTGCACTCAACCATGAATAGAAAACCACGCTTAATCCCGCGTATCCAGTAGCTGGAATGGAAATGACCACTCCAACCCAAAGCAGCACCTTCCGTTGGTTGATCATTTTTTTAACATAACGGTTGAGCTGTGGGGCACGAGGCGGATTTTTGCCGATAGTCCAACACAAGTGATTTGTTATACGCTTATTCGCTAAATTTAGCATCTGCTGCCTTTGTGCTCACAGTAGTTATTATGTCTTGCACGGCTTCTGTATCTTGTTTTTCCCACACTATCCACTCTGCGTTATCAAACATAACTAGCTTAGAGCTAATGTTATTGTTTTTTAGATTTAATAATGTTTCTTCGCGCAATTCGTCAGCTATAGAAAATGACCTGCCTGTAGGGATGATTTTATTCATTTCTGCTTCCATAAAACCCATTAACCAGGATGGTGGTGGATTAGCTACCTCTAGGGTTGTATTGTTGATTTCACGATACCATTCATTTGTATCATTTAGTTTAGTGATAAGTAGTTCTGTAATTGCGTTGTGCCCAGTATGCACTGGTACTGTGTTGGTTGGCGCAGAAGATTGAGAGCAGCTCAGTATGCTAAAAATATGCACCAGTATATAAATATGTTTAATCATGTATGCGTATAACGTCTAGCTTCAGCCGCGCGCGCCTTTGACGCGTCGACTGGAAGCTTTTGTTAGCTCATTTTCTTGCCACATCATCTGCTAATCCCACTCAAAGTAAACTCAATTGATCGCCTTCGCCTCTCGTTGAGAAGATATGAGCAATTCGCATACTCGCGATTAATCATTTGAATTTGTAATGCCGACGGTTGACTGCTGCTTCGATTGAAGTCAGTATCCCATTTCACTAATTCTGACTGTATCATGCCCTTATTTGACGAGTTATCGTCTGTGGTTATATCTAAAACCCTTAACAAGAATATAAGCCTCTCCCATTTATTTGATGTTTTCATTGCTCTGGTAGTTAATGCTAAAGTATGGGGATTTCCATGTATATTTATGGCTTCTTCTATTTCATGCGAGCCAAATTTCAACTTCAGTTTTGCAATCAGTCTAGATGCCTCCTTAGCTACACTAGGGGAAGGATCATCAAGGGCGACCACCAATAATGATTTAGACTCATCTCCCATGAGTTTTTCTAATGCTTGGATTGCTGACTTTCTTATGCCAGGTGACTTATTGTCAAGATGTTGCGATATAGATGGTATTTCTTGTTTAGCACCTAAATAGGCTAAACCAAGAATCGAAAATTTCTTGCGTGAGATACTTTTAGAACCACTAGTGACCTCAAAAGAGTAGATGCTTCTGACATCGCACCCCTTCCTTAATAGATGGGTGATGGCTAATTCACGAATAGATATATGCCTGTCAAACAGAAATGTATTTGCAATAACCTCCCCTTGTTCAGGACTGTTTTTTAAATAAATTAGAAACGCTTCACGCCTTATTGGCATAAACGGGTCTTTAATCGCGAGTTTAAGCAGGACAGAAAGGGTTTCACCAGAAACCTCACGTAGATGGCCTGCTGCAATATTTCTAACCAGTACATCTGGATGGGAAAGGCATTTGTTAACTAATTCGTCTCTGTCTAATAACGAATGATCAAAGCATAACCGGACAGCTATCCTTGCTACTTTTGGTTCTAATGAAAATGCGACTTCCCTTATGGATTCTGAATTTTCATCTTTTAACAAATACTCTAGTACATTATCTATAAATCGTGTGTGATTGTCTCTGCCACAAGTTTTTAAATGAAATAGATCAGGAAGACTCTCTGCAAATGCTTTCGCATTCTTGGGGGTCATCAACTTGAGCAACGCACTCCTTGCTGCCTCTCGTACTTGAGGAACCCAGTCATTTACCCTGACTATTAACTTAGGTATTGCGACGGGGCTACCGAGCATTCCTAACCGACGAACAGCATTTTCTCTTTTAAAGCCATTCCAATGCTCTGCCATCATAAGCAAATCATCTAATCCTTCTTGCTTATGAAAGGATCTTAACAAGCGTTTTAAGAGGTTTTCATTTTCTTCCATAGCGGATATTTATTGAGCTAACGATTAGCGTAATAGGCGCGACGAAAGGAGCGTCCTAATTAACGCGCTTGTTAGCTGTTAGGCCGAAATCACTTTGTAGTTTATCGAGCTCACTCCACTCCTTATCTTCATAAAAATTGATTTCAATTGGATAAACTGGATGCCCATTTAATGCCTTATTTAAATTAGCCATAAATTGCTCTCGATCTGCTATGTAAAAAACAAACTCTTTAAGATTATTTCCAGTGGCAGAATAAACATCCATATATAATAGTTCCCTATCTTTTATTGTTTCTAAACCATCTTCTAATTTAATCATCGATTCGTTTATTTCTTCTGACGGCATTCCATTGTTATTAGTGCCATTGTATTTCCATGACACAACAGTAAGCCATGGAAGTCTGTGACGAGTTACTTCATCTGGAAATTCGTTCATGAATTTGTAGATAACTGGGTTACCTTTGATTTTCGCTTCACCAACTGACCATGTCTCTTCAGACCACGCCATGACAGAAACTCCAAATGTTATCAATAATGCAAGGATAGATTTCATCTCTCTTATACAGCTAACAGTTTATTATATTGCTGGCACAAATAGCGTGTTATGCCGCAAGCACAAATATTGATTTATATTGCATATTGTTCACACAATGTTCTCATTGCAATATTGACTGGCAACCTTTTTGATATGCATTAGAAGTCCTTCAACCTTATGATTTTCTAAGAGTATCTATAAGAAACTCAAAAGATGCCAGAATAATCGGAGCCTGTCTGTAGTCTTTTTCCTACACAGCCACTTTTAGTGAAGTGAATGACTAGGTTATTCGGTGAATCCCCATTGTCTCAATTACTTTGTATTACTTACATACCTGGTTTGGCGTTCTGCTATTTACATGTAGCCCGCTACTTTATGCCGGTCCGCAGGCAGTCATAACGATAGCGGATAACTCCCATAACCTGTGGACAAGGGCCCTTTCATGGACAAATAAAAGGGGACACTGCTGAATTCAGCCTCAAAGATCAGCAAGCGGCGCTGGACGTTTACGCCTGCGTGAAGATCAACAAAGGGGTGGCGGGACTCGAAGACCTGCGATCGGCCTTGAGTAGCCGGTTCCGTTGCAAGAGCGTTCGGGTTCCTGCAGAGGCCGAAGCCTGATTATCGTACCTCCGGCCGGTTGATTAACCGGCTGGTCTGCATCTGGCGGTACCACACGAACCGGACAGATAACCCCAGCATCCCTTTTTCCTGCCTCGTAGGGCCGTTTTTGAGACTCACGAATGGTTTTTGGTACCTCTCCCGATGATTTTTTAAACGCATCGGAAGATTTTCGAAAACCGTGGGATATTTTTACTGGGTCACAAGACTAATTTCGAGGTTCGCCCGATTTTTTTTGAAACCGATGGGATAAAAAGACCGGATCACGAGATGATTTCAACTCGGCATTGACCAAAATTTAGTCAATGCCGAGATTATTTTTGACATGAGCCAGAATATTTTACTCGTGATCCTCAATCAACATCTCGCCGTTTTCAATATTATTTGCTCACGCCTCAATCAGAGACCCGTCATTCTCAAATATAAAGGAATGAACCTCAATCGGAATGCTGTACTGCTCTCTATTAATCGTTTTAGGTTCGATCAAAAATTCATAATCCATATAAAGTGTTTTTTGATTCAATCAGATCGCTAAACTATTGTTCAGTTATTCCATCTGTCGATTACACCAAACCAACTATTGTAAGCAGAATGATCTATCGGGGTGCAACATCGTCTGATCTTGTAGGAATTGAAAGGCTGCTGCGTGCCTGTCGCTTGCCTTCTGACGACATTGCCGATCATGTTCAAAACTTTGTCATCGTTGAGGTTGCGGATGAAATCATCGGTGTCGGTGGGCTTCAGGTCTGCGGAAGAGAGGGGCTGATCCGTTCTATAGTCATCGCACAGGATTACAGGGAAAGGGGAGTGGCAGAGAAGCTCTATCGGATCTTGGAGGAATGCGCCCGCTCGATCAGAATTGATGCGCTGTATCTGCTTACAGAATCGGCGGAAGGATATTTTTCCAGGCTCGGTTTTACGACTATCGAACGTGGCGATGTCCCTCGATCGATTACCGAGACACAGCAGTATCAGACGCTTTGCCCGTCGTCGGCAAAGGTAATGATTCGTAAACTCTGACAAGGTCTGCAGATAAACATGACTTTTCAGGATCAGGGCAGCATTACATTCACCATTGAAAAACATGTATATGCAACTATAATCGGGATATGGAAAATGATATCTGTTTCAATTTGGCGATGCGAAAATCGACTCGATTGATCACTCAGTTTTATGAGAGAAGATTCAAAGCTGTTGATCTGAAGGTTGGACAGTTCTCCATTTTGCGAGCCACCTATTTGCACCGTGAAACCACAAATAAAGACTTACAAGGTTTATTGGTACTCGATCAGACAACGCTATCCCGCAACTTAAAGCCGCTATTGCGTGACGGATATTTACAAATAAAGCCAAATGTAAACGACAGTCGAATCAAAGTGATAAGCCTTACTAAAGCGGGTAAATCGCTATATAAAAAGGCCTTGCCCATTTGGGCTCAAGCACAAGAGGATGTCATTCAAAGGCTTGGTGTAAATAATGCAAAAGATGTATTAAACATAGCCGACGTTTTTCTGGACGCTTTCAGCGATAGTTAGAATCAATGCATTTATATTCTCGTCTGGAAAATGCCTAGCATAAAACATGCATATACATGGTGAGTAAAATGAATGCGACAGCGAATGCGCCCCATAGCAATCTTAAATGGATAAGTGGCGGCGTAATTAAATACGTGGTGATCAACGGTATCAATATTCGATATCTTCAGGTAGGAGAGGGTCCGCCACTGGTTCTTATTCATACTATTCGTACCCAGTTGGACTATTTCCGAAAAATCATTCCTGAATTAGCTAAACACTACTGTGTTTATGCGCTGGATCTACCGGGTCACGGTTATTCAGACATTGTTGATCGGGCACACGATAAACCCCTATTTGTTGATGTGGTTACAACCTTTATTAAAGAGCTGGGATTGAAAGAGGTGACACTGGCTGGGGAGTCCATAGGGGGTTCAATCGCTCTGGGTGTGGCGACAAAGCAAGAGGTAAGTATAAAGCGTGTTATCGCTATGAATGCTGCTGATTATGACAATAGCAACGGACTCGATCGAAGCTCCGTCTTGGGGCGAATACTATTCACTGGGATCACATGGCCTGTCATAGGTTGGGTAATATCCAATGCCGAAACCCGTGAAGTGTTGAAACTAATATTGCGCGGTGGATTTGGTCATCCTGATCATCTACCCAAAGACTTGGTAACTGAATTTAGTCGCGTGGGGAAACGAAGGGGTTATTCGAAGGCTTTCCGGTCCATCTTTCTGAATTGGCACAGCTGGACAGAAAATAGAAAACTGTATCGCCAAATCAACACACCGGTCGTGCTGGTCTATGGTGAACATGACTGGACGACTCAGAGTGAAAGAACGAGCAATCTAGAGAGTATTAAGGATTCAAGATTGATCGAAATTGAAGGTGCAGGTCACTTTTCATCATTGGACAGCCCGGAGAAAATTACAGACATCATTCTCAATGGTTAATGTTTTGCCACTGGGGCTTTAGCAGCACGACGGAGAGTGCAGCAGGGGGCAATAGTAGACGAACATGATGTGTTCGTTAGTATGAAGCATGAGGGTTACCTTATGGTGTTAAGGTCAGTCAGCGCTTCCATCTTGGACGGTAACTCTCATCTTCTTCAAGTGAGGTTTCAGATCAAGTCTGAGTTATTCGTTCCTGCCGGTATCACCACTTGCGGGCAGACCGCCGCAATCTCGTCGTAGACCTGCCATGGCGCTTCTTCATAGCGGCGGGAGAAATGAAAAGGGATCAGGTGTTGGACTCTCGCCGTTCTCGCGATCTCCGCGCAGGCTTTGGTGGTCAGGTGGCCGGTACGTTGTGCCTGTGCCGAGTCTTTCTCTCTAAAAGGGGATTCACAGAAGAGGGTGTGGGCGTCTTGCGCCAGTGTGGAGAGTTTCATGCGGTTCCCGGTGGTGTCGGCCAGATCGGTGGCGTAGGTGATTTTACTCCCGGGGAGGGTCAGTGTGAGATCGTCAGCCAGTTGGCGAACACGCTCTTTACTGCCGTCGGGCAGGGTGATCTGTGCATCCCATCGTTCTTCGACGATCAGCTGTTTCAACTCGGTGAGCCAGGGGCCGGGTGCGAGATCGCGTTGAATGAGCCGCTCTTTGCGGACGTTGATCTGCATGACGGGTTCAAAAGCATAGGCGAGCACGGGAATGCCGTGATCGAGGGTGACGGCGCGTACGCAGAAGCCGGCTTCATCCAGTACGACGCCGTCCTTGATCGCCACCTCGCCATTTTGCTGACGGCCTGCAATGCCGGCTTGCAGGCTGAAGCGGATAAGGCGCTCGCCGTGCAGTTCCGCAATATCGAAACGGGGTCCCCGGTCACCGATCCGATCCCAGTGGATGCCGTTGATCAGGTGTCCTATTTGATCGGTGAGACCGGGCGGACCGTAGAGGCGGCAACTCCCCGCTTCACCGATGCGTGAGCGCAGCAGCCAGAGGAATCCGCAGATATGGTCCATATGGGCATGGCTGATGAAGACATCGCTCACCTGATGCGCCACTCGTGCCGGCAGGCGTGCCCCGTCGCCGAGGTCGAAGAGCAGACTGCGCCGCTGGTGAGCCAGGCGGAGATGGAGTTGGGGATCGCCGAAGACGCCGTTCATCAAAACCGCGGAGGCGCTGCCGGTCTGCACCATGGGACGGAGCCCGATTTCCTGCGGCAGTTTGGCGTCTGGCACCAGGTCGGAGGGGGGGAGATAACGCACCACGTTCTCCGCGAACCGCTTGCCGGTCACCAGCGAGCCCGAATCGTTACGGACGGCGTCACGCACCAGGACGACCCGGGTCTGCCGGTCTTCCGGGGGCAGCAGGACCTGCAGGGTCTCCCCTGTCATATCGACGACCTCACCCATACCGACTGTTCTCTCTGCTTCAAGAAATGCCACTTGTTTGCCCAACCAGGCTTCGGCTGCCCGGCGGGGCGGCGTCCCCAGGGTGCTGACTTCGGATAGGGTGGTCTCCACGCTGTTTGCATGGACCAGATAGTCGTCCCATAAGCGGGTGCGCTCACGGTTTCGGGCATTTTTACCAGGACGTCCGGCCGACGGCGAAGCCTCGACTGTCGCGACCTCGGCAGGCAGTGTGTCGAGCTCCTGGTTTAGGCGGGGCGCCTGTCCCTCTCGAATCAGCACCATCACAAGGTCCACATTTGCTGCACGCGCTAGCGATGTTAGGAGTTCAGCCCCCGCCACGCCACGTACGACCCCGGGTGCATCGATGAAAAGGGTGCCGTCCTCAACCTGATCGGCCAATCCGCCGACGGCCTCGATGAGGGGCAGGCGGAAGCGGGCGGCGTCGAGGCTGCAGATCGCCGCCCGATCCACGACTTCCCACTTGTCGCGGTGCCACAGACCGAGACTGACCGCGCCGGGGATACCGAATGACGGCCTCCCCGGATCCGCTGCCAGACACCAGATTCGTCTGCCTGACTGACTCAGTGACACCGCCAGTTTTCCCGCCAGGGTGCTTTTACCGATACCAGGCGGGCCGAACAGCAGCACGCGTCGCTCCCGAGCCAACAGCAGTTCGGTCAGTGCTTCAGGGTGTTCTGCGTGGAAGTGTCGATTCATTTCTACGGGCCCATATGGCAGTGGCATGCGTCTGTCAGGAAAGCTGCCCGGTTTCGGGAAAGCCTTCCACTTATAGAATATTGGATTATCTGCGGTTGAGCATGCTTCACTTGTGAATCTGTTAAGGGTGGGAAAGGGTAATGAGGCGTACCAAAGTCAAACAGACACGTATACGCCATGTGTACCCACCGCTGTGGCATTCGCTTAACCGTTCCACGGAGGAAAAGTCAGCTACACTGACTTCATCTCTTCCTGTCGAGAGATAGGTATGACGGCCATTCAAGGGGGGACTATGGCACCGAGAATCCTCGCATTCGCAGGCAGCAGCAGGAGAGACTCCTTCAATAAAAGACTCTTGAAGATTGCCGCATCGGGGGCCGAAGCTGCCGGGGCGGATGTCACGCGGATCGATTTGGCGGATTACCCAATGCCGCTCTTCAATCAGGATCTGGAGAGCGAACAGGGGATTCCGGAAAATGCCCTGAAATTTAAAAGACATCTCATCGACCACGACGGCTTCATCATCGCTTCACCGGAATATAACAGCGCGTTCAGTCCGCTGCTGAAGAACGTCATTGATTGGGCGTCGCGAGCCGAATCGGACGATGAGCCGCCACTGATGGCATTCCAGGGTAAAACGGCAGTTATCCTTGCGGCTTCCCCAGGCGCGCTGGGCGGGCTTCGCGGACTGGTGTTTTTAAGGATGTTGCTGGCCAATATCGGTGTGACGGTTCTACCTGATCAACAGGCCATTCCCCAGGCCTTTAAAGCTTTCAATGAGGATGGCTCACTGGTGGATGAACGGAAGCAACAATCAGTCCTGGCGCTTGGCAGAAAGTTGGCGGCTACCGTGGGTAAGCTGAATGCATGAACGTTTCACGATGCGTCATTCATGGCGACACGGATAAGCAATGTCACTCCTAACAGACATCGTTGTCGGTTTCATTGCCTTTCAGCATCTCAGTTTTCTTGTCATGGAGATGTTTCTTTGGGATAAGCCGCTGGGTCTGCGCGTGTTCGGACATACCAGGGAGTCTGCAGCCATGACAAAGGTATTGGCCGCCAATCAGGGTTTGTATAACGGTTTCCTGGCAGCCGGACTTTTCTGGGGAATTATCCTGGGTGCCGATGGCACCGGCGTGAAGATTTTCTTCCTGAGCTGTGTAGTGGTTGCGGGACTTTACGGTGCGGCAACTGCCAGTCGAAAGATCCTGATCATTCAGGCGGTCCCTGGGGCGATAGGGTTGCTGCTTGTGATCTTTTCGTAACACGACAATCCTTTGTCAAAGCAAAGATTCAATCGGAAAGACAAGGTCAGCCTGTTCTCTTTTTTTTCATTATGTGGGTGCACCCCGATAGTAGTGCCAGAGGAACAACGAGCCCACGCTTTTCCACGGTGTCCAATGGGCGACGAGTTCCCGTGCCTGCTTGGCTGATGGTTTGTCCGGCAGGTTTTTCAGGCGGCCCAGTGCGACTTGCAACGCCAGGTCGTCGGCGGGAAAGATATCCTGCCGCTGCAGAGAGAACATCAGATAGATTTCGGCACTCCAGCGGCCGAATCCCCGGACTGCCGTGATGCTCGCAATTGCGTCATCGTCACTCATCCCTTCCAGGCCCTGGATGTCGAAACTTCCCGACACGACGGCCTCTGCCATGCCTTTGGCATACTCTATCTTTCGGGATGACAAACCGGCTTCACGTAATAATTGGTCTTCTGTCGCTAACAGTGCATCGGCGGAGATCTCCGGCAGACAATCTTTAACCCGATCCAAAATAACCCGTGCCACTTCGGTTGAGATTTGCTGACTGACGATTGTGGACAGGAAGGTCTCAAACCCTTTTGGCCGAATGCGGGGAGGTGGCGGTCCCATCTCCGCAAAAGCCTGTTCGAGATCCCGGTCGACCTGGGATAGCGCTCTCATGCCCGCGGCGATGTGATGGGTGTTCATGCTTTAGCTGTGGCAGATGGGGATCTATAAAAAATATTCTCTGAGTAGAATGACATATTCCTACGAGAACATCATGAGGAGGTGTGAGGATTTGTCCGGTCTTCCGCATCACAATGGTGGGGCAGGGCCCCACCAAACAGTTTAGGTGTCCACAACAACACAAATAAGCCCTGGGAATCTTAGTGATCTTCTGTTTGTAACAGCCGGAATTCTCCAAGTACCAGGGAGATCCGGATTGAACGACAAGAATCGGATGGATGAAATCGGTTTGCTGAGCTCTAATGGGAAAACAGAAACGTCATGAGGAGCAATGACATGACAATGCCGGTACAAGAAGCCATGCATCGGGCGATTGCGGATCGAGACAAATCCTATGATGGGCGCTTTTTCTATGGCGTCGTTACGACGGGTGTCTTCTGTAAGCCGTCTTGTGCCAGTCGTCATGCGCGAGGAGAGAATATCCGCTTTTTCCACGATGTGCCGTCGGCCATGCGCGCAGGTTTCAGACCTTGCCAGCGCTGCCATCCAACGGAGAGCGGACAAGGTGTGCAGTGGCTGAGTGATATTGCCCGGTATATAGAGAGCCATGCCGATGAGCGTCTGACCTTGAGTCACCTGGCGAATCGTGCGGGTCTGTCGCCATCCCGTTTTCAGCGTCTCTTCAAGGCGGCATTCGGGATCTCACCCAAGGTCTATCAGGACGCGGTTCGTCTCAGGTATTTCAAACGATCGCTAAAGCAGGGGGAGGATGTCACCAGTGCCATCTACTCCGCAGGCTTTGGTTCGGCAAGCCGTGTCTATGGGGAAGAGACGCGTCATCTTGGGATGGCGCCCAAGACCTACCGTTCAGGTGGCGCAGGTGAAACCATTTTCTATGCTTGTCGTGATACGGCGGTTGGCCCGATGCTAATGGCGGCGACGGATCGCGGCGTCTGTTTCGTGGAATTCGGTGAGAATGAGCACACGCTTTTAGATCAATTGCATGAGGAGTTCCCTCAAGCGAAGATCGTCTCTTCACCGACTGAAGATGCGCCTGAACTCGATGCCTGGGTCGGCGCGCTTGAGGCTTACATCAGCACGGGCGCGCCCAGGCCCGATCTGCCGCTCGACCTGCGCGGTACGGCTTTTCAGATGAAGGTATGGCGCTTCCTGGTCAGTGTCCGTGAAGGGGAGGTAATGACCTACGCCGAATTGGCCGCGAAACTCGGTAGGCCCAAAGCGGCCCGGTCTGTCGGGTCTGCCTGCGCGGCGAACCGAGTCAGCGTGCTCGTTCCCTGCCATCGAGTGTTACGGGGTGATGGTCAACTTGGCGGCTATCGCTGGGGAATCGATCGGAAGCGGGCGCTGTTGGATCTGGAGCGATCCAGGAGATCCGATAAGTAGTTCTATTCCTGGCATAAGTGACTTTAAAACAGTCACTTAGTATGCTCGCTAATGCCTCTCCATTAATGTAAATGTTGCACACCCAAAGGATTGTGATAGCCAATCTCTGGCATGGAAAATCAGAAAAAGCTAATATAAGAAGATTCTTAGGCGCTTGCCGAAAAGCCCAGTCAACTCAAGGTTTATTCTTCATGCAGGACCCAACATCCCACTCCGACAGCGACCTGGGGCGTGTCGAAGTTAAAGAGACCACGTGCTACATGTGTGCATGCCGCTGCGGCATCCGCGTGACCCTGCGCGATGGCGAAGTACGTTATATCGAGGGCAATCCGGATCATCCCCTGAACAAGGGAGCGATCTGCGCCAAGGGCTCCTCGGGCATCATGAAGCAGTATTCTCCGGCCCGACTGACCAAACCCCTGCTACGTAAGCAGGGCTCGGAGCGGGGCGATTCCGATTTCGAGGAGATCTCCTGGGAAAAAGCCTTCGACATCATGCAGGAGCGCCTGGGTAAGATTCGCGCCGAAGACCCGAAGCGGTTCGCCCTCTTCACCGGACGTGACCAGATGCAGGCCCTGACCGGCATGTTCGCCAAGCAGTTCGGTACCCCCAACTATGCGGCCCACGGCGGTTTCTGTTCTGTCAATATGGCGGCGGGGCTGATCTATACCATCGGTGGCTCCTTCTGGGAGTTCGGTGGGCCCGACCTGGAGCGCTCCAAGCTCTTCATCATGATCGGCACCGCAGAGGATCACCACTCCAACCCGATGAAGATTGCTCTCGCTGACTTCAAGCGACGCGGCGGGCGTTTCATCTCCATCAACCCGATCCGTACCGGCTACTCGGCCATCGCCGACGAATGGGTGCCGATCAAACCCGGCACCGACGGCGCCCTGATGCTGGCGATCATCCGCGAGCTGATCCAGCAGGGGCTCTACGACCGGGAGTTCCTGATCAAGTACACCAACTCGGCAGAGCTGGTGGTGGACGACCCCAAGCGGGACGATCACGGGCTCTTCCGCCGCTTTGAGATGCACATCGAAGAGGGCTGTTTCGATCCGGAGAACAAACTCTGGTGGGACCGGGAGCTGGATCGGGAGATCTCAACCCACACCCCGGGCACCGACCCGCGCCTCCTGGGCAGTTTCACCCTGGATGACGGCACGCCGGTCAAGCCAGCCTTCCAGCTCTTGAAGGAGCGGGTGGAGGAGTACACCCCGGAGTGGGCCGAGGACATCACCGGTATCCCCGCCGACACCATCCGCCGACTGGCCCACGAGATGGGTGTGGTGGCCAGGGATCAAAAGATCGAGCTGCCGATCCAGTGGACCGACAGCTGGGGCAATGAGCACAACAGCGTCACCGGCAACCCGGTCTCCTTCCACGCCATGCGCGGTCTGGCCGCCCACTCTAACGGCTTCCAGACCATCCGTGCCCTGGGCATTCTGATGACCATTCTCGGCACCATCGACCGGCCCGGCGGTTTCCGCCACAAGGCGCCTTTCCCGAGACCGATTCCACCCTGTCCGAAACCGCCGAAGGGACCGGAAGGCGTGCAACCCAACACGCCGCTCGAAGGCATGCCCCTGGGCTGGCCGTCAAAACCGGACGACCTTTTCGTCGACGAGGCGGGCGAGGCAGTGCGAATCGACAAGGCCTTCTCCTGGGAGTACCCACTGTCGGTCCACGGCCTGATGCACAACGCCATCACCAACGCCTGGCGAGGCGACCCCTACAAGGTCGATACCCTGCTGCTGTTCATGGCCAACATGGCCTGGAACTCCTCCATGAACACGGAGAACGTCCGCGACATGCTGAAGGACAAGGATGAGAACGGGGAGTACAAGATTCCCTTCCTGATCGTGGCCGACGCCTTCCAGTCGGAGACGGTGGCCTTCGCCGATCTGGTACTGCCCGACACCACCTACCTGGAGCGCCACGACGCCATGTCGATGCTCGACCGGCCGATCTCGGAGTACGACGGTCCGGTGGATTCGGTACGCATCCCGGTAGTGCCGCCGCGGGGCGACTGCAAGCCCTTCCAGGAGGTGCTGATCGAGATGGGCAGTCGCCTCGGTCTGCCTGCCTTCGTCAAAGAGGACGGTAGCCGCAAGTTTCGCAACTATCCGGACTTCGTGACCAATTATGAGACCTCGCCCGGCTCCGGCATCGGCTTCCTGGCAGGCTGGCGCGGAAAGGGGGGCGAGAAGTTCCTCAAGGGCGAGCCCAATCCCCGCCAGTGGGAGATGTACAAGGATAACGGCTGCGTCTACCACTACGAGCTGCCCAAGTCCTACCAGTACATGCGTAACTGGAACCAGGGCTACCTGGAGTGGGCGAGGGCTCACGGCATGACCCGCTATGTGGAGCCGATCACCCTGCATCTCTACTCCGAGGTGCTGCAGCGCTTTCGTCTGGCGGCGCAGGGCAAGCTGCCCGGCAAGCAGCCGCCCGAGCGACTGCGCAAGCGTGTGGCCGAGCACTTCGACCCGCTGCCTTTCTACACGGCGCCGCTTGAACATAAATTGGTCGATACCCACCACTATCCGATCAACGCCCTGACCCAGCGGCCGATGGCCATGTACCACTCATGGGACAGCCAGAATGCCTGGCTGCGGCAGATCCACACCCACAACTATCTCTTCGTCAATCCCAAGCTGGGGGAGGCCTCGGGTTTCGGTGACGGGGACTGGATCTGGGTCGAGTCACCCACCAACAAGGTGCGCTGCATGGCCCGCTTCTCCGAGGCGGTGGAGCCAGGCACGGTCTGGACCTGGAACGCTATCGGCAAGGCGGCCGGTGCCTGGGGGCTGTCGAACAGGGCCAACGAATCGCAGAAGGGTTTTCTGCTCAACCATGTGATCTCGGAAGAGCTGCCTCCCTGCGAGGCGGGTGACCATATGTCCAACTCCGACCCGGTCACCGGGCAGGCCGCCTGGTTCGATGTACGGGTGAAGATCTATCCGGCGGCACCGGACGAACCCAAGGTCACCTCACCCCAGTTCAAACCGCAGAAAAGGGTGCCGGGACAGGACAGTCGTCGCGGGAAGTGGCAGGGATTCTTTGCCGGCAAGTTTCGGCGGAAACACAAAATTGAGAGCTGATTAATTGTGAATTTTGAATGTTGAATTTTGAATTGGATGTGTGCGCTTCGCGCACCATTGGTTTTGATCTCCTTGCTCTGAGCTTAGTGTGATCAAAAAACTGTGAGCAAAACGAACACCAAAATTCAAAATTAATCATTCAAAATTCAAAATTGGATAAAACGAATGACACAGTTAGCACTTGTAATCGACCTTAACGTTTGCGTAGGCTGCCACGCCTGCGTGACCAGCTGCAAGGAGTGGAACACCTCCGGCTGGGCCGGTCCCATGACCGATCAGCGGGCCTATGACGAGGATCCCACCGGGACCTTCTTCAACCGGGTGCAGACCTATGAGGCGGGGGTCTTTCCCCACACCGAGACCTACCACTTTCCCAAGTCGTGCCTCCACTGCGAGGATCCGCCCTGCGTGCCGGTCTGTCCTACAGGAGCCTCCTATAAGCGCGAGGACAACGGCGTGGTGCTGGTGGACTACGACAAGTGCATCGGCTGTAAATACTGCTCCTGGGCCTGCCCCTACGGCGCCCGCGAGATCGACGAGAAGCAGCGGGTGATGAAGAAGTGCACCCTCTGTATCGACCGTATCACCGACATGACTCTGCCCGAGTCGCAGCGCAAGCCCGCCTGTGTGCTGGCCTGTCCCACCAACGCCCGCCTGTTCGGCGATGTACACGATCCCAACTCGGTGGTCTCGGTGGCGATTCGCGAGGAGGGGGGGTATCCCCTGCAGCCGGAGTGGGGTACCAAACCGGCCAACCACTATCTGCCGCGTCGCAAGACCCGTATCCAGATCCATGAGGATGAACTGGTCCGCGCCGACAATCCGCTCAAGAAAGAGCAGTTGCCGAGCCTGCCCGAAGGCGGCGAGACCCTGGACGACGTGGCCTGGTGATTAGTTATGAATTGTGAATTTTTAATTTTGAATTGATGTGTGCGCTACGCGCACGGAGTTTTTTAATGAAGCGAACACCGGCATTCAAAATTCAACATTCACAATTCAAAATTATTTTTCGGAGAAAAATATAGATGCATCCCGCTTTCTCAGTCATATTTCTTACCACGCTGATCGGTGCCGGTCAGGGCCTGTTCCTGGCCCTCTACACCGGCCAGCTCTACTCGCTGGCCAATCTGTTGCCAGTGCAGAGTGATCATTTCTACTCTCTGGGTAGTCTGGCGGCACTGGCTCTGTTGATCGGCGGGCTGGTGGCTTCCATCTTTCATCTCGGTCGGCCCGAGCGGGCCTGGCGTGCCGCCACCCAATGGCGTACCTCCTGGCTGTCACGGGAAGTGATCGTGCTGCCTGCAGCCATGGGGCTGATCTTTTTCTATGGTCTGTTCCACTATCTGGGCTGGACCGATCCCCTGTTTGTGATCTCACAGACTCTGCCTGTGGATATCACGCTGATCATCGGTGCACTGGGCACCCTGGCGACCTTCCTGCTGTTTCTTTGTACAGCGATGATCTATGCCAGCTTGCGCTTCATCAAAGCCTGGCATTCTCCCCTGACGGTGGCCAACTTTCTGTTCCTTGGTGTTGCATCGGGTTTCATGCTGGCGGCTGCATTCTCGGCCTATCTAGGCATCAACCTGGTGGCTTTTTACGGCACCTGGGCTGTGATCGCGACCCTGCTCGGTGCCATCACCCGGGGTATATCGCTCTACCGCAACACCCGTTTTCGCTGCAAGGTCGATCTGAAGTCGGCCATCGGTGTACACCACTCCGACCTGCACCAAAAGGCGCAGGGGTTCATGGGCGGTTCGTTCAATACCCGCGAGTTCTTCCACGGTAAGTCAGATGGGTTTCTGCGGGCGGTGCGTTACGGTTTTCTGTTGATGGTTTTTGTACTGCCGGTGGTACTGATTGTGCTGGCCTATGTGTTGGAGTCGGCACGCCTGCCGATGGTGGCCTTCGCGATTCAGTATCTGGGGTTGGTCTTGGAGCGTTACCACTTCTTCACCGAGGCCAAGCATCCGCAGAATCTCTACTACCAGAGCATGGCGTGAGTATTACGGTGTGCGGATTGAGTCGGATGTGGGAATTGGTGCGGCGAGGCGGCCGCACCCTAAGGTGTGGGTCCATCTGGTTTTCAGACGTAGGGTGCGGCCTTGCCGCACCGATGGGCTCATGAGCAAGGCATCGCTGAGTGGGGCTCGGTGAGCCATTGGAGGTCATGATGAAAAAGTTAATTGCACTCTATCTGTTTTTTTTCTCTACCACCGTTAATGCCGATGTGGCGGTATTGATACACGGCTATCTGGGTTCCGCCGGTTCCTGGGAGCAGAGCGGGGTTACAGCTTCATTGATGCAGAACGGCTGGCAGCGGGCGGGTCTGATCACCCCCGGCGGTCTACTGCCTGCGCCTGCGGGCCGTAAGGGCAACCGTTTCTACACAGTGGATCTGCCGTCCATGGCGCCTGTCGCCATCCAGGCCGATCTGTTGCGTCGCATGTTGGCGCTGATTGAACAGCGGCATGGAGATGAGCCGGTGATTCTGGTCGGGCACTCAGCCGGTGGCGTGGTGGCGAGAATGGCGCTGGTGCAGGGCGGCGTGCGAAACCCGAAAGCGCTGATCACTATCGCTACCCCTCATCTTGGTACCCTGCGAGCGGTGGAGGCGCTGGAGGAGACCGACGATCCCTTTCCTATCAGTGTGGTCAAGGAGTTCTTTGCCGGAGATCTCTACGGGGTGGTTCGCGACTCCTGGGAGGTGCTGCTCGATCTCACCCCGGAGCAGCCGGGCAGTCTGTTGTTCTGGCTCAATCGACAGCCCCATCCGGAGATCACTTACGTCTCGGTGGTCAGGCCGGGACCCATCGGTGCCGGGGATGAGTTGGTACCTGCCTTCAGTCAGGATATGAACAACGTCAATACCCTGAAAGGTCGATCCGAAGTGGTGACCACACCTCTTAGTCATCGGCTGCATCCGAGTGACGGTCGATTATTGTCGAAGCTGTTGAGCAGCCAATAAAAGTTGAGAGATTGGTGCGGCAATGCCGCACCCTACACGCATAAAATCCACGGACAGCGGTACTGTTTTCAGCCGATATCCTGCTACACGCTGTTAACGGTATGAATCGCTGCGAATTATGCGTCTATCACGACAGACTGCTGTAGGGTACGGCTCTGCCGCACCAGGAGCCGACACTGTCGATTCACCGTCAGGCTTGACCCAATTGTCTTAATCGGTCATGGTCCTGCTCCACATGATTGGGTAGCACCATGACCACTGAATACGACACCTCACAGGAACAACCACCTAGCCCCCGTTGTGCAGAAGATGCGGTTGAGCGTTTCTGCAACGGCTGCAACTGCTCCCAGTCGGTGCTCGCAGTCTTTGCCTCCCGTTTCGGTCTTGATGAGAGCACGGCAATGCGTATCGCCACCGGACTGGGTGGCGGTGTCGGCCGTATGGGAAACGTCTGTGGTACCCTGACCGGCGGTGCGTTGGTGATGGGGTTGGCGATAGGGCCCACTCAGCGTGACGATAAACCGGCCAAGGAGGCGACCTATGCCGCTACCCGCTGGTTGCAGGAGGCTTTTATTCAGCGACATGGCAGTCATCAGTGTCGTGAGCTGTTGGAAAAGGACCTGAGTAACGAAAACGAATACCGGCAGGCGAGGGAACAGGGGCTGTTCAAGACCCGTTGCCCGAACTACGTAGAGACCGTGGTGAGCCTGCTCGATGAATGGTTGAAAAAGAATATGTCACCGATGAAACAGAAAATCCTCACTATGCTTGAACTGCAGGATGCAATGAACAGCAAGGTTAATCCGGATTGGCGTGAGGCCGGCTATGCCTGGTATCGGGCGATCTGGACCGAGTGTGCGGAGATGCTCGACCACTTTGGCTGGAAGTGGTGGAAGCACCAGGAGCCTGACATGCAACAGGTACATCTGGAGATCGTCGATATCTGGCACTTTGCCTTGAGCGATCTGATACTGCACAGTGAATCCCTGGAAGCAGCAGCCGGGCTGGCCCTCGATGGGCTCAGCCAGGCGACCGATGCGGTCGATTTCCGGGAGTCGATCGAACAGTTGGCGGCGGCTTCCATCCAGACCCGTTCAGCGGACATCGGGCATTTCGCCGCACTCATGCGATCGGCCGATCTCAGCTTCGATGAACTCTTCAAGACCTATGTGGGTAAGAATGTCCTCAACTTCTTCCGACAGGATCACGGTTATAAGGATGGCAGCTATATCAAGCTCTGGCAGGGCAGGGAGGATAATGAGCATCTGGCGGAGATCCTCAGCTCGCTGGATGCGGACAGTCCCAGTTTCAGTGACGATGTCTACCAGCGCCTGGAGGCGGCATATCCCAACAACGTCATGTGAGATTGTCGAGACTCATTTCCGGATGAAATGAGTTATGCTCACAGACTCTGCCATATCATGAGGTTCAGGAAAACAGGCCCATGAAAAAGCGTATCTTTTCAGTTTCCTTTCTCTTGTTTTTCTGCTCATTGGCTGTGTCTGCGGCGGATAGTCTGGTTACGGCCAAACCGGCGATGCAGCAGGAAACCCATTCCGGATTTACCCGGGCACGCACCCGCCTGGTGCTCTCCGCCGAGACGGCCGGCCGGGTGTCGCAAGTCAATGCGGATGTAGGGGATGTGACGGGCGAGGCGGCCTTCGCCTGTCTGGATCAGACATTTATTGACCTGGAGTTGTCAACCAACAGGGCAGAGCGAGATACATTGGTGGTTGATCGGGCCTACTTCCGGAAAGAGGTGGAACGCATCCGGCAGTTGGTGAAACAGAACAGCTCCTCCGAGAGCCAGCTCGACACGGCCCGGCGAAATCTGGACAAGACAAAGATACAACTCGATTCCCTGCGAATCGCCGCGGATATCCTGAAGGAGAGAAAAAAGCGTCACTGTGTCCAGGCACCGACCGGCTGGCAGGTGATCCATCGTCATGTAGAGCCGGGTCAGTGGGTCAACACGGGAGAGCCTGTGGTCGAGGTGGGGGACTACCGCAGCCTTCTGGTGCCCTTTGCACTGAGCATGCAGGAGTACCAGTCGCTGCTGCAGGGAGAAGACGCATTGACTGTTTACCTGCCGGATCAGCAACGTGAGGTCCCGGCAAATCTCTTGCGAACCTCCCCTGCATTCGATGAGGCCTCACGCAAGATCCATCTGGATCTCGAAATTGCCGAGGGTGTGGCGCCCCTCAGGGGAGGGTTGCGTGTTGAGCTTGGTCTGGATATTCCACTTCGAACCGGTGCTGTTCTGGTGCCCGAGACTGCTCTCGAGCAACGCTACGAACAGTATTGGCTGACACGCCCGGACGGGGAAGAGGTCAGAGTGGTCTATCTTGGCACCAACGACGGTCCTGAAGGTGAGTGGGTGAGTGTGGTTTCGCCTGCGATCAAGCCGGGGGATCAGTTCCGCCTGAGCGGTGAGAAGTAGCCATGCAATCGGTGGTCGCCTTCTCCCTCAAACAGCGGGTCTTCTACAACCTGATGTTCGTGGTCTTGATGGTGGCGGGGTTCATCACCCTTTTCGCCCTGCCGGCGGAACGCTATCCCAATTTCGGATTCGGCGAGGTGATCATCTCCACCGTCTATCCGGGCGCCTCGCCCGTGGAGGTGGAGAGCCTGGTCACCCGCAAGATCGAAGAGGCGGTGGAGCGGGTCGATGATGTGGAATGGATCAATGCCACTTCCTTCAGCGGGCGCTCCCATATTCGCCTCAAATTCGTCGACGACAGCGACTACGACACCCTGTTCAATGAGGTTCGTTTCGAGGTCCTGAATATCATCAATGAGTTGCCGGAGGGGGTCGATCCGCCCAGACTCCTGAACGCCAAAGTGCAGGACTGGCTACCGGTGATCTCGGTCAATCTGATCGGCGACCACAGCAACCGGGCACTGGCGTTGATGGCTGAAGAGGTGAAGATTCAGCTAATCAAGATTCCCGGGATACAGCAGGTAGAGTTCTCCGGTGAGCTGACCCAGGAGTTTCATGTCTTCCTCGATCCGGAGAAACTGCGTCAGCTGGGCGTCAGTTTCGATCAGGTGGCACAGGCGTTGAACAGTGCCAACCTGACCATTCCGGCAGGTAAATACACCAACGAGAGTGGTGAATTCCTGGTCAAACTGGATGAACGCTTTCGTAGTCTGGAACAGGTCAAGTCCACCGTAGTACGCAAAGACGCCGACGGCAGTCTGCTGAGGGTGGAAGATCTTGCCAGCCGCATCGGTCTCGACTACCGGGATCCTATCGTTGTCGCGTCGGTTAACGGTAAGCCCTCCATTGGGCTCAAGGTGATTAAAGCCGATGAAGGCAATGCCATGGATATCCGCGACCGGGTGGTGGCGGTGGTTGATGACTTCAGGTCCACCCTGTCGGAACAGGGGGTGGAGGTGGTGTTGACCCAGGACTCCACCGTCTACATCAAGGATGGTTTGAGCACCCTGGGTATGAACATGTTGGTGGGTATTACCCTGGTCTCCCTGATCATCTGGTACTTCATGGGGATCCGTAATGCGGGGCTGGTGACCATCGGCATCCCTTTCTCATTCATGATCACCATGCTGATCATGTATCTGACCGGAAACAGTCTGAATGAGATCACGCTCTTCTCTTTCGTACTGGTGACCGGCATCGTGGTGGATGACGCCATCGTGGTGACGGAGAATATCTACCGCCATGTGCAGGAGGGCAAGCCGCTGCGCGAGGCGATCATTGGCGGCACCGCCGAAGTCGCGGTACCGGTCATCGCCGCCACCATGACGACGGTGGCCGCCTTTCTGCCGATGCTGATCATGACCGGTTCCACCGGACAGTTTTTCGCCCTGGTACCGAAAGCGGTGACCTTCGCCATCGGGGCCTCCCTGATAGAGTGCCTGTTGATACTGCCTATCCACTACTATGACTTCGGCCCGCGTCAACAGGGCGCCACCGAGCTGATGGAGCGGGACAATGCCCTGATGCGTTATGCCAGACGCTTTACCGACTGGCTGCTCAATTTGACCATGCGTCACCGCTTGGTGTCGGTCTCCATCGTCACGCTGCTCTTTGTTGCATCGGTGGTGGTGTTGTCACTCTCCGCTTCGGGCAAGGTGCCTTTGATCCGTATTCAGTTTTTCCCCGACGACTACAAGCTCTATTACGTGGACCTGGTCGGACCCAGCAGTGTACCCATCGAGGAGGTGAACAACCGGGTCAAGCAGATTGCCGATACGATCATGGAAGACGGCCCGGGGATGGCGAATGCCACTTCGGGTTTTGCCGGTCTCTATTTCAATGAAGACTACGAACCCATCTATGGTAACAACCACGGATCGGTGATGGTGACCATGCCGTCGGTGGGTGAACAGACTTTCGATGACCCGCTGGAACATCTTGTTCGTATGCGTGAGAAGCTTGCGCCTCTCTATGAGAAAGACGGCTATCGGATCTCCGTGCACCCACAGAGTGACGGACCACCCAGTGGTAAGGACATCAACGTGCGGGTAGTGGGTGCGAATGTGGAGTCGGTGTCGGCTTTGGCCAAGGAGTTATTGGCATTCATGCGGGCCTCGCCCGAAATCGGCCCCAACCTGATCGGTTTGAAGGACGACCGGGGTGAGCCCAAACGGGTCTTTCGGCTTGAGGTGAACCAATCACGGGTGGCTGAGTATGGGCTGGATAACAGCCAGGTGGCACGTCTCGCCGCCAGCGTGCTGGACGGTCGCTATATCGGCAAGTACCGGCATGTGGATGAGGAGATCGACCTTAAACTCTACGTGGACCCCGGGCACCTGGAGACGCCTGAGCAGGCGCTCTCAGTACCGATGATCGAGGATGCCGGTAGGCCTGTCTATCTGTCTGACCTGGTCGATGTCCGTGCCTACAACGAAGCGGGCGAGATAAAACGCTACCAGGGACAAAGGGCCATCAGCCTGAAAGCTGATATTCGTGAGGGGGCGACCACCTCGACGCCGGCAGTGGTCAATGCGGTACGCAGTCACTTCGAGCAGATCCGCGAGAACTATCCTGGCGCCACCGTCACCTTTGGCGGTGAGCATGAAGACACCCAGCGTTCCTTTGAATCCCTGGGGTACGCCTTCATCATCGCCGTGCTGGTGATGTATGTGATCCTTGCAACCCAGTTTCAGTCCTACCTGCAGCCGTTGATCATTCTCTCCGCAGTCGTCTTCGCTCTGATCGGCGTAGTATTCGGTAAGCTGGTGACTCAGTCCCTCTTCACTATCAACAGTTTTGTGGCAGTCATCGGTGTGGCCGGTGTGGTGGTGAATGATGCCCTGGTGTTGATCGACTTCATCAATAAACGCTACCGTGGCGGTATGACCCGGCGGGAAGCGATTGTCGAAGGGGTGCATATCCGGCTGCGGCCGATTCTGCTGACCACACTCACTACTACTTTGGGCCTGTTGCCGATGGCTGTGGGTTTTCCAAGCTATTCGTTGATCTGGGGTACTATGGCATCCACCTTTGTCACCGGACTGGCGGCCGCAACGGCCCTGACACTGTTCATTATTCCGGTGCTCTGGGATCTGTTACAGGGTATGCAGGAAAGACTGCAAAGTCGACGGGACAGACAAAAGAGGGCTGTAGTTGGCGAGAAGTGAAACTCATAGGCGCCAGAACCCTTTTTATGCTCTCTGCCAACATTAAAGGCACAGGTACATTGTTTCTCTTTCGATCGGACAAAAAACGCCCGCATGAAGCGGGCGTTAAATCGAGGATCGAAAAGGCTGAATCAGATTTTCTGTTTTCTCATCCGGCTGGCGCCGATACCAGCCAGGCCCAGACCCATCAGCATCAGCGTGGAGGGCTCGGGAACGGAGTAGGTGTAGGCCACGTGGATGTTTCCACCCCAGGCATTGTTGGAGTTTCTCTGCCAGCAACTGTCACGAAAACCACAGTTCAGCAGGTCGGCAGTCAGTGTACGGACCACTCTGAAATCGAGCATGTCGGTGCCGATAAAATCGCTGAGGGTAAAGGAACCCAGATTGAAAATGCCGTTGAAGCTGCCACTGGCGGAATCGGTATCCCGACAGTCTGGCTTATCCCGACAATTGGATCTTACCACCTCATTGTTTTTGGCGACCTCTCTCCACGGATCGATCAGGCGGATCTGCTGATTACTGACTGACTTGCCCCTGCCTGTTGCTGTCCGGTTGCCGTCTCTGGTGTCATAGGAATTGACGGTTGAGGTCAATGACCAGTTGGAATCGAACCAGATATCCACGCCGAGCAAGGTGCCCAGTGACCCGTCGAAGCGGTCGATGGATACGGTTTTCCGGTTGACCCGTTTTACCAAATAGTTTTTACCATCGGCATCCTTCCCCGCATTTCGATCATAGAGTGTGTTGTATGAGGAAAAGTTGAACGATTCCGTGTAATTGTCCGTAACAATAGCGGCTTGCGCTGTGGAGCCGAGGATAAAACTGGTGGCCAGCCCCGCTCCGATTAGATACTTCTTTATATTCACTGTCTTTATCTCCAGGGTGTAATGTCCATCCATCTGTGTGACAGGAATAAAGCATTTTGCATGCCAACTACAAATAATATTTAAAATCAATAAGTTAATGATATGTGGATGATAAGGCTGAAATCGATGTAAAAATAGATCAAAAGTGACTAATTTGCGATTAGTCCTTTAAAAACAAACAGATGGAATAAGCGTATATATTGCGTGTGAACCTATTTCGCATCAACTGCATATAAACCCTACCTTTGCCTGTAAAAATTTTCTAAAGGTAGGGTTTGTATGGCTGATGGCTCTCTTGTAATGGGCTCCAGTTGAGTTGATGTAGCTTTTAATCTTCTTGTTTCCACTGGGGCATTACTTAGTCTTTCGCGGGGAATGTATCGCAAATCAAATCAGTCCATTAGAATCCGCTTTTTGATCTTGACCATATCCCGCAATGAAACCTGTCACTTGAGCCGCCATGAAACTACTCGCCATTGAAACCGCCACTGAAGCCTGCTCCGCCGCGTTGTTGATCGGCGATGAAATGCAACTGCGATATGAGGTAAAGCCTCGAGGGCACAGTGAACTCCTGCTGGCAATGATGGAGGATTTGCTGGCCGAGGCCGGGTTGAAGCCCGCTCAACTCGATGCCATGGCTTTCGGCAGGGGGCCGGGTTCGTTCACAGGGGTACGCATCGCCACTGGTGTGGTACAGGGGGCGGCCTTCGCCGCTGATCTGCCGGTGGTGCCCGTCTCCACCCTGGCCGCACTCGCACAGCGGGCTTACCGTGAGAAAGGGGAACGTCATCTGCTGCCATCGTATGATGCCCGCATGGGGGAGCTCTACTGGGCTGCCTACCGAGTCGGTGATGATGAATTGGTACGGCTGGTGATCGATGAAGAGGTTGCCACAGCCGAGCGTGTTCACCTGCCTATCGATGGGGAGTGGTATGGCGTAGGTTCCGGCTGGACTGCCGGAGGCAGTGTTCTGGAGCAACGGCTGCAAGGACTGTTGCTGGGATTTCAGGCGCAGATGTTGTGCAGTGCCAGAGAGGTTGCACAATTGGCGGTAGCAGACTTTGAACAGGGGTTGGCGGTATCGCCTGAACTCGCACTACCGGTCTATCTGAGGAATCAGGTCGCACACAAGGCGGGTTGAATCGCCTGTCTATTTGCTTTGCTTTCGCGGCAACCGTTTTATCTTGTCCGGCATGCTGTTTTCTGCGAGATAGATAATAAACTCGCTTTCCGGGAGCGGGCGACTCATGAGAAAACCCTGCGCCATGGTGATGCCGGCATCCAGCAGGTACTGCTTCTGGGTCTCTGTCTCTATACCTTCTGCCACCAATCCGAGTTGGAGTCGATCGGTCAAGGTGATTAGTGATGAGACGATGGCGATATCATTCTGGCTATCGGGCAGGTCTTTGATGAACAGCCGATCGATTTTGATTCGGTCGGCGGGCATCTCCTTCAGATACTTCAATGAGGCGTAGCCCGTGCCGAAATCGTCCACAGCAACTTTGACGCCCAGACTCTGAATCTCTTTCAGTTTGGCCAGGCTGCCTTCGAAGTCTTCGATGAAGGCTGTCTCTGTGATTTCAAGTTCCAGATGATGTGCTGCCATGCCAGTCACTTCCAGTGTATGAGCGACTGTCTCGACAAAGTTTGGATTCTGTAACTGAACGCTTGAGACATTGGCGGAGACGTAGTCCAGCTGTACGCCCTCGTTGCGCCAGCGGATAAAATCCTTACAGGCCTGTTTGAGAACCCAGTTCCCCATCGGCTCTATCAGTCCGGTCTGTTCAGCGATCCGGATAAATTTATCAGGTGTAATGAGTCCCTGCTTTGGCCGCCTCCAGCGGATTAGCGCTTCTGCCCCAACCGCTCGTCCTGTGGGTAGATGGATGCAAGGTTGATAGTAGAGTTCGAACTCCTTTTGTGTCAGGGCTTCGATCAGATTCTGCTCGGTCTCCATCTCCTCGATCAGGCTGTACTGCAGAGTCTGATTGTAAAATGCATAGCTGCCGGGTTTCCGATGTTTTGCGTGGTACATGGCTGCATCGGCGTTTTTCAGCAGATCGAGATAACTCTCACCGTCTTGTGGATAGACAGCGATACCTTTGCTGGCGGTGATCCGAACTTGCCGCTTACCGAGATTGAAGTGGTCATGGAAGACACGGTCCAGCCTCTCGATAATCTCCGGCAGTTTATTTCGTAAATCGTGGTTTTTCGAAGCGAAGAGAAAGACGAACTCATCGCCGGCGAACCGGCAAAGAATATCCCTTCGGCTGGTGAACTGTTTCAGACGCTCGGCGAGTGCCACAAGCAGTTCATCTCCCGCGGCATGGCCCATGGAATCGTTGATGATTTTAAACCGGTCGATATCCATGATCATGATCGCAACTTCATGCTGGTCTTGTTGAGCACGCCGCAGCGCTTTCTCAGTCTCCTGCTTAATGAGCCTGCGGTTAGGCAGTTTCGTCAGAGGATCATGATAGGCCTGATACTCGAGCTGCTGGTTCAGCTTGAGGTTTGAAATGGTGGAGGCGAGGATATCGCTGAACTGTGTCAGTATGAAGAGCTTGTCGATACCCGGGGAATCAGATGCGGACAGCTCCAGGATCAGGCAGGCTTCAACATGCTGCTTGATCAGTGCCGGCATCAGAGAGATCTCGGTATCCTCCGGATAGCCGAAATGCTGGATGATCGGTAAGCGTTTCATCGCATATTCAGCGGGGCCCTTCCAGGGTGAAAGCGGTAGGTCGAGTTGTGATGTGGGGTAGGATGCGCTGTGCTCCAGGGTCTGATTATTCGATCTGTAGAGGCAGGTCAGGTGGGTGAGGCCCTGCTTGTTTTCAAAGTGTACGATTGCCATGTTGTCGGTGGCGACGAATTGCGACAAGGCGTCCAGGGCGATTTTCAATGCCTTGTGCACGATGCCGGCATGTTGCAGGCTATAGCTGAAGTCAATCAGGTTGGCCTGCTGATTGAAGCTGTTACCTAGCCTGGTGGCCATGTCATTGAACGCGTCGCCCAGTTCCGTGAACTCATCCTGGCCGCCAATCTCCACCCGGGTGCTGAAGATGCCGCGTGACAATTGACGCGTGCCATTGAGCAGTCTCTCCAGTGGCACCATGCTGCGGCGGATAGAGAAGATGCTCAATAAAATGACCAACCCCAGCGTCACAAATCCCACCTGCAGGAAAATCTTCTGAAACTGATTGATCGATGTGAGGGCAATCTCACCCGGCAAGGCAGCGATAACTGTCCATTTCTCCACCTGATAGTGTGGTGCGAGAAAGAGCGACCAGTAGGCAGTGAATGTTTCTTTACCCTCGCTGTTTTTCCAGGTTGTCTGTTGGCTGTTGTTATTTTCTGTCTGAGTAACGATATCGGATAGCCAGGCTATGTCATAAGGCTTATTGCAATAGAGGGGGACACCATTCTCATGCAGGATACAGATCTGCTCGCGTCTGATATCGAGTTGTCCGGTATCGAAAAGGGTTGGTACATGGAGCCGGGCAACAAGCAGGTCGCCTACCGGGTTTTTTATATCCATCGGTACGATCAAATATATCCCTTTATCCTCTCTGAAGTTGCTCCTGTGCGACACCATTATCATGGATTTACCGGGAATACGTTGATCGTGTATCTCCCGGATCAAAGTCTCGCCATTGCTGCTGTTGTCACCAAACAGATTGGTTGTATTGCCCTGATTGTCCAACCTGAAGAGAGCTTCGATACGTCGGGATGACTCAATCCTGTTCGGTGTCAGGAGCTCGTCCAAAGCCAGTGGATGACCGGCATTGTAAGCGCTGGCAATGAGTTGAAGATGCTCCTTGGTATATTGCAGTCTCTGGAACACTTCCATGCCGATCATTTTCGAGGAGAGCCGTATCTCTTCGCTGTACTGGTCGACGAGTTTGTATCGGATCTGGTAGAGCGTCAGCGCGGCGAGCAGCAGCAATGGAACGATCGCGGCAGTGATAAACAGGACGACCACCCTGCGCGAGACGTGATTGTTGAGGATCCTTTTAGTCAGCTGCATCGCTCAGTAGTCCTTGCCGTATCCGTAGAAGCCACCGTTGTTGGCGCGAACGATATCGTCCCGGCTCGATTTCGCCGTGAGCGGGGGAGCGCTGGCGCCATCCTCGCCCATGCTGTAGAGGTCGAAATCGGAGTTGATGGGCACCAGGTTGTGGTCTTTTCGCTGGTGCCCCTTCGCTTTGTTGCCGGCCCCTTCGATGCGTAGATACTGATAGGGATTGCCCCAGGGATCGTCCATGCTGATTCCAACCTCGTCAAGGCTGTTGGGATAACCTTTTGTGTCGAGTTTGTAGTCCTCCAACACAAGCTCAATCTGCTTCATTTCCTGAATAACGCTTCCCATCTCGGCTGTGTCCACATAACCCAGGTAGGCTGGAATGGCAATTGCGGCCACAATGCCCAGGATGGCCATGGCAATCATGAGTTCAGCTATTGAGAATCCCCCGGTCTGGGTGAACCGGAAGCATCTTTGCACTAAAACAACCGCAAAGTGCGGTTTTCGTTCATCATCATTATCAAGACGGTGAGTATTCACCGATGAATCCCCTTTCTCAGAAGCGATCCTGGAAAAAATCGCGCTGGAGTCTTTATCTCAACGGAAAGAGCATCCATCTCCTCCTAAAGCAGTTATTTATTTATCGGCTTTGTTGATGGGATCTTGAATCGGGAGCAGGATTTTGAAGGTGATTTATTAGTTGATAACTATTATAAAAACAAAGGTTTTTGCGATAATGGCTAACCGCCTGGAATCCGGATTGCAATTTAGGTGGAAACTACCTAAATCGATAGAGAATGACGTAACAAATAACGTGGATCAGAAACCGACTCCGACTCCCACGCCGCCCCAGGATCTGCCACCGGAACCGACACCGAAACCAAAGTTGACCCTGGGCTTAGGTTTCCTGACGCTCTCCTCTGGCCATAGCACCACCTCATCGGCGGTGAGTATCGGGAACTCGTATGGTGTCTCTCCCACCTCGCCGGTGCGGACCTGGGAGAACTTGCCGGTTACCGTCACCTGGCGGCCTTTGGCGTAGTTAACCGTCTCGAGATAGCCCTGACTCTGTGCGATAAAGCGTCCGTTGGGAGTTGCTTTGACATCGGGTTTGCCGTCGGACTTTAACGGATAGGCGAGTACCTGTAGCTCAGTGGTATCCGCCATATTTTGACTCTCGATGATCACGCCACCCCATTGCAGACGTCTCTCCGAAGCCGGGGAGGTGGCGGCCTCCTTGGGGGTGAGACTGCGATCGGCGTCGGTGGAGACTTTGGGGGATGAGGCGCACCCCGATAGGATGAGAATGCAGAACAGTGTCAGCGGAATATTGAGAAATTTCATACCTTTTACCAGTAGTAGGGGTGTCTGCGCCAGTAGGGATACGGGTAGAAGTAGGGATTATAGAATGGGTCGTAGTAGTGGTGAGGGTACTGACGGGTTTCCTCCGGCCAGAGGTAATATCCATCCACATCCACGACAGGATAAGGGTAGTCATAACTGCCTACAGGGTGTTCCACGAGCCCGTTGACGCTGCCAGTCACCGTCATGTGCCGATTCTTTGGGTACTCCTCCGGCTCCAGGAAACCTTTGATTCGGGCGATAAAGCGTCCGCTGCTCTTGGAGTCATCCAGCGGCTTACCCGATTTATTCAGTTTCACGGAGAGAATCTCGATATGTGTCTCTTCCGAGAGGTTCTGTACTGAAATGATACTGCCACCCCAGCGAACCTTGTTGTCGACGAAACGTTCCGCCTCCTGCTGGACCTCATTCACATGAATGTCACCGGCAGGTGCGTTGCGGATATATTCAGGCACCTTTGAGGCGCAGCCGCTGAAGAAAACGCCGCAGAGTAGTCCTGTAATGATTGCTATGCTGCTGTATTTCATGATCATTACTGCCAGATGTTTGAGAATATCCTCGCCTCGACTGTCCGACAGTTAGACTCAGGTGGACGGGTTAAATTCCCGACCGCCAGAGCCGAAATTGATTACTCTATGATGCGCTCTTTTTGCGCCTCCTCCTGGAAATAATAGTCGTATTTCTGGTGCAGGTGGTTGGTGAAAGACCATGCTTCGCTGTAAGAGAGCCCGCTGTCCTTGGGCAGGATCACCTTAACATAGAGGTTATTGTCCCTCTTTTTCAGCTGAGTCAGCCGTTTGTCCAGGGTTTTACGTGAGACGCGCTTGAAACCGCTCTGCCCGGGCGCTTTGTAGTCGATTCTGTATTTGCCGCCGGATTTTGCATAACGTACTTCGACCACGGTCTTGCCCTTGGAGGTGCGAGCGGGTCGGATCAGCTTGTCATATTTGATCTTGAGGTCGGAGAAGTCGGTCTTCAATGTCGACAGCTCCTGAGTGGCGGTGACATTGCGTGCCAGGGCGGCAGAGAGCTCCTCCTCCTGACTGCGGAAGGAGAGACGCAGCGCATCCAGATCGGCTTGGGTGGAGATCTGCCGCTGATTGGCCTGATCCAGATCGCTGGAGAGTCGATCGGCGTATCGATTGGCCTGGTCCAGATCACTGGAGAGTTGATCGATGTTTCGATTGGCCTGGGTCAGTTGGTTGCGCAGTTGTTCGCTCTCCCGGTTCAGTCGGATCACTTGAGTATCCAGCAGGTCGCGCTCCCGGCTGACGCTGGTGATCTGGTGGCGTTGGCTGGCGATGGCTGCCTCCTGCTCCTCCGCCTGCTCCTCCATTCTCAGCAACTGCATTCTCAGCATGGAGAGTTCATACTCCCGGGCGATCAGCTTCTCTTCCAGGGTGGCGTTCTCTTCACCGGTGGTGCGCGCCAGTTCCGCGGCCTGCTGCTCTGCCTCCATGGTGGAACGCAGCTGGCTCAGCAGTTCCATGTTGCGCAACAGAAGGATGACCATGGCGAGCATGAAGATCATCACAATCACGGTCATGATGTCGGTGAAGGAGGGCCAGAAGCTGTCGTCTCCCTGTGCCCCTTGCCGGTTGAGGCGAAGATCGATGAAGTTCTCACTCATCGCGTTCAGTCATCCTCGTGGAGGCGGAAGCCGCGCTTCAGGATATATTTCACTTCCGCCATGTCCTCATGCATCGACTCGGTTGTCACCTGATAGCTATGCAGGGTATCGAGAACGCGCTGTTCGACCTCTTCAAATCCCTGCTGGGACTGCTTCATCTGGTTGACCAGCTCCTGCAGTGATCGTACCAGACCGGTGAATTCATACAGGGCGCTGTCGGTCTGCACCTGAAATCGCGGTAATAACTCGTTGACGGTGACCTGCTCCACGCCGCTTACCAGATTTGTCTGCACGTCACTCAGTTTGATATTGAAATAGCCAAAAAAGATGAAACAGACAATGGCGGTGATGGTGGTGGATAGTGCGGTGGACATGCCATGTACCACCATGCCCATGCCGCCCACGTTGATGGAGGTGGCCAGCAGATCCGAGGCGCCGATGAGGGCGATGGAGAGGGAGACGATAGTGCCGAAGACACCCGTAAGGATCAGGATATTGTTGATAAATCTCGGCAGACTGTTGCGTGTGCTCTCGTTGGCGACCAGGGTCGAGGCCAGGGAACCGTGGTTGATAGGACAGTTCGCTTTGAAGAGCCCCTGCATGGTGCGGTATCTGTTGGCGATGATCGCCTTTTTGTGGATTCGATTCAGTGGATCCTGTTCACCCTCGCGTAAATTGCGCAGAAAACGAATCAGTGCGTTCTCCTCTTGAGCATAGTGGAGAAAGATAGTGATCATGCGTAGGATGCCAATGGCAAACAGTCCCACAATGGCGCCGTTGATGATGAGTCCGGTAGGCGTCAACTGGTCGCGAAAATAGACTTGATTGATAAATTCGAACCTCCACACCATCAGGATGGCGACGACCGCTGACATGAGTATCATCCTGATCAGGATGTTGCGGCTGAAGTTGCGACGTAGCTGTATGCTTCCCAAGGGTCTGCTCCTGGCGGTATAACGAACCCGAACAGTGTAACCCAGCCTGAATGGAACAAGAAAGATTGAGAACACAATATCGCAGCGACTTATTGGAGATATATCGCGCTGCACTGGCCAGGGTGGAGGGAACGGCTGCTGTCTCCGCCTGGTTGGAGCGACATCCCATCGAGGGTCCTGTACAGCTTGTGGCGGTCGGCAAGGCAGCCCAGTCGATGGCGACGGGTGCCCACCAGGTCCTGGGAAGTCAGATTGAGACTGCCTTGATCATCACCAAGACAGGGCATCTCGATTCGCTTATCTGCCGGCGCTTGGGATGGGAGGGTATCGAGGCCGCTCACCCGGTGCCGGATGAGCGTAGCCTGCAGGCAGGCAGGCGACTGCTGGCATCTCTTGAGGAAGGTGGTGATCTGCCCCTCCTGATACTCATCTCCGGTGGTGCATCCAGTCTGCTGGAAGTGCCGGTGGCGGGTGTTGACCTCGAATTTCTCTCCCTTGCCAACCAGTGGTTGTTGGGTAGCGGCTTGGATATTGTGCAGATGAACCGGATAAGGAAGGGCTTTTCATTGGTCAAGGGTGGAGGGCTGTTGTCCTATATGCACGGACGCGCCATACATGCCCTTGCCATCTCTGATGTCCCTGGCGATTCGCCTGCAGCCATCGGTTCCGGGTTATTGGTAGAGGAACCGGATCTCTCTTCTCAACTCTCCGACTTGTCCCTGCCGGAATGGCTGCGACGCCCCCTTATGAGAGGACTGGTGGAACGACCTCAACCGCTTGCTGAGGGACCTCAGGTCCATATCGTGGCTAATCTGTCTCTCGCCAAAGAGGCGGCGGCCGTGCGTGCGGACCAGTTGGGATACGATGTGTTCCTTCATGAAACGTTTTTATCGGGAGACGCAGCAGAGGCGGGACAGCGACTGGTGGCTGAATTAAATAAGGGTGGAGAGGGGGTTTCCATCTGGGGAGGAGAGACCACAGTTCGCCTGCCGCCACTGCCCGGACGGGGTGGCCGCAATCAACATCTGGCGCTTTCGGCAGTCGTGTCATTGGCTGGCGTCACGGGCTGTTATCTGCTTGCAGCAGGTACGGACGGGACCGATGGGCCAACAGAGGATGCCGGTGCAATCGTCGATGGAGAGACATTGAAACGGGCTCAAATCGAGGGCTTCGATGCGGCGCGATCATTGATGGCTGCGGACGCAGGCAGTTTCCTCGAGGCAAGCGGAGACCTGATTTTTACCGGCCCCACAGGGACCAATGTCATGGATCTGGTGATCGGATTGAGGTGTTGAGATGGAGAGAGGGGATAGACCTGTGAGGAGTCTGTATCAGGCTGCAAGACACTGTCTCTTGAGTGACTCGCTGGAAGAGAAGTTACGTCTCTCGGAGGCCACGGCGGATGCCTGGCATGCGGGTGAATTGACGCTCAGCGACTGGACGTCCGCCGATGGATTGCACGAGGCCGGGCGGCCTGAAAACCCACCGCTGGTTCATCCGAGCCGATTACCCCGGCGCCGGCTGGGTAGCGAAAAGGGTCGGCTGGCGCTGATACACGCCATCGCCCATATCGAGTTCAACGCTATCAACCTGGCTTGGGATGCGGTGCAACGCTTTCCCGGATTGCCGGCGGATTTCTATACTGACTGGATCCAGGTGGCCAGGGAAGAGGTCCACCATTTTCGTCTGCTACGGGAACGATTGCGTGATGGCGGGGTCGATTACGGGGATTTTCCAGCGCACAACGGGCTCTGGGATATGGCCATGCAGACTGCTGACGATCCCCTGGTTCGTATGGCGCTGGTGCCGCGTATGCTGGAGGCCCGGGGCCTTGATGTGACCCCAGGTATCATGCAGCGGTTTTCCGACATCGGGGATGAGAAAACGGTAGCGGTACTGCAGGTGATTCTGGACGAAGAAGTAGGTCACGTCAGTTTCGGCACACGCTGGTTCCGTTATCTCTGCGAGACCCGTGGGCTGGAGCCGGAGCATACCTATTTCGATCTGTTGAGCCGCTTTGTCGGTGATGGTATCCGTTGCCCGTTGCACCGCCAGGCAAGACGGCAGGCAGGATTCAGTGAAGAGGAGTTAAGACGTTTGGAGAGCTTATGCGAAAAGATGTAATTCACCGGTGTTTACTCGGGGTCATATTCGTTCTGCCGACCCTGATGATCTCTTCCCTGTGGGCTGATGAGCTGACAGTTGACCTTCTGGTCTATCGGGTGGAGAGGCCCGGTGATGAGAGCTATATCAACCGAATGTTGGTGACGTCAGACTATCTGCGAATCGACCAGGGCGAGCAGGATGCGGGCTTTATCCTCTTTGATCGAAAACAGCGGGTGATCTACAGCGTGAACCCCTTGGAGTCATCCATTCTGGTCATCGACCCTCAGAGTCCGGTTTCTCAGGTTGAAGATTTGCGCCTGGAGCTTGTTTCGAGTGATAAGCACGTAGCACCGAATGTGGCCGGTGCCAAGCCTCAGTACTGGCGGCTGACTGTTAATGGCGCAAGCTGTCGTGATGCCTTTGTCCTGCCGTCGACGATGCCGGAGTCAGTCGAAGCCTATCGTGAATATCTTAATGTCCTTGCAACTCAGCAGGCCGTTGCGTTGAGTGCGCTGCCTGAGGAATTTCAGGATCATTGCGACAGCGCGGTGCATGCCTATGCGCCTGATGCTTTTTTGCAAAAGGGCTTGCCGCTGAAGGTTTGGGATGGACAGGGCTACAGTGAGGCACTGCTGGATTTTCGGCACGACTTCAAGGTCTCCTCAGAACATTTTACGCTGCCTGAGTTTTTTCGGAGGGTGCCGATGGGGTTTGGCGGATAGGTATTTACAGGCTCTGACTGTTCCGCTTTTACAAACTATCGATTGCCGGTGTATCTCTCCCGTATGAGACCCGCAGCCGTGACGCTGATGATCTCTGCGTGATCCGCATGCCAATCACCGAGCACATGCCGGACCTTATCTTTACCATCAACGGTCAAAGGGTGTTCTGCCGGCCTATGAGTGTGGCCGTGAATTAAGCGATCCACATGGTATTCAGTGATGTAATGAACCACGGTTTTCTGATTCGCATCCATGATGGCTTCCGCTTTGGATGCATTGGCTTCACCACTCTGTTCCCGATAGGCCATAGCCTGGGTCCTTCGCGCATCGAGCGGCATGGAGAGGAACCGGTCCGCGAAATCGGCTTGTCTCACTTGTTGTCTGAAAGCCTGGTAGGCTTCGTCATCCGTACACAACAGGTCACCGTGCATCAGTAGTGTAGGTACGCCTAATAGATCTATCTGAGTGGGATCGGGTAGCAGTACGGCGCCACACTCCCGGCAAAATCCCTCGCCAATAAGAAAGTCTCGGTTTCCGTGCATGAGGCTAAGTTGTGTGCCCGATGCCGATAACGATTTCAGAGCGTAGGTAACTTGCGGTATGGGGTCACTCCGGTCGTCATCTCCGATCCATACGTCGAAGAGATCCCCCAGGATGTAGAGATGATCTGCCTGTCCGGCGCGACGGTTGAGGAAATCCAGAAAGAGCTGCACCGTCTCCGGCCTTTCAGCGGAGAGGTGCAGATCCGAGATGAAGAGGTGTTCAGTCAATGAGTCTTACAGGCCCAGGCAAAGCCGGCATGCGTGTCAGGGTCAATCTTCGCTGACTTCTGCCTTTTCGATAATGATATCCTCAACCGGGACATCCTGGTGGCCGGCGCGAGTGGTGGTCTCGACCCCCTTGATCTGGTTTATCACATCCATACCGCTGCTGACTTTGCCGAAGACACAATAGCCCCAGCCGTCCTGGCCGGGATGGTCGAGGAACTTGTTGTTCGACACATTGATGAAAAACTGTGCTGTAGCGGAGTGAGGTTCCATTGTCCGTGCCATGGCGATGGTACCGATCTCATTGGAGAGGCCGTTCTTTGCCTCGTTCTCGATCGGGTCGCGAGTCTGTTTCTGGATCATGCCGGGCATGAAACCGCCGCCTTGAATCATGAAGTTGTCGATCACCCGGTGGAAAATCGTCCCGTCGAAAAATCCGTCCTTGACGTACTGTTTGAAGTTCTCGCAGCTCTTGGGGGCGTTGGCCTCATCGAGCTCGATGGTGATGGGACCTAAATTTGTGGTAAGTGTGATCATAGTGTTACCTGTTCGATGTATTGAATTCTGAGCTTGTCATATCAGCTGTACGAATTATTCGAGTACAGTGACTTTTTCAATCAGGACAGAAGTTTTGGGAACATTACGCATGCCGTTCTTGGTGCCTGTCATCTCGCCGGCAATTGCATCCACCACTTCCATGCCACTGGTGACCTTGCCGAAAACCGCATAGCCCCATCCGTCCCGGCTGGGATAGTCGAGAGAATTGTTGTCTCTATGATTGATAAAAAACTGTGCCGTGGCGGAGTGAGGTGCCGAAGTCCTCGCCATGGCTATGGTGCCGCGTTTGTTTTTCAGGCCGTTTTTCGCCTCATTTTGGATGGGTTCGCGCGTCTCTTTCTTTTTCATGTCCGCGGTGAACCCGCCGCCCTGGATCATGAAGTTCTTGATGACGCGATGAAAAACCGTACCGTCATAGAATCCGTCGCGAGCGTATTGCACGAAATTATCAACGGTTTTTGGCGCTTTCTCCCGGTCGAGTTCAAGCTTAATGCTGCCGTGAGAGGTCAACATCTCAATTTTTACGTTTTCTGCCCAGGCGTTCCCTATGCTGAGACCAATCAGCAATATGGGGGTCAGAAGTTGTTTTGTGAGTTTGTTCATTGGGGTCTCATATTCAATTAAAGGTGAGTTGAAACGCACATCATAGCGACAAGAAGATGGCAGAAAAAGGGGTATTTGTTCGTGCCGTATTTTGCCTGGTTTTTCGACCTTCCGGGCCTGAAAAGTTCCGGCTTGCGTATGGAAATGCGGATTTATCAGCTTCTCCGCGAGAGGCCGGGTGAAACACTGCTTTTCGGTTATCACCTATTGGACATGAGGACATGTCACACCATGGAGGTGTGATCAGTGACTGATCCAGACAGGTTGATGCTACTTGTGCATGGCCGCAGAAACAAATTGACCGTGAATGTTTAAAGTGCGGCAGCACCCTTTCGGGAGGCTGCTAAGGGGGCAGTAACCCGGCCTTCACTGATAGGAGGAAGGCCGAGTGCTATAGGAGTACCAAACCCGGAATACCGGGTAATGATCAATTGTGCTTTGCGCCCTGCTCAATCCAGAGTTCGATTTTTGAGATCTCTTCCTGGGATAGCGCCTCTTTGCCGTGTGGCATGCGAATCGACGGGTCGACCTTCCCGGCGACCAAACGGTAAAGGGAGCTTGAGAGGGGATCGCCTGCTACGACAACTGGCCCGAATTTTGTCCCTTTCATGACTGTGTCATAGGTTTCCGTAACAAAGCCGCTTGCCTCGTCGCCAGCACCGCCTTTCGTGTGGCATTCGGTACAGTATTTATCGATGAGTGGTTTTACGTCCGATTTGAAACTGACCGCAGCCGGTCCTGCACTACAACCAGCCAGCATTATGACGGCGAAAGCCGAAGCAATGGATACGGTTTTCTTCGTGGACATTTATCTGCTCCTCTTTGCTATATGCAACTACATCATCCGTTCTCACGTTCACGCCGGCTTAAAGTGGCAGCGTATTCCTTGAATGAATCGGAGAGACGAATTGTTGATCTTAACTATCTTCCTGAAATAACTGGTTACTATTGCAAAACAACATGTCACTGCAATCTCGACATGGCGAGAAATGCCGCTGATACGGAGGGTGATCAGCAGCATGTTTCTCTAGTTAAGCGTCATCACCCATTCGATGACTTGTTTAATCTTTTCCGGCGGTGACGCATTGGGCGGCATGGCCACAGCGCCCCATACCAACGGTTCACCCGGCGTGCTACCGGCCTTGACCTTGCTTGTCAGTCTGTCGACCTCAGCAGGGTCTCCTGCGTACTTGGAGGCGATATCCTTAAAAGCGGGACCGACCAGCTTCGCATCGACTTTATGGCAACCCAGGCATCCCGACTGCATGGCCAGGGTCTGATTTGCATAGGAGGCACCACTTGCCAGGGCCGAGACAATAAGGGCCAAGAGTATTTTTTTCACCATGAATAGACTCCTGCAATGGCTTCAATTCAATAATTACCGGTGATGTAGGCATTTGTTCTGCCGGCGATCCCGGGGGTTGCCACCGTCAAGCGGTATCTTGGCGGTTGGTTTAGAGATGTTATCGGGAGGCAGATGCGAATCTTTAGGATTGAGAGAGAATCCGCAGATTTTCTCAAGTGTTGTGAATTCATGCCGACACAGTAGCTATCGAGTTTTTGAGTTTTACTGTTTAAGACAGGTTATTGCGATGAAGAAGTACATCTCGGTGCAGTGGAAAATCCTGACACCTATGGCGCTGATCTTTATTCTGATCATGTCCGTTGTGACGATCTATTCCGCAGAACAGCAGAAAGACCGGCTTCTCAGGCTGACAGAACATCAGATATTTGATGTTCTACACGGCTATCTCGACAGCATGAACGCCATGATGTTTACCGGCACCATGGGCAATCGGGAGATGCTGCGCGAGAAGATTCAGAAAAGGGATGGCGTGGTTGAAGTCAGGATGCTGAGAGCGGAATCGGTGAACAGTACGTTCGGTCCCGGATTCGATCACGAGAAACCAATGGATGATCTGGATAGGCGCGCCCTCGGCGGTGAAACGGTCGTACAGGTCGACACAGTCGACGGTAAGCGCATGCTGACCATCATCGAACCCTTTCCGGCGGTCTCAGATCGGAATGGTACCAACTGCCTGACCTGTCATGCGCTGCCTGAAGGCACGATTCTCGGTGCTGGACGTCTGACCTTCTCTCTGGAAGCCCGGGATAAGGCCATTCACGATGAACTGATGATCAGTGGCGCGATCAATTTTCTGGTGCTGATTGCCGGCCTCTTCGTCATCAACTTGATCATGAAAAAAGTGGTTATCAAGCCGCTGAAAGGACTGAAGAACACCATGGAGCAGGTCGGTAGCGATTCGGATCTTCGTCCGAGAGTTGTACTCGGTGCCAATGACGAATTCCTTCATGTGGGCCAGGCGGTCAACCAGATGCTGGACCAATTCCAGCCGACCATCGACGATCTGGCAAAGACGATGGACGGACTCGCCAACTCGGCGGATCAACTGGCCACTGTGACCAAGAAGACCAGGGATGGAGTCGATGAGCAGGAGAAGGAGACCGGACAACTGACGGTGGCAATTGGTGAACTCTCTGTGGCGGCCGAAGAGGTGGCCAGGAATGCGGCAAGTGCCGAACAGGCAGCCCTCGAGGCCAAATCCAATGCAGACTCGGGTAAGGTCGTGGTGGGAGAGGTTTCCAACTCCATCACCCGTCTCGCCAAGCGAGTGGATGATGCGGCTGTGGTTGTACGTCAGCTGGCTGAGGGTACGCAGAGTATCGGTCAGGTCTCCGAGTCGATTACGGCGATTGCCGAGCAGACCAATCTGCTGGCACTGAACGCAGCCATCGAGGCGGCCCGTGCCGGCGAGCAGGGGCGGGGATTCGCCGTGGTGGCGGACGAGGTCCGTAACCTGGCGCAGCGGACGCAGGAGGCGACCCACGAGATCCAGGAGATCATCGAGCAGTTGGTCTCGGCTTCGAATCAGGCTGTCGACGTGATGGACAGCAGTAAGAAGGATGCCGATCAGAGCGTCTCCGACTCCAGTCGTGCCGGGGATGCCCTGGCGGAGATCTCAGGTGCAGTGGCGTCGATCAGTGAAATGAATTCGGTAATCGCAACGGCTGCTTCGGAGCAGACTTCCGTGGTCAGCGAGATCAACAAGAACATCATCGCCATCAACGAGGTTTCACACCAGACCGCAGAGGGCACCTGCCGGACGCTCAAGGAGAGTGAAGAGGTGGCGCAGATCTCAGCCCAACTGGACAAGATGGTCAATCAGTTCAAGGTTTAAGGAATTGACACTATCCTTCGGTTCACAAAAGAAGCGGAGGAAGACATGAGGATAGGGTAAGCAGGTGCGACATTGTCGCACCTGTTTTTTTTGGTGAGGGACCGGGGTCTTGGATTTGGTATAGCCTGAGAACCAGACGGATCAACCGTCCCGCCATCCGCCCCGCAGGAGATCACGCCGGGTGATACCCGGCTCCGCCGTCTCCATATCAGGCATATTCCCGGCAGCGGCTTTCTGTTCAGCCAGGGCGAAACCGTCCATCTCGACTTCCGGTGTCTCTTCCCCTCGCAGTATGCGTCCCAGAAGCTCCTCGTCGTAGGGATCCTCGTCGGGTTTCTCGACCTCGACCATCAGGGTCTCCATGAAGCTCTGTGCGGCCGCCACCGCATGATCATGATTGACGAACTCGTGCATGGGTGAAAAGAGCGAGTGGGTCTGGCATCGGCCCAGGCCGTCGATCTCGTTGACCATGAATTTGTAGCGGTTGGACGGGAATCGGTGGGGCTGCTTGTGTCCCAGTTCCATCTGGCTCCAGTCCTCTCCCTCGGCGGGAAAAAGGATCAGGTTCATCAACCAGGGGGTGATGACGATACCGACCGTGCGACCGTCATAGTGTTGGAAACCAACGGTCTCGACTCTCAGCATGGGGTTCAGCAGTGGGAGCCCCTGCATCTGTTCGTCATGGATACGATTGAAGCTGGCTTCGATGGTCTGCGTCAGTTGATCCAGATCTTGCATGTTGCATACTCCTGCCGGTCAGGCTTCGCTCAGGCCGGGAAAGTAGTGATCGACGTCGAGATCCTGCACCTCGCTCATGATGGCGCTCAGGCCATCGAGCGCCTTGTCGATATTGCGGGCATCCGCTTCGCTGATCACCTCCCGGGCGGAGCCGAGAAAGGTCAGCAGCCAGGTGCCTTCGGGTTTGGGACCGGTCAACATCATGTTGATCTGCTCCTCCCCGTTGCGGGTGCGGCAGCGCGATACGAACTCGCCCGATTCGATGATCTGTGCCGGAATGCCTACGCACATGTGGTGGCGGCCTCCCGTTCGGCCTCTCTTTTCCAGTGTCCGGTGGATGAATCGGCTCGCGGCTGAAGGACAACGCCAGACTGCGCCAACTCCTCCACCAGCATATCGACCATCTCCTCCAGTCCCCGCTCCGCCTCAGGCGTGAGGCCCAGACGGTTCTCCAGGGAGTGGGGGACCATACCGATGATAGTAAC
Source organism: Candidatus Thiodiazotropha sp. (ex Monitilora ramsayi) (assembly GCA_025655595.1). Taxonomy (GTDB): domain Bacteria; phylum Pseudomonadota; class Gammaproteobacteria; order Chromatiales; family Chromatiaceae; genus Thiodiazotropha. The sequence continues at coordinate 129,689 of JAHXIO010000006.1, forward strand.
CTGGTCGGGGGTTTCTCCCTTCAGGGTCAACAGGGCCAACAGGTCGGAAACCCCCAACTGGTGGTTGGAGAGCTTGGTCTGGAAGAAAGCCGGGATCTCCTCGTTGGCGATGCGCACCAGGGTGCCGTAGGGGGCGCCGGTGTTCACCGCATCGGCGATAATTAGCGTGTCGGCGCTGCGCATGGGTTCGAACAGCTCCATGCCGGTGGTGCCGCCGTCGATCACCTCCACACCCTCGGGAATCCGATAGCGGTTGACCAGCTCCTCGACGGCGCGCACGCCGACCCCTTCATCCTGCATCAGCACGTTGCCCATGCCGATGATGAGGATCTTTTTGTCACTGTTTGGCATCGATATAACGCTCCTGGTTGGGTGCTTACAGCGCCTTGACCTTGACGATCTCGTTTTGCTCCGTGTCCACCATGTGGATGGCGCAGGCGATACAGGGATCGAAGGAGTGGACGGTGCGCAGCACCTCCAGGGGCTTCTCCGGATCGGCCACCGGGTTGTCCATCAGTGACGACTCGTAGGGACCGATCTCACCGTTGGCGTCGCGGGGTCCGGCGTTCCAGGTGCTGGGAACCACCGCCTGGTAGTTCTTGATCTTACCGTCCTCGATCACCACCCAGTGGGAGAGGGTGCCGCGGGGTGCCTGATGGAATCCCACACCCTTGATCTCCCCTTTGGGGAAGATGGGGGCGTTGAATGTGTCGGTGTCGCCAGTGCCGATGTTGTCCACCAGCTTCTGCCACTGATCCTTCAGAGTGTCCATCATCACGGCGCAGCGTACCGCCCGGGCCGCATGGCGGCCGATGGTGGAGTGGACCGCCGCCAAGGGGATATCCGGGTTCTGGGAGACCGCCTTGAGCGTGTCCATGGCCTGACCCAGGTACTTCTTGTAGCGTTCGTCGCCGTTGGCGACACCCACCAGGACATCCGCCAGGGGACCGACCTCTGCGCGCTTGTCGTAGAAGGTGGGGGCCTTGACCCAGGAGTACTTGCCGTCGTCCTGGAAGTCGGTGTATTCAGGCTCGGTCTCGCCCTCCCAGGGGTGGAGCGCCTTTTCACCCTGATACCAGGCGTGGCGGGAACTCTCGGCGACGCCATCGCGGAAGTAGGCGTCATTGAAGCTGGTGATCGGTTTCAGGGAGGCGAGATCGCCGTCTGCGATATAGCCGCCGGGCAGATCGAACACGGTGCCTTTGGTGTCCTGCGGGCAGTCCGGTACGGTCAGGTAGTTCATCACGCCGCCGCCGATACCGGCCCAATCGAGGTAGAAGGCACCCACGGCGGGGACGTCGGTCAGATAGGTCGACTTGACGAAGGGGTCCAGCTTGTCGATGAAGCCCTTGATCAGCATCAGCCGTTCGATATTCAACACCGACGGCGCGCCGTGACTGATCGAGTTACTGACGCCGCCCACGGCCACGTTCTGGATATGGGGGCTCTTGCCGCCGAGGATGGCGACGATCTTGTTGGCGTAGTTCTGTACGTCCAGCGCCTGCAGATAGTGGGCGACCGCCAGCAGGTTGACCTCGGGCGGCAGTTTCATCGCGGGATGGCCCCAGTAGCCGCTGGCGAAGGGACCGAGCTGGCCGCTACCGACGAAGGTCTTCAGCCGCTCCTGAACCGCCTTCATCTCGTGGGGGCCGTTGAGGGGCCAGTCCGACAGGCTCTCGGCCAGTTTGGCGGTGGCCACCGGATCGGCGTCCAGGGCGGAGACCACATCCACCCAGTCGACGGCGGAGAGGTGGTAGAAGTGGACGATATGGTCCTGCACCGCGTGGGCGCACTGGATGATGTTGCGGATCAGTTGTGCGTTGACCGGCACTTCCAGGTCGAGGGCGTTCTCCACAGCGCGCACCGAGGTGATGGCGTGGACCGTGGTGCAGACGCCGCAGAAACGCTGGGTGTAGGTCCAGGCCTCGCGGGGGTCGCGGCCTACCAGTATCTTCTCGATGCCCCGCCACATCTGGCCGGATGACCAGGCCTTGCTCACTTTACCGTCGTCGACCTCCACGTCGATACGCAGGTGGCCTTCGATACGGGTTATCGGGTCAACAGTAATTCTTGTCGTCACAATGGAATCTCCTCAAAGGTCACGCGTGTTTTGCGTCATGTAGCACGGGAAACTTCTTCACCACGAACAGAAAGACCATGATCTCAATCGCCACCATGCCGGCGGTGACCATGATCTCCGGGGTAGAGGGGAAGTAGCTGTAGCCCGGACCCGGATCGTAGTTGATAAGAAAGGCGTTAAAGCGGTAGAGCGAGCCGGCGAAAAGCATGGAGACCGAGGCCCAGAGCAGTAGCGGCCCATGACCCCGGTATTTTGCTGAGCTCAACACCGCCAGCGGAAAGACGAACAGGGCCGTCTCCAGCAGGAACATCAGGCTAGCCAAATCCCCGGCGAAGATCAGACCCAACTTGCCGTTTATCAAGATCTCGCCGAAGCGGAAGATCAGATAGGCGGCGATCAGGCCGACGATCCCCTTGCCGAGACCGGACAGCAGCGGCGTCTCCGAATGTCGGCGAAAACCGACCGCGCTGAAGGAGGCCTCGAAGACCACCACCGCGAACCCCATGGTCACGGCTGTGAGGATGGCCAGCAGGGGTTGCAGATGGAGCGACTGCCAGAGGGGATGCACCTTGTATCCCATGGCGATCAGCATGGAACCGAGGGAGGACTGGTGCATGGTCGGCAGCAGCACGCCGAGGGCAATGAAGAGGAAGAGCACCTTGTTCAGTGCCTTCACCAACCGCTGGGCACCGAATCTCTCCAACACGGTGGGAGCGAACTCGATGCAGAGCACGAGGATGTAGGTGGCGACACAGAGGCCGACCTCCAGCATCACCGAATTGAAGTTCATGTGCCAGGGGGTGAAGATGTTGTAGAACTGCCAGTAACGGCCCATGTCGATCATGGCGCCGACGCCACCCAGACCGTAACCGAGCAGACTGGCCAGCAGGGCCGGGCGCATCAGCGGGTGATATTTGCCCTTGTTCATCACATAGACAGTAATGGCCAACGCGTAACCGCCACAGGCGAGGGCAGTCCCCACCACTACGTCGTAGACCACCCAGATGCCCCAGGCATAACCGCCGTTGAGGTTGGTCACGAAACCCATGCCGTAGATGAATCGCTGGGCCAGATAGAAGGTGCCGATCAGTGCGATAACGCCCAGTACCATGAAGGGGAGGGTCATGACCGGACGTTTGAGGGGTTGGTATGCGCTCATGAGTCGTCTCCTTCCTCTTCGTCGGTGTTGCGGCGCACCATGTAGGTGAGTCCGGCCAGGGCAATGGCGGGCAGGGCCATGTAGCTGTAGAGGGTGTGCTGTACTGTTTCCGAGATGGAGGCATAAGAGCGCTCCTCCAGCGGTGGCATGCCCAGCTTGTCGAAGGGGATGGAGGAGATGTGCAGGACGTTGGTGCCACCCGCCTCTTTCTCGCCCCAGACATGTTGCCGGTACTCGGGCACCGCCTTCTCATGGTGGCTGTCGGGCTTGCGGATGTCGCCGCGTGGGTAGTTGTAGGTCTCTCCCGGTTTTAGCGCCATACGCCGTTTCGCTTCCTCCAACAGCGCCTTGCGGGATCCAAAGAGGGTGGCGCCGGTGGGGCAGACCTCGGCACAGCCAGTCATCTGGCCCTTGTCGATACGTTCCACGCCGGCCTGATTGCACATTTGGCACTTGTGGATCTCACCGAAGGGGTTGTCGTAGTCGAATTGGGGTACGTTGTAGGGGCAGCCCACCATGCAGGTGCGGCATCCGATGCAGGCATCGGGATGGTGGGTGACGATACCGGTCTTCGGATGGCGACGCATGGCGGTCACCGGGCAGACCGAGACGCACCCCGGGTCGACGCAGTGCATACAGCTGCGTTTTTCGAAGGCATAGCCGTCTGTCACGGCATCCTTCAAATTACCCTGGCCCTCGCTGTAGACCTTGATGACGTTGAGGGTCTGGGCCGAAAGGTCCTGGGCAGAATCCCATGCGGTCTCGTCGCCCAGAGGTGTCGGCGGCATGCCGTTGACCTCCTTGCATTTGCTGACACAGGCCTTGCAGCCGATGCAGAGGGTCGAATCGAAGAGCATGCCGATGGCCTCGTCTGCCGGCTCCAGGTTGCCCCTGGCCTCTGCAGTGCCGGCGCCCAACAGGGCCGCACCACCGCCGAGGGAGGCTTTGAGAAAGTCTCTGCGTTTCATGGTGTCTCCCCTTACTCCCCGTCTTTCTCTTTACCGTCCAGCTTCCTTGCCGCCATGGCGGTGGCGCCGACCGCCACGCCGACTGCGGCACCGGCGAGTGCCGCTGCTGCTGGGGAGATGCCTGCCACATCCTCCCGATTTTCGATGGAGGGGAACATGTTCGGTGGTGTATGTGTCTTCACATCGGCCAGGCTGAATAGGGGCTTGTTGAAGCCGACGCCGCCCTCGGAGCAGCCGAAACAGGGGTGTCCGACACCGATGGGCCAGACGCCGCCACCCACGTTGTTGTACTCGAGGCTGGGGCAGTTGTTATAGGTCTCGGGACCCTTGCAGCCAAGCTTGTAGAGACACCAGCCTTTGCGGTGTCCCTCGTCGCCGAACTCCTCAGCGAATCGGCCGGCATCGAAGTGGGGACGCCGGTAGCAGTTCTCATGGATCAGGCGGCCATAGGCCCATTTCGGACGTCCCTTCTCGTCGATCGGCGGCAGCTTGCCGTAAGTGACGAAGTAGAGCACGGTACCGATGAAGTTGGCCGGATTGGGCGGACAGCCGGGTATGCTGACCACTGTCTTACCTTTCAGCAGTTGCGGGGCGCCGACGGCACCGGTGGGGTTGGGCGCAGCGGACTGGACACCTCCCCAGCTTGCACAGGAGCCGAAGGCGACAATGGCCGCTGCATGCTCAGCCGCCTCGTGGGTGATGTCGACCATGGTCTCACCACCGATTTTGCAGAAGATGCCGTCGTTGGCGAGGGGGATGGCGCCCTCCACCACCAACAGGTATTTGCCTTTGTTCTCCTGCATGACCTGCCGCTTGATATCCTCCACCTGATGGCCGGCGCCGGTATCGAGGGTCTGGTGGTAGTCGAGGGAGATGAGATCGAGAATGAGGTGTTCGAGGGAGGGCTGTTCGGAGCGTAGGAGGGATTCGCTGGGCCCCGTACACTCCTGGCCATGGAGCCAGATGACCGGCGGCCTGCGTTTCGGATCGGCCACCGCCTGCGCCATCGCTATGGCTGCGTTCGTGGATAGACCGAGCGATGCTGCCACGCCGGTACAGAACTTGAGGAATGTCCTGCGAGATACGCCCAGGCGTTTCTCTACGGCCGAGAAGTCGAAATCGTTGTCTGCCATCTGTTTCTCCGGATATCTATGGATGCGATCTGTGCCGGGCTCGCCTTTACGAGGTGTCTGAATACCGCAATAAATGTGCCGGTATTTTTTATCTCTGTCGATTCAATCGCTTAAGTACTAAATCAGCTTGTGAGGACGGTTTGATCTGAAAACCTGCTTTGCAGATCTATTTCCTTAGTGGATACAAGGTTTGCACCTGAGGCGGGAGAATTCGTCACCAGAGACGCTTTGTGGAGCCTGTCCGATTTCGCTAAGATGCGCGGGATTTACCTATCGACAGGGCGCACAAAAACCATGCTCAAAATCTATAACGATCTCACCCGGGAAAAAGAGACCTTTCAGCCCCTGGAGGCGGGAAAGGTCCGTATGTACGTCTGCGGTATGACGGTTTACGACTTATGCCATCTCGGACATGCCCGGGTGATGGTGGTATTCGATGTGGTTTATCGCTACCTTCAGTCAAGCGGCTACGATGTCACCTACATCCGTAACATCACCGATATCGACGACAAGATCATCAATCGGGCCAATGAGCGTGGTGTGCCCTTTCTGGAACTCACCGAAACTTTTATAAAGGCGATGCATGAAGATGCGGATGCCTTGGGAATACTCAGGCCCAATGATGAGCCAAAGGCCACCCAGCACATGGATGAGATTCTCACGATGATCGGCCGGCTGATCGAAAAGGATCACGCCTATGCGGCGGAGAACGGTGACGTCTACTACGATGTACGCAGCTTTCCCGAATACGGCAAGCTCTCCGGCAAGTCGATCGAGGATCTCCAGTCCGGTGCACGGGTTGAGCCGGGGGAGGCCAAGCGCGATCCTCTCGACTTCGCGCTATGGAAGGCAGCCAAACCGGAAGAACCGGCCTGGGATTCGCCCTGGGGCCGGGGACGGCCAGGCTGGCATATCGAGTGCTCCGCCATGTCGACCAAGGCGCTGGGGGATACCTTCGATATCCATGGCGGCGGGGCCGACCTGACTTTTCCCCACCATGAGAACGAGATCGCCCAGTCCGAGGGTGCCACCGGTCACCCCTTCGTCAAATACTGGATGCACAACGGCTTTGTGCGTATCAACGACGAAAAGATGTCGAAGTCGTTGGGCAACTTTTTTACCGTCAGAGAGATTCTCGAACGCTACAGAGCCGAAGAGGTACGTTACTTTATCCTGACCAGTCAGTACCGCTCGCCCCTGAACTACGATACGGAACATCTCGACAATGCCCGAGCTGCCCTGACCCGTTTCTATACGGCGTTACGTGGGCTGCCGGAAGCTGAACCCGCCGGTGGTGAGGAATACGAAAAGCGTTTCCATGAGGCGATGAACGATGACTTCAACACGCCGGAGGCCCTGGCGGTGTTGTTCGATCTGGTTAGAGAGATTAACCGTCTCAAGGAATCGGACGCAGCGGCTGCCTCGGCACTGGCCGGCGTATTGAAACAACTGGGTGACGTGTTGGGGATTCTGCAGGATGATCCCGAAGCCTATTTACGCGGTGGTACACAATCCGGAGATGACAGTCTCTCGGATGAGAAGATCGAGTCGTTGATCCAGGCCCGTATCGATGCAAGAACCGGGAAAAACTGGGCCGAGGCCGATCGTATCCGAGATGAGCTGCAGGCGGCCGGTATCATCCTGGAAGATGGTCCCCAGGGCACCACTTGGCGCAGAGGCTGAGAGATAACGGTGGGGCAGGGCCCCACCCTACGCCCCGTTCATCGTGTCAAGGCTAGCCAATTACCGTAGGGTGGGGCCCTGCCCCACCGAAAACTATCTAAGAACCTCAAACAGACATCGCCAAGGAGCGGCCAATGTCAAACTACCGAAGAGCCCGGATGCCGGGCGGCACTTATTTCTTCACTCTCGTTACATTCAATCGTAAGCTCCTATTTGATAATCCCCTCGCGAGGGAATGTCTGCATGGCGCCATGGCGGAGGTCAGAGTGAGGTATCGGTTCAGTATTGAAGCAATCTGCCTGCTGCCCGACCATCTCCACACGATCTGGCGGCTCCCTGAAAACGATCATGTATATTCCCAATGCTGGAATGAGATCAAAGGTATCTTTTCAAAGCGCTTTCATGGCCTGTCCGAACAAGATGGTCATCCATCACCATCTCGCCAACGAAAAGGAGAAGGCAGATTCTGGCAGCGACGCTTCTGGGAGCATCTGATCAGGGACGAGGCGGATTACAGGAATCACATGGATTACCTGCACTACAATCCAGTCAAACATGGCTTGGTAGAACGGGTGGCCGACTGGCCCTGGTCCAGCTACCATCGCTATGTAAAGGATGGTACCTATCCCATAAATTGGGGCGGATCAACACCGGCCAGGATGAACCTTGCCACGGTAGGAGAATGATTCGGTGGGGCAGGGCCCCACCCTACGCCCCGTTCATCGTGTCAAGGCTAGCCAATTACCGTAGGGTGGGGCCCTGCCCCACCAATAACTCGACTCGAAGCGCGAAGTTAGACTCGTTTCGAAGTATGAAGTTAGCTGGCGGCGCTATGCAGCTCAGCCGCCTGCAGCGTGTTCTCCAACAGGGTGGCGATGGTCATGGGCCCGACACCGCCGGGCACCGGCGTGATCCAACTGGCCCGCTCCCTGGCAGCTTCGTATTCCACGTCTCCCACCAGCTTACCCTCATCGTTACGGTTCATGCCCACATCGATAACGATGGCGCCCTCTTTGACCCAATCCCCCGGTACGTATTCCGCGCGGCCGATGGCCACCACCAGGACATCGGCGTTGCGTGCCTTCTCGGCCAGGTCCTTGGTGCGGCTGTGACAGACGGTGATGGTGCATCGGGCCGCCAACAGTTCCAGGGCCATAGGTCGTCCGACGATGTTGGACTGGCCGATGATGACTGCATCAAGCCCCTCCAATTTTTGGCCGGTTCGCTCCAGCAGGGTCATCACACCTTTCGGTGTGCAGGAACGCAGCACCGGCATCCGCAGGGCCAGTCGACCCACGTTATAGGGATGAAAGCCGTCCACATCCTTGGTCGGTAGGATTCGTTCGATGACCGACTCTTCATCGATATGGCCGGGTAGCGGCAGTTGCACCAGGATACCGTCGATGGCCTCGTCTTCATTCAGTTGGTCGATCAGTGAGAGCAGTTCATCCTGTGTGGTCGTGGCCGGCAGATCGTGGGAGACGGAGAGGAATCCCACCTCCTCACAAGACTTCCTTTTATTCCTCACATAGACCTGTGAAGCAGGATTATTCCCAACCAGAACGACCGCCAACCCCGGTCGACGCAGCCCGGCAGCAACCCGCTCATCCACACCTTGTTTAATCTTCTGCCTGAGATCCGCCGCAATGGCTTTACCGTCCAATATGTTCGCACTCATCTATCGTTCCGGTGTCTATTTTCGAAAGGAGACGCATAATACCTAATCGCCAGTGGCGTGTCAGTTTCGGGGACTGATACCATTGACCTGCGGGGGCATCGCCAGTATGATTCCGCCCTTCGCGCACCCGGGTGATGTAACTTCGTTTCCGGGTTGGTTATCGGGGTATAGCGCAGTCTGGTAGCGCGCCTGCTTTGGGAGCAGGATGTCGGGAGTTCGAATCTCTCTACCCCGACCATTTTTTCTGCGCCCGTAGCTCATTTGGATAGAGCATCGGCCTTTGAGCGCACGCCCTGGGAGGCGTGCAGATTAGGAGCCTTTATGGGGAAAGGGAACCCATAGAGTGGATCGCACTGTATCGGGGAAACCTTAACAGGTCACGCTGATGGCAATCCCGAGGAAACCTTTGGTGATCCGGCATACCGGACGGGCCGCAGGCCCAGCACGAGGGGATCCGTAGAGACTATACGTGCGACACCTGAGACGGTGAAGAGATAGTCCAGACCCCAAACCCCGATAGGGGGCGTCGAAAGGCGTAGCGGGTAAGCTAAGCCGAGGGTAGCAGGTTCGAATCCTGCCGGGCGTGCCAATCGCGAGCAGAGGATCGGCAGAAAAGAGAGTGATCAGGGAAGAAGACAAGTTAATGGTGGACGTAGCTCAGTTGGTAGAGCTCCGGATTGTGATTCCGGCGGTCGTGGGTTCGAGACCCATCGTCCACCCCATCTTAAATTGGGCCATTAGCTCAGTTGGTAGAGCAGTGGACTCTTAATCCATTGGTCGTAGGTTCGAATCCTACATGGCCCACCAATCAATGATCGAAGCCCGGACCCATGTGTTCGGGTTTTTTGTTTCTACGAAGGAGATTCGAACCTACGACTTCAAATAAGCCAGGTTCGACAGCCGAGCAGAGCGAGGCTGAACGTGGGAGCATAGCGACCACGACCCGAAGGGCGAGGCGTAGCCGAGTAATCCTACATGGCCCACCAGTATCAAAGGGCTTGCGTGATAGTAAGCGCCAACCCTTTTTTCTTTTGCGTGAACAATAGGGGACAGACCACGTTTTTAATACAAACTGGTACGGAAAAAGAGAATAAATGGGGTCTGTCCCCTAATACATGAACCGGTACGGAAAAAGAGAATAAATGGGGTCTGTCCCCTAATACAATGCTGTACAAAGGTTGTTTGGTCGTGAACAAACGCAATAGGGTAAATCCATCTAGATTATTGTTTTTCTGTTAAAGCTATTATTTCGTCACCCACAGGTCCCCTGTGTCGACTGACACCCCTACAATCTGTCCTTCAGAGAATCTGTTAATTTCAGTCCGTTTCTGTTCAATGAGAAAACGCCATATCGGCGGTCACGAGTTCGATATGCACGCCAAGGCCGGGGTATACCGATGTCATCCCGATACACCTCGGCATTTTTTGCTCGAATGAGATTCAGATATCGCTCAATCACCACTCACGGTCACTGACGCGATGACATCCCGAACTTCCACAGTTCTTGTTTTGCTCGACCGTGCCACTTTCTCCACCAATATGATCCCCTTTTCTTTCGAAATCACGCTCATGACAGGCAGCGCAATAGGGCGCGTATCCGGGTGAAGAGTATGTGATCGTCTCGCTGTTATTGCGGTGGCAAGATATACAGGTCACTCTAGAATTATGGTCGCCCGGGTAGTCGCTGTTCACATGATGTGTGAAATCGATGGGTGCCCAGCCTTGCGTCGAATGACAGACGTTGCATTCCTGAGTTGTATCGAAATGGCCCGACGACATACCGATCGCGGTCGTGCCGTTATGGCAGGATGCACAATTGCCATTGATTTCCTGATGATCGAAGGTGCCGCCGACGAAAGTCGCTGTCGTATGGCAGAAGTGGCAGTCCAGGGAGGTGGGCACATGATCCTGTGTCTTGCCTGTGGCCGTCACACCATGGCAGGACTGACAATTATCCACGATGCCGGTGTGATCGAACACCGCGCCGGTGAATCCGCTGGTGGTATGGCAGACACCGCAATCCTGATCGGTGACCACATGCCCGGCACTCTTACCTTGGGCAAATACACCATCATGACAGGACTGACAGTTGTCAACGATCCCGACGTGATCAAACGTCGCAGGTAGGAATCCGGTCGTCACGTGGCACTCGCTGCAATCTGCATTGGTCGGTACATGATTGCTGGTCTTGCCTATGGCCAAGCTACCGTCGTGGCAGGAAACACAGTTGTTTGTAATGCCCTGATGGTTGAAACTTGCGCCTGCAAAAGCAACTGTATTGTGACAAACGGAGCAGTCCTCAGTGGCTGGAATATGAGCCGGTGACATGCCTGTCGCCGTTTCCCCGTTGTGACAAGAAGAGCAGTTGTCGACAATGCCTGTATGATCAAAGACCGCAGTCGCAAAACTACCGGGCAGGTGACAGACACTGCAATCGGCGGTTGTCGGAATATGATCGACATGTTTTCCAACTGCCGAAACACCATCATGGCAGGATGCGCAGTTACTGACTATACCGGTGTGATCGAAAACCGCACCGGTAAAACTGGCTGTGCCATGACAAACACCGCAGTCCTCGGTGGTGGCGATATGCGTAGGCGACTTCGATAGGGCGCCGATTGCATCGTAGGTACCATCGTGGCACGAGACACAATTAGCGGTGATGCCGGAATGCGCGAATGTCGACGGATAGAATGCCGACGTAGTGTGGCAAGTTTCGCAGTCCTGATTCGTGGGTACATGTAGTAAAGCTGCATCCTTACCGCCGGCAAATTGACCGTTGTGACAGCCTTCGCAGCCACCGCTGATACCGGGGTGAACAACACTGAGAAAAGTCGACGAGGCAAAACCGCCTGGGTTGGTGTCAATGTGACACAAGCTGCAATCATCCTGCGTCGGGATATGGTTCTGAGTCTTGTCGATCGCGATGTTTCCATCGTGGCAAGAGGCGCAGTTGCTGCTATCTATGCCCAGATGATTGAAGTTAATGCCGGCAAAGGTGTCAAAGAGGTCCGTGCGGTGACATGACGAGCAGTCCTCGGTAGTCGGTAGGTGATTGGCCGACTTTCCGACACTGATCTCGCCGTCATGGCACAATACGCAGTTATCGACAATGCCGGTGTGCTCGAACACCGCCGGGGAGAACTCGGTCGTGTTATGGCAGAAGGCACAGTCCTGGGTCGTCGGCACGTGGTTAATGAGCTTCCCGATGCTGATGACGTTGTCGTGGCACGCGGCACAATCACTGACGACGCCAACGTGATCGTAGACACCGCTGGTGAATGTGCCGGGTGTGTGGCAGATATCGCAATCTTCGGTTGTCGGCATATGGTTAACCGACTTGCCGAGCGCATTGGTCCCGTTGTGGCAGGAGTCGCAGCGTACGGTGGTCACCACGTCAGTCGTGTGGTCGACAAATGCGCCGACAAAGCTCACTGTGTTATGGCATGCGCTGCAGTCCGCGGTGGTCACCGGATGATCGATTGTCACGCCGGTTGCCGTCGTTCCATTGTGGCAGGAGGCACAGGGCTGCGTGACAGAATCGAGGACCGAGTGGTTGAATGTACCGCCCATGTCGAAGGTCCTGACGCTATGGCAGACCACGCAATCCACGCTCGTCTCGGGATGGTTCTGTGTCTGCCCGGTCGCGTCAATGCCGTTGTGACAGGTGACACAGCTATCCGTTATGTTGCTGTGGTCGACATACGCGGGCAGGAATGCGACTGTTGCGTGACAGAAATTGCACTCGCTTTCAGTTGGAATGTGCCCGCCATCCTTGCCCGGTGCCGTCGATCCGTTGTGGCACTGGGAACAGCCACCGGTAATTCCGCTGTGGTCGTAACTGCCGTCTGGCAAGCGGTCCAGGAAGTGATCGGTATTGTGGCAATCGTCGCACTCCTGGGTCGTCGGAACATGGAACTCGGATTTGCCTATGGCCACTACACCGTTGTGGCACTCGCTGCAGTTCCCAAAGACTTCCTGATGATCGACAGAGGGGACCGCGGCAAAATCTGAAGAGGAGTGACAGGCCTGACAGGTATTGCTGGTCGCGATGTGATTCGGCGTTTTACCGACCGCTACCACGCCATTGTGGCAGGTTGCGCAGTCATCGACGATGCCGGTATGGTCGAAGAGCGCACCTGCGAAGCTGGTGGTGGTGTGGCAGGCGATGCAATCCTCTGTGGTTGGAATATGCGTTATGGGCTTACCTCTGGCCCCGGCCGCGGTGTAACTGCCATCGTGGCAGGTGACGCAGTTTCCGTTGATTCCCTGGTGATCGAAAGTGCCGCCGGTAAAGGTGGTGGTGGTATGGCAGACGTGGCAACCCAGGGTAGTGGGGATATGCCCCTGCGGTTTGCCGATTGCTGTTACGCCATGGCAGGTATCGCAGTTGTCGACTATGCCGGCATGATCAAATCCTGCTCCGACAAAACTGCCGGTCCCGTGGCAGACGCTACAGTCCTGATTGGTCTGAACGTGTCCGGGCGGTTTGCCCTGGGCGAACACGCCATTGTGGCATGACTGGCAATTATCGATGATCCCGATGTGCTCGAAGGTTGCCGGCACAAAGCCCGTGGTGATGTGGCATAGACTGCAGTCACTGTTGGTCGGTACATGACCGCTGTGCTTACCCCTGGCGAGGTTGCCGTCGTGGCACAGGGCGCAGTTGTCCACCGTGCCGCGGTGATCGAACAGGGCGCCGGCGAATGCAGTCGGATTGTGGCAGGCGGAACAATCCTGCGTCGTCGGAATATGCATCAACGGCTTGCCGGTGGCTGCGACTCCGTCGTGACAGGATGCACAGTTGTCGACTATCCCCGCATGATTAAACACGGCCGTGGCAAAGCTGCCGGTGACGTGGCAGGTGCTGCAATCTGCAGTAGTCGGAACATGCCCCAGATTTTTACCGGTCGCCGTGGTCCCATCGTGACACGAGGCGCAACCGTCGATGATTCCGGTATGATCAAAGACGGTGCCGATAAAGGTTGTAGTGTTATGGCAAACGCCGCAATCCTCGGTTGTTGACACATGTGTGGCTGACATGGCGACAGCCCCGAGTGCCGTATAGCTGCCATCGTGGCATGAAGCACAATCACCGGTGATACCCGAATGATTGAATGTCGATGGGGTGAATGCCGTGTTGGTGTGACAGAGAAAACAATCCTGGCTTGTGGGTACATGCACGGCGGCCGTATCCTTGCCGATCGCGAATCGATCGTTGTGGCATCCCTCGCAGCCACGGGTGATGTCCTGGTGGCCGGAGCCGAGAAAGTTTGAGGAGGCAAAGCCGCCGGTAGTGGTGTCGAAGTGACAGGTACCACAGTCATCCAGCGTCGGAATATGATCGACGGAACGACCGAGTGCAATAACACCGTCGTGGCAGGTGGCACAGCCACTGCTGTCTATGCCCGCGTGATTGAAGGATATACCGGCAAAGGTGTCAAAGACGTCCGTGCGGTGACATGACGAGCAGTCCTCGGTAGTCGGTAGGTGATTGGCCGACTTACCGACACTGATCGCGCCATCGTGGCACGATACGCAATTGTTGACGATACCGGTATGCTCGAAGGTCGCTTGGGTAAAATCCGTCGTGACATGGCAGGCCGAGCAATCCTGGGTTGTCGGCAGATGGGTTATGGACTTGCCGGTGCTGATGACGTTGTCGTGGCACGCGGCACAATCACTGACGATGCCTGCGTGACCGAAGGTACCACTGGTGAATGTGCCGGGTGTATGGCAGACATCGCAATCTTCAATGGTTGGCATATGGTTGTCTGTCTTGCCGGATGCGCTGGTTCCGTTGTGGCAGGAATCGCAGCGGACCGAAGTCACAGACTCACTGGTGTGGTCGACGAACGCGCCGAGAAAGCTCACCGTGTTATGGCACGCACTGCAGTCCTCGGCAGTCACCGGATGATCGATCGTTGTGCCCGTTGCCGTGGTTCCGTTGTGGCAGGAGGCGCAGGGTTGGGTCACAGAATCGAGGAGCGAGTGGTCGAAGACATCGGCCATGTTAAAAGTGCTGACGTTATGACACACAGCGCAGTCCACGCTTGTCTCGGGATGGTTCTGTGTCTTTCCTGTTGCGTCAACGCCGTTGTGACAGGTGACACAGTTGTCCGTTATGTTGCTGTGGTCGACATGCGCGGGCAGGAATGCCTCCGTCGTGTGACAGGAACCGCACTCACTTTCAGTGGCGATGTGTCCTGTATTCATGCCCGTGGCGGTCGTCCCATTGTGGCATCTGGTGCAGGAGCCGATATTGGCACTATGGTCGAAGCCGCCGCCGGGCAGGCGATCCAGGAAGTGATCGGTATTGTGGCATTCATCGCACGCCTGGTCCGTCGGGACATGAAACTCCGATTTTCCTATGGCCAGAACACCGTTGTGGCACTCGCTGCAGATCCCGAAGACTTCCTGATGATCGACCGAGAAGACTGCGGAAAACCCCAAGGGTGAATGACACGTCTGGCAGGTATTGCTGGTTGCCAGGTGATTCGGCGATTTTTCAGAAATTTGTTCGAATTCGCCGCTGTGGCAGATCTCGCAGTTAGATGACAGTCCCTGATGATTGGCGGGCCCCGTGGGGCGTTCCCCCTCATCAGTCACGACAACGGAGCTAACGCTACGCTGACTGGATTCACCTTCGGCGCTTACGACCAGTTGAACCGTGTAGATGCCTTTCACATCGGCGACGAAGCTGGGAGTCGCCGTTGTGTTATCCCGCAGTTCGGTGGTGCTGTTGTCAGGTTTGTAGGAAAAGGACCAGCTATAGCTCAGGGGCTCGGTCGATGAAGTCCAGGACAAACTGCCATCCAACGTCGCCACTTCACCGACTCGGACTGCCGTGATGGGGCCCGGTCTGGCAAGAATCTCGACGAAATTCTCATCTGCGGGCGGTGTTCCACTACCGTCATCGCTATTGCCGTTATCGTCGTCCGGACCCGTATTGCTACCTGCATCCGTGGAGGTGGCGGTGTCGGCGCTGCTTCCGCCACCACAGCCGGCAATTTGCAGCGTCAGAAAGCACACAAGCAGGCATGTAAACAGTGTGCGGGTGTATCCCTGGATCGATATTGTGTGCTTCATAACCAATCATTCTCATGATAAAGAACATCGTCAGTGCGTATCTCATGTTCAGTCTCACCAGCCAGACTGAATGATCACATTGGCATGTGGCTGCCGCTCGCTGGTGGTCCTTCCGGCAAGTTACCCCAATCCGGGCACCGGCCTGCTGTCGGCTCGACTTATGGCCCAGCCTAGGTTGCCCCGGACGCAGTCACTGGTCCAACCCACGATGACCCAATCGACGAGGTAAAAGAATACGGTAATGACCTCAGGTAAGGTAAGGGATAACTTGTGATAGTGATCGCGGAACACGAAGATTACTTCGATCGCATTCTTCAGCATGTTCACTCCGTCACACGAAGTTAACGAGTTTCGAATGTTATCAACACACCTAAAAGTTTCTGCGAAAATTCTATAAGTCGTTAACGGGGGATGAGGGTAAAGAGATGGCCGATCGCAAATGCTTCACGTTGGCAGCAGAGGTCAAGGTGTGCTTCTGAGATTCTCAGCCCACCCGCTGACAGCGTGGTTCGAGCGAGAAAATAAACGGGCAATTGTGGCAGTGTTTTTCAAAAATTACCGACCTCTCGGTTTACTCATAAGAAAAACCGAATGCGGTGGTCAGATGATTAGATGTATGACCAATGAAAACGAAGAATTACAAACACCGACAGATAAATTTAGTCAATGTGCTGCGTTGATCGGATGAATCCGCAGCCGAGTTCTTACTTCTAAGTCATACTCCGAAAAATCCGCTGCAAATGGAAAGATGAGATAGAACCCAGGTTGCATGTGACTCTGTGTTACAGATTTGATCTTCTATATATTTAGAGGAGGATATGATTGAATAAGGATAAATTAATGGCGGGTGTAAGTAGTTAGTGATCACTTATGCTCTTTTGTTTTTTGCGCATACGACAACATCTGTGTAACGTAAAAAACCTATTTTTATAACTTCGCCGTCAAACCGCATCTGGTTCCATCTTTCGTCTTGCCGGGGGAATGTCGCGATCCATTGGCTGCCAGTTTATCTCCATGGGTTTATTTATTTACTCATCCCGCCGCTCCACCAGTTCGGGGTCGGCGGTGATTTCCCGGTAGATCTCGACTCTCGCTCCCTCTTCAATTGTCGCGGTCAGTTTGGTCACCTTGCCGAAGATCCCCACCTTCTGTTTCTCCAGATCGATTTCCGGAAACTGCTCCAGCATGCCGGAGTGCTCGATCGCTTCGAGTACTGTACTGCCGTCTGGTACTTCCAGTTTCAGCCAGACCTGCTTGAATCGGTCGGCATAGGCGACGCCAATATTCATGTCAGTGACCTCTAGGTAGGTGTGGCCGTAGCCGAATCTTGCGGTGTCGTTACACGCTTCTGGCGATTGCTCATAACCCTATCCACGAGCCGCTTGCCGGCCAGCAGGAATCCAAGCACAACAAAGCCGCCGGGCGGTAGGATGATCAGCGGGAATCCCTTGTAGTCCGGGATGAGAGTCAACTCCATGAATGAAGCCCATTGACCGAGGAGCAGGGCGGCATTGGCAAACAGGGTACCGCTACCGAGCACCTCTCTCGCCGCGCCCAGCATCACCAGCACCATGGTGAAGCCGACACCCATCATCAAGCCGTCAAACAGGGAAGGGAGTATGTTGTTGCGCGATGCGAAGGATTCGGCCCGCCCCAGGATGGCGCAGTTGGTGACTATCAGGGGGATGAACAGTCCCAGCACCTTGTGCAGATCGTGCATCCAGGCATTCATGAACATATCCACCAGGGTAACCAGGACTGCGATGATCAGAACGAAGACCGGGATACGAACCTGGGGGGTGATGATGCCCCTGAACAGGGAGATCAGAAGACCGGAAGCAATCATTACCACCGTGGAGGCCAAGCCCATGCCCAGGCCATTGCTAGCGGTGCCCGTGACGGCAAGCAAGGGACAGAGCCCCAGTGCCTGGGCAAAGACAATGTTGTTATTCCAGATGCCGTCTTTGGCGATACGTCCATAGTCACTGCTCATAGCTGTTCACTCCGCTGCGGGTGACGGTGTCGGTGTTGATCACGGGCGGCTGACGTAGTGCAGCGTTGTTCTCCTGGTGGAAGACCAGCCCGTCTTCAATCGCCTTCAGGACGGCACGGGGCGTGATGGTCGCACCGCTGAAGGCGTCGAACTGACCGCCATCTTTTTTTACTCTCCATTTTTCACGCGGTGGATTGCCGAGGGAGAGTCCGTTAAACGCCAGAATCCAGTTGTCTTTCTCCACCTCGATCTTGTCGCCAAGTCCCGGGGTTTCAGTGTGTGAGAGAACGCGAACGCCCAGCACTTTCCCCTGGGCATCCAGCCCCATGATCAGACGTATCTCACCGGCATAGCCCTGGCCGCTGATTTCGTAGGCCATGGATGTCACCTGGTTGCCGCGGGTTCCCCGGTAGACGGACAGCGGCTTACCATCGGGGCGTTCCAATGTCAGTGGGTTCTCCAACAGGTTGTTATCGTAGTTGCCTGCCGGTACGACTGCGCTGAGCGACGCGAGCATGTCCTCTCTCTGGCGTTCAGCAATGACATCCTTGGTAGCGATGTTGCCGGCTACCAGAAGTGCCGTGGCCAGGGTGGAGAATCCGCCCAACAGCATCGCCTGGTAACCGATGCGCTTGCGGTACTGGGGTTCAACTGGCGTA
Organism: Candidatus Thiodiazotropha sp. (ex Monitilora ramsayi); assembly: GCA_025655595.1. Lineage (GTDB taxonomy): Bacteria > Pseudomonadota > Gammaproteobacteria > Chromatiales > Chromatiaceae > Thiodiazotropha. The sequence continues at coordinate 148,131 of JAHXIO010000006.1, forward strand.
CCCATCAGGATTCGCCTCCCTTTTCCGCATAACTCAGAGGCTCGCCTTTGCTGTCGCGGCCGTAGATACGAGGTTTGAAATAGTGATCGATCAACGGCGTGCAGGCGTTCATCAGCATAACGGCGAAAGCCACGCCCTCCGGGTAGCCGGCAAAGGTACGGATGACGTAGACCAGCAAACCGCAGCCGGCGCCAAAGATCAGCTGACCGCGAATCGAGGTTGGTGAGGTGACCAGGTCAGTGGCGATGAAAAATGCACCGAGAATGGCCGCACCCGACATCAGGTGAGTCAGCGGACCTAGATAGGTGTCAGGGTCGATCAGGTGAAAAATACCTGCGCAGAGGGCGAGGGTGCCCAGCATGGCAAGGGGAATATGCCAGGTTATAACACGCTTGTAGAGCAGGAACAGACCGCCAAGCAGGAGGAGTAACGCAGATGTTTCACCCATGCTGCCCGCTGCCGTACCGGTTGTGAGTTGCCAGAGCGTGTCTGTGCCGCCAGTAATATCTGTAATACTGAGGCCCCTGCTCAACTCTGTTTTGTAATGGCCCAGCGCCGTTGCGCTACTGATGGCATCGAGATGGTCGGAGTTGCCAAAAGTGATGCTGAGGCTATCCAGGAATCCCGGTGCCTGGGCGGAAAACAGCGGAATAGGTGGATTGAACAGAGTCATCTCCAGGGGGAAGGAGATCAGCAGTGCGACCCGTGCCACCATGGCCGGATTGAACAGGTTCTGCCCGATGCCACCAAAAATCTGCTTGCCCACGATAATGGCGAGCAGCGCCCCCACCACACCGATCCACCAGGGTGCCCAGGGTGGCAGGGTCATGGCCAGCAGCCAGCCGGTGAGCAGGGCGGAGCCATCGAGTAGAAAAGGTCGGGAAGGACGTCCGGAGATCCGCAGGGAGATCGCCTCTGCGACCATTGCTGCGATCAGGGTCGTGATAAAAAGGAAAATGGCCGGCCAGCCAAACAGGTAGAGACTGAACAACGTAGCAGGCAGCAGCGCCAGCATCACCAGCCCCATGGTACGGTTGATGCTCGACCTGGCGTGGGTATAGGGTCCCGAAATGAGTGGTGCTTCATTCATGCCTGAGCCTCTGCCGCAGCGGTCGCTTCAGCCTCTCGTTTTTTCTTGGCTTCCATCTCCTTCTTGCGCTTCATCATCGCTTCGCGTTTCGCCTTCTTGATGGCTTCCATGCGTTGGCTTCGAGCCTCGGCAAGCCGTTTGGTCTCGCCCTGTTTGTGTTGCATGCGTTGTCGCGATGCCAGTTCGCCCTTCGCATAGTTGAAGTACTGCACCAGGGGAATGTGGGAGGGGCAGACATAGGCGCAGGAACCACAGGCAATGCAGTCGAGCAGGCCGAGATTGACGGAGTTGTCGAGACTGCCGGCACGAATGTTGGCGGCCATCTCCAAAGGCACCAGGCCGCAAGGGCAGGCCTGTACACAGCTCGCACAACGGATGCAGGGCATCTCGTGGCCGGCCTGGATCTCGTCCTGCGTAAGCGCAAGCAGTCCATTGCTTCCCTTGACCACGGGTACGCGGGTGCTGGGCAGGGGTTGTCCCATCATCGGGCCGCCGCTGATTAGTCTGGCTGGTTCTTGCTTGTATCCGCCACAGTGCTCTATGAGATTCTCCAGAGGGGTTCCCAGTGGGACGCGAAGGTTTCTAGGCTGATTGATGGCATTACCACTGACAGTCACCACCCGGGAGATCAGGGGGCGGCCATGGTGCAGGGCTTCATGGACTGCCAGGGCGGTCGCCACGTTGTGCACCACGATACCGATGTCAGCTGTGAGTCCACGTGCAGGTGTCTCTTTACCGGTCAGCGTCTGTACGAGATGTTTTTCCGATCCCATGGGGTAGCGGGTTGGTAGTCCCACCATGGTGATATTTGGGTGTGCCTGCGTTGCCTCTGCGATAGCAGCTTGGGCTTCGGGTTTGTTGCTCTCAATCGCGAACAGTACCTGTTCCACACCCAGGGCTCTGGCCATCAGCGCCACACCATCGAGTATCTCTGACGGTTGTTCACGCATCAGGCGGTCATCGCAGGTGAGGTAGGGTTCGCATTCGGCGCCATTGAGCACCAGCGTGTGAAGCGCATAACGTTTGCGCAGGTTCAGCTTCACCGCCGAGGGAAAGGTCGCGCCACCCATACCAACGATACCCGCCTCGGCGACACGCTTTGAGATCTCTTCGGGCGAGAGGGTGAACGGGTCTTTGACAGGCGGAGTGTTATCACGCCATTCGTCTTTTCCGTCGGGTTTCAAGGTGATGGTTCTAACCGACAATCCTGAGGCGTGGTGTGCAGGATATCCGCCTACGCCCATGATGCGTCCGGAGGTGGGGGCATGTACCGGCGCGGAGATGGCGCCCTGGCTTCTGGCGAGCAACTGTCCCTTCTTCACTATCTCGCCGCGCCGCACCATGGGAACGGCTGCTGCGCCTATGTGCTGTTGCAAGGGTATATGCAACAACTCCGGCATCGGTAGGGTTTCAATTGGCTGATCTGCACTCAGCAACTTGCAGTCGTCAGGGTGAACGCCGCCTCGAATCTTGAACAGTTTTGTCAATGTGGGGGCACCCATGTCAAGCCGCCTTGGAGGGTTCAGGCCAGTACCAGGTCTGCAGCGTCGGTTTAATTACACGCAGTTCGATGCACTCGGTGGGGCAGACATCGACACACTTTTCACAACCGGTACAGGCATCGGAAAACACTGCGTGTATCTGCTTGGGGCCGCCCAGAATGGCGTCGGTAGGGCAGCGTTTGAAACACTTGGTACACCCGATGCAGAAGTTTTCGTGCACGAAAGCGATCATGGGTTGCTTCTCATCCACATCGGAGAGGTCCACACTGACGCCCAGCTTTTCAGCCAGTGACTCCACCAACGCCTTGCCGCCGGGAGGACACATGGTCACAGGTGCTTCGCCGTTGGCCACCGCTTCTGCTGCAGGGGTACAGCCGGGGTAACCGCACTGGCCACACTGGGATCCGGGCAGAAGTTCTTCGATCTCGCCAACCAGAGGATTGTCCTCCACCGCCAAGTACCTGGCCGCAACACCCAGCATGGTTCCCATGGCGATTCCCAATGCAGTGATGATTAATATTGCAGCGGTCATGTAGCAAGCACTCCTTAATTCGTTGTCAATCCGGCAAAGCCCATAAAAGCCAGGGACATCAGACCGGCGACGACATAGGCAATAGGTGCGCCTGCAAATGCCGTAGGGACATTGGCCAGGGCCAGCCGCTCACGCAGGCCGGCAAACATCACCAGTACCAGGGTGAAGCCCATGGCGGAACCGAAGCCGTAGAGCAGGCTTTCAAGAAAGCTGTTCTCCTGCTGCACGTTGAGCAGCGCAACACCGAGTACCGCACAGTTGGTGGTAATCAGTGGCAGAAAGATGCCAAGTACCTGGTAGAGGGCGGGTGAGGTTTTTCGTACTGCCATCTCAGTAAACTGCACGACCACCGCAATCACCAGGATGAAGGTCAGGATGCGCAGGAAGCCCAGATCCAGGGGCGTGAGGACGTAGTGCTCCAGCAGCCAGCCGGCGAAGGCGGCCAGTGTCAGCACGAAGGTGGTAGCCAAGCCCATGCCCAGGGCGGAATCGAGTTTGTTCGATACGCCCATCAAGGGACAGAGCCCAAGGAACTTGACCAGCACCACGTTGTTGACCAGCGCGGTGGAGAGAATGATGAGGAAGTATTCCATTTGATCCATCGTCAACGGTTTCGATGGTAATCCCTTGAACAAGAAATATGCCAAACCCCTCCCGGTTTTTATGGGTAGCTATTTTCTACATCCGGCTGGATGTTCTATGGCACTGAAAAAAAAGATGAAATCTTGTTGATTAGCACATAGCTCGGCACTGTTGCGGGCTGCGCCAAAAACTGAGTCTGTTCTTGAGAACGACGGGTTTGTCGTTTTTCCTACAGTCATCGACTTCCTGTTTGTCGCATTGTCTACAGGGTCCCGTCGTAAGCCAGTGACTCTCACGGCATCAGACCACTTTCGGGCATGGTATGGGATTTGCACAGGAGAGAGGTATGTACAAATTTTCCTCTCTTTTTGCAGGTGAGAGTCGGTCATGAGCCAGCGAAATACCACCCTAGCCAATGGCGAAATCATCGATGCCATCAGCCGTTTTTTGGAGTCCCCGCCGGAAGGGACGCCTGACGAGATCATCGAGGCGTTCGACTTGGTGGGCACCCGGGAATTCCTACCCCCGAAACTCTTCCTGGAGACCGTTGAGCAGGCCCCGGTGGCGATCTCCATCACCGATTCAACGGCCCGTATTCTCTACGTAAATTCAGCATTTGAGCGGTTGTCCGGTTATCTGCGTGACGAAGTGATCGGCCAGAATGAGTCGGTGCTCTCCAGTAAATCCACCCCCATCTCTGTCTACCAGGATCTTTGGGAAACCATCAAGGATAAGCGGATTTGGAACGGTACCCTGGTCAATCACAGGAAGAGCCGCGAGGAGTACCTGGCTGAACTCATCATCTCACCGGTACTCAGTGCCGATGGTCAGATCGCCTATTACCTCGGTATGCACCGGGATATCACCGAGATGCACCAACTTGAACAGCGCCTCAAGTTTCAGAAGGAGCTGACAGAGGCCGCCCTGGATGCCGTGCCGATGGTGGTTGCCATGGTGGATGCGGAGCGCAAGGTACTCATGGACAATCATGCCTACAAAGCGCTGCTTGGGGACTTCAGGGGTGTGGAGCCCGCGACACTCTTTCTGGATGCCCTGGAACAACAACTCGGTTTTGACCTGAGCAACGTATGCCAGGTCGGTAAGGGATTTGGCAATATCGATGTGAGGCTCGACCCGCCAGGGGGGGCTTCGCCCCGTTGGTTCGCCTGTTCCGGTGTGCGTGTGGCCGAACTGGATGAGGCAGCCAACAACTACTTCAAACCTACCGGCACATCCCGCTGCTGCCTGTTGCTGATCGCCAACGAGGTGACTTCCAGTCGCCGACGTATCAATGAAGCGCGGCTCAACATGATTCGCGCCAATATGGCCGAGCAGCAGATGGTACAGACCATGCGGGAGGCGATATCCGGTGCAATCTTCAAGCTTCAGGTACCGTTGAATGTGATCAAGGCTGCCATCTCCATGCCGGATGGCGGTAGTGCGAAGAACAGCCTGCGTGAGGTGCTGCAGCAGGCGCTGGAGAGTGGAAACGAGGCAATGGACAGTCTGCATGGTTCCCTGCCAAGTCCTACCCTGGAACAGACCTCCACGGTGAATATCAATGAGATCGTTCACGAGGTTATCAAGCTGTCGACAGACAGGTTGCTCGCAACCGGCGTGGTGGTGGATTGGCGACCGACAGCCGTTCTGCCGTCCGTGTCGGGCAGGGCCAACTCACTGCGGGGACTGTTTAAATATCTGATCGACAATGCCATTGAAGCGGTTAACGAGGCGGGAAGGCCATATCGGGAGGTGCGTCTGGAAACTCGCGAAGAGAATCATGAGCTGGTTGTTGAAGTGATGGATAACGGTTCGGGGATACCGAAAAGCCAACGCATCAAGGCGTTCGAACCTTTCTTCTGTGGCTGGACCCATGCCGGTGAACACGCAGGGATGGGATTGACCATGGCCCAGGAGGTCGCAATCGGTCACGGCGGATCTGTCGAGATCGATCCCGATTTTCTGGGTGGCTGTCGCGTAATCGCCAGACTCCCCGTCAAAGGCACGGAAGGAGGTTGAAGTTATGACCACGATTGATGAAAACATAACGGAGACCGGGAACCGGTACAGTACGATACTGGAGTGTGAACTGGAGAGCCTCTACCTGGTTAGCCAGGTATTGAGCCGTTCGCTCGATTTCCGCGATACCCTGGCGGAGGTGCTCAAGGTTCTCAACGATACATCTGGCATGCGTCACGGCATGATCTGCCTGCTGGACGCAGATAGCGGCGACCTGCTGGTCACTGCGCTTCATGAGAATCCACAGCCACTGAATGCGATCCGCTATAAACCGGGAGAAGGCGTCGTGGGTGCCATCATGGAGAGCGGCGACCCCCTGGCTGTAGAACGGATCTCTGAGGAGGATAGGTTTCTCGACCGCCTTGGCGTTTATGACGCTGACCTGTCGTTCATCGGTGTGCCGATAACCATCGGCGAGATATCAGCGGGTGTGTTGGCAGCTCAGCCCCTTGTTGGCAATGGGGCGTTGGATATGCACAAGCGCTTTCTGCAGATGGTGGCCAATCTCATCGGCCAGAGCGTACGACTCGCACGCAAGGTCGAGGATGAACAACTGGCCCTTAAAAGTGAGCGTGACTCACTGCGCCGCAAGGTACGTGGTGAACACGGTTTTTCCAACATGGTCGGTCATACCTCCAGCATGCGCCTGGTGTTCGACCAGGTAAGACAGGTGGCCAAGTGGAATACCACGGTACTTATCCGCGGTGAGTCCGGTACCGGAAAGGAGCTGATCGCCAATGCGATTCACTACAATTCGCCCCGCTCAAACGGCCCGTTCATCAAGCTCAACTGTGCAGCACTACCCGATACATTGCTGGAGTCTGAACTCTTCGGTCATGAGAAGGGGGCATTTACCGGGGCAGTGAGCCAGCGTAAGGGGCGCTTCGAGCAGGCCCATGGCGGCACCATCTTTCTCGATGAGATTGGGGAGATCTCGCCCGCATTTCAGGCAAAACTGCTACGGGTATTGCAGGAGGGGGAATTTGAACGGGTCGGTGGCGTCAAGACCCAGGTGGTGGATGTCCGTGTCGTGGCTGCCACTAACAAGGATCTGGAGTCGGAAGTTCAGGAAGGCAACTTTCGTGAAGACCTCTACTATCGTCTCAACGTAATGCCGATCAATACGCCGCCGCTCAGAGAGCGCAGCGAAGATATTCCTGACTTGGCCCGTTTCCTGGTTTCCAAGATTGCCAAGAGCCAGGGACGCGAGTTGGAGGTGGAGGATTCGGCCCTTGGTCCGCTCATGCGTTACGACTGGCCCGGAAATGTACGTGAACTGGAGAACTGTCTTGAACGTGCGGCTGTGATGAGCAGTGACGGTAAGATCGATAAAAACGCAATCAACCTCACCGGCCTGCAGGGGAACCCTCCCCAGGCGGTTCCACTCTCCACCTCCAATCGTGTCGATATTGACGATCCGGAACTGGACGAACGGGAACGCGTTATCGCAGCGCTTGAACAGGCCGGGTGGGTGCAGGCCAAGGCGGCACGCCTGCTGGGTATGACCCCCCGTCAGATCGGCTATCGAATCCAGACCCTCAATATCAGAGTCAGGCAGATCTGATTCATTCAATACCTTGCAGGCGCAGAAGGTGCTGCGCCTGCAAAGCTTAAGTCGCACACCTTACACAACCCCTCAATTGTCTTGTCGACTACCTGACATTTCGCGCCACCTGTAATTTTTTAGATAAATAAAACAATGCCTTATGTTTCGAAAAATATTAGGCACGCCCCTTGCAACCTAGCCTCCATACCCAGTTATCGGCCCCTCGCGGGGCACTGTTTTGGAGATGCGATGATGGAATTGACAGTAATTGGCCAGAATGCGGAAGGGGGGTGCAGTTCATCCGGCTGCGGTAGTAGTGGTGACCAGCTCTCGCACCTGCCGGATCACATTCGCGACAAGGTCAAGGATCATCCCTGCTACTCGGAGGATGCCCACCACCACTTTGCCCGTATGCACGTGGCAGTGGCGCCAGCCTGCAATATTCAGTGCCACTACTGCAACCGCAAGTACGACTGCTCAAATGAGTCGCGTCCCGGCGTGGTCTCCGAACTGCTCACGCCTGACCAGGCAGTGAAAAAGGCGATGGCGGTTGCCGCCAATATCCCGCAGATGACGGTACTCGGCATCGCCGGTCCCGGCGATCCGCTGGCTAATCCGGAGCGTACCTTCGAAACCTTCAGACAGCTCACGGAGAAGGCGCCCGACATCAAGCTCTGCGTCTCCACCAACGGTCTTTCACTGCCGGAACAGGTAGACGAACTGTGCAAGCACAATATCGATCACGTCACCATCACCATCAACTGCGTCGACCCCGACGTAGGCGCCAAGATCTATCCCTGGATTTTCTGGAACAACCGCCGGATTCACGGTCGCAAAGGCGCCAAGATCCTGATCGAGCAGCAGCAGAAAGGACTGCAGATGCTCACCGAGCGCGGCATCCTGGTAAAGGTTAACTCGGTGATGATTCCCGGTGTCAACGATGAGCACCTGGAGGCAGTGAGCAAGATCGTCAAGGAGAAGGGCGCGTTCCTGCACAACGTGATGCCGCTGATCGCCGAGGAGGAGCACGGCACTTTCTACGGGGTCATGGGACAGCGTGGTCCCACCCACGACGAGTTACAGGCACTGCAGGACAAGTGCGCCGGCGACATGAACATGATGCGTCACTGTCGCCAGTGCCGTGCCGATGCCGTCGGCATGCTGGGCGAAGACCGGGGCGACGAGTTCACCATGGACAAGGTCGAGGAGATGCAAATCGACTATGAAGCGGCCATGGAGAAACGTGCGGCGTACCAGGAGGCGGCGCTTGCCACTCTGGAGGCGCAACGCAGTAATACCGGCGAGGCCTTCGTCTCGCTCTCCTCCATCAAGACCCTGAAGAGAGAGACGCGACCCGTATTGATAGCGGTCGCGACCTCTGGCGGTGGTGTCATCAACCAGCACTTCGGTCACGCCAGGGAGTTCCTCATTTATGAGGCCTCCATGACCGACGTGCGCTTTATCGGCCACCGCAAGGTGGATCTCTACTGTAGTGGCGGTGATTCCTGCGGCGATGCCGAGACCACCCTGCAAAAGATCATTCGCACCCTCGACGGTTGCGAGGCGGTGCTCTGTTCCAAGATCGGCTACGAGCCCTGGGGACAGTTGGAAGACGCCGGCATACAGCCCAACGGTGAACACGCCATGGAGCCCATCGAGGATGCGGTGGCTGCCGTCTATGCGGAGATGGTTGAGAAGGGACTGCCGGATGTCGCCAAAACCGGGATAAGGGCCAGCGCCTGAGGAGTCGAGATATGGCATACGAAATTACCGAAAGCTGCGTCAACTGTTGGGCCTGCGAACCGCTCTGTCCCAGCAAGGCAATCCACGAAGCCCGTCCGCACTTCCTGATCGATGCGAAGAAGTGCACCGAGTGCGAGGGTGATTTTGCCGATCCCCAGTGTGTGAGCATCTGTCCGATCGAGGGGGCGATTCTCAACCCGTTTGGCGATGCGGCCAACCCGCAGGGATCACTGACCGGCATACCGCCGGAACGCATGGCCGAGGTCATGGCCGAGATCCAGGCAAGATAACAGGAGGCGTGACAATGGACATCGCAGTTCGATCACCGCATCGGGCAACGGACAAGCAGCAAGCGTTGCAGGCCCTGGCTCATCGTTGGTTAAGGCGCATGGTCCGTAGCTGCCGCAAACCGGTAATCCCGGGCAAACCCAAGGGCGTGCACATGCCCGATCGGCTCTGGCATCGGCAGTCTGCCCTTTACATGTGCCTGCAGGAGAGCAGGAGCAAGGCGGAACCATGAGCCTGTTGATCTTCTACGAAAAACCGGGATGTATCGGTAACCGGCAGCAGAAGACGCTACTGGAGAGCTTCGGCCACCAGATCGATGTTCGCGACCTGTTGGGTGAGTCGTGGACCAGGGACTCCCTGCGGCCGTACTTTTTCAATACGCCGGTAGCGGAATGGTTCAACCGGAGTGCGCCGCAACTGAAGGAGGGTTGGTTCAACATCCATGAACTGGGTGAGGCGCAGGCACTCTCCCTGATGCTTGCCGAGCCGATATTGATACGACGTCCACTGATGCAGCTGGGTGAACTCAAACAGGCGGGCTTCGTTGATGGTCCGATACTGGCTGCGCTTGATATCTACCTGGACCCGGAAGCGGATCTTCAGTCCTGTCCTATGGAGGGGGCTGACCCCGTGTGTGAGGCGTCGGCATGAACAGCCGGATCGACGTATCCGCCCATCGTGATGCCGTGGAGTTTGCCGACGGTGTCTACTGGATCGGTGCGCTCGATCCCACGCTGCGTACGTTCGACATTATTCTCAGTACCGCAAACGGCACAACCTACAACGCCTATCTGGTAAAGGGCAGTGATGGGGTGGCGGTGATCGATACCGTGAAGGAGAACTTCAGCGATGAGTTCTTTGCACGGCTGGAGTCCGAAGTCGACTATAGCGAGATCAAGGCGATTGTGCTCAATCACCTGGAGCCTGACCATACCGGTGCACTGCCCGAACTGATGCGCCGCGCACCCCAGGCCAAGCTCTATATTTCCCAACGCGCCACATCCATGCTCAAGGCGTTGCTGAAACCGACGACGGGAACGTTCGAATATACCACCGTCGATACTGGCGATACGGTAGCGCTGGGCGATCGCACGCTTCGCTTCCTGCATACCCCTTTTCTGCACTGGCCCGATACTCAGTGCACCTATTTGGAAGAGGAGGCGGTACTCTTCTCGGGTGATGTGTTTGGCTGCCACTACTGCGACAAGCGGTTGTTCAACGATCAGGTCGGCGACTTCCGCTTTTCGTTCGACTACTACTATGCGCACATCATGCGTCCGTTCAAAAAGCATGTCATGGACGCACTCAAACTGATCGAACCGCTCAAGTTGAAACATATCGCACCGACCCATGGGCCGATCCTGCGTGAGCGGCCCAGGCGCTATGTCACCCACTACCGGGAGCTCTCCACCTCGAGCCTCTCCGCGGAGATCGGCAGCAGCGACCAGTCGATGATCATTTTCTATATGAGCTCCTACGGCAACACCGCGCGCATGGCAGAAGCGATTGCCGAGGGCGCCAGTGATATCGACGGTGTGAGGGTCTCTCTCTATGACCTGGAAGGCGGGGAGACGGATCCTTTCGTGGATCTCATTGAAGAGGCCGATGCACTACTGTTCGGCTCTCCCACTATCAATGGCGATGCGGTCAAGCCAGTGTGGGACCTGCTCTCGTCCCTTGCGGTGGTGAATCTCATGGGAAAGCTGGGTGCGGCCTTCGGCTCATATGGCTGGAGCGGTGAGGCGGTGCGAATGATAGAGGACCGCATGCGTGGATTGAAGATGCACATCCCCAAAGAGGGATTGCGAGTCAAGTTGATTCCGACAGAGGAGGAGTTGAAGGTGTGCCGCTCGTTTGGTCTGCAGATCGCCGAGGTATTAACCGGCAAAAGCACCGAGAAGAGCGTTATCGAATTTGCAGATCTTGTGTAGGTCCGTACGGGCAAACAGGGATATAGCGAAGCACACAGTATAACCGCCCGGCAACGCCAGGCATTCAACATAGACAGCAAGGTGAAAGAGTATGGCTAAGGCAAAAATATCATTTACCGACATCGAACAGACGGTCAATGTCCCGGCGGGCACCCGTGTCATCGAAGTCTCGGAAAAGATCGGCGCAGGTATCATCTATGGATGCCGTGAAGGCGATTGCGGTACCTGCATGATGCACGTGGAGGATGGTTGGAACAACCTGACCGAACCTTCCGTGCTGGAAGAGAAAGTGCTGAAGGAGAACATGGCGGGCCGCCATGATCGCCTGGCCTGCCAGGCCCAGATCCTCGGCGACTGTAAAGTGAAACCGGCCTGAACGGGGAGGAGAGTTCGATGCCACTGATTACATTTTCAAACCCCGAGTATAAGGACAAAACGGTCTACGCCGTAGCAGGCAGCTTTACAGAGACCGTATTGAAGATCGCCAAGACCAACAAAATACCCATCAACTTCGATTGCGGCGACGGCAATTGCGGCAGCTGTGCGATCCAGGTGACCTACCTCGATGACAAGGCACCCATGGGCTACCACCTGGAAGAGAAGGAGAAGCAGGTGCTGCGTGAACTGGGCAAGATCAGCAAGGATGAACTGGAACAGTTGATCGTTGACGACCTGCCCAGCAAATGGCGTCTGGCCTGCCAGTTCATCCCCAGGGACGAAGATATTGTCGTCGAGTACGAGGCCGTGTGATGGCCTTTGCAGTCTTGGCAATAGAGAGCCCCCAAGCTGCCTATGCCAGGCTGATGGCCGCGCGTCGGGGTGATCCGGTGGAGGAGATCCTGGCGCGTATTCTGGCTTCCTGGTTGGTTGGCGAGGGTGTCATGCCTGAATGGCTTGGGTTGGATGAGCATGAATTCGGGCGCATGATGCTGCACCATTTTCCAAACTTCGATACGACCGAAATGTTAGGTGTCGGTTCTGCGGTCGATCAGGAACGCGGGGCTGAGATGGATGATTTGCGCAAACTGCTGTTGGCATCCCGCACCACCGGCAGCCAGTCGGAAATCTGGATGACCGACATCGTCATTGCCGGATGCCTGGGAAGCGATCACCTCTGGCAGGATCTTGGGTTATGGGAGCGATCTGATTTAACCCGGTTGATGTTTGAAAATTTTCGTCCTCTGGCCATTCGCAACACCAAGGACATGAAGTGGAAGAAATTCCTCTACAAGCAGCTGTGTGAAACCGAAGGTATATATATCTGTCGCGCCCCCAGTTGCGAAGTCTGCGCCGACTATGCAGTTTGCTTCGGACCCGAAGTGTAATCCATATGTTTGCCCCCGATCTCACAGCGCAGCATGTAGTGGGAAAAGATATAACGTTGGAGCAGAGAGCATTAGGGGCCTACCTAGGGCTTGCAGTCGGCGATGCCCTGGGTGCGACTACCGAGTTTCTCACCCCCAGGGAGATCAGGGAGAAGTACGGTGTTCACAAAAGGATTTGCGGTGGCGGCTGGCTGCACCTGAAATCCGGTCAGGTGACCGACGATACCGAGATGAGCCTGGCGCTGGGTCAGTCCATTATCGAAAACGGTGAGGTTGAGGCAAAAGCGGTCGCAGAAGCGTTCAGTCAATGGATGCGCAGCAAGCCGGTGGATATTGGCAACACCGTCAGACGGGGGATTGTCCACTACCGCAACAGCGGAGAAACTTCGGTCCCTGAAAACGAGTTCGATGCGGGGAACGGCGCTTGTATGCGATCATTGCCGGTGGCCATTGCCTATTGGAATGCCGGGTGGGATGAACTTGTCGCTGTATCGCGCATCCAGTCCCATATTACTCACCATAACCCCCAGGCCGATGCTGGGACCGAAGCGCTTCTGCAGATGCTGCGCATGACTTTCAAGAGCGCGTCGAAACAGGCGCTGTTCGATATCGCAGATGGTTTGGTGGAAAGCCACCGCGCTTACCGGTTTGATCGCAGGTTGGTGGAAAATCCAAGCGGATGGATCGTTGAAACCCTGCAGGTGGTATTTCAGGCTTTTTTCAATCACGATGATTTTGAGTCGGTCCTGGTCGACGTCGTGAACCGGGGAGGGGATGCCGATACCACGGGTGCCATTGCCGGCATGCTGGCCGGTGCGTTCTACGGTCTCGATGCGATACCTGGTTACTGGTTAAAGGCTTTGAATAAGGATGTGAAAGCTGCCTGTCATAGTCAGACCTATGCGCTTCTGGAATTGGCGGGAAAATCTGGCTAATTCGGACCCACAAGGGCGGTATTCCAATGAGAATTCCGGGTTGAATGTTAAACAGTCAATTCGATTCGCTTATTGTTCTGATTTTGAGATGTGCTGCCAGCGCACTGTCCATGGTTTGTGCATGTAGATCAAACCAGCCTGGCAGGTGGTCCTTTACATAGGCACGTGGAAGCAGCGAACCCCCCTGGGTTACCCGCGATTGCATTCGGTTCAGATCGCCCAGGATGCGTTCATGCTCCCCCATGTGTTCACTTATGGCGGGAAAGCCGCTTTCTTGCATCAGTTCGTTCTCTGCCTTGAAGTGGGCATTGGTGTGATCCACGAGCTGTTCGAAGAGAGTGCTGAACGTTTCCTTGTCGGCACTGCCCAGCTTGTTGACCAGTTTGATGAACTCGAGATGGGTCTTATCCATAGAATCGATCTCGAGGCGATAACGCGGGTTGTCAGGATCGATGAGAAGCGTCATGTGATTATCCCTGTGATCAATGGATGTTAGCCTTTCTGTAAGTTTTCCCGCCGATAGGTAATCATCTTTTCCAACTTTCTGGCTACGTAACTGCTGTATTCATCAATATTCTCGTAGTCATACTCGACAGCCAGTGATGCGAGCTGATCCATCAGTTGTCGAAGCTGTTCGATTTCATGCTGTCCTCGTCCGCAGGTAAGGCAGCGAAGCTCATTGTCGCGACAGGCGTTCTTGCCCTGACAGGGTACGAACTTCCCCATGCTCAGGCTGCTCCTTCGGTTAAGGTTTCGGCTGTCGCCGCAAGAAGATCCTCCACATCAGATTCGATGATCTCGATGCCCAGGCGTTTACAGAAACGTTGCTCCTTATCATTCGGTGCCGGGATCAATGCCCAACCCTTGGGTTCGGATGCGGCGTAGATCATGTCTGACAGCACCATGCGTTCGGTGTCACGAGTCATGCGCAGACCGATGAAGAGGTACTGCTTGCCGATGCGATGTTTCTTGACGAAATCGGGTATGGCGAATCCGCCCATCAGTTCGGTGATGTAATCAACGTAATCCGCATCCGAGGCGATATAGGTTGGATCTGGCTTTGGGCTGCCCATGGGTTTAAACAGTATGGGAAGGCTGGTATCGACCTCGTCCTGTGCGATTTCGCTTTCGGAGTAGGTTTCCCCGTCGTAGTGATGGATGCGGAAACGGTAATCAGTACCGCCCACGCGGGCCATTCCACGTATCAGGGTATGGGGCGTTTCGGCGTAGCTGTCCTGAAGCTGGGTGTCGCGGTTGATGTCGATGACATAGGGTGGCTTGATGCCAGCCAACCAATCGTGAATGGGGGCGCGGGTCCACTGGGTCGTACCATAGGTGGTCTCCAGGAAACGATGCAGCGCGGTGCGCCCGCGTTTTAGCTCAACATCCATGGCAGCCCGCGGGAATTCATACATGAGTCGCGGCGCCATGGGCTTGCCGCTGTTCATGGCGAGGATCAGGCTGTCACTGTCCGCAGGGATCGGTTCACCGGTTTCAACATTACTTGCGCGTTTCAGGGCGCCTGGGCCTAGATAGGGCACGATCTTACCTGCGGCGATACCGCTGACTAGTGCCTGCAAACTTGTCACGGGCATTTTCGAACTCCTTTGATCAATGGTTGCCACTGTTCAGTGCAAGAGGCAGGCCAAGTGAAGAAAGTCTATAAAAACACCCAGTTATAAGGGGTCTGGATTGTAAGGTTTCTGACAATTGTTGGATTGTTGTCGAGTTGTCACGGACCCGTTTGTGCTGTCACTACTGCTTTTTTTATCGAATAACTCAGTTGGCATGAAGAGGGAGAAAGGATTGTAGTTTATACGTTATCTAAGCAGGGGTGCCAGGTGGAGGAGTCAGATTTCTACGAAGTAGCTGATCAAGTTATCCATTTCGCTAATGAATTGAGTGATGAGGGGGACATTGCCCTTTCTCAGTGCCTTATTTATGTACACTGCAGCCTGATAAAAAAACATTCTTTTTGGCTCTGTTACCGTCAAGTGTTGAAGTCCGTATGGCCATATGCGTCATTAAAAACGTCAGCTATGCGACCGAAGCTGACATTAAGGTGAGTTTCACTACTTCCTGAAAGCGGACATTAACGGTTAAGCTCAGTGGGGCGAGCGATAGCGAGAATCCATTGGAGCTCATGGTTATGCTGTGTTTTGAACCTAATACAAGGTACCAACATATTCCTCAACGGGCTTAGGTAATAAGTCTTGAGGGTGGTCTCCTCCAAATGTAGCAAGGCCACTTTTACCTTTGATAATTGCAGAATCTATAGTTTTTCCTGTTTCGGTACTAATAATTGCTATTTTGATTGATGCTTTATCAGGGATCCCAGACCACTCAGTAGCTCTATCTTCCCACTCAAGAATTGTTGGAAATACCAAATAATTATATTTTTTGTCTTTTGCATAGGTAAAAGCTTCTTTGTATGTTTGGTAATCAAATCCGGTCTGTACTGAGGCAATATATTTCAAGAATTCCAATAATATAATTTGAGAAGTATTTACTCCGGATCCTTGATACATGGTTTGTCCGTATTGTCCGTCTCGAGGTACAGCAATATATACACTCGCTGAACGTTCTAATTTTACTGAAGAATTTACAGTTCTCATTAATTGATGGCTATCTGCACACCCAGAAAGAAAAAAGAGCGATGCAAGAAATACAATAAATCTCATAAATTCAAACTCCACTTATAATTGCATAACGCCGCCAGCATGGGCTGGAGCACGCAGTGCGGAAGTTCCTCTGGCTGGCTTTGTTATGTGTTTTAGTACAAATCGACACTTTCTATCTCACATTCAGCTGATGAAATTTTTGCACTTGTGATTTCTTGGTATGAACTAAATGAAAAATTAAAATACATCGTGTCTGACTCACTACCTTGCGCATACAAGCTGTAAGACTCATCATCATAACTACTATCTGATTGAGTTGAATACGTGTTACGCCCTTTATATTCAATCTCCACTGTGCACTCAACTTCCACATCTAGGTATGCTCCACCACTATAATCTGTTTGAACTTCATAACTCAAAGTAAGATCACAGTCCCGGTAGTGATTTCCTGAGTAGTCCTCCGAGCAATCTAGACCTCCGCCTGTTATCTCAACGCACACTTCAGCATTGGTCTTATACTCTGACTCACAGTCATCACCGCTAACTCCTTGAGCCTTTCTCCGCATCATTTCAGCAAGAATTCTTTCTTGTAGCTCTTTTTGTTTTTGAATATCTTTAGCCGTCATTTTTTTACATGTGTTACCCACCTTTTTGTAACCAGTATTGCATTTCCAACCACTACCATAGGCATTGATGCTGGCGTTTTTAGGCGGTTTAACTTTGACGCATTGTCGCCCTGATTTGTAATAGCCGTAATTGCACTTCCAGTCACTACCATAAGCATTGATGCCGGCGTTTTCTGGTGGTTTAACTTTGATACATTTCTGCCCTGATTTGTAATAGCCGTGATTGCACTTCCAGCCACTACCATAAGCATTGATACTGGCATTTTCAGGTGGCTTAACTTTGATGCATTGTTGCCCTGATTTGTAATAGCCGTGATTGCATTTCCAGCCACTACCATAAGCATTGATGCTGGCATTTTTAGGCGGCTTAACTTTGATACATTGTTGCCCTGATTTGTAATAGCCGTGATTGCATTTCCAGCCACTACCATAAGCATTGATGCTGGCGTTTTCTGGCGGTTTAACTTTGATACATTGTTGTCCTGATTTGTAGTAACCGTGATTGCACTTCCAGCCTTTACCGTAAGAACTGGGAGATGCATTCTCAGGAATTTCCGCATTAGCAATAGAAGCAAATATAAAAAGTAGTAAGAAAAAATATTTGTTCATAATGTCGGATTTACACATAACATTACATTAGACCGCTTCTTCACTATTACTCATAGTGCAGTTGCGGCCTATCATGCGATTGAACGAATCGGCCTAGCATGAGAAATAATCTGGTTGATCTGGGCAGGCTGCCCGAGGCTTTGAAAAGGAAAGTAGATATGAACGGTTTTCCCACCATCGTCCCTGACCTCATTTCATGATTGTTCTGTAACTAATTGAAATGCCTGTAAATACTTGATACTTATGTAGACACGAATGTACAGAGTAAAGAGTATGACGCCCTAATTAAGACCTAGAACAAACAGGAAATCAAGCGGTTATCAGGATCTGAAATCGAACGACACCTGGAAATGATAGGCTGCCAAAATCATCACGTAGGCTCTGCGATTCAGAACTGGATAGATGCTATACGGAATCTCTAACGGAAGTAACCTGCAGGCAGCTGACCGCCATAGGATCGATTCGCAGTGTTGGTTCCTCCCGGGTAGAGTTCTGGAGGTCTACCACCTGCCCATGTCTTTTAGTGCACTGCGCATGTCGCTTGAGTAAATGATTATGTCAGCTTTTCTTATTCTACCGTCGTCGTTACCTCATCGATGACTACGCCTGCTAATGGCCGGCTCCTGTCTATTGCATTGCACAATCAGAGGGGCTGCTTTGGAGAAAACCGCCATGAAAAACCCGCAGTGGCGGGGTAATGCTATGCAGTTCTGATCAGCGCTAGAGCGAAAATTGAAGAGTACGTCTATAAGTCCTCGACAAGCTTTCTCATACCCTCCACTGAGTACGCCCGCATTGTTTCCGTCCGGATATTGCCGAGGGAGCCTACCTTCAGTAGTGCCGCTGTAGCCGCTTCGTCGCTCCCCTCCATGATCAACACCATGTCATAATGCCCGACAGTGTAGTAGACGCCCACAATTGTTAACCCCATTTGTTCTGCGAGTACTTTGAAAGCTTCGTACCGATCCGGTGATTCTTTCACATTTCGGATTCCTTGATCCGTAAAGTTCACAAGAGTGATATGCGTAGACATAATTTCATCCTCCTCTGTTGAGGAATACTGTTTTGACGATCGCCTGCTTATCGTTCTTGATCGATGACCCTCGCGCTTCTTGGGCTTTCAAATATTCGACGTCTATAGAGAGTGGTAGAAGCCGATATATTGCGATGATTAGATATCTAACAAGACTCCTCGCCCAAAGGAGAGCATAGCTCATTGGAGAAAAGATACGAGGTCATCATTGTGTGAACCAATCAGGATCGATTTACTACTCGCGCACGATCAACCTTCCCGCCCCATCGTCCTGATGGTGGCCAATTTGTCCGGTCTTGGCCGATAAGAGACCATAGCGGACGCTCGCAGTTTAGACCTGGGTTTCAAGGGTGAGCAAAAAGCGGATAGTAAGCTCTTAATCAAAATGATGAGAAATTGTTGTCTCCTATCGAGAGCCAAACAATTCGTGACCAATCTTTCTACCGAACAACCGCTCTGCGTTTTGGTAGGCTATTTTCTTGGCCGATCCGGTCGTTAAATGTGCCAGCCATCTCCGATTGATTGCTATCAGATGGTCATAATCTTCCCATTGGTCGTTGACCCAGGTGTCGGATCCCACCATAAACCGTTCAGCAAACCGTTCTAAAAGTTTCCGCCATTCCTCATCTATCCCTCCGGCGTTGTTTAAGATATCCGTTTCCCGATATGACGTGTCGGCGTAAAGGGTCGGGTAGCGAGCCATCATCTCCTCGACAACGCGTGCCGGTTCAGTCATGCCGGCATGGGCCCAGATGATGGTGAGATCGGGACTTAAGCTATAAAGATAATCGATAGGCTCGTGATCAGAATGCACATGCAACAAGATCTTCTTCTTAAGTGCCAGGGCGACAATGCTTTTCATCAATGGCTTATCGGCTGGGTCGATCCGATGTAAATGAAATTCGCCTATGCCTTCGTGGGGGTACTCTGTCACCCGTTTTTCGATGAAGTCTCCGACACCATCCCACTTCGTCCAATTGGAAGGACCGAAGTGGTCATTATAAGGCCGCATTTCCGGTACGATTCGCTTCGGTGCGTACTCCCACAATTTAATCGTACCTTCATCTGGTGATGAGGATACCAACGCCATAGCAACGCCGTTCTTATCCATGATCGATAAAACTACATTGGGTGGAAACGGCATCCAGGCAGATCGCTTGTAATGCATATGTGCATCAAAAAGTGGCAGCTCCTCAACCCCCTTTCCGATGATGTTGCGGTCATCCCCTGCAATGGCCAATCCCGGCGCGTGCAGCAGGACGAAGGCAAAAAGAGATAAATAAGCTTGTATCTGCGTCATCGATGATCACTCCCTTTAGTGACCGAGTCCTAGAATGCTGTCGGGTGCTCTGTGACTCCCAATTGGCTATCGACTTGGTTGCCGGCCCGATCACCGCCGTACTGGCGAGCATGGCGTTGTATTTCAGGTCGATCACAAAGGTGGTTTCGAGCTAATAGCCCGGCTCCCACCGGAACGTCGACACCGCATACATAGAAGCATAGACAGTGAGGCTTACTACGGTAATCGGTTTAAGCGGTAGCGGACCACGCGATTGTTGCCGGAATCAGACAGCCACAGAGTCTTCCCGCTCACTTCAACACCTTCCGGTGTCGTAAACTTTCCCGGACCGCGCCCGGGTTGACCATCACCAAGAACGAGGGGCATGCTTCCGTCTGGTGAAATGAACTTGATCTGGTGGTTGTTCTTGTCTGCAGCGATAAGCGTACCATCAGCAAGAATGTCCATATAACGCACGCCATCGAATCGGTACGATTCCCGTGACAGCTCTCGCTTGATCACGAGATCCGGAGATAGCAGCAGCACGCGGTCGTTGCCCGCGTCCGCGAGCCAGATGCCTTCTCCATCAACAGCAAGCTCCAGGTCGTGAGGTGCCGACAACCCCTTGAGCTCCATGACGACCTTCCCGTTCTCATAGGCGACCACGTTGTTCGACCATGCGCCCGCTACGTAAATGCGGCCGTTCGGATGTTTGAGCACGCCTTCGGGACCCCGGATGCGCGTGCTCAACTCCCCAATCAATTTCGCGTGCATTGCGTCGATTGTGTAGATGGTGACACGACTATTATGTGTATCGGCAACGTATGCGCGACCTGCCGAATCAATGTCGATGTCATGAGTGCCTGACTGGTGATCGGAACCGAAAGAACCAATCACTTTCAGAGAATCCGGATCGAGTATCGCGACCCGGTTGTTACCAACATCCGACACGAACAGGTAACGGCCATCCGGTGACAGCTTGAGATCATGGGGATTGGAAAGCTCCGCTGGTCCGGCATGCACGAATGTAGCGGTAACATCCGCTTGCAGTGGTACGGTTGTCAGCAAGAACATTAACAGCATACAAGTGCTAATGTTTAACATTGAAAATAACATATATTTGATGTTGGTCTAGACATGTTGCAAGTATAGATTTGTAATGCATTGGGTCCAAACCCGGGAAAATGTGGGATGGTTATATTTCCACGTCAAACTTCGGGTAAGTATTGATCTAGGGGTTTACACCACCTTAACATTGAGGCGATTTGCCCTGCTTATATCTATTCCGTTAGCCATACAATTATTTTATTAAATCGAAAAAAATGACTAATAATGATGGAAGGGCAGATGTTTGAGCCTATTCAGGTATTTATGTTGAGCGCTCTATCATTTAGACGAGGTGCTGCACAGGGTTTCAGGGTATTCATGAATAGATTCATCAGAATTGCATCGTACACTGCCCTGTTTTCACTGTTTACAGTGACTTTACCATGCGTCAGTGACGAACGGTTGACAAAGCTGGCGGATGTTCATCTGCACTGGAAGTGGAATCAGAAAGAGGTCACGGAGCCGGAACAGGCCATCAAGATCCTGCGTGATAACAATGTCACTCTAGCGGTTGTGACAGGCACTCCTCCTGAGCTGGCGCTTGAGCTACAGCAGTTGGCACCCGACATAGTGATACCTATCTATGGGATCTATCAGGATCGTATCGATTGGTCTAACTGGTATCACGATAATGAATTAGTTGGGCGCGTACGACTGGCATTGGAGTCGGGTAAGTACCGGGGTATTGGTGAGCTCCACATGATCAGTGGCTTTATCAGTGATTGGAAGAACCCGAATATCTCCGGTCTGTTTGAACTTGCAGCGGAGTTTGATGTGCCGGTTCTTGTGCATACGGAATTCTCCAGGGCAGATTACCTGATTGGCTTCTGCAGCGCACATCCGACAACCCGCTTTCTGTGGGCGCATGCCGGATCGATTCTACCACCGGATGAGGTTGCACGCGCATTGAGACAATGCGCAAATCTAAGCGTCGAGCTGTCAGCTCGTGATCCATGGCGTCATGTCGGAAGGCCTATTGATGAGAAGGGGGTTCTGAAAGCCGAATGGAGGGATCTCGTGATCGCCTACGCGAGCCGATTCATGATCGGTTCCGACCCGGTTTGGCCGGTAGAACAACTCAATCCCTGGGACGAACCTGATACTGGCTGGCAACAGCTGTCACGTTTCCTCGGCTTTCATCGTGGCTGGTTAAAGCAGCTACCGGCCGAAGTTGCCCAAAAGGTGCGTTACAAAAATGCAATTGATTTTTTCAGGAGACAACCGTAATTTCGATCCGGTTTCCCGGAAATTACTGAGCACAGTGAGTCTGTGTTGAGTATTCCTTCCACAATCCCGATGGGTCTTTCTTTGCCGTTGCTGCTCTAATCCGCTATTAGTTGTACCCAACGTTATTTTGGGTATTTTGACCGGTTTTATTTCGATCTAAGAAGTTGGTTTGGTTAGTAGATTGGCAAACTCTTCGAGCTTAATTTCACTGTCGTTCCTCACTTGGATTGCCTACTCTAATTACGCAAACTAACCCATGTAAAAGTTTCTGCTTATTGTCGTCAAGAAAATCAATGTCTTGGTCCTGGTATCGCCCCTGTGCAGAGAGAAATAGTCGCTCAGCAGTTAGATTTGGATACTTCTCTGATACACTCTCCCAAGCCGTGTGGTTACCCTGGTACTTGGTAGCGATACTTGGAAAAAATTCCCATCCACTTCTTGAATCAACCACGATATCCATTCGCATTCCGAATGTGATATGTGCCATGGAGCCGACTCGCTACGAACGGATGTGAGAAATACAGGCTAGAGCAAGCTCACCTTCACTTCGTAGACACCACCAATCACCAGGTACTCCTCTTCACCCTTCAGGGCATTGGGTAGCAGTCCGGGAAAATAGAGTAGCTTTGTGAGCGGCACTTTGACCTCGAGGATATAGTCACCGAACTCGTCTGCCCGTTCCCGGTTGCTGCTGAAAGAGTTAATGTTGTTCAGAGCCAGGATATAAACGTCTTTTGCGGGCTGGTGCAGGATTTCGTGTTCATCGATACGATTGATGCCCCGGTAGAGGGTGACGTGGCGCTCACCAGGGTATTGCCGGGTAACTTCGTATTGGCAGTAGCTGTAGAGCAGGTCGAGTTGTGACTCCAGGGCATTGGTGTTGTAGAGCCCTTTGGCTCGGGCCGACAGGTAGGCGTGGTAGTTGTCCTCAGCGCCAACTCCCAACGGCCCCCTGTGGTTCAAGGGCAGCAGCCCGAAACGTGATTCGACCCAGCTCTTAAGAACGGCGGCCTCCTTGCCGTCGGCATCGAACAGCCAGCCACGCAGTATTCGAAGGTAGTCTGCCTTGCCTCTTTTAATGCCACGCTTCTGTTCATCGAAACCCGCCTCATCGAGATTGTCCAGCAGAAAACTCGAACGCATATAGTCCATGAAATGTTCGGCCCGGGTATCGGCATCCGCAACCGGGTCGAGACTCTCGAACAGAGCGGCATGCAGTTGTTCCACGCCATCCAGGTGCAGCGGTGTGGGGTGGTGCTGAAAGGTGAGGCTGCCAAGGATCAGCGGGGGCAGATTGCAGTGGTTGATGGGCAGACGCGCATGGGCGGGAAGGGAGGCCGGTGTCATGGTCTGTTGTCTGTTTTCATCCATACATTTAATCGGGGTTTGTCGTAAACCTGACCCCGGAGACAGTACTGCAATAAACTTTATAAATTAATAAAAACAATACGTTAAGATGATTATTGTTTTTTGGCACACCCTTTGCTCAATGATGTTTGTCGAATGAATTCAAACCATTCAGTCACAAACTGATTTGTTAAACGTGTAAGGAGAATCAACATGGCACTGCGTCAATGTGCAATCTACGGCAAAGGTGGTATCGGCAAGTCTACCACGACCCAGAATCTGGTAGCAGGTCTTGCTGAACTGGGTAAAAAGGTCATGATCGTCGGCTGCGATCCCAAGGCGGATTCCACCCGTCTGATTCTGCACTCCAAGGCGCAGAATACCATCATGGAGATGGCCGCCGAGGCAGGTACCGTTGAGGACCTGGAGCTGGAAGATGTGCTGAAAACCGGTTACGGCGATATCAAGTGCGTCGAGTCAGGCGGTCCCGAGCCGGGTGTCGGCTGCGCTGGTCGCGGCGTCATCACCGCCATCAACTTCCTGGAAGAAGAGGGCGCCTATGAAGACGACCTCGACTTCGTATTCTACGACGTACTGGGTGACGTTGTTTGCGGTGGCTTCGCCATGCCCATCCGTGAGAACAAGGCCCAGGAGATCTACATCGTTGTGTCCGGTGAGATGATGGCCATGTACGCCGCGAACAACATCTCCAAGGGTATCGTGAAGTACGCCAACTCCGGTGGTGTACGTCTTGCAGGCCTGATCTGTAACTCCCGTAACACCGATCGTGAAGACGAGCTGATTGAAGCGCTGGCTGCCAAGTTGGGTACTCAGATGGTCCATTTCGTGCCACGTGACAACGCTGTGCAGCGTGCCGAGATTCGTCGTATGACCGTGATCGAGTACGACCCGACCCACAAGCAGGCGGACGAGTACCGCACTCTGGCGCAGAAGGTCATCGACAACAAGATGTTGGTTATCCCAGAGCCCTGCACCATGGATGAGCTGGAAGACCTGCTTATGGAGTTCGGCATCATGGAAGAGGAAGACGAGAGCATCGTCGGCCAGACCGCTGCTGCCGAAGCCTGATCAGGTTGTCAGTAGATGTACCGGCCGTCCCGGTAGCCGGTATAAACCAGTTCACTGTTATTTCCATAGCCTGTGCATCCACAGATTAGTGGTGGCAGGAGAAGGAGACCATTATGTCTGCAATGACACGCGAAGAGACCGAAGCCCTTATCCAGGAGGTGTTGGAGGTCTATCCAGAAAAAGCCAAGAAGGATCGTGCGAAGCATCTCACGGTCAACGATCAAGAGGTTGAGCAATCCAAAAAGTGCATCACCTCCAACCGAAAGTCCCTGCCTGGTGTTATGACTATCCGCGGTTGCGCCTACGCCGGCTCCAAGGGTGTGGTATGGGGTCCTATCAAGGACATGATCCATATCTCACACGGTCCTGTCGGCTGCGGCCAGTACTCCCGAGCCGGTCGTCGCAACTACTACGTGGGCACCACCGGAGTGAACACCTTCGGTACCATGAACTTCACCTCCGACTTCCAGGAGAAGGATATCGTCTTCGGCGGTGATAAGAAGCTGTCCAAGATCATGGAAGAGATCGAAGCGCTGTTCCCCCTGAACAAGGGCATTACCGTGCAGTCCGAGTGTCCTATCGGCCTGATCGGTGACGACATCGAAGCGGTTGCCAAGAAGACCACCGCAGAGATCGAGAAACCGGTTGTTCCTGTCCGTTGTGAAGGTTTCCGCGGTGTGTCCCAGTCTCTGGGTCATCATATCGCGAACGACGCCGTGCGCGACTGGGTGCTGGGTAATCGTGATGGCGACACCAGCTTCGAGTCCTCTCCCTATGACGTCACCATTATCGGTGACTACAATATCGGTGGTGACGCCTGGGCATCCCGTACCCTGATGGAAGAGATGGGTCTGCGCGTGATCGCACAGTGGTCCGGTGACGGCACCCTGGCCGAGATGGAGAACACACCCAAGGCCAAGCTGAACCTGATTCACTGCTACCGCTCCATGAACTACATCTCTCGTCACATGGAAGAGAAGTACGGTATTCCCTGGATGGAGTACAACTTCTTCGGTCCCACCAAGATCGCCGAGTCCCTGCGTAAGATTGCGGCTTTCTTCGACGAGACCATCCAGGCCAATGCCGAGAAGGTGATTGAGAAGTACCAGGCCGAATACGAAGCGGTTATCGCCAAGTACCGCCCCCGTCTCGAAGGCAAGAGGGTGATGCTCTATGTGGGTGGTCTGCGTCCCCGTCACGTGATTGGCGCCTACGAGGATCTGGGCATGGAAGTGGTCGGTACCGGTTACGAGTTCGCACACAACGACGACTACGACCGCACCATCAAGGAGATGGGCAACGCGACCCTGATCTATGACGACGTCACCGGCTACGAGTTCGAAGAGTTCGTCAAAAAGGTGAAGCCCGACCTAATCGGTTCCGGGATCAAGGAGAAGTACATCTTCCAGAAGATGGGCATCCCTTTCCGCCAGATGCACTCCTGGGATTATTCAGGTCCTTACCACGGCTATGACGGCTTCGCCATCTTCGCCCGCGATATGGACATGACCCTGAACAACCCCTGCTGGAACAAGATCCAGGCACCCTGGTTGAAGACCGAGGAAACGCCTGAGGCTGCCGCTGCCGGGGCCTGATCCTGCGGAACGCAGGTTGGGCTAAATCCAACCTGCGACCAGGAACAATCTATTCAATTCATCTGACCCGCTTGTCCACAGATTGGTGGCGCGGGAGGAGAGAGAACATGAGTCAAGTTGTAGACGACATTAAACCGAGTTATCCCCTGTTTCGTCAGGAGGAGTATACCGATACCCTGAAGAACAAACAGGAGCTGTTCGAAGAGAAGGTCCCTCAGGACAAGATCGAAGAGACTTTTCAGTGGACCACTACCGAAGAGTACAAAGAGATAAACTTCAATCGTGAAGCGTTGACGGTCAATCCGGCCAAAGCGTGTCAGCCTCTGGGTTCAGTACTCTGCGCTTTGGGCTTTGAGAAGACCCTGCCTTACGTGCACGGCTCCCAGGGCTGCGTGGCCTACTTCCGTACCTACTTCAACCGTCATTTCAAAGAGCCGGTGGCCTGTGTGTCCGACTCCATGACCGAAGATGCGGCGGTATTCGGCGGACAGAAGAACATGTTTGACGGCCTGGAGAACGCCAAGGCGCTCTACAAGCCCGAGATGATCGCGGTATCCACCACCTGCATGGCCGAGGTTATCGGTGACGACCTCAACGCCTTCATCGGCAACGCCAAGAAGGAAGGCCACATCGAACAGGACTTTCCCACACCTTTCGCCCATACCCCCAGTTTTGTCGGCTCTCACACTACCGGCTGGGACAACATGTTCGAGGGTATCCAACGCTACTTCACTCTCAACCACATGGAAGACAAAGAGGTGGGTAGCAACGGCAAGATCAACATCGTGCCCGGCTTCGAGACCTACCTGGGTAACTATCGTGTGATGAAGCGCATGATGGAAGAGATGGATGTTGAGTACAGTCTGTTGTGCGATCCCAGCGAGGTGCTGGACACGCCCGCCGACGGTGAGTACCGCATGTTCGACGGCGGCACTACCATCGATGAGGTGAAGGATGCACCCAACGCCATCGACACCCTGTTCCTACAGCCTTGGCAGTCAGTAAAGAGCCGCAAGTTCACCAAGAACACCTGGAAGCAGCCTGCTACCGACGTGCAGATCCCAATGGGTCTGGAAGCCACCGACGCCTTCCTGATGAAGGTCTCCGAGCTGACCGGCAAGCCAATCTCTGACTCCTTGACCCGCGAGCGTGGCATTCTGGTGGACATGATGACCGACAGCCACGCTTGGCTGCACGGCAAGAAGTTCGGTCTCTACGGCGATGCCGACTTCGTCATGGGTATGGCGAAGTTTCTGATGGAGCTCGGTGCGGAGCCGACACAGATTCTTTGCAACCACGCCAACAAGCGTTGGAAGAAGGCGATGGAGAAAGTTCTCTCCGAGTCTCCTTACGGTCAGAACAGTGAGGTTCACATCGGCAAGGATCTGTGGCACTTCCGTTCACTGATGTTCACCAACAAGCCGGACTTCATGATCGGTAACTCTTACGGCAAGTTCATCCAGCGTGACACCCTGCACAAGGGTAAGGAGCATGAGGTACCGCTGATCCGTATCGGTTTTCCGATCTTCGATCGCCACCACATGCATCGTGACACCACCCTGGGTTACGAGGGCGCTATCTACATGCTGAAGACCCTGGTCAACAGCGTACTGGAGCGTCTCGACGAAGAGACCCGTGGCATGGGTACTACCGACTACAACTACGACTTGGTTCGTTAATCGATGACCGGTGGCGCGTTAAGCGCCACCGGTCATCGATTAACAATTTTGAATTATGAATGTTGAGTTATGAATTAATGAGGTTGTGGGTGAAGCCCACACCATCAATTCAAAATTAAGAATTCAAAATTCCCGAACGAAGTGAGGTAAAACCTATGCCCAATGTGATGATACGTGTGAAAGACGGTGGCGCGCTTCTCTTCTATATCGCAAAGAAAGACCAGGAAGACGAGATTGCCCACGTCGAAACCGATACCGAGGACACCTGGGGAGGTGAAGTGGAGCTGACAGACGGCTCCAAGTACTACATCGATCCCATCACTCCGCGGCCGTCGTTCCCGACAACCCTACGTTTCAAACGTGCCTGAATCTATTTGAAGGAGTCCAATCATGGCCTTAGCGATTGTAAGAGAAGTATGCACTGCATGCGGTGATTGCGAACCCGTATGTCCCACTAAGTCGATCAAGCCTTTCAAAGGCGTCTACATGATCGAGGCGGAGAGCTGCACCGAGTGCGAAGAGGAGTTTGATGTGCCTCAGTGCCTCGATGTCTGCATGGAAGACGACTGCATCATTCCAGCTTAATCATCATGATCAACCTCTCCCCAAAACAGGGGAGAGGGTTGGGGTGAGGGCTAAGAAGATAGCTTTCATTCGAACCAGATAATCAGGAGCCTATTAATGAATGCATCCGCCATCAGTAACGACATCGCACTTCGAATCGGTCTGGCAGCTCGTGAACTGCCGGACACCGATGCCGCCAGAATGCTCAGCGTTCTGGATGATGCGATTGGTTTGCCACCCACTGATAAGAAACTATCGGGGCTGACGGTCAAGGCGCTGAAGTCCGCCCGTGATGGCGAGTTCGCCGATGTCGATGCCGCTGCGTTAAAAAGTGCTCTCGGCTATCTCAAGGGAGAGACCTCACTGAGTGCGGAGCCCCTGCCAGAAGTTTCGGCCTACAGTGATGGTGACATGCCCGGCAGTATCCGTGTCGCCTGTGCTTCGAACAAGGGCGAGATGCTTGATGGCCACTTCGGTTCCTGTAAACGTTTTCTTATCTACCAGGTGTCCGATAAGGAAAACCGCCTGATAGAGGTTCGCGATATCGATGATGCCCAGACCGATGGTGACAAGAACGGCTATCGTGCCTCACTTATCGCTGACTGCCAGGTACTGTTCGTCGCCTCCATTGGTGGTCCTGCTGCGGCCAAGGTAGTCAGGGTAGGCGCGCACCCAATCAAGAAACCCCAGATGGGAACGGCCATTGATGAGATCACAAAGCTGCAAGCAGTGATCGGCAGCAAGGCACCGCCATGGCTCGCCAAGGTCATGGGGCAGAGCCCGGAAGAGCGCATCCGTTTTGAACAGGAGGAGGCGACAGCGTGATCAGCCAGCAACAACTTCAGGAGATCGGCGCATGGTTGGGCAGTCAGCCTATTGCCAGCGATGTCGACCAGCAACTTCGCAAGCGCTACGGCGACATCCACTTCACCCACTGCATGGATGACGACGTCATCGGTGCACGCCCCGTATACGAGCACGCTGGGTTCAACCTCTACCTGGTGGACAGTAGCAACCACTGCCTCAGTTTTACTCAGGATATGGCGGTTGCCAGCGGTCTGGTAGTAGCCGAGATCGAGGACGTATGAACGCAGCCGTGATGGAGGAGAAGGATGTAACCCCCGTCGCGGATTGTGCGCACTGTCCTCACAGAAGCGACCGCCTTCGCGCGGGACGCTGCACCCCGGGGGATGTCTGTGTCAGAGCCTCCAGTGGCAGGCAGATCGCACGTTTCTTCAACATCAACCCCGACCTGGCAGACCACTACGCCGGCGACGAATTTTGGGAGCGGCGTGCCATCGCTGCACGCTACCTGTCACAACAACGCCTGCTGCAGATGATAGAAGATCCTGACGAGGTGGTGCGCCGAGTGCTGGCCTATCGCCTGCCGGTTGAAAACCTGGGGCCGCTGATAACAGATCCCGATCGCGAGGTCAGGATTACCGTAGCTGACAGGCTGCCAGAAAACCAGTTGGAACAGCTGGTGGACGACGAGGACTACATGGTGCGCCAGTACGTGGCCAATCGGCTCAAGCCGGGTCGACTGTTCCGCATGATCAAGGATCCCGACCGCGAAGTGCGTAAAACCGTGGCCGGCAGGCTACCCGATGAAAGCCTGGGTTTGATGATCGACGACGAGGCGGTAGAGATCCGCCTGGTGGTGGCCGAGCGTCTCGATCCTGACTATCTCGAACCTTTGCTGCATGACGGGGATTGGCGCGTACGACTCACCGCTGTCCAGCGCGCCCCGTTGAGCCAACTCGAAACCTTGATCGACGACGAAGACGAAGATGTCCGGACGGCGGTTAAAGAGCGCCTAAAGACGGAATGAACAGATACAGAAGGTAGCGCGTTTATGCATCCTTTCGCAAAATATATTCAGATCCTGGGTAAGGGCCGTAATGGTATGCAATCGCTCACCCGTGAGCAGGCATACGAAGCGATGCAGATGATCGCCTGCTACGACGTTGAGCCGGAACAGATCGGCGCCTTTCTGATGCTGATGCGGGTGAAAGAGGAGACCGCAGAAGAGGTCGCCGGTTTTACACAGGCCCTGAGGGAGAGCCTGCCGGGCTACGGTTCGGGCTCTCATGCCGCCGTGGACTGGGCCGCCTATGCAGGCAAGCGACGTCAACTGCCCTGGTTCGTGCTGGCGGCGCTGGTGCTGGCCGGACGCGGCTACCCGGTACTGATGCACGGTATGAACCGTAGCGATGAAAGAGTGTATGTGCCCATGGCCCTGGATGCCCTGGACATGGATACCGCAGGGTCTCTGCAGCAAGCCAGTGAGCAGATAAAGCAAACAGGCTTCAGCTATCTCCCTGTCAGCAAGCTGTCGCCGTTGACCGCGGAACTGCTCACCACACGCGAGATCTTCGGCCTCAGGCCCCCGCTGCATACGGTTGTCCGCATGCTCAATCCCTTAGCCGCTCCGCTCTCGGTGATGGGTGTGTTTCACCCCAATTTTGCCGAGATCCATCAGCAGGCCGCCGCCCTATTGGAGCAGCCCAATCTACTCGTTTGCAAAGGGGAGGGCGGTGAATTCGAACGCATCCCCGACCGCAGCGTGGCGCTCTACGGTATCAGCGATGGCGTGTGTTGGCAGGATTCATGGGACTGCCTGTACAAGACCGGCAGCGAAGTAAAGCCGGACCGTCTCAATCTCAACCATTTCCGCGCCGTATGGGAGGGTGGGGAAGAGGACCGCTACGGCGAAGCCGCAGTGGTCGGTACCCTGGCCATGCTGATCAAGGCCCTTGGGTTGGAAACTGAAGCGTCAGCAGCCCACCGCATGGCACAGGAGTGGTGGTTGAAACGCCACCACGTGGACCTGGATCGGGAGGCAGGCTGATGGAGCCCGTGATCACACGTATCGAACAGCTCACAGCGCTCTGCAATGCTGCCGATACCGCTGGAGGCATCGACGGCCTGACGGCGAAACTCAAAGCGCTGATGCCTGAATATACATTCAAGTGTGTGTTGAGCCGTGGCAACTGGCATCGCCTGGGTGGTGTTGTGGATGGCGACTACCAGCAGGTGAGTGACAATATCTCTCACTGGGCAGAGCAGGAGTCCCAGGGTGACGTGGACACACTGGTCACCAAGTACATGGGAATGGGCTATTTTGCCACCCGCCTTGCCGGCAATACCCACTACTTCACTGCACCCACTGGTAAAGACCCGCAAGCGTTCATGCAGTTCGAGGTCGAAGAACTACAAGAGGTGGTCGACCGTCCCCTGGTGGAACGTGACTGGTATCCGGACAGCATTGAGGAGTTTCTCGATCCCCTGGACTACCCGCGCCTCGAACCGGAACCGATTGGCAGATCCTACTACCGCTTTCGCCGTATGACACCCATAGACAAGTTGGTTACCGAGAACCCGGTAGGAACTGGTACGCACTTGAAGCTGCAGCGATTTTTCAACGACTGGAAGGCGAGCAGCGCCTGCGAAGGCGAACCCTTCTGTCGGCACTGGGTGCTGGCCCTGCGTGAGTTTGCCGACCGGGACGGCGAGACCCGCATCAATGCCAAGCCGGTCAGCGTATTTGCGGGCCAGCTACCGGATCTGCCGGCTGCCGACCGTCTCAGTGGTGCAGAACTGGCCAATGCTGTACACAGTTACGATAGAGTCCTGGGCTATCCCTTTGCCTGGTACTTCATGATGCTGGGCAGTACGGCATCGAACTATACCTTGGCCGATGCGGTACTGCAGGACCTGATGGGTGCTTACGATTACCTGCCCAAGCGGGATCTCAAAGTGCTGAGGGAGTGGGAAGCGAAGCCTTATGGTGTTTAGGCGCTAGAACCGGACAAGCGCCTCACAGCTTTTTTTACCTCTCTTCTCACGCAATAGATGCTGTATTTGATGGTGAGTCATCACCCTCTGTTTCTGTTGCCCCGGTACAGGATTTACCGGAAGCGATATTGCGCTGGGTGGTTGATCAGTCGGTGTCTTTTCGACGATGCGGTAATCTTGCTCACACTTGATTGGCCGATGAGCTGATTATGCCATTCTCCTAGTCGCAGATACTTCACTCCACTCGACATTGTTATAAACACGACAAAGATAAAAAACTTAAATATATAAACAAAACAATCTGTTACATGGGTGGCATGCGCATTGCAATAGACATGGCAATGTAGATAACGAGTCATGCCATACCATGAAGCAGAAAGATATCGCGGCCCTGCTGGACGAACCGGCCTGTGCGCACAACAAGAAAGCCAAGTCGGGTTGTGCCAAGCCCAAGCCCGGGGCAACAGCCGGAGGCTGTGCCTTCGACGGGGCGCAGATCGCGTTGCTGCCTGTCGCCGATGTGGCGCACATCGTCCACGGCTCCATCGCTTGCGCGGGCAGCTCCTGGGATAACCGGGGCACGCGCTCAAGCGGCAGCCGCCTGTTCCGTATCGGTATGACCACCGACTTGACCGAACAGGACGTGATCATGGGGCGTGGTGAGAAGCGTCTCTTCCACTCCATCAAGCAGGCTATAGACAGCTATTCGCCGCCAGCGGTTTTTGTCTACAACACCTGCGTCCCCGCGTTGATCGGTGATGATGTCGGTGCCGTCTGCAAGGCAGCGGAAGCGCGTTGGGGTACACCCGTAGTGCCCGTGGACTGTGCTGGCTTTTATGGCACCAAGAACCTGGGCAATCGCATCGCGGGCGAGGCCATGGTGAAGTACGTGTGCGGTACCCGTGAACCTGACCCGCTGCCCACGTCGGCAGAGCGCGAGGGTATCGAAGTTCACGATATTGCGCTGGTTGGCGAGTACAACATCGCCGGTGAGCTCTGGCACGTGCTGCCCTTGCTGGATGAGCTGGGGCTGCGGGTGCTCTGCACGCTCTCTGGCGATGCACGCTACCGCGAGGTGCAGACCATGCACCGCTCCGAGGTCAATATGATGGTCTGCTCCAAGGCGATGATCAATGTCGCCCGCAAGTTACAGGAGGCGTTCGAGACCCCCTGGTTCGAGGGTAGTTTTTACGGCGTACGCGATGTCTCCCAGGCGCTGCGTGATTTTACACGCTTGATCGATGACCCGGATCTTTCCCATCGCACAGAAGCGCTAATCGAGCGGGAAGAGAGACGAATCAGTGAGAAGCTCGAACCCTGGCGCGCAGAGCTCAGCGGTAAAAAAGTGCTGCTCTATACTGGTGGGGTGAAGTCCTGGTCGGTGATTGCTGCCCTACAGGATCTCGGTATGGAGGTGGTCGCCACCGGCACCAAGAAATCCACCGAAGAGGACAAGGCGCGCATCCGCGAACTGATGGGTAAGGATGCGGTGATGCTCGAAGAGGGTAATCCCCGCGCGCTCATCGATATTGTACGAAGCAACGGTGTAGATGTACTGATCGCCGGTGGGCGCAACATGTACACCGCCCTTAAGGCACGAATTCCCTTTCTCGATATCAACCAGGAGCGCGAGTTTGGCTATGCCGGATACGAGGGCATGGTGGAGCTGGCGCGCCAACTGGTGCTGACCATCGACAGCCCGGTATGGCCGGCGGTGCGTCAACCGGCTCCCTGGCATTGCAAGAAACAGGCAGGGGAGGTGGCGTGATGCCCGAAATCATCAAACGCAACAAAGCCCTCTCCGTCAGTCCATTGAAGGCGAGCCAGACCATCGGTGCGGCGTTGGCCTTTCTCGGTTTCAACCGCGCCATTCCAATGCTTCACGGCTCCCAGGGCTGTACCGCCTTCGGTAAGGTGTTTTTCGTGCGCCACTTTCGTGAGCCCATTCCTCTGCAGACCACGGCCATGGACCAGGTGACCACGGTGATGGGCTCTGAGGAGAGTATTGTCGAGGGACTGGCAACCATTGCGGGCAAGAGCAAGCCTTCATTGCTTGGGGTGCCCACGACCGGACTCTCGGAGACCCAGGGTAGCGATGTGAACATGGCGTTGAAGATGTTCCGCAAGCAACATCCCGAGTTCGATGCCATACCCGTGGTACCTGTCTCCACCCCCGATTATGCCGGTTGTCTCGAGACCGGCTTTGCTAAAGCGGTGGAGGCGATAATTGCCACCACGGTCCCGGCGGCCGAGGATGCCGGCACCCAACCGGGCAGACGCCGTCGGCAGGTGAACGTCCTGGTGGGCTCCTTTCTGACTCCCGGAGATCTGGAGGAGTTGAAGGAGATCATCGAATCCTTCGGTCTGCGGCCGGTTGTCATTCCCGATCTCTCGGACTCACTCGATGGTCACCTGGTTGAACAGGATTTCTCGCCACTGACCATCGGCGGAACGGATGTCACCGAGCTGCCGACCTTGGGGGATGCCAAGGCGACCCTGGTCATCGGTCGCTCCATGTGGAAGGCGGCCGACCAACTGAACAGGCTCACCGGTGTACCGGACCACCGACTCGACCACCTGATGGGACTGGATGCCGTGGATCATTTGCTCGACACCCTGCGCCAGATATCCGGTGAGCCGGTGCCAGAAAAACTGGAACGGCAGCGCGCACAGTTGCGGGACGCCATGCTGGATTGCCACTTCATGACCGGCATGGCGCGCATTGCCGTGGCGGCCGATCCCGACCTGCTCAACGCTTTCAGCCAGATGCTTCAAGGCGTGGGGGCCGAAACGGTTACCGCTGTGTCGCCGGTCAATGCGCCGGTGCTCCAGCAAGTACCTGCCAACAAGGTAAAAGTGGGTGATTTGGAAGACCTGGAGAAGATGGCATTGGATGACGGGGCAGAGCTGCTGATCGCGAACTCCCACGGTGTGGAGAGTGCCCAGCGCCTTGGCATTCCGTTGCTGCGAGCCGGTTTCCCACAGTACGACATTCTGGGCGGTTATCAGAAGTGCTGGATCGGTTATCGCGGCACCCGTCAGGCCTTGTTCGATATCGCCAATATCATCCTGAGCCTGGAGAAGGGCGAGATACAGCCCTACCGCTCCATCTATGCCCAGAAACCTGAATACCGGGAGAGCACCCATGACGCTACAGCGGCGACTTCAGCTGGTGGGCTGCAACACTGAGGAGCAGTGGATGACGACGGCCCTCAAAGTGGCCTTTGCCACCAGTGACATGAAGCATGTGGATCAGCACTTCGGTGCGGCCCAGTCATTCGCCATCTATGCGGTGGACCAGGAGAAGGTCTGCTTCGTCGAGGCCAATGAGTTTGGTGCACTGGCCATGGACGGCAACGAAGACAAGCTGGCTGCAAAAATCGCGGCGCTTGATGGGTGTATCGCTGTCTACAGTCAAGCCGTGGGCGCGTCGGCCATTCAGCAGTTGAAGGCCCAGGGCATACAACCGGTGAAGGTGTCGCCGGGTTCCGAGATAAGAGAGCTGCTCGAAAACCTGCAGGACGAACTGCGCCAGGGCCCCGGCAGTTGGTTGGCCAAGGCCATCGCCAGCACCATGCCCGTGGACCCGGCGCGTTTCGACAAGATGGAAGAGGAAGGCTGGGAGGAGTAGCGGCGATGCTGGAAGAGACCGCCATGGTTGTCGAAGCCAACACAGATTACTTGTGGGTGGAGACGCGTTCGCGCAGTGGTTGTTCACAGTGCAGCAGTAGCTGCACCACTTCGGTGGTGTCGAAACTGTTCGGCATGAAGCGCAACCGACTCAAACTGGAGAACACCCTCGGTGCCGTGGCAGGGGACAGCGTTGTCGTCGGTATCCCCGACGAGTTGTTGGTGAGGGCATCGGTTTGGGCCTACCTGTTTCCGCTGCTGGCGATGTTTGCCGTGTCTGCAACAGGGGGTGTGATGGGTGTCGGTGAAGGCGCTCAGGTCCTGCTTGCCATGGTGGGGCTGGCTGCTGGTTTTGCGCTGGTTCGTTGGAGCACCTCAAGGCAAGGGGCGCGCCAGCGGTTCAGGCCAAGCCTGCTGCGTATCGTCTCTGACGACATGGTGTTCTCCCCGGTGCGACAGATGACAGCGTTATGAATTTTGAATTGAACAGGAGTTGAACGATGAGTGAAGCGGCATTGGCAATCAGCCATGAAGATCCGGTACTGGGTACTGACTTTGCCAAAGAGATGGTACGCCAGATGCGTGCTGTGGATACCTACGGTACCTATGATGAGTGGCCGGTGGAGAAGATCCTCGATCCATTCGTGCTGACCAAGGAGAAGAAGCAGGAGATACCTGTCGTGGGTGATCCTGATGAGATCGTCATGTCACGGGTCAAGGCATTCTACAACGCCCTCTCAGCCATGATCGAGAAAGAGTGCGGCCTGATGGCGGTGCCGATGCTCAACCTGACCCATGAAGGTTTTGGTCGCGCCATTATCACCGTTGGCAAACTGGTGGTGATGGACAGGACCCTGCGCGATGTTCACCGCTTCGGTTTTCCAACACTCTCCAAAATGAAGGACGAGGCGGACAAGCTGCTGTCGGTTGCCCTGGAGATCATCGGACAGTATCCGAAAGTGGCCGGTATGTAAGGAGCGGACAGATGACCGAAGAAGAGCTGAAAGCGATGCAAAAGGCCGTCAGAAAGGCCAAGCGTATCGCCACCGAAAGGGCAGGCGAACTGCACGATCTGGTTGAGGATCGACTGCCCGGCGCCTTTGAAGAGATCCCTGCCATGGCGCAGGCGACCTATGACGCCTGCAAGGCATGGTCAGAAGCCGACGCAGCCTTTAAGGCCGTTGAAACAGAGATGAGTTGAGGAAGTACGATGAGTTTCATTACAAGTGTGACCCGTGGCGGTGAAGAGTACACACCGGCCTTTGTCATGGAGATCGATCAAGGCAACTGCATCGGCTGCGGTCGCTGCTTCAAGGTCTGCCCCAGAGAGGTATTCGACCTGGTCGAGCGCGAGGATGTGCCGGGACTGGAAGCCGATGAGTACGACGACTATGACGACTACGATGACGATGATGACGGCTTCTCCGATGATACCGCGATGGTGATGAGTCTGAAGGACGCCATGGATTGCATCGGCTGTGGCTCCTGTGCACGTATCTGTCCCAAGAAGTGCTTCAGTCACGAACCTCAATCAGATGCAGCGTGAGGTGACGGTCATGGCAAAACCTGAAAAGCATGTCTTTGTCTGTACCCAGAGCCGTCCCCTGGGACATCCCCGTCCCTCCTGCAGTCAGAAAAACTGCGCCGAGGTTGCCGAGGAGTTCTTCTGGCATCTGCAGGAGAAGCAGTTGTTCGAGAAGGTACAGATCACCACGACGGGTTGCCTCGGCCCCTGCAGTGAAGGACCGTCGGTTCTGGTCTATCCCGAAGGGGTGATGTACGGCGGAGTGCAGAAGGAGGATGTGGCCATCATATTCGACGAGCACCTGCAGAACGACAAACCGGTAGCGCGCCTGCAGATGTCCAAGGAGTTCTGGGGCTGATTGTGTCATGACTGCTGCAATGTCCGATGACATCTCCATTCGCCTGGCCAAGATCAGGGATCTCTCCCAGGAGATCTATCAACGCATGTGCGGCGAAGTGGACAAGCTGGGATTTGCCCTGGAAGAGGTGACGCTGAAAACACCTGAACAGGCGGTATACCGGCTGGAGCGCGACCCGGCCAGCTGCGAGTACAGCCTGGTGGGCGACTGGTTGGATGTGCGTGGGTTCAAGTTAGGCACGCTGCTGTTTCATGCCGACGGCACCTTTTTCGTGGAGCAGGATATCGTCAGACAGCATCCGCAAAAGGAAAAGTGGTTTGTGGAAGCCATCAACGCCTGGGGCAGGCACGAGAAGATCAAGGTGGAGGCCAGGTTGATCCCGATGCCTGAATAGACGGGGCTCTCTCTGCCTTGTAATGGCATTCCGCGTCAGCCTTTTCTACAAGATCCCGAATGACTATTTTGCTTGGCGTAGATGACTTCTTCGGAGTGTACTTATGGCGTAGCATGTTTGACGGTATCTGTTACTGGCTCAAATGAATCCGTTTGGAATCACCGTCTGTCAAGGCTATGAGTGGTCATTATGAGTGATCGGGTTTTTGTCTACGGCACCTTGCGCCGGGGTGAAGTGAATCATCATCTCATGTCGGGTGCGAAATATTGCGGTGGGCATGTGACGCTGCCCAGGTACCGGATGATCCACTTGGGTGCCTACCCCGGCGTCGTGGAGGGTGGCAACACGGCCATCGTCGGCGAGATATTCCGGGTGAACGGCCAGCAGTTGGTGCAGCTCGACCGGCTCGAAGACTACCCCAGGCTGTACAACCGTAAGCTTATCCCGACTCCATGGGGCAGTGCCTGGATTTATACCTACCGGGGAGTGCGCAACGGACGCCCCGTCATACCTGGCGGCGATTGGTTGGGGCAGCAGCGCCCAGGCCCATTCTCACTCTACTAGGTCAGATTGGATTCGTGCTGACAGGCCAGAACAGTACTTACCTTAATCGCTGAATAGGGGATTTCCTGTTTATCCAGTGAAAATTGGTGGGGCCCTGCCCCACCGGAATGCTGGACTTACCCACCGCCTTCGCGATGATAGCTCAAATCCTCTTAAGTCAATGTCATGCTTAACTGGCCCTGGAAGCGCTGAAATCAGTTGCCCGTCTTCAGCTCTTCAGGCCAGCAGCCGGTCGGCGGACCGAGGTTCAGCTCACTGTTTTCAAACCTCACCAGATAGACCAGACGCTCGGGTGCCTCTTCCAGGTGCCCTGTCTCCACGATCACCCCTCGGGTACCCGGCTTGGCCAACAGTTCATCCTGCGGCACATCGGGTATACCTCCGTCGTTATAGATATGGCTGGCGGCGAACACCACGTCGCCCGGTTGCAGATCTTCAAGGTTCATTGTCGTGCTCCATTGTACGGTTTGTTACCAGCCAATCTCCTGCGGATTGTCGTGCTTGCAACATTTCCCGGTTGTGAAGGAAATTTAAAATATTTAATTAATTCAGTGTGTAAGGCAGATTCCAATGTCGTGGCACAGGCCTTGCAAAGTCTTACGTCAACTAGCAATGCAAAACATTTGCCATGGAGAAATAAATCATGCTGATACTCACTGAAAGCGCACAGAAGGCGGTGAGCCGATTCATCAGGGGTTCCGAAACACCGGTTGCCGGCCTGCGGATCTCGGTTACAGGCGGCGGCTGCTCGGGGATGCAGTACGGCGTATCCCTGGAAGCGAACGCTAAGGATGACGACACCATTGTCGAGCTCGGTGAGCTGAAAATTTTTATCGACCCCAATAGCGCACCAATGCTCAACGGAATCACCGTCGACTTCCTCGACACGATGGAAGGGAGCGGATTTAAGTTTGAAAACCCGAATGCAACTGCCAGCTGTGGTTGTGGCAAATCGTTTTCCGCCTGATTGGGAGAAGCGCTATGTGGGACTATTCGGAAAAAGTTCAGGAACACTTCTATAACCCCCGCAATGCCGGCGCAGTGGATGATGCCAATGCCGTTGGTGACGTGGGTTCTCTTTCATGCGGCGATGCGCTTCGGTTGACACTTAAGGTGGATCCGGACAGCGAGACTATTCTCGATGCCGGCTTCCAGACTTTCGGTTGCGGTTCTGCCATCGCCTCAAGTTCGGCGCTGACCGAGATCATCAAGGGCATGAAGATCGATGACGCCCTCAATGTCAGTAATCAGGAGATCGCTGACTTTCTAGACGGGCTGCCACCCGAAAAGATGCACTGCTCCGTCATGGGACGCGAAGCGCTGCAGGCGGCAGTGGCCAACTACCGCGGTGAGGTGTGGAAGGATGACCATGAAGAGGGCGCCTTGGTCTGCAAATGTTTTGCTGTGGATGAAGTGATGATTGAAGAGACGGTACGCGCCAACAATCTGCGTACCGTTGAAGAGGTGAGCAACTACACCAAGGCAGGCGGTGGCTGTTCATCCTGCCATGAAGGGATCGAGGAGATTCTTACCAAGGTGCTTGCGGAACAGGGAGAGACTTTTGATCCTACCGCAGTGGCTGGTGAGATCAAGAAACCGAAGTCGGGTCTCACAAACTTGCAGCGGATGAAGCGTATCGAGCAATTGCTTGACGAGATCCGTCCCAACCTGCAGCGCGATAACGGCGACGTTGAGCTAATCGAGGTGGACGGACGCGACATCTTCGTCAAGATGACCGGTGCCTGTGCCGGTTGTCAGATGGCGACTACCACCCTGGGCGGTATCCAGTCCCACCTGGCTGAAGGACTCGGCGAGTTCATTCAGGTGCTCCCCGCTGAAGAGCTGGCACGCCGCGCGGCAATGGGAGGTTGAACCATGGCTGAAGGAATCTATTTGGATAATAACGCCACTACCATGGTGGCGCCTGAGGTGGTGGAGAAGATGCTGCCATTTTTTACCGAACAGTTCGGCAACCCCTCTTCATTACATCAGTTTGGCGACAAGGTGGGGCGTGCCATGAAGCAGGCACGCAAGCAGGTTCAGACGCTGCTGGGTGCAGAACACGACTCCGAGATCATCTTTACCTCGTGCGGTACCGAGTCGGACTCCACCGCCATTCTCTCCGCATTGAAGGCACAACCTGATCGCAAGGAGATCATCACAACCGTGGTGGAACACCCAGCGGTCCTCGCACTTTGTGAGCATCTGGAGAAGGAGGGCTATACCGTTCACTATCTCAAGGTGGACAAGAAGGGACGCCTGGATATTCAGGCGTACTACAAGCTGCTCTCCGACAACGTGGCCATCGTCTCCGTCATGTGGGCCAACAACGAGAGCGGTACACTCTTTCCCGTGGAGGAGATGGCTGAGATGGCCCGCTCTGCAGGGGTGATGTTTCATACCGATGCGGTGCAGGCCGTGGGCAAGCTGCCCATCAACCTGAAGGAGACCAACATCGATATGCTCTCCCTTTCCGGCCACAAGCTCCACGCACCCAAAGGTATCGGTGTGCTCTACCTGCGTCGTGGCGTGCGTTTCCGACCCCTGCTGCGGGGCGGCCACCAGGAGCGTGGACGTCGGGCAGGTACCGAAAATGCCGCATCCATCGTCGGCCTGGGCAGGGCCTGCGAGATGGCGCTGGAGGCGATGGATTATGAGAAGAGTTTTGTCAGGGCGATGCGTGACCGACTGGAGCAGGGCATCCTGGAAAAGGTATCCCACTGCTTTGTCACCGGTGATCCCAACAACCGCCTGCCCAACACTTGTAACATCGCTTTCGAATACATCGAGGGCGAGGCGATTCTGCTGCTCCTCAACAAGATGGGCATTGCCGCTTCCAGTGGCTCGGCCTGCACCTCCGGTTCCCTGGAACCTTCCCACGTCATGCGGGCCATGGATATCCCTTTTACCGCAGCTCACGGTTCGGTGCGTTTCTCCCTCTCACGCTACAACACCATGGACGAGGTGGAACGGGTGATTGAGGCGGTGCCGCCGATCGTTGAACAACTGCGCAAGCTCTCCCCCTACTGGGGCGAGAACGGTCCTGTTGAAGAGCCGGAA
The DNA here is from genome assembly GCA_025655595.1 of Candidatus Thiodiazotropha sp. (ex Monitilora ramsayi). Taxonomy (GTDB): domain Bacteria; phylum Pseudomonadota; class Gammaproteobacteria; order Chromatiales; family Chromatiaceae; genus Thiodiazotropha. The sequence goes on from JAHXIO010000006.1 coordinate 189,729, forward strand.
AAAGTTTTCGCTCCGACTTACGCATAACTTTCTCATCTTGGGTTTGTACTATGTTTGCCGCAGCAATCGCTGCGGCATTTTCTTTGACAGGTTGTACTGATAGAGATCTTATCTTTCATCCCTTGTCAGGTTTCCTACAAACATCATTCAATCGACAAACGAAAGCATTTTCTCAATCATTTAACCCATTGAAAATATTATAATAAAAATGATGGCACAGTGCTTGCTCAGTCACTCTTCAACAGGAGTGAACCATGAGAAAGCAGGTAATCAAAATCATCATCAACGACACCACGCTGCGTGACGGTGAGCAGTCTGCGGGCGTCTCCTTTTCCCTGCAAGAAAAGTTGGCAATCGCCAAGTCGCTGGATGAGATCGGCGTTCCCGAACTCGAGGTGGGCATTCCGGCCATGGGTGTGGAGGAGCGTACTTCGATCCAGGCCGTATCCGGGGTGGTGAAGCACGCCGGGCTCATGGTCTGGTGCCGCATGCACGAGCCTGACATCGCGCAGTGCCGTGGCCTGGGTGTTCATCGTGTGGATCTCTCGATCCCTGTTTCCGATCAGCAGATCGAGAAGAAACTGGGACGTGATCGTGACTGGGTGTTGAACCAGATCGAGAGGCGTGTTGCACAGGCGCTGGATCTGGGGCTGGAGGTTTGCGTAGGCGGCGAGGACGCCTCGCGTGCTGATACTGAATTTCTCTGGCGAGTGGTGGAGCAGGCGGAAAATGCCGGTGCAAGTCGTTTCCGCTTTGCCGATACCGTGGGAACCATGGAACCGTTCCAGGTCTATACCGTGATCGGTGATCTTGGGTCCATGACCGACATGGAGATTGAGATGCATGCCCATGATGATCTCGGCCTCGCCACGGCAAATACGCTGGCGGCGATTCGTGCCGGGGCCACCCATGTGAATACGACCGTACATGGTCTTGGTGAAAGGGCAGGCAACGCACCCCTGGAGGAGGTGGTGATGGGGCTGCGCCGATTCTTCGACCAAGGCCGCGATGTTGACATGGCAAGATACTCGATGGTTTCTGAACTGGTGGAACGGGCATCCGGTCGTAACGTCGGCTGGCAGAAGAGCCTGGTCGGAGCCGGTGTCTTTACCCACGAGGCAGGCATCCATGTGGACGGGCTGATGAAGGACAGGTGCAACTACCAGGGTGTCGATCCGCGGGAACTGGGTCGCGATCATCGCTTCGTCCTGGGTAAGCACTCCGGCAGTCACGCCATTATCCATGCCTATGCCGAAATTGGCATGCAGTTGACCCGTGCACAGGCAGAGTCGGTACTGGAACGGGTGCGTCAACATGCCGTTGAGCACAAGCGTACGCCCGATTCCCGTGACCTGCGACGTTTCTATATTGAAGTGAATGGAGAGAACAAGGAATGGATATCTCAGTGAGCAATCGTACGGGCCTGGCGGATGAGAAGGCACCGACAGGGAAACCGCTCTCCGTATGGAGACTCATCGGTGAGGATGTGGCTTGCGTTTTTCAGCGTGATCCGGCGGCCCGAACCCGCCTGGAGGTCACAACCACCTATCCCGGCGTTCACGCCATACTACTGTATCGCTTGGCCAACCGTTTATGGACCAGGAGCTGGCGTTACCTGCCGCGCCTGATCTCATACCTGGGACGTATCTGGACCGGTATCGACATTCATCCCGGGGCAACCATCGGCAGACGATTCTTTATCGATCACGGCGCTGGGGTGGTGATCGGCGAAACCGCCGTTGTGGGTGATGACGTCACGCTCTATCACGGTGTCACCCTGGGTGGTGTTTCCTGGAACCAGGGGAAGCGTCATCCGACCCTGGGCGACAAGGTGGTTGTCGGTGCCGGCGCAAAGATACTCGGCCCCATAACCGTGGGGAAAGATGCCAGGGTCGGCGCCAACTCGGTGGTGATCTCACCGGTACCGGAAGGCAAGACTGTTGTCGGCATACCCGGAAAGGTGGTGCAGTCCAGCCGCGTCGCCGGTGAGACCCCGGCTGGCATCGACCTCAATCATCACTTGATACCAGACCCCGTCGCTGAGGCAGTGGGTTGTCTGCTCGAGCGTATTCGACTGCTGGAGCAGGAGGTCGGTGTGCACGGTTGCCTGCCTGGTGGAAAGGTGCCTGATGACGAATGCAATCACTGTGATGCGCAGCTGGTCTGTGAGCCCGTTGCGTCCGTGGATTTGAAAGAGTCGAGGACTTAAATATGGATATGCTCGACTTCGAAGAGGGTGCCCTCTATTTCGACGAGCCCCTGCAGGCTGAGGCGAAGCGCTGCCTGGATAGCGCAGCGGAGCAGTATGGGAAGGGGTCGGCAGAGCGGTTGCTGATGCGGGCCTACTTCCTGGAACCCGAGCATCCGATGGTGCTGGTAGCGCTCTACCGCTATTTCTATTACCAACATCGCCTGGAAGAGGCATTGATCGTTGCAGACCGGGTGCTGAAGGTTTTTGCCAGCCGGTTGGAGATCTCGGAAGACTGGAATCAATTGAACGAGATGGAGATCGGTGGCGGTGTGCTGATCTCCATGACCATGACACGGTTCTACATGCTGGCGCTTAAGGGAGCCGGTTTTCTTGAACTGCGCCTGGGACTTTACGAGTCGGCGCTGGCTCGCCTTAAAAAGGTGGTCGAATTGGATAGCAAAGACCGGTTGGGAGCCAGGGCACTGATCGCTGTGGCACAGGATGCGCTGCGTAATGGGACAGGCCCCGAAACGGCCATGCATAGTTAGACAACGGGAGAGATGAGATGAGTGAGAGTGAGTTCGACCTGGATCTTGAGGAGCTAAGCAGTGCTGAGGACTTTCTCGAGTATTTCGAAATCGATTTCGATCCTTCGGTGGTTCATGTTAACCGCCTGCATATTCTGAAACGATTCCACGATTACATCGAAGGTGTGATGCCGATGCCCGAAGATGAAGCGGAGCGCAGGGAGCTCTATGCGGGGTTTCTGAACAGCGCTTACAGCGATTTCGTTGAATCGGACGCGATCACCGAAAAGGTGTTCAAGGTTTTCCACCTGCACGAGCCGGTCAGCGTCGAGATTCCGCTGATGGATCTCACAACCCAGGTCGAGAGCGGTGCTTCCAAAGTTTGAATATGGTGAAGCGGTGCGGGTGACCCGCAACCTGCGCAACGATGGTACCTATCCGGGTAAGCCCACCGGGCGTCTGCTGATACGCCGAGGCAGTGTGGGGTATGTGCGTGACGTGGGCACCTTTCTGCAGGATCAGTTGATCTACTCGGTGGATTTTATTGACGACGGGATCATGGTCGGTTGCCGTGAACAGGAGCTGCAACTCGAGACCGATCCCTGGATACCGACCCGTTTCGAGTTCAGAGACAAGGTAACGCCGAAGATCCCACTGAGTATCCAGGGCGATGTGATCGCACGTAGCGGGGACGAAGGGGAGATAGAGAAGGTGCTGCGCGATCACCCGGGCGGTCCTGCCTACCATGTTCGGTTCAATGGGCGGATCTTACTGGTTTTGGAACCAGTGCTTGAATTTCTGCACGCTGTGGATGAGGAGGCGTGATGATTTTGCGCGGACAACAGAGCAAGACATCACCCGAGTTCAACTACCATCTTCTTCGTAATGCCTTGGAACGCTTTGGGAGAAACCTGGGCCAGCTTGAACCCGAGGAGTTTCAGCAGGTATACACGACTGCGAGTAAGAGCTTCGAGCTGGAGTCGCTGGTGCTTGCCTCCCCGGAAGCCAAGGGCGTGATTGTCTCCGAACCACAGCTTGACCTGTCCATTGAAGAGGTGGCTTCCCGGTATGCCGGCAGGGATGAGTTTCTGCAGGATCTCGAGGCTAACGACTTGGATGAGGAGAGCCTGCGTCAAGCGCTCTATCGCGAACTGATGTTCGATAGTGTGTTGCAGATCGTTGCAGCCAATAGTTCGGATGTGAGCGATATCGACGTGAATCTTTTCTACACCATGCATCAAGAGCGATTCGAACTGCCCGAGCAACGTCAGGGGAGACATATCCTGATTACGGTGAATCCGAACTTTCCTGAGAATACGGCGGAAACGGCGCGTGAGCGGATGGAGCAAATATTGGAAAAACTGGCTGGGCGTACCAACCGTTTTCCGGAATTTGCAAAGCGTTATTCCGAGTGTCCCAGCGCGATGGAGGGAGGTAAGTTGGGTGAAGTGAAGCGCGGACAACTCTACCCGGAGCTCGATGCCATGCTGTTCAGTATGCAGGAGAATGAGATCAGTCCGATCATAGCGTCCGAGATGGGTTACCACATACTCTTGTGTGAAATGATCAAGCCTGCCAAGCGCGTGCCCATCAGCAAGGTCAAAACGAAAATCCGAGAAATCCTCGAGCAGCGTCAACGCCGCAACTGTCAGAAAGCGTGGCTGGCGTCGTTGCAGAAAGTTTCCAATGCTTGATATGAAGCGGTAGGAGGGTGTTTTGGCATCTGTAAAAGCCCACTGTTCATTTTGCGGTCAGGAGCAAGGTCCTGACTTTCCACTGATCGCAGGTGAAAAGGGGCACATCTGTGAAGAGTGTGTGCGCCTTGCCTCCCAGGTTGTGGGCAGTTGGGGACGCAAGCGTGCCGCTGCCAAGCCGTTGCAGAACCTATTGAAGCCCGCCGAACTGAAAGCGGAGCTCGACCGCTATATCGTCGGCCAGGACCTGGCCAAGGAGACGCTGGCCGTTGCAGTCTATAACCATTTCAAGCGCCTCAGCATGGAGAGCGAGAATCCCAAGATGAAGGTGAGTGAGCAGGATGTTGAGATCGAAAAGTCCAACATTTTGTTGCTCGGCCCCTCGGGCACGGGCAAGACGCTACTGGCCAGTACACTGGCACGGGTGGTTGGGGTGCCTATCGTGATCGCCGATGCCACTACTCTGACCCAGGCGGGTTATGTTGGCGATGATGTAGAGAGTATCTTGGCCAGGCTGATGGACAGTGCCGAAGGCAACAGAGAGTTGGCTGAGTGGGGTATCGTCTATATCGACGAGATAGACAAACTGGCCCGTGCCGGGGAGAGTTCCCATGGTACCCGTGATGTATCAGGTGAAGGGGTGCAGCAGGCCCTGCTTAAACTGGTTGAAGGCTCCAAGATTAAGCTGAGTGCGAAGGGCCGTAGGGAGCAGGGTGAAGAACAGCAGATCGATACCCGTAATATCCTGTTTATTGTGGGCGGTGCGTTCGCCGGTCTGGAGAAGCTGCTGGAGAAGCGTCTGGACGCCGGAAGCAAGGGTATCGGGTTTCATGTTGATTTCGCCGATCCGGGGAAGGCCTATGACCAACTGCGTCTTTTCGAAGAGGTGCAACCCGATGATCTGCGCCACTTCGGCCTGATCCCCGAATTTATCGGTCGCTTTCCCGTCATCACGGCCCTGCACGACCTGGATGAGTCTGCTCTGGTCAAGATATTGGTCGAGCCTCGCAATGCACTGGTCAAGCAGTATCAGCGCTTGTTTGAGTTCGAAGGCGTGAAACTGGCGTTTACGGCGGAGGCGTTGAACGCCATTGCCCGGCAGGCGATTGAGCGGGGAACGGGCGCCCGTGGATTGCGTGGTGTTTTGGAGGGGTTGCTGCGCAAAGTGATGTACGAAATGCCCTCCATCGATGGGGCGAGTTGCTGCCTGGTCGATGAAGAGGCGGTAAATGGCGATACTCCTGTATGTGTTACAAGTGGAAATTAAGAACATAGATTTGGCCATTGGCAGAGCACACTTCGCTCGATATACAGTCGTGCATAGTTGCGTGTAGTCACGCAGCTAAGGTAATGGGCGTCTCAGTAACTCAATTAAGAATATGAGGATATGATTCTTCGTTCAGACTCCTTGTCCATTGGTCGAAAGTTCAAATCCTAAATGACCCACCAGAGACAGGATTAGCGGAGAGAGTTTTCTGCTAATCCTTTTTTTTCGACTGATCCATGAACTGATCCCAGAAGCGGGCCCAAAAGCCTTTCTGCTGTTCAAGCCGCTCAAGCCGTGTGTCAATGGAGTGCAGGGTGGCCGAGAGTTCGTCTTCGGTTATACCGATTCCCTCCTTCTGTTGTGGCTGAACGGATTGCATTATCAATCGTTCCAGCCATTCACTGACCTTGATGTCTTCCTGTGTGGCAGCGTTCATTGCGATGGCTTTAGCCTCTGCGGAGATACCTCGCAGCGTCCATTGATTTGCGTTACGGGCACGGCTTTTGTCTGTCGTGGGTTTACGAGGTTTTTTCGGCGTCGGCAGGCTTTTATCCCTTGCTTTCTTTGAAGGGGGCTTGGTGGAGTTTCGCCTCAACGCAGTTGGCACGTCGACATCTTTCTTCAGCTTTATCGGCTTTTGCGGCAGGGAGGAGTAATCCTTCTTAGGTGACTTTGGAGGATTCTTGGCGGGGGGCACGGATGTGTTTGCCGTTTTTTCACCATCGGGTTTGTTGGGCATATAGCAATCGTGTCTGTCAGTTTCCGAATCGCAACTAAAAAATCAATGTCGGTGCAGGCAAGTGTAGCGTACTTATTGCGCATTACGCAGCATCGAGATTATTACGGCGTGAGAAACGCTGAGCGGGATTGCTCAGGCAACTGACTGTAGCCCCGGTGTGAATGGGGTAACCCGAAATTAGGATCTATCTATCTTGATTCTAGGTATCAGGCGATAAGACTGATAACCACGGATACAAACCAGATAGTCGCAAATGCCAGCAACAGGGTATCTACTGAGCATTGGTTCTGTTTTAGGTCTTTCATGGCGGTACCTCACTACGACTTCAGGTAGTCTGCCAAAGCCCATTGGCTTGATGTGCCGTCCGTCGATGGGCTGTGAATCGATCGGTCGGGTTTAACTGTGTGTTCGGCTCATGCATTCAATAACTTGAGCCTAAGTATGCTGATTAATGCAGAGGAGGCATTGAAAAAAATCAATCCGGGGTTCGTGCGAGATGAATTAAATTCATATTTGTGTGATTATCCAAAATGAACCGATAGCTCAATAGGCAGTCTCTTAGAAAAAAGGGGAGGTTCGTCTGATGTCGACACTACCATCGACGGAAACGCTGGATACATCAGAAACATACGATGAGCGACTGCTTAGCCGGTACGAGGCGGTCCGGGCCCTCAGTGAACTGATATGTGAGCCTTTGGCGATAGACGATTATCAGTTGCAGTCGATCGTCGAAACCAGTCCTCCAAAATGGCATCTGGCTCACGTCAGTTGGTTCTTCGAGACATTTGTCCTTTCCCATTTTCGAAAGGACTACCGTCCCTATCATCCTGATTTCAATTATATTTTTAACAGCTATTACTACACGGTCGGGAATATGCACCCGAGGCCGAAACGGGGGATGTTGTCCCGGCCCACCGTTGAGGAGATCTACAACTACCGCCGTCACGTGGATGAACAGATGCGGACGTTGATGGCCTGGGTGGATAGCGCACAATGGGAGGATCTAGCGTTTCGTGTGACCCTGGGCCTCAATCATGAACAGCAGCATCAGGAGTTGTTGCTGATGGATATCAAACATAATCTCTCGGTAAATCCCCTGTTGCCTGCCTATCGCCCCGATCTTACGGATGTTTCAGCTTCGGCTGCGGATATAAGCTGGGTGGAGCGGTCTGGCGGTCTTTGTGATTTGGGGCATTCCGCAGAGGGATTCAGTTTCGATAATGAGACGCCCAGGCATCAGGCATTGATTCGAGACCACCGCCTAGCCAACCGTTTGGTGACCAACGGCGAATACCTGGCTTTTATCGAAGATGGCGGTTACCGGACACCGGCACTATGGATGGCGGACGGTTGGGCAATGATTACTCAACAAGGTTGGCAACATCCGCTCTACTGGTTGCCGCGTGAGGATGGCTGGCGGGAGTATACACTGGGAGGGGTACGTGAGCTGAACCCGGATCAACCTGTCTGTCATATGAGTTTCTATGAGGCTGACGCCTATGCACGATGGGCCGGCAAACGTCTGCCCGAAGAAGCGGAGCTGGAACTGATGCTGACAGAACATCGGGCGGATGAAGGGAACTTCTTTGAGACCGGTTATCTGCATCCTGCCGTAGCTTCATCCGAAGGGCAATGGTATGGGGATCTCTGGAATTGGACTGCATCAAGCTACAGCGCCTACCCTGGCTTCAAGCCGCTTAAGGGGGCCATGGGGGAGTACAATGGCAAATTCATGTCCAATCAAATGGTTCTGAAGGGTGGTTGCTGCGTCACGCCATCGGACCACATTCGTGCCAGTTATCGTAACTTTTTCTATCCGCATGATCGCTGGGCTTTTGCCGGTATCCGGTTGGCAGAGGATCTCTGATGGCTGTCAGCTTGACATTCCATGACTTCAAACCCGAGGGTTTAAGCCTGCAAGATGCGGTAATCAGCGGGTTTTCGAAGGCGCGGAAATCGATCCAGCCAAAGTTCTTCTACGATGAACGTGGGTCCCGGTTGTTCGATGTTATCTGCCGCCAGCCGGAGTACTACCTGCCCGATGTGGAACGGGAGCTGCTTGTCGGTATAGCCGACGAGATAGCGGGCCTGGCTGGCCGTGAACGCGTTGTCATCGAGCCGGGGGCGGGGAGTGCGGCAAAGGTCAGATTGCTTCTTGAGGCTTTATCCCCCTCGGCCTATGTCCCCATGGATATCTCTTTCGACTATCTCAAAGCTTCAGCCCAGGCCCTTGTGGATGAGTTTCCGTGGTTGCCGGTGCATGCGGTCTGTGTCGACTATACCCATTCCCTACCTCTACCGAATACATTGCCACCAAACCGCCGGCTTCTGTTTTTTCCGGGATCCAGTCTGGGCAACTTCGAACCCGCAGAGGCCTTGGGTTTTCTGAGAATGATGAGGTATGCACTCGGTGATCACGGAATGCTGTTGATCGGCGTTGATACCAAGAAGTCGCCTGAGATTCTCGATGCGGCATACAACGACGCGGCTGGGATTACTGCAGAATTCAATCTAAATCTCCTCCATCGAATGCGTCGCGAGCTGGATGCTGACCTGGATCCTGAGGCTTTCATACATCACGCCTACTACAATCAGGATGCCGGACGTATTGAGATGCACTTGGTGAGCAGACAACCGCAACAGGTCAGAGTCAACGGTCATCGTTTCCAGTTCGAACAAGGGGAGACGCTGCATACGGAAAGTTCCTATAAATATTCTCCGGATGAATTTCTTGCGCTGGCCGGTCAGGCGGGTTTCAGTGCGAGGCGTCACTGGATGGACAGGGAGGGGCTTTTCGCAATCTATCTGTTTGGTGTGGCAACAAACTAATGCGACTTGCAGGCGATTGTGATTCGGCCTAAAGTCTGTGGCGGGAGTCGGCCAGACAGTCGCCGTCATTCTTTAGAATGGCAGAGGAAAGTCCGGGCTCCGCAGGGCAGGGTGCCAGGTAACGCCTGGGGGGCGCAAGCCTACGGAAAGTGCCACAGAAAAGATACCGCCAACGGCCTCGGCCAAGGTAAGGGTGAAATGGTGCGGTAAGAGCGCACCGCGCTTCTGGCAACAGAAGTGGCAGGGTAAACCCCACCCGGAGCAAGACCAAATAGGGGAACCATGTGCGGCCCGCACAGTTCCCGGGTAGGTTGCTTGAGGTGTGTGGCGACACACATCCCAGATGAATGACTGTCCACGACAGAACCCGGCTTACCGGCCGGCTCCCACTTTTTCTCCACAATCCTCCACTCATCCGTCGTCCACCGCTCAAAACTTAATAATCTACTTTAGGTTGTTATGTCATATTGCTGTATTTACAGTGGATGTGGTGTCGTTTTTTCTGATCCAGGAAACGCTCGTAACCCACTGAGCGCTAAAGCATTTTTGTGACCTGTTCCTTGACAAGAGGTGAATATGGGACCTAATATGGTGGGAAGTGGAAGAATGTGGAGAAATATGGAAAGGGGTCCGTCCAGGGGGTTGGTTTGTTTCGAGGGGTTTCATCACTCAATTTGGATACGAAAGGGCGTTTCGCCATTCCGACTCGCTATCGCGATCGGCTGGTGGAGTCCTGTGCCTCCGAATTGGTGATCACCGTCGATAAAGACCGCTGTCTGCTGATCTATCCCAAACCTATCTGGCTTGAAATCGAAGAGAAACTCAAGGCGCTGCCATCGTTCGACGAGTCGGCGCGCAATCTGCAGCGTCTCTACATCGGTAACGCCCACGATATCGATATGGATGGCCAGGGCCGTATTTTACTCCCGCAGGAGCTTCGCAAGTTCGCCAAACTCGACAAAAAAGTTGCGTTGGTGGGACAGATAAACAAATTCGAACTCTGGGATGAGGAGATCTGGAATGCAAGACAGGATGCCTGGTTGCAGAAGATCGATTTGAACGACCTCGATCTACCGGCCGATTTCAAGTCGATCTCGATCTGATGCAATCAGAACATCTCTCTGTTTTGTTGCAGCCCTCCATCGAGGCGCTGAATATCAGACCGGCGGGTATCTATCTCGACGGTACATTCGGGCGTGGTGGGCACAGTCGTCTGATTCTGGATACGCTCGGGGATGAAGGTAGATTGATTGCGATCGATAGAGATCCGCAGGCGGTGGCTTACGGAGAACGAATGTTCGCGGACGATTCACGTTTCGAGATCGTGCATAGCAGTTTTGCCCAGCTTGGTGATGTGGCGAAACAGGTTGGTGTGCTGGGTCGCGTCGACGGGATTCTGCTTGATCTTGGTGTCTCCTCTCCACAGCTGGATCAATCGGAGCGGGGTTTCAGTTTCGGCAAGGATGGACCTCTGGATATGCGCATGGATACCACGCAGGGCGAGTCGGCTGCGACATGGCTCAACAGAGCTGAAACCGGCGAGATTGCAGAGGTCTTGAAAACCTATGGAGAAGAGAGGCACGCGAAGCGCATTGCCCGTGCCATCGTGGCGGCGAGAGCGGAGGAGCCAATCGCCACGACAGGGCGTCTTGCTGAGTTGGTCTCAATAGCCAACCCCTCTTGGGAGAAGGGGAAGCATCCGGCTACAAGGAGTTTTCAGGCGATACGCATTCATATTAATGGCGAGCTGGATGCGATTAAAACCTGTCTCTCCCAGGTGCTCGATGTACTGGCCATGGGGGGGCGCTTGGCGGTGATCAGTTTTCACTCCCTGGAGGACCGTATCATCAAGCGTTTTATGCGTGACCAGGCGAAGGGAGATGCTTTTCCTCCCGGCGTGCCGGTTCGACAGGATCAACTTCAGCCGCGATTGAAACTGATCGGGAAAGCGGTCTCTCCAGGTTTGGGTGAGATAGAGGCCAATCCCCGTGCGCGAAGCGCGGTTCTTCGGGTGGCGGAGCGTCTGGCATGAATCTGACGCGCCATTGGCTGGTCGGCCTGTTGCTCATTGCGGTGGTGGGATCGGCGGTTTCCGTTGTCTATAGCAAGTACTTGAGCCGTCGCCACTTCGTAGGGCTGCAGGCGTTACAAGCGGAACGTGAGAGGTTGGGAGTTGAGTGGGGTCGGCTGCAACTGGAAGAGAGTACGCTTGCGACCCATTCAGAGATCGAGAAGCAGGCTCGTGGCAGGTTGCAGATGCATCTGCCGAATGTTGACGAAGTTGTGGTAATCAGGCGCTGAATATGGCGGGCGGAAAGCGAAAAAAGACGCAACAGGCGGAGATTAAGCGGATACCGAGTTTCCGGGCCCGTCGTATCACCGTGCTTGTAGTGATGGCGCTGGCCTGTGCCTCTCTTATCTGGCAGTCGGTGGATCGGCAGGTCCTGGATACGGCATTTCTTCAGGAGCAGGGAGAGAGTCGGTATCTGCGCGTCATGTCGGTGAGCGCCAGCCGCGGCATGATCACAGACCGTAATGGTGAACCCCTGGCCATCAGCACGCCGGTCAAGAGTGTGACGGCCAATCCCCGGCGATTGCAAGGGGATGCCCAGACCATCGGCGCGCTGGCGTCGACATTGGGACTCAACCCGGATCGCCTGCGTCGCCAGCTCTCCAGTGATCGTGGATTTGTCTATCTGAAACGGCGCATCAATCCCGACCTGGCCGACGCGGTTCAGAAGCTGGACCTGGAAGGTATCGATCTGTTGCCAGAGTATCGACGCTTCTATCCCAGCGGTGAGGTGGTGTCGCACATGGTGGGTTTCACCAATATCGATGACCAGGGTCAGGAAGGTCTGGAGCTGCTCTATGACGACTGGTTGAACGGTACCGATGGCGCCAAACGTGTAATCAAGGATGGCAAAGGTCGCGTGGTAGAACAGGTTGAGAACATTCAGAGCCCCTCTCCGGGCAGGGATTTGGTGGCCAGTCTCGACAGGCGACTGCAGTTTCTTGCCTACAGGGAGCTCAAGGCTGCGGTCAATAAACATAAGGCAAAATCCGGTTCTGCGGTGATTCTCGATGTCCGCAGTGGTGAGATCCTGGCCATGGTCAACAGCCCTTCTTACAACCCGAATGCATCCAGAGGAAATGATCTCAGTCGACTACGTAACCGGGTGGTCACCGATGTGTTCGAGGCGGGTTCAACCATAAAGCCCTTCACCGTTGCGGCTGCCTTGGAGAAGGGGCGATTCAAGCCGGATACGCCGGTAGACGTGACACCCGGTCAGATGAAGGTCGGCCGCTATCTGGTGCGGGACAAACGAAACTACGGCATGATCGATGTGGCCACAGTGCTGCGCAAATCGAGTAACGTGGGCGTCAGTAAAATAGCCCTCTCCATGGAGCCGGAAGTACTCTGGAAGGTGTTCGGGAGCCTGGGTTTCGGCGAGGCCACCGGCAGCCAGTTTCCCGGTGAGTCCAGTGGACGCTTGCCGTTTTTCTCCGACTGGTCAGCTTTTGAGCAGGCCACACTCTCTTTTGGCTATGGTCTCTCTGTCACGCCTCTGCAACTGGCCCGGGCCTACGCCGTGCTGGCAAATGACGGTGTACGTTTGCCGGTATCGCTACTGAAGCTCGATCGCACCCCTGATGGTGTGCGTGTCATGCGCAAGAGCACCGCACGAAGCGTAATCAAGATGCTTGAGGCAGTGGTGAGTCAGGAGGGCACAGCGCCTTTGGCGGCCATCCCCGGTTATCGCGTGGCGGGTAAAACGGGCACGGCAAAGAAATCCGTTGCGGGCGGTTACGCCGAAGACAAATATCTTGCGCTCTTCGTTGGCATGGCGCCGGCCAGTAATCCAAGGCTGGTCATGGCGGTCTTCATCGATGAACCGGGCGGTGATGAGTATTACGGCGGCCTGGTGGCGGCGCCGGTCTTTTCCAAGGTCATGAGCGGGGCGCTACGCCTGATGAATATCCCGCCGGACAAACCCTGGCAGGAGAACACACTGATGGCCCGCCTGGGGGATCAGGGATGATGGCGGCTGAGCGGACAGATGTGCGCCCGATGCTCTCGGAGCTGCTGTCGGGTCTGCTGCCTGTTTCACAAGCGCAGGACCGTGCCGTGAGTGGACTCACCCTTGACAGCCGTCAGGTTTCACCCGGCACGCTTTTTCTCGCCTGCTCAGGTAGCCAAAGTCATGGATTGGCATATGCCCGCCAAGCCATGGCTCAGGGTGCTTGTGCGGTTCTCTGGGAGCCCGATGGCGATGCGGGAGAGAGGTTGGCTGCCGATCTGCAAGGCGGAAATTTTCCTGTTCTGGCAGTACCTCAGCTGTCCATGCAGATCAGTCAGATCGCCGCACGTTTCTATGACGATCCGAGCAGGGATATGGCCGTTTATGGCATCACGGGTACCAACGGCAAGACCAGTATCTGTCAGTTGTTGGCGCAGGCGCTTGGGGATGAGATGCCCTGCGGTGTTATGGGTACGCTGGGTTACGGTTTTCCGGATCAACTTGAAAGCACCGGCTATACCACGCCGGATGCGGCCACGCTTCAACAGCTATTGGATGAGATGCATCGTCAGGGTGCACAAGCGATCAGCATGGAAGTCTCCTCCCACGCCCTGGATCAGGGCCGGGCAGCTGCGGTTCATTTTGATGGTGCAGTTTTCACTAATCTGAGTCGTGATCATTTCGACTACCACGGCACTTTGGAGAACTATGCGGCCGCCAAAGAGCGGCTTTTTAGAATGCCGGGATTGGGGTGCGCGGTGATTAACCTGGATGACGACCAGGGTGAGCGGATTCTCGATATCCTCGATCGGGACGTGGATGCCCTGGCCTACACGCTGGATGCCGACAGGGGGTTGGCTGAAGGCCTGTCCGGTTGGGCACGCGCACTCGCTGTCACACCCTCGCCACAGGGGATGACAATCCGAGTCGCCACCCATTTGGGTGAAGGGGTGTTGGAGACCCGTCTCCTGGGCCGTTTCAATGCCGCCAATCTTCTTGCTGTTTTGCTGGTGTTGCTGCAGCGTGGCTGGGATCTGGCTCGGGCGTTGGGCGTAATGGGGAGACTCACTACGGTTCCCGGAAGGATGCAGCTGTTCGGCGGCGGTGAGCAACCCTCCGTCGTTGTCGACTATGCCCATACACCGGATGCACTGGATAAGGCGCTACAGGCAGTACGCGTCCATTGCGAGGGTAGGCTCTCAGTGGTTTTTGGCTGCGGAGGGGATAGGGACAGGGGTAAACGTCCCCAGATGGGCGCCCTGGCGGAGCGCCTGGCGGATCGAGTCATCGTCACAGACGATAATCCTCGTAGTGAGTCGAGTGAGGTGATCATCGGAGAGATCCTTGCGGGTCTGGATCGGCAGGACTCGGCGCTGATCGAAAGCGATCGTGGTCGTGCAATTCGCAACGCCATTCAGGTATCACGTCCAGGCGATATGGTACTGGTTGCCGGCAAGGGACATGAAGACTATCAGTTGGTGGGAGACCAGGTGCTCAATTTTGATGACCGGGAGCAGGTTGTCGCAGCTCTGGCTGAATGGGGGGAGGGCGACAGATGAACTGCCTCTCTCTCTCTCAAGTCGTGGAAAGCGTGCAGGGTGTTCTGTCTGGGTCTGACGCCACTTTTTGTGCCGTCAGTACCGATACCCGATCAATCGAGCGCAACGATCTTTTTGTGGCTCTCAAAGGTCCCAATTTCAATGGCCATCGATTCATCCCTCAGGCCATCGAGAAAGGTGCTTCAGCAGTCATGGTATCGGAGCCGGTCAATGAGGCAGTGCCGCAGATCCGTGTCGATGACACCAGGTTGGGTTTGGGGCGGTTGGCTGCACATTGGCGGGATCGCTTTTCCATTCCGATGGTGGCCATCACCGGTAGCAATGGAAAGACCACGGTCAAAGAGTTGACCGCCGCTATCCTTCGGCAGCGCGGTGATGTACTGGCCACGCTGGGAAATTTTAACAACGATATCGGATTGCCTTTGACGCTGCTTCGACTGCAGGACGAATCCTTCGCAGTCATCGAGATGGGTGCCAACCACCCGGGCGAGATCGGCTACCTGACCCAAATAGCCCGGCCGGATGTGGCCGTAATCACCAATGCGGGTGCGGCGCATCTCGAAGGTTTCGGGGATCTTAAGGGTGTTGCCAAGGCCAAGGGCGAGATCCTCAGCGGCCTCAATCCGCTCGGCGTAGGTGTACTCAATGCCGATGATGAGTTTTTCCCATTCTGGCGAAAACTGCTGGGTGAGCGGCGCATGATCTCATTCGGTGCCTCCGAAAGAGCGCAGGTCCGCGCCGATCTGGATCATTGTGAGACCCAATGGTCCGAAAGAGGCTTCAGCAGCCGCATGACGGTTTTCTATCACGAGAACAGCTTTGAAGTTGAGCTGGCGTTGGCGGGTCGGCACAACCGTCTCAATGCCCTGGCGGCGATTGCCGCGGCGTTGGCGATGGATTGCAGTGTTGAGCAGATCCAGCAGGGGCTGGCTTCGGTCATGCCGGTCAACGGGCGTTTGCGCGCCAGGTTCTCCGCCGGCGGCCTTCGTTTGATCGATGATACCTACAACGCCAATCCCGATTCTGTGGCTGCGGCCATCGATGTCTTGCGTGAAGCGCCAGGGGAGCAGTGGCTGGTCCTGGGTGACCTGGCGGAGTTGGGTGATGATGCGGAGAAAATGCATGCGGAACTCGGTGATCAGGCCCGGCAGGCCGGACTGAATCATCTCTATACCCTGGGGGAGATGAGCAGGCACGCCGCCGAGCGCTTCGGTGAAGGGGCGAAAGCATTCGACCGGATTGAGGATCTGGTCGAGGATCTGGTGTCGAATGCCAAGGCTGGCGACACCTTGTTGATCAAGGGATCGCGCAGTGCCGGCATGGAGCGGGTGGTACAGCGTTTGATTGACGAAGGGGGGATCTGAAGTTGCTGCTCTACCTGACAGACTGGCTGACACAGTTCGATAGCGGATTCAGCGTGTTCCAGTATCTGACGATGCGCACAATTCTGGGTGTATTGACGGCGCTACTCATCTCACTGCTGTTGGGACCGATGATGATCCGGCGGCTCAGTTTTCATCAGATCGGTCAGACGGTGCGGGATGACGGGCCGGAGACCCATTTCTCCAAAGCCGGCACGCCTACCATGGGCGGTGCCCTGATTCTGGTAGCGATCATGGTATCCACGCTGCTCTGGGCCGATCTGAGCAACCGCTATGTCTGGATTGTTCTGATCGTGACCCTGGTGTTCGGTCTCATCGGCCTGGTGGACGACTACAAGAAGCTGGTACTCAGCGATCCTAAGGGTCTGGCCGCACGCTGGAAATATTTCTGGCAATCGGTTGCGGGATTGGGGGCGGCGCTTGTCTTCTATCTCACGGCCACCTCCTCGATGGAGACGGCACTGCTGATTCCCTACCTGAAAGATGTCTCCCTGGAGTGGGGACCGGTCTTTATTCTCTTCAGCTATTTGGTGATTGTGGGCTCATCCAATGCGGTCAACCTCACTGACGGTCTCGACGGTTTGGCGGTGCTGCCGACAGTGATGGTGGGGGGGGCGTTGGGATTGATGGCCTATGTGACCGGGCATGCGGATTTCGCCACCTACCTGAAGATTCCCTTCCTGCCCGGTGTGGGTGAATTAATTGTCTTTTGTGCCGCGCTGGTAGGCGCGGGGCTCGGCTTTCTCTGGTTCAACACCTATCCCGCCCAAGTCTTCATGGGGGATGTGGGCGCCCTGGCGTTGGGTGCCGCTTTGGGTGTGGTTGCAGTGGCCGTTCGTCAGGAGATCGTCCTCTTCATCATGGGTGGGGTCTTCGTGATCGAGACCGTGTCGGTGGTGTTGCAGGTGGCATCGTTCAAGCTGACCGGCAAGCGCATCTTTCGCATGGCGCCGCTGCATCACCATTTCGAACTTAAAGGGTGGCCCGAACCACGGGTCATTGTCCGTTTCTGGATCATCACCGTCATTCTGGTGCTGATTGGTTTGGCGAGTCTGAAGATACGATGATGACGGATCCTGTCACACCACTGGAGAAGACCCTGATTGTCGGGCTCGGCAAGACCGGGCTCTCCTGTGCGCGCTATCTTTCGCAGCTGGGAGTTCCCCTGGCAGTGACAGATAGTCGTGAACATCCGCCGGGGCTGGATAAGTTGCAACAGCTCTATCCCGATCTCGCCATCTTTCCCGGCGGTTTCACACCGGAGGTATTCGAGGCGGCAAGCCAGTTGGTTGTCAGTCCGGGAGTGCCTCTTTCCGAACCGTTGATCCAAACGGCCAAGGAGAGGGGTGTAGAGGTTATCGGAGATATCGAGCTTTTTGCTCGTGCAGTCAATGCACCGGTGGTGGCGATCACCGGTTCCAACGGCAAAAGTACAGTGACCACCCTGCTGGGTGAGATGGCCAGGATGGCCGGGCTCAACGTGGGTGTCGGTGGCAATCTGGGGGAACCGGCGCTGGATCTGCTCGATGAGAGTCTTGAACTCTATGTGCTGGAACTTTCGAGTTTCCAGCTGGAGAGTACCCATTCGCTAAAGCCCACTGCAGCGACAGTGTTGAATCTATCGGCGGATCATATGGATCGCTATCTCGACATCGACGAGTATGCGGCGGTCAAGTCAACGATCTATACCAATGCCGGTACCGCAGTGATCAATCGGGATGATCCGATGGTGAAATCGATGGGCGGTATGGCGGCAGAGAGAGTCGGTTTCACCTTATCCAAACCCAGTGACCGTGATTTCGGCCTGGTTAACAGTGGCGGTGAGCTGTGGTTGGCGCAAGGGGATGAACCGCTTCTGGCTGCCTCGGAATTGCGTATCAAGGGGCGGCACAATCTGGCGAATGCATTGGCTGCTTTGGCGCTGGGTAGTGCGGTCAATCTGCCAAGACCAGTCATGCTGCAGACGCTTCGCAACTTCAGCGGACTGCCTCACCGGACTCAATGGATCGCAATGAAGTGCGGGTTGGAGTGGTACAACGATTCCAAGGGCACCAACGTGGGCGCTACCATCGCAGCGTTGCGTGGCTTCCATTCGGAAATGGAGGAATCGCGTACCGTGCTGATCGCCGGTGGAGACTGCAAGGATGCCGATTTTTCTGAGCTCTCCGCCGTGGTGCAGGAGACTGCCCGAGCCGTCATTTTAATCGGGAGGGATGCGCCCCTACTTGAAGAAGTCTTGCAGGGTCATACCGCGCTGGTTCATGCCGCCTCTCTCGAAGAAGCGGTGAGCAAGGCGAGTGAACTGGGGCGGCCCGGTGATCGGGTATTGCTGTCCCCGGCCTGCGCCAGTTTTGACATGTTCAGTGGCTTTGAACAGAGAGGCGAAGCATTTGTTCGTGCGGTGGAGGCGCTGTCGGAATGAGTGTGACTGCACGTCCACAAGCAACGGATGCCCGCAGTGTAGAACGGCCCGCACCCGCCCTCATCGATTGGTGGTTGCTCAGTGCGACGGTCCTGTTGCTTAGTTTCGGGCTGGTCATGGTTGCTTCCGCATCCATGACCGTCGGAGACCGGTTGGCCGGTGATCCCTTCTTTTATGTCTATCGGCATCTTTTTGCCATGGGCCTGGGTGTGTCAGGTGCACTGTTGATGTTTCAGGCACCGATGGTTCAATGGCAGAAGGCGGGTCCCTTGTTGGTCTTTTTCGGCTTGTTGCTACTGTCGCTACTGCTGGTGCCTGGGGTCGGCAAGACGGTCAACGGTGCTACGCGTTGGATTCCATTGGGCATATTCAATCTGCAAAGCTCAGAGTTCATGAAGCTCTTCATGGTGCTCTACATTGCGGGTTATCTGGTGCGGCGACAGGATGAAGTGGCGCGTTCATTCTGGGGATTTGCCAAGCCCATGCTGCTGTTGGTGATTACCAGCTCACTGATTCTGATGCAGCCCGATTTCGGCACCACCGTGGTGCTCTTCGCCACTGCTTTGGGCATGCTTTTTCTCGGCGGTGTTGTGCTCTATCAGTTTGTTACGCTGATTGTGGTTTCCGGTGCCGCCGGTTGGGCGCTGATCTACTTCTCCGCCTATCGCTGGCAGCGTATGACCACTTTTCTGAATCCCTGGGACGATCCTTTCAATACCGACTTCCAGCTCTCTCAGGCGCTGATCGCATTTGGGCGGGGTGAGATCAATGGCGTCGGTCTGGGCAGCGGCATACAGAAGCAGTTCTATCTGCCCGAGGCACACACGGACTTTATTATGGCCGTGGTGGGTGAAGAGTTCGGGCTGATCGGCACCTTAAGCGTAATTTTGCTCTTTGCCTTCATCACTTGGCGCGCCTTCAGGATCGGCGCTCTTGCAGAGGAGCGGGGCGAGCGATTCTCTGCCTATACCGCCTATGGACTTGGTCTTTGGTTGGGGCTGCAAGCCTTCATTAATATCGGCGTTAATGTCGGTATGTTGCCGACAAAAGGCCTGACCTTGCCCTTCATGAGCTATGGGGGTAACAGCATCATTGTGGCCTGCCTGGTAATGGCGCTGCTGTTCCGCATCGATTATGAATCTCGTCAGTCCGGTCATACCTATGCCAAGAGGGGGCGATCATGGAGCCTCATGTAATGGTCATGGCCGGTGGTACCGGTGGACATATCTTTCCCGCCCTGGCGGTGGCTGAGTGGCTTAAGCAGCAGGGTTGCCGCATCACTTGGTTGGGTAGCGCAAGGAGCATGGAGGCACGGGTGATTCCAGATTATGGGTACCACCTTGAACAGATCGAGATCCGTGGAATAAGGGGGACAGGGGTCAAACGGCTTCTGCTTGCGCCCTTTGAAATTGTGCATGCACTTTGGCAGGCATTGAAAGTACTACGCCGTACACAACCCGAGTTGGTATTGGGTATGGGAGGATTTGTCACCGGACCCGGCGGTCTTATGGCAAGCGTGTTGCGAATACCGCTCATCATTCAGGAGCAGAATGCCATCCCCGGTGTGACCAATCGGATCCTGTCCCGTGTCGCCAGTCGTATATTCGAGGCATTCCCCGACAGCTTTGATCGGCGGACAGGTGCGGAAAACTCAGGTAATCCCGTTCGGCGGGAGATCGTTGAGCTCGTGGAGCCTGCAGACCGTTTTGCTAAACGCAAAGGACCGGTCAGGTTGCTGGTGCTGGGAGGTTCGCTGGGAGCAAGGGCAATCAATCAGGCGTTACCCGAAGCACTTGCGCATATTCCAGAGAGAGAGAGACCGCTGGTCAGGCATCAGGCTGGCGAAAAGCTGATTGATGAGACGCTTGAGGCCTATCGGGTATCCGGTGTCGAAGCTGAAATTAAACCATTCGAGAAAGATATGGCAGCCGCCTACGACTGGGCGGATCTGGTGTTATGTCGCGCGGGTGCGTTGACTGTTTCGGAACTGGCGGCCGCCGGTCTCGGTGCGGTGCTCGTACCCTATCCCCATGCCGTGGATGACCACCAGACTCACAATGCCCGGTTTCTCGTCAATGCCGGTGCCGCTCAGCTACTGCCTCAGGACGAGATGGACGGCCGTCGTCTTGCCGCAGTTCTACAGCCCCTGTGCGGGGATCGCGCCGAGCTGCTGAGAATGGCTGAGGCCGCCAGGGGCGTGGCAGTGAAAGATGCGGCCGGCATGATTGGTCGCGCCTGTCTGGAGATGATCGAGAGATGAGTGAACAACAACGCCGCCGACACGCTCCCAACAGCATGGGCCGTATGCGCCGAATCCACTTTGTCGGTATCGGCGGTGCGGGTATGAGCGGTATTGCTGAGGTGATGGTCAATCTGGGGTATGAGGTTTCCGGCTCAGATCAGCGTGAGAGTGGCGTGACCCTGCGCCTGGCAAGACTGGGCGCGAAGATATTTCTGGGTCACCTGGCCGACCAGGTGGAAAATGTGGATGCCGTGGTGATCTCCAGTGCCGTGAAAGAGAGCAACCCGGAAGTGGCCGCTGCCCGTGAGCGGAGAATCCCTGTGGTGCCTCGGGCCGAGATGTTGGCGGAGATCATGCGCTTTCATTACGGTATCGCCGTAGCGGGGACCCATGGCAAGACCACCACCACCAGCCTGGTGACCAGCATACTGGCAGAGGCAGGTTTGGATCCCACATTCGTCATCGGTGGGCGACTCAACAGTGCAGGCGCAAACGCCAGGCTGGGAGAGGGCGAATATCTGGTGGCCGAGGCGGATGAGAGCGACGCCTCATTTCTCTATCTGCAACCCATGCTGGCGGTTGTCACCAATATCGATGCGGATCACATGACCACCTATGGCGGTGATTTCAACCGCCTGCGCGGGACCTTCCTGGAGTTTCTCCACCATCTGCCTTTTTACGGGATGTCGGTACTCTGCATCGATGACGAAGAGGTCCGTCGACTAATGCCGGAGATTACCCGGTCGGTGACGACCTACGGGTTTAGTGAAGACGCGGATATCCGGGCGACTGACGTTCATCAGACGGGTTTGAAAACCGACTTTACGGTGCATGCAGAAGCGCTGGAAGGTTCACTACAGGTCCGGCTCAATCTGCCGGGTAAACACAATGTACTGAATGCCCTGGCAGCCATAGCGGTTGCACTGGAACTGAATGTAGATAGCCAAAGCATCCAACAAGCACTGGATGCTTTCGAGGGCATCGGCCGGCGTTTCCAGACCCGTGGAGACTGCCTGATCGACGGTAAGCGGGTGATGTTGGTGGACGACTACGCACACCATCCGAGCGAGGTGGCGGCCACCCTCCAGGCAGTGCGCGACGGCTGGCCGGACCGTCGTCTGGTTCTTGCTTTCCAGCCCCATCGATACACCCGTACTCAGGAACAGTTCGATGACTTTGTGCAGGTGCTTTCGCGGGTCGACCTATTGGTCCTCTGTGAAGTTTACGCGGCGGGTGAGGAGCCGATACTGGGTGCCACTTCGCGTGATCTGAGTCGTGCTATTCGTACCCGCGGACAGGTGGATCCAATCTTTCTGGAACCGGTGGAGGAGCTGCCGGAGTTACTCAAAGGCCTGCTCATGGACGGCGACATCGTACTGACACTGGGGGCGGGGAGTATTGGCGCCATTGCCGCAGGACTGCCCCTCCAACTTTGCGCAGAGGTGGAGTGAATGGCACAGGTCGATATGAAACGATTTCACATGGGGTGCGGTGAGTCCCTGCAGATACACCTTACGCCTCTGGCATTCAGCAGAAGCGGTTTGCTGAGGTTAATGAGAGGTCAGAGGTCACGGCTCATCAGTGAAGCAGTGACGGAGAAAAAACGGGACCGGGAAGAGAGCCGCTGAGAATGATGCCAGCCATCGACAATCACAGCCAGCGTGGTGAGATGCGGTACGACGAACCGCTCTCCCGGCATACGACCTGGCGGGTTGGCGGTCCGGCTAGCCGATTCTATCGGCCGGCGGACCGGGACGATCTGCTCGTGTTTCTTTCACAGCTGGATCCTGCGGAACCTCTATTCTGGCTAGGCCTGGGTAGCAATCTGTTGGTGAGAGACAGCGGTTTCCAGGGCACTGTGATTGCCACTCAGGGTCGTCTCAACGACATTGGATGGCGGGATGAAAAAGTGCTGTATGCCGAAGTCGGCGTGGCTTGCGCAAAGATTGCACGTACTGCGGCCAGGGCGGGCCTCTGCGGAGTCGAGTTTTTAGCCGGCATTCCGGGGACCTTAGGGGGCGCGCTTGCCATGAATGCCGGTGCTTTCGGTGGAGAGACCTGGCGCCAGGTTATCCGTGTGGAGACGGTGGATCGGTTTGGTGAGGTACGGCAGAGAGAACCGAAGGAATTTGATATCGGCTATCGCCATGTGACCGGTCAGCAGGGTGAGTGGTTTCTCTCCGCGGAATTGGCGATGCAGGTGGGCGATGCGGCAGCGGCGCAGCAGGAGATCAAACGCCTGCTGGAGAGACGTGCCGCCACTCAACCGACGCGTCAACCCAGTTGTGGTTCGGTGTTTCGTAACCCGCCGGGAGACCATGCCGCCCGGTTGATCGAGTCATTGGGACTGAAAGGGTTGCGGATCGGCGGGGCCGAAGTCTCTGAGAAACACGCCAACTTCATCATCAATCGAGGGGAAGCTACGGCGGCGGACATCGAGCAGTTGATCGAAGAGGTGCAGCGCCGGGTCGAGGTCGAGACCGGTATCCGCCTGATTACCGAAGTGCACCGCATCGGAGAGAAGTCATGACGGCTTCTGTCTCCCAGCACCATTTCGGCAAGGTGGCTGTCCTCATGGGCGGTGACTCCGCGGAAAGAGAGATATCCCTGCGCAGCGGCAACGCGGTGTTGTCAGCATTGCAGAGAAGCGGTGTGGATGCGCACAGTGTCGATGCTGGTAGAGACCTGCTTTCAATACTTGAGCAGGGGGCTTTCGACAGGGCGTTCATCATGCTGCACGGCCGGGGCGGTGAAGATGGTGTCGTGCAAGGTGCGCTGGAGCGTATTGGCATTCCCTATACGGGCAGTAACGTACTCGGTTCCGCGATAGGCATGGATAAGTACCGGACAAAGGCGATCTGGCGCGGGCTGGAGCTGCCGACGCCGGAAGCGGTTTTGATCAGTGAACCATCAGCACTGGAGGTAGCGGATCGTCTGGGTTATCCGCTGATCATCAAACCCAGCCGCGAGGGTTCCAGCATCGGCATGGCAAAAGTCGAAAACCGGGAAGCCTTGATGCAAGCCTGGGAGACAGCATCGCGCTATGACGGCATGGTGCTGGCAGAGCGATGGATCGA
Source organism: Candidatus Thiodiazotropha sp. (ex Monitilora ramsayi) (assembly GCA_025655595.1). Lineage (GTDB taxonomy): Bacteria > Pseudomonadota > Gammaproteobacteria > Chromatiales > Chromatiaceae > Thiodiazotropha. The sequence continues at coordinate 213,677 of JAHXIO010000006.1, forward strand.
AGGACGGGAGTACACTGCAGCCCTGCTGCAGGACGAGGCCCTGCCCCTGATCCGGCTGGAGACGCCCCGCAGTTTCTATGATTACGAGGCCAAGTATCAGGCCGATACCACCAGCTACCACTGTCCCTGCGGACTGCCTGCCGAGCAGGAGGCTGAATTGCAGCGGCTTTGCCGGCTGGCCTTTGAGGCAGTCGGAGCGACTGGCTGGGGCCGGGTCGATCTGATGCTTGACGAGCAGGAGAGACCCTGGTTGATCGAGGTGAACACGGTGCCGGGTATGACGGACCACAGCCTGGTACCAATGGCGGCAGGCGTTGCGGGTATCGATTTCGACCAGCTGGTTCTTCGTATACTCGCCACCAGTTTGGAGCAGGGGGCTGTATGAGTCGTTCGCCAAAAAAGGAGCCAAACCCGATGCCGGCCTCGATAGTGCGCGTTTTGGCGATGCCACTGTTTACCTCACTGCTGGTGATCGGCCTGTTGTCATGGGGCGGACTACAGCTGATGGATCCGCAAGTGATGCCAGTACGGGTGGTTGGCGTCGATGGCGAGATTCAACACCTGGAGCGCGGAAGCCTTGAAGCGGCAGTGGCCGAAGCTGTGGACGGCGGTTTTTTCAGTGTCGATCTCGATCTGATCAGGCAAAAAGTCGAACGCCTCCCCTGGATCGAAAGTGCGAGCGTGCGCAGGGTCTGGCCGGATACGCTGCACGTGAATGTGGTCGAGCAGGTTCCTCTGGCCTACTGGGGAGAAGATGGATTGGTCAGTCTGCGCGGGGAGGTTTTTCGTCCGGAACGGTTGCCTCAGTTGCCTGAACTTTCCGTACTCGAAGGCGAGGACCAGAACGCGTTAAGGATCAGTAGAGAGTACCTGCGCATGCGTACATTGCTGGAGACATCAGGGCTGACTCTGAAACATGTCCGTGTCGATGCTCGTCAGGCCTGGTGGCTGAAGACCGATGAAGGGGTGTCTCTCCATCTTGGCAGACGTGAGGTGATGCCCAGACTGACCCGCTTCGTACAGCTCTACCCCTACTTAAAGCAGCAGAGCGGGAGCCAGCCGGAGTCGGTGGACCTGCGTTACACCAATGGTTTTACAGTGCGCTGGCAGATTACCGAGGCGCAGGTCAATTTGAATAGCCGCACACCGGAACCCGATGCGGCGAGGATGGCAGGTATCTGAATGACAAAGCGAAGTGAGAAAAATCTGATCATCGGGCTCGATATCGGCACCTCGAAAGTGGTGGCGATCGTGGGCGAGGTGAAGAGTGATGGGGGGATCGAGATCATCGGTATCGGTTCGCATCCGTCCCGCGGGTTGAAAAAAGGGGTGGTCGTTAATATCGAATCCACCGTGCAGTCGATCCAGCGGGCGGTGGAAGAAGCAGAGCTGATGGCCGGTTGCGAGATCCACGCGGTCTATGCCGGTATCGCCGGCAGTCATATCCGCAGTCTCAACTCACACGGCATAGTCGCAATCAAAGACAAGGAGGTAACCCAGGGGGATATGGAACGGGTCATCGATGCGGCCAGGGCGGTGGCCATACCCGCAGATCAGAGGATTCTCCACATCCTGCCCCAGGAGTTCATTATCGATGAGCAGGAGGGTATCCGGGATCCCATCGGTATGTCGGGGGTGCGGCTCGAGTCGCGGGTTCATATGGTCACCGGCGCGGTGAGTGCGGCACAGAATATCGTTAAGTGTGTGCGGCGCTGCGGTCTGGATGCTGACGATCTCATCCTTGAACAGCTCGCCTCGAGCTACTCCGTTCTCAGTGAAGATGAGAAGGAACTCGGGGTCTGTCTGGTGGACATCGGCGGCGGCACTACGGATATCGCGGTCTTTACCGGCGGTGCAATCCGGCATACGGCAGTGATTCCCATTGCGGGAGATCAGGTGACCAACGATATCGCTGTGGCTCTGCGTACGCCTACGCAACATGCGGAGGAGATCAAGATCAAGTACGCCTGTGCATTGACCCAGTTGGCCACCAGCGACGAGACCATCGAGGTGCCCAGTATCGGCGAGCGTCCCCCGAGGCGACTCTCCCGCCAGACACTGGCGGAGGTGGTTGAGCCCCGATACGAGGAGTTGATGACACTGATCCAGGCTGAGTTGCGGCGCAGTGGTTTCGAGGATGTGATCGCGGGCGGTGTGGTGCTGACCGGTGGCAGCTCGAAGATGGAAGGTGCCATCGACTTGGCGGAAGAGGTTTTCCATATGCCGGTAAGACTCGGTGTGCCCCAATACGTCAGTGGTCTGGCTGATGTGGTACGCAACCCGATCTATTCCACCGGTGTGGGTTTGTTGTTGTTCGGTCAGCGTAACCGGACACAAGGTGGCCATGAGTTGGCGAATGAGAGTGGGATCAAGGCAATTTGGGACCGTATGAAGCACTGGTTCCAGGGTAATTTTTAAATCAATTTTCTGTCTAGGCGCGTCAGAAACGAGGAGGTAGACAATGTTCGAACTAATGGATACTCACAGTCAGAATGCTGTGATCAAGGTGATCGGTGTCGGCGGCGGTGGCGGTAACGCCATCAATCACATGCTGTCCGGCGAAATCGAGGGTGTGGATTTTATCTGCGCCAATACGGACGCTCAGGCACTGCGAAACAGTGAGGTCAGGACCCTGCTGCAGTTGGGTTCCGATATCACCAAGGGATTGGGAGCAGGGGCAAACCCCGAAGTCGGTCGGCAGGCCGCCATGGAAGACCGGGACCGTATAGAGGAGGTACTGTCGGGTGCCGATATGGTTTTTATCACCGCAGGGATGGGAGGTGGTACCGGGACAGGTGCTGCACCGGTTGTAGCCGAGGTGGCGAAAGAACTCGGTATCCTGACCGTTGCAGTCGTCACCAAACCCTTCGGTTTCGAAGGTGGTAAACGCATGAAGGTGGCGGAGCAGGGAATGGCTGATCTCGGAAAAAACGTTGATTCGCTGATTACTATTCCCAATGAGAAGTTGCTGGCGGTACTGGGTAAGGAGATGAGCCTGCTCAACGCTTTTAAAGCGGCCAATGACGTTTTGCTGCATGCTGTACAGGGTATTGCAGAGCTGATCACCCGTCCGGGTCTGATCAATGTCGATTTTGCGGACGTCAAGACCGTGATGTCGGAAATGGGTGCAGCCATGATGGGTTCGGGGGAGGCGTCAGGCGACAACCGGGCGCGTGAAGCGGCAGAGCGGGCCATCCGCAGTCCATTGCTGGAGGATGTGAATCTATCGGGTGCCAAGGGTATCCTGGTCAATATCACCGCCGGTCTGAATCTGGCTATCGGTGAATTCGATGAGGTCGGAAACACGGTCCGTGAGTTCGCTGACGATGATGCAACCGTGGTGGTGGGAACAGTGATCGATCCGGATATGCAAAATGACATGCGGGTCACTGTGGTCGCCACAGGTCTGGGCGAGACAGCCAGAGCAGAGATACCGCAGCCTCCCCGGGTTGAGGAGATCAAGCCGGTGAAGCTGGTCAACTCGGATGTTGCTGAACCTGAGCCGGAGGACTATCGTGAGTTGGATAGGCCGACAGTGCTCAGAAATGGTGCGTCCGGGGTGCAGAATCAGGCGCCGGCACAGGATGGCAATCTGGATTATCTCGATATTCCGGCATTTCTGCGTCGACAGGCGGATTAAAACGACTGGAAAGTGTGAGCATTTACAGGACTTGGAGATACAGCGGGCCAAAGTTGGAACGGAGTCTGCTAGGTTTGACAGGGAGATGACAAAACCTGAGGTCATGGTTGAGATGGGAACCATATACCCTCTATTTTGTCGGATAATCTCAATGTGGTAGGATGCGCGCCTTTTCGGGCCAAAATGGGATTCTCTCTGGGAGTTAAAAAGTCGATGATTTGGCAACGGACGTTAAAAAATGTGATTCGCGCCACGGGCGTGGGACTGCATACGGGCGAAAAGGTCTACCTCACTTTGCGCCCGGCAGCCCCTGACACCGGCATCATTTTTCGTCGTGTCGATCTCGATCCTGTCGTCGATATCCGTGCCTGTGCCGAAAACGTGGGAGATACCCGCCTATCCAGTACCCTGGTGCAGGATGGGATTCGGGTCTCCACAGTAGAGCATCTCCTCTCCGCCTTTGCGGGGCTGGGTATCGACAATGCCTATGTGGATGTGAGTGCACCGGAAGTCCCAATCATGGATGGCAGCGCGGGTCCCTTCGTGTTCCTGCTGCAGTCCGCAGGCGTTGAAGAGCAGAGCAAAGCCAAGCGATTTATCCGGATCAAGCGCAAGGTTGAAGTGGTTGAGGGTGACAAACGAGCCTCGTTTGAGCCGTTTGACGGCTTCAAGGTCACCTTCTCAATCGACTTCGATCACCCTGCATTCACCGAGAGCGCCCAGTTTGCCACTGTGGATTTCTCTTCCACATCTTTCGTTCGGGAAGTCAGCCGGGCTCGTACCTTCGGTTTTCTAAGGGACATAGAGATGCTGAGACAGAAGGAGCTCGCGCTCGGCGGTAGCCTCGACAACGCCATCGTGGTGGATGATTACCGGGTAATGAATGAAGATGGGCTGCGCTATGAGGATGAGTTCGTGAAGCACAAGATCCTCGATGCTATTGGCGATCTCTATTTGCTTGGGCACAGCCTGATCGGTGCGTTCAAGGGCCACAAGTCGGGTCATGCGCTGAACAATCGTCTACTGCGTGAACTGATCAGTCAGGAGGATGCCTGGGAGGAGATCACCTTCGATGAGCCGGAAGATGCGCCTATCTCCTATATGAAACCGGCACACCTCACGCTTACCTGACTAGCCGCCCAATACCGCATGCTTCGTGATATGGCCGGAGCGGCGTGGTTGGCGCTTCATCGTTATTCCAGATCAAAATCTGAAGGGTTCTCCCGGCAGACCCTAATCCTGACCGGTCGATTGCGCGTGGCTGCTTAGCCGAAGCATTGCCTCCCGTAGCGGTTTGTCCTCGAGCGATACTGCCGTTCGACGCAGTGTCTCAGCGCTTTCTTCACTCAGTGCCAATCTCTTATGGGTTCTCTGTCTGGTTGTTCGGCTGTTATCCGGTACCAAAACCCGAGGATGAATCCGGTCGAGAATCAGGCCTTGGTGCTTCAGCTGTTTTAACAGTTGCGGCGCAAGGTAGCGTAAACGACTGGCCCAGACCGGTGAGCTGACCCAGAGGGTAAGCGTGCGGATCTGGATGACAGCTCCCGCAATCTGCTCATTCAGGGGCGCAGGCAGCAGGTTTCTCACCTGCTCTGTCAGGGCTTTCTGGCGTGACAACTGGGTACCAAGAGACGCCAGGGAAGTGTGGTGGGCGATACATTGCTTGACTGACTTCATTTGGAGAAGAGCTTAGAAAAATGCTAAGAAAAACACCACATTTCGTGAATAAAATGTTAAAGTTCGTGAATTTTTGACCGACAAATAAAGTGCAAACTGCATACAACTTGAAAAAATGGATATGAAAATCATATACTTGCGAGGCATTGGTCAGACCTGCAGCAGAGCCATGCGCTGTTTTTATGCCTCGGTGATTGCAGCTGCGATCGGACTCTTCGGGCTCGGTATGCTTTACGCAGGTTATCAGATTGGTGTTGATAGTGCCGAGTTTCCCGAGCATCAGCTGGTTTCCAGCCTGAAGCGGGTATTCGCCGAAGAGCGCCGCCTCCTGTCAGATGTGAAAAGTGACGCGCAGAATGAGATCGATGCGCTGGCTATCCGTATGGGACAGTTGCAGTCTCAATTGATCCGGCTCGATGCCCTCGGTGAGCGCCTGGTCGAGATTGGTCGGCTCGATAAGGGCGAGTTCAGTTTTCAGGAGCCCCCGGCCATTGGTGGCCCTGAGGCGGGTGATATCGTCAAGGATCAATCCGCCTTGCCCGATCTACTCCGAGAGATGCAGAGCCTTGAAGAGATGATCGATGACCGTCAGCAGCAGTTGGCGCTGGTGGAAGACCTGATTATGAACTCCAATCTTGAAGCATCCATCCATCCGACCGGCAGGCCGATTGAGAAGGGTTGGATATCATCCTACTTCGGTATGCGCAACGACCCCTTTACGGGTAAACGCACCATGCACAAGGGCATGGATTTTGCGGGTAAGGAAGGATCGAACGTAGTCGCTGTTGCTGCCGGTGTTGTGACCTGGGTTGGGGATCGACATGGTTTTGGTGAGTTGATCGAGATTAACCATGGCAAGGGTTATATCACCCGTTACGGACATAATGCGAAAATCCTGGTTGAGATCGGCGACCGCGTCAAACCCGGACAGGTTATTGCGACCATGGGATCCACCGGCCGTTCCACCGGGCCGCACGTCCATTTCGAGGTGGTGCGCAACGGAAAGATTGTCAATCCCACCAAGTACATTCGCAGCAAACGCAGTAAGGATGCGGCCTGATTAGTAGAATCAGTCGGCGTGTATCGCTGAGATGAGCTGCCGCCTTCGGCAGCAGCCCCTTCCTTTTAACGGTTTGGATGCCTGATCTGTGTAGGTGTCTTTAATGGCATCCGCTCATCCTATGCTTTGTCGTGCAGAGCGGGATTGAGATGGCAATTCTTCAGCAAAGCCCCCGCATGCTGTATGATCCCCTGATTTCGTATCCCTGACGGAAACTTGTATTCATGGTGAATAAAATCTTCAAGAAGATCTTCGGCAGTCGCAATGAACGCCTGATCAAACGGCTGTCCAAAACGGTCCAACAAATCAACACGTTCGAAGCTGACTTGGAATCGCTCTCCGATGAGGCGTTGCGCGAAAAAACGACAGACTTCAGGAGTAGATTGGAAGGCGGAGAGAAGCTGGACGGTTTGCTGTTAGAGGCCTTTGCCGTTGTACGCGAAGCGGGACGCCGGGTGATGCAGATGCGTCATTTCGATGTCCAGATGATTGGCGGTATGGTGCTCCACCAGGGGAAAATTGCTGAGATGCGCACCGGTGAGGGCAAGACACTGGTCGCCACACTGGCAGCCTATCTCAATGCATTACCGGCAAAGGGCGTCCACGTAGTGACGGTAAACGACTATCTGGCTCGGCGAGATGCCGCATGGATGGGGCGTCTCTACCACTTTCTCGGTCTCACTACAGGGGTCATCAACTCTTCAGGCGGATCGGGTCCCGATACCTCCTCCTATCTGTTCGATCCTGAATATGACGGCAAGTCCGGTGGCTACCCCCATCTGAGACCCGTATCCAGGAAAGAGGCCTACGCCGCAGATATCACCTACGGTACCAACAATGAGTATGGTTTCGACTACCTGCGGGATAACATGGCCTTCAGTGCGGAACAGCGAGTGCAGCGACCGCCATTCTTCGCCATTGTGGACGAAGTCGATTCGATCCTCATCGATGAGGCGCGTACTCCGCTGATCATCTCAGGCCCGACGGATGACTCCTCCGAACTCTATATTGCGGTCAACAAGATCATTCCCAACCTGACGCGTCAGGACCCCATTACGAACGAAGAGGGGAAACCCGATTTCGGACCTGGTGACTTTTCGGTCGACGAAAAGGCACGTCAGACCTACCTCAGTGAAGAGGGCCATCAGCATGTGGAGGAGATGCTGACCGAGATGGGCCTCCTGGAGGAGGGCGCGAGCCTCTACGATTCCGCCAACATCATCCTTATGCACCACGTGAATGCGGCATTGCGGGCGCATGCGCTGTTTCAACGCAATGTGGAGTATATCGTCAAGGATGGCGAGGTTGTCATCGTTGACGAATTTACCGGCCGCACCATGCCGGGCCGGCGCTGGTCAGACGGCCTGCATCAGGCGGTCGAGGCCAAGGAAGGGGTCAAGATTCAGAACGAGAACCAGACCCTCGCCTCAATCACCTTTCAGAACTACTTCCGTCTCTACGAGAAACTCTCCGGTATGACCGGTACCGCCGATACAGAGGCCTATGAGTTCCAGCAGATCTACGGTCTGGAAGTGGTGGTCATCCCCACCAATATGCCGATGGTTCGTGACGATATGGGCGACCTGGTCTATCTCACACCGGATGAGAAGTACGAGTCGATTCTGGAGGATGTGCAGGATTGCGTGAAACGCGGACAGCCGGTGTTGGTGGGTACTGCCTCCATTGAGACGTCTGAACTGGTTTCAGAGTTCTTGGATAAGGCAAAGGTGGAGCACAAGGTCCTGAACGCCAAACACCATCAGCAGGAGGCGGGTATCGTCGAACAGGCCGGCCGGCCCGGTGCGGTGACGATCGCGACCAACATGGCGGGTCGTGGTACCGATATCGTCTTGGGCGGTAATCTCGAAGCTGAACTGGATGCTCTTGGTGAGCAGCCCGATACTGCACAGGTCGATAAGGTCCAGGAGGCATGGAAACAGCGACACCAGCAGGTATTGGATGCCGGTGGATTGCATGTGATCGGCACCGAAAGGCATGAATCCCGTCGTATCGACAATCAGTTGCGGGGTCGGTCCGGACGGCAGGGCGATCCGGGTTCGAGCCGATTCTATCTCTCTCTGGAAGACAGCCTGATGCGTATCTTCGCATCTGACAAAGTTGGCTCGTTGATGCAGAAGATGGGCATGGACCGGGGAGAGGCGATAGAGCACCCTTGGGTGTCCAGGGCCATCGAGAATGCCCAGCGTAAGGTGGAAGGCCGCAACTTCGACATCCGCAAACAGTTGCTGGAGTATGACGATGTGGCTAATGACCAGAGAAAAGTGGTCTACGAGCAACGTAACGAACTGATGGAAGTGGAGGATATCTCAGAGTCCGTCACTTCATTGCGATTCGATGTCATCAATGACATTTTCCACAACTATATCCCACCCCAGAGTATTGAAGAGCAGTGGGATGTACCCGGCTTGGGCGAGGCCCTGGCCGAGAACTTTGGTGGTGAATGGTCGGTCCAGCAGTGGCTGGATGAGGATGACGATCTGCACGAAGAGACCCTGAAGCAGCGTATTCTGGATAACCTGGTAGCGACCTACCAGGACAAGGAGCAGCAGGTCGGTGAGCAGAATATGCGTCACTTCGAGAAAGCGGTGATGTTGCAGACCCTAGACAGCCACTGGAAAGAGCATCTGGCGGCCATGGACTATCTGCGTCAGGGGATACATCTACGTGGCTATGCGCAGAAAAACCCTAAACAGGAGTACAAGCGGGAAGCCTTTGCCATGTTCTCCAGTATGCTCGACAGCATCAAGGAGGAGGTGATCGGTCTACTGTCGAAGGTCCAGGTGCAGAGGCCGGAAGAGATGGTGATGCAGGAGCAGCAGCCGCAGACCACGGATTTCGAGTTCAAGCACGAGGCCTTTGAAGGCTTACCTGAGGAGACCGCTGCCGCAGAGGCGCCGCTTGAAGAAACTGAAGAGCAACATCAGCCATTTGTGCGTGATGGTCGAAAGATCGGTCGCAATGAGCCCTGTCCCTGTGGCTCCGGTAAGAAATATAAACAGTGCCACGGACGTTTGAGCTGAAATGACTGAAAAGGTGTCCATAACAGGTATTCGCCTGGGTGTGGCAGTTGCTGGCATCAAGACCACCGACCGGAAGGATCTGGTAGTCGTTGAGCTGGCCGAGGGTGGCAGCTGTGCCGCCGTATTTACGCGTAATGCCTTTTGTGCCGCTCCTGTCCATGTGGCGAAATCCCACCTGCAGAAAAACACACCGCGTTATCTATTAATCAACTCTGGAAACGCCAATGCGGGCACCGGAGAGCAGGGCATGCAAGATGCCGAGTCGAGTTGTCGCCTGTTGGCCGAAGCCGCAGGGTGTAAAGCGGAAGAGATCTTACCGTTTTCTACTGGAGTGATTGGTATCAATCTACCGGTGGAGAAGATGGCATTGGCGATACCGGCGGCATTGGTCGATATGAAGGAGAGTGGTTGGGAACAGGCAGCTGAGGCCATTATGACCACCGATACCAGGCCTAAGCTGGCAACAAGCCACTTTGAAATTGATGGGGTTGGGGTCTCTGTGACAGGCATGGCCAAAGGGTCCGGTATGATCCGACCGGATATGGCCACCATGCTTGCCTATCTTGCAACTGATGCAGCCGTCGCTCCCGAACTGTTGCAATCCGCTCTGAATGTTGCGGTGGAACCATCGTTTAACAGTATTACGGTGGACGGTGATACCTCCACCAATGATGCCTGCATCCTGCTTGCCAGCGGCAGCGCCGGGACTCCACCGATTATTGATCAGGGCTCCGAGGCCTATCGAAAATTTTCTACCGCAGTCTCTGAGGTCTGTCTGGCCCTGGCCAGGGAGATCGTGCGCGACGGGGAAGGCGCCACCAAGCTGGTCGAGGTGCTGGTAGAAGAGGCCAATGATGTCGCCGAGGCCCGTGAAGTGGCCTACACAATTGCCCATTCACCATTGGTCAAAACGGCCCTGTTTGCCTCGGATCCCAATTGGGGACGTATTCTGGCGGCCGTTGGGCGTGCCGATATTCCACAGCTCGATATCGACCGGGTGGAAATCTGGCTTGATGAGGTCTGTATTGTTCGTGATGGCGGGCGAGCGGGTGACTATACGGAAGCAGCGGGCCAATCGGTCATGGACAGGAGTGAGTTCACCATCAGGATCAAGCTGGGACGCGGATCGGTGTCGAGTCGGATTTTGACCTGCGATCTCTCCTACGACTACGTCAAGATCAACGCTGAATACCGCACCTGATCTCTTCGAGTGCCTTCTGCAATGCCGATTCACGTTGCTGCCGCAGCCATCCTGGATAACCAGGGACAGGTACTCATCAGCAAACGGGCGGATCACCTTCATCAGGGGGGATTATGGGAATTCCCGGGTGGCAAGGTGGAAGCCGGAGAGTCTCCCCGTGAGGCATTGAACCGGGAGTTGAAGGAGGAACTCGATATTCTGCCGTTGGCAGTCGAGCCGTTGATCCGTATTCGGCACCGCTATGACGACCGTCTGGTACTGCTGGATTTTTTTCATGTAACCCGTTATCAGGGTGAAGCTAAAGGCATGGAGGGGCAGCCGCTGCGTTGGGTCAGGCCGAGTGAAATGTCGGCTGAAGAGTTTCCCGCCGCAGACCGGCCTGTGATTAGTGCGCTTTGTCTACCCGATCTCTACATGATTACCGGCAGTGATCCCAATGAAGCAGAGGTTTTTCTACGACGACTGGAAGATGCACTCAAGCGGGGGGTCAGGCTGGTCCAGCTGCGTGCTCATGTATTGAGTAACGCCACCTATCGGCATCTGCTCGATTCTGCACGGCCTCTGTGCGCACACTACCAGGCAAAGCTGCTGATCAATCGTCCGACCGACTGTCAGGACTGGATAGGAGCAGCCGATGGTATTCATCTCCCTGCTCATCAGCTGATGGCGATTGACGAGAGGCCTGAAGGCAGAGGGCTGGTGGGTGCCTCCTGTCATCACCGGGCGGAACTGGAACGGGCATCACAACTTCAGTTGGACTATGCGCTCCTCTCACCGGTATTAGCCACATCGAGCCATCCCGAAGCGAGAGTCCTCGGTTGGGATGAGTTTGCAGACAGAATCAATAGCGCTAATTTGCCGGTATATGCATTGGGCGGTATGCAGATCGATATGCTGGCGCGTGCCAAGCAGGCGGGTGGGCAGGGCATCGCAGCGATTAGCGGGCTTTGGCCAAAGTGCTAGAACGCCTTTTGTGGTACTACCTGGCCTTAGTCATTGAATCCGTATTCGTCGACCATCTTAATGATGCTCTCTATGTCCTTAGGGGTTTTATCCAGGAACTCAAAGCCCGAGTCATAGAAAGCGGGATTGATATCGTTGTCGCTCCAACGACAGACAGCCTTGAATTGCATCGGCTTGATCGCTCCTTCAGTGTCCGGTGTTCGAATCTCCAACGTACACTCCTCGCCTGTGGCAATGGGTTGTTCGCTGATAAGCATCATACCTTCCGGCGTGATATCCACCACATGACCCAGGAGACGATCTGTGGTTATCTCCCAAACCCGGAGGTAGAAGATCAGATGACGGCGCTTGATGGTACGACGGTCTTCGGGTTTCAGGGAGTTACGAAGGTTGTGTTCACTGGGGCGTTTGATATACATATCGGGATTGATTGCTGCTGTTGGAGAGAGTGAAACTGATGGGGCATCTGCGCTTCAGGGCCTGACCAAATAATAGTGCCTGTGACAATTTTCGCAAACCTGATTTGGTGGTAGTGAACAAAGGGGTGTTTTTACCGGATAGAGTGGCGCAGGCCCTTAGGGTAGATGCTGGCGTATTGCAAAACCCTTCAAAAATCTAAAATCGCTAAGAATCTTTCTCGTTCTGGGGTGTTCGCTTGTTAAAGATGCGAAATGGTGAAGATTGTCTCTGTTCCCCATGCTAATGTCCGTAAACTCAAAGAGACAGTAAGCGGCCCGGAGTATGATTTTACAATCCCACCTTCCGGGGGTTGCTAAAATTGTCGAGGGGTTTGTTCAGGGAAGTGCTCGGAAAAATGCAGGATGTGGAAATGTTCTCAAGACTCTTAACTCATGATCTATTGCGGAATCCGGAATTTCAGTCGGCACTTGTCAGGCTGGGAATCTGGCTGTTCAGTATCGTTTACATCGGCCTCGGTGCATGGACGGGTTATTATGATGTTAACGTCCTGCTTTTTAATCTGCTGTTTGGCGGCTACTTCATCTTTTTCGTGCTGACATTGATCAGCGTCTACCATCGGCCTGTGATGGAACTGCGGCCCTATGTGACGCTGCTGGCGGATGTCAGTGCAAGCAGCCTTGCGATCTTTCTTACAAAAGAGGCCATCAGTCCCTTCTTTTTACTCTATATCTGGATCTTCGTCTCTTACGGCACTCGCTACGGCAAACGCCTTCTCATGGCTGCCTCGGTATTCAGTCTCATCGCCTATAATATAGTGCTGTTCTCATTGCAGGAGTGGTATTCGCATACTTTCGAGGCCTTCTTTTTTCTATTGCTTCTGGTTTTACTGCCGACTTATCAGTACAGCCTGTTGCGGAAACTTCATAACGCTCGCCAGGAGGCGGAGCAGGCCAATAAGGCACGGGGTGATTTTCTGGCGACAATGACTCATGAGCTCCGTACCCCTCTGATCGGCATTCTGGGTATGTCCAGGCTGATGCAGGGAACGCCATTGGATGCGGAGCAGAAAGAGTATCTCCACTCGATCCAATCCTCTGCCCAGTTACTGCGGGCGTTGATCGGGGATATTCTCGATTTTTCTAAGATTGATTCAAACAAGCTGGAGCTGGTCAACGAACCTTTCGATATACGTCAGTTGGTGCGGGACGTTAGTTCGACGCTGGCGGGAGAGGCGCAAGAAAAGCAACTGGAACTGTTGTGCTGGGTCGATCCGAAACTTCCCAGAAGGTTACGAGGGGACAATCTACGTCTCTCTCAGATCCTGTTCAATCTGCTGGGCAATGCAATCAAGTTTACGGACCAGGGGAACGTGGCGTTACGGATTGCGTATGCCTCCGCAAAAGAGCGGGTGAATCAACCGCATGTTTTGATTCAGATATCCGATACCGGCATAGGTATACCCAAGGATAAATTGGGAAAGATTTTTGATATGTTCTGGCAGGGAGACGCTTCAAACAGCCGACGGTTCGGTGGTACGGGGATAGGGACGTCCGTGGCCCGGGATCTCTGTCGCCGCATGGGGGGCGATATCAGTGTCGAGAGCCAAGTCGGAAAAGGCACTACATTTTCAGTCAGGTTACCCCTGTTGATGGAGCAGGGAGCCGCAATCCCCGTTACCCTGCCGCTTCTTGAGGGTAAGCGCATTCTGATTTATGAGACTGAACCTCAGAATATGGAGTCGCACCTGAAGATTGCCGAGGAGTTGGGAATGATAGCTTTTCCCGTCAGTTCCATGAAGGCGCTAACCCCCTATCTCGACCACTACTTCGATATCGTGCTGGTATGTGATTCGCTCACTGAAAACGGAATAGGTACGGTTCTTTCCCGGCTGGAGATTCTGGGCAGTGAGCCTTTGATTCTGCTCGGTGGCTATCGAGGTCGTACCATTGGTGTGCCTTCCCCTGTGTCACGCGTCTTGATGAAGCCATTTCTGGCCGATGATCTGGCGGAGGCTATTATTGATCCGCTTAGAGAGATGCAGTCGATCCATGATTCTCTTTCCAGCACCCTTGGGCGTGAGGTTCGTGAAGCGAGCGGTATCCAGATACTGCTTGCAGAAGACAATGCCATCGCAGCAAAAGTACTGTCAACACTGTTGATTCAGAGGGGGCATTCGGTGCACATTACGAAGGACGGTGAGGAAGCACTTGAGGCGGCCGCCAAAGGAATCTTCCATCTGGCTTTTATTGATCTTCGTATGCCGCGTATGGACGGTATTGAATTTACTCGGCGGTATCGTCTGACAGAGTCTGATGATCATCATCTACCGATCTATGCGTTGACTGCCAATACAGCCGAAGATGCCATGGAAAACTGTATGTTGGCGGGGATGGATGGTTTCCTCAATAAGCCTGTCGAACCGGAGCAGCTGGATGCCATTATCGAACGCTATACCGGCTCGCCCTTGTATCAAGTCGAGATGAATGAGGTGAGATGAACGATCTGGTTTCACACGCGATCGAATATGCCACGCAGGCACACGCACGAATCGATCAAAGGCGAAAATATTCTAATCAGCCCTATGATGTGCATCTGAAGGCAGTGGCCAATCTCGTACGGGAGGTTGCTGGCGATAAACACATGATCGCGGCTGCCTGGTTACACGATACTGTGGAGGATACACCAGCCACAGTACAGGATATCGAACGGGAGTTCGGTTCGGACGTGGCAAAGCTTGTATCGGAGTTGACCGATATCAGCAGGCCAAGCGACGGCAATCGCGCCATCCGAAAACAGATCGACAGACAACATATTGCCAAGGCTTCATCAAGAGCCAAGACCGTCAAGCTGGCGGATTTGATCGATAACTGTCGTGATATCTGCAGTCATGACAATCGATTCGCCAAGGTGTTTCTGGTGGAAATGGAGGCGCTGCTGAGTGTTCTGCAGGAGGGCGACGAAACGCTCTACAAAAGAGCCTGGAAGGTTTTGCATACCTGTAGAGAGCAAATTGGTAAGCTGCAAAAGGGCGGTTTTGACCTTGGTCGTGAGATAGTGCCGGAAAGTCATGGCATCCCATTTGAGCAGCAGAGGGCGCTGCGCCTTTTTACAGAGTCATTCAAAGCGGTTGATATCGCGGAACCTCTCGCTTCATTTGATGGGGAATCCAGGGTCGAAATGGTGGAGGAGGTGATGCGGTCCAATGGGTGGATTGTAGCCGGTATGCGTGATCAGGGATTCGTGAACGGGTTCATACAATTGCAGGATCTTGATGGCGGTATTTGCCGTGATTACAAACGTGAATTTGCCAAGGGACAGATTCTACATGGGGATGCCTCTCTGTCTGATGTCATCCAGGTTCTGACGCGTCACGAGAGCTGCTTCATCGCTCTGCTTGGTGATCTCTCCGGTGTCATTCTGCGTTCCCATATACAGAAACCCATTGTTCGTATGTGGCTGTTCGGCATGATTACCATTATCGAGATGAATCTGATTGAGAATATCAAGGAGACCTTTCCCGGTGACGAATGGCAGCGGCATTTGAGTAAAAAACGTATGGAGAATGCGAAGGAATTGCAGACGGAACGTATTCGCAGAGGACAGACGGGCGAGCTGCTCGATTGTCTTCAATTCTCTGACAAGGCGCAGATCCTGATCAACAGTGATGAAGTGCTGGCTCAGTTGGGATTTGCAACCCGAAGGAGTGCGAAGAAAATCATTCGCGATCTGGAGTCACTGCGCAACAATCTGGCCCATTCGCAGGATATCGTTGCCCACGATTGGCCGCAGATAGCCCGGATGACGCGCCGGATCGAGGCATTGGTACATTGGGGCGAGGTGGAGGAGTAAATCCCCAATCCCTGTTACAGGCCCAGATTAGTCCAGATAGCCTGAGTCGGCGCCGCCTGATTCATGGTGTAGAAGTGCAGACCGGGAGCGCCACCCGCTAGCAGCCGCTCACAAAGTCGCGAGACAACCTCTGCGCCATAGCTGCGTATGGCTTCGATGTCCTCGCCATAGCCTTCCAATCTTTTTCTTAGCCAACGAGGGATCTCAGCGCCACATCCGTCGGAAAATCGCGCCAGTTGGACAAAATTGGTGATCGGCATGATGCCGGGTACGATGGGTATATCGATATTGAGCCTCAAACAGTCGTCGACAAAGCGAAAGTAGGCGTCAGGATTGTAAAAGTATTGTGTGATCGCGCTATTGGCACCCGCTTCCGCCTTCTGTTTAAAAAAGTCGAGATCCTTTTCCGCGTTGACAGCCTGCGGATGAAACTCCGGATAGGCTGCCACTTCGATATGAAAGTAGTCGCCATGATGTTCTCTTATTAGCGCTACCAGTTGATTGGCATAACCTAGCTCTCCCAAACCACCAAGTCCTACTCCAGAGGGCAGATCTCCGCGCAAGGCCACCAGTCTGTTGATACCCTGGTCTTTGTAGCGATCGAGAATCTCAAGAATCTCATCCTTGCTACTGCCAATGCAGGAGAGGTGGGGGGCCGTCTCTATCTTCTCCTCGCATAACCAGTCGACCGTATCGAATGTCCTTTGCTGGGTTGAGCCGCCTGCGCCATAGGTGACCGAGAAGAAGGCAGGCGACAATGCCTGTAGCGCCTTGACGGTCTGCTGCATTTTTTCGAAGCCTTTATCCGTTTTGGGTGGGAAAAGCTCGAAACTGAAGGTATTTCTGTTTTGTTCTGTTTGCATGGAGCTCGGTTACCATGATCTGTATTCAAATAGTCGTAGATCGAAACAGGGTCCGGGAAGAAAACGGTTTGATCGACGGATGTTTCGTGCACCCTGATTCAGACAGCTGTTTTAAAGATTGATCGGGCAAGTTGCACGGAGTGGAGGTCACCTCTCCCCGCAACTGCCTGATCAGTTTTAAGCCGCCCTTCGGCTGTGACTGTTAGTAACGGTAGTGAGTCGGTTTATACGGGCCCTCTACCGGGACACCGATGTAGTCAGCCTGCTCCTGGGACAAGGTGGTCAAATGGGCGCCTATCTTTTCCAAATGCAAGCGTGCGACTTCTTCATCCAGCTGCTTCGGTAAAACATAGACTTTGTTTTCGTATTTCTCCGGATTGTTGAAGAATTCGATCTGCGCCAGTACCTGATTGGAAAAGGAGTTGGACATCACAAAGCTGGGATGGCCGGTGGCGCAGCCAAGGTTAACCAGGCGTCCTTCGGCGAGCAGGATGATTCTCTTGCCGTCGGGAAAGATGATGTGATGAACCTGCGGCTTGATCTCTTCCCACTCATAATCGCGAATGCCGGCAATATCGATCTCGTTATCGAAGTGGCCGATATTACAGACGATCGCCTGGTCCTTCATGGCTGCCATATGGTCATGGGTAATAATCTTGAAGTTGCCCGTGGTTGTCACGAAGATATCGCCGATTGGGGCAGCCTCTTCCATAGTCACTACACGATAGCCCTCCATTGCAGCCTGCAGGGCGCAGATGGGATCGATCTCGGTGACCCAGACGGTGGCGCCGAGGCCGCGCAGAGATTGTGCGCATCCCTTACCCACATCTCCGTAGCCGGCAACGATTGCGATTTTTCCCGCGATCATCACGTCAGTGGCGCGTTTGATGCCGTCCACCAGGGATTCGCGGCAGCCGTAGAGGTTGTCGAACTTGGATTTCGTGACTGAGTCGTTCACGTTCATGGCCGGAAACAGCAGGGTTCCCTGTTCCATCATCTGATAGAGGCGGTGTACGCCGGTGGTGGTCTCTTCCGTGACGCCTTTGATCGACTCCGCCATGCGATGATATCGTTTCGGGTCCTCTTCCAGGCTGCGCTTGAGCACACCGAGAATGACCTGCCACTCCTCCGGGTCGTCTTTCTGGGGCTCGGGAACCTGACCCGCATCGGCAAACTCCACACCCTTATGGACTAAGAGAGTGGCATCACCGCCATCGTCCAGGATCATGTTCGGAGTTTGACTGTTGGGCCAGTTGAGGACCTGTTCGGTACACCACCAATACTCCTCCAAAGACTCACCCTTCCAGGCATAGACAGGGATACCCTGAGCCGCGATGGCTGCCGCAGCGTGATCCTGTGTGGAAAAGATGTTGCACGAACACCAGCGTACTTCCGCGCCGAGAGCCACCAGGGTCTCGATCAGCACAGCAGTCTGAATGGTCATGTGAAGAGAACCGGTGATACGCGCCCCCTTGAGGGGCTGTTGTGCGGCATACTTTTCGCGAATCGCCATCAGACCCGGCATTTCGGTTTCGGCAATGGCGATTTCGCGGCGGCCGAAGTCGGCCAGAGAGATATCGGCGACCTTATAGTCATTGAACTCACTCATGGTAATCATCTCCTGAATATCGTGAGTGAGCGCCGTTTGTCTTGCTGTCACCCGGTACCGAGCCTGGCGGAGTATGAATCCGTTGCAGCGCTCCTCGGCGATGGGGGGAGTTAATTATGAATTATGAATTTTAAATTGTGAATTATTGAGCGCGCAATGTGTGCGCCTTCAATTCAAAATTATTAATTCAAAATTCAAAATTGATTCACAGTCCGGCCTCCTCCCGCAAGGCCTCAGCCTTGTCAGTCAGTTCCCAGGTAAAGCCCTCATCTTCACGGCCGAAATGGCCATAAGCAGCTGTCTTGCGGTACTGAATCTTGTTTGTGTTTAGCAGGTCCAGCATCTTCAGAATGCCGTAGGGGCGGAGGTCGAAGTGTCTGCGTACCAACTCGACTATCTTCTCATCGTCAATCTTGCCGGTGCCGAATGTCTCGACCATGATGGAGGTGGGTTCCGCCACGCCGATCGCGTAGGAAATCTGGATTTCACAACGGTCGGCAAGGCCGGCGGCCACGATATTCTTGGCCACGTAACGACCTGCGTAGGCGGCGGAGCGGTCGACCTTGGAGGGATCCTTGCCGGAGAAGGCGCCGCCGCCGTGGCGTGCCATACCCCCATAGGTATCGACGATAATCTTACGTCCGGTCAGACCACAATCGCCCACCGGTCCACCGATGACGAAACTACCGGTTGGATTGATGTGGATCTTGTCCTGGGGGCATTGATCCAACCAGGCCTTGGGCAGCACCGGCTGTATGATGTTTTCCATCACCGCCTCACGCAGGTGATCGTAGTCGATATCGGGATCGTGTTGGGTGGAGAGGACCACTGCACCGATACCGGTAACTTGTCCGTCCTTGTACTGTAGAGTCAC
Source organism: Candidatus Thiodiazotropha sp. (ex Monitilora ramsayi) (assembly GCA_025655595.1). GTDB lineage: Bacteria > Pseudomonadota > Gammaproteobacteria > Chromatiales > Chromatiaceae > Thiodiazotropha. Next base: position 232,874 of record JAHXIO010000006.1, read on the forward strand.
CTGGCTTTTGGCGTCGGGTCTCAGCCATGGCAGGACACCCGATTTGCGGATCTCCGACTGCCTCTGCACAAGACGCTGCGCATAGGTAATCGGTGCGGGCATGAGGACGTCGGTTTCATTCGTGGCATAGCCGAACATCATGCCCTGGTCGCCGGCACCCTGCTCTTCCGGGGCGCTTCGGTCGACCCCTTGGGCGATATCCCCTGACTGTTTGCCGATCAATGACATTACGGCACAGGTAGAACCGTCAAAACCCACATTGGAGCTGGTGTAGCCAATATCACAGACCACGCCACGTACCAGCTCATCCAGATCGATCCAGGCCTCGGTGCTGATTTCGCCGGCGACAATCACCGCGCCGGTTTTGATGAGGGTCTCGCAGGCTACACGGGCTCTTTCGGGGTTGGGGTCTTGCTCAAGGATAGCGTCTAGCATTGCATCAGAGATCTGGTCAGCAACTTTATCGGGGTGTCCCTCAGAGACTGATTCCGAAGTAAAAATATATTCGTTTGCCATTGATTTTCCTAACTATTGGGTGCTTGGTCTTACTATCCGACCGGTTCCATTGAGTCTGGCCCAGTCTTCTGGAGAAAACGGGATTTTACACATCAGTCCGCTTTTTGCATAATGCCCCACCCTTGGTCAATGCATAGTATTGAATGGAATAATAATGGTATCGCTCGAAACCCCGATCTGTGATTTTGGCGCACCTGCCCCCGACTTTTCCCTGCCCGGCGTCGACGGCCGCGTCTGGTCGCTCAGAGAGTGTATGGGGGAAAAGGGATTACTGGTGATGTTTATCTGTAATCACTGTCCGTACGTCAAGGCTGTGCAGCAGCGCATTGTGCGGGATGTGCGAGAGCTTATTCCCATGGGAATCAATGCGGTAGCGATCATGTCGAACGATCCCAGCGAGTATCCGGAAGACTCGTTCGAGAATATGCAGGAGATCGCGAAGCAGCTAGATTTCCCTTTTCCATACCTGCTGGATGAAACACAGGCGGTTGCCAAGGCCTACGGTGCCGTATGCACGCCCGATTTTTTCGGATATAACGCCGATCTGAAATTGCAATATCGGGGCAGACTTGATGAAAGCCGTAAAGAGACAGCGGGCCCGGACGTTCGGCGGGACCTGTTTGAGGCCATGAAACAGGTGGCCGAGACCGGGAAAGGCCCTCAGGAGCAGATTCCCAGCATGGGTTGCTCTATCAAGTGGCTGTGACGTCAAGTTATTGAAAGTATTTAGTTTATTAGGATATTAGGATTTTCCATCAAGCTGGCTTATTGCCCCCATAAAGGCAGCTATTTTGCCCGGTACTATCCCTTGGGTCAGAATAGTCCACCTTTGTCCGATAGGCACAGGGTGCATTTGGGGTTAACAAAGAACAAACGGCACCTGTGGATCAACCTACCCGTAGCAATGGGGAATTGCATAAAGAATCCGGCGACCAATCGCCACAAGAAAGCTATCTGATTCAGAACAGAAATTAGTCATTTACATTCAGGAGGGGTCAATGTCCTCACGCAGAGAACTTGCCAATGCCATTCGTGCGCTAAGTATGGATGCGGTGCAGAAAGCCAATTCAGGTCACCCGGGCGCACCCATGGGTATGGCCGACATCGCGGAAGTGTTGTGGAACGGCCACATGAAACACAATCCGGCCAACCCGGAGTGGGCCGATCGGGACCGTTTCGTTCTCTCCAACGGTCACGGATCCATGCTGATCTATTCGCTGCTGCACCTGACCGGTTACGAGCTGTCCATTGACGATCTGAAAAATTTCCGTCAACTCCACTCGAAAACCCCCGGCCATCCCGAGTATGGCTATGCACCGGGTGTAGAAACCACAACCGGTCCGCTGGGACAGGGCATCACCAATGCCGTGGGTATGGCGCTGGCCGAGAAGACCCTGGCGGCGCAGTTCAATAAGCCGGGTCACGATGTCGTTGACCACAATACCTATGTCTTCCTCGGCGATGGCTGCATGATGGAGGGTATCTCCCACGAAGCGTGCTCTCTGGCCGGTACCCTGGGACTGGGTAAGCTGATCGCATTCTGGGACGATAACGGCATCAGTATCGACGGTGAGACTGAAGGCTGGTTTACCGACGATACACCTGGGCGTTTCGAATCCTACGGCTGGCATGTCATCCGTGATGTGGACGGTCACGACGCGGATGCGATCAACCAGGCCATTGAAGCGGCGAAAGCGGCCGGCAACAAGCCGAGCCTGATCTGCTGCAAGACTACAATCGGTTTCGGATCCCCGAACCTGGCCGGCAGCCACGACTGTCACGGCGCGCCTCTGGGTGCCGATGAGATCACCGCGACCCGTGAACAGCTGAGCTGGTCCCATGACCCCTTTGTCATCCCCGGTGAAGTCTATGCCGGTTGGGATGCCAAGACCGCAGGTGGTGAAGCGGAAAGCGCCTGGATCGACAAGTTTGCCGCCTATGAGACAGCATTCCCTGAGCTTGCGGCGGAGTTCAAGCGTCGTATGGCTGGCGATCTGCCTTCCAACTGGGCAGAGGAATCCGCCAAGTTCATTGCGGAAGTCAATGGCAAGGCCGAGTCTCCCGCTACCCGGAAGGCCTCACAAAATGCACTCAACGGTTTCGGCCCCCTGCTGCCCGAGTTCCTGGGCGGCTCTGCCGATCTGACGCCTTCCAACCTCACCGCCTGGTCCGGTTCGAAATCGATCACCGACGGCAATCCCGACGGCAACTATCTTTCCTACGGTGTGCGCGAGTTCGGCATGTCGGCGATCATGAACGGTGTGGCGCTGCACGGCGGTTTCATTCCCTACGGCGGCACCTTCCTGATGTTCTCCGAATATGCGCGTAACGCCCTGCGCATGGCGTCTCTGATGAAGCTGCAGTCGATCTTCGTCTACACTCATGACTCCATCGGTCTGGGCGAGGACGGCCCGACCCATCAGCCTATCGAGCAGATTCCCACGCTGCGTATGATCCCGAATATGGATCTCTGGCGTCCCTGCGATGCAGTTGAGACCGCGGTTGCCTGGAAAGCGGCCGTTGAGAAAACCGACGGTCCTTCCTCGCTGATCTTTTCGCGCCAGGGTCTCACTCATCAGGTTCGCACCGACGAGCAGATTGCGAATATCGCCAAAGGCGGTTATGTCATCGTCGATTGCGACGGTACCCCGGATGCCATTGTCATTGCGACCGGTTCTGAGGTGGGTATTGCAGTTCAGGGCGCGGCCGATTCCGGCAAGAAAGTGCGCGTGGTCTCCATGCCCAATACCAAAGCCTTCGATGAGCAGGATGCGGCGTATAAAGAGTCGGTTCTGCCTTCCAACGTGACTGCACGTGTAGCGGTAGAGGCGGCTGTCACCGACGGTTGGTACAAGTATGTGGGTATCAACGGCAAGGTGATCGGCATCAACCGCTTTGGTGAGTCCGCACCGGCTGGTGAACTGTTCAAAGAGTTCGGGTTCACTGCTGAGAATGTGGCTGCAGCGATCAAAGAGGTTTCTGCCTGAGAGATATAGCTGCCGGGGATGCGTGACGCATCCCCGCTAAAGATTTATCGAGATTACAACTCTACTTAACCTTTTAACGGAGAAGTGAAATGACTATCAAAGTAGGTATCAATGGTTTTGGTCGTATCGGTCGCATGGCTTTCCGTGCCATCGCAAAAGATTTTCCCGGTATCGAAGTCGTTGGTATCAATGACCTTCTGGAACCCGATTACCTGGCCTACATGCTGAAGTATGATTCGGTGCACGGTAACTTCGATGGCGATATCGCTGTGGAAGGCAACAACATGGTGGTCAACGGCAAGCAGATTCGTCTGACCGCAGAGCGCGATCCTGCAGATCTGAAATGGGATGAGGTCGGCGCTGATCTGGTTATCGAGTGTACCGGTTTCTTCCTCACCGAAGAGACCTGCCAGAAGCATATTGAGGCCGGTGCGAAGAAAGTCGTGCAGAGCGCACCCTCCAAGGACGCTACTCCGATGTTCGTTTACGGCGTCAACCATAACGATTATGACGGACAGGCAATCGTGTCCGCGGCTTCCTGTACCACCAACTGTCTGGCGCCTGTCGCCAAGGTGCTGAACGACAAGTGGGGCATCAAGCGCGGTTTGATGACCACCGTACACGCCGCCACCGCAACCCAGAAGACCGTCGATGGCCCCTCCATGAAAGACTGGCGCGGTGGTCGCGGTATCCTGGAGAACATCATTCCGTCATCCACCGGTGCCGCCAAGGCAGTAGGCAAGGTGCTGCCTGAGCTGAACGGCAAGCTGACCGGTATGGCCTTCCGCGTTCCCACTTCGGACGTTTCAGTGGTCGACCTGACCGTGGAGCTGAATAGTGGTGCCAGCTATGACGATATCTGTGCTGCCATGAAAGCCGCTTCCGAGTCCGGCGATCTGGCTGGCGTACTGGATTACACCGAGGAGAAGGTGGTCTCCACCGATTTCCGCGGTCGCGGTACCCCGTCGATCTTCGATGCGGGCGCCGGCATCATGCTGGACGATACCTTCGTCAAGGTGGTTTCCTGGTACGACAACGAGTACGGCTATACCTGCAACATGCTGCGTGTGGTTGAGCACGTTTCCAAGTAACTTGCTCGTTATCATGGGGCGGACATCTGTCCGCCCCATGATTCAGTAAGCTGAGTTTTCAGTTATGAGTTTTATGTCATCGGTCTTGAGACTGAATAGCGTCAAGAATTCATAACTCAAAATTCACACATCAAAATTAGAATCGACGTAGGAGTTCATTATGTCTTTCATCAAGTTGACTGACCTTGACCTTGCCGGCAAGCGTGTCCTGATTCGTGCCGATCTCAATGTGCCCGTCAAAGACGGTAAAGTGACATCGGACGCACGTATCACCGCTTCCATGCCTACTATCGAACATTGCGCCAAGGCAGGCGCCAAAGTGCAGGTCATGTCACACCGCGGTCGTCCCACCGAGGGCGAGGTGGATGCGGAGAACTCCATGCAACCCATTGCCGACGATATGTCTGCCAAGATGGGCAAGGAAGTCCGCCTGATCAAGGACTACCTGGGCGGTGACTTCGAGGTGGCCGATGGTGAGGTTGTCCTTTTCGAGAATGTACGCTTCAACGCCGGTGAGAAAAAGGATAACGAGGAGCTGGCCAAAAAATATGCGGCCCTTTGCGATATCTTTGTAATGGACGCCTTCGGCACCGCACACCGCGCCCAGGCCTCCACCCACGGTGCCGGCAAGTTCGCCCCCACCGCATGCGCCGGTCTGTTGCTTGCTGACGAGCTGGACAACCTGGCCAAGGCTCTGGCTGAACCGGCCCGACCCATGGTTGCCATTGTTGGCGGTTCCAAGGTCTCTACCAAACTGACCGTGCTCGAATCGCTGTCTGAAAAGGTTGACCAGTTGGTGGTCGGCGGCGGTATCGCAAATACCTTTCTCAAAGCCATGGGGAACAACGTGGGCAAGTCCCTGTGTGAAGACGACCTGGTGGGTACCGCCCAGGCCCTGGTGGAGAAGATGAAGGCGCGCGGCGCCAACATCCCGATTGCTGTGGACGTGGTCTGCGGTAAGGAGTTCGCCGAGGATGCCGAGGCGACCCATAAGGATGCAGGCGATGTTGCAGACGACGACATGATTTTCGATATCGGTCCGAAATCCGCCCAGGAGCTGGTCGACATTATCGCCAAAGCAGGTACCGTGGTCTGGAATGGCCCCGTAGGTGTTTTCGAATTCGATCAGTTCGGTGAGGGGACAAAGACCGTTTCCATGGCTATCGCCAACTCCGACTGCTTCAGCCTGGCCGGTGGCGGTGACACCATCGCCGCGATTCAGAAGTATGACATCTACGACAAGGTTTCATACATTTCGACTGCGGGCGGCGCATTCCTTGAGTACCTCGAAGGCAAGACACTGCCGGCGGTGGCCATGCTCGAGAGTAGAGCTGCCGAGTAAGCCGAGTAATGATGATGCATCAGGTTATCGCCGGACTGGAGATGTCCGGCCTGCCACTGACTGAGTATTGATTGGAGCTGTATGCCAAGACGAACAAAAATAGTGGCGACACTGGGGCCGGCGACTGACGATCCCAAGGTGTTGGACAAGTTGATCCATGCCGGGGTGGATGTCGTCCGCCTCAATCTGTCTCACGATGCCCACGAGTCACAACGGCAGCGTGCGGATCGCATTCGTAATCGTGCACGAGCCTGTGGTAGACAGATCGGTGTTCTGGCAGATTTACAGGGGCCGAAGATCCGAATCGGTAAGTTCAAGCAGGGCGCCATACAGTTGGAAGAGAATGGCGAATTCATTCTCGATGCCGCTTGTGGCTTGGATGCTGGCGACCAGGAACGGGTGGGCCTCACTTATACCGAACTGGTGAATGATGTTTCCCGCGGCGATACTCTGTTGCTGGACGACGGTGCCATCGTGCTCTGGGTCTGTGAGGTTCAAGATAAGGAGATCCGCTGCAAAGTCGTGGTGGGCGGAAAGCTCTCCAACAACAAAGGTATCAACAAGCAGGGCGGCGGACTTTCAGCGCCTGCCCTGACGGAGAAGGATCGCGCCGATATTAAATTCGCAGCCGAGATTGATGCCGACTATGTCGCGGTATCCTTCGTGCGCAGTGCCGACGATGTCCTCGAGACCCGTCGCCTGCTTGAAGAGGCCGGTGGGCATGGTGGCATCGTGGCGAAGGTGGAACGGGCTGAGGCGCTCGGTTGCATTGACGAGATCATTCATGCCTCTGATGCCATCATGGTGGCGCGAGGCGACCTGGGTGTGGAGATCGGCGATGCCGAACTGCCTGCCGTGCAGAAGGAGTTGATAAAGACGGCCCGGGAGATGAATTGCGTCGTCATCACCGCCACCCAGATGATGCAGTCGATGATCGAGAATCCGATCCCAACCCGCGCCGAGGTTTTCGACGTGGCCAACGCCGTCCTCGACGGTACGGATGCTGTGATGCTCTCGGCCGAAACCTCTGTCGGTAAATACCCCCACAAAGTAGTCGAGGCGATGGACCGGGTCTGTCTGGAGGCGGAGAAACAGAGTAGCGTAAGACGCTCTCAACACCGGCTCAACACGGTTTTCGGCCGGGTGGACGAGGCGATCGCCATGTCTACCATGTATACCGCCAACCACCTCGGTGTAAAAGCGATCGCGGCGCTGACCGAGTCCGGCTCGACAGTAAAATGGATGTCACGCATCAGTTCTGATATACCCATCTATGCCTTGACGCGGCATGTACAGACCCGCCGTAAGGTGACGCTCTTTCGTGGTGTCTACCCGGTGAGTTTCGATGTCGCGAGCACCAATGTGGATCAGGTCAACGAAGAGGTGATCGACGAGCTGTTGCGTCGCGGTGAAGTCCGCGAGAACGATTTGGTGATTATCACCAAGGGAGATCGCTCCGGTGTGGAGGGTCAAACCAATATTATGAAAGTGATGCGGGTGGGCGAACACGTCCTCACCGACAAACCGGATTGAGGCAGGTACCGAAGGTGCCGGTCACAGTAAATAGTAAATACAAGTAACGAGACTTAACCAAGGAGGCTATCATGGCTCTGATTTCCTTGCGCCAACTTTTGGATCACGCTGCCGAGCACGGCTACGGTCTGCCGGCGTTCAACGTCAATAATATGGAGCAGGTGCATGCCATCATGCAGGCCGCGGATGCGGTCAACAGCCCCGTCATTCTTCAAGGTTCCGCCGGTGCGCGTTCCTATGCGGGTGAACCCTTTCTGCGTCACCTGATTATCGCTGCAACTGAGATGTATCCCCATATTCCGGTCTGTATGCACCAGGATCACGGTACATCACCGGCCATCTGCCTGCGTTCGATTCAGTCCGGCTTTTCCTCTGTGATGATGGATGGCTCGCTGATGACAGACGGTAAAACACCTTCATCCTATGAGTACAATGTGGACGTGACTGCCAAAGTCGTGGAAATGGCCCATGCCGGCGGTGTTTCGGTTGAGGGCGAACTGGGTTGCCTGGGCTCCTTGGAGACCGGTCAGGCGGGTGAAGAGGATGGTGTCGGCGCCGAGGGCACACTGGATCACAGTCAGTTACTCACTGATCCGGACGAAGCAGCCGATTTCGTCAAGAAGACTGGTGCGGATGCGCTGGCTATCGCCATCGGAACCTCCCACGGCGCTTATAAGTTCACCCGTCCGCCAACAGGCGACATCCTTGCTATACAACGTGTCAAAGAGATTCACGCACGAATCCCGGATACCCATCTGGTTATGCATGGTTCATCTTCAGTGCCTCAGGACTGGCTGGCGATCATTAATGAATATGGCGGCGACATGGGTGAAACCTATGGCGTGCCCGTGGAGGAGATTGTTGAGGGTATCAAGCATGGTGTGCGCAAGGTGAACATCGATACCGACCTGCGCATGGCATCGACCGGATCGATCCGTAAGCACCTGAACGACAACAAGTCCAACTTTGATCCGCGTAAGTTCCTCAAAGAGGCAACCAAGGCGATGTCGGATATCTGTAAGTCCCGTTATGAAGCTTTCGGCTCAGCAGGTATGGCGGATAAGATTACGCCGATCTCTCTCGAAGACATGCAGAAACGCTACGACAGCGGAGAGTTGGATCCGAAGATCAACTGATCTCTGTGAGTGGAGATGAGACGGCTCAGTGCCGTCTCTGACAAAGAAACGCCCGAGTCTTTTCGGGCGTTTTTTTTATGTGGAGGTCCGGTTTCTCCAGACTTGTTCAGGATTTTTCTCCTGCCATCTGTTGACAATGATGCAGAAGAGACGGGCCGTCTGCTCTGTGTCATAAATAGCCGAATGGGCTTCACCGCTGTCCCATTCCAGACCGGCAGATTGGGCTGCCTTGGCAAGGACCGTCTCCCCATAGGCCAGACCCGAGAGACTCACGGTGTCAAATGTGCTGAAGGGATGAAACGGGTTGCGCTTGATGCCGCAACGGTCCACAGCCGCATTGAGGAAGCCGAGGTCGAAAAAGGCATTATGACCGACCAAAATGGCCCTTTTACACCCGCTTGATTTGACTGCCTTACGAATGGGAGAGAATAGCGCGCGTAGTGCGTCGTTTTCAGGTAGCGCATCCCGGAACGGGTGATCGGGATCGATACCGTTAAACTCCAATGCCTTGGGGTCGATATTGGCACCGGCGAACGGAAGTACGTGAAAGGCATGGGTTTCAGCCGGATTGAGTTGGCCCGATTCATCCATTCTTATCGTAGTGGCAGCTATCTCGAGCAGAGCATCCCGCTTGGCATCGAAGCCGCCTGTCTCCACGTCCACCACGACTGGCAGATAGCCACGGAACCGATTTGAAATGACGTCGTTGTAGATGGTGTTACTCATACCGCAAGCTTAAAGAAACAGGGCGTGTTTTACGAATAAAAAAGTGATGCTTTGCGGATGACAGTTTTTTTCGAATTTAAGAGAATCGCTGTTATGATGGCGTGTCGACTTGAGCAGGTTCGAAATGTTGAGGAAATGGCGGTCAGATGAAGTACAGTGTCCTGAGAAAAGCAGTTATCTCACTGTTCTTGCTCCTGATGTTATCAGGATGCGCCACGATTGATTTTGGCCACCCATCTGATCCTTTGGAGGCGGCCAACCGTAAAATCGACGTTTTCAACCAGAAATTCGATAAAGCTGTAGCAAAGCCCGTCGCCAAAGGCTATCGAAAGGTAACCCCGGATCCGTTGGACAAAGGCATCTCGAATTTTTTCAATAACCTTGCCGATGTTCCCTCTGCAGCGAATAATCTTTTTCAACTCAAACCTGTCCGAGCACTGAACGATATAGGGCGTGTTTGTGTAAACACCACTATCGGATTACTGGGCTTTTTCGATGTGGCATCGGATATGGGAATGCCGAACTACAAAGAGGATCTTGGCCAGACACTGGGCTACTGGGGCGTAGGAGACAAACCCTTTCTCGTTATCCCCTTTCTCGGCCCCTCAACTTTGAGGGACTTTGTCGGTACCTTTGGTGATTTCTATATGAACCCGGTCAGCTACAGTTCTCAAGGTGTCTATTGGACACTGGTGACCCTGAACCTGGTAGACAGGAGAGCGGACCTGCTGGAAGCGGGGGATGTGCTCGATGAAGCTGCAGTCGACCGTTACTCCTTCATGCGTGAGTTCTATCTGCAGAAGCGCGAATCCGCCATCAATGATGGTGAATCCAACATGGATGAGGATTTCTTCGACGAGGATGTCTTCTTCGATGAGGAACCATCGGATCATCCTCCGGATTTCTAGCCAACCTGCAGATTAACGGGCAATGATTATCGGGTCGCTTTCGCCTGCGATTACCGTCGGTCTTTTAATGAGATCGCAATTCAGGTACCCGCGGGGGCGGCTATGAGATCAATTGCCATTGAAGTTCATGTCCTGCCATCAGGGGTACGACACGGTCATTCCCGAAGGGATAACTCTCGGGTACGATCCAGCTTCGTTTTTCCAACGTGATGGTATTTGTGTTCCGGGGTAGGTTATAGAAGTCCGCGCCGAAAAAACTGCTGAAGCCCTCCAGCTTATTTAGCGCCCCGGCCTGATCGAAGATTTCTGCATAGAGCTCGATAGCGCTGTTGGCGGTATAACAACCAGCACATCCACAGCCACACTCTTTCGCGTGTTGCGGATGAGGTGCACTGTCAGTGCCGAGGAAGAAACGGGGATCGCCACTTGTAGCCGCCTCGATCAGTGCCTGTTGATGAGAGCCTCGTTTTAAAATGGGCAGACAAAAATAGTGAGGGCGTATACCACCGGCCAACATGGCGTTGCGGTTATACATCAGATGTTGAGGGGTGATGGTCGCAGCCATGCGCCCCGGATTCTCTTTGACAAAGTCGACCGCATCCTTAGTGGTGACATGTTCGAAGACCATCGGTAGCTCCGGGAACGTGCGGCTTAGTTCCACCAGGTATCGATCGATAAAAATTCGCTCCCGATCGAAAATATCCACACTGCTATCCGTAACCTCAGCATGGATCAGCAGCGGCAGGGATTCACTTTGCATGGTCTCCAATACCGGATAGAGCTTTTGGATATCCGTAACACCGGCGTCCGAATTGGTTGTGGCTCCTGCAGGATAGAGTTTTATCCCCTTAACGATTCCACTCTGCTTCGCACGAATGACCTCCTCACTGGAGAGGCGGTCGGTCATATAGAGTGTCATTAGGGGATCGAATCCGGTGTTGGTAGGCAGCGCTGAGAGTATGCGTAGCCGATAGGCGGCTGCCATCTCTGTCGTGGTGACCGGCGGCTGCAGGTTCGGCATGACAATGGCACGGGCGAAACGCTCGGCGCTGTGTGCAACAACAGCGGCTAAAGCGTCATCGTCACGCAGATGGAGGTGCCAGTCATCAGGCTGAGTAATGGTTAATTGCATAGGATTTGTGCCACTTGGGAGCTTGCTATAGGGGATTATTAGGGAATTGCTATGTATAAATCTTCAATGATTGATAATTGCAATTTGTTAAATTAAGTAAATACTAATATTCTTTCTTACGAAAGCTTCGCTGTACCCGCTTTCTCAAACAATACTGATATCACATTCTATCTCGAGGAGAGTGAAATATGAAAAACATCGTTAAAGCTGCTGCTGCTGCTGCGCTGATCGTTGCTTCTGCTTCTGCTTCCGCATGGTGGGGCGGTCCTGGTTGGGGTAACCGCGGTTGGAATAACGACGGTTGGGGTGACGGCTGGGGTGATGGTTCCGGCGACTTCAGCTTCGGCATGAGCGGAAGCGCTCGTGGTTCCGGTTATGGCCGTGGCAACAACTACTACCGTGGCTATGACGGTTATGGCTATGGTCCTTACGGCTACGGCGCGCCTTACGGTTATGCGCCTTATGGACATCCTTATGCTGCTCCTGCTGCCCCCGCAGCACCTGCTGCTCCGGCAGCTCCTGCTCAATAAGGCAGAGCCATAAGGTAAGGAGATGTACTGCACAGGGAAGTGCTGAAAAACAGACAAGCGTGGATTCAGACTTACAAGTTTTCAGGTAATAGATATGAAAAAGATTTCTCTAATCGCTGCTGCCGTTGCCATGGCCGCGGCTTCCGCCAGCGCCAACGCCTGGTGGGGTAACAACTGGGGTGATGATTTCTTCGGCGACGGTTTTGGCGCTGGGGATTTCGACTTCTCATTCAATATGCGTGCACGTGCTGACGGTTATGGCCGTGGGTATGGTCGTGGTTATGGCTATGACTATCCTTACTACGGTTATGCACCCTATGCGGCACCCGTGATGACCGAAGAGCAGCAGGCTGCCCTGATCGAACAGCAGAAAACTTTTGCTGAACAGCAGCAGAAGGCTTTCGAGCAAGCCGTTGCTGCCCAGCGTGAATACGCTGAAAAGTTTAACGCCGATCCGACTGCTACCAGGGATGCACAGATGAAAGCCATGCAGGAGCAGATGGAAGCTCGGCGCGAGCAGATGCAGACTCGCTTCGCCAGCAAGGCACCGGCCCGTCCCGAGATGCCAGAAGCAATCGCTAAGCGTATGGAAGAGTCCAATGCTCGCCGCGATGAAATGGTCAAAGAGATGGAAGCTCGCCGTGCAGAAGCCATGAAGCAGATGGAAGAGCGCCGTAAGGTTGCCGTGGAGCGCAAACCTTTCGAAATGCCGGCTTTTCAGACTCGAAAAGAGATCTGATTTTCGCGTCGATAACTGACGCTGAAAAAGGCGCATACCAGTGAAAGCTGGGTGCGCCTTTTTTTATGTGTGGTGGTTTTTCGCGATAGCAAAGGAAAATATGGCATATCTGATCAAGATGAATCAATTATCTGAAAAATAAAGCAATATCCAATAAAAAAAATGATGGATTGGCGCTGAAATCTTAGAAATCTTCCTGTATATTACGCCCATCAATTCATACTATTGAACATACAAATAGTTTCAGTTGTTTCTGCAATCTGACTGACCAATTTGGTCTAAAGATGCAGAAAATACGAAACCGATATTCGAAACAATAAATTTTAGAGAGATACGATGCCGATCAGACCCGATATCGATCCACAAGAAACACTGGAGTGGCTGGAGGCCTTGGAGGCCGTGCTCGAAAATGAGGGCGTGGATCGCGCCCACTTTCTTATCGAACAGATGGTGGACAAGGCACGTCGTTCCGGCGCTTACCTTCCTTTCAGCGCCAATACAGCCTATGTGAACACCATCCCGGTGACCCAACAGAAACGTTTCCCCGGCGACCGGGCTATGGAGCGGCGGATTCGATCTTTTATTCGCTGGAATGCCATGGCGATGGTAGTGCAGGCCAATCGGATATCGACCGAGTTGGGCGGGCATATCTCCAGCTTTGCCTCCAGCGCAACCCTGTTCGATGTGGGTTTCAATCACTTCTTTCACGCCCCGACCAAGGAGCGAGATGGTGATCTGATCTTCTTTCAGGGACATTCGGCGCCCGGCATCTATGCCAGGGCCTATCTGGAAGGCCGGCTGTCGGAAGATCAGCTCTACAGTTTTCGGCAAGAGGTTGATGGCAATGGTCTCTCTTCCTATCCACACCCCTGGCTGATGCCCGGTTTCTGGCAGTTCCCGACCGTCTCCATGGGACTGGGGCCATTGATGGCCATCTACCAGGCGCGTTTCATGAAGTATCTGCATGATAGGGGCGCTTTAAATACGGATGAGAGGAAGGTATGGGCTTTCTGTGGTGACGGTGAGATGGATGAACCAGAGGCACTGGGCGCGATCTCGCTGGCTGGGCGTGAGCGACTGGATAACCTGGTTTTCGTCATCAATTGTAATTTACAGCGCCTGGATGGCCCCGTGCGGGGTAACGGTAAGATTATTCAGGAATTGGAGGCGGTCTATCGTGGTGCCGGCTGGAATGTCATCAAGGTTGTCTGGGGTGGTTACTGGGATCCCCTCTTTGCCAGAGATAAAAACGGCATCCTGCTCAAACGCATGGAAGAGTGTGTGGATGGCGACTACCAGGCCTATAAAGCGAAAGGTGGCGCCTACACCCGTGAGCACTTCTTCGGCAAGTATCCAGAGTTGGAAGAGATGGTCGCCAATATGACCGACGAGGACATCTGGCGGCTCAACCGTGGCGGCCACGATCCGCACAAAGTCTACGCTGCCTATGCAGACGCGGTGGCGCATAAAGGTCAGCCGACGGTGATATTGGCCAAGACCGTCAAAGGCTATGGTATGGGTGTGGCCGGTGAGGGGCAGAATATCACCCACTCTCAAAAGAAGATGGGAGAGGCTGCACTGAAGGCGTTCCGCGACCGGTTCAATATACCCATCTCCGACGACCAGATCGGTGCAGCGCCTTTCTATAAGCCGCCGGCGGACAGTGAAGAGATGAAGTATATGCACGAGCGGCGTCAGGAACTGGGTGGCTATCTACCCCAGCGCAGGACCGAGGTGGAGCCCATGGATGTACCTCCGCTGGAGGACTTCAAGGCGATGCTGGAAGGCAGTGGTGATCGCGAGCAGTCCACCACCATGGCCTTTGTGCGCCTGCTCAATATGCTGATCCGTGATAAGAAGCTTGGTAAGCAGATCGTCCCGATCGTACCCGATGAGGCACGGACCTTCGGTATGGAAGGTATGTTCCGGCAACTCGGCATCTACTCCTCGGTGGGACAGCTCTATGAGCCTGTCGATGCGGATCAGGTGATGTTTTACCGGGAAGATAAGAGAGGGCAGATTCTGCAGGAAGGTATCAACGAAGCGGGTGCGATGTCATCATGGATTGCGGCGGCGACCTCCTACTCCAATCACGGGATCAGCATGATTCCGTTCTATATCTACTACTCCATGTTCGGCTTTCAACGCGTGGGCGACCTGGCCTGGGCGGCAGGTGATATGCAGGCCCGCGGGTTTCTGATTGGCGGTACTGCGGGCCGAACCACATTGGCGGGAGAAGGATTACAGCACCAGGATGGACACAGTCATCTGCTGGCCGCGACCATTCCCAATTGCGTGTCCTATGATCCGGCATTCGCCTACGAGCTTACTGTGATCGTTCAGGACGGTATTCGTCGCATGTATCAGTCGCAGGAGAATATCTTCTACTACCTGACGGTGATGAACGAAAACTATCTGCAACCGGCAATGCCGGAAGGTGTGGAAGAAGGCATCGTGCGCGGTATCTACTGCTTCCAGAAGGGGAGTAGGAGGAAGCATCGTGTGCAACTGTTGGGCAGCGGCACCATTCTGCGGGAAGTGATCGCCGCGGCTGATCTGCTGGAGAAAGACTTTCATGTCTCGGCCGATGTCTGGAGTGTCACCAGCTTTAATGAGTTGAAGCGCGATGGCCAGGATATCGAGCGCTGGAATATGCTGCATCCGGAAGAGAAGCCCCGCAACAGCTATGTAGCGGATCAATTGGCCGGTCAAAAAGGACCGGTGATTGCTGCCACCGACTACATCCGCAGCTATGCCGAGCAGATCAGGCCCTATCTGAACGGGTCTTACACGGTTTTGGGAACAGACGGCTATGGTCGAAGCGATATGCGCAGTCAGTTGCGCAAATTTTTTGAAGTGAACCGCTACTACGTTGTGGTTGCCGCACTGAAAGCATTGGCCGATGAGGGTGAAGTTAAACAGGACGTCGTCACTAAGGCGATGAAGAAATACAAGATAGATCCAGACAAACCAAACCCGGCAAAGGTTTGATAGCCCCGGACTCGAACTGCGGGCGGGATCTGCTGATACCAGACGTATCCTGATACACATTGAATTTGATGCCTGAAAGGCGAACGAGGAAGAGACGTGGGAAAAACAACAGATGTGCTGTTGCCTGATATCGGAGATTTTGATGCTGTCGAAATCATCGAGATACTGGTTTCTGAAGGTGATGAGGTCGCTGTCGAAGATTCGTTGGTAACCCTGGAGAGCGATAAAGCGACGATGGAAATACCTTCGCCGCACGCCGGTATTGTCAAGACGTTAGCTGTGAAGGTTGGTGACAGAGTGGGAGAGGGTGCCAGGATACTGACACTCGAAATGACCGCTGAGGCCCCGGAAGAGTCTGGCCAGGTTAATGATGCGCCAGCCCCGGCGGCGGAAGAGGTGGAATCGGTCCAGGCACCGGCGCCTGCCGCCAATGAGGTGCCTGAACCCTCACAACCGCAAAGACGTCCCGGCGATAAGGAGTCGCTGATTCCGCCGGTACCGGCTGGTGAAGAACCTGTATCGGGAGGGAAGATTCCCCATGCCAGCCCCAGCGTGCGACGTTTTGCCAGAGAGCTGGGTGTAGACCTCCAGCTCGTTGCGGGTAGTGGCCCGAAAGGTCGGGTCGTCAAGGATGATGTTCAGAACTTCGTCAAGCGGGCACTGCATGGCGGGCAGGCGGCAAAAAGCGCAGGATCACCCTTCGATCTGCCGGCCAGTCCGGATATCGATTACAGCAAGTTCGGTGAAATAGAGATCCAGCCGTTGAGCCGCATCAAGAAGATCAGCGGCGCCCATCTGCATCGCAGCTGGTTAAGTGTTCCACATGTTACGCAGTTCGATGAAGCGGATATCACGGAGCTGGAGGCATTCCGTAAAGCGCAGAAAGCGACGGCTGAGAAGCAGGATATACGGCTGACCTTCATGCCTTTCCTGATGAAGGCCGTGGCTGCCGCCATGAAATCGATGCCGATATTCAATGCTGCCTTGTCTTCCGATGGCGAAAGCCTGATCTATCGCCAGTACGTGCATGTGGGCGTTGCAGTGGATACGCCCAATGGATTGGTTGTCCCGGTGATTCGCGACGTGGATCAGAAAGGGGTTTTCGAACTGGCCAAAGAGTTGATGTTGATCAGCGCCAAGGCGCGCGAAGGTAAACTGCTGCCTGCCGATATGCAGGGCGGTTGTTTCTCCATCTCCAGCCTGGGCGGTATCGGTGGCACGGCTTTCACACCCATTGTCAATACGCCGGAAGTTGCCATCCTGGGGGTCTCCCGCAGTACCATGAAGCCAGTGTGGGATGGGGAGACTTTTCAGCCAAGGCTCATGCTGCCGCTCTCGCTCTCCTACGACCACCGGGTCATCGATGGGGCCGATGGCGTGAGGTTCACCACTCGGCTTTCAGGTCTGCTGCAGGATATTCGCCAGCTACTTCTCTGAATGTCGTAGAGGCAACGACTCGCTCTCCGACCTGGTAGGGGTTATGACCCGTATCGGGCCTCTTATTATTTCTCAACGGGCAGTATCTGTGGTCATCCGTGTGCGGATAACATGCCCATGAGAGCCGCTCTCAATGGTACTTAGTCCATTGAATGTGATTGTGGCGAATGAGTGAGCCGGACACGAACCTGGTCTCCGAGTTCGTTTGCGATTTCGTGATGCCGCTGAAAACTTAATCTGCGTACCGGGTCGTACTGTGTGGTTTACTCGATCCCGACCGGAAGAGGCCTTAAAGTTGTTTATGATGATGCCGATAAAGGTTAGAAGGAGTAAGGTTTTTTCGAATAGGAGTTCTACACTTATAGATCAGGCTGAGCGCGATTCCACTTTGCATCTAAGATTCCGGCGGTAACATCAAATAAATAGTGGCATGCTTAATTACTTGAAATTATTTGTTATTTTTTTGTATTCGGCGGCCATTCAGTGTGCGGATATCAGGCACGAACCTATTCAGCCCCTGCCTCTGCATCAACCTGATCTCAATTTGAAACTGGTCGATTTGGGAGACAGGCTCTTTCACGATACCCGCCTCTCCCAGGATGGTACGATCAGCTGCGCCAGCTGCCACGTTCTCTCTGCCGGCGGTACGGACAGGTTACCGGTTTCTGTGGGAGTGGGCGGTATCAAGGGTGGTATCAAAGCGCCGACCGTCTATAACAGTGGCTTCAACTTTACCCAGTTCTGGGATGGCCGAGCGGATACGCTTGAGGAACAGGCCGCTGGTCCCGTTCACAATCCCATTGAGATGAACTCCAACTGGCATGAAGTGATAGCCAAGCTTCGCCGTGATCCGGATATGGTGATGTCGTTTGAGGCGATTTTCGATGACGGTATCACGCCACAGAACATCGTCGTCTCCATTGCAGAATTTGAAAGGTCACTGGTGACCGCGAACTCGCGTTTCGATCGCTGGTTGAAGGGAGACGATAGTGCACTGACAGATTTTGAGTTGTCGGGGTACCGTCTGTTCAAAAGTTATGGCTGTATCAGTTGTCATCAGGGGAAGAATGTTGGCGGCAACCTCTTTGCCTACATGGGCGCCATGGGTGATTATTTCAAGGAGCGAAAAAAAGAGATTACACCGGCTGATCTTGGCCGGTTCAATGTGACGGGTAAGGAAGAGGATAAACACTTTTTCAAAGTACCCAGCCTGAGATTGGCAGCGATTAACCCTCCCTATTTTCATGACTCAAGTGTAGAGACATTGACGGAAGCCGTGCAGGTTATGGGGCGTTATCAATTAGGCCGTGACATCCCGGCTGAAGATGTGAAGGCTATGGTTGCTTTCCTGAATACGCTGGTGGGAGAGCACCGCAGACTCAAGCCATGAAATTGAAGTCGACAAAGTATACCCGGCGTCTGTTGTTGCTGCTCTCATTGAGTATTGCATTAGCATTGCTTCTGGTTATCTTCTGGGATGATGAATCCCAGATACATAGCGAAGTGTCGAATCAGCTGATCGAGTTGAAGGAACTCGAGGCCCGGCTCGATCGTGATGTGCTTCGGGTAACCTCATTTCTGCTTTCCCATTACGACAGCCTGTCGGTGATCTCGCTTCGCCTCAAGGCACTGGAAAAGGCAATGCGTGTACCGGGGCAGCGCAGGTATAAGACGCTGGATGCCAGTATTGCCGCGTATTGGGATTCGATGAATGAAAAGCTGGAGGTTCTTGAAAAGATAAAATTTCAGGCAGCCGTGGTCCGCAATGGTATTCACTATCTGCCCCTGGCCGCTGATTCGGTAAAACAGATCGATATCGATGTCTACCGGCAGGTGTTGGCGCTGCTTAACGAACTCTACGTCTATGATCTGTTCTACTCAGACAGCCAGTTGGTCGAGATTAATAAAGGTGTAGAGCGTCTGGAGATGATCCGTTTTTCCGATGCGGAGAATCAAGCGGTACTGAATGGCATGATCTTCCATATCCGCGCCAATCTCGACGATCTCTCCGAGCTGGGTGAGTTGAAACGTCGCTACCTCTCTATTGCTTCTCTTGAGAAGTTTGAGCAACTCCACCAGCGCTATGAAAAACACCGTTTCGATGAGACACGAGAAAAGCAGATTGTGATCGTCACTTTGTCCCTGGTGGTGTTTGGGCTCTTGTTGGGTCTTTGGTACATTGTACGCAGCCTGCATTTGGCTCACCATGCATTGAATCAGTCCTGGATGCGACTGCATGATGCGGTCGACAATCTGTCTGAAGCCTTTGCCCTGTTCGATGGGGATAATCGTCTCGTACTCTTCAATCGGCGTTATGCCGAGTTCTACCCCTGGCTCAAGGAAAAGTTGAAGCGGGGGCTTTCAATAGATTCCCTCAAGACCGCCAACCGAAACCGTGTGCACTATTCAGAGATTACGGGTAAGCAACTGCAGGGTGACCTGCCTGAAGGCCGCTATTTGGAAAAAACGCAAGAGGGCGCTTGGTATCTCGCCAGCAATAAACCGACCTCCGAAGGGGGAATGGTCTGTGTGCGTACGGATATCACTGATACCAAGCGCAACGAAAGGCAGTTGAGCAAGTTGAGCCGGGCACTTGAACAGAGTCCCGCATCGGTCGTCATCACGTCTACCGATGGGACTATCGAGTATGTGAACCCGAAATTTGAAGCGGTGTCCGGATACACCGCCGAAGAGGCGATCGGACAGAATCCGCGCATTCTCAAGAGTGGCAATAAATCGACCGAAGAGTATCGGGAGATGTGGAATACCTTGCTGGAAGGCAGGGAGTGGCGGGGCAATTTTCATAACAGGCGAAAAGACGGCTCTGTCTATTGGGAGGCGGCCTCCATCTCTCCGCTACGGGACGATAGCGGTAAGATTACCCACTTTATCGCAGTCAAAGAAGATGTCACTGCGCAGAAGCGGGCTGAGGATCAGTTACGGATGAACGCTACCGTTTTCGATACCACATCCGAAGGTATCATGGTGACCGACGCCGACAATCTCATCAAAACGGTAAATCCCGCATTCAGTCGCATTACCGGCTATGAGGCCGAAGAGGTGATCGGGCGTTCGCCGAAAATACTCAGCTCCGGTCGGCATACGGAAAACTTTTATGAGCAACTCTGGTCGTCGGTGATGCAGAATGGCTACTGGAGCGGTGAAATCTGGAATCGGAAAAAAGATGGCAGCGTCTTTCCCGAGTGGCTCTCCATTGCGGCGATAAAAAGCGACGATGGCTTGGTCAAAGAGTATGTGGCTGTCTTTTCTGATATTACAAAGCATAAGCAGGATGAAGAGAAGATCCGATATCAGGCCAACTTTGACGCGTTGACAGGCCTGCCCAATCGTTCGCTTCTGACGGACCGCTTATCCCAGGCGATTCTCTCCGCCAATCGGGAGAAATGGAACCTGGGACTGCTCTTCATCGACCTCGATCAATTCAAAGTTGTTAACGATACATTTGGCCATGTGGTAGGTGATGAGTTACTGCAGCAGGTTGCCGAACGAATTCGTGAATGTGTCAGAGAAGCAGATACGGTAGCCCGTTTCGGTGGGGATGAGTTTGTTATACTGCTTCAGGATATCGAAGATCCTGATGTTGCTGTTGCCATCTCATCCAAAGTTATCGAGGCATTGACAAGATCTTTCAAGCTTTACGGAAGAGAGATCTTCATTGGTGCAAGTATCGGCATCACAATCTACCCGGAGGATGCCGGGACTGCGGATACACTGCTGAGAAACGCAGATATGGCGATGTACCAGGCAAAGGAGCACGGTCGCAATACCTATCAGTTCTTTACCGCCTCCATGCAACGACAGACCATAGAACGGCAACAGTTGGAGCAGGACTTGCGCTTAGCGATCGAGCGGCATGAATTGGAGGTCTATTATCAGCCCGTGGTTAAAGCAGAGACAGGTAAGGTTTCAAGCCTGGAGGCATTGCTGCGTTGGAATCACCCCAAGAAGGGACAAATTTCACCTGAGGTCTTCATCCCCATTGCCGAAGACAGTGGTTTAATAGGGAATATTGGGAAATGGGTGATGAAGAACGCCTGTATTCAGTTGAGTCACTGGCGGCAGTATGGCCATGAACAATTGACGATTGCAGTCAATCTCTCCAGTCGCCAGCGAGAACTGGGATTTGATGCGTCATATCTTCAAGAGGTGCTGAATGAGACGGGCCTACCGGCAGATTCGATAACCCTGGAGATTACCGAGAGCCTCCTGATGCGAGATACTGAAGAGACGGTGGATTGGCTGGGCAGCCTGAAGCGTCTCGGCGTCAAGCTCTCCGTGGATGATTTCGGTACTGGCTACTCTTCACTCAGCTATCTGAAGCGTTTTCCAGTGAATGTCTTGAAGATAGACCGCTCTTTTGTTCACGATCTCCCGGATGACCCGGAGAGCGTCTCCCTGGTCAACACCATCATCGCCATGGCGAAGAGTCTGAAGCTCGGCCTGGTTGCGGAAGGCGTGGAAAATCAGGAACAGGTTGACTTTCTACTCTCCGCCGGGTGTGATCTGCTGCAGGGATTCCACTTTGGCAGACCTATGCCGGCCGCCGCATTAACCAATTGGCTCGCGGGCTATAGGAGAGAGATAGGCGGTCGCTGAACCCCGTCTGATCTGCCGCGCTTCGTTTCCCACCATAAGATGGCCCTTTTTACCGTCTGTTTGCGGTGAACGACTACGCATTATCCGCAAGAAATGCTATAAATCCGTTAAAAGGGCATATAAGAAACAATTATTAATCAGCTGGCGGGTTAGGGCGCCTGTCGCGACATATATTGAGGTTATTGCATGAGCAAAATCGTTGAGGTGACACTCCCCGATATTGGCGATTTCGAGCAGGTGGATATCATTGAGATACTGGTCTCTGTCGGCGACAAGATTGAACCGGAAGACGCCATTATCACCTTGGAGAGCGATAAGGCCACGATGGATATCCCTTCACCCCATGCGGGCGTGGTCAAGGAGTTGCTGGTCAAAACCGGTGATAAAATCTCCCAAGGCGGGTCAATGCTCAAACTTGAACTGTCCGGTGACGGAAAAGCGGAACAGAAACCCAGTTCCACCAAGGCGCCGGTTTCCGATGCTGTCAAAGGCACAGCTGACAAACAGACCGACGTGGTCGTGCTCGGTGCCGGACCGGGAGGCTACACAGCCGCATTTCGTGCTGCCGACCTGGGTAAGCGCGTCATTCTGATCGAACGCTACGATGCGCTGGGCGGGGTCTGTCTGAATGTCGGGTGTATACCGTCAAAGGCCCTGTTGCATGCGGCCGACGTGATCAACGAGGCTGAAGAGATGGCCGACCTGGGTATCACTTTCGGTAAACCCAAGATCGATCTGGATAAACTCAGGGCGGGCAAGGACAAGGTGGTCAAGCGCCTTACCGGCGGTCTGGCCCAACTGGCCAAGCAGCGTAAGGTCGAAGTGGTCTACGGCATGGCTCGTTTCGAATCACCCAATCGAATGGGGGTGCAGACGGCTGAAGGCAATATCTCTATCGCCTTTACCGACGCCATTATTGCCTGCGGCTCCAGTCCGGTACAGATACCGGGTTTTCCCAATGACGACCCCCGGCTGATCGATTCCACCGGCGCACTCGAGTTGCAGGATATCCCCAAAAAGATGCTGGTGGTGGGTGGCGGTATCATCGGTCTCGAGATGGCGACCGTCTACAGTACACTTGGCAGTGCCATCGACGTGGTCGAGTTGATGGACAACCTGATTCCGGGTTGTGATCCCGATCTGGTCAGACCGCTGCAGAAACGGATCAAAGGCCGCTATCGGAATATCATGTTGGGCACCAAAGTGACCGATATCCAGGCACAGAAGAGTGGCCTCAAAGTGAGCTTCGAGGGCAAGCAGGCGCCGGAGAAGCCCCAGGTCTACGACAAGGTATTGGTCGCCGTCGGACGTGTGCCGAATGGTAAAAAGATCAATGCCGAGGCGGCGGGCATACAGGTGGACGAACGGGGATTCATACCCGTTGACGAACAGATGCGCACCAATGTACCCAACATCTTCGCCATTGGAGATGTGGTGGGACAGCCGATGCTCGCGCACAAGGCGACCCATGAGGCGAAAGTGGCCGCCGAGGTTATCGCCGGCCTGCAGGTCAAGTTCGACCCCATGACCATACCCTCGGTGGCTTACACCGATCCGGAGGTCGCCTGGATGGGACTGACCGAGACCGAGGCCAAGAGTCAGGGTATCGAGGTTCAGAAGGGTGTTTTCCCCTGGGCGGCGAGCGGCAGGGCCTTGGGTATCGGCCGTGATGAGGGTATGACAAAGTTGTTATTCGATCCCAGCAGCAAGCGTATTCTGGGAGCGGGGATTGTCGGGCCCAATGCGGGTGAGCTGATCGGCGAGACGGTACTGGCGCTGGAGATGGGTGCCGATGCGGAGGATATCGGTCTGACCATTCATCCCCATCCCACACTCAATGAAACCATCTGCTTCGCGGCGGAGATGGCGGAAGGCACCATTACCGACCTGATCCCGCCCAAGAAAAGGAAGTAATCCGCAAACCCTTGGACAAGGTCACATCCAAAGTCCGGGCGTTTTACGAGACCTATCCCTATCCGCCGGGCGGGGCCGTCGACACTGACGGTTACCACGCCCGGCTGCTGTTGAGCTACATAGAAAGACCGGAAAACGCTACCGGAAAGCTGCAGGTGCTGGAGGCCGGCAGCGGACGCGCCCTGAATTTGTTGGCGGCCGCCCGTTTGCAGCCGGATGTGGCGTTTACCGGTATCGATATCAATCGGGTTGCGATCCGGGAGGCCCAACAGAAGGCAGTAGCACTGGGTCTGGAGAATCTACAGTTTGCCGAGGGCGATCTCCTCAATCCGGCATCCATACCCACAGTACCAGGTGGATATGATCTGATTCTCAGCTACGGTGTGATCCATCACCTCAGTGATCCCCAAGCGGGGCTTGCCCATCTGCGTGGCAGACTGGCGGCCCATGGTGCAGTCGGCATGATGGTGGACGGTAGCTACGGTCGTCAGCCGTTGGATCGCTTTCGTGATGCCCTGGCCTTCCTTGAGAGGGATGACGAATCCGTCAGCAGTCGGGATACAGCCCGAGCCTTATCCAAGATCGCCGAGCAAACCCTATTCAAGGGTAACTATTGGCAGGGGACCTCAAGTTCTGATGACGTGGAGTTTGCCGACCGCTGTCTGCATGTCCATGAGAACAGCTATGACATCGAATCCATCAACCGGCTTTTGGCGGATTCAGGCCTGAGATTCATCCGTTGGTTGGAACCGGCTGACTGGTCGGTGACGCAGTTCGGCGAGGAATCTCTGCTGCAATCGCTCCTTTCCAAATTGGATGCACACCAACGTTATCGTCTGGTCGAAAGGCTCTTCTATCGGCCGAAACTCATATTTATGGCAGCTGCGATGGAAAATAGTATTCGCTGTCCACTTCGCCCGGAGTCTTGGGAGCAGGTCAGGTTCCGGATCAATCCCCAGGTAAGATTCTTCGAAAGAGAAGAAAGGTTATGTCGCTATCAGCTTCGTAACAGGGAACCTGTTGAAATACACTCATTATGTGCCACGCAGATCTTATCGCTGCGTGACTTGTCTCAATCTGATATGACCGCTACGCAAATAACCGACGATCTGTCGCGACAGGGGCAGAACCGTGAATCGGTCTACCAGAGTTTATTGGACCTGGAGACAGCCGAGTTGATCTATAGACCCAATACGCTTCCGGGTGGTGAGGCAGGTTGAGTATGTCCACAATCAATCTTTACTATCGCGAATTTGGCCAAAAGGGCAGGCCGGTGCTGATGCTTCTGCACGGGCTTTTCGGTAATTCCGGCAATTGGCTCGGTGTTGTGAAACATCTACAGGATGACTACCACCTCATTTTGCTGGATCTGCGTAATCATGGCCGCTCGCCGCATGCTGAGGAGATGGACTATCCGGCCATGGCTACGGATCTGATGGCGTTGATGTCGCATCTGCAGATCGAGTCAGCCAGCCTGCTGGGTCACAGCATGGGCGGCAAGACTGCCATGTGGCTGGCGCTCAACCATCCGGAAAGAGTGGATCAACTGGTGGTGGCGGACATGGCCCCAGTGGCATACCACAATCGTTTTAAGCGGATTTTCCAGGGGATGTTTTCACTGCCGCTGGATGAGCTGGAGAGCCGGGGAGCGGCAGACACCCACCTGACCCAATACGTGCCTGAACGGATGGTACGCCAATATCTGTTGCAAAACCTGGTGAAGGGAGAGGATGGCTGGCAGTGGCGATGCAATCTCCCGGTGCTCAATCGGGAGATTCTCGTGCTGGCCGGGTATCCGTCATTGGGTGACCTGACCTATCCTGGGGATGTCTTCTTCATTTATGGTGAGCGCTCCGATTATGTGTTGCCGGAATATCGAAGCACGATCGAGAAACACTTTCCCCATGCACGATTACGCATGCTCAATGGAGCCGGCCACTGGCTCTATGCGGAACAACCCGAGATCTTTTCCCGAACCGTAAAGGCATTCTTAAAATGACGCGCCAATCTTCGATGCCGACTGTATGCTTGGTCCGGGTATTTCAGGAAACCCGCATCGTCACCAAGGGTCTGATATTATCTCCAGAACAGAAAAACAGTGTAATGAAGGAGGCGTGATGAGAAGGTTAATCGGGTTGTTGTTTTTTATGCTGCCTATAATCGCTTGCGGTGCAGAACAGCGTTTTATCGGTATCGGTACCGGTGGTCTTACCGGCGTCTACTATCCGACGGGAACCGCTATCTGCCGGGTGCTCAACAAGGGTAGAAAATCACACGGCATACGTTGTTCGGTTGAGTCGACAGGTGGTTCGATCTTTAATCTCAACACCATTGCGAACGGGGAGCTTGATTTTGGTGTTGCCCAGTCAGATTGGCAGTACCATGCCTATCAGGGAAGTTCAAAGTTTAGCGGACAGGGAGGCAATAAGGATCTGCGTGCCGTCTTCTCCATTCACAGTGAGCCTTTCACCGTGATGGCGAGAGACGACAGCGGCATCAAAACGTTCAAAGATCTGCAGGGTAAACGCGTAAACATCGGCAATCCGGGATCCGGCCAGCGCGGTACCATGGAGGTGTTAATGCAGAGTTTTGGCTGGACCAAGGATTCGTTCAAGCTTACCGCTGAGTTGAAGGCCACCGAACAGTCGCGTGCCCTGTGCGACAATAAGATCGATGCCATGATCTACACCGTTGGTCATCCCAATGCCTCAATTAAAGAAGCAGCCACCGCCTGTGATGCCCACCTGGTGCCGGTTGATGGGGCCGAGGTTGAATCGTTAATCGGGGCCCATTCCTACTACGCATCCGCCGTTATCCCCGGGGGTATGTATCAGGGTAGTGACGACGACACCCGGACATTCGGTGTCAAGGCGACACTGGTGACTTCATCGAAGGTGGATGAAGGGGTTGTCTACGAACTGGTCAAGGCGGTGTTTGAAAACCTGGAGAACTTTCGTGAGCTCCATCCAGCGTTCAAGCATCTGCAGGCGGCGGATATGCTGAAGGGTAATTCGGCGCCGTTTCATGACGGCGCGCAGAAATACTATAAAGAGAAGGGCTGGCTTTGAGGGTGCGACAGACTGTTAACTGTTAATACCCATCTGGTTGCTGGAGCTGCACCCTACAACAATACAGACCCTAATTAACTCGGGTTATTAATGAAGTGATATCACGGTCCAAGGTGACGTTGTGATATGTACACTGATTCGTGGACATTCTTGTAGGGTGCGGCCCTGCCGCACCATTCTTGACACAGTTGACGCTATTCCACTCTGGCACGCTAAATTGATGTCGCACCCACCCGAATAATAGGCTTCACGACAGGTTTTCGGAACTTGTCGGGCTAAATAGTCGAACCTGAGAGATAATTTCGGAACATCACGACCCTTTTTCGGGACCTGATGCTAGAAATATTGAAACGCTGTCCAAAATTCCGGGACGTTACGACAAAAATAGTTGAATTCACGACACGATTATTCGAATTGTTTGGATTATTTTGCCCGCTCACGAGCAATGTAAGGTGCGTGATTGACTAAATTTCACTCAATCGCGAGTGAAATAGCATCGGGAGTTTCATTCGGAAGGTCGTTAAGTTCCGAAATATTTGGAAGCGGTTAAAAAAAGGCTTCGGCAGTTCGAATATCTCTTCCGGCAGGTCAGTTCTGTGTGCCGTGCAGCCTGGAATTCGAGTGTTTGGGTGCCGGATGAGCATCACTGGCCGGGTTGATGGCTCGCCCAGTGATGTTATGAAGAAATGATAAATGATGGATTGGTTGGGTCTCTATTCTGATCTCTGTTTGGTGCGGCTGTGCCGCACCCTACGTCTGTCTTGGATCAACGCCAGATACGACGTTGTTCCATCGGATCATCTGCATCACAGTTCAAAGACCCCAGACCAGCGAGAGGTTGTACTTGAAGTCGTTCTTGTCGATCCCCGGGGAGGCCAGTGAGTCATACTCATTCATGAGACCGATCTTCATGGCCAGGTTGCCACCGTCACTGATGGTCATCTTCCAGTCGAAGGTAGTGATATTACGGTACTCGCCACTCTCTTCGAGGCTGGGATAGAAGGTGGTTTTGAAGGCGGCGGACTCTCTCTCCGAGATGGTCCAGTTTGCATCCAGTCCAAGAATGGCTTCTGGCGTGAACTCCTCGTTGGCATCGCCATAAGTCCGGTTACCACCGAGACCGAAACGGCCGACAACATACCAGGCATCGTTTTTCAGGAATTCATAACCGGCACCGCCTGAAGCTGACAGGCGGTAGTCCCAGTCTTTGAACTCGTCCCAGTCGTAGCGACCCTGGGCAAATGCGAACCAGGGGCTATCCTGCCAGAACCAGTCCTTGAGCAGGTCGGCAAAGAACTGGTTTCTTGATTCGACACCGTCGCTCTTCGCCTTGTCGTAGGCGGTTATGAATTTCCAGCCGTGCTCGTCGTCCTTATAGGTGGCGCTGTATCCCGTATGCAGGTTCATCGATTCGGAATTACCGGTTGAACCGTTCAGGCCGGCATCGATTTCATGTTTCCAGGTGCTTTCCTCCGCCATGAGCGGTGAATTGATTACTGCGAAGAGACAGAATGATAGAGTAATGAAAAAGCGTTTGTTACTCATGAGTGTTTCGTTTCCTGGCGGTCGATATGGACAAACGCAGAAGTCTAACATAACCCACTGATTCGATACCTAAGACGAATGTTAACAAGCTTGGCAATCCAGTTATGAAGCAGAGTGAGACAGTGACGCAGCTCGAGGTGATAGAGGCCAGTGAGTATGGCGGCCGTCAACCCACCGGATGGACGCGATCCCTTCTCCTGGGAACGGCATTGGTCTGGGCATTGTTTCAACTCTGGGTGGCTTCACCGCTGCCATTTCTCCTGGCCCTGGGTATTTTCAATGACACCGAGATTCGTTCGATACATCTGGCCTTCGCCATCTTTCTGGTCTACCTCTCTTTTCCGCTGCGGCGGGGGGTGATCGTACACAAAATCCCCTGGTATGATGGGGCACTCGCCCTGTTGGCCGCTTTTTGTGCGGCCTATCTTTTTCTCTTCTACGAACAGCTGGCCGACCGGTCGGGTGCACCGACGACCTGGGATGTCACGGTTGCCGTCATCGGTGTCCTGTTACTGCTGGAGGCCACCAGACGAGCCCTGGGTTGGCCGTTGACTGTGATCGCAGGCTGTTTTCTTTTTTACTCCCTGGCCGGGCCCTGGCTGCCTGATCTGTTGGCACACAAAGGCGCTTCCCTGCAACGCCTCGCCTCGCATCAGTGGCTCTCCACCGAGGGTGTGTTCGGTGTCGCAGTCGGCGTTTCGGCGGGTTTCGTATTTCTCTTCGTGCTCTTCGGCAGTCTGCTGGAACAGGCGGGGGGAGGGCACTATTTTATCCGTGTCGCCTATGCCATGGTCGGCCACATGCGCGGGGGACCCGCCAAGGCGGGGGTCTTGGCTTCGGGGTTGACCGGTATGGTATCCGGTTCATCCATCGCCAATGTGGTGACCACCGGCACCTTTACGATTCCCTTAATGAAAAAGATCGGTTTTTCTGCGGAGAAATCTGGTGCGATCGAGGTGGCTGCTTCCACCAACGGCCAGATAATGCCGCCGGTCATGGGGGCGGCAGCCTTTCTGATGGTGGAGTATCTCAATCTCTCCTATCTCGAGGTGATCAAACACGCCTTTTTACCAGCGGTACTGAGCTATATCGCTTTGATGTATCTGGTACATCTGGAGGCGATCAAGTCGGGCATGCAGGGTGAGCGACGCCAACGGATGGGGGGGCTGCGTCAACGACTCATCGGCTGGGGGCTGACGCTTGCCGGTACAGCGACCTTTTTTATCTTGGCGTATGCGATCGTCGAGGGTGTCAGTCATCTGTTTGGCGATTTCGCATTTTATCTCAACAGCGGCCTGATCTTTTTACTCTATGTGCTGTTGATCTATTGCGAGGTCCGCTGTGCATTGAACCGAAAAACCCGGCAGACCACGGAGACGCTATCAGTCTCGCAGGCCCTGATGGGTGGACTCCACTATCTTCTGCCGATACTGGTGCTGGTCTGGTGCCTGATGTTGTTGAGACTTTCACCTGCAACATCGGTCTTCTATGCCATCTGTCTGATGATGGTGATCCAACTGACCCAGGAGGGTTTCAGGGCGCTATTTGCCGGCCAGTCCGCGATAGTCGGGATGCGCCAGGGGTTCCTCTCGCTTGTGAAAGGATTGGAAAACGGTGCACGCAATATGGTCGGTATCGGCGTGGCGACAGCGACAGCCGGTATTGTGGTCGGTACCGTGAGTCTGACAGGTATCGGACAGGTGTTGGGCGAGTTGATCGAGACACTCTCTCTGGGATCCGTGTTTCTCATGTTGTTACTGACCGCGATCATCTGCATGATTCTCGGGATGGGCCTGCCGACCACGGCCAACTATATCGTCGTCTCGACCTTGATGGCGCCGGTCATCGTGCAACTATCGGCCTCACACGGACTGGATATCCCCCTGGTGGCGGTACACATGTTTGTCTTCTATTTCGGCATCCTGGCTGACGATACGCCACCGGTGGGTCTGGCCGCTTACGCGGCAGCGGGGATCTCGGGCGGCGACCCGATCCGCACGGGTCTGCAATCCTTCTACTATGACATCCGTACGGCCATTCTGCCGTTTATGTTCATCTTCAATACGGAGTTACTGCTGATCGGGGTGGATGGTTTTATCGATTTCGTTCGCGTCGCGGGTCAGGGGCTCATCGCCATGTTGCTGTTCGTCTCTGCGACTCAGGGTTGGCTGATGATGCGTAATCGTTGGTGGGAGACTGTATTGCTGCTGTTGATTGCTTTCTCACTCTTTCGCCCCGATTTTTGGCGTGATCAGCTCTTTCCCGCCTATGATTTCCAACCTGCGGCGGCGGTCGAGGCCCATCTGCAGGGTCTCTCTACGGACGATACGGTCAGGTTGCAGGTGGAGGTGGAGCAGGATGACGGTAGCATGCAGTTGCGCGATGTGCTGCTGACGCTTTCTTCGGTGAGCGGTGAGGGTCGTCTCAGACAATTGGGGTTTATTACCGAACCGGATGGGGATAGTCTTCGGGTCAACGATATCGCCTTCATGAGTCCGGCTGAGACAGCAGGTCTGGAGCCGGGTTTCACGGTGAGGATAGCAGGCTACTATACCGCGTTGAGACAACCTGAGAGCAGCTGGTTTCTTCTGCCTCCGCTGCTGCTGCTGGGGTGCATTGTCTTGATACAAATACGTCGTCGTCCAGACACAATATGAGAATTTGGGAGAGTGTGATGAGAGTGTTTCTGTCGGCTTGGCTTCTTTTTACAGCAATATCCTCGGGTGTGGTGATGGCAGGAGGTGACCCGCCAAGCAGGCTGCCACCTGTCACGATTCACAGCTCTGAAGAGGCCTTCGAGGATGTGATCGAGAATATCAAAATGGCCATCATCGATCGGGGGATGCTGGTCAGCGGTACTCTGCATGTCAGCGATATGCTCAATCGTACCGGTCCTGATCTGGGGTATTCGCAAGTCTTCGTCAAAGCGGAATCTGTGGAGTTCTGCAGCGCCCTGATTTCACACAAGATGTCACAGGCGGCGCCGGAGAATATCGTTATCTGCCCTTTCACCATCGCGGTCTATGTCACAGAGGCGGAACCGGAAAAGGTAAATGTCGCCTACCGTCTACCTCTGTTGGCGGGAGATGCCGGAGCGGCGACCGATGCGATCATCGAGATGTTGGATGGAATCGTTGAGGACTCGATATAACCCCGCCAACTACCTGTGAGGATGGGGAGATTCGCGCATATTCAAGATCGATGGAATAATGCCGAAATATATGTGGATTTAGCGGTGATCGCCGTATTACACCGCCATTGGGGTTGAATGGAGTAGACAGATGTCAGAGAGTTATCAGGTTGTCTTTACCGGTGAACTGTCACCTGGCACGGATGGCGAGCAAGTCATCGAGCGCTTCAGCGAAAAATTCAAGCTGGAGCGGGCCAAGGCAGAGAAGCTGATCCAGGGGGGGAAGTCGGTCGTCCTGAAGCGGGGGCTGGCATTGGAGAAGGCGGAAAAATACCTCAAAGTGCTGCAGCACCTCGGCATGGTGGTGGAACTGGATCCAAAGCCGCCTGCACCGGAACCTGAGTCACCCGAGCCTCCCTCTGGTAGTGGACTGGCTTTGGAGCCCATCGACAATGGGGAAGGCGACACTACAGAGGTACTCGACCCGTCTCAGATGGCGGCTGATCGTTGTCCAAAATGCGGTTCCACCCATATGGAGCTGGGTATATGTCAGGATTGCGGCATTGTCGCCGCAAAATTTCTGGCGGCTCAGGCCAGGCAGGCAGACGGTGATCAAGAGGAGCCGGAAGAGGATGCCAATCCCTACACGGCACCCGAGGCGGATCTGGTGCAGCCAATGGAGGGGGAGATGGATGGTCCCCACGGAGTCCCCGCCGGTCACGGTTGGGCCTGGATCGTCAAAGGTTGGTGGCACTTCAAAGAGGCCCCGCTTGCCTGGATTCTGGTGCTGGTTGTCTGGTTCCTGCTGGCGCTGGTGATCAGTATTGTCCCGTTGGTGGGTGCAATCGCCGTCAATCTGATGACACCGGTGATCACAGCCGGTTTGATGTACGGTTGTTATGAGCAGGATCAGGGCGGCGATTTTTCAATCTCACATATGTTTGCCGGATTCTCGAACAATGCCGGTCAGCTCTTTCTTGTGGGAATCTTCTACTTCATCCTGATGATGCTGGTTGTGGGGGCCATCATGATTTTCTTCCTTGGCTCTGTGGGACTGGGTGCCATGGCGGCTCAGGATCCGGAGGCCATGGCGGCCGTGTTTATGGCGCCCGGCTTTATCATTTCCATACTGGTGGCGTTTCTGCTGTTTATCCCGGTTATCATGGCCTATCTCTTTGCGCCGGCGCTGGTGATACTGGACGATGTCAATGCATTGACCGCCATGAAGATGAGTTTCATGGGTTCTCTGAAGAATTTGTTGCCCCTGACAATCTATGGATTGGTCGCCATGGTGTTGATGTTCATCGGCTCCCTGCCATTCGCACTGGGACTGCTGGTGGTGATGCCGGTACTGACGGCCGCCATCTACAGCGGCTACCGGGATATCTACTACAGCTGATGAATACGCCGTCACGGTATGGGGACGCAGATCAGCGAAAAGGGATTTAACGCACCGATCGACACCCTCGGATACTATGAGATCCCAGAGGGTGTCAGGTTGGAGTTCCGGCTTGCCGGGCCGGTGGTGCGTGCCGCGGCATGGGCCATCGACGCGCTCATTCGATCACTGCTCTATCTGGTGCTTTCCTTAGTCCTGGCACTGTTCGGTGGGGTGGGCATGGCGATACTCTTGATTGGCTTTTTTCTGATCGAGTGGTTCTACCCGGTGATTTTTGAACTGCATAATGGCGCCACACCGGGGAAAAGGATGATGGGTATTCTGGTCATTCAGGATAACGGCACACCGGTGACCCCGGCTGCTTCTGTTATTCGCAATCTGCTGAGAACCGCCGACTTTCTACCCTTCCTCTATGCTACCGGTCTGATTACCATGCTGATCAATCGCCAGTTCAAGCGCCTGGGTGATCTGGCGGCTGGCACCCTGGTGGTCTATCGGGGCCAGGACCGGCAACGTACAGAAATACCCACGGATGAGATAGAAAAACCGCCGCTGGATCTCAGCGAGGATGAACAACTGACACTGCTGGCGTTCAGCGAGAGAGCCGAAGGACTCACCGGGGATCGCCGGGAGGAGCTGGCGGATTTCCTGTCGGAAGTCACAGGCCGCAGCGGCAACAAGGGTGTTGAGGCGCTCTACAGTTATGCCAACTGGATACTGAAGGGACGCTGATGAGACAGGAGGCTTTCGAAGCAGAGAACCGGGCACTATGGGAAGAGATTGATGACCTGATTGAGGATCTGCACCGACCCAAACGTAATCGCCGAAGCGAGCTAAGCGATCAGATGCGGTTCCCGGAATTTTACCGAAGGCTCTGCAGTCAATATGCACTGGCACGCAGCCGTCGCTTCAGTCCCGCTCTGGTGGCCTATCTGCATGGGTTGGTGCTTCGTGGACACCCGCTGCTCTACCGTAGAAAAGCTGGGTGGCTATGGCGGCTGCTCGATTTTCTCTATCGTGGATTTCCCCGGGCCTTGAGAAGAAACCGGGGTTACTTCTATCTTTCTCTAGCCACCTTTCTTCTGCCCGCCCTGATGATGGGGATCGGATGCTACTTGCAGGAAGATCTAATCTATACGGTGTTGGATGAGCAGAGTGTGGCGGAGATGGAGAGCGCCTACGATCCCGCCAATGACCACCCGGGGCGTTCTCCCGAGCGAGGTTCGGAGACAGACTTCACCATGTTCGGTTTCTATATTCTGAACAACATCGGCATCGGTTTTCGGACCTTCGCTCTGGGTATTCTGTTGGGGGTGGGTACGCTCTTTCTGTTGCTCTTCAATGGTGTGGTGATCGGTGGCGTGGCTGGGCATCTGAGCCGCCTGGGGTATCAGGAGACCTTTTGGCCATTTGTGTCGGGGCATGGCGCATTCGAATTGACGGCGATCGTCATCTGCGGTGCTGCGGGTCTTCTAATGGGCAAAGCGGTCTTGGCGCCAGGTCCCTTGGGTCGTCTTGAGACCCTGAAACGGCATGCTCAGGAGGCATTACAGTTGGTCATGGGGGCGGCGCTGATGCTTCTGGTGGCAGCCTTTATCGAGGCTTTCTGGTCTTCCAGCGGTTTTTCCCCCGAGGTCAAGTATCTGGTGGCGGCAGCACTCTGGTTGTGGGTGATTCTCTATCTCGTCTTCATGGGAAGGGGGCAGAGTGGATCTCACTAGTATTGCCGTAAAACTGCGGCCACGCTCTCCCTGGGAGGGTATAGATCTTGGGTTCATGCTGGCCAGGCAGTGGTTTCTGCCGCTATGGCTGCTGTGGCTGGTGAGTGCGGCTCCCATGATGCTGGTGCTGACCCTGGCACCCTTGCCCCTCTGGGCCGCGGGTTTGCTGCTCTGGTGGTTCAAGCCCATGTATGAGCCGCCCTTGCTCTACTGGTTGAGCCGCCGACTCTTTGACGAGCGACCCGACTGGCGAGAGATGCGCGGCCGCTGGAGGGGGGTCGTTTTACCGCACTTGATCGCCAATCTGACTTGGCGGAGGTTCAATCCGGCGCGTTCTTTCGTGATGCCGGTGGCGGTACTGGAGCGTCTCAAGGGAAAGCCCCGCGCCCAGCGGATAAGCGTCCTGGGGCGTAACGGTCATGCCGCCAGCTGGTTGACGATTATCGGTATCCACTTCGAGGTGGCATTGGAGCTCAGCTTGATCTCTCTTCTGGTGCTGTTGATACCGGAGGAGCTGCTCTGGATCGATTGGCAGAGCTATCTGTTTGAACCCGATGCCGCCAGTGAGTGGATCCACCAGGTCTGCGCCCTGTTTGCCATGTCCCTGGTCGCGCCATTTTATGTGTCCGCCGGATTCGCGCTCTATCTTACCCGGCGAAGTGAGCTTGAGGCCTGGGATCTGGAACTGGGGCTCAAGCGCATGGCACAGCGCTATCGACTGGGTCGTCTCGGGAGTGGATTGAGTCTGGTTTTGGCGGTTTGTTTTGCACTATCGATGGCGCCCATACAGCCTCTTCAGGCAGGGGAACACAGCCGGGTAGAGGTCAGAGAAACGATTGAAGCCGTGCTGGCGGACGAGGATTTCGGGCGCTATGAGGAGCGTACCCACTGGAAGTTTATTGGAGATGTGACGGAGGGGGATGAGGGTTGGCTGGTCGACTGGATCAAGAGCTTCCTTCAAGGTTTCACCAGCAATATCGCATGGGTATCCGAAGGTCTGCTCTGGCTGCTGGCAGGCGGCCTGTTGGCCTATCTGGTCTACTGGTTTCTGCAACACCAAGGATTTCTCAAACCACTCGGCAGAGAAGTGGAACGAGACAGGGGTGTGTTACCCACCCACATCGCCGGTCTCGACCTGCGACCGGAAAGTTTGCCGGAAAACCCTGCCGAAATGGCTACACAGTTGATCGAGTCGGGTGATTATCGAGAGGCTTTCAGCCTGCTCTATCGGGGTGCGCTCTCCGCACTGGTGCACCGGCACGCCATGGAAATTCATGATGGCGCCACTGAGGGTGAATGTAGCCATCTGGCCCGTGAGCAGCTGAGTAGCCAGCTGTCCGAGTTTTTCTCCCGTTTAACCGCAGTCTGGCTGATGCTGGCTTACGGGCACCGGCAGCCGGAGAAGTCGCAGGCACTGGCCCTGTGTCAACAATGGCAGTCCTGCTTTGGCGGTGAAGCATGACATCCAATCGGGTCGCATGGGTTGCCGTCCTGCTTCTGCTGCTGTTTATCGTCGGTAGTATCGGCTACTGGTTTTGGCAAAATTTCGAGCCTGTGGCAGAACAGGTCAGAACCGATATGTCGACCCCGGCACGACGCAATCCCTGGCTGGCTGCAGAGCGTCTGCTCGGTCGCTTGGGAGTGGGGGTGGAGAGTCGGTCGGGCCGTCAGTATCTCACCACACCGCCGGATGAGACCGGTGTGCTCTTCGTCAAGGATTTGGGTGCGCCACTACCACAGGCTCGACAGACGGATCTGCTGAGCTGGGTCGAAAGGGGCGGTCATCTGGTAATAAGTCCCGGGCGTATGATCGACGATGAGACCGGACATCCACTGTTGCAGTACTTCGGTATCGAGACCAACGCAAGTCTGTTCGAACCGGAAGAGGTGGATGAGACCCTAACCATCGCCCTTCCCGACAGTGAAGAGGAGATGGAGATCGGCTTCGATCCAGATCGCTGGTTTCTGGTAGAGAGTCAATACGACCACTGGGAGATACCGGGGGACGGTAATCCGCAGTTGCTGGTCTTTCCCTGGGGTGATGGTCGGGTGACCTTTCTGAGTGACAACCGCTACTGGGACAATAAGCGCATTGGCGATGAAGACCATGCACTGCTGTTGGCCAGATTGAGTGCCGGTTACGACCGTGCCTGGCTGCTGTACAGTTCGCAGATGCCTTCTCTGCTGCAACTGCTTTGGCAGTGGGCGCCCTATCTCAGTATCAGTCTGATACTGCTGATCGCGCTGACCCTCTGGCGGATGATGGAGAGAACCGGCCCGCGACGCATGTTGGTCGATTCCCAGCGCAGGAATCTGCTGGAACATCTCAAGGCCGCGTCGGAGTACGCCTGGAGTACAGATCCCAGCACAGGGTTGCTGGAAGGTGCCCGCAGGCAGGTCGAAAAGCGCTGGTTGGCGACTCATCCTTTGTTGCAACGATTGGAGCAATCCGAGCGTTGCCAGTGGCTGGCTGAACGGACCGGCCTGACGCCCCAGTCGATAGAACAGGCGCTCTATGGCCATGAGAGTGAAGGCGGTCAGCTGATCAAGACAACGATAAACCTGCAACGACTACTATCGGCGTTGCGCCCACAAACCCAGAAGAGAGTGTAATGGACGAAAAGAACAACCGCATCGACGAGGGGTTGCAGCAGCGTGCCCGGGCGTTGGAGACGGAGATCGCCAAGGCGGTCGTCGGGCAGACACGAGTGATTCACGAGGTGATGCTGGCGCTATTGTCTGCGGGACATGTGTTGGTCGAGGGTGTGCCTGGGCTCGGAAAGACGTTGCTGGTGCGCAGCCTGGCCGCTGCCGTACAGGGAGACTTCAGTCGTATCCAGTTCACACCCGATTTGATGCCGAGTGATATCTCCGGCCACATCATGTTCGACATGAAGAGCGAAAACTTCCGTGTCCGCAAAGGGCCGGTATTCTGCAACTTACTGCTGGCCGATGAGATCAACCGCTCTCCAGCCAAGACCCAATCGGCCCTGCTCGAAGCGATGCAGGAACAGCAGGTAACCATTGAAGGGCGAACCTTCCCTCTGTCACCCCCGTTTCTGGTGCTGGCAACCCAGAACCCGATCGAGCAGGAGGGGACCTACCC
Source organism: Candidatus Thiodiazotropha sp. (ex Monitilora ramsayi) (assembly GCA_025655595.1). Lineage (GTDB taxonomy): Bacteria > Pseudomonadota > Gammaproteobacteria > Chromatiales > Chromatiaceae > Thiodiazotropha. The sequence continues at coordinate 270,442 of JAHXIO010000006.1, forward strand.
GCTGCCCCAGGCACAGCTCGATCGCTTCCTGCTCAAGGTCATGATCGACTATCCGGCAGAGGATGACGAACAGATGATGGTCAGACAGGTAACCCTGGGAGCGGTCGCTGACCAGCTCGATACGACGGCTGTCCGCCCCCTGTTGAAGGCCGAGGAGATTCCCCAGATACAGGCGTATATCGCTAACCTGCAGATGGATGAGGCGGTCGTCAATTATGCTGTTCGTCTGGTCAGGGCCGCACGTGAGTGGAACGGTATCGATGCCGGCCCCGGTCCGCGCGGCAGTATCTCGTTGCTTCGGGCCGCCAGGGCGGAGGCCTTTCTGCAGCAGCGTGAGTTCGTCACGCCGGACGATATCAAGGCAGCGGCGCTGCCGGTTTTGCGGCACCGTATTCGTCTCTCGACGGATCTGGAGATCGAGGGCTATCAGCCGGACGATGTCCTGCGCGACCTCCTGGACAATACGCCAGCGCCAAGGCAGTGAAACCGGCACCTCGACTTATTACCGCCCTGGCATTGTTGGCGCTGTTGGCGTTGACGGCAATCTGGGTGCCTTTTTTTGAGACCGCCTGGAAACTGGCTGCCGCGCTGCTGTTGATGTTGGCACTTTGGGACTTTCTCGGGCTGAGGGCAATCTCATCTCCGGCAGTGACACGGGAGCTACGCACCAGTATTCCGGTCGGGGTATGGTCGAAGGTAAGCCTTAAACTGATCAATGAATCTGACCATCTATTGGTCATGCGGGTACACGATCACCATCCAGGGGATTTTCAGTCAGAGGGGTTGCCCTGCCATCTCAACCTGCCTGCCAACAGACAGGCAACAGTTTACTATCGGCTGTTGCCGACCCGCCGGGGAGATGGCCGCTTTCATGGGGTGGATCTACTCCTGCTATCGCCGCTGGCACTATGGAATCAGAAACGCTTCATCGACCTGTCAGCCGAAGTTCGGGTCTTCCCCAATTTTCGCGAGATTGCACACTATGCCTTACTCGCCACCGACAACCATCTGAGCCAGATGGGGGTGAGAAGGCGCCAACGGCGGGGAGAGGGCAGTGACTTCCATCAACTCCGGGAGTACCGGACCGGGGATGCGTTGAGACAGATAGACTGGAAAGCGAGTTCCCGCTATCGTCGTTTGATCTCCAAGGAGTATCAGGATGAGCGGGACCAGCAACTGGTCTTCATGCTCGACTGTGGGCGGCATATGCGCCACCAGGATGAGGATGGAGCGCATCTTGACCACGCGTTAAATGCCATGTTGCTGTTGAGCTATGTGGCGGATCGCCAGGGCGATGCCGTCGGTTTTCTGAGTTTTGGGGGTATGTCACGCTGGCAACCGCCGATGAAGGGCGGGCAAGTGGTGCGCCGCCTGCTGGATCGTACCTACGACCTCGACTCCAGTCTGCAGGCCGCAGACTATCTGGCCGCTGCCCATCAACTGATGCCCTTGCAGCGGCGGCGCTCGCTTGTGGTGATCCTGACCAACACGCGCAACGAAGAGACTGGTGATCTGCTCAAGGCGGTGGCGTTGCTGTCGAGACGCCATCTGGTGGTGATTGCGGATCTGCGGGAGCAGTCGCTGGACCGGGCGGTTGACCAGCCGGTACGTGATCTCTCGTCCGCGCTGTTGTTTCAGGGGGTCGTCGACTATCTGTCGCTCCGGCGCCAGGCCCATGAGACATTACGACATCGTGGCGCACTGATCATCGACAGCGAGCCCCGGCAGCTGCCTGTGAAACTGGTCAATACTTACCTTGACGTCAAGGGGTCGGGGAGACTCTGATTTTCTACCTTATTTCGCCGCGAGAAACCGCAGTTGAGATCTGCATTCATCATTAAAAACTCAACACTCTAAAATTCACGCTCCCTGCTATAATGCGCACGTCTTTCATTCGGGGTGACGGATATAATGGATAAGGTGCAGGAAACGGTCAAAAAGCCCAGGCGGGGTATCTATCTGTTGCCGAATCTGTTTACCACGGCAGCACTTTTTGCAGGCTTTTACGCCATTCTAGCCGCCGTTAACGGGAAGTTTGAAACCGCGGCCGTGGCTATCTTCGTGGCTATGTTGCTGGATGGGATGGATGGGCGTATCGCCAGATTGACAAAAACCCAGAGCGCCTTCGGCGCCGAGTATGATAGTCTCTCCGATATGGTCTCCTTCGGCCTGGCCCCGGCACTTGTGGTCTATATCTGGGCGCTTAACGATCTGGGTAAACTGGGCTGGCTTGCAGCCTTTATCTACACTGCAAGCAGTGCTTTACGTTTGGCGCGATTCAACACCCAGGTTGGCACCACCGATAAAAAGTATTTTCAAGGCCTGCCCAGCCCATCAGCGGCGGCCATTGTTGCCGGTGGCGTATGGTTGGGAGTTGATTATGGCATTGCCGGTGATACGGTCGGTTGGCCCGCCGCTATTCTCACCACGCTGGTCGGCCTGCTGATGGTAAGCAATTTCCGTTACCACAGTTTTAAAGAGATCGATTTCCACGGTAAAGTGCCCTTTATCGTATTGGTTGTGGTGGTGGTAGTGTTGGCAATTGTTCAGACCCACCCGCCCACCGTGCTCTTTCTGATGTTTCTCGCCTATGCCGTATCCGGCCCGGTACTGACGCTACTGCTGTTGCGCAAGCATCGTGAAAACCGGACAGGTGCCGATCATCCCGATGAGGCGGATTCTGAAGAGTAATTGTGTAGAGATAATAACCATCCGACAGCATCCCAGACGCCGCTCATCAGTTTTGTTCGGTGTCTGTGTCGGATGAGGAAATACGGCCGGAGAGTCAGTAAATGAGCGATTCAGATCAGTTGATAATATTCGATACCACGCTGCGGGACGGCGAGCAGAGTCCCGGTGCGTCGATGACCAAGGATGAGAAGGTGCGTATCGGCAAGGCCCTTGAGAAGCTGCACGTGGATGTAATCGAGGCGGGGTTTCCCATCGCCAGTCCCGGTGACTTCGAGGCGGTGGCAGCGGTCGCAAAATCGGTCAAGGATTCCACGGTTTGTGGTCTGGCGCGAGCGCTGGATAAAGATATCGATCGGGCAGGTGAAGCCCTGCGCGAGGCCAACTCAGCCCGCATCCACACCTTTATCGCCACCTCGCCGATCCATATGCAGCAGAAGTTGCGTATGCAACCTGATGAAGTGGTCGCACAGGCGGTCCATGCGGTCAAGCGGGCAAGAAAATATACCGATAACGTGGAGTTTTCCGCAGAGGATGCGGGCCGGTCCGAGATCGATTTCCTCTGCCGGATCTTCGAGGCAGTGATCGACGCAGGTGCTACGACGCTCAATGTCCCCGACACGGTTGGCTATGCAATGCCCCATCAGTTCGGGGAGATGATCCGTAAACTGCGTGAACGTATCCCCAATGCCGACAAGGCGGTCTTCTCCGTTCACTGTCACAACGATCTGGGATTGGCGGTGGCCAACTCCCTGTCTGCCGTCGGTAATGGTGCCCGTCAGGTGGAGTGCACCATCAACGGCCTGGGTGAGCGGGCCGGCAACGCCTCCCTGGAAGAGGTGGTGATGGCGGTGAGAACCCGGCCCGATATCTTCACCTGCAAGACCGGCCTGGACACGACTCAGATTGTCACCTGCTCCAAGCTGGTCTCCAATATCACCGGGTTTCCGGTGCAGCCGAATAAGGCCATCGTGGGCGCCAATGCCTTCGCCCACGAATCGGGGATTCACCAGGACGGCGTGCTCAAATCCCGGGAGACCTACGAGATCATGCGGGCGGAGGATGTGGGTTGGAGCCAGAATCGTATGGTGCTGGGCAAGCATTCGGGGCGCAATGCGTTTCGTACCCGGCTGGAGGGCCTCGGTATCACCTTCGACTCGGAAGAGGAACTGAACGCGGCCTTCTCGAGATTCAAGGATCTGGCCGACAAGAAGCATGAGATCTTCGATGAGGATCTTCAGGCCCTGGTGACCGACACCCGAACAGAGTCGGTCAACGAGCGGGTCAAGCTGATCTCCCTCAAAGTCTGTTCGGAGACGGGCGAGACGCCGCGGGCGCATCTGGTGATCAGCCTTGATGGAGAGGAGGAACCGGGCGAGGCGGTCGGTGGCGGTCCGGTGGATGCGGCCTTCAAATCGATCGAGAGCATCGTCAACAGCGGCACCCAGCTTCAGCTCTACTCGGTCAACAATATCACCAGCGGCACCGATGCCCAGGGAGAGGTGACCGTTCGCCTGGAGAAGGGTGGACGGATTGTCAACGGTCAGGGCGCCGACACCGATATCGTTATCGCCTCGGCAAAGGCCTATATCAACGCGGTCAACAAGATCCTGGAGCCGGCCACGAAGGCCCACCCCCAGGGTGGTGACGTGTAGGCGAATGACCGCCCATGGATGAGCTGAACCGCAGACGCTATCTGGACGCCATGGGCATCTCTCTCTGGCAGCGTCGGGATTTGGAGTTTGCTCCCATTCCTGAATCCTCAGGAGAGGTTGACGGGAGAGCTGCGGGACCAGTTGGTACCGAAGTGGAAACAGCGGAACAACCGCCCCTGTCATCAGGCAATGATACTGTTGAGCAGATGGATTGGCCGCTCCTGCGAGATGCCGTACGTAATTGCCAAAGCTGTGAGTTACGCGCCGGTTGTACCCAAACGGTTTTTGGCGTGGGCAGCACGGAGGCCGATCTGCTGGTAATCGGTGAGGCCCCCGGTGCTGACGAGGACAGGCAGGGGGAACCCTTTGTGGGGCGTGCGGGGCAACTCCTGAATGCCATGCTCCTGGCCATGGGCTACAAACGGGAGTCGGTCTTCATCGCCAATATCGTCAAGTGCCGTCCACCGAACAATAGGGATCCAAAACCTGAAGAAGCTCTGAGCTGCGAGCCCTATCTCAAGCGCCAGATCGAGCTCATCCAGCCGCGCCTGATACTCGCCGTAGGTCGTATCGCGGCACAGAATCTGCTCAGGACCGATATTACCGTCGGTAAGCTGAGAGGCCGTCTGCACCACCTCGGTGATCGGCAGATACCTTTGGTTGTCACCTATCATCCCGCCTACCTGCTCCGTTCGCCGGAGCAGAAGGCGAAGTCATGGCAGGATCTCCAACTGGCGCTTTCAACGCTGCGGAGTGCTGAAGTGTGAGTGCCCTGCTGCGCGATCCGCTCCTGAGCTTGCGACCCATGCAGCAGGAGGATCTGCAGCAAGTCATAGCCATCGAAGAGGCCGTTTATCCTTTTCCCTGGACCCTGGGCATCTTTCAAGACTGTCTGCGAGTCGGTTACTGTTGTTGGGTGATACTGCTTGAAGAGGTAGTGATTGGATACGGGGTGATGTCGGTTGTCATCGATGAATCGCATATCCTAAATCTCTGTATTCATCCCAAGTGGCAGCGAAAGGGGTTAGGTAACAAACTGATCCGGCGCCTGCTCAAGATCGCCCGCCAGCATGGCGCGGAGACCACCTTTCTGGAAGTCAGAGCGAGCAATCGAGCCGCAATAAAGCTCTATCAGGGGCTCGGGTTCGTGGAGGTCGGTATGCGCAAAGACTACTATCCAGCTGCTGGCCGGACCCGTGAGGATGCGGTGGTGATGTCGCTTGAGCTATGACCTGGAGTTATGCCGTCGATTAGAGAGGGAGACAGTCTGATCAGACGATCTCATCGATGGGATCGGGTTGGCTTTGCAGGCTGGTTACCGCGACGGCGGTAAATGAGTCGACGGCTCTCTGATTGAGCCTTGGGATGGCTGGCTCGGACTCGGACTCCTCTCCCTGCTGTGTCTCTCTTCCTTCACGCTGCTGTTGCAGCGCCTGTCGCTGTTCAGCGCTGATCTCACCACGCGCTTCCGCAGCCATCATAGCTGCCTGAGAGGCGACCCTGTGATCCTGTGGCGAAGGGTCTGCCGGGGCAAGCGCGGCGCGGCGTATCATTTCTGCCTTACGCAGGGTCTCTTCCGGCGTGCTGCCAGCAGAGGAGTCGATGGTGACTTCACCGCCAATGGCGTAGCGACGACCGTCAGGGCCTGTCTGATAGGTGAAGCTGCCGCTGGTGACGTATCTGCCTCCCGCCGATTTATGGGCCAACTCATGTGCCTTGACCTCCCTGTCCCGCTGCTGCAGCTCCGCCAGTTGTTTCTGCTCTTCAGGTGGCAGTCGGCTGGTTTGCTGAGTCTCTCTGGCCGGGCGTTCGGTTAGGGTTTCCGACGCAGAGGTATCTCTGCTGTCGGTGTCGCTGGTAATGGGCTGGCCTGCCGCTCTCGACGCGTCGGTCTGGCCGGATGTCCTGCCTTGCGCGGACATGCCGTGACTGAATGCGTTGACCGATGCGATGGATAGGTCCATTTGAATACCGTCAAATAAGACTTGCCTAATGATAATTATATGAGATTAGGCGAAAAATAAAGATATATGTCCAGCAGATTCCTTAAATACCGAATGCGCTTCCCAACCGGATTGATCCGACGTGAATTTTTCTTCTGTCAGCCGTCTCATATCATGGGGCTTAATGGGTTATAATCCGCAACCTTTTTCCTATTTCGATCCATCCTGATGTCTGAACTGCTCGAACAACTCAGTCGCAGGCGAACCTTCGCCATCATATCTCATCCCGATGCCGGCAAGACCACGCTGACGGAAAAGTTACTGCTCTATGGCGGTGCGATCCAGATGGCGGGAACCGTCAAGGGTCGCAAGGCGGCGCGGCACGCCACCTCTGACTGGATGGAGATGGAGAAGGAGCGCGGTATCTCCGTCACTTCTTCGGTGATGCAGTTCCCCTATCGGGACGAGACGGTCAACCTGCTCGATACCCCGGGTCATGAGGATTTCTCCGAAGACACCTACCGCACGCTCACCGCGGTCGATTCGGCGCTGATGGTGATCGACGTGGCCAAGGGCGTGGAGGAGCGCACCATCAAGCTGATGGAGGTCTGTCGCCTGCGGGACACACCCATACTCACCTTCGTCAACAAGCTGGATCGGGAGGGAAGAGATCCGTTAGAGATCCTTGATGAGATCGAATCGGTATTGAAGATCGCTTGCGCGCCGGTCACTTGGCCCATCGGTATGGGTAAAAGGCTGAAGGGGGTCTACGATCTGCGTACCGATGCGACCCATCTCTTCAGCGCCACCCATGGGGGCAAGATCCAGGTGGGTGAGATTATTGAGGGGATCGACAATCCCAAACTCGACGAGGAGATCGGTTCCCAGGCTGACGAGCTGCGCGAGGAGATCGAACTGGTGCGTGGCGCCAGCCACTCACTCGATCTGGAGGCCTACGCCAAGGGTGAGCAGACACCAGTCTTCTTTGGTTCGGCGATCAATAACTTCGGCGTCAGGGAGTTGTTGGAAGCCTTCGTCGAATATGCGCCCGCACCGCTCTCCAGGTCCACCAAACAGCGCCTGGTCGAACCCTCGGAAAAGAAGTTCAGCGGCTTCGTCTTTAAGATACAGGCCAATATGGATCCCCAGCACAGGGATCGGATCGCCTTTCTGCGGGTCTGTTCCGGCAGTTACCGCAAAGGTATGAAGATGAATCATGTACGCCTCGGCAAGACGGTGCAGATCAGCAATGCGCTCACCTTCCAGGCCGATGAGCGGCGTCACGTGGAGGAAGCCTGGCCTGGCGACATCATCGGCCTGCATAATCACGGCACCATCCAGATCGGCGACACTTTTACCGAAGGGGAGGAACTGAAGTACATCGGTATTCCCTATTTCGCACCTGAGCTTTTCCGCCGGGTGGTCCTCAAGGATCCGCTCAAGCAGAAGGCGCTGTTGAAAGGTGTGCTGCAGCTCTGTGAGGAAGGTGCCACGCAGGTCTTTCGGCCGATGAGGAATAACGATCTGATCCTGGGGGCCGTAGGTATCCTCCAGTTCGATGTGGCTGTTGAACGTCTGAAGCATGAGTATAAAGTGGAAGCGGTAGTGGAACCGATCAGCGTCGCCACGACACGCTGGATCGAGTGCGATGACGAGAAGATGCTGGAACGTTTTAGGGAAAAGGCTTACGAGAACCTGGCTATCGATGGCGACGAACAGTTGGTCTATCTTGCTCCAACCCGTGTGAATCTGGATCTGGCAATCGAACGCTGGCCGGATGTGCGATTTTTAGCCACCCGCGAACTCTGATTGCAGGGGTTTAATTCAACTTTCGACAGGGCAAGATACCGCACACCGTCAGTGGCCTCTCTGACAGATGTATTGCATTGAAAATCCTCCTTCCTCAACCATACTTTAATGAGGAGGCTTTCATGCCCTCTGACCTATCGGGAAGGAGGTAGTCGATGTTTCTGATGCAGAAAAACAGTGAAAAACTGGTCGAGGTCTTGGGCCTGGCTGATCTTTTCAATCCCAATCACGATCAGATCGTAGGCCGGTTCCATGCGGGAGAAGAGATGCAAGATGCCGAATCCTTTGCCAAGGATGAGATGAGATTCCCTTCCGGTGAAGGGTTACCGCAGTGCTGGCTCGATCCTCACTACAAACAACATTAGCGTTTCGTCTCTATCAGAGAGACCGGTGGACTGTGTCGACAGCCACCGGTTTTTTTATCACCGGCCGATCGTACTCCGGTCTTCAGTCTTCGAAAACGCACCAATATAGTGCCTGTATGGCCCCGTTTGCAGTTTGCCGATGAATCTCGGTGCAGCCGGTGCGCAGGTTGGTGCATGCGGGGTGTCAAAATCCATGCAAGGGAGCGCACCGATCTCATTGAGTGGCATATCGGGTGCGTTTATTGCTTATAGCACTTCATGATCCTTGTCTCTCAAGCGTGGAGCGCTGTCGATGTTAGAGAACACCTTGACCCTGATACTGGCCGGTGGCCACGGTTCCCGCCTCAAGCCCTTGACCCTGGAGCGTACCAAACCGGCTGTTCCGTTCGGTGGAAAATACCGGATTATCGATTTCACCCTGGCCAACTGTCTCCACTCGGGTTTGCGGCGCATATTGGTGCTGACTCAATACAAATCCCACTCCCTGCAGAAGCATTTGAGAGACGGTTGGTCCCTGTTCAATCCGGAACTGGGTGAATATATCACTGCGGTACCGCCGCAGATGCGAACCGGTGACAACTGGTACGGAGGCACCGCCGACGCAGTCTTCCAGAATCTCTATATGCTGAAACGCAGTGGTGCCGAGCGGGTGTTGATTCTCTCGGGGGACCACATCTACCGAATGGACTATGCGCCTATGTTGGAATTCCATGAATCCCACACCTCTGGGGTAACGGTTGCCACGATGCGGATGCCGTTGGAACAGGCCGGTCAGTTTGGTGTCATGCGTGTGGATGCCAGTGGTCGGGTGAGTGCATTTGAAGAGAAACCCTCAGATCCTGAGCCGATGGCAGACGAAGGCGGCGTGATGGTCTCGATGGGTATCTATGTCTTTTCACTGGACCGGCTGATCGAGATCCTCGAAGAAGACAACCATCGTGAGGCGTCAACTCATGATTTCGGAAACGATATTCTTCCACGTCTGATTGGCGATACGGGTGTCTATGCCTACCGCTTTGGCGGTGAGGCGGGGCGTGTCAGTCCTGACCGCTATTGGCGCGACGTGGGCACGATCGATAGCTATTACGAAGCCAACATGGAGTTGTTGAATCCGGTGCCCTCACTCGATCTTTACCAGCCGGAGTGGCCGATTCGGACATACCAAATTCAAAACCCTCCGGCGAGGACTGTGCCCGGGATTACGGGTACTGAGGGGATTTTTATCAACTCGATTGTGGGTGGCGGTGTCGTTATTGTAGGAGGCAGTGTGCAGCACTCAATCCTCTTTCCCAAAGTACATATAGGGGAAGAGGCAGTGATCCACAACTCGATTCTCTTCAATGATGTTGAAGTGGGGGAGGGCGCTCAATTGCAAAACTGCATCATCGATAAGGGGGTGTTGGTACCGCCGGGTGAGCAGTTAGGATTCGATATGGAGAGAGATGCCTCGCGGTTTACCGTTTCACCCAAGGGGGTTGTCGTGGTGCCCAAGGGATACCAGTTTTAACCCTGTTTCGGCTGAATATACTCTGACTGCATAAGCATGATCTGGTGTGCCGGCAGGTAGTCAATAAAAAACCTGCTCCCGGGGGGAGAGCAGGTTGAAAAACATCCAAGTGGTTTAGGGGAAATGGATGCTGTCACTCACAATAAAAGCATGATGAGGATTACCTCACAAGGTGACAGAAACAATTTGAAACAGAGTGTTATTGGTTTGTAATAAATTCGGTCTTGCCGTGCCTGGTTAACGTCCGCGTTGAGAGATAGACATGGTGATGCTCCCATCTCCATTCGCACTTACAGATACGGATACATCACCGTCAAGGGTCAGTGCAAAGTCCATCAGGCCATCGTCGATCATCGACTCCATGGTGCGAATGCTGTTGGCTGTCACTTCAATGTCGGTGGATCCCATACCCATATCGGAAAAGACAAGATCTGCATGGGGTGTATCCGCCACCAGACTGTCGATCATGGCGTAGATATCCGGATCCACGATATCGGCGGCAGGGTGATGCGCCAAGGCGGTATATGAGACAGAGAAAATCATCAGTGTCATCAGAAGTCGCTTAATCATTGTGATAGCTCCTATCCTTAATAAGGCCGTAACGACCGTTTGTTTTATGGTGGACGACAGGTTGCCGTCGGTGTACAGGAGAGATCCTAATCAAGCGGTGTTTCCGAAATGTTTCCTTGGACAGGAAATCTGTTTCAAAAAATTACCCGGATTGGAATTGATAAGCAGTGCCATTGTCCGTGTGAAAGGGTTCACGCATTTTTCTGAAATCATTCGACAGACAGTCGTCTCTCGTTCAAAGGACACGTGATAAGTCTACTGAAGGCTCGAGGTTGGTATGCTGTGGTTACAGTTGCAACCGATATAAGATTTGAACCAACATGCCTACGCTTTGGATATATTCAATCAGTCGTGCTATCGATGTCTGATAGCATTGATACTCCGCATGCATGGCATGTAAGAAATAGCCAAGTTGATTTTCAGGCGGTTGTTTCCACCAGTATGCGACCCAGCACCTGTCCTGCGAGTAACTCGTCGAAGGCTTCCGGCAGTTCATCCATTGAGATAGTCCGTGTCAGTATGTCATCCAGATGCCTGGGCTTGAGGTCGGTTGCCAGGCGTTGCCAGATCTCATGGCGGATCTCGTATGGGCAGCCGGAAGAATTGATGCCCAGCAGGCTGACACCGCGAAGAATAAACGGCATTACCGTGGTGTTGAGTTCATGGCCCCCGGCCAGTCCGATAGCGGCGATGTTGCCCCAGGGTCGTACGGTTCTGGTAATGCCGGAAAGCATTTCACCCCCTACGTTGTCCACTGCGCCACCCCAGCGTCCCCGTTCCAACGCGTGACGTCCCGGTTTGATCTTTTCCCGTTCCATCACCTCTTGCGCACCAAGGTGATCAAGGTATGCGTGCTGATCCTGTTTGCCAGTCACCGCCGTTACTTCATAGCCTTCGCCATCAAATATATTGACCGCCAGACTGCCGACCCCGCCTGTTGCACCCGTAATCAGGATCGGTCCCATGTCTGGGCGTTGTCCGTTGATCTCCATGCGGTGCAGCGCCAGTGCGGCCGTAAAACCTGCTGTACCCAGAGCCATCGATTCCTTTAGACTCAGGCCGTCCGGCAGGGGAACCACCCATTCCGCATCGACACACAGATACTCCGCGTAACCGCCATCGTGGGTGGCTGAGAGTTCATAGCCGGTTATGATGACGGGGTCACCCGCTTTAAATCGCCGGTCATTACTTTCGCTGACTTCGCCGGCGGCATCAATGCCGCCGGTGAGCGGGAAGTGTCTAAGGATCTGGCCTTTACCGGTGCCGGCCAAGGCATCCTTATAGTTGACGCTCGAATAGAGGACACGAACCAGTACCTCGCCCTCACCCGGGGAGGGTATCTCAAGAGATTCGATACCTGCTGAGTGTTTTCCTTCGTCTTTACGTATGCGGAATGCTTTGTAAAGGGACATGACAGATTACTCCGTGACGACGGGTATTTTTCCAATTTTTGCCTGCCATTCGGCTGGGCCTGTCTTATGAATCGAAGTGCCACGGCTATCGACCGCGACGGTGACAGGGAAATCGACCACTTCGAACTCCCTGATTGCCTCCATGCCCAAGTCCTCGAAGGCAAGTAGCCTGGAGCTTCGAATGGCTTTTGATACCAGATAGGCCGCTCCGCCTACTGCCATCAGATAGACAGCCTTGTGCTGCTTGATGGCCTCCAGCGCCGCCGGTCCGCGTTCCGCTTTACCGACCATGCCTAGCAGGCCTGCCTGTCCCAGCATCACCTCGCTGAACTTGTCCATGCGGGTGGCGGTGGTCGGACCGGCCGGTCCGACCACTTCATCGCGAATCGGATCGACGGGGCCAACGTAGTAGATAAAGCGATTGTGGAAGTCGACCCCGTCCGGCAGGGATTCACCCCGGCTGTAGAGGTCGGCTATTCGCTTGTGTGCAGCGTCCCGTCCGGTGAGGAGTTTACCGCTCAACAGGATCAGGTCACCGGGACGCCAATCGGCGATCTCCTCCTTTGTGATGGTGTCAAGGTTGACGCGGCGTGCCTGGGGTGAGGCTTCCCAAGTGACGTTCGGCCAATCTTCTGGACTTGGAGGCGTCAGTTCGGCCGGTCCCGAGCCGTCCAGGGTAAACTCGACATGGCGCGTAGCCGCACAGTTTGGGATCATGCCCACCGGCAGTGAGGCGGCGTGAGTGGGAAAATCGCTGATTTTCACATCCAGCACTGTGGTAAGGCCTCCCAGTCCCTGGGCGCCGATACCGAGTGCATTGACCTTCTCAAAGAGTTCGAGTCGTAATTCCTCTTTGCGGTTGCTGGGCCCGGTCTCCATGAGTTGATGGATATCGATGGGCTCCATCAACGACTCTTTCGCCAGCAGCATAGCCTGTTCAGCGCTTCCGCCGACGCCGATGCCAAGCATACCGGGCGGGCACCAGCCGGCACCCATTTTAGGTACCTCATCCAGCACCCAATCAACCAGTGAATCCGATGGGTTGAGCACTTTGAACCGTGACTTGTTCTCAGATCCGCCCCCTTTGGCTGCAATCTTGATCTCCACAGTGTTGCCTTTGACCAACTGTGTATGAACGATGGCGGGTGTGTTATCCAGCGTATTCTTACGTTTTCCCAGTGGGTCGCTGACCATGGAGAAGCGTAAAACATTGTCAGGGTGGGCATAGCCGTGGCGTACCCCTTCGTTGACCATCTCGCTGACTGTCATATTCCCTTGCCACTGAACCTCCATGCCGATCTTCAGAAATACTACTACCATACCCGTATCCTGACAGACCGGGCGTCGGCCTTCGGCAGACATGCGCGAGTTGACCAGGATCTGGGCCATGGCATCTTTCGCGGCAGGATTCTGCTCTTTTTCCCAAGCTTCTCCCATCGCCCTGAGGAAGTCGGCCGGATGATAGTAAGAGATATATTGCAGAGCATCAGCGATACTCTGGATAAGATCATCCTGGTGGATCTGCGTCATGATAAGGTCCTGCAGTGTTGAAAAAGGTCTGGCGGATATTGATGCATGCGTCTATTTGGATCGTTTTTATACGCTTCGAGTTCACCAGGCTGTCTGCCTGCTGCTTCAATTAACAGTAGTTTAGCACTGTCAAGGGGATGTGTAGCGATCATGAAATTGATAGCACATGCCGCATCACTGAAGGTCACGCGGCATGTGCTTGTGCGGTTGTGTTCACTAAGTGTCGGACATCATATCTCCAACAGTAGACGGCTTGGGTCCTCTAGCAGCTGCTTGATGGTGACGAGATACTGCACCGCGTCGCGTCCATCGATGATTCTGTGGTCATAGGAGAGTGCGAGATACATCATCGGGCGAACGACCACCTCGCCGTTGACCACCATTGGTCGTTGCTGGATGGAGTGCATGCCGAGGATCGCACTCTGCGGCGGGTTAAGAATAGGGGTTGATAACATGGAACCAAAAACGCCGCCGTTGGTGATGGAAAAGGTGCCTCCGGTCAGGTCTTCATAACTCAAAGTACCCTCTTTGGCTTTCATGCCAAAGTCCTTGATGCGTTTTTCAATCGTGGCGAAACTGAGCTGGTCGGCATCCCGCAGGATCGGTACGACGAGACCTCGGGGTGAAGAGACGGCAATGCCGATATCGAAATAACCGTGATAGAGAATGTCCTCCCCATCCACGGTGGCGTTGATGATCGGGAATTTCTTCAGCGCCTCGACAGAAGCCTTGACGAAAAATGACATGAACCCGAGACGGACATCATGCTGTTTCTCGAAACTCTCCCGGTAGCGAACACGAAGATCGGACACTGCATTGAGGTCCACCTCGTTGAAGGTGGTGAGTATGGCTGCTGTTTGTTGCGCCTCCACCAACCTCTCTGCGACACGTTTACGCAGGCGGGTCATCGGGACCCGTTCTTCGGGTCTGCCGTCGTTGGTTGTAGCAATGGGGGTCGCGGCCTTTGCGGTTTTTTCTGCCGACTGCTTCTCTCTGTTAGCACTGACGGCTTTGGTTTGAGTCCCTTCGGTCAGTACCGCTTCCACATCCGCCTTGAGGATGCGCCCGTTTTTCCCGCTGCCCTGGATGGTGTTCGGATCGATACCGGTTTCGTTGATCAGTCGTCTTACCGAGGGTGACAATGCAGAGACTTCATCCTGACTGACATCTTCCGTTACTGTAGAAACGGCAGTCGCTTCACCAGCCACGATAATACCCAGGATATCCTCTGCCTGTACCGTATCCCCATCGCTGAAAAGGATCTCCTTGAGTACCCCCGTTTGCGGTGCGGGGACTTCCAGGACTACCTTGTCAGTCTCCAGGTCGACCAGAGATTCATCCTGCCGTACGGCATCACCCGGTTGTTTATGCCAGTTAAGGATGGTTGCGTCTGAAACGGATTCCGGAAGTTGAGGAACGCGTAGTTCGATGCTCATTGGTTTGCCTGATTCCTATAGTTCATGCGTGGGTTGATGCGTCCTGAGAGTGCCTCGTCGACCAGTTCCTCCTGTTGCGAGACATGGACTGTACGGTAACCGACAGCTGGCGCTGCAGCTGTAGATCGGCCGACATAGTGTAGTGGTTTGCCTTTCGCGGTCAGTGGGTAGAAACGGTGTTTTATCTGATCCCAGGCCCCCTGGTTTTGCGGCTCTTCCTGGCACCAAATATACATTTTGACATTCTTGTAGCGTCCGACAATTTTATCGAATGTCTTCTGAGGGAAGGGGTAGAGCTGTTCGATACGGATAATGGCCACATCCTCGATACTGCGGGAACGGCGCGTCTCCAGCAGGTCGTAATAGACTTTGCCGGAGCACATGATCAGACGTTTGACTTTTTTGGGATCGATCTCGTCGATCTCGTCGATCACGTTCTGAAACTCACCATCCACCAGCGCCTGTTTTGTCGAAGTGGCAAGCCTATGACGCAGTAGGCTCTTTGGAGACATGATGACCAGTGGATGGCGATAAGGCCTGAGCATCTGGCGACGCAGCAGGTGAAAGATTTGTGCCGGGGAAGTGGGATTACAGACCTGGATATTATGGTTGGCACACAGCCGCAGGAACCGTTCCGGTCGCGCTGAGGAGTGTTCGGCACCCTGGCCTTCATAGCCATGGGGCAGCAGCATGACGAGACCGCACAACAGCCCCCATTTTTCACCGCCGCTGGTGATGAACTGATCGATGACTACCTGTGCTCCGTTGGCAAAGTCACCGAACTGCGCCTCCCAGATTGTCAGTGAATCGGGTTCGGCGGTGGCGTAGCCATATTCGTAACCGAGTACGGCCTCTTCCGAAAGCAGGGAGTCGATGACCAGAAAATCGGCCTGCTCATTGGACAAGTGTTGCAGGGGAATGAGGGCGTCGCCAGTCTGTTGGTCGTGCAGTACCGCATGTCGATGGAAGAAGGTCCCGCGCCCCGAATCCTGACCTGAGAGCCGGATCGGAATGTTGGCGGTCAGCAGCGAAGCGTATGCCATGTTTTCGGCAAAGCCCCAGTCGATCAACTGGTCTCCGCTGGCCATTCTCTTGCGTTCTTTCCAGATCTTCTCGACACGGGCGTGGAGTTCAAATCCAGTCGGCACATGAAGCAACTGTTGGGCAAGCCGGTCGAATTCATCATGCTTCACGCGGGTATCGCAAGGGTGATCCCATTCGATACCTCTGTAAGTATTCCATCTGACCGCATAAGGGTGTTGCAGGGCACAGACGACCGGTCTTGCCTCCAGAGCGCCGCTCTCCAGTGAATTACGGTAGTTATCCACCAGGTCACGGGCCATCTGTGGATTAATGACGCCCTCCTGGATCAGTTTCTCCGCATAACGCGTTCTGATAGTCGGATGGTTGCGGATCTTTCGATACATCTGCGGTTGTGTCACCGAGGGTTCGTCCGCCTCGTTGTGGCCGTGGCGGCGGTAGCAGATCATGTCGATGATCACATCCTTGCGGAAGCGTATGCGGAACTCCATCGCCAGCCGGGTGATGTACATTACCGCTTCCGGGTCGTCACCGTTGACGTGAAAGATGGGGGCCTGAACCATCTTCGCCACATCGGTACAGTAGTATGTGGAACGGGTATCCAGCGGATTGCTGGTAGTGAAACCGATCTGGTTGTTTACGATGATATGGATCGTACCGCCGGTGGAGTATCCTCGTGTCTGCGAAAGGTTGAGGGTCTCCATGACCACGCCCTGCCCGGCAAACGCGGCATCCCCATGAATCAGGATCGGCATCACCTTGGAACCGTCGTGATCTCCACGGCGACGTTGACGGGCACGTACCGAACCCTCAATCACAGGGTTGATGATCTCCAAGTGGGAGGGGTTAAATCCCAGTGCTATGTGGACGACGCCACCGGGTGTGTCGATGTCTGTTGAGAAGCCCATGTGGTACTTCACGTCACCGGCAAGTCGTTGCGGGCTGACATCCACCCGGCCCTCGAACTCGTCGAAGATCTCCTGAGGCGGTTTACCCAGGATATTTGTGAGTACATTGATACGGCCCCGATGGGCCATGCCGATTACAACTTCATTGATACCGTTTCCACCGCCGTATTGGATCAGCTCATCGAGCAGTGGAATCAGGGTTTCACCACCTTCCAGAGAGAACCTTTTCTGGCCGACATATTTGGTGTGCAGGTACTTCTCTATACCCTCGGCTGCGGTGAGCAGCGTCAGCAACCATTTTTTCTCACCCGCGCTGAAGCTCTGAAACAGATGCCGCTGTTCGATACGCTCCTGTATCCAGCGCTTCTGCCGGGTATCGGTGATGTGTCCGTATTCGGTTCCGATACTGCCACAGTAGCTCTTCTCCAGCAGCTCGATGATCTCACTCAGTTTCATCCTCTCCGGGGAGAAGAGTGAGCCCGTGTTGAAGATGGAATCGAGAGAGATGTTATCCAGATTGTGGTAAGCCAGGTCGAGATCATCCACGTGAACTGACTCACGCAACTTGAGAGGATCCAGGTCGGCGCTTTGATGGCCACGCATGCGATAGCCATTAATGAAACGGAGCACAGATGCCTGTTGCTCAGCTGCCGCCGGTGAGAGGCTCTCCTGGGGCTGGGCGGTGACGGTACGCTCCTTGACCAGATGCAGGAATCTTTGCCGGATGGGTTCGTGCGGGGTGTCAGCGCGTTCGGCTTTGGGCAGCTCTTCAAACTGCCTTCGCCAGTCATCCGGTACGCTTTCAGGGTCTTTCAAGTAGCTTTCGTAGAGATCTTCGACGAAGGTGGCGTTGCCGCCCGAGAAGGCGGTTGAGGATCTAAGTGCATCCAGAAGTGTGGTCATGTCTCTGTTTACCCGTGACGAGGGTTGTGATGTATAACTTATTTTTTTGTGGGCATCAACAAAATTATATCAAGGTTAAGTATTGATTCTCTCGGCCGATATAAAACCCGCATAAAATCCGATGCTGTTTTGATAAACTCTAGATGTGGCAGGACGTAAATGTAAGGTTTAGGGCTGTGTTAGCAAGCTCGATACTACCCTTGCTAATTTATGGTTATCTCGTTGCCTGTGAGTGAATCTGGATATGGTCTCTGTCCGTTACCTCAATATAGGTATGGCCGCAGCAACTGATTGCAGCGTTATAGCTGTCAACCAATTAGGTCGAATGTTTTGACGGGAAAAGTGAGTAACCGATTAAGAGTCAATCTGAATACCATCTCCCTGGAAGCGGATGTGGCCTATTTCGGTGCCCGTTTGGAGCTGGTTGGTGAACCAGAGACACGCTACCAGGCAGCTCAACTCAAGGTCTACAAGGCGCTTGAGATGGCACTGGATGATAATCTTAAGCGCTTGAGAAAAAAGGATGTTTGATGGAACCAGTCTCTCATGCCATATGGCGGTATGAGATTTTCCCTTCAAACCGGCGCACTGTTTTAGGCAAACTACCTGCCTTGTAGAATATTATCTATATGGTGTTCTGCCGCCAGCCAATCATCTTCTGATCTTCCAGGCGTAAAACCGTGACTCTCTGCGATGTAATATGCGGCAGTGGCGATCATATCCTGTCTCTGTGCCGCCGTGACGCGGGTGCCGGCTTCAGCTTTTTTTAGCTTTGCCTTTTTTGCTTTTTTCTCTTCCTTCTTCAGCTTGTTCTTCTTCTTGGAGGTTTTCTTGTCGGAATTTTTACCCATTTCTGAGACTCCCCCGGAGTATGCTTGCCAGTGTAATCAGCGGTAATGATAAGGAAGTTACATGTCTAGCGGATAGTCTGCCAATATCCCATTTTTCGGCGACGCGCTTCCTCTTCCGCCTGCGCGTATTGGTGCTGTAGTTCGGCATCGAGAGGCAAAGGCGCGTCGGCAACTAGAGCCAGACCGGAACGAATCAACCGCAATCCCACGTCGCTGCCACCATATAAAACTCTTCCGAGTATAACACCCGAGGCAGAACGCGTGATTGGATCGACTGTCACGAATCGCCCGGCCAGCAAAGTCTGCAGATGACGTTTACCGATGGATGCCCGTCGACCGATAAACGGTGGTGATTTTATGCCCGCAAGCGTGACTGGCAGTCGGCGGCCATCCTTGGTCTGCAGGATGATCCGGGTATCGGTCGATATGTTTAAAACTTGGCCTGAGAGGCTTGAGGCGAACGCATTGCAGGGCAATGCCAGGATGCTTAGCAGGATAAGCAGACGACAGGTTATCAGTATTCGGGAGTGGCTGATTTGTTTTTTCTGAACCATCGTGGTGTCCGGGTCTTGGATGGTGCCCTCGACAGGAGTCGAACCTGTGACCTATCGCTTAGGAGGCGATTGCTCTATCCTGCTGAGCTACGAGGGCAGTGAATATTTCCCGAAAGAAAACAGTAGTTTATCTTGGCGTGCGCCATCCCACAAGTGGAAACGTGTGCTGAGATGAATCGGAGTGAAGAACTGACTCAGTGCGGGATTTTACAGGTAATTGCCAAGTCATGTATTGGCAACTCGGCTCTTCATTATCTGGGGCTGATTTACATCAATGTCGTCTTGTATAGCCGTCGCGGATCATATAGTCATTATATTCCAACAGCGTCTGATCCGGTTATTGCTGTCAGGCAGTCATTGCCGTCATTCCGACTGGTGAAATTGATCCAGCTCAGTTTAGTGACATAACAATGGTTGATAACTCCCGGATAACTAACATTTTCGTCATCACTGGCTAACATCTGTGATAGGCAGGCGCGCTTTTCTGATGCCATGGTGCTCAATTGAGCTCTGTCTACAGATTAGATTCCACCAATTGGGAATCGATAGGGAATAAAGGATAAACGGCAATGGATTACGGTAAGCCTGCTTTTGAAGCGACAACCTAAGACACACTGATGGGTAAACGTTCCGCACATTCTGCGTTATCGATTGTTTTGATATACGCAGTGCTCTCTGCTTTGTGGATATTACTATCTGACAAAGCCATAGAAGTGGCTGTTGAAAGCCCCGAGCATATGACTTTGCTGAGCACGATGAAGGGCTGGTTCTTTGTCGTAGTCACTTCTCTGTTGCTCTACTGGCTTATAAGACGTTATGAGGACAGAGGGGAAGGCGGGATATTTGCAGGATTGCAAACACGACGGTCGATTTGGCTGCCGGGTGCCGTACTTACCGGGGTTGTTGTCATCATCACTACTTGGTTGGTGTTCAGTACGATTGAGCGGAAAAAGGCCTTTGAGATAGAACAGCTAGGAGCGATATCTGATCTCAAAGTGGAGCAGGTGGAGCACTGGTTGCGAGAGCGTGAGATCGATTCCAGGTTTATACAAACCAATAAGACTATATATGCAGATTTTCAAGCATGGCGATCAGATGGTGGCCAGGCAGCCTATGACAGGTTGATCAGCCATCTGATAGATATTGAAAAAGTTGGTCTCTTCAATGGTGTCAGACTGTTGGACGAAAAAGGGCAGATGGTTTGGTACAGCAAACACCTGTCTTCAGAGCTTGATGCTGAATTGAAAAATACGTTTATCAGGGCGGGTGACAATCCAGATGTCTCTCGTCTGGGGCCCTATCTTGATCGTGAAGGAAAGATTCATCTCGACTTTGTTGTTCCATTGGTCAAAGAGTCACGATCAGACTATCTGATATTAATCTTGCACGTCGATCCCAGTCGTTCGATTCTCTCGGCGGTCAGTGAGTGGCCTGTGCCGACCGATAGTGGCGAAATTGTTATGTTTCGCCGTAACGGACCGGACATTCAGATTCTCAATTATCTCAAGCACGTCCCAAACTCAGCCGTGAAGTTTAGCAGGCCGGTATCGGACAGAGGGTTAATTGCTTCTCAACTTGCGAGAGGTGAACTGGGTACTTCCCATGTGGTCGAGGGAAAGGACTATCGGAATGAAGCGGTATTTGGAGTTGGCAGAAACATACCCAATACAGACTGGTTCATTCTGACAAAAATGGATTGGACCGAAGTGTATGAAGAGGCGCTCACTGATTCAAGCTGGGTGGTATTGACGGGAATGCTTGCGCTTTTTATGGGGATCTCAGGCCTGCTTGTATTGAGGCAGCGGGAGCAGCTGGTATTCGCTCAGAAACTGCACAAGGCGCAAAGTGAGAGGCTGCAGGCGCTGAGTCTGCTCACGTCCATTGTTAATAGCTCAACAGACGCCATATACGCAAAGGATAAGCATGGGCGCTATCTCCTGTTTAACAGGCAGGCAGAGATGTTAACCGGTAATGAAAAGGATGAGGTGCTGGGCCGCGATGACACATTTCTATTTCCTGCGGATCAGGCAAAGAGGATTATGGATAATGATCGCGGGCTGATGAATAGTGAAGTCGTTTCGACATTTCATGAAGAGTTGGAAACCACCCAGGGAAAGAGTAGCTTTCTGACGACTAAAGGCGCACTGAAAGACGAGAATGGAAATACCATCGGCATCTTTGGAGTTTCTCATGACATTACCGGGATCCAGCAGGTTCAGGATGAGCTGAAACGAAAGGAGTCCCGCCTCCGAGCCCTGTTTAATGCGATACCGGATCTGATCTGGTTAAAAGACCCAGAGGGAATTTATCTCGCCTGTAATCCGGTAGTTGAAAGATACTTCGGTGCTTTGGAATCTGAGATCGTCGGTAAAACGGACTATGATTTTGTTGATGGTGAGTTGGCGGAATTTTTTCGGGAAAAAGATCTGGCGACAATAACTGCGGGCCAGGCAACCAGTAATGAAGAGTGGGTGACATTTGCGGATGACGGTCACCGGGTATTGTTGTTGACCACGAAGACCCCGGTTTTTGGCGATGGAGGTGAGTTGATCGGGGTATTGGGTGTTGCCAAGGATATTACCGCTCAACATCAGACTGAGCAGGCATTGAGAGTCAGCGAAACCCGTTACAGGGAGCTGATCGATAACATGAGTGACGGTGTGGCCGTTTACACGGTGGTTGATGAGGGGCAGGATTTTATCTTCAAGGAGTATAACAAGTCTGGTGAACGCATAGGGAGAAATCGTCGGGAAGATGTGCTCGGCAAGCGAGTAACGGAGATTTTTCCAGGCATCAAGTCTTTGGGTCTGCTCGATGTTTTTCAAAGGGTGTGGAAGACGGGGAAGGCGGAATATTACCCCAGCAGTGTTTATCAGGACGAAAGAGTGGTTCTCTGGGTAGAGAACTATGTCTATAAACTACCCGGTGGAGAAATCGTTGCTGTCTATAGCGATATCACTGAGCGTATGGAAGCAGAGTTGGCATTAAAGGAGAGTGAAGAAAAATACCGACTCCTCGTTGAGAATCAGACTGATCTTGTGGTCAAGGTGGATCTGGAAGGACGGTTCCAATTCGTCAGTCCATCCTATTGCAATCTTTTCGGTAAAAAGGAAGAGGAGCTGTTGGGCAAACGGTTCATGCCGATGGTGCACGAAGAGGACCGTGCAACTACTGCAAAGTCGATGGAGGCACTCTATGAGCCGCCCCACGTTGCCTACATGGAACAACGCGCCATGACGGTGAATGGGTGGTGCTGGTTGGGCTGGGTCGACAATGCAGTGCTGGATGAAGAAGGGAATATTACCGCTATCATTGGGGTTGGTCGTGATATCACTGAACGCAAGGATGCAGAGGAGGCGCTCTTCGAAAGTGAAACCCGGCTATTAGAGGCGCAGCGGGTGGCGCATATCGGAAGTTGGCACCTGGATGTCACCACGGATACGCTCGTCTGGTCTGATGAGGTTTACCGTATTTTTGAGATAGACAAAGAGAGATTTGAAGCATCGTACGAAAGTTTCCTTGGTCTTATCCATCCGGATGATAGAGAAAAGGTTACAAAAGCGTACGAGTCATCGGTGATAAATCGCAAGCCTTACGATATCACTCACCGACTGGTCATGAAGGATGGCCGAGTTAAATATGTCCATGAACTCTGCAATACTCATTATGCAGATGATGGTAGCCCTCTGCGGTCTGCCGGTACGGTACAGGATGTCACTGACAGGATGAGCGCAATGGAGGCGTTGAGACTGAGTCAGGATCGTTATCGCGCAGTTGTGGAGGATACCCCCATCATGCTCTGTCGTTTCCTGCCCGGTGGTGAGATAACATTTGTTAACAAGGCCTATTGTGATTACTTTAGAAGCGAATATAACGACCTCATCGGCACAAATTTTCTCTCCATGATTACTTATGACGATAGGGCGATGGTGTTGAAGAATCTCGAATCACTCACCATAGACTCACCGTTTCAAACGCATGAACATCAGGTTATCTCGAGTAGTGGTGATGTATGCTGGCAGCGATGGACCAACCGAGCCTTGTTCAACAGTGAGGGGGGGAAGATATCCTATCAATCCATCGGGGAAGATATTACCGAGCGTAAACAGGCCGAGTTGGAAGTACGCCGGCTTAACCGGGAATTGGAGCATCGTGTGGTAACACGCACTCAGGAGCTGGAAGCGGCGAACCGTGAACTTGAGTCCTTTGTCTACTCCGTGTCACACGATTTAAGGGCACCATTAAGGGCTGTTACGGGCTTCGCACAGATCCTATCGAATCGACACAGAGAGGGATTGAACGCTGACGGTCAGCACTATCTGGACAATGTGCTTGAAGCTGGCGACCGGATGGGAATACTCATCGACGATCTGCTTCAATATTCCAGAACGGGCCGGGGAGCACTGAGGATGCGGCCCATCGATCTGCTGACTATATTAAAAGGTCTGGAGGTAACCTTTGGTGAGCAGATGAAGAAGGTCGAAGCGAAACTGATCATCGAAGGCGATCTCGCCTCACCGATGGGAGATGCCACATTGATCGGCCAGGTTTTGTCCAATCTTTTGGAAAATGCCCTGATTTATAAACGTGATGGCACGCCCCCTGTTATTGCCGTCTCCACCGTGGCAGATGGGAATAAAATTCGCATTTTTGTTAGTGATAATGGTATAGGCATTGCTCCGGAATACCATGAAAAGATATTCAAGGTATTTCAACGTCTACACAGCCAGGAGGAGTATCCTGGCACAGGCATCGGTCTTGCTATCGTTGCAAAAGCTGTGCGAATGATGGACGGCGAGGTCAATGTCGAGTCGAAACTGGGTGAGGGATGTCGTTTCGAAATCATTCTGCCTGCTGCTGAAACGAGTCCTTCGATGGGCTAATCATTAGGGGAATCTTTCATGTTGACCTCGCGTGAGAGTTATTTCAGGCTAGTGGATGGTATTGGTCGAACAAGAATAGGGAATAATGATGACTAATCCGGCAACAATTTTACTGGTTGATGATAGTCGCCTGGATGTCGAGCTGACGCTGGATGCGTTTAATGAGGCTCACCTCACCAATCATGTTGAGGTTACCACAGGGGGGCAGCAGGCACTCGACTATCTGTTCGGCAATGATGGTTATACTGATCGTCGCAAATATCCTTTGCCCGACCTGATTCTCCTCGATCTCAAGATGCCCGGTATTGATGGCTTCGAGGTTCTGAAACGGATCAAAGATACCCCTCTGATCAAGCGAATACCGGTCGTGATTCTTACATCTTCGAAGGAAGAGGGTGACAGGGCATTGTCCTATGATATTGGTGCAAACTCTTATTTGGTCAAACCTGTCTCATTTGCCGGTTTCGTGGATGTGGTACGACAGATTGAGAACTACTGGCTGACGCTGAACGTGGGTGCGCCGATCCAGGATGCGGATAACGCTCAGTCAGAATTATGAAACTCCAGATACTTATAGTCGAGGATCTGCCCTATGACGCAGAGTTGATGGCGTTGCGTTTGAGGGATGAAGGTATTGAACTCGAGTATGAGCGGGTACAGTCGGAAGAGGAGTACCTGCAGGGCCTGGCAAACGCTCCGGATCTGATTCTCTGTGACTGGCATTTACCCCAATTCAGTGGGAAACGTGCACTTGCATTAATCAGGGAGATGGGTCATGACATACCCTTTATCATCGTTTCCGGGGGGATCGGTGAAGAGGCTGCCATCGATGCTTTAAGGCTGGGAGCCAATGATTATGTTTTAAAAGACCGCCCGGCCAGATTGGGAGAAGCGGTCAGGCGGGTGCTGAGAGACTGGCAACTTCGCAAGGACCATGAAGCCGCTCAGGAGCAGCTACGTTTGGCGGAGCGAGCTTTTCAGAATACCGCTGAAGGCATCACGGTTACTGATAGAGATGGGAGAATTCTCTCGGTCAATCCCGCTTTTGAACAGATTACCGGTTATAGCCGGGAAGAAACCTTGGGGCAGAATCCAAGGATTCTCAAATCCGGCCATCATGATGAAGCCTTCTATAAAGGGATGTGGCATACACTTGTTGAAGTCGGACACTGGCGGGGAGAGATCTGGAATCGGCGTAAAAACGGTGATGTCTATCCAGAGTGGTTGACGATCAGCGCGGTGAAAGATGCAGAGGGCGAAACAACTCATTATGTGGGTGTATTCACAGATATCAGTCATATCAAAGAGGCACAGAACCAGATCAACTTTTTGGCCCACCATGATGCTTTGACACAACTGCCCAATAGGGCGCTTTTTCATGAGCGATTCAGCCATGCTTTGATGCACGCCAAGCGGGAAGAGGTATCACTCGCTCTGCTTTTTATTGACCTCGACAGATTCAAGACAGTCAATGACACACTGGGGCATCCGGTTGGCGACCAGGTTCTGCTCGAGGTGAGCCGACGTATGAGCCAAGTGATCAGGGCCAGCGATACATTGGCAAGACTGAGTGGTGATGAGTTCGTGCTCCTGCTGGAGGAGGAGACCAGCGCCCAGCATGTCGGCGTGGTGGCGAACAAGCTTATGCAGCTCTTTTCCCAGGCCATGCATATTGGTGAGCACGAATTAGTCGTAACGGCCAGTATCGGTATCTGTCTCTATCCCAATGACGGTGATGATCCGGATGTCCTGATTCGCCATGCCGACCGGGCTATGTACGAAGCCAAGCAGCAGGGAAGAAATACCTATCGGTTTTTCACCAAAGCGCTCTCCGAGGGGGCGTTCGAAAGGCTCATGATGGAGAACCACCTGCGCCATGCCCTCAAACGGGGAGAGCTGACGCTGCACTATCAGCCACAGATCGATTTGGAGACACAGCAACTGCAGGGGGTGGAGGCGTTAGTGCGGTGGCAACATCCAGAGCAGGGCATGATCCCGCCGGGGCTCTTCATTCCTTTGGCGGAAGAGATCGGCATTATTGGCGATATTGGTGCATGGGTGCTGCATACGGCCTGTCAGCAGGTTTCTGCCTGGGACCGGGAAGGATTCATCGTTCCGCGGATTGCAGTCAACCTTTCCGTCCAGCAGATCAATCGGGAAGGCTTGATACAGCTGGTTACTGATGAACTGGGAAATTCAGATCTACTACCGGAGCGCCTGGAGTTGGAGGTAACGGAGTCGATGCTGATGAGGGATCCGGATTTAAGCCGGGCCATCCTCTCTGAGTTGAAGGGGTTGGGTGTCAAGTTCGCCATTGATGATTTCGGCACCGGTTATTCCAGTCTTGCCTATCTCAAGCTCTTGCCTCTGGACAGATTGAAAATTGACCAGTCGTTCGTTCAGGATATCGGTCGTGATGACAATGACGAAGCGATTGTAAAGGCGATTATTGCGCTGTCGGAAAACCTGGGTCTTGAGGCCGTTGCCGAAGGGGTTGAGGAGGAGGGTCAGGCTCAGTTTCTGAAAGCTGAGGGCGGGCGCTCAGCGCAAGGTTACCTCTTTAGTCGTCCCTTGCCGGCTGACCAGCTCTGTGAGGCGTGGCGTAAAAAAGTGCTCTCGAACGTTGAGTGAGAGTATTGGGTTTTATTCCGATCCGCCATTTATCTTTTTTGGATACAGCGACGAATTCCGCTTCCGCAGGCATATGGGATTGCCTTATATTCTGCAGGTCATTTGAGGCAGGGTGTCCGAGTACAGTGCTCCTCAAACCGAGATAACCGCAACCATCGACGTATGCGGCACGCCAAACAGCGTCCGACCTCATTGATTAGGGTGATGGAGGCGCCGGTCAGGATCAGGCTCCAGAAGACGGTATCGATCCAGGCATACTCGGTCAGGCCTTCGAGTCCGTAAACTGCGAAGGACATCAGACCAAACAACATCGCAAGGATTAAGCCTAAAAGTATGGGTAGCATTGGAAACTCCTGATAAATGCTCACTAATTAATTATATTATGAATTAATGTAATATATTCATAGGCACGTTTACCGGATCTATGATCCGCTTCATGATTTTTTAACGAAACACACGTCAGTTGGCCGACGAGATTGAACTTTCACAGGATTACATAAGGTAACCGGGCTTCAATAGATTAGGATTCACAATGAAATCGATTAAGAATCGAATCCATTTCCGGGATATATCCGTATATTCTGAATCAAACGGAATAGGTCGTTCATGACAGGTGCGAGAAAAGCCTACTGAATAAAAAGAGAACTATGATTGATACAGCCCATCTACTGCAGCCAACCAGCTTTCCCGCTCTGAACAGAGGTGTTCTGGAGACACTCCAGGTCAACCTGGGCTATCGATGTAACCTCTCCTGTGTTCATTGCCATGTCAATGCAGGCCCCAAAAGGACCGAAGAGATGGATCGGGAAACGATCGATCTGGTTCTTCAGTTTCTGCAGTCTCATCAGCTCAAGACCCTGGACCTGACCGGAGGCGCACCTGAGTTGAACACCAACTTCCGATTTCTTGTCGAGTCTGCGGTGCAGATGGGAGTACATGTTATCGATCGCAGCAACCTCACAATATTGCTGGAGGAGAGTCAAGAGGGTCTGGCGGAATTTCTGGCGAGTCAGCAGGTGGAGATCGTTGCCTCTCTGCCCTGCTATCTGGAAGAGAATGTGGACAGTCAGCGGGGCAAGGGGACCTACCACAACAGTATCGAGGCCCTGAAAATGCTGAACAGTCTGGGCTATGGGAAACCGGACAGTCCTCTTCGGTTGAATCTGGTCTACAATCCGGTCGGGCCCAATCTGCCTCCGCCTCAGGGTCCGCTGGAGGCTGATTATAAAAAACAGCTCAACGAGCGATTCGGAATCCAGTTCAATCAGCTGTTTACCATCACCAATATGCCGATTCAGCGCTTTGGCAGCCTGCTTCAGTCGAAAGGACAGTTTCAGGACTATCTGCAGCTTCTGAGGGATGCCTATCAGCATGAGAATCTGGATGGTGTCATGTGCCGACAGCTCCTCAGTGTGGATTGGCAGGGTTACGTCTATGACTGCGACTTCAACCAGATGCTGAAGATACCCCTCGGCAATGAAAGTCGTGTGCGTCCTCACCTGAGAGACCTGGTCAGTGTGGACTTGACGGATGCCCCGATCCGTGTGGCCGAGCACTGCTTTGGGTGCACTGCGGGTCAAGGCAGCAGTTGCGGCGGTGCGCTGGATGGATAGGCAATGCGTCTGAGTATCATCGTACCGGTACTGAACGAGAATGGCCTCGTGCTTGAATGCGTCAAGCGGCTTGCCCGTCTCAATGATGCAGGGCATGAACTGATCCTGGTTGACGGGGGCAGTGAAGACCTGCCGGAAGAGGCGCTAAGGCCCCATGTGGATCAACTCCTTGTCTCGAAGCCGGGGCGTGCAATCCAGAT
Organism: Candidatus Thiodiazotropha sp. (ex Monitilora ramsayi); assembly: GCA_025655595.1. Taxonomy (GTDB): domain Bacteria; phylum Pseudomonadota; class Gammaproteobacteria; order Chromatiales; family Chromatiaceae; genus Thiodiazotropha. Next base: position 298,941 of record JAHXIO010000006.1, read on the forward strand.
GAATCTGGGAGCAGATGCCGCAAGTGGAGATGTCTTCTGGTTCCTGCATGTCGACAGCCAGGTCGATACCGAAATGGTAAAGGCTATGGAAGATGCGATTGAGAACGGAGCAACCTGGGGACGATTCGACATCCGGCTCTCCGGGGCACACCCCTTATTGCGTGTGGTTGAACGCATGATGAACTGGCGTTCACGTAAAAGTGGTATTGCAACCGGTGATCAGGGCATCTTTACTCGGCGTTCTCTTTTTAAACAGGTAGGTGGCTATCCGGAACAGGCATTGATGGAAGATGTGGAGATTAGCCGGCGTTTAAAACGACATGGTATGCCTGCCTGTCTCAGTGAAAGACTGGTGACCTCCAGCCGTCGATGGGAGCGACGGGGTATCCTGCGCACAATCGTACTGATGTGGGGTTTACGGCTGGCCTATTGGCTGGGTGTCAGTCCCAGCCGCCTTGCCAGTCTCTATCGGCCATGCCCGACGACGTCGTCCTGATATTCACCAAGCCGCCCTGTCCGGGGCGGGTGAAAACCAGGCTGATACCGGCCATTGGCGAGGTGGCGGCGACCAAACTCTACGCCCGCCTGTTGCAGCGGCAGATTGCGTGGATTGACCGGGAGACGCCTTACGACATTGAGCTTTGGGTTACCTCGGATTCCAGTCATCCTCTGCTTCAGGCGCTGGAGAGTGAATACCCGTTATCAATTCATCTGCAGCAGGGCGGCGATCTCGGTGAGCGCATGGGACATGCCGCCAGACAGGCATTAAAAAGATACCGCCGAGTCGTCTTATTGGGTGTGGATTGTCCTGCGCTGACGGCCGGACATCTGCAGCAGGCATTTGGCTGGTTGCGGGCAGGTGAGGATGCCGTACTGGGACCTGCTGAAGATGGCGGATATGTCTTGCTCGGATTGAATAAGTGGAGTGAACAGCTATTTCAAGGTCATCAATGGGGGGCAGAGACTGTAGCGCAGAGTACGCGGCGAGCCTTCGAAGCAATGGGTTGGCGATGGCGTGAATTGCCGCTGTTGTGGGATCTCGATCGGCCGGGGGATTTGGAGCGTCTGGCGCGGTTGGATCTGGTTCTGCACCAAACCTATCTGAATCAATTGCTAGGGCCTGTTAACACTAATCCCATCGTCCCTGTTGCACCTGAAAAAGCGTCAATCAAGGCGCGAGGAGAGAGGTTTGGTAGTTCCAAATGAACGACGAGCAACGCGGAGTTGCGCTTTTTCAGGCGCACCCCAAGGGCACTTCCTTCGGGGCGCACCCCAAGGGCACTTCCTTCGGGGCGCACCCCGAAGGGCTGGGGCTATTTTTCCGTCCAGCGGCGTTATCATTCGCTCATGTAGCATGGCTACACTTCGCTCACTCTGCCTTGCCGGACGAAAAAATAGTCCCAGCAGGGACGATGGGATTAGTGTTAACAGGCCCTAGGCTTTGCCAAGTGATTTGGAAGGGTTGGTCGGACGGGACTCTCCCGAGGGACCGTAAGTCTTCTGGCTGTCGCCCATACCCAGCAGAATACCCAGGGCCTGGTTGACATGCCGCTGGTTGAGTTCGACGGCACCCCCGTTGATCTCGTTCTGTTTCTGGCACTTCTCCAACAGAGCCAGGTACTCATTCCAGTATCCTTGTTGTTCTTCATCTCCCTCAACGAAAGCGTCTGTACCTGCCCTGTCTGCCGATAGGCCCCGTTGCAATAAGAATTGGCGATGCAGGATCGTGCTTTTCTCAACATCTTCCAGTTGTGCCTTCTTATCTGACTGTAACTTTGTCAAAGCTTCTGAAGGTGGGGAGCGAAGTAACTGGTACTCTTGCTGAAGCAGATCGAGCAGGCGCTGTGCCTGCTCGATCTCCAACTTTAGAATGTCGATGAATGCAGATTGCGACTCGGGGCGGCTATCCATCTGCATCAGGGAAGGGAAATTTCCATAAAGAGCAGCTTACCCGCTGTGCTCTGGGGGTCGATGGTAAAGCTGCCCGTGGCCAGTGCCCGCTGCACGGCCTCCACCTGCTGGGCATTCACGACCGGCATCTGGGCGATGCGACCTTCCAGCTCCTGCAGCATCGCGGCAGAACCTGTCTTGTCGAAGGTGTCCTCTTTGGTCTTTACCTTACCAGCGGCCACCCGGCTGACAGCCGGATTTCCTTGGGAGCCTTTGACATTGCCGCCGTCTCCGACATTCCGTAAATTACCGCTGGAAAGACTGTTGATTTCGATGACCATGGTTATCCTTGAATATACTACGGGTGATATGTCTTTCTATCGACAAATCTAGCGATATCTTTAGGGCCTGTAAATACGCGCTTGTTCACTGTAGTAACCCAGATAGTGATTGACGGTCTCCTTTGTAAGATGGATTTTTTCATTGATTATCAGTTTGATATGTGAAATTCACTGCTTATTGCCACAATGACTGTGTGACGTAACCAAGTAATCGATAGCGGTGCAGACCGGTATAGGATTCAGGGTATTCACAGAAGCGGATCCTGAACCGTTCACTGTATAGTGACCAGTCCTGCTTCCACCACTCGTGCTTCCAGTTTTTTCTTCGAGGCCAGGTTGATAACCGGTATCAGATCTCCTGGGTTGCCGTCCCGCATGGCCTTACCGCGACTGCGTACTTCAATCGGACCCGTGCCCGCCAATATGGTGATCTGTTCACCTCGCCGAATAGTCTTCTGTACCAGCAGCATACTTGGGGTAACGACCTGTCCCCGTCGCAGGGTGCGCTTTAAGGTGCGACCGCTGACCTCTTCAATGGATGTGAAATGGCCTCGCAGCAGATGGGTGGTGTTCATCACCTCCAATGCCACATCACCTGGCTTGATGGGGGTGCCCCGGCTGAGATCGCGCTTGGCAATTATCACCGGCATCTCCAGCCCTACATTGGCTGAGACGTAGAGTGTCCAGGGTTTGGGTGCTTTACAACTGACACCGACAGTCGTTCTGCCGGTACCAATTCCCCCTGGCGGATCGAAGGTTTCGAGGGGGGTATCGCAGTGTGTCAGTTTCAGTCGGTGGTCGAGGGGTGTGACATCGATAACGAGCCTGTTGTCCGTCTGTGCAAACTCGCTGGTGAGGTGATGCTCCACGGCTGAAAGGATCGACGCATGGGATTGGTGTATGTCTCCAGCGCCCTGGATGCTTCCCCAGACTACCAGCAGGAGAGTGGCCAGAATTGTCCTTGTTATCCAGTGACAGGTCATATTGCATTTCCGGTAAGGTTTGTCTTCATGAAAATTTAAGCAATCATTGTGCCGTGCTGTGAAGCCCGCTTGTGGTTTACCTCGTCCGGTGTGTGTTTATGAGCGCCAACGGAAAGTGAGAACCGTTAAAGAATAAGCTGTTTAAGCCGCCATATGGCATGCAATGATTAAAATCTGAATCTGGTGATCTGGGGGCAAGTTATGGCAGGCATGTTGGACGGTATCAATCAACGGACCATGCTTGCGGGCCAGAATCGGCTGGAATTGCTGCTTTTCCGCCTTCAGGGTCGTCAGGTTTTTGGCATTAACGTCTTTAAAGTCAAAGAAGTGGTACAGTGCCCGCCGCTGACCCAGACCCCGGGTGCCCATAAGGTCATACGAGGGATTGCCAGTCTGCGTGGCAACAATATTCCGGTGATGGATCTTTGCCACGCCATCGGAGGGCCGCAAATGGGTGACCCGGCCGACTATTTCATTATCATCACTGAGTACAATCGCCGCATGCTTGCCTTTCTGGTGGGAAATGTGGAGCGTATCGTCAATACCCATTGGGAAGATATTCTACCACCGCCATCCGGCGTCGGGCGCAGCAGCTATATGACCGCTGTTACAGACATCGATGGCAGTCTGGTAGAAATCATCGATGTCGAGAAGGTGCTGAGTGAAGTCCTGGGTATCGATGAAGAGATTACCCGGCCCATCGAAGAGACGGGTGCCGACCTTGATAAGTTGAAAGTGTTGGTGGTGGACGATTCCATGGTGGCAAGGCACCAGATCAAAAAGGTCATGGATGAGATCGGTGTAGAGGCCATTCTGGCAAAGGATGGCAGTGAGGCGCTGGAGATGCTGATGTCCTGGTCTAAGGAAGGCAAGGTCAGCGATTGGTTGGCAATGGTGATTTCAGACATCGAGATGCCCAAACTGGATGGTTATTCACTGGTGACGGCCATCCGTGAGGATAGCAATCTGACCGATCTCTACGTCATTCTTCACTCGTCATTGAGTGGAGTGTTCAATGAAAATATGGTGAAAAAGGTGGGGGCTGACCACTTTCTTGCCAAGTTCATGCCCGATGACCTTGTCGCAAGAGTGACTGAACGCCTGAAGCAACTCAGCAGTTGAACGGATTATCTTGAATAAGAACCACACCGCCATGCAGCCAAGGCAGAGCTCCATCCGGTCCGTCTCGCCTGCCGACTACCAGGCATTCCAGCAGTTTCTGCAGGATGCCTGCGGGATTCAACTCGGTATGGGTAAGGAGTATCTGGTTTCCAGCCGTCTCTCAGGATTGATGAAGGAAGTCCAGGTCGAATCGGTTGGTGAGTTGCTGCAAAAACTCAGATCCTCGGTACAGTCTCAACTCAAGGTACGAGTCATCGATGCGATGACCACCAATGAGACATTCTGGTTTCGCGATATCGGGCACTACATCCTGATGAAAGAGACGATTCTCCCCGATCTTAATCAATCTCGGGGCGGAACCATTCGGATCTGGTCTGCAGCCTGCTCGACCGGGCAGGAGCCCTATAACATCAGTATGATCGTCGAGGAGTACGAGTCAAAGCATGGACGTGGTCGGCCGGTTACTATTGAGGCTACTGATATCTCCAGCAAGGTACTTGCGGAGGCAAAGGCGGGTATCTACTGTGGTCTTACCGTTGAACGCGGTCTGACGGTTGAGCAGCAGAAGCGCTTTTTCACACCCAATAAAGAGCACTGTTTGGAAGTCCGTCCCGAGATCAAGCGGCGGGTCAATTTCCGCTCACTGAATCTGGCCGGCAGTTATCATTCGATGGGCAAATTCGACATCATCTTCTGCCGCAATGTACTGATCTACTTCTCCAACGAATTGAAGAAGGATATCGTCGACCGGTTGGCCAATGCGCTGAATCCGGGTGGGTACCTCTTTCTCGGCTCGACGGAGTCGATCAATCAATTGAGCGACCGTTTCGACATGAAAGTCGGACATGGCGGTATCTCCTACCGACTCAAGTCCTGAGCGGCAATCCTTGCCGAAAAGCGGCAGCGGTTTGCCGCATTGATCCGGCCATTTACTCGTCCTATAAGCAAAATCACCGCTTATAACCCGTAATCAGGGTATGGCACGATCCCTGCAGTTCGTTCGGTGAGTCAATGGCTTTGGAGTCACCAATGAATTTCGACGACACATTCGGCATACACGAGCGGGCCTTGTTGCTGCGTTCCCAGCGTGCCGAAGTGCTGGCAGCCAATCTGGCCAATGCGGATACCCCCGGCTACAAAGCGCGGGATTTCGATTTCAAGGCGATGCTTGCCAATGAGGTAGACGCCAGCTCCCGCATCAGGACGACCAATGGTCGGCATATTCAGCCTGACCAGGGAACAGTGCCAGCAGCCCAAATGCTCTATCGCACTCCCATGCAGCCATCACTGGACGGGAATACGGTGGATACTGAGCAGGAACATACCGCCTTCAGTGCCAACGCCCTCGAATACCAAGCCACACTGACTTTTATCAACAGCAAGATCAGCGGCATCCGCAAAGCGCTCAGGGGTGAATGACCATGTCCATGTTCAAAATCTTCGATACGGCCGCATCCGGCATGAGCGCCCAGAGTCTCAGGCTCAACCTGGTCGCCAGCAACATGGCCAATGCCGATGCGGTCAGCAGCAGCATTGACCAGACTTACCGTGCGCGCCAGCCGGTGTTTAAAACTGTACTCGATCAGGTCAATCCCGATGCGGCGGCAACCGGCGTACGCATGGCCGGCGTCGTGGAGAGCCAGGCACCGCTGGTACAGGAGTATGCCCCGGATCATCCGTTGGCCAATGAGGAAGGCTATGTCTTCCGTCCCAATGTGAACATGGTGGAGGAGATGGCCAATATGATGTCCGCCTCCCGTTCCTATCAAAGCAATGTGGAGGTCGCCAACGCGGCCAAACAATTACTCATCGCTACTATACAGATGGGTCAGTAAGGAGCTATTCATGAGTGCAATCAGCAGCAATTACGATCTCTACAGCGACCTGGGATTGACCGCCGCCGAAGAGAAACAGAAGAGTGGCGATCTCGGCATGGAGGACTTCATGAACCTGCTGGTCACCGAGTTGACCCACCAGGATCCCTTCAAACCGATGGAGAACAGCGAGATGGCAACGCAGATCTCTCAGTTTGCCACCGTCAGTGGTATCGACGATCTAAACACCTCATTCGATAGCTTCGCCAGCAACATGATCGCCGAGCAGTCGATCCAGGCGGCGAACCTGGTGGGGCATGAGGTCATGATCGAGAGTTATCTCGGTGTACTGCCCACTGGTGGCAGTCTTACCGGCGGGGTCTATCTGCCCTCGTCCGGGTCCAGTGTCAAAGTACAAATTACAGATAAAGCCGGTGTACTGGTGCGGGAGATCATGCTGGGTCAGCAGGACCAGGGTATCGCCCAGTTCAGTTGGGACGGCTTCACCGACACCGGTGAATATGCCGAGCCGGGACAGTATCAGATCAGCGCTACCGCCAGCATCGATGATTCCGAACAAGCCTTATCCACCATGGTCAACGCCAATGTGGATAGTGTGAGCATCGGCGGCAGTAACGGTGTGTTGGTCAATCTGGAAGGCCTCGGCCTTGTCTCCATCGACGACGTTCTTGAAATCCACTGAGTTAGTTAAAGAGGAATAAAAAATGGCATTTCGTATCGCACTGAGTGGTCTGGATGCAGCTTCCACCGACCTGGAGGTCACCGGTCACAACATCGCCAACGCCAGTACAGTGGGCTTCAAGGAGTCCCGCGCTGAGTTTGCCGACATCTATGCCAACTCCATCAATGATGTGAGCAGTTCGGTACCCGGACGTGGCGTGCGGGTAACGCGGGTGGCGCAGCAGTTCGGTCAGGGCAGTACCGAGTTTACTTCCAATAATCTCGATCTGGCGATCAATGGTGAAGGTTTTTATGTCATGCGCGACCCAGGGGGTGATCAGGCCTATACACGGGCTGGTGCATTTTCGGTCGACCGTGATGGTTATGTGGTGAATCAGACCGGTGCCCGTCTGCAGGTCTTTCCCCGCATCGGTACCACAGGCAGTCTCTTCAATACAGGTGCGACCACCGACCTGAACCTGCCAGTGGTTTCCGGTACACCCCAGGCGACCACCAATATCGATACAACATTGAATCTGAGTTCTGCTGAGTCGGTACCGACAGTTGCGCTTGATCCGTCCGATCCGGCATTCACTTTTCCGCCAGATCCACAGAGCTATAATCACTCCACTGCAACCACGATCTACGATTCACAGGGTACCGCTCATACTGCGACCATGTTTTACCGGAAGATTGCTGATAACCAATGGAATGTCTTTACATTCGTGGATGGTGCGAATATTGATGTTGGTGGTGCCGATTTTGCCGAAGTGCAGTTTAGTACCGCTGGCGCTATCCTCACTGCCCCCGATCCCCTCGCTGGTGATGTGGATGCACTGGGTAACATTACAATGGATACCTTCAATCCGGGGGGTGGCGCGGCAGATATCGTCGGTCTGACATTTAACTACAGTTCAACCACGCAATTCGGTTCTGAGTTTGCGGTAAATGAGTTGACTCAGGATGGATTCACATCCGGTCGTCTTAGTGGTGTCGACGTGGACGGTTCCGGTGTTGTATTTGCTCGGTTTACCAACGGCCAGTCAGAACCACTGGGTAAGATCGCTTTGGCGCGCTTCAATAACACCCAGGGGTTGCGGCAGATTGGTGATACCAGTTGGGCTGAGTCATTCTCATCCGGTGATGTGCAGTTGGGTGAGGCAGGAACTTCCAGTTACGGCCTGATTCAGTCCGGCGCCTTGGAGAATTCTAATGTGGATCTGGCGACACAGCTGGTGAATCTGATTACCGCGCAACGTAACTTCCAGGCCAACGCCCAGGTGATCACGACCGCGGATGCCATAACGCAATCGGTAATCAACATTCGTTAATAGTTGGTTTCAACAGGTACGCGGGCCGCTGGTTTCCTCCCCAAGTGTGCGGGGGAGGGGGCTGGCGGTTTTTTATTAAGCATCCTTTCACTGCTCTTCTATCGTTACCGTTTCTGCCCGGGTTGGCACTCAGTAATCCGATAACTGGTTTGAGCTGTGATCAGCTATCACTGTATATAAAGGTGATTTCGGTCAAGTCATCAACCTTTTACCATGTACGTGCAGCTGCTGCATGAAGCCAAGCAGTCGTTCATAGGATTTCTCAGATGTCGCTATGACTTCATAGGGCAGTATCGCACCGGTCCAACCTTCAGTATGCCAGTAAGCGCCGTCACCCAGTTTCAGATCGGTCCATTGGCCCGGTGTCGGATAGGCAGTGATATAAAAGTAGGCGTCAGGAATCGAAGCGTCGCCGGTGACAAAGCCGAAATTCATCTGTTCGTCCGCACTCTCTTCATCCGCCGGGTCGATACCTGGCACCAGGCGGCCTGAGAACCAGTTCAATGACAGGTCCATGTGGTGTGGGTAGATCTGTACCGGGCCGCTCTCTTCGCGCAGACCGCCTTTGAATCGCTTGAAGACGGCATCCACCCAGTTGATCACCTGCCGATAACGGTCGCTCTCCTGCGTGTCGTAGATCAATGGTTCCTCACTTTGAAAGTCTGCAAAAATCCCAGGTTCAAGCGTAATATCCCTATCGGTCAAAGCCGTTGTTATCCGGTGGCAGATTTCGGTGGCGCTTTGTCCAACGAGGGGAAGCGAGGTACTCCATCCCTCACTGCTGTCTATTCTGAGCTGGTGGTTGATCAGGTCGAGGAGTAACTCCAGGTGCTGCCCGCCAATGGGGAAGGGGGTTGTGGTCAGTCCCCTTGCGGATACATACAAGCTGATATGCCACCAATGTTTCGACTTCGGCATATGGTGCCTGCGAATTTTTCCGATGATCTTCGCATACAGGTGTAGCGTATCTCTTGTCTCTCGCCAATTGGACAGATGCAGGGTGTTTGGTCTGGAGGGCATAAGTGAATTCCTTCGTGGCTGTTGTCTTTATCGGTGGGTGTTCAGTTGTTGGGTATCAATCAATCGGCTTGTCCGCTGGGATGTTCTCTTGATCAGGTATGGGTGAGTAGCGCAACGGCATGGAAGAGACCGGCTGCTGCTCGGAGGAGATATCATCCCCCCTTTGTTGACATGTTTTCAGGGCCGCCGCATAGGCACTGACGCCGGGCAGTGCGGTCAGTCCATGCAGGAGCACGCTCATGCCTACCGTCAGTACGACGGTGTTGAAGACCATCGACTGGTGCATGAGATCGGCATGATCGATCACCAGCAAGACAAAAAGAATGGAGGCCAGTCCTCTCGGTCCGAACCAGCCGAGAAAGAGGCCCGTTTCCCATCTCAGCTTTTTGTCTACCAGCGATAATATGACCGGTACAATGCGTACAAGAGTCAGACTCACCAGGGCATAGAGCACCATCTCCCAATTGACGGCATGCCATACTTGGGGGATCAGTGCAGTGCCGAAGAGGAAGAAGATGATCAGGTTGAGCAATTGCCCCTCGGACTCGGCGAACTCATAGATCTCCTCGTTGACATGTTTGAGGGTATTGCCGGTTGCAATGCCGGCGATAAATGCGGCGATGAAGCCGTTTCCTCCGATCGACTCCGCTGACAGGTAGGCGATAAAGGCAAGGCAGAGCAGATATATATTGCAGAACTCATGTGTGAGAAAGCGTCGTTCTATCGCCCAATTGATTGCCCGGGTACCTGCCCATCCGATGGTGGCGCCAGCCAGCGGACCCAAGGTGAGTTGCTGTGTCACGAAGGCGAGCCACCGGGTTTCGTTTTCATTCGTATGGGTACCGGCGGCAAAAGAGATCACGAAAAGCAACAAGGGTAGGGCGATGCCGTCATTCAGGCCGCTCTCGACATTCAGGGATTGACGGATACGTTCCGGGACCCTGGGACTGCTGACCACTGCCTGCCCTAAAGCCGCGTCAGTGGGAGCCAGAATAACAGCCAGTACCAAAGCCTCGACCAACAGCAGTTCCGGTAACACCGCCATCGCCGCCAGAGTGCCGGCAATGACGGTCAGGGGCATACCGATCAGCAGCATGCGCAAGGGGATGTCGTGATCGGACCTGAGACGCTTGAGATCGATACGGGCGGCATCGGTGAAGAGCACCAGGATCAGCGTGACCTCGGCAATGACGTGAATTACCCGGTTGTCGATAGAGAGATCCACCCAGCCGAAAAAGATTGGACTCATCATCAATCCCAATGTGGTAAAGACCATTGGTGGGGTCAGACTGCCGCGGCCTATCGGCCCCGAGAAGAGGGCAAAGGCGGCGATGCCGGTCAGGATCAGGAGCAGTGTGATTTCACTCATGTGAGATCCTGATGGTCAGACCAGTTCCACATCGGTGATCACTTCCACCAGGGCAGGGCCCTGATGACTCAACGCCTGTTTGAGGGCATCCTCCAGAACGTCGGCAGATGTGGCACGGATACCCTTGGCACCGCAGAGTTCGGCATATTCGGCAAAGTTAGGGTTGTGCAGGCCGGTTTGCCAGACTTCCCAGTTGCCCGCCCGCTGCTCCTTGCTGATTTTGCCCAGCTCACCGTTGTTCATCAGAACATGGGTGATGTTCATGCCGTATTTCACGGCGGTGTTGATTTCGGCCAGGTACTGTCCGAATCCGCCATCCCCTGAGACAGAGACTACCTGACGGCCTTGGAAGCGCTCGCCGTCCTCCTGAGTGGCGGCCCAGGCCCCCATGGCTGCGGGGAAAGAGAAACCGATGGATCCCAGATAGCCTGACATTAGTACGGTGTGGCGTTCGCACTCAAAATAGCGGCCGAAGGAGTAGGTGTTGTTGCCCACGTCCACGGCGATGATGGCGTCCGGATTGAGAGTTTGACTTAGCTTTTCGAACAGGATCGCGGCATTGATACCCTTGCCCCTGTCATCCCGGGTTCGGCGGCTCTTCTCTTCGCGCCAGATAGCCCAGCGTGCGGCCACATCCCCGCGTTGGTCCTCAGTATCGGTCTTCCCTGTCAGGGCCTGGGTCAGTGCATCCGCTGTAACACCGATCTCACCCCAGACCGGCACATCGATCGCATGGAACTTGGCCAGGGTCATCAGATCGTAGTCCACCTGGATCGTCGGACGTTTGGTAGTGATGCCGGTGTGGTTGCTGAAGCTGGCGCCGAAGACCAGCAAAGCATCGGACTCATTCATCAGCCAACTGGCGATGGGGGTGCCGCTGCGCCCCAGGACGCCGCCGGCCAGGGGGTGCCGGTCCGAGATCTGTCCTTTGGCTTTGAAGGTGGTGATCACCGGCGCGTTGAGCTGCTCCGCCAGGTTGATCACCGCATCCATCTGGAAACGTGCGCCATGGCCCACCACGATTACCGGCCGTTTACTCCTCTCCATAAGCTCGGTGGCGGCCTGTAGTGCCTCTTGGGCTGGGGAGATATTTCGTGACGGCAATCGTCCCTCCGGCGTGCCTGCGGACGGGGGGTCGGTCAGCTCCCTTTTCGGGACCTCGTCCGGGAAGATCAGGTGCGACACGCCCCGGTTGAGGATGGCGCTTTTGCAGGCCAGATTCATCAGCTCCGTATGGCGGCTGTCGTGCATCACTGTCTGCGACCACTGGGCAACCTTGCCGAAGGCGCCTACCTGGTCGATCTCCTGGAAGGCGCCGGGCCCCAGTACCTGAGTCTCCACTTGACCCGTAAGCGCAACCACTGGGGCGCGATCCACATTGGCGTCCCACAGCCCGGTCAGCAGATTGGTGGCGCCCGGTCCGGCGATCGCCAGACAGGCCGCGGGTCTACCGGTCAGTTTGCCATAGGCGGAGCAGGCAAAGGCAGCGGCCCCCTCGTGGCGGATACCGTAGTAGGTGAGGCGTTCGGCGCGCTCCTGGATTCGTAGCGCATCGGCCACGCCCAGATTCGAGTGCCCCACCATGCCGAAGACCTGCTTGACGCCCCAGTTGGTCAGCGTCTCCATCATCAGGTCGCCCACGGTGGTGACGTGGGTCTCTTCCGGCGTCAGGCCCACGTAGATGCCGTCGTCCCGGATCTCCACTGGGAAGGTCTGCACGCCATCGTCGAAGCCGGGGGCTTTGCCGGTGACCGGATCGTAGTCCCACCCGTGCCAGGGGCAACGCAGCAGGCCGTTTTCTATGGAGCCTTCACCTAGAGGTCCCCCCTGATGCGGGCACTTGTTATCCAGCGCACCGTACTCCCCTTCGTGGTGGCTCATACAGAGGGTCTTCTTCCTGCAGGTCACTGTAGTGACCCGGCCTTCGGGCAGTTCGTCTTTTGACAGCACTTTATGCCAGACGAGCGTCTCGCTTTTATCGTTCATGGTGATCTCCTCGGCACGTTGTTATCTGTTAATCCCGTGAGACGCCGGCGTAAGCGATACCGGTCAGATGGGTCATCTCCCGGTCGAAGGTGGTCAGGTCATCGATACAGAATTTGTTCAGATGGTCGTGACCGCAGGCTCTTGCCATCACCTGCATCAGCTCGGTAGAGGCGCGGAAGAAGTTGTTGAGCTGTTTGGCCCCCTTCTCGATTTTTAGGCGCCGACGTAATTTGGGTTGTTGGGTTGCGATACCGACAGGGCAGTTGTTGGTATGGCAAGCCCGCATACCGAGGCAACCAATGGCCTGCAAGGCAGAGTTGGAGAGGGCGATGGCATCTGCACCCAGTGCCATTGCCTTGATGAAGTCTGCAGGCAGTCGCAGTCCGCCGGTTATCACCAGTGAAACATCGTTACGTCCCTTGCTATCCAGATAGCGACGGGCGCGCGCCAGTGCGGGGATGGTGGGAACAGAGATGTTGTCACGAAAGATCAACGGCGCGGCTCCGGTGCCACCACCGCGACCGTCGAGGATGATGTAGTCCACGCCGATCTGCAGCGCTGCTTCGATATCGCGCTCGATGTGCTGGGCCGAGAGTTTGATGCCGATGGGGATGCCGCCGGTCGCCTCGCGAACCTCATTGGCAAAGCGGCGATAGTCATCCGTATGCTCCCAGTCAGGAAAGCGGGAGGGGGAGATGGCCGCTTCACCCTCATTAAGGCCTCGAACTTCGGCGATCCGCCCCTTTACCTTGTTGCCGGGCAGGTGGCCACCGGTACCGGTCTTGGCGCCCTGGCCACCTTTGAAATGAAATGCCTGACACTGTTTGACCTTGTCCATCGAGTAGCCGAAGCGGGCCGATGCGAGCTCATAAAGGTAGCGACTGTTTGCCGCTTGCTCATCGGCCAGCATGCCGCCCTCGCCGGAACAGATACCGGTACCGGCCATTTCGGCCCCCATGGCCAGAGCCACCTTGGCCTCCTCGGAGAGGGCGCCGAAGCTCATGTCGGAGACAAACAGAGGGCGATCCAGGATCAGCGGCTTGTTGGCGCTGGGTCCGATAACGACTTCTGTGCCGACCGGGTGTTCATCCAACAAAGGGACTTTATGCAGTTGCGCGGTCAGTAGCTGAATCTTTTCCCACTTCGGTAACTCATCCCGGGGGACGCCCATGGCGCTGACACGGCCGTGGTGACCAACTTCCGACAGGCCATGTTCCGCCAAGTGCTGAATGTATTTGTAGTGGGGCTCTTCTTTACCGCCATGATGGTCTTTGTATAACCCCTGGTAACTCTCCCTGTCATAGGGTTGTGGGTTTTTCTCCGCCCAGGCACTTATCTCATCCTCATCGACCCAGACCTTGCCATCCTCCACCCAGGCACTGAATCGGTGAAGTTGTTCCTCGGGATTGTAAGCGCTGATCCCTGATCGATAGTCGTAATCCCAATCGTGCAGACCGCATATGAGATTGTTACCTTCGATACGCCCGTCCGACATCAGCGCACCACGATGCGCACAGCGCCCGTAAAGCACTGAGACATCCTCGCCTTCCTGCCATCGAACAATGACCAGGTCGACGTCAGAGACCAGTGCGTAGGCAGGTGCCAGAGGTTTCAATTCATCCCAAGAAGCAATGGCGGTTTTTTTCATTCGATTTTCCCGATTTGAGTTGTTTGTTAATCATGTGGCTGTCTTATCTAGGTTAGACCAAGAATGCAGGGCACAGATGTCTAACTGAGGCAGACTGGGCATAGGGTTGCCTGCAAGTCTGACTGCCGTCATTGGCGAACTGGGACTTGTCCCGGATTTTTCAGGCAAAGCGCTCCATGTGGCCATTTACAGACTGTGGTCATATTTAATATCTCAAGATTTTTTACTTGAAAATTTTGAGAGAGTGCTGTTGTGCATCTTTTTGTTTTTCAATAATACGGATGATTGATTGAGTTGGATTCAACGGACATATCATGCGTGTGTTTATGTGAGGAAAAGGGGTGGTTTTGATTGAATGCCATTCAAGTTTCAGAAAAGCGGTTTAGACAGGAAGGCGCAAAATTCATGGCGGTTTCTGTGATTGAAACTTGGTATGTTGATCGTTTTCCGACTGATCCAGGGTATAAGCTATATTGGTTGGATAGATTCTCCATTCCCTGCATGGGCTTCATGTAACAATCAAGGCACGAGCAATCCATGAGGGAGAGCCAGGTAACAAGCTATGGCCAGTGAAGAATTGCGAACGGTTTTCTACACTACTTTGGCAGCTGTTCCGCCAGGGCGATATTGTAGTTATGGGGATATGGCAAAGCTCTCCGGAGTGCATGTTCGGCAGGTGTTGGCATGGCTTCGTGCGCTGCCAAGGGGGAGCAATCTTCCCTGGTATCGTTTAGTCACCAGCCAACGACGGATCGCCGATTACCCCGGCAATCAGGAGCAGTATCGGCTACTGGCGTGTGAAGGGGTGTTGCCTGAAGCAAATGGTCGTTTGCCATGTCATCTTAGGTGGCCTGATCAAACATCCCAATAACAGTAATCTGCCAGTGGATAGAATGTTAATTCTCAATGCATAGTGAACTCATCACAATCCGGGTGAAAAGGGTATACGATCCCCCTGATCGTTTGGATGGGCGTCGTATTCTCGTTGATCGTTTATGGCCGCGCGGCCTTTCAAAGGAGAAGGCGGAGGTCGACGTCTGGCTGAAAGAGATATCGCCATCAACCGAACTTCGCAGATGGTATGGCCATGACCCCAAGAAGTGGGATGAGTTCAAGCGTCGGTATTATAAAGAGTTGACGTTGAACCCAGATGGAATTGAACGGTTTAAGAATGAAGTGATATCAGGTGTCGTAACACTTCTCTATGGGTCGAAGGAAGAAAGGCTGAACAATGCAGTTGCATTAAAGGAATTCATGGATTCAATGATGAAGGGCAGGTCATGATTGGCTGTCAAGGCTTGATGCAATCTCATCTGGTGTTCCCCTGCAACTGTTTTTACGGCTGTGGTATGGAAGTGGTTCTGCTTTGGGATGCATCCCTTTCAGCAGGCGTATGTGTACATGTAGTTGATTGTTGTGAAATACCCTCAAGTCAACCATTTGGTCCGTGTGTTCCATATCGAGTGTAAGAAATTTTAGAGACGGTGTAAGAAACTTAATTATTCGATCTCCTGATGAACTGGAGACAAGATATATAGGTTTGCGATTACCGTTGAAGGTGGAAAGGAATCTCAGACGGAGAGTTTCAAGGTCTCTGATAAAGATCCAATAGTGAAGAGATGCCCCCGTTTTCGCTACCCCGGCGACAGTGCTGTCACTACAGGTGTGGAAGATGATGTCGTAATCCATCGGACCCACGGGTGTAATGATGGCTTCACCATTCCAGTAGCCAGGTAGTTTTTGTAGGATCTCACCGTTCTTCTCTTCTGCAGGCTGGCTGCTCTCAGCGACCACTGTCTGGGATTGCAACAGCAGCCACGCAGTCATCATCTGACAAAAGAAATATTTCAAGGTAACGGCATTTCAACCCGGTTTGCTGAGATGGTATCGTTTTGCGTACAGCTACAGGCTATCGGCACTCGCCAATCGAATTCTTTGCGCAGATGCGACCGTCAGTCCAGGTTGCACCGTCGAGTTTGGCTTCTATCAGAATAGCGCCTACCAAGTTGGCTCCCCGAAGGTCTGCACCGCTCAGATCGGCATCGAAAAGGCTTGCGCCGCTCAGGTTTGCGAACATTAACTTGGCATTCTGTAGATTGACACCATGTAGATGAGCGTACTCGAGGTTGGTCAGTGTGAGATTGGTGTCCTTAAGATTGGCCAGCTGGAAAATCGAGCGTGAGAAGTTGGCTCGCTGGAAGTTGGATCTGTCAAGGCGGGCGGAAGCCAGTGAAGATTCGTGCATATCCACACCGGGTGCATCCAAGTCGATCAGGATCGCCCATGAGCACTGTGCCTCGGGTGTCAGTTCGCAGACGGTATTGACATAAGCTGTCTCGGTGATGTTTTCAGTCCAGGCGGTTGTCTGCAAGGACCATAGGCAGGAGAAGAGGAAAACGGCTACCTGGGCGGTAAATCCGGTGGTTGACTGGTGCATAGTTCGCTCCCTGGTGTGAAGTTAGATATCGCGTATCTACTGCAGGGCCGCGATAGTGTTGGCCTAATTCAGATTCAACAACTATTGAGAGTAGGTCAGTTCGCCTATTTTGTGTATAGCATCAGATTTGCGTTTGACCTATAACAATTAGCATATGCTTCTATGCCAAAATAATTCCAATCGCCCCCATCCTCTGCTGCCTGTATTGGGGGCGTAATGATTGTTCACAAATCCCATCTCATAGTTATGACCTAATAGAACGGGGTTCCGGTCGTGCAGCGGTGCAGAATAACAGTTAATCAGTCATGGGAAGTCATACATGAAAACACGATACATGCGTATCCTGTCTGTTTTAGCGGGTCTACTGATTTTGTCTCTCTCGGGTTGCGCACAGGTCGGCAGCGAGCGCTGGTGCAACAACATGAAAGAGAAAGCAAAAGCCGACTGGACGGCAAATGAAGCCGCGGATTTTGCCAAGCACTGTCTCTTGAAGTAAGGGGATCGAAATGGATCTGACATCATTGTTGGTATTTCTCGCCATTGGTGCCGTTGCCGGTTGGCTTGCCGGCAACATCATGCGTGGCGGAGGATTCGGTCTGCTGATCAATATCGTCATCGGAGTCGTCGGCGCCGTGATTGGGGGTTGGGTTTTTGGCCTGCTCGGGATTTCGGTCAATGGATTGATCGGCTCACTGGTGACGGCAGTTGCGGGTGCGGTATTGCTGTTGTTTGTGATGGGGTTGATCAAGAATACATCCTGATCAATCATGGGCTTTCTCTGAGTCCCAGATAGGGTCAGGGAGTGATTACCACGCTGACCTTTTTTTTCGATGATCCCACTCAATGCAGGGCTTTCCCCAGTCGCCGTTTCTCCCGGTCGTAGAGTCCGATCAGGACCGCATCCCCATTCTTGTTCACCCGAAGTTCGCCATAGCGGGCGTCGCTATAGGTTTTCCATTCGCCTTCTTCGAAAAAGAAGGCATCACTGGCCAGCCTGACCGAATCACCACGTTTTCTGAAGCGCAGAAGCTGTTGTGATTCGGCCAGCGGTTGATCCTCATTGAGACCCACAAAGCTGGCTTCACCGGTCGTATCAAGTGATACGATAATCAGGCCGTCGGTGATAGTCGCTTGCATTGCCGCCGCAGCCACCTGGTCGGCCATGGCATAGCGCAGCGCCATATAGTCCCCCTGCAACAGGGAACGGGGATCCTTCGGCGCCAGTCTCAGCAGCAGGGTATTGCCCTCATCAATGATCGCCTGCTTGATCGCGATCTGGCTGTTGCCCACGATCAGGATCACAAGGGTCGTCAATACCAGGACAATGAGGCGAAACCTGTCTGACAAGTGGATGAAGGAATTATGCATGGTCATCTCCATCAAACTTGCGAGTTTCGGCCGAACGGAGAATGACCCAGCGTAACAAGAGGGTGGCGAGACCGGTGGCGATCAGTGTTGCGGACTTGACCAACATAGTCACTTCGATACCGTAAAAGAACGCGGCCAGGAAGAGTGCGAAGAAACCGATTCCTGCCCCGGTGTAGGTTATCCGGCCGGAGAGGGTGCCAAGCAGGGTGACGATCAAGCCAAGTAACAGGCCTGGCGCTTGCCAGGCGCAGAGAATGATGATGAGCATCAGGCCGTAGTACAGCGGCAGCGCCTGTCGATTCTCCGGCGTCGTCATCGACAGCCAGATACAACGGCCCAGCGTGAGAAACAGCAGGCCCAGAAGCATGGTTGAGATCCAGGGCCTGGGATAGAAGATGAAGTCTGTTTCCAATTCCGGGAGGAGATAGACCGTAGTGAGCAACAGTGTGCCAAAGGCACTCAACATCAGACCGTTCATCAAAGGATTGAGGAGTTCGGTATAGCGTCCGGTAACCAGCTTCGGTGTAAGCCTGTAGAGCAGGATCAGGAGGCCGGCAAATGCAGGGCCGAGCAGTGGCACCAATAGGTTCAACTCCCAAAGATAGAGTAGGGTAGTCAATGAACCGGTGGCAATAAGTACCATCAACACCCGATGCACCCGGTCCGGAAAGAGAACAAACATCAGGAGGCTCACGAGCAGGGCGATGCTGAAGAATATCTCGAACGCCTCGTGGCCGAGAATCTCTGAGAAGCCATAGGCCAGCAATGCCTGACCGGCGAGACTGGAGGCCAGCGCGCACTGCACCGGAAAGTCGTGATCCGAGCGGTGACGCAGCAGCGTCGCGGCCCCCATCAGCAACAGGCCGATAAAGATGGTGCCTCCATCCATCACCAGGGTGAAACTGGTGACGAAACCGATCAACAGCAGGCTGGCCAGCCAGGCTCCGAAGCCGACCATGGTGCGGATATACCAGGGTTGAGACTGTGGGGGATGTTGCAGATAGGCGAGTGACACATCATCCGCATCGAGCAGATTCTCTGCCTGTAAGCGGGTTACGATGTCTTGCAAGGTTACCTGGGCGGCACTCATGGATTGGCCTCCCATCGCTGTGCGACTTCACGTAACCACCAGGCTGCCCCCGCGACCTGTGCCATGACCATCAAGGCCAGGAGAAGCAAGCTGCCGCTATCCGTCATCAGGTGACGAATGAACAGTGAGGTGATGACCATGATTGCCCCGAGCAGGCTCAGTGTCAGAATAAAGAGATCGTGTCGCCGGTGTTGATAGTAATAGAGGGCGAGAGCGGTGGCGGCCAGCCACAATATGGGTGAGATCATATGAAGTCCGGACGCGTTCCCGATGCCGGCAGCGACGATGATGATCAAGGTGGGAATCAGTACCGTGTTCATGATGGCAAAGGCGATGAGACGCGGGAAGAGGCTGCCCTGCATCCAGGAGACCCCATGATGGTTGCCAAACTCCCATAAGATCAGTGCGGCCAGATTGAAAAGAAAAAGGTAACTGGCCAGAGTCGAATCCATTACAGTGGTTCCCAGCCAGACCAATGGTCCGAGCAGCCGGGTCAGCTCCCACCAACCATCCGGCGGATGCAACACCTGGGTGTAGTACATGATGATGCTGAGATTCAGGAGCAATTGAAACAGAAGCCAGAGTCCCGCCTGTCGGCCGATTACCGCCCAGGGCAGGATCAGCAGGGCCCAGGTGAGGAAGAGCCCATAAGGGTCCGCGCCGGTCTGGAAGATCTGTCCGAATACTGCCAATAAGACACCGGTGAGGAAGGCCGCAGCGAACAGCCCTGTCTTTCCTGCGGGACTATCGATTCCAAATCGCCATGCAATGAGTACCGAGCCTAGGATTCCGCACTGGATGAGAGTGAACTTCATCCAATGACTGAGCGCGGCCCAGTTCCCGGCAAAGAAAGCCGCGATCCCGGCAACGATCAAGAGTGCACCCAGAGTCAAAAGAAACCGGTCCATGAGGGTAAACCAACCGGTCCGGTTCGGTGTCAGCCGGGCCAGCGCGACGGCACGACGGTAAGCCTTTTCACTCAGCTTCAGTCGTCGTGCCATCTCCTGCAGATTGGCGTAACTGGCTTGGATCTCCTTATGCATCGTGCATCCTTAAAGAGAGCGGTGTGTTGCGTTGATATCCATTCATTGTAGCGGTATTAGAAGTGAGAATGGTGTGCGCGGCAGCGGTTGTCAAATCATGGATATAATGGCTTTGTATCAAGTCGGCCGGATACCACATTCAATTATGTTGAGAACCGACAGGTACCCGCACCCACCCAGCACAGATCGATGAAAGATCCAGACCGATGGATTCATTCAATTCATGAGCACGATGGATGATATCGCTAGCCGAGGGGTATTTTGTCCTTGAGCACAGAAGGATGATGTTCTGCTGATCCGGTACGTCGTACAGCATGACCCAGGGTAAATAGACGCGAACCTTCAACAGTAACTCAACCATTTCCGCTTCCGTTTCAGGAAGGCAGTTTATCGCCAATACGCCATTCGGCATGAGCGAGTGTGCGGCATCCCGAAAAAAGTCAGGGCTGTGCAATGGGTTGATATTGGCATCTTTGGTATAGATATCACATAGAATGATATCGAATGTGTCGTTACTGTTTTGAAGAAACCGCTGTGCAGAGGCAAGTGTTACGGGATGGGCAGGCGGCAGATGGAAGTACTCTCTGGCAATCTTCACTATATCGGGATCGAGCTCCACCGAGACTGTCGTCACATCCGGCAGTTGCGAGATAAGAAATCGTTCAATGACGCCGGATCCCAAGCCCAGGTTCAACAGGCGCGCTGGATAGCCGGTATACAACAGAGAACAGAGCATCGCCTGGATATAGTCGAGTGCGGGATAGGCGGGTTCCTGCATCCACATGGCAGACTGTATCGAGCCGCCGCTAAAGCGCAACCAGCGAAGATTATCCTGTTCGACAACGGCTATGGTCTCTGTCTTGCCTGTAAGCCGGGTAAGGACCTTGCCCCGAGCTGTTTGAAGTTGCCCGATATTGATATCGGGTGGCTTGATTGTCAGCATAAGTCAGAATTCACCACAGGACTGCATCTTTTAGTGATGCTGTGAAACGGAGGAATCACGTCAGAGATAGACTCAATAAATTCACCCTGCTTCATAAGGTTAGTTGCAATACTCGTGTCTATGGGGTGTGAGTTGAATGCATGGCTACCGGCTACCTTTTGCGTGCAAACAGCTGAGACTGCTTTAGCCAGATTGAGATTGGCGTTTCACCACTCCAGGTTTTCAAATTCGACGCTGTCCCGGCCTGCATCCTTGGCTGCATAGAGCAGTCGGTCTGCAGCCCTGATCAGATCCTCTTCGTTGGTTTCCATCTCGGGATAGGCCGTGGACAGGCCGATGGAGACTGTGACTGACGGACCTGTCGGGGCATCGGGGTTCGGGATCTCAAGCTTGCGAATGGCATCCATCAGTTTCAGAATCTGCACCAGAGCTTCATCCAGAGTGGTATTGCCATACATGATCATGTATTCATCCCCGCCATAACGGGCGCAGATATCGCTTGGGCGTTTGGCGTATGTGCTCAGGACATTGCTGATCGACTTGAGACAATCGTCACCGCTGTGGTGACCGAAGCTGTCATTCAGGTACTTGAAGTAATCGATATCAAGCATGGCGAGGGTGATCGGCATCTGTGCGCGGGTGCAACGGCTCCATTCCTTGGCAAAGAATTCGTCGAAATACCTACGGTTTGCCAGTCCGGTAAGCGTGTCAACTCGTGAAAGGTGTTGAATGCGCTCCTCTGCAAGCTTCCTCTCAGTGATATTGCTGTGGGAAATGACATAAAAGCGATGCCCGTCCAGTTCAAACGGAACCACTCTCATCAGAAACCAGGGTTTCGTTTCAGGACTGCTGCAAGGGTACTCGTAATAGAACTGGGGGCGTTCCATATTGATTACAGATCTGATGCCCGCTGCTGCCTCTCGTCCGAAGGTGTCGCCATTGGAAGCGGAGAGATCACAAGCATTGATATAGTTCTCGCCTATCCAGTTCTTTGATTCAGCTTGACCATTCTCTATACCAAACTCTACCCATCTTTGATTGACGAAAAGTATCATACCGCGATGATCGATGACGGCGACATGTTCCGTGATGGTGTTTACGACTGACGATAGAAACTCATAGGAGATGTTCATGGGGCATTATTATTGTATCTAATTGTTTTAACGGGCAGTGCGAGGCCACCTGCAGCCGTAATGTTGGGTATATAACTTTAAAAAATAGAATAGGTGGTACCCTGAGTCAATAAACCATCCAGGGTTGTACGAGTGATACTTGAAATGTTTGCGATTATAACGACTAATTGTTGGTTACCAGGTGAGATAACGATAGCCATACCGCAGTGTTCTAGATTATGAGTATTGTCCAAATCTTCATTGTGGGGAATCACAAATCAGGAGGATTTCATACCCTTTTCAGGCTTAGATAAGCGTCTGAGAAGAATGATCATGACAAAGGTCTGAGTTCTGTCTACTGTCTTTCAAAGGCTCCGATGTCGGGTGCGCTGCCGTTGTACTCCAGAGAGATACCCTGTCCTGCCTGCCAGCTGGTGTCCTGGTCAACTGTTATTGTGTTGTTTGCATAGTCGATGGCTACAATCGACAGAACGACGGGAGATCCCTCCAGTTGAACATTGTCACCCTGCAAGCCTTCAATGCCGAAGCTGTCATGAAAAAAACCGGCATCTGAAACCTGAATGACACGGCCGGATCCTGAGCTGACAGTCGTTGTTAAAAACCTGCCGGCGTCGACCATAGGGCTTGTTATACTGAGTGAGTAATCACGATTCGGGGCGTCCGTGAATAGCGGATCGAGTTCCATGTTATTTGAGAAAAATGTCGGGTAATTAGTCTCGAACGAGGAAAGTGTGTTTCCTGATCCCTGCCACTCGCCAATAACATCATCCGGAATAGTGCCGGATGTCAGGTTATTGGAGTCGAACACAAAGCCCTCGAGAGCGTTTCTATACACGAGTTGGAATGGTTTTGTCCCGCCACACTCAACATTATCACTCAGAATATTGTTGATGAATTGGTTGTCTGTATAGTCCGGTGAGTTCGGATTGGTAGTAGAGATGCCTCCACAGTGATTCTGATGGAATGTATTGTGATAGACGCGATTGTGTTTATTGTACATCGCCTCTGAAGAGTAACGCTGCATACCGATGCCGACATTATTATCGAAAAATGTATTGAATCTGATAATGCCGTTCTGTCCGGCGTACTGAATGCCGTTTCCACCAGATGTACTGTAGTAGGTTGTTGTTTTTGCAAACACGTTGCGTTCAATTACATTATATTTAGTTGCGTCGTGTATAAAGAATTCATGATTGAATCCTACGTCATCACAGTCGTAGACTTCACCGATTTTCTGTGTGGCATTGTGAAAATAGTTATCACGGACAACATTTTTATTGCCGCACTTTATGACCCATATTGCATGCGCGGCATTTGTAATAGTGTTTCCAGAGATTAGATTGAAGTCGGACTTTATAAGAGAGATGTTATCCTGCGTACTGTCATCAATCACATTGTCGAGTATGCGATTGTAGGTCGCCTCCTGAAAAAATATTCCTGTTTTGGAGCTGCCGCCAGAGTCGTTCGCGCCGCTGAAGATATTGTTTCTAATGATATTGTGGTGTGAGTTTAATGCATGCATCCACCGGTTTACATTTGAGATCTCGAGACCCTCGAGTACTAGATGGCTTCTGTCTGAGATATCAATTGCGGGTGATAAAGAACTACCGGTAATCACGGCGTTTTCACCGTTGTAACCTCGAAAAGTAATCGGGCTGCCGGCTGATCCGGAGTTTTGTGGGGCGAGCTGTTCGCTGTAATTGCCACCTCGTATCTCAATAATATCTCCGGCTGTTGCCGCAGAGGCAGCACCGCTGATTGACTGATATGCGGCTTTATCGCCACTACCGCAGCTTCGTAAGGCCACGCTGTAATCGGTACAGTAATTGGTGCCAATCTGCTGATCAACGAAGATGTTACCGGAGGTGCCGGATTGCCCGTCCGAGACGGTAATGGAAAAAGAGCCAAGCGATACGCTCTCTATACCGTCGGTGACACTGATGACGATGTTGCCGTATACCCCTATATCTCCTGCAGTGGGTGTACCTGCCAGCTCTCCGCTGGTTGTATTGAAACTCGTCCAGACCGGCTTGTTCGATACAGTATAGGTGAGAGCGTCCCCATCTGAATCCTGAGCGTTGGGATTAAAACTGTATAAGGTGTCAACTGTCGCATCTGTTGTTGGTTGGCCGCCAAAAACAGGTGCTCGGTTGATATCGTCGACACTGATGGAAAACGGTAGCAATGAAGCCGTATCGGTGCCGTCAGATACATTTACCACGATATTGCTGTATATGCCCGCGCTATCAAAATCCGGTGTTCCGCTGATTGTTCCGCTGTTCGTATCGAATGTCGCCCATGATGGAAGATTTGAAACACTGAAGGAGAGGTTGTCTCCATCTGGGTCGGATGTGGTCGGTATGAAGCTGTATGCTTCACCTTCATCCACGTTTGGGTTTGGATTGCCACTGATAACAGGTGAGCGATTAAGGTTCGTAACAGTAATGGAAAATGGGGGTAACGACGAGCTTACCGTGCCGTCGCTGACACTGATGGATATATCGCTGAAAATTCCCGCATCAGAATACCCCGGTGTGCCAGACAACTCTCCACTTGATGGATTAAATCCTGCCCAGTTCGGCAGATTGGTCACGTTAAAGAATAGGTTGTCACCGTCAGCATCACTGGCGGCTGGTACAAAGCTGTAGGGTGTGAGTTCAGCAATGCTGATTGACGGGTTGCCTGAAATCGTCGGTGCATGGTTGGTTTCACTCACAGTGATACCGAACGGATTGAGTGAACTGCTAAGCTCCCCATCACTGACACTGATGATGATATTGCCGTGAAAGCCGATGTCTCCGCTCTGTGGCGAGCCGGAAAGCCTCCCGGTTGTCGTGTCAAAGCTTGCCCAGGCAGGAAGCCCCGTAATTGAATAGCTCAGGCTGTCCCCATCCGGATCGCTCCCTATGGGTGTGAACTCGTAGGTCAGGCCTACTGTTGCACCGGTTGAGGGAGAGCCCAAAAGTGTAGGCGCATGATTTGATGTATCTGCGGAATAGTCAACATTCAACAAGGTTGCATTAGCCGGGTCCCCATCATAGGCGACGGCAGTTCGCACGCCGCTACCGGAGATGACCAAAACCAGATGGTTGCCACTCTGCCATCCGGGGCGGTTAACCACCTCCTGAATCAAGTGGGTCAGATCGCTGCTGGTCTGAGCAGAGAGACTGTCGCCGATATTCTCCCAGGGGGCCGGTCTCCATGTGGCAGTCGCCTCTGTTGATGGCCGGGCCGATACATCGCTGTTGGTAGCGGAAAACGCAGGGGCATCGTCACTGGCTTGTGCCCAGATCAGCAAACTTGTGTCATTACTGGTCACTTCATCGACTGTGAAGCGGATATCAGCCTCTGTCACCAGTGCTCCCTGTGGGACGTTGAGGGAGAATCGCAGGCCGATCAGCTGATCGGTTCCGTCATTGACCAGTTCAAGATCGCTGCTGTCTACATACATGCCACCGCCGGCTGCCTCTTCGACATCGTCCATGCCACCGCTGATCCGTGCACTGACGTTTTGTGTATTGGTGGCATCGACAACCATGATGGAGAAGGGTGAGAGACTGGCGGTAAAAAAACCGTCGGATACGGTGATAGTGATATTCGGGTGGTTTCCAATATTACCAAGACCGGGTTGACCGCTGAGACGACCGCTCGCACTATCGAAACTTGTCCAAGTCGGTTGATTTTCAATGGAAAATGACAAACTGTCCCCATCAGGGTCGGAGACGGTAGGCTCGAAACTGTAATCGATGCCCGTCTCGATTGTGGTAACAGGTGAACCGGTAATGTTTGGTGACCGATTGCTGATGGAGGTTGCTTCTGTTTCGTCCGTACCGCTGCCACAAGCGCTCAGCATCAGTATCGATAGTAGGAGAGTGGTGAGTGTGGGGATTAGTTTCATGGCAGTGCGACCGGCTTTAGTCATTTCCTTCGCACAGCTTATCGGCCATCCACATTGGCATTGAAAGTAGTGGTTCACGTTTTCCCCAGGCAGAAGAACTCATGTGGAGAAAATGCATGATATGTTTGAATGGGTTCACACAAATTTCCACGATGAGATCTGTGTGATACGCCTTGTGAGGGAGAGAATCAGCCCGGCTGAGTGACTGCGGTGGTCTTAACTTGAGAGATGCCTGATAAGGCTTTGCCATCTAATCCAGTGCGTGAATATTTGTCGTTCTTCTGAATCAGTCGTCGTTTATTGCGGAACTGACCGGATTCGCGACTATCCAGTATGTTTCTTTAATCAAAAACTAGATTTGATTGACTAATCCTATAAGAAACTCTGGCCGGGGCACAATGCATATAAACTTAGATGTGATGTTCAGATTGAGGTGGTTCTTATAAGCATTTAGTAATAAGCAGTAATTAAGTTGCCCATGTTGAGATACTCACGACTCAGTGAACGGTAGACCTGTCCATGGGATGGCCGGATGAATTCACCAAAGATACAAAGGCTAACGGTGAAAGGGTCACAGGTGGCCTATGCCTGTCTGGGCAGAGGACCTCCTGTCATTATGGTTCACTGCTCCAGTGCAAGCCATCGGGAGTGGCTATTCGCCGCCCATAGGCTGGCGGGAGACTTCACTTGCTGGCTGCCTGATTTAATGGGGTATGGAAAGTCGCCAACCCAACATGATGCGGATGGAGTGGTTGTACCGTGCCGGGATGTCGATATTATTGATGCCATTGTCGATCAGGCAGGTGAGCCGGCGGATTTTATAGCTCACTCATACGGCGCAGCAGTCTGTCTGGAGTATGCGCTAGAGCGGCCAGAGAGGGTGAAGAGCCTCTTCCTTATCGAGCCGGTACCCTTCCATCTGCTCAATGACGGAAAGCATCAGCGCGAGTGGGAGCAGGTGTGTAATGTCGCTGAAAAGATTATTCATCTCGATGCAACAGGTCAGCCGAAACGTGCCGCCGATCAATACATGCGATTCTGGCTTGGAAGAATACAGTGGGCTTTTGCACCACGACGGTTTAAATCAAACGTCATCAAAACAATACCCAAGGTGGCATATGAGTTTTCCTTGGTATTTACGCTTCCTGATGTCAGCGGACAGCTGACTGAGTTGAATCTTCCCACAACCCTGGTGTCTGGAAACCGCTCCCGGGCACCGGCTCTTGCCGTGGTTGATATACTCGCCGGCAAGCTGCCGCAGAGTCTCCATATAGTAATATCGGGTGCCGGTCATATGTCTCCCTTTACCCACAGTGATCAGGTGATGGGACTCATCAGTGAACACCTCAGTAATGTATCAGGCGGAGCATGATTGAACGGAACCGCTACTGTTTCAATGGAAACATCCCAGGTTTGTAATGATCAACAAAAGCCTTAGTAGTGATAGCGCGCCTCTACTCGCGAAAGATCATCCCTATCCGACAGCACCTGATCCTCCAGTTCGGAAAGCGCAAGCTCCGCATCTTCCGCATCGGCATTCAGCGCTTTGATCTCTGCCAGGAGTTCCTTTCGCCGTTTGCTGTCGATGCCGTCACTGACCAGTTCTGCCTCCATATCCTCAATCTGAGCATAGAGACTATCCATCCGTTTCTGCTGCCTTTTCAGTGCCCGTTGGCTGCTGTTCAGTCGTGATTTGGCTTTGTGGATCTCCAGTCCGTGCGACCAGGCGATCTCAAAATCTCTGGCCATAGGTGCATGGCAGACCGGGTTCAGTTTTTTGCCGGATTTACCCAGCGCGAAGCCGTTGCCGGGGATGCAGTACTCTTCCAGACCGGTAAGGCGACCTTGCTCATAACCTGCCATGTCCGGTGTGATGCCATGTTCGGCACAAGCCTTTCGATGATTTCCCAGATAGGAGAGGGTGCGCCCTCTCGCCCCATCCTCATAGCCAATGGTTTGCCAGTCGGCAGTGAGGCACTCGTCCCTGTCCATTGAGGCGCAACCTGAAAGTGCGAAAATCGCTGTAGCAATAACAATATATCGAATCATAGCTATTCCGGAATGAATTAGTGGGGTCATCGCGTAGATGGGGAGAATGGCTTTGTATTCTCCCAGGCTATCAAGTCGGCATGCCCCATGTTCTCTTGAACGGATTGAGCTGAATTGCCGTAGATTGTCACCAGGAGTTCGGATGTGATCACAGTTTCTCAAGAGAATATCATGTCTGTAGCCGACGCCCTTCTTGTGAGAGAAGCTGTTGTAAGGATGGCCATGGCGAGGCCCTGCTGGATCATGGCTGCTATGATATCGGAGAGTCCTGTTAGACTCAGTCTCGATTTATGGCTGTCCGCCAAGCATAGATGAGACGACTGCATTCCAGCCTAAGGCAAGATTGGTCCGGTTATAGCCGCCACCCCCGAGAGCGATAAAACGTCCATTGCAGAATTCGTCGGCAAGCTGGTTCAGTTGCGCGGCGGCATACGCGTGGGCTGCCGGTGTAAAGGCCATGTGTGTTATGGGGTCGCCCTCGATACTGTCGGCACCCGCCTGGAGAATAATCAACTCGGGCTTACCCTGCCGGATAAAATCCTCGACAGTGGGCCAGACCTTATGGAAATGCGTGTCATTGGCAAAGGGTGGGAGAGGGATGTTCAGCTTTGTTCCCTTGGCACTACCTCTCCCTGTCTCCTCTATCGCGCCGGTGCCCGGATAGAGAAAACGTCCATCCTCGTGGATATCGGCGAAGATCAGGTCAGGGTCAGACTCGAATGCGTAGAATACACCGTCACCATGGTGAGCATCGATGTCGATATAGGCGATTCGTTGTATGCCATAGCGTAATCTCAGATTCTCAATCAGCACACCTGCATCATTGAAGACGCAGAAGCCAGCGGCCGAATCGCGTCGGGCGTGGTGCAGGCCGGCAATGGGAACGAAGACTTTCGGGTGATTGCCTGAAAGGATATTCCCGGCACCATCCAGGACTGACCCGGTCACGTTGCAGGCGGCTTTATATACACCTGGAAAGGCGGGTGTATCACCGGCGTCAAGATACCCCTCGCCGCTTTTCGACTGGGCTTTGACCCGGTTGATATATTCCTCGGTATGAAAAGCCAAAAGGTCCTGATCGCTACAGCTCTGGGGTGTGGCGATAAAAACCCGCTTGTCCAATCCCTGTTTAACCGTCTCATGCCAGAAAGCCTGAATACGGTCAGGCCCGAAAGGGTGTCCATCGCCAAAGCCATAACGGCCCAGGGCATCACCAAAATAGATACTGACAGAGAAATCACTCATAAGCTCGCATCACCATTTGTTATTGTTGGCTGTCCTTGAATAAATACTTAAAAAAAGGAAATGGCTCATGACTTTAATATAGGAGGACAACCCTGTTTAGTACAAACGATTATCGATTGATAATCACATAGTGGATTGTCTGGGGCCGTTTTCTTGGCATGCCCGGCTTGGATGCGTTTTTGAGTGGCAGAGCTGAAAGTGGCGGCAATGAAGACAAGCATTGCCGGCGTTATAAATGATTTACTGAATCAGCCAATAATCTCATAGCCTACTGAATGCCATGGATGCATGGTTAACAGAGCTCGGCAAGAATGTGTTGTTCCTCTTCTTGTAAAGCGAAAAACCCGATATTCGAATTTAAACTGACCGTTATCAAAATCAAGACAATCTGCACCTAACAAACCATCTGCTCGAAGCTGCAGTTAATAAGATACTTTCCTCTTGTAAGTATTCTTAACTTTGCTTTTCAGGTTCTGATCGGAATCTCAATGGCTTTATGTTTCGTAAATACTATTCATTCATATCTCTGTGTTTTTTATTGTTTCCGAAGCAACTATTTTCAAGAGAGATTGTTGTAGCGAAATTGATAGGGAACCATAAGTCATAAAAGGGGTATGAGCTATGAGAGTCATTGTTCTTCTTCTATCTGTTCTCTTGCCAAGTGGTATGGTGGTCGCACAGGCCAGTGATGATGCTCAGCTCAAACTTCGAACGGCAGAGATATTAGAATCGCTGAATCTGAAAATCCCTCAATCAAGGATCGACGATAAAAGCAGGATCGGAGGTATTCGGCTAACTGTTTCACCGGAACTTTTGAAACCGGCAGCGGCACATCCCATCTCTCCTGACCGAAGCGGTCAACTCCGTCAGGTTGCTGCACTTCGCAAGGACCGAAAGGTTTCTCTGTTTGTGGAGAATGAACTGATCCTTGTCTCCCCGGACATGCCGGTACTGGAAGCGATAGGGCAAAGCCTGGATGCCAAGACCATCGCCACACACGATGTTGTCGTGATTCAGGGTAAGGATAAGAGAAAGTTATATCTGCGCTTGATCCGTATTGATGCGAGCAGGTTCGATGACCCCGATATCTTTCGGCATATTGAACGGGCGGTACCCGGGGCGTATGAGGGTATCTATGAACTCTCTTCTCCTGATGCCAGAGCGACACTGAGTCTTGCCACAGCCTTGCATCGCGATGGCAAGGCACTCATCGGTATCAACTGGCTCGGCCGTCCCCACTCACTCGAAAACGAGATTCTCATCGAGGGAGTTCTCCCCAGCAACGCTGGTTTCGTTAATCCGTTTCTGCTCAACTATCTCAATGGGACAGGTGCGGCAGCGGTCGGTGTGACAGACGCCTGGCACCTGATGAAGGCAGCCGGTGTTCTCGACAGTAATAATTTCGCGACGCCGCCGCATCAGATCGTGGCGGGTGTGGCCGATACTGGGTTCTGGTCAGGTGTAGACGTGACCAACCCTACACCGAATGGTGGCCCTTTGGATCTCCCGGCCAGTACGACATGTACAGGTGGCTTTACCTGTCTTTGGCACGGATCCAATACAGCTGAGACGATGGCAGCGCGGTTGGGCAATGCGAAGGCAGTGGCGGGTCCCGCCGGACCGGTGGTGTCACAAATGATTCTGCAAAACTTTGAGGGCTATGAAACCTGGTCGCTGATCGGATGGATTGCGGGTCTCGGTAAGACCACTATCGAGCGTCCACGTGTCGTCAGTATGAGTTTTGGCTACACAGTCCCCGCACTCTTTGAGTGGTCCACCACGCCACTGGATGTGGCTGCGCTGTCACTCGAACCACTGGGTGTTTTGCTGGTTGCCGCCTCGGGCAATGTCGGCGAGGATATTGATGAGACTTACTGCCCCGAGAGCAGTCTCGCAAACTGCTACGAAATCGAGCGTAAGCTGCCCTGTGAGCTTACCGGTGTCATCTGCGTGGGGGCGCTGCGCGCAAACAGCACGCAACGGCGTACGGATAGCAATTTCGGATCCGGGACCGCGGGTCTCGGCAAGGATGCGAACACTGTCGATCTCTATGCGCCGGGCAGTGGTATCTTCGTTGGTGCCGATCCGCAGTTTCCAGGCCAGCCCAACGACTCGGTTCAGTCGGCATCGGGCACCTCAATAGCTGCCCCGCTGGCTGCGGGTGTTGCTGCGCTCATCACTGCGGTTGACCCTGCTCTCAGTCCATCTCAGGTTGCGAATCTTTTGCTTTCGCTTGCCTCGACCAACGAAATCGATCTGCCAGATAGCGCGGTGGCTGACGATACCGTTAACCGCTGGCTCAATGCCTCTCGCCCGGTACGCCAGGCCTTGCTCAATTTCTTTCCCAATTCCGATTTTGCGCCGGTCGTCCGTATCGTCGATCCCATGCCGGGTGTTTTCGGGACACCGGTCGTCGATATGGGAACTCCCGTGACTGTCACGGCACGCGCAGTCGATGTGGAGGCGGGTGTGCCCTGTTGCACAATCGAGTGGTCAATAGACGGTGCGGAACAGACTGCGCTCAGCGGTGCGACAGTAGAGATGACCTTTGGCGAGGATAGAAACTACACGATTGGCGTTACGATTACAGACACTGCGGGGCAGACGGCATCGGACACAATGACCGTGCGTGCGAGGCCGTAACAGAGAATGGAACTCACCAAATGGGGCTATGAGTCCACCCCGCTAAAATAGGCTGGCAACCCTACGAGTTTTTTTATATCGAATCAATCCCCTTCAGGTAAGTACCTTCGGGCCTGAGGGGCTCTGATTTAGCGGACTGCTTACTCTCTACCAGAGGCGAGCTTGGCTACAATTGCGTGGAGTGCCATTTCGGCATTTTCAAAGGCGACCGAGATGTCTTCTATGGTATTTTGACCCTGTTTGGCGCCGTCCAGGCCTTTTACGATTTCCGCCACCAGATCTGATATGACGTTAAGTGCTTCATCACCGCCAGCAACATGTGCTTGAGTAACGGCGTCCGTTATCTGGCTGTTAACATTAGTTGGGTAGGCCATTTTTAACTCCTCAATCTTCAATTTGCATGTTCGTAAAAAATAGAGTGAATATTTCCTGCTCTTGTAATTCGTTCTTACAGAAAAATATTTAGAGATACTTCCTCTTCGCCTCCGTAATTCCGGATTTATTGTTTTGTAAACCAAAAAACAGATCTTTCGAAATCTGTCGAAAAGTATAGCCAGTCTGCAGCGGTTACTCCTTGGGCGGCAAAGGAGGCGCGGTCTCATACAGGTACACGCCGTGGTCCGTCATATGGCCGTGCATATCGACGACGATATTGGTTTTGTGCCGCTTGCCCTCGCGGGCTCGAACCGCATCGAAAAAGGTCTTGCGCATTTTTCCGCCGCCCTCTGTGTCCTGATCGATGCTGAAGACAATATGCAGAGGTTCGCCCGGTTTTCCCAGAGGATGGGCGAGGGCATGCACGCGTTCGTTGTGAATCGTGTAGACGAGGATCTCCATCTTGTTATGCAGGTAAGGGATGCGAATGGAGAAGCCGGAGCCCAACGCAATATAGGCGATCGCAAGGAAAATGGCGCTACCGAAAATGTAACCGGCAAAATGGCGTCTTGCGTAGATGATCGTCATTACTCCCCAGATGGCGATCAGGAAGAGGAGCAGGTATTTGGCGGTCAGTGGATCAGTAAACATAGCGTCACTTTTCCAGTCTTCTTAGCGTGCCGTGGAAGATTTCGAATGGCTCGAAGGATTTGCTCTCCTCGATCAGTTGCTTATCGCTCATCTCAAATGTGATGACGCCTTTCTCCTGACCCGTATATTCGAGCGTTAACGTATCTTCGTAGACCACGTGCATGAGGCGCCCATCCCGACGCCGAATGGAGACATTGACGTCGACCGGCGTGTTTCCCAGGCCATTGTCGCTGTAATAGACAATGGAGAAGCGATATCGCCCGTCCGGGATCCCGCGGGAGAAGATAAACTCGTAATTGAGCCCCGAGAAGTCAACGTCGCGACCGAGGTCGTCGCGCACCAGGTTGAATATCTCGCCGTAAGGTGATGTGTAGCCGACATTTTCGTTATTCGGCGCACTGGCCCACAGGTCGATATCGGCGGGGATGTTGGGGTCCCAGGAGATCTCCGCAATCATGTCGCCTGCGGCCTTTTCGATCTCGGTCTGGGTGCTCTCCTGATTGACCTTGATCAGGGGGATCAGCAATACAACCAGGGTGAGCATCAACAGCGCCAGCAGGATCAGCAGGTCACGGAAAACAATGGACATGCTGTCTTCGCGTGGACGGCTCATGACCTACTCTTCCTCAGATAGGGGCGCTTCTGCTCGGTCGGGGCCGTAGAGCATATCCCGGATCTTGCTCATGGCCTCCATGATCATGGCGGCCGACAAACCGATCATGGTGGTGTCGATGGCGAAGGAGACGGATTTCAGAAACTGGCCGATCTCAGAAGAGAGGGTGGCGGCATCCTGCAGGTCTCTGACATCGATGCCGGCCAGCGCCATGGAGAAGCCCAGTACCGTGCCCAGCATTCCGAGTCCGGTCGTCAGCCAGGACCAGAAGTGCGCATCGGTCTTTCTTCCGCTGAAGGCGAAGGCCTCCACCAGCAAGACGATGGTCAGGATAATGCCGAAAAACCAGAGGGTTAGGGTATTGCCGAGGATTCGGTCCAAATAGCCCAGACTGTAGAGCGTGAATACCAAGCCGCCAAGCGAGAGGAGAATGGCGAGTTCGAAAAGCCTTGCCCAGGGTGGCTTGGGTTGTTGATCGTCCATCGTGGTGACTGCCTGCCAATAAAACGTCTATCGCACGTGGAGCGTGAACATATCCGAGCCTCGTGCTGCTGTTGTTTGCCCGTACAGCCCTATCTTGCCAGTTGGATACTCCATAAGAAATACCCAATACGAGGCAGTTATAACCCTGTGGCATTTACCTGAAATATCCGGGTCAGAAAGAAGATGCGGATATAGGCAGGAGTCATAGGTTAAAGTGAGGATCGACTCATATTTACAGTATTACGTTGGCAGGACAGGGCTTAACCTACACCCTGAACTATTGCATATGGTGGAGCCTTTCCCAATAAAGTAGTTTAAAATCTCCATGAAAATTTAGATCAAAGGGCACTTTCTCTAATTGTAAGGAAGATCCCTCACTGGCCTTGTCTTCCGCAGAAATCAGTAACCTCCATTTCAGTGTTATCAGGGTAAGCATCATGATATTCAGATCGATACTCCTCCTAATTGTTTTACTACTGCCGGTCTCTTCAGCCATGGCTGGGTTCGAAGAGGGCGAGGCCGCCAATCGGGAGGGTGACCGCGATACCGCCTTTGCCGAGTATCAGGCCGCGGCGATGGCCGGTGACAACCGTGCCTATGGAAAGCTGGGCAGCATGTATCTCTACGGCCTGGGCACCAAGAGGGATTACAGTATGGCCTATGTCTGGTTCGGTTTGAGCAAGGAGTCCGGCGACAAATATGGTGAACGCTTCCAGCAGACGGCCGCCTCGGTAATGTCCGCCGAGGAGGTAAGCCAGGCTGAGGCGCTGCTGAATGACTATCGCAAGCAGCTCGCAGCCCCGGAAGATCAGGCCAGGTAAGCGATATTGGATCAGACTCCGTATCCTGACTATTGAATTATCCAATCCCGTTTCCATTGCCCGTTTGCTACTATACTTGCGGGCCAATTTACTGAGAGGAGTCATCCGTTGAAAAATACCTTCACCCACGCTTTGCCTGATGAGTCCGGTTTTTTCGGTGAGTACGGTGGCAGCTTCGTACCCGAGCAGTTGCAGAGCATTATCGATGAGATCACTGAGGCTTATCTGAAGATAACCAAGGATGAAGGTTTCCTGACGGAACTGGCTGACCTCTATAAACACTACGTGGGTCGCCCAAGCCCCATCTTTCATGCCAGGAATCTCTCCGACAAATACGGCCCTCAGATCTACATGAAGCGCGAAGATCTGAACCATACCGGTGCCCATAAGATCAATCACTGCCTGGGCGAGGCGCTGCTGGCAAAGAAGATGGGCAAGAAGAAGATCATCGCCGAAACCGGCGCCGGTCAGCATGGTGTGGCGCTGGCCACGGCGGCGGCACTGGTCGGACTGGAGTGCGATATCTACATGGGCGAGGTGGATATCAGGAAGGAGCATCCCAATGTGGTCCGCATGGCGATTTTGGGGGCCAAGGTGATTCCCGCCACGCATGGTCGCAAGACCCTGAAAGAGGCGGTCGATGCGGCATTCGAAGGTTATCTGAAGGACCCGGTGACGCAGCTCTATGCGATTGGTTCCGTCGTGGGCCCGCATCCTTTCCCGATGATGGTGCGTGACTTCCAGTCCATCGTGGGCAATGAGGCCAGGCAGCAGTTCCAGGAGATGACGGGTGGACTGCCTGGCAACCTGGTCGCTTGTGTGGGTGGGGGTTCCAACGCCATGGGATTGTTTGATGCCTTCCTCGAGGACGAGGGGGTGAAGATGTACGGCGTTGAACCTTCGGGCCGCGATATCAATAAGGATGGCGAGCATGCAGCCACGCTCAGCAAAGGTGAACCCGGCGTTATGCATGGTTTTAAGTCGTATATGCTGAAGGATGCAGAGGGTGAGCCGCAGGAGGTCTACTCGGTCGCCAGCGGTCTCGACTATCCGGCAGTAGGGCCGCAGCACAGCTACCTGAATGACATCAAGCGGGTAGTGTATGAGGCGATCAATGACAAGGAGGCGATCGATGCCTTCTTCGAACTTTCCAGGGTGGAGGGCATCATTCCTGCTGTCGAGTCCTCCCACGCCGTGGCTTTTGCGCTGAAGCTGGCGGAGCGGGGTGAAAAGGGTTCGATCCTTATCAATCTCTCCGGTCGCGGTGACAAGGATATCGACTTTGTCGTTGAGAACTATGGTTCATCTTATGGGGTATCGGATCTCCTGTAGCCGCAGGTTAGGCAACAAGGCCAATATGCAAATTCCGCCTTCTGCTGGTTGTCCGGAGTAATATTTCACCGCCTGTACCTCACTGACTCACATTGGTGGGGTAAGGCCCCACCCTACCCAATACCGCAGAGTCCAGGGTGGGGCCCAGCCCAATCTAAGTGGGCAGAAAAAAGTGAACGGAACCCAATACATTCCATTATTGAGAGAGAACTCTTCTCTGCTCTCATTTTGTCTTGTGTTTTCTCTATGAAACGCCAATCCCTGGATACTTGCAACGGATACCCAACTATCAGAACTTGACATAGGCTAATGCGCATATGGGGTTATTTTGTTAATAGATAGCGTGGGACTGCAGCGAAATGGGGAATTGGGTTTCCGATTTGCCTGTACTGATAGCGAAACATAGGGCGTGAATCTCGTTGAGACAACTTGGAGAGATAATAGCCTTAGGTCACCTCAAGCGGAGAAGTCATCGTGAAAGATTTGGTTTGGGACAAAACACTGAGTGTCGAGGTCGATGAGATCGATGAGGATCATCGCAGACTGGTGGATCTGTTTAATATTCTCAATCATTCTGTAGCGGATGGAGATTCATCGGATTATCAAGAAGCGGTACTGGAAGAACTGATAAGTTGCACCGTCTGGCACTTCAGGCATGAAGAGCGGTTGATGCTGAAGTATGCCTATAAGGAATCAGAAGAGCACAAGACAGAGCACGAGGAATTGATCGAAAGCGCCAAAGCGCTACAGCAGAAATTTCTGCAGGCTGGTAAACGGATCGAGAGTCAAGACTTCGAGTTTCTCGAACATTGGCTTACCGAGCATATCCTCGTTGCCGATATGAAGTTGGGCGCATATCTCGCCGAAGTGATGTAGGCATGGCATCAAACGGTGTCAGCATGAATGCACTCTGACACCCTCCGATATTCTACTCGATGCCGGATAGAAGCAGTGCCGGTTGCGTTGTGAACGCGGCCAGTGATTCTTATTGGGCACACATCCCCTGGAATAGTAGACTGCCCGGCGCACAGCGTTGAACTGTCGGAAGAAATAATCGAACTCACGAAACCTTTTTTTGACTTCTTTGCATTATTTCGGAACTGTACGGCAAAAATAGTTGAACTCACGAAACTAATATCCCAACTGTTTGGATGATTTCACACGTTCACGAGAATAAAAGACTCGTCGTTGACCGGATTTCAGTCAATTGCGAGTGAAATAGCTTCGTGAGTTCAACTATTTTTGTCGTGAAGTCCAGAAAAACCGGACAGCGTTTCATTATTTCTGTTGGCAGGTCCCGAAAAAGGGCAGGGCAGTTCCGAATTATCCTAAAAAGGTCAATTATCAGGTCCGGTAAGTACCAAAAATAATAGCAGGCTTGTTAATTTCAGAGTCAAGTTTCTGAAAATGGATCGAGCGGCTCCCTGTTACACTCTCAGAGGTAACCTTTATGGCGGGATTATTAAGTACACTGACTTCCTGGTCTGTCGATGTCCTAGACTATGATTATTGGTAGCAAAGAGAAGCGTGACCGAATCATCCGGTACGGCTACCCTGCCTGAGCGATTCCGGCTGGCCTTGAATAACGCCGGCCCAGATGAACCGGTACGCATCCCGATTCAGGCCAGGACATGCTCGCAACCTGTGTCATATCGTGAATCCGCCTGGCCAGAGACCGCGTATCCGATAAGAGGCGACACGATGCAGATGATCACCGATGAAGAGCTGCTCGAACTGTATTCACTGGATCACTTCAAGCAGGCTTCCACGTTTGGCGCCCTGTCGGAAACCTCTCTGATATGGCTATTGAAGGAAGGCCGAATTATTAGGTTGAACAAGGGCGAGACTCTGTTTGAACCAGACCAACAGGGAAACAGCTTCTTCGTCATTCTCGAAGGTACGGTTGCTTACTATAAGCACCATAATGGGCAGTACGCGTTCATACGTGACTACATGCAGGGTGAGCAGATCGGATTCGTCAGCGTCGTTGCCCTGCACGATCGTGTCGGGCGAGCGGTGGCGAAGGTCGATATTCTGGTATTGGAGATCAATACTGAACTGTTCTACCGGTTACACAAGGAGATGCCGCGCGACTTTGGTCTCATGATGCTGAATCTCGCCAGAGAGATGGCGCGAACCATCCGCACCGTCGACAACGTCATCGTTGAGCTCAGCTCCCGCAATTCAGACTGAATGATAAAAAGAGTAAAAAGGGCTAGTGTGGGATGAAGTTACAAAAGGTTTTCATCTGTTACCGGTCCCTTATACTCAATATAAGAAACAATTCCTCTCTGATCCGTTCTTTTTCATAGAGCAGCTATTGAAGCGGAACGCAATGATATCAAGCGTCCCCGGTATCCGGGGACTGACTTGATCATAACCAAAAGCCGATTAAAGCTTATCTGCGGCGATATTCACGATATTCGGCCACTGTTCGTTGGCTTTACTCAGATTATCTGGAATATCCTTGCGCCAGATTTCGTAGACTTGCTGGTTTTTGTTGACATATAGCTGTCCATCGACAACCTCGAAGGCCTTGCCGTCAACCTGAAACTTCTTACCCAGCGTGGCGCCGTATGCGCAATAACCACCATAAGCCGGTGCATATTTCTCAGGATTCCCTTTGAACAGGTCACGATTGCCCGCGCTGCTGAACTGGTATATGGCATCGTTGTAAACAGCGGTGAACTTCTCGCTGCCTGGTACTGCCTTGCCTTCTGTATGGTAAGCGACGGTATCGTAACCTGCCAGGATGACATCATTGGCATCGGTGCCTGTGTCAACGTCCGCCCATAAAGTCGTGCTGAAAATGGTAAACAAAAAAGCGATCATGGTCCGCATCATCACAATTCTCCTCTCGATTATTCGGCAATGTTTGAAATATTCTCAGTGGCGAGATCGTTTCGCTATGAGCATTGACATCTATGTTAGCTGCCCGATAATCTCGATGGCATGCGCATTACGCCGGAGAATATGTTCAATACTCCAAAATCCATCCTTGGACCCTCTATACTCCTTGGTTAAACCGACTCAGATGGCCTCCCATGGATTCACTGTCCGCAATTCTTAGCACTTTCCGCCTGCAGGTCGAGATCATTCACAATGCCCAGTACTGTGGAAATTGGGCGGTCGACACCTCAGGGCCTGGACACATCAGTTTCCATCTTGTGACCCATGGCCACTGCTATGCAGAATCGCCAAAACTGACGTCGCCGGCTCGACTGGAAACCGGCGACTTTATCATGTTCCCCCAGCGTACCCGTCATACGGTCTCTTCAGAGAGGGATTGTGCGATTGAGGTCAATATCGCGCAGTCTCACCCCTATGAGGAGGGACTGCAGCACAACGGCGTCGGTCTGCTGTGCGGATATTTTCGCTTTACCCACGCGGCCAACAGCCCGTTACTCGATATATTGCCGCCGGTGAAGATCGTGCAGAGCTCTATCGCAAAAGCCGATTCACTATCGGCAAATATCCTGTCCTTGATCAGGCAAGAGGCGCTTGCACAGGCATCGGGTTACCAGACCTCGATCAATCGATTGGCTGAATCGCTCTTTGTGGTGCTTGCGCGTGAGCACATGGAAGAGGGGGAGGCCATATCCGGTCTGGCTGCCGCCTTGTCTGACGGTCGAATCTCCAAGGCCCTGGATGCCATACACGCCAAACCGGAAGGTAACTGGACAGTCGAGGAATTGGCGGGATTGGCGCATATGTCACGCTCAGCTTTTGCCGAGCGCTTCAAGTCCCTGTTGGATGAGTCACCGATAAGCTATCTTGGCCGCTGGCGCATGCAGAATGCCTGGCTGTGGCTGAGCGAGGAGCGTGCGAGTATTTACGATGTCGCGAGGCGCTGCGGTTACGAAAGCGAGGCATCGTTTTCAAAGGCTTTCAAGAAGTATATGGGCGAGTCGCCCGGTAAGGTGAGGAATCTCGATAAGGCACCAGCGGGTAGTGCGGACAATAGCATCAAAATGAGCACGACTCAGTCCAAAACAGTGTAGCCACATAAGCATAGTATATCTGTCACTGCTCTCTTTTGTTCTTTACCTGCCTGGGTTGACTGGGTGAGGCAATTGAGAAGTATGTCTGGAATTCAAGTACACTGTTTTCCTGATCGTTCTCTGCCTGAGAGAGCGATCAGGAAAGCAGTAATCTTTGGTGTGAAACGTCGGTGATAATTAAAAATATAAAAGACTGACATTTGTTATAGATCCCTTTTACAAGGATAAAGGAATACAGGTAATGAAAGAGATAAAATACAGCACAGGTAGAGTGAAAGGACATTACTTCGCAGCGGCTTTGAAGAAGCTGTCGAAGCTGGGCGTCTCTGTCATGGTTTTAATGCTGCTCTGTGGCGCAGTTCAGGCACACACAGAGTGGCCCGGGGTGGTCCTTTCCAAAGATGGCACGCCGATCTCGTACGAGATCCGCGGCAGTGGACAGACAACGCTGGTGTTCGTCCATGGATGGAGTTGCGACGCCAGATACTGGCGTATGCAATGGCCTGTTTTCTCCGGCAAATACCGGGTTGTCACCCTTGATCTTGCTGGCCATGGGCATTCGGGTTCGAGCCGTTCGCGTTATACGATGAAGGCGTTTGGGGAGGATGTACAGGCGGTGGTGGAGGCGACACAGAGTGAACAGGTCATTCTCATCGGACACTCCATGGGAGGGGCGGTCATCGCTGAGGCTGCTCGACTAATGCCGGAGCGCGTCAAAGGGCTGATCGGTGTCGATACGCTTGGAAATATCGAATATCCCATGACCACCGAAGAGTACGAGAAAATGGCGGCTCCCATCAAAGAGGACTTCGAGAGCGGCAGTCGTCAGTTCGTGAAACCGATGATTTTACCGGGTACCGATCCAGCACTCGAAGAGTGGATTCTCTCAGACATGGCGTCCGCGCCGAGTTCTGTCGCCCTGAGCGCCATGGAAGAGATGATGTCCCAATACATCACGGGAGAGGCAGCCATGATATTTGAGCAAATCCGTGTTCCCGTTATCTCCGTGAATGCGGATTTGTGGCCTATCGACTATGAGGCCAACCGACGGCACATGGCTTCTTACGATGCCATCATTTTGAAAGGCGCGGACCACTTTCTGATGATGAACCGTCCGCTCGAGTTCAACTGGGCGTTGGAGCAGGCAATTCAGACAATTCTCGCGACGGTAGTCACTCACCCTGAACAAGTCACATCAAACAAGTTGTCGAGCGATTAGACGTGTCTCGCAGGGTAGCCCTGGAGTGTAAGGTTCAGAGGCACACTAAAGGGGGCGGTGACAATTGAAATGACAAAAGATTATCATTTGTCACTGCCCCTCTTTATTGTTGACAGTCACTTGGTGCTCAATCCATGTAATCCATGAAAAACTGCCCGCACGGCTTCACTCATAGCCTCGAAATCGAGCGTTTCTATAGTATCTGTATGCTGGTGATAATTCGGATTTCTATAAAAGGCTGTATCTGTAACCATTATGGCATCATAGCCAAATGACCAGTAATTTATATGATCGGAAAAGTCTACGCCAACTAATGCACTTGGTGCAGAAAGCGTCTCAACGTTGATATCTGCTTTTTTTGTGTATTCGCTGAATTTCTTTTTGAAGCCTCTGCTAGATATATTACTAACAATTCCGATGAAATTACCTGTATCCGGATAAAATAGTTTCATCAACCCTATCGGATATTCCTGGGAGCTTTCATCGCTTTGATAGTATCCGATCATCTCCAGCGAAATCATCCCCAGCAGTTCTATATCATTATCTTTCAGGCTTTTAGCGTGAACATAACTTCCCATATATTTGCTTCTGAAAAATGGCGGTTCCTCCAGAGTATATGCAACAAACTCGATTCTTTTTCTCATATCCCGTTCGTGAGCCTTTAACATTCTCGCCAGCATCAACAGACCCGCGACACCGCTTGCATTGTCATCAGCACCAGGCTGGTTTCCATACGTATCATAGTGCGCGCCGATCACGATCCGCTCAGAACTGTGAGGGCCAATACCCGCTATAATGTTTTCCACATCATTGATTCCGCCAATGGAATAGGTCTGTTTTTCCGGCTCATATCCCATATGCGAAAATTCAGAAAAAATATATTCAGAGGTCTTCTCTAGCGCTTCGAAATGATCCAGGTTCCTTGGTCCGATTTCCACAGAGAGCTTATGAACTATCTTTTGCAAATAGCTCTTATCTACGGAGTCCATCGTTCTCTCCTCAGCCATCACTGAATATGAACAAAAAAGAAAAGCTAGAGTTAATGTATATATTCTTCGCATCCTGCTGGCTGTTAACGCTGGGATCAGTGGTGTGAGTGATAGAGAGGTCTAATTGTAGACGATGGTTGTGTATTTTTAATAAAAGGGTCGGTGACATTAGAAAATGCAATACAACATCATTTATCACCGAACCCTTTTACCACATGAATAGACAGGTTGTCATAAAATTGTCAGTCAATACTGCTGTATCGATTCTGTGACGTAATCTTCTTGCGTAATCAGTTAATTAAACTATGCTTCATCTGCACAGTATGGATTGGTAAACATCTCCAATAACAATTGATTTGTATAGGGAGGTACCGCCATGAACAGACGCGGAAATGCGCAAAGACATAGGAAGTTACGAAGTGTTTTTGCCTATGGTGCTGTAATTTCATTGCTAGCCATCCTGTCGGCCTGTGAGTCGATGCCTCCAGCTCCCCCTGATCCTCAACAAGCCTTAATCGATAGGGGTGAAGACATATTTTTCAACGAAACCTTTAATGGAAACGGGCGAACATGCGGCACCTGTCATAGGGCGGAGGAGAATTTCGCCTTGAGTCCTGCCTTTATCGCGACGCTTCCGCAAGATGACCCACTGTTTATTGCGGAAAATAACCCGGACCTGGCAACGGGCTTCGAGAATCCTCTATTGATGCGGAAGTTTGCACTCATAGTTGAGAATCAGGATGGTTTCGATGATCTTGCGAACAACTTCAACATGCGCGGTATTCCCCACACGCTGGGATTACCCAATACAATTGCCAGCACTCAAGGACCACGAACAGGCTGGTCCGGTGATGGTGCCCCACTGGACGGTTCGTTGCGCGCATTCGCTGTTGGCGCGGTTATTCAACATTTCCCCCTCACGACCAATCGTATCGCCGGTGTGGATTTTCGTCTGCCCACCGATGAAGAGCTGGATGCGTTGGAAGCCTTCCAGCTTTCATTGGGAAGGCAGGAAGAACTTCAGTTACCGCTGCCACTCAAGGGCGTCGTAGCCAGCAGGGGACAAGAGATCTTCCTCGACAACGCTGCCGGCAAATGTAACGCCTGTCATTTCAATGCGGGTGCCAATGGAAATCCGGCAATATTCGGTGCTCCCAACGACAATCGAAACTTCAACACCGGGGTTGAGAATCTCCCGGATCGCCCAGCCACGTTAACGGGTGAATTGGTTCCCATCGATGACGGATTCGGCACGCCAGGTAACGGCGAGTTCAACACACCAAGCATCATTGAGGCGGCGGATACAGGCCCGTTTTTTCATGATAACTCTGTTGAGACTATCGAAGGCGCGGTGGCATTTTACAATGGGGACTCGTTTACCAATTCGCCTGCGGGACAGCTGATAATAGGCGCAACAGGCGGTGCCATCAATCTGGACGCCACACAGGTTGTTGAGGTGGCGGCATTCCTGAGAGTGATTAATGCGCTGGAAAACATACGGGAGAGTATTGTTCAATTGGAGCGGGCATTAAATAAACCGAGGAAGATATC
Source organism: Candidatus Thiodiazotropha sp. (ex Monitilora ramsayi) (assembly GCA_025655595.1). GTDB lineage: Bacteria > Pseudomonadota > Gammaproteobacteria > Chromatiales > Chromatiaceae > Thiodiazotropha. Next base: position 343,010 of record JAHXIO010000006.1, read on the forward strand.
ACGGGAGCGCGCCCAATCAGCCCTGCTGCGCGCAATCCATGAAACCGAAGATGCCGCCATGGTACTTAGCGCTGGCGGCCTCCATCCTGAAGCCGCGCAAACACTCCAAATGGCGATGAGTTTGGAAAAGAAAGCGCAAAGAAGTCTCTTTTCCCGCTCAAAACTGATTCACCAGGCCTTGGAGACGCTGAAGGAAGCCCGCACCAAGCTTGTGGAGACTAGCTAGGAGCAACTGTCATGTGTAAAAAGATTCTTTTTCTTCTGATGATAGGCATGCTACTCGGTAGCACGACCATAAACGCCCACAAGGCCACTGAACGCTATATCCCAATCGGCTACTCGATCGACAAGTCACAGCGCCACACTTACATGGGAACCGTTACCTCTTACGATGCCTCGGATAAGGTGCTCACAGTGAGTGGCCCTGCGGGAAAGCAAGAAGTTCGTTTGGATGCTGACACGAAAATCTGGTTGGATCGCAGTAGTATTAAAAAGGCGACGCTTGATGGCCAAGATAGCGATTTAAAGGTAAACCGTAGGGTGGAAGTGAAGTACGTCGATCCCAATAAAAAGATGAAAGCGGAATGGATAAAAATTGAGATTATCAAGTAAGTTGCTTTTATTCTTCTTACGCTCACAGCTGGCCATAGCGCGAGCATGACACTATTTTTCCCTGCTTCCGGCCACAGATATAAAGGGGATTGGTAAAAATCGTATTTTAAAAGGAGTATCATTTGTCACCGACCCCTTTTACTCCTCACCGGTAATGCCTATTGCCATGTCCACGATGCCTTTAGCCTGACACACGAAGCTTTTTTCCCAATCCATCGACGCCTTTCGCCACATTTTTGAAGCGATTTACCTCGCTTTTGAATCTTTTTGCTTCACCAACGTCGGTATTTGGCTTATGAGTCAGATTATTGAGTACATACATCAGGCCTCGGGAATGACTGACGTGTCTTGAGGGTTTATCAGGTTGGGATTAGGGGCCGACAGCGGAGTTATTTGCGTGACCAGGGTCATTCGTATAATGGGCGTCCCGGTTTGTTGATTCTGCATAAAAAGCGCCGGTGACAATTGAAAAACATAAGAATTTCAATTTGCCACCGGCGCTTTTTTTAGTTCAGATAGCTTGATCGATATTCAGATCAACTGGAAAGTCTGCGAACGGATGCTATACCAGCAAGGCCAAGAAACATTAAGAGAAGCGGACCTGGCTCAGGTACGTTAGCTACATCCGGCGTGCGGCTTGTAACTAATATGTTGTCAAGATTCACTTCAACTAACGGGTTTAGGCCTGCGCTCCCATGCCATGGTGAAAGACCGAAACGAAAAGCCTCGATATCATCACCCGATGTGTTAAATGCATTGGTTCCCAATAGAACCCCATTGAGCCAGAGATCAACTTCATTGTCTGCAAGGTCATAATCCAGGAGGACGTTATAAATCGTGTTATTAGTGAACATTCCACCATTTATAACTCCATCAGAACCTCCCCAATACTGAACTCTGCCATTACCATGGAAGTAGAAGTTTTTGACGTGAGGGGTGTCAGCCGAAAGATTGAAGTGGTATAGCGAGTTGGCTAAGTAGGATGAATAAAAGTCAAATGAGACTTGGTAGTTGTTGTACCCTTGTCCCATATTAAGCTGGATCTGTTCATATGTTGAAGTAGCTGCATCGAAATGGAGCGACTGGTTTGATAACCCAGCGAATGTCGAGCCGATGGTGGGGTTACGAAAGTTAATTCGGCTGACTTGGTTGTTAGCGGTGCCAACTGAAGGCGATGAGCCCGCGTTATGAGTGGGTGAGCTGAAATCGATATCGTAATGAGTAACGATCCCGGCGTGTGCTGATAGTGGAGTGAGAATTAAAGATCCAACAATCGAAGAAACGAAAACTAACTGCTTAAACAACTTACTTCCCCCTGTGAACAATGCACAATGTAGAACTAATACAACTTTGCTTCCTATGTAGTTACTCCCAGGTTGATCCTGTGAAAACTACCCTAAATTCAATGTGTAATTAAGCAAATATCGGGCCAATTAATTAATTTTAATAAAGTCAGTAAGATATAATCAGGGGAGATTACTGCTGTAAAGTATGCCGACACTTGTGAGATGGTATCGGTGATTTCAGTGGCAATGCATTAAAAATAAATCCGTCCCAGTTTTCTCGGTCGAGACTCTCTCACGAGGATTTCAACAGAACTGATTGCTCAAAGAGCAAGCATGATGATGAGTATTTACACTGACCCAAAATACTGAGTACATTGAGATCTTCTACAACAGGAGAAGACGATATTCATATCTGGGCTATGTCAGTCCAGCCGAATATGAAGCAAAGCATGCCTCCTAATTAACGTGTCAGTATTATTGGGGGGCGTCAGTCTGCCCCTCTATCATTTTTTCTATAGCCGTTTCAATGAATCGGCTTTTTTGTCTAACCAATCTAGCCTGCCTTGCCTATGCTTAATAGTAGATGGTGGAGGTGATCCTAATGACACATATCGATCAATTAGTGGATCAACACATCCGGGAGTATGAGTCCCGAGTCAAACACTTCGATGAACTTCTCGAAAGGGCTGCATCAGTCACCGGAACCCGTCCCGAAGACGTGGAGGTGAAGATGAAGGCTGAGGAGTTGCAGCGGTACCGGGATGAGATGGTCCTTGAAGCTGAAAAGGATAGACAAAAGGCCAACCAGAACCGGGAAAGGCGTGATATAAAAACACATGGCCCTATGGGTGTCTGGGATGCGGTGGCTCAGGAACTAGAGCATCTGCTGGAACGAAACCGTCTCTGAAAATTTATGATGTGTCGAGACAACCCGGAAGAGCTTGATCGTCAATCACGGGGTCGGAGTAAATGTACTCTGACCCCGTTTCATTCATGAGTTTTTACACTGACCCCAAATATTGTGGCCGCCGACGATCGTCAGCAGCGAAAGAAAAAATGCTGAGATTTTGCGCATATAAAAATTAGGGGTCAGAGTACATTTATTCTGACCCCGTTTAACTGTCCAAAAGATTATCAATTGTCACCGCTCCCTTTTTATTCTTTTACTAGAGTGGATGTCCGCCTGATAGGGGTATACGTTTGAGTCAGTCGTATCCCACCGAATTGTGTTTCATCGAGACCAGCTTGTCTTGCGACAGCGACATCAACAGTACGGCGATCAGTTCGTGCATGATGATGGTATGACGATTATTGGACTCCTGCATGTACCGGCGCAAATCTTCGCGCACTTTGGCGACACCGGTAACATCGATGATGATATCGACCGCATCGCCGAGCCGAACCAGACTCATGAAGTCGTTGGTAGTCTGCACGCCGTGTTCCTTGGCCAACTGAATGCCCGGCATCTGATCGTTCAGGTCGGCAACGCCGACCACCTCTACGAACGAAGCGGCCAGCAATTGGCGCAGTAGCGGAGTACCGGTTTCGCCGGCACCAATCAGAATGATGCGAATCGTATCCATATCGTCAGTCTCCATTACATTATAAAAAGTGTGTGAATAGAAGATATCGACACATCCTCATATAACTTAATAGTGATGAGGATTATCTCCAGGCAATAAACGGGTCGGAGACAATTGTTATTACAAAAAAAGATTATTATTTGTCACCGACCCCTTTTTATTGGCCACAGATCACAACCCCCTGACCCCTAATGGCGATGCCTTCAGCCTGACTCACGAAGCTTTTTTCCCAATCCATCGATGCTTTTTGCCGCACTATTGAAGCGATTTACCTCGCTTTTGAATTTATTTGCTTCGACGACGAGCCAATTTAAAGCGTTACCGAAGGCCTTTTGCCTGAATAACGACTGAATTCGCGTCGCGACTGAGGGTATTTGCTTCGTTTGAGAGGCTTTTTAGCTTCACCAGCGTCGGTATTTGGCTTACGAGTCGGATTATTAAGCACATAAATCAGGCCTGGAGAATATCTGACGTATCTTGGGGGTTATCAGGTTGGGATTAGGAATAGCTCGGGGTCATAGCGGGCAGCGCTGTTTGTAGAAATCTGGCAGGCAATCTCGTTCCCATTTTAAATTTATCGATTCAAAATGTAGCCGCGCCGCATCACACTTGCCTTCAGCAGTCAGGATCATGCCCTCCAGGGTGTCGCGGCGTTTTTCCCGATGGTTGCTTGCGAGCTTGGCAATCAGCTCTCTTGCGGCAGTCGGCATGTCGGCCTCGGCCAGGACCATGGCGGCATCGATCAGCTTTTCCTCCTCCTGCATTTGCTCGATATCCCCCTCGGTGAGGGCGGGTACGTTAGATCCGAGCGAGGGAAACCTCTGCATGGAAGGGATCTGCCGCTCTTCGATCTCTATTGAGTGAATGGGGTGGTGGGCAGGCGATGAGGTCATGAGCCGGCCCGCTTCGTCGAATGCGTGTACAACAACCAGGTACTCGTTGACGCTACCCTCGGCGGTACTTGTGGTCTGGATCTGTGCGAGGGGCAGAGAAGTGGCGTGGGTATTCGTCCAATAGACGGGATAGTAAGTCGTGGTGGAGCCCTCTCGCTCGATATGCTGTAGCTGGATCTGGTAGTTTGAAGCGTCGGTTACGGGGTGCCAGGTGATGCTGTCTTCGGTCAGGTTCGCGGGCAGGCCTTCCTGGTTGGGCCAGTTGAGGGTGATCTGGTCCCGAATGGTGATCAAAAGTTGCGGGTTGATTTGCGGCTCCGGCTTGGCGGTCAAGGTGAGACCGCCAGAGCCGTACCCGGGCCCTTCGTGGTAGAGCTTCTCTGTGAGCGTAGTGTAGATACTGCCGGTGACGGTGAATGACTTGCCTGCGGGCTTGTTCGACCAGGTCGTGGTGTGGATCCTGTTCAAGCGCCAATCGCCCGGGGGCAATTTGAAAGTGAAGGTGCCGTCGCTATCGGTCGTGACCTCATCGGAGACGAACTGATCATTGAAGATCCCGGTCAGGGTGATGCCTGCGGCAGGCGTACCGTTATAATCCATCCGGCCAGACAGAAAAGCGTCACCTTTGGGGAGGGGCGTGAGTTCCTCCTCCGGCGTCCAGCGGAAGCTGTATCGCACATTGTGCCAGAAGTGAGTGTCTGAACCGCTGAAGCCTCTGATCCAGCCGCTGTCTGATGTTACTGTTGGTTGGCTATCATTCTCGTCTTGGCCCTCGGTCTCGCTTATCTGATTGCTGATTTTTAAATTGATTGAGGCGTATGTGGCCATATAGCTGGCAACAGGAAAAACGATCAGGACCGATAATACGCCGCCAATGACTGCGGGGAGGGTGAGGGTTGAACCTTCATGTGGATTACCTGCGTCAAGATAACTGACGATGGCGCTGACAAATGCGACAAGTCCCAGGCTGACGATGATAGAGATAGGCAGCAGTTGCGGATAGTAGGCGACTTTTATAACCGGAAAGAGCCCCCCTATGATCGACAGCAGTGGATAAAGGAACAGATTGAGCAGTGAAGCGACAAGAAGCAGGCTGAAGAACAGCAGGGCCTTGTCGGCGCGTCGGTTCAGAATGTGGCCGCCGACGACCGTAAGCAGTGAAAGAAAAAATGCTGAGATTTTGCGCATATCAAGTCCGTTTGTGAGTTTTATGAATTATAGAGAATAACCTGGTAAGTCCATGTCGCTGGTTTAAAGTATGCGATAAATTGGGGGAGGTTCACAGCGACCCCTTATCTCACATAATAATGAAAAATTAGGGTCTGTCCCTATTTACTCTTTGGTCAAACTAGGGGGAGGTTCAGTCCGAACCCTATTATTGTTCTGATCGGATGCTTTTTTGGCTATTCTGGCTAAAGTATCTGGGATCTCTATTCCGCTTGATTTCACTATGACGTCATTGATCCAAAGATCCCACCTTCTGTTTGAAACAATTGGTATATCATTGGGTCTTGTGCCATTCAAGATGGCAATTGCCGCTTTACCCGCCCATACTCCATGCTCTTCAGGAACTTTTGTGAATCCCAGTATCGTATAGGGCAACATCCATCCATGATTAGTGGCGCTCAGCCTGCGAGTATGAGTCTGCACAAACTCTTTAATATCGGTATTGTCCCAGTCATTTATTCCAGAATTGCTTCCAATAATTAGAAAATCATGGTTTTGTGCGGCTTTGTATGCCTTCATCCAGTCTGAAGATGTGCCAACGAGGTGGCTTTTTAAAGTGATTTCAAAATCGTGCGCAGCAGTAGCAAATCGCTGTAAATTTTTTCTCTCTGTTAGAGTATCTGCGCCTATATAAACTGCAGAATCGGCCCCGCCAAGAATATTCACCACCTTGACCAAGAGTAGCCCTATGGGTGCGACTTCGACTATGCCTGTTGTGTTAGTGTATGGAAATTCATACTCCTCGATACTCCAGTTAATTCCGCAAAAAACAAAAGGTATGGAAGCGTCTCTATAATACGTGGCAATAACATACTTTGCTGCGTTGTCATCGGCGGTTATCACCACATCGGGTTGCCACTCATCAATTATGGCTTTTGCACTCAGTGCTGCTTGCTTTATCGATGCCTCATCTTTGTGTCGTTTGGTGTCCATATCAAATTGCTTGATTTCGCATTGGCCCTGCATAGTATTGCGAAGCCCAAGTTCTACACGATCGGACCATTCATAACCGGAATGGTAGGAAGAAATGAATAGACATTTGTTTGCCAGAGCAGAATGAGAAAGACACAAAAACAAAGTAAATGATAGATAAGAGAGAGTAGGTATTCGATTACGAGGTACCATATTAGAGAATATCCCTTTTTGTGCTTATACCCAATAGATAACTCACATTCAGAAACCGGCTTAATACTCAAGCATGGCTAAGAATCTGAATTCTGAATGATGCCCCAAGAATAGCAGTACTCCGCTTAATTTGTATCTGCACCCGATTTGACTTGTTATTTGTCATCGGGTTTCACCGCTGCTGCTGTTGAGCCTCCCGGCAACTATGCGATACACATCGAATCCGGCTGACCTGAAGCCAGGTAGGTTTATACCGCCCAGGAGTGGGGAGCCTCTCAAGCCAATACTTATCTTGACAGTCTGAAATCTCCCTAACAATTTCTTGCTTAAAAATCCAGCCCTTGGAACGGCACGAGTAAAAAAAAACTGACCCAGTTTTCTGCAGTTTTCTGGCCCCGTTTTTTTAGGCTGCCTCGATTTATTTAATTTTAATTGAATCCATCTGTTATTTGGTATACATAATTGGGGTCTGTCCCCTATTGTTCTATTGTTGTAAGCAAATGCTGGGTGCCCCGGTTTTTCAGAATCAAAGTTTAACTGGCAGCGACCCACTATACATCAAATACCTGAAAAAAATATTGGGTGGGTAAAGTGCGTCTAGAAGAGCTATTGGTACTACTCATTGAGCCTTCATATACTCAGTATCGAGCGATCCAAAGACTACTCTCTCAACTGGGTATAGACCGAGTAATCACAGCAAAAAACGGGCATGAAGCGCTGCAGGTAATGCGTAGCGAGCACCCCGACCTCGCCATCAGCGCACTTTATCTCCCGGACATGACCGGCACCGACTTGGTGCAAACCATGCGTGGCGATCCCGGCCTTGCCAATATGGCCTTCATGCTTATCTCCAGTGAGACCCGCTTCCGCTACCTAGACCCGATCCGGCAAGCGGGCGCTGTGGCAATTCTACCCAAACCGTTCAAACTGGCCGATCTCCGCATCGCTATGAACTCGGTCCTGGAGCACATAGATCCCGATCAGTTGGAACTGGACAACTACAGCCCCGAGGATCTCGTGGTCCTTGTGGTGGATGACAGTGCCATGGCACGGAAGCATATAAGCCGGGTTCTCAATGGCCTGGGGATAGAGCGCATCAGCGAGGCAAAAGATGGTCGGGAAGCGGTAGACGTGATTGCCAACAATTATTTTGATTTGGTGGTAACAGACTACAATATGCCAAACATGGACGGTAAAGAGTTGGTAGACCACATCCGCACAGCGAGCAATCAGGCCTCCATCCCCGTATTGATGGTAACCAGCGAAGAGAATGAAAGCCGGTTGGCTGCTGTCCAGCAGGCAGGTGTGTCCGCTATCTGCGACAAACCCTTCGAAATCAGTGTGGTGCGGGATCTGGTTCAGAGAGCACTGTCCGAGGTCTAGTCGACATTTCTTACCTGGCGGACCCTGCTAGCAGAAGAATAACTCGTGGATGCCCTGGTTTGGTGCCCGAACGAGAATCCGGTCTGAATTAAGAACAGTTAAGGTTCCTCAGTATGTTGAAAGTGTGCCCCATTCAAAATATAGGGATGTGTGTCTCTTATATTTGCTGCAACAAATGATTGAATCGGAACTCGATGAAAAAGCCAGACAAAATAAATCTGTCCCGGTTTTCTATTTGCATGGCCAGGGTCATTCGCAGAATCGGTCAGTTCGAGGATAAATGGGGTCTGTCCCCTATTGTTTTGCTGCGAGGATAAATGGGGTCTGTCTCCGTTTATTCAGTAGTATTCGGGTCCTCAATTATTAGCTAACCTAGCTCAATCAGAGAGAATCTACTCTGGTATCTTTTTGTATTTTACGGCCACACCGCTGCAAATACTCGGCACCCAGCAATTATTTACAAGAAAACCTTTTCCGCAAGAGTATTCGATGATTGCGTCTGCATTAAGACTTGCTGCTTTCACTTTCATAATATGAAATGCACCTTTTTCCTCTCCATGTGTACGAGCGCCATACTTATTTGTACAGGATAGGCCATCAACTTTTTCAATAATTTCAAAGTCCTTAGGAACTGTCTCGCCAATTTTGTAGAGTTCAAGATTATCGTAATATAGATTAACTTGTGTGGTACTAATGTAGGGAGGCGCTGAAACACAGCCTGTCAGTAAGAAAAGTATAAAGCTAATAAGGGTTATTTTCATTAAAATTGATCCACTCAAAGTGTAACAGTGCGGGGTCAGTAAAAAACTTGGAGTCAGAGTCAATTTACTCGGACCCCGATTAACTGGTATGTAATTTAGAATTGTGACAGCAGGTCCAGCACTGTTTTTATGATTACCGTCTTTTGGCATTCTTTAGACTTCCTTAATTAAAGAAAAATGGGGTCTGTCCCCTAATGTGCTCTGATCCCGATTTTCTTTTTTCTATTATTATAACGATTCAGCTCTGTGAGGCGAACGATAGCGAGTAACCGCTGAAGCTGTTGGATTTGTATTACCTTGCTCTAATTTTATGTGTGATTTCGCCATTTCTAATTGATTCGTACAAAACCCATCCTCTCTTTACTATACGTTCACTTGTTACTATCTCTTTGCAGTCAGAATATTTAGCATGCACCTTATATGTGTATTCTTCGCTTCCATCTAGTGGCGGCATTACAAAGAAAAACGCTTCCTTATCGGCAATTGCATTAAACTCTGTTTGAATCTGCTCTCCACTAACTGTTAATAATTGGTTCTTCATCTCAATTGCATATACAGGATCACTGCATTCATCATCATCTAATATTCTTATTGTGAAAAAGTCTGGATTTATAGTATTTATCACATACGTACAGAATCCCCCTATAACGCAACCTACGATAAATGCTATGAGTACTTTCATGACAAATTACTTATGCAAAAAAATAGGGGTCTGTCCCCATTTACTTTTGAAGAGTTCAAGATTATCGTAATATAGATTAACTTGTGTGGTACTGATGTAGGGAGGCGCTGAAACACAGCCTGTCAGTAAGAAAAGTATAAAGCTGATAAAAGTTATTTTCATTAAAATTGATCCACTCAAAGTGTAACAGTGCGGGGTCAGTGAAAACCTAAAGTCAGAGTAAATTTACTCTGACCCCGATTAACTTGTTTGTGAGTTTTATGAATTATAGAGAAAAACCTGGTAAGTCTATAAAATTTTACTCTGCCCCTGTTTTAGAGACTCTCTCACGAGGATTTCAACGGAACTGATTGCTCAAAGAGCAAGCATGATGATTAGTTTTTACACTGACCCCTGGAATTTCCACAGTCTGTCCCCTATTGTTTCTGCTGAAACTTACAGCACTCGTATAAGGTGGCTTCTGCGACATTAGGTTCAATTAGATGTAGTCCAGAAGTTGAATCAGTAATAAATGTAACTGCACCAGTAGCAGCAATTGGTAAAGCACCAACAATTTTAGAATCAGCTGTTAGTTCAACATAGTATGATTTACCGGATTCAGCGTTAAAGCTAATATGACTATCTTTCTGTCCGGACAGTGATGGCCAATCGCCTTTGATATTAATTAGTCCCGGCTTTACTCTAGTCCAAGTGAATCCGCGCTGATAAAGTGTTGCAATCATTTCATTGTTTATAAATATATCTACACCGATAGAATGTGGTTTAGCATATACCCTGTAAATGTAGATTGTTGACATATCAGGATATGACCCTACAGATTTTGCTTCTGCAAATGAGGGGCCTTCTGCCATTGTTTGGCATCCACTGATAAAAATAAGCGCAAAAAAAGATATCAAGAAACGCTTCATAATATTAAAAAGCAAATTAGCCCCAGTGTTCATTTTCTGCTTCATTTACTCTGGTACCGTTGTTGGTTCTGGAATAAAGGCATTTTACGGATGGTCGATCTAGGACGATCAACGTACAAATCGTTAATATGGTTCCATATGGCACAAGCAAAATTCTCGGTATTGATATCAATATACTGAAAAGCTTGTTTTTTCTGGATTTGATATATCGTCCTGACAGAATTTCACTGATTCCGTAGATGAATCCTAATGTTGCAAATATGCCAACCATCCATATCATTCCTTCAAATATCATTTCGAACTGCTCTGGTGGAATATTATTTGCGTCCTGTGGCATCACTAAGTGCGATAGCATGAATTTAAAGATTGCGGTTTGAGCAAAAAATAGTGTTGACATCACAAGAGTCAAACCGCCAGAAATATAGTGGAAGAGAGTGAGTAAATGGAGATGTTCAGTGTCAATTATTTCTTGTTTTTCCGTCGTATTCATTTCATGTCCGTTATATAGACAATCCCCGGGTCAGAGTAAAATTGCTCTGACCCCGTCTCATTCATGAGTTTTTACACTGACCCCAAATACTCGGGAGAATGATAGGGTGCAGTCCATTCGTAGCATCGCATTTGGCTCATTGTATTGGTATAAATAATCTTGTTGGATGCGGCAACTGCATGAAAAATGGCTGTCATGGGCTTGTTCGCGTTCCAGACTACTTCACCGGTATGCCGGTCCCATGCTACGGGCACATCATTGAGCGCACCAAATATCAAATCACCTGCAATCAAAAAGAGTCGTGCTTGTGATGCATCGACCTTCCATAATTCCCTGCCATCCTCTACGCTTCTTGCCTGTAGAAATCCATCATCTGAGATATCTCTTCCAAGATAAAGTGTATCCTCACAACCAAGAAATCTACTGGGTGCCTTACGATATAAAGGTGGTTTATTTTCATCTATAGTGCTTGGCCCTGATTGCCATATAATATCTCCAGTATCGATGTTTACGCACCTCAACGTATCGTAGTTAACATGCATATAGATCTTATGGTTGATTACCATATAGCTCGCCGAGGAGGGTGATAAAATACTTCCATCTTCCCCAATTGGATATCTCAAAGACCATTGTTTTCTGCTTTCTTCCAGTGAATAACAAACCAACGATCCACTTTCGATCCCGACTATTCTTTTTCCATCGCCAATGCTTGTTATGGCGCCAGCTGGAATATCATAGAATTCATAGCCAGTATCATGATAACAAAGTACGCCTTTCTTTTCGTTAGTTGTATTTATAAAAAAAATTTCATTGGCAACATCTTCTACTGGCTGAAATGAATAACCATACCTTGTTAGATCATCGACGATTTTACCATTTTCTTGATTTAATACATATGGAGCTATACAAATCTGATTCGCATTTATCGCGATAGAAGAAGTTGCTTCGTCAGGAAGAATAACCTCCCATATTTTTTCTCCTGTTTCAATGTCTAATGCGACAGAAAGCAAATCAGCAGAGTTTATATAGATCTGCGTGTCTGTTGCGCAAAATTCCCAGCCAGCTCCATATTTCGCGCATTTATCAATCTGCCACTTCGGCTTTATTTCTGGAATTCCTCCTTTGTTTGTGCTCCAGCAAGAATGGCCATGGTTATTTGGACTAATAACCCAATTGTTCAATAATGTCATTAGTTGCCTGTAATTAATAACTGAAGGAAATAAATCGCCTTGAATAATATTGTCCAGATAAAAACTGCAAATCATGGGGTCAGAGTATATTTACTCTGACCCCGTTTTTTTGGTCCTTTGTCTAGGTCAGAGTAGGTTTACTCTGACCCCGTTTCACTCTTGCAATAATCGGGATCTGTCCTCTATTATTTTTCCATTTACTTTCTATTTCTCTAAACCGCTTTAAGGGTACTGACCCCTTTTTACCAGTGATTATATTGCTGGTAAATATAATTGTGTTAAGGGTACTGACCCTTTTTTTAGTATTTATTTGTTAGCTTCGATCTCCGCCATTAACTCGCGCTCGAATTTGAGTGCTTCAGTGCGATCACCTAAGTAACGGGGGACGTTAGGTAGCGCCATAAAACCGCCTATCGGTGTTTCGTGGTGTCCAATGATAAGCCCGCCGTAACAGTTATGTGAATGACAACCACTGAATACTCCACCACCGTTAGTTAGCAGAATGTTTGTTGGCCTCACCAGTATTTCTACACCGTTTCTTAAAAAACGACCACGATTTATTACAACTTTATCAGGTGGTTGAAAATCTATTTCAACAAGAATCTTTCGATGTGCTTCACGAATAGTAAGCTTTGTTCCAACAAGTTGAATATCCCATGGGTCAGTAGAGTAAAAGAGCTGATTATTCTTGATATGAAGAACTGGTGCATTAAATTCGTCAAAAATGACTAAATTCAATAGAAGATGGTCATCAGCAATAATCAAACCAATTAAAGGAGTTCCATCGACACTGATGGGTACCATAGCGGTACCGTAACCGCGATCTTCACAAGTGAAGCTGTTCCCACCAATGTTGATCTCGGCAGTTTTTCCAGAAAAGTAAAGATTGTACGGTTTAGATGCCCCTTTGCGATGATTGAATGGATTAGCATTTGCTTCCCGTACCACTTGTTTAGGAAGCAATCCTCCAGTCTTTTCTCTATGATGTTGGTCACACAGAAGCGTTATTTCGTCAGCAACATGACGCTTAACTTCAGCCCACTCTTCCATGTGTTCATATTCGTAAAGGGGCATTCCACAAATTACGCACCCAAAGCCGCAGCGCTGCCTGACTTCTCTTTGGATCGGGAGCGGTATGTTTCTGCTATTGAACTCTTGTCCCATCGGCACAATGATTCCTTTAAAAAGTTAACAGGTGATTATATTTTCAGCTCTTATTATTGTGTTATGACTCCGGCTCCAGTATTGGATTATGCAGAAATAACTCTGAAACGGTTTTCTGAGAAAACGGGAAAATAACAGAAAAGAAAAACCGGGCGATGAGCCGCAGCACAATCGCCCGCCTGCAGTGGCAGGTAGTGAGGAGAAAATGTAGGTCGTTATACGTGTCGCAGGGTCCGATTCCCAATACGGCTCATTTGTCCTGATAACTGCTCTTTCCATTGATCAATCGTTCGGGTCGTCAACTGGGTCCGTCCACAGTTCGGGCATTCGTATCTCGACTGTTCGGTCTGCCCGCTCTTTTGCGTTTCCAATCTGGCCATGAGAGAAGCGCAATGTGAACAATGCATGTTGTTTACCTCGGGTAAAGTTTTGCGTTACAAGTTGCGTGTTAAAAAGGGTGTGCTCGCTTCACTCGGGTCACAAGGGTCGTGAGCGAAGCGAGCACGGATAACTCTAAATTCAAATTCTCCGGTTCAATCCCATTTCAGCGCTCCGCCGGTCTGGTATTCGGTGACGCGGGTTTCAAAGAAGTTCTTCTCCTTGCGCAGGTTGGCCTGTTCGTCGAGCCAGGGCAGGGTCGCTTCGGCGCCGGGGAAGGGTTCTTCGATACCGAGCTGTTTGGCGCGGCGGTTGGCGGTGAAGCGGAACTGGCCGATGTGGTCCTCTTTGGAGTAACCCAGAATCGGGTCGCGCAGGATGTAGCTGGCGTAACCGACTTCGGCGGCATCGGCCTCGTCCCACATTTCCCGCAGCGCTTTCTTGTCCAGGGTGAGGTTCTCCTCCTTGATGATCTGCTTGACCACACGGATGCCGAAGGAGGCGTGGAGCACTTCGTCGCGCATGATGTATTGCAGCTGTTCGGCGGTGCCTTTCATCAGGCCGCGGCGCTGCAGGGCGAAGATGGGGCTGAAGCCGTTGTAGAACCAGCAGCCTTCGAAGATGGCGGCGAAGAAGATGTAGGCCATGACGAAGTTCTGCAGCTCGTCCGGATCGCGCAGGTCGATGTCGGCGCGCAGGATAGAGGCGAGACGGCGGTTGGTGATCTGGATCTTCTTGTTGATCTCCGGTACCACCCGGTAGCGGTTGTAGATCTCGCCCTGGTCGAGGCCGATGGTCTCGATGCAGTGCTGGTAGGTCCAGGTGTGCAGCGACTCCTCGTAGACCTGGCGCGCCTGGTAGATCTGCAGCTCGGGGGCGGACATCTTCTCCATCACCGCCAGGCCGATGTTGCGCATTGCCAGGATGTCGGAGGTGGTGAGGTAGGAGAGGACGTTCTCGTAGACGTGGCGCTCCTCCAGGGTCAGCTTGCGCTGGTAGTCGTGGACGTCCTGGGCCATGTTGATGTCCAGGGGGGTCCAGTGGTTCTTGTTGCCGTTGAGGAAGTACTCCCAGGCCCAGGGGTACTTGAAGGGCGCCAGCTGGTTGATGTCGGTCATGCCGTTGATGACGCGCTTGTCGTCCGGATTGACCGGTTTGACGTCGGTGACGACGGGCTCCCCAATGGCGGTATCGGTATTCAGCGCCTCGACGGCCTCGTCCATCACATGGGGGTGGACCGCAGGGGCCTCGGGCTCGGCGGCCGGGGCCGGTGCGGGCTTGGCGAGTGGATCGTCCCAGTTCAGCATTGTTGTTTTCCCCTCTCTTCTATTATTCGTTGGTCACTTCAGTGATTTTCAGTCCCCTGCTCATTGGCAGGCTTCGCAGTCCGGGTCGAGGATGGAGCAGGCCTGGGGCGCTTCCGCGCCGGTGGCGCCGATCAGGTCGACAGCGTTGCCGCCGCCACCCTGCTGCACCGAGGTCTTCTCCGCACCGGTGGCGCCTATGGAGCGCAGGTAGTAGGTGGTTTTCAGTCCGCGCACCCAGGCCAGCTTGTAGAGGTTGTCCAGCTTCTTGCCGGAGGGCTCGGCCATGTAGAGGTTGAGAGACTGACCCTGGTCGATCCACTTCTGACGGCGGGAGCCGGCCTCCACCAGCCAGCGGGCGTCGATCTCGAAGGCGGTGGCGTAGACCGCCTTGATCTCATCCGGGATACGGTCGATGGGCTGCAGGGAGCCGTCGTAGTATTTGAGATCGTTGATCATGACCTCGTCCCACAGGCCCAGCTTCTTCAGGTCGTGGACCATGTAGGGGTTGACCACGGTGAACTCGCCGGAGAGGTTCGATTTGACGAACAGGTTCTGGTAGGTGGGCTCGATCGACTGGCTGACACCGCAGATGTTGGAGATGGTCGCGGTGGGGGCGATGGCCATGGTGTTGGAGTTGCGCATGCCCTGGATCTGGATCTTCTCGCGCAGGCTGTCCCAGTCGAGAGTCTGGCTCTCGTTGACCTGCAGGTAGTCGCCGCGCTCCGCCTTGAGCAGTTTGAGGGAGTCGATGGGCAGGATGCCCTGGCTCCACAGCGAGCCCTCGTAAGTGGAGTAGCGGCCGCGCTCCGCCGCCAGGTCGGATGAGGCCTGGATGGCGTAGTAGCTGACCGCCTCCATGGCGCGGTCGGCGAAGTCGAGTGCCTCCTCGGAGGTGTAGGCGAGACGCTGCTTATACAGGGCGTCCTGGAAACCCATGATGCCCAGGCCCACCGGACGGTGGCGCAGGTTGGAGTTCCGCGCCTGGGGTACGCTGTAGTAGTTGTAGTCGATGACGTTGTCCAGCATGCGCATGGCGGTGGTCACCGTCTTCTCCAGCTTGGCCATGTCGAGGCCCTGCTCGGTGGTATGGGCGGTGAGGTTGACCGAACCCAGGTTGCAGACCGCGATCTCCTGGTCGTTGGTGTGCAGGGTGATCTCGGTGCAGAGGTTGGAGCTGTGCACCACGCCCATGTGCCGGTTGGTGTATCGCAGGTTGCAGGGATCCTTGAAGGTGATCCAGGGGTGACCGGTCTCGAACAGCAGGCCGAGCATCTTGCGCCAGAGGTCGACCGCCTTGACGGTCTTGACCACGTCCATCTCGCCGCTGGCCGCCTTCTCTTCGTAGGCGACGTAGGCCGCTTCGAAGTCCTTGCCGGTGAGGTCGTGCAGGTCGGGGGTCTCGTTGGGGGAGAAGAGGGTCCAATCCTTCTCTTCCGCCACACGCTGCATGAACAGATCGGGGATCCAGTTGGCGGTGTTCATGTCGTGGGTGCGGCGGCGTTCGTCGCCGGTGTTCTTGCGCAGCTCGAGGAACTCCTCGATATCCACGTGCCAGGTCTCCAGGTAGGCGCAGACCGCGCCCTTGCGCTTGCCGCCCTGGTTGACGGCGACGGCGGTGTCGTTGGCCACCTTGAGGAAGGGGACCACGCCCTGGGACTTGCCGTTGGTGCCCTTGATGTGGGCGCCGAGGCCGCGTACCCGGGTCCAGTCGTTGCCGAGTCCGCCGGCGAATTTGGAGAGCAGGGCGTTGTCCTTGATGCTGCTGTAGATGCCGTCCAGGTCGTCGGACACGGTGGTCAGGTAGCAGCTGGAGAGCTGCGGCCGCAGGGTGCCGGAGTTGAACAGGGTCGGCGTGGAGCTCATGAAGTCGAAAGAGGAGAGCAGGTTGTAGAACTCGATGGCCCGCGCTTCCCGGTCGATCTCGTTGATGGCCAGGCCCATGGCGACGCGCATGAAGAAGGCCTGGGGCAGCTCGAAACGGGTGCCGCTCTCGCTGTGGATGAAGTAGCGGTCGTAGAGGGTCTGCAGGCCCAGGTAGGTGAACTGCAGATCCTGCTCCGGCTTGATGGCGGCGATCAGGCGGTCCAGGTCGTACTGGCCCAGACGGGGGTCGAGCAGTTCCAGCTCCACGGCACGCTGGATGTACTGTTTGAAATATTCGCCATAGCGTTCCCCCATCTCGGCCTGGGTGCCGACCTGAGTGTCGAGACCGAGAAAGCCGAGGGCCTCCCGGCGCAGGGTGTCGAGCAGCAGGCGGGCGGCGACCTGGGAGTAGTTGGGTTCCTGGTCGATCAGGGTGCGGGCGCTCATGACCAGGGCCTGGGAGACGTCATCCTCCTTCACCCCGTCGAAGAGGTTGCGGCAGGCGTCCTGCAGGATACGGCCCGCGTCCACCTCTTCCAGGCCGATGCAGGCCTCGTTGACCAGCGCCTGCAGGCGCTCGGTGTCGAGGGGACGGGTGGTGCCGTCGGCCATGGCGACATTGACGATGTGCGCCTGGGGGATGCCTTCGGTCTCGGCCTTTTTCGCGGCCTCTTCGGCACGCTTCTGGGCCTGGCTCTCTCTATAGAGGACATAGGCGCGGGCGGCCTTGTGCTCGCCGGAGCGCATCAGGGAGAGTTCCACCTGGTCCTGGATATCCTCGATATGGACGGTGCTGTTTTCGCGGCGGCTCAGAGCGCTCACCACCTGCTCGCTCAGCTCCTTGACCATGTTGTGGATTCGGCTGGAGGCGGCGGCGTTGCCACCCTCCACGGCGAGGAAGGCCTTGGTCATGGCCACGGTGATCTTGCTGGGATCGAAGTGGGTGACCTTGCCGTTGCGTCTGATGACCTGCATACCGTTATCGGTGGTTTGTGAAGCCTGGGGCAGGCCGTCTGCCTCAACGGGGGGCCGTGAAACCGCAACGGATGATTCGGTATCGGTTGCCTGTGTCGCCATTTCGTCTCCTGAAATTCGTCTCGGGTAGTCCATACCGCCAGAGGGCGTGGCGCCCGGGCTGGTGTGAACTACAGGTGGTTATCTTTTTTGTCGGCAAGGCGATAAGTCCTGATGTGAGCGTTTCACCTGCCAGAGACCGGATTCCCTCGATGGGGCTTGATGCTGAGTCCGCTCTCTCCCTCTTGCCGGTTATTGCCGGCCTGGTGCGTTTGGCCGATCGTGCAGCGAGATTCTTCTGTCTGCTGTCTCAAACCGGTAAACACAATATATATCGTATTTGATGTATGTCAACCACAATATATTGTGCATTAAGCTGTGGAAAAGCGCTCGTGGTCTGTGTGTTGTTTGTGGATAAGTTCTGGGTAAATTAGTCAATTTCCCGGTAAATCATTGGCTTAGAGACCGGTCAATAAAAAGCCAGGATTGTGGGCTGGCTGAGGGTGGTTTCCGATGGTCTTGTGTGTCTGCCGGAGAGGTGTGAAATCGCCTCGTCTGCTCCTGAATTTACTGGCGTTTTCCGAAATATTGGTGCCTGCTCAGCCGCTTAGTGTGGGAAAGGTATTGGCATAGTGCGGGAGATTGCGTATTGTTCAATCTGTTCGAACGACAGAAACAAAATCAAAAGAGAAGATGAGGAGTTGCATCAATGCTTGTCAGTGAAATCATGTCACGTTCACCCAAGACAGTGACACCGGATACCAAACTATTGGAAGTGGTCTCGTTGATGTGCCTGTTCCGCTATAGCGGCCTGCCCGTGGAAGAAGATGGAAAGCTGATTGGGATTATCGCAGAGAAGGATGTGCTGCACCGTATGTTTCCCACGCTGGAGGATTTCAAGGACATGATGGCGGCCCCCGACTATGACGGAATGATGTATCAGTATAAGGATGTGGTGAATCTCAAGGTTTCGGATGTGATGACGCCCAATGTCATCACCGTCAGTTCCGACATGCACATCATGAAGGCGGCCACCGTGATGGTGCGTAACAAATTCCGGCGTATACCCGTGGCCGATGGCGGTAAGTTGGTGGGTATGCTCAGCTTGGGCGACATTCACAAGGCGATTTTCCAGAGCAATCTTTCCCACAATATGCTTTGAAGTCTGCAGCGTCGGTCCGAAGGAGGACCGGTCAGCAGCGGAACCGGAAGAGAGCGGCGCTTGGCGTCGCTTTTTTTATTGGGGCGGTGGATGGTGCAGCAGGGTCGCACCCTAACACGTTGGCCGATATCGTAGGGTGCGGCCCTGCTGCACCAATGTTCGGTTCAAAAGAAAGGCTCGGTTTTGTAGAGGGCAATAAAAAACCCCGAGCCGATGGCATCGGGGTTTTTCGGTCTTGATCGGTTCTGCTCAGAACTCGCCGGTGGCTCCCGCGACCATCACATCGAGCATCGCCTGATTGACGCGAATGGCGATCTCCGTGAGCTCAGGCGGCAGCAGGGCGCTGTTGATGAGCATGTCGAGATTCAGCATCATCAGCCAGAGTTTGCCGTCCTTGTCCTCCACCATGGCGATACGGCAGGGCATGTACGCCGCGTAGATAGGATCGTGCAGGATCATCTTGCGGGCATCTTCCGGATTACAGAACTGGAAGATATCGAGGTAAGGGGTCTTCAGACCACGGGCCTCGAGCTCTTTCGATACCTGCTGGCGGGCAACGAACTTCAGGTTGATCTCCGCGGCGCGGGACATCAGTGCCTGGACCGCATCGTCCTTTGAAATGCCGTCCTTGACGCTCATCTGCACAACCGTCTGATTGATGTCGGTGATATTGATTTCCGGTTGATCTCCCGCCAGGGCGGAGAGGCTCAGGGTGAGACTGAGCACCAATGCGAGTCCCAGTGCTTTAATCGATTTCATAAGGTTCTCCCGAGTGTTTATCGGTTTTTTCATTTATTGTTTGTTGTGAATCCGTTTACTTTTTGTTGTTCGGTGCCATCGAAGAGACATAGGCGAGCAGTGCCTCGATGTCCCTGTCGGTCAGCTCGTCGAAGGTCTCATCTTCCGGGTCATCATCGTGGATACGCTTATCCCACTGGAACATCTTGATCTGGCGGAACAGGTAGCGGGGATATTGCAGGGCCAGTGCAGGGATGCCTTTGCGGGATTTACCCATACCGTTTTTACGGTGGCAGCTTTTGCAGTCGCCTTCATAAAGCTCTCTACCCCGTGCAATATCACCTGGCCACTGGGGAATCTGATTCAGGACAGGATTGATCTTTTCGAGGTTGACGCTTTCGTAATAGCCCGCGATGTCATCGATATCCTCTTCACTGATGGAGTGGAGCGATGAGGTGATCACCATGCGGGGATTGATCCGCTCTTCTGTGATATAGGCCTCGATCTGTTTGATCATGTATCCGGCTGGGGTGCCTGCCAGTCTTGGTGATGCCGGTCCCGGTGTGCCCTGGCCGTAGTGACCGTGGCAGAGGGCGCAGCTTCTTGCTTGTTTCTTTCCATTCTCCAGATCGACTGCCTGTGCCGAGAGGGGGATGGCGAGTAGGAGGGTTATAAGTAGCCGTTTCATTGTTATTGCTCCCGCATAGTCTGTGGTCGTTGTTTTTTCGGATATGCCGCATGGGATGGCGCGTTCATATCCGGCAGGATGTCTGGTCCTAAGTTTATTTTTTGATGGGACCGCAACCTGGTATTGGTGATTGATGCTCCTCTTGTGAATCAGGGGTGATAAGTGTGGTTTTTATGTGTTTTTGTATTCCCCGTGCAGATCACGGAAACCCTATTTTTTTATGCCACAGCATTCTTGCAAAACCGCTTGGATCTTTCAATTTTTCCATCCTCTATTCATTGATCCGATAATACTTAAGTACTTAAATGTAGGTTTTTTATTGTGCCTGAGCATTTGCCTCGCTATATTTAGGGATGAATGCGATTCAAAGCATCATAACGATAATTTTTGGATAGAGAATCTTTCGCTACGGATACGTCTCATTAAGAGATGACCAGGCGATGTCGCTTTTCAATAACCAGCGAAATCTATATCCACTGAACGACTAGGGTGGGAGTACCAATGAGAAAATCTATTCTGGCAGCTTCGATGCTTGGATTGATGTTGGGTGCCGGGGCATGTTTTGCCAGCACTGCCGATGACGCGATGCACGAATACGAGGAGGCTTTGAAGCTGACGCCCAATCTGGAGAACGGTAAAAAAGTCTATCGTGTCTGCACGGTGTGCCACACACCCGAAGGTTGGGGGCTTGAGAGTGGCGCTTACCCCCAAGTGGCGGGTCAGTTGAATACGGTTATCATCAAGCAACTGGCGGATATCCGTGCACGAAATCGTGACAATCCCACCATGGTTCCGTTTACTTCACCCCGACTGCTGGGCAGTGCTCAGGATATCGCCGATGTGGCGGCTTATATCTCACAGTTGCCGATGACGCCCCATAATGGCATTGGGCCCGGCATTGATCTGGAGTGGGGTGCGCAAGTCTACAAGGACAACTGTGTTGAGTGCCATGGCGAGAATGGCGAGGGTCATCTGGAAGACCACATTCCCGCAGTCTACGGTCAGCACTACCGTTATCTGTTAAGGCAGTTCGAGTGGATCAAGATGGAGCGTCGCAGGAATGCGGATAAACAGATGGTGAAGCAGATCCACAATTTCACCCATCGTGATATTCGTGCCGTGCTGGATTATGTCTCCCGTATCAGACCGCCCAAAGAGAAGTTGGCCAAGGATGGATGGCGCAATCCCGATTTTCCCAAGTTTGCCAGACCGTCCAGTATCCATTCCGGTGCGGGGTATGCGATCGATAAGCGGCCGACCCGGCCGGTCCGTCCCCAATGATTCTAAGGCCTGTTTACAGGCGCTAGTCAACAGGCAATAAAAAAGCGGGGCAAATGCCCCGCTTTTTTATTGCCGGCCGTTCCCTGGCCGATAGCTGGATTACATGAAACTGTCAGCAGTAATGTTATCAAACCAGCTGTAAGCGTACTGCACTTCGCGCGCACGCATTTCCGGCGTAGCGTCGGTCGGGGTCAGACCACCGGAGACCTTGGTGATCTTGGAACCGTCCTCGGCCAGCTTGTAGACCGCCGCCACTGAGATACCCCAATCCGTGCCGATGATGGAGTAGCAGGTGTTGACGTAGGCGGGTGAGCCTGGCTCCTGGCCATTGAGCAGGGCAGCAACGCTGGCTGCACAGACCTTGGCTTCGGAGTTGGCTGCATAGCCTGACTTCGGCATACCCTTGGCGATAGAGGCGTCACCGATCACATGAATGTTCTTGTGAATGGTGGACTCAAAGGTATGCAGATTGATCGGGCACCAGCCGCTGTCGTTGGTCAGACCGGCCGCGAAGGCGATCTTGCCTGCCTTCTGGTTCGGAATGACGTTCAGGACGTCCGCTTTGATGGTGTCGTCGAAACCGGTGGTGACGCTTCTGGAACCGGCATCCACCTTGACCACGGCGTTGTCGTTGGAACCCTGAGCGCTGCCGCGCCAATCGATCATGGAGTTGTCGGACTTGTAGCCGTAGAGCGCTTCCCAACCCTGGGTAAAGAGACCCATCTTGGAGAACTTAGGCTTGGAGTCGAGGATGATGATCTTGGACTTCGGCTTGTGCTTTTTCAGATAGTGTGCAATCTGAGAGGCACGCTCGTAGGGTCCGGGAGGGCAACGGAAGGGGTTGCCGGGTGCGGCGATGACCACGGTACCACCGTTCTTCATGGCTTCGAGCTGCTTGCGCAGGGTTACGGTCTGAGAACCGGCTTTCCAGGCGTGAGGGATATCCTCGGCGACCTTGGCGTCATAGCCCTCGATGGTCTCCCACTTGAAGTCGACACCGGGAGCAACGATACAACGGTCATAGTTGAAGCTCTTGCCACCGGCGGTTTTAACAGTCTTGGCACCGGCATCGATGGCGGTGACCACGTCATTCACCACGTTCACGCCGTGTTTGCCGAGTCCGCTGTAACCGAACTTAATGGAGTCGATGCTGCGCTCGCCACCCAGTACCTCATTGGAGAGGTAGCAGGTGTAGTAGTGCTTGTTGGCTTCGATCAGGGTGACCTCGATGGTCGGATCGGCCATGCGCAGATATTTGGCCGCAGTTGCGCCACCGGTACCACCGCCGACGACCACGACTTTTTTGGATGCGCCCAGGGCGATGTAGGGCGTGCCGATCATACCGACCGCTGTTGCCGCGCCTGCGCCTTTAACAAAACCTCTTCGGGTAATTTTCATATTACTCATTCCCCCTTATTGTTTGCCAGAGGCGTAGTAGTTGAACAGAGCGTCGAAACCGGCATCGCCCTCTTTCTTTATCAACTGGTTGACTTTCTTCTTCATCTTTTTGGTCATCTCGCGATCACCGGATTTGTAATCGGACATGGTGTAGTGAAGATAAGGTACCAGCTGTCCCATCAGGATACCGGAATCGTCTTCTGCAGAAGTACCACCGTCGGCATGGCACTTTTCGCAATACTTATCATGTAGCTTGGCACCTTTTTTGGCTTTACCGGCATCATAGGACTGCTTGGCCACTACGAAGGGTTGCTTCGAAAAGAACTCGCCCATGGCCGTGATCTCTTCATCGGTATAGCCTTTGGCGATGCGGGTCATGATGGTGGATTTGAGTTCACCTGTCTTGAAGCCCTGCATGACCTCTTCGAAGTAGACGGCAGACATACCGCCGATACTCGGTGAGGCAGGACCGACGCTGGCGCCATTGGTACCATGGCAGCCGGCACAGGTATTTGAAAGCATGCTGGCACTGGCGCCAGACATCAGGGGCTTTTTGTCAGCAGCGAAAGCCACAGACGATGCACTGATAACCAATGCGCCGATCAGGGCCCTCTTGAGATTGTTGTACGCCATGTTACCTCCTTTGGAATTTAAACAGGCTTACATTGAAATAACAGGAAACTAAATATTCCCTGTCACAATTACCGGAGCAGTGTTAAAGGACTGTTCCTATTGCAATCAGCCTGGATGGAGTGTTCCCTGTGTCGATTAATCGACGATTCTTTTACGGCTTCCTTTCCACTCCAACCGGGCAGTGCTCTTATTTCAGAAGGCTCAAGACCTTCTGTTGTTTTTTCTTTTTGGCGATATCGGCGGCGGTATGGCCGTCGCTATCTTTGTCTGTTTTATGGGCGCCATGTTTCAGCAACAACTGCACCATCTCTTCAGAACCGTTGCGCGCCGCCTCCATCAGCGGCGTGACGCCGTCAACATCGGCCAGGTTGACATCCGCACCGCCCTCGATAAGCAGTTTGGCGGCATCGTATTGGTCCTGGCTGGCAGCCCAGATCAGTGCTGTGGCGCCGTCTTCATCCTGCACGTTAGCATCGGCACCCTGTTTGAGTAGCGTCTGGACCACTTCAAGATGACCCCGATCTGCTGCGAGTATGAGTGCTGTTGTTCCATTTTTGTCTTTGCTGTCTATTTCCGCGTTGTGCCTGATCAGCATGGCGCCTGTTTCGGCATGACCTTTTTCCGCAGACATCATGAGGGCGTTCCTGCCGTGCTTGTCGGCAGCCTTGGGGTCTGCACCTTTAAACAGCAACTGCTCAACCATGTCGGTGATGCCGTAACGGGAGGCGATCATCAGGGCGTCCCAGCCGGCACGGGTGCGGTCGTGAAGGTGTGCGCCCCTTTCCAGGAGCATGGCGGTCAAAGCCGGGTGGCCGTTCTCGGCGGCAAATGTCAGTGCAGTGCAGCCCGCTTCGGTACGGGCGTTGACGTCGGCGCCTCGACTCAGTAGCAGCACCACCGTCTCGAAGTTGTCGTTTTCGACGGCCATCATCAGCGGGTTCTTGCCCAGTTTGTTGGCGGTGTCGACGTGTACGCCCTTATCGAGCAGGCCGGTAACGGTCTCGACGTCACCAATACTGGCAGCAAGACGCAGGTCTTTTTCATCCTTTGAATCCCCGGCATACAGCGATGTTGCCATGAGTAGAAGCAGTGCGGGGATGAGTCTGATTGTCTTCATTGAATCTCTGTACTGAAGTTAACCATATGTTGTGATGATGGGGCGATCTCAGACCAGCCCGTCTTACGACTGGTCAGGTTCTGCGTCTTCGGGCTCATCAGGCTCCTCGTGAGCAACGCCCTTGTGACAATCGATACAGGCCTTGCCTTCATCCAGCGCTTTCGGATGTCGTTTTCTTGCGCTTCGATCCTGCTCGCTCAAGTCCATGTTGGTGTACTCGTGACAGGAGCGGCACTCCCGTGAGTTGGAGGCGCGCATCTTCTCCCACACCCGGCTGGCCATGTCCCACCGATGTGCTTCGTATTTTTCACGGGTATCGATGGTACCCATGATCTCGTGGTAGACATCCTTGGCTGCAATAACCTTAGCCACCATTTTCGGAATAAAGGGTTCGGGTACATGGCAGTCTGAGCAGGTGGCCTGTACACCGGAAGCGTTCTTGTAATGCACCGTCTCTTTGAGTTCTTCCAGGTTGATCTTCATGGTGTGGCAGGAGGTACAGAATTCCATCTCGTTGGTATAAGCCAGGCCCATGTTGAAAAGACCGGCGAATATGATGCCGCCCACAAAGATGATGCCTGCCAATATAATGGAAACCTTTCCTGCGGACCGTTTCAACGCGCCCATTCTGATCATACTCCACCCTCAAATTCATTCTTATGGAAAAGACCGGCTTTTCCTATTGGTCGTTGTTTGGCGTAGTCGATGGCATCCATATCGATCACTACTTTTTTCTCGACTCACGGATGTTACGTCATGTCTCTTATCAATGCAAAAAAGACCCTGTAAACAAAAGCGTATGAAATTATTAGTGAAAACTAATTTAATCGTCTCTTCACATTTATGATGTGAATAATTCTCAATATGGCGATTTGGCTTCCGGTTGCAGACATGACTGTATGACCGGAGAAGTATGAGGAGAGGTTCAATGCGGAATGTAAACAATCTCAAACATGACGTAATGTCATGTCCAGACAGTGTGTCGAATTACAGGTCTGCCAGACATGGTGCACCTCACCCAAAGATTGAATCGCCGATGCCAGCCGCGGCTGCTCCTCAGGCGGGATGAGTTCGGGGTGTAGGGTGGTTCTCAATTCGTGGGGTAAGCCGCTCTCCTCCAGCAGGCGTGCGCTCTCCCAGGCCAGGTCGCCACTGCCGGCCATGCCGGTCAGTGACGGGTAGTCTTCAGGCATGGCTTTGATGTCGAGCCCCACCCAGTCAAGCAGCGGCAGGAGCCGTTTCAGCCGTTTCGGGTAGATACCCGCCGTATGCAGACCAATGCGGAAGCCCATGCTTCGAACGGTATCGATGGCGTCTGCCAGTCCCAACTGCTGGGTCGGTTCGCCACCGCTGAAGACCACAGCGTCCAGCAGTCCCCGGCGACTCTCGAGAAGCGCCAGGACCTCCTGCCAGGCAATGGTCTGTGTCGACCGGCGTGGCAGCAGGTCGGCATTGTGGCAGTAGCGGCAGCGCAGAGGGCAGCCCTGGCAAAAGACCACGGCCGAAAGTGCATCGGGATAATCGACGGTGGTCATGGGCACCAGTCCGCCGACGGTTATCTCACTGGCATTTGTCATTGGTCGAATCGACGCATGTGGACGCCGAGTCAGCTAATAACCGCTTCTGCAGGGCCGGTGACAGAGGTGGACTCCCTGAAGCAGATCCGCTCCGCTTGTTCCGACTGTTTACCCGGATTGAAGGCGGAGACCGGACGGTGGTATCCCATCACCCGGGTCCAGACTTCGCAGCGGGTGCGTTCTTCGTCTCTCAATTCAATGGTTGTTTGCATGGCTTGATGCCTCCTTCTCTTTACGTTGGATTAACTCTTCATCGCAGCGGGGACAGAATTCGTGCTCCCCGCTCAGATAGCCGTGGACCGGGCAGATGGAAAAGGTCGGGGTGACCGTCAGATAGGGCACCCGGAAATTCTCCAGGGATCGCTTCACCAGGCGCTTGCACGCCTCGGTGCTGCTGATGTGTTCATTCATATAGAGATGCAGCACGGTGCCTCCGGTATAGCGACGCTGCAGGGACTCCTGATGGCCCAGGGCCTCGAAGGGGTCGTCGGTATACCCCACGGGCAACTGCGAGGAGTTGGTGTAGTAAGGTTTCTCTTCGGTGCCCGCCTGTAGAATCTCGGGATAGCGCTTGAGGTCCTCTTTGGCGAATCGATAGGTGGTACCTTCGGCGGGCGTCGCTTCCAGGTTGTAGAGATTGCCGGTCTCTTCCTGGAACTCGACCATGCGTTGGCGGATGTGGTCGAGGAAACGGCCGGCGAACTTGTGTCCCCAATCGGAGGTGATATCCAGTTCTCCGCCGGTGAAATTGCGGATCATCTCGTTGACGCCGTTAATCCCGATGGTGGAGAAGTGGTTGCGCAGTGTGCCCAGGTAGCGCTTGGTGTAAGGGAAGAGACCCGCCTCCATGTGCCGCTGGATTACCTTGCGTTTGATTTCCAGGCTGTTGCGGGCCAGCCGCAGCAGTTCATCGACCCGGGAGATGAGGCCCGCTTCATCCTCCCGATAGAGATATCCCAGACGGGCGCAGTTGAGGGTGACCACGCCAAGGGAGCCGGTCTGTTCCGCTGAGCCGAAGAGGCCGTTGCCGCGCTTGAGCAGCTCCCGCAGGTCGAGTTGCAGGCGACAGCACATGGAGCGGACCATATTGGGGCTCAGTTCCGAATTGAGGAAGTTCTGAAAATAGGGCAAACCGTACTTGGCGGTCATGGCGAAGAGCCTTTCCGCGTTTTCACTCTCCCAGGGGAAATCCTCGGTGATGTTGTAGGTCGGGATGGGGAAAGTAAATACCCGGTCCTTGGCGTCACCGGCGGTCATCACCTCGATATAGGCCCGGTTGATCAGGTCCATCTCTACCTGCAGATCGCCGTAGCTGAAAGGCATCTCCTCACCGCCGATGACCGGGATCTGTTCGCGCAGGTCTTCTGGACAGACCCAGTCGAAGGTCAGATTGGTGAACGGGGTCTGGGTGCCCCAGCGTGAGGGGACGTTGAGGTTGTAGATCAATTCCTGAATATACTGGCGCACCTGTTCGTAGTTGAGATTGTCCTTGCGTACGAAGGGGGCCATGTAGGTGTCGAAGGAGCTGAAGGCCTGAGCGCCCGCCCATTCGTTCTGCAGGGTGCCGAGGAAGTTGACGATCTGACCGATCGCGCTGGACATGTGCTTTGGCGGACCCGACTCCACCTTGCCGGGTACACCGTTGAGCCCCTCGTGCAGCAGGGTGCGCAGAGACCAGCCGGCGCAGTAGCCTGCCAGCATGTCGAGATCGTGGATATGGATGTCGCCCTGGCGATGGGCTTCGCCGATCTCGGGTGGGTAGACATGGCTGAGCCAATAGTTGGCGATCATCTTGCCCGAAGTGTTGAGTATCAGTCCGCCGAGGGAGTAGCCCTGGTTGGCGTTGGCACTGACCCGCCAGTCGGATCGCTCCAGGTATTCGCTCACCGATGCGGAGACATCCAGTAGAGTACGCTGGGTCTCGCGCAGCTTTTTATGCTGCTCTCGATAGACGATATAGGCGCGGGCGGTCTTCAGGTGGTTGGCGCTGATCAGCACCTGTTCGACGATATCCTGAATCCGCTCGATCCCCGGTATCACCTCCCGAGGGCCGATGTGGGTCAGGACCTTGGTGACCTGGGAAGTGAGCAGTTTGGCTTCACTGCCATCGAACTCCCCCGTGGCCTGGCCGGCCTTCAGGATAGCATTTTCGATCTTGCCGGCATCGAAAATGGCTTCACTGCCGTCTCGCTTATGGACCCTGGTGGGGAGGCAAAAAGTCTGCTGCACGGCATGGTTGGGCATGGCCGGTGATCCTCGTGTTTATAATTTGTCTAAATCCACAATATGTGGAGGTGTGTATGAAGTAAAACACTATATATTGTGTTTTCAAGGCTGGCTCTTGATCCAGGTCAAGTAGGAGTTAAAAGTAATTTTTGTGGGCTTCAGGCAGGCTTTCAAAGAGTTACATCGGATTATTCGCAAACCACCAGAGGTAGAGAGGGGGAATAGTCGTGCCGATAGGTAGTGCCAGGATTGAGTTTGTCAGTACAACCGTGGGTATGACAGGGTATTGGTGCGGCAGGGCCGCACCCTACAGACTAAGCTGTGAAAGACGTGAATCACCGCTAATGAACGTGAATGGAATGAAATAATTTAGCGGTATTTTGCATCCATTCAGGACCAGCTCTGTAGGGTGCGGCCCTGCCGCACCAAACTGGTAGGCAGATTATGAGATAGAAAACCTCAGCGACCGTCACCGACAAAGGGATTGGTACGCCGCTCTTCACCGAAGGTCGATGTGGGACCGTGGCCGGGAATGAACTGCACATCATCCCCCAGGGGCCAGAGTTTCTCGCGAATCGAGCGGATCAATGTGTTGTGATCGCCACGAGGAAAGTCGGTGCGTCCGATGGAACCCTTGAACAGCACATCCCCCACCTGAGCGAGACGCTCGCCGGCATGATAGAAGACCAGATGTCCCGGTGTGTGGCCGGGGCAGTGTAGTACCTCCAGGGTTTCTTCACCGACAGAGACCTTGTCCCCCTCCTGCAACCAGCGGTCCGGCTGGCAGATTCTCTCATCGCCGAAACCGAACATCGCAGCCTGCTGGGCCATACCGTCGAGCCAGAAGGCGTCGTCCGGATGGGGGCCGTCTATCGGAACCTTGAGCAGTTCCGCGAGTTCAACGGCCCCGCCGGCATGGTCGAGATGGCCGTGAGTCAGCAAAATTCTCTCCGGCGTCACGCCAATGGCGTTCAGCTCGGCCATCACGATCGGATTGTCACCGCCGGGATCGACGATGGCCGCGTGCAGGCTCTTCTCACACCAGAGAATCGTACAGTTCTGTTCAAAGGGTGTTACCGGGACGATTTTGTATCTCATCAGGCCACCCGCTCGAGGAGTGAGGCCAGCTGTTTTTCAGTCTTCGAGCCGAGCGCCACATCCAGTACCTTGTTGTCTTTGACCAGTACCGTGGTCGGCGTGGCGCGAATGTTGAAAGCCCTGGCCGTTTCGGGATCTCCCTGCACATCGATTTTGAGAACCTGCTCATTTTCCCCCGCCAGCCGGTCGATGATGGGAGTCATGGCTCGGCAGGGGCCGCAATTCGCGCTGTAGAAATAGATCATGCGATTGCCCGACAAATGATCCGGAAGCGACGTTTCAATCTGTTTGCCGACCATGCGCCTTGCTGACAGATAGGTCAGCATCGGTACCAGAATTAGGAACGCGGCAACCAGCAACAGAACGATCATTACCCAGGACATGCGGTTGGATCTCCAGATGGTGTTTCGTGGTGCGCCGGATACAATGGTTGCTCGTTGACAGAAAATCTATAACAGGTTGGCCGATGGAGCAGATGACGCTTTATTTAGTCCTGGGGGGATTATTGATCCTAACCCTGGTGCTGGCAAGTATCGCTCAGCGATACCATGCCTATATTGAGGAGCGTCGCAGACGCATAGAGCGGGTACTGCAAAAGGTCAGCGAGATCGAAGGGATCCTGCATCGGATGCGGGGTCTGCCTGTGCCGGTCGAAGCGGAGGAGATCCTGAGAAAAGAGGTGCTGGAACGACTGAGTGTTGTGAAAAGCGTCCATTCCCGTCATCCGGGAATTGACAAAATGATCGCTGAGGCGGAGCAAGCCCTATCCGCGGTAGAGCCGGGTACGGCCAGTCTGGACCTTGACGAAGTCCAGCTGGCAACGCTGATCATAACCCTTGGAGAGGTACTCTGGATGGGACAGGAGGGCCGTTTTGCCTCCGAACTCCCGGAACAGGACAAGATCGCGCTCATGCAGGTCTGCGCCATGCGTCGAGCCGAATGTCTCAACCGGTTTCATCGTCGGGAAGGGGAACAGAAGCGCAGGGATGGGCAGCTCAATCAGGCGTTATGGCACTACAATCAGATCTGTAAGTTTATCCGGGAGAACGGTCCCGAGGACGATCGGGTCAGGTCCTGGTACCGGCAAGCGGAGGAGACTCATCGGGAGATCCTGCTGGAAATCAACGGTCACGCCGATGAGTCATCTTCGGAATAGCCTTCGAGGGGCTCCGATATACGGTGGTTTTCGTCCAGCCAGTCTCCCAGGTCGATCAAACGGCAACGTTCGCTGCAGAAGGGGCGCCAGAGAGACGTAGAAGCCCAGGTCACCGGCTTGCTACAGGTGGGGCAGGGGACGGTTGTCTGTTTACGGCGGGTGGAATCTTTCGTGCTCATCCCTTTATCCAATGATGCCAAGCTCAATATTCTTCAGAATATGCAGGCTGTCAGTAGAAAATCCACATCCCGGGTGGCCTGAATAGGTCTGCCGGCATCTATCGATTCGAGAAAGCGGACACTGAAGCGGTGTTTATTACCGCTGATTTCGGTGAACACAGTTTCGGATCTTGGCAGGCTGACCCTGACCATCTGCGCCGGTGCCGAGCTGTCCAATGTGCGTTGAAATAGGCCTTGAGGTGCCTGCTCCTGGCTAGGCAGATTGCTGTTTCTGACCAGGTTGAGTAGTAGCACCACCGCTTCTCTTACGGGATGAAGCTCCTGCATCCAGTCACTCATCTGAGTTTGACGAATCTCATGCGGCTGATTGAGCCAGTAGTGGTACTGGGGCAGATCGAAGTTGCAGTTGCCGCCGGGAATGCTGCTGCGCTGCAAAATGGTATTGAGGAATTCATTGCTGCGCAGGCGCCGGGCAATCTGGCCATCCAGGCGATAGACCTGGTGAATCGCCTGCTCCAGGTCGTCGAGCACCTGCCCCAGTGCCTGCATGTCCACCCCGGGTTGTTGGCGCACACGCTCAAGATTACCGGTGTGTCGTTCAAGCTCTTTGAGAATTTCGGTCTTGAGATCGGATCGGCTAAAGATACTGATGATACTCAGCAGGCCTTCTATCGCTGCGCGGTTACTCCATGGGTCCGCCAGAGGACGAAAGTGGTCCACCTGCATGAAGAGGTGTTCCAGACGCAGAAAGGTGCGAATCCTTTCGTTCAACGGATGTTCAAAATGGATCAGGTCAGCCACGTGTTGCGTATTCCGCAGGAAAAGTGTGCATGGATTGCCGCCATTATGTCAGGGCGCGATCTGAACTGCTAACCTGCGACTCCTGAAATAGGCATATTTGCAACAGGGTTGGCAGCATAAAAATCTAGCCTCGCACACCGGGACCATGACTGAAGCTGTCCAGGATATGGACGTAGTTGACCCGCTCGAATTCAGCGGGATCGGACACGGCTTGTTGACTGACCCGGCCGCGAACCTCGTCGATAGATTCGAACCCCATCTCCTCCATCCACGCTTCCACCCCGGAGAGTATGGATGATACGGCAGTCGGTCCCTGCTCCAGTAACAGACTGCAGAGATGAACCACATCGGCACCGGCCAGTAGCAGTTTGATGGCGTCCTCAGGGGTGTGAACGCCGCCGGTGGCGCCGAGAGAGAGGTCGGTGCGACCGTGCAGGATCGCTATCCAGCGCATTGCCAGGAGGGATTCCGCCGATGTGGATGTCTGCAGACTGGCCGACAGCCTCAATGTATCGATATTGATATCGGGTTGATAGAAGCGGTTGAAGAGAGAGACGCCGGCGGCACCTGCCACTTCCAGCTGTTTCACCATATTGGCCATGGAACTGAATGCTGGTGAGAGTTTCATGTTGATCGGTATCGACACCTGCTGCTTCAGTTGTGTGAGCAGCTCGATATATCGTTGTTCGATTTCACTGCCGCTGACCTCGGTGTCCGCGGCAACCTGATAGATGTTAAGTTCCAGGGCGTCGGCGCCCGCCTGCTCCATCTCCTGGGCATGAGAGATCCAGCCTCCCGGTGTGGTGCCGTTGAGACTGGCGATGACGGGAATATCCAGGGAGGTCTTCAGTGCCTGCAGATTTTCCAGGTAGCGCTCTTGTCCGTTGGAAAAGTCATAGTGAGCGGGCAGGAAACTGTCGGCTTCGGCAAAGCCGGTCTCCTGATGATGGAGAAACCGCACCATCGCCTCCTCCTCAGCGGTGACGGCCTCTTCGAACAGGGAGTACATAATGATGGCTGCGGCACCAGCGTCCTCCAGGCGCCTTGCGTCCTCAATACTGCGGGAAAGTGGAGAGGCGGAGGGCACGAAGGGGTTTTTCAGCACCATGCCTAGATAGTGGGTCGTGAGGTCCATGTCTCTTCTCTCAGCTGCCGTGTTTGATTAGCTCTATTAAAGGGTATTTATGGGCAATCGCCAACCTGAGTTGATCTGTACAGGGTCTGCAGAGACGATGGTTGCCTGCTATAAGCTGTTACTTTCCATACTCAATGTGACATGTGCCCGAGGCCAAGTGAGCCGGTGTTACATTGACAGGCCATAGGCAGTAGTCGATTTGGAATGGTTCATAACCATTGGGGATGATGCGTATAAAGCAGATATGAAACTGTAATAAACGAGCATGATTGGAGATTAAGTCGGCGGTTTGGCGAAACCTGTGGATGGAGATGCAGGTGGGATTGTCTGAGATAAGCAATTGGAGTCGGTGCTGGCTGGTCAAGCATGCGGGTCACTATGTTCACAAGGATGAACCGGAGAGAGTGATCGAAGGGGTGCGTTGGACGTTCTCAAGTTGGCAGACCGGTCATGGCAGTCATTCCATCCTGGGAATAGCCACTGATGGGAAAGAAGGATTGACGCCCATACCACGCAAGTCTTGATATGGTTCAGTCAATCTACTCATCGTGCGGCGATTCAGTTAGAGTCGATCACTCAGTATTGTTGCAACCGGATGGCCATGACCTATCAACTGCTGTTCCTGTTCGGCGCGGGTTTTTTCGGAGGTGTACTCAACACCATCGCAGGCGGCGGCAGTTTCATTACCTTTCCGGCCCTGCTCTTCGTCGGCGTGGCGCCGATCAGTGCCAACGCCACCAACACCTTCGCCTCATGCGCCGGCTATCTGAGCGGTGCCTATGCTTTCCGCAGGGAGCTCACTGTACATAAGACGGCATTACCACGAATGATGCTCGTCAGTCTGGTCGGTGGAAGCCTGGGGGCTTTGTTGCTGCTACAGACGCCGGAATCGCTCTTTCGTGAGGCGATCCCCTGGTTGTTGCTCTTTGCGACGCTACTGTTTGCTTTTGGCGGCTGGATAAACCGCAGCCTGAAACGATACGCATCCCGTCATCGGCACGCCTCCCTGATAGGCGGTCTGTTACTGTTGCTGATACTGTTGGCAGCCTCGGTCTATGGCGGATTCTTCAATGCCGGCTTGGGCATCATCGTACTCAGTTATTTGGCGTTGGCAGGTTATACTGACATCAACGCCATGAACGGCCTGAAACTGCTCATCTCCTCAGTGGTATCCCTGATCGCCATTGTGCTGTTTATTTACGATGGCGCCATCGCCTGGTACGAAGGAATCGTCGTCATGTTGGGCACTTTGGCCGGTGGTTACGTGGCCGCTCACTATTCACGCCAACTGCCTCAGACAATCATACGGAATTTTGTTCTCGTCGCCGGCACTCTCATGTCGATCTATTTCTTTATCGAGATCTACCTTTGAAAGGTGGCTGAGGCCCTAGTTGGCCCTACTTCAAATCGTCCTCGGCATCCTGCCCAAACGACAGCATGTGACCATCGGGATCCTGCAGGCTGAACTCCCTCATGCCGTAGACGGTGACCTCCAAAGGCGTGGTTTTAAAACCCTTCCCGGTTACAGACTTATAGAGCGCTTCAATATCGTCGGGATAGAAGTAGAAGATTGTCGGCCAACTGGTGTTTTGTTGTGGATCTATATCCTTTTGTAATCCAAGCGACGTATCCGTCTCCGACAACATCAGTTCGGTATCTCCCGAGTGGATCATTCCCCAGCGAAACTCTTTTAGTGCCTCTCTGGCACTCACGACCTCAAACCCCAGTGCAGACTGGTAAAACGCCAAACTCGCTTCAAGGTTGGAAACGTTGAGCATGGGGATCATATTCTTCAGTCGCATGTTAAATCTCCATTTAATCGAGTGCCATAAAGTGATGCTCAAATCCCATATTCAATCCACTTGAAACGATTACTCCAAGAGGCATGCTGTAGTGAAAATTCAAAATTCAAAATTCAAAATTCAAAATTCAAAATTCAAAATTCAAAATTCAAAACCTACCCTTCCGTCTTTTCTCCCGTCGCCAGTTTCGCCAATTGCTCATAGAGCTGATAGCGGGTCTTGATCTGCTGTTGTGCCTGACGAAGAAAGCGCTCCGAAGCCTCCGGATGGGTTCGCTCCAGCACACTGAAACGAGTCTCGGTCGTGGCGAAGTCGCGGTAGGGTATGGAGGGCTCCTTGGAGTCCATCTTCAAGGGGTTCTCCCCCTTCTCGCTACGGCGTGGGTCGTAGCGGAACAGGGGCCAGTGCCCTGAATCGACCGCCAACTCCTGCTGTCGGATATTGTTCGACAGATCGACCCCGTGAGCGATACAGGGCGAATAGCAGATGATCAACGAGGGTCCGTCATAGGATTCAGCCTCGAGAAAGATCCGCAGGGTGTGTACGTCCTTGGCGCCGAAGGCCACCTGTCCCACATAGACATTGCCGTAGGCCATGGCCATCAGTGCAATATCCTTCTTGTTGGTCGGCTTGCCCCCTGCGGAGAACTTGGCTACGGCCCCAAGGGGGGTTGCTTTGGAGGTCTGGCCGCCGGTGTTGGAGTAAGTCTCCGTATCGAGCAGCAGGATGTTGACGTTTCGTCCGGAAGCGAACACGTGGTCGACGCCGCCATAACCGATGTCGTAGGCCCAACCGTCACCGCCCACCAGCCAGACGCTCTTCCTGGCCAGATTGTCGGCAACTGCCAGCAGACTTTTCGCATGGGGTGTGCCGATCTCACGCAACTTTTGCTTCAGGGTCTCGATTCGTTCACGCTGCTCGAAGATGACGGCTTCGCTGTGCTGGTTGGCGTTGAGCAGTGCGTCGCTGAGTTCGCCACCGAGTTGCTCTCGCATCTCTGCAATCAGCGCTTTGGCATGGTCTCTCTGCATGTCGATGGCGATGCGCATACCGAGGCCGAATTCTGCATTGTCTTCGAACAGGGAGTTGGACCAGGCGGGGCCCCGCCCCTCCGGGTTGGTGGTGTAGGGGGTGGTGGGCAGGTTGCCGCCGTAGATCGAGGAGCAGCCGGTGGCGTTGGCGATCAGCATGCGGTCACCGAAGAGTTGGGTCGCCAGTTTGACATAGGGGGTCTCGCCACAGCCGACACAGGCGCCGGAGAATTCGAACAGGGGTTGCATGATCATGGATCCCTTGAGAGTGGTCTCCTTGAGTCGGGTGCGGTCGTATTCGGGCAGGGTGAGAAAGAAGTCCCAGTTGACGCGCTCCTGTCGGTGGTAGGCGTCGTCGTCCACCATGTTGAGCGCCTTGCGCTGGGGATCTTTCTTGTCCCTGATCGGGCAGATCTCCACGCAGAGCCCGCAGCCGGTGCAGTCGTCCGGTGCCACCTGGTAGCTGATGTGGGTGCCGGGCTCGAAATCCTTGCCGCCCTTGACCTGTGTGTGAAGGAAGGTCCCGGGGGCGTTCTCGGTCAGCGATTCAGGAAAGACCTTGGAACGGATGGCGGCGTGGGGGCAGACCAGGGGACATTTACCGCAATGAGTGCAGAGGTCCATCTCCCACTTCGGCAGCTGCAGGGCGATGTTGCGCTTCTCGTAGGCGGTGGTGCCCAGGGGCCAGGTACCGTCGTTGGGCATCAGACTGACCGGGACCGCGTCTCCCTGGCCGGCTATGATGAGGGAGGTGACTTGCTGTACGAAAGCGGGCGCGTCGGCCGGCACCACCGGCTTGGGTTGCTCGTCCCGGGTGACTGTCTGCGGCAGTGGCACCTGGTGCAGACCGGCCAGGGCCGCGTCGATGGCGTCGTAGTTGCGCTGCAGCAGGCGTGCCCCTTTTCGACCGTAGCTCTTTTTCACCGCCTCCTTGATCAGTTCGATGGCACGTTCCTGTTCCAACAGACTGGAGATGGCGAAGAAGCAGGTCTGCATGATGGTGTTGATGCGCCGGCCCATGCCGGTTTTGTCGGCGATTTTATAAGCGTCGATGATATAGAAGCTCAATTCCTTGTCGATCATCTGCCGTTGCATCTTGCCTGGCAGGGTCTCCCAGACCTCGTCGGGCCCGGCATTGGTATTGAGGAGGAAGACGCCGCCTGGTTTAGCCTTGTCGAGCATTTCGTATCGCTCGAGAAAGGTGGGCTGGTGGCAGGCGACAAAGCTCGCTTCGTCCTCGCCGATCAGGTAGGTGCTATTGATCGGATCGGGACCGAATCGCAGGTGGGAGACGGTCACCGCCCCTGACTTTTTCGAGTCGTACTGAAAGTAGCCCTGGGCGTGGTTCTCCGTCTCTTCACCGATGATCTTGATCGAGTTTTT
The DNA here is from genome assembly GCA_025655595.1 of Candidatus Thiodiazotropha sp. (ex Monitilora ramsayi). Classification (GTDB taxonomy): domain Bacteria; phylum Pseudomonadota; class Gammaproteobacteria; order Chromatiales; family Chromatiaceae; genus Thiodiazotropha. The sequence goes on from JAHXIO010000006.1 coordinate 380,281, forward strand.
GTTGGCTGAGACGGTGCCGTCGGCACCCAGACCGTAGAAGAGGCAGGCGGTGACGTTCCGGGTGGCCGTGGGGCGGAAAAGGCGGTCCCAGGGCAGGCTGGTCTTACTTAAGTCGTCGATGATGCCGACGGTGAAGGGGTTTCTCGGCGACTCGAGCGCCAGCTCGTCGAAGATCCCTTTGACCATTGCCGGCGTGAACTCCTTGGAAGAGAGGCCGTAACGTCCGCCGACGATACGCGGCAACCGGGTGCGGCTCCCATCGGCAAATGCCTGGGCAAAGGCGCCCAGGACATCCTTGTAGAGAGGCTCGCCGTCAGCACCGGGTTCCTTTGTGCGGTCGAGCACGGCGATTCTTTCCACCGATTCGGGTACGGCTGCCAGTAGCCGCTCTGCATCGAAGGGGCGGAACAACCGCACCTTGACCATGCCCAGTTTCTCCCCCGCGGCGACCAAGTGCGCTACCGCCTCCTGGGCGGCACCGATGCCGGAACCCATGAGCATGATCAGATGATCGGGTTGCTCCGCACCGATATATTCGAACAGGCCGTAGCGCCGCCCGGTAAGACGGGCGAATCGATCCATCGTCGCCTGCAGAATCGCCGGTGCCTCGGCATAGAACGGATTGACGGTTTCACGCCCCTGGAAATAGACATCGGGATTTTGCGAGGTGCCCCGTATCACCGGATGGTCGGGAGAGAGCGAACGTTCACGGTGTGCTGTGACCCACTCCTCGTCGATCATTGCCCGGATGGTATCGTTTTCGGGGAGATGGATCTTGTTGACCTCGTGGGAGGTACGGAAACCGTCAAAAAAATGCAGATAGGGGATGCGGCTTTCCAGCGTGGCCGCCTGTGCGATCAGGGCGAAATCCGCCACCTCCTGCACACTGGCGGAACAGAGCATGGCGTAGCCGGTGGCGCGGCAGGCCATCACATCGCTGTGGTCGCCGAAGATGGAGAGGGCCTGCACTGCCAGAGAGCGGGCTGAAACATGCAACACCGTCGGTGTCAGTTCACCGGCGATCTTGTACATGTTGGGGATCATCAACAGCAAGCCCTGGGAGGCGGTAAATGAGGTGGAGAGGGAGCCTGCCTGCAACGCGCCGTGTACGGCACCGGCCGCTCCCGCCTCGCTCTGCATCTCAATCACATCCGGCACGGTACCCCAGATATTTTGGATGCCCCGTGCCGACCACTCATCCGACCACTCGCCCATGGGGGAGGCTGGCGTGATGGGGTAGATGGCGATGACCTCGTTGGTGAGGTGTGCTATGTGAGCGGCGGCTTCATTGCCGTCTATCGTGACCATTTTGTGCGACATATCCTGACTTCCCAATCGGTATGTGTTTATGTTTTTTTGATGTTGTGAAAGGTATAGCAGCTATTTCAGGGTGAATCGGTGGTTGGCCTTTGATGGGCGTCAAAATATTAGACGGTTTGTCAGCCATCAGGCAGCATATTTTTTCTCCCCTTGACTAGAATTAGTCAGACAGAGCCAAAAGCGACAGATGCCATATCTGACGATTTACTCTACGCTTTCTCCCAGCGATGACCAAGTGACTGACGCAAGGTAAAGGTGTGAATTTACAAACCCAACAGGCTGTCAGCCGGCGCCCGGGTTTTCTGGCCAGGGATGCACTACAGACTCTCTTTACGGTTTTATCCCAATCGGGTTACCGGGTATTCGGACCAATGGTCAGGGATGGTGCCATACAGTTCGATACCCTGACCGCTGCTGATCAGCTGCCCAGCGGGATTTTGAATGATCAGAAACCGGGTCACTATCGGCTTGAACAGACCGATAACCCGAGAGTGTTTGGCTGGAACCATGGACCGCAGGCACTCAAGCCCCTCTGTTTTGCGCCACGAGATGAACTCTGGTCGGAGCAGTCCGGGCCACTCCGTTTCAGCCAGTCCCAGCCCGATGTCGAACCGACAGCAGTGATCGGCGTCAGGGCCTGCGATCTGGCGGCGTTGGCCATTCAGGATCGTCATTTTCTGACAGACCCGGATCCGGATCCTTACTACCGTCAACGACGGGAGAGCCTGTTGCTGATCGGCGTGGACTGCGCACAATCGGCCTCTACCTGCTTTTGTGCCTCAACCGGTGATGGTCCGGCCTTGGACGACAGGTACGATATCGGGATGGCGGAGCTTGATGAGGGCTTTCTCCTCTGGCAGGGCAGTGAGAAGGGCAGGGCTGTGACCGATCAACTCGATCTGCAGATTGCCAGCGATGATCAACTGGCCGCGATGGTGCAGGCAACCTCGCAAGCCGCCTCCGACCAATCGCGTAGTCTGCCCGATAGCGATGAGCTGATGCTGCTCTACAAGCGACTGGAGCATGCCCATTGGCAGCAAGTTGCGGAGCGTTGTCTCTCCTGCGGCAACTGTACAGCGGTCTGCCCGACCTGCTTCTGCTATGAGACGACACATGAGATGGCCCTGGACGGCAAAACGGCAAAGATGATCAGACAGTGGGACTCCTGCTTCAGTGCTACCCATAGCAGCATGGGCCAGTTCCAGGTCAGGTCTACGACGAAACAACGCTACCGGCAGTGGTTAACCCACAAGCTGGCAGGCTGGCAGAGCCAACAGGGGCGCATCGGTTGTACCGGTTGTGGCCGTTGTATCGTCTGGTGTCCCGTCGGTATCGATCTGACGGTGGAAACGGTTGCCGTGCTCGAGGAGGGCAGTCTCGATGTTTGATCCCCATGTGCCCCATGTGGCGGTGATCGATCAGCGTGTGCAGGAGTCACCGACGATCTTTACATTGCGCTTGCAGTACACGGATACCCGTGTGCAGGACGCCTTCGAGTTCGACCCGGGACAGTTCAATATGGTGACCCTGTTCGGTGTCGGAGAGATCGCCATCTCAATCGTCAACGATCCGCTGGACAGCCACTTCTTCGATCACACCATCCGTGTGGTGGGCCGGGTTTCTGAAGGGATGTCCCGGCTGCAACCTGGAGACCGCGTGGGTATCCGCGGCCCCTTCGGTCGAGGCTGGCCGATGGAGCAGATCAAAGGCCGGGATGTACTACTGGTCACCGGTGGACTGGGTTGCGCGCCGCTGGTGTCGGTGATCCGTTATCTCATGCGCCGCAGGGAAGATTACGGTCGGATAATGATCCTGCAGGGTGTCAAACATGCCGACGACCTGATCTGGAAAGAGCAGTACGACGTTTGGGCCGAGGAACGGGATGTGAGGGTGTTGCTGGCGGCGGATGTGGCTACACAGTCCTGGCGGGGTCAGCAAGGTATGGTGACAGAGCTGATCGGACAGCTTCCCCTGCGATCGCAGCGAACTGTGGCGCTACTCTGCGGTCCAGAACTGATGATGATGGCAGCGGTGGCCAATCTCAGGGAGAAGGGTATGCAAGACGGTGATATCTGGTTCAGCATGGAGCGCAATATGCAGTGTGGCATCGGCCAGTGCGGCCACTGTCAGATTGGGCCCAAGATGGTCTGTCGGGATGGGCCGGTTTTCTGTTATGACGAGCTGGCCGACTTTTTTGGTGCCAAAGGTTTCTGACTCGCGGAGTATCGTGTGAATCCATGGTTTTGGCTGTTGCTTAGGCTTGAAATGATCGGGAAAAACGATGAACGGACAAAAACCGAAACTGGCGGTGCATAAATTCAGCTCCTGCGACGGTTGCCAGTTGGCGCTGCTCAACCTGGGAGAGACACTGTTGCAGCTGCCGGAATTGGTGGAGATTGTCCACTTCGCCGAGGCAGGACCCAATGCACCCGATGCCACGGTGGATATCGCCCTGGTGGAGGGCAGTATCTCCACGCCGGAGGATGTCCATCGCATCCGAATGGTGAGAGAGAAGAGCAGGGTGCTGGTCACCATCGGCGCCTGTGCCACCGCGGGCGGTCTGCAGGCATTGGCGAACTTCGCCGATCGGGATGCCTGGATGTCTGCGATTTATCCGAATCCCGAGCTGATCGACACGCTGCGGACCTCGAGTGCAATCTCGGGTCACGTCAGGGTGGATTGTGAACTTCACGGGTGCCCGGTCAGTTCCCGCCAGGTTGTCTCCGCGCTACGTGAGCTGCTGAACGGAGTGATGCCCAGAGAGGAGACGCAGCCGGTCTGCGTGGAGTGTAAACGCAGGGGTGTGATCTGTACTCTCGTCAGCAAAGGGGAACCTTGCATGGGACCGGTTACCCTGTCCGGATGTGGCGCCCTCTGTCCTGCTGCCGGCAGGGGGTGTTATGGATGCTACGGTCCGGCTGAACGGGTTAACGATCCCTCCTTGTCGAATCGTTTTGTCGACCTGGGACTGGATCGCCAGGCCTCGGCCAGGCGGTTCCACTTTATCGCAAACCAGGCACCTGCATTCAAAGCCGCGGGTTCGCGATTGAAGGATGAATCCCATGAGTGAATCTCGTGACGTTCACATCAATATTCCTGTGCTGACCCGGGTCGAGGGTGAGGGTGCGCTGGAGCTGGATGTGGTCAATGGGGAGATCGAACGACTCAATCTCCGTATCTTCGAACCTCCGCGTCTGTTCGAGAAATTTATTGAGGGGTACGAATGCAATCAGGTGATTGACATGGTGGCTCGGATTTGCGGCATCTGTCCTGTCGCTTACCAGATGAGTGCGGTGCAGGCGTTTGAGCGCCTGTTCGGTTTTGAAGAGCCTGACTGGCTGCGGGCGATGCGTCGGGCGATGTATTGCGGCGAATGGCTGCAGAGCCATGCACTGCATATCCATCTGTTGGCCGCCCCCGATTTTCTCGGCTTCGACTCGGCCATCGCTATGGCGAGGGACTATCCCGATGCGGTAAAGCGGGGGCTCAATCTGCAGACCCTTGGCAACGACCTGATCGCACTTTTCGGTGGGCGTTCGGTACATCCGGTGGGTGTGCGGGTGGGTGGTTTCTACCGTGCTCCCAGAGAGGAGGAGGTCGCACCCATTCTGCAGCGTCTGCGAGATGCCTTACCGGCTACCGAGGCACTGGTGGCGTGGACTGCGGGACTGGATTTTCCGGATGATGAGCAGGCCTTTATCAGTGTGGCCCTGAGTCATCCCAAGGAATATGCCGTGGGCCGCGGTAATCTGATCTCAGGTCAGGGACTGGAGACCGATATCAGTTTTTATGAAAGCTTCTTTCATGAGCATCAGATGCCCTATTCGACCGCGCTGCACGCTACCCTCGATGGCCGACCTTACCTGACAGGGCCATTGGCGCGAATCAATCTCAATTTTCACCAGCTTCCAAAGCCTGTGCGCGATGTGATGGAGACGTGTGGTATCCATTTCCCCAGCCACAATATGTTTCACAGCATCGTCGCCAGGGCGATAGAGCTGCACTTTGCCGTCTTTGAGGCGGTAGCGTTGTTGGAGCGCTATCAGGTGCCACAGTCATCTTATATTGAGGTGCCTCCGCAGGAAGGTAATGCATTTGGCTGTACCGAGGCGCCCAGGGGTTTTCTCTGGCATCGCTACGACGTGGATCAGCAGGGCATCATCCGCTTTGCACGCATTGTGCCCCCCACCAGTCAGAATCAGGGTCGGATAGAAGAGGACGTTCGCCACTCCCTGGAAAAACTGGGACTTAATGCATCGGATGAGGCGATACGGTTAAGGGCTGAGCAGGTAATCCGGAACTATGATCCCTGCATCTCCTGCGCTACCCACTTTCTCAAACTCGATATCAATCGTCGATGATACGGGTAATCGGTGTCGGTTCCCCATTCGGTGCTGATCAGCTGGGTTGGATGGCGATCGATCATCTGGCAACGCTCGGTCTGGTCGAGTGTGAGCTGCTTAAGCTTGACCGGCCCGGTAGCCGGCTCCTGGACCACTTCCGTGATGTTTCATCGGTGGTGGTGATCGATGCAGTAGCGGTGAATGACCGGCCGGGGGGTGTCTCAGCACTCTCACTGTCGGATCTGCAACAGATTCAGTGTACGCCATCAAGCCATGGATTTGGTCTGGCGGAGACGCTGGCTTTGGGCGGGCAACTGGGGAAGCTGCCGACTGATTTTCATCTTATCGGCATCCATACCGGCGAGACCCTGTCTGCAGTGCCCATCCTGGATTTGGCGTCGCTTGAGGCACTGGTACTTCCTCTCATCTAAGCCAACAGATTTCACTCTCCTGGCCGATAAGCTCCTGGACAGGGGGTGAAGACCGTTTTATGTCGTTAAAACAGATTGGAAGATTCCAGGTGGGGAGGGTGCTCGGTTCCGGTAACCAGGGTACGGTCTACCTGTGCCACGACAGCGAACTTGAGCGCCGGGTTGCCATCAAGCTGCTCAATAATTCGTTACCCGAGACCTCGTTTCGGGACGAAGCCCGAGCCATGAGCCGGCTGCAACATCCCAATATCGTCTCCATCTATGAGATGGGAGATCATCAGGGGTCGCACTATCTGGTGTTCGAGTATGTTGAGGGAGATTTGCTGTCCGAAACGATCGCGGGCAAACCCCTTGAGCTGTCCCAGGCACTGAATATCTTCCAGGGTCTGCTGGAGGGAGTCGCGGAGGCCCACAAGGCCGGTATTGTTCACCGGGACCTCAAACCATCGAATATCATCATCAATCGGGATCAGCTGCCGAAGATCATGGATTTCGGTATCGCCCGACTGTTGACTGAGGGGAGGGGGCCGGATCAACAGTTGATCGGCACCCCCCGCTATCTGGCGCCGGAGTACATCCAGCATGGCGAGGTGGGTCCGCAGGCCGACGTCTTTGCGCTGGGACTGATCCTCGATGAGATGCTCACCGGTATGCCTGTGTTCAGCGGCAACAAGCAGCAGATGATCATCGATGCTATTTTAAAGCTCGATCCCCTGCCTCCGTCCCAGTTCAACAAGGCAGTGGATGAAAAGCTGGATCAGTTCATTCTCAAGGCGTTGGAGAAAGATCCCGCACTGCGCTACGGCGATGCCGCGGAGATGCTGCAGGCATACAACGCCATGCGAAATCCGACTGCAGCAAAGATCAAGCTGGAAGATGAAGCCAGCGGTACGGTGGAATTTCTGCTGCGGCGGATGAATCGAAAAAGCGATTTTCCCGCACTCTCCAATTCGGTGCGCAGCATCAATGCCATGACCTATGCCAGCGATAAGGATGTCAACCAGATGGCAGGGGTTATCGTAAAGGACTTCGCACTGACCAATAAGATACTCAAGGTGGTCAATTCCGCCTACTACGGTCGCTTCTCGGGGAGCATCGGAACTGTCTCACGGGCTGTGGTGGTGTTGGGTACTCAGGCGATACGTTCATTGGCAGCCTCCCTGATCTTCTTTGAGCATATCGAAAACAAGGCCCAGGCAGACAAGCTTAGAGAGCTGGTGACGACTGCCATGTTTCGCGCCACTTTGGCGCACCATGTTGCGGATGAGATAGACCAAGCGGAATCCGAAGCCTACTTTCTCACCGGGCTGTTGCAGGACTTGGGGCAGTTGCTGGTTGCCTTCTATCTGCCGGAAGAGTCGAAGGAGATCGAGCGTCTGGTTGAAGCCGAGGGTCAGGTATCCTTGGCGGCTCAACATCAAGTGTTAGGCGTGAGCTTTGAGAAGATCGGCATCGAGATCGCTAAACAGTGGAACTTTCCCAAGTCGTTGATCGATAGTCTGAAGGGGTGGCAGGGAGACCACAAACCGGTCAACCGGGTCGATCGGCGACGGTTGGTCACCGCATTTGCCCATGAGGCCATGGAGACCATGGTGGCATCCGGGCCCGAGGATAAAGAGGCAATGGAGGTCCTGACGAAAAAATATGCCAAGGGCCTCAATCTCAACCAGAAGAAAATCACTCGTATGGCCCGGCATACGGTGAATGATTTCGAAGAGATGGCTAAAGTCCTATCCACCGATATGTCCCAGGATTTCGTTCGGCGCCTGACCAGTGTTGCAGAGAACCTGCCGCCACAAGAGAAGCCTGACAAGGTACAAAAACAGGCCGTGGAGAGTGACGGTCTTGGTGAGACACAGATTCTCAATGGTGAAGGGACAGAAAGTCATACTCAGGTAAGTGAGACCGGTCCGGCCACGGAAACACCGGCAGATGCTGAAACGCTGCTGATGGATGGGCTGCAGGAAGTGACCGGCATGCTGGTGGGCGAACACAGCGTCTCTGAGATCTTTAATGTGGTACTCGAGACGATGTACCGAGCGGTCGGATTTCACCGTGTTGTGCTCGCCTTGCTTGACCGAAAGAGTGGCAGCATGGCGGGGCGGCTCAGTTTTGGCGATGCTGACGAAATATTCATTCAAAAATTCCGATTTCCGATCGCCTACAGCGTGGATGTCTTTCACGGTGCACTGAAGAACGCGGTGGATGTCTATATCGCGGATACGACAGAGAAGAAAATACAGGCGGATATCCCCGACTGGTACAAACAGATATCGAATGCAGGATCGTTTTTGCTCTTTCCCCTGGTAATCAATAAACGCCCTGTCGGTTTGATCTATGCCGACCATATGCAACCTCATGGTCTGGAGATCGATAAGAAACGGCTCAATCTCTTGAAGTCACTGAGAAATCAGATCGTACTTGCGGTAAGGTGATGGATGTGAGTCATTCGCAATGGGATAATGATCTAATTGTTAGTAGGGATTGCTTGAGTTCATGAAGATCACACAGGAAGGTGTTCAGCGCAAACAAGTAAAGTTGCTCTATACGCAGGGCAACGTGGCCGTCGTCACTGGGATGGGTGTTGCCTTGCTGACGGGGCTCTACTATTGGCAGGTCACCGATAACTGGTTACTGGTGGGTTGGCTGGCTGTGGTCATGTTGGTCAGTCTCGTTCGACTGGCACTGTTTCGGCATTTCGAGCGTCAGAATCCTGAACTCTATCTGCCGGGAAAATGGTTACGCCGTCATATGCTTTTGACCTTTCTCAGCGGACTGGTTTGGGGCCTGTTGAGCCTGTTCTACGATCCCGATTGGACGATTTCACAGCAAGTGGTGCTCTATATGGTCATTGCGGGACTGGCCGCCGGTAGTCTTTCCGCTTATGCGGTTGTACTGGAAGTCTATGTCCTGTTTCTGATTCCTCTCTTACTACCATTGGAAATCGGACTGCTTTTGCGGGGGGATTACACCACGTCTTTTCTTGCTGGATTTCTTTTTCTGTTTGCCATTGGATTACTGGTTCTCTCCAGAAAGTTCTATCTCCAGGTCATTGACACCATACATGTCTCTCTGGCTCAACAGTTTCTGCAGGAAGAGGTAAGTGCGGGTTCACGTGAGCTTAAACTGGCGCAGCGAGCGCTACAGACCAGTGAGCATAAGATAGGAAAAATTCTGGAATCCTCATTGGATGGAGTCTGGGAGTGGGATATCGCCAATGACCAGATCTATTTGTCACCCCGATGGAAGGCGCAAATCGGTTTCAATGACGATGAACTGCCGAATACGTTTAATAGCTGGGTATCGAGATTACATCCGGACGAACGGGACGGCATTCTTCAGAAGATCGAGGCCTATCGTGTCAAGCCATGGGGTAACTGGGAGGAAGAGTACAGACTGCGTCATAAGAACGGCAGCTATCAGTGGATCCTTGCAAGGGCAACGCCGACATTCGATGTACAGGACAGGTTGGTAAAACTGACCGGTGTCCACATTGACATTACCGAGCGGATAACGGCGGAAGGCAGGGCGAAATTTCTGGCTTACCATGACTGGTTGACTGAATTACCGAACAGGCTGATGTTCAATGACCGGGTCGATCATGCCATCACCCAGGCCAATCGTACTGGGCAGCGTCTGTGTATTCTGTTTTTTGACCTGGATCGGTTTAAACATATCAATGATAGCCTCGGTCATCCGGCGGGAGATCGAGTTTTAAAAAAGGTCTCCAAACGTTTGATGACAGCGGTAAGAGAGGGGGATACCCTGGCCAGGCTTGGTGGTGATGAGTTCGCCGTTTTACTTGAAAATGTACCACGCACACACAGCATTGCGGTGGTGGCGGAGAAGCTGTTGTCCTGCTTTGAAACGCCGTTCGAGGAAGAGGGGCATGAATTCTATCTCAATGCCAGTATCGGTATAGCGGTCTACTCCAGAGATGGTGAGACCACAGCAGAGCTGCTGAAAAATGCCGATGCCGCCATGTACAAGGCGAAGGGTTTCGGTCGGGGCAATTTTCAGTTCTATACAGAGGAACTGACCGACAATGCATATCAGCATATCACCTTTGAGTCAGGCTTGCGCCAAGCCTTGAAGCATGAGCAGTTTCAGATCCATTATCAGCCCAAGATCAGTCTGCAGACCATGGAAATAGTCGGGGTTGAAGCCCTGCTGAGGTGGCGGCACCCGAAAGTGGGTTTGATCTCTCCGGATGAGTTTATTCCCGTGGCTGAAGAGTCGGGGTTGATTCGGGAGATTGGTGAATGGGTGTTGGAAAAGGCCTGTCTCGATATGAAAGGATGGCTGGATCAGCAGATCGAATTTAGTCATGTGGCGGTTAATCTTTCTGGCGTGCAGATACAGCATGAAGCCTTCGTGGATTCGGTCAAGCGGATTTTGCAGTCGAGGCAGTTGGATGCGGAATTTCTCGAGTTGGAAATCACGGAAAACATCCTGATGAGGGATGTCGAGGCGTCGACCCACTACCTTCACGCCCTGCGCCAGCTCGGTGTCTCAATATCCATTGATGACTTTGGGACGGGTTACTCTTCACTGGCCCATCTCTCACGATTCCCAATCAACAAACTCAAAATCGATCGCAGTTTCATCAAAGAGGTCTGTAACGATACGCAGAGTGCGGAGATTTCCAGGACTATCATCGGTCTGGGGCATACTCTCGATATGCAGGTAGTGGCGGAAGGGATCGAGGAACCCGAGCAGATGGAGTTTCTCAAACGAGAGGGTTGTGACGAGGGCCAGGGTTTCCATATCTCGAAACCCCTCTCTCATGATGATCTCATCCACTTTATTCAGAATTACCGATCGGCTGGTTCACAGCAGGCAGTTGTGGAAAAGGCTTAGGCCGACGGCTCCTGTGATGATCTACGCTTTATGACGCATATCGGCTGTCCGTCGGCGGCCAGAACCTGCGAACCCCATCCGGAATTGTAGAAGGATTCGATCTGAAGGCTGACATTATACTGAAATGCCCTAGGGCCTGTTAACACTCATCCAATCGGCTCTGTTGCGCCTGAAAACGCGCCAATCAAGGCGCGAGGAGAGAAGTTTAGCCGTGCTAAATGAGCGACGAACAACGCCGAGTGGCGCGTTTTCAGGCACAACCCGAAGGGCTGGGGCTGTTTTTCCACCCAGCGGCGTTATCATTCGCTCATTTAGCACGGCTAAACCTCACTCATTCTGCCTTGCGGGGCAAAAAAACAGCTCCAGCAGAGCCGATTGGATGAGTGTTAACAGGCCCTAGATGCCCCTTCTGAGGTAGCGGGCAATCCGTTCTTCAAGCTCAGTCAAACTGTTAATCACGATCGTTGGCTCGATACCCCAGGGGTCGAAGAGAGCCTCAGGGTTGCGCTGAAGCCAAACAGCTTTCATACCCGCTGAGATGGCGCCGATCACATCGAACGGATTGCTGGATACCAGCCATGCATCCCCGGCCGAAGAGCCAGAGACACGCAAGAAATGACAATAGACAGCCGGATTTGGCTTGAATGATTTCAAGTCGTCGACGCTTACCACGCCGAGAAAAGAATCGAGTATCCCGGAGGAACTGAGCAGCGTTGTAACCGCCTCCGTACTGCCGTTGGAGAAGGCGAAGAGACGATTGCCGCCGCCGCTGAGCAATGCCAACCCCTCCCTGACATCGTCAAATGGCGGCAGAACCCGGTATTCTGCCAATAGCAGATGTTTTTGTGCCTCCGTCAAAGGGGTTTTCAGCAGTTCACAGGTGTAGTTGAGCGCATCCTTTGTACAGACGGCGAAGTTCTCATAGTGCTGCATCAGGCCACGGCGAAAAGCGTACTCAAGCTGCTTGTCACGCCAGATCTGGGAAAAGATCTCCGCCTTATCGCCGACGTGGGTGTGCAAGGCCTCCACAACTCCATGGGTATCGATGAGTGTTCCATAGACGTCAAAAGCAAGGGTTACGGGCATATTGTCATTCTTCTGGTTATTGAGGAGGTGTTCAGACCGGCCAGGTTATGCCTAAACACTAGCATCCATAGCACGCGGATAGAAGGCGGACGACCGGATCGGCATCTGCCTGATGTTTTCTGCATGCATGCCGTCTCTGACATGAGATATATCTGAAAGCGTATGTAGTATTTCAGGGCCGTAGTGATTTATCTTATCGAGAGGCATCCTCGGCAGCACTTGAGGCACTGGATGCCGAACCGCCTGAATTGGATTGGGCCGGCTTTTTCCTCTGCGTGCCAAGTTTGCCAGCACATTCCGATGGACCCTTCATGCTATACATGATCACGTTCATTTTCTGTTGTGGTCCAAGCGTCATATTGTATTTTGATATGGCGGCGGCATCTTTTGCGGCAGAGGCGTAGAGAAAACCGAATTCATCATCATTGAACCGTCTCTCAGCCTCTCTTCCCATGCACTCGCAAAGTGCCTGCCCCATTCCATTCTTCGGGTTGTCTACGCAGGCCTTAATATATCTTTCCAAGGTGGAGGCGTTTGAGATGCCGAATGACAGTATTCCAAGTATCAATATCATATGAGTGGCAGCTTTCATTTTGTCTCCCCGGATCAATAAAGAGGGATGCGTCCCATTGGGGCACTCCTGACGCGATCGAATCAGTCGATCAAGTGATGGTTGACCCCTTCGCCCCGCTGATGATCCAGGAGAAAACTGAGGCCAGTCAGCATCACGCCGATGACGACAATCGTGAACAGTACCAGAAAAAAGGGATCCCGGGTGAATAGATAGAACGTCATGAGGCAGAAGAGAAAAAAGAGTCGAACCAACAGGGTGGTGCCGTAGAGCTCCATGATTCGCCGCCGGATCACTTGTGCCACGATGATCCCCAAGCCGATCATGAACATCCCCAGGGCGCGTAACATGATGGCAGGGTAGTCCCCATTGGAGAGCATCAGCTCGGCAGAGAGCTTCGGTGCAAAGATGAGTGCAAGTCCACCAAGCCAGAGATAGCTGGCCAGATAGTAGAGGCTGATTCTTGTGGTTTTCATGCCGATTTCCCCTCAGTTGTTCCCTGCCGGTCTGTTTACGCATGATGCGAGAAGGATGGCTATGGATGCCGGCTCAGGAGACCTCCCTCGTATCAAAGATTAGCAGGATCTCCGAAATCCGCTGCTGCCGGAATCTGAAACGTTGGGCAATACGCACAGGATGCCGCGGTTTCAGATAGTCGTAGAGCAGTACCACTTCATCCCGGTTTTCCGTCAGGCTCAACACACGATAGCCACAGGGTTGTGGAGGGTCGTCATGCAGACATCGCAGATAGTCTCTGGCCGAGGTGAAGCGATGGAAGGGGCCGTCGAATATCAGATCCCTCGTAAACAGGGGGCTAAGTGCGTCGATATCACCGGCGCAAAAGCAGTGTAGATAAGTCGAAGCAATCGTCTGATGACTGGTAGGGGTCTCCATTTCGGAAGCTGTAGTTCAGGGTTCTGGAAAATCTTTCAAACAACAGTGACCGGAGGGGTTGCGTGTATCACAGGCGCAGGACCGGTTTCGGGTCTCTTCGATGACAAAGTCCTTGATATGTGGATTCTCAATCGCCTGCCTGCGGGTGATGCCGTAACAGTAACAGATCAATGACTGATCGCTGTTTTCCTTGATTGCGACGGGTGAACGCAGTGATGACTGCTCGATCATGCTGTTATCGTTACCGAAGTAGACCACCGGGCATTCCGGATCATCGCAAAAATAGTACGCGCTTGCCTTCGATGTCCACTGCCAGGGAGCCAGGATCTGATGTTTTATCGTGTTGATAGGGACTTGAGAACAGGCTTTTCCATTGACTGGGCAATGGTGGGTTTTGGGAAATGGCTTTTTTGCCTCGGATTTCGCGCAACAGTCGGACATGGGTGAGTATCCTTCGATAACAGCAGGTGAATAACTGAAGTTTAGATGGTTCCGCACAAGGGTGTGTAATCTGCCGGGTACTTTGATCATCGGATCTATGGAAACGTGTTGTCAATTGTAACGGACACGTTTTAAAAATGAGCCTTCGGGGTCTGCATAAAGATAATCTAACCCTGTCTGACGCAAGTCAGTAGCGGGTTAAAGTGTCAGTATTGTTTACACTTTTTAAGGTGGGGTGATCTGAGACAAATATATGTTGTTGTAGAATAATCATTTGTCGATAGTGGCATGGGTATTGAATGTTTCTTCTGAGAACAGGCAACGGTTGTGTTCTGCTGTTTTTATGGACGTTCGAAGCGAACGATAGAGAAGTGTTCTGGTTTGGTTGTTTGTGAAAGGTGTGTGCTTTTAGGTGCTGAACTGTGAGCTAAGAAGTCTGGCCCTATGGCTGCCACTTTGACGTTCTCAAGTGCCAGCTAAAAATGAAGCCACAATACGCTCTATGACAATCGTGGATCTTTCGCCTGTTTTTTTTCGTGCTGATGATTAATTTCAGCATCTAACATAGTTGTAACTTGTACATTGAGTGGTTATATCGCATGTCATGAATTTCGAAATAGGGAGAATGTTATGAAAATGACAACCAATGGACTAGCGGCGTTATTGCTCGTTGTGGTTACCACGGCATTCATACAAACTGCAGGGGCGGCTATCATTGATTTCGAATCGGCAGCTCTTGGGACTGATCAGACTTCCAACTATCTGGAAGATGGATTTCGGTTGTCATCGGTAGTGGGTGACTACGACATATATCCATCAGATTCATTTATTGGAGACGGTCAATATCTGGCACTCGAAAGAACTGACGGGCTTTTGCAGAGTACAGTCAGGATCGATATGTTCGGTTCATTGTTTAACTTCGAAAGTCTTGTGTCATCAAGTTTTGGTGGACGTATTTCATTCTCGGATGGTGGGACTGAGCTTTTTGGAGACTTTGTAACGGAACCGGTCACCGTTGCATTTCCTGGTCATACCAACCTTACTTGGATAGAGCTAACCTCGCGTAGTAATGATTTCTTTCGAATTGATAACATTACTCTCTCGGTTCCTGAGCCCTCGCTTCTCATATTGTCAGCGGCTGGCTTGTTTTGCTTAGGGCTTGTACGCCTCGGTAGGCAGGCTTGATTGTATGTCGACGAATTGGGAGGCATGAGCCTCCCTTTTTGTGTTACTGAAAAGATGATAGTGGCGGCTTGTGTGAGCTGTATACATTCGGGATTGGCAATCGCATCAGGAATGTATATCAGTCTGATCCGATATTGGGGTTTGGTTTTCGCTGCCTGACTAAGTCATTAACTGCATACGCATGTCCTGCAGGAAGGTGATGTAGCTTTTGTCATCATTGACATCACTGAAAAGTTCCTGCTTGAGACTGTCGAGCATTTCCAGGTGATTTGAGCTATCGTCATTCATGACTTTATCGATCATCGATTTTATTTTCATCAGAAGGGCGTTATGGTTTTGATGGTGCATGCTGAAGTCAGGATAGTTGTGCCGGCACATAAAATTTTCCTCGAACGCAAAGTGGCTCTCCGTAAAACTGAGGAAATGTTTTAATTGTTTGTTAAACGAAGTTATAGCCGAATTGTTTTTTGAGCTGTTCAGAAGTTCCCGCAAGAGTCCGGCAAGTTGGATATGCTGGCGGTTAATCTCTTCAACATGTAAATCCATCTGGCGGGCGATACAGTCGTTGACTTCATTCATGAGCCGCATGGGATCGTAAGGCTTTAATATAATGGCTGCGATCTGTGAGATGGGCAGTTGCTTGGGAATGCTGGCATTCGGGGCGGAAGTGAGAACGATTTTAGGTGTGTCGCACCAGCCGTCCTTCTTGCCAAGTAGCTGTAGAAGCTGAGTGCCGCCGATTCTTATTTCGCCGATATGCGGAAGATCGATATCGATTACCACGAGATCAGGTGGTTCTGTTTCCTGAATCAAATTCCATGCCTCGGTCCCGCATTCCGCTGATTTCACCTGGAACTTTTCAGGTGCGAGCATCAACTTTAGGAGTTCTGAGTCAATGCCTGGTGGTTCGATGAGGAGGGTGGAAAAATGGACCAGCATGTAGAGATATCGTTTTTTTGGAAGATGTTGTGGGTGTCCTGCAGCGAACAAACTTCCTTGTAGTGTAACTTTTAACTATACAGAATTTGTAAATACTATTCTTTGATGAAGATAGTTGACAATTTCGCCCCGCTAATTCTCTATGTTGTTGAATTATCTGAGATTGCTTAAATTCGATCTTGATCTCTTAAAACCTTTACCTGAAAAAGTGCGTTCCGCTCTTCTTCTTCCAAAGCGTTTTCAATAAACCGGATAGTATTTCGATACCGTGGAATGATGTTGTATCTCAAAGCATTTACCCGTTTCTGTGCCTTGCGTTGTTCAGCAATGAGCCGGCTGAGGCTCATGGAGACCTCGCCCATCTTGGACAAAAGCAGGGCTGCCTCGGCAAAGTGCTGTCGGGTTTCGTCGAAGCTGGGGTCGGTACCTAGGAGGCCGACCGGGTTGAGGGGCATGAGCTCACCGGTGACGGAAGGGTACTCCACCCCCAGGTTGCGTCGAGGCAGAATCTTGAGTTCGAGCACCGGCTTGACCCCCATGGCGGCCTGGCTCAGCGAACGGCTTGTCATACGTAACTGAACCATGCTTAGCCAGTGGTAGGCCTGCTTGACCGCCTCGTGTGACTTGTCACGTATCTCCCTGTACTCACCGATACGCTGGTAGACCAGTCGTGTCAGCAGCTCCCGCTTGCGTTCCAGCAGGCTGTGGCCGTCTTCAAGAAAGGCCAGCTGCCGCTTGAGATTGAGCAGTGTATTCTTGGTCGGGGCAGCTTTGAGTCTTGAGCCGGTCATTCGCCGCTCTGCCGATGGTATTTGGCCATCTCCGTCTCGGTGACGCGGGTGAGGGCCTGTGGCGGGAAGGTGGAGAGGAGATCCCAGGCCAGGTTGAGGGTCTCCTCAATACTTCGATCTTCGTCTTCACCCTGTTGTACGAAGCGGGACTCGAAGGCATCCGCAAACTCCAGATAGCGGCGGTCACGGGCAGAGAGCTCGTCGGCACCGATTATCGAGGCCAGATTCCTGGTCTCCAGGGCTCTGGCGTAGAGCGCATAGAGCTGATTGGAGACGTGAGGGTGGTCCTCCCGGGTGAAGTCCTTGCCGATGCCGTCTTTCATCAGGCGCGACAGTGATGGAGAGATGTGCACCGGCGGATAGATGCCTTGGTTGTGCAACTCGCGGCTCAACACGATCTGACCTTCGGTGATATAGCCGGTGAGGTCGGGAATCGGATGGGTGATGTCATCGCTGGGCATGCTCAGCACAGGCACCAGGGTGATGGAGCCGTGACGGTCTTTGATGCGGCCGGATCGCTCGTAGATTTCAGCCAGGTCGGAATAGAGGTAGCCGGGGTAGCCCTTACGGGCCGGTACGTCGCCCTTGGCGGTGGCGACTTCACGCAGCGCCTCCGCGTAGTGGGTCATGTCGGTCATTACAACCAGTACATGGCGGTCGAGGTCGAAGGCGAGGTACTCGGCGGCGGTCAGCGCCATGCGGGGCAGGGTGAGCCGTTCCACCGGCGGATCATCGGCCATGTTGACGAACATCACTACATTGCCCAGCACGCCTGAGGAGGCGAACTCCTCCTGGAAGAAGCGGGCATCCGCATAAGAGACGCCCATGGCGGCGAAGACCACCGAGAAACGACTGTCGTCGTCGGGCAACTTGGCCTGGCGTACGATCTGCGCAGCCAGCCGGTTGTGGGGCAGGCCGGAGGCAGAAAAGATCGGCAGCTTCTGCCCGCGCACCAGGGAGTTGAGGCCGTCGATAGTGGAGACGCCGGTCTGGATGAATTCCTTGGGATAGGTGCGGGCTGCAGGATTGAAGGCGGCTGCACTGATACTGCGGCGCAGGTTTGAGACGATGGGCGGGCGGAAGTCCCTCGGCTCGCCCAAGCCGTTGAAGACGCGACCGAGGATCTCCGGCGATAAGGTGATCTCCACCGGTTCGTCGAGGAAGCGCACCCAGGTGTTCTCCATATCAAGGTCTTCAGTACCCTCGAAAACCTGGATCAGAACCTCCTCATTGGAACTGAGGATCACCTGGCCATTGCGGGTGTTCCCCTTCTGGTCGCGGATGCGTACCCGGTCACCGAAGGCGATGTTGGGTACGTTACTGACGGTCAGCAGACCGCCACGGGCAGCGGATGCGGTTCGGTACTCCTTGGCGCTCATGCTGTCTGCTCTCCCCGTTGTGCGTATTCGGAATGGATGGCCTTGAAGTCTTGCAATGCCTCTTCACGGAACTCACGCAGTTGATCGATCTGCGAGGAGTTGTAGAGCTCTTTGCACCGACGCAGGCGGGCCAGTACCGGCATCTCGGACAGCTCCTGTACGGGGACGCCGAGTTCAATCAGGGCGGCGCCTTCGTCGTAGACCGAGAGGATCAGATCGAGCAGCAGGAACTGCTTCTCCGGTGAGGAGAAGGTGTCTACCGGGTCGAGCGCACTCTGTTGCAGCACGCCGTCCTTGATCAGGGCGGCACCCTCCAATACCCAGCGCTGTGCTGATGAGAGGGCTTCGGGACCGACAAGATTCACGATGCGTGACAATTCGGCATCCCGCGCCAGCATGGCAAGGGCCTGCCCGCGGCGCTTCTCCCAGCCACGATCGATATTCTCGTGCCACCACTCGGCGGCGGTGCCCACGTCGGCGGAGAAGCTGTCGACCCAGTCGATGGCCGGATAGTGGCGGGCATCGGCCAACTCTTTCGACAGCGCCCAAAATGTCTGGATGATCTCCTTGGTGTGGCTGGTGACGGGTTCGGAGAAGTCGCCACCCGGGGGTGAGACGGCACCGATCAGTGTCACAGAGCCCTTGCCGTTGTCCATGGTCTCGACCCGGCCGGCGCGTTCGTAGAAGGCGGCCAAACGGGAGGCAAGGTAGGCGGGGTAGCCCTCTTCCACCGGCATCTGTCCGAGACGGCCGGAGACCTCGCGCAGTGCCTCGGCCCAGCGGCTGGTGGAGTCGGCCAACATGACCACGTCGTAGCCCTGGTCGCGGTAGTACTCGGCTAAGGTAATACCGACGTAGATCGATGCCTCACGTGCCACTACCGGCATGTTGGAGGTGTTGGCGATGAGCAGGGTACGGTCCATCAGTGGACGGCCGGTATAGGGGTCCTTCAGTTTGGGAAAGCTGTCGAGTACGTCGACCAACTCGTTACCACGTTCCCCGCAGCCCACATAGATGACGATATCCGCATTGGCCCAGCGGGCCACTTGATGCTGCACTACCGTTTTGCCGGCGCCGAAGGGTCCGGGTACGGCACACTTGCTCCCTTTCAGCAGCGGGAAGAAGGTGTCGAGGATACGCTGTCCGGTGATCAGGGGTTCGATGCCGTTGTCCCGGCTCTGGTAGGGGCGGGGTTTGCGCACCGGCCAGCGATGGTGGAGTTTCAGATGATGCACATGGCCGTGGCGATCCCGTACCTGACCGATGGTCTCTTCCAGGTTGTAGTCGCCTTCGGGCGCCAGTTCGATCAGTTCGCCTTCGATATCCGGCGGCACCAGGATGCGGTGTTCCACCGTTTCGGTCTCCTGCACCGTGCCGAGACGGGCACCGCCGATAATCGGCATGTTGGGTTCCAGGTTTTCGGTGGGAACGAAGTGCCAGAGCTTCTCCCGGTCCAGGGGGGCAGGACTGAGGCCGCGGGGGATCTGGTCGCCAGCCTTCAGGAACATCTCCTCCAATGGACGTTGCACGCCATCAAAGATCCCGCCGATGAGTCCCGGACCCAGCTCCACCGAAAGAGGGTGTCCCAGACCTTCCACCGGTTCTCCAGGTCGCACCATTTCGGTCGACTCATAGATCTGCACGATGGCACTATCCCCCTCCAGTGCGATAACTTCGCCATAAAGACCAAGACTACCGATACGCACTTGCTCGCCGTTGTGTACGCCGGGCAGTTGGATGGTGACGATGGGGCCGTTGATCTCGAGGATGATGCCTTTTCTTGTAACTGTATTCATAGATCTGTTCTTTATTAAAGCGTCTGTCCATCACCGACCGGCGGCAGCAGCCGCTCTACCAGGGCCTGGTGTATCTTGCGTTCAAGGCGGGTGAGCCTGCCCTCAAACGTGTGGTCGATCTGTACCCGCTTGTCGGCTGTGGTGACCAGGCATCCACCCACGGTATCGATACTTTTCTCCATTAGCTCAAACTGTTTACCGGGTACCAACTCTGTGGTGAGACTCTCCCATTGGGATTTCAGTCTGCGCATGTCGTCGCTATTGACAGAGACCTGTAGCACCTTCTCCTCGATCTGGCCGGCAGCCTGCATCAACAGGGCCTGCAGGAATTCGAAATAGCGGTGCTCATCTTGTGCCAGTTCCCGCATACGTTCAGGCAGGCGATCGATGACCACCTCCACCAGATTCCAGCGCATATGGTCCATCTTGGCCCTCAGCTTGAGTTCGTCCGCCTGCACCATACGCAGATAGGCCCGATCGGCCAGGGACTTGGCCAGCAGGGTTTCTTTCTCCTCTTTGAGATGCAGTCGTTCACTCGCTTCACGCAGGATGTTTTTCCGTCCTGCTTCAGCGCGACTGTGGCACTCCTCGGCCATCATCTCGGCTCTTTCAAGGATCGCTTTTTCCAGCGCTTCAACTTGATTCACAGTTAGTTCTCCCGTTTTATCCGCCTGTCAGTTTCTTCAGCTGTGCATCCAGATCGCTCTGGAAGTTATCGGGGTCGTAGAGTGAAGGTATCTCGGACAGGATAATGCGCCCCCCCTCCTTACGGATCTGTTCCAGCAGCTTGGAGGTGATCTGGCTGACCGAGTGCTCGATGATCAGCAGGGCACGCTGTTTCTCCCGCTGCAGTTCGGAGAGCAACTGATCCAGCCTTTGTTCGTCCGGATCGGTGAGGGTTTCGAATCCGATCAGGCGAAAACCGTCGGTCAGTGCATGGCTGCCGATAAAGATATTCCTGACCCGATGTGTCGTGTCACTCATGGGCGAAATCAGATCCGGTCAAGCAACAGGATACTCATGACCAGGCCGTAGATGGCGATACCTTCCGCCAGCCCCAGATAGATCAGGGTACGGCCGAAGATCTCCGGCTTCTCCGCCAGCACAGCCAGTGAGGCGGCACCGATGGGACCCACGGCGATACCCGCGCCGATGGTGCTGAGCGCTGTGGGGATACCGACGCCGATGATCCCCAGACCGAGGCCTACGGAGATCTCTCCACCGCCGGCCGTTGCGGCCTCAGTGGCGGCCATGACCTCTCCCACTCCCATGAAGATCAGAGCGGCCTGTGCGGCTACGAAGACCACCAGGTTGAGTCCGATGGTAGGCTTGAACCAGGGTCGTGCAGTTTTGGCCGGCTGCATCTCCATGATGATGCCGGTGACGATGAGACCGGCGATCCCAAGGGTCATTACTGCGATAAGCCAATACATAGCGTGCTCCTCTTTTATGTTGAATTTTGAATTGTGAATTTTGAACTATGAATTTCGGTACTTGCTACGCTCGTGCATTCTTAAATCGGATTCAGTGCACGTAGTGCACACTTCAATTCAAAATTCATAATTCAACATTCAAAATTAATCTAAAGTGTTAAAGGTTTAAACGCTTTCCCGTCCCCCGAGTAGAAGCGTGAAAAGCCTTCATAGAATTCGAGACGCAGTACCTGGATGGCGACGATGAGTCCCTCCAGTACCAGGATAAAAACATTGCCCAGAACCACGGTTATCCAATGACCTGTGTCACCCATCATATTGGCCAGGGTGAAGACCGCGATTGCCAGTGCCACATGATTGAGGCTGAATGCGGCCACGCGCAGGAATGAGAGGGTATTCGAGACATAGCCGGTGATCACTTCGAATGTCTCAATGAAGGCGACCAGGGTACGCTCGCCGATGGCGGCTTTCTGTTCCAGCAATTTATGAGCGAAGATACCGATGAGGGTCACGACCGTCAGAGTGGTCCAGAAGCCGCTGACACTCCCGCTGCTGTAGAAGCTGTAGCCGGTACCGAGCAAGCTCATGTAGAGCAGCAGGGAGAGCAGTCCGTTGTCATGGAACAGTGCACCGAAACGATCTCCCTGCAACAGATGGTTGATGATATTGAGGAGGGTGACCAGAGTGATGAAACCGATGCCCCAAAGCAGGGCCACGGTCAACATATAGAGCGGATCGGTCAGTGGAGCGATCCATAACGCATGCAGGACATGCTCATAGCCGAAGATACTGCCATAGAGAAAACCGAACACGATGGATGAGACGCCGGCGGCGACGCCGAAGACGGTAAAGCTCCTTAGCTTCTTGCGCAACAGCAGTGCCGTGCCGAGTATCACCGCGCCATGCCCAACGTCTCCAAACATCATGCCGAACATCAGGATGTAGGTGAGGGCGAACAGATGGGTCGGATTGATCTCGCCGTAACGCGGTACGCCGTACTGGGTGACGAGTGAGGAGAAGGGGCGCAGCAGACGGCTGTGACGCATCACGGAAGGGACCAGGGAGCGCTCCTGGGGCAGTGGCTCCCTGGACTCCAGGACGAAGGGGTTGGGCAGCTTGTCTTGCAGACGCCTTTCCACCTGGCCGAGGTCGACTGCAGGTACCCAGCCCTGCAGCCGGGAGAGATTCCCCTGATGGCGTGCCGCTTCACCCAGGGCGACATAGGGTGTCGCCAAATGGACGACGCGGGCCGCTTTCTCCAACTCTTTTCTCGACGCCTTTCCCCAGGCCTTGATCTTCAGGGCCAGGTGGCTCGACTCCTTCTCCACCGCTTTACGGCGTTGCTCCAGCCGGCTTTTTGCCGTTTCGGGCTCCGCCTGCAGCTCCGGTGGAATCTCGAGGGGGCGAAACCCCGCGGTATCGAGCACCGGTTTCAGTTTTGATCTCTCCCTGTCGCCGGCGCCGACGATCACCACGTGGGTATCGTGATTGCTCTCCATGAAGGGGAAGAGCAGGTAGCCATCGAGTCCAAGAGCGTCACTTAACTGATTCACCTGACTGCTCGGCACCATGCCGATGTGGGTGTCGAGAAATCCCTCACCGCCCTGCAGCTGACCCAGGTCGATATTGAGATTGTGGAAATTGGCCAGAGAGCTCTCCAACTGATCGATACTCCGTCGCTCCTCCAGGTGGAGGCGTGAAGTCTCCTCGAAACCCGAGCAGGTCTCCCAGGCGATGCCCAGCCACTGGTTGACCTGCTCCAGTTCATCCTCACCGATGGGGTCCGCCGTACGAGGGCCCGATGTGAGGTCGAAATCGACCTGGGCTGCGATCTTTTCAAGGCGTGCTCTTGCCTGTGTATGCAGTGCTCTAAAGTTGTGACCAGGCACCTCGGGAAGGGCCTCTTCTTCGTAGGGTCGGTGATCGGGACTGAAACAGCCGAGTTCCGCCAGGGCCAGTGATGCGACCGGCAGATCTTCGGTGAGTACCTGGAGGCTGATATGCTTGATCGGCAAGGGGCTAAACATCACTGCTCCCGAACCTGTTTCCGCCATCGGCAAGGGTGTGATTCCGTCGGGAACCTCTCAGATGCAGTGGCTTCACGCAGCGGCCTCCTTGGCGGCGGCCAGCGCATCGCCGGGAACCGCGCGGTCGACCAGGGAGGCGTCCATTTGCAGCAGTTTGCCTTGGATGATGGCGTAGACCCGCATCAGATCCATGTCCCGGATAATCATGTAGGAGAGGGCTGACACCACGGCATCCGGGCTGTAGCGCATCAATTTCTGCAACTCCAGGGAAACGTGGTGATCGAGCTTTTGTCTGATCCGGGTGATAGTGTCCGCACTCTCCAGTATCTGCCGGAACGGGTCGGGCAGGTGGTCGACGATGTTATCCAAACCCTCCAGGTTTGCCAGCTCCATCAGGAGGTCCCGCTGGATGCGGCCGCCGGTGGGAATCAGCAGGTAGTAGGCCTCACTGGGGGCAAATCGATAGACCAGCCGGTAGCGTAGCAGCCAGAGTATGTTCTGCCGGTCGATCATGATGCCGATCACTTTGTGCAGGCCTCGTTTGTCGATGCCGCCCGCCAGGTTGATATGGCGTTGCATGCCGGTGTAGTAGAGGCGGTCGATCGCGGCGTCGAGAGAGAAGCTCTCGTTCTTCTCCTCGAAGACATGGCGTGCCTGCCTGGCGATCATGGCGTAGGGGCCCTGGTCGAGCTGGCGCAGCATCTCCAGGACATTTTCAGCCTGCAGCAGTGACTCGTGGGGCAGGCGGATATTCTCCGGCAGGTCGTGCAGGCTGTCGCGGATCTCATCCATGCCCAGATCATTGAGCTTGCCGCGGATCAGTGTCTTCAGGTTGTAGAGCTCGAACTTTCTCGGCCAGTAGAGCAACAGGCCGCGGGCACGACCGCTCAGCGGTCTGAGCAGCACGGAGAGTTCTGACATCATTCGGTGCAGCAAAGCCTGCTCCACCAGGCGGCTCTTCTGGCGGGCCTCCAGGGGCTCCTCGATAATCGGCATGAGGTCGAAGGCCTCTCCCAGTTGGTTGAGACTCATAGACTTATAGCGCTCGACAGCCTCAGGCGTGAGGAGGCGGCTGGAGAAGATACTGACACGGGTCTTGAGGTAGGCCTGGTTGCGGAGTGAACCCATACCGTCGTGGTCCTAGTCTTCGTCGGCAGTGGGATCGACCAGGACGGTGAAAGCGGCGTCCAGCGCATCCTCCTCCCTGACCTCTGCATACTCGCGCAGTTGCGCGTGGCGCTCATTGAAGCGCTTCTTGAGTTCGGCAATGGTTTGTTCTGCACGGTTTTCCGCTTTCTCCATAAAGCTTTGGTGCAGTTCGGGAATGCGCAGATCGAAGTGCCCCTCTTTCGCTTTTGCTTCCTGCAGTGCTTCCTGGATCATGCGCTCGCGCGTCTCTTCGGCCTTGCTGTGAATCTCCTGTGCCTTGGTCTCGGCATCGAGCAGCCGTTGCAGTGACTCTTCCATCTAGCTTTTTCCCCCAGCCTATGCATTGGTCGTTTGTTATCTCTGAGGAGACGAGCCTGGATCAATCGACATTGGTCTATCCAGGTATCGACCTATAGTGTAGCCAATTTGAGATGACCGTGTACGCATCGAATCCATGGGTGGATTGAGCCAGGTCATTTGTCGCGCAGCTTGTCGGTATTTCCTTCGGGTAACCGTTCAAGCTTTACGCTTCAATGGATGAAAATGTGTGTCAGGCGGGAGGAATGTTTTCAGTGATTCGGCAATCCGCTCGAGTTGTACCTGCCCATAAGCGGTCTTCTGTTTGACACCCCAGACAACACCAGGCCAACAGATATCATCTGTTTTCCTGGCGACGATATGGATATGCATCTGCCTGACGATGTTGCCGATAGCAGCAACATTGAGTTTGTCTGGGGTAAAATGTTGTTGCGCGAATCGGGAGACCAGATTGATCTCTTTCATCAATGCCAATTGTTGCGCCTCTGTCAGTTCATGGAGTTCGGTTTTGTCGGAATTCGGTACCAGAATGAGCCAGGGTAGGAGGGCGTTGTTCATCAGTAACAATCGGCAAAAAGGGAGGTCGGCCAAAAGATGGCAGTCTTGTGACAAGCGTTCGTCAAGGACAAAAGCTGATTGGCTCTCTTTGGATGTCATCGCTCAACCGCCGCCTTCTCTTGGGATCAGTTTAGGTTCCTTGCGCTCATAACCGACCGCTTTCAGTTTCTCCAGATAGGCATCCCATAACTCATCGTGGTGTTTGCCCAGGTTGTAGAGATACTGCCAGTCGTAGAGTCCGGAGTTATGACCGTCATCGAAGTAGATCTTGACTGCGTACTGGCCGACGGGTTCGATCTGGGTAATGGTGACTTCTTCCTTTCCCTTTTCCAGCTTCGCCGTGGCGGGACTGTGACCACGGGTCTCCGCGGATGGTGAATAGACACGTAGGTATTCGCAGGGGAGTGAGAAGTGGGCGCCGTCGTCGAAAGCGATGTCGAGCAGGCGCGACTGTTGATGTACTCTGATATCGACCGGATGGGGCTTGTCGGACATCGGTTTACCCTCCTGGGCATCAATCTTTATGTGAATGATTGGTTGTATCTGACGTAGGGTGCGGCATTGCCGCACTAATGATCACGGATATGGATTGCGTTCGTTAGTATCTATCGACTTTCAGTCTCAGGCCAACCGCTCACATGCTTCAGAATAAGATCACTGAGCATGGCAATGTGTTCGGGCCGGTCGTTGAGTGCCGGGATATAGGCGTAGCTTTTACCGCCCGCCTCGAGATAATAGCCACGGTTTTCTACGGCGATCTCCTCCAGGGTCTCAAGGCAGTCGCCGGAGAAGGCCGGGCAGATTACTTGAACGCTCTCCACCCCTTCGGCCCCCCACTGTTTCAAGGTCTCATCGGTATAGGGTTTCATCCACTCCTGCGCACCAAACCGGGACTGAAATGAGACCTGCCACTGGTGATCCTCCAGACCGAGTGAGTCAACCACATCCTGTGCAGTTGCGTGGCACTGGTCTGGATAGGGATCCCCCGATTCGTGGTAATCCTTCGGGATGCCGTGGAAGGAGAAGAGCAGTTTATCCGCAGTTCCCTCCCGCTCACGGAATTCACGAATACTTTCACTGAGCGCCGATATGTAACCGGGTTCGTGGTAATAACGGTGGATGAAGCGTGTTTCCGGGATCCATCTCCAACGTTGTAATTCGTTTGTCACCGCATCGAAAATAGAGGCAGTGGTGGTGGCCGAATATTGTGGGTAGAGAGGCAGTATCAGAAGACGTTGGACGTTTCGTTCTCTCAGCTGTGCCAGGGCGGCGGGTATCGATGGGTTGCCATAACGCATACCGAGGGTGAAGGAGACCTTGCCGCCGAGCCTGTGAGTCACACTCTCCTCGAGTGCAGCCTGCTGTTTGCGGGAGATCACCAGGAGGGGCGATCCTTCCTCCGTCCAGATGGAGCGATAAGCCGTCGCCGATTTTTTAGGCCGGACCCTGAGCACAATGCCGTGGAGAATAATCATCCAGAGGATTCTCGGAATGGCAACGATGCGCGGGTCGCTCAGAAATTCAGCCAGATAGCGCCGTACCGCCGACGTGGTCGCTTCGTCCGGGGTGCCAAGGTTCACCAGAAGGACGCCCAGGCCGCCGTCAGGCTGTTTCAGTTGATCCGATTGTTTGATGTATCCCATGTTTTCAATCCCGATTGGCTGTGCGGATTTTTGCCTCAACACGTGCGCTTTTCAACAGGTCATGATTGTGTATTTCAGGATAGAGCCGCCACAGGCGATCGACCGCTTCTGCCTGGTTGATAGCGATCCTCTCCAGGTGCTCACGGGTTTTGTTGGCTAAGTTGGGAAGCATTAAGAGCTGGGGGGCCTTCCAGCTTATATAGTCTTGGATCAAATTTCGCTCCTGATGCTCCTCCCACTCTTCAGTCAGCAGCAGTTCAGGAAAACACGCCGCACGCCAGTATTCGGCAGGGTCGTCGCATGGCGTGGCACTGCCATCCACCTCTCTCTTGAACCATCGGTTGAGACGATGTTGACCGGCCCTCATCCTCACTGCCGCTTCCAATACGGAGGCGTGGACCCTCGGATTATAGCCGTCGTTGAGGGGCAAACCCTGTTGGTTCAAAGTGACGGATACAAAAGAGAAGTCTCCAGGTGAGGCGGCAATCCAATTTACTCTGATATCTTGATCACACTCGTCCTGGTTGCGGCAGCAGGCTAGCAGGGCAATGGGCTGATGCTCCTCTTCATCCAATAGCCAGAGTTCGTAGGGATCGGCCAAGGGGAATGGCAGATGTTCCGTGGCGGGCTGCAGTTGCTCCACCAGCCGCTCCGCTGAGGTGATCATCTGACGAATATTAAACAGAGGATTGACCGGTACCTGTTTGAGTCCTTGATCTGATGACCAGAGTCCGAAGGTATAGTACTGGCGTCCACTATAGGGCATATTCGCCCACAACCCTTGTGGTGTGTCGCTGAGCACCTGGATCTCCCAGACCTGACCATTGGCGCTGAGCGCCCGGGCTGAATCAAGTTGATAGATTTGGAGTACACCGTTGAACGGGTTGAGTCGTCGTATACTGAATGCGCTGTTCGAAACCTGCTCCATCATCACAGCTTACCGCAGCCCAGCCCCGAAGGGCAGAGCTGATCGGGTCAGTGTTAACAGGGCTTGTGGGTCCGGCTGATAGTTACCTTATTTACCGCATGGACCACTAGTATTGTTCAATCACAGGTTGCAGAGAGATCCCAATATTTTGGGGAGTGGTATAACCGGGCCAGTTGAAGCTCCCGTTCAAGCTCCATCTCCCGTGGGAGATGGTCACCAAAACGGGTGAACAATTCTTCCTGATCAATGGTTTCGTGGCGGGCGACTTCCCGATCGATGTTCATGATTTCAAAAAAGTCCGTTTTATCGAAATCCAGTCCCTCCCAATTTAGGGAATCATGGGAGGGAACCCAGCCCAAGGGGCTCTCAACCGCGTGACCACAGCCGCAACAACGGTCCACCACCCATTTGAGTACACGCATGTTCTCGCTGAACCCCGGCCAGATGAAACGACCGTGTTCGTCTTTGCGAAACCAGTTGACCCGGAAAATTGCGGGTGGTGTAGCGACGTTCATGCGTCCGATACGCAGCCAGTGTTTCAGGTACTCCGCCATGTTGTATCCACAGAATGGCAACATGGCCATGGGATCGCGCCGCATGGCAGCCTGACCGATGGAGGCTGCGGTCGCCTCCGAGCCCATGGTCGCCGCCATGTAGACGCCATGCTCCCAGTTGTAGCTCTGAAAGACTAACGGGAAGTTGTGACTGACACGCCCGCCAAACAGAAAAGCGGTAATCGGCACACCGGCAGGATTCTCCCATTCGGGATCAATCGAAGGACAGGCAGCAGCGGGTGCGGTAAAACGTGCATTGGGATGTGCCGCCGGGCGGCCACAGCCAATAGCCCAATCTTCTCCGCGCCAGTCGATCAGGTGTTCAGGAGGATCTTCCGTCAGCCCCTCCCACCATATATCGCCATCATCCGTCAGGGCGCAGTTGGTGAAGATGCAGTTTTCACGTAATGCAGCGAGGGCATTGGGATTGGATGACTCATTGGTGCCAGGGGCAACGCCGAACAACCCATACTCCGGGTTGATGGCATAAAACTTACCGTCCTCAGGATTGGGTTTTATCCAGGCAATATCATCGCCGATCGTGGTGACCTTCCACCCCTCGAAGCCTTTTGGCGATTTGAGCATTGCAAAATTGGTTTTTCCGCAGGCACTGGGGAAGGCCGCTGCGATATAGAGCTTCTTCTTCTCAGGGGTTTCAACGCCCATGATCAACATGTGTTCGGCCAGCCAACCCTCATCCCTTCCCATCACCGAGGCGATACGCAGCGCAAAGCACTTCTTGCCCAACAGGGCGTTACCGCCGTAACCACTGCCGAAGGACCAGATCTCCCGGGTCTCTGGGAAATGGGTAATGTATTTATCCTCAATGTTGCCGGCACAGGGCCAGGGAACGTCTTCTTCCCCCGGTACCAAGGGTGCACCAACTGAGTGCACGCAGGGCACGAATTTACCATCATCACCGAGCACATCGAGCACCTCCTGCCCCATGCGGGTCATAATGCGCTGATTCACTGCGACATAGGGTGAGTCTGAGATTTCAATACCGATATGAGCGATATGAGAACCAAGGGGGCCCATGCTGAACGGGATCACATACATCGTCCTTCCCTGCATACAACCCTTGAACAATCCATTAAGGATCGTTTTCATCGCCTTGGGATCCATCCAGTTGTTGGTAGGGCCGGCGTCTTCTTCGTTTTCTGAACAGATATAGGTACGCTCCTCAACGCGAGCCACATCGCTCGGATGGGAACGGGCCAGGTAACTGTTGGGCCGCTTATCCGGATTAAGACGAATCAAGGTGCCGCTCTTCACCATCTCGTCACACAAGCGGTCGTACTCTTCCTGTGAACCATCGCACCAGTAGATCCGGTCCGGATTACATCGTTGAGCGATCTCATCAACCCAAGCTAAAAGTTTATGATTGTTTGTCCGAACGGCACCATCATGTTTTGTGGTCATGGTGAATGTTCACCTCTGATTTTTTGTGACTTACGAGCATTTAAGGTTGAATGTTGATGGCCCTAAAGTTGCCCAGACAATAGGGTAAATCTGAACAGATAGAGTGAGTACCCGCTTAGAAGTATATGAAACGCGATTG
Source organism: Candidatus Thiodiazotropha sp. (ex Monitilora ramsayi) (assembly GCA_025655595.1). GTDB lineage: Bacteria > Pseudomonadota > Gammaproteobacteria > Chromatiales > Chromatiaceae > Thiodiazotropha. Next base: position 410,488 of record JAHXIO010000006.1, read on the forward strand.
TAATGTGCTATCCCGGTCTAAGCAGACATTCTGACAAATCAGATGTTTGTCACTATCTAGTCGTGATAAGGCCATTAAAGTATGGAATAGGAGTCTAGTGTTTTACATGCAATCATTGTAGGGCTTTTAGTCCAACAGGCCAGGGTATCCATTAATTGATCTTTGATATGTCAGAATGATCAAGCTGTCCCCGGATAGTGAGCCGGGGATCTACGGCACCATGATACGATTTTGTATTGGTAAATTGTGACAGTTAAACAAAGCCGCTTTAACAGGTGCAGTTGATCACTCATTTGGAATTTTTCGGCCGGGTTCGCTTCACTGCCCCTTTTTGATCTAGAATGGCGCGGGTCTTACCAGCCGACTCACCTGCTTCATGAATAAAGAAAAACGACAGGCAATTTTCGCTCGCCTGCAGGCCGCCGACCCCAATCCCACCACCGAGCTCAACTACCGATCACCCTTCGAACTGTTGGTGGCGGTCATTCTCTCGGCGCAGGCAACGGACAAGGGTGTCAATAAGGCGACCTCTCAACTTTTTCCCGTAGCCAATACGCCGGAGAAGATACTCGATCTGGGGGTCAATGGCCTGAAGCGCTATATCAGGACCATCGGCCTGTTCAACACCAAAGCGAAGAATATCATTGAGACCTGCCGTATCCTGACCGAGCGACATGACAGTGAAGTGCCGGAGGACCGCAAGGCATTGGAATCTCTGCCCGGCGTCGGCAGAAAAACCGCCAACGTCGTGTTGAATACGGCCTTCGGTCATCCCACCATGGCGGTGGATACCCATATCTTCCGGGTCGCCAACCGGACAAAACTGGCTCCCGGCAAGACGGTGCTAGAGGTGGAAAAGAAATTGCTCAAGTTCACCCCCAAGGCATACCTGCAGGATGCCCACCACTGGTTGATTCTGCATGGACGATACACCTGTATCGCGCGCAAGCCCCGCTGCGGCAGTTGCGTGATTGAGGATCTCTGCGAGTATAAGGAGAAGACCGATTGAGGCTGTTGATGTGTGTGGAGTTTCTCGTCTCGAGATTCAATTCATTGATTCCTCTCTGGCAATTTCCTCATAGGGAGGGACTACAATGTCCTCTTGACGGAGAGAAAAAAGAACATTACCGGAGGAGATGGAGATGAGAACAATAGTCCCGATTATGGCGGCATTCGGTCTGCTTGCCGCGTCGGTTGTCAATGCGGGTGGTGGATTGATCAACCAGTCCAGTCAGTTTTCAGTGCAGAAGACGGCGGACCGCTTCGTGGTGGCGGCGGAGAAAGCCGGTCTTAAAATCTTCGCGCGAATCGATCATGCCGCCGGTGCCGCCAAAGTGGGGAAATCCCTGCGACCTACCCAACTGATCATTTTCGGCAGTCCGAAGGTGGGCACTGCATTGATGACCAGCGACCAACGCGCCGGTATCGACCTGCCGCTCAAGGCGCTGGCCTGGCAGGATGCGGAGGGTAAGGTCTGGCTGAGCTATAACAGTCCAGACTATCTTTTTGGACGTTTCGGTATTGATGACCGCTCGGCTGTGAAAAAGAAGATTACGGGGGCGCTGCTTAAATTAGCCGGTGCCGCGACCCAACCTTGAGGACATGACAGTCGATGTTTGGTGGTGAACGTGATCAGATGCGCCGGGTCTTTTTCGAATCCTGGCGTAAGTTGCAGGCAGGCGAAGCAATGGAACCCTTGGAACAGATGGTTTCCAGTGTGGTGAAGGCACACCCTGAGTACCATCCATTGTTGAGTGACAAGGAAACCGGGTTGTCGAAGGAGTTTCAACCCGAAGGTGGTGAAACCAACCCCTTTCTGCATATGGCGATGCATATCTCACTGCTGGAGCAGATTTCGACCGATCGCCCACCGGGTATCGCTGATCTTTACCAGCGGCTTTGCAAGCGACTGGGCGATACCCATGATGCGGAGCATCAGCTCATGGAGTGCCTGGGTCGGATGTTGTGGGAGGCTCAGTCCGCCAATCGTATGCCGGATGAACAGGCCTATCTCGACTGTATCAGGCGGTTGCTCGGCTGATGGCCCGACGGGACGCCACCAACTGCCCACTTTGTCGCGTCATGCGAGGACTTGCCTTCGGTGGTATGGGTGCAGCCATCGGCGGTTACGGTTCCATGCTGTTCGGTGCGGACAAGAATGAGGCCATCTACTTTGCGCTTTTCGGTGCTATCGCGTTGACGGCAATCATGCAACGTAAGCGTGATAGAAAAGACTCATGATCAGAGATCAAGAGTGAAATCCGACAACCTTGTGTTTTGTCTGTGATGGTTTTGTGAACAACAGCGCTCAGCATTGGCTGATAAAGAGTTACCAGTCGCACACGCAGCATAGTACACACTAATTGGACTGTCAGAGGTAAAGAGATGCCACAGCTTAAACACTACCCCCACATGATCGCCGGTGATGTTCAATCAAGCGGCGATATACGGGTGTTTGCACCTTTCGATCGTGAATCCATCGCCACCATCGATACGGTTGGGGCTGATGGCGTTGAGGAGGCATTGCGAATTGCAAGGGGATTGTTTGAGGACAGGGATGGCTGGCTGGCACCATCCGACCGCATCGATATCCTAAAGCGTGCCGCCGGCATCATGCAGGAGCGCTCAGAAACATTGGCAATTGAGGCGGCCCGCGAGGGGGGTAAGCCACTGCCGGATTCACGGGTCGAAGTGGCCAGGGCCATCGACGGTATGCAGATCTGCATAGAAACCCTGCGTACCGAGGCGGGGGAGGAGATCCCCATGGGAGTCAATCCTGCCTCGTTGGGTCGACTGGCTTTTACTCATCGGGAGCCGATCGGTGTGGTGGTGGCAGTCAGCGCGTTCAATCATCCCCTGAATCTGATCGTACATCAGGTAGCCCCGGCGGTGGCGACGGGTTGTCCCGTTATTGTCAAACCCGCTGAAGATACTCCTCTTTCCTGCATGCGTTTTCTCGAAATTCTTCGGGAGGCGGGTCTGCCGGAAGGTTGGGCTCAAGGGCTGATGACTGCCGATCATGAGGTTGCCGGGAAGCTGGTGACAGATCCAGGGGTCGACTTTTTCAGTTTCATTGGAAGCGCCAGGGTGGGTTGGTGGTTGCGTTCGCAACTTGCACCGGGAACCCGCTGTGCCCTGGAACATGGTGGTGCGGCACCGGTCATCATCGAGTCCGATGCCGATTTGGCAGAGGCGCTGCCACTATTGGCAAAAGGCGCCTTCTACCATGCGGGTCAGGTTTGTGTCTCGGTGCAGCGGGTCTTTGCGCATAATAGTATCGCCCGGCAGGTGGCAGAGGGGATGGCGGCCGAGGGGGCGAAAATGGCCATCGGCGATCCGACGCTGCCTGGGACCGACATTGGACCCATGATTCGACCCGGGGAGGTCGAGCGTGTACATGAGTGGGTGCGTGAGGCTGTGGCTGACGGTGCGGAGCTGATATGTGGCGGTGAGCCCGTAACAGAAACCTGTTATCCCGCGACGGTACTCTTTAATCCCCCCGCAAAGGCCAAGGTGAGCTCGATGGAGGTTTTCGGCCCGGTGGTCTGTGTCTACGGATTTGATGAGATGGATCAGGCCATCGATCTGGCCAACGCACTGCCTTATGCCTTTCAGGCGGCTGTTTTTACCAATAATCTGCAGCGGGCACTACGCGGCTATAAGCGACTCAATGCCTCTGCCGTGATGATCAATGACTTTACTGCATTCAGGGTCGACTGGATGCCGTTTGCCGGTCTGCGCCAGTCGGGTATGGGCGTGGGCGGGATCCCACACACCATGCGCGATATGCAAGTGGAGAAGATGGTAGTGATTCGTTCCCCAGAGCTGTAATTCTTGCTGGCTACCCGGATCTAGGATCCGTGAATGAGCATTTAGCTCAGGTTGACCTGGATCACCTGTGAGTATCCGCTTTCCAGTCCATCGGCGTCATAGGCGGAAACGGCGAAGTAGTAACTGCCGGCAGGTAAGTCATTGACAGTATACTGGGTAATGGTGTCGTCATTCAGGTCAACCAGAGGCTCCATGTTACTTGCCGATGAGCCCATATAGACCTTGTAGCCGGCCAGTTCATTGGGAGAAATGTACGTGCCGTCAGCACGGGTGCTGGGGGCGATCCAGGAGAGGTTGACTGTATCTTTTGCGTTGACAGGCGGCGATGCTTCGGAGTTTTGACTGGTGGTCGAGCTGTTGTTGCCGCATGCGGTCAGTACGGAAGTAAAAATCAGTACTGCAATAATGTGAAAGGATCTGCGCATGGGACAGGAATCTCCAAGGTCTGGTTAGGCTGTCAACTTCGCATCCTTGCGCTCGCTCTACCCTTCCCTGGGCTCTTGCAGGCTTAATTTAGGAAGGTATTTCCTGACAAGCCGCTTTTGAGTAGGCAGCAGTCTACCGATGTCGGAGAGGAAATGGATGCCCCAATTTACAAAAATGTGATTCTCGTCAACTCAAAATCGCTAAAGTCCTACCGAGTCACTCAGGCATTCTCTCGGTAACAGCCTGCTTCAGGCATTCGAGTTGAGTCTCATCGAGGATGGGATTGTTCTTCCGGTCGGTGATGAAAAAGATATCCTCGACCTCCGCACCCAAGGTTGTAATCTTGGCATGCTGAAGACGAATCTGGCAGCTGGCGAAGGCCTGACCGACATCGGAGAGGAGTCCTGGTCTGTCCAGTGTGACCAGACGCATGGCCGTTCTCTGCGAGTTCGGTTCCTGTGTGAAATAGATATTTGTCGCGGTATCGAAATGTTTGTGTCTTCTGGGTAGGCTGCGGCTCACCTTGAGAGGTTGGTCGCCATCCTGGACGAGTCCTCCTCTGAGGGTGCCGGTAACTTCATCCCAGCGCTGTCCCTGTTCAACGGGGCTGCCGTCCTGCTCTAAAACGAGAAAGGAGTTCAGGGAGAAACCCGCTGAGGTGCTCATGACCCGGGCATTGACGATCGAGAGCGCGAGTTGATCGAGCAGGGTCGTAATGACGGCGAAGATGTTATCCCTGTCGATACCGTAAAAGAGTACCTCCGTACCGCCGCGTTTGGCAGTCTGACGCATCTTGATCAGCGGTAGTTCATAAGCGGGTGTGGCCAGGATCGACTCGGTATGCCGCTGGATTGCGTTTGGCGAGTGGGTGAGAAAATATTCATGGTTGAATGTGCTCCAGAGCCCAAGGATCGCTTCGGTCCGGAGATCGGTAGACTGCTGCAGGTTCCACATGGCGGCGTCCTGCTTCTCCTTAATCAGGTCCTCCTGCGCGAGCGGATTCTCCAGACCTCTCAATAGGGCGCGTCGGGTGGCAATGTAGAGGTCTCGTAGCAAAGAGTCCTTCCAGGAGTTCCATGCCCCGGGGTTGGTGGCGCGGCTATCCGCGAATGTCAGGAGATAGAGATAAGAGAGACGGCTGGCGTCACCCATCTGTGCGGCAAATGCCTGAACGACTTCCGGGTCGGTAATATCTTTACGCTGCGCCGTCATCGACATCAGCAGATGGTTACTCACCAGCCAGCTCACCAGGTGGCTGTCGTATTCGCTGAGATGGTGTTGACGGCAGAATGCGTAGGCATCGATTGCTCCCAGCTCCGAATGGTTGCCGCCACGGCCCTTGGCGATATCGTGAAACAGGGCAGCCAGATAGATCAGCTCTTCCTTGGGCAGTGCATTCATCAGTTGGGCGCAAAAGGGACTCTCCTGCGCATATATATCAACAGTCAGTCTGCGCAGGTTGCGTATGACCATCAGCGTGTGTTCGTCTACGGTATAGACATGGAACAGGTCGTACTGCATACGACCTACGATGTCTTCGAAAGCAGGAATGTACGCAGCCAACACACCGTATATATTCATACGTCGCAGGGCGCGGGTGATGCCGATCGGCTGCCGCAATATTCCCATGAACAGGTTCTGGGCACGGGTATCCTGGCGGAATTTCTCGTCGATCAGATAGGTGTGGTTGCGAATCAGGCGAATGGTACTTGCCCTGACACCTTTCAGGCTCTGGTTCTCCTGCAGAATGAGAAACAGCTCGAGCAGGGCGGTGGGCGACTGCTCGAATACCCGGTCGTGGGTCACTTCAAGAAAGTCGCTGCGGCTCTGAAATCGCCGGTTGATTTCAGTCGGTTCGCCCAGTTGGTCCTGCAGAAGGATCTTCTCCTGAAAGTGCTGTAACAACATCTCGTTGAGACGGCTCAGTTCCATCACTGTGCGGTAGTAGTCCCGCATGAAGCATTCAACTGCCAGGTTGGCGTAATCGTTGTCATATCCGAGCTGTGAAGCGAGGGTTCGCTGATGGTCGAAAAGCAGTCGGTCGTCATGTCTGCCGGTCAGAAGATGCAGGGCAAAGCGCACTCGCCACAAGTGATTTTGGCCTTCAATCAGCGTCTTGTATTCGACCTCAGTGAGAAATCCATGTCTGACCAGATCGTGAAGGTCACTGATCCTGAAATGGCGTTTTGCCACCCATACTATGGTCTGAATATCCCTGAGCCCTCCGGGGCTCTCTTTGATGTTGGGCTCCAGGTTGCTGATACTGTCGTCATGTTTGGCATGGCGCTGGATCTGTTCCTGCCACTTGGCTTCGAAGAACACATGGCTGCTCCACATCCTGTCGGGGTCGGTGGCTTCCAGCATGGCCTCGAACAGCGGCCGGGACCCCGCCAAGTGGCGGGATTCAATAAGATTGGTAATGACAGTGATATCCTGCGCCGCCTCCCGCACACAGTCGTCGATGGTACGGACGCTATGTCCGACCTGCAGGCCGATATCCCACAGTAGCGTCAGCAACTGCTCAAGATTGGTCTTGAAGACGTCGAAATTCTCTTCACCTTTAAACAGGATCAGGAGATCGATGTCAGACATTGGGTGCAGCTCCCCACGCCCGTAGCCACCGACTGCCACGAGTGCGGCACCAGCATCATCAGAGAAGTGGTGGTGCCATGCCCGTTTTAGTATCTCGTCGATTAGCTCGGCCCGCTCGGTAACGAGCTGGTCGGTTGGTATTGATCCTGTGGCGAAGCGCTCTTTCAGCGACTCACCGTAGTGCTTGAGATAGGTTTTGCACGGCTGTATAGGCGAGCCGCAATCAAAGGCCTCGTTCAGTGCAGATCTATCGATCATCGGGAGGCTGCGGCTGATCTAACGGGTAGGATCGGTTTCTTCATGACGCAAGGTTAACACCTCATAGGCGTCTTCGGTGACCAGTAGGGTGTGTTCATATTGGGCGGAGAGGCTGCGATCTTTGGTGACCACGGTCCAACCGTCGGGTTTGAGTTTAACCTGCTGCTTTCCCGCATTCACCATAGGCTCGATGGTGAAGCACATACCGGGCTGCAGGACCAGACCGGTACCGGGTGTCCCATAATGCAGTATTTGGGGGTCCTCGTGGAATTCACGCCCAATTCCGTGACCGCAATACTCCCTGACGACCGAGTAGTGATGAGATTCCACAAAGGTCTGAATAGCGTGCCCGATGTCACCCAGGCGGGTGCCGGGTTTGACCTTGCCGATGCCGATCCAGAGCGCCTCCCGCGTGACCTTCATGAGCCGGCTCGCCAGCACGGAAGGCTGGCCGACGGCGAACATCTTGCTCGTGTCTCCGTGGAAGCCGTCTTTGATGACAGTGATATCGATGTTCACGATATCCCCCTTTTTCAACCGCTTTTCGCCAGGGATGCCGTGACAGACCACCTGGTTAACCGAAGTACATATGGACTTGGGGAAGCCGCGATAGTTGAGCGGGGCGGGAATGGCTTTCTGCACATTCATGATATGGTCGTGGCAAATGCGGTCGAGCTCCATTGTAGTCACGCCAGCCTGGATATGAGGCTCGATCATCTCCAGCACCTCGGCAGCCAGGCGGCCGGCCAAACGCATCTTTTCAATCTCGTCAGCAGTTTTTATCGTGGCGCCCATGTGAAATCGCTTGTAATTCCGGGAGGTTGTGGGGGAAGTGGGGTGAGAATCGTTTGTCGCATCCAGCCGCTTATGGTATAAAACGCCCCGCTGAATCGCAATCGGTTCAGAAACACAAAGCCATCGGACGAACAGGGTTTGTCCGGGGCGAAATACGCACACATATCGGCACGTGGGCCCGGGTGCCTTCCTGTAGGGAGGTCGGACCATGGGATATGTGGAGGTTACAACCCATACAATCAGGAGTCACTCATGAGTGAAGTATCTATGCGCCAGATGCTTGAGGCTGGCGTGCATTTCGGTCATCAGACCCGTTATTGGAACCCCAAGATGGGTCCCTACATCTTTGGTCATCGCAACAAGATTCATATTGTGAATCTGGAGAAGACCCTCCCGCTGTTCAAAGATGCCATGAATTTCGTCGGTTCCCTCTCTGCCAACGGTGGCAAAGTGCTGTTCGTGGGCACCAAGCGTGCTGCGCAGTCGGCGATCCGTGAAGAGGCTGAGCGTTGCGGCATGCCTTTCGTGAACCACCGCTGGCTTGGCGGCATGCTGACCAACTTCAAGACCATCAAACAGTCGATCAAGCGCCTGAAGGAGCTTGAGGCGATGTTCGAGGATGGCAGCGTCGAGCAGCGCTTCAACAAAAAAGAGGCCTTGGGTCTGAGTCGTGAGCTCGAGAAGCTTGAGCGCAGCCTGGGCGGCATCAAGAATATGAACGGATTGCCGGACGCCCTCTTTATCATCGACGTGGGCCACGAGAAGAACGCAGTGGCTGAGGCCCGCAAACTGGGTGTTCCCGTCATTGGCGTTGTGGATACCAATAATGAGCCAGATGATATCGATTATGTGATTCCGGGCAACGACGATGCCATTCGTGCCATCCAGCTCTATGTGCAGGGTGCTTCGGCGGCCATTCTTGAAGGCCGGACCAGTGCGGCTCAATCGGTCGCAAGTGACGGTGGAGAAGAGTTTGTCGAGGTGTCGGAAGACGCCTCCTGATCCGCTCGAAGTGAGCTGGCAAGTATTGAGTGGGCCGGACATCGGTATCGTGCTGAATCCGGCCCTTCCCATTTACAGTTTGAGAAAACACAAAGGTAATTAGTCATGGCGATTACAGCCGCTCTGGTTAAGGAACTGCGCGAGCGTACCGGCGCAGGCATGATGGAGTGCAAAAAGGCACTGGTCGAGACTGATGGCGATATCAATCTCGCAATCGAAAATATGCGTAAATCCGGTCAGGCCAAGGCCGCGAAGAAAGCGGGCCGCATTGCAGCGGAAGGTGTCATTGTGCTCAGTTTTAACGATGACAGCAGTCAGGCCGCGATGGTCGAAGTCAACTGCGAGACCGATTTCGTCGGTAAGGACGACAATTTCACCTCTTTCGCCGGTGCTGTGGCGGACCGGGTGCTGGCAGGTGGTGCGGATGACGTCCCCGCTTTGATGGACCTGCCCCTGCACGAGGGAGAGGATACCACCGTCAATCAGGCCAGAGAGGCGCTGATCTCAAAGCTTGGTGAGAATATGAACGTACGCCGCTTTTCCCGTTTCGAAGCCAATGGCGGCAAGCTGGTCAGCTATCGTCATGGTGTCAGAATAGGTGTGGTGTTGGAACTCGAAGGTGGTGACGAGGAGCTGGGCAAGGATCTGGCGATGCACATTGCCGCAACCAACCCGGTCTGTCTGTCGGAGGATGAGATGCCTCAGGACCTGCTCGATAAAGAGCGGGAGATCGTTGCTGCGCAGGCCAAGGAGAGTGGTAAGCCGGACAATATCATCGAGAAGATGGTGGAAGGTCGCATGCGAAAGTTCCTGGCGGAGAACACCTTACTGGGACAAGCCTTCGTGAAGGATCCGGATACCACAGTGGCTAAACTGCTCAAGGGTCGCGACGCCAAACTGGTACAGTACCAGCGATTTGAAGTCGGCGAGGGTATCGAGAAAAAGCAGGAGAACTTCGCCGAAGAGGTGATGGCTCAGGCAAAAATGTAAGCTGAACCGGCCATGGACGGCTGAATCCAGCTCATCGATCTACAAGACCTGACTTTCACTACCGTTTATAATCTCGCCTAACGACGAAAACCAGAGAATCGAACTCAATGAGCCAACCGATCGCCCAACGCATTCTGCTCAAACTCAGCGGTGAAGCGTTGATGGGAGATGACGATTTCGGCATCAACCCCGACATCATGCAGCGTGTGGCCGGGGAGATCCGCGATCTGGTAGAGGCGGGAATTCAGGTGGGCTTGGTCATTGGCGGTGGGAATATCTTTCGTGGTGCCGGTTTGGCCCAAGGCGGCCTGGACCGGGTGCGCGGTGATCATATGGGCATGCTGGCGACAGTCATGAACTCCCTGGCCATGCAGGATGCCTTGGATAAAGCAGGAGTGGCTGCCAATGTGATGTCCGCACTGGACATGCCGGATGTCTGTGACACTTTCACCGCACGCGAAGCCCGACAACTGCTTTCTCTGGGGCGAGTGGTGATCCTGGCTGCAGGGACGGGCAACCCCTACTTTACGACCGACTCGGCAGCCAGTCTTCGTGCGGTCGAAATCAACGCGGACCTGATGATCAAGGCGACCAAGGTCAATGGTGTCTACTCTGCGGATCCGGTGAGTGATCCGGATGCGGTCTTCTATCCGACACTGTCCTACGATCGGGCATTGGCGGAAAACCTGCAGGTGATGGATGCAACGGCCATCGTGCTCTGCCGGGATAACGGTATGCCGTTGCGCATTATGAACATTAATGATTCCGGTGCTCTCATGCGGTTGATGCATGGCGAGACTATCGGCTCTCTGGTGGAATAGGGCGAGTGAGATGATCGACGATATTAAAAGCGATGCTGCGACCCGTATGGGTAAGAGTGTGGAATCTCTGGTGCATGAACTGGCCAAAGTACGTACCGGCAGGGCGCACGCCAGCCTGCTGGACCACATCCGTGTGGATTACTACGGTTCCGAGGTGCCGCTCAGCCAGGTGGCGAATATCAATACCGAGGATGCCCGGACTTTGACCGTCACACCTTGGGAGAAGACCATGGTGGCGGTTATCGAGAAGGCGATCATGACCTCAGACCTGGGGCTCAATCCCATGAGCGCAGGCACAGTGATCCGTGTGCCTATGCCGCCGCTGACGGAAGAGCGACGTAAAGACCTGATTCGCGTGGTGCGGCATGAGGCTGAAGGGGCTAAGGTGGCAGTGCGAAATATTCGCCGTGATGCCAATCATAACCTCAAGGAACTGGTCAAGGATAAGGTGATCTCTGAAGATGACGAACGTCGCGGTCAGGAGATCATTCAGAACCTGACAGACCAACACATCAAGGAAGTCGACGAGGTGCTGGAAGAGAAAGAGAAGGACCTGATGGAGATCTGATCTTCAGGTTTATTCTGTCTATCACATCGCATTTAATATCGGTCATCATGACACAGGGGACTTCTCAGGAACCCGACCCGCACGGCAAGCAAGTGCCTCAGCATATCGCCGTGATCATGGATGGCAACGGCCGCTGGGCCAAGAGACGAGGCCTGCCCCGCTACGCCGGACACCCAGTGGGGGTGGAAGCAGTTCGCCGAATCGTTGAGGCATGTGTGGAGCGGGGGATCTCAGTGCTTACCCTGTTTGCTTTCTCCAGCGAAAATTGGCGCCGGCCTCAGAAAGAGGTCAGTCTGATCATGGATCTCTTCATCCGCTCACTAAAAAAGGAGGCGCGCAGGTTGCACCGTAATGGTGTCAAATTACGTGTGATAGGTGATCGCAAGGCCTTTTCCGACACGCTTCAGAGGCAGATACACGAGGTTGAGAGTCTCACTGAGGGGAATACCGGACTAACTTTGCAGGTAGCCGCTAACTACGGGGGGCAGTGGGATATCGTTCAAGCCGCCAGGCGGTTGGCACAACGGGTGCACGAGGGAGATCTGCTTCCAGAACAGATCAGCGAATCACTGTTTGATGAGACGCTCAGCTTTCCCGATCTGCCGAATCCCGATCTCTTTATCCGTACCGGCGGTGAGAAACGCATCAGTAACTTTCTACTCTGGCAGTGTGCCTATACGGAACTCTATTTCACCGACATCCTATGGCCAGACTTCGATAGTGCCGCACTGGATGCCGCATTGGCTGATTTTTCCAACCGGCAACGACGTTTTGGTCGTACCGGCGACCAGGTAAGGGATCAGGCCGAGGCCTCCTGAAACTGTCAATGCTGAAGCAGCGTGTCATCACAGCACTCATTCTTGCACCGCTGGTTATTGCTTCGGTTTTGTTTTTGCCGGGTGACCTGCTGGCATTGTTGTTGGCCATAGTGGTCGGATTCGGCGCTAGGGAGTGGGCGACACTCAGTGGTATCTCACATCCCTTCGGACAGTGGTTCTATAGCCTCGCAGTGCTCCTTGTGATGCTGGTCAGTTACCTCGTTCTGCCACCAGTATGGATCCGCTGGGTGGTGGGTCTCAGTGTGGTCTGGTGGGTCTTGGCGCTCTATCGGTTAAGTCGCTATCGAGGTGAGTCGGGAGTGACCCGTATCGAGCCGGCACGCCTGGTTGAGGGTTTCGTCGTGCTGGTGCCGGCCTGGTTGTCACTGGTTGTCATCCATCGTGCACCGGAGAACGGACCGGTGCTGCTGCTGTTTCTGCTGATTCTGATCTGGGGTGCCGACATCGGAGCCTATTTCGCGGGACACCGCTGGGGGCGCACCAAGCTTGCGCCTCTAGTAAGTCCGGGGAAGACCCGGGAGGGTGTCTACGGGGCCATGGCGAGTGCGCTGTTATGTGGACTGTTGCTTGTCTGGTGGTTCGATGCCGGGCCTTCTCAGGGAGCATGGTTGCTCTGTTTGTGTCTGGTGACGATGCTTTTCTCCGTTGTCGGTGATCTCTACGAGAGTCTCTTGAAGCGTCGCCGTGGCATCAAAGACAGTGGCGTGTTGCTGCCGGGGCATGGCGGCATGATGGACAGGATCGACAGTCTGACGGCCGCAGTTCCTGTCTTTCTATTCGGCCTGATGCTTTTCGGAGAGGCAGGATGAAAGGGATTACCGTACTTGGCTCTACCGGATCCATCGGCATCAGCACGCTGGATGTCATTGCGCGCCATCCCGATCGATACCGGGTAGAAGCCTTGACAGCCAATAGCGATGTGGAGGGTATACTCAGCCAGTGTGCGCGCTTCAGGCCGAAAGTGGCGGTGATGGCGGATGAGGAGGCTGGTCGTCGTCTGGCCAAGCGTCTGTCCGATAAGGGGATTCCAACAGAGGTGTTGTGCGGGTTGCGCGGCTTGGAGACTGCCGCTGCCATGCCCGGTGCGGATTATGTGATGGCTGCGATAGTTGGTGCTGCCGGGTTGCTGCCAGCACTGTCGGCCGTACGTGCCGGTAAGCGGGTATTGCTGGCCAACAAGGAGGCACTGGTGGTTGCCGGGCGGGTGTTCATGCAGGAGGCCAGAGAGCATGGTGCTGTGGTTCTGCCGATCGATAGTGAGCATAACGCTGTTTTCCAATGTCTCCCTGCGGGTGACGCAGGTGATCTTGAAGCCCGTGGCGTCAAACGGATACTGCTGACCGCCTCAGGCGGGCCGTTCCGCACCACACCCCTGGAGGCGTTGAAATCGGTCACCCCGTCGCAGGCCTGTGCCCATCCCAACTGGGAGATGGGACGCAAAATCTCGGTGGATTCAGCCACCATGATGAACAAAGGGCTGGAGGTGATCGAAGCTCACTGGCTGTTTCATGCCGCACCGGAGAGAATCCAGGTCGTACTGCATCCGCAAAGCGTGATTCACTCCATGGTCGAATATATTGATGGCTCGGTGCTCGCACAATTGGGTAATCCCGATATGCGTACACCCATCGCCCATGCGCTGGCTTGGCCAGACCGTATCGAATCCGGCGTGGACAGTCTCGATCTGTTTCAGGTCGCTCAACTCGATTTCGAGGCGCCGGACAGTCAGCGGTTTCCCTGCCTGGGTCTGGCATTCGAGGCGATTAAGGCAGGGGGCACGGCCCCCGCGATACTGAATGCTGCCAACGAGATTGCGGTAGCCGCGTTTCTCGACGAAAAAATACGCTTTACCGATATTGCAGCGGTTGTGGATGAAACTCTGCAGCAGTTGCCGGTGAGTCGTGCTGAGAGTCTGGACGGTCTGCTGAAAATCGATACCGAAGCCCGTGGGATAGCGGAACAACTGATCATGCGCAGGGTCTGAGACAGGGTTAGCGGGGTTTTTATGGATTCACTACTCTTCACAATACTTTCTTTCATCGTTGCCCTGGCGATACTCATTGCCGTGCATGAGTTCGGTCACTTCTGGGTTGCCCGCAAACTGGGTGTGAAGGTGTTGCGTTTCTCCATTGGTTTCGGTCGGCCCCTCTGGAAGCGGGTGGGCAAGGTTGACGATACAGAATTTGTGGTTGCCGCCATCCCCCTGGGCGGTTACGTAAAGATGCTGGATGAGCGTGAGTCGCCGGTGGAGCCCGAAGAGCAGGCCCGTGCCTTCAATCGACAGTCTCTGCCGGTACGAAGTGCGATTGTGGTGGCGGGCCCGCTGTTCAATTTTATCTTTGCTATTTTCGCTTTCTGGTTGATTTTCGTTACTGGCGATACGGGGCTTAAACCTCTGGTAGGTGAGGTGGCCGCCGACTCATTAGCCGAGCGTGCCGGCTTTCAGGTGGGAGATGAGGTGCTTGCTGTGGCCGGCGAACCGACAGCCTCCTGGGAAAATGTCGTCTATACCCTGCTGGCACAGTCTCTGGATCAGGATACGCTAGCGATCAGTGTTCGCAGTGAAACCGGCTATGAAGAGCAGCGCTGGTTGGAAACTCAGCGGCTGCAGGCATTGGCCGAGGATGGACAGGTACTGAAAAATATCGGGCTGACGCCCAGTTTGCCGGTGTTGCCGCCGGTGATAGGAGAGGTGATTCGCGGGGAACCGGCCGATCGGGCTGGACTTGTGTCGGGCGATAGAATCATCTCGGTCGATGGCGTAGCGGTGGAGAGCTGGAAACAGTGGGTTGAGTATGTACGTGAGCGTCCGGGAGAGAAGCTTTCCCTGACGATTGAAAGGGAAGGTCAAACCATCGATCTCTCCCTGACCACAGCGATCATGCAGGACGGTGACAAACCCTATGGGCGTATCGGTGCCGGCGTCGTCAGACCGGATGGGCTGATGGACGACTATCGTTCGGTCGTCCGTTACGGGCCGATTGATGCTCTCGGCCAGTCCGTTGAAAAGACCTGGGATCTGTCGGTCCTGATGCTGCGAATGCTTGGTAAAATGCTGGTTGGGGAGGTCTCCGTCAAGAACCTGAGCGGCCCCATCTCAATCGCTGATTCTGCCGGTAAATCGGCCAGCTACGGTGCGGTCTATTTCATTAAATTTCTTGCAGTGGTCAGTATCAGTCTCGGCGTGCTCAATCTGCTGCCGATCCCGATACTGGACGGGGGACATCTCTTCTTTTTCCTTATTGAGGCCATCAAGGGCAGTCCTCTGTCCGAACGGTTCATGGAACAGGGGCAGAAGATTGGTCTGTTGATCCTCTTGGGTATTATGTCTCTCGCCTTCTATGTCGATCTGAATCGTTTTTTCGGCTAGGCGGATGTAGCGGAATTAAACTGCTAAGCGGGGGAAGTCTGTACCCTCAAGGGCGAAGATCCCTTATACTTACGCGCTGTGTCGCTCACCGGTATGGATGGGCATGGCGGTTGCCGGGCAATAAATAACAACTTATATACTGAAAGTTACCACTAAATGTTCTCACTCGTCCGATCTTCCGCCGTCACCTTGTTGCTGTTTCTGGGACTGGCGACTTCACAGGTCTGGGCGTTCGTGGTTGAGGATATCCGGGTCGAGGGACTGCAGCGTATCTCGGCCGGCACGGTATTCAACTATCTTCCGGTAAAAACTGGGGATGAGGTCAACGCGGGTAACACTTCGCAGATTATTCGTACGCTCTTCAAAACCGGATTTTTTCAGGATGTCCGCCTTGAACGGGAAGGCGATGTGCTTGTTGTTTTTGTCCGTGAGCGGCCGGCCATTGCCGAGATCGAAATCACCGGAAACAAGGATCTCGAAACCGAACAGCTGCTGGCCGGGTTGAAGGATATCGGTCTGGCGGAAGGCCGGGTCTTCAAACGTGCGCTGTTGGATAAGGTTGAGCAGGAGCTAAACCGGCAGTATTTTTCCCGCGGAAAGTACGGTGTGAGAATTACATCCACGGTCACGCCACTGGAGCGCAATCGGGTGGGAATCCAGATCGAGATTTCCGAAGGGCTCACCGCCCGCATCAAACGAATCAACCTGATCGGTAATCACAGTTTTGATGATGATGAGTTACTGGATGACTTTGAGTTGGGTATCCCGGCCTGGTATGCATTCTTTTCCAGCAAGGACAAATACTCCAAACAGGCATTGGGCGGCGATCTTGAAACCTTGCGATCGTTCTACCTTGATCGGGGGTATATTGATTTCAAGATCTCCTCGACACAGGTCTCCATCACGCCTGATAAGAAGGATATCTACATCACCATTGCTGTTAACGAAGGTGAGGTGTTCACCCTGAACGACATCAAGCTGGCCGGTGATCTGGAACTGCCGCAGGAGGAGCTGTTCCCGTTGATTCATCTAAGACGTGGCGAAGTTTTCTCCCGCAAGAAACTGAGCGCCAGTGCCGAACGGCTGAACAGTAAATATTCGGATGCGGGTTATGCCTTCGCCAATGTGAACAGTATTCCCGATATCGATCGTGAAAACCTCACAGTCGGGATAACTTTTTTTGTCGATCCCGGCAAGCGGGTCTATGTCCGCTACATTAACTTCAGCGGTAATGAAACCACACGCGATGAGGTTCTGCGACGGGAGATGCGGCAGATGGAGTCGGCGTGGTTCTCCGGAGAAAAAACCAAACTCTCCCGCAACAGATTGCAGCGTCTAGGCTACTTCAGTGATGTGAGTGTCGAAACACCTGCGGTGCCGGGCAGTACAGACCTGGTAGATGTCAACATCAGTGTCACCGAAGCTGCCTCCGGCAGCCTGAGTGCAGGTGTCGGTTTCTCTCAGACCCAGGGACTGATTCTCAACGCCAGTATTACGCAGGATAACTTCCTGGGTAGCGGTAAACGCGTCAGTGCCGGCTTTGATACCAGTGATGCCACCAAGAAGCTCAGCATCGCCTATACCAACCCCTATTACACCATCGACGGTGTCAGCCGGGGTATCGAGATGAGTTACCGTAAAACAGACTTCTCGGAGCTGAATATCTCCAGCTTCTCGACCGATGTGGGCAGGCTGGGTGTTAACTACGGCATTCCGCTGGCTGAATTCGATCGATTACGTTTCGGTATCGCCTACGAAGATACCCAGTTTTTTCTCGGTTCCGATCCCTCTCAGGAGATTATCGACTTCGAGGCAGCCAACGGAGACCACTTCAAAGACCTGGAGGTATTCGGCAGCTGGATCCGGGACACCAGGGACCGGGCAATCTTTCCCAATCGGGGTGCACGCCAATCGATCACCATGGAGGCCAACACTCCGGGCAGCGATCTGCAGTACTACCGCCTGACCTATCGCCACACCCGATACTTCCCGCTCACCAGCTCTCTGACGCTGATGATGAATGGTGAACTGGGATACGGTGACGGTTTTGGAGAGGACGAATCACTGCCCTTCTTCCGTAACTTCTACGCGGGTGGTATCGGTACGGTGAGGGGGTTTGAGGAAAACACCCTGGGCCCGAAAGACTCAAAGAATGATGCTTTGGGAGCAAATTCCAAAGTTGTTGGTCAAATGGAGCTGATATTCCCGGTGTTCGGTGAGGATTTTAAAGACACCGTACGTGCCGGTCTGTTTCTTGATGCCGGTAACGTGTTCGATATCGAGGGGGGAGAGAACTTCGAGTGGGATAAGATTAGAGTATCCACGGGACTAATGTTATCTTGGTTCTCCCCTGTAGGTGCACTCTCCTTCAGCCTGGGTTACCCCATTGTTGAGGAGGATGGTGACACGACCGAGAAATTTCAGTTCAGAATTGGTGGCGGCTTTTAGCCACTTTAGGAGTGAGTGAGTGAAATATCTAAGAACCTGTCTCTTTATATTGCCATTGCTGTTATTGATGCCCGGCTCCATCATGGCCGAGGAGTATCGGATCGCCTTCGTCAATGCCACCAAGGTGTTCGAAGAGTCGCCACAGTACAAAGCGGCAAGAGATCGGCTGCAGACCGAATTTTCCCGTCGTGAAAAGGAACTTCTGTCAAGTCAGAAGCAACTCAAGAAGCTGGAAGAGAAACTGCAACGTGACGGTTCCGTCATGAGTGAATCGGAGGTTAAACGGCTTGAACGGGATATTCTCAATCGTAGCCGTAAGCTGAAAAACGCACAGACCGAATTCCGTGAGGACCTCAACCTGCGTCAGAATGAGGAGTTCAAAAAGCTTCGCCAACAGGTACGTGAGGTGATTCAGGAGGTGGGTAAAGCGGAGAAAATAGACCTGATCGTCTCGGATGGGGTGGTCTACTTCAGCAAGAAAATAGATATTTCCGATCTGGTGCTGGAGAAACTCAGGCAACTCAAGGCCGAGTAGCCTCGGAGCAAGGGGTTTGGCGATAAAACTGGGGGAAATCGCCCGCTCAGTGGGTGCCGAATTGAGAGGTGATGCCGACATGGTGATCACCGGTGTCGGTACCCTGATGAATGCTGAACCGGGGCAGCTCAGTTTTCTTAGTAATCCCAGCTATCACCGATATCTCAAGCAGACACGGGCGTCAGTTGTTGTTGTGACGCCGGAACACATCGAGGCCTGCCCGACGGCAGCACTGATATCGGACAATCCCTATCTGACCTATGCAAGGGCTGCGGCACTGCTTTTTCCGCAATCTCCCATAAAGCCCGGCATCCATCCCAGTGCAGTTGTGGCCGATAGCGCTATAGTAGAGGCCGGAGCTCATATCGGTGCCTGTGCCGTAGTTGGTGATGATGTGACTATTGCCGCCAATGCGTCTATTGGGCCAGGTTGTGTGATCGAGGCGGCGTGCCGGATCGGCGAAGAGAGCCGGCTGGTGGCCCGTGTCACACTCTGCCATGGGACGGTAATCGGCAAACGCTGTCTGATTCATCCCGGAGCAGTGCTTGGAGCAGATGGATTTGGATTGGCGAATGATGACGGCCGCTGGGAAAAAGTCCCTCAACTGGGCAGGGTTCGAGTGGGTGATGATGTGGAAATCGGCGCCAACACCACCGTAGACCGGGGTGCCCTGGAGGATACGGTGCTTCACGATGGGGTTAAGCTCGATAACCAGATCCAGATTGCGCATAACGTGGAGATAGGCGAGCACACCGCCATGGCGGGTTGCTCTGCGGTGGCTGGCTCGACAAAAATCGGCAGTCATTGTACTGTCGGCGGGCTGGCCGGCGTGGTCGGTCATCTGACCATCGGCGACAATGTCCACTTTTCGGCAGCGACCCTGGTCACACGCTCCTTTGAGAAACCGGGTTACTATAGTGGCGGCGTGCCTGCCATGGGGAATGGGGAGTGGCGTAAAATGGTTGCCAGATTGCGCCACCTCGAAGAGATGCACAGAGAGTTGAAGACCCTGAAAAGGAAAATCGAGGCGCTCGAGAGGGAGCCCGACAAATGACAATACTATAAATATCGGAGACTGGTTTGATCGCAATGGACATCAATAAGGTGCTGAGTCTGCTACCGCACCGTTATCCTTTTCTGCTTATCGATCGGGTTCTCGAGTACGAAAAGGATACGCGCTTGTTGGCGTTGAAGAACGTGACCTATAACGAGCCCTTTTTCAACGGGCACTTTCCCGTGCAACCGGTCATGCCAGGTGTCCTGATCGTTGAAGCCATGGCGCAGGCCACAGGTCTGCTGGCGATGGAGTCCAATCCTGAGACCGTCAACGAAACCACCATCTATCTCTTCGTCGGCATCGACAAGGCCCGATTCAAGCAACAGGTTGAGCCGGGTGATCAGCTGATGATCGAAGTGGAACAAACGAAGATGAAACGGGGTATCGGGTTCTTTACCTGTTCTGCCAAGGTCGATGGCCGGACCGTCGCCACGGCAGAGATTATGTGCACCGCCAGGGAGATAGGAAGCTGATCGACTCGCGCGCAGTTATCGACCCCGATGCTGAACTGGAAGAGGGAGTCTCTGTCGGCCCCTTCTCTGTTGTCGGCGCAGGAGTGAAGATCGGCAGTGGTACCGTTGTCGGTCCCCATGTGGTGATCAACGGCCCTACCACCATCGGCCGGGACAATCGCATCTTCCAGTTCGCCTCAGTCGGAGAGGCGCCCCAGGACAAGAAATTTGCCGGTGAACCCACTACCCTGGTGATTGGAGATCGCAACGTGATCCGAGAGTGTGCAACCTTGCATCGGGGAACGGTTCAGGATCAGGGCATTACCCGCATTGGCAACGACAACCTATTTATGGCCTATATTCATGTGGCTCACGACTGCGTCATCGGTGACAACATTATCATGGCCAACGGCGCCTCCCTGGGGGGGCACGTCACAATCGGCGATTTCGCCATTCTCGGCGGCTTCACCATGGTGCACCAGTTCGGCCGCGTCGGCGCGCATAGCTTCTGCGGCATGGGCTCGGCGATCAATATGGATCTGCCACCCTATGTCACCGTCTCCGGTCAGCCGGCGAAACCCCATGGCATCAACAGCGAAGGGTTGCGTCGCCGGGGATTCTCATCGGAGGATGTCATGCAGATCAAGCGTGCCTATAAGCTGATCTATAAATCAAAGCTTCGTCTGGAAGAGGCGCAGAGGGAAATCGAAGGCATGCTGGAACAGACGCCGTCGCTCAAGGTTCTGAGCGATTTTCTCTCGGAGAGTGGTAGGGGTATCCTGCGCTAGATTTTACTTGCGAGGTATTCAGGTGCTGCGGCCCTGCTGTACCCATTTCCTGCCGATTGCGGTGATCGGCTCCATTGCTGGCCTTATAGGCATAACGAATTGACTTGGTACAGGTCAAACAAACCCGTAGATGAACAGCATAGCCAACCCTCTCCGCATCGGCATCCTGGCCAACGAGGTATCCGGGGATCAACTGGCTGCTGCACTCATTAAAGCGCTGCAGAAGCAGCATCCGGCAATCCATTTCGAAGGTATGACCGGCCCCTTGATGGAGGAGGCAGGTTGCCGTTCCCTGGCGCCCATGGATCCGGTGATGGGACTCACAGAGATACTCAAACACCTTCCTCGTCTGTTGAGATTGCGTAGAAGACTGGTAGACCACTTCATCCAAGAAAGACCAGATCTGGTGATCGGTGTCGATGCGCCCGATTTCAACCTGGCCCTCGAGCGACGTCTCAAAGCTGCCGGTATCCCCACCGCCCATTTTGTCTGTCCCAGTGTCTGGGCATGGCGCCAGGGGCGGGCGAAGAAATTTCTTCATACTATTGACCTCATGCTCTGCATCTTCGACTTCGAGGTCGACTTTCTTAAAGACTACCAGGTCAATGCCACCTACGTTGGTCACCCACTGGCGGATCAGATTCCACTGGAGTCGCCGGACGCCACAAGGCTACGGGAATCACTGAGTCTTGATCCGGATCGACCGGTGGTGGCCCTGCTGCCCGGCAGCCGCATGAGTGAAGTGGCACGGTTGGCCGATGATTTCATCGGGACTGCGGAATGGTGTATTGAGCGCTTGCCGTCGTTGCAGTTTGTCGCGCCCATGGTGAACGAACGGGTGAGACAGGCGTATCGGATGCGTATTGAGGAAATCGCCCCCGGGCTTGATATCAAACTGCTGGATGGGCAACCGAGAGAGGCCATCGGCGCTGCAGACGTCGTGCTGACTGCTTCGGGTACCGCGACACTAGAAACCCTGCTGCTTAAACGACCGATGGTTGTCGCCTACCGTCTGTCGCCTTTGAGTCACTGGCTGATCCGTACCTTCAATCTACTGAAGATCCCCCATGTGGCCATCGCCAATCTACTAAGCGACCGTCCCCTGGCCCCAGAGTTCCTGCAGGATGAGTGCAGGTCCGATCGACTTGGCCCAGCCATTCTCGACCTACTGGAGGATAAGCTGAAACGGGATGAGATCGCATCACACTATCATGAGATCCACCAACGTCTGCGCTGCAGTGCGGCCGACAAGGCGGCCGAGGCTGTACTGACGCTGATCGGAAATAAAGGATGATGACTTCAGAAGAAGAGATACTTTCTCCCATTCATATCGCCGGTGTCGACGAGGTAGGCCGTGGCCCACTGGCCGGGCCAGTGGTGGCGGCAGCAGTGATCCTGCATCCTGACAGACCTATCGCTGGCCTGGCCGATTCCAAGAAGCTGAGCGAGAAGCGACGCCAGGTCCTGGATGTGGAGATTCGTCAGCACGCCCTCTGCTGGGCGCTGGGTCGGGCCGAGCCGGAAGAGATCGACCGTATCAACATCCTGCAGGCAAGCCTGTTGGCCATGCAGCGGGCGGTGTCCGGATTGACTGCAGAACCGCGACTGGCGCTGGTGGACGGCAACCGGGCACCGGATCTCTTTTGTCGCGTGCGTACCATCATTGGCGGCGACAGCAGCGAGCCGGCGATCAGTGCCGCTTCCATCATCGCCAAGGTGGCGCGCGACAAGGAGATGGTCGAACTGGACACGCGCTATCCCGGCTACGGTCTGGCCAAACACAAGGGCTATCCCACCAAACAGCACATCGCAGCCCTGCAGGAGCTGGGGGTGACCGCGATCCATCGCCGCTCTTTCGGTCCCGTGCAGAGATTGTTGGGATGATGCATTCCACCTGGTGAGGAGTTCCGGCGACTGACCTCACCCGCATTGAAGAACCGCTACGACGATACCTTTTGGATAGAAACGTCAGTCCGTTACCGGACCAACCGGACCCCTCTATATAGGGGGATGTTGCCGCAGGTATGCGGTGCTATAAATTCGCCAAGAGCCGTAACGTTTCACTGACAGGGTATGTCGAAAGCCATGATAAAACTCACACTACGCGGGTGTCGTCAAAGAAGTGCGAGTTTATTTTCGCGATTTGAGGGTATCAACAGTCACCGTCATCACACACCGATTGGCTATCTACTGTTCATTTTCACGCTGGTCACCATTCCACTGCCCGGTTTCGCCGATGATGCGAATCGCCTCCTCCGAGAGCAGCGCGACCAGGATCGCCGCACCCTTGAGCAACTGCGTGAACTGCCCGATACACAAATCGACTACCCGCGAGTCGAAGAACCCACCGAGAGCGCATCCGGGCCCTGCTTCGATATCAGCGAACTGGCAATCACCGGTGCCACCCAACTAACCGACGACGAACGGCTTGCTGCAGAAGAGATGGTAGTCGGTGCCTGTGTCGGCCTGAATGAGATCAACCGTCTTATTCGTTTCATCACCAACCTTTACATCGAGAAGGGGCTGGTCACCACCCGTGCCTACATCCCGTCACAGGATCTCAGCACCGGCCGTCTCGAGATATTGGTACTCGAGGGGCGTGTGGAGGGGGTGGAGGAGTCCTCCGGGCGTGGTGAGCTTAATATCGATACCGCCTTTCCCGGCGCTACGGGCGAGCTTTTCGATCTGCGTGATTTTGAACAGGGACTGGATCAGATCAACCGTCTCCCCTCCAATAATGCACGCTTGCAGATCGAACCCGGCAGCAAACCGGGGATGACGCGCGTCATGATCCACAACGAAGCGAGCCGCCGCTGGCGCGCCCGCGCCGCCCTGGACAACTATAACGGCGATGAAAAACTCGATCTTCACTACAGTGTCGATAATCCGCTGGCACTCAACGACCAACTCTCCGTCACTGCCAGCCACTCCTACGCCGATACCGCCAGCGACAGTCTCTCACTGTTCTGGTCGGTACCCTACGGCTATTGGCTCTATACCACCATGGCGAGCTATTTCGACTATCGCGGCACCATCGAGGGCTTGACCCAAAACCTCGCCACCGAGGGTGACAGCGTTACCCTGCGAACCGAGGCGCAGCGGGTGCTGTTCCGCACCCGCAAGGGCCGCCTCGACCTTGTGGCGGGACTGCAGTACCGCGATACCGAAAACCTCATAGAAGAGGTCCTGCTCGAGGTCAGCAGCCCGACGCTCTCCACATGGGACCTGGCGATGAACTGGACCCTGCCCCTCGGCAATGGTGTGTTCCAGTGGCACCTCGGCCTGGTAAACGGCATAGGCGCATTCGGCGCCACCAAGGGCGGAGAGACCGAGGAGTCGGCGCACGGACGCTTCCGAAGCTACGAAACCCGTCTCACCTATAGCCACCCATTTCGCGCGGGAGACACCCGGGCGGTCTTTGTTTCCGATCTCACGGCGCAGAGCAGCGATGTGCCGCTCTACGGTTCCCAGCAGCTCTCATTGACCGGATTCTGGGCGGTACGCGCGCTGCAGGGCAGTTCGGTCGCCGCAGATCGTGGGCTCTACTGGCGCAATGAACTGTCGGTCTCACTGCCCACCCAGCGGAGCGATGTCCAGGCGCGCTTTTTCTTCGCCCTCGATTACGGCCGCACCGATGAGCGCTTCGGCGAGCCCGACCGCAAACTGACCGGCGTCGCTGTCGGCATCAACGGCGCCTGGCGGCAGTTGGGGTACAACCTGGTAGTGGCAGACCTTTACGAGCAGAGAGCGCTGACCGATATTGATGAAGATCCCGTCATCTATGCACAACTGAGTTGGTCAATCTAATCAAGGAATAAGACGATGAAACGAACCGGATCGACCTCGACCAATCGAATTCATTCTCATGGGGCATGGCGCTTGAGTGTATGCACTGCATTGTCATGGTGTCTTGTACTGCAACCTGTCGCCGGCATCGCCGCCGGCGTTGTCGTCGACACCGCCGCCCCCGCCAATCAGCAGGCGCAGGTGACCAGCGCCAACAACGGCGTGCCCATGGTGCAGATTGCCGCACCCAACACCAACGGCCTCTCCCACAACCAATACACAGACTTCAACGTCTCCTCGCAGGGGCTGATTCTCAACAATGCCCAAAGCGCCACCACCACCCAACTGGGCGGGGCGGTGCTGGCCAATCCCAATCTGCAGCAGGCGGGCGCCACCGCGAATATCATCCTCAACGAGGTGACCAGTACCAACCGTTCACGGCTGGAGGGGTTTCAGGAGGTGGCCGGTGACCGTGCCGATCTGATCCTGGCCAATCCCAACGGCATTACCTGTCGGGGATGCGGCTTCATCAACACCCCCCGGGCGACCCTCTCCACGGGACGGCCGCTGGTGGACAACGGAGTGCTGCAGGGCTTCGAGGTGAGGGATGGGGATATCCTGATCGAGGGGGAGGGGGTTAACGCCCAGGGCGCGGACGCCTTTGATCTGGTGAGCCGTCGGTTACAACTCGACGGTGCGGTGAACGGTCACGATGTCCATATCGTCACAGGCGCCAACCGGGTCGACTACGTCACACGCGGTGCCACCGCCATCGCCGGCACGGGGGATGCCCCCGCCTATCTGGTGGACAGCAGCGCCCTCGGCGGTGTCTACGCGGACCGGATCTTCCTCCTGGGCAACGAGCATGGGGTCGGGGTGCGCCTGCGCGGCGACATGGCCACCAGCGTGGGTGAGATTGCGCTGCGCAATGACGGTCGTATCGAGCTGACCGGCAACGGCCTGATGGCCGCCGGGGATCTCAATGTCAAAAGTGGCGAGGCGGCGCTCTCCATGACGGATGCGACCCTACACGGGTCAGAAGATTTGGTACTGAACAGTGGCGCACTGACCATGACCCGGGCCACGACGGTGGCGGATGCACGTGCCGCGGTGGCCACCGCCGGTAACCTGACGCTCTCCGATTCGACCCTGGGTGGCCGTACCTCGCTCAATATCGATGTGGGCCACCAGATGGTGATGGAAGACAGTCTGGTGGCATCGGATCAGGTGCTTGCCATCGAGACGACCACGCTGTACGTCGACGCGGCGAGCCGTTCCGGCAAGGGTGTGGTGTCAGGGGGCGATCTGACCATAACGGCAACAGCAAGCGGTTCAGACATCACGAACGCAGGCGACATCCTGGGTCGCGATATCACGCTCCGCGCGCCCCGCTTTATCCTCAATTTGGCTACCGGGCTGGTGAGCGGTGACAATAGCGTGGATTTCGATAATCTCATCAATCGCGGACAGGTGATCGGCGGGCGCATTCAACGCACCGGCGGCGACCTGACTACGAACAATTTCGGTGAGCTCCTGGCCGGTGCGGACGGGATCAGTATCCAGGACAGTCTGATCAACCATCCCGGCGCCCTGCTGCACGCCATTGGCGATATCGAGCTGGGCGCGGCGGGGGCGACGGTGCGTAATGAGCAGGCGCGTATCGAGAGTTACAACGGTACGGTGACCCTCAATGCAGCGCGGTTCGAAAACATCGGTGCGACTCCGGAACTGGTGTGGGACTACGACAACACCGTAAAGGTGGAGTCAGGCTCGGCGGGCGGTGGTGCCCTTCCCATTTATTCGGACTGCGGCACAACCGCAGATCATTTTGATGCCGGCCGGGTCGGTTATCGTTGCGCGAGATCCGTCAGGCGCACCCACCAGGAGGTGGGATTGGGCCAGTTACCGGATCCCGCACGCCTGCTGGCGGCAGGCGATGTCCGTTTCACCGGCGGCGAGTTCCTGAACCAGCAGGGTATCGTCGCTGCTGGCGGCGATGTCGCCATCGACGCCGGGTTGTTCACCAACATCACCGTCCGTCGCCTGACCAGGGACACCACCTTCGATCCCAGCCAACCCTACAATGCCGGCTTTACCGGCTATGTCTACCAGGACGGAGGAACCGACCTTCTTTTCTGCGCCGCCAATCCGGACGCCTGCTTTGGGGGCGGTAGAGTCAAGCAGTTCGGCATCGTCGACGCCACCTGGGTGTTTGACAACGGTCACGGCCCGGTGGATCCCGCCTGGGGCGGCGTGGTGCAGGCGGGCGGCACCCTCAGCATCAATGCGACCCAGGTACAGAACGGTCATGCGCCGACCGGCGGGGCACCTTATAACGGGAGCGCACCGGCCAGCCCGACCCTGCCGGGTGTTACCTCCGGGCTGCCCAACGGCGGCAGCCTCTTTGTCCCGACCCGGGATCCCGGCGCCGTGGTACTGATCGAAACCGATCCCCGTTTCAATCTCGATCTGTTGCTGCAGGGCTTCGGCGGCAGCCAACTGCTGCTGGATGAACTCAGCGGACAGGATATCGACGGGCAGACCAGCGAGACGGTGCGCCTCGGTGATGCCTACTTCGAGACCCTGCTGGTGCGCGACGAGGTGATGCAACTCACCGGCATGCGTTTCATCTACGATGATCTGGCCACGGATGTGGGTCAGTTCCAACAGTTGATGGACAACGCCCTGACGGAGTCCCAGGCGCTGGATCTGCGCCTCGGGGTGGCGCTGGACCAGGATCAGATCAGCAAGCTGAATAAGGATATTGTCTGGATGGTGGAGACGGAGTACAAAGGTCGCAAGGTGCTCCAGCCCAAGGTCTATCTGACCGAGCGCACCCTGGCGCGGCTCGGCCGGGGCGAGACCCTGACGGCGCGCAATATCGAGATCGATGCTGCCAGTGCCTTTACCAACGCAGGCACCATGAAGGCCAACGGGACCACCCGGGTGACCGCCGATGCCTTCACCAACAGGGGCATAACAGAGGGCGGCGCTGCGGTCTCGATCACCGCCACTGCGGGGGATGTGCGCAACAGCGGTGTGATCCGCGGCGGCGATGTGGCGCTCAGCGCCACCGGTGGCGACGTGGTCAACGAAAACCTGGCACGGCGCGAGGCGCTGGTGGACGGATACACCACCCGTGAAGGCGCACGGGGGCAGATCGAGGCGAGCGGCGATCTCCTCATGGAAGGGGAGAATGTGGTGATGCAGGGCGGGACAAGCGCTGCCGCCGCCGGCACCGCTACCCTGCATGCGAGCGGGGATGTACGCCTGGAGGCACAGGCCTACAGCGATGAGCGACGCAGCTCCACCACCCGGCGCAGCGGCCTGTTCGGGGTCAATTCGGAGCGCACGGAGCGGGTGGAACGCACCACCCGGATCGAAGGCGCGCAGCTCAGCGGCGCGGGAGGTGTGAAGATCAATGCAGGACGGGATGTCCGCCTCATCGCCGCCGAGGTAGCCAGCGAACAGGGCGGTATCTCCATCGATGCCGGCCGTGAGGTGGCCATCGAGACCGCCAAGGAGGAGGTGTACGACTACGCCTCCACTACCCGCGAGCGCATCTTCAGCGAGAGCCGCGCCGATGCCACGGACCAGGGGCGTCTCGCCGCGTCAGCGGGTGCCGACATCTATTCCAAGCAGACCACCACGACCGAGAACCGGGACGAGACCGTCATCGGCAGCCGTCTGCAGGCCGGGTCGGGTATCAGCATCAACAGCGGGGGCAAGAGTACCCTGCGTAGTGCGGAACTGGACGCCGGGCAGGGGCCGATCAGTATCAGCGGCAGCGAAGTGGAACTGCTGGCGGACCAGGAGAACGACCTGCACCGCACCGATACGGAAAATCTGACAGTCGGTGTGGCAGCGAGTGCCGATACCCGCGACCAGTTCACAGGTTTCAAAGGCCAATATCGCAACGATAAGGAGACGACGCAGAGTGTCACCCAGCGGACCAACCGATTGCAGGGCGGCGGTGATGTGTCGATTACCGCGCATCGGGGTGATGTCCGGGAGCAGGGGAGCGAAATCCTCGCAGGGCGTGATATCGATGTCAGCGCCCGTGCCGGCAACGTGATCAGCGAGGCGGTCAAGGACAGCACCACCACCACCCGGGAGACAGAGACGATCGGGGGTGAGTTGGGCGCGGGTGCGCGTACCGGCATCGCGTCGGATATCGAAACCACCGTTCGCAACGACCCTGCAGTGACCCGGGTCGATCCCAAGGACCTGGATGCAGACTCCTCGGCGATCTCCAGCGGCACGCTCTTCTATGGCGGCAGGGCCGGTGGTGAATATCAGCAGTCGCGCACCGAGCAGCTGGACGAAAAGGTGCGGACTTCCCGTTGGCAGGCGGGTGGCGATATCGCGATCGATGCCGCTGACGATGTACACCTGCAGGCGACCCAACTGGCAACCGACAGCGGTGATATCGCCTTACGTGCCGGTAACGAGGTACGTATCGAAGCGGTGACCGAGCGTCACGAGAGCCGAAGCGAAAGCACGGGTGGCCAAGGCGAGCTGATCGCCTCGAACAACAGCGGCACCCTGGCGGGACACTACGATACCCAAAGCGAGTCGGAACGGCTGGGCATCTCCCGGACCTCCCACATCGATGCGGGTGGCGATCTGTCGATCCAGGCCGGGGGCGATCTCGCTGCGACGGGTGTGAAGGGCAAGGCCGGGGGCGATGTCCGCCTGCAGGCCGGCGGCGATTTGTCGCTCAATGCGGCCCACGATACCTATGAGCATAGTCGCAAAGGTATGGCGGCGGACGGGCGCCTCTCGCTCAAACGCAATATGAAGACCGGCCCGGTGGAGCGTGTCTACGACTTCGGTAGCGGCGGCGTCACGGGTCGCCAGTCCACCGGCAAGGGTGGGGCGCTGGAGGGTCAGTACCGCGGCGTCGATGAGAGCACCACCGGCGATATCGCCCGGGTGAGCGGTTTTGAGGCCGGGGGAGATCTCAGTGTCCGTGCCAAGCAGAACGTCATCCTGGAGGGTACCCAACTGAGTGCGCAGGGCGATGGCGAGATCACCGCTGAGCAGGGTGACATCGACTACCGGGCGGTGGAGGATCGCTTCTCCACAAAGCGGGACAACCTGCAGGTCTACGGCAAGCTGAGCGGGGCCAAGAGCAAGGACAAGCAGGCGGGTCCAGCAGCCACTGGTCGCCTTGGCAAGGCGTGGGGCGCCTTCGGTGTGGCCCGGGGCAAGGTCTCCGAGCTGACCATGAAATACAAACAGGACGGCACCACCGTGGATATCGAGCAGACCGATAACGAGACCGTTCAGGCACGCGGCGGCAGTTTCGACTTCGGCGGCAAAGCGGTCCTGAAAGCCGGCAAGGACATCAATCTGCAGGGCACCCAGGCGGTGGCCGGGGGACGCATGGTGGTGAATGCCGGAGGTGACCTGAATCTGGAGGCGGCGGAGAGCCGGACACGCATCGACACCAACACCCTGAATGCCGGTGCCGGATTGCGCCAGACCGGTTTCATGCTGGGTTCCACCGACATCAATGCAACCCGGCATCAGAATGCCAATCTGCAGGGTGGTGAGGTCGTGACCCGAAGCGGTGGGGATACGACCCTGGCGGGCGCCGGGATCGAAGGCCGTATCGTAAACACCCATGTGGGTGGAGATCTGACGGTGGTGTCGAAAGTCGACTGGGTTGATTTCGAGGTGGGAGAGCAGGGCGTCATCCTCGGCACGGCGGTTGGCGAGGGCGGCGGTGGCCGGCTGGACGGATTCGCCGAGGTGATCCACTCCATCAAGAATGCACCCGATCACTTCAAATCTGAAAACAAGGCCGAGAGCGGCAACGTTCGGGGCGTCTCCTCTCCCAGCGGCATTCGCAGCCGACAGGGAACGGTGGTGAACGTGGAGGGTGAAACCCGTCTTGAAGGCGGCCATATCCTGCAGCAGGATGCCCCTGCAACGCTCAAGAGCCGCCGCGGCCTGCAAAAGCAGGATGTGGAAGCTACCAGCAGCGACGACACCACATCCACCACCGTAACCACACGCAACCTGGTGGGCCAGGGCGATGCGGGCAGCGTGACCGACGATCCGCTGCCGGGGCAGGGACAGGGCCAGAGTAAGTTTTTCACGGAGGAGGTTCAGCCCGCCATCGACGCAGAGGATGATGCCGTGCGTGAAATGATCGAGCAGCAACGCTAGCGATCGGGTTTTGGTGTGTATCGGCATGACAAAACCCGTATTTTTTTTCGAATGGGGAAGCCAAGGGATCATCTCTCGTTCATAATCCATGACTCGCCTTGGACCTGTTAACAGGCTCTAAAAAATGAGTATCACGGACTGAATGGACAATAAAGCAGGTCAAGACGTAGCCTCACGCTGGCTCCCCCCCCTCGCGCTGCTGCCCCTGTTGAGCCTCGCTGGCCTGATTGCGCTGGGGATGGTCGCCCTGTCCCTCTGGTTGAGCCTGCAGCAGCCCTGGCTGGGGGTCGAAGCGCGGCCCGACCCGGCCGTGGCTGCGTGGGTCGTTACCGGTGTCGCTGAGGCGGCATCCACAGCTGGCTTCGAGGTGGGCGACCAGATAGTCGCAGTCGCTGCCGACGGCCATACGCCGGTGCGGTTTGAGGCGGGATTCGCGGTGGAGGACCCGGAAACGCTGCCCGATTTCCAGACTTACAATCGGTTTTTTGAACGGCAGGATGCGCTCTTTCGGGTCTTGCTGGCAGAGAGGATCGAGCTGCAACTGGCCGATGGCAGGGTGCTCCCCTTGTCAGCGGCACCGGCCCGCCCCTGGTCGACACTGCCGCTGCCCTTCTGGATCGTAAACGGTTTTGCCCTGTTTTGTATTCTCATGGGAGTGGGTATCTGGGGGCACAGGCGGGGACGCGCCACCACCCGCCTGCTGGTGCTGGGCAGTATCGGCATCCTGCTGACCTCCGCCACCGTAGGGGTCTATGGCTTTCGCGAGTTTGCCCTCTCCGGGGAGCTGTTCGCCTGGTTGCACCGGATCAATCGTTTCGGCGTCTATCTTTGGGTCTATTCCATGGTGACGCTGCTCTGGTTCTACCCCCGTCCTATCAGCCGGCTGCCTGCCGCCCAAGTGGTGTTCCTGCTTGCCTCGTTGCTCTGCCTCAACGAACTGTTGCAAGGGAGCGACTGGCCCCTGCACACCTTCTATCTGCCGGGGGCTTTCACTCCATTTGGTTTGGGTCTGGTGCTCGCCTCCCTGCAGTGGAGACGATCGAGGGGGTTGCCGCTGGACCGGGCGGCGATGCGTCTGTTTCTGATCAGTGTGTTGTTGACCAGCAGCATCGCACTGACCCTCTACGCGGCACCGCCGATGGTGGGACAGCCGCCGCTGGTCCCGCTCTGGGTCGGGCATCTCTCCATGAACCTGGTCTACGGCGGTTTCGCCGTGGGTGTGTTGCGTTATCGTCTGTTCGATGTGGAGTGGTGGTGGCTGCTGCTGTGGCGCTGGTTCTTCGTGGCCGTGGCGTTTTTGGCCACTGATCTGGCACTGCTGGCCTGGTTCAACCTTCAACCCATGGATGCGCTTGGATTGTCCGTCGTACTGGTGGCCTGGTTATACATACCTTTACGCCAATGGGGCTGGAAACGCCTGTTCGGGCGCAAACGGAGTATGCTGGAAGACTACCTGCCGCAATTTCTTGAGGCCCAGTTCTCCCAAATCGACAACGGGGACGGCGAGCGGGCCTGGCTGACGCTGTTGCGCTCCGTCTTCCGGCCTCTCTCCCTGGAGCGGGTGGATCAGCGGGTAGACGATACGCGTCTGGTGGATAACGGGCTGATGCTCCAGGTACCGGACAGTGGCGGCAGGATGGGTTGGCTGCTCTCGGGCAAACATCGCGGGGTCAATCTGTTCGATCGCCACGACTGCAGTCTGGCGGAGGGTCTGCTCAACCTGACCCGTCAGGCACGCCAATTACGTATGGAGAAGGAGCAGGCCGCCGAGCGGGAGCGCCAGCGTATCGCCCGCGATCTGCACGATGACGTGGGTGCGCAACTACTGACGGTGATTCACGGGGCGGAGTCGACCCATACGGCGAAAGAGGCGCAGGAAGCCCTGCGTGCGCTGCGCGAATCGATCTATGCTCTGCGCCAGGAGAAGCCCATCCTCTGCAGAGATCTTTTGGCCGATTGGCGTCACGAGGTGCTGAATCGGCTGGAGGTGGCGGGTGTCGAACTGCGGTGGCATGACGAAGTTTCGCAAGACGCCTGTTTCGTCACTGGTCGGCAGCGCATCAATCTGACCCGTATGCTGCGCGAGGCGGTGAGCAATCTGCTGCGTCATGGCGCGCCGAATAACGTCGGTATTGCAGTTACCCATGCCGACGGCAACCTTGAACTGCAAGTCAACGGTGATGCTGTTGCCGAGCCCGTCGAGACGTGGAGAGAGGGTGCGGGAATGGCGGGCATACGCAGCCGCGCCGGGGAGATCGGTGCGCATGTGGCATGGCAGTCCGATGACGTCGGCACGAAATTTATCCTGACGATGCTGCTCGATGCGGAGATAGAGAATGAAAAGCGCGCTCCTGCTTGAAGACCATGAACCGACCCGCGATGTGCTCTGCTCCGTGCTGCGGGAGGCCTTTGCCGGGATCAGTGTCGATGCCGTCTCCACGGTGGCCCAGGCCCGTGCACGGGCGGAGGGAAGGCAGTACGATTTGGCACTGCTCGATATCAGTCTGCCTGACGGCAGCGGAGTGGAGGTGGCGGCCGAACTCAGCAGGCGGGAGGGTGCACACTACATCGTCATGGCCACGGTCATGGATGATGACGAGAGCCTGTTCGGCGCCTTGCGTGCGGGCGCTCAGGGTTATCTGCTGAAAGAGCATCTGCGTGCCGAACTGGTGGAGCAGTTGCGCGGCATCGTCGAGGGGCGCCCGCCGCTTTCACCGTCCATTGCGCGACGCATTCTGGGTCACTTTCATCCCGATCCGCGATCGCAGCAGCAACAACTGACGCCCCGGGAGGCCGACGTGTTGACGCTCATCGCCCAGGGCAGCACCCGCAAGGGGATCGCACGCCAGCTGGAGCTCTCCCCCAATACGGTGTCGGGGTATATCAAGACTATCTACCAGAAACTGAACATCCGCAGCTGTTCGGAGGCTACACTGGAAGCTGTACGCCGAGGGTTGGTGCGGGAGTAGCGCACGACCCCTCCGTTGCATTTTTCTTGAATCCAGGCTCATGCTTTGACCTCGATTCGGGGTAGAATCCTCTCCCATGGAAGCCGCCTTCGTACATCTCCGTGTCCACTCCGAATACTCCCTGGTGGATGGCCTGGTACGGGTCAAGCCGCTGGTCAAGCAGGTGGCGGAGAGCGGTATGCCCGCCGTGGCGCTGACCGATCAATCCAACCTCTTCGCCCTGGTCCGTTTCTATCAGGCGTCGCTGGCCGCAGGGGTCAAACCCATCGCCGGAGTGGATGCCTGGATCCGTAATCCCGAGGACGCCAACAAGCCCTATCGCTTGGTGCTGCTGGTGCAGAACCAGGCGGGGTACAAGAATCTGACCCGGTTGGTCTCACGCAGCTATCGTGAAGGGCAGCATCTGGGACGTCCTCTCATGGAGCGTGAGTGGCTGGAGGGTAATACCGAGGGGTTGATCGCGCTATCCGCCGGCCGTCACGGCGATGTGGGACATGCCCTCCTGGCGGGCAACGGTGCTGAGGCGGAGAGGCTGCTCGGTCAGTGGCTGGCTCTGTTCGGAGATCGCTACTATCTGGAGCTGCACCGCACCGGACGGCCGGATGAAGAGCGCTGTCTGCACGAGACCGTTACCCTCGCGGCCGACTACGGGGTGCCGGTGGTGGCGACCAACGATGTCCATTTTCTCCATGCGGAGGATTTCGACGCCCACGAGGTGCGGGTCTGCATCCACGAGGGACGTACCCTCGACGATCCCAGGCGTCCCAAGAACTACAGTGAACAGCAGTACCTGCGTACGCCGGAGGAAATGCAGGAACTCTTCTCAGACATTCCCGAGGCGCTGCAGAACAGCGTTGAGATCGCCAAGCGCTGTACCATCGAGCTGACCCTGGGCAAAAATTTCCTGCCCGACTTTCCGATCCCCGAGGGGATGACCATCGAGGAGTTTCTTGCCGCCGAGTCGCGCAAGGGACTGGAGTGGCGTCTGGGCAGTATCCTAGATATGGGTTCGCCGGAGTTCGCCGAGCAGCGCAAGGTCTATGATGAGCGCCTGCAAATAGAGCTCGATGTGATCAACAGCATGGGCTTTCCCGGCTACTTCCTGATCGTCGCCGACTTCATCCAGTGGGCTAAGGACAACGATATCCCAGTGGGTCCGGGACGTGGCTCCGGCGCCGGCTCCCTGGTCGCCTATGCGCTGAAGATTACCGATCTCGATCCTATCGAGCATGAGTTACTCTTCGAACGATTTCTCAATCCCGAGCGTGTCTCCATGCCCGACTTTGATGTCGACTTCTGCATGGATAAGCGCGACCTGGTGATCGACTATGTAGCCCGGCGCTACGGGCGGGATTCCGTTTCGCAGATCATCACCTACGGCTCCATGGCGGCGAAGGCGGTGGTGCGGGATGTGGGACGCGTGCTCGGCCATCCCTACGGTTTTACCGACCGGGTGGCCAAGATGATCCCCTTCGAGATCGGCATGACCCTCGACAAGGCGCTGGAGGAGAGCGACGACCTGAAGGAGGCCTACAAGAGCGACGAGGAGGTCAGCGAACTCATCCAGATGGCCAAGAAGCTGGAGGGTTGCGCCCGTAATGCCGGCAAGCATGCCGGCGGCGTGGTGATCTCGCCAGGACTCCTGACCGATTTTACCCCGCTCTACTGCGAAGCCGGCGGCGAAGGCCTGGTGACCCAGTTCGATAAAGACGACGTGGAGAAGGTGGGCCTGGTCAAGTTCGACTTCCTCGGTCTGCGTACCCTCACCATCGTTGACTGGGCGCTCAAGGCGGTCAATGCCGAACGGGAAAAATCGGGTCAGGAACCGATCGATATCAATGCCATACCGATGGATGACGAGGCCTCGTTCAGACTGCTGAAAAGCGCCGCGACCACGGCTGTATTCCAACTGGAATCCCGAGGCATGAAGGAGTTGATCAAGAAGCTCCTGCCCGATTGCTTCGACGACATCACAGCTCTCGTGGCCCTGTTTCGACCGGGACCGCTGCAGTCAGGCATGGTGGACGACTTCATCAACCGTAAACACGGTCGTGCCCAGGTCGCTTATCCCCATCCCGATCTGGAACCGATCCTCAAGCCCACCTATGGCGTCATCCTTTATCAGGAGCAGGTGATGCAGATCGCCCAGGTGCTGGCGGGTTACTCCCTCGGCGGCGCCGATCTGTTACGTCGCGCCATGGGTAAGAAGAAGCCGGAGGAGATGGCCAAGCAGGGCGAGATCTTCCGCAAGGGTGCGGTGGAGCGTGGCGTCGAGGAGGAGACGGCTCGCTACATCTTCGATCTGATGGAGAAGTTTGCCGGCTACGGCTTTAACAAGTCACACTCCGCCGCCTATGCCCTGGTCTCTTATCAGACCATGTGGCTCAAGGCCCACTATCCGGCGCCCTTCATGGCGGCGGTCTGTTCAGCGGATATGGACAACACGGACAAGGTGGTCCCTCTGATCGACGAATGTCGCCATATGAAGCTCAAGGTGGAACCGCCTCAGGTCAATCTTTCAGAGTACAAGTTCACCGCGTCGGGCGATCGCACGGTGGTCTATGGTCTGGGCGCCATCAAGGGAGTGGGGGAGTCCGCCATCGAGGCGATCATCCATGAGCGCAACGCCAACGGCCCTTACGAAGATATTTTCGGTTTCTGCCGTCGCATCGATCTGCGTAAGGTCAACCGTCGGGTGCTGGAGTCGCTGGTCCGTGCCGGGGCGCTGGACGGGCTTGGCAAGAACCGTGCGACCCTGATGCAGCAGCTGCCACTGGCGCTGAAACTTGCCGAGCAACACCATGAAATGGAGGTGGTGGGGCAGAACGATCTCTTCGGTATGGGCGATCCGCAACCGACGGAGTCGAGTCACGCCCAAGTGATTCCCGATGATATCGATGAGTGGGAAGAGGAACAGCGCCTGCAGGCGGAGAAGGAGACCCTCGGCCTCTATCTCACCGGTCATCCCATCGACCGATACGCCAACGAACTGCGCCAGGTCACCAGCAGCCGTATCGGTGATCTCAGCCTGGACAACAGCGGGAATCAAGGGCAGAGACGCCGAGGTGTTTCTGTTGTGGTTGCGGGCCTGGTCGTCACCGCCAGTCATCGCCAGACCCAACGTGGTAGGATGGGTACCATTCTGCTGGATGACCGCAGTGGACGTATCGAGTGCACACTGTTCAGCGATACCTATGAGGTTAACCGGGAGCTGGTCTCCGCAGATAAGATTCTGGTTGTCTCCGGTAACCTCAACTATGATGAATTCCGTGGCGGATTGAGTATCCGTGTCGACAATGTCCTGACCTTTGAACAGGCCCGGGCTCACTACGCCGGTCTGGTCAGTGTCAACGTCAAACTCAACGGACTCGATGCTTCGGGCTTTCGGGAAAAGCTGCAGCATATCCTCAGTCCCTTCCGCGGCGGCACCACCGGCATCCGTCTCCACTACCGTACCGATAATGCCAGCGGTGATATACAATTGGGACAGGAGTGGCGGGTCAATCCGACAGATGAGCTCCTGCGTCGACTGGAGCAGTTGGCCGGTGCCGATTCGGTTAAGGTCGACTATCGGAGAAAGGCATCCTGAATCATCGGCATAAATAGACTCTTATTACTTTTAGAGGGAACTGAAGTGATAAAAATATATCTCTTTTCCGCGCTTCTTATTGTCGGTTTCGTTTTTTCTTATCCTTTTTTGCAGAGCGAGTTTGGTCTTGCGATGGTCTATCGCGAGGTTGTCATTTCCGGATTTCTTCTCTTGATCTTTATTATTCCGCTCTACTGGCACTCGATTGCAAAGCAGGAGGAGAAGGAAAGGGCGCAGGAAAACAGGGTGAAACAGCCGTGGGAGTAGATCGGTATCTTGCCGGGTAACAGGCAGTCCCTGTGTGCTGTATAAACAACGCTGAAAGGCGCCTATGTGAAAAGTTGTCACAGTCTTACATGCGTGAATAGCCTGTGGTGCTATCTTAGCGCGGCATAAGATATTATCTTGCCAGTCAATCATCGTGTTTTCTGTGGATCTATCATGAAAATAATAATACTGCTTCTACTCTTGTGTAGTACCAACCTGTATGCCACCAATGGTTATTTCACCCACGGCCTTGGCACAAAAAGCAAAGGGATGGCGGGGGCGGGTGTGGCACAGCCTGAGGATGCATCGAGCGGTGCGTTGAATCCCGCCAATCTCTCGCTGGTGGGTTCACGCATGGATTTCGGCGGCTCTCTCTTCATGCCCAAGAGGGGCTTTAAAGCGAATGATGACGCCACGGGACCGGTACAGATCGCACCCAGAGACTACAAGAGTAAAAACAGTTTTTTTCTCATACCCCAGTTTGCTTATAGCCGGAAAATCGATGAATCCAATACGGTCGGACTTGCTCTGGTGATGAATGGACTCAATACGGAGTATGACGAGGCGATCTTCAGGTATTTCGAACGACCGGGTTGGGAGGCGACGGCACCCACGGGCGTCGATCTCTACCAGATGATGCTTCATGTGCCTTACTCGTATGCGGTATCGGAAAAACTGTCATTGGGTATTGGTCCGATTATTGGACTGCAGGCGTTCAGAGCCAGGGGCTTGAAGCCCTTTGGTGCTGTCTCATTCTACCCGGACGAAGTGACGAACAATGGATTCGACTACTCATATGGTTTGGGTTTGAGTCTCGGTGTGAACTACCGCCCCACCGATCTGATCGCCTTAGGGTTGGGTGTACAGACAAGAATGGGAATGACAGAGTTCGAAGACTACCGGGGCCTGTTTGCTGAACAGGGGGATTTTGATATTCCCGCAACCTTCCAGATGGGGGCAGCATTTAATCTTACAGGTGAGTTGATGTTAATGGTTGATTATCAGCGAATCTATTACAGCAGTATTGCAGCAGTCGGTAACCGAAACGATATTCCGCTGATGATGCCGATCCTGGGTGCCGATGATGGAATCGGCGGCGGTTGGCGGGATGCCAAGATAGCCAAAGCCGGAATCCGATGGCAGTACGACCCGGATACAGTGCTGAGGGCAGGCTATAGTCACGGCAACCAGATCATTCCGAACAACCAGGCTTT
Organism: Candidatus Thiodiazotropha sp. (ex Monitilora ramsayi); assembly: GCA_025655595.1. Lineage (GTDB taxonomy): Bacteria > Pseudomonadota > Gammaproteobacteria > Chromatiales > Chromatiaceae > Thiodiazotropha. Next base: position 449,262 of record JAHXIO010000006.1, read on the forward strand.
GTTGAATATCCTTGCACCGGCAGTGGGGCGGGATCACTACAGTCTCGGTATGACCAGGCAGCTCTCAACAGAAAGAGAGATAAGCCTGTCATTGACTTACTCTCCGAGGGAGGAGCTGACAGGTACAAATCCCAATACCAGCGGACAGACCGGTACGCTGTATATGGAACAGACTGAACTGGAGGTTACCTTCGGATGGCTGTTTTAGAGAAAGAGAGATGAATGGGGTAATGGACCTTTTCGCATCTCTTTTCTCCTGATAACGGCTACCCTATCGTGACGCAAATGGCGATGAGAGTTTGAGAGTGAGATGAAAGAGACACTGAAACCGGGACTACGATATCAACACAAGTTTATCGTCCCAGAGTCGAAAACGGTCCCTGCCTTGTATCCTGAGTCCGATGAGTTTTTGGCGATGCCGGAAGTGTTTGCAACCGGTTTTCTCGTCGGGTTTCTCGAGTGGAGCTGTATCAAGGCAATAAACCCTCACATTGAGTGGCCCGTTGAGCAGACCGTTGGTACGCATATTGATATCAGTCATCTTGCTGCAACGCCGACTGGGTTCGAAGTCACTGCCACTGTTGAGCTGTTGGAAGTTGACGGGAGGAGGTTGGTATTTGGCGTAGAGGCCCATGATGGCGTCGATCTGATATCCAAAGGTCGTCATGAGCGCTTTATCATCCACAAAGAAAAATTTGACGCTAAACTTCATGAAAAGAGAAAGCTTGCCTAGCCGGCAAGAGGTTTCAGTAGATAGGTGTTTGCCGGCATTCATCCTGTCTATGATCTAAACCGTAGGCAACAGTAGCGGGGATCGAGTTATGCCGGCATACATGATTACCTATCTTGGCGGAAACCACCCTTCAAACCCGGAAGAAGGTAAGCGCCATTTTGCGAAGTATCAAGCGTGGCTGCAGGATTTGGGAGAGGCTGCGATAAGCCCTGCGAACCCGCTTAAGAATACACGCGTTGTAAAACCGGATGGTAGCGTCAGTGACGGCAGTGCAACCTCCATGTCGGGGTTTACGATCATCAAGGCGGACTCTTTGGCAGCGGCCATCGAGATCGCAAGAGCCTGTCCGTTCCTCGAAATTGGAGGCTCTTTGGAAGTATCGGAAATACTGGAGATGCCCAGCAATAAATAATGGTGAAATTTCTCTCTGGTATACGAAATTACTGTCAAGGTTATTGTACTGATAGTGATAAGTAGCAAGAGGACGGCAATTATTACGGCGACGATGCGCATGGTGAAACAGTCATTTTAAGTCACGCTCTTTTTATTGAGCTCAGAGACGAGATGACATGTTGTCAGGGAGTGTGAGGTGTCTTTATCCAGTGATAAAAGACAGACTAAAGGAGGAGTGTCATGGCAAAATTCGAAATTGTACCAGGGCTGGTCTATGCCGATAGGGAGGCATGGGGTGCCGATCCGGCATATCCGAGAAAGGGCTACCGGGTTTCTCGAGATAGACGGACTCATGTGATTATTCACCATACCGTGATGCCGGACAGCAGTGACAGTTCCCCCAATCTGTGGGAAACAGAGAAGGAGGCGTTCACTATGATGAGAAAGCTGCAGACCGTCAGGCCCGACTTGGGCATGGATGTGCCCTACAATTTTATTGCTTTTCTGATGGCCCGTTCGGCAAAGATCATGATCTGTGAAGGCAGGGGAGAGGACCGAACGGGTGCGCATACGAAGGGGCACAACTCAACGGGTATTGCGATCAGCTTTGCCGGAGATTTCGAAAACCAGCCGGTCAGTGACTATGAAATCGCCAGGCGTATGTTCCTGCTCTCCTACTTTCTTGGTTGGCTTAAATACAGTCCCAGCCATGCTGAGTATGGAAAATTCAAACCCATGAAGAATCTGGGTAGCATGAGACCGCAGGATAGAATGGTTTTCTCGCACCAGGATTTTAAAAAGACAGCTTGTCCGGGTAAGCAACTGCTGCCGCATATTACGCAGGCCTCATTTCTTGATCCCAGGTTGGTCTGACTCACTATGCGTCCGCTGCTGATGCTGTGTGTATTTCTGCTCACGCAGTTCATGTCCCAGTCTGTCCTGTCAGAGGCCGATGGGCCGGATTATTGGGCGGTCACCGGTATTACAGAGAATAGTTATCTCAATCTACGGAAAGGCCCTTCAAAAGCATTTTCAGTCGTCGGCAGAATACCTGGTAATTATAAAAAGCTGGAAAATCTTGGCTGCTATCCAAATTTCACATTTGCGGAATGGGAGGCCTTTGATAGCAGAGAGAGGGAGCTGGCGATGATGATGCGATGGTGCAAAGTGAGATACTTAAACTCTCTTGGCTGGGTCTACGCAAAATACTTGGTGGAAGGTGGGGATATTTAGAAAATGTAAGAGAACGAGTAGAGGCTCGTTCTTTACTGTTAGCATCTATTGGATGCCATGCTAATACAGCCAGTATAATTTCCGAATGAGCCAATGAAGCCGATGCTGTAAATCGAGCTGTAATTTACATAATTGGTTCTCAAGGGCTCGAACCCAAGCAAATAAGGGGGGCTGAACCGAATGGCACTTACTTAAGCGGACCTTGTAGGGTGATATGAGAATTACTCTTATTTTCTCCATCGCAATGGTGGGGCCCTGCCCCACAAAATAGGCTGGAATCCAACTCGAATCCTTCTATTGCGATTGATATCCCTTTAAGTAAGTACCATTCGGGGCTGAATCCTGATCACAGTATGGAATTCGGGAATCGCATGGGCCTTTTTCCTTGGTGGTTCGACATCTATCAACTTGCCGGATTGTGATCCACAATGGATCCCTTATCCAGCTGCACATTAAGTGATTTGCATTGCAGGCAGGTTATTCGTTTAATGTACCTGTTGGATTTGTCTAAAAGGTTGAACCCCTCGGTTAGCGTATGCTGTTGCTTCTTGTCTACATTTCGATAGCCCTGGGCTTTTCCTTCCTCTGTTCCATCGCCGAAGCGGTGATTCTGAGCGTTACCCATCCCTATATCTCGGTGTTGGAGCAGGAGGGTAACGGCGCCGCCAAGCTACTCAAGCGGCTGAAGCAGAACATCAACGATCCGCTGGCGGCGATCCTGACCCTGAACACGACGGCACACACCATCGGTGCGGCCGGTGCCGGCGCGCAGGCTACGGTGGTGTTCGGCGATGCCTATCTGGGGGTGGTGTCTGCGGTCCTCACCCTGATGATCCTGATCTTCTCGGAAATCATTCCCAAGACTATCGGAGCGGTCTACTGGCGGCAGTTGGCGCCGTCCACGGCCTATCTGCTGAAATTTCTCATCTGGATACTCTATCCGTTCATCAAGATGTCCGCGGTGCTGACGCAACTCCTGTCGCGGGGGCATCAGCACGGGCAGTTTCGGCGGGACGAGTTTACCGCAATGGCGCAGGCCGGTGTGGAGGAGGGCAAGCTGCTGGAGCGCGAGTCACTCATCCTCAACAACCTCTTCCTCCTGAGAGAAGCCAGGGTCAGCGATGTGATGACACCCCGCCTGGTGGTTTTCTCGCTGGATGAGGCGTTGTCGGTCGCGGACTATTTCAACATGCACGGCGACAGCCGCTTCTCCCGTATTCCCATCTATGATGGGCAACGCGACCACGTGACCGGGTTCGTCCTGCGCAGCGACCTGTTGCTGGCCCATGCCCGTGGTAACTCAGATAAACCGCTTTCCATCTATCGCCGGCATCTGGCCGCACTGCCCGACACCAGTTCCCTGCAGAATGCTTTCGAGATGCTGCTTGAGGAGCGCAGCCACATCATCCTCATCGTCGATGAGTACGGTGGCATGGAGGGCATACTGACCCTGGAGGACGTGCTGGAGACCCTGATCGGTATCGAGATCGTCGACGAGATGGACAAGGTCGAGGATATGCGCAAGTTGGCGCGCAGACTCTGGCGTAAGCGGGCCGCTGAGATGGGACTCGATATCGACTCCCAGGGATGAGAATGTCCTTTTCCGTATTGGGCTCCGGTCAGTGGAACCAGACGGTGGGCAGGAGGCGATTTCTGGATCTCTTGTTAGTATCCATAATTGGATGGCTAAATATCACACAGTCTTGCGCACTAATGAAAAAATATTGTTACCTCAACCCGAGTCATACCCCAATAGGTTCGCACGTTCGCCGCTACCGAGTTGACCGGTTCCGAGCATAATAAATCTGTCCCGGTTTTCGGGGGCTGGAACTCAGTAGCAAGGGGCCGGCCCCTGGGCTAGGACTAGTAGGGGGGCTGGTCCTGTGGCCGGGTTTTCCGGAACTTGGAGTTCTGTCAATAACTGTACGTTAATGTAAAATACTTTCTACACTGGCGGATAAAATGCTTATAAACAGCAATCTCTACGTTAATATTTTATCTTGAATCCAAGTAGTTATATTTTTTGATCTAGTGGCGGGGTTTGGTGATGCTTCTCTCTCTTAGTGCAGATTCTAATCCCCCAAAACACGACAGTGAAGTATTGTTCACCCGCACAGCTTCATCCATGCCTTTCACATCTGAAGAAGCCCTAGTCCAGGATTTCTCAAGATATGAAAAATTTAGATCAAATGATTCATATGGCCACATATTGGAATTAGATGCAGGTAATGGTATCGCTGATATTGGTATCTATGAGCTTAGAGCAGATTGGCAAAAATATGTTGATATTACGTCATTACGTCCACAGTGGACCTACCCACTAGTTCGTCTCCCGTACAGGAAAGTTTTTCAGGTAGATGATTTTCGAGCGCTTGCTTGCGTATCACACCAGACAGCAAAAAAGATACTAAGAGAATACTCATTAGCTGGGTTCTGCAACAAAACTTCTCGAGGCTGGATCAAATTGCACCAACCCAGAGCTCCTGTTAATCGTATATATGCTATTGAAGCAAAGTTAAGAGATTGGCGTAAAGCACTATATCAAGCGAGTAGATATCATGACTTTGCACATCAGTCTTGGGTACTTATAGATCATTATTACTGTGCAACAGCTCTAAAAAATAGATCTGAGTTTATTAGGCGTAACGTAGGACTCGCCTCGATTGAGAAAGATGGAAAATTAATAATCCATATAAACTCAAAAATTAACTCACCTAAATCACAATTTAGATACTGGTATGCTGCAAATCTAATCTTAAAGCAGAACCTAAGATAAGAAAGAGCGATAAAACCAGTTTAGAGAGTCAAGCCAAGGCTCTATATGATCACCTCTGCCATGCCTATCCAAATCGAGCGGCCACCGCTCAATTTCATAGTAGTTTTCCTGCGCGTTTCTAAGCAAATCTCTTAAGATTTCATACCTTTGACTGTCAGATACTTCAGATAATGTATCGATCTGTTCCTGAAAGTTTAGAAAATAATGTTTATACAGGCCAGGATAATTAAAATGCGGATCTATTGCAGATTCAAAAGCCTCCTCTGCATATGTAGTTTCAGAATAAATCCTATCCCATACTGATCCCAACCCATCTCTTATCTCTACTGCCTGCGGATATTGAATCCAATTCAATAACCCCGGCATATATAACCTGGCTCTTGGGCCGCGTCTATCCTCATCTGATACCACAAATTTATCAACCGAGAACATTCTAGTATTTTCGTAAGCACCAAATGTTATTTCACATCCTTCGATTAGAGTAAACAACAATGCTTCTGTATTACAATGCCCCACTAGAACCTTCAGGCCAGCATCTCGTAACTCATAGACCGATGTCAGGTATTTTTTTAAAAAATTATGATCCTGTATCTGTTTTGATGCCCGGTCATCCTCAACCAGTAAATAAACGCCATCAATTTCAGGATAACTAGTTATCCAATTTAAGATATTGGTCCTATATCGATCATGCATAAGCATCCTGCTCGTTAATGGCAATGTTAAAAATATTTCCTTACCAACTCCCTCTTCTTCAATAGCTTGTAAAAATGGATGAACTGTATAAACTTCTTGTTTCTCAATATAGTCCGGTTCCATATCAGAAAAATGCCTGGCAGGTATCATAATCCTATGGAAATCTTTTTCTAATTGAAATCCTAGGCAACTGCGCGCTGACTCTATAGCTAGAGTTGAAAATTCTAATGTATCAAATCCCCCAGATATTACTTCTGGGAAGAATTCGTATGTCTTTAATTTTTTCTTTTGTGAATTTGGAAGATAATATTGTGGATCAAAAATACTTGCCTGAATAATATCATCGCCCAATTTATCTATAGTTGGCTGACTCTGATGTACCGGACTCAGAATTAGCCCATCACCACATTCATCGTCTCTATATGAATCAATATTCCAGTTCGCATTATGACCACATTGATGTAATAGAGTAATTGGCATTCCTAGCTCCTTATGGCTTCAATTTCTACGACTAAATCTTCAATTTTTCTGTGTCGTTTATATGGATGTTTTTCCATCATTTTTTGAATAATTCTCGAAAAATCCTCACTAGCTAAGCCTAAGGAATGTAAGGACTCTGGAATCTTATTGCATACTTTATCAAGAACATCTTCTACAAGATCATCTTCTTCTTGATATGGATTAGACCCTGTTAACAACTCATAACATAGAGTTGCGAGTGCAAAGAAATCACTTTTAAAGGAAATGTTTCGCTTATCGTTTATTGCTTGCTCAGGACTTGCATATTTCGGCGTACATGGCCCATGTGCTACCGCAGAAAAAGTTACCCCACTCGCTCCCTCTTCCCTAACAATGCCCAAATCTATTACCACCACATCATTGCTGGGTGTGATTAGAATATTTGCGGGTTTCAAATCACGGTGGACTAGAGGCGGCCTTCCTTCCCAAAGAGGCTTGAGAATTAGAATTAATTTTGTAAGAAGATCAATGACACTATTTTCATCACAAAAATTTTCGGCAAGCTCACTAAGCGGTTGTGCGTCAATTCTTTCTTCAATAGTGACAAATAGTTTTGGATTTAACTTAACCTCTGTATCAGGATCTTCTGAAATGACATCATCGTAAAGTAGGGTCGGATATCCTGGATGCGCTAGCCTGTTTAGAATTTCAATCTCTCTTTGGATATAAGCAATAGCTTGCGCAGATACCCCTTCAGATACCTTTAGTACTACATTGCCCCACTCGGGCCACTCATTTTCGAGAGCTGGATCTGGCTCGAAATGGCAAAAATATACGACACGTTGCCCAGAAGGAGCAGGTACATCGTCTATTACCAAGCCTGGATATATACGGGTTAGAAAGCCCCGAAAGTCTTCGTTATCTAATATAGCCAAAACACGCTCCTTGTGACTGATATACAAGCATATACGTTGAGCTATAGTATCAAAGACTTACAGCTCTTAAGTTATAAAGGCTCTCAGATATAATACCAGATAAGATTTATCACTTAGGATTCTAAGTCTTGATTCTCTGTCTGGTAATCATTAATAGGATCGTCTACATATTGTCTACATTTAAATGCGTGGCTAGTAGAAAATCATGTAACCATATTGATTATATGGAGCCAGCGAGAGGATTCGAACCCAGACCAGCTGATTGCAAAAAAACAACTATGCAGGGTGGGAAGTTTTGATATGTCTACATGCCAAATTCATGATTAAGCAAAGTGACATAACAGGTTGTTTTTATTGGTGGGCCCACTAGGACTCGAACCTAGGACCAAGGGATTATGAGTCCCCTGCTCTAACCAACTGAGCTATGGGCCCGGAATCGCGGGATTTTATCAGATCCGCCCGCAATTTCAGCATCTGTTGCGGGTGGATCTGTCCGGTCAGTCGCTGTCGAGGAAGCTGCGCAGGCGATCTGAACGGGAGGGGTGACGCAGTTTGCGCAATGCCTTGGCTTCGATCTGCCGGATACGCTCACGGGTGACGTCGAACTGTTTGCCGACCTCTTCCAGGGTGTGGTCGGTGTTCATGTCGATACCGAAACGCATGCGCAGGACTTTGGCTTCACGGCCGGTCAGGCCTGCCAGCATGTTCTGGGTTGCCTCACCGAGGCCCTCGGCGGTGGCCGACTCGATGGGGGAGACGACACCGGCATCTTCTATGAAATCGCCCAGATGCGAATCTTCGTCATCACCGATGGGGGTCTCCATGGAGATCGGCTCTTTGGCGATCTTCAGCACCTTGCGGATCTTGTCTTCCGGCATGTCCATGCGTTCGGCCAGCTCTTCCGGTGTGGCTTCACGGCCCATCTCCTGAATCATCTGGCGGGAGATGCGGTTGAGCTTGTTGATGGTCTCGATCATATGCACCGGAATACGGATCGTGCGCGCCTGGTCCGCGATAGAGCGGGTGATCGCCTGGCGGATCCACCAGGTGGCGTAGGTCGAGAACTTGTAGCCGCGACGGTATTCGAACTTGTCGACCGCCTTCATCAGGCCGATATTGCCCTCCTGGATCAGGTCCAGGAACTGCAGGCCGCGGTTGGTGTACTTCTTGGCGATAGAGATGACAAGACGCAGGTTGGCCTCGACCATCTCTTTCTTGGCGCGGCGGGCCTTGGCCTCACCGATTGACATCTTGCGGTTGGTTTCTTTGATCTCACCGATGGTCAACTGGCAGTCGGTCTCCAGTGTGACAAGACGTTTCTGAGACCGCAGGATTTCGTCCGCATGCTCTTCCAGAGCAGAAGAGTAATCGCTGCCTTTCTTGATCTGGTCGTGAATCCAATCGAGGTTGGTTTCGTTGTCGGGAAAGGAGGTAATGAACTCCTTTCGCGGCATCCGGGCCTTGTCGACGCACAGGTTCATGATGATCCGCTCCTGTCCGCGAATGCGCTCGATGGTGTCGCGCAGGGAGTAGACCAGGAGGTTGAAGGTGGCCGGTACCAGCTTGAATTCGAGAAAAGACTCCGCCACGTCGTCCAGGGCTTTCTGGGTCTTTGCGCTGGTGCGCCCGGTTTTCTTCAGGTTGGTGCAGAGGGTCTTGTAACGTTTACGCAGCACTTTCGCCTTTGCGGCGACCTCTTCCGGATCAGGACCCAGGTTCTCAGGTTCGTCATCCTCAGATGAATCGCTGTCATCCGCATCGGTGGCTTCCGTCTTCTCAGCATTCGCTGCGGGCTGGGGAGTAGTGGCTGGGGAGGGTATCTCGTCAGGCTCGTTGGGATCGATGAAACCGTTGGTGACATCGGCCATGCGGATCACGCCCTCTTCGATGCCCTCCAGGCGTACGCAGAGTTTTTCAACAGCGACAGGAAAGGTGGCAAGCGCGGCGGAGACCTGGTTGAGGCCCTCTTCGATACGCTTGGCGATGCGCAGTTCACCCTCACGTGTGAGCAGTTCCACCGTGCCCATTTCACGCATGTACATGCGGACGGGATCGGTGGTGCGACCGAACTCGCTGTCCACGCTGGCCAGGGCGGCGGCTGCGGCCTCGGCGGCATCTTCGTCGGTTGAGACGGCGTTATCGCTCAGCGTGCTTTCTTCAAGGTCGGGCGCAGTCTCATGGACGGTAATGCCCATGTCATTGATCATCCGAACGATATCTTCAATCTGTTCGGGTTCAACGATGCCGTCGGGAAGGTGGTCGTTGACCTCGGCATAGGTCAGAAAACCTTGCTCCTTACCCTTTGCAATCAGTTGTTTCAATTGAGATTGCTGCTGTTCCTGATTCATCTTTTACCTTGAATGTGTACGAGAGCTACTAGTCCAGGCTGAACTCACCATATTAGCACAGATCTAGGGATGTTTTCCACTAATGTACGGGTTTTCCACGAGATCCATGACTCAACTCTCCGATCCGTCATCTGTCTCTGAGGGGAGGGTGCCCGGGTAACGTTTTTTCAGTGCATCCAGCTCAGTTTCAGACAATTCGCTGGGTTTGAGATTCCCCGGCAGTGGGCGACTCTCCTTGCGAAATTGGCTGTTAAGTTTGACCAGTGCGTCTCTCAGTTCCGTCTCCTGGTCCATTTCGGGCAGGGTGAAAGTATGCTCCGCAAGCTTGTTGAGATGAGCGAAGTGCTCGCTATCCCGCCAGCGCTCCAGTAGCGCCGCCTTGTTAAGCGTAGGTTGGGAGCGAATAATTTCAAGCAGTTGGGACAAAATCTGTGTACCCGTCGTTTGCCACTGTTTCCAGCTGTCATCCACGCTGTCTGCCGTAGTCACTAAATGGGGATTATCAAGCAGAAGTGCAATAGCGAAGCGTATCGGCGTGGGACGCTGGACTGCCTGGCGCTGTCTTGCCTGCCGGGACGCTCTGCCGGTTCCAGCGCTTTGGGTGTCGAGGTGTCCGTCACGGATACCGACCAGATTCTCCAGATGTTGATACATCATGCGCCGGAACAGTCCGGGCGGAAGTCGTTCCAGGTAGGGCTTGGCGAGCTCGGCAAGATGTGCGCGACCGTCGATGGTCTCCATTTTTACCTGGCCGGTGAGCTGTTGAAAGAGAAACTCGGAGAGTGGCAGGGCGCCGTCAATACGGACTTCGAAGGCCTCCCGGCCCTCTTTTCTGACCAGTGTGTCGGGATCCTCACCGTCCGGCAGGAATAAAAATCTCGCCTCGCGACCCTCGCGCATCACCGGCAGCGTGGTCTGTAGCGCCTTCCAGGCTGCATCTTTGCCCGCCCGGTCGCCATCGAAGCAGAACACCACCTCCGAGCAGGTTCGAAAAATGAGTTCGAGATGGTCCTGTGTGGTGGCTGTACCCAGGGTGGCAACCGCATTGAGGATCCCGTATTGGGCCAGCGCCACCACGTCCATGTAGCCCTCGACCACCAGCAGTCGCTGCAGTTTGTTGTTGGCCTTGCGTGCTTCGTAAAGACCGTAGAGCTCGCGTCCCTTGTGGAACAAGGGTGTCTCCGGTGAGTTGAGATATTTGGGCTTGTCATCCCCCAACACGCGTCCGCCGAAGCCGATGACGCGTCCCCGGGAGTCGCGGATTGGAAAGACGATCCGGTGCCGGAAGCGGTCGTAACGTTTACCCGATTCCGGTTCACTGGTCAGGCCGCATTGGCTGAGGCGTTCGATTGCGGCCTGGTCCTGACCCAGAATGGATAACAGGTTGTCCCATCCCGGCGGTGCGAAGCCGAGATGAAATCTGGCGGCGATTTCTCCGGTAAGGCCACGGTGTTTGAGGTAGTCGACGGCCTGATAGACTTCCGGATGCTGACGCAACTGTTGCTGATAGAAGCGGGAGGCCTCTTCCATCAAGTCGTAGAGAGGACGCAGATCGGGGCCCTGGTCATAACCCGCTTCTCGCGGCACTTCCAGGCCTGCGGACTCGGCGAGTGACTCCACGGCTTCGACAAAGCCCAGGTTGTCATACTCCATCAGAAAGCCAATGGCGGAGCCATGGGCGCCGCAGCCGAAGCAATGGTAGAACTGTTTCTGCTGACTGACGGTGAAAGAGGGGGTCTTTTCGTCGTGGAAGGGGCAGCAGGCCTGAAAATCGCGTCCGGCCTTTTTCAAAGGCACCCGGCGGTTGATGATCTCCACCACGTCAACGCGGCTGATCAGTTCGTCAATAAACTGGGAGGGGATTCTACCGGGCATATCTATCGCGCTGCCCGTTGTGATCGGCTGTCATCTGGAGGATAGCCGATAGTGCGGTGGGTGCTGCCGTCAGCCGGACAGCTTCTGTTTGACCAGGCCGCTGACTTTGCCCATGTCCGCCCGGCCCTGCATTTTGGGTTTCAGCACGCCCATGACCTTGCCCATGTCACGGATGGAGGCGGCGCCGGTCTCGCTGACGGCCTCATCGATCATAGCAGCGACCTCATCGTCGCTGAGGCCTTCGGGCATGTAGACCTCTATGATGGCGATCTCCTTTTTCTCCTGATCGGCCAGTTCCTGGCGACCCGCACTTTCATATTGGGAGATTGAGTCGCGCCGCTGCTTGATCATCTTCTCCAGCACCGCCAGCACTTGCGTGTCATCCATGTCGATGCGTTCATCGACCTCCCGCTGCTTGATGGCGGCGGTGATCAGACGCAAAGTCGTCAGCCGATCCTTGTCCTTGGCCTTCATGGCCGTTTTGACGTCATCCTGGATGCGGGATTTCAACATGCGGGAGAAATTCGCTGAATGGTGCCGATCAGTACTGGCGCTCGAAGCGGCGGCTTTCGCGGGAGACCTTCTTGAGGGTACGCTTGACGGCGGCAGCTGCCTTGCGCTTACGCTCCCAGGTGGGTTTTTCGTAGAATTCGCGACGACGGACTTCGGCAAGAACGCCTGCCTTCTCGCAAGAGCGCTTGAAACGGCGCATGGCGACTTCAAAAGGTTCGTTCTCTTTAACGCGTACGTTAGGCATCTATTCTGTTTCCTCAGATCTGTTAAGCTTGCTCAGCCTTTTTGTGAAAGGCGGAAATTCTACTCATTGGCGGCGGTGTTTGCAAAGGTATTGCCGTAAAAATCTGGCGAAATTGCGGAAAAATGCGTGTATTGGGTATAGAAACCTCATGTGACGAGACGGGTGTGGCCATCTACGACAGCGAAGCGGGGCTGCTGGCCCACGCCTTGCACAGCCAGGTCGAGCTGCATGCGGCCTATGGCGGTGTGGTGCCTGAACTCGCCTCCCGCGACCATGTACGCAAGGTCCTGCCGCTGATCCGTCAGTTGTTCGATGATGCCGGGATCGAGGCCGGCTCATTGGGCGGTATCGCCTATACGGCCGGTCCGGGATTGGTGGGGGCCTTGATGGTAGGCGCCGCCGTGGGGCGCAGTCTGGCCTGGTCCTGGGGGCTGCCGGCGGTGGCGGTTCACCACATGGAGGGGCATCTGCTGGCCCCCATGCTTGAGGCCCGACCACCCGAATTTCCCTTCGTCGCCATGCTGGTCTCCGGTGGACACACCCAGTTGGTAGAAGTGACAGACATCGGTCACTACCGGCTCCTGGGGGATTCCCTGGACGATGCGGCGGGAGAAGCGTTCGACAAGACCGCCAAGCTGCTCGGACTTCCCTATCCGGGCGGTCCGGAACTGGCCAAGCTGGCGCAATCAGGGGATCCGTCCCGCTACCGTTTCCCGCGTCCGATGACCGATCGTCCCGGATTGGACTTCAGTTTCAGCGGCCTGAAGACGTTTGCACTCAATACCCTGACTGAAGCGAAGGAGAAGGAGGGTCAGGCACTCTCCCATCAGACAATGGCCGATATCGCCCGCGCCTTCGAGGATGCAGTGGTCGATACCCTAAAGATCAAGTGCCGAAGAGCGGTAAGAGAGACGGGTATCAAAACCTTGATTATGGCGGGTGGGGTGAGCGCCAATCGCAGACTGCGCCAGCAGGTCAGTGAGATGATGGAGAAGGAGGGGGGTGAAGCCTTCTACCCCAGGCCCGAGTTCTGCACCGACAACGGTGCCATGATCGCCTTTGCCGGGTGTCAGCGTCTGCAGGCGGGTTTGGCCGAGCCTCTGGGTATCAAGGTGTCGCCGCGCTGGTCGATGGAGACGCTGGCTTTCTAGCCAATGGGTGCGGCAAGGCCGCACCCTACCACTACCTGCTCGATTCTGTAGGGTGCGGCCCTGCCGCACCAATCGTCACCTATGGTTACCTATCACGAACCGAGGGCTATTCGGTAAGTGCCTGCACCAGTGTTTTTGACTTCTCCCCCGCGATCTCACGCACCATCTTTGGCACCAGATAACCGGGAAGACCCGCTTGCAGTTCTTTATATAACCTCTGTGCGCTTCTCCATTCCACATCGAAGTGGGCAGCTCCAGCCACCCGGTCGAGCAGGTGGAGATAGTAGGGGAGTACACCAATGGAAAAGAGTCTCTCACTAACGCTGATCAGGGTTTCCGCATCATCGTTGACCCCTTTGAGGAGTACCGATTGGTTCAGCAGTGTGATGTTCTTATCTTTTAATGCAGCCATACCCTCCGCAACCTGAGGTGAGATCTCGTTGGGGTGGTTGACGTGAATCACCATCATGGTCTGTAAACGGATACGGGTGAGGCTCTCCACCAGAGCCTGATTGATTCTCTGCGGTAGTACCACCGGTAACCGGGTATGCAACCGTACTCTTTTGAGGTGTGGAATGGTTGATAGCTTTGTCAGCCATGCCTCAAGTTTCTCGTCACTCATCATCAAAGGGTCGCCGCCGCTGAGAATCACCTCATCAATCGTCTTCTCCCGATGCAGGTAGTCGAGAATGCGTTCCCATTGCCGGGGAGTGGCCGATCCGTTTTCGTAGGGGTAGTGGCGGCGGAAACAGTATCGGCAGTTAACGGCACAGGCGCCAGTGGCGATGACGAGTGCACGGCCATGGTACTTGTGCAGCAGTCCTGGGTGGACTTCCGCCTCTCTGTCACCGACCGGGTTATCGGTATATCCCGGCTGTGATGCCAGCTCATCCGCCAGGGGCAGTACCTGTTTCAATAGCGGATCCTCAGGGTCGCCCGGACGCATCAGGGCGGCGAACTCCCTGGGTACGCGGAGACCGAATCGCTCAATGGCCGATTGCGCATCGGCCATATCGATGTCGCTCAACTGGAGGTATGACAGTAATGAAGGGAGATCGGTAAAGGCCTGGCTGAGGGCCTGTTGCCAGGGGGGTGTCTGCAAAGTTGCGTCGCACTCAGGTATGATGTGCGCCGCAATCGATCTGTTTCGTGAGGAAGACATGGCTAGCTATAGCACCAATGAGTTTAAGGGCGGGTTGAAGATCATACTGGATGGCGACCCCTGCTCCATAATTGAAAACGAATTCGTCAAGCCTGGCAAAGGGCAGGCCTTCAACCGGGTGAAGATCCGCAACCTCAAGACCGGCCGTGTGTTGGAGAAGACCTTCAAGTCAGGCGAATCAGTGGAGGCGGCCGACGTCCACGAGACCGATATGCAATACCTCTACGCCGATGGCGAGTTCTGGCACTTCATGGACCCGGACAGTTTTGAGCAGGTGAGTGCCGATGCCGCCGCCGTGGGCGACAATGCCAAGTGGCTGAAGGAACAGGATATGTGCACTGTGACCCTGTGGAACGGCGCCCCCATCATCGTGGAACCGCCCAAGTTCGTGGTGCTGTCGGTGACCGATACCGACCCAGGGCTGAAAGGGGATACTTCGGGCAGCGGCGGCAAGCCGGCGACCCTGGAGACCGGGGCTGTGGTGCGCGTTCCTTTGTTTGTACAGATCGGTGAAGCGATCAAAGTCGACACCCGTTCCGCTGAATACGTCTCTCGGGCAAAAGAGGATTAATCGATTCTAAGCCGCAACCCCGATGACTGAAAAGCGGGACTGGCACCCTTCGGCATCCCTGGAGATGATCCGGGCCAGGGCGCATCTGCTCGGGCAGATACGCGACTACTTTCAACAGGCCGGGGTGCTCGAAGTGGAGACCCCGGTGCTCTCCCGATGCGGTACGACCGATCCCGCCATCGAAAGTTTCACTACCCGCTATATGGGGCCGGCTGCGCCCCGGGGGTGGGATCTCTATCTGCAGACCTCGCCGGAGTTTCCGATGAAACGGCTGCTGGCTGCCGGTAGTGGCCCCATCTACCAGATCTGTAAAGTCTTTCGTCAGGGTGAACTGGGACATCGACACAATCCGGAGTTCACGCTCCTGGAGTGGTATCGACCGGGCTACGATCACCATACCTTGATGGATGAGGTTGCGAGTCTGGTCAATCGCCTTGTTGAAACCCCGATGGAGGTCGAGAAGCTAAGCTATCGAGCGGCGTTTCAGCGCCACCTGCAGGTCGATCCGCACCTGGCGGATGGTGAACAGCTACGAGAGCTTGCGATTGAGCGGAAGATACCGGGTGCTGGTGATCTGCACCTCGACAGTCGGGATGGCTGGCTGGATCTGCTACTGAGCCACCTCATCGAGCCGCATCTGGGGCAGTCCGGTATGACTTTCCTCTACGACTATCCGGCCACCCAGGCAGCCCTGTCCATCGTCCGTCGGGAGACACCGCAGGTGGCGGAACGGTTCGAACTCTATCTTGCAGGCATGGAGATCGCCAACGGTTTTCACGAGTTGCTGGATAGTGACGAGCAGAGAAGGCGGTTTACCGAAGACAATCGGTTGCGTGTCGAGCGAGGACTGCCGGAGGTCGATATGGATGAACCCTTACTCGACGCCCTGGCCGCCGGGATGCCGGAGTGTGCCGGGGTTGCATTGGGGG
This sequence comes from Candidatus Thiodiazotropha sp. (ex Monitilora ramsayi), assembly GCA_025655595.1. Classification (GTDB taxonomy): domain Bacteria; phylum Pseudomonadota; class Gammaproteobacteria; order Chromatiales; family Chromatiaceae; genus Thiodiazotropha. The sequence goes on from JAHXIO010000006.1 coordinate 465,277, forward strand.
TTGATCGACTGCTGAGTTATCTCTCCGGTTGCCGGGATCTTCGGGCGTTGCTTGCCTTCGATTTTACCAGGGCCTGAAACGTATCGCGTGCGAAGAAAGCCCTGCATCCGCAAGCTACCACTCATACTAAACAGTGAATATTCCCGCTCCCTTCGCTTCATGTGATCCGCAATAAACTCGCTCCAGGTTTAGGTTCCTTCTGTTTGTCAGAGGGGATTTTCGATCGTATTTCCACGCTTTGCCGACCGTGACAGGAAATTAATTCATAAAACAGACCCCGATCAGAGCCCTCCCGGCAGGTTTAACAGTTGTTTAAAAAAGCGAGGGTTAGCGCCCATTAGACTAGAGATTCAGGGGTTACTGCGGGTGTTTTTTAACAATTCCCGTGAATCCATAGGTCTAAAATCATAAGTATAACTGTGAAACAGGTCACGGTTTGATGGGTGCTGGTGTTGAGCATGTTGAGAGTGAACAGGTGTTTCGTTGGGCTGATCGTGTTGGGATTGTCGTTCAATCTTGATACTGCCCATGCCGAGTCGCCTGAGCTCCATACCGATGATTTCAACGTGCCTGTGGTTACCGATCCGGTACACGATTTCTCTCTCGACTGGACACAGCTGGAGCATTTCTATGACAGCAGAGAAGGCACTTTCGTCTGGCATGATGATCGTGTCCTGAACCGCCAGGGACGCCGGCTCTTCGAATGGCTCTCCCATGCCGACCGGGAAGGCCTCTCCTCAAATGATTATCATGTGACACACCTGAAGCATCTGGTGGATGCGAATCTGCCGGATCATCTCCTGCTTCGGGAACTGCTGCTGACCGACGGTTATCTGCGGCTTGCAAGGGATCTGCGCAATGGTCACCACGATCCCAAGACGATCGATCCGCTGTGGTTGCTGCCGAACGATCTCTTCGATCCCCTGGGAGCGCTCAGCCTGGCGCTTCGGGAGAATCACCTTGATGAGCTGCTTGATAACCTGAGCCCCCAGAACGATGGATATCAAAAACTGAAAGAGGCCCTGGCTGACTATCGCGATATTTGGATGGAAGGCGGTTGGGCAACCCTTGAGATGGGTCAGACCCTTAGGCCGGGTGAGGTACATGAAGGCGTCGTGGGCCTAAGGGAACGATTGGCTTACGAGAGTGATGTTCCAGTTGAAGGCATTGAAAATCCTCTGCTGTTCGATGCGGTGCTTGTGGATACGGTCAAGCGATTCCAGAGGCGTTTCGGACTCGATGAGGATGGCGTGGTGGGGCCGGAGACGCTTCGCGCGCTTAATGTACCTGTCGAGACGCGGATAGCACAGATCCTTACCAATCTGGAGCGCTGGCGTTGGCTGCCTCATGAGTTGGAGCCGCAGCATATTTGGGTGAATACAGCCGGATTCGATATCACCCTGAAGGCGGAAGAGCAGGTGATCTTCCGCAAACGCACGGTTAACGGCAGAGAAGAGCGGCAGACCCCCTCCTTCAACAGCCAGGTCACTCACCTTGTGGTGAATCCCACATGGACGGTTCCCCGTTCGATCGCGATCAAGGATCTGTTGCCTCAACAGCAGAGGGATGATGAGTTTCTCCAACGTAAGCGGATCAGGGTTTACCGGCGCAACGGTAAAGCCTGGGATGAGGTCGATCCACTCGGTATCGACTGGTCGCTCTATCACGCCAATAATTTCCCGTTCCTGCTGAGACAGGATTCGGGTGCGGGGAACAGCCTGGGCCGGGTGAAGTTCTATATGCCCAACTCCCATGCAATCTATCTGCACGACACGCCATCGGTGGGACTCTTTGAGCGTCCGGTACGGGCCTTCAGTTCCGGTTGCGTCCGGGTCGAGCACGCCGATGAACTGGCGAGACTGCTGCTGCAGGAGTCGGGAGTGCCTCAGGAGGATCGCTTCAACCAGGCTCTGGATAGTGGAGAAACCATGATTTCACCGCTGTCTGAGCCGATACCGGTCTATCTTACCTATTTCACCAGTTGGGTGGATGGTGCCGGCGATGTCCATTTTCGTCCGGATATCTATCAGCGAAACACCAACCTGATGCTGGCGATGGATGTGGGAATAGGCCATGTCACCGCCCAGCGCGAGTCGGCGCAAGAGATCTCTTCGCTCTGATTTTCGTAACCGCCAATCCATTTCTGAATGTTTCCGATGAATGATTTATCCCTGTGACTCCGGTCACAAGGTTGGTCATGTATGGTGAGAATTGTTAACCTGCGCCTGGATTTTATTCCGTCGTTGCCGACAATATTGGCGAATTTTGGCGATAGAGAACAGGTTAACAGGCTCAGATGTTTGATTCCGAATCTACTTTTTCCGGTCAACAGTCAATCAGTCGGCGACGCTTCCTCTCCGGGCTTGCCTCGGCGGCAGGACTGTTGGTTACATCACCTGTGATCGCCGCCATTTCTCCGATGCAAGAGAGGGCACTGGCCTTCCGGCACACACACACCGGTGAGAAGGAGCGGGTCATTTACTGGCGGGACGGTGAATACCTGACCGGCAATCTCGAAGCCATCGACCATCTGATGCGCGATCATCGAAGCGGAGATCGTGTCGAGATGGACCGGGAACTGCTGGATATGCTCTATGCCCTGCAACGGAGCGTGGGCATGGAATCCGGTGAGTTCGAGATCATCTCTGCCTATCGCTCGCCCGTGACCAACGAGATGTTGCGCGGCAAAAGCAAAGGTGTGGCCAAACGCAGTCTGCACATGCAGGGCAAGGCGATCGACATCCGGCTCTGCGGTTGCGATCTGAAGACCCTGCGCAATAACGCTATCGCCCTGAAAGCGGGTGGTGTGGGTTACTACCCCAAATCCGGCTTCATACACGTGGATACCGGCCGGGTCCGTTCCTGGTAGCGCATTCAGCGTATTCAGCGTAATCACAAAAAGCACGTCCCGCGTAATCCCCAAGCCGTAAGGGGGTGCGGCTGATACGGCGTGAAATCTTCCCATCCGTCTACAGAAAAAAGTTGCCTTATACTTAAAATAGTTCTATATTTCGAAACATGTCGAACTATAGAAATGATGATCAGTTGCTGGCTGAGATGTTCAAAGCCCTGGGGAACCCCCATCGACTGCTGCTTTTCCATCGTCTGACCACTTGCTGTCAGCCCGGTACACGCTGCGACCTGGATGCGGCCATGCGCTTTAGCGTAGGCCAGTTGGGGGAGGGGTTGGAAATTGCCCCATCGACACTCTCCCATCATCTGAAGGCGCTGCACCAGGCCGGGTTGATTGAGATGGAGCGTCAAGGCAAGCAGGTGATGTGCTGGATTGAGCCTGCTGTCTTGAGTCGGCTGTCCGGTTATTTCGCCGGTAACGAAGAGATCCCTATTGAGAGGTAAAGACGATGTCGGATAAAGAAAGTTGTTGTACCACCGATTGCTGCGCACCCGAAGTGACCCTGGTGGATGGGGCGGACGCTCATCGGCAGGAAGTGCGCCAGGCCTACGCGGAGGTCGCACAGGCGAGTAACGAAAACAGTGCATGTGGCGTTGGCTCGAGCTGTTGCGGGGTTTCCGACGATGCCGCCATCAACACTCTGATCTCCACCCGGCTGGGTTACAGCGAGGCGGATCTGGCACAGGTGCCGGATGGTGCCGATATGGGATTGGGATGCGGCAACCCCAAGGCGATCGCATCACTCCAGCCCGGTGAGGTAGTGGTTGATCTCGGATCCGGCGGCGGCTTTGACTGTTTTCTGGCCGCTGCGGAAGTCGGTGATGAGGGGCGGGTGATTGGCGTCGATATGACACCCGATATGCTGACCAAGGCCCGCGGCAATGCGATCAAAGGTAACTACACCAACGTGGAGTTCCGCCTGGGTGAGATCGAACATCTGCCCATCGCCGACGCCACTGCCGATGTGATCATCTCCAACTGTGTCATCAATCTCTCTCCCGATAAGGCTCGGGTGTTTCGCGATGCCTACCGTATACTCAAACCGGGTGGTCGCCTGGCCATCTCCGATGTAGTGGCGACGGTGGAACTACCGGAGGAGATGCGCAACGATCCACTATTGATCTCAGGTTGCATGGGCAATGCATCGCTGATCGAAGAGCTTGAGGGGATGATAGATGCAGCCGGTTTCGAAAGAACCCGTATCGCACCCAAGGACGAGTCGAGAGAATTTATTCGTGATTGGGCACCGGGCCGCGGGGTGGAGGAATATGTGGTTTCGGCGACTATCGAGGCGGTAAAACCCCTCGGGTAGTTGTTCAATGTTTTCTGTCTGTTTGAGGATTGCGGTGCGCCATGGGCGCACCCTACAGATTTGAGTATGCGGTGGGGTGCAGCCCTGCCGCACTATTCGATTAGTGATCGTGGCTCAGGTGGTGGTGGCAATGGCCTCGCCGACCTTGACTGTACTGCCGGCCGTGAACGCTTCGTTCCACTCTAATCTATCCTTACCGACCAGCACGATCACAGTTGATCCCATGTTGAAGCGACCCATCTCTTCACCCTTCTCCAGTTCAATGCTCTGTGGTGCATCGTTCGGCATATAGTCCCAAGTTCCGATCCTTTCCCTAGCAGGTGTGACGGTCCCGGCCCAGACGGTATCGATGCTGGAGACGAAGATAGCGCCCACCAGGATCACCGCCATGGGGCCGATCTCGGTCTCAAAGAGAGAGATAACCCGCTCATTGCGGGCAAATAGCCTCGGCACTTGCTGGCAGGTGGTCTCATTGACGCTGAAGAGGCGGCCGGGTACATGGACCATCTTTCTCAGTTTGCCGCTGTAGGGCATGTGTATCCGATGGTAGTCCCGGGGAGAGAGGTAGATGGTGGCGAAGCTGCCGTCCTCGAAGAGACGGCTCAACTCCGGGTCTCCCCCCAGCAGTTCCAACAGAGAGTAGTCGTGGCCCTTGGCCTGAAACAGGTAGCCGTTCTCGATGTCGCCGGCCTGGCTGAGGGTGCCGTCGGCGGGACAGGCGATTTTATCGGTCTCCTCGGCCACTGGGCGGGCATCGGGTCGCAGGGCGCGGGTAAAGAAGTCGTTGAAGCTGCGATAGGCACTGGGATCGCTCTCGAGCGCCTCGCTCATGTCTACCTTGTACCAGTCGATAACCCGACGGATCAGTGTGTTCTTAAACCCCTTCGCTTCGACGCGTGTGACTGCGTGCATCAACCTGGAGAGTAAATGGTGGGGCAGCAGGTATTGGAGGCCGATAAAGAGGGTCTCCAGGATTTTCTGCGGGGTTCCCTTGGGGGGCGATACTGCTCGATTCATTGACGGTTACTGGTTTTGTCTGATCAGGGTAGTGATGTCTTGCGCGATGGTAGCGGCATCCTCAGCCGGGGTAAACAGTGCGTGAAGATTGGTGTCAGGTCCGATCAGGTAAAGAGAGGCCTGTTCGTTGTCCGGATCGACACCGAAACGTCTGAATGTCTCCTCGATACGGTTGTGTTCACCACTGAGTCCTGTGAAATTTTCACGTAATGCAGAGATCGATGTTTGTATGGCCTCATCGGCCTGTATAGGCAGGTAGAGATAGTGAAGTTGCCGCTGCAGCTCCGGCGAAATGGCCAGACGGTTGTGGATTTGCAGCAGGCGCACCAGCGCGGGAGAGCGTGCCTCTCCCCGATGGGGGTCAAGGACCAGAAGACTCCAGCGATCATGCAGCATAGATTGCTCGAGTGGTGCTTTGTCATCCATATCGTCCATAGAGGGCAGCGGAGAGGGTGGATGGATCGACAGGCCTGAAATGTTCGGTACGGGCCTCTCCTGCTTTTTATATTTTGTGCCACCAAAGTAGGCTACCCCGAAGACGATTACGGCCAGTGTCAGAACGACCAGGCGACGCTGACGGTTGGAAGGACGTCTCATGGGGTCTCTTTCGGAGTGTCGTCCCGATTGCCCCAATCGGACCAGGAACCGGGATAGCCTCGGGCTCGTTCATAGCCGAGATATTTTAATACGAACCAGCTCAAGGACGAGCGATGGTGGGTCTGGCAGTAGGTGATCACGTCTTTGTCGGGTGTGATGCCAAGATCCCCCAACATCTCGCGCAACGTCTCTTCGGGTTTCAGGCGGAGATTGTGTTCACGGTCCATCAGTTCCAGCCAATCAAGATTGACAGCGCCTGGTATATGTCCCGGATATTGGGAAAATCGTGAGAGGCCCTGGTACTCATTGACACTGCGGGCATCCCAGAGTGCCAGATCCTCCCGATGCAGAGACTGCAGGATGTCGGCAGTCTCAGCCACGGGGGCAGGATTCGGACGAGGCGTGAAGTCTGTCGGTTGGGGCGAGCTCTTATCCCGGGTTACCGGGTGGTGCTCGTTAGCCCAGGCATGGAGTCCGCCATTGAGCAGGCTGTAAGTTGAATGTCCCATGGCGTCCAGGGTCCAGAGCAGGCGACAGGCATTGCCTCCACCTTCGTCATCATAGGCGACAACATGGGTGGTGTCGCCGATACCGTAGGCAGAGAAGAGTTGTGCCAGTTTATCGGGCAGGGGCAGGAGACCGTGAGTCGGGTGGCGGGAAGCGACAATCTCGGCATAGGGCATGTGAAGTGCACCGGGAAGATGCAGCTGCTGATAAGTGGTGTCCTTACACAGATCCAACACCAACAGGTCTGCCCGATCGAGCAGAGGCTTGAGCGCCTCAGGCTCGATCAGCAGTGGCAGATCGGCCACCTCAGGACTGAAGTGACTGCTGCATCGCGGCCAGGGCGACACCGGTATTGATGGGGGCCTTCAGATCGCTGAGTACTGCTTCCAGGGCGCCGACGCAGAGCAGGATGTTCTCCGCCCGCGCACTGTGACCCATCAGGCCGATACGCCAGACTTTGCCGGCGAGTGCACCCAGTCCGGCGCCTAATTCCAGGTTATATTCATTCAGCAGACGGCCTCTCACCGCGGCGTCATCGATACCTTCGGGGATAGAGACTGCATTGAGCTGAGGCAGGCGATGTGCCTCGTCTACGATGAACTCGAGCCCCATGGCCTCTAGCCCCGCCTTTAGTGCCAGATGCATTTTGCGGTGACGGGCCCAGGCGTTCTCCAGTCCCTCATCCTGTAGAATCACCAACGCTTCGTGCAGACCGTAGAGGCCATTGACGGGGGCTGTGTGGTGATAGGCGCGCTTCTGACCGCCGCCCCAGTATCCCATTACCAGGTTGAGATCGAGGAACCAGCTCTGCACTTTACCGCTGCGATTGCGCACTTTCTCCAGCGCCCGCTCACTGAAGCTGATGGGTGAGATACCCGGTGCGCAGGAGAGGCATTTCTGGGTGCCGGAATAGATGGCGTCGATCTGCCACTCGTCCACTTTCAGTTCGGAGCCACCGAGGGAGGTGACCGAGTCGACAATGGTCAGGCAGTCGTGCCGGTGGGCCAGTTCGACCAGCTCTTTGGCGTCCGAGCGGGCCCCGGTCGAGGTCTCTGCGTGAACAAAGGCGAGAATCTTGGCGTCCTTGTGTGTCTCGAGGGCTGCTTCCACCTTGGCCAGATCCACAGCCGTGCCCCAATCATCCTCGACCATGACAGGGCTGCCGCCACAACGCTCCACATTCTCCTTCATGCGTCCGCCGAAGACACCGTTCTGGCAGACAATCACCTTGTCGCCCGGTTCGACCAGATTGGCAAAGCAGGTCTCCATACCGGCTGAACCGGGTGCGGAGACAGGCATTGTCAGGGCATTCTCTGTCTGAAATGCGTACTGGAGCAGGGATTTCGTCTCCTCCATCATTTCCACGAATACCGGGTCCAGGTGACCGATGGTCGGCCTTGAGAGGGCTTCCAGTATACGGGGGTGAACATCGGATGGGCCGGGCCCCATTAGTGTGCGAACAGGTGGGTTAAAACTGGATATGGTCATGTGGAACAGCCTTATTACTCTACTTGAATGTTTTAAAAGGGATAGTGGGGGCTGAGTATAAGTGGCCTGATGATCACGCTTCAAGCACCGGCTCCACAGGTGTTTCAGGGTATTTTGATTTCCAACCTGTTCCGCGATTGGAAAATCGTGATTTTTTAGGGAACCATGGCTATCAATGAGATTGATTATCGTCGCTGCTAACCACAGATTTTAAACACCTGAAAAGTTGCTGTGAGGAGACTCACAAGCCTTCAACGTCGCTCAGTTTTTGTTGCCAATTGTGACAGGTATCAAGTAACTCACAGAGGCCGCGCAACAGTGTGACTTCGGTCTATATGAAATGTGAAGCGCCTCCTCATTGAGTTGTATGGATTGCCGTTAACCTGTGTGACATAGAACGTTACGAGACGACGGTAATGAAGTCACTACGAAATATAGCATCGGTAATCGCAACAACTCTCATTCTCACTGCATGTGGGAGCGAACAGGAAACAAATGGTACGTCAGCTGGTAATGTAGTTACCGATCCTGATACCCCCGTGGTTCCAGACGTTAACCGGCCTCCTGTAATTAATGGCGTCCCCGTGACGGTTGCCTCTACCGGTGAGAATTACAGCTTTACGCCGAATGCCAGCGATCCTGACGGAGATGTACTCAGCTTTGCGGCTGAAAATCTTCCTGCCTGGGCGATTATTGATCCCACCACCGGGACAGTGTCCGGCACACCTTCATTGAGCGACGTAGGCGGCTCGGGCCTGATTACGCTGACCGTCAATGATGGCAGTGATACTGCGAGTCTGGCAGCCTTCGTGATCACCGTGGTCGACAGCGGAGAGGTCCAAGTCGTTTCTACTCGAGTCGCCAATGGGTTGGATGATTCGGAAGAGTGGGATAGCGGTGTCATGTATCTCAATAGCAGTGACCTTGAGCTGGTAAACGATGATGGTAATCAGCTGGTTGGATTAAGATTCTCTCTGCCAGTACCCAATGGTGCCGTTGTTACACAAGCCAATCTCAGATTCACGGTTGATGAAGTGACAACGGAACCGGCCGATCTGACCATCTGGGCAGAGGCCAGCGATGATGCCCCACCATTCACCGCCAATTCACGCGATATCTCCAATCGGGTTTCAACATTGGCGACCGCCAACTGGATACCGCAACCCTGGAATCTCATCGGTGACAGCGCCAACGCTCAGACCAGTAGCAATTTCTCGAATGTGGTACAGGAGATTGTGAACCGTCCTGGCTGGAGCAGTGATAGCCATCTCGTGGTCGTGATATCCGGCACAGGTGTTCGCACTGCTGATGCCTATGAAGGCAATGCAGCCAACGCTGCGGTACTTACTGTGCATTACTCGGGTGGCGATAATCGGGCTCCTACCATTAGTGGGGTACCTGATAGCGGTGCAACCGAAGGTTATTCCTATCAATTCAGTCCAATTGCAAGTGATCCTGATGGTGATAATCTGACTTTCTCCATCAACAATAAGCCTGACTGGGCCAGTTTCGATGTCACGAGCGGGACCTTGCAGGGGACGCCTGCTGTGGGAGATGCTGGCAACTATAGCAACATCTCCATTACAGTTTCGGACAGCAATTTAAGTGCAGTTCTGGGTCCGTTTGACATTGCTGTATCTGATAGCAACCGTGCACCTGTTATCAGCGGAACGCCAGCAATTTCAGTGGTAGAGCTATCGGATTACAGCTTTACTCCGACGGCAACTGATCCAAATGGGGATGCCCTTGCTTACAGTGTCAGTAACCTGCCGTCTTGGGCCAGCTTCGATACAACGACAGGTAATCTTAGCGGGACGCCGGACTTTAATGATGCCGGTACCTATAGTGGTATCCTGATCAGTGTTAGCGATGGTAGCGTCAGCGCTTCACTCAGTCCGTTCAGCATCACTGTGACGGACATGAATCGAGCGCCAACAATCTCTGGAACACCGACCACGTCAGTCGCGGAAGGGGGCAGCTACAGTTTTACACCCGCAGCCAGCGACCCCGATGGCAACAGTCTGTCATTCAACATTGCCAACCTACCGGGGTGGGCGAGTTTTAACGATGCAACAGGCACACTTTCCGGTACGCCTGATCATGACGCCGCAGGTAGCTATAACAACATAGTGATCAGTGTGTCAGACGGGGCAGCCAGTGCCTCATTGGCCGCTTTTTCCATCACCGTCTCTGATGTCAATCAATCTCCCACCATCAGTGGTGTGCCAAGTGCCAATGTGACGGCGAGCAACAGCTACAGCTTTGTGCCGACTGCGAATGATCCGGATGGTGACAACCTGACCTTCTCCGTCGCCAATCTACCTTCCTGGGCGAGCTTTGATAGCAGTAACGGCAGCTTGACCGGCACACCTCAGGAATCTGATGTGGGTGCATATAATAATATCCAGATCAGTGTGTCGGATGGTAATGAGGTTGTGGCATTGGGAATATTCGGCATCACAGTCGATTCCTCTGTGGTTGTAACCGGTTCTATGGATCTGAGATGGACAGCGCCAACCACCCGTTCCGATGGGTCGGCATTGGATATTTCAGAAATTGATGGATATCGTATCTACATCGGAGATAGCAACAGCTCTCTTCAGATGGAGCTGGATCTGAATGACGGCTCAGCTACAACAGCTACTATTTCCGATAAGGAACTTGGTACCTACTTTGTGGCTGTCACCGCCTACGATGTGGACGGAAATGCCAGTTCCTATTCGAATGTTGTTGAAGTTAATGTCACTAATTAGCTTTTAACTGGTTCGAACTGAGTTGCCAATAAGCTCCATAGCCGATATTCGACTGGTGTTATCGGCTATGGAGCATTTCTCTTTGTTAATTCCATAACTCGACAACCAATCCCTTCCTAACAGAGAGGGGAGTAGCGGCTGAGCCTTTAGATTGTGAGGCGTCAGTAAGTCTCAAGCACCCGTGTAATCAGGTTTTCCCTTCGCCGCTCTCCCTTGCGGCGTTCGGCCATTTTGGGATCGGCGAGCTGATTCAGTCGGCGATCACGTGATGGGAATCTGCGATGGTATCGATGGAGCTTGATAAAGAGACCGTTGACTGTTTTTCCATCAAGATTATCAATAATGTTGTCAGCGGCAACCTGGGTGTTGACCTGGACGATACCGTGATATTCGGTGCTGTCATTTTTCAGGTCCCGAATGCGAATAATTTTAGATCGTTTGATGACATTTCGCTTGAAGATGGGCATCAGTTGCAGGCCTGACCGGCAGCCCTTTCGAGTGACTTTATTGATTTCCTTAATGGAAGTGCCTCGTGGTAGATGCTTATAGAATATCCACATATCTCCCTTTCTCCACCTTTGGTTGGTACTTGCGCCGTTTTTTCTTATCCTGACCGATTTATATGACTTTTTAAAGGTCGATAAACCCAGTTCAAACTAGGGTTAATCGCCGGAATTTGAAAATGGAATCTTCAGAAAATCATAAATTATATATAGTAATCAATGTATTAAAGTGTGTGCATTGATCGCTTTTGCGGGAGCTCAGAGACTGGTTTTATAGGATTAAAGATGTAAAAAAGTGTAAAGTATTCCGACGTTGCGTCAGCGTTTTTTCAACCGAAGCGCGTAATCGAGGGGCTTATTTTCTCGATTTACCGGGATTCGATTTCTGATGGCGTTTCTTTCCTTTTCCCTTTTTTTTCTCCTTACGAGCTGCCGGAGCGTCGGCATTGAGTAGTGACAGATCCAGCTTCTGTCCACGAACGTATACCCGCCGCAGGTGGTGATAGATCTCTTTTGGCATACCGACGGGAAGTTCTACCAAGCTGTGATCCTTATTGATCTCCACACGGCCGATCATGTCACCGTCCAGTCCGGCCTCATTGGCGATGGCGCCAACGATCTCCCTTGGTGAGACCTCATCTTTTTCACCCACCTCCAGACGATAGGTCTCGAAGGGGATGGCATTATCCCGGCTGCGGGATTTTTTCTGAGAGCGCTTGTCCTTACCTGGTTTCTCCCTCTTTTCTCTTCGGCCCTTACGGTCGGGGTTTTCCAGTTCATCGACGATAAAGGGGCGAGCCTTCTGGCTCAGAAAGGTCAGTGCGGCAGCGATATCGAGGGCGCTGGTCTCCTGCTCTTTCTCGATCCGGCTGACAAGCCGATAGTAGAAGTCCAGGTCCTGCTCACTGAGAGTCTCTCGGAGCATCTCCACAAAGCGGTCGATACGATGTTCGCTCAGATCGTCCGCCGTTGGCAGATTGATTGCAGGAATGGGTTGACGGGTTGTGCGTTCAATGGCTTTAAGCAGACCCCGCTCTCTCGGTTGTACAAAGAGCAGGGCCTTGCCGGTGCGTCCGGCGCGACCGGTACGTCCGATGCGATGTACATAGGACTCGGGATCATTGGGGATATCGAAATTGACCACATGACTGATGCGCTCCACATCGAGACCCCGTGCTGCCACATCCGTAGCGACAATGATGTCTAATTGTCCAGACTTGAGGCGGCTCACAGTGCGTTCGCGCATGGCCTGGTTCATGTCTCCATTGAGCGCTTCTGCCGCAAAGCCATGGGCCTCGAGTTTATCGGCTACCTCCACTGTGGCTGTTTTGGTGCGTACAAAAATGATCATGCCGTCGAAGGGTTCGACTTCCAACAGTCGGGTCAGGGCATCCATCTTGTGGTGACGGGTTACCACACAGTGTGATTGGTCAATGGTGGTGACGGTTTCCGTCTTGTTCCTGACCTTGATCTCAATCGGGTTACGCAACTGTTTTCTGGCGATACGCCGGATCGCCTCCGGCATGGTGGCGGAGAATAGTGCGACCTGGCGGTCTTCAGGCGCCTGATCGAATATCCACTCGATATCCTCGATAAAACCCATATTCAGCATTTCGTCAGCTTCATCGAGTACCAGTGTGCTCAAATTATCCAGGGTTAGAGAATTTCTCCTCAGGTGGTCCATCACACGCCCCGGGGTACCGACGATGACCTGAGGGTTTCTCTTCAGTTGGCGGAGTTGGAGGCCGATACTCTGTCCGCCGTACAGGGGCAGTACATGAAATGAGGACAGGTGACTGGCGTAACTTTTAAACGCCTCTGCAACCTGCAGCGCCAGTTCCCTCGTTGGCGCAAGTACCAGGATTTGGGGCAGTTTCTGCTTGCAGTCGAGACGGCTGAGCAGAGGCAGGGCGAAAGCGGCGGTTTTACCAGTTCCTGTCTGGGCCTGCCCTAGCAGGTCACGTCCCTCCAGCAGGGGAGGTATGGATTCGGCTTGAATAGGGGTTGGGGTTTCATAACCCATCTCCCGAATTGCTTGTAACATTTCGGGAGCCAGCGCCAGGCTGGAAAATTCAATCATCGTTTGGGAGGCGGTCATCTGTCTGCTCGTGGGGACGGGAAACGGTCGGCCGCTTCATCGCTGTGGGGTGAGGGAAGGCGCGGGAGTATACACCAAACCACTGTGGAGCACGATTGTTTTCTCGATCTTCAAGGATAAGGCAGCCTGAGAGGATAGAGAAACAGGCCCGGGGATGTAGGGAGCGGACCAAGCCGGCAACCGTCAAGATCGTTTTGATCTTGCAGGAGACTGTGAATACTCATCTAAGCAACACTGCGAGGACGATCAATATTCAGTAGTGTAGTGTTATTGGTACAGAAGTCTCATGTCCTGGACAATACGGAAGACCACTTTGCGTCTCTATCCTCCCATCTGGTTTTTACTCTTTTCGATCACTGCCTTCCTGGTGCATTGGTTGTGGCCTCTCTCCTTTGATCTGCCAATCCCGATGAAAATGATCTCGGTCGCAGTCATGGTTAGCGGCGTGGTCTTGGCTGCGTGGGCGAGGGCAACATTCAGGTCGTATGACACCTCCGCAAATCCATACGCAGAGGCAGATTGCTTGGTCACCACAGGGCCATACCGTTATAGCCGAAACCCTATGTATACGGGGATGCTACTGGTACTCATTGGGTTGGGTTTCTGGTTACAGAGTTTCACCGCTCTCATGGTCACGCCACTGTTTGTCTATGTGATAAACCACTTTCACATTGTCCCGGAGGAGCAGCGCCTGATGAAGCGGTTCGGCAAGACATTCAATGACTACTGTGCGACGACCCGTCGATGGTTTTGAGCGCTGTGCTGCTATTCGGTGTATGCGCTAAATCGATTTACAAGGGATCAAATAGTGCTTCGATCTTTTTGAATGTCTGATCGATGGGGGCTTCCAGGACAAGGGATTGACCTGAAATTGGATGCTGTATTGTCAGATGAGTTGCGGCAAGCAAGAGGCGGCGACAATTGAACTGTTCTGCAATAAGGCGGTTGTGAATCGATTTGCCATAACTTGTATCCCCGATAATCGGGTGGGAGATATGTTTGAAATGACGCCGTATCTGATGTTTTCTGCCGGTCTGCGGTGAGATTTCGACCAGGGAGTATCGGCTGGTGGGGTAGCGATCGACAGGGATGGGCAGTTCCAGCGTGGCCAGGCGATGGTAGTCTGTGACTGCGGATTGTGCGGGCTTGTCTTTTCTTGCCCTGGCGTCTGTCATCTTGTCCAGTTTTTCCCGTAACGGGTAGTCTATTCTGCCTGACTCGTCGGTGTAACCGCGTACCACGGCAAGGTAGCGCTTGCGAACCTGGCTGTCGTTGAACTGAAGACTGAGCTCTCTTGCTATCTCGGAAGAGAGGGCGAAGAGCAGCACCCCTGAGGTCGGTTTATCAAGTCGGTGTACGGGATAGACATATTGGCCAATCATGTCCCGCAGGAGTGTCATGGCTGACTGTTTCTCGTGACGATCGACAAGCGAGGGGTGGACAAGAAGTCCGCTTGGTTTGTTGATCGCGATCAGGTGGGTGTCGCGAAAAATGATGTCGAGGGTTGGATTCACGAAATATCCGGGTGAGCTGACAGGGGGGTGTGACTAGTGTCCGGGGATCCCGGGTCAGATCTCCCTCAGACCCTCTGAGGGCTCTATACGCGCAGCCCGAAAACCGGCCATGGTTGCCGCTATAATCGCCGCAGCCAGTGTCAAACCCAATGCTGTCAGAAAATGTGAGGGTAGCAGTTGGCAGAGCGTTTCACCTTCATTCATTTGCGAAGCAAACATCCGATTGATGGTAAAACTGACAAGCAGATAGATCAGAGAAGCGGTGAGCCAGCCGAAAAAGGCGGTAAAGGTGGATTGGATCACCGGAAACCAGACAATATCCGCCGTGCGTAGTCCCACCAGCCGCAACACGCTCAGCTCTTTACGTTTGCGATCCACATTGGCCCAAAGACTGGCACTGAGGGAGAGCGAGAAGCCGGCCAGTCCTATGATAGCGATGAGCCAGAAAACGGCTGTCAGGTTCCGGTCCATACTACGTACGATATCGATGTCAGCGGCACGGGTGCTGACCTCGATGCCGAGTTTGGCCAGTGCCTCGCTGACTTTCGAGACGTCGTAGATGGAGCGGGTGTAGAGGCGGAAACTGGGGTAGGTGCGTTCGTCGCTCCCACTGTTTGTGCCTTTCCAACCCAGAGCGGGAACGGCATGACCATCTCTGAAGTCCTCAGCGGATTCGACCAGATAGAGAGGGACAAAGGCACCGTCACGGCCGAAGCTGGCGGGTTTTGCAACATCGGAGACCTGCAGGGGGAGGTGTACCCGTTCACTGCGTCCTTTATAACGCCTGGCCAGACTGCCACTAATCTCATCCCCGGCGGCCACATTGAGTTTTCTCGCGGCGGAGGCTGAGAGGATGATCTGTTGCATTCCCTGCGGCATCTGTTGACCCTGCAGAAGCGGGTCGTTCCTGTCGGTCGGGATCATCTCCACCGGGATGATCTGTTTGCCCGATTCGCTCTTAAGCTCGATGGTAGCGGCGATAGCCCGGGTTCGCGGTACGATAAAGGCGACTTCGGGATGCTTACGGATCTCTTCGATCCAGGCCCGGTCGTAGCGTCCGCTGCCGACGGGACGGATCTCCCGGTTTCGAGGGTCCTCGATCAGATTATCGAGCATGCTGCCGACAATGCCGAACTTGAGTCCGAAAAGTATCAACATGGGCCCCAGCACGGCGGCCAATGCGAGGATGAAGAACCCCGACATCTGCCACTCGTTGCGGTAGTCCCTGCCCGCCAGCCAGAGGGTGTCTTTCAACCGGTGATGCATCAGCCGGTTACCACGGTCTCTGTCATGGAACCGTCCTCTTCACGTTTTGTGTGGTGCTCCAGGTGGCGCAGCCCCAGACGGTTGATATGCCGCCACGCATGGCTGGCAAGAATCACGGTGATGTGCAGCTCATCCACCAATTCGATGAAGAGGGACATGATGCGCTCAGCGGCAATTGGGTCCAGCGAAGCGGTGGGTTCGTCGGCAATGACGATGGACGGGCGATGCGCCAGAGCGCGACCGATAGCGACACGCTGGCGTTCGCCCACCGAGAGCAGGTGGGGCAGTTTGTCGAGATGACGCCGGATCCCCAGGTCGCCCGCCAACTCGTCCACCAGTCCATCATCCGGCAAGTCGAGCAGACGTCGGGAGAGATTGATGTTCTCTCTTACGGTCAGGTAGGGCAACAGACCGCCGGTCTGCATTACATAGCCAATACGCAGACGGCGAAGGTCGCCCAACTGGTTCAACTGTTTTTTACGCCAGAGTGCTGAGATGTCCACCGGTTCGGCTCCCTTCTCAGGACGGAACCGGAAGGAACCTATTTCGCTTGGTTTCAGCGTCATGGAGAGCATGTCCAGCAGGGTGCTCTTGCCGCAGCCGCTCTCGCCG
Organism: Candidatus Thiodiazotropha sp. (ex Monitilora ramsayi); assembly: GCA_025655595.1. Classification (GTDB taxonomy): domain Bacteria; phylum Pseudomonadota; class Gammaproteobacteria; order Chromatiales; family Chromatiaceae; genus Thiodiazotropha. The sequence continues at coordinate 481,858 of JAHXIO010000006.1, forward strand.
ATCAGGGCGATCTTCTCACCCAGAGCGATCTGCAGACTCGGTACGCGCAGACGGAAAGCGGTGCCCTCGGCCTCGCGGGTTTTGACCACATCGCGCAGATGGTAGATCAGGACCTTGTCACCGGTCAGCCCGTGGCCGGCACTCAATTCAGGGGCGTTCACGGTCAGGGCAGCATTTCCAAAGCAATGGGGAAGACAGAGTCTCCGGTGATCGGTCCGCCGTCCAGGGAAACCCAGAGGTCAGTATGATCGTGAAGCACTTCGTAGTAGTTGATCTTCTCTTCCAGGCGATTGATGAAAGTGACCTGATTCCTGGCAGGCCAGTCCTGCCAGTTATCCAGGGAGAGGTTCATCACCTCACCGGTATAGGGCAGATCCTCGATGTACTCCCGCATGAACCCCATGTCGGCCAGATTGCCGGCGCGCGCACCGGTGACCCGGGTGGTTGTACCGAGCTGATCGGGGTCACGGGCAATGGTGGCTGCCAGACTCTTTAGATCATTGAGGAAGGTCCGGGGCGACAGCAGTCCCTCTTCCGCGGTGACCAGTACCTGGCGCAGGATGCTGTGCAGGTCGCTGAGCTGGTCCCGTGTCAGCAGTACCCGTACGTCGAGGGTCTGTCGTTGTGGATCGCTGATATCCCGGTCCACCAGCCAGGCGTTGAAGACGTTGGGTATCTGCTTTTTATCCCCCTGCTGCAGGTAGCGCATGCGCAGGGCATAACCCAGTTTGGCGACCTTTGCCTGGAATTGCGCCAGTTGATCCGAGGACTCTTCCGCGACCATGGCCTCCGCCTCTTTGGTCTGGCGTGCCTCGGCAATAGTCTTGCCGGCTGCGGCAACCGCTGCCAGTTTTACCTGTTCCGTGATCTGCTGGGCGAGTGCATCAAGGACGCGTCCGAAGCGTTCGATATTGCCGGTTTCAACACCGAAATAGAAGCTGCCGATACCGGGGTAGTAGGAGAGGTCCCTGTAGGTCTCTTCTGCATTGACATGATCAGCCATGACACTGGGTGTCAACAGATGCAGCACGGAAAGCGCGATCCCTTTGTCCTGCGCCAAGCGCCTCAGGGCGGCACTCGACATGCCGGTGCCGGAGAGGGGGTTGCCCGCTTCACGGGGACCGGCATCGGTGATTAAAACCACATATCGGGCATCCTGGCCTTCCCAGTTGATGCCTGCAATGGCTTCATTGACGCCGGCGTAGCTGTCTTCGATGAAATCCCGACTGGAGACGGTGGCGGCCTTTAGGGTAGAGACATGCTGAAAAAAGCTCTCGGCACCCTGGCCCTGGGCCAGATCCACGTAAGTTCGGGTCAGATACTCAAGTCCTGGCGCGACATCCGGGTTGTCCCGAAAGGCAATCAGACCGAAGCTGACATCCCCAGTCAGTTGCTCCTTAGTGATGGTGTCGTAGATCTTGCGCACCGCTTCACGTGTGCGGTCGATATAAGGATCCATTGAAAGGGTGGAGTCGATCACGAAGACCACAGCCGATCGAAAAGGTTTGACAGGCTTTTTCTCGGGTTGGGGGTCCTCGGGTTCCGGGGGTTGCTTCTTCTGTATCAATGGCAGGAGTGGGACGCTGGAGACCTGCAGCATCCTCGCTTGCTCGCTGCCGAGATAGATATCCTCGTGATCACGAATGGGTACCAGATAGAAGTCCTTGAGTATATCCACATGGGTGCGGGGTTGGATCGCGATGACCGGAGCATCATCTGCTAGTTCACCCGCCTCCGCTGCTTGATAGAGTCGGCGGTATTGCTCCTGGTTTCCTTGCTCGACCAGCTGTTTGAGTCCTGTTTTGTCACGGAACAGCAGTACCCGATCGGCACCCAAGGGATCACGGAAAGCGACGGTAAGGCCCTGATTCCAGGGAATGGAGTCGATTTCGGGCATCCAGCCAACGATCTCTCCGTAACGGTTCATGCCAAGTTGAACCCAGCTGGAACCGTCCTTTGTCTCACGTGCATAGACGTAGTAGGCGCTGAAAGGCGTTGCCGGTGCGCCATTTCCCAATTGTGGCTGATCGAAAATTCGAGCACCAGGCTTACTCAGAACGCGTTGATATAATGCCTGCTTGCCCTCCATCAGGAGAGGTTCCATCTGCGAATAGGCAGGTGAGGTCATCACCAGAGCCGACAGTGCAATTAGGGCCAATTTGAAGTAAGCCATTGCTCGTTTCCTTAAGGTACTTTTTCTATTGCCAGTTCAGCAGCAACCGCCGTGCAGCCATGTCGCCCTTCTCGGCCTGTTTCTGGATGCTGTTTCGCAGTGCCTGCAGGCGTGCTTCAGCTTGGGGGATGTTTTGACTGGCGGCTTTGCTGTACCACTTATGTGCCTGGTATGTATCCGGTTTTTGCAGCAGACTGCTGCCCTCGCTGAAGTGGTTGGGATCGTAGAGGCTGGCCAGGTTAAAAGCGGCCTGCCCACCTCCTTGTCTGGCAGAATAAAACAGTAGCAGGTACGCATCACTGGTTGCACCCTTCTCCTGATAGGACTGCGCCTGATCGAGGATCTCGGCCTCGGTGAGGGTAACACTGCCTTCACGCAGGTTTGCGATGAGGCGTCTTGCTGCTCCGCCTTCAGGGAGGTTTTCATCCGCTGATGTCGATTCTGCAGTCTGCTGTGAAGGCTCCGCACCTGTCGGGGAGGGGGCGATTGTGTCAGCAACAGGTGTAGGTGTGTCGGTGTCTGCTTTCGTTTGTTGTTCCGCCGCGTCGATTTGAGCCCTGATGATGGGATCAATCGCCTGTGGCGGCAACGGTGGAAGCACCATGTCCTCTTCAGGTGCAAAGAAATAATAGATCCCAACCAGTACTGATACAGCGACCGCAATCTCCAGCGCAACGCGCAGTCGACCGGAGTTGTTGGGCAGTTTCTCCAAACTGGAGAAATCTTCTGTCATTCTGGGTTCCGAAGTGGTCATACAGCCAGGTTTTATCGATCGGTTGAGGGTCTTTTTGTCGTATATCCGGAGGATCGACTTTGGCCGTACATTTCACCAGAAGCGGGAAATAAAATCCATAAATGCCCATGCTGAAGACTCAGCCTTGAGTGGTGATGTTGGAGTAGGGGGTGCCTAGATGATCAGGGAGGCGAGGAAATCAAGTGGTACCGGGGGCGGGACTTGAACCCGCATGGTATTGCTACCGGTGGATTTTGAATCCACTGCGTCTACCAATTCCGCCACCCCGGCTTGCGAGGAGGGAGAATATACTCAATTTTTTCCATTGGGAAGGGGGTCAGGCGGAAAATTCGGCATATCCTCGATCTAATGCCGGTTTAACGATGGTTGCTGCAGGCTTGCCGAAGTAGTATCCCTGCCCATACTGGAACCCTAATCGACCCAGTTGTCGGGCGGATGTGGCGCTTTCGATACCTTCCGCAACCAGTAGATGGCCACACTCCACGATCATCTGCGCTAAATGGTTAAGTATCGGATTTTTGCCCTGCGAATCGATTAAGCGGGTCAAGTTGATGTCGAATTTGACTACATCCACCGGCATGTTGCCCAGATAGCGAAGGGAGGAATAACCACTACCGAAATCATCCAGTGCAATACGAAATCCCATCGATTGTAAACGGCTGAGGTGGGCGCGCGCCTTCTGCATCTGGGTGATCATCGCCGTCTCTGTGATTTCCAGCAGAATCTTATAGTCGTTCATATAGGGAGAAAGCGCTTCCAGCCAGTCGAAGAGTTCGTTTTCGATGATGCAGGGTGCGGATAGATTGATCGAGACGCCTGTGCCGGGGGGGATCAGGCCGCTCCGCAGATCGCTCTCTATTTTCAGAATGACTTGTCTGTCGAGGTCAACTTCCAGTCCCTTTGCCTCTACCAGAGGAAAAATATGCGATGGCATGATCAATTTGCCCTCGTGGACAATACGCACCAGTGCTTCGAAATATTGGGCCTCACCATTTTCCAGATTGACAATAGGCTGATAGTGCATGATCAGCCCCGTTCCCTGTGAAATCGCATCGAACACAGCACTGTGTGTTCGGCTGGAGAAGAGCCCCTGGGCATGATTGGCCATCTCCTCTGTGAATAAGATGATATTAGGCTGCCCAGGCCGCTTCGCCTGGTAGGTGGCGACATTGACCTGCCACTGAAGGGAGGCAAGACTTGCCTGGTTATCGGGTTTGGTATGGGCGATGCCCATGCTCAATCTGATTGGTTCTAGAATGCCTATTTCTTTAAAGGGATAACGACTGAAAGCGAGATGTACCTGCTTTGCGATCTGCATGGCTTTGCGGGCATTTACGCCGATCAACACGGCCATAAACTCATCACCGCCAAGTCGAAATAGCTGCTCTTGATCGGAGAGGGTGTTTTTCAATGTCTGGGAGACGGCGATCAGCACTTCATCCCCCACCTCATGGCCATAGGTATCGTTGACGGCCTTGAAGTGGTCGAGGTCGAAGAGAATCAGGCAGACTTGGCCGCGACTATGCTGAAAGACATCGTTGATCTCATTCCAGTATTCGTCGAATGCAGCCCGGCTTCTTACACCCGTGAGGGGATCGAGCTGTGTCAGGTCGTTCAATTGCCTCCGTTTCTCATCCAGGTTGGTATTCGCATCACTCAGTTGATTGTGGTAGTCGTTGAGCGACTGACGGATCTTGTCCAGTTCCCGAATCAACAAAGGCTGCTGAAAAGAGGAGGTGACAGTGGCCTTGCTGTGCTTTTTCAGCAGGTCGATATGTTGTGAGATCTGCAAAATCGGCCGGCTCATGATTCTGGCGGCCAGTGGAAATATAATTAGACTGAGGATTGCAGCCATACCCGCCAGTCGTAGTACTGATTCGGTCATGACTCGTTTCAATGTGTCGGCGTAGTCATCACTGATCAATTCATAATGAATAGCGCCGAACAGCTCATGGCTGGCGATGCGATCGGTGTTCCCGATATCCACGCTCAATGTACCGATATCCACAAGGTTGAACTGCCCGCTGCTGAGAAACTGCGGGATGATCCGGCTGAGTGTCGCTACATAGCCCTGCAGCGATTCTCCCTTTGCGTCCCAGACCGGCCGGATGACTACCAGTAGCGGTTCGAACTGGTTCATCAGGACATAATCGGATACCTGTTGAACCTCAATCGATTCGGGCAGGAGAGCGGTATCGATTAGACTCAGCATCCTGCCTTGGAGGTCGTAGAGTGCCACATCGATGATGTGCTGAGATATGAGATGATTGGTTTTTGCCCGGTGGCGGTACCAGTAGCTGTAGAACATTGAGTTGTGTAACTGCTGGCCGACCTCTTCCCATTTTGCGAGCTGCTCAGTCTGTGCTTCGATATGCTCTATCGATAGATTCAATGCACGCTGAATCTCTCTCTCAGCGCGCGCCTTGCTTGCTGCTTGAAACTTGTTCTCCAAGTCATCGATTTCCAGATAGGCGATCCGTCCGAAAAAAAACAGGAGCAGCAGGAAAAGGGCGACAAAGAGTGCCGTAAATAAGCTGATCGGAATAGGTTTAAATGGGAATCTCATGCCATGGCATCTGTACTTCGCTTAATGCAGCCTTTCAGAAATAGTATCCACAAGGTCGAATTCGTGCTCGTGATTAAAAAAATGGTTTGCGCCATCGATTTCGATGACCTCAATACCAGCCTGCTTGAGGCGGGGGAACCAGTCTTCGCCCAGTCGCTGATCTTGTCCGCCTAGTATGACTATCGGTCGGCGAGGTAAATTCTTCAGGCTATTGAGTGATTTTTCTCCATTCCAGCTGACATATGAGAGATAATTTCCCGGTGTGGTGACATATTTGTCGCAGAATGCCAATGGATAGGCATATACTTCGTCTCCATCGTGTTCCAGGTGTGCAATCGCAGCTAGGCGGTCATCCTCACTCTCTTTCGCTATGGGACCCTGGGCAAAGGCGATGAGACTGACAAGTAAAGTATCCTCGACAGGTGCTCCCGGTGTCTTGGCGAGATAGGCCAGCAGCAGCAGGCTTCCGGCACTGTGACCGATTAGAGTGACCGGCTCTTCTCGATGGTCGGAAAGCCACTCAACCCACGATGCAATTTCACTGACATCCTGCTCGAGCGAGTGGGTATGGATCGCCTCGCAAGCCAGGCTTTGCTGCCTTTGATCGATGCCCAGGCTCAGATTGGGGATGAGTACAGCATGCCCCTCTTCATTGAGTGCGTCCGCAAGCCTTCTGATTGTAAAGAAGTCCCGCGTCTGCAGAAATCCATGCAGAATCAGTACAGTTTTGCCACCTTTTTCGCCTGGCATCAGTTCTGCCGTGGCAACTGTATTCTCAGCGACATTCAGTCTGACGATTTCGCTGGAAACGGGAAATGCGAAACAAAACAACAGGCACAAACATGCGATTCGTGTGATTGAAGGGAAAGTCACAGGGTCCGGCATAACAACTCCAAGAGACAGCACCGAGACCCTCTATCGGACGGTAAGTCCTCATTATTATTGAGGATCTCTCCTGATAATATGGATGAGAGAAGTGTGATTAACAAGTTGTACCGACTTGTCTGTTGTGGATTTGTTTCACAGATCACACTAATGGCCCGCCCCTTGTACGATTCATTGCTGCATGGCCCCGTGGTAATATCCGCGCCCTATGCGCCTATCCGATTTTGAATACGACCTTCCGGAAGAGCTGATTGCACAGTTCCCCACCAGTGAAAGAAGCGCGAGCCGGTTACTGGCCCTGCTTACAGGTGAGATGGAGCCAAGGGATCTGAATTTCAGGGATTTACCTTCTCTGCTGCAACCGGGCGATCTGCTGGTGTTTAACAATACCCGCGTCATGCAGGCCAGGTTATACGGCCGCAAAGAGACGGGTGGAAAGGTGGAACTGCTGATTGAGAGAGTCACCGATCCTGATTGTGCACTGGCCCATCTTCGCGCCAGCAAGACACCCAAGGCGGGTGCTCGTCTGAGAGTGGGTGTGGGGGAGTGCCCCATCCTAGTTGAAGAGAGGGATGGCGAGCTATTCAGATTGAAGTTGTTGCAAGGTGATTTCTATTCATTGATGGCGGAAGAGGGGCACATGCCGCTTCCGCCCTATATTCAACGCGACGACGAAAGAGAGGATCAGGAGCGTTACCAGACTGTCTATGCCGAGCAGCTTGGTGCTATAGCGGCTCCGACCGCAGGACTCCACTTCGATGAAGATCTGTTGCAACAGATATCATCACAGGGGATTGATCAAGCCTTCGTAACACTCCATGTGGGTGCGGGAACTTTCCAGCCTGTCAGGTCGGAAAACCTCGATGAACACATTATGCACAGTGAGTATGTCGAGGTGGATGAAGCCGTCTGCGAAAAGATTCGTAAAACCCGCGCCAACGGGGGACGCGTGGTTGCGGTGGGAACGACTTGTGTCAGAAGCCTCGAGGCTGCGTCATCAAGTGGTGAAATCGCTCCCTTCAGAGGAGATACCCGTCTTTTCATCCGGCCCGGCTATCGGTTTAAAAGTGTCGATGCAATGATCACTAATTTCCACCTGCCAAAATCGACACTGCTGATGTTGGTGGCTGCATTCTCCGGATATGAACGTATCTTGGGCGCCTATCATCATGCGGTGAACAGGCGCTACCGTTTTTTTAGCTACGGTGACGCCATGTTCATCACGCCTGAGCCCAATTGAAAAAAGTAAAACCGATAACAAAAAAAAAGCGCGACAGGGGTGTCGCGCTTAAAAATTCCACCAAAGGAGGATGGAGGAGTGTTGTGTTGACTCAGATAACGAATCAGCACATAAATATTTTCTAATATAGGGTGATTACTGTCAAGTTTTTTTAGGGAAAACCCTAATAACTGGTTCACATTTTGTTTTTTTGGCATTTATTTGGATGTGCTAAACCAGGCGTTTGATAGAAAAGCGCTTTGCGGAAATAATTAAATAATATGAAATTCAATATCTTACAGACATCAGGCTCAGCCAGACGAGGAAGGCTGGCATTTCCGCGAGGTACCATTGAAACACCCGCATTCATGCCAGTGGGTACCTATGGGACCGTAAAGGCCATGACACCGGAGGAGCTGGTTGACCTGGGTGCGGAGATCATCCTGGGCAATACTTTTCACCTGATGCTTCGTCCCGGCACCGAAGTGATCCGGAAGCATGGTGATCTGCATGACTTCACCCATTGGGAAAGACCTATATTGACCGATTCTGGCGGCTTTCAGGTTTTTAGCCTCGGGGATCTGCGAAAAATCACAGAAGAGGGTGTGACATTCCGATCACCTATCGATGGCAGTAAGGTCTTTATGGGGCCTGAAGAGTCGATGCAGGTACAGCGGGAACTGGGTTCTGATATTGTCATGATCTTCGACGAATGTACCCCCTATCCCGCGACAGAGCAGGAAGCCAGGGATTCCATGGAACTCTCTCTGCGGTGGGCTGCCCGCAGCAAGGAGGCACATGGAGACAACCCATCAGCACTGTTCGGCATAGTACAGGGTGGGATGTATGAATCTCTCCGGGGCGCCTCCCTGGATGGGCTCAAAACCATCGGTTTCGACGGTTATGCCGTTGGCGGACTTTCGGTCGGAGAGCCTCCGGCTGACCGATGGCGGGTGCTTGACTATCTCAGCCGCGAGTTGCCGGTCGACAAGCCCCACTATCTAATGGGGGTAGGTACGCCTGAGGATATCGTCGAGTCAGTGCGCCGGGGTATCGATATGTTCGACTGTGTCATGCCGACACGCAATGCACGCAATGGTCATCTCTTTACCCATCAGGGTGTGGTGAAGATCCGTCACGCGGCTCATCAGTACGATGAAAGTCCCCTCGATCCCCTGTGTGACTGCTACACCTGTCAAAATTACAGTCGCGCTTACCTGCGTCATCTCGACAAGTGTAACGAGATCCTTGGTGCGCGGCTCAACACCATTCACAACCTCTACTACTATCAGAAGCTGATGCGGGATATCAGGGAAGCCATAGCCGCCAGGAGATTTCAGACTTTTGTTAAAGATTTTTATGAGTTGAGGCAATGAAATAGTACGACAATTATCCTTGATAAAGCGGATAATGTAACTTTGCAAGAACAGGAAGTATTTGTTAGCCTGCTTATACGTCGAAAAATTGACTGATACTACGTTTTTCTCTTGAAAAGGATTTTCAATGAATACACTCCCCCTCCCTCGATATTTAGTACTGTGACAACTATGCCGTTTGTGGCTCGGGTCGCAGAAAATGTAAGTGATTGAATCTCAGGATCCCTGAAAAACAACCCCCATGTGGTATTCGGTCATTGCATCATTTTCCCAGATATTGATATCGCTTTTTATTCACGAGGCAAATATGGAAGTTCGTCGTATATTCGTTTTCCTACTGTTAATTTTTTCTGTTGCTGCGGTGTTGTCAAGTGATGAACCTGTAGATTTGTCAAAACTGATCTGCGATACACCCGCATGTGACATGGTTGCAGAGATGGGTGACTACGAAGCATACAAACTGGAACACACAATTAAGTTGAAGACCGATGCGTTTTCTCTGCAAGTGCCGGATGAACCACTAAACAAGATAATCGCTTTGGAGGATGAGATCATCCTCTTCTATAAAGATGGACAACGCCTTCTTATTGCTGAGGACTCAGGCCCGGATGTCGGAGAGTTAAAGAATGTAAAGGTTAACCAGTTTCCACAGATTGTTTTCACAAAAACAACAAAAGACGAAGAGCCTGAATCGCATTCAGATCGTTTTTTCTGGAAAGTTGCACTGTATCAGAAACCTGCTTTTTTCAATCAGGCAAGCGAAGTTAGTTATGCGGAAAAAGATGGTGTGAGCTACTTTTTATCCAATAGCAATGAATTGGGATTTTCGGGTAGTGCCATGGTAAGCGCTGAAAATGTAAAGGATAGATTTTTACGTATTAAAGCGATGAATATGGAGTACGGAAAGTTTAGGAAAATTGCATCAAACGTTGTTGTGGAAAAGTAGGAGGATAAACGCATGGAGCTCACGGAAAGAGATATTGAAGATGCAAAATGTATTATGGCCTTTTTTTGGGGGGAGAAGTGCGGGTGATTGGAAGGTGAATAAAGAGGTTTTAGATGTAATAGGCGAAATGTTAGCCAGGGAGAGTAACTGTTCCAAAGCCATGGATTTAGTGCCGAGGCCTGGTTTTAGGATCGACGCCGGTTATATAAAACGGCAACTCAGAGATATAGCTAGAAGAGTTACATCAGGAGATCACTCATATTATGCCTGCCAGATAGCAGTTTCCTATAAGTACAAGGATAGAGTGAAGCTGGCCAGTGAAGGGCTGTAAATCACTGGTTTTGAGAGATACGCCAATGGGTATGGACTTTGGGTCTGGCACTATAGATTCGCTTCTATTCTACCCGTGTGTTTTTTGGGTTGTGGATACTTCGCTGGAGCGGGGTGTAATGGCTTGAGGGTTGACAGGCGGAGCCGATCGGACTCTACGCCGAATTGGTGCTGATTCTGGAGATAGTGGGTTTGTCATCGGCCTTTTCAAACCGGTACGCCGCTTCGGGATCGTTGCACCTTAGTCAGTAGGAAGGGTACTTCGGTTTCGTTGGGTTTAGTTCTCGGCTGATGACGGGCGAAGGTCCTCCATGCCTTTGGACATGTGCATCTTACCCTGGTTGTCTATGATTACTGCCTCCACATCGTCCAGCCGGTTGATCAGAGCCAGCCCCTCTTTCAGTCCCAGGACGAACACGCTGGTAGAAAGGGCGTCGGTGTGAGTGGTATTGGGCCCGAGAATGGTAACGCTACGCAGCTCGCCGGCAGAGCGGCCTGTCTTGGGGCTGATAATGTGATGGTGGCGCACACCGTCCCTTTCGAAGAAGCGTTCGTAGTCCCCAGAGGTGGAGACGGCGGTTTCCGATAAGGGCAGCACTGCAGCCAGTGCCTCCTTGTTCCGGGGTGCCTGGATACCGATGTGCCAGGGTCGGCCGCGATGATCTCCCAGGAGGCGGCTGTCGCCACCGGCGCTGATCAGAGCGTGCTCGATCCCCAAGCGTTGCAGAATCCCGATACCCCGATCAACCGCGTATCCTTTGGCGATGCCTCCCAGGTCGATACGGACACCCTCTTGCGCGAAAGCGACAGTGCGGCTGTCCGTGTCGAGTCTGATCAGACGGTAGTTGATCAATGGCAGTGCGTTGCCAATAACATCTTCACTGGGCCTGATTCCTTTGCGGAAGTCGTAGTGATAACCGATGGAGGCGAAGGTGATGTCGAAGGCGCCGTCGGTCAGTTGGGAATAGGCGAGTGATCTCTCAAGGAGATCGAAGAACTCCTGGGATATGGATGTCCGTTGTTTGTCTGCATCACGATTGACCCGAAAGAGTTCACTCTCCTCGATATAGGGGCTCAGTGCCCGGTCAATACGCCTGAATTCATCGAGTACCGCCTCAATGGCATGCTTGGCTGTCGTATTGTCTTCGTGCCAGATCTCCACACTGATCCGGGTACCCATGATGGCCGCTCCACCCTTGTGCCAGTTTCCCAGCACTAAGGAGGGCATGAGCAGCATCAACAGGATGCTAATAAAAGGGGTCTGACGGGTCATTCCATCAGGAGGGGAGAAAATCGATGGGGTAGGAGACGACCGTGGTCTCTACGTCTTTTGCCGTGAATTTGAAGAGTTTTATCCGGCTCACCAGCTTTCTTTCCAGTTTTTTGTCGTCCAGCTCTGAGGAGACAATGCGGCATTTCGTCACCTTGCCTCCGGGAGATATGGTCAGCTCAAGCACTACCTTGCCGCGCAGGGTCGGGTCCTTGCGCAGGGCACGATTGTAGAGCGCATAGACCGCCCCTTTGTTCTGGTCGAAGACGGTCTGTATCTCTTCGCGTGTGCGATTGCCCTTATGGTCTTTGCCTTTGGCTCGGCCCGAGTTGCTGGCTGCCGCTCGTTTGGCCTCTGCAGCACGGCTCTGTACCTGGGTGGTTGAACGTCCTCCCAGACCCTGGCCGCCGGTATCACGGCTCAATGCGGCAGTATTGATACCGCCACTTCCCTTGGCGGCACCGCCGGTGATGATCGAGCGACTCGATGTGGATGCCTTCTCTCCGGTGGCAGCCAATTTGCGAATGCCACCGACTTGCGGCACAGCAGGGTCGTCACGCAGATCCGCCAACTGGTCGGAAAAGGCCAGAAGGCCTGAACTTGCCGCTTTCTTGCGGGCGCTTTCCGTTGTCGGTTTAGGCGGCTTTTTCGCGATCTTCGGTTCCGGTTTCTTTTCAGGCGCCGGTTTCTTTTTGGGTTCTGGTTTTTTTTCGGCCTTTTTCTCCGGTTTCTTTTTCTCCACCAGTTTCTTCACCGGTTTTGGCTTGGGGGGCGGTACCTTCTTCTGTTCCAGAATGAGACGTGCGAGACGCGGCGGAAGAGACTGTTTCTTGAACCGCTCCTTCTCAGGCAGATCGATCATGGGTATCAGCACGCTAAAAAGCAGTGTGATGATCAGGACGATTCCGGTGATCAGATAGAAGCGCCGCTCATCGGCGTCTTGAGTTTGCCAGGGCAGGGTGGGGGAATGGCGATAGGAGACGCTCACAGAGTCTGTCCTCCATCAGCCTTTTCCGCACGACGCAGAACCGCCAGTGAGATACGTGGATATTCGGAATCCGCACAAGTGGCCATCACTCGTTTTAAAAGATTGTAGGGGATCTCCTTGTCACCCATGATCGTGATATTGCCTTTGAAGGGTTCCAGCGGGCTTGCCTTGGCTCGCTCAGCGTGAAGCTGCAATTCTGCTTTTAGTGAAGGCAGAAGGTTACCTGGGGGTAGTGGCTGTGCAAGATCGATGACACGCCGACCCTGCAAGAGGATCTCGTCCTGATTGACCATGACGACCAGGGTCTCTTTCGGTTTCTGTTCGGCTGCCGATTCGGGCAGGCTCAGGGCCTTGGCATTTGGAAGGACCTGTACCTCACCGGAATTGACCAACAGAAAGAAGACCAGAATCGTGAAGATATCCATCAAAGAGACCAGGTTGAGTGCTGCCCGGCCTTTGTTCCGTTTGTGATGGCGATCCATTCGTTTCGCCCTGCGCGACATTTTCATGAAGCGTTACCTTGAGCCTTGTTGGGTGCCTTGAGAGGTGGTGGTGCATCACCCAGCGATATCTCGGGAAAGAGTTCGGCTTGGACGATAGATCCAGCCTCCACCTGTTCTGTCATGCGTACCGCATCCATGACGTGCACCATCGTCTCGTAACTGGTTTCAGGTTCAGACAGGATGAAGACATTGCGTTTCTCTGGGAAACGGACTTTGATCTGCACCAGCAGTTCATTCAGCGTCTTGAAGTCGTGCCCATCGGTATTGTTTTCAATGCGGCGTATCAGGCCGCCTTGCTGGTCCGCCACTTCCATGCTGTCCTTGCGGATGATCACCTCGAGCTGCAGCTCCTTGATAGCCTGCAGTTTGCCCTCGCTGGCTGGCGGCAGGTAGAGCTCCAGGATCGAGAAGCGGGAGAAGGCCGCCGTGATCAACAGAAAGGGAATCAGGATCACCATCAGGTTGAGAAAGGCGGTGATATTCAGCTCCGCCTCGTGATGATGGTGACGCAGCCGTTTTCTCATGCGTTACTCCGTGCGGAATAGGCCTTCTCATTGAAGATATTGAGGAACTTCACCGAGGCCATCTCGAGACTGTCGACAATGGCGGTGGTCTTGCTCTGTAGCAGGGCGTAAACCAAAAGCAACGGAATGGCCGCCATGAGGCCAAACGCCGTGGTGTTCATCGCCACTGAGATACTGGCGGAGAGCAGGTCTGCCTTCTCTGCGGGATCCGCATTGGAGACGGCGGTAAAGGCCTGGATCAGACCGATGATGGTGCCCAACAGTCCCAGGAGGGTGGCGATGTTGGCCAGTGTGCTCAGGTAGTGGGTGCGTTTTTCCATGCGCGGAATGGCTTCCATCAACCCCTCTTCCATGGCCACCTCGACATCGTCACGGCGACGTGCGGTGCGGGCACGGGCCAAGCCGTAGGTCAGCATGGTGCCGATGGCGGTTTTCGATTTGTTGGCCGCATTCATGGCCTCTTTGAAATCACCGGTGTTGAGGTGGGGCAGGACCCGCTTCCAGGTCCGCTTGTTGCTACCTGTGACCATAGTGAGATAGATCCAGCGCTCAATGGCAATCGCCACCCCGCCTGCGAATATCAGCAGAATGGGATACATGAAGAGTCCGCCTTCCTGAAAGAATCGGACGATGGGATCGATGAGCTCCATGGGGTTCTCCGTTGTTAAAACCTAAATAATGATTGATCAGTTTCGGGCTCAGCCGCGTTTGTTGCGGATCGGCAGCGTAGCCCGGATTCTTTACGGTTTTTCGCCAAATGTCTGGTACCAATCGACACGTCTGCGAAATACATCACGGTCCAGGGGAGTCAACAGCTCCTCCATGGTGGTCATTTCCGGCGGCATCATCCCGGTCAGGCGCTTGGCAGAGCGCCAGGGCACCACGTAGAGCACGTTGGGAGACTCCTTGTTGCCGAAAATGGCGGCGCCTTCCATATCGAGACGCTGCTCCGCCATACTCGCCGATGTCAGCATCAGCAGTGTCAGGGCGCAGAATTTCTTAATCTTGAATGGCATCTCAAAATATACCTTTAGGTTATTTGGCGGCCTTCACACGACGTTCCAGATCGATGATCCAGCCTTCAATCTCCCGGTCTTCCGTTTCGGCCAGCTTTTGGCAGACGCGGTAGTGTTCCAATGCCTGTTCCGGTTTCGCCAGATAGAGGTCGTAAAGGATACCGAGGTTACGATGCGCCAGCCGGTAGACGGGTTCGACCTCGAGCGCCGTCTGATAGGCCTGTTCCGCCTCCTGAAAGCGCCCCTGTAGTCTTAATACCAGCCCGAGTTGGTTGTGAGCTTCGGCGCTCTGCGGATTGCTCTTGATGGCGTTGCGAAACGACTGTTCGGCTGCCGCAGGGTCGTTCTCCTTCAACTGGATGATGCCAAGATTGGTCTGTGGACCGGCTAATTCGGGGTTCTTTTCCGCAAGTTGTTCAAATTGTCGCTTTGCCCGTTCTGTCTTGCCTTCCCGCATCGATTTCAAAGCGGCTGCATAATCCTGTTCCAGGGCGGAGGTGATCTTTTTTTGCGCTTCTTTCGTCTCTACGGTGGAGGCCTGTTCACCAGGTCGCTCCTGCATTGTGCTACAACCGCTGATCAGCAGGGTGATAGTAAGAATCAGACTGAGTGGTTTAATTGATGGCATCGACCCACTCCTCGCTTTGCTCTTTTTTGGCATAGCGTGCCGGTTGCAGTTTTGCCAGTGCTTTGAAACTCTTCTTGATCCACTCGTCATAGATACCGGAAGCGGTATGTTTGATATTGGATTCATAGATGGCGATGGCCTTGTCCTCGAAAGGATAGGCCTGCTCTTCCAGAAGTATCTCGTACTGCTCCAACTCCTCCTCATTGAGACCTTTGGGGCGTTCAGAGTCCAGCAGGGCTGCGCCAAACTGTTGATAGATTTCACCGATATGGTAAGTGGCGGCGGTGGAGACTTCGGCCACACCATATTCGGCGGCTTGTTTGTAAGCGGTAATGGCGCTCTGCATCTGCGTTTTCTTACGTTTCAGATTCTTTTCCAGTGGCGCCTTCAATGCGATGCGATTGAAGAGTTCGTGATCGGGACGGGCCAGACGGAGAGAGGCGTGAGCGGCGAGATATCGCGTACGGTCGCTACGCAGCTTGCCGGCGCCGGCATCGGCCTCGACGATCTGTTTCAGCCAATGGTCGCGCTGTTTCGGATTGCCCTGTTGTTCATACAAGTCGACCAGCTTCTGTCTTGCTTCTATTGATTGGTCTATCGGGGTAGGGAAGGCTTTTACATAGCGGCTATAGGCGTTGATGGCTTCGGGGACCCGGCCCGCCTTTTCGTATAGCTCCGCGGACTGCCAGCCTGCTGCCTGCCTCAATTCTGGTGTCGAACCCTGTTCAGAGATAGTGGATAACTCAGCCGCCGCTTTTAAGGGTTGCTTCGTCTCAAGATAGGCGGTGGCGAGTTTATTATTGACCTCGGCGATCAGCTCGTTATCGGGGTAACGCTTGCGGAAAGACTCGAGAATGGCGACAGAGCCGTCCCAGTCGCCGCCGGCGATGAGACTTGCGGCCGCGTCGTACTCGGCAGTGGCGCGTATCGATGCCTTCGGTACCAGGGTGGCAATACGCAGGAACTGCCTGGCAGCCCCTGGGTTATCCCCCTGCTCACGTAGTGAAGCGCCCTGTTGGTAGATACTGGCTGCCAGTTTTTCTTCCAGAGGGGGACGCTGCTCATCCCGTTTCGGCATGAGTGCGAGGGCCTGCTGATAGCCGGTCTCGGCTGCGGCGAAGTCCTGTTGCTCGAATGCTGCGTGGGCAGCCACAATCCAGGCGGTGCTTAGCAGCGCTTTTTTGGCTGGAGGATCCAGATTCACCACTTGCAGGGCTGCTCCGCGTGCCCTGCCAAAATCGTTCATTTCTAGCAGCCGCTCTGCCGCCTGGGTTAGGACTTGGGCCATGCGCGGGTCATTGGGAAACACGGAGCTGAATCGCAGAGCGCTTTCCACAGAGCGTTTACGCCAAGCTGCTCGTGCTTCCTTGGGAAGCCGTTTCTCTTCGGCATCATAGGCAAGTAGCGCTGCATAACCGGCTTCGGCACGTTTATCGTGTTTAGGGAGCTTGTAGGCGCTCTCTTCATAGGCTACCACCGCCTCGGGATATTGCTGCAGTTCGAACAACAGCTCCGCCAGGAGGAAACTGATACTGCCGGCGGTCGGGTCTTCCGGGAAAGAGTCGAGATAGAGCCGGTACCAGCGTGCAGCTTCGCGGCCCTCCCGGGCCTGAACCGTAGCCGCCTCTTTGGTCTTCAGCTTGGCACTCTGCTGTGCCAGTGCATGGTGATATTCTGCGAGTTCCTTGAGGTAGAGACGCAGCTGGCCGTTGAGCCAGTTTCGATCGGCCTCATTCAATTGCTGCCGGTATTCACTATGTACCGCATAGCGCTGGGTAAACGATTTCTTGCTCTCCAGTGCCTGCGTGGAAAAACCGTTCTTGGTGTAGATGTCCACCACCTTGACCGCAAGCCTGGGGGATTGGGGATGTACCGGGTTGAAGTCGACAAAAGCCAGGTAGGCATCTGCAGCATCCTGGATTCTCTCCTGTTTCAGGTAGAGGTCGCCCAGGCCCTGATAGACCAGGTACTCATAGTTTCGATGACCTTTTTGATCGAAGTAGCTGCTGATGCGTCGGGTGCCGCCCAGCTCGGAAAAGGTCAGACTGATGATGCGCAGGGTTTCGTTCAATAATGCCTGATCGGCAGGCGAGAGTTCCGATAGATTGATCTGCGGGGTCTCTCCCAGTTTACGGTCGAGCAGCAGTGTGAAGGAGTCAAGCCCCTGTTCGATGTTTTGGCGTTTGAAACGTGACCAACCATGTTTCAACAATGCACGGTCGTAGTAGGGGGAGTCATCCCGCTGTGCGAGGATCGCAGCGTAGGCATTTTCAGCCTGATCGAAGCGTTGCTGGACGAAAAAGCGTTCACCTCTGCGAAACTGGGCTTCCTGCCAATGCTGGCTGTCAGGGTGTTTAGCCACCAGCTCATCGAGGGCGGCCATCATCTTGTCCAGGTCACCCTGTAGTTCATTGGCTCTCGCCAATTGATAGAGCACCAGGTCACGCGACGGGTAGTTCGGTTCTTTCTCTAACAGTTGCTCGTACAGCTGGATTGATTTATCCAGCTCTGCAGCGCTGGCATTGACGGTCTCTTCGGATTGCAGGAGCTGCGTCTCGCTCTGCTCTAGTTGGAGATCGGCGAGACGGCGGGTTGCTTCGCTGCTGAGACGTCGGTCGGGATTGAGCTTCAACAGGGCCTGATAGTTCTCTATCACTTCCTCCCGGTCAGTTGCCGAGAGCTGTTTTTTCTCGATGACGATCTCTCTCTTTTCCAGATTGGCCAAAGTCGGCTCATCGGAATCACTACCCATAAAGGTGGCACAACCGCTCACCAGGGATGTCGTGAGTGCCAGTGAAAGCGTGCGTTTCATGGCTTCGACCCTTCCTCAACTGTTTCACTGCTGCTGTCGAGCAGGCTGGCGACGCCGAATCTGGCCTGGATCAGATAGTCGTGCAACAGGGTCTTGCGCTCTTCGAGAACATTGGCTGCCATCTGTTGCAGCATCTCACCCTCAATACTGCGCAGTTGAGCGACTCTTTTAATCAGTGAGGGTATCTCCTTTTTCAACTGTTCTATCCGTCGGGAGAAAGCCTTGAAGCGTCCCTTGGTCTGCTCCCTGGCGAGGGTCAGATCAGCAATCAGTTTGCGTGTTTTATCCAGGTTCAGATCGAGATCGCGCATCTGCTTTTTCAGTGTCCAGATGCGGGCGGGGTGTTCAGTGACTGTACGCCAGATGAGGATACCCTCCATGAGTCTGGCGCCCTCTTGTTGACTGGCGAGTCTACCGTCACGATTGTGTTTCCCGATCAGGCCCTCAATTTTATCCAGTCGCTTTAGCCAGCTCTTTTCATCATCCGTGGTCAACATGAATGGGGGCTCTTCCGGAGAGGCTGCTCTTTCATACAGGGCCTGTAATTCATCCCGCTCCTTTTCCAGCTGCGCGACCGCATCGCCTTCGAGAAAGGCGTCGACTTTCTTCTGCTGCTTGGCATAGGCCGCGATTCGTACCTCCAGCATGCTTTGATAGGAGGCGATCTTCTCCTGCCACTGGTGCAGATTACGCTCCATCAGGCGTAGGTCCCTGTAGTCCTGAAGTCGCTCCTGAAATTCATTCTTCGATAGCAGGATGGGAAGCTGGGAACGCAACACTGCCTCATCTTGTGTGATGGCTTCGGTGGGGTTCTCCACATCAAGCAGATTATCCGGAAAGCGGCTTTGTTGAATGTTGGCCAGAGCCTGATCCAACTCTCCGATGGAGCTGTTGAAGCGGGCAATGGCGTCCCTGTAGCCCTGCAGGGATTGTTGATCGGCTTCCAGTAAGGCGAGAGCATAAGGAATGGCAAGCTGAACTTCGAGCACCGCGGTTTCGTCACTTGTGCGTTCGGCAAGCATTTGCCAGGGCACCAGTGCCTGTTTCGGCTGGTTTAACTGAAGTGACGCCCAGCCTGCACCCAACAGGGCCTGATTGCTTGAGGGACCGTGCAGCCTGACTTTTTGCAGTACCTCGAGTGCAGGCTCAGGTTGTTTGGATTCCAGCATCAGGTAGCCTAGGAGCAGATTGGCCCGGTCCCGTATGGCTTTCATCTCCTCGCTCTCTGCAGATCGGCTGCCGATCTCTCTGAGCAGATCGAACCCCTTTGACTCCTCTCCTTGGCGCAAGTGGGCAATGGCCTGATTGAATTCACCATAGAGGGACCACTCAGTCTGGCCTGAGAGCTTTGGCAGTGTTTCGAGCGCCTGGGAGTTCTTCCCGTCAAGCAGTTGGATCAGTCCAAGAAGGTTGAGGCTTTCGTCGTATTCCAACGGCTTCAGAGCGGTGCCGACCTTTGAAATAGCCTTGTTCGCTGCCTGCCTGTCGTTACGTTTATGGCGCGATTTGGCCAGATGCAACCAGGCCCGGCTCTGTAGTTCGGGAGAGGCGGACTGTTCCAACACACGTTGAAAAATGGTCTCAGCCGTGTCAGGCATACCGTATGCCAGATAGAGTCCGCCCAGCAGCAGTTCGGGTTCATCCTCGTAGGCCTTCATCAGGCCCTGCTTTCGGGCCGAGAGCAGGCGTACGATGGCCTGGAAATAGTTTTCCTGATAGAGCTGGTAGAGCGCTTCACCGTAGTGGAGGTCGCGCAACTCGCCGGGTTCCGCCGTTTTGACTGCGGACTGTGCAGCCATGGGCAGGAAGAGGGGAAACGTCAGCAGAATGAGAGAGAACAGACTGGATCGCAAGGGATCACTCCCATTCCCGGACCTCAAAGTCCGGCTGCTGCATGGCAATACTGTCGACGATCTTCAATTCCAGATATTTCGGGCCAATGCCCTTGGCAAAGGTGACGGTGGCGCCCCGTTTGTAGTCTCTGCCTTTGGGCCCCACGCCGGTGAAGAATGCTACCAATTCATGCTCCCCCGACTTCAAATTACCCAGGTAGAGGCGCTGTACGCCTCCCCTACGAAGCGCCATGACTTCGCGCTCGGTATAGAGGTGGTTGGTCAGCTCTTTTCCGTCAATTTGCAACTGTACCGCGTCGAGTTTGAAATATTTTCCGATATCCATGGAGAGGAATACCGAGACCTGGGTGTTGCCAGGAAATAGCAGCTCCTCTTCCAGTATGAAGAGCTCGCGGTTGAGCTCGAGAACCGATTTTTTAAGGTCCTGGACCTGCTGGTCCAGGGCTTTACCCTGATCAGTGGCTGGCTCCGCCCAGGCAGTGGACATGACCAGATAGAGAATGATGGAAAAAAAGGTGCGTATGAAGGTCTTCAAGATGCTGGCTTCCAAAATTTATAAGAGCTCGACTCTGAGCCCATAAATCTATATGAATTAGGACGTTGCGTTTGCGATCATAGTCACAGCTTGGCGTGGAGTTTTGGTGTTCTATTCCCAAACGGCTAAATCATAGCGGAAGTAGATTCCTATCGCTACGGAATGCGTATCTCCAGGCTCCTGATTTGGTGCAAATAAACGATGAACTGGGAATAGCGGCTGTTGTCGTATTAGCAGCAAAGTAAGGGTCATACGGCCCATCGTGGGCTAATGGGGGCCTGTTTCGCAGGTCAATGTAGACAGTGGCACCAGATTTTCTATCCGGCTGAATGAAATGGCCTTGGTAGAGACGCACACATTGGTTTAGTTAAGTCACGACCGGTCTTCAGTGAGTTGCTCCTATATATCCTGTTGTTTTTATATGCATTATTGGTTTGGCTTGGTAAGCTCTTTTGTCATGTGGGTCAGTGATTGTTTTACCTTCGATTGGGGAGAAAGGTTGTGGTAGGGAGAAAAGCTTGGGTATGTCTCCTTGCCCTGTTTACCGGAGTCATCTCAGCCGATGAATCCTTGCCCTCTGTAGCGACTGCTCCATTTGCGGTTTCGAACACAAACCCTTTCATCCTCATTCATGGTCTGCCGGCTATGGAGGAAGCATTGGTGCTTGGGGCAGGCAGTACCAGTTTTCAATTTCAGCTCGACATCACCAACAACTCTAAATCCTCCTTATCGGGAAATGAGTCTGTCACCCTGGATGGAGAGACCTATCGGGCCCGCTTGATCTGGAAACGCGGTTTGGGCAATGGCTGGCAGGTAGGTGCGGAGCTGCCATTAATCTCTCATCGGAATGGTGTGATGGATAATTTCATCGAAAGTTGGCACGATCTGTTCGGTCTCTCCAACAGTGACCGTGATCCGGGGCCGAAGAACCGACTCTTATATCGCTATGAGAGAGATGGATCGACGCTTACTGAGCTCTCTGACGGTACCAGTGGATTGGGGGATCTCAGGCTGCTTGCCTCGAAGCAGCTCAGCCAGTCAGCATCGGGCAATGTGATGACACTCCATACTGAACTGAAATTACCGACAGGAGAGGCGGACAGGCTGCGTGGTAGCGGGGCCGCCGATCTTGCCGTCTGGGTGAGCGGTGCTGTACCTGCCTTGTGGCCTGAACAGAAACTGGGCGGTTACGCACAGGCTGGGTTACTGGTGATGGGGGAGGCCGACGTACTCCCGGCCCTGCAGCGTGACTTGGTTTGGTTTGCCGGATTCGGTTTCCACTGGGAAGCTTTGGATTGGTTGGTTCTGAAGTGTCAGGTAGATCTGCATGATGCCTTCTACCGAAGCGATCTGGATCAGCTGGGGAGCCGCTCCTCGCTGTTAACTGTGGGCGGCGCCATCCCGATGGATCAGGGTCGTAGTGCGATCGACCTGGCCATCGGAGAGAATCTTGCCACAGACACTACCCCCGATTTCATGATCAATCTGGCCTACCGGAAGCATTTCTAGGGCCGCCACTAAACCCAATTTTCAGCCCCAAAGACCCTATGCTTAAAGTAAGGTCGGTCCTTGATGCCAATTACTGGATCTGATTAAACACAGTCAGACTATCGAGCATGGCGCTGTTGCCGAGGCTGGTGCCGAACAGATTGGTGAACCTGCCTTGCTCACCATGCAGGGCCAGATAGTTGAGCGCTACCGTCTGCACCAATAGATTGACGTTGTTGGCCGCCGGGCTGGAGGCGTTGTTCACTGCCCCGTCCGCGCTGAAGGTGCCGATCTGCTGACGTAACAGGTCATCGTTGATCAGGGCTGGCTGACCGCCGGGATTATAGACAAGGAAGAAAGAGGCGGCAGTGGACTGGTTGTCACTGGTCCAAACCCCTTTGCCTCCGCCATCCGTCGAGTTATCCAGGGTGCCATTGCTGGAGACGGAACCGTCGCTGAAGACGTAGAGCATAAGCGGTGTGCCCCTGCGGGCGGCATACTCAAGACAGGCCCCCATGCATCGACCCGCACGTAAATCGCGGATTTCGCCAACCGCACGATCCCCGGTGTGATAATCATAGCCGCCCATGGTGATGGTGCCGGCACCGGCATAGCCATTGATTACCAGTTTCATGACCGAGGCGGTCTTGCGGAACTCGGAATCGCCATCAAACTCAGTCTGACTGAAGATCGGTCCGATGATATCGGTATCCTGGGTGACATCGAGCTCTGCCGGATTACCGTAACGATCGACAAGATCGGCACTCTTTACATATCCGCAGCGAACCAACTCCTTGACCACCGCGTCGGTGGTGAGCCCTGTATCCACACTGGCCAGCTTCATGTCGGAGATACGCTGGATGGCCTCCATTACCGCCACTGCATCGGATTGATTAAGCAGCCCCACCAGCTTACCGGTGTCCACCAGGCCGGAAACATCGCTTGGGCGATCGACCTTGGTGGGGCGTACGGTGAGATCAATCATGTCTGCGGGCGCGAGGGAGTTGCCGCCGGAATCGGAACTGCGGGATCCGATCAGGGTGAGAAGTTCTCCGTCCGCACCGCAACGGTTGATGGCGTACATGGGGTTATGAGGATTGTTGCCGGTATCGTTTTCCGAGCGGGCCGGGATAACGGCGCCGTTTGTCATACCCCATGCCGCGGGGTTGAATTTCTCTTTGATACCTCTGAGCATGGCGCTGTCGGAATGGAAGGCCAGACCGAGATCTGCATCGATAAAGTCGTTGAGGCCGGTATTCGGGTTTAGGATTGGTGGAATCATATCGCCAGGCACACCCAAACGGCTGTAACCCGCCGTGGAGAGAAAATCCATTTGGCTGCCCTGGCCGACCAGGACGTTGGATCCGGCAATATTGGCGCCGCCCGCGAGGTCAAAGCAGATGAACGGAATTTTGCCGCCGCCCAGTGTGCTGATGTCGCAACGATCCGGCAGCTTCAGTGCCTGCAAGTCGGGTGAGAGTGCGGCGTAGGCCTCTCTGGGGTTGGCGAAAAGGCTGAAAAGAGAGGGGGCTGCGACGGTGGCCATACCTTTCATCAGTCCCTGTCGGATGAAATCCCGCCGGGTCATGGGGCGGGGGTGATCCGCATGGAGCAGCGGGGCGTCCGGCGAGAGGTTTTTCACTTTTCTGCGCATAATCTTTTTTCCGTCTTAATGTAATCCCAGGAGCCCGCTACTGCAGCAGGAGAACGGCACTGCCTAATACCGAAGCACAGGCGGCCTTTGTCACGGTAGTCGTTCGATCCGAACTGCAGGGTCCTCCGCAACGTGCCAGCCCGTCAGGCATGCCATCCGGATTGGAGGCGCCGCTATTGTCGTAGGGTTTGTTATCTGCCGTGTCGGTCAACAGCAGCATCAGTTCCCCTCTCACATCGGCAGTCGCCGGCTGGGTGGTGATATTCTGGCCGAGGAAGCTATCGATAATCGGATTGACGATCTGGTTTTCCCAGGTGCTGTCCACGATACTATTGGCGTTCACCGAGAAATCGAAGCCAGGGAAGAAACTGCTTCTCAAGCCCGTGTCATCCACCAATTCGCTGCAGTACTCGATGGCAAGCTGGGATACCGCTACCTGGTGAGAGGAGAGGAATCCGTTGATGATTTCCGACGAGGGCAGCTGTTGCTTGATCGTAGTGAAGGTCGAGGTCACGGCACTGTTGGTGCGCGGGACTCCGGTCAGAGCCGACATGCTGGCATTGATCTCCTCGAAAGTGCGCAGGCCGATATCCGAAACCGGGTCGTTGTCGACAGGTGGTGCGGGAACGGGGATGGCCGGCTCCGTATAGACATTGATATTTGAGCCAAGTCGTTCGAATGTGAGAAAGAACTCGTCACTGTCAGCGCCCTTCTCCAGCGGAATGGTGGTGCCGATTCTGGAGAGTTGTTGGCCGCTGGATGTGTAGTCGGTTCCGTTGATCGTTGTGACCAGGTGATCGTAGGCCTGACCCATGGCGGACTCTTTGCCGTTGATACCGATGCGCATGCCTTCCAGTGGTATCGAGCCCGGTGTTACTGTGGGATCAAGGCTGATAAAGCGGGCATCGCGGAACTGGTAGCTGTAGTTGTCGAACTGACTCACCTCGAACAGGATATAGCTGTCCGGCAAATCAACCAGGCTGGAGACATCAAACAGCAGATAGTATTTTTCGCCCACTCCAGCATCGAAATTCTGTGCAATCTGCGCTTCGTTCAGGGCTCGATTATGGACTGCCATCAGGCGAATCTTGCCGGCCCATTGATGCTCACCCGAGGGTTCACTGCCCAGTACCAGCGCATAGCTGTTGTCCCAATCACTCAGATTACCCGCTGCCGTGGCGTCGATATCGTCGGTGAAGACACCATTGACGTAGATCCGGCGTCCGTTGGCGGGGTCGTAGGTGATGACCACATGCTGTTCGGAAGCCTGCAAATCCTCATCGGCATCGGCAGTGGAGTGGGCCGGTTCACCATTACCGTCTGTGGTACTGGAACGCTGCATGAAATCGTAGTTGTAGAGAGTCTGGCCCAAGGTGAAGTTACGTACGTTGGCACCGGCGGAGTAGCTGACGATGCGGGCCGGGCCCTCCTGTGTGACATTGGCGGGGACCACCCAGGCCTCGATCGAGTATTCACCCGTAGCCTGGATCAACTGTGCCAGTTTACTGCTGTCACTCGTAACGCCCTGTGCCTTGCCGGTGCTGAATTCCAGACCCCAGCCTTCGACCCAGGTGACGCCGCCAGAGCTGAGCGTCAGGTTAATAGCGGGATCGACACCACTGGTGTCGTAAGCGATATTGCCGCTACCGGTCTTGAACTCATAGAGAGCGATCACGTCTGTCTCATGCCGGCTGCCGCCGCTGGCGACGATGCCGTCAGGCAGAGAGAGCGCCCGACTGACGATCAGGTTCGGGTCGATCGGAGTGGGCAGGATGCCGTTGGCCATCTGAATAATGGCGTTCTCCATCTCCGTAGCATTGTCCGGGCAGTTGTCCCAACAGTTGTGGAGTTCCAGCAGACGCTGTACCAAGCGAGAGTTAGACGGTGTATCCAGATCGATGGAGGTTTTAACGGCAGCATAGGCCGTATCGGCGTCGCCATCGGCGAAATAGGGTGACTGAGGTGCGATGGAAGTCTCAATATGACATTCGTCGCAGTACTGGGTGAGCAACGGGTGTACATGGGTGGCGAAGAGGATCGAATCATCTGGGAACTGTTTACTTGCACCCACTTCGCTGTCGTTGGGTGCTTCCAGTTCGATCTCCCGGCCGGTGGTCGCGCCTGTGCCAACCCAGGCCTCAATGTAAGTCGTGATGATGGAAGCACAGGCACTGTCGCTTGCCTGCCAGCAATTGTGGCCATTGGCGACCTTGGTGACCAGGCTCGATGCGTCCGGTTCGTTCCGGTTGATAAAGGGATTGGCCGCTTCATAGGCGACATTGACATCGTCGTCCCTGACAAAGAGCGGTGCCTGGCCACCTGTGCCGTGACATTCACCGCAGCGGTTCTGTGCGCGCAGGGGTTCCCATAAACTGACACGAAAGTTCTGGATATCGGTCGTGCGGGCCGCGGGACCGCTATAGGTGCTTGGTGGCGTGCTGTTGGTCACCGGTTGTGTCTCGGTGGAGACTCCATCCTGACACCCCTGAATCGTCAGGGTCATGATGGAGATGAAGCAGATCGGGAGCAGGCGGCTCGCCCATCCCTGAGTGTTGTTTTTCCGTTGTTGCATATTCACTCTCTCGGCTGGTACGAGCTCAATCCCCTGCGCAGTAGACTGCCGATTCGGCAAAGACGCGCTTCATGTTGTAGTCGGTTTTGAAACTGGTGGTCATGGTGTCGATCTGGGTACGGTCGGCACTGTCACCCGGCTCTCTGAGACAGACGGCCTGGAATGCCTTGGTCACCTGGCACTCGGCAAAGGCGTGACTGTTGGCCAACTCCTGTCCCATCGAGGCGGCGCCGTTACCCGATCCGGGCAGACTGGCGTCCCATCCGAGTACGGAATTGGGTCCCTCCCGCCAGTAGTTGATCCAACTGTCGTCGACCGTGATGTAACCATCCTTGAAGTTGTTGCTGTTGATCAGGTACTTGGGCTGTACAACGCCCTGTGTATAGACAAGGCGGCCCGCATCCTCGTTGCCTTCCGGGTATTCATAGTTGTAGTAGGCGTAGGCCTCTGCCAGTGGTTCCATGCCGGCATGGCAGCCGAGACAGTTATTGAAGTAGACGCGGCTATCACCGCCCGGGCTGTGTGAGACATCCTGTCGTACCCTGTCTGAAGATCTTGTGGGATCCTTGATCAGTTCCAGGTCTTTACACAGATGGTTGAGCATGGTGAAACGGAACATGCCCCGGTTGGTGCCGTCGATAAAGAAGGCGCGTGCAGCTGCACGGGTGGAGATCACACCGGCGGCGCCACTGCTGGGTATGCCGGTGACGCTCGACTGGGTTCTTTTTACCAATACGTCTTTCAGATTGAGCCCCTGGTCCTCTATCGCCTCATAGTGGGCGTTGTCGTTTACCGAATAGACCGGAGCGTTGCTGCCGACATAGAGAATGTCGGCAGAGAGAAGTTGATTGAATGGCTCTTCATCCCGCACCATGCCGATGACGGTTGCCGAATAGTCATTCAAAGGTGCGAAGACCGTCTGTTCTTCATTGGTCCACGGGGTAGCCCAGTTTTTCAAGGTGACGTTGTAAAAGTCGTCGTGCTCCACGGCAATCATGGCAGCGGCCAGTGGATCGTTGTTATTCACGATCTCATCGACCATCAGATCGAGAGTGGCAGGTGTCGGCGGTACACCCGCCAGCCGGTCGTGTATGCGTTTGGCCTGTTCGCGAGGTCCGCTCATTGCAGTTGTGCACACCATCAATAGCACTGGGAGTGACAGGAGGGTGGCGGTTTTTCTTATAAGTCTTTTGCTCAACTTCATTGATGACATGCCAGAGTGCCTCTGTTCCATGTTGAATATTTGTCTCCATAACAAAACAGAATTTAATGCCTGTTTGGAGAGTTCGATCTTTACCCTTGCTTTCTATATGAGCCCTGAGGATTGTCAACACAATCGGTTGAAAAAGTGATCTCAGTTTTTACAGGTTGTGATCTATCGCACTGATTGGAATGTTTCTTGGCGTAGACTTTCAAGTCCATGATTTACTTGGCGATATAAGAAGCTAATTCGTATCCGGTTCGCGTTAACACGAATGCTTTAAGCCGGCACATGAAGGGACCATCAGTGAATGAACAACAAATATCGTAATATCACTACCGTTCTATACGGTACCTGTCTTGCTCTGTTGCTGGCCGGTTGCGGTACGGGCAGTGATGAGCCCGATCCGGTGGTTGTCGATAAACCGATAGCCTACGTCATGCGACCTGTGATTGAAGATGCCACCACCGATATCAGGGTAACCCAGGCGTTCGAAGCGGGAGGTGATCTCTACCTCAGGGACCGGGCTTCTCCCACTGCAACCGAGTACAACATCACGGGTAGTATCACCGGTGGACTGGGTGATGTTCGTGACATCTCCGTCTCTTTCGATGGGACTAAGCTGCTTTTCTCCCTTCGCATGCCGCTGATCGAAGGAGCTGATCCCGAGGATCAGCCGACATGGAATCTCTGGGAGTACAACATAGAGACCAGTCAGCTCAGGCGGGTCATTACTTCCGATATCACTGCAGAAGACGGGCATGACCGCTTCCCTCACTTTCTGCCTGACGGTCGTATCGTTTTCTCCTCTACACGCCAGCGACTTGCCAAGGCGAGGCTGCTGGATGAAGGCAAGTCGCAATATCTTGCAATGGAGAGGGCGGTGGATGAGCCTGCCATGGTTCTGCATGTCATGAATGAAGACGGTAGTGATATCAAACAGATCTCGCTGAACCGCAGCCACGATTTTTCGCCAAGCGTGCTGGACAGCGGCAAGGTTGTTTTCAGTCGCTGGGACAATGCCGATGGGCAGAATGCCATCCACCTCTACCGCATGAATCCCGATGGTACCGAACTGGAGCTGCTCTATGGCGTGAACAGTCACGATACCGGCACCAACAGCAGTACGATTCAGTTTATGCGTCCTATGGAGATGCCGGACGGTCAGCTCTTGAGTCTCCTGTTGCCTTTCGACGGTACCAACTGGGGTGGGGCAATGATGCGTATCGATTCCCCTGTGTTTGTCGATAATCAACAGCCCACATGGCAGAACAATGGATTGACAGGTCCTGCACAGACGTTTGCCACAGTACATGAAGTTACGACGGATGGTTCAGTCTCCAGCGGTGGACGTCTGAGTAGTGCTTTCCCGCTCTACGACGGTACCAACCGGTTGTTGATCAGTTGGAGCCAGTGCCGCTTGATGGAGAATGGAAATATTGTTCCCTGCACGGCTGATCGTCTGGCCAACCCGAACCTGGAAGAGGCTCCGCCCATCTACGGAATTTTTATCTACGATATCTCTGATCAGACGCAACTGCCTATCGTTGCCCCGCAGGAGGGTGTGATTTACTCCGAGGTGGTTGCTGCGGATAATCGCCCTCTGCCGACTGTCCTGCTGGATAAGTTGCCAGGGTCTGAGTTGGATCCAACCCTGGTAACTGAAAAGGCGGGGTTGCTGCACATCCGTAGCATCTATGACATGGATGGGTTGGATACCGCTACGCCGGATATCGCCACACTGGCCGATCCAGCTCAGACTCTGGCTGCAGGTCGTACAGCCAGATTTCTCAGATTGATCAAGCCTGTGACCATACCGGATGAAGATGTGCTCGACTTCTCCAATTCAGCCTTTGGCCGTACTGCGCAGTTCGGTATGCGGGAGGTGGTCGGCTATACGCCCATCGAACCCGATGGTTCAGTACAGGTAAAGGTACCTGCCAATGTACCGGTTAGTTTTGAGGTGCTCGATGCCGATGGCAGAAAACTTAATCAGAACCATCCCTTCTGGCTGCAATTTCGTCCAGGTGAAGTGATAGAGTGCAACGGCTGCCACGACCCTGCCAGTCCATTACCTCATGGGCGTTTGACGGCTGCCCCGCCCAGTGTCAATGTTGGGGCGCCTGCGGGTGGTGTGCCATTTCCAAATACCAATGTGGCCCTCTGGACCGATCCCGGAGAGACGATGGCGCAGACACGCAATCGATTGAACTGTGGCGGTGCCTGCGACCCGACCATGGATATTCTCTTTACAGATATCTGGACGGATCCCGCCGTACGTGCCATCGATCCTGCGATCTCTTATCGCTATGATGATCTGACAACGACGCAACCCATGAGTGACTCAACCTGCGATGCCACTTGGCACAGTCTCTGTCGATCCATCATCCAATATGAACAGCATATCCATCCACTTTGGAGCTCATCCCGGGAGGTCTTGGATGGTATGGGTAATGTGATCGACGATCATACCTGCACCGGCTGTCACACTTCCGATAATGCCGGTGTGGCAGTGGAGCCCGATGCCCAACTTGATCTTACCGACGGCGCCGACCAGGATGAACCGGAACATTTCGCCGCCTACCATGAGTTGCTCTATCCTGATGACATTCAAGTTATTAACGGTGGCATCCTGGTCGATCTGTTAGAGCCGCAAACCGATGCCGACGGCAACCAGCTCTATGAGGTTGACGCGGACGGTAATTTGGTTCTGGACATCGACGGTAATCCTATACCACTGCCTGACTTACCAGTACCTGTACCCGGTGGTGCTTCCATGGTTGCCGGTTCCGCGTCGGCGGGCAGATTTCTCGGCAAGTTCGATACCGGCGGCACACACAACGGTTACCTGACCGAGGCGGAGAAACGATTGATTGCAGAGTGGCTCGACATCGGCGCTCAGTACTACAATAACCCCTTTGACGCGCCACTGGATAACTGACGTTTGAGACAAAAGAGGTTCAAGCAGGTCCTGCAGCCCGGCTGGCTGTTGTTGTTGCTGTGGCTGGTACCATTGTTGGGGCGGGCAGAGCAGTCCTATCTCCGGGTTGAGGTAGCAGCACCCTATGTTGAGGTGCATACCGGTCCGGGTGTGGGATATCCCATCGACTATGTGATAGAGCGAGGTGAGACGGTAGAAGTACTCAAGCGTCGAACAGATTGGTATCAGATACGCACCCATCGCGAACACCAGGGCTGGGTCCATGCCGAAGAGATGCGTCAAACAGTAACCGCTAACGGTGAACCCTTGTCTGTCGCAATCTATACCCAGGATGATTTTGAACAGAGGGACTGGGAGTTCGGTTTTCTGGGTGGCGATATGGATGGTGCAGCGGTTTTGAGTCTGTATGGCGGTTATGCCTTCAATGAAAATTTATCCGCTGAGATCTCAGTGTCACAAGCCCTGGGTAACTTCTCCAGTGAATATATGATCGATTTCAACCTGCTCTCCCATCCCTTCCCGTCTTGGAGATACAGTCCATTTTTTACGCTTGGGGGCGGGATGATAAACACCAAGCCTGATACCACACTGGTGCAGACCGAGGATCGTACCGATTCTACGGCACATGTGGGTGTCGGACTGCACGCCTATATGACAAGGCGTTTTTTTCTGCGTGCCGAGTTCAGACACTACGCCGTCTTTACCAGCCGTGACGACAATGAGGATTTTGATCAGTGGAAAATTGGATTCGGCTTCTTTTTCTGAGCGTCTTTATATCGCCGTTATTATCGGCCGCTCCACCCGTGTCCGCACAGGAGACGATTGAGGATAGCCTGCGCTCGGAGCCGGTGGTACAGCCGGAGATTGCCAGGAGGGAGTTTGTCGAACCCGAGATCGATGAAGAGGATTTCGAGGTGGGTGGTTTTGTCGGATTTCTCAGTGTGGAGGATTTCGGCACCAGTCCCGTCTACGGTGCCAGACTGGCCTATCACGTGACCGAAGCCATTTTTCTTGAAGCGGCAGTAGGTACCAGCACGGCGGATAAAACCAGTTTCGAGCTGCTCAGCGGAAACGTGCAGCTATTGACGGACGATCAACGGGACTTCACCTACTACAACCTCTCCGCCGGTTACAACGTGCTGCCTGGCGAGGTCTTTTTCGGTGGCAGCCACGCTTTCAACAGCCAGTTCTACCTGATTGCCGGCGTGGGCAGTACCCGCTTTGCGGGAAATGACGAATTTACCGTCAACGTCGGTGCCGGCTACCGGCTGCTGATCAACGACTGGCTGACCCTGCATCTCGATGCCAGAGATCACATGTTCGAGTCGGACCTGCTGGGTGAGGCGAAGACGACACACAACATCGAGCTGCATGGCGGCCTGACATTTTTCTTTTAAGGAGTTCACTATGGTACATAAGAACCGAACGATCCATTGGGCCAGGGTGATAGTGGTAACGGTGGCGATGATGCTGATCGCAGGACAGGCCTCGGCCAGCAGTGAGCCAA
Organism: Candidatus Thiodiazotropha sp. (ex Monitilora ramsayi); assembly: GCA_025655595.1. Taxonomy (GTDB): domain Bacteria; phylum Pseudomonadota; class Gammaproteobacteria; order Chromatiales; family Chromatiaceae; genus Thiodiazotropha. The sequence continues at coordinate 513,599 of JAHXIO010000006.1, forward strand.
GTCCTGCGCCCGATTTCACTTTGAAAAGCCGCTCCGGCGAGAACATAAAATTGAGCGAGCTTCGCGGTCAGGTGGTAATGATCAACTTCTGGGCCTCCTGGTGCGGGCCCTGTCGACAGGAGATGCCGATTCTGGATCAGCTCTACCAGCGTTATGAGCCCATGGGATTCACTCTGTTGGGTGTCAACGTGGAAGAGGACAGCGCTGCGGCCAACAAGGTGCTGAGAGAGATACCTGTAACTTTTCCGGTGCTCTACGACAGCAAGAACCAGGTGAGCGAGACCTATCAGGTTCGTGCCATGCCAAGCACATTCCTCATCGATCGGGACGGCAAGGTGCGCTATCTCCATAAGGGCTACAAGCCGGGCTACGAGGAAGAGTATCAGAAGCAGGTCAGGGAGCTGATACGCGAATGATGCGAATGGGCAGAAACATACCACGCAGTTGTGTGGTCGTCATGCTGGCTATGTTGGTATCGGCATGCAGTGTGGAGCCCTGGGTGAAACCCTACGAGCGGGCCAATCTTGCCGATCCGATTATGAGTTTTGACCGTGATCCTGTGGCCAATGCCTATCGCGTACACGTCTACGAGACGAGAGAAGCTGCACGAGGTGCTGACGGCAAATCGGGAGGTGGCTGTGGTTGTAACTAGGTGGTTACTGTGCCTTCTGAGTTTGATGACCATCAGTTACTCAGCATCAGCAGCAGTGCTGCCTGAGGAGAGGGCTGATGTCATGTTTCACAGATATGATGGCGGTGGCGTTACAGTCGACGGTCCTTCAATCTTGGTGCGTAAATCAATAGGGCAGAGCGTTTCCGTCAAAGCGAACTACTACGTCGATTCTATCTCCAGTGCATCGGTTGACGTGGTGAGTACAGCCTCTCCGTATACGGAAGAACGGACTGAGACAAGTCTTGGCATGGATTATCTCAACAATAAAACACTAATGACGCTGTCCTACACAGATAGTAGTGAGAGTGACTATATAGCAGAGACCCTTAGTTTCAATATCAGCCATGAGATGTTTGGTGACCTGACCACCGTCACGCTTGGGTATTCAGTGGGTAATGACGATATATTCAATAATACCGATCCAAGCGTCCAGCATGGAGCGAAGCGACAGAATTATCGTCTTGGATTGACTCAGATATTGACCAAGAATAGTCTGCTTGGCGTCAATTTTGAGACGATTACAGACGAAGGGTTTCTGGGTAGTCCGTATCGAACCTATCGCTTTTCTGACGGGACAACTTTCGGTAGGGCAGCTGAAATTTATCCGGGTACGCGTACCAGTAATGCAATATCGTTCCGATTAAAATATTTTCTTCCTTATCGCGCGGCACTCAATGGTGAGTTTCGCTATTTTCGCGACACATGGGGTATCAATGCGAGTAATATTGAAATCGGTTACACGCATCCGTTGAAAGCGGACTGGGTCTTCGATGTGCACTATCGTTATTACACACAGGCGGCAGCCGATTTCTACAGCGATCTGTTTACTCGTGAGGGTGAGCAAAATTTCTTGGCCAGGGATAAAGAACTGAGTACCTTCCAGGATCACACAGTGGGAATTGGTGTGAGTTATGAATTTCAGTCGTCGGCCTGGCAGTTCCTCGAAAAAGGCAGCCTCAATTTTTCCTTTGATCATATCCGCTTTAATTACGACGATTATCGGGATGAAACAGCGGCTGGTGGGTCATTGCCTTTTGGGAAAGAGCCGTTTTACTCTTTCACTGCAAACGTGATCATGGCCTATCTTTCGATTTGGTATTGAATTGATTGCTGCAAGTTAGGTGAGATAACGTCCCTTTCTTCCTACTGCCACCCCCATGGGACCACCCTTGCGGGGGTTGAATGTGGTGGGAGTGGAGATTGACGCCTGGCCGCTCCCAGACTCACCAACACTATGCCCCTGTATCTTCCCGTCTTCTGTGTCATAATCGGCGGCTGATTTTTCCCTGCAGCTGTGGTACAGCGCAATATTGGACATTTTTTATACAAATCAGAGGTTGCCCATATGAGTTTCTTTATTTCTGACGCATTCGCGGAGGCAGCACCGGCGGCCGGAGGCGGGGCTGACGCTATCACCGGCCTGTTGCCCTTGGTGATCTTCGGTGTAGTGCTCTATTTCCTGATGATCCGTCCGCAGGTCAAACGGCAGAAGGAGCACAAGAAGATGGTGGATGCCCTCTCCAAGGGTGATGAGGTAGTCACCACCGGCGGCATGGCCGGCAAGATCACCGACATGGGTGAGAACTTTATCCAGGTTGAGATTGCCGAAGGTACCGAGGTGAAGGTCCGCCGTCACGCGGTGGATTCCATACTGCCAAAGGGGTCGCTCAAGGAGCTGTAGTCCAGCACTTTTCGAGCCCGTCCTGTGTGATTTCGAATTTAGTTAGTCATTGAAACAGTTGAAAAGGCAATGAACCGATACCCACTCTGGAAAAACCTGTTGGTCGTGGTTGTATTCCTGTTAGGCGGGCTCTATGCGCTGCCGAATATCTTCGATCAGGATCCCTCCATGGAGGTTTCTGCGCAACGTGACGCCGTCATCGATCAGACGACCCTGAACCGTGTGGATGGGGTGCTGCAGCAGTCGGGGATCACGGCCAAGGGAATGAGCCTCGAAGAAGGTAAGCTGCTGGTACGTTTTACCTCTACGGAGGATCAGCTGAAAGCGCTGGATCCCATCGCGGCTGCGCTGGGCCAGAATTATACCCAAGCGCTGGCGCTTTCACCCGATATACCAGACTGGCTGGTTGGATTGGGAGCTGAACCCATGTACCTCGGGCTTGATCTGCGTGGTGGTGTCCATGTGCTGATCGATGTGGATATGGAGGCCGCACTGACTCAGGCGCTCGAGCGTTACAGCGGCGATATTCGAACGCTGTTGCGTGGGGAGAAGGTGCGCTATGTTCGCATCGGTCGCGAGGGCGAGGCGGTCATTGTCAAATTCAACAACGCGGCGAAACGGGACCAGGCAAGAGAAATCATCTATGAGGAGTTTCGTTCGCTGATTCTCGAAGAGGTGGATGAGGGAGAGGACTTCCTGGTCAAGGCTACGCTATCCCCCACCGAGACCCAGTCAGTAAAAAAGTTTGCCCTGCAGCAGAACATCACCACACTGCGTAACCGCGTCAATGCCCTAGGGGTATCCGAACCACTGATCCAGCAGCAGGGAGATCGACGTATTGTCGTACAATTGCCGGGTGTACAGGACCCGGCGAAAGTAAAGAACATACTTAAAGCAACCGCCACACTTGAGTATCGTCTGGCGGATACGGAGCACAGTGTGGAGGATGCGGTCAACGGCCGTATACCACCCGGTTCCCGGCTCTACCACGAACGTAACGGACAGCCGGTATTGTTGAAAAAGCAGGTTATCGTAACCGGCGACCAGATCGTTGATGCATCTTCGGGGTTCGATCAGCGCTCCGGCCAGCCGGCGGTATTTGTCAGTTTGGACGGTATCGGTGCCAAGCGTATGCGCCGGATGACCAATGAAAATGTGGGTAGGCCGATGGCGGTAGTCTTTATCGAAAATCGGACAATCACGCATAAGGTCAATGGCGAGACAGTAAAGAAGAAGATCAAGGTGGAAGAGGTAATCTCCATCGCCAACATTCTTGAGCCTTTCGGTGCACGCTTTCAGACTACGGGACTGGACAGCAGTGAAGAGGCCCACGATCTGGCGCTGCTGCTGAGAGCAGGCGCCTTGGCTGCGCCTATCGAGATTGTCGAGGAGCGTACCATTGGCCCCAGCCTGGGTCAGGACAGCATCGATCAGGGGTTCCGCTCGGTAATGATAGGACTGGCGCTGGTGATGGTCTTCATGGCTGTCTACTATCGGGTCTTCGGTCTGGTGGCCAATATGGCACTGGCGATGAATCTGGTACTGGTTGTGGCGCTGCTGTCACTGCTGCAGGCCACCCTGACACTCCCCGGTATCGCCGGTATCGTGCTGACCGTGGGCATGGCGGTGGACGCCAACGTACTGATTTTCGAGCGTATCCGTGAGGAGATAAGGAACGGGAGTACGCCTCAGGCAAGTATCCAGGCGGGTTATGAGAAGGCCTTCTCCACCATCATCGACGCCAATATCACCACGCTGATCGCTGCAGTGGTGCTGTTCAGCTTCGGTACCGGGCCGATCAAGGGATTCGCCATCACACTGGCACTCGGTATTCTCACCTCCATGTTTACCGCCATCATCGGTACCCGTGCGGTGATCAACCTGATCTATGGCCGCAAGCGAGTCAAAGAGCTTGCGGTGTAAAGGGGCGCTTTAGCGATGCAATTGTTCAAAAAAGAAACGCATATCGATTTCATGGGCGGGCGTCGGCTTGCCATGATTCTCTCTCTGGTTCTGATCGTGATTGCTCTGGGCTCCATCGTTGCCAGAGGACTCAATCTTGGTATCGACTTCACCGGCGGAACCCTGGTGGAAGTAGGTTTCCCGAACGCCGTTGAACTGCCATTGGTACGTGAAAGATTGTCTTCTGAGGGTTTCGGCGATGCCGTAGTACAACATTTCGGCACCTCCCGGGATGTCCTGATCAGACTGGCGCCCAGAGCAGACATTGAGAGCGCGGAACTGAGTGATCGCGCTTTCAGCGCCATGCTGAACCTGGACAGCAGTGCTGATCTCAGGCGTGTTGAGTTCGTCGGGCCTCAAGTGGGTGACGAACTGACCGAGGATGGTGGGTTGGCAATGCTCTACGCCCTGATCGGTATCCTCATCTATGTGGGATTGCGTTTTGAGTACCGCTTCGCTGTCGGCGCGGTGATCGCATTGATCCACGATGTGATCATCACCATCGGTCTTTTTTCGATATTTCAGGTGGAGTTCGATCTACCCGTGCTGGCTGCGGTGCTGGCAGTGATCGGTTACTCGCTCAACGATACCATTGTTGTCTATGACCGCATTCGTGAAAACTTCCGCAAGATACGTAAAGGTGACTCGCAGACGATAATCAACACCTCGTTGAATCAGACTCTTTCCCGTACCTTGGTAACGTCGATGACAACGCTTCTGGTGTTGCTGTCGCTGTTTTTCTTCGGTGGTGAAATCATTCACGGTTTTGCCTTGGCGCTGATCATCGGTGTGGTTATTGGTACTTACTCATCCGTCTATGTGGCGGGCAGCGCAATACTCATGATGGGGATCAGTAAAGCTGACCTGATGCCAGTCAAGAAAGACGATGAAGCGGTTGACGAAACGCCCTAAGCCATATCTTAGGTGGTTTACGAATTGGGCTTGAACGGCCTCTAGAATGACTGCTCTTCAGGATTATCCGCCTCTGTTCCCAGGTCGGCGGTATCGGTCATAAGATCGTCATTGGCCAGGTCGGCAGCGAGCGGCCACAAACCAAGCACATCGCGCATGACCCGCTCAAGGGCGACATCGCTGAGTACCGGAGGCTGCCTGTTTTTATCATTCATTTGACTGGACCGTGAGGTGTAAATCTCTGTTGATTTACCCCCGGTAACGGTCGTAATCAGGGTTTCTTGAGTCGCTATTATGCAGATCGACTCAATGTGTGAACCTGGTTCTTCGTGATGGGAATTAAGCGGTGAGTTTGCTGTCGAGATGGGGCTGAATGCGTCTCAGCATGGCATTGTGAACCTTGATGCCGCCGGCGATAACATTGCCGGTTTCGAGGAATTTTTCACCGCCGCCAATATCGGTCACTAACCCGCCAGCCTCCCTGACAAGTAAGGCGCCAGCTGCAAAATCCCACTCGCTCAGACCCAGCTCCCAAAAGCCGTCGGTGATGCCCGCAGCGACATAGGCAAAATCGAGAGCTGCCGATCCCGGACGACGCACACCCGCGGTATCCTGGATCAGATCCTTCAGCATGCCCATGTAGTTATCCATAAAACGGAAATCGCGGTAGGGCAGGCCGGTGCCCAACAGCGCGCCGTCAAGACTTTTTCGATTGGAGACGCGGATCTTGCGATCGTTGACCAGCGCTCCTTCACCGCGGCTGGCAGTGAACATCTCCTCCCTGATGGGATCGTAGATGACGCCGATTTCCAACCGGCCTTTGATCTTTAGTGCAATGGATACGGCGAACTGGGGCAATCCATGCAGGAAATTGGTTGTTCCGTCGAGGGGATCGATAATCCACTGGTATTCGTTGCCGTCGTGTGCGCCGCTCTCCTCGGCAAGAATCGCATGATGGGGATATTTTTCCCGTAGCACGGCGATGATAGCGGCTTCGGCGTTGCGGTCGACTTCGGAGACGAAATCGTTTTTACCCTTGTCTGCGACGGTCAGGCGATCCACCCGGTTAAAGTTACGGGTTATGACACGTCCCGCCTCACGGGCGGCTCTGACTGCTATGGTGACCATCGGATTCATGGGCGGCGAGGATACAGCAAGTGGCGGTGGCGATAAACTGTTTTATCCCATATATACCGATTCTTGGGTTGTTGTGAACTATCGAGACAAACGGATGAAGAGGAGACTCAACATGGCTGGGTATTTCAGGTAGGCTTGCGCGTCATGTTGAATCACATACGTATCGTGCTGGTCGATACCAGCCATCCAGGTAACATCGGTGCGGCGGCCCGGGCCATGAAAAACATGTGCCTCCAGCAGCTTCATCTTGTGACACCCCATCATTATCCCAGCGAAGAGGCCACTTCAAGGGCCTCGGGTGCTGACGATCTTCTTGCCCGCGCCGTTGTTCACTCGTCGCTCGATGAGGCGCTTGAAGGTTGCCGTCTGGTGGTGGGAACCAGCGCCCGTCCCAGAACAGTCTCCTGGCCGGTGCTCTCTCCGAGAGAGGCTGCCGCTAAACTGGTGGAAGAGGCTGCGATGGGTGAGGTGGCCCTGGTATTCGGCAGAGAGAAATCCGGACTCAGCAACAGCGAGTTGGATCGATGCAACTTTCTGGTTCATATCCCCACCAATGAGGCTTACAGCTCACTCAATCTGGGTGCCGCGGTGCAGGTTTTGGGCTATGAGGTCTATCTGGCCTCGAAACAGGGCGATAAGGCCCCGGGTGAGGCCCCCAGAAATCTGGCTACGGCTGAGATGCTGCAGGGGTTTCATGAGCACCTGGCCCAAGCTTTGGATGACGTGGGTTTTACCGATCCCAGGCAGTCGGAAAAGCTGCTGCGCCGCCTGCGCAGCCTGTTTCAGCGTGCACGTCCCGATAAAGACGAGATCAACATTTTGCGCGGTATCCTAAGCGCCATGCAGGGCGGAAAATCGATGCGGCGCTGACCATTTCGCCTCTTTTCTGAGAATACCCTAGTAATTCATGCGGGATTGTGGATAATTTGCCCCCCTCGTGCCACTATTTTAGGAGACACCTTGGGGTGGATCTCCAGGTCAGGTATGCCGTTGGAAACTTCACCAGACAAAAAGTTCTCCCACTGGAAAGAAGATATCCAGAGTGTTTTCGAACGCGACCCGGCGGCACGAAACACACTTGAGGTTTTGACCGCCTATCCAGGCGTGCATGCCCTCATCTTCCACCGTTTGTCCCATCGTTTATGGAATCTGGGACTGAAATGGCTGGCACGAATGCTCTCCCACATCGGAAGGTGGTTGACAGGTATTGAAATCCACCCTGGAGCCGTGATCGGCAGGCGCTTTTTCATCGATCATGGCATGGGGGTCGTGATTGGAGAGACGGCGGTGATCGGAGACGACTGTACGCTCTATCACGGGGTAACCCTCGGTGGGACAAGCTGGGAGAAGGGGAAGCGGCACCCAACGCTGTCGGACAATGTGGTTGTCGGTGCCGGTGCGAAGGTGCTTGGCCCGATCCTTGTCGGCGAAGGTGCCAGAATCGGGTCAAATTCCGTGGTGGTGAAGGACGTACCGGCAGGGGCCACTGTGGTGGGTGTGCCGGGTAAATTGATCACCGCCAGACAGCAGGAACCGGATGGGCACAGGGAAGCGATCGCGAAAAAGATCGGTTTCGACGCTTACGGCGCCACCAAGGATGCCCCGGATCCTGTGGCTGAGGCGATCAACTGCATGCTTGATCACATGCATGTTATGGACAACAAGATGCAATCGATGTGCGAGGCACTGAAGCGAATGGGCGTGGAAGAGAATGATGAGGAACTGCCGGCATTGGAGTCCTGCGAGATCATCTCGACAGCCGAAGAGCTTCAGAAGATAGATGAGCAGATAGTTCAAGATGAGAAAACCGCTGAATAAAAAGGGTGTGGAAATCTTGACTAATTTAGTTGGGAAAGTATATTAGCGCATGAAGATATACAGGGAGCCGATGACGTGAAGCTAACCACTAAAGGCCGATATGCCGTGACTGCTATGTTGGATCTGGCCATCCACTACGGAGAGGGTCCGATAACACTGGCGGATATAGCCCAGAGACAGGGGATCTCTCTCTCCTATCTGGAACAGCTGTTTTCCCGCTTGCGAAAACAGGCCCTTGTCTCCAGTGTCAGAGGCCCTGGGGGCGGCTACAGCCTGGGAAAAGAGGCCCGTGAGATCTTCATCGGCGAGGTGATTGCCGCAGTCGATGAGAATATGGATACGACCAAGTGTCACGGTGCGCACAACTGTCAGAACAACGAGCGCTGCCTGACCCACGATCTCTGGTCGGATCTAAGCGACCAGATATACACCTACCTCAATAACATCAGCCTGCAGGACCTGATGGATCGCAAGGCGGTACGCGAGGTGGCTGAGAGACAGGAACATGGTGAAGTGGATGCTTCCGTGCTTGATCAGGTGAGTTCTCCCGCGGGTGTTTAAGTGAGAGATTTTCGGAGTTTGAAATGAAGTTACCGATCTATATGGACTACTCGGCGACCACGCCGGTTGATCCACGTGTCGCGGAGTTGATGTGCAGTTTCCTCACGCCCGAAGGCAAGTTCGGTAACCCGGCATCCCGATCCCATGCATTCGGCTGGCATGCGGACGAAGCGGTCACTCTGGCGCGAAAACAGATTGCAGAATTGGTGAACGCGGATCCCAAGGAGATCGTTTGGACTTCCGGTGCGACCGAATCTGATAATCTGGCGATCAAGGGTGTTGCCCAGTTTTATGCCAAAAAAGGTCGCCATATCGTTACCTGCAAAACCGAACATAAGGCGGTACTTGATACTTGTCGCCAACTTGAGCGTGAGGGTTATGAGATCACCTATCTCGAGCCAGAACCCAATGGTCTGATTGATCTTGCGAAACTGGAAGCCGCATTACGTAACGACACCATCCTGGTCTCAATCATGCACGTGAATAACGAGATCGGTGTGATTCAGGATATCGAAGCGATCGGAGAGATGACCCGAGCGCGTAAAATCCTCTTTCATGTTGATGCTGCGCAGAGTGCGGGCAAGGTGCCGATCGATTTAGAGGATATGAAGGTCGATCTGATGTCATTTTCGGCCCATAAAATCTATGGACCCAAAGGTATTGGCGCACTATACGTACAGCGTAAGCCGAGGGTGCGTTTGGAGGCACAGATGCACGGAGGCGGTCATGAGCGAGGTATGCGCTCGGGTACCCTGGCGACCCACCAGATTGCCGGAATGGGTGAGGCATTCCGCATCGCCCAGGAAGAGATGGCGATGGAGAACGAGCGTGTTCTGGGCCTGCGCAACCGCTTGTGGAATGGCATCAAGGACATGGAAGAGGTCTATCTGAACGGTGATGAGAATCGGCGTGTGGCCGGTAATCTCAATGTCAGCTTCGCCTTTGTTGAAGGGGAGTCGCTGATTATGGCGTTGAAGGACCTGGCAGTCTCATCCGGGTCTGCCTGCACATCGGCCAGTCTGGAACCCAGTTATGTGTTGCGGGCGCTGGGCCGTGAAGATGAGTTGGCACACAGCTCTATCCGATTCACGCTCGGGCGTTTTTCCACCGTAGAAGAGGTGGACTACGCCATAGAAAAGATTCGTACAGAGGTGGACAGACTCAGAGAGTTGTCCCCCCTCTGGGAGATGTTCAAAGACGGTATCGATCTCAAGTCGATACAGTGGGCGGCGCACTGAGCGCTTATGACTGAGGTGTAAGGTTATGGCATACAGCGATAAGGTTCTGGATCACTATGAGAATCCCCGCAATGTCGGTACATTCGACAACGATGATAACTCCGTTGGTACCGGTATGGTCGGCGCACCCGCCTGTGGCGATGTAATGCGTCTGCAGATCAAGGTCAGTGACGCCGGGGTGATTGAAGATGCCCGCTTCAAGACGTACGGCTGCGGTTCCGCGATTGCGTCAAGCAGCCTGCTCACGGAGTGGGTCAAGGGTAAGACGCTGGAAGAGGCGCAACAGATCAAGAATTCTGAGATTGCCGAGGAGCTCGCGCTGCCACCCGTTAAGGTGCACTGTTCGGTGCTGGCAGAAGACGCCATCAAAGCCGCAATTAAGGATTATTCTGAAAAGAAGCCGAAATCTTGAGGCGGATTGGGTCAGTGTTGGAGTTTCGATAGAGCAGAGATATGAGTATCACAATCACAGAAGCGGCAGCCAAGCACGTTAAAACCTTCCTGGATAATCGGGGCAAAGGTGTTGGTATCAGGCTTGCTGTAAGGACATCTGGCTGCTCCGGTATGGCGTATGAAATGGAGTTTGTCGACCAACTGGAGGACGAAGACGTAGTCTTCGAGGGTCATGGCGTCAAGGTTGTGGTCGATCCCAAGAGCCTTGTCTACCTGGACGGGACCGAAGTCGACTTTACGCGGGAAGGTCTGAATGAGGGCTTCAAGTTCAATAATCCCAACGTAAAGAGTGAATGCGGTTGCGGTGAGAGCTTTGGGGTCTGATCGGGTACGATAGACGTTACATTCTGAATGAGAGACGGCTGCCCGATGGTGGCCGTTTTTTTCGATATGCTGGATTTTTCGAAAAACTACTTTGAACTCTTTGGGCTGCCGGTAGGCTATATCGTCGATACCGCTGCCCTGTCGGATCGCTATCGCGACCTGCAACGGATCGTCCACCCGGACCGTTTTGCGAATGCGCCCGATCAGGAGCGTCGTCTTTCGGTACAGGGAGCGTCGCTCATCAATGAGGCATACGATACGCTGAAAGATCCGGTCGCCAGAGGCGGTTATCTCCTTTCACTGCATGGTGTGGATATGGATGCCCTGAATGAGTCCACCCAGGATATGGGTTTTCTGATGCAACAGATGGAGTTGCGTGAAGAGCTCGAATCGGTAAGAGGGCAGGATGATCCCTATGAGGCTGTTCTAGACATCAGTTCACGGGTCAATAAGCAGATTACTAGCCTGGTAGGACAGATGGCCGTTCAGTTCGAGACGCCAACTAACGATCAGCTGGAGGCTGCGAGAGAGATACTGCGTAAGATGCGTTTTTTACAGAAGCTGCGTAGTGAAGCGGAAGCGGTGGCTGCCGAGCTCGAGGATGAATTGAATTGAGCGAAATAGATTCCACTGCCTGTTCAGGGTGGGGACGAGATTATCATCGGCGAGACCGATCACTTTATGAACCGATAAGTCAATGGCACTTTTACAGATAGCGGAGCCCGGGCAGTCCCAGGCGCCTCACCAACATAAACTTGCTGCCGGTATCGATCTGGGTACTACCAACTCATTGGTCGCCAGTGTCAGAAGTGGACAGGCTGAGACCTTACCGGATGCCGAGGGGCATCATCTTCTGCCCTCAGTCGTCCGTTACAGAACCGATGGTATCGATGTTGGACGCAAGGCCAAGGCGGGAGAGGCCGCCGATCCGCTGAATACGATTTCATCTGCCAAGCGACTGATAGGTCGGGGTGTGCAGGATATCAAGACCCTGGGGAACCAACTGCCTTATCGGTTTATTCAAGAGCATACCGCCGTGCCGCGCATCCAGACGGTGGCGGGAGATATCAGCCCGATAGAGGTCTCCGCCGAGGTGCTTAAGGTACTCTCCGATCGAGCCGAGGAGACGTTGGGTGGTGAGCTCTCAGGGGTGGTGATCACCGTGCCGGCCTATTTTGATGAAGCCCAGCGGCAGGCTACCAAGGATGCAGCGAAGCTTGCCGGTCTGCATGTTTTCCGCCTGCTCAATGAGCCGACCGCGGCTGCTGTCGCCTATGGTCTGGATAAGAGAGCTGAAGGCATACACGCCATATACGATCTGGGTGGCGGGACATTCGATATCTCCATTCTGCGGCTCAATAAGGGCGTCTTTGAGGTGATGGCCACCGGCGGCGATTCGGCTCTGGGAGGAGATGACCTCGATCGTGTGGTTGCAGAATGGATCATGCTGCAGGCCGAGATCATTGAGAGTACCGATCATGCTCTGCTGAAACGTTTGATGCGGGCTGCCTGTGAAGCGAAGGAGGCGCTGAGTAATGCGAATTCGACCACAATAGACATTACTCTGGCTGATGGAAAAGTCTGGCAGACTGAACTCAATCGAGACACCTTCAATCAGCTTGTGGATCCCTTGATTAAAAAGACGCTGATGGCATGCCGTCGTGCCGTGCGGGATGCCGGATTGACGCTGGATGAGGTGAATGAGGTTGTCATGGTGGGCGGTTCCACCCGCGTACCACGGGTACGGGAAAAGGTGGGTGAACTGTTCGGCAGTCAGCCATTAGTGGATATTGATCCAGACCGGGTGGTCGCTGTTGGCGCAGCCATTCAGGCCGACATCCTGGCCGGCAATAAACCTGATGATGAGATGCTGTTGCTCGATGTGATTCCTCTCTCTCTCGGCATTGAGACCATGGGGGGTTTGAGCGAAAAGCTGATCAGTCGCAATACCACCATTCCGGTTGCCAGGGCACAGGAATTTACGACTTTTAAGGATGGACAGACAGCTATCGCGATTCATGTCGTACAGGGTGAGCGTGAGTTGGTATCGGACTGCCGGTCTCTTGCACGATTTGAACTGCGGGGGATTCCACCCATGGTTGCGGGAGCGGCGCGTATTCGCGTAACGCTTGAAGTGGATGCGGATGGTCTGCTGAACGTAAGTGCCAGGGAGATGAGCAGCGGCGTGCAGGCCAGTATCGAGGTTAAGCCGTCGTATGGTCTGACCGACAGCGAAATTGAGACCATGCTGCGTGACTCGATTGCATACGCCAGCGATGACAAGCTGGCCCGCAGTTTACGGGAACAGCAGGTGGAAGCAGCGCGGACTATCGAAGCACTCGAGGCGGCATTGGCGGATGATGGAGATCGGTTGTTAAGCAGTGAAGAGAGAGTCAGGGTGGAGGCCGCCCTTGAAACACTGCGAGGGCTTTCCCAATCCAACGATCAGAAGCAGATCAAACAGGGTATTGAGGAACTTGAGCGTGTTTGCGGCTTCTATGTGGAACGACGGATGAACCAGAGTGTCCAGCAGGCCATGTCGGGCCATAATGTAGAAGAGTTTAAGTAACACTAGAATCGGATAAGCAGCACATGCCACACATCATCTTTCTCCCCCATGAAGAGATCTGTCCCGAAGGCGCCGCCTTCGAAGCGGAGCCGGGCATCACCATCTGTGACGCGGCCCTCAGTCACGGTATTGAAATTGAACACGCCTGCGAAAAATCCTGCGCCTGTACTACCTGCCATGTGATTATTCGCGAAGGATTCGATTCTCTGGATGATGCTGAGGAGACAGAGGAGGATATGCTCGACAAGGCCTGGGGCCTTGAGCCCGAGTCGCGTCTCAGTTGTCAGGCGCTCGTCGGGGATGAGGATCTTGTGATTGAGATCCCCAAATACACGATCAATATGGTGTCGGAACATCATTGAACAGGAGACTGTCATGGGACTGAAATGGGTCGATTCCCTGGATATTGCCATTGCACTTGATGAGGCCTACCCTGATACGGATCCTCGCGCGATAAACTTTGTCGACCTGCGTGACTGGGTTGTTGCGCTGAGTGAATTTGACGACGATCCGCACCATTCAGGTGAGAAGATCCTGGAAGCTATTCAGGCTGCCTGGATCGAGGAGCGTGAGTAATACTCTCACGGTCTATTAGCTGTCGGTCCGCTTCTCAGCCGGCAGGGTCAGAAAAAAACTGACGCCATCACTACGATTCTCTGCGCTTGCCTCGCCGCCATGAAACTGCGCTATCAGTTTCACCAGGTAGAGACCGAGTCCCAGATGGGGTTCAGTATCCCGGGTCTCCCGGATAGAAACCATGGATTGAAAGAGAGACGCCTGCATCTCTGCGGGCAGAAGCGGTCCCTGATTGGTGACGCTGATGCTAATCTGTTGATCGTTATTCTGACTGAGCTCCATCCGAATCGGAGTTGATGGAGTATGAAAATCGACCGCATTTCCCACTAGCTTATCCACGGCCTGACTGATCAACTCCGGGGCTGCAAGTGCTTGCAGTTCTTGTGCGCTACTGTGGCATTCAAACGCTATGGATGGATGAGTCGATCTGTAGCCCTCGCACAGGGAGTGAAAAAGTCCGCTCATGTCGACTGGAGACAACTCAGCACCCTGTAATGCCTGTTCCAGCCGGGTCGCCTCCCGGAGGCGGTTAAGTATCATCTGTAACCGGTTTGTACCTTCCAGCGCCCGTTCCGAGTAGCGAGTACGGGACGCTGGATCATCGTCGCTCTGTATGTTTTCCAGTGACGATTGCACCATTGCCAGGGGGGTGCGGAATTCATGGGCAAGTTTTGAAGCCATGCTTTCGAGATATTGGTTATAAGCTTGCAGTCGCTTCAGCACGCTGGAGAAGCTTCGCTCCAGATCCCCCAGTTCATCAATGTTTTTCGTTGGGTTTACTGTACCGACAACCCGCCCGTCTTGGCTGACTGCTTGATTGAATTTTTGTCTCAGGCGGGTGATGCGCCGTGTCAGGTAGGTGGCAAGGAGTAATAGTGTCCCCCCGGTAATGAGGAATAGGGCCAAGGTATAGATCAGCAGGCGTTCCAGTGCCTGTTGCTGTAAAAAGAGAATGGCATGGGTTGTCTCTTCGACCAAAACGGCCCCAGCGGGTTGCTCGGTGGAGAAAAGGGGATAAGCGGCTGAGAGAATTACGCTGTGTGAACGGCTTGAACGATATCGATGGACCGCAGTTTCGCCACCGAGCGCCTGGCGGATCTCAGGGCCGTCCATACGTCCGGCATGTTCCCTGAGATGTCCGCCTGCCACCGACTGATCGACCAGCAGTTTGGTGAGGAGACGGTTTACCAGCGATTGTTTTGTCACCGCGGGAGGTGTCAGATTTCCATGTCTGCCGACTACCTGTCTGTGCCGGTTGAGAATGGTGTAACGATAGGCATTGCTGTCGAGCCCCTGCAGCAGTCTAGCGCTGGGCAGAGATGGCATGACCAGCCTGGCCAGGCTCGGATTTGTCCGCCAGCCGGAAGTGGCGGCGATACTTGTGGCTTGTTCACCTCGAACATCTTTGTCGATCACAGCCAGGGAGAGTTGTTGCCTGATCATGGCCAATGGAATCCTGAGTTCAACACGATATCCATCCTGGATCTCCTGCCATTCACCGCGGATGGCCGGTTCGTTCTGCATGGTGTCTGCACGTTGTACACGGATCCAGCCGGGTGCGGATGTGCCCAGCAGATATTGCCTGTGCTTCGTACCTTGGCCGGGTAGCACCAATATCAGATGGTCTCCAGACGTCAGTGGGCCTTCAGCACTGGGGTAGACGGGTGTTTTATCGGTTACTGTCAGTAGAAGATAGAGATTGTCAGCATGATATCCGGCCAGAAGTTCAAAACTCACAGCATCGGTTGACGTCGCACTTGCATGATACCGATGGGCCTGTGTGAGCAGGCTGTCCCACTCTTCCGCATATCCGTCGGTTACCGGCGCATTTTTAAGTGCATGAACGTAGAGGCTGGCTTGGTCTGACTGCGCCGCCGAGTACAGGCTCTCACGCTCTTCTTGCGTTAAGCGATCAGCCAAAAGGTTGGAGACGATTTCGGCACGACTCAGAAGCAGGTTAGCTTGAGCCTGGCGGAGCGCATCCTCGATTTCGAGCAGATATCGATAGCCTATCCAGGGGATCACCAGAAGGGTGAGAGAGGCAACCAGCAATTTGAACCGGAGAGAGTGAATGAAGTGGGACAAGGTCAATGTCTCCAGCGATATCCGGCACCGTAGACAGATTCGATATGGTCGAAATCCGGATCGATCTCCTGAAACTTCCTGCGGATGCGCTTGATATGGGAACTGACACTGGCCTCGTCGACATAGATGCGGGCCTCTTCCATCAAATGGTTACGGCTGCGAACGTGTCCCGGTCGCCTGGCCAGTGCGTGCACCATCCAGAATTCAGTCACCGTCAGCGTGATCGGCTTTTCCATCCACTGCACTATGAGTTGGTCCGTATCCAGCAGGAGTGCCCCACAGGTGAACAGTGCCGGCTTCGGTTGTGCTTGGGTCATTGCCTCCTGACGGCGAAAGAGGGCGGCAATGCGAGCTGCAAGATGGGGCAGACTGATCTCTTTTGTCAGGTAGTCGTCAGCTCCTAGTCGCAAACCTGCCACAGTATCGAAGTCACTGTCCCGTGCGGTAAGAAAAATAATGGGTAGTGTGGCTGAACGGGCGCGTAACTCCCGACAAAGTTCGAAGCCCCCGTCGATATCGTCACTCAGGCCGATGTCGAGAATCACCAAATCAGGCAAACGTGTCTCGAAAGCGCCCAGGGCGGCCTGCCTTGAGGCATAGCCGGCAACTCTGTACCCCTGACGTTGCAGGTAGTCGCTGTAGTTGTCGCGAATCACCGCTTCATCTTCGATTATTGCAATTTCTCTGCTGGCCACGTGTGCAATTTTGGTTATCGATCTGGTCAATGAGATCAGATTGGGTATGGGCAATGCCTTGCTCAGGCAAGCATTTTAGCACTCAGCCGTGATCGAGCACAGTTGCCACAGCGTTTCCCCTTCCAGAGGCAACAGGGATTTCAGGGGATGGTCTGCCAATGTGATAACCTTGCGCATAGATTACCCCCATATCTGACAGCAGCCGTAGAGTGGGTTCATCCTCGACAAACTCGGCAATGGTCTCCTTGCCCAGAGCTGTGGCCATATCGGTCAACGCCTTTACGAAAACCTGGTCTTTTGTGTTGGTCGGTAACTGTTTTATGAATGAGCCGTCGATCTTCACAATGTCGAGGGGGAGTTCTCGCAAGTAGTAGAAAGAGGAGAAACCCACACCGAAATCGTCCAGCGCAAATCGACAGCCGAGCGTCTGCAGTTCCGTCATCAATCGCTCGGCGGCATTGACATCTGCCAGCGCAGCTGTCTCGGTCAGTTCGAACACAAGTTGTCCCGGATCCACTTGGCTGTCATTGAGCATCTGTGTCAGCTGTTGCAGGAGTTGCGGGTCGTCTATGACTCTGCCCGAGAGGTTGATCGAAAGATTGATCGGCTTAGCCAATGACTGCATGGTCGATAACTTTTCAATCGACGCACGCAAGACATAACGATTAATAGGATGTATCAGGCCCGTGCGTTCGGCCACAGAGATAAACTCGCCTGGCATTATGAGGGAGCCATCCTTTTCAATCATCCTGATCAGCACCTCGTAGTGTGAGATCTCACCGCTTTCGATATGCATGATGGGTTGGAAATGTAGGATAAAGCGCTCTTCCGCCAGCGCTTGTTCAATCTTCTGTTTCCAGGTCACTTTTGCACTCATCTGCTCACGTGCTTGCTCACTGGGTGTGAAGAGATGCCATCTGTCTCTACCGGCTTCCTTTGCCTGGTACATGGCCAGATCGGCGTTGGATAGCAGTTCCTGATAATTACTGCCGTGTTCCGGGTATGTCACAATGCCGATACTGGCGGAAACCCGGTAGCTGCGTCCCTTGAGGGGTAGAGAGACCTGCTTGAGTTCATGCAAGAGCTTGTCGGTGAATTGTATCGCGCTGTTGCTGTCCGACTCCGGGATGACGATGGCGAACTCATCGCCCCCCAGTCGTGCAATCAGATCGCTGGTGCGTGTCACTTCACGCAGTTTTTTGGCGACGATCTGAAGTAAGGCGTCACCTGCCTGGTGTCCGCTTGAGTCGTTGATGTATTTAAAGTGATCAAGGTCCAGAAAGATCAGCGAAGTATGATGATGATAGCGTTCCGCCAGTGTCAGGATCTTCTCGAACTCGATTTGGAAATTCCGCCGATTGTAGAGTTCAGTTAGTGGGTCATGACCAGCCAGCCAGGTCAGTCTCTGCTTAGCGACTTCCCGGTCTGTGATATCGAGTCCAACTGAGAGAAGGATGGGTACATTGGGATAGGGTTTGCCCGGCAGGTGGGAGTGGATCCAGGAGATGGTCCGTTTATTTCCGTCTGCTGAGATGGAGCTGGCATCGTGTTGGTAAGAGCTGACCATACCGATTTTTATGCGTGTCAGAGCATGTTGAAGCGCGTCGTTGTCGCCGTTGCCCATAAAGCTGTCACTGAAGTATCTCGATCCGCGATGATAGTTCCTGACACCGATGAAATCTCTGCCTTCTTCATTAATAGTCAAGATAGTGCCGTCACAATCCTGGGTCAGTATGATGACCTGGGCACTGTTCATGATGGCGGTCAGAAAATCCCGTTCTGATGAGAGCTCCTCACTGTGTTTGACGAGGCGTTCTGTTTGGTCTTTAACCTCTTGATTGAGCCGTTCAAGCGTATGAGTGAGATCAATGGCAGAGTCCCCGGCGATGTCTATCTCATCCTGGAACCATGAACGGTGCTTGTTGGTAAGTTTATCCCTGACCTGATTGAAGGCGTTCTTCGCCATCAGGGGCAGGCTGTCTGATATCAGCAACAGTCGCTTCAAAGGTTGCCTCAGTATCAGCAACAGCAGTATTTCCGAAATAATAAATCCAGCCACGCCAATAAACACCGATTTTGCAGTAGCTGTCCGAATTTGTTTTACCACTGATGTGATATCTGAAACGATAAGAAAGTCGGCTGAGATGATACCCGTGTCGCTGCTGGCTGGTACGAGAGACAATGTGTAGTGATGATCATCCAGGCTGCCGGTGAAGTCTCGTGTGATGAGTGACTTCATGTCGATTTGATGGGTAAAGTCATCCAGTAGAGGCATGAGATGGTTCATGTTGCTGGCGGCAGCAATGTAACGTTTCCACTCTCTCAGATATCGAGAATTACCCGCAAGACTGTTGAGCTCCTTGGGTTTACTGATAACCGCTATATCTGCCTTAGCGAGCTCGGTGAATTCAATGACAATATCCGCCAGCGATCGCCCCACCAGCAATACACCGGCTTTTTTGCCGTTATCAAGTAGCGGTACAGCTACGAACTGGCTACATCGTAAACCACAATGCAACATGTTTAGCGGTAGCTCTGAGCTATTGACGGCGTTGACCAGATTTTTAAAGCTGCCGTTGTCGTATTGTTGAACCTGCCAGCTGAAAAGTCGTTCGTTGTACGGTGAAAAAAAGGATGCCTCTTCCAGCCCCCACTCCAGATCAAGTGTGAATGCGCTGTGCTCGAAGAAATGTTGCATCTTCTCAGCTAAAGGAATCTGGCGGGATGGCGAAGTCGCTATTGCCAGAGCAGGTATCATCTGAGCAATCTGTTCGAGTTTATAAAAACTCTTTTCCAGCAATGCCTTGACCTGTCGGGCCTGTTGTTCCCTGATCTGGAGCTGGTAGGTATGAAACAGCTGACGCTGTTCAAAGTAACCCATAGCCGCGAGGCCGGCATTGACTATCAGCAAGATTAAACTGAATAGCAGAACGACTTTCCATTTCAAGCTGAAGAAGCGAGGGCTTCTTTGATTGGCGTTTGGTGTCATCCTTTGGCGTTCCATGACAGTCTATGAATTGTTGTTCAGAAGCTGTAGGAGACAAGGAGCGAAAATAGGTTCCAGTCTTTGACCCGCTCACTTGGTATCGGGTTTTCCAGATTGGACAGGAAAATGACTCCTTCCACCTGACTGAATTCGGCCCGTATCATCAACTGCTCAGTCGGCTCCCATAGGAGTCCGGCAGTCCAGAGCTTACTGTAAAAATTGTAGGGTGGGAGGCCGGTGACGGCACTGATTTCCGATCCGTATTTATCATCCTTGTCGTAATGGCTCTGTTCATATCGGAACAGCAGCTCCCAATCGTTGTGGAACCGATAGTCACCTTGGATGTAGTAACCGTCTACAGTGGTGTCCACACTATCGAGTATGTTGGCGAAACCCTTGTAGTTGATCGGCTCCTCCATGTACTCGGCCGTCAGACGCCATGGGCCCTGATTGTATTGGGCGGAGAGAACCCAATAGTCAATATCGATTGAACCGGGTGGAATCAGGTTTGGCTGACTGTCAAGTTCCAGCATGGCATTACTGAGCGCCAATCGGATACGCCCTCCATCCCACTCATAGAGTAGACGGCCGCCAATGGTGAGACCATTCTGATCCATAGAGGCATTGAACATCGGATCCAAATAAGTTTTCTCCACATTTTCGTCTATCGGAGTTTTGCCTGCGAAAAAACTGAGATTGAATCGGTGAAGGCCGTGTAAATTATCGGCGTAGAGTTGGGCGCCGTCATTGGACAGTACCATGTTACGGACCCTGTCCCAGTAGATAGCTTGCGGCATAAAGATTCCCGGGCGTGTTGCTGCCACGTCACGGGTATCGTTGTAGAAACCCAGCGGATTTTTTGTACGGCCGAGCAGAGTGCCGTAACGGGCCGACTCGCTCATGTGGAAGGTGTAGTCCAACTGTGCGTAGTCGACAGTCAGTGATCCGTCGTACATATCCCCCGCCTTTCTCGAGAGAAGCTGGGCGGAGAGCATGAGCTCGGGACTGAACCGGTAGGATGTATTGACCCCGATCTCCCGAAAATCGAAGCTCCCATCCGGACTGTCTCCAAAGAAACGGTTATCCGTCGTTTTTACATAAGCTTGAGTGAGAAAGCCGTGGATTTGAAAGTGATTGCTGGATGCCTCACCCGCCGAAGCGGCCAAGGCTGATCCCAGTAGACAGCCAAGTGTGAGCAGGCGGCAGGCGCCCCAGCTATTCAACGGCAATCTTCCGTATTTGCTCATTGATCAATTCCTCTGAAATATAGCCTATGGCGCCGGGTGTATTGGTGATCCTGTCAAGCATCTCTCGCTCTGTTTCCACTTTGGCAGGGGCCTGACCTGTACCGGTGAATATCTGACGGTTCCATGCCCGTCGTAGCTGGTGTGGAAAGACCCCGAGAATCTCTTTGCTGAAAGTGGCGTGCAGCTCTGTTCTGTCACCCATGACGAAGACCTGGATCGGTTTGCCGTCCGGCCAACTGGTGGTGCGCATACTGAAAATGGAGCGAACTGCGCTGCGGCTTAGGGTGTCTAGGGGAACGCTCTCGTTTACCACAAGATCGACTGCGCCTAACGGGGCAGTGAGGCAGAGTAGGAGGGCAGCAAAAAATCCTCGATTAGCAAACGTCATTATCGGTTTTCATTCCCTTGCGTTCCATAACCCTGTCGGCAGCGGGTATGGATAACTTTAGGTTGCTGGTGATCGCAGTCAGAAAAATCTTCTGGAGGAAAAAGCACCGCCAGATTGTTGCCACATTCTGCCCTGGGATAACCAGAATTCCGTTCCCTTGAGGCTATTTCACACAGCTTTAATAAGACTCGCAAGTTTTAACTACCGGCGCAGGCGAGGGCTGCCGCACCACGCCAGGGATGGCACGCTGGATCAACAAACAGGAGTTCAAGATGAAAAAGCGTTTAATAGCACTCATGCTCACAGGTTTTCTGACTCAACAGCCTCTTTTTGCGGACGAAGAGGTGGGATCCATCGATACACACTCTCTCAAGGCCGCCGCATCGGGGGTATTGATTGGCGGTATTCTGGCTGGTCCCCCCGGTATGTTGGTAGGACTGGCTGGCGGTGCGTTGGTGAGTGAGATCGGTAACGGCCAGCGTGAGATCAGTTCTCTGAACCAAACGCTGAAGGAAAATCATAGTGAGCTGGCACAGGAGCAGATGCAGAGCGCTGCCCGCCATCGGGCAGTCAAAGAGATGCTGGAGAGTAAACATGCCCGCCTGAGTGCCATGGAAGAAGGTTTCTCTTTTTGTCTCGGTTTTCGCACAGACAGTGCCATGATCGAGCCGAGGATTGCCGAGCAACTGACTTCCATCACAACCATGTTGCAGGCTTTTCCGGAGCTGAAACTGAGAATACTGGCCGGAGCCGACAAACGCGGCAGTGACACCTATAACAGAGCACTCAGCCATGCGCGGGCAGAGGCAGTAGCGGATCAGCTGAAGGCGTCCGGTCTCCCCGCGGACCGCATCTCGATTCACTATGTGGGTAATACAGAGGCAATCTACCCACTTGATGATGAAGAGGGACTGGGTTTTGACCGTATGGTGCAACTGACCCTGGTCAAGGGCGATGCATCATGAAGTCTCAGCGCCAACCCCTCAGCGAATCATTTGTATACAGCTCGCCGGAACGTCCGGTCGGCGGTTCATTCCGCTGGGTAGGTCCCGGTTTCACCAAGGGGTCTCTACCACGCCGCAGAGCCAGGGAGGCGGGTTATGCACGCAGACGCAAAACCTGACAGACGCCATCTGTCACCCGGCCAATCTCCGTTGATGACGCCGGGATTCCTAAGGGAAATGCTGCTGACCCTTCTGTCAGCGATTTTGACTGGTCTTTCCGCCTCCCTGCTGTTGGTGCTTTTGGTATTTGGCTGTACCAGTGTTCAGGCTGGTACAGAGTCACCGGGAAGCGGGCAACTCGGGCTACATACCCTGGATGGTATGAGGATAGGGGATGCACCACTGCTGGAGACCTCAGTCATCGCCAACATCAGCGGATTGTTGGCCAGGGTCAGAGTGGAACAGCGCTTCAGCAATTACACCGGTGAGTGGACGGAAGGTATCTATCAATTTCCCCTGCCACCGGAGGGGGCTGTGGATCAACTCAGCATGTGGGTTGGAGAACGAGTGATTGAGGGCCGTATTGCTGAGAAATCAGCGGCGAAGAAGGTCTATGAGAAGGCAAAAGCGTCAGGCCGCAGAGCCAGCCTGTTGAGTCAGCAGCGACCCAATATCTTTACCACTTCGGTGGCGAATATCGCACCGGGTGATGAGATACGGGTCGTGATTGAGTACCGCCAGACAGTGCATTATGAGGAGGGGCGCTATGAGTGGCGCTTTCCCATGGTCGTGGGGCCCAGATACATTCCCGGCACGCCAATACCAGGAGAACCGGCACGGCGGACAGGTTGGGCTGCCGCGACGGATCAAGTCCCCGATGCCGGCGAGATCACACCGCCGGTTCTGGATCCCGCTGTAGGCAAGCGCAACCCCGTTGCCATCGAGATCACCCTGGATGCCGGTCTGCCTGTGACTGAGATCATCAGCCAATACCATCCCGTGGTTTCGCGGCAGGTGGATCAGGGTATTCAACTGAGTTTGGCTGACGGTGAGGTACCGGCAGATCGGGACTTTCAAATCAGTTGGCGCACACCCGTAGGAATCTATCCCAAGACTGCTGTTTTCAAAGAGCGCTGGCAGGATGAGGATTATGCGCTGCTGTTGGTGATGCCGCCCGATCTCGAGGTTGAGTCTCAGGGGTTGGCAAGGGAGATGATCTTCGTCGTCGACAGTTCCGGCTCCATGCACGGCGCCTCTATGGAACAGGCTAAAGCGGCATTGAGGTTGGCTTTGTCCCGGCTTGGAGAGGATGATCACTTCAACCTGATTCACTTCAGCGATCGCAGTCATGCCCTGTTCCCACAAGCAATGCCCGGTAATGAGTCAAACCGGTTACGAGCGATTCGTTTCGTCGAAGACCTGGAGGCCGAGGGTGGTACTGAGATGTTGTCGGCGTTGCGGATGGCGCTGACGCCTGGGGATGCCACCGGTCGCTTGCGTCAGGTCGTTTTTCTCACGGATGGCAGTGTGGGAAATGAACCGGCTCTGTTTGATCTGATCAGACGCCGTTTGGGTCAAAGTCGGCTATTTACTGTCGGCATCGGTTCGGCGCCAAACAGCTATTTTATGCGGCGGGCAGCCGATTTCGGTCGTGGAAGCTTCACTTACATCGGAGACCTGGGTGAGGTGGAAATGCGTATGCGGGCACTGTTCGAAAAGCTCGAGCATCCCGCCATGCGCGATATCCACATCGATTGGCAGAGCGAGGCACCCCTGGAGGTCTTACCGACGCGTATTCCCGATCTCTACCTCGGAGAGCCTTTGATGGTGCTGATAAAAAGCGACAGTCTATTAGGCCAATTGGTGGTACAGGGCGACAGGGACGGCACTGCGTGGCGACAGCCGATCGATTTATCTTCTCGCCCGACTCACGAGGGGCTGCATAAATTCTGGGCCCACCAGAAGATTCAAGGGCTCATGTCAACGGCCTCAGACGAAATTTCGACCGACATAAGGCGCCAGCGCGTGCTTGAACTGGCGCTCGGCCATCAGCTTGTCTCCCCCTATACCAGCCTGATTGCCGTGGAGCGTCAGCCGGTACGCCCCGTGTCAGCCAAGCTCAAAGGCGGAGCGATACCTGTCAACCTGCCAGCAGGGTGGGATGCAAGCCATGTCTTCGGCTCACTGCCGCAGACGGCAACTCCAGCACCGCTATTACTCCTGTCAGGCATCTCACTCCTGCTGGGTGGGCTTTGGTTGCGCAACCGGAAGGTCCAGTGAGAAGGTGGGCAAGCCTCTTGCTCTTTTTGTTTGCCGCTATATGCATATGGCAAGGGGGCTGGATAGAGACAAAGGCATGGCTTGCTCAGAGACTGATTAGTCACGCATGGGAGCGAAGTGAATCCACCAAAGATCGTATCCGTCCCTGGTCTTGGGCGGATACCTGGCCGGTAGCAAGGTTGAGCGTACCGCGCCTCGACGTTGAACGCATCATCCTATCCGGGGTCAGTGGGCGGACACTGGCGTTCGGCCCCGGATGGGTGGAGCAGACTATGTTGCCCGGCGGGGCGGGGCGGTCGGTGATCGTCGGGCATCGTGATACACACTTTCGCTTTGTGCAGAATCTTGTCTCCGGCGACCAACTGGTGGTACAGAGCCCTGACGGTTCTGAGACTGAATATCGGATAAGCGAAACTGCCGTGGTGCAGGAAAATGCTACATGGCTGCTGGAACCTACGTCTGATCGGGAACTGTTACTCATTACCTGTTATCCCTTCGAATCGATAATTCCCGGGGGTGATCTTCGTTTTGTGGTGAAGGCGCAAGCGGAAACCGTTTTTCCGCAGGGAGGAAAATCGGGTTAGAATCGATGTAAGTACGCAACGCCATGGTTGTAATGAAACCTATAAGAATCTTCCGACATCTCGTTTGCCACCATCCCGGTTATCTGGGAGAGTTTTTGCAAAACCGGGGTATACCCTGGCAACTGGTCTGTATCGATCAGGATCATCCGATTCCTCAACGCACTGATGATGTCTCCGCACTGGTTTTTATGGGGGCTGGTGTCAGTGTGAATGACGATCTGCCATGGGTCGAAGGCGAGCTTCAGCTGATCCTGAAGGCCTTTGATGACGATATACCCGTGATGGGTATCTGTTTTGGTGCTCAACTTATGAGCAAGGCTCTGGGTGGCGTCATCAGCCGCGGTGAAGGGATGGAGATCGGTTGGCATCCATTACAGCAGGTGGGTGAGGACCCCGACGGCTGGCTCGATGGCCTCCCGCATCAGTTTGAGGCCTTCCACTGGCATGCCGACACCTTTACTTTACCGCGAGAGAGCCGACATATTCTGAGTAGTGAATGTTTTCCGCATCAAGGTTTTGTTATGGGTGATCATATCGGCCTCCAATTTCATCTGGAGATGACCCGCGAAATGATTGAGCACTGGATCGATCGTTACGGCAGTGATCTGCTGCTGGAATCGGCGTGTGGCCAGACCGCAACCACGATTCTGTCAGATCTGGATGCGCGGCTTGAGCGCCTGCATCAGGTTTCCGATCTGATCTATGGTAAATGGCTGGAGCGTGTCCTGGCACGCCAGGGCGTGGAATGAAGCGGCTATTACACATACTGTTGTTTCTACTTACACCAATCTTTTCGTTTGCCGATCAGGCAGGGATCGACACAGTTTTAGACAACATTGGTGAAGTGGTCGAACCACGGCTGATGACCCGTTTCGAGCAGGCGATGGTGACTTATCCGCCGAAACGGGTCCAGTTGATTGCCCTCAAGCAAAGTCGTCGCCTGGAACTCTGGGCGTATGACGGCACCCGCTGGCAATTTGTGCACGACTACCCCATATTCGCCGCCAGCGGTGAGAAGGGACCCAAACTGAGAGAAGGTGACAAGCAGGTGCCGGAGGGTTTTTACCGTATCGTTGAGCTCAACCCCAACAGCCATTTCCATCTCTCCATGAAGCTTAACTATCCAAACAGTTTCGACTGGCTACAGGCCGCCAAAGAGGGCAGAAAACAGCCGGGATCGAATATCTTTATTCATGGCAGCGCATGGTCCGCAGGATGCCTCGCGGTGGGGAATCGCTATGTCGAGGAGCTGTTCTATCTTGTAGCCAAGGTGGGAGTCGAAAATGCCGATGTGCTGATCGCACCCTATGATTTTCGCGGCCGTGGTGTGCAATTGAACGCCGACACCCCCGAGTGGGTGCGTACACTCTATGCCTATCTGAATCTAAGGTTGGCGAGCTTTCCTTTGTCGGAAAAGTCTCTCTCCTGCGCACAGGGATGCAGTGCAGCCCGGATTGGTCGAAAAGACGTAAATTGAGGTACCGGCGGTTCGACTCGGACCACTTTGAGTCTACTTCAGATTGGCAAGGTAGGTTGAAACAGCCTCGATATCCTGATCACTCAGGCGGATGGCAACACCGGTCATCCAGACATTGATGCGTTTACCGGTTCGATCCCGGAACTCCTTCAGCATCTTGACCACATAGTCGTACCGCTGACCCGCAAGCTGGGCATAGCCCTCCTGCCCTTTGCCGTCCTGGCCATGACAGGAGACACAGGCCTCTTTAAATATCTTTTCACCCTGTTTCAACAGAGTGGAATTACCACCGCCAGATGCCAACACCTCCATTTCTGAGTAGTAGAGTGCGATCTTGATCTTGTCTTCCTCAGAGAAGGTCTTGGCGAGGCTGCTCATCCAATAGTCGTTACGTCTGCCATCGCCGTAACGCTGGAACTGGTCGACGATATAGACCGGGTTTTGTCCCGCCAAGTTGGGGGTCAATGGTCGAGTGGCCATGCCGTTCTCACCGTGACAGGTATTACAGAGTATGGTTCGTTCCCGGCCCTCTCTGATCATTTTCTTGTGTAGTACCGGGTCTTTGGTGATTGTCTCGATGCGTTGCTCCATCGCTAAGCGTAACGCCAGATCCTCGTCCATCGTGGATGCATTCACTGATGAGCCGTAGAAGCAACAGAGTGAAACTAGTAAGACCAGCAGAATCGATTGCCTGGATATGCCCGAAGTATGCATTTTTTAGTCAACCCACTGTTTTAGTGTTGATTTCTCAGTTCCTTATCGGCAGCTATATGTGAGACTTAAATCACACTTTGGAATTTAGGCGTTTTGTGACTGAGGCAGGTTTGGCTGTCGAATAAGCCATTCAATGCTCACATCTGTCTTTATCCATCGAATCCGGTAAGCTAACGCAATTTTTCAGGGCACTGATACAAGCGATGGCAGGGAAAAAATCAAGACGGCGTAGTGGCAAATCACGCTTGCGCAGATACACGCAATTGCGGCGTTGGGCAGTTTTGATACTGGTCTCTCTGGTGCTCGGGATCCTGCTCTATACCCTGTATCTCGACCGTATTGTGCAGTCCCGCTTTGAGGGACAGCGCTGGGCAATTCCCGCCAAGGTATACGGGCGGCCGCTGGCGCTCTATCCTGGCCTGGCCATCAGTCGTGAGCAACTTCAGCAGACGCTGGATGGTTTGGGGTATAGCCATGTATCCCATCCTGATATTCCAGGTAGCTACTCTTTGCACAAAAACCGTTTCCTGTTGCGGACCCGAGTATTCCAGTTTGCCGATATTGCGCGAGGCTCCGACTATCTCGAGGTGGCGATTGAGGCAGGGGCTATCAAAGTTTTAAAACGAGCTGGGAATGGTGACCCGGTTGGACATTATCGTCTAGAGCCGAAGTTGATCGGCAGTCTAACCTCAGCCCATGGTGAGGATCGGATCCTGTTAAGGCGGGATACGGTACCTGACCCGTTGGTATCGGCTTTGGTTGCTGTGGAAGATCGGAATTTCTTTCAGCATTTCGGTATCGATCCTGTCGCAATCGGCCGTGCGCTCTGGGCTAATATTCGTGCAACACGGGTGGTGCAGGGCGGGAGTACTCTGACTCAACAACTGGTGAAGAATTTCTTTCTTACCGGAGAGCGCACCTTGTGGCGGAAATTCAACGAAGCCCTGATGGCCATGATTCTTGAATACCGCTATAGCAAGGATGAGATCCTGGAGGCCTATGTCAATGAGGTCTATTTGGGGCAATCGGGTGGTAAGGCGATCCACGGCTTTGCCCTGGCAAGCCGCTTCTATTTCAATCGTCCCCTGCAGGAGCTTGACCTTTCACGTACCGCACTTCTTGTGGCCCTGGTGAGGGGGCCTTCAGCCTATGATCCCAGGAACTACCCGCAACGAGCCATCACCCGCAGGGACCTGGTGCTCGATCTCATGTCAGCGCAGGGGATCATTGATCAGGATATGGCGACTCAAGCCAAATCCCGTGGACTCGGAATAGAACAAGGTAACCTGCAGGCGTCCGGTACACCGGCATTCATGGACCTGATCAGGCGTCAGCTGCGACGCGACTATCGGGAAGAGGATCTCAATGCAGAGGGACTGCGTATCTTCTCGACCCTGGATCCCTGGGTTCAGCGTCAGGCTGAAGAGGGTCTGGCGAAGCAATTGACGTCACTGGAGAAGAGTCGTCATCTGCCCAAGGGTTCACTTCAGGGTGCATTGACGCTGGCAGAGGTGGAGACTGGTGAGGTCCTTGCCTTGGTTGGCGATCGTAATCCCAGGTTCGCCGGCTTCAATCGTGCGCTGGACGCGTTGCGCCCGGTGGGTTCGTTAATCAAACCGGTGGTCTATCTGACGGCACTCTCCCAACCCGGACAATATCAGTTGATGAGCGAATTGGAGGATAAACCAATTCGTATCCAGGGCGCCAATGGAGAGATCTGGCAGCCTGGTAACTATGATAAGCAATATCATGGCAGGGTCAGACTGCAGGAGGGATTGATCCAATCCCACAATCTGGCAACGGTCAGGCTTGGACTGGATGTGGGGCTGGCCTCAGTGATCGACAATCTAGAGGCTATGGGTATTCATCGCCCCCTGGATCCCTATCCTTCTTTGCTTTTGGGGGCTGTTTCGCTCTCTCCTCTCGAAATGACCCAGATGTATCAGACCTTGGCGAATGGTGGTTATTCAGCCACGATAAAGGCTATTCGCGAGGTCACCGATGCAACGGGAAAACCCCTCTCTCGCTATCCTCTGTCGATCAAACCCGCGGTCGATACCAGGGCGGTATTCCTCCTCCGTCACGCGATGCGGGAAGTGACCCGCAGCGGTACTGCCAAGGCTTTGCAGTGGTTGTTGCCGGCCGGGTCTGAGGTGGCGGGAAAGACGGGCACGACCGATAAATTGAGAGACAGCTGGTTTGCCGGTTTCGACCGGCAGCGGGTGGGTGTCGTTTGGGTTGGCAGGGACGACAACGGTCCCATGGGATTGAGTGGATCTGCCGGGGCCATGAGAGTATGGGCGGATCTTATGAATCGTATCGGTGTGATTCCACTGGATGAACATATGCCGATTGGTGTTGAAATGGTCGAGGTGGAACCTGTTTCCGGACTTCTGGGTGAAGGTTGCGATAATGCCCAGTCCACACCCTATATCAGTGGTAGCGCACCGACTTCGGGTGCTCGTTGTGCCCGTGCTAACTCCCTGATGGATGAGGGTTTGCAGTGGCTGCAGCAGTTTCTTGACTAGGGCCTGTCTACACTAATTCGATTATCGCTGCTGGAGGACGAAAGCGGCCCAGCCCTTCGGGTTGCGCCTAAAATAGGGCCACTCCGCGTTGCTCGTCACTCATTTGGAATAACCAGACCACATTCCTCGCGCCTTGATTGGCCCTTTTTTAGGCACAACAGCGACAATCGAATTAGTGTAGACAGGCCCTAATGTGAACTTCTGTTTCCAAATGCCCATCAGGACTAAAGGGTGAATTACCCTGGCCGCTAATTAGGAAGTTAGAACACCCGCTTAAGTTTTTTTCGATTTTTGGATGGATAGGGTGTCACGTTAAGGGAGACAGGTAGCAGGGCGCATGAACCGCAGAAGGCACCCAAGACTGGATATCGATCACGCCGCACGATTTAGCTATCGGGATGAGCGGTATGATGGCTGTCGAATACGCAACTTCTCCAGAGGGGGCGTCTATTTGCAACTTGCCGATACCCGCCTGCAGGCATACTTGCCGGATGGCTACTATGCGGAGCATGAGCGGCAACGAGGCATGCTCGAAATTCTTCCTGAGGGAGTCCGTGTCGAGGTAGCTATGGTCTACCTTCGTGATCGTGGCCTGGGTGTCTGTTTCGATGATCCGAACGCATCAGCGCTGTTCGATGCCCTCATGGCCAGTCTACAGTTCAAGTCAGAGCAGGGGGACTCGTTCACACATAACGAGAAGCCGGATCCGCAGTTGTCACAGCGTTTACTTCATCAGATCAGGGGAAGAGCGTCAGACTATCTTGATTCCACGTTACAGAACTTCTTCACTGAGGCGCTGCAGGATTTACTCGCCCATGCGTCAGAGAATGCCGATAGCCAGGAAGGGTCTGCAACCTACTTCGCCTACAATACTCTCAACAAGCATCAGGTAGGGTTGAATATAGGATTCCGTAACCTGGTGGATCGGAGCTTTGCCGAGCTTGGAGGGGAGCCGGGCGACGATAATGGCACCCAGGAAGAATCACCGGCCGAACTTGCGTTGGTGGAGAAACAAGAGATCGACACCTGGATACTCTTCAATGATATAGCCAGGCGACTCGAGGAAGATGTATCGGCCAAGCTTTCACTACTGGATGCGGCCTTATCCTTTCTTTTCAATCAGAATGTAGGTGGGGAAATCAATCCCATTTCACCAATCAGTCTGTTGACTAATCTGAGATCCTGTCTGGAAGAGTATGGCCTGGACATCCATAGCATACAGGTCATTCTCGCGGCCTTTCAAAAGACGATAAAGAATGATCTCAATTACCACTATGACGATCTTTTGCAGCTTCTCAGAAGACAGGTTGTTGATCTACCCCAGGAGCGGAGCAGCGCATCCTGGTCAATTGTCGACTCTCAGGGGCAGGTTCTCCATCACGCCGGTAACAGGTCTACACAGCAGCTGACCTCTTTGGCGAATCTACAGCCTCCCACCGCTGGAGAGGCGATGCAGGATAATCTCCCAGTGGCCGAACAGCAAACGGTCATAGCCTCGCTTGATTCTCTGGCTGCAATGCAGAATACGACTCTCGTACAGCAGCTTGAAAAGCTCTTGGAACAGGAATCGGCAGAACCTGTAAGGTTGTCGGCGGAGGCTCGGGCAGCCGTGGGAGCGGGAGAAGAGCTGATATTCAGCCTCTGCAACGATGTCATGATGGCGCCGGAATTGCGTGCGCTTGTTGGACATCTGAAAATTCTGGTCATTGAGTCTATTCTGCAAGATCCGTCATTGCTGGAGAATGCGGAACATCCGGTCAGGCACCTGCTGATTGCGGTTGAATCGATGATGCCCTATGTGAGCCCATTGCAACGCCGCTCCCTGGTAAAGGACAGGGACAAAGAGAAGTTGTCTGAAATCGCCAGAGGTGTCGAGTCGGGAGAGATCCACAGTGTGGATGATGTAACCGAAAGGATCGTCACTTTACAGCGGGAGCAGAGGGATAGGTTCCAAAAGAACAGGGCGCTGGCCATCTCGCGCTGTGAGAAGGATGAACGTCTGAAGCAGGCCCACACAGCTGTATTGGATACACTCAGTGATCTGCTTTTAAATCGTTCCGTGTCAGCGGCAATCGACAGGCTGTTCAATTATGGATGGGCCAATCTGCTGGTACAGACTCATGTTCTCCATGGGGAAGAGAGTGCCAGTTGGAAGGCCTATCTTTTGGTCATCGATATCCTGCTAAAGACATTTAGCACAAAGTCTGTCCCCGGAGTTCCTGAAAAACAGGCACGCGACCTGGTCTCTCTGGTTCGTAAAGGGTTTCGGGATTACCCGGTATATGCTGCAGGTTCAAAGGAGTTTGCCCGGGAGCTCCAGCGGGCGCTGCTTGAAGATCCTGTAATGCTTGCGCAGTTTGTCGAGCAACGTATCACCATTGATGAGGCCTATCTGTATAAGCAGTTCAGCAGTATGCAGGCACAGAATGCAACTGCGGCCGTAGAGAAGGTCTCTGATGAAGGGTTGGAGCGGGTAGCGAATCTCAGCCTGGATGAATGGCTTATCCTGAAGGTCGACAAGGACACGCCGGGTATGCTCAATCTGGCTTGGAGAAATCAATCCTCAACCCGATATCTGCTGGTTGACGGTGAGGGTTTCAAGGCGCTTGACGTGACCCGGGAGCACTTGGCCAATTTGTTGACGAACGAAGAAATCGAAATGATTGAGGATCAAAAACAGCCAATCGTCGACCGGGCTATCGATCAGATACTCTCGCGCAACTATCAGACGGCAACTAACGACCTGGCTACCGACACGCTTACCGGCCTGATGAATCGTCGTACCTTCGACCAGGAGGTCAGGAAGCGCCTGGCCGAGGTTGATACCGGGAATCGGCAGCATGTTTTGGTATTGCTCGATCTGGATAAATTC
This sequence comes from Candidatus Thiodiazotropha sp. (ex Monitilora ramsayi), assembly GCA_025655595.1. Lineage (GTDB taxonomy): Bacteria > Pseudomonadota > Gammaproteobacteria > Chromatiales > Chromatiaceae > Thiodiazotropha. The sequence goes on from JAHXIO010000006.1 coordinate 546,303, forward strand.
CAGGCGGTCAATGATCTCTGTGGATTCGAAGGGGGAGATGGACTGCTGTGCGAGTTGAGCAACATTCTGATCAGCTTTTTACCCGACAACGGAATAGTGGCCCGCATTGGAGATGATGAGTTCGCACTACTGCTGGAGGGACAAAACATTGAACAGGGCTACCAGACCTCGGAGACACTACGGCAGGTGATCGATGAGTATCATTACGAGTGGAACGGCAGATCGATTCCCGTCTCCGCCAGTGTCGGTCTGGTTCATGTTGATACGGATGAGAGGACGCCCGGTGAACTGCTTCAGGCTGCTCTGGCTGCCTGTAACATGGCCAAACAGGGTGGGAGGAACTGTACCCGGATCTATGTTGCAGAAGATGCCGCATATCAGGAGCAGCGGCAGATGGTTCAATCCCTGCCAGGTATCAAAGAGGCCTTGGCCAATAGCCGTATGGTTCTCTTTGCTCAACCGATTGTACCTCTGAATCCGGATCTTGGTCTGGCTCCTCATTATGAGGTTTTACTGCGTTTGCGTAATGAAGCTGGCGAGTTAGAGAGCCCGGTGGACTTTGTCCGTGCGGCTGAACACTATGACATGATGCGTGCCGTTGACCGCTGGGTGGTGGAGGCGTTTTTCAAAGCAATCACTCCCCACGCAGATAGTTTTCAGGGAGACGTGAGTTTTTCCATTAATCTATCGGGTAAGTCCTTAGGCGATACGGAATTCAAACATTTTTTAAAACGAGCAGTTACAGAATCAGGTATAGAGACAGGTCTGATCGGATTCGAAATCACGGAGACCGCGTTAGTGGGTGATATCAGCGATACCGCCGACTTTATCGAAGAGATTCGCCAAATGGGGTGTAGTTTTTCGCTGGATGACTTCGGCACGGGGTATGCCTCTTTCTCATACCTGAAGGATTTCCCCGTGGATTTTGTCAAGGTCGATGGTGTCTTCGTAAGGGAAATTCTCAATAAACCCGCTGACTACGCGATGATTAATTCAATCACGGAAATTGCTCATTTCATGGATAAGAAGGTGATCGCAGAGTTTGTCTCGGAGCCCGATATTGCAGCAGCGCTGAAAACCATTGGGGTCGATTACGGGCAGGGTTATCATTTCGCCAAGCCCAGGCCACTCAGCGAAATTCTTGACGAAATCACACAACCACAAATTACGGTCACGACTGAAGAGTGAAGGTCCGGCTTTTCCTTTCTGAACCTTTTCCGACGTAGCTCGCCTGTTCAAGTCTCAGCCTCAATCTTTACCTGTCGATATGTATCTGCGAAAGCAGACCAATATAGGCTACAATCCAGGCTGAAAATCATTCCCACGCTTCCGGAGTCATGGCTTGACCCTTTATGCCGCCGACAAACTGATTGCCCAGGCCCGCGTTTTGGCGGCGGAATACCGGAGAACCATGGGTAAGCCGCTGCCGGGTATCAGCAATGAGATTGCCGAGCACGATGCGGTAAAGCTGCTCGGGTTGGCCCCCAGGCCCGAAGGGGAGGGTGGTTATGACGCCATCGACCCGGCCCGTGGGGATAAGCGTGTTCAGATCAAGTCACGCACGATCTTCGACGAGAGCAAATCGGGCCAGCGTATCGGGCAGCTCAAGATGGACAAGGATTGGGACAGTGTTGTCCTGGTGCTGATGGATGAGAATTACGAGCCCTACGAGATCTACGAGGCGGAACGGGACGATATCCTCGAGTTTATGGATAAATCGAGTAGTAACCGCGCCAAGCGGGGTGCCATGTCGGTCTCCCGTTTCAAGATCATCGGTCGCCTTGCCTGGACCCGTGAAAACGGCCTCGAGCCGGAGGTCTGGGACAACCAGGCCGGCTGATTCGAATACCTCCCTCCGATGACTGACTATAGCGAGATCTTCGGGCAGGAAGGGTGGCTGGCATCCCGCATCGAAGGCTTTTCCCATCGACCGCAGCAGCAGGAGATGGCCGCCGCCATCGGCCGCGTCATGACTGACGGTGGTGTCCTGGTCTGTGAGGCAGGCACTGGCACTGGCAAAACCTTTGCCTATCTGGTGCCGGCACTGATGTCGGGTCTCAAGGTGATCATCTCCACCGGCACTAAGAACCTGCAGGATCAGCTCTTCCACAGGGATCTGCCTATGGTGCGACAGTCACTGGCCAGTCCGGTGTCCACCGCGCTGCTGAAAGGGCGTGCCAACTACCTCTGTCTGCATCGGCTCGACAATACGCTGGTCGAGGAGATCCGCCTGACCCGGGAGCAGTTGGAGCAGCTAAAAAGTATCCGGGAGTGGTCGTCGTCGACCAAGAGTGGGGATATCGCTGAGATGTCGGAGATCCCGGAGGACGCCCCCGTATGGCCGGTGGTGACCTCGAACACCGACAACTGCCTGGGCCAGGATTGCCCCTCCTATAGCAAATGCCATCTGGTGGAGGCCCGCAAGCGTGCCCAGGAGGCAGACCTGGTGGTGATCAACCACCACCTGCTCTGCGCCGATCTGGCGCTGAAAGAGGAGGGATTCGGTGAGCTGTTGCCAGACGCCGACTGCTTCATTCTCGATGAGGCACACCAGCTGCCCGATGTGGCGAGCAACTTCTTCGGCTCGACCCTCAGCGGTCGTCAACTGCTGGAGTTGGCACGCGATACCGTCACTGAGTATCACAAAGAGGCGAAAGACACTCCGGTTATCATCGAGCGTGCGGATAGCCTGAAAAAGTGTGCCGGTGATATGCGCCTGGCCTTCGGGCTGGAGACTCGCCGCGGTGCCTGGTCCGAGGTGGCGGATAATGCGTCCGTGACGCTTCAGCTCGAAAGGTTGACAGAGAGTCTGGAAGCGTTGGCCGAGGCACTGCGGGCCGTGGAGGGTCGGGGCAAGGGGCTCGACAGCTGCAAGGAGCGGTGCGAGCTGCTGCTACACCGATTGAGGGCACAGGATGATGAGGGGGAGGATACCTCCATCCGCTGGTTCGAAACCTCTCGGCAGGGCTTCCGTCTCAACCGGACACCACTGGAAATCTCGGGGATCTTCCGGGGGGTGATGGCGCAGCATCCGGCTGCCTGGATTTTCACCTCTGCGACACTGGCCGTGGGTGGGAGCTTCGATCATTTCTCCCGTCAGATGGGACTGGAGGAAGCCGAGACCCACTGCTGGGACAGTCCGTTCGATTATCCCCACCAGGCGCTCTGGTATGTGCCAAAAGGGATACCGGAACCGAACAGTCCGGACTTCAACCGCGCCGTCTCCGATCTGTCGATTCCCATCCTTGAAGCGAGTCAGGGGCGAGCCTTTCTGCTGTATACGAGCCACCGGGCACTGCAGGAGGCGGCCGACTATCTGGCGGATAAACTCGAGTTTCCCATGCTGGTGCAGGGTACCGCACCGCGTACTGAGTTGGTGGAACGATTCCGGGAGCTGGGAAATGCAGTCCTGTTGGGTACCTCCAGCTTCTGGGAAGGCGTGGATGTGAGGGGAGAGGCGCTCTCCTGCGTGATCATCGATAAACTGCCTTTCGCCTCGCCGGGGGATCCGGTATTGCAGGCACGTATCGATGCGCTACGCAAACAGGGAGGCAATCCTTTCATGCAGTTTCAGGTCCCGCAGGCGGCGCTTGCGCTCAAGCAGGGGGCAGGAAGACTGATCCGCGACGAGCGGGATATGGGTGCTTTGGTGGTCTGCGATCCACGTTTGATCAACAAGCCCTACGGCAAGATTTTCATCCGCAGTCTGCCACCCATGACCAAAACCCAGGATGCCGATGCGGTGAAACGGTTTTTCTCCCATGTGGCTACACAAGTGTGATCCACGGGTCGATGAGGAAACGTGTGTATTCACAGGCTAATGGTGTGGCAGATCCGCACCCTACATCACTAGATGACGTTTACGCAGGGTGCGGCTCTGCCACACCATTGTGCAATGCATAACAGCGCAAAGTGCCCGGTAGTCATCTGCCAACGCCAGCCTGACATAAGGTGAGTGAGAGAGAACGATTCCGCCCCGAATCGTTCATAATCGGTAAGTATGAGTAAACAGCAACAGACAGCAATCGAGGCACCTGCGCCGCCGGAAACCTACCACTTGGCTATCGAAGGGATGAGCTGCGGACACTGCGTTGCGAGCGTCGAAAAGGCTGTCTCCGCACTGCCCGGTGTGGCATCTGTCTCGGTAAGTTTGGAATCCAGCAGAGCGGAGGTGACGGGGGGTCTACCCCATGCCGCCATCGAGGCGATCCGGGAGGCAGGGTACCAGGCCAGCCCGATCGCCGAGATACCAGAGAACTGCCCACTTCCGGAACCGGTGGGACTGGAGGAAACAGGCAGCACCACACAGTCCCTTGATGGGGGATATCTGCTGGCCGTGGACGACATGTCATGCGCCAGTTGTGTTTCTGCAGTGGAGCGTGCCATCCGGTCAGTCGACGGTGTCGAGGCGGCGGCGGTCAATCTGGTGGAAAAGCGGGCCCAGGTGGTGGGGGGCGATTCGCAGGCCGTGGTTAATGCGGTGATCGACCAGGGTTATGGCGCCCATCTCATTGAGGCACAACAACCTGGCGGTCGTCTGCAGTTGCAAATCGAATATCCCGCCGTTGATGAGCAGGCGACGATACTCCAGCGTGTACTGACAGATCTCGATCCCAAGGCTGAGTACAGCCGGGTGGATGAATATTGGGAGGTGGAGACCCGGCTACATCCCGCTGATCTCCTGCTGGGGCTCGAGGCAGCGGGTTGCCGGGCAAGTCTGGGTGAAGGCTTTTCAGATCCCTATGCGGAGGAGGCCGCAGTGGCTGCGGCGGAGATCAGGCGCTCCTGGCAGCGGGCCCTCATGGCAGGCCTTATCGGCGCCGGTTTGATGATTATCGAGATGGGTGGGTATGCCCCGGCCCTTTCCGCGCCGGGTGGACAGAGTTTCTGGCTCGCCGTTGCCATGATCACCCTGGTCGTCATGCGTTTCAGTGGCAGTAACTACTACCGTGGAGCCTGGAAGCAGGCCAGGCACCTGTCGGCCAATATGGACAGCCTGGTTGCACTGGGTACCGGAGCGGCCTGGCTCTCCTCACTGGCTATCGTGCTGATGCCCGACGGCTCTCTGTTGCGTGGTGAGAAGCTCTATTTCGACGCCTCCGTGCTGATCCTGGCCTTTCTTCAGTTCGGTCATGTGCTGGAGACCCGGGCCAAGCGAACCACCAGCGAGGCGGTGGGCAGCCTGGTCGGGTTGGCACCGAAAATCGCTCGAGTTGTGCGACAGGGCAAAGAGGTGGAGGTACCTGTTTCCCTGCTGCGGATTGGCGATCATATCAGGGTGCGTCCCGGTGAACGGATCGCCATCGATGGGGAGGTGGTCGAGGGCAGGGCGAGTATTGATGAGTCGATGTTGACAGGCGAATCGATGCCCGCGGAGAAGCGCTCCGGTGATCCCGTGACCGGCGGCACGATTAATCGCAGCGGTACATTGCTCTTTCAGGTTACCCGCCTGGGTGAGGAGACCACACTCGCCCATATCATCGACATGGTGCGACAGGCGCAGATGAGCAAGCCTCCCATCGGTCGTCTGGTGGATAAAATCTCCTCGGTTTTCGTGCCCATCGTCATCCTGATCTCGCTGCTGACTTTCGGCATCTGGCATCTGATCGGTCCCGAACCCCAGATGTCCTTTGCCCTGACCGCTGCAATCGCAGTGCTGGTGATCGCCTGTCCCTGCGCGCTGGGTCTCGCCACACCGATCGCCATCATGGTCGGTACAAGCCGAGCCGCCCAGCTCAATGTGCTCATTCGTAACAGTGAGGGGCTGCAGAGTGCCAGCCGCCTGACCCATCTGGTGGTCGATAAGACCGGGACCCTGACCCTGGGACGGCCCAAGGTGACGGCGATTCATCCGGTCGACGGAGCGGATGAGAGGTCACTAGTTCATTTCGCTGCAAGTGTAGAGTCTGTCTCAGCTCATCCGTTAGCCGAGGCGATTCTCGATCGGGCGAGTGGGATGGATCTTGAGCCCATTGGCGTTACCGATTTTCAATCTCACGACGGGCAGGGGGTCGAAGGAACGGTCGACGGCCGTCAGGTACAGCTGGGAGGAAGACAATATCTGAAAACCCTGGGGATCGAGCCTCCAAGCCCGCTGGTTCGGCAGGCGGAGGCAGCAGCGGCCGAAGCCGGCACACCGGTCTGGCTGATACTGGATGGTGAGGTTAAGGGGTTGTTCGTTCTTAAGGACCCCCTCCGTACCGATAGCCGACAGGCCGTCTCAGCCTTGAGTGAGCAAGGGGTGAAGGTGGTCATGTGTACCGGCGACAACCGGGCGACGGGTGCGGCGGTGGCCAGGCAACTGGGGATCGAGGAGGTTTACAGCGAACTGCTGCCCTGGGAGAAGCTTGAGATCGTGAAGACACTGCAACGTCAGGGTCATCGGGTCGGCATGGTGGGGGATGGGGTCAATGATGCTCCGGCGCTAGCCCAGGCCGATACCGGATTTGCCATCGGCAGCGGCGCCGATGTGGCGATACACAATGCCGATATCACTCTGGCGGGCGATTCTCTGAGCCATGTAGGAACGGCCATCGCCCTCTCCAGCGCCACACTGAGAAATATCAAGCAGAACCTTTTCGGCGCTTTTATCTATAATGTGATAGGCATTCCGCTGGCGGCGGGTGTGCTCTATCCCCTGACAGGCTGGCTGCTGCCGCCCATGTTCGCCAGCGCGGCCATGGCGATGTCATCGGTCACCGTCGTCACAAATGCGAACCGGCTGCGTTTCTTCAAACCGTTACAATAGGAGGAGATCTTGACTACCACCCTCAAAGTTACCGGCATGACCTGCCCTCACTGTGTCATGAACGTCAAAAAGGCACTGGAAGCGGTGCAGGATGTAGAGAATGCCGAAGTCTCGCTGGACAACGGAGAGGCCGTCGTGACCGGCCAGGCAGGCAGAGTTGTTCTGATAGAGGCGGTCAAGACAGCGGGTTACGAGGCGGAGTAGTCATCTAACCGGATTCGGCGGAGATTCGTTTTCTCCGTTGATGCCAAATGAGCCGACCGATGCAGATTTCCAAAACACATTCACTGCCCATACTCCCGGTTGTACCGGAGCCATCCCGTGGGCGCACGCATGCTGAACCCCATGCCCTGACGACATTGCCGCAGTCGGCTCAGGAGAGCAGGCCCAGCCGGACGGTGGATGAGATCAGGCAGGCGGAGCGGTTGCTGGATCGTCAACGCTCACGCAACGCTTTCGGAGCGCTGGCGGAAGAATCCAACCACGAGCGAGCCATTACAGCCTATCAGTCACTGCAACAGAACGATGAGCGGGACTACGTCAGTGAAGTCCTGGGGATTGACGTCTACGCCTGACTGAAAGCCGAAAAAGATATGTATGCGCCGGGCATGACGCCCAGCGAGGTTCTGTCAGGATGATACCGCCTGGATGGCATCCCGGATTTGAGTATGCGCAACGATGCTGCCGTCCTGGCGCAGTGAGTGTTCGATGATGTTCTCGCCGCGCATTGCCCGGGGTGAAATCCCCGCTTCCTTCAGTGCTCCATAGCTTTCGAAGAAACGCTTCCAAGTGATCTTGCGGACCTTGAATTTCGCCCTGACCTGAGGGTTATTGGTCTCGAGGAAAAGGCGATCGATCTGTTTCCACTCCCGGTGACGTTCCGGGTTCTTCATACCCAGGTTATCCAGTCTGGCCTGCGCTTCCACATGGGTGAGACCGCTGATCAGCCGGCCCTGCATGAACAGCAGTCCCTGGCGTACCGTGGTGGTGGGCGGGCGGTTGTTCCACTCTTCAACCTTCTCGGGATCGTTGAAGAGCTCCTGAATCAGGTAGTGGGCCATGGTCTGGTTCATTTTGTAGGAGTAGGGGATGTTGAAGTGCTTGAGAATATCCACCTGGCGTCCATCGGGGGGCGAGAAGAGACCCAGTACGTTTAATGCCTGGCCCTTTGTCAGCTTCCTTTGCAGGTAGATCCCGCGCTCGTCGAGCTCACGCATGAGTGTCTCTGTGGCGGGTTCGTTTTGCCAGGCTTTCTCCGAGCCTGTCGGGAGGTTGATCGCCTGCTCGATCTGTTCCTGGAAATCGTTCACGTTGATCTTTTCACTCGATGTCGAGTTGATCTGATTACTTTTGCGAATCAGCAGAAGAGCAACCATCACGAGGGCGATGACAAACAAAAAGATCTCCATGGGACACTCCCTATCTATTATTGTTGAAGCCTGAGTATGGCAGCCGGTTACACCCCGGATTGGGAACTGCTACTCAAATTGTGGTTATTCGGAAGTTTCCGGAACTAAAGGACTTTTGGGTCGTTTTGCTTTCCGTTCTTAGACCTTAATGGCAATGCAATGGATTTCATCGACCAGAAGCAGATCTACGGCGGAGGGGATCGGGTGGGAATCGTGCCCGGTTTATACCGGGCACTTGGGGATCAACCTGCAGGTTTGAAAATATTCTGCTCAAAGGTGAGTGTGGCGAAGAGGTCGTTGAGCGACTCCTCCCTGCGAATCATCTCCACACTGCCGTCTTCACGCAGCAACAGCTCTTTGGGCCTGGGTTTGCCGTTGTAGTTGAAACCCATGGAGTGGCCGTGTGCCCCGGTATCGTGGATGTAGAGGAGGTCGCCATCTTCGACTTGAGGCAGTGCACGCTGGATTGCGAACTTGTCGTTGTTCTCACAGAGAGAACCGACCACGTCCACCGTTTCATCCTCACCGGTTTTGCCCAGCACGGAGATGTGATGATAGGCACCATACATGCCGGGACGCATCAGGGAAGACATGCAGGAGTCCACGCCCACATAGGTACGGTAGATCTCTTTGCGGTTGATGGCGGAAGTGACCAACACGCCATGGGGTCCGGTCATATAGCGCCCGCTCTCCACATAGAGTTTGGGCATATAGCCGTGTTGTGTCTTGAACAGCTGGAACAGCTTGCCGATCTCCCGGCCCATGCTGACGATATCGAGCGGTTTCTCTCCGAGGCGATAAGGGATACCCAGGCCGCCACCGATATTGATGAAGTCGAAGGCGATGTCGAGCTCGGCAGAGATCCACTCAACACGCTCCAGCAGCATACGCGCGGTCTCCACCATGTAGGCATGGTTCAGTTCGTTGGAGGCGAGCATGGTATGCAGCCCGAAGCGTTTGGCACCTCTTGCCTTGGCTTGTCGATAGGCATCCAGCAACTGATCGTGAGAGACGCCATACTTGGACTCCACCGGATTGCCGATGATGCTGTTGCCGGTGCGACGCTCTCCCGGGTTATAGCGGAAGCAGATTAGCTCCGGCATCTCTGGGACTTTGTCGATCAGTGAGATGTCATCCAGGTTGAGTACACAACCTCCATCCGCTGCGGCGGTGGCGAACTCCTTTGGACTGGTGTTGTTCGAGGTGAACATGATCTCTTCACCGCGGGCGCCGATCTGGCGGCTGAGGGCCAGCTCCGCAACGGAACTGCAGTCGAAGCCGAAGCCCATGGATTGCATGAGTTTCATCACCGCGGGATTGGGCAGGGCCTTGACGGCAAAGTACTCACGAAAAAACTCGACACCCTCGAAGGCTTCGATCAGGGTATTTCCCGTCTCTCTGATGCCCTTTTCATCGTAGAGGTGAAAAGGGGTTCCGTAGTGCTCGACGATCTCTTTGAGTGACTGTTCGAGCCGAATTGAATAATCGTTGGATACAGGCACTAGAGCGCCTCGCTGATTCTGTTCATGGCTTCCTGTACGTTTTCGAAACTGTTGAAAGCGCTGATCCTGACATAGCCCTCTCCGCACTTGCCGAATCCCGCGCCGGGTGTGCAGACCACACCGGCCTTATTCAGCAGGGTGTCGAAGAAGGCCCATGAATCTCCCTTGGCATCAATCCAGATGTAGGGTGAATTCTCACCGCCAATGCAATCGTAACCGAGAGATTCCATATGCTCACGGATATACTTTGCATTGTTCATGTAGTAGGCGATCAAATCGTTGATCTGCGCCTGACCCGTCTCGCTGTATACTGCTTCCGCCGCCCGCTGCACGGGGTAGGAGACGCTGTTGAATTTTGTCGTGTGGCGGCGATTCCAAAGGCCGTGAATGGAAACGGGCTCGCCATCAGCGGTATAGGCAGTGCATGCTTTGGGCACCACGGTATAGGCACAACGGGTACCGGTGAAACCGGCGTTCTTGGAGAAGCTGCGGAACTCTACCGCTACCTCTTTGGCGCCGTCGATTTCGTAGATGGAGCGTGGCAGGTCATCGTCCTGTACAAAGGCCTCGTAGGCGGCATCAAAAAGTATCAGCGCCTTGTTGGCTTTGGCGTAGTCGACCCAGGCTTTCAGCTGCTCCCTTGTGGCTGTGGCGCCGGTGGGGTTGTTGGGAAAGCAGAGATAGATCAGATCCACCGGCTCGCCAGGCAGGCCGGGGATAAACCCGTTCGCCTTGTTGCCTTCAAGATAGACCAGGCCGCTGTAGCGTCCCTCATCCGCCGCGCCAGTGCGGCCCGCCATCACATTAGTGTCCACATAGACAGGATAGACCGGATCGGGAATGGCGACCCGGATGTCGCTGGCGAAGATCTCCTGAAAGTTGCCCGAGTCGCATTTTGCCCCGTCACTGACAAACACCTCTTCCGCTTCAATGTCGCAACCTCGGGTCTGGAAATCTCCCTTGGCGATCGCTTCACGCAGGAAGTCGTACCCCTGCTCAGGGCCGTAACCGTGAAAGGTGCTGTCGCTGGCCATCTCGTCCACCGCGCGATGGAAGGCCTCGATGCAGGCATCGGGCAGGGCGCGGGTCACATCGCCGATACCCAGCTTGATGATTTGCTTGTCGGGATTCGCGGCCTGAAATTGCGATACCCGCTTGGCGATATCGGAGAACAGGTAGGAGGCCTGGAGTTTGTTGTAGTTCTCGTTAATCTTGATCATGCTACACCTCAGGAAATCGGAAAGCGAGCCATTATACAGGGAATGGACGGTAGGAGGAGGGGGCGCTATCGGCGAAATATCTCTTCGTAGTTCTCGGCTTTGAAACCCACGTGGAGCTGTTTTTCCAGCTCCAGCACCGGTCGCTTGATGATCGACGGGGTGTCCAACATGACCTGAATCGCACTTGCTTCGTCAATTCCGGTCTTTACCGATTCGTCGAGCTTGCGCCACATCATGCCTCGTCGATTGAGTAATGTCTCCCAACCGACCTTTTTCACCCATAGACGCAGCCGGTTTTCGTCAATGCCCGTTTTCTTGTAGTTGTGAAATTCATATTCGATATCATGCTCGGCCAGCCACTGGCGGGCCTTCTTCATGGTGTCGCAGTTGGGTATGCCGTAGAGTCTGATCATATGACTGATACCTGAGGCTACTGTTGTTTCAAAGGGGCCATGCTCGTCAGCGGCGGAGATTTCCCGATAAGTGGTCTCCCACACACGCTGTCGGCCCGCTAGTATAAGGGATGTCTCTGCCAAGAACCTATGGCGTGAGTATGGATATGAGCGAAAAAAAGTCAGACGGTAGCGTCTGCCCAATACCCCAACCAGCAGACCTAAGCAAGGTTGATCAGGTTATGCTTGATCCTCAGCCAGCTTTGGCCGATTACCTGATGGCCATGGCATTGGCGAATCATGAAGCGGATCAACGTCTGGGAGAACATATGCTGCTCTCCTGGTATGATCGTGATCGGGATTTCGAGTCACCACAGCACGCCAGCGAATGTCACCAGGATAGCGCCGTACCCGGCTATGTGGATTACGGTATACACCACGGAGCCAGGCTGATGGTCGACATTCATCAGGGCAGATTTGTCTTTTTCTATCTGCCTGTCGGAGATCTTGAATAGTCGCGCGATGGATATTCAGCGTCGAATCAGGAAATTTATGGACAGACTGTATGGATAAGCATCGAGACACGCAAGGGTCCGCCATGGATCCCATCAATGAGAGCGGCTGGGAGATTAATGCCGATAAATGTCTGATTATCCATCAGAGCGGATTCCGGGCTGAGTTCCGGGATACAGCGATCTACAGTATTCTGAATTTTCCTTATGAGGCCACGATCCACGATATCAGGAATTGGGTGAGGCAGGCGGAGCACCTGCTGATGCGACTGGGACATGGAGAGTCGGAATCCTGAGAGGCAGTATTTCAGGGTACTCTTGGAGGGACCCGGGGAAATTCGCCCAAATATTCCCTTTGCCACCACGCCCCTGTCTCGACTCGGCTTTCCGGTGATGAAAAACGATAGCGATAGACCTGTACCCGCAGATGCCTTGGCGGCTTCTCTTTGAAAGGATTGTCGGCCAGCAGTGCGGTCACCGGCTCTGAGCCCTGGTGCAGTCGCTGCATGAATAGCCCGAACCAGTGCAACTGTACCCGCTGTTGGGTCGGTACGAACCAGATCATCCAATCGAGGCGCGGCTGGTGTGGGATGATGAATGCAGGTTTGGCGTTCAGTTCATCGGGTTTGTATCGGAAGCGGTAACTTTTCCACGTCAAGCCGTCATCGGATCCCTGAACGACAAACTCGTGACGATCCCGCTGCATGGTGGGAAAAATGTGGTAGATATTGCCGATACCGAAACTCCTGACCCTGTCGTAGTAGCCCTGAAGCGGTGTCGCGACAGGTCCCCGCGCAAGATTGGCGTAGAGTCCGAAAAGACTGGCCGGCACGATAAGCAACGCAGCGATCGAAACCGATACCGTTTTGAGTCTACCCGCCTCTTCTACCTGACCTTTCCTCTCTCTGCTGAATCTTTTCGGTAGTAGTCGTTGTATCAGACGGTCGTCCAGCAGGAAGAGGCAGAGCAGGATGGTCAGCAGATTAATGAAATTGTGGTTACTCGTGGCCATGATCAGCAACTGCATGAGAATGGTGATAGCAGCGGCTGTAAGACGAAACGGTCTCGGCAGAAAGATGAAAAAGGGTACGATCAATTCACTGAAGAACGTGAGGCCGACGCCACTTTTCAACATCCAATCCGGTAAATGGTGGGCGTACCAGGCGCCGATATGGGGCAGGGGTTGTGTCTCGAAATAGTGATTGAGCGCGGTGAAACCGGCCCAGGAGGGGTCTCCGCTGACCCATTTGAACAGGCCCGATAGAAAACGCAGTCGGAACAGCAGCCAATCGAATAGAAATATCAACAGCCATGTCGGTCCGCCAACAAGAAATATGGCCAGAAAGCCTGTCTCCAGAAGCAATGTATCCCATTGGAAATTGGTGAATACCTGACCGGCGTGATACAGCGACAGGTAGAGGATAAACAGTGCGATCAGCACCGGTCTCTCCCATCTGCCAAATACCAGCAGCAGTGAGAGGCCCGCCCCCAGTAGTGTTGTCAGTTGCAGAGCCAGATCGCTGCTCCCTGTCCACCAGAAAAGCGAGGGTAGACGCAGCCAGGCTGCGGGTTGTCCCAGTTGCATCTCGGCATATCGCAGTTGGTCAGCCAGTGGCAATATGCCCTCGGGTCCCGCCAGCCCGGATATCTGCGTAAATAGTGAGAGAAAAGCGAATAGATAGATCAGCCCCAGACAGCGGAGAAATAGCCGGCTCGTGTGATACAGATGTGGAACTGGGGCAAGCAGTCTAGGCAATAGAAGCTTCATTGGTTTCACGATGGTTGATCGGTTTCTCGCGACTACCGAACAGAGCAGGCTCTAAAAGCTTAGCCTGGAAAGAATCAGTTTCCTATTGTGTGATAGCAAAAGGCTGTACACAGAACATCATCAACCCATGTCCCCGCCATTGTAGATATTGTTTGAGGTTATCCGTATAAATGGAAGGATCACTTGGGATGGTCGACATGCAGTCCTGGACTTTTAATGTTGTCCCATGCTTTGGAGGAAGAGACGAGATGCTTATTGAACTCACGCCCATAGAGGCAAGAGTGATTGGTTCCCTGCTCGAGAAAGAGATCATTACGCCGGACCAATATCCGCTGTCTCTGAATTCGCTGACAGCCGCGTGCAATCAGAAGAGTAGCCGGGACCCTGTGATGAACCTGAGCGAGACTGATGTGCAGCAGGTTTTGGACGGCCTCGTCAAGAAACATCTGGTCAGTGACCATACAGGCTTCGGCAGTCGGGTGCCCAAGTACCAGCACCGGTTTTGCAACACTGGATTCGGCGGATTCGAATTCTCACCACAAGAGATGGGAATCATTTGTGTGTTGTTGCTGAGAGGTCCGCAAACTCCCGGTGAGCTGCGAACCAGAACCCAAAGGTTGTGTCAGTTTGAGGATGTGAATGAGACGGAGGGGGTTTTGCAGGCGTTGTCAGAGCACAGTGATGGCCCTTTTGTCACCCGCCTGCCGAGAGAGCCGGGTAAACGGGAGTCCCGTTACCGGCATCTTTTTGGCATTGAGGCCGAAACTGTAGAATTGGATACCCCTGAGGGGGAGATGTCACCGGCAGGAGACCTGGAGGCCATGGTCGTCGAGTTGATGGCTGAGTTGGAGCGCCTGAAAGAGAGGGTGGCGCAACTGGAAGCGCGTCAATAGACAAAGGCGGCCTGTTGCATCTGAGTACCGTTGTTTTTGTCTCGACAACCGGCTCTGTGCTTCTGCAAGCGAAGATAAGCTCGAACGGTGATGCTGGTGGTCGACAAAATCCAAAGGTGGGCGCTACCAATCGATCCGCTCACCGTGCCTGAAAAAACCGCCACTGGGTCCGTCGTCTGGCAGGGTCGCAGCCCAGACAATACCTTTTGCGCCTTCTTCGACGGGGAGCGGGGCCTCGTCACCCCCCATATCCGTTCTTACCCACCCAGGGCAGACGGAGTTGATTTTGATGCCGCTGTCTTTTAACTCATCGGCGAAGATCCTGGTGACGGCGTTGAGAGCGGTTTTCGACAGTCGGTAAGCCGGACAACAGCCGTTCATTTCACTCAGCTGTCCCATACCCGATGAGATGTTCACGATCCGCCCGCTGTCATCCATCAGGGGAATCAATGTCTGACAGAGGCGAAGCGGCCCCAGGGTGTTGGTCTCAAGACCGTCACGTATCTGTGCAGGATCGGCGGAAAAGACGCTGCTCGTCTCTTTCCAGGGAGCGGGATCGGGAAAGATGCCTGCATTGTTCACCAGTACATCAAGACGTCCGTATTGGTGTTTTATGTGGTCCCTCAAGTCTTGGATCGATGACTGGTCAGTCACATCCAGAACATGGAAAGCGACGTCCAGGCCGGCGTCTTGCAGGGATTTCGCTGCGTGCTCCCCCAGCGACCTTTTACGGGCGGTGAGGATGACAGTGTAACCGGCTTCCGCAAGCTGACGGCAGGTCTCTAGTCCCAGTCCCCGGTAGGCTCCGGTGACGACTGCGAGTCTCTTGTCTGGCATGGTCTCTATCTCCTTCAGTACTATCGATTACCCCTGTCTTGCGTTCCACAGGGCCTTGAATCTGGAATCAGCGGCGGTGATTGCCATCTGATTCGAGGTGATTGGTTGATCGACGAGCGATCTTTATATGTGATGACTATACTCCATCTATGTGATCCCGGTTTTTACTTGTATTTAAGGGTATGTGGGGTGGGCCTCTTGGGCGTGTGGCCGTTCAGGGGTATAACCAGCGTTTTATGCCGGTATTAAATGACCATTATTCCAAAAGCCGGATGGTAGGTGCAAAATCCTACATCCGCATAGCAGCGTGGAGGAGTTAGCCATGGTGCCGATCGAATATCAGGTAGTCGGTGAAGAGGAGTATGCTTTTCATCTTGTCATTGACAGTTCGGGAGACTTTTCTGTGGATACGGGTACCTATACAACACAGAAACCCCGCTCCGGCACGCTGACCGCGCAACAGACCTCCGATCTGATGGCCGCAATCTCTGCTTTAAGCATTCCAGATCCTCATCCTATGCCGGAAGGTACTCATGCCTTTGAATCCAAGCTCGTCATAGGCGAGGGAGGCGATGCAATAGTCTACCCCTTCTGGGAAGGGGCACTTGAAGAGGATCCCAAACTACGATCCCTGGTGCGTCTACTGGAAGTGATTTAATACCCATAGCTGAGATCTCACCACTCCATGGTTAGGCGTCCGTATCAAGCCAGACAAAGATTTAGAATCACAGAGTGTCTGATTCGTGTGATTTTGCCCGCTGTGTGCGGTCAAACTATGCGGAGCGCCTCTCTCAGGTAATTTTCATGAAGAGTTCAGAAAACATTCCCAACGGCACTGAACGGGACATCGATGGTAAGCCCTGTGTCTTCTATGACGGCTACTGGATCAAGCGGTATGAGCCGATGGAAGACAACCTGGGGACGAAGAAGATACTTATCGAGGCTCTGACTCGGCGTCTGTTCAATCACGTGGAACACGGCATCAATATGCCGGGACACAGGCTTGATGAGGCGAGAGAGGCTTACGAAGAGGAGCAGGATCCCGCACGAAAACGTGTCAAGGGGGCCATGCTGGCTGGCGCCCTATTCAATCGGGGTACCGACATTTTCCGCGATCTGGTCAAACTGGATGAAGATGAGGTGATGGCCGGGAAGGGCAGGGAAATGTTGCATGAGTGCGGTCAGTATTTGCTGCAAGCCCTGGAGATGGGAAAACTGGTCAGACACCGTAGCGGGGACGAGGGCATCGATGAGTTGTGGGGCGAGCCCTTCCGGGCTTTCACCGTGCCCATCAGCTCATTTTACGAAACCCGCTATCTGAAGATTGCTCAGACCATGCGTGATATAGATCGTATCTCGGATGCGATGAGGCAGGCGTTCAAAAAGAGCTATTTCTTTTCCAATGCGGAAGAGTTGATCCGTCAGTTCGCAGAGGCGGCCAAGCTCAAGAGTGAGACCTTGCGTACTGACCCGGTGATTTTCGATGTGTGGCCAAATTTCGTTGTGGCAGGTGAACGACTGCTGGCTCTCGCCCCTATAGAGAAAACCAATAATTCATGTACGGCCTGTTGGGAAGCCGATGAGGGCAGTCGTCTGCTCAAAGAGGGAACCGACCTGATCACGCACATCGCGCGCGCGCGCGTTCCAATGCCTAAAAGTACAAAGGCTTTTGTGGAGCGATGTGATGCCTACGTCCAGTGTCGTACACCGATAACAAATAATGAAAATGTTGAAATAAAATCACTTTGATCCAGTTTGTTCTGTGTGCTTCCACTTGGTGTAGTCGGCATTATGGTCTTTTTACATTTCGGATATAGATTTGTGGTTTGATTGGGAATTGATTAAGGGAGAGAATCTGGGGACGGGAAGTCCAATACTCGTGAGTAGACTGGTGGCAGACACACAAAACCGGTCGACACGAGGCGATAACCGCCAGGCGGCGGTGGTATTATGATTATTAGGGAAGGGAATTCCAAACCAAAAGCGACCATTTGATGTTTGAGTCCTTTTATGGATTAAGTGCGAATCCGTTTCGTCTGAGTGCTGACGAGGGGTTCCGTTTCGCCCATCGTTCTTACGTCAAGGCTTGGTCATATCTCAAATATGCACTTGAGCAAGCAGAGGGATTCGTTCTCATCACGGGTCGTCCAGGCACGGGTAAGACAACCCTCATCAGGGATATTATCAGTGAACTGGATAGCTCCTCCCTGATTGCGGTGAACCTGATCACCAACCAGTTCCAGAGTGAAGAGTTACTGCGTATGGTTGCCCTGGAGCTTGGATTTGATGCCCAGGACTATAACAAGGCTACGTTGCTAACCCGACTGAATGATTATGCCGTCCAGGAGCATGCTGAGGGACGACGTATTATGATCATCGTCGATGAGGCTCAGAACCTAACAGACAACGGGCTAGAGGAACTACGGTTGATCTCCAATCTGCAGGTGGGGAATCAGTCTCTGTTTCAGGTCTTTCTCATCGGACAGGAAGAGTTGAGAAGCCTGATCTATGGGCAGGGCCTGGAGAACATCCGGCAGAGAATTCTCGCCAGTTGCCGTGTGGAGCCGATGGATGTCAAACAGACCCAAGGCTATATCGAGCATCGTCTCGGTGTGGTGGGGTGGGACCATGACCCGGAATTCAACGAGCAGCTATACCCACTCATCCAACAGTTGACTCATGGCATCCCTCGAGAGATCAATCATATTGTTGGACGCCTGTTGCTATACGGTGCCTTGGAAGAGAAACATCAGCTCGATGAGGAAGATTTCTGGGTCGTTGTGAAGGAGTTGAACCGGGAGCAACGGCTGGGAATCGATATCGAGGAGCAAATCGCTGCACATACTGTGAATAAAGATCGGGCATCGCCCGAGGCCAACAATGAAGAAGATGCCGCATCCAAGCAAGAAGAGCCCGAAATCCCCCAAACGGCGGAGGTAAGCTCCACACTTGAAGACGACGAAAACCTTCATGTCGAAGATGGCCGCAAATCTGTATCTGGGCAAGCCCTGAGCGATCAGGGGGAACGGGAAGAAGATGCCCTGGAGAAAGGGGCTATACCGGAGGACTATCAACCTGGGAACGAATCCAGAGAGCATCATCTGGCTTACAATGCCGAGGAACAGGCGGGCGTTCATATCGAAACAACCCCAGAACCTGAAACTGAATCGGAGAGCCAAGCCAATAACCTTATTGAATCGCCGTTGCTTCAAAACGCAGAAGAGGAACGGACGGGCGTCCATATCGAAACAATTTCAGAGCCTGAAACTGAATCAGAGAATCAAGCCGATGATCTTATTGAATCGCCTTTGGTTGAAAACAGCGAAGAAGAACAGGCGGGCGTCCATATCGAAACAGTCCAAGAGCCTGAGACAGATTTAGAACCCCAGACTGAAGCACTTATTGAAATACCTTCGGTTCGAAACATCGAGGTTGAAGAACAGTCGGTTGACCAGACCGAACTTCCCAGAATTCACTATGAAGGCCATGAGGAACGGGCGGAACAAAAACAGTCGCATCTTTTGACAGATGTGGACGACCTGCTGGATGACGAAAGCGGCTTTTTCGCCAGAATGGGGAGATCCTGGCGATGGTTATTCTATCCAGTGGCAATTCTTGTGCTGTTGATAATGTTGCTGGTACCGAAACCGGAAGATCTGCTGGTGCTGGGCAAACACATCTGGTCCGAGCTGATGCAGCCAATATTCGGTACGGAACAAGTGGAGAAGATTGAGGCAGATTCGTCCCCACAACCGGTCGAGGGAAACAAAGCGGTTGGCGACGTAAAATCGGGTGAACAAGGCGGCACACCACAACCGACACCGGTCACTGAGAGGTCTTCTCCTCTCGACAACGCAAAGCCACAGCAGATGATTCCACAACAGCAGGCGATTGATGCCGGTCATATCGATAATGTGATTGAGGCAGAGATCGTTCCGCTGAGCAGGGATACGGAGCCGCAGATTAAATTGAAGCAGAGCTATATCCTTTTCGCGAACAACGAACAGGGTGAACTGACATCTCAATCCCGTTCGCTACTCACCGCGGCCGTCGCATTCCTGCATCAGCAGCCGAATACGATATTGAAGCTGACTGGCGTGGCAGCGTCTGAAGGTACGCCACTCGAACGCGTGCGGACTGCGTTAAAGCATGCGGAATCGGTAGCCGCCTTGACAATCAAACAGGGGATCTCCTCGGAGCGGGTAGCGATTGAAGGGATTCATCCGGATTCACGCGATAGAGATAAATCCGGTTCACGGGAAACAGGAGATTTCACAAATGGCTGGACCGTCACGTTCATGGTCGTGCCTGGCCCAAGATGAACGAGGCTATCTTGATATTCTGAGACGCTGAAATTCTCAACCACTCCCTTAGAAAAGGGAAGCCAGCAATGTTGCTGGCTTAGAGTGATATGGAATTTCTTTGGATTCCGATTTGGTGGCGGGCTCAATCGAAATGTTATGATAACATGTTGTAAATAAATATAAATATTTATTTTATTTTATAGATCTACCCCTAAATGTACCCCCATCGGTAAATCTGACTAAGGCATCGACTACAATTCCCACCCCTGGCTGATATTTAAAGTGGTTGACAAAAGTTGACAGCTTTCGCACACTTGTCGATACAAATGGAAAAGCGATTAGCTCTGGAAACACTGTCCGACGCAATGGAAAGGGTAGGCCTCAGTGGCGCTACGCTTGCGCGTGAGCTTGGCGTTTCCCGCGAAACAGCCTCAAAGTGGCTAAACGGAAAAAGCTTCCCAAGACCAGATAAGCTTCTTAGGCTTGCTCTTCTTACCGAACTACGTCTGAGTGAACTAGTAGTACGTGGATCACCTGAGTCCGAGCCGGTGATCGCATTTCGCAAGCGCGCTGGCTCTAAGACGACCGAAAAGCACGTTGCCCACGCGAAAGAGATGGGGCTGTTGCTTAAGCCGCTGGTCTCCTACCTGCCATTCGACGAATTCATCCGACCTTCTACCCTGAAGAAACCTTCGACTGATTACGATTATGTTCAGCGCCTTGTTGCTCAAGTGCGAGAGAACGTAGGTATCACTGCGACAGAAGCGCTTGATTATCGACATCTAATCAAGCGGTTCAGTGATACGCAGACGGTGCT
The DNA here is from genome assembly GCA_025655595.1 of Candidatus Thiodiazotropha sp. (ex Monitilora ramsayi). Classification (GTDB taxonomy): domain Bacteria; phylum Pseudomonadota; class Gammaproteobacteria; order Chromatiales; family Chromatiaceae; genus Thiodiazotropha. Next base: position 566,705 of record JAHXIO010000006.1, read on the forward strand.
GATCCCCGTGCTATGGGGCAAAAAGGGGCACCATGAAAACGCCCTTCATATCTTTTTGCCTGATTCAGAAACAACTTGGGTGTATCTTAATCTTGATGTCGAGGTTCACGACTTCAAGTTTTGGATGGCGCATGAGCTTGGCCACGTACTTGCTCCACAGTTAGTGGGGAATGATGGAGAAGACTTTGCTGACGCATTTGCCGGGGCGCTCCTGTTTCCTAAACCGCTTGCCAGACAAGGATATAATCTTATTGCCAAAGCCAAGAATGACGGGCATCGAGTCAACCGAATCAAGAATATCGCCGAGGAGCACCTGATCTCTCCAATTACCGTTTATTACGAGGTAAATCATTATGCGAAAAGTCAGGGGCTTAGTCCTGTAAATCTTGGTAACGGAATCTTTGGAGCCGCGAAGAACCTGAGCAAGGAGTACTTTAGTGTGAGTGAGGCTATCTTCGGTCAGGAAGGGGCGATAGCAAAGGACTACGTAGCGTTTGCAGAAGAGCTGCAGAGCCCTTTTTTTGATGCACTGGGCTCATACCTACGAGATACCAAGAAGGGGCCTGGTTACGTGCAATCTGTGCTGGATATCCCGCTCATGGATGCTCGTGAGATCCATACTGAGCTCGTATGAGGACAGGAACACGAGAGCTGTGATGCCGATATGCCGACGGAATGGTAAATAGGATGTGAGGACGGCTCAGTGGCTCAGTCGAAAATACTTTTGGACTCGAACACCTATTTTCGGTTAGCCAAAAGCATACACCCGCTTCTATTCTGTCCGTTTGGTAGAAAAGAGTACTGTTTATACGTTGCCAAGGAGTTGGATGACGAGTACTGCCGTAGTCCGCGGCTACGAACGAAGTTCGCCTGGGTCGATGATGCTGAATTTCGTGAGAACCGTAAGCAGCGTTTGACACTTTCCAGGTCCCAGCGGAATACAGAGCTTCCAACCGTTTACGAGTTCCTCTGGGATCAAGCCATCAACTCCGAGCTGGGTGTATCGCGGGTCGATGTAACAGTCCTTGCTTATGGCTACGTGTTGAACATTCCGGTCATCACGGATGACCGCGACATGCAAGCGCTGGCACAAGAGTATGGCGTTGAGGTGTGGACAACACTTGAGCTACTGCATCTGATGCTAGAAGAGAGTCGCATCGACATGTCGAAGATCCGCCAGATCGCTGGATTCTGGGGTTATGAGCAAGACCTGCCGGCAGACTTCGTTCAGGATTATTCGCGATTGTTTGGAGAATCGCCTCCGGTATGAGGTCAAGCAATAGTATTTTTCTCGCCACAGGCTCACATGGTGAGCTTGTGCCCTAATTATAATTCTCAGCAAGAAAATGAATATGCTATCAGGATTGAGCTGTACCTGAGGATCAGTGTTGTAAGGAGTGTTGAATATGGATGAATCGTATATAAATAATCTGTTCGGTAAATTATATAAACTTGGAAGTAAATCTGTTTCGTTCAAAGAGCCATATCAGTTGTATATGATTGGTTGGGGTGGTTGCATTTTTGCTCTTTTGTTTTCTCTGATAGCAAATATATATCCTGAAAAACTGTACCCAGTAGTTTTGGCTATAGCGTTAATTTCAAGTTTGTTTATTTTGCTCGGTTTTGTTGTTGATATATTTAATGTCGCTCAGCGTCTTTGGTCGACCATAATTGGGAAGTCATTTCTTGGTCTGATAGCTACAGCTGTTATTCAATTGTCATATCTCCTTTCAAAGCACGAGGTTAACAACTTAACGGGCCTTCCTGCGATGTACCTGGTGGATTCAGTGTCAATTTTCACAGTTGTGTTAATGCCTCTGGTGATATGTGCGTTTTTTGCGTTATTTCTTGTGATGTATTTGATTGCGTATCTCCCTGTGTTCGTTTCAACATCTTTATTCAACAGGTTATTTGTAGAAAATATCATTTCAAGGCTAAGTGATAAGACTGATGATAAACAGAAGAAATCTCACGGATTTGAGGCGGTAATGTCAGGGCGCTTTGCTGGGGCATACATATCACTTGCCCTGATTGGTATATCAGTGGTTTATTACACGCAGATCTTCGCTGGTATTCATGAATATAAAAAAGAAGCTATTGCGTACGTAGACTATTATCAAAATAGTTATTGCGATAATGTTGGAATGGGTGAGCGATACTTGCCACTGAAAAGAGACTTGATATCAGTCGCGAGAAGATCTAGCGATGGTTGGACTTTTTCGATTAGAAAATGTTCAAATTTAGTTGATTAACATCATAGCGAATATTGTTGTGTACTTGAAGTTTGATCATGAAGTAAAAGGTGTTGCCATTGTGTGGGTCGTCTTAGTGTGAGGAATTTGTTCTTTTTCTAATACGTCTTCCCAGAATTTGCGCACGCCGTACAAAAAGTGTCCAAGCTGATATTCACTATTTTCGGTAACGATTCTTATATCAATTGAATCTGCCCATCTGATTTTAGGGCTACCGTCAGGATATGCGCTGACGCACTTTAGTTTAATTTGGCTTGATCTGAGCTGTTGTGTGATGGTCGTTCTCTTCTTGAATGAGCCTCTATATATTAGTGAAATGGCTAACTTCCTCGCCCATTTTTCATCTTCTCTGGCATAGCTAATAAACGGCATTCCCTAAATACGATTCAGATTATCTTTATAAAGCGGACAGGTGGGCTTAACTTGGCATGATCAGGTGCCTGCTCAGGTACTGTCGATACTTTAAAACCGTTATTAGCTGCCCACTCTTTCAATGCGTGATGATCTATTACCTTATAATCAAATGAATCAGGATGGGGATCATCGGATGGGAACAGTCGTGCAATATTCCAATATGGGATTACAACATCAGTTCCACCATTCTCTTCGATAGCGATTAGTAGCTTATCCTCATTACTCATTTGTATAACTCCCATAATCTGATTCGTATTTACTTAATTCATGAGGGCTAGCGCGGCTTTTCTATAGAGTCTTTGAACTTCAACACCCGCTCATCACTCATATCTTTAGTAAGCTCAGGTAGTAACTGTCGTAATTGCTTAACTTTTCGCTCTTCAACAAGCTTCCCGATAAAATAGATCACGCCATAAAAGCCTATGCCTACAAGAATTAGCATAAGAATATCCATGATATGTCCTTTACGCTGTTCGGCTTGCCCTCTGCCCTAGATGAACATCGTCCGGGACCTGGCGCCTCTGCTACCAGAGCACAGGCCAGCGATAATGGTGGCGGCGATGGGACTTGAACCCACTACCTCTCTGCCCATATCATAAGGGTGCCACCCATTATGATCTGTCGAAAGCAAGAGCGCTCTATCCGAGTGAGCTACGCCGCGCAATCTCTACGTCTCCTTACCCCCCTCGACCGCCTTTAACACTGGACGCCTCCGTCTCTTGCGTGCGGCCTCGGCGGATTTTCTCTCCTCAATACCCTCCAGTTTTTCCTGGGCATAGGGTTCAACCTCTGCAATTAGGCCATCAAAGTGATACCTGTTCGTATTATTCCCTTTGTTTTTGTCGGTGCGATACTCCCGCCTGATAAATCCGGCTGCCTCCAATCCAGCAATGCGGCGCTGGACAGTGCGAGGCGTGACGCCAAGCGCATCAGCAATGGTCTTTTTGGAAGGATGCGGTTTATTTTCCGCTTCCCACCAGTAGGTAGACAGGTACAGGATGAGATTCACATCCAGGGAATCCAAGCCAAGCGCCTGCTGTTTTTCGAGAATGATGCTCGGAAAAGCGGTCCATCCAGAGTCCATGAGGGGTTTACCCCATTTTTTCTCGTTGGTGCAGACCGCTTTAACGGCTTGTGATTTCCGCTTTTCTGCTACTGTGGCCATGACTAAAAACCAAAATGTTGTTGAACCAGTAGTGGCTATTGTGGGGGCTAACTGCGCAGAATTCAAAGAACCCAGGGAGACACGGATGTCGCCCGGTTGCGTCATGAATGTCGCCACATGGGGAGTAGGAGAGTTCGCCTGTCCTAGCGACTAGGGTGTCTCTCAAAGCATATTCACCGATCAACCATATTCATGGAACTGAAGCAGACTCACGGAATAGACTCTATAGATAATTTCAGGGTGAGGACACCAGCGTCTCCCCTATCCTGACGCGGATGGGTCACAACCAGCCGTGCCGTAGGCCAGGGACAGTAACCCGGGCAGTCACGACAACAGGAACGCTTCTAGTGCAATCTGGGGAATATTGGGCGCATGAGTGGCTCAGATTTCACGCTGCGCACCCAAATTAGCCTTACTGGCCACCTGGCAAGCTACTCTAATCTGAATCACCTGGTTTGGGGGTATAGCCGGTTTACTGAATATTTCCACATATTACCCAATGTGCTTCGGTGATGATTGAAAGAGGGACGCCTGCGTTCCGATATTCCATTGCCTTTTCAATTTTTCGACCATAGGACTCGTGGGCCCAACTATCTGTCACGTAGGTTCCCAACACCAGATAATCTAGTTTCTGTGTTACCCCTTTTGCATTAACACCACCCAAAGATTCCACGGCTTTCTGGCACTGCTTGCGGGTTCCATAAGCACAAGTACCCGTGAAGAGAAATAATCGTCCTTCAAAAGCGACATCTGGAAGTGGATCATCCACCGGTAGGGTTGAGGTTTTCGCCAACTCGCCGGGGATCGATGGTTCGCCTGTGAAACGGTGCAGCAAGCCTAGTAGTTCCAGTGACTCCTCTGAGTCTAGAAAGCCGTCAGCCAACATGGCATCGACTTTCGCGAGTAGGTTCAAAATGATGGGGTTGTCACTGGCCTGGCTGTTCTGAATCAACCAAGTCTGAAGGAACTCAGCCTCGCTTTGGTCGACCTTGCCATCGGCAACAAGGCCTTTGCTCAGTCCGATCAGCGTGTCAATCTGCCTGTCTTGAATGTCTTTACGATTAAATTTGGTGAAAATATCCATCTTATATTATCTCCGTGAGGTCTTAGGGATGTGTCCTATCCTTGTCAATGGCCTTACCGCAGTGAGGACAGTGGGATGGATACGTGTTCGAGTCATCCTCTTTTTCTTCGATAAACCCTGCAGCAATGATTCCTGCCGGTAAAGCAAAAAGCCCAATGCCGAAGATTGCGATGAAGGCACCAAGTAACTTACCTATTCCTGTTACTGGTGTGACATCTCCATAACCAACAGTGGTCAATGTAGCAACAGCCCACCACATGGTTGCAGGTATGCTCGAAAATGCCTCCGGCTGGTGTTCATTTTCAACAACATACATCAACGACGAGGCGAGGATTAACATCACGAACATCAGTATGAGAGAGATAGCTAGCTCGTGTCTCTTTCGCCTGACAACGCTAGCCATCAGTTGGAGAGCCTTGGAGTAGTGTCCCAATTTGGCAATTCGGGCGATGCGTGCCAACCGAACCACTCGCAACGCTCGTAGATCAATGCCTCCCCACGTTAAAAGACTGGGTAAAATCGCGAATAGATCCACAAGGGCTAAGGGAGTGAGAGCAAACCGAAATCGGCCGCTTACCGGATGGCGGTAAGCTGGTAAGCTTGTACAGGCCCAGAGTCTCAGCACATACTCTATGGTGAAGACAGCCACCGAGAACACCTCGAAAGTATCAAACCAGGGCTTATAGGCTCTGTATATCCCCTCTACGCTATCGAGGATTACCGCCAAGACATTCAGTGTGATTAACCCAACGAGAAAAGCCGTGACCATCCGACTGGCCTTGTTTGTCGTGTCTCCACTTAAAAGGTGTTGGACTTGGTCGCGAGTCATATCAGTAATTTCAAAGGTAGGAGGCAAAAATATCCTGATTGATGAGTTCCTGCATATAGCGCAGCGTTGCGGGAATGTCCAAATTGTGAGAGGCGTAGTTCTCGCCTAGCAACGGCTCAGGCAGCAACCAGTCCCATTTCGCCTCCAGTTTGTTCAAGACCGCCTCGGTCAATTTGGATTCACTGGGGAAGGCCCCTTGGGTCATATCAAACAACAGGTCACTAATCTGATTCACTGAGGCTTCCCTGATGAGCAGACAGAGACCTTCATTGATGACTTTCAGCCCCTTCAGTGAGAGTGCTAGCTGCAGGGTATCCATTACCCAGTCACCCTTCCAGGGGAAGAGCCGGACATGTCCTCCGGCCTGAATCACCACTTCTTGATCCAATCGAAGCTGTAAAAAGGCCTGGCGGGCCTCGTTTAGCAAATCACCGGCTTGTTGGTCGATGAAGGGCAAGGGAGTATGCTCGAGGAGGATTTGACGCATCTCCTCGCGCACCCTGTCGTGTACCTTGCTACCCAGGCCATCGAATTCCGGGGGCTTACCCCCCTTGTCTGGGACCACCTCGATGACCTTAGCCACCGGGTCGACCTGGGTAACCCGCCAGCGATGCCCCGCAAAAATAAGGTAGCTATTGAGTTCTAAGGGACGGGTAATGGGCAAAGAGCCCAAGGATTTACCCTCGGTGACAAGGCGAAACTCCTCCTCTGATGCGAATGCAGCATAAAAGCTATAGTGGCTGATGAATTTTTCGCCTAAGGGTCCATGCAGGAGCAAGCCCGAGCTGTCCTGAACCAGGACCTCGCGCTCTCCTAGGGACCGGAGCAACTGGGCGAATTTCGACTGTGACAATCCCTTGAATGGTCCCCTGTCGCACAATAATTGCCAAGCCATGGCCGCAGTGAGGCCGCCATATTGTGCTATCGCTGAGAGCAGTTGCTGGATCAGAGTGGATAGATGCAGACCGTGCACCAGTGGGGGCTCATACCAACTTTGGACCAGTAACCGGATTTGGGCGATCGACTGGATTAGACCCTCGTGGAGTAGGTCCGAAATGGTGCTTTGCGGATCCAGCTCAGATTCGAGGCAGTAACAGCGTAAGACGGCGGGTTCGCCCTTGCGCCGTCCGGATCGCCCCAGGCGCTGTCGTAGGCTGGCCACCGAGGGTGCGGGGCCGATCTGGGCTATAGACTTCACAGCACCGATATCGATACCCAGTTCAAGTGTGGTGGTGGCCACCGCGCTGGCAGGTTTCTCTTTCTGCTTGAGCGCGGTCTCGGCTTCGCTGCGGATCTCCTTGGATAATGAGCCGTGATGAGGCCAAAACTCATTCGGCACCCTGTTACGTTCGCTCTGTCGACGCAGCAGGTCAGCATAGAGCTCAACCTGGGCGCGGGAATTGGGGAAAATAAGATTATTTTGTCCACGTAAATTAGAGAAGAGGTGATCCGCAACCCTCAACATCGCCGGAGATAGTGTTTCCTCCAGCTTGACCTCGTGTCCCGCATTCTGCTTGGTGAGAATCTCCTGATCAGACAGTTGAGGAGGGAGTTTAACGTACCCCTTCACTTGGACCTGCAGCTCCTGACTGCTGTCCTTGGAAACTATGATGTCCATCTCGGGGTGATTATTATCCGCGTTCAATCGCAGGTAGGTGGCAGCTAGTCCCATATCACCCAAGGTGGCTGACAGACCGATGCGGGGTACCGGCCGTTTGAGAGCGAACTCGACCCTGTGCATCAGGGACTGCAGCTGCTTGCCGCGCTCGGTCCCCAAGAAGGCATGCAATTCGTCGACCACTATGTAGCTCAGCCCAGCGAAGATCCCGGCCAAGCCGTGGCCGTGGTTCATTAATAGTGCCTCAAGGGACTCGGGTGTGATCAGCAGAATTCCGCGGGGCTCTTTCAAAAACCGCTTCTTCTTGCTCCCGCTGATATCCCCATGCCATGGGATCACAGGAATCTCAAGGGTCTCACACAGTCCTTCCAGCCGATCCCACTGGTCATTGATCAGGGCCTTGAGCGGGCTGATATAGAGCACACAGCTAAGCGCCTGCTGCTGTAGCATCCTAGTCAGGATGGGAAGGAAAGCCGCTTCAGTTTTGCCGGCCGCGGTGGCGGCTGCAATGATGACGTCCCGGTCCCCAGCCAGAATCGGCGCTACGGCCCGCTCCTGGGCATCGCGTAACTCGCTCCAACCTGCTTCCCAAATCCACTTCTGGATGCGGCCATCCAGGAGGCTGAAGGCTTGCGAGTCACTCATAGCTTGAAGCTGGTTAACTCGTTGTCAGTGTTATTGCTCTCGTGGGTAGCGGACGTGTCATCAAACCCATCCACCTCGGCTCCCCCGTTGTCAGACTGGATGTTGATCTGCCCCAACAGGTTCTGCCACTGGGTCCCAGGATTCTGTTCCAGCACCGCCAGCAGGTCCACGAAGGCTTTGATGGTGGTGCGAGGGGTACGGAAGTAGGCTTCACCGATCCGCTTGTGGCAGTGGTCCATGAATGCCTTGTAGGCCTCCTGTGGTAGCAGGTACTGCGATTCCTCCCCGAAGGCGAAAACATGGTGTAGCTTATCGAGCAGGACAAAAAAGTCCTCGGGTGAGAGGCTGGTCAGCCGCATCACTGGACCGGTGAGATCAACCAGGCCGTCTTGGGCAAAAGAGTTTTCGGCGAGTCGAGATTGGAGGGCCGAGTAACTGTAGAGGCCACGACGGGTGTCCATAAGGAATTCCGGTGTGCCGCCCATCACCACCCCTAAGCCTTCAACAGTGCCCTGAAGGGAGTCGTTCAGAATGCGCAGGATCTGCTCGTAGTTGGCATTGCGGGCTTGGGTGTTGGCCAGCTTGTAGAGGTTGACCATCTCATCCAGATTGATAAGTAGACCGCTGTACCCGGCCAAGCGGACAAATCGGCTGAACAGCTTCAGCTGATCGTACACGCTCGCGTCATCCACGAAGGTACGCACTCCCAGGGCGGCTTTGGCGTCGGTCTTGGTCGAGAACTCCCCGCGCAGCCAGCGCACTGCATCGGCCTGCAGTTGATCATTACCCTCTTCGAACCCTCGGCAATAGGCGGCGATGACGCTGGCGAAATCGTAACCGTTGACCATCTCGGATAGAGACTCGAGCTTGCCATGAATGACCGATTCGGGATCAGCGCCCTGGGCCTTAGCCTCATTCTTGGCGGTTGCCACGAACTTCTGTACTACCCCTGGCAGGGCCCCGCCGTCGGGTTTGGCTCTTGTGGAAAGGTTACGCATGAGTTCGGCGTAAAGGGAGCGGGCCTGGCCACCTGTGGCATGCAGGCGCCGATCCGGACTGAGATCAGCATGAGCGGTAACCAGCTTCTTCTCGAAAGCGATCGCCCGGATTAGATTGAGGAAGAAGGTTTTACCAGAGCCGTACTCCCCGGTCACAAGCCGGAATGTGGATCCACCTTCAACGATGCGTTCGATGTCCTTTACCAGGGCCTCGATCTCGCGCGACCGGCCGACTTGGATGAGGTGTTGGCCGACCCGAGGGACAACGCCAGCACGCAGTGACTGGATCAGGGCATCCCGGTCCTTGGCCCGGATTTTACTCATGCGGTTAACTCCTTGATGATGTCCGGATTGATCTCGATGGGGTCGTCACCCTCAGCCAAGGGCATATCGTGAGTGTCGAATGCCGCTTCGTTTATGGTCTCCAGGGCCCCATCCAACAGCATATCATGGTCCTCGGCGAGCTCTTCGAGCTCATCTCGGCTCCACTCGGTGCGGGTCAACAGCTTCCATGTCATATCGCTATGGGCATTATCCAGGCCTAGCAGGCTCTCTTTTGTTTCGATTTCGTCGTCTGGTTCCGAAATCGGCTCTGGCTCCGGTTCAGGTGCGGCTTCCATGAAAATATCTGACAGAATGGCGCTGACCTTCTCGGACTCGGCATGCAAGGCGGCGATGCGGTCCATATCAAGTTCATCGGACGGTTTGGTAGGAACTGGGGAGGGCGGTTGGGGCGGGATAACATGGTCTGTGGTGCTTTTGCCTGCGGGGCGAACGGTCACCGGGCCTTCGGTCACGGTGTGCAACTTGGTATAGAGACTTTGCACATCCAGGTCGAGTAGCTTGTAGACCTTCTCCAGGAGCTTGACCTCTTCCGGGGTGATTTGGTTATCGGCCTTAGCGACCTCGGCCATGAAGTCGCCAATGACCTCCCGGGCATGTGGTGGAAGGTCCTCAATGTGCTTCTTGAGATTGCGAAGCGGGGGTGGATCAGCGATCAGCCAGCGCATATGGGCTTGCAGGCGCCGGCGGTGGGAGGGATCTAGGTGCATCCAGTCCTCAAGCTGGTGCTCGAGCAGGTCCCGCTCCTCAGTGCCCACGTTCCCATCGGCTGCGGAGACGGCCACGGCCAGGCGAAGGGTTAAGGCGGCAGCTGCATATTCCGGTGTAGTATCAGGGTGTGTGGCGATATTTTCGTCACTAAACAGCACCACCTTGGCTTCCGGCTTGGGGAGTTTGCCACCGAACGCGAGATCTGGTTCGATGCCTAATCCCGCTTCTGAAAGCAACCGGGTGAGTCCAAGATATTTCTTGCGGGTGACACCATCCCACTCCGGCAGTAGGCTTTGAAGCTTCTCGAAGGGCGTGGCCATGGGTTTGCCCGCAGTGCGCAGGGTATAGGCCAGTTTTGCAATTTGCTGCTGTGCAGTTGGTGGCCAGAGGGGGAAGGGGAGCTCTAGGAGGGCATCGGCAGACTCCTCACGGTCAGGATTTCGGCCGATGTACCGGCTGTAGCTGTCGATCTGTGCCATGCAGGTGTCCGCGGTAGTCTGCAGCTTTTTGAGCGGACTGGACAAAACGGTCACATCGGGTTGATCCAGGGTCAGCTGGGTCCTTCCTGTATCGTAGAGATTCCTATTCCCCGGGTGATGGGTTACCTTCAGGCGGGTCTTGTTGATGGGTAGCTTGAGACCTTCACCGTGATCGAGGGCGTATTGGCGCAAAAAGGCGCACCTGAAGATGTCCGGGCAGCGTGTGGCCGGGGTTCGAAGACGTGCAGCAGGATCGCCCAGGAGCCAGGTAAGTGCCCAGGGAGCAGGCAGGGGCGTTTTGCTCAAAGCAAACTGGCCAAGGCAGTACCTGTGCGCAAGGGTGAGTTCGCCATGCTGATCCAATGACGGGGGATTGATAGGGCAGAGCAGAGTACCCCGACGAAGCATCAGCCAATCCCTGAAAGAACTGGCATAACGGCGGAAAGAGTTGTTGTGGGAATAGACTGACAAAAGCCGCTGGACTTCACTCTCAATGGCGGCCATTTCGGCCTGAGCTTGCTTGCTCTTAAAGCTGTCGACTAGAGCACGACGCTCCAGACCATAGAAGTAGAGAAATACGTATCCAATATCTGCCTTAGGGTCATTGCGCCCTTGGGATAACCATTTTAGGTAAGCTGCTCGAGCCTTTGGGCTTGCCTGGCTGTAAGAGGGCCAGTAATCGAGCTGGCGGATAGTGTAGTCAGCCCTTTTGAAATTGATTCCTAGTTTGGGATCGACTAAAGCGGGTTCGATGATTGCCCCCCTGCCGCCCGCCAAATCGCTGCCGAAATAGATCATGTCGCCCAATTCATTTCCCTTGAGCGATTGGCTGTCGCCTGGTGATACCCAGAATTTGTCAGAATCCTTGCTTAATTGGGCAGGGGGGACCGAGGGTGAGTCGTCCAGGGAGGCGAAGACGTTCTGTTTAGAAGGCCGTGGGGCTTTGTAAGACCTACGGTGTTTGTTTGCTGATTTAGGTGTAGATCGGAAAATGCTCGCCAACCACAAAATCAAAGCTAGGACGCCAATGGTAAGAGCAAGGGGCCAATATTTCTCGATAGCTTGTCCTAGCAATCCCAAGGCAACAATTCCTATCAACAACCAGCCTGAAGCGCTGGATTTACGTCTGCCCATGTCCTATTCCCTAGTACTAATTATCGTTTGCGTTCGTGATAACAGTGACAATCATGCTGTGCGTAGATTATCAATGGCCATAGTAACGATCAGAAGCCAAGTTGTCAGCCTGGCAATGATACGAGCTATCTCTATAGTTGTGGAAGGGATTCATTTTTTATGATTTTAATTCTTATTGCAGGCTCATCAAATGAGCCTCTATCCTGTGTATTTTACTCAAGGAGAGTGGCTGATTTGCAATTGTAAAGACTATTTTGCGACTGACGGCGGCCAGGGAATAGATTGGAGCTGTAGAATATGAAAATTGATGATGAAACGCTTAACAAAATATATGACAAAACCAGGGGCAAGTGTCACCTTTGCCATAAAAAACTAGCTTTTAGTAATTATGGCGTGCCGGGCGCGAGAGGGGCTTGGGAAATCGAGCATTCAAAACCGAAATCTAAGGGTGGCACTGATCATCTAAATAATCTCTATCCGGCTCATATAAAATGCAATAGACAAAAAAATAACGGAGCGAATAAATCAATTCGGTCTAAGCATGGTGTTAGAAATGCACCCTTATCCTATAAGGCGAAGAGAAAGAAAGTTATTAAAAATGCTATTGGATATACGGCGACTGGCGTTGCTATAGGTCGTATTTTTGGCCCAGGAGGCATGCTTGTTGGCGGAGCGATTGGTGCAATACTAGGAAGTAAGAGAAAAACGGATCAATAAGCTTGCTAAAATATTGAGATGCCTACAAATGAAACGGAATTCTCAAACGTAATTGAGGAAGTAGACTTATATAGTCTCTCGCAGCTCACACAGCTGATTTATTGTTGATGTGTTGGCTGGAAATATTGTCAAATGAATTCTGGTAGCTGATATTTACCACGGGAAGGGACCTCATGGAAGTAGGCCATTATTTTGTGTTTAGTATCGTAATGTTCTTTGCTGAGATGCTTTTTTAGCACCATTTTATTAACTGGATTTCTTGAACTAGAACCAAAAACGTTTTTTCCTGCGCTAGCTACTATGATTGCTGCTTTCCTTGGTGCTTGGTCTGTATTCTTGCTTAAAGACGAAAAAAGAAAAGCGGCTAGAAATCTAACAGAATGTAGCTCTTGGAAACGTAGTGATTGCGGCGTTCCTGAAAAAATCAATCAACTGTATGGTTTTCGTGAGTAATTTATCGAACTGTACAGAGGTGGTAAACATAACTGGCTTAAAATTATGCCTCTCGTTTACGATTTAAATTCAAACTTAGAGCAGACATAAAAAACCGCAAATCTGACGGTGTCGGAATCTGTTATGAGTTTAGTAGTACCCTTAGCCTAACTCAGTGAGTTAGAATTGCAGTAGTGAATCTTCTTAGGAAAGAGAAATGGAAAATTCAACTGGTATTGTGAACAGGGTGTCTATCCTCTGGATAGCAGTGATTATTCTACTGTTCACTATTGGAACAGTAAATTTCTTCTCTGCTGAAGACATATCTATTTCAAAGCTAGAGACGCTACATTTACTCACTCAGCTTCTAATCGGCGCTGGCGTCATCTTTGCTGTGCTCACATACCTCAATTCTCTTCAGAGACAAAAAGCAGAAGAGGAAAGAAACCAGTCGAGAGTCTTTCTTGAGTATGCCACTAAACACTTTGAAATGGTTGTTGATTTGCTCAAAGATAAGAACAACGACAGAACTACATGGATAAGATCCGCTAGAATTCTCTCATACGCACAATCTTTAAAGTACCAAATAAAAACTGCTGAATACCGCAAGGCATATGATTTAGAAGAATTTATTTGCAGAGGCGAATTATACAAGATTCTATCTATTACAAACAGCTTAGGTAAATACCAACCTTTACCAGCGTCATTCTTCTTTGGTGTAGACGATTGGGAATCAAAATGCGTGAACCAAGCAGCCCTTGAAACTGCGCCAAAAGCGACCAGTGGAAGTCTTAACTTAAGTAAGAATCTAGGTCAGCCGGTAACAAAAAGATTATCTATTTCATCGGTTGTTACTATCCTAGAGTTCTTGAAATACGGAAGAGATTTTAGAGATCCCATGGAAAGATATGATTTCTCATGGGGTAATGACTGGATGGAATCACGTTTTAGTGTTGAAGGTGCAAAGCGGTATTCATATTTCGAGGAACACTATTATATAAAGGACGGCAAGATATTTGATAGAGAAAATAATGAGATAACCCATACTCTATGATCATGTAGATACCTCACTTATCGCCTTAACCGTCACCAGAGCAGAACGAAAAGCTTGATTGAACGGATGTTGCTATTCTCAAACCTTTACTCAGGCCTTGGTGTGAGGATGGAATTGAGTACTATCCGGTAAGTGGACAAGTGAATAGCCCTAGGAATGACAGCGCAGACCTTATCCGGCCTATATCAATCTGATATGATTTTCTAGGAATATTAAAACAACCAGGAAAGGCGTCCTGCTATGCTTACTTTCCGGCGATCCGTCGGAAAGAAGATCATTATTCAGCATCACGATGACACACCGCCAGAAATGGCGGTTAAGGAACTGTTTTTGAATGAGGAGAATAATAATTCTCCGTTGCAGCCTCTTCCACACGAGGCGTCCATGCGAATTGCGATTCGCAGAAATATTCGGCTGCGGCGTCAGGCTGGCACACTTCTGGAAGACCTGGGAGTACATTCGGGCCATCGTCAGTTCACGACCAGAGATGACCTCTTACGCAAAAAACGTCGATCTTATCCGTGCCGCTGGTGACCTCTTGAAACGACACCAAATCGAGGCTAGGCGTCTGGAGTCCATGATTGAACGGATCGAAGACGGCTACTACTATCTGAGTGCTGAGACCCAGCGTCTCGATCGACTCGATATTTATGTAGATACGGTGCCGGATGCCTCAATGAACCTACGTAGAAATCGGGCTGAATTTAGAGTTCGTATCAGCAATAGGGATCAGAGAGTGGACCTAGAGGTCTTTCATAGAATCCGTCTTGCCGCAACCAGGCGGCTCTACACACCGCCAGGATGAAATCAGTGTGAGAACGTCAAGTGTCGCCGAAAGGAAACACTTGGCGTCCAGACAACTTATTAGGTAGCTTTCTCTTTCTTTTTCAAAGCATCGGCTTTTTTTATGTGCTGATTCGCCGCTTTTTCCCATTCCTGCATGCGTTTCGACATGAGCTCGAACTGAGCTTTACTCTGCTTTGCTTCATTGTCATGCTGATGCAGAGCCAGTCTGGCCTGCTCTACGAGCAATGGTTGTGAGGCTGGTGCAAGGGCTAGATTGGTTACCAATTGAGTGCGCTGATTCTGAAACTGCTTGACCTGGCCTTTTTTTGTGGCCTGTCCTATCTTGTCGAGATGCTTATCTAGATCTAGAGTGAGCGTATCTTTAGCTTTACTCAGCTCCTGGCGTTCTTTATCAAGGGCGTCTTTCTCTTGTATGAGCTCTTGTTTAGTTACATTCGGTACAGGAGTAGCATTGAGCCTACCTACCACTGTCTCAAATGACTTGCGCTGAGCCATAGCCGCTTCAAAGGCGACCAGTGGGAGTGTCGCGTTCGGTACCACGATGGAAACCTGCTGAGTCTGACCGATCTCCACAATGCCGTTTTCGGCATCTGTGATGCGAGACGCTGCAGTGATACATGCCGCCTTGACCTTCTCGTCTGACACCTTATTGCAAACAGCAATGGATTTCTCGAATGCCCCCAAGGCCGCCGACTGGGCCAGAGCCTGTTGTTGTGCTGCCTCTACGGCAAGAGTCTTTATGCGCAGCTTCTCCAGCTCTACTTCCTGTTCTCGTGCCGTCGTTACGAACTGGGCAAGGTGGGTGAAACAATAATCCGAAAGACGTGAAGTTCGATCCAGGTTTCTGATGGTTTGGAATTTGACAAGTTCGTCTGCAAAATTTTCGGGATCATCACTCTGCAGTGCCTTTGCAGTTAAGTTTGTTTGGACCTTTGCGAAAATGTCCGAAGTTAGCAGTTGAACCTGCTTAAAAGAAGCAGTCTCTTCAGAAGGGGCAAGACCTAACTCAATCATGCAGGCTGCGACCATCTCGTCGGCAAAGTCCTCACGCAGGAAATTGTCCTGCATCTTCTGGAGCACCTGTGCGGTTCCTGTCGTCGGTTTGTTGGTAATGCTTCCCGCGGCAATCAACTGTTCGATCTTTGCCGCACTCTTGGTCCTGGTCTCGGCCCGCTGTTCTTCCTTTATTTCCCTTTCTCGCTTAGCCTCAATGAGTTCATTCTCAGCCTTATCTACCTCCTGGTCGTTGTCGGCCTGCTGCTCCGTTGTTTCATTTTGGTCATTCGCAGCAATCGCCTCCTTGTCTGCCAGTTTTTCTTCTGCCGATTGCTCCTTCTCCTCGGCTGCCTCGACCTCGGCATCCGACTGATCCAGGAGTAGTCTCACCTCTTTCAGACCCGATACCGTTGCCTCCGCCTCTGCGCTTGCGCCACTTCCGATGGCTGCCAGGCTACGCCCAAAGGCACCACCGGCAGTCTCTCCCATCATCAAGGTAACCATCGCATCATTATTCTTGCTCATAATGAGGTTATAAGTGGTGCCTGTGATGGCGCCATTGGCGTACGCCTCACAAGCCCTGTACATCGCGTCGCGTAACAGCTGTATGGTAGTCGTTCGTTCGGCAAGTTGTGCGATACTTTCCGCTTGCGTTCTTGTCAGAGAGCTGCTGCCTTGCCCAAAAATGCTGATGCCAAATCCGAATGAATTAGCGACCGCAAGCGCCACATCTGGGCTAGGTTCGGCACAGACAATACGTTCTGGATCCACCAACCCCGGTCTGGAGCTTGGCTTTATCGCAACATTAGTGATCGCACGCTGCCGTGCTCCTGTAGTGATGGATGTGTCACTAGTAAGGTCAAATTTATGGTTTATCGCCTCTGGGCTTGTCGCGCACCCAGTCAAAGCAAAGACAAAAGCAACCGTAATTAAAAAAGGAAAATTATAATTACCTAAAACTTTAAATGATCGTTTTTGAATAAACACTAAAACCTCCTTGTTATTGTCATTTGCTGGTAGAAAAAATATTTTATTTGTTAACGCAAGTGTTTATATCAACACAAGCCACCACTACAACTCCAGCCGTCTACAATTTATGTAGTACCCTAGTCTTGCTCGTTCGATTGCGCGGCATACAAAAGAGTTTATGGAATGTCTTTTATATGACTACGTCGGTAAGAGCCTCCTAAGAGATATATATTGAACTGTAGTAAAATATTTTATTATGGATATTAGGTAACGACCCAAGAATATCTGCTTTTACACGATTCCCCTTAAGAGTGTAAATGCGAGTAATTTCATTTATACGTGCTAATCAGCCGCTGAACCGATTCACAATTGGATTACTGGTTCTGGCCGTTTCATAAAGTCTAGCGTAATGCTGGCAGATGTCCACTTTCATGAATTTAAGTATATGAACGCTTGAGCATCGGGAACGTCTGCTTTGGTCGTCAGCAGGCGGTTAAGCTGAAATCTCATTATTTTCCCTACAGTCTAGGTCACGGTGAGTGTCAGTTTTGATGTCAAAACTGGCTTTTCAATCTGTCAGTTCGTGCTAAGCATTTAACTAATCAGCCTAATCAGACTGTCTCCTGAGCCAGTTTGCCAACCTAGTGATAATCCTCAATATCACACCCTTTCCAGGCTCAAGGATAGGGTATCCAAGATCATTACCGACCTTGCATAGGGTAGGCATTGGATATGGATCAACGATCTCTGGTTGTATCTTAGAAGGCTTTCGGGAAAACTCGATTCTGTCCTCAAAGGGATCGCCATCGCTAGGGACGGTAGATCTAACATTGCAGTGATTTTTCGTCTTTTTCATCTTAATGCGCTGTATCTAATCGATTTAATATCAGAATTCAATCCGCTCGTATTCTTGAGCGGGCACACATGAGTCTATTCCCATGGCCCTATTCAAAGCTGCCAAAGTGGTAAATGGCCGACCAGCCTTTCCTCTAAGAAACGTGATACCTTGTGATTTGAGGCATTTCTTTAACTCACTAGGTCGCTCATAACCTGTAAGCTCCTGCAACCTCTCATACGTGATGATGGATTCATCCATTGTCTATTTCTGTGGCATGCTTTGACGAAAGCACCCCACCGAACGTGGGGTGCGTATTAATAATGTCAGTGCTGCAACTCAGTTCCTTCTGTCAGTCTGTCCCCATCATGGCATTGAGGTGGAAAGTCGTCTGTCAGAGCATCAATCTGCTCGACCACGCTACCCATATGGTCAGCCAAACGGCAGAGAGCGCTGAGCAGACTGGTTTTCTGTCGATCAGTGAGCGCATATTCTGGCTCACATTCTCCATCATTATCGGAGAGCAAGCCGGTGATTCCCTCATATGCATCTTTAATCTCAAGTAGTTCATTGACTCGAGACTTTAGTTGATTGTGAGAGTTTGAGACAATGTTTGACATAATAATCTCCTGGTGTTTCAGTATTGCCGCCATTATGAGGGCGGCGGGCCTCAACTACAGACACCAGTCTGCTGAGCTTATTTCCCGAAGGTCTTGTATTCGGCTCTATCAACCCGCCATTAGAAACATATCGTACCTGGCAGGCAGGCAAGAACAAAATATCCGCATGACTAACGGGTGCGGAATCCGCTGGTGTTTTAGTAGTAATTAAACTCTAGAGTTGCAGTATTTTCCTGTCAAGATAACTATCGGTTACCTAAATCAGTACTAACTACTACTATTGGTTACTTTTTTCCTTTTGTGAGTCGTCTGATAGTAGACTCCTTAATGAACTTGATCCTCGTTCCATTCTGAGTCATCTTACAGGAAGAAATTCTTCGCGCAGCAGCGTCCGGTATGTCATGTATATTACGGACCACATACCACTCTCCATTCTTCGTGATTATCCCAGCTTTCTCGAGATCTGCAGGATCGAATGGCTTGGATAGTACCTCTACTTCTTCAGCCCATCGCCTTATAGTTTCATTAAGGATTTTACTCTTACTCAACGAACGGTTCCTCTTCCACAGGGCGTAGCCCAGTACCTTGAGCCTTGGATATCACATGCTTAAACAGTTCCTCGACGAACTTCCATCCGCGAAGATCTCTTGTGTTTTCATATCCCCCATAATCTTCAGTAAAGAAATAATCATGACCGATCACCACCATTTGGCCGATATCCTTCTGCGTTAACTTATTTTTCTTGAGGGTCCTATCTATTGCTTCCCGGCTCGTTTCGCCTTCAGCGCCTAACACTACGACATAGTGTTTGTCGGATGTCTTACCTATCTTTTGCTCTAGCCTGGACAATCGATGTTTGATACTCATAATTTCGCCTCCAGGGCAGCCAGGCGTTTTTCAATCTGATCAGCCTCAACGATTCGGGATTGTGATGCGATTGCGCTTATCATGGTGGCCGCTTCGGATGGGGTCAGTTTCCCTTCTCCTATGGAAGACAGGATTTTCTGCCCTTGCTCTGCCAGGGTGCCTTTTAGCTCCCCGATTTGAACAGGCTCATCCTTTGGCCTCATGGGTGGTGTGATGCGCTCCAGGCAAAGCTTCATCGCCCTCACGTCCCCATCCAGGGCCATTTCAACCACCTTCTTGATCAGGTCTTCGGCTTTAGACTCAATGTGCTTTCTGAAGAGTGTGCGCCGGTCTGTGACGCCCTTTGGACGGCCCCTCGGATTACCGCTTTTTCCTTTCTTAAATGTCATGAGATTGTTATTTACTTGTTCTGATCAACATCCTGGGCTTTGATATCCTTCACCACAGTCCCTTGGAGGAAGGCTCGAGGCGTTCACCTAGTTCTCGGCCTCGTTCACTGACTCCACTACGCGGCGCATTGCCGGGCGTTGCGGAAGTGCCTGAATGGCTTCCTCCTGCATTTGCACCTCGGCCTTGTCTCGCTCTGCTTGATCTCTGAGGAATTGGCCGACGGGTCCGGTGGGTCTTTCGGGAGCGATGGCATCACCCAATGCTGCGCCGGCACCGGCCAAACCCTGCTTGATGCGGCGAAGCCCATGTTCAAGGCCGGTCATAACACCGCTACCTTCGTCCTTGTAGATCTCAGCCTCTTCTGCCCGCGTTAGCTGCATGCCTTGAGAGTCTGGTGTAACCAATCCACCCTTGGCAGCCTCGATGGTCTGTTGGCCTTCCTCGCCAAGGTAATCTTCAGGCAGGATCAATTTCATGTATATAACCTTCTGGTGAGTAGTAAGAAATTATCACTCGGCACTTCTGCTCGGTTGCTTAATTCAGTTCCCTGATGTCATATCTCCACGATTCGCCCCTTCGTAAGCAACATCTTCAAGTTTCTTTCGAAGCTTCATCAGCCGGTAGTTGCTGGTACCCGCGTCTTCAATGCCAGATAGCCGGTTGAGTTGTGCGCGTGCCAGCGACTTGGTCAGAGAAGACGATTCGACCACATTTTCAACCTGATCGATCAGCTTCGATACCCTGGCAATCTTCCGCTCCTTGTCGTTGAAATCGAGTCCGGGTGTTTTGTCGTCGTTGTCCAGCTGCTGCTGAGCAGAGCCCTGCTGCTGACCCTGGTCTCCGAACCGCTTGCGCACCGCATCGCGGATCTCCTCTTCAGTAGCGCCTTTGTTATCCGGATGTTGACGGATGAACTGCTCATACTTCACAGGGTCTGACTTTGCTTCAAGGGCAAGTTTTTTCCATTCCAGCGGATCAGTAGGTGATGTGTCGCTACCAGTTGGATCATCTATGCTGTACTCTGGACGAACTTGATCGTTTCGCCATTCATAGTAATTGGGGGCGTCATCATTCAGAAGCCTCCCAAGCTCAGAATCAACACTTCCGAATTGATCGAGGTACTCGTTGCGCAGGGTTGATTCCGTGATCCATTGACCGTTTATACGCTGCACCTTGTTCTCGTTGTCAATCCCGGGGAGACCGCCAAGACCACCGGTCGCCTCCAGCTGCTTTCCTGTTGGCGAAAGGCCAATTCCCTGCATCTCCTTGGCGTAGTCGAAATCCATGTTTTTTTTACCACGGTATTCATCCAGGCCGAGACCAGACTTGTAGAGTTCTTTTTGTTTGAAGTCCTCCATGTCGGCACGGCGATACTGACGCTCTGCCAGGCGGGCAGCAGTTCCACGCGGGTCTGCCTGGATCTGCACATACTGCATGAACTCAGGAACGGTGGGGGCAAAGATCGGGTCTTTCGGATTGCTACCGCGGTTGATCGTCCAAGGCTTGATGTTTCCATCCTTCATCCGAAGGCCGACGGTTACACGATCCACCCCATCTGCATCCGGGATTATGAAGGCATGAGCAATCGGATTCTGTGTGGCTACTTTCGAGTTACTGGTCAGGAACTCATCGAACAGGCCGCCTTCATTCAGTACAGGCACAATCGCCTTATTGATGAACTCGTTGTCATTGCTGGTAAACTTCCTTGGCTTTCCGTTTCCATCGAGAGAAAGTGCATAGAGTTTGCTGCCAGCCTCTTCACGGCGACGAATCTCTTTCTCAAGGTCGTATTGCTCTCGACGCATATCGAATAGTTCTTCTGCCCGCTGATCCCGCTTTCCAGCTAGATCCTCTGCTTTGCGCCTGGAATAGTACCTATCAACCAGATCAAGACCCTGAATCGTGGAATTGAATAAATGTCCTTCGTATGCCATGTTGTATCTCCTCTTAGTGCCTTGAATATCCAATATCTGTGGTGAGAACAACGGTCTTGCCTCTCTCCCGGGCTTTCTGGAGAGTTGCCGCCTCAATCAAGAAATCTAAACGCGTCCGCTTCAGGATTTCCTCATACTGCTCACGAGTGATTTGACTGGATTGATCAATTTCGATACCGAAATACTCCTTTGTGGTAACTCTTTGCTTAGTTTTCATAGTTATAAAAATCCTTCGGTGGAAGTGGAGTGACAATCCGGCCAGCGTAGTTGTCAAATCTGGAATATTGGAGTCGGGCGGCTAAATGGACCTTGCCGGTGGGACCGTTGCGCTGTTTTTCAATGGCCCAAGTGACAACATCGACATCAGCTTTGATGTCCTCTCGATAGAGGAAGCCGATGAGATCGGCATCCTGTTCAAGCTGACCTGATTCGCGCAGATCAGAGAGACGGGGCTTTCCGTTGGGTCGAGATTCTATGTCACGGTTGAGTTGCGACAACGCAATGACAGGCACTCTTAGCTCTTTGGCTAGCGCCTTTAGTGCCCTGGAAACTTCGCTGACCTCTTGAAACCTAGACTCGGCCTTCGCTCGAACCAACTGCAAATAGTCAATGACGAGCAGAGAGAGACCGTGCTTGCGCTTGATTCGTAGAGCACGGGCACGTATCTGATTGATGTAGAGTCCTCCGCCATCATCGATGTAGAGCGGCGCTCCATTTACGGCCTGTATCGCGCCACTGAAATTACCTCTGTCCAGATTGCCCTGCAGGATTTCATCCAGGGGAATACTTCCGACTGACGCGATGAGGCGATCCACGATCTCCTCTCTGGACATCTCCAGGCTGAACACAAGTGCGGGTTCGTGGTCCTTGATTGCCAAGTTTTCAGCAATGTTGAGCGCGAGAGTAGATTTTCCCAGCCCGGGGCGGCCCGCGATAACGATCAACTGGCCAGGCCGCATTCCGTTGGTCAGACGGTCAAAGTCGATAAATCCCGTCGGGAGGCCACGCGTGGCGCCGGTGGTGCGTTTTTCCAGCTCGTCCAGGTACCCATCCCCGGCAATCTCAGAGATAGTGCGGGGGCCGACATCAGAGGCCTGCTCGGTTAATTTCAGGAAGGCGGCCTCGGCGTCGTTTACGATCTCGATCGTCGGTGCCTGGCTGAATGCGGCCTCGGTGATCTGGCTGCCGATGCCGATCAGCTTGCGGCGGTCAGCGTGTTCCCGGACTGATTTTGCGTAGGCAATGATGTTGGCAGCGCTCGGCGTCTGCTCGGCGAGCTGTGTCAGGTACTGGAGACCTTCAACTTCTTCGAGCTTTCCGATTTTCTCAAGCTGCCCGGCAAGTGTCACGAGATCGATGGGCTGCCGTTTAGTCTCGAGCTCCTCCATGGTGGCAAAGATGGTGCGGTGATCCTGGCGGTAGAAGTGAACGGTGCCAATGATCTCGCTCACGGAAGGCCACATCCGGTTCTCGATCATCAGGCCACCAAGAACGGCCTGTTCGGACATTGTGTTGTGTGGCGGGGTGCGGAGGTGGTCGGTCATGACACGACCCTCCTCTGTGCATTCGAACCGCGTTCGATAACCTTTATGAAGTTGGTTTTCTTGACCAGCCACTCAAGAGTCGGGCGCCAATTACGATCGTTCTCACCCATCCAGTGTGGGTTTGTCTTAACGCTCTCGAAAAACCAGCACCAGAAATCCAGGGATTGGTGTTTAGGGCTCTGACGCCAACGTGCCTGTAGGTCTTTTGCCCGCTGGGTGCCATCCCATAGCGAATAAACCACGCGCTGGTGTTCCGGGAGGGTCTCGTGGAAAAGATCGATGATTTCAGAGTGCGGGCAGGGAGGAGGCATAGATTCCGACTTTTTGTTTGTTTTTTTATTCTTCTCTTTCTCTTCTCTAGGTAACGCTTCGGTCGTTACTTTTCCGTTAGCCTTGTGCTTGGCGACCCTCTTGGCAGTAAGTGCCCGATTTTTAGCTGTTTTCCCATTGTGTCGATCAAAATGTGGAAGGGTCAAAATGCCGCTAACCTCCGCCATCCAGCCTGCATGAATCACTGATTCACAGAACCCGGTAACGCCGACAGCGCGATCTATCAACGATTTGGAAACGCTCGGAGCGTTACCGTTTTCAGTGTGAGTGTCGAACCACGCCCAAAGGCGGAAGAGTTTTCCGAAGGCAGCATCAGGGTCGATATTGAGTTCTTGTGCGATCTGCCAGATCTCCGGCTTGTCCGGAGTACAGACCTCAACCTTCAGCCAGTCACCTGCCATTGATCAGATCCTCTGGCAGGGGAACGCTGTACTGGCCGCGTGACTTTCGGATCGAGTTGTATTCGCGGCTTAGGTCACTCAGAACGGGCAGTCCACGAGAGAGGCGCCAAGCGCGTGCTTCTCGCTCTGCCTGCTTCCGGGCAAACTCATTGAGATCAACTATCTGCGTTGTGATATCATTCGCGTCGAGTGCCCGCTCGTCCGCCTGAATGCCTCCGGCCTCGCTGGAGGGGGTGGAATTCTCCTTCACTTTCCACCTCTTATGCTGCGGTTTTGGTCTTTTCGTCGTGTTCGTCTAGGGCGTCACAGTCCCAGCGTGTACACCTCTGCCCGAATCGAACCGGCGCAGGCAGCAGACCGTCTTTCACCCACTGCCAAACAGTCGAGACGCCAACGCCGTAACGGCGTGATACGGCTTTAACGGGGATGTATTGCTTCTGCTTCATTATCTCCGACTCTATCTAGTTCCGTGCAAAGCAGCACGATAGATAAAGCGTGAAGAGTTGAAGGGGATTTTTCTAAGGGACAGTTTAGGATTTATTTTGAAGGGTTTTGTCCTTAAACCTAGAAGTTCTTGATTTATAAGGCAGATCGGACCTTTAAGTGCGGTGTCGTCTGAGAGTTGGCGTGTCGAGGTTTGGCTAGGATTAATTCCGGTATGCGACCGAAGGAGACCCTCTGGAGTAGAAGATATGCCAGATACTCATCCCCAAGAGCGGACATTAACAGTTACGTTAACGAGAGCACCTGTCTCGTTACTATTTTATAGGCGTTTCTTGACTTAGTAATAATCTGGCTTCCATGCTGGAGGCAACTCCATATCGAATATGATGCTTGTGGAATTGAGTTGGAACTCTAAGAAACAAGCGTGCTCGCCTGTAGAGTTCATATCTTTGCAACTAGCATAGAAACCAGAGCCGAACTCAATATCTACGCCCCCCTCATTTCCCGAGACACTGACATCATTAACCACAACACTACGGTCCATGACTGTTATACGAGCATCACCAGTGTCGATTAGCCTTTCAAACAATGGATGAAATGAGTTTTGATTCTCGATAACGAGGCTCGCAATTACACGCTCTAAACTTTGTTCATTGCCGATATCCGTTTGTGGCAAGTGTAATTCAACGCGTAGCCTATCTTCCAAGAGTACCTCCTTGAACGCTAACAGCTTTATTAACGTGCCCCCTTGTCTCGTTATATATTTTTATGCATCACCGTCTGAAAAAGTTGGCTCGACGAAACTGCTGGTCTGATGGACGTTTGACTTCGAATTCCTTCCAAGCATTGTTGTTTGTATCGCCTCGCATAGCATTACATAGCTTCGAAGGAGAGGAGTACGCCTTACCTTCCCACATCAAAACGCCGTTTTGAACAGTAGCGGTCTTCCATTCTCCGTAGTATTGCGTTCGCACCTCCGAGCCATGCGGCAACTCAAGTACCTTTAGTGAGTTTGGATCTTGCCAATGGTAGCCCCTGCCAGAGGCTTTAGGGACCAGATCACCTTGGTCCATGCGTTCAAGAAACGACCATAATTGGTGATCTGCGATCGCCGCCACCGCACCAGGGCCTCCGCTACCGCCGTCCCGGCGAGACCAAGCTTCGAGCTCGGTATACAAATCTGCACTGATCGGAATGAAAGCCAAATTGTGAGTTACGTGTGCCAGGACCTCCTGGCGCTGTTGTTCATTCATCGAAAAATCCTCTAATGAGGGATAAGTAGTCCGTCATATAGGAAAGTGTACTCTATAGAGGATTAAATGCAACTATTATGAGGAAGCTGATGTCGTAATGGCCAATCGAGACGCATAATGGCCAGGTTCACTTGCGACCTTGACGGCGCGAATCGGGGGGCAGGGACGTCGGGGGGGAACCGATGTTGGGCGCCGTCCTCATTAAATACCCCGAACCACCGAATCTCTGTATGCAGCCCAAGCCAACAACCCCTCTTCTGTAGTTCAATAGGATTATCAGACTCGATTGATTTGAGGTTTAGTCCGCTTCGGCTTGATATCAATTATCGTACACTGCCAATCTAGATGTCTGCTACTGGCCAACTCCGGTCCAAACCAGTTATCTCTCCCCTGCCTACACTCGCCAACGACTGCTCAGCGACCTTAGCAGACTACCCCAAACTGATTCATACAAGTCCTTCCTGATCGACAAATACCCGCTCAATTGATCTTGTTCAGGGGTTTTTTCGGGCCTATATTGAATCAATTCTCTTAAGTAATGATTCACAATGGCTGAGACCGAATATTCACCAGAAATGCGTCTCTTTAGTCCTGATGGAGAGCGCTTGTATCTTACAAGCGATGAACGGGGAAAATTCCTCGATGCAGCCGAGCATGAGGATAACGAGAATCAAATGTTTTGCCGTGTACTCCACTACACTGGCTGCCGCCCATCTGAAGCGCTCGAACTTGCACCTGGAAGGGTTTTATTTGATGAAAAGGCATTGGTATTCAGATCACTGAAAAAGCGCAAGGAAGACTCCAGGGGTCGACCAAAGCACCCTCAATATCGGACGGTGCCGGTCCCGAAACACATAATTAAAGATCTAGACTTCGTCTTCGGCATCCGAAAGCTACGACGTAAGGGTAAGAATCTAGATGAACCACTTTGGAAAATGAGCCGTCCCACTGCTTACCGGCTTGTTAAGCGGGTTATGGATCGTGCCGGTATTAATGGCAAACAGGCCACCGGCAAGGGTTTGAGGCATGGGTTCGGAGTAGCAATGGTTACCGCCAAGAAACCCCTACCTCTTCATATTTTGTCGCAATTGATGGGGCATTCAGACACGAAAACTACCGAAATATATTTGCAGGTTGTTGGTGAAGAAAAACGCCAGCTTGTAGCTGACGCCTGGGAGGGCTGAATTAATGAGATTAAGGGATTTATCAAATATGGAGCAATACATTGGATTGTATATTTATACTTGACTGGTTAGAGATGCAAGAATGGGATGTATTAACAGGAATTTCTAGTGTTGTGATTGCATTGTGTGCTTTCTTGTTTACTTTATGGTCAGGTTGGAGAGTGCATACACATAATAAGCTTTCGGTTAAACCTCATTTGACTACCTGGATAACGACTGACGCCAATAAACATTATTATAGTATTGATTTACTAAATAATGGCCTAGGACCGGCACTGATAGATAGATTCGAGGTTATTGTCGATGGTCAGTTATTATTTGGTAATGCTACTGAACCTGTTGAGAATGCGATAAAGACATTGTTTCCTGAGAATCACTATGAATATCGTAGTTCCGTTGGCTTGGTAGGTAGTGGATACTCGATGCCTGTTAATGAAAAACGTCTAATTGCGTCTGTTCATTTTTCCAATGTAAATCCACCATTGAATGAACATGTCATTAATCAAATAAAACGATGCTCTATAAAAATCACTTACAAATCATTCTATGGCAAAAAGTACACTTACTCATCTAATGATGAAGTATTTTTGTAGGCGTGTATCAAATTAAGGGATACCATGGATATTGTCATTCTAGTTCTTGCTGGTATTGGCTTTTATAGCGTGATCTATTTTTTAGGAAAGCTTTCTGAAGATCGTAAAGTAAAGAGAATGCGAAAGGCAGTACCAGAACTTACAAAAAATATGAATGATGAACAGGTATTGAAGCTCATAGAATCTATGGAGAGACCGCACTAGCCCATCAATATTTGTGTTAAATGTGAATAACATTAAGGGAGGACGTATGTGCAAAAGAATAGATACAGCACAAAAGTTAAATATTGGCCGTTTATTCGTAGGTGATACACACAAATTAAACAATGGACCAGTAACTACTAGAGATACTGTTACCGTCGAAATGGCAGATGATATTACTTTCTATATCAAGGATTAGTGAAATCCATGATAGCGATATAAATGGCATATTAGTAGCCATGGGACGCAACCCAAGAACAGAATGGGAAACATGGAAACTCGGCGATTCTGTAGTTGTCGATGATGAGTATGTCTCTGTAGTGATCAGAGGAGATTGATCCATCTAAACGAATCAAATTAAGGGAAGTGCTAACTAGATATTTTGTTTTGAGTACAGGTGAACACAATGAATGACATGGTAGAAGCAATGGAAGGCATAAAAATAGGTTTATCGCTTTTCGGTCAAGCCATTGGCCTTGTAAATCAAACTAAAGACTTACTTCCAGAGTCACAAGATAAGGAAGCAATTGAGAAGAGTCTCGCAGAGGCAGATAAAGCAGCAAAAATGGCAGAGGCACAATTAGCACAAGCTCTTGGTTACAAACTTTGCAAGTGCACGTTTCCCCCACAAATAATGCTGTCAAATGGCTATAAAGAAGACAATTATGCTCAACAGGAAGAATTTATCTGTCCATTATGTAAGAAAAGCTCAATCCCTCCACCAGCACCAGATTTACCTCCGATGTCGGTTGTGTGAGAAAGTCTAAAAGTGCTGCAACTGACATCGGTGCTTCTCATCGGTTGAGCTTTATCATGTATCAAAACAGCGGTGTGAATAGTGAAATATAATGACTTTATCAATGAGATTGGCCGACTGATTGAAAAGGGAGAGACTCTATATGATGCAAAGGATATGCATAATAATTCAGAATTTAGGGAATGGCGCCATCATGTGACAGCCTGCATCGATGCCATTAAAAAGGAAAAATACGACATTAATTGTCAGATTCAATATAGGTCGTTCGGTAGAAGTAATGGGTACTTTTCTCCTGGCATCGATGCACTTAAAAAACTGTACAATCGCGAACTTAAAGATACATTGAATGAGCTAAATACTCTTGTTGATCACCACAAAAAATTCGGTGAGCCGGCGCGATCAGCAAGTGAGCAACCTATAGCACGTGCAAATTCGGCACACAATGTCAATGTGACTATGCGTTGGCTCTGGGATAATGTTTCTTGGAAGTTCTGGATCACATTATGTTTAATCATGCTTCTGATATTCACCATGGGTATTAGGCTGGCTCGTTCAAAAGTGTTTGAAGATGCATGTGTAGATAAACACGGCGAAATATCTTACTGGTGTGACCCAGTAAAGCTTATCGGTAGTTTTAAGCCATAGTGTAATATGATTAAAGGATGCAGCATGAGTGAAAAGATAGACCGACCACATAAGGTCATAATTAATATGACACATGAGGAAGATGAATTAATTACTGCTTTCTGCAATTTTACAGGTAAGGATAGGCAGGAGCTAATTCGTGAGATTGTGCTAGAGCAAGCGGAATACTGCTTGAAAACTGGAAAAAGTGAATCAGATTAAGGGAGACGATACATAAATAAAGAAATCTCTACTTATGGTCGATTTGGCCGTTGAACCTTGAAAGTCATATGTCCGCTCCAGGCCGTATTCAGACTGCTGACAATCGAAGCTTTATTATAAGCTTGTGGAAAGAAGACTAAGATTTGCCCCTTTTCTGACTGCAAGACTTCGTTGAACACATGCTTATCTGTACAGATCTAGGCTAAATTACTACATCTCATATGAATCGTTTTATGTCCTGAGCGATTCCTGAGTCTCCCTTGTCAATATCTATTGTTTTGTAGAACTCTTTCAGAAATCTGAAAAAATCCCCTGAGTAGCTGTTCAATACTGGGTCATAGGTGAATTTCGATGATTTACCTTTCTCTCTTATGAAAATTTCGTAGAGAGTGCTAACAAGCTTCTTTCGATATTCATTTCTAATTACGTTGATACTTTGTTTCTCATTTTCTTCTTGAATCATTTCTTGAGAGCACAGAATTAATGTCCTTAGATCCTTAATAAGATCATTTATATGTATGCGATGCCATTCTGTATCCTCTAGCTCATAATTGTCTGATTTTGATTCTAGAATGACATGAAGATGCTCACCGGCATTGCGCAAAGCATCTATAAGCGATTTCGTAGAAACATGAATCTGTGATAGGTAGTTAACTCTTTCTTTTTTTGTGTCTTTTTTTGGAATTAACGAAACTCTAAAGACATCATCACCAAAAATTGAAGTAACAACCTCGGTTGCAATGTCTGAGGGAGACTTGAAGGAATACATTGCAGCTAACTCATATGCTGCTTCAGCAATAAGTATCATTTCTTCTGAGGTTGTTTCATATGGTTTCGGCATAGACATGTTCCCTCAATTGGCGGTTTCTTAACTCTTTTTTTGGATAGGAACTACATCAGCCCCTTTCTTCAGCCCATCCAGGTAATCCGCCCAGCTCTGCATCATCCTGATTCGCTCGGGTAGATGTTCAGCGTAGTTGTAAGCAGCCCTAACTGAGTTTCGTTCTGCATGCGCCAATTGCCTTTCTATTGCGTCCCTGTGCCAACCCTGCTCATTCAGGATCGTCGAGGCCATCGAGCGGAACCCGTGACCGGTCATCTCGTCTTTTGTGTACCCCAGCCGGCGTAGGGCTGCATTGACGGTATTTTCTGACATGGGTCGTCTAAGTGATCGGACGCCAGGGAAAACATACTTACCGCGCCCGGTGAGCGGATGAATCTCTTGTAGGACTGATAGAGCTTGACTTGAGAGGGGTACGATATGAACAACGTTCATCTTCATCTTCTCCGCCGGTATACGCCACTCAGCTTTGCCTAAGTCGATTTCAGACCATTCAGCATGCCTGAGCTCGCCTGGTCGCACAAAGGTCAGTGAGGCAAGCTGGAGAGCGCACCGGGTTACAAATGAACCCTCATAGCCATCAATTGCTCTGAGAAGTTCTCCAATCTTTTGAGGATCGGTAATGCTGGCATGATGCTTTTGGCGGGTAGGGGGTAGGGCGCCTTTCAAATCCGCAGATGGATCACGTTCGGCTCTGCCTGTTGCAACGGCATAGCGGAATATCTGTCCGCAACTTTGGTGGATTCTATGTGCTGTCTCTACGGCTCCTCTGTTTTCGATTCGGCGTAAGACAGTGAGGAGTTCGGGTGCCGTGATCTCACCGATAGGCCGGCTACCGATCCATGGAAAAACATCTTTATTCAATCTGAGCAAGATTCGGGAAGAATGTGTCTTCGACCAGTTTGGTTCGCGCTGGCCCCACCATTCACGGGCAACTGCTTCAAAGCTGTCCTCATCAGATTGAGCTGCTTTTGTTGCCTTGCGAACTTCGCCAGGATCAATCCCATCAGCGATCTGTGTTCTGGCAGTGTCTCTTCTGTCTCTCGCGGTTTTCAAAGAGACATCCGGGTATACGCCAAGGGCCAACAACTTCTCTTTACCCTGGAAGCGATACTTCAATCTCCAGTAGCGCGAGCCCTTCGAGTTTACTAATAGGAATAGGCCGCCACCATCGAATAGCTTGTATGTCTTCTCTTTGGGTTTGGCGTTACGGACTGCGGTGTCTGTAAGGGCCATTTAACCTCCTGTGGGGGTATCAGCTCACTAGGGGAGGTGGGTTACCCCGAAATATACCCCCAAAAGTGCTGGATGTGGGGGTACGCTATTGGATCTTGCTGGACACAGTATACAATAAAAAAGCCCGCTTTATGCGGGCTTATGGACTATTTTGGATTTCTCTGGACTTTGAAATGGTGGAGGCGGGCGGATTCGAACCGCCGTCCGCGAGTCCTCTGCCAAAAGTTCTACATGCTTAGTCCTGCCTATTGTTTTTAACCGGCTACCACCCGACGGACAGGGCGTGTAGCAAGCGATTCCGGTAGAGTTTTAACGCATCCGTCCCGGAAGAACTTCAGCGCGATCCCGTGAGATATGACGCCTGATAAGCTGGACGCACAGGCACGGCTCCAGTCAGACGGCACCCTACTGGGTATTAAGCAGCGAGTGCGTAGTTGTCGTCGTTGGCAACTATAAGTTTGCAGCTGGATTTACGAGGTGCTCTGCCCCTCGACATGCACTTTAGGTTTTGTAACCCCCGTCGAAGCCTACGTCGCCCCCATGACGGTCAAGTGAATAGACATTATATGCGAGGCAATGGTTCCTGGCTATCGATCAATACTCCATCCACTTTGGGATATACAGGAAACGGTTAGCCATGCTTGAACAGGCGCTCTTTCTCCCGTTTCCAGTCGCGGTCCTTCTCGCTGGCACGTTTGTCGTGGAGTTTTTTTCCTTTCGCCAGGCCGATCTCCAGCTTGGCCATGCCCTTCTTCCAGTAGAGGGCGGTGGGTACCAGAGCGTAACCCTTGCGTTCCACCAGGCCGATCAACTTATTAAGTTCACTCCTGTGTAGCAGCAGTTTCCGCGTTCGGGTTGGGTCGGGATGGATGTGTGTGGATGCGGTGGTCAGCGGCACGATGTGTGCACCGAACAGGAATGCCTCACCCTCTTTAAGGGTGATATAGCTCTCCTTGATCTGGACGCGGCCCTCACGCAGGCTTTTAACCTCCCACCCCTGAAGCGCAAGACCGGCTTCGTACCGCTCTTCGATAAAAAAATCGTGGGAGGCTTTTTTGTTCAGCGCGATTGTGGCGCCGCCGTGGCCTTTTTTCTTAGCTTTTTTCGACATCGCGCTATTCTAATCGTGACCGGTGAATCACTCCAGCTTGTTGTCGATGGGCCGACCATTCTCTTGTTTTATCGATGATGTACAGGGCTTCATTGACTCCTTAGCTTGTGATAAGGCCCTTTTTTACGGAAAATGACGAACTTTCAAGTCCATAGATAAGGTTCTGAAGGCGGGGTTCAATGACTGAAAGACAATCCATCCACGGTCAATGGTCCTCGAGACTGGTGTTTATTCTGGCGGCAACCGGATCTGCCGTGGGCTTGGGCAATATCTGGAAGTTCCCCTATATCACGGGTGAGAATGGTGGTGGCGCTTTTGTTATCGTCTACCTGCTCTGCATTGCTGTTGTCGGCATTCCCATCATGATGGCGGAGATTATGCTGGGGCGTCGCGGCAGACAGAGCCCGATCAACACCATGGCCGATCTCAGCAGGGAGGAGGGGGTCAGCAAGGGTTGGTCGTTGATCGGCTGGAGTGGTGTGCTGGCAGGGTTTTTCATTCTCTCCTACTACAGCGTTATCGCTGGCTGGGCCCTGGCCTATGTGGTACGTGCCGGGGCGGGCTCATTCAATGGTGTGGACGCCGCCGGTATCCAGACCCTATTTAACGATTTGGTCAGTGATCCCGAGCGGGTTTTGGCCTGGCATACCCTATTTATGCTGATGAGCATGTTTGTGGTGGCGAAAGGGGTCAAGGCCGGTCTGGAAAAAGCGGTGACCTACCTAATGCCGGCACTGTTCGTACTCCTGATTGTGCTGGTCGGCTACGCCATGAATACCGGTTACTTTGCTCAGGGACTGGAGTTTCTCTTTACCCCCGACTTCAATAAGCTGATCTATGAGTGCGAGGTGGTGGCAGGGCTTGAGCAGTGCGAGGTCAGCGGCAGTCCCGTATTGGTGGCGCTGGGCCACGCCTTCTTTACCTTGAGTCTCGGTATGGGCGCCATCATGGTCTACGGCTCCTATATGCCGAAAAAGTCTTCTATCGCCGGTTCGGCCATATTGATTGCCGGTCTCGATACTCTGGTGGCATTGGTGGCTGGGATGGCGATCTTCCCAATTGTTTTCGCCAACGGGCTGGAACCCGGTGCGGGTCCCGGTCTCATATTCCAGACATTGCCTATTGCCTTCGGTTCCATGCCCGGCGGTCACTTCTTCGGTACCCTGTTTTTTGTTCTGTTGGTCTTCGCTGCCTGGAGTTCGGCCATATCGCTGATTGAGCCCGCGGTTGCCTGGTTGGTGGAGAACCGGAGCATGACTCGAATACGTGCAGCCGCCTGGATCGGTCTGACCACATGGGTGCTGGGTCTGGGCAGTGTTTTCTCCTTCAATATCTGGTCTGGGGATGAGTTCAAGCTCTTTGATAAAACCTTTTTCGACCTGCTCGACTACCTCGCAGCCAATATCATGTTGCCCTTGGGCGGCTTGCTGATCGCCATTTTCAGTGGTTGGATCATGAAGACTGCAAATAGCCGTGACGAATTTGCCATGCGACCCGGGGCCTATCAAACCTGGTGGACACTGATCCGTTACATTTCCCCCCTGGCAGTGATAGCGGTCTTTCTGCATGCGATAGGGATTATCTGACGATGCCAGTAGTCAACAAGAGCGCGCTGGTGCACCACTCGGCGCAAGAAATGTACGAGTTGGTGTGCGACTTCGAATCCTACCCTGATTTCCTGCCCTGGTGCAGCGAAAGCCGGCTGATCTCTCGGACAACCGAAGAGATTTGCGGAGAGCTTGAGGTCTCGAGGGTCGGTATCAAACAGTGCTTCTCCA
Source organism: Candidatus Thiodiazotropha sp. (ex Monitilora ramsayi) (assembly GCA_025655595.1). Lineage (GTDB taxonomy): Bacteria > Pseudomonadota > Gammaproteobacteria > Chromatiales > Chromatiaceae > Thiodiazotropha. The sequence continues at coordinate 600,516 of JAHXIO010000006.1, forward strand.
CCTGTAACCATTTGGTCGTCAACGAGCGGATGGATATTCTGTTGCGGGACGGACCCTTCAGAAAACTGGAGGGGGGCTGGCGTTTCCACGCCCTGCAGCCTGGCGCATGCAAAGTGGAGTTGGTGCTCGATTTCGAATTTGCAGGACGCCTGATCGATGCCGCTTTCGGCAGGGTCTTCAATCAAATAGCGAACACATTAGTGGATGCTTTCTGCAAGCGGGCGGATGAAATCTATGGAGGAGGCGGAAAGTGATATTTGAGGTGGCCTACGGCAGATTGGAGGAGCAGGCACTGCTGGTTGTTGAATCGGAAAAAACACTGACCGCACAGCAGGCGATCGAAAAGTCGGGCATTCTCGATCGTTTTCCGGAGATCGATCTCAAGAGCAACAAAATCGGTATCTTTGGTAAGGCCGCGAAGCTCGATGCCGAGTTGGCAGACGGAGACCGTGTGGAGATCTACCGCCCCCTGATTGCCGATCCGAAAGAGGCGCGCAAGAAGCGGGCAGCGGAGGGCAAGACGATGCGCAAGGGCGGGGGTTAGGGTTTGGAGTTCTTGCCGAATCCAAGGAAGCGCCAGAACCTGTCCAGATAACCCAGGTCGCCCTCGTAGTCGGGTACACTGACCAGAAGTTCCTTTTTCTCCTGCTCCGTCTCTACACTGGTGGCGGGCTCGATATCGCCCGTATAGCGTGCCAGTTGGTCGCCATCGAAATAGACCGAAAACTGTTTGATCTCCAGAGGTTCATTACGTCTCTTGATGGAGAGCAGATAGTCCCAACGCTGCTCGTGAAACACGTCGTTCAGCATCGGGCTGCCCAGCGCAAAGCGTACCTGCCGCTTCGACATACCGGGTTCAAGCAGTGTGACCATCTCCGGTGTGACAATATTGCCCTGTTCGATATCCGGGCTGTGGACCAGTGAGAAATCCTCCCAATTGGTACAACCGACGGTGACAAACGGTAGAGTGAGGAATAGATAGATGAGAATCTTTTTCATTACGAGTACAATCCAATCAGTTGGGCAATCTTACCTCATTCACCACACAAGCAACATATGAACCGGAGGACGGGGATGGACAATCAGGAGATTCGGAATGCAGGGCTAAAGGTCACCCTGCCGCGTGTGAAGATCCTGGAACTGCTTGAAAACAGCACCCAGCGGCACGTCAGTGCGGAAGATGTCTACAAACTACTCCTCGATAAGGGGGAAGAGATCGGTCTCGCCACCGTCTATCGGGTGCTGACGCAGTTCGAAGCGGCCGGGCTGGTTGCGAGACACAATTTCGAGGGTGGGCATGCGGTATTCGAGCTGGATCGCGGTGAGCATCACGACCATATTGTCTGTGTGGTGTGCGGCAAGGTGGAGGAATTTATGGACGCCACTATCGAGCAGCGCCAGCGTGAAGTGGCCCAGGAGAGGGGCTTCGAGATGGCCGATCACTCACTGATCATCTACGGGCGTTGCAACAAGCATAAGGAAGCCTGATCTCGCGTGGTGTGCAACTGCAGGTAACCCGGTTATCTGATCAGTGGGAGTGAAGAGGGGTTGACGAAGGTTTATTCAGCCGCTTCCGGTAACGTTTTCTCAGACCCTTATCGTTCAGCCGCCAACTCCACCATCTCCCTGGCGTGGGCCAGGGTCTGTTCGGTAATCTTGACGCCGCCGAGCATCCGCGCAATCTCCTCGATTCTGTCACCGGGCTGGAGATGGGAGATAGAAGTTCGGGTCTCGTCCCGCTTCGACTGTTTCCTCACCTGGAGATGATGCATGGCTTGAGCCGCTACCTGGGGCAGATGGGTCACGCAGAGAATTTGCCGGTTCTCTCCCAATGTCCTTAACAGTTGGCCGACCACCTCCGCCACGCCACCGCCAATGCCGACGTCCACCTCATCGAAGACCAGTGTCAGGGTTGACCCGTAGCGGATTGTGGCCACCTGGATAGCCAGGCTGATGCGGGAGAGTTCGCCACCCGACGCCACTTTGCTCAAGGGCTGCAGTGGCATACCCGGGTTGGCCGAGACTTGAAACTCCACCTGCTCGAGCCCCTGTGCCCCTCCGTCCTCATCGGGTATGGGTATCAGATTGACGGCAAATTCGCCCCCTTTCATGCCGAGTTTTTGCATCATCCGACTGATCTCGCTGCCCAGCCGTTCTGCGGTCTCCCGTCGTGCCTGGCTGAGCTTTCGGGCCAGGTCGAGATAGGTTTTATGTTGATCGCCGACCTGTTGCTCCAGCGAGGCCAGTTCCACATCGGCGTTTTTCAACTGACTCAACTCCTGTTCGATCACCAGCAGCCGTTCCGGCAGTTGTTGGGGGGAGACGCGGTACTTTCTTGCGCAGTCATGGATCGCCTCCAATCGCTCCTCCAACTGTTGCAGTGCGGCGGGGTCGATCTCTTGATCGCTCAGGTAGTTGCGCAAAAAGGCGAGACTCTCATCGACCTGGATTAATGCGCCTGCCAGCATCTCATGGGCACTACCGAGCGTATCATCGACTACCAACAGGCTTTCAAGCTGTTCCGTATAGCGGGCCAATAAGCTGCGTATGCTGGGATCGGTTTCATCCAGTCCGTTGACGATGTCACCGCACTGGGCACGCAGTTGATCCAGGTGGCTCAAGCGCCTGTGTTCATGGTCGATCTGCTCGAGTTCCTTAAGTGAGAGGCCGAGCGATGCGAGTTCGTTTTGCTGATAGCTCAATAGATCGAGACGGGAGGCCTGGTCTGCGGCCTCCGTGATGAGTTGATCGAGTTTCGTCCGGCTCGCTTGATATGCCCTGAATTCGCGATCCGTCTCATCTGCCAGGGTCAAGTGTCCACCATAGGCATCCAGCAGATAACGCTGATGCCTTTTTTTAAGGAGAGATTGGTGGGCGTGCTGTCCATGAATTTCCACCAATAGTCCGCCCAAGGTCTGAAGCTGCTGGAGAGGCACGGGGCGTCCATTGATAAAGGCCCGTGAGCGTCCCTCCCGGCTGAGGCTGCGGCGCAGAATGCACTCGCCGGCTTCGTCGAGCGTTTCAGACGCCAGCCAATCAGAGATCGCGGTCTGGGAGGTGATGTCGAATACCGCCGTGACTTCTGCCCGTTCGCATCCGGTGCGGATCATGCTCTTGTCCGCCCGCTCCCCCAGGGCGAGGCCCAGTGCGTCAATGAGGATCGATTTACCGGCACCGGTCTCTCCGGTAAGGGCAGTGAGGCCCGAAGATAGCTCCAGCTCCAGCGTGGAGACAACTGCCAGGTCACGAATCTGCAGATGTGTCAGCATCGATTGTTTCTGGGATTCTCACTCCAGCCCAGCTTGGCGCGAAGTATGCTGTAGTAGTCATAGCCTTCGGGGTGGATCAGCCGGATATGGTGCTCTGCCTTGCGGATTCTGATCACTTCGCCCTGCATCACTGGCAGTGTCGACTGGCCATCGCAGGTGATCTGTACATCTTCCGCGTGGGCTTTGTCGAGGCGGATCTCGATCTCGCTGTCCCCGTCCACCACGATAGGGCGGTTACTCAGGGTATGGGGGCAGATCGGCACCATCACAATGGCATTCAGAGATGGGTGAAGCAAAGGGCCGCCTCCGGAAAGCGCATAGGCGGTGGAACCGGTCGGTGTCGACACAATCAGGCCGTCTGAGCGCTGGTCATTGACCAGTTGTCCGTCCACGTAGGTCTGGAACTCGATCATGCGGGCAATATTCCACTTATGCAGAACCACATCGTTGAAGGCGACGATCTCCTGCTTGGGGGAGGATTCATCGCCCATACTGACCTCCAGCAGAAAGCGGGCCTCCTGCTCATAGTGACCATTCAGAATGGAGTCGAGATGAGGTTCCATCCGGTCCGGTGAGATATCGACCAGGAATCCCAGTCTGCCCAGATTGATTCCGAGCAGGGGGGTGTTCTGTTTCGCCAGAACCCGGGCCGAATGCAGCAGGGTGCCATCACCACCAACCACGATTACAAGATCGCTCTGGCTGGGTAGATCGATCTCCGGCAGTGCCGGTAATGGCTGATCGTCGAGCAGACGGGATGTGGTTTCTTCGAGCACCACATCCTTCTCACGTGATTTCAGATAGGCACAGAGCCGTCGTATGGTCTCTTTGACCAGGGGGTCGCCGTGCTTGCCGATCAGCCCGATTTTCTTAAAGGGTGTTGACATCAGTCTGCCCTGAGTGAATGCAAAGCCGCCCGTTCTTCTATTGAGACTGGATGGATCGATCAAAGTTAGCATGCTGCCAGAGGCAATCCAAGCATTCGAGCCTTGCTTGACTCGTATAAATGTTATTGCTAGCTTTGGCAATTGGCACTCGATATTCTAGAGTGCTAACACATTTCCTGGAGATCCCTTTGGTCAGTCAATCCCCGGTCACAGAAGCCGTCGTCAGCGAGCGTGCACAGCACTTTCTCAAAGCGCTGATCGAGCGCTATATCCGCGAAGGGCAACCGGTGGGATCCCGTACCCTGGCCAAGGATACCGGGCTTGATCTGAGTCCCGCTACGGTGCGCAATGTCATGGCGGATCTGGAAGACCTGGGTCTGGTCTCCTCGCCCCATACCTCTGCAGGGCGTATTCCCACCATCACCGGTTTCAGGATGTTTATCGACTCACTCCTGACAGTGCAGGATCTGAAAGAGACCGAGATCTCCATGATCCGCTCCGAGCTGATGGCCGGGGTCAGCGACAGTACGGGCCTGCTGGCGTCCGCCTCCCGGCTCCTTTCTGGCATCACCCATATGGCCGGTGTGGTGACTGTTCCCCGGCATGAGCGGACAACTTTCCGTCAGATCGAGTTTTTACCCCTTTCAGAGCACAGGGTGCTCGCCATACTGGTGACCAATGATGGTGAAGTGCATAACCGGATTCTGCATACCCACAGGGATTTCGATCGTGTGGAGCTGGATCAGGCGGCGAACTTCCTCAACCACTCATTTACCGGCCACGACATGGAGACAGTCAGAGAGCGGGTGCTCAAGGAGCTTAACGACACCAGGGAATCCTTCGACCAGCGTATGACCCAGGCCCTGAAAATGGCTGGGGAGCTTGTTGAAGACAGCGAGGTCAAGGAGGACTGCGTGATCGCCGGCCAGACCAATCTGATGGAGTTCGCCGAGCTCGCGAGCCTGGAACAGTTGCGCAAACTGTTTGATGCCTTCACCGAGAAACGGGAGATCCTGCATCTCCTGGATCAGTTCCAGCATGCCGACGGGGTGCAGATCTTTATCGGCGATGAGTCGGGTTATCAGTTGCTGAACGGTTGCTCTGTGGTGACGGCTCCCTATCAGATCAACGAGAACGCGGTTGGGGTGCTGGGCGTCATTGGGCCGACCCGGATGGACTATGAACGGGTGATACCGGTGGTCGATATCACGGCCAAAATTCTCGGTGCGGCCTTGAAAAAACAGTAGTCGTCCCCATATTGGCGTGGATTCAGCCGATCATCGGGATCGGGAAACCCATAAACAGAGATCGAGGTTAAGTGAGTGATTGAAAAGGATCAGCCTGACCAGCCGTCAGAAGTGAGTGATGAGACAGAGGCAGAAGCGGTTGAGGCGTCGACCGATGCGCAGATTGACGATACACAGACCGATCAGCCTGCAGATGGTGAACTGACCAAACTGCTCGAAGATGCGCGGAGCAAAGCGGACGAACACTGGGATCAGCTGATGCGAACCCGGGCGGAATTGGAAAATCTGCGCAAGCGTAACCAGCGCGATCTGGAAAATGCACATAAATTCGCCCTCGAAAAGTTCTCTCAGGATTTGTTACAGGTTTGGGACAGTCTGGAGCTGGGCCATCAGGCGGCACAGGATGAGCTGACAGATGTGGAGAAGCTCCGCGAAGGTACCGAGCTGACACTCAAGTTGCTAACTGATGTGATGCAGAAAAACGGCATCGAACAGGTCGATCCCGACGGAGAACCGTTCAATCCCGAGTATCACCAGGCGATGTCTATGCAGGAACGTGAGGATGTGGCGCCGAACACGGTCGTCGCAGTAGTACAGAAAGGCTATGTGCTCAACGGCCGTCTGCTGCGGCCCGCCATGGTCATGGTATCCAAGGCGGCAGCGCCGACCATCGACGAAAAGGCTTGAATAACCTGTGGTTGACCCCACATAAAGGTCAGTCAGCAAGATTTTAATCTTATTCACGAAAAGAATTTGGAGAATTAAACATTATGGCCAAGATCATTGGTATCGACCTGGGAACCACCAACTCCTGCGTGGCAGTGATGGAAGGTGACACCACAAAGGTCATAGAAAACAGCGAGGGTGATCGCACCACACCATCCATCATTGCCTACTCCAATGATGGTGAGATCCTGGTCGGTCAGTCGGCCAAGCGTCAGGCGGTCACCAATCCTCAAAACACGCTTTTTGCCATCAAGCGGCTGATCGGCCGGATGTTCAAGGATGAGGTGGTCCAGCGCGATGTGGACATGGTCCCCTATAAGATCGTCAAGGCCGACAATGGCGACGCCTGGGTTGAGGTCAACGGCAAGAAGATGGCCCCGCCAGAGATCTCCGCGAAGATTCTGCAGAAGATGAAGAAGACCGCGGAAGACTATCTGGGCGAAACCGTGACAGAGGCGGTCATCACCGTACCGGCCTACTTCAACGACTCCCAGCGTCAGGCGACCAAGGATGCGGGCCGTATCGCCGGTCTCGACGTCAAGCGTATCATCAATGAGCCGACCGCAGCTGCACTGGCCTACGGTATGGACAAGAAACGCGGCGATCAGACCCTGGCGGTCTACGACCTGGGTGGCGGTACCTTCGATATCTCCATCATCGAGATCGCCGAGATCGACGGCGAGCATCAGTTCGAAGTGCTCTCCACCAATGGTGACACCTTCCTGGGTGGTGAAGACTTTGATATGCGCATCATCGACCACCTGGTTGAAGAGTTCAAAAAGGACCAGGGCTTTGATCTGCGTAATGATCCGCTTGCCCTGCAGCGACTGAAAGAGGCGGCTGAGAAGGCAAAAATCGAGCTCTCCTCCAGCCAGCAGACCGATATCAATCTACCCTACATCACGGCGGATGCCAGCGGTCCCAAGCATCTCAACATCAAGCTGACGCGAGCCAAACTGGAGGCGTTGGTGGATGACCTGGTGACTCGCACGATTGAGCCCTGCAAGCTGGCATTGAAGGATGCAGGTATCAGCGCGGATAAGATCGATGAAGTCATCCTGGTCGGCGGCCAGAGCCGCATGCCTAAGGTGCAGGAAGCGGTTAAGGACTTCTTCGGTAAAGAGGCTCGTAAAGACGTCAATCCGGATGAGGCCGTCGCCATCGGCGCCGCCATCCAGGGCGGTGTCCTGGGTGGTGATGTGAAGGATGTTCTGTTGCTCGACGTTACACCGCTATCATTGGGTATCGAGACCCTGGGCGGTGTCATGACCAAGCTGATCGAGAAGAACACCACCATACCGACCAGTGCATCTCAGGTCTTCTCAACTGCGGATGACAACCAGACCGCGGTAACGGTACACGTACTGCAGGGTGAGCGTGAGCAAGCCGGCGCCAACAAATCTCTGGGTCGCTTCGACCTCAGTGATATTCCACCGGCCCCTCGCGGTGTGCCTCAGATCGAGGTCAGTTTCGATATCGATGCCAACGGTATCCTGAATGTGTCCGCCAAGGACAAGGCAACCGGCAAGGAACAGTCGATCGTCATCAAAGCCTCCTCCGGTCTTAGCGACGATGAAGTTGATCGGATGGTCAAGGATGCAGAGGCCCATGCAGACGAAGACCGTATATTCCATGAGCTGATCGGCGCGAGGAATCAGGCCGATACCATGATCCATGCGACAAAAAAATCCATGGAGGAATTGGGTGACGATAAACTGGAGGCTGGCGAGAAGGAGAGCATTGAAGCCGCGATCAAGGACCTCGAAGAGGTCATGAAGGGTGACGACAAGGATGCCATCGAGGCCAAGACCAAGGTCTTGGCAGAAGCCTCGGGCAAAATGGCCGAACGCCTCTACGCCGAGAAAGGTGCCGAGGCTGGTGCGGCCGGTGCCGCCGCAGCGGAGGAACCGCAGGCTGATGCAGGTAAAGCAGATGACGATGTTGTCGATGCCGAATTTGAAGAGGTTAAAGACAACAAAAACTAACGGTATAATCCGTCCCAATGAACCGCACATCGGTGTTGATCCGATGTGCGGTTTTTGGCGTTATACAGGCGGTCGGGGATCGACACGCCATGTGTAACAACTCACTTGCAGTAGATTTAGAGAAGAAGCAGTAGAAACCGACTATGGCAAAACGCGATTATTACGAAGTGCTTGGCGTCAATAAAAACGCCAGTGAGGCTGAAATCAAAAAGGCCTACCGGCGTCTTGCCATGAAGCATCACCCTGATCGCAATACCGGTGATGCGAGTGTAAAGGCTGAGGAGAGTTTCAAGGAGGCCAAAGAGGCCTACGAGGTTCTCTCCGACGGACAGAAACGCGCCGCTTACGACCAGTTTGGTCATGCGGGTGTCGATCCCAGCATGGGAGGTGGCCCCGGGGGCTTTGGTGGCGCGGGCGGCGCAAGCTTCTCGGATATATTCGGCGATGTGTTCGGCGATATCTTCAGCGGAGGTGGCCGCGGTGGTGGCTCCCGAGTCCATAGGGGTGCCGATCTGCGTTACAACCTGCAACTATCCCTGGAGGATGCAGTTGCCGGCACCACGGTAAAAATTCGGGTACCCACCCTGGTGGTTTGTGATACTTGCGGTGGCAGCGGCGCGAAAAAGGGTTCCAAAGCCAAGACCTGTGACACCTGTGCCGGACACGGGCAGGTACGTATGCAACAGGGGTTCTTCTCGGTACAGCAGACCTGCCCAAGGTGCCATGGCAAGGGAACGGTGATCGACGATCCCTGTACGAGTTGCCGTGGCCAGGGGCGTGTCGAAGAGCACAAGACACTCTCCGTCAAAGTACCGCCGGGCGTGGATTCGGGAGATCGTATTCGACTGGCCGGTGAGGGCGAGGCGGGAGAGAGCGGGGGACCGCCGGGTGATCTCTACGTTCAGGTGGCTGTGAAGCCCCATGAAATTTTCACTCGTGAAGACAGCCATCTTTTCTGTGAGGTACCGATCAGCTTCGTCACCGCTGCATTGGGGGGAGAGCTTGAAGTGCCCACACTCAACGGCAAGGTAATGCTGAAGATTCCACCGGGTACACAGACCGGTAAGATGTTTCGCATGCGCAGTAAGGGCGTCAAGCCGGTGCGTGGTGGTGCTGTGGGCGATCTCCTGTGTCGGGTTCTTGTCGAGACACCTGTGAAGCTGACCGCTGAGCAGGAGGGACTCTTGCGGCAATTTGACGAAACCATGAAGCGGGGTGGAGCCAAGCACAGCCCACACTCAACGACCTGGGTGGATGGGGTAAAGAAGTTCTTTGAAAATATGGGATTCTGAGTTCCCATCAATCAGCCGTCGGTGACTGGGATACTGCATCTGGCAGCTGATAGAAAGCCCTTTCATTACCGCAGCCTGGTCTGGGCGCAGGTGCATTTTTTTCTTCAAGTGCATTATGATGTGTCTGGTTTATTTTTATATGAATCAGAATGATATGTAATATTCATTATGATTTCTTTCGGATCTTATCGAGGCCTGTAATATGACAAGAATCGCGGTAGTGGGTGCAGCAGGACGCATGGGCAAGTCTCTTGTTCAGGCAGTGAGTGAAGCCGAGGGGCTGGTGCTCGGTGCAGCAACCGAACGTCGTGGGAGTGAAGTGATCGGTCGTGATGCGGGTGAGTTGGCCGGACTCTCGCGTCTCGGCGTAGTGACCTCGGACGATCTCGAAGCGGTGGTCCACGACTTCGATGTGGTGATCGATTTCACCGCTCCTCAGGCCACACTCGCGCATCTGGAGATCTGCAGGGCGGCGGGTAAAAAGATGGTGATCGGTACTACCGGATTGAGTGATACTGATAAGCAGCAGCTGGCCCAGGCGGCCGATGGGATTGCCATCGTCTTCGCGCCTAACATGAGCGTCGGTGTGAATCTCTGTTTCAAATTGCTTGAAGTGGCGGCTGGTGTTTTGGGCGACGATGCCGATGTGGAGATTATCGAAGCTCATCACCGACACAAAGTCGATGCCCCTTCCGGCACAGCCCTGCGCATGGGCGAGGTGGTCGCTGAGACTCTCGGCAGAGACCTAAAGACCTGCGCGGTCTATGGCAGAGAAGGGCAGACCGGAGCGAGGGATCGTCAGACCATCGGTTTCGAGACCATTCGCGCCGGCGACGTGGTGGGAGAGCACAGTGTCTGGTTCGCCATGGAGGGAGAACGGATCGAGATTGCCCATAAGGCCACCAACCGAATGAACTTTGCCCGTGGAGCCGTCCGCGCAGCCGGTTGGATTGCCTCCCGCGACAAGGGGCTGTACGACATGCAGGATGTGCTCGGCCTCAGGTAGTACTACAGTGAGTCTGTGTCATACACCGGCTGGATATTGAGCTTTGCTACAAATCAGGTATTTCATTTTCGTCCTCTGTATCGGAATTCTTGCCGGCTGCAGTGAGGCGGTCAGCCCTGAGATTGCACTGAATAACCTGATTACGGCTGGAGAAGCGGCGGTGGAGGCGCGCGATCTCGCTGCTGTGATGACGCTGGTTGATCCTGACTATACCGATGACCACGATAATGGTTGGCCACAGTTGAGGAGGTTGCTGGCCGGTTATTTTCTGCGCCATCCCTCGATTCATGTGATTTCCAAAATCGATCGTATCAAGCTGGTGAGTGAGCAGGAGGCTGAGGTCCTGATCTATGCGGGGCTGGCGGGCTCTGCACAGGAAGCCTCGGGTCCATTGGCTGGTTGGCGGGGCAATCTGCTACGCCTCGATCTTGTTTTCCATCTTGATGATGACAGTGAGTGGCGGTTGTTCCGTGCGGCATGGCGTCCCGCCAGACGTGAGGATTTCACCCAGTAGCCTGATCCACATATTTCTCGCCAGCACATGACGTTCGGTTTGAATATTTCATTCTTCTGCTGAGATGCTTCAATCGGAGTTGGCCCGGATTCTGCATTTGATCTGTCGACACGATCAGCATTGGACGGGTTAGCCTATGTCTCAGTTTGCAATGATGATACCCCTGCAGAGTAGTGGTGCAGGCCAGAAAATGACGACCGGTTCACCGCTGCAGGCGGCGGCAGAAGCAGATGCTACGGGGCTCTCCTTTAGTGAGACCCTTGAGAATCTGTCGGAGACAAATCCCAACGCTGCGGCTTTGCTGCTGGCGCTTCAGCAGATGGGGATGCTCTCTGATAGGCCGGTGACACTGCAGATGAGCGGCAGCATGCTGCCGTCAATGGGTGAAGCCGGCGGCAAACCGTTGCCGCAATCTCAGCCGCAGACTACCCAGTTACAGAGTCTGCAAAGCCTCACTTTGCAGGGAACCGGTTTACCGTTTCCCCAGCAGCTTGTCCCGGATCCGGACGGTAAATTGTCGGTGATCGAGTCTGCTCAGGCTTTGGTCAAGACCGGGCTCATGGCGGGAGAAGGTTTCCAATTGCTGGATGCGAGAGGTGGAACTGATCTCAATACCCCTATGCTCGGGCTTGGCCTGGCGGGTCAGTCATCCCTCTCTCCGCTTGGCATCAGGCCGTCGGTATCACTGCCATTGCAGATTCCTGTCGGTCAGTCCGGCTGGGACAGCGCCGTGGGTGAGAAAATCCAGTGGATGGTCAGCCGTCAGGTGCAGTCGGCTGAGATAAAACTGACGCCACCCGACCTGGGGCCTCTGCAGATCAAGCTTTCTGTTCAGAACGATCAGACCAGTGTGAACTTTATCGCCCCGCATGCGGCAACGAGGGACGCTCTGGAAGCAGCGATTCCCCGTTTACGTGAAATGTTTGGTGAGATTCAACTCAACCTGGCGAATGTGGATGTCAGCCAACAGCAGACCGGTTCCTCGCGGGATGGCAGTGGTGAGGCTTCTGCAGGGAGTAACGGCTACGATGAGGGGGCGGGCGGTAGCAAAGAAGAGATTATGCCATCTGGCCCTCGCGCTGCGACACTTCAGAGTAGAGGGGTGCTCGATACTTACGCCTGACTGCAAATACTTGCCCTGACCGGGGGTATTTCAACTGTTTTTGCATCGGGCACGTGAAATTCACATACCTTTGAGACGGACCTTCCCGGCAAGGCTATTTCAAACTTGCCTTGAGTAGGAGAAAATGGCGTTCCACAAGAGAGCAAACGGAACGTCAGATGCGTATCATTAAACTCGCCTTACTTTTGATCGTCATGCTCCTGGGTGTGGTTTTTACCGTACTCAACGCAGGTCCGGTGCATTTCAATTACTACTTCGGCAGCCGGGAGATACCCCTGTCACTGATTATGACCGGGTCTCTGGGTGCCGGCGCCCTGTTGGGAATACTCTCCTGTTTGGGATTGATGTTCGGCTTGAAACGGGAGAATCTCTCTCTGAAACGACAAAGCCAGATGGCCAATCAGGAAGTCAACAACCTGCGGGCCTTACCGTTGAAGGACAGGTAAGCGAGTCCCAGTCATGCATACCTCTTCTTTATTGGCCACTGTCCCGATCAATGAAGTTCAACTGAACTGTCAGGGATACGTCCGCAAAGTCAGGAAGATTGCGAATGATTGAATTCCTGCTGCTTCTGCTACCGGTGGCTGCCGCGTCCGGCTGGTATGCGGCACGGAAGAGTCTGCGCAGTAAACAGCCGAAGAAGCAGTCACAGGAGATCTCTCCCGTCTATTTCAAAGGTCTCAACTACCTGCTCAATGAGCAGCAGGATAAGGCGATAGACCTTTTTATCAAGATGTTGGAAGTGGATAGCGACACAGTCGAAACCCATCTGGCGCTGGGCAATCTGTTTCGACGCCGGGGAGAGGTCGATCGTGCGATCCGGATACACCAGAATTTAATTGCCCGGCCCAGTCTCAGCCGGGAGCAGCGTGCGCAGGCGCTGCTGGAATTGGGACAGGATTATATGAGAGCAGGTCTGTTTGACAGGGCGGAAAATCTTTTTCTGGAACTCACGGAACTGAAGCTTTTCAACGAACAGGCCTACATCAAGCTGCTGGAGATTTACCAGCAGGAGAAGGATTGGCAGCGTTGCCTGGAAGTCGCCACCCATATCAGCCATGCCCATCATCCGACATTGAACAATGCCGTCGCGCATTTTTATTGTGAACTGGCAGAGGCACAATTACGCCAGCAGCACGTGGGAGCGGCGGAGAACTATCTCAGGCGCGCACGTCAGGTTGCACGCAACCATGTGCGAGCGACCATGCTGCAAGGTGAGATTGAGCTGGCACGGGGTGAGTGCAAGATCGTGATCAAACTATTGAAACGGATAGAGGATCAGGACACAGCCTATCTCTCAGAGGTGTTACCCACTTTGGTTGCCTGTTACAGAAAACTGGGACAGCAGCAGGAGCTCTATACCTATCTGCATGAGATCTATGACCGCCACCATTGCACGGAGGCGGTGCTCTATCTTGCTGAGATGACAGCGGAGAGAGAAAGTGAAGGGGAGGCTGTGGCTCTTATACTTCGGCATCTGTCTGATCAACCCGATCTCAAGGGACTGGAACGACTGGTCAGATTGAACCTGCACCGGGGAGAGGAGAGCCCCAGAGAGACGCTTGAAGTCCTATTGAATTCAGTGCTCAAACTGATCGATAAACAGCCGGCTTTCCAGTGTGAGCAGTGCGGCTACACAGCCAGGAAACTCCATTGGCACTGCCCCAGCTGTAAAACCTGGGGAAGTATCAAGCCGGTACAGGGTCTGGTCAGAGGAGCGGCCCTGGTCAGCCAATGATATCGGCCTGACACGTACGAGGGTCCCGTCATTCATTTCAACATATTTTGCCCGAATGAACTTGAGGGCCAAGAGGATAAAGAGAAAGATGCAAAACACAGAGGCTAGGGTCATTGTCGCTTTGGACTATCCCGATCGGGCAAAGGCGGAAGCGTTGGTGGATAGGCTGGACCCATCCTTGTGCCGGTTAAAGGTGGGCAAAGAGATGTTTACCCGCTTTGGCCCTCCTTTGGTGGAGGAATTGAGAAAGCGTGGGTTTGAAATCTTTCTCGACCTGAAGTTTCACGATATTCCCAATACCGTAGCCGCGGCCTGTGATGCAGCGGCCGATCTTGAGGTGTGGATGATGAATCTTCACGCATCCGGTGGTCGGCGCATGATGGAGGCTGCCCGGGAACGACTGGAACAGCGCAGTCACAGGCCCCTGTTGGTGGCCGTCACCATTCTCACCAGCCTGACCGGTGATGAGATCGCCGAGGTGGGATACCGGGGAGAGCCGGCGGAGAGCGTTTTGAGACTTGCCAAGCTGACCCATGCCTCAGGTCTTGACGGTGTGGTCTGCTCTCCACTGGAGGCAGTGGAGATTCGCCGTGAGATTGGTGATGAATTTCTGCTCGTGACACCCGGCGTCAGACCGAAATCGGCAACCCAGGATGATCAACGCCGAGTCATGACGCCTGGCGAAGCGATAAATGCGGGTTCAAGTTATCTGGTGGTGGGCCGACCCATCACTGCAGCTGAGAATCCGATTCAGGCCCTTAAGGGGATCAATACCGAGATTGCCGGGCAGCGATAAATGCCTGCATTGACAGCCTGTTTTCGTCCCCATACCCTGATCCGTCGTAGTGAACAGGAATTGACATCCCCCAGGAGCAACTGATGAGCAAGAAAATAAGAAAGGCGGTTTTTCCCGTGGCCGGTCTGGGAACACGCTTTCTGCCTGCAACCAAGGCGAATCCCAAAGAGATGCTGCCGGTTGTGGATAAGCCGCTGATTCAATATGCAGCAGAAGAGGCGGAAGAGGCTGGGGTGGATGCGCTTGTCTTCGTTACAGGCCGAAACAAACGATCGATTCCTGACCATTTCGACAAGGCCTACGAGCTGGAGTCCGAACTCAAGGACGCCGGTAAGACCGAGTTGTTGCAGAAGGTACAGAACGTATTGCCGGCAGATGTGGATTGTATCTACTTGCGACAGGCCGAGGCCTTGGGGCTGGGTCACGCGGTACTCTGTGCCGAGTCTGTCGTGGGGGACGAACCCTTTGCAGTCATACTGGCGGACGATCTGATACGTGGTGACGACGGGGTCGGCGCCATTGCGCAGATGAACAAGATCTATGAGCGTTATCAATGCAGCGTGATCCTGGTTGAAGAGGTGCCGCCGGACGAAACACACAAATACGGCATCGTCGAAATCGATGAAGACGACGGTGAGACCGCCATTATTACCTCAATTGTCGAAAAACCGGATCCGGAGGTCGCGCCGTCGAACCTGGCGGTAGTGGGGCGGTATATCCTCACACCGAGAATTTTCGATCTTCTCAAACAGACGGGTAGGGGGGCAGGAGGCGAGATCCAACTCACCGATGCCATCGCCGAACTGCTGAAATATGAAAAGGTCCGTGCCTATCGTGTCAAGGGCAAGCGTTACGACTGCGGTAGCAAGCTGGGATACCTGGAGGCGTCAGTGGAGTATGGTCTGTCACATCCCGAGCTGGGCAAAGATTTCAATACCTATCTCAAGAGCCTGGCTGAGGATCTTTGAAGAGGCGCGGAATGAGACAAAAAAGGCCGCAGAAGCTGCGGCCTTTTTCGGATTGGTACTCCCTAGGGGACTCGAACCCCTGTTACCGGCGTGAGAGGCCAGCGTCCTAACCACTAGACGAAGGGAGCAGTTTGGTCAGAAAGGCGGTATTATACTGACTTGTTTGCCAGGCTCAATCACCTGGTTCAATTTTAATCTCCAATGGTCTGAATCTTGAAACAAGCTACCAGGTGGCTGAAAAAGAAGTTTATCGGAATTGTCAGTGGCTCTAAAGCTGACCAAGCAACCGGAAGCTGTGCTATCCCAACCCCGATCAGCATCCCCAGAGACGAGCACAATATCTCCCGTGCCAATATCAGCCGCAATGCGGTCAAAGTGCTCTATCGTCTGAACAGTGCGGGATATCAGGCCTACCTGGTTGGCGGGGGTGTGCGTGATCTACTGCTGGGGCGCGAGCCGAAGGATTTCGACGTGGCGACTGATGCCTCTCCGGAGCAGGTCAAGTCGGTCTTCAGCAATTGTCGCCTGATCGGTCGGCGTTTTCGTCTGGCCCATGTCCATTTTGGACGTGAGATCATCGAAGTGGCCACATTCCGCAGCAACCAGGAGAGTGATCAGCGGGGTGATCGGCAGCTGGAGAATGGCAGGATCCTCCGTGACAATGTCTACGGTACTTTGGAAGAGGATGCCCAACGACGTGATTTCACCATCAATGCCCTCTACTATGGTGTTGAAGACTTTTCGGTGATTGACTATGCGGGCGGCATTGACGATCTGAAAAACGGCGTAATTCGCCTGCTGGGGGACCCCGAAAGCCGCTATCGGGAAGATCCTGTCCGCCTGCTGCGTGCGGTGCGTTTCGCTGCCAAGCTCGGGTTTGTCATCGAGCCCGCAACTGAGTCGCCTATGCGCCAGTTGGCGGCCTTGTTGCAGGATGTGCCTGCAGCGCGTCTTTTCGAAGAGGTGTTGAAACTGTTTCTCGCCGGTGCAGCGCTGGAGACTTTTGAGAAACTGCGCCACTACGATCTTTTTGCCCAGCTTTTTCCCGCAACTGAAGAGGCGCTGACTCATGAAGATCATGAGTTTCCCATTACCTTCGTCAACCGGGGTCTGCGCAATACTGATCAGCGTATCCAGGATAACAAGCCGGTAACCCCGGCCTTTCTGTTTGCGGTTTTGCTATGGGAGCCGGTAAGGCTGCGTTCGGACACACTGCAGGCATCGGGCACACATCCATACGAAGCGTTGCAGATCGCTGCATCGGAAGTTCTCTCGGAACAGGCGGCTACTGTCTCCATCCCGAAACGCTTCAGCTATCCGATGCGGGATATCTGGCAACTGCAGTCCCGTTTCCGCCAGCATAATGGTAAACGTCCCCAGCGCCTGCAGGGGCATCCCCGCTTCAGGGCGGCCTACGACTTTCTCCTGTTAAGGGCTGAGTCGGGCGAGGTCGATCAGGCTGAGGCCGATTGGTGGACCCGCTTTCTCGAAAGGCAGCCAAAGGGTGAGCAGCAACAGGAAGAGGGACAAGAGCGTCAGGGACGAAGAAGACGCCGCAGACGGCGAAAGCCCAAACAGCCTGCAGCCACCGATGAGTGAATTCGAACGGGTGACTGCCTATGTGGGTTTGGGCAGCAATCTGGAGGAACCGCTGTCGCAGGTTAAAGAGGCCGAGACAGAGTTGGCTTATCTTCCCGATACCGACTTAACGGCGGTCTCTTCTCTCTACTGGACGCGGCCTGTGGGACCAGCGGATCAGCCTGACTTTATTAATGCTGTTGCAAAGATCTCCACACAATTGCCCGCCGAGAAACTGCTGGATGAGTTGCAGTTATTGGAACAGCGGCATGGCCGCATCAGAGAGGGTGTCCGCTGGGGACCCCGGACGCTGGATCTAGATCTGCTGCTCTATGGCGACATGACAATTGACAGTCCCCGATTGAAGGTACCCCACCCATATTTGTCTGGGCGTGCTTTCGTGTTATATCCCCTTTCGGAGATCGCAGCGGACGATCTGATGATCCCGGGTGCCGGGATGCTGGGAGACCTGCTCAAAGAGGTATCGGATGATGGTATTGAGCGGATTGACTGAACAACACAAATTACCCAGTTTCCTGGTGGTCGAGGGCCCGATAGGTGTCGGCAAGACCAGTCTTGTGAAACGCCTGGCGGACCACTTCAGAGGCGAGACCCTGTTGGAAGCTGCGGAAGAGAATCCCTTTCTGCAGCGTTTCTATGAGAACCCGCGGGAGTCGGCTTTTCCAGCCCAGCTCTTCTTTCTGTTTCAGCGCAGCCAGCAGATGAGTGACCTGAAACAGGGTGATATGTTTCGGCAGCGTCTCATTGCCGATTTCATGCTCGAGAAAGACCGGCTCTTTGCCCAGATCAATCTCGATCAGGAGGAGATGAAACTCTATGAACAGGTCTATGAACGCATGACGTTACAGGCGCCGGCACCGGACCTGGTGGTCTATCTACAGGCACCGGTGGACGTTTTGCTGGAGCGAATCAGGCAACGGGCCAGGCCGCAGGAGCGAACAATAGACAAGGCCTATCTGCAGCGTTTATGCGATGCCTATACGGAGTTCTTTCATTTCTATGATCGCTCACCGCTGCTGATAATCAATGCCGCCACCATCAATCCGCTGGAGAACGAGAATGATTTCAAGTTACTGGTGAACCACATTTGCACTGATGGACCGCAGCGCCGTTATCTCAACCCGATGCCCCTGTTGTTGTAAGGCTAACTTCAACAACGACATGCTAAAATTGCATTCCACATACATTGCTAGAAAAAAAGATGAACGCAAAATCCGTGACTGTCAGGCACCTGCTGGAGATGAAAAAAGAGCAACGGAAGATCTCTGTTCTGACCAGCTACGACGCCAGCCTGACCCGATTGATGGAGGAGGCTGGTGTCGATGTGCTACTGGTCGGGGATTCTCTCGGCATGGTCGTTCAGGGGCAGGAGAGTACGCTCCCTGTCACCCTGGATGAGATGATCTACCACACACGCAATGTGGCCAGGGCCAGACAGCGGACACTGTTAATTGCCGATATGCCCTTCATGAGCTATCGCTCACCCGATCTGGCATTGGAGTCGGCAGGCCGGTTAATGAAAGAGGGTGGGGCTCATATGGTCAAGCTGGAGGGCGGAGCCACACAGCTTGAGGTGATCCGCCAGATTACGGCTCAAGGGATTCCCGTTTGCGGTCATCTGGGTCTACTGCCGCAGTCCGTGCATAAACTGGGCGGCTACCGTGTGCAGGGTCGTGAAGCCGATCGGGCAGAGGCGATTCGGCAGGATGCTTTCGCGCTGCAGGAGGCCGGTATCGATATGCTGGTGCTGGAGTGTGTTCCTTCGGCGCTGGCGTCGGAGATCACGGCTTCTCTGACCATACCGGTGATTGGTATCGGCGCAGGCGTTGATTGTGACGGCCAGGTACTCGTGGTTTATGACATGCTGGGTATGAATCCGCACCCGCCGCGCTTCGTGAAAGACTTTCTCCAATCTGGAGGTTCGATCCTGCAGGCTCTGCAGGAGTATGTGGCGGCCGTGAGGGACGGTACCTTTCCCGCTGAAGAACATGGCTTCAAATGAGCGTGACGATGCTGTTGGTGAATGAGGTGGAAGCCCTGAGGGGATATGTAAAGGGCTGGCGGCAGTCGGATGAAAAGGTGGCCTTTGTTCCGACCATGGGCAATCTGCATGCGGGACATCTCGATCTGGTCGAGGCGGCTCGTCAGCATGCGGATCGGACAGTGGTGAGTATCTTTGTCAATCCGATGCAGTTTGGCGAAGGCGAGGATTTCGACGCCTATCCGCGAACACTTGAAGAAGATAGGGCAAAGCTGCAGGAGGTTGGTGTCGACCTGCTTTTCGCACCGGCAGCCAAGACCATCTATCCGTCAGGTACTGGGCAGCAGACCAGGGTGGAAGTGCCCGATATCTCAGATATCCTCTGTGGCGCCACACGCCCCGGCCATTTTGTCGGTGTCGCCACAATTGTTTGCAAACTCTTCAATATGGTACAGCCTGATATTGCCGTCTTCGGAGAGAAGGACTACCAGCAGCTGATGGTGATTCGTCATATGGTGAATGACCTGGCGATACCCATTGAAATATTGGGGAAAGCGACCGTGCGGGAACCGGATGGACTGGCCATGAGCTCTCGTAATGGCTATCTGGATGCCGGAGAACGGAAGCAGGCGCCCGCTCTCTACCGGTTATTGCGGGAGACCGCTGCTGCGATAAACAGCGGTGCTAAGGACTATGCCGGGCTTGAGAGGCAGGCTTTAAAGGACCTTGAAGCAGCAGGTTTTCGTCCGGATTACTTTGTGATTCGGACAGCCGATAACCTCCAGGCACCCCGGGAAAAAGGTGAGACTTTGGTGATTTTGGCTGCCGCCTATCTGGGAACCACCCGTTTGATCGATAATCTAATTGCTGCATAGCAGCATTTTTTTGTTGATAGCCGATCCAAGATCGCAGATAATTACCCGTTCATCCATCCACAAGGGCACGTAATCCATGCAGTTGACTGTACTCAAGTGCAAACTACACCGAGCATGTGTCACCCACTCCGAATTGGATTATGAGGGTTCATGCGCCATTGACATCGATCTGATGAAGCTCGCGGGTATCCACGAATACGAGCAGATACAGATTTACAATGTCACCAATGGCGAGCGTTTTACGACCTACGCTATTCAGGCAGAGGCGGGATCCCGTGTCATTTCGGTAAACGGTGCAGCGGCTCACAAGGCCGCACCAGGCGACCGGGTAATCATCTGTGCCTATGCCGGGATTGATAGCGAGGAGATGAGCCGGTTCAAGCCGTCATTGGTCTATCTGGATGAAGGGAATCATGTGACCCATACAGGTGATACCATTCCTACGCAAGCGGCCTGATTGAGTCCGTGCAGGACCCTTCAGCAGGGCTGAGGGGTGAGCGTTATCAGATACCGGGGTCGTCCAGGGCCAGCTGGTAGAGCTCTACGTAGTGCTGGGCGCTGGCCTCCCAACTGAGATCCTGTTCCATGCCGGTTCTCGCCAGTATCTCCCAATCCGTTCCAGATCGGCGATAGAACTGGATGGCGTGTTCCAGTGCCTGCCATAGGCTGCTGGCGTCTGCTTCATCAAAGACAAACCCTGTGGCGGTGCCTTGGGCCATGGTGGTTGGGTTGACATCAATAACGGTATCGGCGAGCCCGCCCGTACGCCGCACGACCGGTACGGTACCGTATCGCAGGCTGTACATCTGGTTCAGACCACAGGGTTCGAAACGGGACGGCATCAGAAAGCAGTCGCAGCCGGCCTCGATACGATGGGATAATCCCTCGTCGTAGCCGATTTTCACACCGACCCGGCTATGGTATTTCATATTGATCTTTTCCAGTGCATGTTCCAGCTCCCGATTGCCTGAACCGAGCATGACGACCTGAACGCCTGCATCCATGAGGCCGGGTAGTACCTGGAGGATGAGATCGACACCTTTCTGATCGACCAGCCGTCCGATGTAGCCGAAGAGCTGGATATGCTCGTCTTCCGGCAGACCGAACTCCTTTTGCAGTGCGAGCTTGTTCAGCCGTTTTCCCGCCATATCATCGGCAGAGAAGGACGCTGGGATATTGGGATCATTCATGGGATCCCAAACATGGTAATCGATACCGTTGAGGATTCCGCTGAAGTGGCTGCCTCGATGTTGCAGCAGACCTTCCAGACCGTAACCGAATTCGGCGGTCTTTATCTCCTCGGCATAGGTGGGACTAACGGTGTTGACCCTGTCGGACAGAGCAATACCACCCTTGATGTATGAGAGTTGATGATGAAACTCCAGCGCTTCGTATGACCAAAGATGGGAAGGTAAATTGAGCCTTACAAAGGTGTCATGGTCAAACAGACCCTGGTAAGCCAGATTGTGAATGGTGAACAGAGTGGCCGGACGCTTCTTTGCCGCCTGAAGCAGAGGGGCAACAAGGCCGGTCTGCCAATCGTTGGTATGGACAATATCAGGTTGCCAATCCAGTTTTGCCTGGTTGAGGGCGATTGCCGCAATGGCGCGGCAGAAACAGGCGAAACGTTCCGCATTATCTACCCAATCGTCTCCATCAGGTGAGAGATAGGGATTTCCGGGTCTGTCGAACCAATATGGTGCGTCTACAACATAGAGGGGGACATCGTGGGGTTCGCAAAACCCTTCTAGGATCTTTATCGGTTTCTGTTCGCTGGGTTGTTTTAGCTCTGCTACCTGACTGAGTCCCTTGGCTTTGTGCATGACGTCGGGATAGCCTGGAAGTACCAGCCGGCAATCGTGACCGATATGGCGCATGGCGACGGGCAGGCTTCCTGCCACATCGGCAAGCCCGCCGGTCTTGATCAATGGAGCGGCTTCGCTGCTGGCGAAGAGAATCTTCATTTTTCTCGTTATCCCGTCTCAGATACTGCATCTATACCCCTTCAGGACCATCTTGAAGGGGTGCCCGACTATTCTAAACGGTTTTTGGTAGAAAACCGCTACCATCGATCAAATTAGTGTTAACAGACCCAGCTGTGGTGTAACGTATAATTGGCTATGGTATAGATGTCCGGATATGGGCGCAGTCATGGAGCACATCTTCATACCGGCAACCGTAAAAAAACAATTAGTTTCAATGTCAATTTCAAGTATTCAACGAACATGACAGAGATCAATCAGACAACTGAATGGGCGGCATTACAGTCACACTGGACGGAGATGGAGCCGCTTCAGATGCGGGATCTGTTCACGGAGAACCCTGAGCGATCAGAACAGATGTCTATCCGTCAGTGCGGGATTCTTCTCGACTACTCCAAGAACCGGGTAACGCAAAAGACCCTGAATCTGCTGCTTGGGCTGGCCAACGCGGCGGATGTGGATGGCTGGCGCAGGCGCATGTTTTCGGGGGAGCGTCTCAACAACACGGAGAACAGAGCGGTACTTCATGTGGCCTTGCGCAATCGCAGCAACCGTCCTATCTGGTTCGATGGCGAGGATATCATGCCGGGGGTCAATGCGGTCCTTGAAAAGATGGCCTCTTTTTCTGACAGTGTACGGTTGGGTGAGTGGCAGGGGCATACCGGAAAACGGATCACAGATGTGGTGAATATCGGTATCGGTGGCTCCAATCTGGGACCATTGATGGCCTGTGAGGCATTGAAGCACTATCAGGATCCGGCATTGCGTCTCCATTTTGTCTCCAATGTGGACGCCTCCCATCTGGTGGAGACCGTCAAGCCGCTCAATCCAGAGACAACGCTCTTTATCGTGGCCTCAAAGACATTCACCACGCAGGAGACACTGACCAACGCCATCACCGCCAGGAACTGGTTGCTCGAGACCCTGAGCGATGAAGCGGCAGTCGCCAAACACTTCGTGGCGGTCTCGACCAACAGTGAAAAGGTGGCTGAATTCGGTATCGATACGGACAACATGTTCGAATTCTGGGACTGGGTCGGTGGTCGTTACTCACTCTGGTCGGCAATTGGGCTTCCCATCACCATCGCTATCGGTATGCCTGCTTTTTACGAGATGTTGCAGGGCGCTCATGAGATGGATGAGCATTTTCTGCACGCCGATTTATCGGAAAATATGCCGGTAATCATGGCATTGCTCGGTATCTGGTACGTGGATTTCGCCCAGGCTAAAACCCATGCGGTATTGCCCTATGATCAGTACCTGCGATTTCTGCCCGACTACCTTCAGCAGGCCGATATGGAGAGCAACGGTAAGCGTGTAACCCGTTTCGGTCGTCCCGTGGAGTATGCAACCGGTCCTGTGGTTTGGGGTACCGCCGGTACGGATGGTCAGCACGCCTACTACCAGCTGATACATCAGGGGACCCAGATGATTCCCTGCGATTTTCTGATCCCTGTGAACAGTCATAACGAGACTGACGATCACCACAAAAAACTGTTTGCCAACTGTCTGGCGCAGACCGAGGCGCTGATGAAGGGTAAGACACGCAAGGAGGCGAGACAGGAGATGGAGGCGGCGGGTCTCGAGGCAGACAAGATCGTCGACCTGCTGCCGCACAAGATCTTTCCGGGTAACAGACCGTCCAACACCTTGCTTATCGATCAGATCACGCCGAGCCGGTTAGGATCATTGATTGCGCTCTATGAACACAAAATCTTTGTGCAGGGTGTGATCTGGCGGGTCAACTCATTCGACCAGTGGGGGGTTGAGCTGGGTAAACAGTTGGCCGGCGTCATCCTTGAGGAGTTAATGGATAAGGGAAAATCCAATCCCCACGATGCGTCTACCAAGGGCTTGATCAACTATTTTCATCGCCATCGGAAGCGCTGACTCACTCTCTCTCCAGCAGTATGGCACCAAGCGGTGGGAGTGTGAGACTGACCGATTGATTTCGTCCCATCCATGAGATCTCTTCAGAGGGAATGACAGTGCCGTTACCCATGTTGCTGCCGCCGTAGTATTCGGAGTCTGAATTGAATATCTCCCGATAGTTACCGGGATGGTTAACGCCGATACGGTAGTTTTCTCTCGGCACCGGTGTGAAATTGAGTATGACCAGAATCTCACGGCCCTCACGATCCTTACGCAGATAACTGAGGATTGACTGAGAACTGTCATGGCAGTCGATCCATTCAAAACCGTTGAATTCGAAATCGACTTGATGCAGAGGCTTTAGTTGTTTGTAGAGTTTGTTCAGATCGGATAGCAGTGTGACGATGCCGCTGTGGTAGGGCTGATCTTTCAGATACCAGTCGAGAGCTTCTCCGTCGTTCCACTCTCTGCCCTGGGCAAATTCATTCCCCATAAACAGCAGCTTCTTGCCCGGATAGCTGAACATGTAGGTGTAGAGCAGCCTCAGATTGGCGAACTTCTGCCAGCCGTCCCCCGGCATCTTATCTATCATCGAACCCTTGCCGTGCACCACTTCATCGTGTGAAAAGGGCAGGACGAAGTTTTCGGTGAAGGCGTAGAGCAGACCGAATGTGAGCAGGTCGTGGTGGTAGTGACGGTAGACTGGATCCTGGGACATGTAGGACAGGGTGTCGTGCATCCAGCCCATGTTCCATTTCATACTGAAACCGAGACCGCCGAGCCAGGTTGGACGGGAGACCTGTGGCCAAGCCGTGGACTCCTCGGCAATCATCATGGTGCCTGGGTGCAGGTCATGGGTGACGCTATTGAGTTCCCGCAGAAAGTCGACCGCTTCCAGGTTTTCACGACCGCCATACTGGTTGGGCAGCCAATCGCCGGGTTCGCGGGAGTAGTCCAGATAGAGCATAGAGGCCACAGCGTCTACACGCAGACCGTCGAGATGAAACTCCTCCAACCAATAGATGGCGCTGGAGATGAGAAAGTTGCGTACCTCATTGCGGCCAAAATTGAAGATCAGCGTACCCCAATCCCGGTGTTCCCCCCGGCGGGGATCGTCGTGCTCATAGAGGGCGGTACCGTCGAATCTCGCCAGCGCATGTCTGTCTCGAGGGAAATGGGCGGGCACCCAATCGAGCAGAATGCCGATATCGTTCTGATGCAGATGATCCACGAAATAGCGGAAATCGTCCGGCGTACCGAAGCGGCTGGTGGGAGCGAAATACCCCGTGGTCTGATATCCCCAGGAACCGTCCAGTGGATGTTCAGTTACCGGCAGCAGCTCGATATGGGTAAAGCCGGTGTTTTTCATATGGTCGCACAGCTGGTGGGCAAGTTCCCGGTAGTTAAGAAAATTACCTGCTTCATCCCGTTGCCATGAGCCGAGATGGACCTCGTAGACCGACATGGGTTCCTGTTGCCAGTCGGTCTCTTTGCGACGGGACATCCAGTCGTGGTCGTCCCACTCGAATTCGCTGTCCTGTACCACGATACTGGCGTTTTCCGGACGTAACTGGAAAAAATTTCCGTATGGGTCCGAACGCAGGGAGATGTCACCGTTATTGGATCGGATCTCGAATTTATAGCAACTGCCGATGCCGATATCCGGGATAAAAAGCTCCCATACACCGGAGCCACCCCGGGAGCGCATGGGATGTATTCTGCCGTCCCATTGGTTGAAATCTCCCACAACGGAGATCCTCTCGGCATTGGGTGCCCATAACGCAAATAAAATACCTTCCACCTCGTCGACCCGATGGAGGTGTGCGCCGAAAAAACGATAGGCGTGACGGTGCTTGCCCTCACTGAACAGATGGATATCGAATTCGGGCAGTTGCGTACCGAAGCTATAGGCATCGTGGGTTTGATGGCTGTTGCCCAGCTTGTCCTGCCACTCGAGGGAGTAGGGAAGGGTGAGTTCGCTTTCGGGTAACTCGATTTCAAAAAAGTCAGAGCCCTCGACACGCGGTATCTGTTTTCGATTTGCCGACAATGTCACCCGTTCGGCATGGGGCATGAAGAGTCGGATCAGACACTTTCCCCGACCGGCATGGCAGCCGAGCACCTCGAACGGGTCATGGTGTCTCGCCTCAGCAATACGTTGCAGCGGCTCTGGCAGAAAGGGGTGTGATGACTGTTTCATTTTAATGTCACTCGTCTTCTTCGGCTACGACTCGAAGGGGACATGATGTTAACATAGCTGGAAAATAATCTACGGCAATTTGTGCCTTGCCCGATCATGGGGGTAGTGATGATAAGCGAACAGAATCCAAGGTTCGTCAGTCGACTGACGCGTAACACTCTGGCCCTGATCCTGGCGGGGGGGAGGGGATCACGTCTCAAACATCTGACCAAGTGGCGTTCCAAACCTGCCGTTCCGTTTGGAGGGAAGTTCAGGATTGTCGACTTCCCCCTGTCCAACTGCATCAACTCCGGTATTCGTCGCGTTGGTGTACTGACCCAGTACAAGGCCCACTCCTTGATTCTCCATATCCAGCGGGGTTGGGGGTTTCTGCGGGGTGAGTTCGGTGAGTTTGTCGAACTGCTGCCCGCGCAACAGCGTATCGAGAGCAGCTGGTATGAGGGTACGGCCGACGCGGTCTATCAGAACCTGGATATCCTGCGCAGCCACAATCCCGATTATGTACTGGTGCTGGCTGGCGACCATGTCTACAAGATGGACTACGGCACCATGATCGCCGAACACGTTGAATCGGGGGCGGATATGACGGTGGGATGTCTTACGGTGGACCGGAAAACGGCCAAAGAGTTCGGCGTCATGACCGTGGATGAGACCAACCGGGTTATCGAGTTTCAGGAGAAACCCGATGACCCCAAGCCGCTGCCCGGTAGGGACGATGTGTCCCTGGCCTCGATGGGTATTTACGTATTCAATCGCAAGTTTCTCTTTGAACAACTGATCAAGGATGCCGATACACCCGATTCCACACACGATTTCGGTAAAGACATCATCCCGAAGGTGATAGAGAAATATCGTGTCCAGGCCTACCCCTTCACCGACACCACCAGCGGTAAGCAGGCCTACTGGCGGGATGTGGGGACGATCGACGCTTTCTGGGCTTCGAATATTGAGTTGATCGGTGTCACGCCACCCTTGAATCTCTATGACAGAAGCTGGCCGATCTGGACCTATCAGGAGCAGTTGCCGCCGGCGAAGTTCGTTTTCGACGATGATGAGCGTCGCGGCATGGCGGTCGATTCCATGGTCTCCGGCGGTTGCGTCATATCCGGTGCGAAGGTGAAGGACTCGCTGCTGTTCTCCAACGTGCGGGTCAACTCCTACAGCGAAGTGGACCATTCCGTTATCCTGCCGGATGTGAATATCGGTCGTAACTGCCGTATCACCAAGGCTGTTATCGAC
The DNA here is from genome assembly GCA_025655595.1 of Candidatus Thiodiazotropha sp. (ex Monitilora ramsayi). Taxonomy (GTDB): domain Bacteria; phylum Pseudomonadota; class Gammaproteobacteria; order Chromatiales; family Chromatiaceae; genus Thiodiazotropha. The sequence continues at coordinate 627,815 of JAHXIO010000006.1, forward strand.
CGGGGCTGCGATATACCGGAAGGGACGATTATCGGCGAGGATGCAGAAGCCGATGCCGAACGCTTCTATGTCAGTGAAAAGGGTGTGGTGCTGGTAACACCTGAAATGTTGGGACAGGTTATCCACCATGTCCGCTGATACGCCACACCAGTTACAAGTCGTCTTCTGCTGGCACATGCACCAGCCCTACTATAAGGGGCCGGAGAAGAGCGATTACCACCTGCCCTGGGTCTATCTGCACGGGATCAAGGATTATGCGGATATGGCTGCGCATCTGGAGAATAATCCGGAGGCGAAGGCGGTAGTCAATTTCGCCCCGGTGTTGCTGGAACAGATTGATGATTATGCCGAACAGGTTGAGGCTTGGCTCGACCGGGGTGTGTTGATTCGCGATCCGTTGCTGGCGGCGTTGGCCGGCCCCGGACTGCCTGTGGATGTTGAGTCCCGAAAGGAGATTATCACAGCCTGTCTGCGCGCCAATGAGAATCGACTGATCCGTCGTTTCAAACACTATAGCGAATTGGCCGATCTGGCGAAAAATGTGCTCGATAATCAGGCAATGATTCCCTATCTGAACGATCAGTTCCTGATCGACCTGCTGATCTGGTATCACCTGGCCTGGATGGGGGAGTGCGCGCGAATCAACGATCTGCGGATCCGGTCTCTGCAGGCCAAAGGGCATGGATTTAATAATGATGATCGCCGACGCATGGTTGAGTTGATCTGGGAGCATCTGAGCAGTCTCACATCCCGTTATCGGACACTGGCCAAGGATGGGCGGGTTGAACTCTCCGTCACCCCGTACGCCCATCCGATCGTACCCCTCCTGATCGATCTGGAAAGCGCCAAGGAGGCATTGCCGGAGATCGGTATGCCTGAATTGGAGGCCTACTCGGGCGGCGAGGCGCGAGCCCGCTGGCATATCCGCAAGGGAATCGAAGTATTTAAGAGTCACTTCGGTTTTCGTCCCGTGGGCTGCTGGCCGTCCGAGGGAGCCGTGAGTGAGGCAACCGTCAAGATGCTGGAGGAGGAGGGATTTAAGTGGGCCGCCTCCGGGCAGCAGGTGCTGAGCAACAGCCTGATGTCAGTAGATGACAATCACCATCTGCCGGAAAATTGGGTCCACTCCTCATACCGGCTGGAGGAAGGCCGCCTCAACATGTACTTTCGCGATGACGGTCTATCCGATCTGATCGGCTTTACCTATGGCGAGTGGCATGCGGACGATGCCGTGGGGGATCTGATTAACCACCTGGTGAATATCGCAGAGGCCAACGGTGATAATCCCCATGCAGTCGTCTCCATTATCATGGATGGTGAAAATGCCTGGGAGTACTACCCGAACAACGGCAGCTATTTCCTGAATGCGATGTATGAAAGGATTGCAGCACATCCCCGACTGCAATTGACCACATTTTCGGATATCCAGAAGCGCAAAAGGAAACTGTCGCCCAAACTCTCGAAACTGGTGGCAGGCAGCTGGGTCTACGGCACGTTTACCACCTGGATCGGGGACAAGGACAAGAATCGTGCCTGGGATATGCTTGGACAAGCCAAGCGGGATTACGATGAGGTGTTGCAGCGGAAATCGTTTTCTGAAGATCAAATGGCGGAGCTTGAGAAACAGCTTGCGATCTGTGAAGGTTCTGACTGGTTCTGGTGGTTTGGAGATTACAATCCCGGTGCCACCGTCAGTGATTTTGAAAGGCTGTTTCGGCAACAGCTGACACACCTTTACGAGCTGCTGCAGGAACCGCAACCTGACCATCTCAACCAGGTTTTTGCCGTGGGTAGCGGCGACCCCTCCCTCGGCGGTGTAATGATTAAAAATGATTAAGTGCACTCTCGTACGACCAGCAGGTATACGGACATCCCGATTACTCAGTAGGTGTTCGGGTAATGGATGAGATTACTGAGATCTCGAACCTATCAAGTCACCAGCTGCTGACACGTCGACGCGCCGGTATCCTCCTGCATATCACCTCCCTGCCTGGTAACGGCGTGGTTGGCGATCTGGGCAGCCATGCCTATCGTTTTGTCGATTTTCTCGTCTCTGCGGGTATGTGTGTCTGGCAGATCCTGCCCATAGGGCCGACGATGCACGATAACTCTCCCTATCAGAGCAGTTCCATGTATGCGGGGAACCCGCGTCTCATCAGTATCGAGATGCTTGAAGAGAAGGGGTGGCTGGATGAGAAGCCGGCTGAGGCAGAGCCCCTTTCCGATGAGACCAAGGCCTATGCGATCAAACTCGCCTGGGAAGGGTTTAAGGAGAGGGCATCGGAGGAAGATCAGGCTGATTTTCACCGCTTTACCGCGGAACAGGGATGGTGGTTGGAAGATTACGCCCTGTTCCAGGCGCTGCGTGTGGAAGAGAAGTGCTGTTGGTGGGATTGGCATCAGACACTGCGTGACCGCGAACCCCAGGGGCTCGCAATGGCCAGGGCGAGACTCAAACCGCTTATCGAAGTGACTCGATTTGAGCAATATCTCTTCTACACCCAATGGTTGAATCTCAAGCGCTATGCCAATGAGAAAGGTGTGCTCCTGTTCGGTGACGTACCGATATTTGTGGCACACGACAGCGCCGAGGTCTGGGCGCACCGGGAGTTTTTCGATCTGCTGGATGACGGTCACCCCAGGGTAGTGGCAGGGGTGCCGCCGGACTACTTTTCCGAGACAGGTCAACGCTGGGGCAATCCCCTCTACCGTTGGGATGTCATGGAGGCGGATGGTTTCAGTTTCTGGATCAATCGTCTCAAGGTACAGTCAACACTTTTCGATTTTCTGCGAATCGACCACTTCAGGGGGTTTGAGGCCTATTGGGAGATTCCGGCGTCGGAAGAGACCGCAGTCAACGGTCATTGGGTAACTGCACCAGGCGAGAGGCTTTTCGGAAAACTATACGAAGCCCTGCCTCATCTTGAACTGGTGGCGGAGGATCTGGGTATTATCACGCCGGAAGTGGAGGCCATGCGTAAGGCCCATAACCTGCCAGGCATGAAGATTCTCCAGTTCGCCTTTTCCGGGGGAGCGGACAATCCCTATCTGCCATTCCACCACACCCGGGACTGCGTGGTCTATACCGGCACTCACGACAACGATACGACACTGGGTTGGTATACCAGTCTTGATGATGCTTCACGGGAATTTGTGGATGACTATCTGGGACGTTCCAAAGAGGTCATGCCCTGGCCTGTGATACGCAGCGCTCTGTCATCACGTGCCAATCTGGCCATCATCCCCATGCAGGATGTCTTGGGATTGGGTGGAGAGCACCGCATGAATACACCCGGCACCACGGAAGGCAATTGGGGCTGGCGCCTTTCATGGGAACAAGTCGAGCACGATACCGCGGAACGGTTGCTACATCGGAATCGAATCTATGGCCGCTGTTAGCCGGCTGGAACTATAAATCCCTGGGGCAAAAAAATACCGCTTCGGAAAAAGACCGAAGCGGTTTATACCAAAGGAGGATGGAGGAGATAAGCCATTGGAAAATAGATTTTCCCCTGACTTGCGGTTATTCAACCATTAGGGGTGTCCGGCAGTCATTGAGAATAGTCAATCTCTTGTGTCACAGGTGGATTGGGGAAATAAAATCACCTGATTCTGCCCCCGCTGGAGCCCGTTGCGTCTCCGATGTTTACCCTTTAACTCAGAATCAAAAAAGCCGGGTTACATCTGCGATGGTCGGTAGATCATATGATGGCTTGGGCAATGGTTTCGAAATGACTCTTAACAGACCCTAATGGATTAGGACTCCCTATCTGATCTGCGTCACGCTTTTCACACATTGATTTGTACTTGGGTTTTTTCGTTATACACTCTTGCTCCGGGTAGCGTCTTTACTACCCGTAACTTCAAACAATGCAAAGAGGAACTTTGTAATGTCAATAAATGGATTTAACCGAACCCTTCTTTCCTTCGCTCTGATTTCATCCTTCAGTATCTCGGCAGAGGCGGCCAGCCAATGCAAAGGGCTTGAAGCATCGGCCTGTCAGGAGAATCAGGCATGCACCTGGGTGTCCGCCTATACCACCAAGAATGGCAACAGTGTTTCAGCCTATTGTCGCGCTGCCAGTGGTAAGGCAAAGAAGGAGGTGAACACGAAAAAGGAGGAGAAGGGCGCCAAGACAGGGTTCAATAGCCGGTCAACGCCTTTAACGATAGAGGATATATTTAGGGAGGAGAAGTACGGCTGATGCCGTTTTGGGGTGGCCGGACTGTTCCGATGCTACCGGCTGCCCCCTTTTCCCCACCCGGCCAGCACCACGACAGGGAATTTTGAATCCCTAACTCTCAGACCATCAACTCCTTATCCGTTTTCGAGTATCATTAGCCTTTTCCACCCGCAGGACATAAGGCCAAAAGATGCTGATTCTCCCTGGCGCACCCGCTCTATCTGATTTTCGTCTGAACAAACTGATCCGCCGCCTAGGTGAACACCTCGATATCCCGGTTGAGCTAGCTGCCGATTATGTTCATTTTGCCGATATCGATCAGCCTCTGGACGATGAGGAGATGTCGATTCTGAACAGGCTGTTGAGGTACGGCCCGGCCATGCCGACTCATCGCCCGGATGGCCGCCTGTACCTGGTCGTACCCCGGCCCGGTACCCTCTCTCCCTGGTCGAGTAAGGCCACGGACATCGCCCACCATTGCGGTCTGTCCAAGATCCTTAGACTGGAGAGGGGCATCGCCTATTCACTTCAACTGAATGAGGGGATGCTGAACAACGAACAACTCATACAGATATCCGATCTTCTGCATGACCGCATGACGGAAGTGGTGCTGAGCGAGATGGAGGATGCCACCTGTCTGTTCAGTCGCGCGGAGCCGAAGCCCTATCTTCAGGTGGATGTGCTGGGAGGCGGGAAACCGGGATTGGTCGCCGCCAACCAGTCGCTTGGGCTGGCGTTGTCCGATGATGAAATCGACTACCTGGTTGAGAGCTTCCAGGCATTGCAACGCAATCCGACGGATGTGGAACTGATGATGTTCGCCCAGGCAAACTCCGAGCATTGCCGGCACAAGATTTTCAATGCTGACTGGATCATAGACGGGGAGTCACAACAGCGCTCGCTTTTCAAGATGATCCGCAATACAACCGATTGCTCACCGGATGACGTGCTCTCGGCCTATAAGGATAACGCTGCGGTCATCACCGGTCACAGGGCGGAGCGTTTCGTGCTGGACGCCCACTCGCAGGAGTACGGTTTCGGTCGTGAAGATATCCATATCCTGATGAAGGTGGAGACCCACAACCATCCCACGGCGATCTCACCCGATCCTGGGGCTGCGACCGGTTCCGGTGGTGAAATCCGTGATGAAGGAGCCACCGGCAAGGGATCCAAGCCCAAGGCCGGTCTGTGTGGTTTCTCCGTTTCCAATCTCAGATTGCCGGAGGGTATGCAACCCTGGGAAGTCGACTTCGGTAAACCGAATCGCATCGTCTCGGCCCTGGATATAATGCTGGAGGGACCCATCGGCGCGGCCTCCTTCAACAACGAGTTCGGTCGTCCCAATCTCTGTGGCTATTTTCGTACCTTCGAGGCAATGGTACCGGGACCGGCAGGCCAGGAGCTGCGTGGCTACCATAAACCGATCATGTTGGCGGGCGGCCTTGGCAATATCAGACCTGAGCATATCGAAAAGACCAGTTTCCCGAGTGGCTCACCGCTTGTCGTACTCGGGGGACCCGCCATGCTGATCGGATTGGGTGGCGGTGCTGCGTCGAGTATGGCCAGCGGCACCTCGGCGGAGGATCTCGATTTTGCCTCGGTGCAACGTTCCAATCCTGAGATGGAGAGGCGCTGTCAGGAGGTGATCGATGCCTGCTGGTCGCAGGGTGATGAGAACCCTATCCTCTTTATCCACGATGTGGGCGCAGGCGGGCTCTCCAACGCTCTGCCGGAGCTTGTACATGACGCCACCCTGGGTGGACGTTTCGAATTGCGCGCAGTGCCGAATGATGATCCAGGCATGTCGCCCATGGAGATCTGGTGTAACGAATCCCAGGAACGCTACGTGATGGCAGTTGACGCGGAGAAGCTGGATCAGTTCAAGGCGATCTGTGAACGGGAGCGTTGCCCCTATGCAGTCGTGGGCGAGGCCACCGATGATGAGCATCTGGTGTTGGGGGACGGTCACTTCAATAACAACCCCATCGATATCCCGATGAGCCTGCTGTTCGGCAAGCCGCCACGTATGCTGAGGGATGTGCATCGTCGGACCCATAAAAAACCGGATCTCGACTTTTCCGGTGTCGACCTGAAAGAGGCGGCATTACGGGTGCTGCATCTGCCTACGGTGGCCGATAAGACTTTCCTGATCACCATTGGAGATCGCTCGATTACAGGGATGGTGACCCGGGACCAGATGGTGGGCCCCTGGCAGGTGCCGGTAGCCGACCTGGCGGTGACTGCATCCGGTCTCATGGGCTATACCGGTGAAGCGATGGCGATGGGAGAGAGAACGCCCCTGGCGTTGATCGATGCGCCTGCTTCCGGACGTATGGCGATAGGAGAAGCGATCACCAACATCGCCGCCGCAAATATCGATAAGATTGGCGATATCAAACTGTCCGCCAACTGGATGGCTGCAGCAGGTCACGACGGTGAGGATGTGAAGCTCTATGAGACCGTGAAGGCGGTTGGCATGGAGCTCTGTCCGCAACTCGGCATTTCCATACCGGTCGGCAAGGACTCCATGTCGATGAAGACGGTATGGCGGCAGGCCGGAGAGGAGAGGGAGATGGCGGCGCCCCTGTCACTGATAATCTCCGCCTTTGCACCTGTAGAAGATGCCAGGGATACGCTGACGCCACAACTGCGTGTGGACAAAGGCGATACCGATTTGATTCTTATCGATCTGGGTAAAGGATTGAATCGCCTTGGTGGATCTGCCTTGGCTCAGGTCTATGGGCAGGTGGGACATTACGGTGCCGATCTGAACGATCCGGACAGTCTCAAGCGTTTTTTCGATCTGATGCAAGAGCTCAATCGAAACGATCTGGTGCAGGCCTATCACGACCGGTCTGATGGTGGTCTGTTTACACTGCTCTGCGAGATGGCATTTGCAGGCCGTTGCGGCATCACCGTGGATGTTGATGACCTCGGTGAGGATGACCTGGCCGTGCTTTTCAATGAAGAACTGGGGGCTGTGATACAGACACTGCATGCAGATACCGATGATGTACTTAAACTTCTGTACGATGCGGGGCTGGGACGCAACAGCCATGTTATCGGCACGATCAACAGTGATGATCGGATTGAGTTTCGTCGCGCGGGTAGGCCAATTCTGAGCGACGGTCGGATCGAGTTTCATCAGGCCTGGTCGGAAACCACCAGACAGATGCAGTCACTGCGTGATAATCCTGCCTGCGCCGATGAAGAATACAGCCGGATCGCCGAGGAGGATCCCGGTCTGCAGGTCTCTCTCAGTTTCGATCAAAACGAGGATGTGGCTGCACCGATGATCGCCAGTGGCGCTCGTCCAACCATGGCGATACTGCGTGAGCAGGGCGTCAACGGTCAACTGGAGATGGCAGCCGCTTTCCATCGTGCCGGGTTCAGGACTGTTGATGTGCACATGTCGGATATTATCGAAGGGCGGGTCGATCTGGTGGATTTCAAAGGACTGGTCGCCTGTGGCGGATTTTCCTATGGTGACGTGCTGGGTGCCGGTGAAGGGTGGGCGAAATCCATTCTCTTCAATAATCAGGCGAGAGAGGTTTTTGAACGCTTTTTCCAACGTCAGGATACTTTTACTCTGGGCGTCTGCAACGGCTGTCAAATGTTGTCGAATCTGCATGAACTGATTCCGGGTGCCGATCACTGGCCACATTTCGTGCGCAATCGATCAGAGCAGTTTGAGGCTCGGTTGGTCACAGTGGAGGTTACCGAAACCCCGTCTGTCTTAATGCAGGGCATGGCTGGTTCGCGGTTACCGATCGTGGTTGCGCACGGTGAGGGTCGTGCTGAGTTTCGTGATGATGCCCATATTGCGGCTGCACGCTCCCTGACTGCGCTGCGTTATCTGGAGAACAGTGGTGAGGTCGCGAGTCGTTATCCCGCCAATCCCAACGGTTCTCCTGAAGGTGTGACCGGGCTGACGAATACCGATGGAAGAGTGACCATCATGATGCCGCACCCGGAACGTGTGACCAGAACGGTTCAGCACTCATGGCATCCGGATGAGTGGGAGGAGGACGCTCCCTGGCTACGTCTCTTCCGCAATGCCCGGGTCTGGGTAGATTAGACTGGTATTTCCAGGAGATTACGTAATGAGAGACAAATACTTGCTCTTGATATTCTCGGCATTAATCCTAATGACAGGTTCGGCTGTGGGAGAAGAGTCCGGCAGCAGTTACAGCTCTGCCGTGGGTAAGGCCTGGAGTGGTGTTAAATCGGGTTCGAAAGAGGCTTGGAATGGCATTTCTGAAGGTAGTAAGGAAGCCTGGGAAGCGACCAAGGAGGGGAGCGGAGAAGTCTGGGATGCAACCAAGGAAGGGGCGGGTAAAGTCGGACAATCGGTGAGTGATGCGGTCACGGGTGATTGAAACGGATCAGGATGTGGCGAACACATGGTGGTTATCGATTGATGTCGATGACAAGGGATAAGAGAAATGAAAAAAATTGAAACGGACGTGCTTGTCATCGGTGCGGGACCTGCAGGTGCTTCTGCGGCTTCTCTGATTCACAAGGCGGGACTCGATTGTATGATTGTGGAAAAAGAGCTTTTTCCACGTTTTGTGATTGGTGAGAGCCTGTTACCCCGTTGTATGGATCTTTTAGATGAGGCAGGGATGTTGGATGCCGTGAAAGCCCAGGGCTTTATGGTAAAAGACGGCGCTGTCTTTAAGCGTGGCAAGGAGAGTTGTACATTTAAATTCTCGCAACAGTTTACCAATGGATGGTCATACACCTATCAAGTGCCGAGGGAACAATTCGATCTGGCATTGGCAGAGACTGTCGAGTCGTTCGGTGTGCCTATCCTATGGCAACATGCAATTAAAGGAGTGAGTTTTGCGGATGACGGGTCATCTACATCCGTACTACAGTTGCCAGACGGCTCCGAGGTGAGTGTGTCAGCCCGTTTTATACTGGATGGCAGCGGATATGGACGGGTGCTACCTCGGTTGCTGGGTCTCGACGAGGCTTCATCCCTCCCTCTGAGAGAGTCCTATTTTACCCATGTTACAGGAGACAAACGTCCCGAAGGGGACGGGGAAGGGCGAATCTGGATTTGTTCCCTGGATGACGCAGAAAATGCATGGATGTGGATAATACCGTTCTCCAATGGCAAGACATCCATTGGCGTTGTGGCTAAGCCCGATTTTCTCTCTCGTTACCCGGAAGATCCTGACGAGAAATTACGTGCCATCGTGAATGATAATCCCAATACGAGAGAAAGATTGGATAAGGCCCAGTTCTGCTTTCCCGTCAGACGAATCAGTGGTTACTCCATATCAGTCAAGAAGCTGTTTGGTAAAGGGTATGCATTGATGGGTAATGCGACAGAGTTTCTCGATCCTGTCTTCTCATCCGGCGTTACCCTGGCGCTTGAGTCGGCAAACCGTGCCGCCAAGACATCAATTCGTGAACTGGCAGGTGAGAAGCCCGACTGGCAGCAGGAGTATGTCGATCATCTCATGATGGGGGTGGAGACATTCAGAACCTTCGTCAATGCCTGGTATGACGATCGCTTGCCAACCATCTTCTATTCACCGGTCAAACCTGAAGTCTTTCAGAATCAAATTTGTTCAGTACTGGCGGGATATGTGTGGGATCAGGAGAACCCCTGTGTACGGCAGCATGCCCGTGCAGTGGATGCCATTGCAAAGACCTGTCGTGAGATGGCCGAGTCAGAGGGGTAGCTGAAGGCCGAAAAATAGCTTTCCCGAATTCAAAGGGTCGTTTGGCTCATTAAGTCCGCCGTTGGAGACATGATGGAATCGGTACTCGAGGTTAAAATTCATTGATCGTAGGTTGAATTTTAGTCCGCCTGCAGCTTGATAGACGCCCTTAAGCCTGGAACTGGTGCCCGGGATTTTTGCATTGGTATAGAGTGGGCCTCCTCCAGCCAACAGATAGGGCTGAACACTCTGTAGTGGCAGAAACGTCCAGCAGGCATTGAAATAGATACCTGCCATTGGTGGTTCGTCAGGCTGGTCGAGAAGATGTAGAGGCAGTTCGATTTGCAGGGAACGCCGGTTACGATACCACCCCTGGCCACGTACCCGATCCTGCGGTCGCTCATGGCGAAGTATAATGTCTCGGGTTTCGACTCTCTCCTTGGTGTCACCCCAACCAGGGTGTGATTCCCCATAGCCAATCAACAACTGCCAGTTTGTCGGCAGACCTTCGTCACACAGTGCCCACCTACTGGTGAGAGTCAGTAGAAGAATGATTGACCAAGATACTCTTTGTTTCATGTCACCCGGTCCAACATGCGTCGGTTTTGGGTTAATCGTGCCCAGGTAAGACCCGTCTTGAACCAGAGGATATACCAGGCTTCAATAAGCAGTCTTGGTATCAATTTCGCTGTGATACTGAAATTATCTTCACAGCCACATAGTCGATGGTCAATGCGCAGACTTTTGGCGATGGTGGCGATTCGTGCAAGATGGTATCGGTTGCTGATCAATACAACAGCCTCTTCAGAAACGCTGCTTAAGATCTCTCTGGCATGCTTCAGGTTTTCCAAAGTGTTTTGCGACTGCTCTTCTCGCATCATTCGAGATATTTCGATACCGGATGCCTCAACCCAGATCTGACCGGCGGCAGCTTCACTGATTTCATCTTTGATGCCTCCACCCAGCAGCAGCAACCGGCAATTCTCACGTTTTCGCATCAACTCGACGGCTTTAGTCAGGCGTAGTCGATAATCGCTATCGATATTTCCTTGTTTAAGTTGCTTTCCAAAGACCAACAATTGCTTTTCGGTGCAATCGTTCGAACTGTTTTTCGCCGTTGAATAGACGTACCTCAGACTGACCAGTAAGGGCAGACCAAGTGTGGCTGTCATGACTAGCAAAGTGAGAAGAAAAGTAAACAATCCGTCCCAATCGATTTGTCCTCGTTCTGGATCGAATTGCATTGATGTGGGTGGTAGTGGATCAGTTTTCAGATTGAGATAATCAGATCTGATGATAGGGGGAGTCACTACCGCCGACGAGCGTCAAATCGGACATGCTTGCCGGCGGTAGTCTGAGGACAGTAGTAGAGAAAACTACATCGTTACCAAGCGTGCCTGTATAGCGCGGTCGAGATTCTGAATCCAGCCGTTATAGTTTGAGTGGATCATACTGCCGTCATATTTCAACTCAGTACTGTCTTTGTAGATAATACTGTATTTGGTGGCGGAGTAGGGGATGTCCACTACTGCAGAGTGTTTTCTGAGAAAGATACTGCCTACGATTTGGCCGGGTTTCACCTCTTTCATTTGCCAACCCAGGCCGGCGCCGGCGGACATGATGGCTTTCTTGACGTTCTCAGCGCTGACTTTGCTGGAAGCGTTAACAGGCGCCTCTTCGACATTGTAAACGGGTGCCGTGCGACAACCGATCAATCCCATAGTTAATGCAATCATGGCAACAAAAGCCAGTTTTCTCATTTTTGTGATTGTCATTGATTGATACTCCCTTTATTGAGTGGTTAAAAAATCTTGATTTGGGGATTGGATAGGTGTGGTATTTACGAGTCCCTTGAATATATAACTACCCTTGAATCTGCTGATTGCGTGGGTCAGACAGGATTCTCAGGCTCCTGAGGAGTCCCGGCAGATACATGCCCCGGCGTAATAAACGCCATGCGATCATGCGAACAATTCGCCAAGTGTCCGTCCAAGGTCTGTAATGGCTTTCGCGTCCCTCTCTACGATAAATCGATTCCACAGGAATGGAGATACTATAAAAGCTGTTGTTTGCTGCTTCAATGAGTATTTCGCTCTCAAAGACAAAGCCCCGCTGAATTGTCGTTTCCAGCTGTAACGTGCTGAGGACTTTGGCTGGATATAGCCGGAAACCGGATTGTGAATCAACCACCGGGTAACCGGCTGCCCAGGAGACCCAAAAATCCGCGAATCTATTGGCGAAGCGACGCAGCTTGGGGGCACTATGTCGTTGTAAGAGACGCGCGGCAATGATGATGCTGTCGGGCGACGCTTCGGCGGTCTCAATAAGTGTCTTAATCTCCCGGGGGTCGTGCTGCCCGTCTCCATCCAGCGTTACGATGTATTTCGCATTCAGAGACAGGGCATGAGAGAAACCGGAATGTAAGGCAGCTGCCTTACCCTTATTCTTCTCATGCTGGAGAATATGAACATCGAGATTCTGAAGTTGATCCACGGTGCCATCTTCCGATCCGTCATCCACCACGATGATCAAGTCCACTTCAGGTCGTGCCTGAGCCACTACCTCTGCAATCGTGGCTGACTCATTCAAGACGGGAATAACAAGTACGGTCTCCATACTCTAGGCCATGGCACCATTGATAGAGAGAATTTGTCCGGAGATGTAGGCTGCCTCGTCGGAGGTGAGGTAATTGATCAGTGAAGCGACCTCCTCAGGCCTTCCTGCGCGCTTCATGGGGACAATCTGCTTGATGGTCTTCTCATCGAATACCTGATCAGTCATACGGCCGGCAATGATGCCGGGTGCGATTGTGTTGACGGTAACGCCTCGAGAGGCGATTTCGATGGCAAGTGATTTGCAGGCACCGTGCAGGCCCGCTTTTGCGGCAGCGTAATTGGCCTGGCCTCGATTTCCCATGATGCCCGCAATGGATGAGATGGCGATGATCCTGCCCCAACGTGTTGCCATCATCGGCAGGAGAAGAGATTGTGTGACATTGTAAAAACCGTTCAGCGAGACATCGATGACCTCTTTCCATTGAGTGGGTTGCATACCTGCCAACGGGGCATCACTGTGAATTCCAGCGTTGTGTATCAGGATTTGTATGGGACCATCAGCAAGGAGTTTTTCCAACGCCTGCAGACAGGTGTCAGTCTGCCTGACATCGAAGCTGCACGCCTCTGCGGACCCGCCCAGGCTGCGGATCTCCTGCACTAGGGTTTCCGCACGGGCGAGATTGCTGTTGGCATGTACGATGACATGGTGATTGCTGGCGGCGAGCCGCAGGCAGATGGCTGCACCTATATCGCCGCTGCCACCGGTGATGAGGGCGCGTTTCAAGGCCTACACCTCCCTACGTGCCATAACGGCTGCACTCCCTTCGGCAACCGGGATGTGATTCAGGGTCAGATCAAAAGCATAGAGGAGATTTCCGCTGTCAGCCATTAATTTTCTGGCGGTAATGAGTAGAGGAAAAATCGTGTCATCCAGGCGCTCTCGGTGCAGTTTTACTCCTCGTAAGCTGACCAGAAACCCGGCAATTGGGGCTTGTCCGGACCGTTGGGCCAGTAGGCCGCCATGCAGCGCCATGGCCTGCGCACCATATTCTGCGGAATGGATGACGCTCAGTCGGTCACGGGAGCGCAACGGGTTGTCTGATCTCAGGTGGGTTTTCGTACTGCAGACAAGATGCTCGTCATCCCAGTGGAGCAGGCTGTCTATCAAACACATGAGACCATCATGGGGCATCAGTTCACATAGTTGCTTGGCGTTCAGCATGGGATGCACTCGATAGATAGTTTCATGTCGGGAAGATAGGGTACGCACATACTCGCATGACGTTTAAGTGCCAGTGCTTCCAGCAGCGGAAGTGACCTCGCCGCAGGTGTCGCCACTCTCTTTGCCTCCATCAAGGAGTGCTGCATCCTGCTCTCGGACAGATCGGGTTTCAGTCGAAGTTTGAGATCCGCCAATTTATCCCCGCTTTCGGATTTATGAGAAATCAATAGGGAGGCTGCAAATGTATCGTTAACGGTAATGACCTCTCTCAATGGGTCTGGAGCAGGAAGGTCATAGGCAACCAGCAGAACCTTCTTGTTCTCTGTTTTTGTCAGAACGGCCGCCTCTAACAGTCCTGCAGCAAAGGTACCCTCCAGACCTGCGATACTGGTAGAGACCTGCTGATATCCGGTGGCTATGGACCAGTAGCCGGCTGGGGCATTGTGAACCGAATTGTGAAACTGCGTGGGTGAGACAGGGCGGTCATCCAGGGTCAGTGCGCTACAGATCTGATTAATGACATCAAGGTCACCGTTGGAGGATGCAAAAACCGATAGCAATTCCGGCTGTTTGGATCTCTGGCTCAGGGCGTCGTCGGAGACCTCCAGAGCCAGTTTGATGGTTTGAGTTGTGCGTCTGCGCTCATTGGGCTTGAGCATCGCCGGTTTCAGGGGGGGGAGGGGCAGCGGTTGAAATGGCGCTTCGCCCCGCAACACAGGAGTAGACTGCTTCCAGCCATGTAAACCGGGCGCTATCAGGCCGACTGATTCAATCGAGACATCGATCATTGGGATTGACCAAACACAAGACTACAGTTGTTACCGCCAAACCCGAAGGAGTTTGTCATGGTGAAATTCAAAGCGCGACGTTCGGTTGCGAGTGACAGGTTTGCGTGCAGTGCGGGATCGGGTTTTTCCGTTTGCAGATTTTGCGGGATCAATCCGGATTCGAGACACAACAGGGAGATGATCGCCTCAGTGACGCCCGCCGCTCCCAGTGTGTGGCCGATAAAGCCTTTGGTGGAGCTGCAGGATACTTGCTCACCGAAACACGCAACAACTGCCATATCCTCTGCAAGGTCATTGGCTGGCGTGGCGGTACCGTGCAGGTTGATGTAATCGATCTCTTTTGATGTGATTCCTGAGCGTTCGAGTGCCTGCCGCATGGCCAGGGCAGCGCCACTCCCTTCCGGGTGAGGAGTGGACATGTGATAAGCGTCGCTCGATTCACCATAACCCAACAACCTGGGTCCGCTAGGAGCCGCATCTGTCCTTTCCAGCAGTGCAAAGCCGGCTGCCTCACCGATATTGATCCCCTGACGATCAACATCCCAGGGTCGACAGGGGGAAGTGGATATCAGATCCAGGGAGCTGAAGCCATAGAGGGTCGTCATACAGAGGGAATCGACTCCTCCGACGACTGCGGCATCACATAGTCCGGCAGAGATATAACGATGGGCGGTGGCGAAGACCTTGGCGCTTGAGGAACAGGCTGTGGAGATGGCAAGTGCCGGTCCCCGGAGACCTAAAAGAGTTCTTGGAAACGAGGTGCACGAGAAGACATTATGGGTTTTGTCTGGGTTGTAGTCGCCCCGCAGGTGACCGTTTGAGTCCTGTTGCAGGTAGGCATTTTCCGTCATTGCGATACCGGAAGTGCTGGTGCCCATAAAAATCCCGATTCGATCCGCTCCATAATCTGAGATGGCGCGAACGACAGATTCGAGAAAATTGTCCTGCTGGAGTGCCAGATACGCCAAGCGGTTATTCCGGCAGTCATAGTCGATGAACGCATCCGGCAGGTCCGTTGACTCGATACCTTCGACACGGCCGATCCAGGTCTTCAGGTCGATATCGTCCAAGTCACAGTGACGCAGTCCGCTTCTGCCCGCCTGTAAGGCAGAAAGCGTGGCATCGTTACCTTGTCCGAGGGCGTTGGTCAGCGTAAAGCCGGAAATCGTGAGTGGTGTAATCGCCATAGTTGTCCGTTATCACAGGGTCAAACAGCCGTGTGTACGGCAGCCGCACATTATGCGAGTCCTGGTGACTCAGTACAATGGTTACACTGGGAATAGTCGTGGCTAGATCGGATTTTATGCCCTTTAGGTCGCACGCACTCTACCGGCCGTTGCTATCAGGTACTGAATGCTGATTATTATTCATTGATATCAGTAGCTTATCTATATCTCTACGTGGTAGCTTACCAGTGGAATTGCGAGGAAGCGAAGTGACAAAATGGAGCGGGCGGGGCAGGAATACCTCATCGATCGTTTTGCCAAGTGCCTGCAGAATCTCGTGCTTGGAGAGAGAAGGGGCCACTACGAGAGCTGAAAGGCGTTGATTCTCCTGCTTTTCATCGTCCGGCGGCAGGAAAGTACCATCGATAACCCCTGGGATATCCATCAGTTGATGGTTTAGGTCGCTTAATGAGGCCCGCTTGCCGGCTATTTTCAGAATGTCGCTGTCGCGTCCCAGCAAGTGAAACTCCCCCCCTGACTCAAGCTTGATACTGTCGTTGAGAAGGACTTTATCCATCAAATGGCCGCCATTGACCTCACAACCATCGGCTTGGGGAGAGATTGTGATATTGGGATAGAGGCACCACAATGAGTTCTCTGTCGTACGCCTGCCTGCGATAGACCCTGTTTCTGTCGAGCCGTAGATTTCGAAAACCTGTGTCAGCATCTCCCGCTCGACATCAGCGGCCAGTGATTCCGATAGTGGTGCCGTAGCGGAGACAATAAATTCGATCGGCGGCCAGTCGAGACTTGCCGCGGCACAGGCTCGAAGGTGCAACGGCGTGGTAATCAGGACTCGAGGCGCCGGTAGCCGGGACAGGGAAGCGAGGATATCGGCCGGAAAAAAGGGGCGACCTGTGTCTATGCTGATGGCACCCTGCCAGGGAAAGAGGATAGCGGTGGCGAGACCGTACATATGCTGGGAGGGTACAGTGGCGAGAATGCTGCTGATGTTCCTGCTCAGAAAGGGGAAGTGCTGTAATGCGAGTGCTGCCTCGGCGGTCAGTGTGCGCCAGTCCTTGGCGTGCATTTTTGGTTTGCCGGTACTCCCGGAGGTGAAAAGAATGGCCGCAATCTGATCGGGGTCGATCGTAACCAAGCCGGTATTTACCAGCTTGTCGCTGATCATCAGCTCTCCATACTCAATCTGCTCGGCGGATATCTCATTGATCGATTTTTCAACCAGGCAATAACTGTCGGGAAAATCTTCGGACAGACCGTTGATGGCACCCGCGGTGGCATTTTGCGGCATCAGGGTGATTTGTTTGCGATGTAAGGCCGCGGCGAAGCCCACCATAAAGCGGTATCGGTCTTCGCAAAGGTTAAACACATACCGTTTTTCCGGTAGTGATCTGGACGCCTGTTCTACATCCTGAAGAAATGTCTCTGCAGATATTGATTGACCTCTTCTCCAAGCCAGGGGTTGTTTGGAACTGTGGTACAAAACGGATGTGCGACTTTCTCTACTCACCAGAGCCTCCGCCATTCGATACGTCTCAGCGATAAGAGAAAGTCTGGAAATGCCATATGCTGCAGATGAGAGAGTTTGCGAACGCGTATGCGGTACTCAATTAAGAAGACCAAGCCTATCAGTGCGTAGTTTATAAAATTGGTGAAGAGTGACCAAATTTTGGGAGAAGCGTACAAAGCCAGCAGTATGCTCTCCAGTAGCATGAGTATGAACAGGGTTGACCAAAGTACAGTCACTCGACGGGTATAATGTTCGGCAACAGAATCCAGCTTATGCCCATGCATCATCTCGGCAATACGGGAGATCAGGGCTCTTCTTCCCGGTATTAGGGTGCTGGAAAACAAGACCATAAGGAACAGGCTGATCAGAATCGGCGGCAGCTTCAGTACCAGTGCAGGGTCTATCTCCTGAGTGAATAACCAGACAGCCAGAGTGCTTCCGCATATCAGGAGAAGCCAGCCGGTCCGATTGCGGTTGGCAACCATACTCACACCCGAGAACAGTATCAACCCCAAAAGGATAATGACGGCTGGCTGCAGATTCCCATTTTTCAGAATGCCGATATGGAGTGTCAACGGATAGGCGATCAACAGTAACAGGAATATACCCCGCAGCAGGTAGTGGGTGCGACCGGTATCAGTGGTGTGTGCAGAGTGAGTCATTGTTGTAACCTTGACGACTCTGGCGCGGGTGATTTTGAGAGTGCATAAGTCAGCAGAAAACTGCTGGTGACGCCGATCGACACGGTCATGCCGATCGAATGCAGAACCGGGATGCTGGATGTTGCGAGAATGGAGAAGACAGTGACCGTACTCAAAGCACAAACCCCCAAGGCATGCAGTGTGCCCTTTCTTTCGTTCAGATCGAGAGGTTTACGGGAGAAGAAGAGGCTGTAGTCGAGACTGATTCCCAATACCAGCATGAGTGAGATCAAGTGAAAGAGGTTCATCGCCTCTCCGGTGAGTTTCAACAAGGATGCTGTCAATACAATGGCCAGGGCGATGGGCAACAGGATGGATATGGCCCGCCGTAAGGATTTTAATCCCATCCATAGGACGACAAGCATCAAGCAGACCCCGAACAGAACATATTGCAAGGTGATTTGGCGAAAATTGCCGATCAGCTCACTGGTCTCGCGGCTAAGATTGACAAATTTCACATCCGGCTCCAGGTGAAGTAATCGCTGTGAAAGGGCATCGCCATCCACTACATGCTGTAAGGGCACCAAACCCGCCCAACCATCAGCCGTCTTCCTGATATAGGGTGTCAGAAGATCCCGTAACTGGGTACCGGCAGTCATATCATAGGTCATCGGAACCAGTAGCCGGCTTGATGCAATATCTTCTATGAAGGGTGTGAAGGCGTGTTGATGAAAAGGGAGATTTTTCAGTGAAAGTTGAACTTGTTCATTCAGGTGTTCAGTTTCGGGTAGATGCGATTGTATTATCCGTTGTGTCTGCTGAGAGGGTAGATAGTCACAGAGCATTGTCGCCCCATTGAGCAATCGCTCATCCACGGCGTTGTTGATAATGGGCCTCAGTGACTCGCATTGCTGTAGTAATTGTTCGATCTCTCTTCCCCGGAGGAGGATCATCTGATTCGTCTCGTCGGCTTCGAGTTGCTGTCTCAGGCTCCGATCCTGTGCTATCAGAGAGGGTGGCAGTGGTGAAAGTACCGTAATGTCGTCGTTCCACAACCTTTGTGGGGAGAAAGCTGACCAGGCTACCAGGAGTAGAGTGATCGATATGAGGGTGAATGGCAGACGACGATCTCTGTGGGCCAGTACTGAAACCAGCCGTGTCCCTCTGAGTTGTGGTGGCTCGAAGGTTTTGGGATAGAGATGTGGCAACAGATATCGACTGCTGAATGCGGCAGTCAGTAGACCGATCAGGGTGAATATACCCAACTGTTTGAGTCCTTCAAAGGCCGTGGTGACCAGTACCAGATAACCCAGGCAGGTGGTGAATACGCCGAGTCGCAATGTCTGCCAGATACGTTTCATGGCCTTGACGGGGCTATCCCGACGCTCGATATGACTGAACAGATGGACGGGGTAGTCGAGAGAGACACCCAACAGGGTAATACCGAATGCCAGTGTAATGCCGTGGAGTTCTTTGAATATCCAGCCTGTCACAAGAATCGATGTCATCACTGCAGTGAGCAATGGTAAGGCAGCATAGAGTAGGTAGGGGATATGGCGATAGGCCAGGAACAGCATCAGGGCGATGGCAAGGGAGGCAATCAGGCTGAGCAGTCGACTCTCATGTTCGATTATATGTTTTGACTGAACACTAAAGGCGGCCGGACCGCTGATGATCAGCTTGTGCTCACCAGAGGTATCGAGTTGCTCGAATGTCTTATTGATTCGCTCAAGCATGGATTGCTGGCGGTCGATGGCTAATCCGCTCTCCCCGGTTTCTGCCAGCAGGATTGCCAGATCACCCTGTCGGGAGGACCAGACGCCTTCAGATCGGGTGACCTCTCTCTGCATTTGCCACCGGTTGAGCATTGCCTGATAGGCGCCTGTCGGATCTCTGGGCAATAAGGCCTTAAACGGGGTGGGAATAGGTGAGCCCAACTCTCTAAGTCGAGCTTTAAAGTCATCGGTTAACCGGCCTGCGGTAAAGGTGGGATTTCCTGGTATCTCAGGACTGAGCAGATAACGATACTCAAAAAGCCGGGGGTCTACTTCAAGGTCGCCGGGAGTGCCGTTCTCGACGCGCCTGAAATCATTCCCCTTGCGTAACGCTCCAAGCAAGGATTGACTGAGAGAGGCGCGTTGCCTGGCATCGCCCCCGCCGATAGCCAACAGCAAGAGGCGTGTGGCATAACCCTGATGGAGTTCCGATAGGAGAAATTGTTGTTGAGCCGAGTTGCCCTCTGGCAGAAAGAGACTCAGGTCGGTACGCAGATGGGTATGCTGACTCAACCACCAGCCACAGATAATCAGGATACTTAACCAGGCGCTGAGAAGTGAGGAGTGTTTAATCTTCACGCTGACTGTGGAGACGGGTGGTGATGCGGTCTCCGCCTTGTTCAATCACCATAAATTGTCGGATATCAGCCTTTTGGCCGGTGATTTCGATACGAGAGACTTGTTGGGACAGTTTGGGTTCCCTGGGGAGAAGTGTGAGTTGCCAGTCAGCAGAACTCCCTTTCAACTCGGTATCGAAGTAGACGGATAGGCCGGGCAGGTCACCTGCGAGAACGGCTCTCAGAGAGGCGATGTAGGCCAGTAAACGTGGTGAATGATCGAGTAACAGCGTCTCGATGCTACCATCGGATTTCCGAATGGTAAGCCTGTTGCCTTCGATGCCATACCCAAGACCATCCGGTGGATCAAACTGCTTGCTCAGCCGGTCTGGCGGTGTAAAGGTCAGTGTGCCTTTCGACTCCAGTGAGTGATTCAACAGGGAAAGTTCACGGATCTCGGTGAAGCGGTTTTCCCGTTGGCCGGTCTCAGTAAATTTAAGCATGAGTTGCGCCAGCGTCCAGTCTGTCGCCTCAGCCTGAATTGACGCTGTCATGAAAAGACTCAGTAGCAATAGAGCGGTTCGAAGGGTGTAACCCGATTCCATACGCATGTTTCAATTCCAATCTGCCATGCAGGGATTCTCTGTCCCGGTCTCTCTAGCCTGGTACACTATTTTGAGAACCTATCTCAACGCCAGTCTGTTGCACATCCCAATAGTCGTAAAAATTGAACCAGTTGTAAGGAGCTGATCTGGCATAGTGCTCCAGTCGCTCAGCATAACGTTGCGTCCAGTATTGGATGTCCTGCTCTCTCGATCCGCGAGTTAGTGAGATCTGATCTGCGAATGACTCGATATGTATCTCATATCTGTTGCCACCCAAATAGACTCCAAAGAAGAGAAATACAGGTACTTTCAGGAGAGAGGCAAGTAGAATCGGTCCCTGAGAAAAATTGGCGGGCCGATCGAAAAAGCGGCAGGTAACGGTCTTGCCACTGTCTGCCACGCGGTCTCCCAACATGCCGATTATCGAACCCGATGCAGCACTCTCCTGTGCCCTGATCAGTGTGTCGGTCTGCCCCAGGGGGATGATGTTGTCACTAAGTGTAGGATTGAGTTCAGAGAGAATCCGTACAAGCATCTCGTTGTGCTGAGGATACATCAATATTTTCAGTGGGAGCTCACGCCTGAGTACCGCTGTGATGCGCAATACCTCAAAACTACCAAGATGTGAGCCCAGCAGGATGCATCCTCTGTTCTGATTCAGTACTTCTGCAATCAGCTCATGATTGTTGATTTTCAGGTCGAAGCAGTCGTACCTGTCGGTCATCATGAAGACCCGGTCCAGAATCGTGCTGGCAAAGGTGTGAATATGTTTTGTGACATCCCACGGCGTAGCTGGCCTGTTTAGTGCCATATTGAGAAATTCACGGGATGCACGTCGCTGTTTACCCGCAGTCAGCAGAAAATAGAGTGTGATTGGATAGAGGAGACTACGTGCAGTACCGCGCCCCATATGCAGTGCGATCCAGCGAATCAGGTGGAGCATCACACTCGAGCCGCGTTCCCGATGGGCTTTCCAATCTTTGCTCAAGGTTGTTCCCCCAAACGGCTCAATTTGAGTCTACCCGAAGAGAGAAGGGCATCACCCACTCGGCAATCGAAGTACAGCTCATTGGATTTTATTCGATAGCTAATGGTGAAATGCTCATCAGGCTGCAGCGGGCGGAGGAATTTGACATTCACAACTTCGCTGACTGTAAGATGCGGATTGCTTTTCTGCAGTGTCTCTATCACGCGATCGAGGATAAGAGTACCGGGAATAATCGGATTACCGGGGAAGTGGCCAGCCAGGCAGGGATGATCCGGTCCGAACGGCTCGGTTGCGACATCCCAGCTTGTCAACGGTTGTCCTGTATGAATTGGGTCAGGCTGGCGAGGGATGAGAAGATCTCGGTTATGTTCTCATTGTCAGCCTTCAATTGTATGCCGTATTGCTGCTTGATGCCCAAAGAGAGTTCCAAAGCGTCAATGGAGTCGAGCCCGAGTCCGTCACGGAAGAGGGGGGCTTGGGATTCTATTTCCTCAGGGCTGATATCTTCCAGGTTCAAAGTCTCCACTATCAGTGTTGCCACTTCGAGTTCGCTGGGTGAAATACTATCCATCAAGTTGTTTTCCAATGAAAAAATTAATAAATGAGGCGGTTTTACCCAATGGGTACCATTGAGGCAATATTCTAACGAAAACCATGGGTGATTAACAAAGTGAATTGGCCCGATCGCAGTTGTGCAGATTGGTGGGATGGTCAATCAGGGGAATGGGGCCATCCGCAGAACTGATCCGGGAGACCTCCATGTCAGAGTTTTGGCTTCAGAGCTCAAGGCTCTCATGCTGAAAAAACCGGATGGATGTCCCTGGGTAGCATGATGAGGTCTGTGAAATGGACGGTCTTGTCGGAAGAGGCGAGCTTGAGATGAATTTCGTGATGCATCTATCCGACAGCTAATACGGGGCTGAAAATCGTGAACAGAACCGGCAGAATGCAACATATGAGAGTTTTTTTGGTCATAACGCCCATGGTTTTCACGATCCAATTTGATACGCTGTTGTTATTCACTACCTACTGCGAGAGGGGCAAGCTGTGATTCGTATGAGTTCCCTTTTCCTATTGCTGATCAGCATAATGGCATTGTCGTACGCCGATGAGAAACCGACCAATGCCGTTGTTGATCTTAACTCACTGATGGATATGTCCAGCCTGGTCGAGAAAGTGGCCGACAAGCAGGTGGTGTTTGTGGGCGAGTCTCATGATCAGTATCAGCATCACCTCAATCAACTGGCCATTATCCAGGGGCTGCACACCCTGCATCCCAATCTTGCTATAGGTCTCGAGTTCTTTTTTCAACCTTTTCAACAGGTGCTGGACAGATATATCGCCGGTGAGATCGAAGAGCATGATCTGATACGTGAGACGGAGTACTTTGATCGCTGGCGCTTCGATTATCGTCTTTACCGACCCATATTTCGATTTGCCAGAGAGCAGGGGATACCGCTGATCGCACTCAATCTGGAGAGTGAAATTACTCAACAGGTCGGCAAAGCAGGTATCGAGAGCCTGTCTGAGGCCGATAAGGCACGCCTGCCGAAGGAGATAGACCGGGGAGTCGATGCCTATCGCGAACGTATCAGGGCTGTGTACGATCAACATCCACACATGCAGGGTCGCGATTTCGAAAACTTCCTCGACGTCCAGCTGCTTTGGGATGAGGGAATGGCGGAGCGTGCAGCGGAGTGGCTGCAGCAGCACCCCGACAACCATATGGTGATTCTGGCGGGTGTCGGTCATCTGGCTTATCGTGAGGGGATCCCAGCGCGTATGATGAGACGCACACCAGTCAGTCACGCGGTCATACTTAATGCCAACCGGGCAGATGGGCTGGATTCAAGCCTGGGCGACTATCTGATTGTGACGGATAAGGTCGAACTCCCCCCTGCCGGCAAGTTGGGAGTTTTTCTCGATCTCGGTAACTCTCCGCCCAGTATCAGCGGTTTCGATAAGGAGAGCGGTGCGGCCAAGGCTGGTGTCGAATCGGGAGATCGACTGCTGGCAATCGATGGTGAACCGATTAGCACATATACGGATATCAGGATTGCGCTCATGGATAAGGCGGTGGGAGACAAGGTGCAAATCGAGGTCGAGCGGGAGCGCTTGTTACGCGGTACTTTCCGGGAGATCTTTTCCGTTACCCTCAATTGAGCCATGCGGATGCCGCGTTCTCCATGAAAAAGCCTGAACTTCTCTCTCCTGCCGGTACCCTGAAGAATGCCCGCTACGCGTTTGCATACGGCGCGGACGCTGTCTATGCAGGCTTACCAAGATATAGTCTGCGGGTTCGCAATAATGATTTTCAACAGGAAAACCTGGCTATCGGTATTGCCGATGCCCATCGACTCAAGCGGCAGTTCTATCTGGCTTGCAATGTGATGCCTCACGGGGCCAAGTTGAAGACCTTTATCGACGATCTGCGGCCGGTGGTCGAAATGGGGCCGGATGCCCTGATTATGTCCGATCCCGGTCTGATTCTGATGGTGCGGGAGACATGGCCAGAAATGCCGGTTCATCTCTCGGTGCAGGCCAACACGGTCAACGCCGAGGCGGTGCGTTTTTGGCAGCAGCAGGGGGTGGTACGGGTAATTCTCTCCCGGGAGCTTTCACTGGAAGAGGTGGAAGAGATTCGCCAAGCCTGTCCCGATATGGAACTCGAGGTGTTCGTGCACGGGGCTCTGTGTATCGCCTATTCCGGCCGCTGTTTGCTCTCCGGCTACTTCAACCACCGGGACGCCAATCAAGGAACCTGTACCAACAGTTGCCGATGGGACTACAAGTTCTCTCAACCGGTCAGCGGGCCTGAACCCGCAGCAGGGCCGGGTGGGGTCCAACGCCACCCGGCAGCGGAAGATGTCTATTTTCTGGAGGAGCCGAACCGACCCGGTGAGCAGATGCCGGTGTTCGAGGATGAGCATGGCACTTATATCATGAACTCCCGCGATCTGCGTGCGGTGGAGCATGTTCACAGGCTGGTGGAGATTGGGGTTGATTGCCTGAAAATAGAAGGGCGCACCAAATCCCACTATTACACGGCACGCACGACACAAGTCTACCGCCAGGCAATCGATGATGCTGTCGCGGGTAGACCCTTCCGGCCCGACCTCATGGCTGATTTGGAGAGTCTGGCCAATCGCGGATATACGGATGGATTTTATCAAAGGCATGAATCGCAGGAGCTGCAAAACTACCGATACGGCAGTTCGCAGACCGAAAGGCAGCAGTTTGTGGCTGAAATTCTGGATATTGACTCAAGGACCGAGCTGGTCCAGGTGGATGTGAAGAATAAACTGAGAGTCGGCGATCGCCTTGAGTTGATGACACCTTCCGGCAATCGAAGTTTTATTCTGGATCACATGGAGGACCTGCAGGGCAATCCTATGGAGGAGGCGCCTGGAGGTGGCTACCGCGTACGCCTCAGTCTACCTGTTGAGTCGGTGACAAATGGTCTGATCTGCCGTTACCTGGATTAGCCGTGAAGATCGGCCTCAGGATATGCGTCAATACATTGCGGGGGCTCCGTGAGGGGGTGCCGAATCTATTGCGACTGCTCGACACGTATCAGGTTCAGGCCTCTTTCTTCTTTGCTGTGGGGCCTGATCGAAGTGGCCGTCTGTTTGGGTATGATAAAACGCCGTCATGGCGTTCACCGGCCAGTCTCGGTTCAAGACTTGTGCACACGCTTTTGCCGTCACCTACGATGTCTCGGCAAGGGTGTGAAATCATGCGGTCGGTGGCCGCAGTGGGCCATGAAATTGGATTACTGGCATACGATCCGGTCACATGGACTGATCGGGCTGCTTTTACAGATGAAGTATGGACGAGTCGACAGGTAAAAAAGGGCGTCGAGCTGTTTGAATCTGTATTCCAGACGTCGCCAAAGGCAATCGCCGTACCGGGTTGGCAGATCAATCCCCATCTACTGCGAGAAGAGGAGGCGTTAGGATTGTTATATGCCAGTGATGTGCGGGGGAGAGCGGCATTTTTCCCGGTGATGCAAGGAGTGGAATCCACATGTCCACAATTGCCGACTACTTTGCCTGTGCTTGGTGAATTATTGAGAAATAACAATGAGGTAACAACTGAAAATGTACATGAGTACATATACGCTGAAAGTCAATACATCCTGCCAAATGGACATATCTATTCTCTTGACGCTGAAATAGAGGGTGTCGAGTTTCTACAGCTCTTCGAAAAGTTGATTGTTATGTGGAAAAATTATGGTGACGGCCTGTCTTCTCTCGTTGGGCTGTATGAGACCGTCAACAGGGAAAAGCTGTCACGACATCAAATTGGATGGTCTGACGAAGATAATCCCGGCTGTTATGTTGCGACTCAGTCTCTGGCTGTATAAAACTAAGTCTTATACCTCGGACTGTTAGTCCCTAATTACCGTCAAATAGCCCTTCTTCTGATATATAACGTCCTGTCGGCCAAATATCCTTCAAGAAAAACAATCTGTTCTTTAGGCTAGGGTGACCGACAAGCAGGTCATGGCCTTGTCTAAGTTCGGCTCCCCAGCGGCGTTTGTGTTCTGAAAATCCGCCAAGAAAGTCATAAGCACTAATTCCTTCTTGAATGCACTCGTCAATTGTGATGTGACGAAGGACATTGCCTGCGCCTTTAATGTATTCTGGATTGAAACCCTCCTGAAGCTGAAAAAAAGTGTGATTGTATGCGTAACCGATTTGGATAGCCTGAATATCACCGTCTTGTGTCAAGGCGTTAAATCTGAGCCAACCTTTGTCTAAAGCTTTAGGAAGGAAATTCCTGTAAAAGTCTGCTTCAGCGGGTTTTCGTATAAAGCATCCAGGGTCTCCGAGAAGTAATCTACGCTGATTATGAAGATTGAATAATGCATCGGTGAACAAGGGTAGATCTTCAGGAGTAATGCAGCGTTTGATTGCAACACCCCCAGTATTGGTCAGTTTTCTTCTGTTACGTCGGAGTTGCTGTCGCCGTTTCGCTGAAAAGCCATCTTCAAATGATTGGATTGAATCAGGAAG
>JAHXIO010000003.1 GCA_025655595.1 Candidatus Thiodiazotropha sp. (ex Monitilora ramsayi)
GTCTCTACGTTGGGAAAGCGTTTTTTATAAAAGTCCTGAAAGGCCTTCAGGTCTTCTTCGGGGGTTGATGCTTGCGCTGCGGCACCGATGCCAATGGTCAGGGCCAACAGGGCTAGTGTACGAAAAACTTTCTTCATGATCTTTCCATCCTCAAAGGGTTTGCTGTCTCGGTTAGTGAGCAGGATCTTCAGAGGGTCCAAACGAACTCAACCACATCATTGAGTTGCTGCTCGCTAATTATCCCGTGCTTGCCGAATGGGGGCATGGCAGATTCTGGATTCTTGATGGTGGCATCCCAAATCTGTTCGTGCAGCTCCTCTTTGCTTGAAAACCGTGATTTCATAGCAATCAGTGCTGGTGCGATATTGCCTGGGGCCTGGCCGCCGGGAATGTTGTGACAGGCGAGGCAATTCCCTGTCTTACGATCGAAAGAGATCTTCTTGCCGCGTTCAACTGAACCCATGGTTTCAGCTGATACGATCGGGGAGATGGCAAACTGTCCGGCAATGACGGAGATTGCACCGACCAATCCGATCAGTTTTTTTCGAGTACCAATCATTGTTTCCTCCAAGTGGGGCTAAATGTGGTTCAGACTTGATGTGACGGCCATGCGGCCCTGGAATTTTTTATCTTGAAATCACAACAGGTCATAGGGGTGCCAGTGTCGTAACAACACATTATTGGCTAAACGCATTGTGATACTTCAATATAACTTCTGTAAAGTCCAGAATATATTGAAAAATGTAGTGGTTAACCCCTGTATGGGCTGTGGAAAGCAGGTTTTTTCGGCTTTAGATATGTTGAAACTGCCCATATGTGACTGTTCATCATTGTTGTAGTTCCATTTTTACTATGTGTCTTGTCCTAATTTATTCAATCATCCATTAACAGATTCTGATGTGGCATGATTGAATACAATAAATAACTGATATTCTAAAGTCGATGAATAACGCTGAATATTTATGGTTCGTCTACATGTTACGTTGTGTGGATGGGTCGCTCTATACCGGGATCACTACAGATCTGCAAAGACGACTGGATCAGCACAACCAGGGTACTGGCGCCAAATATACCCGCAGCCGCAGACCTGTCTCATTGCTATACAGTCAATCGTGTTGCAGCCAAAGTGAGGCACTGAAGCGGGAGCATGCCATCAAACGTATGTCATCAAAGGATAAGTGGACTTTGATTGAACAATCCAATGCATCTGATTCCAGTGACCCATCCGGTGCTGTGAAGTAGGCAGGTTTATACGGATAGAGAAGACGTTTCGGCAGGTGTTTCTATAGCGGCCAGGGCCGACCCGCAGGTCCGACAGAGATAGACGACACCTGCTTGACTGCGATTATGACGAATCGCACTGAGTTGGTGATCCTTGCAACTACAGCGGTAGGGATAGTAGCGCATCTTCCTTGTGTTAAGCGGGTTTATTGGGAAGTTGTGGCAGCGTTTGGCCATCGCACCAAAGGCTTGCATGATTGACCGCCACTCTTTGCCGTGGGGCTTGATTCGGCTTCCATACAATTGTCTGGCGACCAGGTGAGCCACCTCATGGGGAACGGTTTCGCGCATGAACGCCTGATCGTTCTCTCTTAGTATTTCCAGGTTATATCGAATGGTCGCAGGGTGCCCAGGTTTGAATATCACCATACCTGCGGCTTTTCCCTTAAGATCGAAATGGACTTTCGGTCGCGCTATCTCGATTTGATAGCGGGTCTCAGCCGCATCGATAAGCTGGGCGGTTTTCTCCATCGCCCATTGAGACAAAGCCTCTTCACCCATGGTTAAGTTGCGCGATATGGCTGTGCCTGAAGCAGTCGGTGGTATGGTCGTTAACCAGGCCGACAGCCTGCATGTAGGCATAACAGATTGTCGTGCCGACAAATCGAAATCCCGCTTTCTTCAAATCTTTGGAGAGCTGGTCGGAGAGGGGCGTGCTTGCCGGCACCTGTTTGATATCCCGCCAGTGATTGGTGATAGGTTTACCGTCCACATAGCGCCAGAGATAGTCGCTGAAGCTACCATGTTTCTCCTGGATCTCGAGATAGGCCTTTGCGTTGCTGACAGTTGATTCCACCTTGAGTCGGTTGCGTACGATGCCGGGGTTCTGCAGCAGTTTATCGACTCGCTTTTGAGAGTAGCGGGCGATCTTAACCGGATCGAACTCATCAAAGCTCTGTCGATAGTTTCCCCGTTTACGCAGAATGGTGATCCAGGCAAGCCCTGCCTGCGCACCTTCCAAAATCAGAAACTCAAAAAGTTGCCGGTCATCGAAACAGGGTACTCCCCATTCCGTATCGTGGTAGTCCAGATAGAGTGGGTCATCTCCAGCCCATGTGCATCGTTTATCCGTGCTCATGGACTGGAGATGATAGTGTGAAACGTCCCCTATGGGTAGGGGGGTTACATGTAGTTTTTAGCCTCTTCACCCGGATTGGGCAGACCGGCGATTCGCCAGGCTTCGCGGCATCCGCCGAAAAGCCGCTGCACACCGTGATCACCCAGGTGCATGATGCGGCAGATGCGTGACATGACCGGCAGTCCGCCCGACTCCAGATGCTTTTCACGCAGATACATGATCACAGACCAGTGATCGGGTCCTAGCTTTTCGAGTCCATCCATCTCAGCGATGAGTCGTGCGGTCTCCCGGCTCCAGCCTTCGCTGTTGATGAGAAAACCGTCATCGTCAAACTGCAGGGGAATGTCGCCGCGCCCTCTCTCCGGATTGTGAAATCGTGTCTGTCTCATATGCCTCTCCTCATGGTTTGTATATCTCAAAAAATGATAAGTAATTAAAAAAATTTATATGGGAATAAGTTATTTCATAACTTTTAACTATAGCCGGAAAAATCGAGCATGCAAGCGTGACAGGGCAACTCCTGACAACACTATGAGTTGACGGAATTAGGCTTATTTTTCAAGGGGTTTTCGACTGTCAGGATGGCCAATACTGAGATCAGGAGGAGAGTGTCATGCTAAAAATTACCGTCCTAATTCTGACGCTGTTTTTCAGTACGGATGCCATTGCAGAGCAAGCAAAGATGGTGATGCCGGAGTATCAGCCGCCGAAGGTCGTTTATGACGTTTTTCTGGACGATCCGGCGAAACTGGATTCGGCACTTTATTGGATCAGGGCGTTGATGAATCCCCTGACCGAATCACCCTACGACATGGTTCCCGAGTCGATGGATATCAAGGTTGTGATCCATGGTACTGAGATCGTTGCCCTGGCGAAGAAAAACTATGAAAAGTATCGGGATCAGGTCGAGCGGATGCGTTACTACGATACTTTGGGTGTTGAGTTCAAGGTCTGCGGTCTTGCGGCACACGATTTCGGTTATGAGGTGGAGGATTTCCAGCCCTTTGTCGATGTGGTGCCCTCCGCTTTTACCGAATTGGTCCACTGGCAACAGCAGGGGTATGCGTTGATCGTTCCCCAGGTCTTTATTCGTACGAAGTCGATTGAGGATATTCGCTGAGGTCTAACTGCTCTTCGACAAAAGGGCAATACTGCTCACTATGAGCAGCGCTGCAACAATACGGACAAAGCCTGTTCTTGTGAGAGAGGTATGAATATGTCCGCCTGTATAGAGACCCAGCGCAACGATCGGGAGTGCCATCAGAGCGATAAGCAGACCTTCACGATTGTAAAAACCACTGGCTGTAAAACCGATCAAGCGCAGACCCCCGTCAATGGCAAAAAAGGTGGCGACGGTACCGCGAAAGGCGTTCTTCTCCAGTTTTCTCAACCCGAGGTAGATTACGGTGAAGGGGCCGCCTGTACCGAACAGCGTACTAATCAATCCCGATAAAGTGCCCAATGGAACAGCCCAGAATCTTGAACCTTGCGGTGTCGAAAGCGGCAACAGCGAATAGACGGCATAGATCAGGATAAAGACGGCAAGTGCATCAGTGAGCAGACCGGGTTGCAGGCTGTTCATAAGGTACAACGCCAGCACTATTCCCAACACTGAGAAGGGCAGCATGGGCAGTAGGTCTCTCCACTCGATGTGGTGAAAGTGCTTGATGCCATGACTCATGGATGCCAGGTAGTCCAGTAGAACAACGATCGGCACGACCACTGTGATCGGCATAGTCAGCGTAAGTAGCGGTACAGCCACCAATGCGGAACCGAAGCCGGTAATACCGCGTACAAAATAGGCAACGAAAAGAACAATGGCCATGAACGCCAGCTGGAAGGGAGAGTCAAATTGAAGCAATGGATTAAGGTCCGTTTACGAGATTCGTCAATAACACACAATAGATAGGTGAAATATCAGTGTGAGAATGTTTTGAATTAATATGCACCTGGATATCTTCATTCGACTAAGCGCCGCCTAATATACACTGAACGCCCACTATCAATCGACGATATTGAGTAAGGTTCATCATCCCGATGCGGTCACGCCACACCGGTTGTCACTTTATTATCACAATAGGGTGAATCCACCCTCATTCTCACGACGTAACCTGAGAGAGCGGGTATAGTTTTCACTGGTCCCCAACAGAAAAGAAGTCTTGGAGCTTGTATGGAATTGTTACTACCCGCACTGGCCGGTTTCGTGGCATTGGCATCCCTGATTCTTGCGCCTAGGGCGCAGAGTGAGGGAGCCTTTTTTCAAGGCCTTTCGCCGGCGGGCAGGGTGCCCGGCCTGCTGACCCTGATCTTCTCCCAAGTGACCACCTGGATCTTCGCACGCTCATTGATGAACGCAGCGATACTCGGTTTCTATTATGGGCTCTGGGGCACACTGGCTTATGCCATCTACTATCTCTCCTTCATCACCGGCGGCCTGATCATTGATGATCTGCGGTTTCGCAAAGGCTACGGCAGCATCCAGTCCTTTTTGCGCGATCGGTTTGGCCTGTGGGGCACACGTTGCTACAACCTGGTCATTGGCGTACGACTGATCAGTGAGGTCTTTGCCAATCTGTTGGTGATCGGCATACTCTTCGGCGCTGCAGGCAGCGGTGCCTATACACTGGCGGTGGTCGGCATGGCAGGCGCAGCGTTAATCTACTCCATGCTGGGCGGATTGCATGCTTCACTGCGTACCGATGTGTTTCAGATGATCGTTTTCCTGCTGGTATTGGGTCTGTTGATAGCGGTCACGCTCTTCGATGGACATCTGACATTGCAGAATCTTCTGTTTATCCCGTTTGAATTCGACAAGCCCGGGCCTGTCCTGATGCTGGTGGCGCTGCTCCAGATCTGGAGTTACCCCATGCATGATCCCGTTATGATGGACCGGGGTTTCATTGCCGATCGGCAGACCACTCGTCGCAGCTTCCTTCATGCCACATGGATCAGCGGGCTCTGTATTATGTTGTTCGGAAGTCTTGGCATTATGGCCGGATCGCAGGCGGCCTCGGGTGAGGCGATGAACGCCGTGCTGATGCGGTTGTTGGGTGACCTGCCGATGCTGCTGTTCAATGCAGCGCTAGTGATATCCGCTATCTCCACCCTGGACAGCACACTCTCCAGCTCCGCCAAGCTGGTGGTGAAGGATATGCACTTCCTAAGCCCGACACTAAGGAACGGGCGCATGGTGATGGCGCTGTTCATGCTGCTTGGTTTGTTATTGGTTTTCAGCGGCAATAAAGATCTCTTCAGCGCTGTCGCGGTCAGCGGCACCGCCTCCATGTATCTGGCGCCGGTGATCTTCTTCTCCCTCTGGGGCGACCGGGAGCGGATTCCCTTATGGAGCTATCTCGGCAGTTTTCTTCTGGCGATGGGCGGAGCGATACTCTACTTCACCGAATCCACCGGATATAGCCAATGGCTCGGCGAGTTTCACAAGTACACCAAGCTGTTGTTCATCTCCGTCACGGTTTTGACCATGGGATGCCTCATGTTCTGGATCGGTGACCGGCTGGGCAGGACGATGCGTCGTTCAGAACCCGATACCGCCAGGGTTTGACATTGGTCGATTCGGCAGTCGAAGACCTGGGCGAATTCCAAGATCCTGTACTGATCTTTGGTGGCCCTTACGGCAATCTGCAGGCCACCAAGGCAATGCGTGACAAAGCCGGGGTATTGGGCATTCCACCCTCGCGGGTGGTCTGCAATGGTGACACTGTCGCCTACTGTACCCAGCCGGAGGAGACGGTAAGCGTTTTACAGGACTGGGGTGTCAGGGTGCTGATGGGTAACTGCGAAGAGTCCCTGGCCTCAGGCAAGCCGGATTGCGGATGCGGATTCGAACCGGGTACCAGCTGTTCACTTTTAGCCGATGACTGGTATCGGTTCTGCGATGAGCACCTCAGCAGTGATTCGAAAGCGTGGATGGGTGGACTGCCCACTGGATTACACTTAACCATCGGTGGTATGAGATTCCGTCTGGTACACGGCGCACTCTCTTCAAACAATCGTTTCCTCTTTGCTTCCACGCCAGAGACAAGCAAACTTGAAGAACTGAGTCTTTGTGATGACGATGTGGTGATCGGCGGCCATGCCGGGATACCCTTTGGGCAGCGGTTGGGAGAACGCTACTGGCTCAACAGTGGTGTTATCGGCATGCCTGCCAATGACGGGACAAGGGATGGCTGGTTTCTTATCCTGGTCCCGACCGGCCATGGCGTGCGCTGCGAATGGCATCGCTTACCGTACTCTGCCGAGGAGGCGCAATCTGCCATGCGCGAGGCGGGAGAGGATAATGGTTATGCAACCGCTTTAACCAGTGGATTGTGGCCAAGCATGGATGTGTTGCCGGAACAGGAGAGAACCCGGCAGGGTAGGGCGATTGCACCTTGGTCGATAACGATCGCGCCGCCATGATATCCCACCACAGAGGCGAGGCAAGTTCGGCCCTGTGGTTCGTTTCAACTTCATGCATGTGGATTCGTGCATCGATCGGTTTCAAAGTCCCGGTATTCAGCTGATTCATCCTGCGATTGAAGACTACTCACCCGCCAGAGCGGTGATAGTGATCAATGTAGATTCATCATAAGAATTAATCATCCATGACTTATTTGTAGTCATCGGTGAGTCTCAATAAATCATCATTGAATGATAGCAAGTCAACGTTGACTAAAAATCAGTCAATGGCGAGTTGTGACAACTCATCAGCAAGGTAAAAAGAGAAATCAGCAGCATAAAACAAGTCACTCATGCGCCCATATGTGAGCAGTCAATAGTGAACACGATTCTCTCGATTGATAATAAGTGAAATGACGCACCAAGCCCGCTGCAAAGTGAGTCATATGACGCATGTTTAATGCCTTGCGCGCCAAAATGATTGTTATCAATGAGAGCGAAGCAGCAACTCGGTTAGGCTCATTGAAGCATTACTATCTCTCAGTGGCGGTTAGCTTGATCGATGAGAAAATCCAACGTCTTCCTTGTGTCTGTTTCTCTGCTGCTGGTTGGCGCTGCCGCCACCCTGATTGATGCGGGGCTCCGACGACATCATGCGTATTCACAGATAGAATCGAGCGCTTCTTTGGTTAGGCAGCTCGGTTTAACCGATCTGGCGCTGTTTACCGAGGCGAGATATACCCGCCACCTCAGCCTGTCTGATCTCCATTCGGCCTTTCAGGACCACCCTGTGGCGTTGGAGCACTTTCCCAGCGGCTCGCTGCTGCTGCCGCCGCAAAGGATGCCGTGATGTTGTTGTTCCTGCGTAAGCAAAAATATCTGATCGACTACACGCTCTCTTCTTTGCTACGGCGGAAGGGAAAGAGCCTGGGATTGTTGGCGGTCTATACTACGATCGTCTTCATGCTGGCTTCCGTCACGCTTTTCACCCACGCCCTGCGAAAAGAGGCAGGCCTGATGTTGCAGGCCTCGCCGGAGATCATTGTGCAGCGTATGCAGGCAGGTCGTCATGCGATGATCCCGGCAGATTATCTGCAGCGCATTGGGCGTCTGCGTGGGGTGATGCAGAAAGCGGGGCGTCTTTGGGGTTACTACTACGATCCAATCGTCAAGGCCAACTACACCATCATGACGGAGGGTCAGTCCGATACGCCGCTGACCGAGATCGTTATCGGTACGGGCATCGCCCGTGTACAGGGTCTCGATGTTGGCGACTATCTCACCTTACGCTCACAGAGCGGAGAGGCCTTCTCGTTCCAAATATCGGCGCTACTGGAAAATGACTCGGAGCTGGTCAGTGCCGATCTGTTGCTGATGTCGCCAAAGGCCTTTCGCCGGCTCTTCAGCATCCCGGAGGGCTTCTACACAGATCTGGTACTGTCGGTAAGAAATCCGAGAGAAGTGAACAAGGTGGCGGAGAAGCTATCTCAGCTGCTGCCGGATACGCGACCGATACTGCGGGATGAGGTGCTGCGCACCTACGAAAGTGTCTTCTCTTGGCGACAGGGGATACTGTTTGTTCTGTTGCTGGGGTCGGTACTGGCGTTTGTGATTTTCGCCTGGGACAAAGCCTCCGGCCTGAGCGCGGAGGAGCGGCGTGAGATCGGTATTCTGAAGGCGGTCGGTTGGGAGACGGCCGATGTCATGCGCATGAAATTCTGGGAGGGGATGGTTATCTCCCTGACCGCATTTCTGATCGGCTATCTTGCCGCCTATGGTCATGTTTTTTTTGCTTCGGCCAGTCTGTTCGAACCGGTGCTGAAAGGCTGGTCGGTGCTCTATCCCCAGTTTCGTTTGACACCGTATGTCGACGGTCTGCAGCTGGCGACCCTGTTCTTCTTTTCGGTGCTGCCCTACATCGTCGCCACGATTATTCCCATCTGGCGGACTTCAATCGCCGATCCCGATGCGGTCA
This sequence comes from Candidatus Thiodiazotropha sp. (ex Monitilora ramsayi), assembly GCA_025655595.1. GTDB lineage: Bacteria > Pseudomonadota > Gammaproteobacteria > Chromatiales > Chromatiaceae > Thiodiazotropha. Next base: position 8,733 of record JAHXIO010000003.1, read on the forward strand.
TGCGTTAACCCGTATGGGCCATCAGGTAAAGCGATTGTACTGAACTATGAAATACGACTCCGATGCTGATACAACTGAAAGATATTAAGAAGGTCTACAACCAGGGGAAACCCAATGAGTTTCAGGCCATCCGGGGGGTCAGCATGGCGTTCGAGCCTAACCGGGTTAGTTGCATCAAGGGCTCCAGCGGTTCGGGCAAAACCACTCTGCTTTCGATGATCGGTTGTCTGTCGCGTCCGACCAGTGGTCGCATCCAGTTGGGTGAGCAGGTCATTTCCAGTCTGCCTGAGCGTTTTCTCACCGATGTTCGACGCCATACGTTCGGTTTCATTTTTCAGCGCTTCAATTTGATCCCCGGATTGAGTGTGCTTGAGAATGTTATGTTGCCCGCTTATCCGTTGGGCTTGCCTTATAAAAAACTGGTCGACGCTGCGCGGCGCCTGTTACAGCAGTTCAATCTCGCCTCCAAGGCCGATAATCCGATTGAGTGGCTTTCGGGGGGTGAGTCGCAACGGGTTGCTATCTGCAGGGCGCTGATCAACGATCCAAAGATCCTGATTGCCGATGAGCCGACGGCCAATCTCGACAGCAAGCTCTCGAATGAGTTCATGCAGCTGATCGCCGAGCTGCGCCAATCCGGTAGAACCGTGCTGCTCACCAGTCATGACCCGGAAGTGTTCGATTCCACTGTGGTGGATCGGGTGGTAGAGATGCGCGATGGCGTCGTATTGGCGGATGTGGGTTAACTGATGTTACTCAATCCCGCAATCATGGCGTTGGTAATGGTCTCGGCAGTGATCTGTCTGATGCTGTTGCTGGCATCTTGGTTCGCTGTGCGGGTGTTGTCTCACTGGGATATCAACAGCGGTAGTGAGCGGCAGCTCAGGCTGGAGCGTCGTACCTACCTGATTTCCACCTTGCTTGTCTGGGCCTTCAGCTTTCAGCTCATGTCACTGCTGCTGTTTATCTATAATGCGGAGTCGATGTCCGGTCAGTTTGTTGGCGCTATGTGCGCCACGGGTGTGTTGAATGTGAATGCCTGGGGTTGGCCGACCCTGTTTTTAAAGATGGGTGTTTTCTTCACCGGTGCTGTTTGGTTGGTGCTGAACTATCTGGACAACCAAGGACACGACTATCCGCTTATCAGATATAAATACTGGCTGATTCTTGCCATCCTGCCGCTGGTCGCAGCCGAGCTCATCCTGCAGCTGCTCTATTTCACGAATATGGATCCGGCCGTGATTACATCCTGTTGCGGTGCCTTGTTCTCTTCCCAGTCTGAAGGTGTTGCGGGGGAGATATCGGGATTACCTCCCGCTCAAATGATGCCTGGCTTTGTGCTCTTGGGAGCAGCAGTCATCTTGAGCGGTGTCTGGGTTGCGAAGCGCAGGCAGGGAGGTTGGTTGTTTGCCTTGTTGGGAGGTGCAGCCTTCATTGTGGCATTAATGAGCGTCGTCTCCTTTATATCGCTCTATATCTACGAGCATCCGCATCACCATTGCCCCTTTTGTATCCTGAAATCAGGACATGACTACATCGGTTACTTGCTCTATCTCCCATTGTTTGCCGCCACCGCTTTAGCACTGAGTGTAGGTGTGATCTCTCCCTGGCGGAAAATCACCAGCCTGACACTGGCAGTCGACCGGATTGTGCCCCGACTAAGCTGGATTGCGGTGGTGTTCTTCTCGCTCTTCTATCTGGTCGCAGCCTGGTCGGTGTGGACTTCCCATCTGACTATGACGGGGGTCTGGTGGTGACAATGATGAGAGTGCTTTCACCTCTGGCGGTATGCGTCTTTATTCTGCTGGCAGCATGCGATTCCGACAAGGTACATCTCTCCAATGGCGATCCGGCGCCCGGGTTTCACCTTGAGTATCTGCAACGCGGTGACGCGCACTTTCCCAATGATTTTGCCGACAAGGTTGTTGTCATTCGTTTCTGGGCCGACTGGTGCCCCTTCTGTGAATCCGAGATGCAGGCGATAGAGCCGGTCTACCGGAGGTACCGTGGGCAGGACCTGGTCATATTGGCATTAAATGTCAGACAAGATCGTGAGACAGCCGCCGCGTTTATTGACAAGCTGGGTATCAGCTATGACGTACTGCTCGATATCGAAGGGGAGGTGGCGCGTGCCTACGGTGTACTTGGTCTGCCGACCACTTTTATCATCGACCGTAAGGGCAGATTGCATAAGAAAATCATTGGCGAATCGACACCGGAAGTTTTCGAGCAAATCCTGGGTGAACTGATGTGAATGCCGAGATTACCCTCAGTATCGCCTTTATGACAGGTATTTTCGGCAGCTTCCACTGTGTTGGTATGTGCAGTGGGATCAATGGTGGTTATTTCATCCATGCGGCGAGGGGTCGGGTACTGCGGTCACTCCTCTCGTATCATGGAATGCGGCTGATGACCTATACACTCCTCGGTGTCACTGGCGCCCTTGTCGGCCAAGTCCTGATACAAAGCGGCATTGTGGGTAAAGCGCAGGGTCTGCTGATGATGCTGGCTGGTGTACTGATAGTGGTATTGGGACTGAATCTGACAGGTGTGTTCAATCGGATAAAGTCTGTGTGCAAGCCAACAGTACCCGTCACATCGCTGAAAAGGGAATCACGCTTATTTCCAACGCTGACAGCAGGATTCGTCAATGGCCTGGTTCCCTGCAGTCTGGTTTATTCCGTGGCGGTGAAAGCGGCGGCTACCGCTGATCTCATAGACGCCGGATTGTTAATGTTGAGTTTTGGGGCAGGTACCCTGCCATCCATGATGGCAATCACCCTGATGGGTATGTCCGTCGGGCGTTACTTTCAAGGTGGCCTGGAAGTAATCGCCGGACTTTTCGTTATCCTCCTTGGACTCTGGACGCTCTATGAAGGCCTGATTTTCTACGATGTGATGCGGGGTCTGGCTAACTGGTGATTGTTACTGATTCGGCAATTGGTTTGTATGCCGTTGTCGTTTGTGCGGAAGTTTAGATGATCGAAATCCATATCTGATTCTGAAGGGGAGTGATCTGCCGGGCGGTACGGATCACTCTGTATTTTTGAATACCGCACTGCTTATCTAATCAACGTTGTAAAAGGAGCGATTAATCATGGCAGAAGAGAAAAAACTGGAGCGCAGACAACTGCTGAAACTGTTATCAGCAGCCGGACTGGCCGGGTTGTCGGGAAGCGTTTTGGCGGGACCTGGGGTCGGTGTAATGGTTCCTGGAAAGGGTTGGGTTAAAGCCTCTGGTGAAAAATGCATGGGTGACGGTACACCCTTACAGTTTATCCCGAAGACAGCACCGGATGAGAAGCCACTCGAAAGTGAGCTGGAGAAGTATCCGAAGTGCCCCTATTGCGGCATGGATAGAACGAAGTGGAATCATAGCCGTCATCTGGTGCACTACGATGATGGCCTCGTGGATGGGACCTGTTCCATTCACTGTCTCGCTATCAGCCTGTCATTGAATATCGATCGGGGGCCAAAGGTGATCTATGCGGCAGATTTCGGTGCTGCAGACAAGATCAAGCCCATGATCGATGTCGATAGTGCGCACTATCTGGTCGGTTCAAAACTCAAAGGCACAATGAGTGCGAAAAGCAAGATGGCCTTCTCATCTGTTGAAGCGGCCAAGCAGGCACAAACTGCGGAAGGCGGAAAGTTGGTGAAATTTGACGATGCGCTCAGTGCCGCTTATCTCGGCATGGCTAAGGATACAATGATGGTGAGAAAGAGACGTCTCGAACGCCGTCAGCGCATGATGAAGAAGATGAAACAGAAACAGGGATAAGGTGGCTGGGTGCTTACCCGTGTCCGCCCGTAAATATACTGTTCATCAATACCAGCTTACCGCGGTGTCACAGAAGTCGTTTACGCTACAAGATCCGGTTTACTGCTGGGTAGATAATTTTGATGCAGTTGTTTTGGGTGGGCACACCCTTTTCGTAAGCCAAATAGAGTCGCAATTTGGGAGATGACATGAAGCGAATATCCACAGTTATTTGGCTGGTGCTGTCGCTAGGCTGGATGAAAAGTGTTTACGCGGAACCGGTAGAGTTGCAGGTTCCCGGTCCTGAAGACACCTGTCCTGTATGCGGGATGTTTGTCGCCAAATATCCGGAGTGGATCGCTACCGTGCGCTATAAGGATGGGCATGCACACCACTTCGACGGAGCCAAGGATCTATTTAAATATCTTCTAGATCTGCCGAAGTGGGCGCCTAACCATCAAGCGGGCGAGATTGAGGTGATTGGCGTCACTGAATACTATGGATTGACTCGTATTGATGCCCGCAAGGCCTTCTACGTCATTGGTTCAGACGTGCTTGGACCCATGGGACATGAGCTCATCCCGCTCGAGACAAAAGAGGACGCCGAGGAATACCTGCGTGACCACAAGGGATTATCCATCGTACTGTTCAACGATATTACTCTGGAGCAACTGCAGGGATTGGATGCAGGTGTCTTCGAGTAACTTTGGCCAATATGTCATTTCCATAGAAAATGGTCGAGCGAAAGCTTGCCACCGCCATAGCGAATGAGGTAGAGCATCGCCAGCGCCCACCACATGTGTACGTTCCACGCTTCCGGATAGACAAAAATCTGGATCACTGCGGTCATGAGAAGCAACGACAGGGCGGCAAACTTTGTGAAGAGTCCCAGCACGAGCAGTATAGGAAAGAAGTGTTCGGCATAAGTTGCCATGTATGCGGCGATATCCGATGGGATGACCGGTACGTTGTATTCATGCTCAAACAGCAGGAAGGTGGAATCCGAGAGATCGAGAATGCCGGATACTTTGCTGCGGCCGGAAGACCAGAAAGTATATGCAATGGCACCTCTGGCCAGCAATGCGATACCCCATTCCGGGATCATCCTGCCGAGCATGTCGAAGAGTCGTTGCACGTTATCGATGAGTGAATTCATGGCTGCGTAGTCCTGATATTATTTCTGTTGTTGATCTTCGATTATTATTACGCACACGCGATGGTGTTGGATGCTATTAATTAATTGAGCAAAAGGTGCCATCGAATAGATGTCGACTAAAAAAGTGGTTCAAGTCGAAAATTGGGTCCGCTTCTGCGGCCAGGCTATAGGCTTTGCCGATGGTCTCCCCTGAGGATAGATTGTCGAGAAATCTCAATTCACCGATGCTTACCTCTCTGATCTCTACCTCCCGGTCAGGCCGAATCACAATAACCTGCGAAGGCCCCTCATCCAGGGAGATGACCTCATCCGTTGAATCATCCTGGTTGACAGCCCAGATTCGATAGACAGGGTAGTCAGAACTGATACAGTGCAGTGATGGGTGAGGGCGTAGCTGAAGATTCTCCAGTGACTCTGCCGGTATCCTGGAGAGCTGTGTTTCGTCCAGTCTCGACGCATCCTCTGCATGATAGGCGTCTGTCCACGCATACTCCAATCTGGCGATATCCGACAGGTAGGGCAGGCCGGATAGTTCAGGCATCGCTGCAAGAAATTCCGCAAAGCGTTCCCCGTAGAGCAGTAGTGCGCGATCCATCGGCGGATATTCGCGCACATATGCCGTTGCCAGCATCCGGAATGCCTCTTCACCCACCAGTCGTTTTATCACCGGATACATATCGGCGAGCGCATCGCCATTCAATACAATGAAATTGTTTCGGTAGACATTGAATCTTTCGATGCGAAGTCCGTCGTCCTCTATCTCATCGAGCAGTGACTGAGGCGGCGGGGATGGTGACCGAAGCGCATCGCAGAATATCTGCTGCAGTTCAGACAACGGCTTCATCGTATCGCTCACTGGTTGTCTGCAGGTATGCTTCAGCGAAGCGGACCTCTTGGTAGAGTTCCGGGAATTCGGGAATATTGGTGTCCCACTCAATCAGTGTGGGGGCAGCGCCATTTGTGTTGATATAGTCCTGGTAGAGTTGCCACACTTCCGAGCAAACAGGTGAACCATGATCGTCAATCCTTAGGGTTTGATCGCCCAGTTCCTGTATTGAGTGTCCGGCAAGATGTATCTCCGCTACCAACTCATGGGGAACCGCAGAGAGATAATCTGCGATTGACCAACCGTGATTGTTGCATGAGACAAAGACGTTGTTGATGTCGAGAAGCAGCCTGGCGCCGCTGCGTTTTGCCGCCTCGACATAAAAGAACTGCTCTGGCATTTCATTTTGTCTGAACAATAGATAACTGGAAGGGTTTTCGATGAGAATCTCCCTGCCCAGATATTCCTGTACCTGATCAATGTGCTCAACGATCAATCTCAAGGTCTCTTCCGTATAGAAGAGTGGGATCAGGTCGTGTGTGTACCACTCGTAACCATGACTCCAGGAGAGATGCTCGGAAACGAGACCCGGTTCAAAGCGGTCGACAAGTTGCTTCAATCTCTTAAGGTGACCGAGATCCAGGGGCAGATGACTGCCAAGAGAAGTGCCTACACTGTGCAGCGATAGTGGATAGTCGGCTCGGATTCGCTCCAGGTAGTGCAGTGGCGGTCCACCTTTGCCCATGTAGTTTTCAGGATGGACTTCGAACCACCCGATATCGGGTTGCTGCTCAATGATCGATTGATAGTGTTTCGGTTTGAGACCGGCTCCGGCCCTTTTAGGTACCGGAGCCGCCACCGATCCAAGTGTTGTAATAGTATCCTGCATCGGTAATCAACTAAGGATTATTTCGCAGCCAGACTACCGCCTACGATCTTTTCGCAAGTCCCTTTGAGTACCAGCATCCAGGCATTACCCTGAGCGTCTGTTGTCGAGGTGCCGGCGCAGCTGGTGCCAGGACCGGCAGCACAGTCGTTTTTGCCAGCCTTGGCGACACCGTAACACTTCTCCGTATCTGCCGCGGTGGCCATGCTCATGGGGGCCATGGTCAGTGCAGTGGTAATTGCGCCGGCAACAATAGCGGTCGTTGTAGTCTTTTTCATTTTTTTCTCTCCTCCAATAATGGATTCAATGTGTTGATAATCATGGCGGCGAAGTGATTGTCACGTTCGCCGTTGAGATTATTGTATATCAAAAATTACCGTTCAACTTGGGGGTACACTGGGTGATAACACGCTGTCAGTGTGTTTATTGTACGGGCGGTCCGGCATATTAGATTCAGAAAAACATATGCTTATGTGAATTGATTTCTTCTCATAATCAGCGGAATTTCTCTGTGAGGGGTATGACTGTGATACTTTCGTTATTTAATTGTTATAACCCTATTACTTACGCACTAATTAAAAGTGTAAATTAACTGTTTTTATCTATATGTAATGAATGGAATGCGCCTGATGATGGCGCTGCTATTGTAAATTTAGACATAAACATAATGAATAAAAACCGGAGAATTTCTCATGAAGGCATCTGACCTGATGGTGAAGTGTTTAGAAAATGAAGGTATTGAATATATCTTTGGTGTGCCGGGGGAGGAGAATGCCGACTTTATGATGTCGCTTGAGCAGTCGGACAAGATAAAGTTCATCCTGACGCGGCATGAACAGGGCGCGGCGTTCATGGCGGAAATCTACGGCCGGCTGACGGGTAATCCGGCCGCTTGCCTGGGTACGCTGGGACCCGGTGCCACCAATCTCATTACCGGGGTGGCGGATGCCAATATGGACCGCGCTCCAATCCTGGTACTGACGGGGCAGGGATCTACAGCCCGTCTGCATAAAGAGTCGCATCAGATCATGGATGTGGTGGAGATGTTCAATCCCGTTACCAAGTGGGCGACCAGTATCTACAACGCAGTCACCATACCAGAAGTTGTTCGCAAAGCCGTTCGTCTGGCCCGCTCGGAAAAGCCGGGTGCTGTCCATATCGAACTGCCGGAAGATATCGCCAAGCATCAAGTCGATGCGGAGCCGCTTGAACCCCGCCGGTTTCGACGCTCGGTGGCGGACGACAAGATAGCCGATCAAGCCTTCGAGTTGATCGCTAATGCTAAGAGACCGGTCATCATCGCCGGTAACGGTGCCATTCGACGGCGTGCAGCCAAACAACTGCGGATCTTTTGTGAGAAGACGGGTGTGGGTGTATTGAGTACCTTTATGGCCAAGGGTGCTGTCGATATGGATGCCGACTATTGTCTATATACCATCGGGCTTGGTAGCAAGGATTATCCGACGTTGGCCATCGACGAGGCTGACTTGGTGATTACATTGGGTTTCGATATGGTCGAATACCATCCGAAGCTATGGAATCCTCACAAGAGCAAGACCATCATTCATGCGGATTTTCTACCTGCCGAGATCGATGAATACTACCATCCCAAGGTGGAGCTGGTTGGTGATCTTGCGCATACCCTATGGATGTTGAATGAGCGTTTGACAAGCCGCGGCATACCCTACTTTGATCTGGCTCAACAGGCTGAGACGCGGCGATTAATGCAGGAGGAACTGGCTGAGCACGCCGAAGACGATACCGATGGGTCGATCCGCCCACAGAAGATGCTCTGGGATATCCGCAAGGTGCTCGGAGAGGAGGATATTGTCCTGTCCGATGTCGGTGCCCACAAAATGTGGATCGCACGTCATTACCATTGCCATGAGCCAAATACCTGCCTGATCCCGAATGGTTTCTGTTCTATGGGGTTTGCACTGCCCGGTGCTATCGCCGCAAGCCTGGTCATGCCGGAACGGCGGATACTCGGTATCTGCGGTGATGCGGGATTTTTGATGAATGTGCAGGAGATGGAGACGGCGAAACGCCTCAACAGTAACCTGGTGATGCTGGTGTGGGAGGATCATGCCTACGGGCTCATCGCCTGGAAGCAGGAGAACGAATTCGGTCGTCACACTGATCTGGCATTCAACAACCCGGACTGGATGCAGTTGGCAAATGCATTTGGCTGGCACGGCTTTCGAGTCGAGCAGAGTAAACAATTCGCCGACACTTTGGAGACGGCGTTCAGGCAGCAGGGGCCCAGTCTGGTCGTCGTGCCTGTCGACTACCGGGAGAACATGGCATTGACAAGACGCCTCGGCGAGATGACCGAACCCTGTCCTGTCGCCAGCTGAGCATGGCTTCACTAAGTTTCACGTAATCTGGAGAGATACTCATGATGACAGCCGTGACAGAAAGCTGGGTTTTTACCTTGCTCGAGGCGCTATCGGTATTATTTATATTCCTGATAGGACTGGGGCTTCTCACCGTCATCGTTCTCTATATCATTGATGTCACCCAGACTCAGCAGACGATCAGGCGCAACTATCCGGTGATTGGCCGCTTCCGCTACTTCTTTGAGCATATGGGGGAGTTTTTCCGTCAATACTTTTTCGCCATGGATCGTGAGGAGATGCCGTTCAACCGTGCCGAGAGATCCTGGGCCTACCGTGCCGCAAAAGATGAGAACAATACAATCGCCTTCGGTTCGACGCGAGACCTTCGTCCTGCCGGCTCCGTCCTGTTCGTCAACTGCCCCTATCCAACCTTGGGGGAGGACGCAGTACCTGCGAGAGAGGTTATCGTCGGACCGCAGTGCGCCAAGCCCTATGCGACCGACTCCCTGATCAATATTTCCGGTATGAGCTTTGGCGCTTTGTCGGTACCGGCGGTACGTGCACTCTCCAACGGGGCAAGCAAGGCCGGCTGCTGGATGAATACCGGAGAGGGGGGACTCTCTCCCTATCACCTCGAAGGCGGTGCGGATCTGGTTTTCCAGATCGGTACCGCGAAATTCGGTGTGCGTGACGAAGCGGGCAATCTGTCCGACGCAAAACTCGAGGAGATCGCAGCGCATGAATCCGTTCGCATGTTCGAGATCAAGCTCAGTCAGGGGGCCAAACCCGGAAAGGGGGGGATACTGCCGGGTGCCAAGGTGACTGAGGAGATCGCCCGGATCCGTGGCATCAAAGTGGGTCAGGATGCTCTCAGCCCCAACCGCCATCCCGATATCAACAACGCTGACGAACTGTTGGACATGATTGAACGGATACGCCGCGTCACCGGCAAACCGGTGGGTTTCAAAACGGTGGTCGGCGCCTACGGCTGGTTGGAGACGCTGTTTGAAACAATCAATCGAAGGGGCAAGGAGAGTGCACCCGATTTTATTACCGTGGACGGCGCTGACGGGGGCACAGGTGCAGCACCCATGGCCTTGATGGACTATGTGGGACTGCCACTCAATGAGAGTCTGCCGATGATGATCGACATGTTGTGCCGATACAATCTCAGGGATCGGGTCAAGGTCATCTGCTCGGGTAAGCTGATTACGCCCGCAGGCGTTGCATGGGCCCTGGCGGTCGGTGCGGATTTCGTTACCTCTGCCAGGGGGTTCATGTTTGCACTGGGCTGTATTCAGGCGCTCCAGTGCAACAAGAACACTTGCCCAACCGGTATCACAACTCATAATCCCAAACTGCAGCGTGGACTCGTCTCCAAGGACAAGGCGGAACGTGTGGCCAACTATGTCAAAAACATGAACTACGAAGTCGGGCTGCTGGCGCACTCCTGTGGCGTCAGGGAGCCGCGTGAATTGAAACGCTTTCATGCACGTATCGTCATGGAGAATGGTAAATCAGTACCACTTGATGAACTCTATCCGCCAGTCGTGCCGAATGCAGGTGTTTAGGGCCTGTTAACACTAATCCAATCGGCTCTGTTGCGCCTGAAAACGTGCCAATCAAGGCGCGAGGAGAGAGGTTTGGTGATTCCAAATGAGCGACGAGCAACACCGAGTGGCGCTTTTTCAGGCACACCCCAAGGGCACTTCCTTCGGGGCGCAACCCGAAGGGCTGGGGCTGTTTTTCTACCCAGCGGCGTTATCATTCGCTCATTTAGCACGGCTAAACCTCGCTCATTCTGCCTTGCTGGGCAAAAAAACAGCTCCAGCAGAGCCGATTGGATTAGTGTTAACAGGCCCTAGTACGATCTCTGTGCTCGGATTCCGTTTGGTTAGTCAGACTGGATATTGCCTCTTCTCTGTAGCGATATGTAAGGAGTGCTATAAAACTGTTTGGGTATTGTGTCCCCGCTGTTAATGAATATTGATCTTTCTTCTCTTTAATTGATGTTGAAACCAGCGCTTTCCCGGTTTCAATACTCAACTCATGATTAGAGACAAAGGAGAAATCAATATGAAAACCCTCACTCCCAATTGGCTTAGGTTAGCCATGCCGATGGCGGCACTTTTCGCGCTGCCACTCACTCTCAGCGCGGAGACGATTACCGGAAAGATCAACGGTCACGAGTGTGCCCACCATGGGGCCAGCTGCCCCGTGGAAAAACTCGATCCGCATATTGCCCTCGAATCCGATTTTGTGCTGATGCTGGACAATGGTGATTACGCCTTCCTGCCGAACCTGAGCCGGGACATCAAAGTCAGGTATGTGCTGGATACCGTTCAGATTGAAGGGAAGAAGCATCCGCGGTTCAATTCGATCAAGGTCGATATCTTTCGTGTTAAACAGGGTGACAAGTTCGTCACCGTATGGACACAAAAGCAGGCTGACTTTGAATACAAGGCGCTATACGAGGATGGATACGCCTGGCCGGGCCAACAGGTTGAGCCTTTGAACCGGCATGATAAGCCGGCAAGTTGAATCAGACGTATTACGATTGCATCAGCTCCTGATACACAGGAGCTGATGTTGGCTATTGAAGAGACCCTGGGCTATGCGCTCAGGAATTGACACGCTATTGCGTGATCATTCCTGGGAGGATGCGCTCCACCGTATCGACGATCGCCTGAGTTTGAGGGTCGATCTCGATATTGATACGGTCACCGGGGTTTCGGCTACCGATATTGGTGCGTTCGAGAGTCTCCGGAATCAGGTTGACATCGAACTCATTCCCGTCGACCTCGCCGATTGTGAGGCTGATCCCGTCAATGCCGATATAGCCCTTGGTGAAGAGGTACTTACGCCAGTCTGCGGGGAGTTTGAAACGGACCTTGTGATTATTCGGTGTTCTTGATACGTCGACCACCACTGCAGTGCAGAGTATATGACCGGACATGGCATGACCGCCGATCTCATCGCCAAAGCGGGCCGCACGCTCATAGTTCACGTGATCACCTGCCATCAGTTCGCCCAGATTGGTGGCTCGCAGAGTCTCCTGCATCAGATCGAAATCGACCAGGTCCCCATTGATGCAGGTAACCGTAAGACAGCAGCCGTTATGGGCGACGGAGGCACCGGGTTCAAGGCCTGCCAGCGCCGTCTCCGGGAGGCGGATTCGATGGGTGCGGAAATTCTCCTTTTCGATAATCGCTACGACTTCTGCGGTACCTTGGACGATGCCTGTGAACATTATGCTAATTACCCGTCTTTACAATCTGAGTGATGTTTCTGGTTGATTGATGTGATTTGTTGTCTGAGTCGACGTCTGGTGCTTGCGCGCTGGTGGTGGTGCGGCAGATCCACACTATCCAAGTTTTCATTACGCGTTGCTGGTCTGCTCCTGACGTCCGTAGAGGCTGGTGTAGAGACCGTTATTCTCCAACAGCTCTTCGTGTCGTCCCTCTTCGACAACCCGGCCGTCTTCAAACACCAACACACGATCGGCCTGTTTCACGGCACTTAGCCTGTGGGCGATGATAATGGTGGTGCGTCCCTTGAGGAAGGTCTGCAAGGCATTATGCAGGTCCCCTTCGGTGGTGGTGTCGAGGGCTGAGGTAGCCTCGTCGAGAATCACTACGCTGGGATCGGTCAGTACCATGCGTGCGATGGCCAGGCGTTGGCGTTGACCGCCTGAGAGCCGCACTCCAAAGCGACCGATCAGGGTCTCAAGTCCTTCATCCAACGCCTCAACAGTCTCTTTCAGCTGAGCGATTTCCAATGCTTGCCAAAGCCTGCTGTCGTCAATCTCCCTACCCAGTGTAAGATTGATACGCACGCTGTCGTTGAGGAGGGCAGGGTGCTGCAAAACAGTAGCTACATGGTCGCGAACCACGTCCATACCGATCTCCTCCACAGGCACATCGTCGAACAGAACACGTCCAGATTTGTATGGATAGAGACCGAGGATGATCTGCACCAGGGTGGTCTTACCACCACCGCTGGCGCCGACAAATGCAACCTTCTCCCCGGCCTTGATCTCAAGATTCACACCATCGAGTACGCTGGGGCCGTCGCCATAGGCGAATTCGAGATTCTCCAGCCGCAGGCTGACGGTAGACTTTTCTGAGAAAGGGTTTTTAAGGTGGGGATAAGCGGGCTCCAGGTCGACCCGTAGAAGATCATTGATACGACCCAGGGCCGCCTGGGCTGCGTTGTAGGCATACTGAATATTCAGTACCTCCTGCACCGGACCCATCATGAACCAGAGATAGGCGTAGACGCCGAGCATCTCACCGATGGTCAGGTCTGACCAGAGCACCATGAACATGCTGACGGCGCGAAAGATATCGAAGCCGAAGAGGAAGATCATGAAGGAGAGGCGATTGGCTGCGTCACTTTTCCAGGTAAAGGCGGCTGAATGGTGCCGAATATGGTTGGCCTTATCGATGATGCGGCGGATGTAGTGGCGTTCCCGGTTGCTGGCGCGTATCTGCTGGATTGCATCGAGGGTCTCTTCCAGTGACTCCTGAAAGGCCTGAAAGGCTGAATTTTCCCGTTTCTTAAGCTGCTTGACCTTACGTCCGAAGACGGTGGTGAAGTAGATCACGATTGGATTTAGAAAGAGGATGAATAGAGCCAGTGCCCAGTTGATCCAGAGTAGTACCACTGCAGTACCAATAATACTGAGGGCGGCCACCAGAAATTTACTGGTTGTGATGCTGACAAAGTTATCCACTGCTTCCAGGTCGGTGACCAGGTGAGAGGCGACAGTGCCGCTGCCCATGGTCTCGTAAGAGGACATGGAGATACGTTCCAGCCTGCGCAGCAGGTCACGTCGGATATGGTAGATCACGTCCTTTGCGATTCGGGTGAACTGCCATGTCTGCCAGACACCGAAGATCAGGGCCAGAAAACGGAGCACCAGGGTAAGTACCAGTACCGCCATAATATAGAGCACCGGTCCGTGCCAGGTCTCTGGAAACAAGCTGTTCATCAACCCTACAGCTCTACCTGGCTGACCAAGCAGCACTTCATCCACCAACAGGGGGATAAGCAAGGGGACAGGTACGGCGGCCATGGCGCCCAGAATGGCGATCAAGTTGGCGGCGATCAGCTCACGACGGTGCTGAAACACCATCTGGGTCAGTTCGTTCCAGCTGTATTCGCGGTTTCGTAGGTCCCGCGAAGATGAATCACTACTCATGACAACGGCGTCTGGCCTTTAGGTGGCGTAGGGCCTCGATACGACGTTGCGCATCCCGAATACGGGCGTATTCTGTATATTCCGCTGCCCCTGAGTAGGCCAGGTAGCTCCATGCGCCTGGCGCCCAGAGGGTGCCGGCCCAGATTGAGGCGCCGTGGTAGGGGTCGTTATAAAAGCCCGGCTTGACACTATAGGTCTGACGGAGCAGGGAAGTGAGCTGCAGCTCCATTTCACTGCAGGTCAGCTGGTCATCCCCCTCTTCGAATAGAGGCGTGACCGGTTGGGGATAGAGGCTTGGCCCGGCTGTCAAAGCAGATGATAGCAGCAGGCATGACAGTGTGAGCGTTGTAACAAGTGTCTGTCCCATGGTGATATGACTCCTGACGGCCGGATTCGTGTCACTCCTTTAGCATAGATGAACAAAGAGTGTGAAGCCCGTCAGTTAAGCACTGATTCGGTAAAGTCGTAGATCAGGTTGTTTTCCGGACGCTGGACGAAGTTGCCCTGTACAAAATCGGTGCCGCTGCTCCAGAGTATGGCGATACTGCGCGGGTCCTCCACCTGAGGCGCTATAACTTTGATTCTCAGTTGATGTGCCAGGGCGATAAGCTCCTTTATCCCTTCGCCATCACCGGATAGCAGGCTGTAGTCGAGCTTGATGTAGCTAACAGGAAGATGGCGAATGATTCGCTCTGTTTCGGGTGTCAATATGACACGGGTCAGCAGAGTGGTAATGCCGATCTTCTGCAACATCTCGAAGCAGATCTTGGCGGAATTGAGATTTTTTCCCACCTCGTTGATATTGAACTCAAAGGTGAGGTTCTTGGGAGTGATGTGGCCGCTTCGGTGTTTTTCCTGCAGCCAGCTCAGGCGCTCGATATTCTCAAGCAGATCAGTCGATTGGGACACGAAGAGGTGCAGCAGGTTGCCCTGCTTGCGGTGCTCATTGACTACATTGATGGCATGGCGTGTAGTCCATTGGTCGATTTTGCCGATTAACCCCATCTCCTCCGCAGCAGGGATGAAATCGCCAGCGAGGTGTAGTTTTCCGTCCGGTTCCTGTAGTCGGATCAGGGTCTGATAGTGCGCTTCCGGTGAACCCTGCAATGCGACAACGGGCTGAAAAAAGATGTTGAAAAGATCTTCTTTAAACGCCCGGTTAATCAGGTTCTCGATGTCAGCGTTGCCGCCGCCGGCCGTTTTGGGTTTAGGCTCTGACTTGTGGAGTTTGATCTGGTTGCCGCCCGCTTCCTGTGCTTCGCGGCTGGCTATCTGGGCATGGGCAATGATGGAACGGGAGTCCTGATTGCCGGACTCCAGTGGAAAGATACCGATACTGAGCGTGGTGCCTGCAGTGCTGTTATCCACCTCGAAGATCTGTTGGGAAACGTGGTAGCAGAGCTTATTGGCAAGAGACTCAATCTCTTCCAGGTTGGCACGTGAGAGCAACAACCCAAGACTGCTGTCACCGAAACGCGTCAAAATATCCTGCGTCTGAAGGTGTCCTTTAAGATGTTTGCCAACATCAGCAAGGACCACATCCATGCCGCCGATGCCGACAGTGGCAATTAGCTTCTCCGTGTTGTCGATCTGTAGATAGAGTACACAGGTGCTCTCGTCAATGCTTGAATCCGACAACAGGAGGGCATCGAGTCGCTCCAGCAGATAGTTGCGTGTGTGGAGCCCGGTCTCCTTTTCGCTTCGTGTCCGGTTGCCCGGGCGGTTGCTTAGCTGTCGGGCACGTCGAATACGGTTTGTCACCGTGCTGATCAAATGTTTGGGGGCGATGGGCTTAGAGAGGAAATCCTCGCCACCGAAACTGAGGGCCTTTAGCTGTTTATCCAGATCCTGTTCACCCGATAGGAAGACGATGGGTACGTCGACAAATTCATTCTGCTCCCGGATGATGGTGGTCAGCTCTGTACCGCTGGCACCTGGCATATAGAGATCCATCAGGATCAAATCCGGTTTGAAATCGCTCATTGCATCCATCACAAGCAGGGGATCGATGACGCTGCGGCATTTGAAATCGGCCTTACTCAAAATGGCATCGGCAAAGTCGGCCTGGGCCGGATCATCCTCGACAATCAAAATGCGATAGAGCGCGTCTACCTCAATGGAGGTCAACTCCTCGATTCGTTTGGCGACGATAAAGGGATCGACAGGTTTTGACCAGTACGCCTTGGCATCGACGCGCATGGCTGCCAAGCGGGTCTGGAGGTCATTGGTGTCGGCAATGAACGTAACGGGCATGCCGGGAAGACCGTTTTCCTTATTCCAGAGGCCGTCCTTTTTACTTTCGGGAAAGAGTTTCGTCAGCCGGTCGGTATGACTGATCAGTATGCAGTGGTCGTCGGGATTGATTTCATAGTGACGGATCACCTCATCGGCGTCTCTCACCAATACCACATCAAAATTCTTTGCCTGCAGGTTACGAGTCAGACTGGCGGCGAGGCCTTCGTCGATTCCAAGCAGAAAAACTTTGCACTCTCCCTTTGCTCTCGAGATTTCAACGGCATCACTGTCACTATCATCCGCTTGTTGCAGGAGTGTCTCGGCTTGTTGATTGCAAGCCTGGATGGAGGCGTCTTTGAAAGCATGAACCAAGCCGTCGAGGGCGACCACGTCATCGTGCTGAGGCTTCAACCCGGTATTGTGATAGTCGCTGAGATGGCTGATTAGGGAATTACCGCTCTGTGTGATCTGGGGGACACCGAACTTACTGCCTGATTCAGCCAGTGTGGTGATACGCTCGCTCAGCATGTCAAGCAGTTGAGCATCCCAGTCGCTATGCACCAGTTGATGCCAGTTTTCGAGGATAGCGGAGACTCGTCCCGGTACCTGCTGGAGGAAGGATTGAATCAGGTCGAGTTTTTTAGCTTGTGACTCGGTGGATTTATCGCTGCTCATCAGAATCCGGTTTTTCTGGTTATGGTGCTTTATTCAAGGAACAGATGTTCAGAACTGACGCTGGTCCGGTGCTAATCATATAACTGCCTCTTCAAACAGAGAATCATAGCGTTTTGTCGGTCCTACAGGAAGCATTCTCACATGGGATTTAGGTAAAATTACGTCAACAGACCCTAGAAACCCAGGCGTTGCATCAGAACCCCAATATCCGGTACAGGATTTCGTGTGAGCGCAATGGAGATAATGAGGAGGTAACAGGCAATGGCGGCATAACCGGACCAGAGGCGAATTTGCGTGCTTTTGCCCCTTTTCAGGGCGATAGAGCCCAGTACGATATAGGCGAGCAATATGAATAATTTGGCGGTCAACCAGGATGCCTGCAATGGCAGCTGACCAATAATCGAAGCGATCATCAAACCGCTGACAAACAGGAGGGTGTCATTGACATGAGGGACCGTGTCTACCCAGCGACCTCTCTGTTGCAGGGTTCCTTGCGACATCCATACAAATCGAAGGGTGAACAGTGAGCCTGTTATGACCACCGTGGTGACGTGAATTATTTTGAGTATCGGGTAGAAGGGCGTCAGGTCCATATTTACTTATCCACTACACAAATCGGTGTAATCTCTGTGACCCGGATTCCCGTATCCTTGACTTTCCAGCGGATATTAAAATCGAGCAGACGCATGCCGTAACGGCGCATTTCCGTCTGTCCCTGACGGTAACCGGGACGTGGGTCTTGTTGAAGTATCTGACGGATAAGCCGTCTCAGTTGAGATGCATCGTCCTCATTGAGGTTCTGCAACAGGTTTTCCGCCTCATTATCAAATTCAAGTGCCACTGATTCGCCAGGCGGATCCGGTGCGTAGCCCGATCTGGCATCGGGAATGGCGTCGGTATAGGGCAGGTAAGGCTTGATATCCAATACGGGCGTGCCCTCCAGTAGATCGATTCCGCTCAAATGGAGTCGGATTTGTCCCCCGTCGATCTCAAGTCGATCCAGCTTTACCACCGAGAGTCCGATTGGATTGGGACGGAAAGGGCTGCGGGAGGCAAAAACCCCCACCCGCTGATTCCCTCCGAGGCGAGGCGGTCTCACCATGGGTTTCCAGCCATCCCGCAGATTGGCGTGAAAGACAAAGGTGAGCCAGACATGGGAATAGTCTGCCAGTCTCCGAAAAGCCTCTGGGCGATTGTAGGGGGGCAGGATCTCTAGCGTCGCTCGGGCATCGGGGATTAAACCTGATTGCCGGGGGATGCCGAATTTCTCCTTGAAACAGGAGTGAATAGTCCCGATGGGCTGAAAGTCGAACTGCGTCATTTCTTGAAACGTATGACCTTTTTCAGCGGGTTGATGTTGATTTCGTCAAATACCGTACCGGGATGGGCCTGCAGAACCATCTCGACGGCATTAGCCACATCTTCTGCACGCAAGTGGTTTTCCGGCGCCTCGCCCGGGGCGAAATCGAGGTTGTCGTAGAAGGGAGTATCGACCATGCCGGGATTGATCAGGCTGACACGCACACCGCTCTGACTGCACTCTTCCCGCAGAGACTGGGCAAGTCCGCGCAGAGCGAATTTGCAGGCTGAATAGACGGCGCCTTTGCGCCCTCCTGTGAGTGCGGCCTCCGAACCGATGATTATCAGATCGCCATACCCCAGTCTCTTCAGTCGGGGGATCAGTGCTCTGGCGATGAAGATATGCTGCAACAGATTGGTCTCCACCATCTCCCGAATCTGTCGGTAGGAAAACTGCTCCAGTGAACCGAACTGTCCGGATCCTGCATTGAGTACCAGGCCGTCCAGTTCTGGATGCAAGCGGGCTATTTCTCCCAGCTGGTGGGGTAGGCCGTCCAAATCTGCCAGATCCAGACTGAAGGTTTCCAGCTGCGGTTGTCCCTCGGGCCATCCGGTGAAGTCCCGAGCCACTCCAATGACTTGCGATCCTTTTGCCAGTAACCGCCTGGTGATTGCCGCGCCGATACCTCGGCTTGCTCCAGTCACCAGGATTTTTCTTTTTTCAGGTCTATTCTGCATGGGAATGGAGTCGATCCATCAGGGACGAAAGTACAGGAATCGCCTGCTGTATCAGGTCACCGACCATTCTACCGTTTATCTGCGTCGAAGGCTGCCTGGGATTATCTGATACCACCTTCAGGATCTGCCCCCGGTCAAGTACGCCGGCACTCTCCAGACCAGCGACAAACCCGGACGACTCCATGTCGTATGCGGTGTTTTCAGCATAAGTCGACTCAGCTTCGCTGACACAATGAAGCGGGTATTTTGGGAGTACTGCATCTGTACTCGCAGAGAGCGCCCAGTTCCGCCCCGAGTCCATATCGATGACCTTTTCTGCAAGGAGGCAGGTTCCCCTTGGCAGTGTGCCATGTCCCGCAATACCCACATTAAGCCATGTAGTGGAAGTCGCTGTCTGCTGACTGAGGAGAAACTCGACGCCTCTCCTCATCGCCTCTGCACCGGCTCCGGTGAGGGTAAGGGAGAGATGGCTTGACAGATAACGGGGATAAGCGCCGTCCGGTTGTTGCCGTTGTAGATCGAAGGCGCGAATCAGGGGTTTGGCCTCAGCGGGTAGTGCGACCAGTAAGTTGATGTGCCTATCACTCACGCGGATATCAGCCTCTCCCGATACTGCTTCTGTAGTTGCAGATAGTGCTCTGCACGTGCCTGATGGCCGCGCTTATTCGCGCCTTGGGCCAGAATGCCCGTCTTCTCGACGAGGGTTTCCAGTGTGGCCTGTCTGTCTTGCTCAGAGAGTGGAGCTGACTGTAGCAGTTTCTCCAGTGAAGTGACGCGAAAACGGTCCATTCCCCAGTGTTTTCGGGACAGCTGATCGTCATGACCACCATATTTTATTGTCAGCGGCTCTTTTAGGAAACGTACCTCCTCTTGGGCGCAGAGGCGCAGCCAGAGATCATAATCCTCACAGGCGGGCAGGTCTGTGTCGAACCCGCCGTACTCCTGGAACAGTGTCCGGTGCAAAATCACCGAAGAGGGAGATATGACGCAGAGAGGCAGGCAGCGCTGGAAGATCCGCCCCCCACACTTGGCATGCTTTTTCATAGGATTAACCCGTTTTCCGTTTCTGATCCATATCTCCTCTGTATGACAGACTCGTATCCCCCGCGAGTCATTCAGCGCGCTCATCTGCTGCGCCAGCTTCTCCGGATGCCAGGCGTCGTCGGAATCGAGCAGTGCGATCCAGTCGCCATTGGCGTTGGCGATGCCCAGATTTCGCGCGCTGCTGACTCCCGAGTTGCTTTGGGTCAGCAGTCGACACTGTGGATATTCTGTTTTCATCATCTCCTTGGTGCCGTCCGTCGAACCGTCGTCAACAACGATGATTTCATCCGCCGGCAGCGTCTGCGCTAGGACCGAATCGAGGGCCCTGGGCAGGGTGCCGATCCGGTTATATGTGGGAATGACGACCGATAGTTGCATGGGTTTAAGCATAACGGGATGTTAATTCTGAATAAATGTTTGAGGCTGATTACAAAATTAGATTGAGAATTGTCCTATGATTAGGACTGTCCGGTTTGGAATACTCTGTGCCGACGCAGAGGGTTGCGGGCGAATTTCGGACTTGGCAATGGATTCTGCTATTTTCCTTTCTACAGATGGACAAAATGGGAGCGCTGCTCCCGGGAGAGAGAGCGGAAGTGAGTTCACGGAGATTCGATACCGATGCAGTGCTTCATAAAATCATGGAGAAAGAGCAGGAAGCATTCGAGGCATTCTACGAACGTTACCGCGGACGCGTCTATCGTTTCATCGTCAGGCAGTATGGTACCAGCGATTTCGGTAAGGCGGCCTATTACTCCTCCTGGCGACACCTGGTGATATCCAGTCGTTCGAGTAAAACCCCAAAGGAGCTGAAACTCAATTTTTTCCGATACCTGGGTCAGGCCAGCCAGAGCATGCCGCCCAGCAAGCAGGTCGAAAGCCAGACCAGCTACCTGCCCCGGGACATTGAAGAGGATGGTAAGTGGTCGGTGGTCTTCATCGAGAAGTTCAAGCAACTACCGGACGCCATGAAGAAGCGTTTTCTTTTCAAACACGAGATCGGACTCAGTTCAACGGCCATAGCCCGCATCCTGGAGGACAAGAAGAAGCATATCGAGAAATCGATAGAGGAGGCAGAGCGGATGCTGCGATTCAATATGGACGATGCCGGCTGTCCCTCAGATCTCTCTTTGGACAAACTCTATCGGGAGAGCCGGGTGGTCAAGCCACCGGCAGCCTGGGATAAGGAGATATTGGACTCATTCTCTATTTGGTTGAAGCAGACTGGCAACTCCCCAAAGCCGGTTAAGGACAGGGGAGAGGGACCAAAAGGTGGGCTGGGTGAAAAGTTTTCATCCTGGGCTGATCAGTTGAAAGCTCGTGCGACGCAGCTTCAGGCCAAGCTCAGTGGTAAGGACAAAGATAGCGAATTCTCCGTTTCGCAAAACTGACCACAACAATTCGGATAACCGGTCCGGATCCATGAATTAAAGGCAGTGCTTTCTGACACCTCTCAGGTGGTGTAGAATCCCCGCTTTTTCCGGATCTGGATCCATCATGCAAGACATCAATCCGATCACCAACAAGATCGACGACTTGAAGGGACGTGCCGCAGCCCTCAGGGGGTATCTTTGACTTCGAGGGCAAGCAGGAGCGCCTGACCGAGGTTTTAAGGGAGCTCGAGGATCCGGCAATCTGGAACGACCAGGAGCGTGCCCAGTCTCTGGGGCGAGAGCGGGCTTCCCTGGAAGTGGTGGTCTTGACCCTGGAGTCCCTCTTTAGCGGTCTGGAAGATACCAAAGATCTCCTCGAAATGGCCGTGGAAGAGGGCGACGGGAGTGCCGTCGATTCAATAGAAGCTGACCTGGCCGAGTTCGAAAAGCAGGTGGGGAAGCTGGAGTTTCGCCGCATGTTTGCCGGCGAAACCGATCATTGCAATGCCTTTCTCGATATCCAGGCGGGATCCGGCGGCACCGAGGCTCAGGACTGGGCGGAGATGCTGCTGAGAATGTACCTTCGCTGGGGTGAGCACCGGGGATTCAAGACCGAGTTGATCGAGGTCTCGGCGGGAGAGGTAGCGGGCATCAAGAGCGCCACGATTCGCTATGAAGGCGAGTACGCCTTCGGCTGGTTGCGTACCGAGACAGGTGTTCACCGTCTGGTTCGAAAATCTCCTTTTGATTCGGGAAACCGTCGTCATACCTCATTTGCTGCCGTTTTCGCCTCTCCCGAGATCGACGACTCCATCGAAGTGGAGATCAATCCCGCCGATCTTCGGATCGACGTCTATCGCGCCAGTGGTGCAGGCGGCCAGCACGTTAACCGTACAGAATCGGCAGTGCGTATCACCCACAACCCCAGCGGGATCGTGGTTCAATGTCAGAACGACCGATCTCAGCATAAGAACAAGGCAACTGCCATGAAACAGCTGAAGGCCAAGCTCTATGAGCTGGAGATTCAGAAGCGCAGTGCCTCACAGCAGGAGCTCGAGGACAGCAAGTCGGATATAGGCTGGGGCAGTCAGATTCGCTCCTACGTGTTGGATGCCTCACGTATCAAGGATCTGCGCACCGGTGTGGAGACAGGAAATACACAGGCGGTGCTCGACGGTGGTCTGGATATGTTTATCGAGGCGAGCCTGAAGAGCGGATTATAAATACATACAACCTGAACACTGCCAGGGCATATCGGGCTTGGCGTTATCAGGAATTTGGTTAAACAGTACATGAACGATCAAATAGACGAGAATAAACTCATCGCACAGCGCCGAGAGAAGCTGCAGCAGCTTCGCGAGAACGGTAACGCTTTTCCCAACGATTTTCGCCGCAACACCATGGCAGGCGAACTGCATGCGGAGTATGGCGATAAAACGAATGAAGAGCTGGAGGCGATGAACCTGCGGGTCAGTCTGGCGGGGCGGATGATGAGCCGCCGTGTGATGGGTAAGGCCAGCTTCGCCCATCTGCAGGATATGTCGGGTCGGATGCAACTGTTCGTGCAGCGGGACTCCCTTGAAGAGGGCGTCTACAATGGCGAATTCAAAAAGTGGGATATCGGCGATATCGTCGGTGCCGAAGGCTTGCTGTTCAAGACCAAGACCGGAGAGCTATCCCTCAAGGTGGATAAGATTCGCTTGCTGACCAAGGCGCTACGTCCTTTACCGGAGAAGTTTCACGGACTATCGGATCAGGAGCAGCGTTACCGCCAGCGTTATGTGGACCTGATCATGAACGAATCCGCTCGTGACACCTTCCGCATGCGAACCCGCATCATTCAATTTATCCGCCAGTTCCTCGATAGTAAGGATTTCATGGAGGTGGAGACCCCCATGATGCAGGTGATCCCCGGTGGCGCCACCGCACGTCCGTTCATCACCCGGCACAATGCCCTCGATATGGAGATGTTCCTGCGCATCGCACCGGAACTCTATCTCAAAAGACTGGTAGTGGGTGGTTTCGAAAGGGTCTACGAGATCAATCGTAACTTTCGTAACGAGGGTCTCTCCACCCGACACAATCCTGAGTTCACCATGTTGGAGTTCTATGAGGCCTATACCGATTACAACGGGCTCATGGATCTGACCGAGGAGATGCTGAGAGGTCTCTGCGAGCATGTGCTCGGTACGACTCAGATCGACTACCAGGGAGAGAGTTACGATTTTGCCAGTCCTTTCCAGCGCATGACTGTGAAAGAGTCGATTCTCCACTTCAATCCCGATATTCAGGCTGCCGAACTGGATGATCCGTCCCAGGCCAGAGCCATTGCTGAGCGGCTGGAGATTCCCCTGAAAGAGAGTTACGGACTCGGCAAGGTTCTGATAGAAATCTTCGAGAAGACCGTCGAGCATCGTCTGATGAACCCGACTTTTATTACCGCCTATCCAACAGAGGTCTCACCGCTGGCGAGGCGAAATGATGACGATCCCTTCGTTACCGACCGTTTTGAATTTTTTGTCGGCGGACGCGAGATCGCCAACGGCTTTTCCGAGCTCAACGATGCGGAAGACCAGGCGGAGCGCTTTCGCAAGCAGGTGGAAGAGAAAGAGGCGGGTGACGATGAGGCCATGCACTATGATGAGGATTATGTGCGTGCTCTGGAACACGGCATGCCGCCGACGGCTGGTGAGGGTATCGGTATCGATAGGTTGGTTATGCTGCTGACCGACTCTCCGTCGATCCGTGACGTGCTGCTGTTTCCGCATATGCGGCCTGAGATCTGAGATTTTTTATAGATTTCAGTCCGCAAACAAACGCGGATAAGCGTAAATATTAGTTCATTAGAATGGTGGGGCATGGCCCCAACCTGCACGATCGAATCCAAGGTTGGCAGGGGCCACGCCCCGCCATATATCCTCTATTTTTCCCAATCATTTTCTGACAATACACATCTCAATGGCCGTAAAGCAGTAACCCCTCTGCATGCTCCAGATGCTGAGGTGTTCCGGCAAGCACTAGAACGTCTCCAGACTGTAGACGTGTTTCCGGTCCCGGTTGTTCTCCGCGGATACCGCCTCGGCGTACGGCGGTGACACTCACATCCCAATCCCAGAGATGCAGATCTTCGATGGTGTGATCCACCGCAAAGGCATGCTCCGGCAGGGTTACCGTATGCAGGCGCTCCTGGAAGCCTTCATCGTGTTCGATATCTATGTGTTCCTCTCCATGAAAGAAATCGCGCAGCAGTTTATAGTGACCCTCGCGGATCTCACGCATAATCTTGAAAATGCGTGATCCCGGTACTTTGAGCAGTAGCAGTAGCTGTCCGCCCATCATCAGGCTTGCCTCAACGGCTTCAGGCATGACCTCAGCGGCGCCCGCTGCTTCCAGTTCTTCCATGTGAGTATCATCCTTGGTCCTGACTAGCACGGGAAGATTCGGTGCTGACTCCTTGACATGGGTAAGTATCTTCATGGCGCTGGGATGATCCTCGAATGTCAGCACCACGGCGCTTGCACGGTCCAAACCAGCTGCATGCAAGATCCCCTGACGATCCGCATCACCCAAGTGCACGGGTTCACCCGCTTCATGCGCCTCACGGATAACTCCAGGATCCAGGTCAAGGGCGACATAGGGGAATCCTTCACGATCCAATAAACGACCGATATTCTGCCCGATACGGCCATAGCCGCAGAGGATTACATGCTGATCAAGATCTTTAGCCTCTGCATAAATGTCACCGATTTCACCCAAGCCTGTGCCACTGTTTCTTAGCGAACAGAAAGTCTGTGCCAATCTGCCGTTGTAGCGGATCATGAAAGGAGATGCTGCCATGCTGATGATGATGGCGGCGAAAAGGAACTGGCCCACTTCGTCAGGAAGTAATCGATTCCCGAGAGAGAGATCAAGCAGGACAAACCCAAATTCGCCACCCTGCGCCAGAAGGAGTCCAGAACGGAATGCCGTGGCAACAGACCGGCCAGTGATGCGCGCCAACAACAGGATGATGCCTGCCTTGAATACGATAAGCACCAATGCAAGGAGCAGCACCCAGTGGATAATGGGAATCAGAGAGACCAGATCCACCCGCATGCCGACGGTGACGAAAAAGAGGCCGAGAAAGACATCCTGAAACGGGCGTATATCGGCCTCGATCTGATGGCGATACTCGGTCTCTCCCAGCATCATACCGGCAAGAAAGGCGCCAAGCGCAAGCGAAAGCCCCGCTTCGTGAGTGAGCCAGGCAGCGGCGAGGGAGACCAGGAGTACGCTGAGAGTGAAGAGCTCAGCAGAACGGGCACGTGCAATCTCGTGAAAGAGAGGTCTGAGGAACCAGTGACCGAAGGCCATAATGGCGGCAAAGACCAAGGCTGCTTTCAGCAGGGCGTATAAGAGGGGTTGTGCCAGGCCCGATTCTCCATCGCCGGCCAGAATCGGTATCACTACCAAGAGGGGAATCACGGCAAGATCCTGGAATAGCAGAATACTGACACCCAGACGCCCGTGTTCGGAGTTGATCTCAGCCTGTTCGGAGAGTTGTTTGATAACAATCGCGGTTGAGGAGAGGGCGAGAATTGCACCGGCGATCACTGCGGCCTGTGGTGTGAGTCCAAGCAGCCATGCCACAAGCGCCGCAATGGCACCTGTGATCAATACCTGGCTGCCACCCAGCCCAAACACGCTGCCCTTCATGGCGACCATCTGCGGCAGGGAAAACTCCAGGCCGATGGAAAACAGTAGGAAAACCACACCGAATTCTGCAAGAAAACGAGTGTCTTCTGTGGAGGCGACCATGCCTGTGCCGAAAGGTCCCACCAGGATGCCGACTATTAAGTAACCCAGAATGGGCGGTAAGTGCAGCCTTCTGAATAGCGTCACGGTCAACACGGCAACACCCAGTAGGAGCAGAATGACTTGAAGTGTGTGTATATCCATTCGTAGAGGAGTCTCTAACCGTCAACAGAAGGGCAGTCTGCGGAAAAAACATAATAATATCCACGGAAAGGATTAATCCGGGTCCTATTAGGTGGAAATTGCTTGAAACGCAATAATTTACATGGGGTATTGATTGGCAAAGTGATAAAATGACCGTTTTAGTATTACAAGACATCACAAAGACGTGGCCAGAAAAAGCAAAAGACGATCCCCCGCTAAGGATCCCCATCACGCCCGCGAGGCGAGAAAATACGACAACCCCATTCCCAGCCGTGAATTCATCATGGAGACCCTGACAGAGAAGGGTGTGCCGATGGACTTTCCGGGTATTGCCGATCAGTTGGGTATCGGTGATGAGGAGCAACTGGAGGCGCTGCGGCGGCGACTGCGGGCGATGGAACGGGATGGCCAAATGGTCCGGAACCGGAAGGATAACTACTGTCTGGTCAACAAGCGTGACCTGATTGTCGGACGTGTCATCGGCCACCCTGACGGTTTCGGTTTTCTCAAGCCCGATGACGGCGGTGACGATCTCTATCTCTCTTTCAAAGAGATGCGTTCAGTATTACACGACGATCGGGCCGTGGTACGCGTGACGGGCATGGATCGCCGCAACCGGCTGGAAGGCGCTGTGGTCGAGGTGTTGGAGCGCAACACCCAATCGGTGGTCGGCAAGCTCTATCAGGAGAGCGGCGTCGGTTTTGTGGTCCCTGATTCGAAACGCCTGAGTAAGGATATCGTCATTCCCAGCAGCGAAATCGGTGAGGCCAAGCGAGGACAGATGGTGGTGGCGGAGATCCTCGACCAGCCTACCAAGCGAACGCCGCCCATCGGTCGCATTGCCGAGATACTGGGTGATCACATGGGACCCGGGATGGAGACCGATATCGCCATCCGTACCCACAATATCCGGAACAGCTGGCCTGAAGAGGTTGAGCGCCAGATAACAGGCCTGACGCCTGAAGTAGCAAAAACGGATAAGACGGGACGGGTCGACCTGCGTAAGTTACCACTGGTGACCATCGATGGCGCCGATGCGCGGGATTTCGACGACGCGGTCTATTGCGAGCCAAAACCCAAAGGTTGGCGTTTGCTGGTCTGTATTGCCGATGTCTCCCACTATGTCCAACCGGGAACGGCCCTGGATCAGGAAGCGAGGGCGAGAGGAAATTCGGTCTATTTTCCGGATCGGGTGATACCCATGCTGCCCGAGGTGCTGTCGAACGGCCTATGCTCCATCAATCCCGAGGTTGATCGGCTCTGTATGACATGCGAGCTCTATATCGACCAGCAGGGTGCAGTCAAGCGTTCGCGTTTCTTCCCTGCTGTCATGCGCTCACACGCCAGGCTGATCTACGATGATGTGGCAGCCATGCTGGAGGGGGATTCCGCGCTCTGTAACAAACACGCCGAGATACTGCCTCATCTGCATCATCTCTATCAGCTCTATCAGATTCTCCAGGCTCAACGGGCCGAGCGGGGGGCCATCGACTTCGACACCACCGAGACCCGCATTGAGTTCAATCAGCAGAAGCGGGTGGAGCGGATTGTGCCGGTTGTGCGTAACGATGCTCACCGCCTGATTGAGGAGTGTATGCTGGCGGCCAATGTCGCTGCAGCGCGGTTTTTGCTGCGTAAGAAACAGCCGGCGCTCTATCGGATACATGAAGGTCCGGCAGAAGAGAAACTCACCGATCTCAAGGAGTTTCTCGGAGAATTGGGGCTCAGCCTGCCGGGTGGAAAAAAGCCGAAAGCCGCCGACTACGCGTTTTTGTTGGAGCAGATCCGTGGACGACCCGATCACCACCTGATCCAGACCGTCCTTTTGCGTTCTCTCTCACAAGCGGTCTACAGCTCCGATAATGTGGGCCATTTCGGCCTCTCCTATCAGGCCTATACTCACTTTACTTCACCGATTCGCCGCTATCCCGATCTGATTGTCCATCGTGCCTTGAAACACGCTATCGAGAATGGCAGTGCGGACGATTTCGAATATGCAAAACCGGAGCTGCAGGGTTTGGGCGAGCACTGTTCGAGTACGGAACGCAAAGCCGACGAGGCAACTCGTGACGCTCTGGACTGGCTCAAATGCGAGTACATGCAGGATAAAGTGGGCGAGACCTTTAGCGGTATCATCACCAGTGTGAACTCATTTGGTGTTTTTGTTGAGCTGGACGAGATCTATGTGGACGGATTGGTCCATATCACCGCGCTGGACAATGACTACTACCACTACGACCCGGTGGGTCACCGGCTGACAGGTGAGCGCACCGGAAAAGTGTTGCGACTTGGCGATTCCATCAGCATTACTGTGGCAAACGTCAATCTGGACGATCGCAAGATCGATTTTCTACCCGCACAGGAGAGTGCGAGTGGCAAAAAAAGGACTAAACGAAACCGGGGTGGTGAGCCAAAGCCAAAACCGGAAAAAGCAGCAAAGAAGCCTGCCAAAATCAAGAAGAAAACCCGGCGTCGGAAAAAGCCAGCATAATGTCGGATAGGGGAGAGTGGATATACGGTCTCCATTCGGTACGTGCCGCATTGGAGAGAGAAGCGCAGATTCTGCAACTGTGGGTCGATTCGGGCAGACAGGATCAACGCATCCGGGAGATACTGAAGCTCTCGACGCAGGCTGGTATCCCCATCAGACAAGTCACTGGTCGGGAACTTGACGAGCTGGCACAGAGCGGCAGGCATCAAGGCGTGATAGCAAGTCTGCGCCAGCAGCAGACTCAGGATGAACCCTATCTGAAAGCCATGATAAAGCGGCTGGATGTTCCCCCTTTTCTGTTGATTCTGGATGAGGTTCAGGATCCCCATAATCTGGGCGCATGCCTGCGTACCGCTGAAGGGGCCGGCGTACAGGCTGTGATCACGTCGCGAGATAGATCGGTCGGTCTGACCCCCACGGTCAGAAAGGTTGCCAGCGGAGCTACGGAGAGTATCCCGTTTATTCAGGTCACCAATCTGGCAAGAACCATGAAGTGGTTGAAAGCGGAAGGTGTCTGGTTGGTCGGCACGGCCGGTGAGGCTGATCAGGGACTCTACAAGACAGACCTGGTGGGTCCCTTAGCCCTTGTGATGGGAGGGGAAGGCAAGGGCCTGCGCCGATTGACCCGTGAAAACTGCGATTTGTTGGTCAGCCTGCCAATGGCCGGATCTGTGGAGAGCCTCAATGTTTCCGTTGCTACAGGTGTGGCACTCTATGAAGCTGTCCGGCAGAGAAGACTAGGCTGACGGCTGTAACTAGGGCCTGTTAACACTAATCCAATCGGCCCTGTTGCACCTGAAAAAGCGCCAATCAAGGCGCGAGGAGAGAGGTTTGGTAGTTCCAAATGAACGACGAGCAACGCGGAGTGGCGCTTTTTCAGGCGCACCCCGAAGGGCTGGGGCCATTTTTCCGTCCAGCGGCGTTATCATTCGCTCATTCTGCCTTGCTGGACGAAAAAATAGTCCCAGCAGGGCCGATTGGATTAGTGTTAACAGGCCCTTAGTATAACGTGGCACAATCGATGATGAGGAAGAACAAGAATGTTTAAGAGAGTATGGGTCACGCTATTGGTCGGGTTTTTCACCGCCACTTCCACGCAGGCGGATACGGTATTGGGAATGACCATGAGTGTGGATGCCTGGGCTATGGACTCTTCCGGCGGACTTGCCGACAGTAGTGATCTGCAACGGTTTGATCTGGGTTCCGATACACCGGCGAACTTCACGTTTGCCTTCGAGCATCCTGTGCCGATGATCCCGAATTTCCGTCTCAAATACACTGAACTTCCCAGTTCTGGGTCAACCTCGCTGTCCCGGGATTTTACTTTCAATGGTGTCACATTTCCCTCGGGTACATCCGTCAATGCGGATTTTGACTTGCAGAGCAGCGATTTCATTATCTACTACGAATTGCTGGATAACGATACGGTCTCCTTCGATTTGGGTCTCAATGGTAAATATCTGGATGGCGATATTCTGGTTGGCGACGGTACCCAGAGTGCACGAGAGAGTTTCCAAGGGATTGTGCCGATGCTCTATGGGGCCGTTGAAATCGGTGTGCCTACAACCCGGCTCTCCTTTTTCGGAGATATCAGTTTGTTAAGTGTGGGCGACCATACTCTGCGCGACTATCAGGCCGGTGCCGCCTATGCTCTGGTGGATAATATCGCCGTGGATTTCAATATCCGCGGCGGTTATCGCCGTTTCTCTCTGGAACTGGACGATCTTGACGGTATTTACACAGACTGGACCTTCGATGGCTTGTTCCTCGGGGTCGAGGCTGATTTTTGATAGCCGTGAGCATATGAGCGTATATAACACATGAAAGCGGGCTACTTTGTCTTCAATTACTTCTTTTGAGGGGAAACGTATCCTGTGAATCGCGCCGTTGTTGCCTGGTTTTAATCTCACATTTGCGTCTGTTCGTTTTCATCAGTAGCAAACAAGCAACCCCCTCTCAGTTGCGGATAAACAGCCGATTGTGTAGAATCCGCGCTCCCTGGTGACCGCTTGGCGGCCACCGCTCCTTGCCTTACCGCACTTGCGGAAGGCTGCCTAAACCGTAAGGAGAGACAATGAGGCATTACGAAGTCGTGTTCCTGGTCCATCCGGATCAGAGTGAACAGGTACCTGCTATGATCGAGCGTTATCGCTCGGGCATTGAATCCAAAGGTGGCGCTATCCACCGTCTGGAGGATTGGGGCCGTCGTCAACTGGCATATCCCATCAACAAAATTCACAAGGCACACTATGTGCTGATGAATATCGAGTGCGATAGCGAGGCATTGGCCGAGCTGGAGAGCGCATTCCGTTTCAATGATGCTGTTCTACGCAATATGGTCATCCGCCGTGAAGCTGCGATCACTGAGGTCTCTCAGTTGGCCAAGTCTCAGGAGGAGGAAGAAAACACCGCCCCCTCCAGCCGACGCGATAACGAGGCGGAAGCCGAGGTTGTAGCTGAGGTTGAGGAGACCGCTTCGGAAGCAGACAGCTCCGAAGATGTTGAATAAGAACTGGTTGAAAGAGGATAAAGCAAATGGCGCGTTTTTTTCGTCGTAAGAAATTTTGCCGCTTCACAGCAGAAGGCATTACTGAGATCGACTACAAAGATCTGAATCTGCTCAAGGCCTATGTTAGCGAGAGCGGCAAAATCGTTCCGAGCCGTATTACAGGTACCAAAGCCAAATACCAACGTCAGCTGGCAAGCGCTATCAAGCGTGCCCGCTACCTGGCTTTGCTGCCATACACTGATCAGCACTAAGGGAGTTATTTGAACTACCGGACAGCGGTATGAGGTGGCTGGCATCCTTTGCGATGCGGGGACTTTCCCAGTCGGTAATGGTGACATCCGTACTGGCGATACTCTCTTTGATTTTCCCGTTGATCGGCATTCTCGGTGCGGCAACGGTAGGTTTGGTGAGCCTGCGGCAGGGGCCAAAGGCAGGCCTGGTCACCGCTGGTGCATCGACCCTGGCATGTGGTGTGCTGATGTGGCTGATATTCGGCAATCCGCTACCGGCAATGGGATTTCTGCTCCTGCAGTGGCTGCCGATCGGATTGCTTGCATCGCTCCTGCGCAACAGCCGGTCTCTGGCTCTGACCACACAAGCCAGCCTTGGATTCGGGTTGCTGCTGGTACTGGGACAGGTTGTCGCGCTGGGTGACCCTGCCGAGTTTTGGCAGGAACAGTTGGCGCCGATGGCGGATCGCTTTGTGGAGGCTGGTCTCTTTAACCAGGCTCAGAGTGTGGAGGCGGTCACTCAGCTGTCGAATGTGATGTGCGGTGTGGTTGCAGCGGTATTTCTGTTGCAGCTGCTATTTAGCCTCTATCTGGCTCGTTGGTGGCAGGCGCTACTCTACAACCCAGGTGGGTTTTCTGCCGAGTTTCGGCAGCTGCGCTGTCACAAGGCAATGGGAATATTGGGGGCAGTGGCACTGGGAATATGGTTGATCCCCGGCCAGGGCTTGTCCGAAACGATGAACTGCCTGGGTGCGGTTGTCTTTTCGGTTTTTCTACTGCAGGGACTTGCCGTAGCCCATGGCGTATTCGGCAATATGCAGAATACGCTGCCCTGGCTTGTTGCAACCTATGCGCTGCTGCTGGTGTTCATGCCACAGATGACGATGGTATTGGTAACCATCGGCCTCTTGGACGTATGGCTCGATTTTCGCGCCCGCTATCCAAACAGGTCTGGTAGCGGATGAATTAATGATCTGTCCCGATTGCATGGGCTGTTTAGACCGGCATCGAGGCAATGAAAAGATTTGACCTATAGGTAAGGTGATTACAATGGAAATTATTCTGTTGCAGAAAGTGGATAACCTGGGTGATCTGGGTGAGAAAGTAAACGTCAAGAGTGGTTACGGACGTAATTTCCTGATTCCCTCAGGAAAGGCTGTGCCGGCTACGGAAGCGAACCTGAAGGTCTTCGAGGCCCGCCGGGCGGAACTGGAGAAGGAAGCAGCTGAAAAGCTGGCTGCCGCCGAGGCCCGCAAGGCAAAACTCGACGGTCTCGAGATCAGCATCAGCTGTAAATCCGGTGAAGAAGGGCGTCTGTTTGGCTCGGTGGGAACCGCAGATATCGCCAAGGCTGTTGGAGATGCCAGCGTCGAGGTAGAGAAGAAAGAGGTACTGCTGCCGAACGGTCCCTTCCGCGTTACCGGTGAGTACGAAGTCACGCTCCATCTGCATGCGGATGTAAACGCAATCGTCAAGCTGGCTATCGTTCCTGAAGAGTAAACACGATAGACATTTATCACTGATGACCCGATGGGTGGAAGCCTTTCGGGTCATTTTCAGTGAAAGATTGCCGTTTTTTCATTTGTCTCCCGGCAAGGCCAGGCGGAATGGTGGGAAAGTAGCTTTATGTCTCTCCCGGGGCGCAAATTGTAATCCCGGGGAAAGGCCGCCGAGTACATTTTTCCCTGACCGACTCACCACACTTCTGATACCTCCTCCCTTTCCACGGGGGCTTCGATCCCTTATGCTAACCAGTCTGCACAACGCCCTTTGACGATAGACTCGATGTCAGAAACCGCATACCCGGACGAAATCCCTACCTATTCCGATCTGGAGGCGGAGACCCGCAGCATCAAGATGCCGCCCCACTCGATTCAGGGCGAACAGTCGGTGCTGGGTGGTTTGATGCTGGACAACACGGCCTGGGAAAAAGTTGCGGATCAGGTACTTGAGACCGATTTCTACCGCAAAGAGCACCGCCTGATATTCAATGCCATCGCCGCACAAGCGGATGAGGGGCAGCCATTCGATGTGGTGACCCTGGCAGAGCATCTGGAACGCAGTGGCGAGCTGGAGGCTACGGGCGGACTGCCCTATTTGGTCCGGCTGGTGGAGGAGACACCCAGCGCCGCCAATATCAAATCCTACGCCACCATCGTGCGGGAATATTCTGTGATGCGGCAGCTGATCTCCGTCAGCACCGATATTGCAGATAGCGCCTATCACCCCCAGGGGCGTAAATGTGCCGAATTGCTTGATGATGCCGAGCGCAAGGTATTTGAGATCGCAGAGCAGACCAGTCGCGGCGGTGGCGGTTTCAGTCCCATCAAGAGCCTGCTGACCAAGGCGGTCGATCGCATCGAGACTCTGTTCCAGCAGGATGAACCCATCACCGGTATCAGTACCGGGTTTACCGATTTCGATCAGATGACATCGGGCCTGCAACATGCAGACCTTGTCATCGTGGCGGGTCGGCCCTCCATGGGTAAAACCACATTCGCCATGAATATTGCCGAGAACGTGGCGATACAGGGCGGCAAGGCGGTGGCGGTTTTCAGTATGGAGATGCCTGGCGACGCCCTGGCCATGCGAATGATGTCTTCGCTGGGGCGAATCGATCAGTTGCGGGTGAGAACAGGTAAGCTCGAGGACGACGAATGGCCCAGACTCTCATCCGCGGTCAGTATGCTGGCGGAGACCCGACTTTATATCGACGACACTCCGGCTCTCTCTCCCACGGAGGTGCGTGCTCGAGCCCGCCGCCTGAAGCGTGAGCACAGTGACCTGGGACTCATCGTCATCGACTATCTGCAACTCATGCAGGCACCGGGAGAGGGCGATAACCGAACCAACGAGATTTCGGCCATATCACGCTCCCTGAAGGCCCTGGCCAAAGAGTTGGACGTGCCGGTCATCGCGCTCTCCCAGCTCAATCGCAGCCTGGAGCAGCGAACCAACAAGCGGCCGATCATGTCGGATCTTCGTGAATCGGGCGCCATCGAGCAGGATGCCGACCTGATCGTCTTTATCTACCGGGATGAGGTCTACAATGAGGACAGCCCTGAGAAGGGGATTGCAGAGATCATCATCGGCAAGCAGAGAAACGGGCCCATCGGTACCACCCGCCTGACTTTCCTGGGCAAATACACCAAGTTCGAAAACTATATCGACAGCGTCTACGACGACGAGGGGTATTGATGGGCTATGCCCCGCAGGCCCAAATCGATCACGATGCCTTGCGCCATAATCTTCAACGGGTGCGTGATACGGCACCGGACAGCCGGGTCTGGTCGGTTATTAAAGCCGATGCCTATGGACATGGTGTCGAACGTGTCGCCACCGCTCTGCAAGAGTCAGACGGTTTCGCCGTTGCCCGGTTAGATGAAGGACTGAAACTCAGAAAGGCGGCTTTCAAGCAGCCGATTCTGATTATGGGTGGGTGTTACACCTCAGATGAGTGGGTTCAGGCAGTACGAAACGAATTTGATGTGGTTGTACATCAGGAGCGTCAGGTCACACTGCTGGAATCCCTGCCGCTGGATACCGGCAGCATCAATGTCTGGCTCAAGGTAGAGACCGGGATGCACCGACTGGGAATCCCGTCTGAACATCTGACGGATCTGGCAGATCGCCTAACTGCCCATCCCCGCGTGAGACGAATCAATCTCATGACTCATCTGGCGAATGCGGATGATCGTTCTGACAGCTTCACCTACTCACAGATCGCCCGTTTCGAATCCCACAAGACGGACCGTTTCACTCATGGCTCTATCGCCAATTCAGCAGGAGTTTTAGGGTTCCAGGCGACACATCGTGACTGGGTGCGTCCAGGTATCATGCTCTATGGTGTTTCTCCTTTTTCCGACACCTCAGCCGAGGAGCTGGGATTGCGGCCGGTCATGACCTTTCGTAGCCGTGTGATCGCCGTACAGCAGTGTCGCAGGGACGATCCGGTCGGTTATGGCGGAACCTATAACTGTCCTCAGGATATGCCGATTGCAGTTGTCGCGGTCGGCTACGGAGACGGTTATCCGCGCCATGCGGAGGAGGGCACACCGGTATTGGTCGCGGGCAGGAGATTGCCGCTGGTTGGCAGGGTATCCATGGATATGATCACCGTCGATGCCCGGGACTATCCAGAGGTACAGGCGGGTGATTCGGTGGTGCTTTGGGGGCGTGGACTGCCGGTGGAAGAGGTTGCGAAATCTGCCGGGACCATCGGGTATGAACTACTCTGCAGTGTGACATCGCGGGTCGAATTTCTTGATCTGAACAGGCGTGATACGAAGGGGATCTGATGGCACAGGGAGGAAAGAAAACGCTATATACCTGCAGTGCCTGTGGTGCCACCTTTCCCAAGTGGGCGGGACAGTGTTCCGAGTGTCAGGCGTGGAATGTGTTGGAGGAGAGCCTGGCGGCGGTATCCAGCGGCGGCAGTGCCAGACGATTCGCCGGTTATGCGGGGGATACCAGCAGTTCCGCTGTTGTGAAGCTGGCTGAGGTGGAGGTTGAGCGGGAGGCACGTACCCCCACCGAGAGTGGCGAACTCGACCGGGTATTGGGGGGCGGCCTGGTCGATGGTTCCGTAGTGCTGATCGGCGGCGACCCCGGTATCGGTAAATCGACCCTTCTGATACAGGCACTGGCAAGGCTCTCACAGGGAATGCAAACGCTTTATGTTTCAGGTGAAGAGTCGCCCCGCCAGATCTCAATACGGGCGCAGCGTCTGGACCTGCCGGCGGAGCGGTTGTCTCTGTTGCCGGAGACCTGTGTCGAACGGATTATCGCCAGTGCGGAGCGGGAGCGTCCCCGGGTAATGGTCGTCGATTCCATCCAGACCATGTATACCGAACTACTGCAGTCGGCCCCTGGCTCGGTTTCCCAGGTGCGGGAGGCGACTGCACAACTGGTTCACTTCGCCAAGCGTAGCGGCACTGCCGTGTTTCTGGTTGGCCATGTGACCAAGGAGGGTAATTTAGCGGGCCCAAGAGTCCTGGAACACATGGTCGATACCGTGCTCTATTTCGAGGGTGAGGCAGGCAGTCAGTTTCGACTGATACGGACAATTAAAAACCGTTTCGGCGCAGTCAACGAATTGGGTGTCTTCGCCATGACAGATAAGGGATTGAAAGAGGTCAACAATCCCTCGGCAATCTTTCTCTCACGCCAGGCCGAATCGGTGCCTGGCAGTGTCATTCTGGTTACCCGAGAAGGGACTCGTCCGCTTTTGGTTGAAGTTCAGGCGTTGGTTGACGAGAGCCCGCTTGCCAATCCAAGACGGGTAACACTTGGTCTTGAGCAGAACCGCCTATCCATGTTGTTGGCGGTCATGCACCGCCACGCCGGTGTAGGTATGTTTGATCAGGATGTCTACGTCAATGTGGTCGGCGGGGTCCGCATCACTGAGACGGCGGCTGATCTCGCGGTCCTCATGGCAGCACTTTCAAGTTTTCGTGACCGGCCGCTGGAGCGCGGTTTGGTGGTATTCGGTGAAGTTGGCCTGACGGGAGAGATCCGGCCGGTGCCCAACGGCTTGGAGCGTTTGAAAGAGGCGGCCAAACATGGCTTTAAGCGGGCCATCGTGCCCAAGGCTAACTGCCCCAAGCAGGGCATAGAGGGCATGGAAGTGGTTGCAGTTGAGAATCTCGCTGAGATATTGCGTGAGTTCTAATGTTCTAGCCTAATGCGGCAAGATCACGTTGCAACAGGCTCTCATCTCCGATGTTCAGCTCCACCAGTCGCCGCAGTAAGGAGATGCTGTCCATATCGATCTCATCGCATAGGAAGCCGACCCTGTCTCCCTCGATATGGGCACAAAGGGCCTTCATGGTGATGATAGTGTCGTTTTCATCCAGTTTTACTCTGAGAGTGACGGGTTCGCCGGCACTTGGCTGCCAATCGTCCGGCGCCTTTGCCAGTGCGCCTTTAAGGGAGATGTCCAATAGGGTTGTGAGATACAGGGTACCCTCGGATTCGATCGTGGTCGGGGCATCAAAGAGGATCCTGTGAAAGCGCCTGCGATCATTGGTGGCTGGATCGTTCATGATGTATGGCTCATATGTGGAACTGCATTTTAGTACCGCCGACCTCAATAACATCGCCTTCCTTCAAACGGTAGCTCTCGTTACCGATGGCCTGTCGATTGACTGTTGGGGGTTGGGCTCCTTCAAGGAAGGAGAGGAAAAAGCCGTCATCCCGTTTGGATACCATTGCACAGTCTCCGCCGACATGGCCGATACGGGTCATATTACGTTTGAGTGGTATGATTCGCCCGAAGTTCTCCCCATTCATGATCTGCAGCATACCGTTCGTGGTTAGGTTGCTGTCTTCTTCATCGTGTTGATCAGTTTCGTGTTGTCTGAGGTCAGTAGTGAGATCGGCACCGAGTTCCATGACATCTTCGGAGAAACTCAGGGTATGTTTCCCGATCTGAATGACATCCCCATGCCTCAGCGCGCGCGAGTCGGCCTTTTCATGGTTTATCAGAACTGGAAACGCCTCATCCAGCCCTGTCAAAAGATGCTCATCGTCATGAACCTGACGGATCATCGCCTGTTGAGGCGCTATCGCCAGACTGTCGATATGAATGTCGCAATTTTCGTCCCGGCCAATCGAGGTCTCCGCCTTCTCCAGGTGGAAAACATCAATAATATGTCCTTTGAATGAGAGGGTTAGCTTCGGCATAGATCAAGTCTCAGATACAACCTTTATAAGCAGAAGTATATCTTCATTTTTGTTGAAAAAAACATTCTGTGCATATCCAATATTTTTTTTCCTGAGAGGTTCGTAGGAGGCAGTGTTCTATTCTTTGGGTCCGGTTGCTGATCTCAGTATTGAAATAACATGCGTCAGTTTTCTGTTGTTCAAGTGGGAATAAAAATCTCCCTGTGCAAAGGGGATTATATTGCTATTGGAAAAGTGCCTAAGATCCTTCTCTAACAACATGTTAAATAAATATGTTAACTAATAATCTTGGTTCGACGAAATTTTGACATTTTGTCGATTTACTGCTTAACTTCGCAGCTATCAGGGCAGGAGCCATATGTGATCGAAAGGACTTGTTGGGTTTGGGGCTTCCATACGAGAAAGACAATCAGGTGTTTCCTAATCTTTGCATCTACTTGTTCGAGAAAGACCAGGAGCGACAGAAATACCTGCAGCAGGTTCTCGCGTTCGTGGATGGAGAGATCTTGAATTTCACAGATGCCGCTGAGGTCGCCGAAAGGGAAGGTTCGGCGCAGAGCGGCTGCATGGCGGTTATGTTGGGCTCCGGATATGAAGGGATTGTGCGAAAGGACTTGTTAAAGCAGTTAGCTGATGAAAGTCCGACTATACCGGTATTCCAGATCTACGACGAAGAAGAGGGTATCCCGGAAAAAACTGAGGGCTCCGCTAATGTGATAGGCAGTTTAAAGCTACCGACTCACTATGACGATCTGATGGCACTGGCCCACAAGGCGCAGGTGTTTCAGGAGTCCCACAGTTCATCGGGTCCCAAGTCCCGACCCGTAGAGCTATTCCGCAGCCTCTCAGGAAGCAGTCGTGCGACTCGCCAGGTCAATAAAATGATCGAACAAGTGGCGGATTCCGATGCAACGGTGCTGATCCTGGGTGAATCAGGGACTGGCAAAGAGGTGGTTGCGCGCAAGCTCCATTTTCACTCCGTTCGCCGAGGCAAGCCATTCGTACCGGTCAATTGCGGCGCCATACCCGGCGATCTGCTGGAGAGCGAACTGTTCGGTCATGAAAAAGGGGCCTTCACCGGTGCCATCAGTTCACGACAGGGACGCTTCGAGATGGCAGAAGGCGGCACGCTTTTTCTGGATGAGATCGGAGATATGAGTATGCCGATGCAGGTCAAACTGCTTCGGGTGCTGCAGGAACGTACTTTTGAGCGGGTCGGCAGCAACAAGACCATCCCCTGTAATGTCCGCATCATTGCCGCCACTCACAGAAATCTTGAAACAGCCATCACAACCGGCGATTTCCGAGAAGATCTTTTCTACCGGCTGAACGTCTTTCCTATTGAAATGCCGCCACTGCGGGACCGGGTCGAGGATATCCCCGTGCTGGTCAATGATCTGATTCACCGAATTGAAAATGAGAAGCGGGGTTCGGTACGCCTCACACCTGCGGCCATCGCCGCGCTCAGCCACTATCGTTGGCCCGGTAATGTAAGAGAGTTGGCCAACCTTATGGAGCGTCTTGCCATTCTGCATCCCTATGGGGTTGTGGATGTGAACGATCTGCCAGAAAAATTCAGACCGGCAGGCAATCTGGTGGATACGGTACAACTGCCCGATGTTTCACTTTCAGGTGAAGAGCCGGGGACAACTGTCACCGCGCCTCGGCTGCCCAGTGACGGGCTCGATTTGAAGGCCCACCTCAATACCCTGGAGCAGAGTCTGATCCAACAGGCGCTGGATGAATCCGACGGCATTGTGGCTCATGCGGCGAAACGCCTCCACATGCGTAGAACCACCCTCGTCGAAAAACTGCGCAAATATGGTCTTCAGCGTCAAAGTGAGTCGACGGGAATTTGACATCTCTCTCAGTTACGTCATGTAACCTACTGAATATAAAGAAAAGTTAATTTCGGCATGCTATTTGCCTTTGTTTATTGTGTCACAACGACTTACGACGACAGAGGCTGCCACAGGTGTCACCGAAACCCTCGATATCCGATAAGCAACATGCACTGGAATCTGCCTTCCTGCTGTTTAATCAGCTCTCTGAGGAGCTGACTGGCTCCTATCGTCAACTACAAGAGCAAGTATTGGAACTCAGCCAGGAGCTGGCTGCGGCACGCAGTGAGCGAATGGTGCAACTGGCGGAGAAAGAGCGACTGGCCGATAGGCTGGAACGGCTGCTGGAAACCCTACCTGCCGCTGTTATCGTGCTCGATGGTGAGTCTCGAATCAGAGAGTACAATCCAGCCGCAGAACGCCTCCTTGGAAGACTGTCGGTCAACCTCTCTTGGCCGGAACTGTTGCACGAAGTGGCTTTGAATGACAGCGTTGACGGCAGTGAATTACGGCTCAAAAGTGGCCAGCTGTTAACCCTAACTGCCTGTGACCTTGAGCAGACCCCAGGATGTATCCTGGTAATGTTGGATGTCACCGAGACGCGCCGATTGCAGGAACATCTGAATCGGCGCGAGCGGCTCACGGCGATGGGAGAGATGTCGGCGCAGCTTGCACACCAGATGCGTACCCCACTGAGTACGGCACTGCTTTATGCTTCTCATCTGGCGACAGATAAACTCGATTCAACAAAGCGCAGTCAGTTCACCGCTAAACTGCGGGATCGCCTGCAGCACATGGAGCGGCAGATCCATGACATCCTCATGTTTGCCCGCGGCGACGAGGCCGGCGAGGCGGTTATCTGCCTGAGCGATACCCTCACGTCATTTGTTCAACTCGCTGAACAAACTCTACAGGAGAGAGGAATCAAATTGATCGTTGAAGATCTGAGCGGGAGGCGGGCCGTGATGATCGGTCGCCAGGATGCTTTGCACGGGTTGCTCTCCAATCTGTTGGATAACGCCATACAACATCAGGCCCGGCAGGTCACCATCACGCTGAGGGTCGATCGTGAGATAGAGGTCGAGTTCTCTGATGACGGCCAAGGAATCCCGGAATCTCTCCAGCAAAAGATTTTCGATCCCTTTTTCACAACTCGAAGTGGTGGCACCGGATTGGGCCTGGCGGTGGTGCAGAATCTTGTACTTAGCCATGGTGGTGAGATTCATGTCGCCGAATCCCCTGTAAGCGGTGCGACATTCAATATTCGATTTCCACTGGTGTTAAACCAGGCGGCCTTTTCCGAGCCGTCTGTCTTGATGCAACAGTCAGTCGTGCAATTTGAGAATATGAGGAGTCTGCCATGAGTCTGGCAACTGTCCTGATCGTGGAGGACGATGCGGCTTTAAGGGAAGCCCTGAGCGATACGCTTGAACTGGCAGGATACCCTGTTCGGGTCGCTGAGGATGGGAGTGCCGCGCTTGAGATCCTTCAGCAGGAATCGATTGGCATGGTGGTCAGTGATGTACAGATGCGCCCGATGGACGGGCATACACTGTTGCGACAGATCAAATCGACTTATTCGGATCTGCCGGTATTGTTGATGACTGCTTACGGCAGTATCGAACAAGCGGTGGCAGCCATGCACGATGGCGCCATCGACTATCTGGTGAAACCGTTCGAGGCTGAAGTTCTGGTCAACAAGGTTGCGGGACTGATCAAACCGACTCAAGAAGGGCCGGTGGAAGGACCTGTGGCAGAGGACCTGCGCAGCCGCGAGGTGTTGGAGTTGGCCCGACGGGTAGCTTTGAGCGAAGCGACCGTGCTGCTCAACGGTGAGAGTGGTACCGGTAAAGAGGTCTTTGCCCGTTACATCCATCAACGCTCAGCCAGGGCGGATGCCCCGTTTATTGCCATCAACTGTGCCGCGATTCCGGAAAATATGCTGGAGGCGGTTCTTTTCGGTTATGAGAAAGGCGCCTTCACCGGTGCCTATCAGTCAGCACCGGGTAAATTTGAGCAGGCCCAGGGCGGAACCTTGCTCCTGGACGAAATTTCGGAGATGAGCCTGGCCCTGCAGGCCAAACTGTTGCGGGTCCTGCAGGAGCGTGAGCTGGAACGGCTTGGAGGACGCAAACTCATCGAATTGGATGTCAGGGTGCTGGCCACCACCAATCGAAAACTTCGGGAGGAGGTTTCGGCAGGCCGCTTCCGGGAAGATCTCTACTATCGCTTGAATGTCTTTCCCCTGACGCTGCCACCCCTGCGTGAGCGTCAGAGGGACATACTGCCGTTGGCTCGGCATCTCCTGAGCAAGAATCTGCGCCCGGGACAGGTACTGCCTGAATTGAGTGCTGATGCGAAGAAGCAACTGTTGAGTCACCTCTGGCCAGGCAATATCCGTGAGCTGGACAACCTGGTGCAAAGGGCCTTGATCCTGCATGAAGATCATCTGATCCAGGTGAAGGATCTCTGCTTCGAGGAGTCGGGCATTCCGTCGGCCGTATCACAGGATGAGAAACCTGCGATTCCAAGCGGCAGACGACTTCCCGAAGATCTTCGTTCAGTGGAGGAGCAGATGATTCTGGACGCGCTGGCCGAGGGAAGCGGGAGCCGAAAGATGGCAGCTGAAAAGCTGGGTATCAGTCAGCGAACACTGAGATACAAGATCGCTCGAATGCGGGATGCCGGCGTGGCAATTCCGGGATAAGAAGAGATGGTACGGATAGTGCGTAGTAACAGTTATCGGATCAACATATCGGGGAAGCTTGCATGAACACCAATATGAATATCGACCAGGTCCTGGCCCAGATGCGGGTGATGTCGGCCAAGGCGACCAACCAGGCCGAGGAGACACCGGCCGCTGGCAGTGCCGATTTCGGTGCGTTGTTGAAGCAGTCGATCGATAAGGTCAACGATATC
Source organism: Candidatus Thiodiazotropha sp. (ex Monitilora ramsayi) (assembly GCA_025655595.1). GTDB lineage: Bacteria > Pseudomonadota > Gammaproteobacteria > Chromatiales > Chromatiaceae > Thiodiazotropha. The sequence continues at coordinate 51,879 of JAHXIO010000003.1, forward strand.
CAGCAGGAGGCCAGCGCCATGCGGACAGCCTTTGAGAAGGGAGAGAGTGATATGGATCTGGCCCAGGTGATGGTGGCGGCCCAAAAGTCGAGCCTCTCCTTCGAGGCGATGGTTCAGGTGCGCAACAAATTGATTGAAGCGTACAAAGACGTGATGAATATGCCTATTTAACTCACTGATATTCAATAAAAATCATGGCTACAGCAACAACAACGCAAGAAACCGGTAGTGACCTCCAGGTGGCTAATCGGCTGCAGGACAATCCCATCGTTCGCCAGATCGCCGTGATGGTGGCGATTGCCGCCAGTATGGCTCTGGGTGTGGTTGTGGTCATGTGGTCGTGGACCCCGAGTTACACGCCGCTCTACGGTAATCTGGCTCAAAAGGATGCGATGGAGATCGCCCAGGCACTACAGGCAGCCGGCATTGACTATAAAGTCGATCAAGGCAACGGAATCGTCATGGTTCCCAGTGGTGATCTGCAGGAGGCACGGATGAATCTTGCCGGTCAGGGTTTGCCGCAATCGGGTTCGGTGGGGTTTGAGCTGATGCAGGAGGATACCGGGTTCACCACCAGTCGCTTGGTTGAATCGGCTCGCTACCAGCGTGCCATCGAGGGTGAGTTGGCCCGCTCGGTCATGACCATGGCCAGTGTGGAGAGTGCCCGAGTCCATCTGGCGACCCCCAAACAGTCGGTCTTTGTCCGCAAGCGTAAATTTCCCAGTGCGTCGGTGGTGGTCAAGCTATATCCAGGCCGCACCTTGGAGAAGAGTCAGGTGGAGGCGATTACCCACCTGGTCGCATCAAGCGTGCCGGAGCTGGAAGTATCCAATGTCACCGTAGTGGATCAGCGGGGCCGACTGTTGAGCACGAAACAGGACTCACGGGAGATGGAGCTGACCAGTAGTCAGTTCGAATACACTCGCGGTCTTGAGACCCATTTCAAACAGCGCATCGAAGATATCTTGGCACCCCTGCTGGGACGTGAGAACTTACGTGCCGAGGTGACCGCCGATGTGGATTTCACTATCACTGAGCAGACCCAGGAGTACTTTAATCCAGATGCCAACGCACTGCGTTCGGAGCAGATCAATGAACAACAGAGTTTGTTGAGTGAGGTGCAGGGCGTGCCTGGTGCGCTCTCCAACCAACCGCCTGCTGCGGGAACTGCACCCGAGCTGGCAGGCGGTGCTGCGGAGCAGGAGGGTGGGACTCCCCTCAACACCAGTAAAAGGGCTACCCGTAACTACGAAGTGGACAAGACCATCAGTCATACCCGCTTGCCGAGTAATCGCCTGCGCAGGCTTTCGGTTGCCGTGGTGGTCAACGATCGCTTTGCGGCCGATGAAGAGGGGCTGCCGAAACCGGTTGAGCGGACGCCTGAGGAGATCACCCGTATCACCAATCTGGTGAAAGATGCCATCGGCTATAATTTGCAGCGTGGCGACAGTGTCCAGGTGATAAGTGAATCCTTCTATGTTCCTGAGGCCCCCGAACCGCTGCCTGAAGTCCCGATGTGGGAACAGACCTGGTTTTGGGATATCGTCCGTCAGGCAGGTGGCATACTGCTCTTTATACTCATGATCTTCTTCGTCCTCAGACCGACTATCAATCGATTAATGAAGCAGGCTTCAGTGACGCCAGTGCCGAGAGAGATGGCCATGGCTGGTACAGGCGGTGGCCAGATGGTCGGAGGTCAAGGCGGCGTCGGTGCGGGCGGTGAAGGAATGGCTGGTCTGGAAATGGACGATGGAGCGCTCCATCTGCCCGGACCGCGCAGTTATGAGAAGACGCTGGACGCCGCACGGAATATGATTGCGGACGATCCCAAACGTGTGGCTCAAGTCGTAAGAAAGTGGATATCGGAAGATGGCAAACACTGAAAAAATCCCGTCTGAACAGGCACCGGCCGTTGCCGATACGGTAACCAGAATCGGAGGTGTCGAGCGTTCAGCCATCCTCTTGCTGGCCCTGGGTGAGAAAGACGCTGCCGAGCTGCTTCGCCACATGGGACCGAAGGAAGTCCAGGATGTCGGCCTGGCGATGGCCAGTCTGACCGATGTCACTACAGATCAAATGGAGGCGGTGATGCATCACTTCGTCTCCACTCTGGAGAAACAGACCGCCCTGGGATTGGGTTCCGATGAATATATTCGGAACATGCTGACCAATGCCCTGGGTGAGGACAAGGCGGGCGGTGTTATCGATCGCATCCTGCTGGGTCGTAACAGTAAAGGCCTTGAGCAGCTAAAGTGGATGGATCCCCGCGCCATCGCCGAATTGATCCGCCTGGAGCATCCGCAGATTATCGCCATCGTGCTCTCATTCCTGGAGAGCGATCAAGCTGCCCAGGTTGTCAGCCAGTTTCCCGAGCGTGTGCGCACCGATGTGATCATGCGCATCGCCACCCTGGACGGCATCCAGCCGGCAGCCCTGCAGGAGTTGGATGAGATCCTGGAGAAGCAGTTCTCCGGCGCCACCAACGTGAAATCCTCCAGCCTGGGTGGCGTGAAGACCGCGGCCGAGATACTCAACATGCTCGACGGCGCCGTCGAGAGCAAGTTGATGGAGGAGATTATCGAAAACGATGCCGATCTCGGGCAGGAGCTGCAGGACAACATGTTCGTGTTCGAGAACCTGATCGATGTGGACGATCGGGGTATCCAGGCCCTGCTGCGTGAAGTCAGCACCGAACAGCTGCTGTTGGCACTGCGTGGTGCCGATGAAACCCTCAAGGACAAGATCTTCAAGAACATGTCCAAACGTGCGGCCGAGATGCTCAAAGATGACCTTGAGGCCGCAGCACCCGCCAAGCTGAGCGATGTGGAGGCCTCGCAGAAAGAGATTCTCGTCGTAGCCCGCCGTCTGGCCGATGCCGGCGAAATCATGCTGGGAGGCGGTGGTGATGAGTTCGTCTAAGCCGTCGCTCGATGACGGCGTCAGGCAATGGCTGCCGCCCGATGACCATGGCACCGAGAAGGGGCAGCGGAGGATGGTGCATCCACCTTCCGCACCGCCGACCGCGGCTGATCTGGAGGCATTGCAAAAGCAGGCCTACGCAGAAGGTTATGAAAAGGGCAGTCAGGAGGGATTCGAATACGGCCACAAGGAAGGACTGGAGAAGGCCAAGCAGGAAATGCAAGCTTACACCAATCAACTCGAGCGACTGCTGGCCTCCTTTGAAGGTCCGTTGCGGGAGCTTGATGATCAGGTCGAGCGCGAGCTGCTCTCTCTGGTGATTGCCATTGTTCGGCAATTGGTCCGGCGAGAGATCAAGAGCGACCCCAATCTGATTATCGGTGTGGTGAGGGAAGCCCTCTCAATCCTCCCGGTCAACTCGCGTAATGTTCGACTGATGGTACATCCGGAAGATGCAGAGCTGATCAGGGAAATCTATGCCTTGGGTGATACAGAAGTGGGTTGGAGTCTGGTGGAAGACCCGGTCATCAATCGGGGGGGATGTAAGGTGGTGACCGACACCTCCCAAATCGACGCCACCCTCGACTCCCGACTCGCAAGCCTCATAGCACCTCTGCTGGCGGGAGCCAGATCTGTTGACGACCAGGAAGGTGAGGATTAGATGTCTGAACCGTTGCTGGGGAAAGATCGACAGGCTTTATGGGCGGAACGTCTCAAACGTTACGAAGACCGCATGGGTGATGACCGTGGTCTGGTGGTGGAAGGACGTCTCACCCGCATGGTGGGTCTCACTCTCGAAGCGATTGGTTGCCGTGCCGCTATCGGCGGCCAGTGTGATGTGGTCAGCAGCAATGGCGCCCATATCGAAGCTGAGGTGGTCGGCTTCGGCGAAGAGAGTCTCTACCTGATGCCGACAGGAGATATCCATGGCCTGGAACAGGGCGCACGAGTGATTCCAACAGGTCGTGTCTGTGAGGCGGTGGTGGGTGAACATCTGTTGGGTCGGGTCATCGATGGAGCCGGCCTGCCGCTGGATGGGTTGGGGGCCATCCACACTGACGAACATCGCCCGCTCACGGGTAAAAGCTTTAATCCCCTGACGAGGACACCAATTCGTGAGCCCCTTGATGTGGGTGTGCGCGCTATCAATGCGCTGTTGAGTGTTGGACGTGGGCAACGTCTCGGGCTCTTTGCCGGTTCCGGCGTAGGTAAGAGCGTACTGTTGGGCATGATGACCCGATATACCAATGCGGACGTCACCGTGGTGGCACTGATTGGTGAACGCGGCCGTGAGGTGAAGGAGTTCGTGGAAAATATCCTTGGCAAAGAGGGTCTCAAACGGGCGGTGGTGGTCGCCGTACCGGCGGATAATCCGCCGCTGCGTCGAATGCATGGTGCCATGCTGGCGACCAGCATCGCCGAACATTTTCGTGAACAGGGCAAAAATGTCCTGTTGTTGATGGACTCCCTGACCCGATTTGCCCAGGCTCAGCGGGAGATCGCGCTGGCAATCCATGAACCCCCTGCAACCAAAGGCTATCCGCCGTCAGTATTCGCCAAGCTACCGCAACTGGTCGAGCGGGCAGGCAATGGAGATAAGGGTGGCGGATCGATCACGGCCTTCTATACGGTGCTGACCGAAGGTGACGATCAGAACGATCCCATCGCCGATGCGGCGAGGGCGATTCTCGACGGACATATTGTGCTCTCCCGACAACTGGCCGACAGCGGGCACTATCCCGCTATCGATATCGAAGCCTCCATCAGCCGGGCGATGAACGATATCACCACCTATAGCCACCAGGACGCCGCGCGTGCGTTCAAGCATCTATACTCTCTCTATCAGCAGAACAAGGACCTGATCAGTGTGGGTGCCTACGAGCAGGGGAGTGACGAGCAGATTGACGTTGCTATTTCCGCCATGCCGGCACTGAATAAATTCTTGCGCCAGGACATGCATACGCCGGTCGATCTGGCGGAGAGCCTGCAGGAACTGGAGGCCCTCTTCCCGGAAGAGGAGGAGACGGTTGAGTTACCGGAAGGGCTCAATTTACCGCAAGAGATCAACCCGAACTTGGGATAGTCTGTTATGTCACCTTCCAAACGGCTCAAGCCGGTACAACAAGTGGCTGCCTCCAAGGAGCGCAATGCGGCACGTTCCATGGGTCAGGCAAAACAGCATCTGGCCCAACAGGAAGCCAAGCTGCATCAGCTGAAGACCTATCATCAGGAATATCTGGGGCGCTTTCAGAAAGCGGCCTCCCAGGGTATCAGCGCCACCCAGTTACAGGAGTACCGGGCTTTTCTCGCCAAGCTCGACAGTGCGATTCGGGAACAGGAGAAGGTCGTTGCCGAGAGCACGGTGAGGCACACCAACCAGAAAGACAACTGGAAACAGAAGCGGACCCGCACCCAGGCATTGGGAAAAGTGGTCGAGCGTTATCGCAAAGAGGAGCGGAAAGCCGCCGATCTCAGTGAACAGAAAGAGAACGACGAGCACAATACACGTTCGAAATAGATCACTACCTACTCAATATGTATGTGTTCTGACCGGTCGGCACTGAAACCTGCCAAACAATAGTCATGTGCCAGACGATTCAGGTTTGGATGGTGGCTGCTCCAGCAAAGCCATCACCGTTTTGAGTGGCGTTTCTCCGTCCTTAAGCTGTTTCGGATCCACCCAGGCGTGGGGGGGAGTGGCAATGGCATCCAGCCAGGTATATTGCTCACGATTCTCATCAATGACCGCGATAATCTTCTCAGCCGACATACGGTCAGGCAGTTCGACTAATGTTTTAGCCGTTCTATTCAGCCACCGATCGATCTGGGTGTTGCTGAGGCAGTCCCCGTCTATCGGATTATTCTTGCAACGGTTTTTGACTGGGGCTCTGACGTAGTAATCGACCAATGCGGCGATATTTATTTTGTCTTCGCCTTTTGGGGTTTCGTCTTTGCAGGGGCAAAGATCGCTGTCCGCCATGTCGAACGGCAAGGGCAGTTGGATACGAAAGGCGTAGGGCGATAGATAGGCATTCTCATCAAACTGGCAGGGCTGCTCCGGCATGCTGCACCGAATGGCGTCGTCCCGTAGTCGTGTGAGTGTCTTCTGTACTTTATCCTGAACCGTTTTGAGCGTATCGATATTACCGCTCTTCAAGGGGACGTATTTAACCTCTTTATATAAGACCTGGAACTTTTCCGGATGCTCGAATATGTATTCGATATCTTCATACAAAGCAGCATATTGTGCCCAGAGATCGGCCAGCCGATCCTGTTCGGAGAGGTCGAGTTCGATCACTTTATCGGGCCAGTTGGAGAGTGCCGTATAGGGCATTAAAGTGATGCGGTAGTAGGCCGGGTAGTCGCTGGCCTCTGTTGTTAACGTATCCAGCTTTTTAATCAGATCGTCTTTGGATGCGGGAATCTTGTCTTTCCTTCCCCCCAATTGATGAAAGCGCATACTGACCCTGTTGCTTGCTATCTTGGCATCCGAGGACTCGTTGACACTTGCCTTCACATTGGCGCCCCAGCCCGAGCCGGAAAACTGTGCTGAGGCTTGCTTTTTTTCCTCTTTGGAACTATTCGTGACAGTGATCACTGCTGTTAACCGCGCACCGCCATATATTGCCGCTACGTACGAGTCACCGCATAAATTGAGGAATTGGGTCAGGTCCCGCTGTTTGGCTAGGCGCAGGGCAACGGGTGTTAACCTGATAGCGCCCGCGTCAGGTAGACTTTTTCTCGTTTCAGGGTCGATGATTTCACCACGGCTACCAGGTAACAGCGGAGTCGCGTAACGCACGCCGTTATCCACTGACACGTTCAAAACGAAATTTGAGCTGAAGCTGTTGATTCTCGTGTTCTTGGCGAACTTTTCACTGCCGCTCGCTTTGTAGGCGATAGTCTTGACGGAGGCCGCCGCCGAGATATTCATACTCTGCATCAATTCGCGACTGTCCGTCACCTCGGTCATGGTCATGTATTTCGTCTGACCCTTGTCCTCTTCGATGGAGTATTCGATACAGACGTTGGGTTGTGGATTGCCTTCGTCGGAATCCCAGCCCCAGCCGACATCTACACCGGTTTCCGGATAGTTGACCGTGACGGGTTGCGCATGGCTGCGTTCAACTATTTCCAAGTTTACGGGATCACTATCATCAGTTTTCACCGTTTCCGTCTTGCTCCCCTGTGGGTTTTGCTGACATCCGAGCAACAGGATGGCAGCCGGGATTAATGACACAAGATGTCTGGTGGTGATTGGAAAATTTGAGATCGATGTCATCCCAGTATCCTCAATGATTTTTGTTGTCTTTCCCTGCATGTGGGATTGCAAGGCCATTAACTGGGTCAGTATAGTTCAGTGACGGTAGAGAAGTGTGATGTAAAGGCCTGTTTTAATTGTGTATTTATTTGGCATCCAATTCAAATTTTGGTTGGATGATGGCGTAGAGCAAGATCAGGAACATATTCCTGAGTTCTTGTGATGAGAGATGTTGGCAGTTACCGCCACTGTGGTTTTTTTATCTTAAATATTTCTTAAGATTTGCCGCTAATATGAGATGTCGCAAAGTAGATTTTCATATTGAATCGATTCCGGGGGGATTCGAAAACTCAATGATTCAATCATTTCCTCTCATCCACAACGATGAAGGCAGAATACGCCTACAACTATGGCTGGCCTTTTTCGGATGGACACTGTTGGTACTGCTGCTGCTCCTTTGGTCGTTGAGTAATGAGGACAATGAGATGTTGGAGTCAGCTCGCCAGGAAGCGATCGACAATTTCAAAAAAGACCAGGCCTTTCGTGTTTGGGCGACTGCCCATGGGGGGGTCTATGTGCCTGTGAATGAGCGAACACAACCCAGCCCCCATCTGAGTCACATCCCAGAACGCGATCTGGTAACCCCCTCCGGCCGCAAACTGACTTTAATGAACCCCGCCTTCATGCTACGACAGATGATGGACGAATATGCGGATCTTTATGGCATAAAAGGGAGAATCACCAGCCTTAAGCCTCTGAATCCGAATAATGTACCAGACGCCTGGGAGAGAGCGGCCCTGGAATCATTCGAAAGGGGTGCTAAGGAGCAATTCGAACTTACTGATATCAACGGTGACCCCTATTTGCGTCTGATTCGGCCCATGTTTACAACGGAAGGTTGTCTCAAGTGCCACAGTCACCAAGGGTATCAGGTGGGAGATATTCGAGGTGGTGTGGGCATATCCGTTCCGATGAAACACTATTTGGCGTCGGCTGCAGGGAAAAAGCAGGAAATTAAAGCGAGCTTAGTGATGATCTGGTTGGCGGGTATCAGTGCAATTTGGTTTTACGGTATACGCAGCCGCCAGCGGCTCCGGGAACGCAAAGACTATGAGGACCAAATTTGGCATCAGGCAAACTTTGATTCACTCACCGGTCTTTCAAACCGGAATCTCTTCCTGGATAGATTGGATCGCGCCCTGGCCTATGCTCAGCGGCAACAATCCATGATTGCACTACTGTTTATCGACCTGGATCGTTTTAAGGATGTCAACGATGCACTTGGACATGCGACCGGTGATCAGCTGCTACAGGAGGCGGCACGGCGACTGCGGTTGTGTGTGAGGGAGATGGATACGGTATCCCGGCTGGGCGGTGACGAGTTTACCGTTATCTTACCCGCCATCAATGAGGGGCAGTCTGTTGCCAGAGTGGCGGCCTCCATACTTACTGAATTGTCACGGCCGTTCGACCTGGCGGGGCATGAGACCCATGTTTCAGCCAGTATCGGTATTACACTCTATCCTCAAGACGGCACTGACTCGGGCATGCTGTTACAGAATGCCGACACCGCTATGTACCAGGCCAAGGCGGAGGGACGTAATACCTACCGTTTCTTCACATGGGAGATGAATAAGGAAGCGGAGGGACGGGTCTCTCTGGGTGCTGCCCTGCGAAGCGCTCTGCGCGAAGAAGAGTTCCAACTCCACTACCAACCCATTATCGATATTGCTGATGGTCATATTGTGGGTGCTGAAGCATTGATCCGATGGGACTCGCCCCGACAGGGCCAGATAAGGCCGGATGTATTTATCCCGGTGGCGGAAGAGAGCGGCCTGATTGTACCAATTGGCGATTGGGTACTGCAGCAAGCTGCGTTAGATCTTGAGCAATGGGACCGGGCAGGGCTGAAGATGGAACTGCTCTCAGTGAATGTATCCACTGTACAATTCCAGCTCGAGGGATTCCTAATAAAAATGCGTGACCTGATGAAGGACCATCCGCATCTGCCATCCAGGCTCTTCCTTGAGATTACCGAGAGTGTTTTTCTGGATGAGCACCGGGAACCCGGCACGCGCCTGGGTAAGTTGCGAGAGGAGGGCATCGGTATATCCATTGACGATTTCGGCACCGGTTACTCATCATTGAGCTATCTGAAACGGTTTCCCGTGGACAAGATCAAGATCGATAAATCATTTGTACGCGATGTAACCAGTGACCCAGAAGATGCAGCCCTCTGTGAGGCAATAATCGCTATGGCCCATCATCTTGGTCTTAAGGTGGTTGCGGAAGGTGTGGAGACGAAGGAGCAATGGCAATTTCTAGATGAGAGTGGTTGTGACTATGCTCAGGGTTTCTACTTCAGTCGCCCAATGACAGCGGGAGCATTCACAGACTATCTCGGAGAGCATCTAAGCGTGAAAGTGGTTGGCTGATTAGCCCCTACAGATCAACCAAAACATAGCCTGTTAGCTATATCCCTTCCATTTCAGCTGTGTTCCTCAATTGATTATCAGTAGTGCCAGGAAAGGAATCAGATTAAAGAAGAGGAAGAAGATCTTGAAGAGACCAAGAAAAGCATAGATCAGAATATCAAAAGTCGGTCTTTCGATGGGGATCCACCGACGTTGGGTTTGATAAACCAGCTCCGGTGCAAACAGAATGAATAGCGTCCACAGGATCAGCAGACCGCCATTGATGACGGTGCACCACATAAAGAAGTCTGTGATCTGTTGAATATCCACGACAGGTAACTCCCACAGTTCCGGTTGAGTTAGATTCAACTCAGAACATAGCAGATCTCTATCGTTTTTAGATGCCTTTTCGTGTAATTGTTCTGACGCATGAATAAATATGCTCATTCAAGATCGACTCTGATAACTCGTAAAGCCCTTTAACCGCAGTCATTTCAAGCCCATTGGTAGGGGGAATCGTCTAACATTCCTTCTATGCCAAGCCTCTCATTCACATCGAATCTGACCCGTCATGTCGACTGCCCGGATGCTGAGTTCGACGCAAGCAGTGTCGCCCAGCTTTTCGATCTCTATTTCACTCGTTGGCCGGGTGTACGGAACTATGTGCTCGATGATCAGGGCGCGGTACGCAATCACGTTATCGTGGTGGTGGATGGGCATGGCTTAAACGACAGGCGTCACTTAAGGGACAGCCTCTCATCCGACAGTGAAGTGTTTGTCTTTCAAGCGTTATCGGGAGGATAGCTATGGCAGACCGGCTACTGGTAGGCACGCGCAAGGGGCTCTTTCGCATCGAACGACAGACGAGCGGGCAGTGGGATATTGTGCACAGCTGGTTTTTGGGGGATCCGGTGACGGCGGTATTGGCGGATAACGCAGGAGCCAAACTCCATGCGGCGCTGGATCTGGGACACTTTGGTGTCAAGATGCATCGCTCCACTGATAACGGCGATAGCTGGTCCGAGATTGGTGCGCCCGCCTATCCGGAAAAACCGGATGGGGTGGAAGACAAGGATCCCTTTCGCGGCCTGGAGATCCCCTGGAACACCCAGATGATCTGGTCACTGGAGGCCGGTACCGCCGATGAGATCTGGTGCGGTGTGATCCCCGGTGGTCTGTTTCGGTCCACCGACGATGGCGATAGCTGGCGTTTCATCGATGCCTTATGGAACGATCCCCGACGCAAACAGTGGATGGGCGGCGGCTACGACTTCGCCGGCATCCACTCGATCCTGGTCGATCCGCGGGATCCGGCTCACGCCACTGTGGGTGTCTCAGTCGGCGGGGTCTGGACGACCCGGGACAGTGGCCATCATTGGGAGTTGATCGGCACAGGTCTGCGCAGCGACTACATGCCCCCGGATAAAGCGGGTGATCCATTGACGCAGGACCCTCATCGCATAGTCCAGTGTAACTCCAACCCCGACCGTCTCTGGATGCAGCACCATAACGGAATCTTCGTCAGCGACAACGGCGGCAGGCAGTGGCGCGAGTTGAGCGATGTCACGCCCTCCAGCTTCGGCTTTGCTGTGGTCGTCCACCCATCCGATGCCGATACCGCATGGTTCATACCCGCCACAAAGGATGAGCAGCGCTTCCCGGTGGACGCCAGACTGGTAGTCAGCCGTACCAGGGATGGCGGGCACAGTTTCGAAAGCCTGCGTCGCGGCCTGCCGGCATCGCCCGCCTATGATCTGGTATACCGACATGCCCTCGATATCGACAGTGATGGCGAACGGCTTGCATTCGGTAGTACCACGGGTTCACTATGGATCAGCGAGGACCAGGGCGATCACTGGCAATCAGTCAGCCATCACTTGCCGCCGGTGAACTGTGTCCGTTTCGAGAACTGACTGGAGGATCCACCGATAACGCGTCCCGACAGCGTCTACTTTTTCGCCACCTGCCTGGTCGATCTCTTCTATCCTCAGGCGGGCCTCGCCGGTATGCGCCTGCTACAGCGAGAAGGGCTCAGGGTTATCTTTCCCCGCAACCAGACTTGTTGCGGACAGCCTGCCTACAATGGAGGCTATCGGGATGAGGCCCGACGTGTGGCCGCGGCGCAGCTTGATCTTTTTCCCCAATCCTATCCCATTGTCGTACCGTCCGGCTCCTGTGCCGGTATGATGAAACACCACTATCCCGATCTCTTCGCCGGTACTCCCTGGCAGGTGCAGGCCAACGATGTGGCAGATCGGGTTTGGGAGCTGACAGGCTTCCTGACAGAGGTACTCGATCTGCAGCTGAAAGATCTCGGCGAACCCGTCCGAGTCGCCATGCACACTTCATGTTCCGCTCGCCGGGAGATGGGTGTGGCCAATGCTGCCGAAGCCCTGCTTGGACAGTTGCAGGGTGTCGAGCTGGTCGAGCAGGACCACAAGTCAGAGTGCTGCGGCTTCGGCGGCACCTTCGCGGTCAAGCAGCCGGAGATCTCCGCCGCCATGGTGGGGGACAAGACCGAATCACTGCGTAGGACAGGTGCCGAGCTGGTCACCAGCCAGGACTGTGGCTGTCTGATGAACATCGGCGGTGCCTTTGAAAAGCAGGGTGATGGGCCTAAGACCTGCCATATCGCCGAACTCCTCTGGGAGCGCACTCGTGAGCGGTGAGTTCCACGACGGTGTGGTGAAAGCCCTGAGCAACGAGGCCCTGCGCGGCCATCTGCGCCGGGCCATGGACAGCCTGATCGAGAAGCGGCTGGCGGTCTTCCCGGATAGCGATGAGTTGGAATCGTTGAGACATCGCTGTATGGGGATTCGCGCCAATGCCTTGTCGAAACTGCCCGATCTGCTGGTGCACCTGGAGGCCCGCTGTGAGGAACAGGGCATCCGGGTCCACTGGGCGGAGACCACGGCGGAGGCGAACAGCATCGTGTTGGAGATCCTGCGATCACACCGGGTCGAACGCCTGGTGAAAGGCAAATCGATGGTCTCAGAAGAGATGGGCCTCAATCATGCGCTCGAAGCCGAAGGGATCGAGTGCCTGGAGTCAGACCTGGGGGAGTTCATCATCCAACTGGCAGGGGAGACCCCCTCCCACATTGTCATGCCGGCGCTGCACAAATCGAAGCAGGAGATCGCCGAGCTGTTCCATGAGAAGTTTCCAGACATCCCCTACAGCGATGACGTGGATGAGTTGACCGCGGTGGCCCGGGGTATCCTGCGCGAGAAGTTCATGCAGGCCGACGCCGGGCTTTCCGGGGTCAACTTCCTGGTGGCGGAGACCGGTACCCTCTGCCTGGTGGAGAACGAGGGTAACGGTCGCATGTCCACCACTGTGCCGCCCCTGCATATCGCGGTCACCGGCATCGAGAAGGTGGTGGAACGGCTGACCGATGTGCCGCCGTTGCTCTCCCTGCTCACCCGCTCCGCCACCGGGCAGCCGATCACCACTTACTTCAACATGATCAACGGTCCGAGACAGCCGGGGGAGAAGGACGGTCCCCAGGAGGTCCATCTGGTACTCCTCGACAACGGCCGCTCACGGATTTTCGCCGATGAAGAGTTGCAGGCGACTCTGCGCTGCATCCGCTGTGGGGCCTGCATCAACCACTGCCCGGTCTATACTCGCCTGGGCGGCCACGCCTACGGCACTGTCTACCCCGGTCCCATCGGCAGCATCCTGGAACCGCAAAAAGAGGGGTTGGAACGGCTGGGCGAACTGGCTGAAGCCTCCACTCTCTGTGGTGCCTGCGGTGAAGTCTGCCCGGTGCGTATCCCGATTCCGAAACTGCTCAACCGCTTGCGCTGGGAGGGGGTACGGCATGACGGCAGCGGAGAGACGGCGGGGCAGGGGAAACGACGCAAACAATCCCAGGCCCTGGCATGGAAGGGGTGGTCCACCCTGGCCAGCCATCCTGCGCTCTACCGGACTGCCGTGAAGAGCGCCAGCCGCTTCCGCCGGCTGTTGCCGCAACAGCTTGGTCCCTGGACTCATGTGAGGAAGGCGCCGGAGATCGCCGAAAAACCGCTCAGGGAGCTTGCAGAAGAGGAGGGATTCAGCCATGAGTGATGCCAGGTCCCATATCCTGCAACGCCTGCGTGCCGTCGGGCGTGCGGAGGAGAGTGAATTGGCGAGACCGGTGGCGTCCCACCCCTGGAGCCGGGAAGAGAAGCTGCAACGGTTCACCGAGTGCATGTCTGCAGTTCGCGCCGATGTCCACCTGACCAATGAGAGGGAGTGGTGCAACGACCTTCAGCAGATCCTCATGACCAAGGGCGCGCGTAATCTGGTATATGCGCCAGCAACACCCCATGGTCAGATATTGCAGTCCGGTCTTTCGTCAGGTGATATCGAACTGATACCTTACGATCAGGAGATCGAACAGTGGAAAAGTCGGTTGTTCGATGAGACAGATGCCTCAATCACTAGCTGCCATGGCGCCATCGCGGAGACCGGCAGCCTGATACTCTGGCCGGACGAGACCGAACCCCGTCTGCTCTCTCTGGTACCGCCGGTTCACTGTGTCCTGCTGCAGGCCGATCAGATTTACAGTACCTTTGCGGAGGCGGTGGAAAATCAGGGATGGGCTGAAGATATTCCCACCAATGCCCTGTTGATCTCAGGTCCCTCCAAATCAGCCGACATCGCCCAGGTGCTCGCCTATGGGGTGCACGGCCCGAAATCCCTTGTGGTGTTGGTCTTGCGCTAGCGTTTGGTTGTTTTCAGAGAGCATGGGAAGCGAATTGACTCTGTGATCAATGACAACGTCTGCTTGACGCCTTGGCGAGGTAACCTAAAAAGATTGCAACAGGGAATCCGTATAGCATCCATGCACTGATGAAATTGCCAGCCGATTGGCCGATTTTTACGGCCTATCATTTCGAAGTCGTTGATGTTGTCCAGGGCCAAAAGTCCCTTGATTTTGTAGTTATTCTGCGCCTTAATAAATCCCTACTGGGTGTTCACATTGTGACGTCCAGTCTTCTCGGCTACGAAAGCTTTTACAAGGCGGTTCAGCGAGTTATTGAAAAATCACGAAGCGGGGTCAGGGACGATGGTGGGAAAATTATTCATATCAACTCTCCATGTCAGCATACGGGCGTCTTGCCCGAAAACAACCGTGACTCACTTTATGCTAGGCCGAATCGGCCAATCGCACAATAGGCCGCTTACACACTATTAGGAATAGTGCGTAAGCGGCCTAATAAAATGTTAGCGTAATATATGGACATAAATACTGAGCTTCTAAGCGAAATAAACAGCGCATTATGGATACTGGTGTACCTAGTTGGTACAGCCATCACTCTATATGCGATAAAGACGATAACCCTTTCCATCAAAGAATATAGAAAATTGATGGAAAACAAATTCTATGAAACAGCTAATGCTTTCTTCGAGAATGGCGACTATCACGAAGTTATTAGGTTATGTGAAGAACAAATTCAGAAAAATCCAAAGATGCTTACGGATATTGGTTTATGGGAAAAGCCCAATATGAAGTAGGCAATTTCGACAATGCTCTTTCTAGTTTTAAAGCAACTCTAGGAATACACCCCAGTTGGGAAAAAGACTGGGTACAGCCATACTACGAGAAAATAGAAAATGCGAAAAAAAGCGCTAACAAGTAGCTCCACCGGACAAAATACTCGCTACGCTCGCATTTTTCCGGTGAACTAAGCGTTAGCCATTCAAGGAGAGATATATGCAGGAAAAATACTTAATCCACGGAGCCAACGCTCTGACAGGATCAATTAGATATCTGAAAGGTGAAAAATTTAGATATGACCCTAAAAGCGTTGGCATATATTTGTCTGCTGCCTGCAAGACTTTGAGCTATCTCGTAGACGACGATGAGGCATTATCCATAATTGCTGCTGGTATGAGTGGTGAAGCTAGCGAAATATATGGTCAGTTTGAAGACTTCATGGAAGAGTTTGTAAAGCCTGATCACGCTCTTATGATCTCAGCAGGAATGGATGAGAGAATGGCCAACTACTTGTTCAAAGATATCAATAATATTCAAGGCTATATGGCCCAACGTCGCAGGGTAAATCCAGAGATACTAAGAGAGCGAATAAAGGAGCTTCAATACACGGTCTGCTCTGAGAGCACCGCATTTGAGGAACCCGATCACGCACTTTGGCGCGCAATTAACGTTATTGGTGGTGGTGCAATAATCACTACAAATAATCTGGCGGATACAATTATTGGGGGCTTGGCTAGTGCTTTTTCACAAACGTATGGCGGTATTCGAGTAGGCAAGGGTCTGGATGGCTAACAAATCAAGCAAGAAGGACACGCTAACGCGCGCCTCTTCTTTGAAGCGTTTGGGCTTTAAGGACCAAGTCGCATGGCGCCAGTAACTAAAACCATCAATCCCCTTCATTTTGAAGATTTGGAGCCTCGTAGATTTGAAGATCTTGTGAGGCAAGTCATTTACGACTTTCGCACGTGGTCAGCATTGGAAGCTACAGGCCGACAGGGGGTAGATGACGGGTTTGATGCTCGTGGCTGGGAGACAGTGACTCTATCAAAAAGTGTTGAAGAAGAAAGTGTAGATGAGGACGTAGAGGCACATGAGGATGATCGCATTTGGCTAATTCAATGTAAGCGAGAGCGAACGATAACTCCAAAAAAACTGGATGCACATCTAAAGGCAATTAATGAAGAAGAGGTTGCCAAGCTGCACGGAATTATTTTTGTCGCGGCATGTGATTTTACAAAGAAGTCGCGAGACACCTATCGTTCGTGGTGTATAGAGAAAGGTATTAAAGAGTTTTATTTATGGGGAAAGGCAGAGCTTGAGGACATGCTCTACTTACCAAAAAATGATCACTTGCTTTTTGGTTATTTCGGAATATCTATACAAATTAATAAAAGATCAACTAAGACCATTCTCCGATCGCGCTTGGCAACTAAGCGTCAGGTAATTCGGCATATAGGAGATATTGAGGATTACGGCCATTCTTTGGTTTTGTTACGCGATACAGATACGGATAAATACCCCTACTCTGGAGATGTAGCTGATTTCGATGAAAAACCACTTTGGCGCGTTTATGAATTTCTTGGCCACTATGAAAATGGGATAAAAATACTAATTCGAACTCATTTCGCATACATAAAAGAAGATGGTAGCTCATGGGATGCGGACGAAAACATTAAGACAAACAAACATTATGAGGATCCATGGCCTGCCAAATCAGACAGAAAGTTAGAAGAAAAAGCTCGGAAGTTTTGGTCGCAATTACCTGAAGAAAACCAAGCTACTCTTGAAGTTATTGGCCTGCTTCCATACGACGATATCCTTGCAATAGATGAGAATGGGGATCTTCATTTTCCACACCCACATGTGTATGTACCGTTTAACCCAGAATATGGTCCCTTCTCAGACGGGGCATATGGGCAATTAGTTACATATCACCCAACAAGAAGTGAATATGATGCTTTGCGAGAAAATCAGATCTCCCGATTTCCAGATGTATATCCTCGTGATGAAGATGAGCATTAGCCCTAACAATCACATCCAGCCGACCCAAAAATCGCTACGCATTTTTCGGTCGGCTGATGTTAGCCGCTATGCGTAAGTGAAGTTCCATGGTCCAGCGAGTATCAATATCTGTTTTGTGGATAGTTGCATTATTCTATGCCTATGGCGCACTGGTTCATATTATGAACATGTTTAGCCTAACGGGAATCAACTGGACAGAAGCGCCGTTAAAATGGCAGGCACTTGATATCTTTTATTTGATTATGGATTTGATTGTTGCTGTCGGTTTTATACTAGCCTGGAAAGTTTCCTATATCGTCTTCTACATTGCGGCAACAAGTCAGATAGTTTTATACACCGTTTTCCGAGACTGGATCATCGAAGTGCCAAAACAATTCGAGGTATCAACTGAGCAAATATCATACTTAGATACTCTGGTTATGTTTCATGTAGTTACACTAATATGCGTTTCAATCGTATTGTGGGTTACGCATAACAGGGGCTTGCAGCGGACTTGGATTACGCCAGGCCGCTGAAGGCAGGCGTTAAGCGTACTAAAAGCAACAATGAAGTTAGCAATTATGGCAATTGTGTGTTTGATACTTGGCGGGGTATTTGGAAGTGTTTTTACGAATATCAGTCGTAATATAAATCCAGACTATATTCACGTAAGAATACTAGATTACTCAGAATGCGAAGCAACTCAATATAAAATTTTATTCAAAGAAAAAGTTGTATCGATAGAAGGGCAGCAGATATACGATGAAACCCAAATGATGGCGGCAAAAACAGATCGTATTATAAGAATTCTTCCAAAGAGAAACTCAGACGATAAAATTGAGTATAGTATTAAGGCATTTTACAAAGATTGCCCTTCACTCATAGGTAAGGGAAGGGTTGTGAAAGCAGGATCATCACTTTATGAATCGATTAGGGATGGAGCAGTTAACCACCGTGTACGTTCACATTAAGGTGGTATGCGCCAGCAGCGGGTAACGTCGCGCTTAATAAAGAAAGGCGCCCGATGCGCAAAAAGCGCGCTCGGGTGCTTTAAACGTTAGAGCAAATAAGAACATGAAAACGTACCACGGAAGCTGCCATTGTGGCCGAATCACATTTTCAATCACAACCAGCATAGACAAAGTTGTTGAGTGCAACTGCTCTATATGCTCAAAAAAAGGAACGTTACATCACAGGGTGGCGCCAGAACAGTTCAGTTTGCTTGAAGTAACTGAATCCTTGTCTCTATATCAATTCGACACAAAAGAGGCAAAACACTATTTTTGCAAAGAGTGCGGCATCCACCCTTTTAGCAATCCGCGAGCAGAGCCAAATATGTACAGCATCAACGTAAGATGCCTAGACGACTTTAATCTTGAAAAGGAAGAATATGAAACGGTCAAGTTTGACGGTCGTAATTGGGAAGAAGCAGTAGCAAAACTTAATGAGCAATTAAGCTCTAACAAATAGCTTCCCTACTGCTAGTTGGTCCAAAGAAGTGATCGGTGTCAATTCATAATCTTCTGCATTATTAATTGTCAACGTACCCAATACACTACCCCATCTCCACCTATTTAACTTTCACCCAAAAAACAAAAACCATGGCATGATTTCAGGAGCTGTCAAGGCAAATGGTTGACCCGGAGAGGGGTTTTCGGAACCTCACGACGCTTTTTCGGAAACTGACGACACAAATAATGAAACACATGACAGTTTTTCGCGAATTCACGACAATGTTTTTCGAACTGTTGGGATTATTTCGCTCGTTGATGAGCCAAAAATGCTCCGTGATTGAATAAATTACAGTCAATCTCGAGCGAAATCGCTTCGTGAGTTGATTTATTTTTGTCGTGAATTCGCAAAATAATTCAAAGCAGTTGAACAAAAGGCTTCGTGAGTTCGATTATTTCCTCCGACAGGTCAGTTATTCGTGCCGAGCAGTCTATTATTCGAGGGGTTGGCTACCCGATGAGGGTCACCGGTTATGTTCATAACCTGGCCAGCGGGGACTATCTGCCAGGCTTGAGCCGGTTCAGCCTCCGTTTCGGAGGACTTTCGGCCGCCGTTATTTCTGAAGCTGCTGCCCATCATGGTATGTGATGGTGTACACGGAACGATATCAGACAGCTCATCACTCTATGTGTTGACAAATAGACAATGGCACTTTATCAGATAATTGGATTGATAGGTCCAAAGTAGGTTGATAAGCACATACTATTCAATAAAGGTATTTTACGATGTCAGAAAACCGATATATATTTACAAAATCAAATTATAGAAAACGAAAGCATCAATAGAATACAAAATAGTGAATCTATCCAGTCCAACAATGCTGGTTCGCTATGGCATGTCAGGTATATCCATGTTAGGCAATATGAATGGGTAAAAAAGAGAATATGGGAAGGAATCCCACGGAAAAAGAACTCCGAGCGGCGCAGAGGGTGCTTGAGCTTCACCCGCTACAGCAAAGAAATCATCCTTCTGCCGTACTCGCTGATCACAGTAAATTGGCTCACATCAATACTTACGGATCTCTACCGGAGTTTTATCTGGATCAGCCGTTTGTCTGCCGTCTATGTGGCAAGCGGGAAATATGGAAAGCCGAAGATCAAAAGTGGTATTACGAAGAGGCCAAAGGTCACATAGATGCACGGGCGGTGGAATGTCATAACTGCCGTAAGGCGAAGAGATCTGGAAGTGCACATCCAGTCCAGAAATCTTAAGGGTTTTAGGAGATGTCAGCTCACATAGATACTAAAGTTAGTGTTTCTTAGTCATTGGCTATCTGCGACAGGGAAATGCCTGCCTGAATGCGGGTACGACAGTTTGCAAGGCCGGTCTTCTCAGTTTGTTTTTATGATTTGATGCATAGGCGATATAAGTCTGTTTCAATTGCTGGGTGACGATGGCTGTCTCCCCTGTCTCCGGTATGCAGAATGCCTTGCCGTTGAGAGTATCGGCAACGCCCTTTAAGTAACCGAGGCATAGGCCGTAGCGAATACCGGCTGAGGCGTTACCTTTGAGCGCCTGCTGTTCGCTCATGCAGGTGTCTAGAATTTCTGCTCCAATCTCTTCCAGTGCAATTGCCTGCATGGGGTGTGTGGATAGACAGAGGATAAGCCACATGAGCGGATTACGTATCATGGTCCAGCTCCTTAGTTCGAGTTGTATCTGTACTTGATCTCGGGGATAAAGGATCGGGAGTTGTCCCGGTTAATCTGTGGTCGGCCTTAGATTTCTCACTGTGAGTATATGGAGCGGTGTTGATTAACGTCGATGCAGGCCGTGTGATGCCTCACCATATAACAGATCAGACTATTCTCATTGACTGGGGTGATAAATAAATCGCACGCCTTTGAGTTGTTTTTTGTCTAAACTAGTCTGTCATACATTTGACGACTGTGAGTATGATAAGGATGAAGCTTTTATCATTGCTGTTTTTTGGTTTTTTGATACAACCAACGTTATCAGTGGCCGATGCCCCGAAGGGTTATCCGTTCCAATCTTTTGATGAGGCTATGACCCAGTCCCAGCAGGAGTCCAAGCTCTTGTTCGTCTACTTCGGCCGCTACGGTTGTGGTTATTGTGAGAAGACCAATCAGGAGGCGTTTATCGACCCCGAGGTCAAACGGCGTTATTCGGAGCACTATGCGCTGGCCTACGTGGATGCAGAGAGCGGCAAACGTCTGCGCCTGCCCAGCGGTGAGCGTATTACAGAACGCGACCTGGGGACTCGGTACGACGCACTGGTGACGCCGGTCTTCACCTTTCTCAACCCCAACGGCGAGTCTGTTTATCGCATGGTGGGGGTACAACGTATCGAGGATCTGATCGAGGCGGATAGCAAGATCCAGTCCGCCCTGGCAAAGGCAAGACAATAATGATCCGCAAGCGTCTTGCGGTGCTGTTGTTGCTGGCGCCGTTCTCCGCCGCATTCGCAGAGCTGTGGGAGTTCGAATCGGCCGTGGATGTGACGGCAGCGTCTAACGGTGGCAAAGCTAATTTTTTTCACCATCTGGACTCCGCAGGGCGTCGTAATATCGCCACGAATTCCGATGGAGTTGCCATCACCTGGGAGGATGACAGGGATGGGACTCCCAGGATCTATCTGGCTTACAAAGGACTGGATGAGAGTGCATTCAGTCGTGAGGTCCGGCTCAGTGGTGAAGGTGAGGCCTATGAGCCGACGATCATCGCTTTGGATAGATCGCGCTATGCCGTTGCCTGGGAGGAGAACGGGCATGTGATGACAAGATCGGTCAGCATCGATGGCAAGGTGGAGCTGGGGCAGGTTGTACAGCTCAGCGAAACGGCGGGAGCGCAGGCAAATCTGACACAGGGAAATCGGGTTGCCTATGCTCTGTGGTCCGAACGCGCCAGTCGTTATGGACGGATCAGGTATCGTCCCATGACGGTCGATGAGAGTGGGACATTTCAACTTGGTGAAGGCTGCTACATCGATCCGATACCGCCAGCAGATGAACAACTCTATCCCACCGCCGCTGTTTCCGGTGATGAGCTGATCGTCGTCTGGGAGGACCGCCGGCCAAAACACACCATCATCATGGCGGCTACGGGACAGAGTGGAAAGCCCTGCCAATTCAGCGAGCCACTACGTATCAGTGAGAAACCGGATGGCCGAGATCTGCCTTATGGCACCGGGCATGGGGTCTCCCGTGTTGCGCTTGGGACATTCGGTAAGGAGAAGGTATTCGCTGCCTGGGCCGATAAACGCAATTTTCGTGACGGCTACGACATCTGGGGCGCGGAGTACACGCCTGATGAAACGGGTTTCCGCACTAATGAAAAGGTGCAGGACGATTTCAGCGGACTCTCGAAGCAGCGCAATGCCACCGTGGATGGCCATGCCAACGGATTGCTGGTTGTGGCCTGGAGTGACGAGCGTGAGGGACATACTGACGTTATGCTGAGCTGGCGTGAGCAGGGTGAGTGGAGTGACGATTGGACCGTGTCTGTCGCCTCCGGTGCAGGACATCAGAACAACCCCACTATTGCTCTGGACGATGATGGCAATCTTCATGTCGCCTGGGTCGAACGAAAGGCGATCGGTGGGACGACCCGTTTGAAATACGCCTTCGGTAAACTGCAAGGTGATTGACGCCTGATACCGATACCCTCGTGTCATCTCAATTGAATAGCAATCAGGCTTGGCTTGTTATCATCTCAATAGTTTGTCCCAGGGTAGTCCGGCTTCCGCTTTTTTCCCGATAAACTCCAGAAACGCCCTTGCAGCTGCCGAGAGATGACGTCGGCTGGGATAGATAGCGTAGAGTCCGTTGGCGTCACTCGCATAGGCATCCAGCACCGTCTGCAGTCTTTTCTCATCCAGATATTCGGCAACCAGCGGCAAGGGTAGCTGAGCGATACCCAGGCCCTTGAGGCAGGCGTTCAGCGTGAACTCCATCGAGTTGACGATGACTCTGCCGGGCATCTGGACGAGTTGCTGGCGCTTGCCTCTACCCAATCGCCAGCCACTGCTCTCTCCGTCGATACCGAAGAGAATGCCGGTGTGACGCTTGAGATCCTTCAGTGTGCGCAGGGGGGGTGAGGCGGCCAGGTAGTGGGGGCTGGCGCACAACACCAGGTGGGTTTGACCGAGTCGTTTGGCAATCAGGGAAGAGTCCTCCAGCTTGCCCGCGCGAAAGGCGATGTCGATACGGGCGTCTATCAGGTCGATGACATCGTCGCTGAGGTTGATCTCCATGGAGACTGCCTCGTGCTCTGTCAGAAACTCCAGCATCCAGTCGCTCATGAATTCCCGTTGCGAGGCGAGCGGCGCGGCGATTCTCAGCACGCCCGAAGGTGTCTGCTGCGATTCGGTAATCGCTTCATTGGCGTGTGCGATCTCCGACAATGCGCTGCCGCAGCGAAGATAGTAGTCGCGACCGGCATCGGTCAGACGCAATTTGCGTGTGGTGCGGTGAAGCAGCAGCACGCCCAAGTCATCTTCCAGTTGCGAGACTTTCCTGCTCACGGTCGAACGGGGCAGCCCCAGCCTTTTGGCGGCACTGCTGAAGCTGCCTTCATCCACGACTGTTGTAAAGATAGCGACTTCATTCAGATCAATCATATTGGTAACAATAATGGAACAGTACATATCATTTATAGTATCTAGTAGAACAAACTGGAAGCCACTAATCTCTCCAATAGATTCCAAAAACGGAGAGAAAGATCATGACGAAAAAATTGAAAGTGCTGGTCACCGGCGCAACGGGCAATCAAGGCGGTGCGGTGGCAAATGCCCTGCTGGAGAGAGGACACAATGTGCGTGCCTTGAGTCGTAATCCTGCATCGGATTCGGCTAGAAAGCTTGCCGAGCTGGGTGCTGAGGTGGTGTCGGGCAATTTTGACGACAGAGAGAGCGTTTTGAAGGCCCTACAGGACGTCGATGCCTTTTACCTCATGGGCAGCCCTTTTGAAAGGGGCGCGGATGCAGAAGCGAAGCAGGGGATTGAGCTGGCGGATTTGGCCAAGTCAGCCAAGGTAGGTCACCTGGTTTATGGCTCAGTGGCAAGCGCCGACACCAATACCGGCATCCCCCATTTCGACAGCAAGTACAAAATTGAGCAGCATATTCGGACGCTCGGTACCCCCTATACCATCAGCGCACCGGTATTCTTTATGGACAATGTGCTGGCGCCCTGGTCGATCGACAGCCTGAAACAGGGAAAGATCACACAAGCCATGCCGGCGGAGAGGGCGCTGCAACAGATCAGTGTTAAAAATATTGGCGAATTCGTGGCCAGCCTCATCGAGCGTCGTGAGTCTGTGTTCGGGCACCGTTTTGATATCGCGGGTGACGAACTCACAGGGTTCGATATGGCGAAGATATTGTCGCATCAGGCAGTGCGTCAGATCACCTACGAAAGCTTTCCGGTCAGCGATCTGAAGCGGCAGAACAGCGATATGGGAGCCATGTTCGAATGGTTTGATCAATGTGGCTACTCCGTAGATGTTGCAATGCTGAGACGGGAGTTTCCGGATGTAAAGTGGCAGGACTACCCGACTTGGGCGACCGAGCAGGATTGGTCAGTGTTGGATGACTGACCCTATATCACGGGCGGCATGGATGAGGTGACGCTAATGCTGAATATAGAATCGGTCAACCACGTCGGTATCCGGATCAGGGACAGGGATGTCTCTGTGGCTTTCTATCGTCTACTGGGTTTCAGTGACGAATCGGATGCCGGTTTTGATGCCGGGCACCCTATCGTTATGAGACATCCCTGCGGGGTCGTGATCAATCTGCTGGGTCCTGCCGATGCGGGGGAGAGTGACAATATCCTCATGGATGTCGATAAGCGCTATTCCGGTATTACTCATCTGGCATTGACAGTCACCTCTCTCGATGAGGCCAAGGACCATTTAAAGACGTGCGATATTCCTCTGACTGGTGCATTCCACTACCGAGGCATGTCTGCTGTCTTTATCAGGGATCCGGATAGGAATGTAATCGAACTCGATGCCTATGAGACAGGGGAATAAAAAAGCCCCGGTAAACCGGGGCAAACTGAATACTCCCTTCTCTGGAGGCAAGTCAACGTATGAGTTTGATGGTCGTCTTCTTTCTCGCGAACTGTACGGCAGGGCCGTGACCGGATACCTCATAGATCTCGTGTAGCGCCTCTCCCCAGTGTTGGGGATTGGAGGTCATGGTGCCGGTTGTGGGAAGGTCCCGTGCATGGCCGCCATTGCTGACGGTGGGTTCGGTATCTTTTTCCGCAAGGAATTCAACATAGTGGTTGCTGAAGGTCTTGTACATCAGCTTCGCTTCCACTTTAATGTCGCCCCTGGCGTTAGCGGGCACGGTGAAGGTGTAATCCCTGTCGGCCCAGTTCTGGCCGTCGGCATATTCATCTTCGGGAACGATGAAAGCACCCTGTGCCATGTAGGCGGCCTTGTTATACCCCTTCGGCGGGATTCGGTTGTCTTTGACCACCTTGTTCAACAGGGCGAAGTGGAATTCCTTCTCGTGCTCGGTCACTATTCCATCGTTATCGTCGTCCAGTAGATCTCCATAGCCTTCGGCCAAGGCATGAATCTCGAAGATATCGTCGTGATCAGCGACCAGCACCTCACCTGTGGCCGGATCGACCGCACCGTCTTCGAGGATTGTGCCGACTTTTGTCCAGATCTTCACGTGCAGCCACATCTGGCGTCCTTCGCCGTAACCGGTGGGCAGTTTGTGGCCGGCTTTATTGATGATTCTGAACTTGACGGTGCCTGTGTCACCAGGGCGAAGACGCCTGGGTTTGCTGACGACACGGATGCTGGCGGTGGCGCCATCGACGAAGTCGAGGTTGTCTGCAACCCGTTCATCGAGCGAGGACTGTCTGGAGGCTGCTACATCGTACCCTAAATCGGCCCAGGTCTGATCGATCGGTCCCCAGAGTCGCTCCAGATGCGAGAGTAACCAAGTTTGTGCACCGGCGAATCGCATCGGGCGATGGCAATCCTGACAGCGTCCGTTGGCTTTGTTACGAAAGCTGCTGTTGTACCACTCCGTGTAGGTCCGCTCGATGGGGTGGGGGATGTTCGCGGGCTCACCGTCTCCGTCGGGATCGGTCAATGTCATGAGGAAGGGATTGGTCACCTCATGACAGGTACCGCAGAGTTCACTCTCCCTTTGGAAGGGATCCATCACTCTCGGGTCGTCTCTTTCGGAGTCGGTGAAGGGTTCATACAACGTGACGAACATGCCGCCGTTACCGGCCGCTTTGTCGGTACCGGAGATCTTCTGGTTGTCGATCATACGGTGACAGACATCGCAGGAGACCCCGTCCATGTGGCCTTCCGAGTCTTTGTTGTGCAGCGGATCGGGTGCCTGTTCACTCAGCGGTGACCGGTCTAGCATTTGCGCACCCCAAAAGTCGCCGCGTAAAAAAGGCTCGGAGGGATTCGCCGGTTCTGAGAATCCCTCGAGCCAACCGACAGGTGAGTGACAGCGAAGACAAAAATCGCCGACGACGGGTTGTGCCGTTTCATCCAGGCCCAACAGCGTCGGAATAGTGGTCTCGCCTAATTCGGTCAGAGGTGGGAAGTCGCCTCCCAGCCCCACATGTTCAAGCAGATTGATGAAGTCACGGTTAGCGACATTGAGGGCTGCAAAAAACGACGGATCTCTCATTGCATGTGCCATGATACTGCCCGACCAGTCATCGAATTCGACGCCGGGAAACCTGGCTGGACTCCTAAAACCGTCGAATATCGGGTCCAGGATCTGTCCGTCACCATTGATACCAGGTGCGGATCCCCGGGGTTGGGTGGAATCGCTCTCTGTGATGCTGGTAGCGAATGATAGGCTGATAGGGAGAAAAAGCGCCGCGAATATCGCGCCAATTGATCTTAATGCAATCATGATAATCCCTCACTTGTTAGATGTGACTTACCCTGCTCACGTAATTGCTGATTAAGACTTGCTTAATGAATTTAAGTATTATTAAGGGATTCGAATGTGTTTAGGTGGGTCATACCCTACCGTACCTATGCGGTGTGACTTTACTGTGTAATACCGAGTGGATATGACGAAAGATTTTCTGCGTGACTATCACGTCGGATAGCAACACGATCGATGAAGTTATCCTGTTCTTTACGGATATTCCGCTCCGTAGCAATATCTCTTCAAGAAAATATCCATTGACCACGGGAAGAGTGTGGTATTGACCTGCCAATAAGCTGCCACTGCAGGGATATCGTGATTTTTCGCCTTGATTCGGCGATTAAAAGGAAGCTTTTTCAGTGGCGGTTGCCAGGTGAAGCACTTTCTTATAATTAGTGTAGATTGGGCTATCTGCCGGAAAATATTCAGTAATGGCTGCATGGTAGGCATCGAAGGGATTGTCGATCGTGCTGATTTGCAGGCGTGTCTTGAGGCTTAGGTCATAGGTATTGAAAAGCAGAGTGTAGGGTACCGGGTAGTCGGTGCCGAACAGCAGCTTGTGATGTATATGGCTCTGTTCGGCAAGGTGTCTCAGGGCGCGTGCCTTCAACGGTGTCAGGATGGCGGATAGATCCGCATAGAGATTGTCGTGCTGTTCCAGTTTCTCCAGCAGCCGATGATAATCCGGATCGAAGGTGGCGGGATTGCGGGAGAGATTCCGCCAGATGACCGGCCAATGTGGCCTGCCTAATCCGATGTGTGCGGCAATGACCGTGACGCCGCATTCCAAGGGTAGTCGGGTCATGTCGTCACCTTCATAGGCTTAGGAGTGGATGGTGTACTCCGGGCCGATATGGATGATGACCGGAATGTTCTGCTCTCTCAGTTTTTCATAGTAAGGGATGAATGTCGGATTGTTCAGATCGACTCCCCAGTAGTTCTGCAGAAACTTGCTACCCTGGCAACCGCGTTCGACATACTCATCGATCAGATCGAGGGCGTCTGGACGCCTGGGGTTGACCGACATGAAGGGGATGAACTGTGCCGGATGGCGTGTACTGACGGAGAGTACATCTTCGGTTGAGGCACAAACGGTAATATCCCGATGCAGTTCCTGTCCCTTGCTGTCGACACGGCTGTCCACGCCAAAAAGGCAGGTTTTGTCCACCGATGACGAATGCCGAATGGCAGAGGCCATGGCCTCGACATACCCGTTGAAAGGGTCTTCCCGGAGTCGCTGGTAGTCGGCCCCCAATCGCTTGGCAAAAAAGCGCAGGACAAATCGGTCGAGCGGCCGGTTGAAGCTGACATTCGGATTGAGGAGATGGGTGTGTATGTCTATGGTCTTCATCGTTCCCTGATTACTTGCGCTCTACTTTGTTAATCCATATTGGCTCATGAGGCTTCGAAACCGGGTGGCCGCTTACCGGACAGCAGATAGGCAAAAGCGATAACCTCCGCCACCGCACGATAGAGCGATTCGGGTATCTCCTCACCCAGCGGAATCTGCGAAAGCAAAGCGGCCAACTCGGCATCTTCATGTAGGGGGACGTCGTGCTCCTTGGCCAGTGAGAGTATCCGCTGAGCCAGCTCATCCCGTCCTTTGGCCGTCAGCCTGGGCGTATTTTCGCCATCATAGTTCAGCGCGATGGCGAGATCGGGTTGTTTGTCGTCGTTGTCCTTCATGCCTTCTCGTGCAGCAGTGATATATCGTCAGGTATTCCATGATGTTCTTCAATGACGCCGATGAAAGACTCCAGCCTGGTGACCTCCAGCCCCGCATTTTCAAAACCCTGCCGCAGGCGGCCGAGATGGTTTTTTACCAAAGTATCGGTTTGCTGCCGCTCCGACCAGATGAGGGTGGAGAGGGTTTCTCCCTGCAGTTTGAGCTGTACCCGCATGGGTCCCAGGGAGGTCAGGTTCATATGCAGCGTCAGGTTCCAGGGGGGGGCGCCATTTTCCTCGTTGGCGGCTCCCTCCCGGCCGATGCGGAAGTGGAAAAGATCCACCTCCTGTTCATTGCGGATCGGCAACTCGAACTGCCAGACCTGCCGCAGGGGGTCTTCCTGGGGCAGCGAGTTCAGCTGGTGGGTCTGAATCCGGGCGATACCGCCGTCTAAGCTCTTCAGCAACCCGATCAGCAACTTGACGCTGTTATCGGTAGTTGCACTGGTTGGAGGTTGTTGAGCCGGCGGTAGCGGCTTAGCGTCCGGAGCGATTATCTGACGCAGTGGCTCCGGCAACAGTTGTCTGACCGTTTCATAGAGACGAATCAGATTGAGCTTCATATCCGCAGGCCCGGTCGTCAACTGCCTGAGCAGTTTTGTCTCGGTCAGTACGCCGCTATTGGAGAGGGCCGCTTTCACGCTCTCCCGCAATCCCGGATCGGTAACGGATTGTGTCTGAGTGAGGATCGAGGCGGCCTCGGCTTTGAGGGCAGGAGGAATCGGGGTTTTAGGTGGCGCCTGTATGACTTGATTCAGGGCTTTAAAAACCTGGGGCAGGGGCTGTTGTCTGGGTAGCAGGTGCTTGAGTGCGGCGGCCTTGAGTTCATTCAGACTGGGGAGGGTGAGTACACGAAGTTCGGGTAGAGTGTCGGTCTTCACCACTTGCAGGGTCAGGGCTTGCCCTGGGCGCACACTGACCTGAGTCTGTGCGATGAGACGGGTAACGCCGATCTGCAGGCTCAACCTGCCGTTTACGTTTTCACTCAGTGCTGTGCCCTGCAGGATCTGACCTGGCTTCAGGTTTTGCAGCAGAGGTTCCCGCAAGGCGAGCGTGGAGGGAGGCAGTAGGAGTTTTGCGCTGGGTATTTGCATCAGGCGGTCATCTTTTCGATGCTTCCAAGTATAGACTTATGCCGTTGGCAAACTCCATTCGCATCTCGATAGAGAGAGGGTTCTGCTCCGATGATTCTGTGAGTAAGGGACTTGTTGTCTATATCGATTAATTCCGCGCATTGTTAGACCCGATGGAAACGCCAAACTCAAATGAATCCACCATTGGCCGCTATGCTGAGTGATGAAGCGTAGTTGGTAAGAGGTAATGAATAAAGAGGACAATGCACCGCTATCCTGGTTTGTGCGGCATGAGGGCCAGCCCATGGGGCCTTTTAGTGGTGCGAAGATCCGCGGCATGCTGCTGGACGGTGATCTTTTCATCACCGACCAGATCAGCGTGGACAAAAAGACATGGGCGGCTATTGAGACAGTGCCTGCGGTGATGCCACTGCAGCTTCGGGCCGAGGCGGGCGATAAGGTAGCTCAGGCCAAGCTGGCGGCCAGGGAAAAGAGCCGGGAGAGGGAGAGTGCTGAAGAGAGACGTTTCCCCTTGGTGGCAGTCACGGTCCTTACCGTAATTGTTGCCGGTGTCGTCGGTTTCTCCGTCTGGCTCGGTATGCCGGAGGGTGTGGACACGCCGACCTGTGACGCAGCACCGGCACCTGGGGTGAACTGGCGAAACTGTCTATTGCCTGGCGTGGATGTGGGGCCTGCGAGTCTGGCCGGTGCCAATCTCAATAGTGCCGTGTTGCGAGGGGGCAACTTCAGTGCCACTGATCTTAGGGATGCCGATATACGATACGCGGACCTTTCAAGGGCCAATCTTCGCTATGCGCAACTCAGCGGAGCGCGGCTGGTGGGCGCCAATCTGCAGGGTGCGGATATTCGGGGCAGCGATCTCAGTCACACAGATCTGCGTTTTGCCGATCTCAGCGGGAGTCTGACCGAAGGGGCGGTTTTCGACGGTGCCAGTTTGCATGGGGCGATCTGGACGGATGGTAAGACCTGCAGCGATCAGTCTGTCGGTCGCTGTTTACCGGATTCACCCTGATGAGTTATGAGAAAGACTCCGTCTCATAGCGGAATACCTCAATATTCTCCGACCAGTAGTTCTCAGGCAATCCGGCCTTCCGCTTGAGATGGCGCAGGAAATCTCTCGGCTCCGGTAACTGCTCCCAGACTGAAGGGAGAAAGGTACCTCGGTGCATCCCCTCAAGCAGTATCAGACCGTCCCTGTGGGGTTGCATCTGTTGCAGCAGATCGGCTTCCGAGCCGCACTGAAGTCTTTCGGAAGGCGTCAGTACGGAGATGTGGATCTCCAGGTCGGTCAACTCATCGCGGGTCATGGGAGGGAATCGAGGATCCTGGAAGGCGGCCGATTCGGCGTTTTCCGCCACATCTGCCACCAGGGGCCTGATCGCCTCCAAGTGTCCGATACAGCCGCGCAGCATCGAGTGTCGGTTCAGTGTCACGAAGCTGGCTCTTACCGCCTGCAGTTCCATCGGATATTCTTGGATCTCAACCGGCAGGGCAGTTGAGGTTTCCAACCGGTATCGAATGGCCTGTCGGACAACCTGCAACAGGATTTGCCTGCTGTCTGGTGACAGGTATCGGTGGGATTCATTGTTCATGTTATTTCCCATTACATTCGGATTGGGCCTTTCGTTGTGTTGTGCGATAGCGCATCTGGCTGAGGGTGATATATCAAAACATGTATCCGACACAGGGAAATTGCAAGTCGGTTGTCTGGTGCGATTGTCGATTCAATCCTGGATTACTGCGTCCGGCTTCGCCATAATTCCGCCTCCGATTTTTCAGGGAAACGCCTCATGTGGTTTAAAAATTTACGCATCTATCCGCTTCAACAACCTTTCAATCTGACTGCCGAGGCCCTGGAGAGTCAGCTTGAAAGCAGGCGTTTCACCCCGTGTGGCAGCCACGATCCCATCTCCTTTGGATGGTACGAACCTCTGGGACGGGCCGCCGAGAGCCTGGTGCATGAACTGAATGGCTGTCAGGCGATCTGCGCCCGTTTGGAGGAGAAATTACTGCCGCCTGCGGTGGTCAATGAGCTGGTTGATGAAAAGAGTGCGGTTATCGAATCCGAAACCGGTCGAAAGGTGGCGAGGAAGGAGCGCACTGAACTGAAAGAGGATATCTTTCATCAGCTGCTGCCGAAGGCCTTCAGCCGTTTCTCCAATCAGTATGCCATGATCGACAAGCAGCAGGGTTGGATATTGGTGGATGCTGCCAGTGCGAACAAGGCAGAGGCGCTGATCTCTCTGTTACGCGATACGCTAGGCAGCCTGCCGACTAAGCCGCTGGAGGTCTCTCTGGCACCCAGTTTCGTTATGACTGAATGGTTGCGGCGTCCTGGCCGGCACCCGGATTTTGCTTTGCTGGACAGTTGCGAGCTGAAAGATCACGCTGAGGAGCCGGGTGTACTCAGATGCAAAGGACAGGACCTGACGGCGGACGAGATGATCGCACATCTGGACGCTGGCAAGGATGTGGTCAAGCTCGGGGTCTCCTGGGATGAGCGTATCTCCTGCGTAATCGAGTCTGACATGTCGATCAAACGGGTCAGGTTTCTCGATCTGATCCAGGATGAGGCGGCGGACTATCAGATGGAGAATGAGGCGGACGCCTTCGATGCCCATTTCAGTCTGATGACCCTGGAGTTCCGCCGTTTTATCCCTCGCCTGATTGAACTCTTCGGTGGTGTCGTCGAGAAGAGTGAGGAAGAAAGGTAAAAAAACCGACCCTTGCTCAATATGATGTGTTCACGGGTCAATAACCGAGTTGATGTTAGGGTTTATTGACCTGCGTCAATGTCTGTTGGGCAAACAGCCATTAGTCTTACACCACGCTCACGGTTGGTCGTTTCCGTGTTAAGCGCTAGTCTGGGCGGGGACCACTGACTCTTTTTATGCCTCCAGGGTTAGCTCCCCGCCCGTTTTTTTTATCTGACACCAACTTACCCAAACCCACAGCAGTACGCTTTCGATCTTGTTTTCGCCAGTTCTTTATGTCACGGCGGCTGTGGGTCTGTCATTCAGGCCATTTGAACTTATATCACAGTCTCCCGTCCACGGTCTCTTTGGGTAGGATATTCTTGACATCGTACAAGATGCCTTCAGGTTTCAACAGAGCACGAATCTTCTCAGCGCCCATCTCGACAAACTCCTCATGTGCGACTGCAAGTATGACCGCATCATAGGTGTTGTCTTCAAGGGCGGGAATGGGCTCGATTCCATATTCCTCTTTCGACTCATCCACACTGACCCAGGGGTCGTAGATGTCGACGCTGGCGCCGTAGTCCTCAAGCTCCGCCACGATGTCCACCACACGGGTATTTCTAAGGTCAGGACAGTTTTCCTTGAAAGTGAGACCCATGACCAGCACTTTGCTGTTGCCAGATACAACGCCTCTCTTCAGCATCAGTTTGACCACGGTATAGACCACATAGGCCCCCATACTGTCTGACAGACGGCGGCATGCCAGGATGATCTCAGGTTGATAGCCGGTAGACTGGGCCTTGTGGGAGAGATAGTAGGGATCGACTCCGATACAGTGACCACCTACCAGCCCCGGTTTAAAGGGCAGGAAGTTCCATTTGCTGCCAGCAGCCTCCAGGACTTCCGTGGTGTCGATGCCCAGTCGATTGAAGATCTGCGCCAGTTCGTTGATCAGAGCGATGTTGACGTCGCGCTGGGTATTCTCGATGACTTTTGAGGCCTCGGCGACCTTGATACTGCTTGCTTTGTGGGTGCCGTTATCCAGTATGCTGTTGTACATGGCATCGACAAAGTCGGCCACTTCCGGTGTTGAGCCCGATGTGACCTTTTTGATATTGACCAGCCTGTGCTCCTTATCCCCTGGGTTGATTCGTTCCGGACTGTAACCGATGAAAAAATCCTTATTAAATACCAACCCTGATACCGATTCGATCACGGGTATGCAATCCTCCTCGGTAGCACCCGGATAGACAGTCGATTCATAGACGGCGATATCTCCAGGTTTGATTATCTGTCCCAGTGTCTCGCTCGCCTTGATCAGCGGGGTCAGATCGGGCTGTTTATGTTGGTCGATGGGAGTAGGTACCGTTACGATGAAGAAATTACATGCCTTCAAATCATCCTGATTAGTGGTGTATGACAGGTGAGGGACTGCCTGCAGCTCTTCAGGTTCGACTTCGAGGGAGCTGTCTCTTCCTTCTCTCAGCTCTTTGACGCGGGATTCGCTGATATCAAGGCCGATGGTCGGGTACTTCTTGCCGAACTCAACGGCCAAAGGCAGGCCGACATAACCTAAACCGAGTACACCGATATGCACTTTTTCAAGATCAAACATCGATAATCCTTAAACGTAATGGGGTTGGGGTTGACGAAACCCAGGTAATTGATTTGTTTGCTATTAAAGCCAAATCATAACTTGGAGTTTGGTGTAAATCGAGTTGTTTTTTTCTCTCTGGAATGTCTCTGCATTGATTTAACTTGAGTCCTATGAGCAGTATGTGACATAAACGAATCTTTTACCCGTACAGGTATCGACAGATAAGACAGAATGTTTAGTGAAAGAGGTATACGGATGGCTGCTGAGTCTATTGCGCTGGTAACCCTGCATGCAGGTTATAGCCACAGCTCACTCGCCCTGAAATCTATCCGGGCATTTGCAGTTAATCAGCCCTTCTTTTCACAGATACGTCTGTTTGAGCATTTGGTGAATGCCAGTCATCAGTCCTTACTTGAGCAATTGATATCCACCCGACCCGCTATTATCGGTTTCTCCACCTACCTCTGGAATATTCAGGCTTCAATTCGACTCACGAAAATTCTCAAGCAGCTCCTGCCAAACTGCCTGATCGTCTTTGGTGGCCCAGAGGCAGGCCCAAGGGGTAAGGAGTTGTTGCAGAAACTGCCCATGCTCGATTATGTCATCGATGGGGAGGGGGAAGCTGCCTTCACCGATCTGGTCCGTTATCAGCTGTATAAAGAGGGTGAGCTCAGTGAGATATCCGGATTGATCTATCGACAGGGTGATCCGGTGAATCTCAATCCGGTGCAAATATTGCCGGTAGATCAGATTCCCGCCCCCCTCTTGTCCGAATCCAATACCTTCGATAAGTCGCTGGTCTATTGGGAGACCTCTCGCGGCTGTCCTTTCCGCTGTAGTTTCTGCAGTAGCGCCACAGAACGACTGAGGGCGTTTCCAATCGAGCGGGTCGAGTCTGAACTCAAGGTCTTGGAGCGGCTGGAAAACAAGACGGTGAAACTGCTGGATCGCAGCTTCCATCTTGGTAAAGAGAGGACACAGCGTCTGCTGGAGCGGTTTTCAGCAACACCTGATGGACTTCGTTTCCACTTGGAATTAAACCCTGACCGGATATCACCGGCTGCGATGAATGTCTTTCGACAAGCGGCACCTGGAAAGTTTCAATTCGAGATCGGTTTGCAGACACTGCATGAGCCAGTATTAGACGCCATCGACAGGCAGATGGTGGTGCCCAAGGCATTGGAGAACATACGTCAACTGGTAGAGATGCACCGGCATCCGGTCCATCTTGATCTCATCGTCGGTTTGCCGGGAGAGGATGTCGTTCATTGTGCAGCATCTCTGGATCAGGTCTTTGTTCTCTTCCCGGATCATCTGCAATTGGGTACGCTCAAACTATTACCCGGTACCCCCCTGCTTGCCCAGGCGGAGCATCTGGGATACCGCTGGGATCGTGAACCGCCCTATGAAGTATTGTCCCATCCCCTGTTGAGCTTTAGTGAGATTGCTCGCTTTAAGCTCTATGCCGAGCTCTTGGAGCGCTTGTGGAACAGTGGTTATCTACGCACAACACTGGCCGGACTGGTACAAGAGGTATTTGAAGGTAGCGTGTCGGCCTGTTTTGACGCGATCCTGTCTGAGATAGGCGAAGGGTTGGCACGGGACAATCTGCAGCCGGACAGCCTGTTTTCCATGATGAGCCCTTTCGTGGCGGATAGGCTGTCGCTCGCCCCAGCTTTAGGGGAATGGCTGCTCTGGGACTACAGTCACTACAGTCTGGTTACACGAAAAACCTCCAAATGGATAACCGATCGACTCCTGGCAAGCCGGAAGATGACAATCGAGGGCACTCGTCGCCGCTTGCCTGCGCTTGAACTCTCAGCCGAAGCGGTAGCGCTGATCAATCACCTCACGCAAGAGTCCCTTCAGGCTGGGCGGTATGCGGTTTGGCCCAGGCAACATAAAAAAGGCAAGCCGGTTGAGATTATTCCGCTCGATCAGGATTCCGGGCTGCTGTCCGAGTCGGGTTGAATCTGATTGATAATGCCGGCGTGAATCTTCTCGTGATCGTGTGTTTCGATCAGATGAGCGATAATTTCACGGAGTCTTTGCTCCGTTTCTCGGCGTCCGTTCAGACCGGCGACAAGGCTGCATGCCTGCCAGGATTTTTTCTGAAGGACACGACTGACCAGTAACCCTGCGTTTTTACCCGTAACAGTGGCCCGGTTGAGTCCGGTCATGGCCAGTCTCTCAATGGCGGGAAGACTCGCCTCATAGCCGCGACGGGCAAACGCATATCCGGCCAGGTCGAACCAATCCTGGTTTGAGATATCGATCTCGTGTGTCTGCTCCATCGTTGCTAGTAGCTTGACTGCCAACTGGTTGGAAATGTCACACAAGCTGTCCCCCAATAACCGGGGTATCTGTTGGGCGAAACGCCTTTTTGCCTCTTCTGCCATCTGTTTGCCTTGAGATGTCAGGGGCTCGATCATCATGATCGAGTGGCCTCCGCTGCTGGCGCCTGAACGCAGTCCGAGTCTGACCGGGAGCAGGCGGTTCTGGTGCCAGAAGTCGATCAATATGTCACTGGCTCCGAAACTGGTGCCTATGTAATCGAATTCGTTGTTGACCGCATATTGGCGGATCTCATCGATGAGTCGGCTCCCCAGTCTCCGGCGTTGAACGGCCGGATGTATGGCGATGCGCATGATACGTAGGCCCTTCAGTGCCGGTGCGGTTCTGACACCCACATGGGCGGCAAGGGACTGGGCCAGCAGGTGGCCTCGGGGACGGCGATGACCAGCCCAGATCTGATTTGCAAGATACTCGTCAAAACCGCCCTCAGCGGCCAGCAACGCCACCCCTACGACGGAGCTGTGATGTCGCAGGATGAGAGTTATCAGATTGGGGCCGTCCAACAGCAGTCGGAGGTCAAGTGGTGTGGTGCGATAGTGGGCCAGTACCAGTAGGCCGAAGATCTCGCCCAGGTCTTTCTCATTTTTACAGAGCTTATGAGGCTGTGGTATCTCCAGTTTTACGGTATTGCCGTTTGCGTCAGACAGATCTTTATCCGGGGCTGGATTGGCATCCAGGGCCAGTAACCTGAATATCAGGGGTTCCAACGGATCATCCGGTGCCCAGCGAATGGGCTCCGATAGAGTTAGCTCACGCCAACTCGGTGTGACATGGTCGAGGTGAGCCTTGAAACGAACAGAAAAGCCTCTGCCGGTACCTTCATAACCGTGAACCGTGGTGGCAAAGACAATCCGTGCGTATTTTTTGAGAAGTGATTCAAGCACGGGTGTGGGAATAGCGGCAGCCTCGTCGACAAGGAGAAGGTCTGCCGGTACAGGATTGGCGAGTAGATGATCTGGAGCGGAGTAGCGCAACACCGACTCGCTTAAAGACAATGAATTGGTACCGGATATGGCGTCCGGCATTAATTGTCTTGCTTGTTGAAAGAGGCTATCGGTAGCGGCCATGCGGGGAGCGGTGGCGAGAATCACACCCGTGCCCTCAAGTATCAATCGGGCGGCAGCGATTCCCAGGGCTGAGGACTTACCGCGGCCGCGATCTGAGCTGAGCACAAGTGGTCTTCGCCTGTGGCCCTTTGCCACATGCAGGATTGCCTCGACGGCCAGCCTTTGATCTTCAGTCAGACACGAATCGGAGGATGCTGGAGCGGCTGAGAACGGTACCCCATCGGCTTTCGGGAGTGGGGTTGAGGACCCGTTGGCGGAAACGGTAATCACCGAAGGGTCGTTTCGCAGGATTTGCGATATTCGATGAAGAAAATTACCGCTGATAGTTTCGGCATCATACCCGGCAACAGCAATTCTCGCATTTTCGGGATCGTAGAAGGTCCTCCACTTCTCCAGCGCGGGGGTCAGAAGCAGGAGAAATCCTCCTCCACGCAGTGTGCCGCTGAGTGCGCCGAACGCATCCGGATCGAACCCGGAATAGGCGTTATAGATCATTAGATCCAGCTCGCTGCCGAGTCGTTGTAGTGCCTGACGATTCTCAATAGCGGGTATGTTCCCGGGCGCGCCCAATCCGATCCACAGCGCGTCAGACTGGTTGAGCGCCTCAATCAGGTGATGTGCTTTATCCAGGCACCAGCTCAGATCACCGGCAATTACAATCATATGCCGATGACGACGGGCAAGCGCCTTCTGCTGAAGCTCGACAATCGATTCTGCGAGTCTTTGATTTGGTGAGTTGTCGTCAGGCGTCATCTGTTTTATTGATCAGTTATTTACCGGACTATTTTGACACCATGCCGACATCTGCGACACTGCTGTTATGTCAGATTTGAATATCGCAGAGCGTATCCGTGTACGCGGCCTGGTGCAGGGGGTTGGATTCCGTCCCACCGTATGGAGATTGGCGCGGGAATCAGGCCTCAATGGAGAGGTCTGGAACGACAGCCAGGGTGTCGAGATTCATATCTCCGGTTCGCCAGGGCAGATCGATACATTTTGCCGGCGCCTAACCGAGGAGCCGCCACCGCTTTCGCGGATCGATGCCATAGAACGCAGTCGTGTGGAGGAATTCCCCGATACTGCTGAATTTCTGATTCGCGAGAGCCGTAGCGGCGATATTCGTACCGGCGTGGTGCCGGATGCGGCAATTTGTCCCGCCTGCCGAAATGAGATCGACGATAGGGAGAACCGGCGTTTCGGTTATCCATTTACCAACTGCACTCATTGCGGTCCGCGCCTGAGCATAATCGAGCGGATACCTTACGATCGCTGCAATACCAGCATGCGTCACTTTCCCATGTGTCCCGCCTGCCGGTCCGAGTATGAAGATCCCGCTGATCGCCGGTTTCATGCACAACCCAATGCCTGTCCTGTGTGCGGGCCAAGGGTTTGGTTGGTGGACAGTTCGGGGGAGATGCTATCCGATCCAATGTCTGTAGAGAATCCGATAATTGAAGCAAGCCACATGCTTGCGGCAGGGAGAATTCTTGCCATCAAGGGTATTGGCGGCTTCCACCTGGCTTGTGACGCCACCAATGCCGAGGCTGTTTCACGCCTGCGGGAAAGGAAGGGGCGTTATCACAAACCTTTTGCACTCATGGCCAGGGAGCTTTCCGTCATCAGGCGATATTGCCGGGTATCCGATCAGGAAGCGGCGCTGTTGTCATCTTCCGCAGCACCCATCGTTCTCCTGCAAAGAGCTGAGCATGAGCCGTTGCCCGAGTCAGTTGCACCGGCCCAGACCAGTCTGGGTTTCATGCTCCCTTACACACCGTTGCACCATCTGCTGTTGAAACAGTGGGATCGACCCCTGGTGATGACCAGTGGAAACCGTATCGAGGAGCCCCAGTGCATCGACAATCAGGAGGCAGCTAAACGACTGCACCCATTGGCGGACGGGCTGCTGCTCAACGACCGAGAGATTATCAACCGGGTGGACGATTCGGTTGTGAGGTTCATGGGCGGGCAACCACGGCTGCTACGGAGAGCCAGAGGCTATGCCCCAGCGCCGATTCCACTACCCGAGGGATTCGATCATACGATGTCGGTGCTGGCTCTGGGGGGGGAGCTGAAAAACACCTTCTGCCTGATAAACCGGGGTGAAGCCATACTCTCACAACATCTGGGTGACCTGGAAAACCTGATCTCCTATCAGGATTATCTGAAAAACTTGCACCTATATGCAGATCTCTACCAGCATCGTCCATCTTGTCTGGTGTCCGACCTCCACCCCAACTATCGCTCCACTCACCGGGCGAAGGAGCTGGCGGGTGAAGAGGATCTGCCGCTGATACAGGTGCAGCATCATCATGCCCATATTGCCAGCGTTATGGCTGAAAACGGGTGGCCAATGTCGGGCGGTAAGGTGCTGGGTATCAGTTTGGACGGTTCCGGATATGGTGGTGACGGCACAATCTGGGGTGGAGAGATTCTGCTTGCCGATTATCTGGATTTTCAACGCCTGGGGTCCTTGACGCCGATAGCATTGCCGGGCGGGACTCAGGCAATACGGCAGCCATGGCGGAATGCCTTCAGCCATCTTCATTCAGCCTTCGGATGGGAGAATGTGCGAGAACGTTGGGGAGAACTTGAAGCGGTCCAGTGGCTCGACAAGCAGCCGGTCGAGACTCTGATCCGGATGATCGAAGGCGGGCTCAACTCACCGCTCAGCAGCTCTTGCGGCCGATTGTTTGATGGGGTGGCCGGGATATTGGGTATCTGCCGGGAGTCGATCAGCTACGAAGGGCAGGCAGCAATCGAACTGGAAGCGGCAGCTGTTGCCGGCCGGTTGGATGATATGCGGGGCTACCCTCTCCGTGTGGATAGGCAGGGAGAAGAGTGGCGGATGGATCCCGCACCTCTATGGCAGGCGATCCTGGAAGATCTGCTATCCGGGCAGACGAGAGAAGTCATTGCCTGGCGTTTCCACCTGGGGCTCGCATCGACTATCTCGCAGACGGCGATTCACCTGGCGGAACGGTCGGATATCGGGACCATAGCGCTTTCTGGCGGCGTATTTCAGAATAAGACACTCTTTGAGCTGGTTCAGGATCAGTTGGCTGAATCGGGTCTCTGTGTGCTGACCCATCAAACAATACCCGCTAACGATGGGGGTCTCTCTTTGGGTCAGGCGGTCATAGGACTGGCAAAACTGACACGGATAAAATGAGTTTCTCTGATGCCTGAAGGACTATATTTAGAATAGAGCGATCTCAAACACGGAGGTCCCATGTCCACTCATTTTCCGACTCAATACTGGCATGAACTGCCCGACGGCAGAGTGCAGTGTGATCTCTGTCCCCGTTACTGCAAACTGAAGGCGGGTAAGCAGGGATTCTGTTATGTACGTGAGAATTATCAGGGTGAGATCGTATTGAACACTTATGGATTATCCAGTGGTTTCTGTATTGACCCGATCGAGAAAAAGCCGCTCAACCACTTTCTGCCCGGCACTCCTGTTCTCTCATTCGGTACGGCCGGCTGCAACCTGGCCTGTAAATTCTGTCAAAACTGGGATATCAGTAAATCCCGGGAGATGCATACCCTGGCCGACAATGCCTCACCTGAGACGATCGCTGAGACTGCGCAGAAGCTGGGTTGCCGGAGTGTGGCCTATACCTATAACGATCCTGTGATCTTTCACGAATATGCCATCGATGTTGCAGAAGCCTGCCATGAGAGGGACATTCTGTCGGTTGCGGTTACTGCGGGGTATGTCTGCGCGGCGCCGAGAGAGGCTTTCTACCATCATATGGATGCGGCGAATGTGGATCTAAAGTCATTCAGCGAAGATTTCTATCATAAG
Source organism: Candidatus Thiodiazotropha sp. (ex Monitilora ramsayi) (assembly GCA_025655595.1). Lineage (GTDB taxonomy): Bacteria > Pseudomonadota > Gammaproteobacteria > Chromatiales > Chromatiaceae > Thiodiazotropha. The sequence continues at coordinate 92,704 of JAHXIO010000003.1, forward strand.
CTGACCGGTGCTCATCTTGCGCCTGTATTGGATACACTGAAATATTTAAAACATGAAACATCTGTCTGGTTTGAACTGACCACTCTGCTGATACCGGGCGAGAACGACTCCGATCAGGAACTTCATGCCATGACTCAGTGGGTTGTGGAAGAGCTGGGGCCCGATGTTCCCATGCACTTCACGGCCTTTCATCCTGACTGGAAGATGAAAGACCATCCCCATACGCCACATGATACTCTGATCCGGGCGAGAAAAATTGCGCAGGAGGCGGGTGTACATTACCCCTATGTGGGCAATGTTCACGATAGCATGGCATCTTCAACCTACTGTTTTCAGTGTGGAGAGTTGTTGATTCAGCGTGACTGGTATGACCTGGGTAAGTGGCATCTGGATGAAGATGGCAAATGTGAGAACTGTGGTTCGCCGCTGCCCGGTCGGTTCGAAAACCGTCACGGAGAGTGGGGCGCCAGGCGTCAACCGGTGAGACTGGCCGTATAAAAGAGGGGGTGTCCTGGGATGACAAGTATGATCAGAGAGCCGGCGGTATCGGGGCTTTTCTATCCAGATGAGCCGGAAACTCTGCGGCAGGATATCAGGGGGTATCTGGCGGACGTGTCGCCGTCCAGAGGCATGCCAAAGGCGATCATCGCGCCGCATGCGGGTTATATCTATTCGGGACCGGTCGCCGCGAGCGTCTACGCTCGATTGATGACCGGTGGTGATGAGATTCGGCGGGTCGTGCTTTTAGGGCCGTCCCACCGGGTGCCATTTTCCGGTCTTGCTGTTCCCGATAGCACGCATTTCCGTACACCGCTGGGCTCGATTCCTCTCGACCGGACAGCGATTGCACAACTTAAGAGGCTCGATCAGGTCATCAGTCTGGATGCCGCCCATGAACATGAGCATTCACTGGAGGTTCAGTTGCCGTTTCTGCAGCTGATACTGGGCGACTTTACATTGATCCCCCTTGTGGTCGGCGATGCAAGCAGTGAAAAGGTGGCTGAAGTCTTGGAAAGTCTCTGGGGCGGTACGGAGACTCTAATCGTCATCAGTTCCGATCTCAGCCACTATCACGACTATGCTACGGCCAAAAAGATGGACCGTGCCACATCCGATGCGATCGTTTCGCTGCATCCTGAAAAGCTTGAGTATGAGGATGCCTGCGGGCGTATTCCCGTCAAAGGGTTGCTTTTGCAGGCCAAACGGCTGGGGTTGAAGGCGGAGGTTGTCGATCTGCGAAGCTCAGGCGACACTTCGGGAGATAAGAGCCGGGTGGTTGGGTATGGGGCCTATGCCTTCAATGAACCGGCATGAGCAGTCGATAAAACTGAAGATGGATGCTTTGTCATCGCTGGCAGTATAGAATGGGGCGCCTCTGTAGAGTTTGAACACGGTTTGCTCAGTATTCTCTTCATGAACTTTTGTTTTGAAACCATGATTTGGACATAGTCAATGATCAAGCTGTTTGGCTACTTTATTTCCAAATCCTTTCTGCTGCTTGCACTGTTTGAAACACTCTGTTTCGTCTCGTCCATCTGGTTCGCCGATTACTACCGACAGAACTTTTCAGCACTTGCCGGTACCTCGTTGGGTGCTGGTGTTACACATCTGGCGACGATCTATGCCTCAGTGATGTTGGCCTCCATGATTGCCCTTGGGCTCTATCAGCGGGGCGTGCTGGAACGTGCCTCCGGTTTCATTATTCGTCTTTTGCTCGCGTTTCTGGTCGGCAGTCTCTTGATGAGCCTGGTTTTTGCCATCTTTGAATCCCTGGCGCTGCCATTGACTGAATTCGGACTGATCCTGCTTTTTTCCATGGCTTGTGTGCTAATTCTTCGGTCCGCTTTTGTTCGAGTGACCACGGCGGATGCCAGAAAACGCCGTGTTCTCGTACTCGGTACCGGGATCAATGCAGACAGAATAGAGATGGTGCAATCGGATGATCCCACATTGGGCTTTATCGTAGTCGGCTATATCGATTTGGGGGATGCGGTTTGCCTGATTGATGATGAACGCCAGATCCCCAAGGATCAGCATCTGTTCGACATCGTCGAACGCATGGCGGTAGACGAAATTGTCATCGCGGTGGATGACAGGAGAAAAGGTCTGCCTGTCAATGAACTGATCGACTGTAAAATGCGTGGCGTGGAGATCCTGGATCTTTTGAGTTTTTACGAAAAAGAGGAAAACGTCATAAAGATCGATCAGCTTCACCCCAGTTGGATCTTCTTCTCCAGCGGTTTTTATAATGGATTGTTGCCGATCTATTTAAAACGTTCAGTGGATATTCTGGCCAGTCTCTCCTTGCTGATTCTCTTCTCTCCAGTAATGTTGCTGGTAGCTATTGCCAGCTTTATCTCATCCGGCGGTCGGGATCCGATCCTCTATCGGCAGGTAAGGGTGGGAAGGAACGGTAAGCTTTTCACCATCTTTAAATTCAGAAGCATGCGGGTGAATGCGGAATCCGGCATCGGCCCGCAATGGGCTGCAGTGAACGACAGTCGTGTGACTAGGTTGGGTGGATTCCTGCGTAAGACACGACTCGACGAATTGCCTCAGCTGATTAATGTGCTGAAAGGGGAGATGAGCCTGGTCGGCCCCAGACCCGAACGGCCGGAGTTCGTGCGCGCACTCAGTCAACAACTACCTTATTACAACGAACGCCATCGGTTGAAGCCGGGTATTACCGGGTGGGCGCAGTTGATGCACCATTACGCCTCGGATGAGACAGATAATCGCAAGAAACTCGAATACGATCTCTACTACGTCAAAAACAGCGGACCCTTTCTCGACTTGATTATCCTGATAGAGACTGTAGAAGTTGTGTTACTGGCTAAAGGCGCCAGGTAAAATCATTAATGGTGGGGAATGCTCATTCCTTTCCTCTCCTGGCCAGTAGAGATGCCCCATAGGCCGCTGCCTGTTGGTCGGCACGGGTGACAGGTATGCCAATTGCGGATTCCCGCATTTTTCGCCAGGGCTCATTGATCGCACCGCCGCCGATAGAGAGGATTCGTTTCGGTTTCGGCGCTCCCAGACGATAGAGCAGGGCGTATCCCTCTTGTTCAATACGTGTCAGTCCTTCAAGAATACCCTGAAAGAAACGGGCATCATCAGCCGGCCTTGGTGTAAGCCTGGGAAGGAACTCGCTGTCGTTGACCGGAAATCTCTCGCCCGGCCTTAGTAATGGATAGTAGTTAAGACCGGTAGAGTGGTTGGGGTCGAGCGAGGCGGTCATTTCAAGCATCTGGGTATCCGAGAAGAAATGTCGGCAGACAGCTCCGCCACTGTTTGAGGCACCGCCCACCAGCCACAGATCTCCCACACGATGGCTGTAGATCCCGTACTCAGAGGCAAATAACGGTTTGTCCGACAAGATTTTCAGTACCAGGGTGCTGCCCAGCGAAGTTACCGCGTCGCCGATCTCATTGGCGCCGGTCGCAAGAAAGGCAGCGTTGCTGTCCGTGGTACCGGTGACTACCGAGGTTGAGGCAGGCAGTCCCGTCTCATTGGCAACCGACTCGCACAGTGTTCCAATAGGTGTGCCACTCGGATATACCTTGGGCAGACACCCTGCAGGGAGTCCCAGCGACTGCATCCACTCGGGCCACTGTCGTTTGATGGGATCGTAACCCAGCTTGAGGCAGTTATTTTCATCACTGAAGGGGAATCGATGAGATAGCATGCCCATGATCCAGTCTGCCTGATGCATGGCGTAGAACGATTTGGCAGGGACGACCTGCAGAAGGTGTATTAGCTTGGCCAGACTGGATGTGGCACCCAGGACCGGGCTGCCGGTCGGTGCAATGCTTTCAAGTTGCTGCAAGGCTTCTCGGCTGCGACTGTCGTTATACATCAGTCCAGCGGTCAGCGGCTTGCCCTGATTGTCGCAGAGCAGCAGAGTGGAAGAGGTGCCGTCAACCGCGATGGCTTCAAGGCGATAGTGGCTGCAGTCTCGGTTCAGTAGACGAAGCACCTCAACCACCGCATGCCACCAGACCATTGGGTCCTGTTGACTTTGCCCCGGTTGCGGTGATACAGGAGGCGGCAGAGGCACGGCATGCTCGGCAATGACCTGTGCCTGTTCATCAATGGCAATACCCCGGCAACCCGAGGTCCCCAGATCAATACCGAGATAGCACTTCAAGGATCAGGGTAACTGGACAGGTGTTGGTGGCGTCCAGTCGTCCGAACGGTGCTCGGCCACTACGGTGGTATAGATGCCGCCACGAACGTTGAACTCTGCTGTGAGACGCATAAAACGGGGTTGTGTCACAGCCACCAGGTCGCCAAGGATCTCATTGGTCACCGCCTCGTGGAAAGCACCCTGGTCACGAAAAGACCAGACATACATCTTCAGTGCCTTGAGTTCGACACAAAGAGTATCCGGCACATATTCGAGCGTCATCTCGGCAAAATCGGGCTGTCCTGTTTTTGGACAGAGGCAGGTGAATTCCGGGATGCGGATACGGATGGTATAGTCCCTTTCCGGTCGCGGATTCTCGAATGTCTCGAGATCCTTACTAGGCTGACTGGGCATAATATCTGGTCACTCTTCACACAAATGATGCGCGATTATACGTGAGCAAATTCATCACCAGAAGAGCTAGATTGAATCTTTTTAAAAAACAATAAGATACAAGGATAAGTTAAAGTGAGAGAAATTGCCCGTTCCCCTGTATCAATGACGCACTTTGGTGTATCTTAGCCGCCCATGCGTCTGGAGAAGATTAAGCTCGCGGGTTTTAAGTCATTCGTCGATCCCACGACCGTGCCGATCCCCAGTAATCTGGTTGGCGTCGTCGGGCCGAACGGGTGCGGGAAATCCAATGTCATCGATGCGGTGCGATGGGTCATGGGCGAGAGCTCAGCCAAGATGTTGCGCGGCGAGTCGATGGCGGATGTCATTTTCAACGGTTCCAGCTCCCGTAAGCCGGTGGGTGCCGCGGTCATCGAACTGCTCTTCGACAATTCAGAGGGCAGGGCCGGGGGGCAATACGCCCAATACAATCAAATTTCGGTCAAGCGTCAGGTTTCCCGTGACGGCCAATCGCTCTACTTTCTGAATGGTGTTCGCTGTCGCCGGCGTGACATCACCGATCTCTTTCTCGGCACAGGTCTTGGCCCCCGCAGCTACTCCATTATCGAACAAGGCATGATCTCCCGTCTTATCGAGGCGCGGCCAGAAGATCTGAGAGTCTTCCTCGAAGAGGCGGCCGGTATTTCGAAATACAAGGAGAGACGTCGTGAGACCGAGAACCGTATCCGTCACACCCGGGAGAATCTCGAGCGCCTGACCGATCTGCGTGACGAAGTGGCCAAACAGTTACAACACCTGCAACGCCAGGCAGCCACGGCAGAGAAGTACAAGTTGTTCAAAGAAGAGGAGCGGCAGGTCAAGGCGGAACTGCTTGCGCTTCGTTGGCGAACCCTGGATGAGAATCTGAAACAGCGGGAACGCAAAATCGCGGAGCTGCAAAATCAGCTTGAAGCGGCGCTTGCAGATCAACGTAAACTCGAGTCGGCGATAGAGACCGACCGGGAAAAACATACCGAGGTCAATGACCAGTTCAACGAGGTACAGGGCTGCTTCTATGCCCTGGGTGCCGAAATTACCGGTCTGGAACAGGCGATTCAGTTCGCTAAAGACAGCCGTAAACAGCAGGAGCAGGACCTGGACCAGGTTGAGCAGGCCTGGCGTGAAGCGGAATCTCACCGTGAGCAGGATGAGCAGCGCTTGCAGGAGCTGAATGCCAGCCTTCAGGAAGAGCAACCCAAGCTGGACCAGGCACGCAGTGAAGAGCAGCTTCAGGCAGAGGCCTTGTCAGAAGCCGAAACTGCCATGCAATCCTGGCAGGCGGATTGGGATCAGTTCAACCAGCAGGCGGCAGAACCGGCTCAGCTTGCCCAGGTGGAGCGCACACGAATCAATCACCTGGAGCAACAGGGCGGCAACCTCGAGCGGAGGCTGCATAAACTGGATGAAGAGCTGGGCCGACTCGACGACAGCCAGCTGTTGAGTGAGATCTCAACCCTGGAAGGGGAAGAGTCCGGCAAGAAGTCTGAGGTTGACGAACTCCAGACCAGGCTGGCCGGTTCCGTCGAAGAGATCAACCGCCAGCGGGAATCGATCAATCAGATCACCAGCCGGTTGGATGAGGCCAGGAGCGGTCTGCAGTCGGGTCAGGGTCGTTTCTCATCACTGGAAGCCCTGCAACAGGCGGCGCTGGGGAAACAGGAAAACGAAGTTGCCGAATGGCTGGAGCAGCATCAATTGGTCTCGGCCGCACGGATGGCCCAGCAGCTCAAGGTCGATCCACGCTGGCAGCGGGCGGTGGAGATCGTCCTAGGCTTTCATCTACAGGCGGTGTGCGTTGAGAGTCTGGACGGCTTGACAGAATCTCTGCCTCATTTGGATAAGGGCGCGCTGACGCTCTGGGACTCGAATGCCAGCAGTGACTCAAATCCTCCACACTCGCATGGCGATAACCTTTTGAACAAAGTTGAGGCACCCTGGAGTCTGTACGGACTTCTTGGCGGCATCAGACTGGCAGATGATCTGGCCAGCGCGATGAGCCTGAGACAATCGCTACAGCCGGGAGAATCGGTCATTACGCCGGATGGAGTCTGGCTGGGACGGCAATGGCTGCGGATCGCGCGGGATCAGGATGAAAGTATCGGCGTGCTGGCAAGGGAAGAGGAGCTGCGTGAGCTGAAGGCAACGCTGGACGAACGGAAGGAGGAAGTCGATAACCTCTCCCAATCCCTGGATCAGGGGAGGAATTCTCTCCGCCAGGCTGAACAGGCCAGAGAGCAGAACCAGAATCTTTTCAATCAGACGAACCGCATGCTTTCCGAGATCCACAGCAGCCTGAGCGCCAAGCGCACACGGGCCGATCATTTGCGTCAACGGCGAGAGCAGCTACAGCAGGAGCAGACGGAGATCGCCGAGCAGATCCGTTCCGATCAGGATCTGATGGAAGAGACACGCCAGCGCCTGCATGCGGCGCTCGAGTCCATAGAGACTCTCGGAGTACGCCGTGAGCAGTTGGTAAAGCGACGCGATGAGTTTCGTGTCGCAGTGAACGATGCCCGAGAAGCGCTCAACAAGCAGAGAGCCGTGACACATCAGGCTGCGCTGCAGGTGGAGTCGATGAAGACCGCCCAGAGCTCCCTGGTACAGAATCTAGAAAGGGCGCGGAGTCAATTGGCTCATCTGATGCAACGGCGGGATGAGCTTAAATCGACGCTCGCCAACAGTGAGGCGCCCTTGCAGCAGCAACTGGAGACATTGAATCTCAAGCTGACGGAACGGGCTCAAGTAGAGAAAGAGCTGGCGGGTGTACGGCACGGATTGGAGGACGTGGACAGCCAACTGCGGGAAAAAGAGCAACAGCGTCATCGTATAGAACAACAGGTACAGGAGCGCCGCGACCGCCTCAATCAGGCCCGCTTGCAGAGTCAGGAGGTCAATGTCCGCTGTCAGACCCTGCAGGAGCAGCTGCATGAGGAGGGACTGGATGCGGAGGCCCTTTTCGAGCAGATGCCGGAGGAGGCGAACGAAGCGGCCTGGCATCAGAAAGCGGAAACACTGGCACAACGGATCCAGCGGCTGGGCCCCATCAACCTGGCGGCTATCGACGAGTTCCAGGAGCAGTCCGAACGGTTGAAGTATCTCGACGAGCAGCATGAAGATATCAGCAGTTCTCTGGAGACACTGGAGAATGCGATCCGCAAGATCGACCGTGAGACCCGTACCCGATTCAAGGAGACCTTCGACAAGGTCAACTCGGGAATCAAAGAGCTTTTCCCCCGGCTCTTCGGAGGCGGCCACGCCTACCTGGAGCTGACGGGTGAGGATCTGCTCGATACCGGTGTAACCGTTATGGCTCGTCCTCCCGGCAAGCGGAATTCAAGTATCCACCTGCTGTCGGGTGGTGAGAAGGCGCTGACCGCGGTGGCCATGGTCTTCGCGATTTTCCAGCTCAATCCGGCGCCATTCTGCATGCTGGACGAGGTCGATGCACCCCTGGACGACGCCAATGTGGGTCGTTTCTGCGATATGGTGAAGTCCATGTCGGATCAGGTGCAGTTTATCTTCATTACCCATAACAAGATTACCATGGAGATCGCCAATCAGCTTTCCGGTGTCACTATGTATGAACCCGGTGTCTCCCGCCTGGTTACCGTCGATGTGGAGGAGGCGGCACAACTCGCCGCTGTGTAGCAGTTGGACGCCACGACCCTGAGAATCGTACTGTTTGTCCTCGGCATCTTGTTTCTGGGTGCGATCTATCTCTACGAAACCCGGCGGCGTAAACGGGAGTCGGCCCAGGCGCGCAGGCGTGTCACGGAGTCCCTGGACCCGGTTATGACAACAGACTCGGAACCGTCGATCTCGATGGAATCCCTGGAAGAGATTGAGAACGATGAGTTTGAGGCGTCACCGGTAGAGGAGGAGTCCCCCTCCCATTCCGCTTTCGATGATGAGCCGGATGAGCTTGGCAGTATTCGGATTGACGACAGTCCCATCCCCGGTATCGATGATCCGGTTCAGGCAGAGCCGGACTTTACGCCGATTGAAGCTGAGAAAGCCGAAGAGAGTATGGATTCGGGCTCAATGGAGCAACAGGATCTGTTTACTTTCAGTGCACAGGAAGAGTCTCCTGCAGATGTACCCGATCTGATTCTTCAAATAAACATAAAGACTCGCAAGGCGCCGTTTGACGGACCGGCCATCGAAAAAGCGATGCAGGAGACAGGGTTACACCTCTCCGAGATGGCGATCTATCAGCGACTCTCTTCGGATGGTTCCAACAAAGTACTCTACAGTATTGCCAGCATGGTTGAGCCGGGGGTGTTTCCGGTCAAAGAGATGCAGGAGTTCACAACACCCGGGCTGACGCTCTTTGCCCAGTTGCCGGGGCCTGGCGATGGGCTGATGATCTTCTCGGATATGCTATACACCGCAGAGCGCTTGTCGGCAATGCTGCTTGGCGATCTGCAGGACGAGACTCACAGTGCCCTGACCAAGCAGACCATCGAGCATATGCGTGAACGGATATTGGAACACAAACGCCAGATTCAGCTCGCCCGGAGGAAGGGTTGAAGAAAACGTTGACCGTCGAGCAAAAAATCGAGGCTTTGCGATCCGAAATCGATCACCACAACCGGCAGTATTACGTCTATGACGACCCGGTGATACCCGACGCGGAGTATGACCGTCTGCTGCGGGAGTTGCAGGATCTGGAGGCGCAACACCCAGGTCTGATCACGCCGGACTCACCCACTCAGCGTGTCGGCGATAAGCCGTTGGATGCGTTTGACACGGTGGCGCACAGTCTGCCGATGCTCTCCCTCGACAATGCCTTCGATGAGCAGGAGATGGCCGATTTTGAACGGCGTATCCGTGATCGTCTGAATCTTTCCGAAGCGGAACCGATCCACTATCTGGCAGAGCCAAAGCTCGATGGACTCGCACTCAATCTGCGATACGAAAAGGGGAGATTAACTCTGGGGGCGACACGGGGGGACGGTACCAGTGGTGAAAATGTCACCAGCAATGTCAGGACCATCAAAGCGATCCCGTTAAAACTGAGCGGAGAGGGATGGCCGGACGTGCTGGAGGTCAGAGGCGAGGTATTCATGCCGCGCAAGGGATTCGATCGGCTGAATCAACAGGCCAGAGAAGCTGGTGAGAAGACCTTCGTCAATCCCCGTAATGCGGCAGCTGGTTCCTTGCGTCAACTCGATCCCAGACTGACGGCCAAACGGCCATTGAGCTTCTTTGCCTACGGATTCGGCCAGATCTCAAGCGGCAGGATCGCTGCGCGCCAAAGCGACTGTATGAATCGCTTATTTCAGTGGGATATTCCAATCTCACCTCAGCTCGAAGTAGTAGTTGGTATTGAGGGGTGTCTCGAGTATTACAACCACATTTTGAGAGTGCGTGACGATCTCCTTTATGACATTGACGGGGTGGTCTTCAAGATTGACGACCTGGCGCTGCAGGAGCGCATAGGTTCTGTCTCCCGAGCCCCGCGTTGGGCCATCGCCTACAAGTTTCCCGCCCAGGAGGAAACAACCCGGGTCGAGTCGATCGAGTTCCAGGTCGGTCGTACTGGGGCCGTTACACCTGTCGCGCGACTGCAACCGGTCTTTGTCGGTGGTGTGACCGTCAGCAATGCCACACTGCACAACATGGATGAGGTCGCACGTAAGGATGTAAGGCCAGGCGATACTGTAATGGTAAGGAGGGCTGGGGATGTCATCCCGGAAGTGGTCTCTGTGGTCGATCCCAACAGAGAAGGTCGTTCTCGACCAGTCGAACTACCCACTCACTGTCCGGTATGCAACTCTCAGATCCTACGTCCCGAGGGCGAGGCGGTGGCACGCTGTTCCGGCGGTCTTTTCTGCGGCGCCCAACGCAAGGAGGCCATCAAGCACTTCGCCTCGCGCAAGGCACTGGACATCGAAGGGCTTGGCGACAAACTGGTCGAGCAGTTAGTGGAGCAGGAGCTAGTCAAGGATCCGGCCGATCTGTATGCCCTCAGTAAGGAGCAATTGGCCGATCTGGAACGCATGGCCGACAAGTCGGCGCAGAATCTGCTCGACGCGCTGGAAAAGTCGAAGATCACCACCCTGGGACGCTTCCTCTACGCCCTCGGCATCATGGGTATCGGCGAGACCATGGCTAACACCCTAGCAAGGTCTCTCGGTAACCTGGAGGCTATCATGGCACTGCGCTTTGCCGACATGGTGGAGATTAAGTCCAGCCAAGCCGCCAAATTACACCAGGCGCTGCACGCCGTGCCCCGGAAGCAGCACCTGCCGCTCGACGATCCGGACTTCGCCACGAACTTCGATTTCAAATGGCTGACCCGGACCCACATGCATCTTCTGATGGAGAAGTTTTCAGACTTGGACAACCTTATGGCGGCAGAGGCGAAAGACATCGCCAACATTCCGAGGCTGTCGATCGATGGTGTAGGGACGGTGCTCGCCGATCAGTTGGTGACTTTCTTTCGCCAGGAACACAACCGGGAGGTGATCGCCAAGTTGCAACAAGCCGGCGTTCATTGGCCGGATGCCTCGAGTGCTGCAAGCGAGAGCGGTGAGCGGCCCCTTGAGGGCAAGACGATCGTCATAACTGGCACCCTCAGCCGTCCGCGCGATGAGATCAAGTCTGACCTGGAGGCCTTGGGTGCAAAGATAACCGGCAGTGTATCGAAAAAGACAGACTATCTGATTGCGGGGGAGGCGGCAGGCTCAAAACTCGCCAAAGCCGAGAAGCTCGGCGTCCCCGTTCTCGATGAATCCGGACTGCAGGCGTTGTTGGACGCATCCCATCAGCCATCGACTGAAGGGTGATTGTATTGATTTGGGCGGATACTCATTGAATACCTGCTGGTAAGTGGGGTTGCCAATCCGTTAAGCTTCCTGCCTGATTGTTAGCAGACGGAGCGGGGACAGCCCGCTCAGAGTGATAGAACCATGAGCGATTCATCGAATAAAGAGCGGGAGATCATGCAGGTGATGCGAAGAGTGCTCACCACGATCGTCCGGGAGGTCACGCCCGAGCATAAGAGTCTCAGGCATCCGCTGTCCGAGCAGACGATTCAGGATATACGTCAGTGTCTTGGCCTGATCACTGCGCGGGAAAAGGAGTTGGCTGACGCAGCGGGAAGGAGTGCTGAAGAGCGTCCCTATTTCGTTGACGAACCCCCGCAGACGAAGGTTGTGCCGATCAGTAAAATCGGTAAGGCGAAGTCTGAGACTGGTGGAGATGATTGATCTTTTATTTGCGTGTTCGACGAACGGTCGAACTCGCAATTAAAAACGGCGGGTTTGAACCCGCCGTTTTTCGTTGATAAGACAAAAAGTTATTCTGAAGTCGTTTTCATCTCATCTTTTGCGGGATCCTGGCCTTCCGCAGGTTCAGACAATTCCGCTGACTCCCCGCTATCCGCCGGCTGAGCTTTCACTGCATTCATCTCATTGAAAACGATCGCACTCTTGTCGCGCAGACCCTGCATATAAGCGGCCAATGAGTTCTGTTGCAGTTTGGTGATGATATCTCCACGCACACCTTCCAGAGTGGGTGCTTCGGTGTCGCGGTTGTCCTCCAGCAGAATGACGTGCCAGCCGAACTGGGTATTCACCGGGGCCTTGCTGTAGCTGCCTTTTTCCATGGAGACAACGGCGTCGGAGAAAGGCTTGACCATCTGCGCAGCATCGAACCAGCCGAGATCGCCACCGTTTTTACCGGTCGGACCGGTGGAGTGGGTCTTTGCCAGCTCGGCAAAATCGGCACCCCCGTCCAGTTCAGCGATGAGCGACTTGGCAGCCTCTTCCTCTTTCACAAGGATATGTCTGGCCTTGTACTCCTTGTTCGACTGACTGGCATATTCTGCTTCATAGAGCGTTTTAATCTCTTCTTCACTCGGTTGGTGGGTTTCGGCATATTCCTGAATCAGTGTTTGAGTCAGCAGTTTTGCCCGCAGAAGCGTCAGCGTGGCTTCGATCTCCGGCCGCTTGTCGATACCCTGCTTTTCGGCATCCTGCGCCACGATCAGGACATTGGATAGTTCATTGAGTACGCTCATCTGCATCTGAGCTGAGTTCTGGGCGTCGGGTACGTTGCGCATCCGGTCCTGGAAATAGAGTCCGTACATTGCTTTGCTGACCTGCTGGCCGTTGACGCTCAGCAGGGTGTTTTCATCCATCTCCGGTTTGGCCGGTGTCTGCTCCTGGACGGTTTCCGGCTTTTCAGGAGCCGGCACAGTCGGCGCCTTGTCGGCTGTCTGGTTACAGCCGACCAGTAGCGCGGTGCTACAGATTGAGGCGAGGAGGATCTGTTTCTTCATAATCATATCTACCTTAAATTTTATGATTGACGGTTTTCTCTTTCCTGAAACCTTGTTATGCAGGAAGGGCTTTATTAAAGGGTTTTACGGTGACGCGGGCATAGACGCCGGCCTTGATATAGGGATCCTCGTCGGCCCAGGTTTTAGCGCTCGCGAGATCGGGAAACTCGGCAACGATGAGGCTGCCCGTGAAGCCGGCTGGCCCGGGGTCTTCCGCGTCAATGGCGGGATGGGGGCCTGCCAAAAGCAGTCGCCCCTCATGCTGCAACTGCTTCAGACGCTCCACATGCTTGGGGCGTACTTTGAGCCGCTGCTCCAGGCTGTCTTCTCTGTCCTCGGCAAGAATGGCGTAAAACACGTTAGCTTTCCTCTTGTTCTATGGCACTGTCGGGCATATGCCGCGCAAGGTAGAAGGCCTGTGCGACAGCGAAGACCAGGGTGAGGCCCATGATGCCAAACAGCTTGAAATTGACCCAGAACTCTTCCAGAGAGTGTGCAGTATTGCACATCTCGAGCACGTTGCCCTGAAACAGCGTAGGGCATTGGTCGAAATCGATCTGCTCAACACCGGTGAGAGCAATCAACTGAGCCTCGGCGGTGAAGAAATCCTGGGCGACATAGAGATTGAGTAAGCCCAGAAAGATGAAGAAGAGAGACCAGGCGAGATTCAGCTTTCGCCAAATGGGGCCTGGTAACTCGAAATTAGACTCCATCATGCGCTGAATCAGCGGTTTATCGCCGATAAACTGGCTGGCGAGCAATACCGTGCCGAACAGCCAGTTGATCACTGTCGGCTTCCACATAATAAAAGCACGATCCTGTAGCAGCAGTGTCAGGCCGCCAAAGACGACCAGTATCGCTAAAGTTATCCAGTGAACTCGTTCAACCTTGCCTTTTTTCAGCCAGTTGTAACCGACTTGCGCGACTGATGCGGCAATAGCTACAGCGGTTGCTGTGTAGATGCCGTAGAGCTGGTAGGCAATAAAAAAGAGAATGACGGGGAAAAAGTCAGTGAGAAACTTCATGGGTTCTATGTCTGTCGTCCTGTTAATGCAATGTCTTCGGTGTATTCCAAAGGTTGTAATATTTTTCCACTAACTGCCGGACGACATCAGGATAGTTCAGTGCCTCCATCTGCTGCATGCCCTCTTCGAAAAAGCGCTGTGCCTCTTCGGGTAATGCCTCGATCAACAACTGGTATGCCTCTTCGATCAATTCGGATTGATGGCTTCGCGTGGCGATAATAGCTTGATTCATTAGCAGCAGTCGCCAGGGTCTTGCTGGGTTTTGCTTCTCCAGATCCTGATGCAATAGCGGACTGGCTGCATGCTGTAGTTCGGCCGCCACCTGATAGAGTTGCGCCAGCGCCGAAGGTTCCCTCAACGTGTTGGCCTGACGGGCAAGGGCATTGACGATAGGCTCCAGGGTACGCAGTTCACCCTGATGTCTGGCTATCCAGAGGGCCATCGGTAAGGTGAGGTCTTCCAGAGACTGACTCTGTGAGGAGAGATTCAGACTGCCGGCAACCGCTGAGAGATCCGAGAGTATGTGGATGGCATAGTCACCCAACTCATTCAGGTCGACATCGTGATGGGATAGATCGACGCTCATGCTGCCTTTGGCCTCGATAATTGCCAGTAACTCAAGCAACCTCAGCATCGCCTTTTCCAACATGGCGGGTGAGTGATCCGCGTCGTCCGCTTCCGGTGCTGAGTGACTGCTCGCAGCGACAACCGCAGGGGCGGTGGACTGGAACTGTTGTCCGATGTAATCAAGATCGAGGCCGGGGAAAAGCATGGAGGGATTGTATCAGGCACTTGGCAGAGCGTCTCCACTGTCGGGCATGCGGGTTTTCACCATATAGTTTGTCGCGATTTGGCGTTATCGGCGTATTTGATCTGTCAGTCTGTCGCCGCTATGGGTACAATCCGCCACCATGTTTTGCCGCTACGATCTGCACAGCCACTCAACTGCATCCGATGGGACCCTCTCACCGGCTGCACTCGTGCGTCTGGCGTCTGAGGCTGGCGTACAGATACTTGCCCTGACCGACCACGATACCGTTGCAGGGATTCGAGAAGCCAGGGAGGTTGCGGAGACATGTGGGATCCAGCTGATTTCGGGCGTCGAGGTCTCTGTGACCTGGAGCCGGCAGACGGTGCATATCGTCGGTCTGAATGTGGATACAGAGAGCCGAGTGCTTGGGGATGGCCTGCAGACGCTGCGTGATTTCCGTGACTGGCGTGCCCGGGAGATAGGAAAGCGTCTGCAAACAGCGGGTATCCAGAACGCTTTTGAAGGCGCACTGGCACATTCCAACGGTACCTTGGTCAGCCGCACCCATTTCGCACGCATGTTGGTGGAGAGGGGAGTGGTGGAGGATGAACGCAAAGTCTTCAAGCACTATCTGGTACAGGGTAAACCCGGTCATGTTCCCGGTAACTGGGCCTCCTTGGAAAATGCACTGGAGTGGATTCACCAGGCAGGGGGAGAGGCAGTGATCGCTCACCCGGCCCGCTACAAAATGACCCGGACGAAACTGAGAAGACTCTTCGGCGAGTTTCAGGAGCTTGGGGGTGAGGCGATCGAGGTGGTCTCCGGCAGCCATGGCAGGGATGACTGCATCTCCATGGCCAAACACACCAACGATTTCGGGTTACTGGCCTCGGCCGGGTCCGATTTTCACTCTCCGGAGAATCCTTGGGTAGCTCTGGGTCGTCTGCCGTTGCTGCCTGGTGATTGCCGACCGATCTGGGATGGCTGGTCCGGCGTGGAAGCGGGTGCCAGCCGTTTGGCAGGTTGAATCATGGCGCAGTTTTTCCAGATCCATCCGGACAATCCTCAGCCAAGGCTGATCAAACAGGCGGTCAGTATCATGCGGGAAGGGGGATTGGTGGTCTATCCCACCGATTCCAGTTACGCCCTGGGTTGCCATATTGGCGATAAGGGGGCCATGGAACGGATCCGACGGATTCGAAAGGTCGGTGAAGAGCATAACTTCACCTTGGTATGCCGGGATCTTACGGAGATCTCCAACTACGCAAAGATCGATAACCGGGATTACCGATTGTTGAAAAACATGACCCCCGGTCCCTACACTTTTATCCATAATGCCACCAAACAGGTGCCCAGGCGATTGATGCACCCCAAGCGACGGACCATCGGTATCCGGGTACCCGACAACGCCATCGTCAGTGCCCTGTTGGAGGAGCTGGGTGAGCCGATCATGAGTACCACTATGATCATGCCGGGTGAGGAGATGCCCCTGACCGATCCCTATGAGATGCGCGATCTGCTCGATCACCATGTGGATCTGATCATCGACGGCGGCTATTGCGGTTTCGAGCCCACCACTGTGGTAGTGATGACCGAGGACGTGCCGCAAGTGGTGCGTGCCGGCAAGGGCGACGCCTCGCTGTTCGAGGTATAATCCCGCCATGGAAGGTCTCACTCTGATTCAAAAGCTGGCGATATTCGTCCTCCCCCTGATATTCGCGATCACTGTACATGAAGCCGCACACGGATGGATGGCAAAACGTCTCGGCGACAAGACGGCGGAAATGCTCGGGCGCGTCACCCTCAATCCCCTGAAACATATCGATCCGGTAGGCACCGTCCTGGTGCCGCTCGGGCTCTATCTCATGACGGGGTTTATGTTCGGCTGGGCCAAGCCGGTGCCGGTCAGCTGGCAAAATCTCAACAATCCCAAGCGGGACATGGGTATAGTGGCTCTGGCAGGCCCGGGTGCCAACCTGGTGATGGCCCTGATCTGGGCCATTATGGTCTACATCGGTGCCATGACCATGGAGAGCTTCGACTGGATCGCCTTGCCCCTGTTATTGATGGGTGTTGCCGGTGTCCTCATCAATTCGATACTGATGGCGCTCAATCTGCTGCCCATTCTGCCACTGGACGGAGGGCGGGTGCTCTACTCCCTGCTGCCGCAGAAACAGGCCCAGATCTATTCCCGGAGTGAGGCCTTCGGTCTCATAATCGTGGTGGCACTGCTGATAACCGGCCTGCTGGGTGTTATCCTCTGGCCTGTGGTAGGTTTGACCATCATGATCTTGCCCGCCAGTGATATCGTCACACAGTTGATTCCCGTCATTCTCAGCCCTGCAAGGAGTTAGTTTTGGATCAGTCTTCTCAGACATCCCGTGTGCTTTCCGGCATGCGGCCCACCGGCCGGTTACATCTCGGCCACTATCACGGTGTCCTGAAAAACTGGATCGAACTCCAACATCAGCATGAGTGCTTCTTCTTCGTCGCGGACTGGCATGCCCTGACCACCCACTACGACGATCCGAGTCTGATCCCAACCAGTATCTGGGATATGGTGATCGACTGGCTTGCGGCCGGTGTCGATCACAAATCCTCGACCCTCTTCGTACAGTCCCTGGTACCGGAGCACGCGGAACTCCACCTGCTGCTTTCCATGATCACCCCCCTGGGCTGGCTTGAACGGGTGCCGAGCTATAAGGATCAGCAGGAGAAACTCAAGGAGAAAGACCTCGCCACCTACGGCTTTCTTGGTTATCCGCTGCTGCAGTCGGCGGATATCCTGATCTATCGTGCGGCCCATGTGCCGGTGGGAGAGGACCAGGTCGCCCATGTAGAGCTCACCCGTGAGATTGCCCGCCGCTTCAACCATATTTATGGTCGCGAACCCGGATTCGAGGAGAAGGCGGAGGCAGCCCGTAAAAAGATGGGGAAGAAGGCCGCCAAGCAGTTCGATCAACTGCGCCGGGCCTACCAGGAGCAGGGTGATACCGAAGCGCTCGCCACGGGCCATGAGCTGCTGGAGAAACAGCAGAATATCTCTGTGGACGAGCGGGAACGCTTGCTCGGCTACCTGGAGGGGAGCGGCAGGCTGATCCTGACCGAGCCCCAGCCCCTGCTGACCAAGGCCTCAAAGATGCCGGGTCTCGACGGGCAGAAGATGTCCAAGTCC
This sequence comes from Candidatus Thiodiazotropha sp. (ex Monitilora ramsayi), assembly GCA_025655595.1. Lineage (GTDB taxonomy): Bacteria > Pseudomonadota > Gammaproteobacteria > Chromatiales > Chromatiaceae > Thiodiazotropha. The sequence goes on from JAHXIO010000003.1 coordinate 110,521, forward strand.
TACGCCAATACGCTCTCTCTGAGAGAAGACCTGACCGACGTGGAGAATATGATCAAGCGGATGCCCACCGATACCAACCGGGTGCGCCGCAACGACCCGGGCGATCCGGATAAGTGCCCCGTCTGGCAGTTTCATCAGGTCTACTCAGACGAATCGACCAAGCAGTGGGTGCAGGAGGGCTGTCGTTCCGCCGGGATCGGCTGTCTGGACTGCAAGGGCCCCGTGATCGAGGCGGTGGTTGCTGAGTTGAAGCCGATTCAGACACGTGCCGCTGAGTTCGAAGCGCAGCCGGAACTGGTCAGGCAGATTATCCGCGAAGGTTCTGAGCGGGCACGGGACGTTGCCCGGGAAACCATGCGGGAAGTTCGTCAATCCATGTCTCTCGACCTCTCATAAGCGCCATCATGGAAGAGACCGAACAACATCCCCATCACCATCCCGAACAGGAGGAGATGCCCTTCGCCATCGTGATGGGTGAGCCCCTGGCCACGCCGCCGACGGATCTCTATATTCCGCCGGATGCGCTGGAGGTCTTCCTCGACGCCTTCGAGGGACCCCTCGATCTGCTGCTCTACCTGATCCGGCGACAGAATCTCGATATCCTCGATATTCCCATTGCCGAGATCACCGAACAGTATGTCCAGTACATCGAGATGATGCAGGATCTGCGTCTTGAACTGGCGGCGGAGTACCTGGTCATGGCCGCCATGCTGGCAGAGATCAAATCCCGCATGCTATTGCCGCGCCCGACCTCTGAAGATGAGGAGGGTGAGGATCCAAGAGCAGAGCTGATCCGGCGTCTGCAGGAGTACGAACGCTACAAGCAGGCTGCAGAGGATCTGGATGGCCTCGAGCATATGACCCGCGACAACTTCCAGTGCCACGCTGAACTGGTGGAAAGGCATGTTGAGGCCCGCGATCCCGATGTGGATATGCGGGAGATCCTGCTCGCTTTGAAGGATGTCCTTCATAGGGCGGACATGTTCACCAGCCACCGGGTCGAGAAGGAGGCGCTTTCGGTGCGGGAGAAGATGTCACTGGTACTGCAACGGGTCAACAGCGAAAACTATACGCGCTTCAACGACCTGTTCGATGTGACTGAAGGCCGTTTGGGTGTGGTGGTCACCTTTTTGGCCGTCCTGGAGCTGTTGAAGGGATCATTATTGGAACTGGTGCAGGCGGACGCCTTTGCGCCAATTCATGTGAAGGCGATCGGCGCCTGAGATTTTTGGTGCGGAGCCGCACCGTATCGTCATTTGGTAATGGCACGGAAATAGAACGTAATATGGCATCCGAAGAGAAACTGAAACAGATCGTTGAGGCTGCACTGCTGGCGGCCGGCAGGCCCCTCAGCCTGGATCAGCTCCAGGCCCTGTTCGAGGAGAAAGAGCAGCCTGAGAAGAAGGACCTGCGAGAGGTGCTGACCAGCCTGATGGAAGACTACCAGGGCCGCGGTATCGAGGTGATCGAGATAGGCAGCGGTTTCCGCATCCAGGTGCGGGCTGGTCTCTCTTCCTGGGTCTCCCGTCTCTGGGCGGAACGACCGCCGAAATACTCCCGCGCCCTCTTAGAGACCCTGGCCCTGATCGCCTATCGTCAGCCCATCACCCGGGGGGAGATCGAAGATATCCGGGGCGTCAGCGTCAGCACCAACATTATCAAGACCCTCTCGGAGCGTGAGTGGGTGCGTGTCGTGGGGCACCGGGATGTGCCCGGCAAGCCCGCCCTCTACGCCACCACCAAAGAGTTTCTCGACTATTTCAATCTGAAGAGCCTCAATGATCTGCCGACCCTGGCGGAGATTCGCGACCTGGACTCCATCAACCGGGAGCTGGAACTGAGCGACCCGGACAAATCGGAGCAGGCGGATGCCGAGAGTGGCGGCGATGCGGAAACCGATGACGAGATGATCTCAGAGGCGTCGGAACAGTTGATGGATGAGGAAACTGAGAACGTGGAATCTGAGGTGGACGATTCAGATGCCGAACCTGTAACGGAGCATCCTGCCGAGAAGCTGGAGGATCAACCATCCCGAGACAACGTCATCGAATTCGAGCCCGATGTGAAGACGGACGCCGATGTCCAGGAGTAGCACACCCTCAGGCGAGCGGCTGCAGAAAGTCCTGGCAAACGCCGGTATGGGCTCCCGCCGGGAGATCGAGGGCTGGATCAGTGCCGGCCGGGTCGAAGTGAACGGCTCCGTCGCCCAGCTGGGTCAGCGCGTGAACCCCAGCGATGCGATCAAAGTGGATGGCCGCAAGATCTCCGTACGCCGTCTCGAGCCGCCACAGCGGGAGGTGATGGTCTACAACAAACCCGAGGGTGAACTGGTCACCCGCAAGGATCCCGAAGGACGCCGAACCGTCTTCGACCGTCTGCCGAAGCTGAAACACGGCCGCTGGATACCGGTGGGACGATTGGATATCAACTCGTCCGGCCTGCTGTTGCTGACTACGGATGGGGAGTTGGCCAATCAGCTGATGCACCCCAGTCGTCAGGTTGAGCGTGAGTATGCGGTCCGCGTCATGGGTGAGGTAACGAATGATCAGCTCGAAGAGCTGGTGCACGGCGTGGAACTGGAGGACGGGCCTGCCCGCTTCGAGGAGATCGTCGAGTCCGGCGGCGACGGGATCAACCGTTGGTACCACGTTGTCATCATGGAGGGTCGGCAGCGGGAAGTCAGGCGCATGTGGGAGGCGGTCGGCGCCAAGGTCAATCGTCTCAAGCGGGTGCGTTACGGCAGTGTCATACTCGAATCGGCACTCAAGGTCGGCCGCTGGCGTCTGCTTGCGGACGGCGAGATCAATGAGCTATTGAAGACGCTGGGTCTCAAGTCGGACAAGAAGTCGGCACGGGGAAAGCGTCCGGTTCGGGGAAGAGAATCAGCCTCACCACAGAGAAGTCAATCCAAACCCGCCAAATCCCGGCATGAGACAAACGCCGGTGATCGGCGGCAGGGCGAAAAAAGTCGCCCGAAAAAGCAGGAAAGATCAAAACCGCACAGGGAGGCCAACGCCGATCCCTGGGCCAAGAGCCGGCCCGGAGGCAGACGCCGCCGCTAACCGGAGTCACAGAAGTGCTGGAGCGGATATATCGGCAACTTTTCGATCACTACGGACCGCAGCACTGGTGGCCTGCCGAGACGCCCTTTGAGGTGATGGTCGGTGCCGTATTGACACAGAATACGGCCTGGACCCATGTGGAGCGGGCCATTGACAACCTGCGGCAGGCCGATCTCCTGAATCCCGCAGCCATCACGGCACTCGATCAGTCGGACCTTGCCGATTATCTGCGTCCTGTGGGCTATTTCAATATCAAGGCAAAACGTCTGCAGGCGTTGACACGATTTCTCATCGATCACCCTCAGCTTAACAGCCTGGAGACTGACGAACTCCGGCAACAGCTGCTGTCGGTGCATGGTATCGGACCGGAAACCGCCGACGACATCCTACTCTACGCCTATCAGCGCCCCGTTTTTGTCGTCGACGCCTATACCCGTCGCCTGTTCGGGCGATTGGGATTGATGGATAGGGAGGCCTCCTATGAGAATCTCAGGCACGCCTTTGAAGCCGGACTGAAGCAGGATGCACAAATGTTCAATGAATACCATGCACTGATTGTGATGCATGCGAAAACTGTCTGCCGGGCGAAGCCGGTGTGTGATAACTGTTGCCTTAGACGGCGGTGCGCCTATTTTTGCGAGGCTCTGAAAGCATAGTACCTTTCAAGGCCCTTACGCGGCAGAGACAACCTGATTCCGACCACCTTGCTTGGCTTCATAGAGCGCTGCATCCGCACGCTCAAACAGCTTGCTGGATGTCTCCTTGGACTTCAGTGTTGCAACGCCAAGACTCATGGTGACACGGACATCCTGCAATGAGGGGATTGCCATTGATTCCACGTTCCGGCGAATGCGTTCGGCCAGGAGTGTGGCACCCTTCATGTCGGTGCCGTTCAAGACGATGGCAAACTCCTCTCCACCATAGCGGTAGAGGGCGTCACTGGAGCGGATGGTCTCTTCCACCGTCTGTGCGACCTGCTTCAACACGGCATCACCGACGACATGGCCGTAGTTGTCATTGATGCGCTTGAAAAAATCGATATCGAATACGATCAAGGAGAGATCGCTCCCCTTACGTCGGTTATATTCGGTCTCCCGGCTGAAGTTGCTGTCGAAAGCGGTACGATTCTTCACGCCTGTCAGTGAGTCGATAAAGGCGGAGTGTATCGCATCCCGATAGAGCAGGGCATTGCGCAGCGGGTAGAGCAGGGCAACCAGCAGGTTTTCGATCTGCTTGATCTCGGGCTCACGGAATTTCCTGCCACGGGTCAGGGTGATGGCACCCAGGTCGGTATCGAGCACACTCAGATCGTAGTTCAATTTGTTTCTACCCGCACGTCTACCGAATTTCAGCGACAGCGATTCATCGATGGTCTGGTAGCGAAGCGTGTCAAAGTCGAATTGGGCCTTCATGACCTGGGCGAAAAGTTCCAACAAGCTTTCGAGATCCAGGGTGGTCTGCAGCTTTCCGCTGAGCTCCATGATGAGGCCGAGTGTGCCATTGTCATTAACGACATTGGCGAGTGGGCCGGACATTACACCTGCGGCTTTCACTGGATTCTCATGTTGTATGCTGTGTGTACCTGCCATGCTCTGACTCGCTTATCGGTAACTTGTTGACAATCTGTAAGCGATATGCATGCCAAAATAAAAAAAGCTTGTAAAAACAATTTCTTACAATCTTTTTCGTTAAGAGTGACAAATAGCTGACGTAAACAATGACCGCTAAAACGAGTATTTATAGACTGAAGCAGTCGATTTTATGACGCAGAAGATCATCCATCTGAACCAATAGCGGGGTGTTGGGCTCTATTCTCACAGGCAGGTATTGATACTAGGTTCCCATGCCAATGGAGACTAATAAAATGATAAAACTCGCTTTTCTGTTGATTGGTCTGCTATTCACAGGCGGATTATCAGCAGCGGAAGGAGAAGGCCTTGGAAAAGGAATGGTCAACCCCGGATTTCATGAGAAACCGGCCTGGTTCAAACACTCGTTTCTCGATCTTCGGGAAGATGTCGGTGAAGCGGCGGAAGAGAATAAAAGAGTCCTGCTCTTCTTTCACCAGGACGGCTGTCCCTACTGCGCGAAGCTGCTCAACGAGAATTTCACCATCAAGGAGATTGTGGACAAGACCAACCGGGGATTTCAGGTCATCGAGATCAACATCTGGGGCGATAGCGAGGTGACCGACCTCAATGGCGATAGCACCACGGAGAAGGATTTTGCCGCCGCGCTCAAGGTCATGTACACCCCAACACTTCTCTTTCTGGATGAACAGGGTCGTAACGCTCTCCGCATCAACGGCTACTTCCCGCCCCACAAATTCAGCACAGCTCTGGATTACGTGGCGGAAAAGCAGGAGACCCAACAGCGTTTTCGCGATTATCTGGCCCAGAGACAGCCGGTTGCCGCCAGCGGTAAGCTGCACCGGGAGCCCGGATACCTGCAGCCTCCCTACGATCTCAGGTCCCAAAGCCGCAAGAGCGGCAAACCCCTGCTGGTCATGATGGAGATGAAGCAGTGCCCACCCTGTGATGAGCTGCATCAGGAGATCCTCAGCCGGCCTGAATTGCAAAAGTCTCTGTCTGAGTTCGACGTGGCGGTGATCGACGTCTGGTCATCGGAGAAGCTGGTCACGCCGACAGGAGAAAGGATCAGCGCCAACGATTGGGCCTCGAATCTGGAGATCAACTATACCCCAAGCCTGATCTTTTTCGATGACCTTGGCAGGGAGATCTTCCGCATGGAGGCTTTTCTGAAGCGGTTTCACATCCATGCAGTGATGGACTACGTGACCACCGGCAGCTACCGCGAGCAGCCCAACTTCCAGCGATTTGTCCAGGCGAGGGCCGACCATATGAGGGAGCAGGGCATCGAGGTCAACCTGATGGAGTAGACAGAAACAGCGGCCTACAGAAAAGGATGCGGATTCGGGGTTCACGCGGGATGTAAACTAGGGTATTATCCGCGTTCCAAATTTTTGGGTCGTTAGCTCAGTCGGTAGAGCATCTGACTTTTAATCAGGTGGTCGCAGGTTCGATTCCTGCACGACCCACCATAAAAAACAAGGGCTTACGGTTAATCGTGGTCCTTTGTTCTATCGGTTCCCGACACCCTTCCCGACGCTTTAACAACGTTTGGCGTTTAGTTCATCAGGCATATGTGTCCGGTGGACCGGCTTACGACCCCCGCTCTTGTCGTTCTGCATTACATCCTTGCGACTCAAGCCATGGGATCAATATACAAATACGAAGGGGGGTATGATTGATATCTTATTCCCCACAGTACCGTAATCCAGTAGATAATCTAAAACAAAAAACTGAATTCTGAACCTTTTAACCTCCCGCAAATTTGCGGGAGGTTTCAAATCTGTGAATCATCGCAGCCATCAGTGCCCGTTGACTTTCTTCTAGGTGTCTGCGGTATATGTTTAGACTGATGACATAGTTCAGTGAAACGCTATAAGTTGATATATCAGATTGATATTTGTTGAATAAGCGCTATGCCATCATTCTTCGGACTGTTCACTCGCCTGCTCACTGGATAGTACTTAATTCCAACCTCATGCCAAGGCTTAAGCTGAGGCTTAAGAATACCTGCATCGTGAGTATCTGGATCTAGCCAGGTATCAAAGTTAACAGGATCTATGATTATCGGCATTCTGTCACTTATAGGTGATACATCGCTAATAGCTTCACCAACGATGATGGTGTAAGAATCGATTTCCCTTCCTGACTCATCTTTCCAGTGCTCATATATCCCTGTAAATGTTATAAGTGGCTCTTTAGTAGAGTGTAGGCTGTACGGCTGCTTGCCTCCATCAACAGCTTTCCATTCATAGAAGCCACTGGCGGGAATTAGACAGCGTCGGTATTTGAAGGCGGCACGGTACGCAGGCTTAGAATCTACAGTCTCGGCTCTGGCAGTGTTGTCTTATGCCCTATCTTCTTGTCCTTGGCCCAGAAGGGGATCAGTCCCCAGCGAAACAAGAAGCATTCTCGATCATTGTTCTTTGATCGAATGGCTGGGATATCTTGGGATGGGGCGATGTTGTACCGAGGGTTAATGGTTGGCGCAGACTGCAGACCGAAATAGTCTTCCAGGTCCTCTTGCTTGACGTCAAGGTAGAAGCGACCACACATAATGTTTTTTCTGTAGAAATCAAAACCGTATTGAATTATATTAGGCCAAACAATCAAGGGAACCGATTTGCCTACTCAAAAAACATGACAGGGAATGCATGCTAGTCAATAAAAACAATAAGTTAGAATCCTCCATATATTCCAGAGTTTATAGTTCGTGTGGTCCGACAGGATCGGCACAGATGCTTTTATGCGTAAAGGAAATACAATGAAAAAACAAATTATTTACACTATTTTAATCTTGTTATTGAGTTCTACAGCTGTGGCATGGGACGGCGTAGTCTCAGGTACTGTATCAAAAATTCATGTTGCTCATGGTGCAAATTATGCATTTAGAGTTTATTTGGATGGGTCTCCTGAAATGTGTGGTAATGGACATAACTGGGCCTATATCAATGAAGCAGATAGCAACTATCAGGTTTTTGTAAGTACGCTTTTATCAGCAAAAGCAATGAGTAGTGACATCACAATCTATTCAAACAGGCAGAATGGAGATCCATCTGGTTATTGTAAGATTGGTTATGTCATTTTTAACTAGATGTGAAGTATGAAGTATAGATGCAATCTAAATATATAAATAACTATTGACTATGCATATTATGAAAACTCACTATAAAAATCTTCTTTTATCATTTTCTCTATTTATATTCTCTGGATCATTGATAGCCACTACATTCACTGACCTATCAAAAATCTCCTTATAGGGGTATATAGTCTCAATAATATTGGTGTTCAACTCGAAAACCCAAATATATCAAACCCAATGAATTGTGAAAAAACGACGAGCGCTACAAAGTTGTATAAAATAATAGATAGTACCGATCATGGTAAGAATATGTATTCATTAGCATTGGCATATAAAGCATCTGGTGGCGATGTAAAATTAATAGTTAATGAGAATGATTGTAGCCCTGAAGGTTATGCAATTATTAATGGAATTGTAGGGCAATAAGGATTACACACACTACTTTGTTATACGTAACTATCACTACGTTATAAAGCTGATAGATCAGTTAATATTAGCTTATTAGGTTTGATCTAAGCGCATTTTTTTGATTATATTTTTTACAATGGACATGCATTTGCATTTCGAAAAGAAATGATATAAAAATAAGTACAAACTCAGGAAACTGATAAGGAAGATTGACAGAATGGAAGCAATACAACAGTTAGATCCAGATGAGGCGCTCCATCTCTCTATTCACCAGTTCACATATGTAGCCCAAGATTACGGACATGTAATTGAATTCTTGGTGTTACATTTAAAACAATATCTTACAAGTTATTATTTTCCAAATCTGCTTAATGACTGCACGAGTGATCGTAGGATCTCTCGTGTGTTATTGAAATAGGTTAGTAATGCTCAGTCTCAAATAGTAAAAAGAAATTTGTAGTTGCTAGGAGGTCTACATAAAAAAGTTGTAATAGCATTAGTCAGTTATACACCAGGTATTTCCTATCGGGTCTACTTACTGTGTTGTGACACAAGTGGGCTCGTTTGATTGATGAATCCTTAAAAAGACACTAGTACCAAGGCTTATTGTATGAAAAGAGTTATCCTAATATTGAATACTATGTTTATTATTATGTCGTTTTCTATCGCAGCTGCATCTGAGTGTACTGTTAGCGGTGCAAAAGTGACAAAAGTACAGCAATATAAAGATGGTCATGTGTTCGTCTATTTTGACACTAATACAAATTGTGATTGTACTATTTCGAATAGATTAGCATTTAAAAACGAAACAACCGTTGTTAGTCAAACTATTGAAAGTACAACCACTACAATTGAACAAAATAGAGAGAAGCTATTTATGAGTGCCGCATTAGCGGCAATGACATCTGGGAAAAACATTTCAGCAACTGGTGAAGATCGAGATAGTAATGGTAATTGCCCAATCCATGGCAATACTGCAGAGTTGAGTGGAATGACAATATACTAGTCATTAATTCTTTACTTGATGATATCCATTGATATTTGTCTGTGATAAATGAAGCGTAATATATATATGTGTGTGATCTGAAGTTTAATAGATTAAAAATTGCATTATGAACAAATTCGTGTTTTTTGTACTTTTATTTTCGTCTCTATCTTGTTTGGCCGAATATACGGGAAATTACTCATCCAAAATAAAGTGGATGAAAATATATAACACAGATACGATCTATTTTCAGATGGATACTATGCCAAGTGATCATCAGTGCACAAATGATTATTTTGTTTTGAAGTCATCGATAACAGACAAACAACGAGATAGGTATTATTCAATGTTGTTGACAGCAAGAACTACAGGAACAACATTAACCGTTGGGTACGATAAGATAAATCCAGATTGTTCAAATGACAGACCAGTCGTGCATGCTTTGACATACTGAGAAGTTCGACTGAAATTATAAATGATTAATGCGGTAAATATAAATGAATAAAATCTCACTAATTATTTTCATGGTGTGCTTAACAGTGTCTGTGAACTCTTATGCATTCACATATACATATGGGCAAGCAATTAATAGATTATATGTACAAGAAAATGGCTACGTTTCATTTGGCGTAAGTAATATGCCTACTGACACGTGTGACTTTTTTGGCTTTCACTTTACATTTGACACAAAAACAGATGCCGGTAAAAGTAAGTTATCATTGCTTTTGTCCGCAAAAATGTCGGATAAATCGATACAGATTTGGTATGACCCCTCAACAACTCCAGGTACTGACAACACAAATGGGTGTACTAATACTTCAGTAGCTACAGTAGTACACATAGGGGTAGAGTAGTGCCAATAAACAAATGATATGTTTCTTAAGTTTAATTTACAAAACTAATTTATCAGATAATAATCGGATTACATTAATATATGATTAACTATTTTATATAGAAGGACCTTTTAATCTTGCGGTACAGAGCAAATAAATCAAGTAAATTAATTTAGGAAGTATTGTAAGTAGTATTCTTTAAAGAGGAAGCTTGAGTGAGAATGTTATTCAAAGTGATCTTGGGATTATCCGTTATATTACTGCCACAAGTATCATATTCAGGGTTTGTGCAATCAGACTGGGTAACAATAGATCAAGTCAGTATGGGTTATAATGTTAAACGCGTTAACTTAGTGTTTTATCCTTCAACTAATCCCATCCCTAATCCTAATAATTGCACTCCATCTAACGAAGCCGCTATTGATGAAGAACAAGTTAATCAAGATCATCTATACACGCTTGCGTTGGCGGCATTTACATCAAAAAAAGAAGTTAAGTTAGTGATTTGTGATGACCGTTGCTCAAATAGTGGAAGAGTTAAAGTTATGTCAATACATGCAAAGTAAATAATAAAAGTGGAATGTCTATAGATGTAAATGAACACATTGCGAATAAATTATATAAATCTTTATTGTATGTATTTGGAAGGGTATTATGAGACTTATAACAAATGGAAATGTTTTATTTGTCATATTGTTCTTGTTCAATGCAAGTGCACATGCATACACAGAATGTACTGTATCGCCGAATAAGGTGTGGTTGAATTTAACCGGCGATACCATATGGATATGCTTTTCTCAGGCAGCATGTATCTATAAAAGTTCTATAGATAATGGTATTACAGAACGGCATTTGAACTCCATGTATTCTGCAGGATTGTCAGCTGTTACTGCAAATAAAAGGCTGACCGTTAGGTACTCACAAGATGACACGTGCGATACATTAACAGCCACCAGCACAAATGACATTATGGGATTTTGGTATTTACAATAGTCTCATAAAATATATTTTTTTTGAAAATAAACATCTAGGAGCAATGCGATGTTATCATATTTAATCTCTCTGATATATTATGTTGATGGAGAGAGAGCATTGTGAATTTGATGCACAATGCTGATCAAGATCTCTTTAAACGCAATAAAACATAATTAGTTATTAATCACTATCGTTTTTACGACTGAATATAAAATAATAGTATTAAAGGAAATTTCTATGAATCGTGTATTATCGAATGTTGGTATCATTAACAATCGTCTGTTTTATCTTTTAGTTGTAATTCTGTTATCTATCAATTCAACATTAATATATTCAGTAGAACAGCCTGCTTCAGAACCATTGCTAGATCCAGGTGAAGTAATTAATTCAGGTACACAAGAAATAGAAACTGGAGAATATATAGATATTAGGACTGGAAATGTATATTTGAGTGTGGCTGATATAAAAGTGCCTGGGAATGGGGGTATGGATATCGAGGTCCGAAGAGCATATAACAAAAATCCATTAACCAATTATTTGGCTCCACATTCAATAGGGAATTGGGAAGTAGAGTTACCACGCATATTTGGCAATGCTGGTCTTAGTGATTATTGTGCTAATCCAAGAAGTAGGGTTTATGTGAGTTATAAAACACTTGATCTGTTTGGATATGCAACGGCATATACGTCTCAAGAGTGGGCCTTTGATTACCCTTTCCCGCACGAACTGTATGCTAAGGATTGGAATTATGGTAATCCATATATTGAGTTTTCTGAGCGTATTTATCCTAGCGACCCTCGTTGGGGAGAGATTGGCTGGATACCAATAGAGACAAGATACACACCGCGAGCTGAATACGTAACGCGTCCATACTATGGATTAAGCCTCAGCGTACCAGGAGAAGGTACAAAGCAACTTCTTGAGCCTGTTTCTAATACAGTATTTTCAAGTGCAAAATACGTTACAAACGATAACTGGAAGGTTAATTGTATTGCAAAAGATGGAGTTAATAATGCAGGATTCCAAGTAATATCACCAGATGGTACAAAGTATACTTTTGATAAGAGCTTTACATATCAAACAACATCTAGAGAATCATGGAGGATCAATGATTTTAGATTACCAATAAAATCAGCAGATAATTTACATAAACCAGTACACTATTATCCATCAAAAAAAGAAGACAAGTACGGGAATTATCTTTCATATGTTTACGTTAGAGATTCTTTAAATACATTGCATATTAAAACGATTACAAGTAGCGAAGGAGAAATTGTTACTTTTAATTATGAAAATACCCCTTCAGGTTCATACTTACTCGATAACATCGAAGTTAATGGTAATGTATGGGATTATGTTTTTAGCGGAAACTACCTTGATAAGGTTATTTTGCCAGATAGCACGGCTTGGGAATATACTTACCAAGGTAATCACCTTGAAGATAATAAATACCAAATATCAACAATAAAGAATCCATTGGGTGGAGAAATAACATATCAGTTTACGAAAATGCGCGCTGATTTCTTTGGTGGAAGAGAAAACAGCGAACAAATCTATGTGTTAAGTAGTAAAACAATCAGTGGTAGTAATGTTAAGACAGGAAAAATATCATATTTTTATGATAAAGATTCATATGGTAACAATAGAACAAAAATTGCGTCATATGCAGGGTTAAGAGAATACGTATATCACAATCCTAACGATTGGAAAATGGGAGCATTGTTATCAACGAAGACAAGTGATACTGATCAGGATCTTTCGCTAATAAATAGTTATACAGAAATAGATAGTACTAGACTCAAGGAAATAGAATCTACAAGCTATACATGGACATCGATTTTGCAAGTTGGTGATTCATATTCAAGATTTATTAATGCATCAAATAACTATAAAAGAGCATTAAGTAGTAAAACTGTAAATCGTGATGGAACTGATTATGTCACGACGTACCTCAATTATGATGATTTTGGAAGCCCGTCGAGAGTTGAGGAGACATCTGGTGGTAAATCAAGATATACGGAATACACATACTACAACAATACCAGTAACTGGATATTAGGCATATTGGATGATGAAACTATCACTGGAATCGGCACTATTAATCGCACTCTCGATCCTGTAAATGGAAATGTGCTGTCTAAATCTACATTCGGTACTGTTGAAGGGTTTACCTATCACGATACTGGTGATTTACATGAATACACTGATCAGAATGGAGTAAAAACTCAGTATGAAGAGTATAAGAGAGGAAAACCTAGGACTATAAATAAATCTATTAACAAAAAAGGTACGCATACTGTTACACAAGTCATTACTGATAATGGAGAAATAGAGTCAGTAACCATTGCTGGAAAAACGACATCTTATGAGTACAGTGGTACAGGAAAGATAACAAAAATAACAAAACCAAAAATATCAACTGATCCAATTATTATCGATTACCTCATGCTGCCAACTGGATATACGCAGACAATCGATAGGGGTACTTACAATAAAACAATAACATATGACGGTTTTGGTCGAGCTGTATCTGTAGATGAAGAGGGTATTGTAACGCAGTCAGAATATGATAAATCAGGGAGGCTGAGTAAAAAGTTTCTGCCTAACTCCTCTGAAGCAGAAGAATATATTTATGATGCTTTGGATAGAATATTTAAAGCATACCCACCAACGTCACATATCGACCATACCTTATATAAATATCTTGTAGACAATAAAACTGAAATCACTGATACAAATGGAAAAGTCAAGACTCTATCTTACCAGTCATATGGCGATCCAAACGAGCAACATCTCATAACGATAGATGCGGAAGAAGGCGTTAGTTTGTCTATCGAACGTGATCTGTTAGGAAAAATTAAGAGCGTTACGCAAGGTACCTTTAAGAGAGAGTATCACTATGATTTACGTCAGATGCTGGACTATACGATCAATCCGGAATCTGGAATGACGGATTATGATTTTGATGATGCTGGTAACATGGTATCTAAACATCAGCTTAATTATCCATTTATCTGGTATGTATACGATGGAATGAACAGATTGGATTTTATCAATCATCCTGCAGGCACTGATGATATTGATTATGAATACTATGAAGATGGGTTATTGAAAACGGTAGCGAAGGGCTCTACAGAATGGTTTTATGACTATGACGATAATAGTAATTTAGAACTTGAACAGTTTGATACAGATATCAATGACCCAAACAATACGTTTTACTTTTTCCATAGAACGTACAATAACAATGATCATCTAGTAGACATAACTTATCCCAGTGGATTAGTCGTTAACTACAATCCTAATGATCTGGGTCAGCCAGAAACGGTCACTCCATATATTTCTGATGTAGACTACTTTCCAAATGGCCAAGTGGATAAAATTCGCTTTGCTAACGGCGTAATTACAGATTACACGCAAGACTCAACTCAGCGTTTAAAAGATATAAATGTCAATTCACCGCATATGTTGTTGTTGGCGAGCAATACGTACTTATACGATTATCAAAATAACGTAAAGAACATATTTGATAATCGAAATTCGTTAAATAATTATTCATTCCTTTATGATGGGGTTGAAAGGCTTTCTCATGTAAACGGAAGTCAAGTGCTAACATATGAGCCTAACGGAAATATTAAAACTAAAAATATCGGAGGACGAAACTTAACATATCAGTATGATTCAACAACTAATCTGCTAACTGATGTAACTGACAGCGGACAGGGATTCTATTCGGTTTCACATGATCCAAAGGGCAATATGACGTCTAATGGTACGGATAACTTTACATACAACGATATAAATCAGTTGATAACGGTTCCAAGTAAGGGAATTCAATACAATTATGATGGAAATGGAAATCGCTACGATATTCAGTCGACAGAGCATGTTCATTCCGTTTACTCAACCAACGGACACCTTTTGCATGAAAATAATTTAAACACAGGAAAAATCACAGAGTATTTTTACTTGGGAGATCAACTCATAGCCAAGAATCAGGAGTGTGTTGAGTCCGATCTTGATGGTGATGGTCTAATAGACTGTATTGAAGACCGTTATGGATTAAATCTAAATGATTCTACTGATGCCGTATTAGATTTAGATGGAGATGGCCTATCAAATATACAAGAAATATCATTAGGATTAAATCCAAAAAATAGTGATACAGACGTAGATAACATACCCGATGAGTATGAAGTTAGATATGGACTGGATGCGAAAGTAGACGATTCAGATCTTGATATCGATAATGATGGTTTGTCAAATTATGAAGAATATATTCATAACACTAATCCAAACCTGGCAGATACGGATGGCGATGGAATGTCAGATGGCGAGGAAATAGCAGCAGGATCAAATCCAAACTTCAATGTGGCGGTAATGGTGGCAATTAACTACCTTATCCTTAATTGATTACAAGGAAATATACTATGAATCAATCTATACACAAGTATTTATACGGATTGGTATGGCTGTTGCTAATCGTTTCCACAAACATCCATGCTCAATCACTGGTAACCTACTACCATACAGATGTTTTGGGCTCACCAATTGCAGCCACCGATGATCATGGAAATGACCTGTGGAGTGAAAGATACCAGCCATATGGAGAGCGAATTGACAATGAACCTGAATCGAATAGAAACAAAATATGGTATACGGGAAAACCTGTCGATGAGTTAACTGGTCTATCCTATTATGGGGCAAGGTATTATGATCCTGTTATAGGCAGATTTATAAGTCCTGATCCTGTGGGTTTCACAGAGACCAGCATTCATAGTTTTAATAGATATACTTATTCAAATAACAATCCGTATAAGTATGTTGATCCGGATGGTAATTTTGCTATCACTGCTGGAATATTGCTTTATGCTGCATTCAAAGCATGGGACGTCTATGATGCGTATGACGCTGTCACTGATCCTAATGTAAGTACTGGAGCAGCAACATTTGCAGTTGTAGCGGCATTAGATCCATCTGGTTTGTCAGGTAAGGCTAAAAAAGTCAAAAGAGTTGGATCAATATTTGGCGATATTAGTAATAGCGCACCAAGATTAAAATCATTAGGATCTGCTGTAAATAGAAGCATGGGCTTTTCACAAAGGCAACTGCAACATGCATTTAAGCACGCGGGAGACTTTGGCATCACAGGTAATTGGAATAAAGCTAATGGGAATGCATTTCAAGATGCAATTATGTCGCATATCGGAAATCCAGCCACCGAAATTATTCAAGGAACATATCGGGGAAAACCAGCTAACCACTTTTACAATCCAAACACTGGCCTAAATGTGATTCGAGATGAAAATATGAATTTCTTGTCTGGTTGGCGACTGAGCACACAACAGAGACATTATGTATCAAAAACAGGAAATTTAGGTGGCGGGTAAAATGGCTACTCCAGACATCGATGAATACATGTCCCTGATACAGGAATTTATTGAGGGCTCACTTACTGCTAATCAATTTGAGAAAAAATATTTAAATCTTTTTAAATCAGACGAGAAGATTAGGGATGAAAAAATATTTCTTGTATTAGATAGATTGTTTTCTGATGTTGATGTTTTTTGTGCAGATCCGAAGGTAAGGAAGACCAGCGATTTAGATGAAAATGGTTTGAGAGAAGCTGCCTGTAACGCTTATGATAAACTTAAAGGTCTATTATAATATTTAAAGTATTGGTAGAACATTTTTTATAGAAAAGAGGAAAGAGAAAAGGGGACGGAGGGAATTAAAAATGGTCAGCTGGCATGGTTAGCCTAGCGGAAAAGGGGACGGAGGGATTTAATAATGATCAGCCGATATAGTTAAGTCGTAATCATCCTCAACCTCATTTGGAAGAAAGGGGACGGAGCGAATTAGAAAGAAGATTGTTCCAATAGCGGTATAGCTGTGGTTAATCAATTAAGATTAGAGAAATATGCACTAATTTTCATCGTAGAGTCTTTTGTCAAACATTATTAATCAAAATTAATATGTAAACAGCAGTAAACAAGCTACAGTGTTGTAACTCACTGCCAGATTGATAAAAGGACGTAAATTAATTAGGAGATATAAATGGGATTTGCTCTGAAATTTATTTGTTTTGCGTTGATCTTTCCTCCGGCAATAGCGTTTGCAACTCCTAAAAGTGATGTGGCTGTATACGTTACACAAGTTAGGCCGTACTTGGATGGATCAGTTTTTGTCCATGTTGATTCAACAGCATTCTGTGATACGGCAGTGTTCAAAATTAGTCATGATGTTGTAGGGAGAAAGGAAATGTATTCGGCTGTTCTATCTGCTTTGATGGCGTCTAAAAAGGTAATACTAGAAGCATTTACAACAACTGGGTGTAATGGATGGGGCACTGAACTCCAATCAATATATCTACAAGCGAACTAATTATAGGAAATGGGGACGGAGGGAAATAAAAATAGTCAGCTGGCATGGTTAAGTCAGAAAAAAGGGGGAGAGAAAGAAGAAAAGGGGACGGAGGGAATAAAATATGATCACACGACATGGTTAAGTCGTAATCATCGACAAACTTGTTTCATTAATGGCACAGCAGAGTAATTGTTACTAATGCCAGGAGAAGTCTGATGCCTAATAGAGCATGAAGACTATATTTTTATTGTCCGTAGAGAGTGAACGATGCCATTAAAACCATAATCAAGTAAATAGCTATATCCCGTACGATTACAGCATTGTTATAAATAAGTAAGAAGCATAATTAATATAGAGAAGAATTAAATGATAAGTATAAGAAAAAGCATGAGATTACCTGCTGGTATTCTGTTTGCGGTTTATATGTTTGCGCATAGTGTCAATGCCTCACCTGTTTGTGAGGCGTATCAGCCGTATACGGATGGATGTACAGATTACGGCGTCGATGATATTAATTTTGTGACTGATTTTGAGAGTGCTTGTAATACTCATGATATATGTTACCAAACAATTGGTCGGTCTCGTGATGGCTGTGACACCAGCTTTCGGAATGACCTGGTTTCTTCATGTGAAGATAAATATCTGAAATTTGAAGCATGGAGAAAGGTAGGAACAAAAGATGTCATAAAATTCACAACTTGTATATCATTTTTGGGACCGTATGAGTGCACAAAAATAACTAAAGTAGATATCTTCGATTGGATTGAAGTAACAAGGGAATTGGCGGAGAGGATCACTGAGTTACCTCTGTACCCTGCTTGTTTGGATATGGTTCCGGTTTATGAGGGTGCAGTTCGCGCTTTTGGCGAATCTTACTACAAAAAGAATCAACGACTGGTTACAAACCATGCAGAACAATTAGCTAATAATCAACTAACTGGATCATGTCCGATTTATACCTCTGCAGATAATTCGAATCTATTTGCAACTAATAGCCAGGATGTAACCAGGTCACTCTATATAAATATTCTAGGCCGTGAACCAACATCGGTAGAATATTTAGAGGCATCAAATTATGAGAATTCTCAAATCGATTGGGAGTACTATGTTACGAGTGACAACACTAGAATACGTACAGCGGCAACTCTAGTACCAATTCTTGCAATGTTATTACACTAAGGACCCACCTGCGCTGGGATTATATTGTAAAAACGGAGGAAAGAGGTTTAGATAGAAATTGTGACAGGGTAATAATAGATTTTGCTTAGCCGACATAGTAAGTCGTAATCATCCACAAGTTCATTTCAATAATGGCACAGAAAAGGAACTATAATGCCAAGCCGAACAAGACACTATTCTCCAGGGTTTTCCTACCAAATAGTACAGCGAGGCAACAGCCGTTAGAACCAGAAAATAATCAATGCTATCTAGAGCTCCTGCGTGAATTATCAATGCGGCAAGATGTATAAGTCATACAAGCTGTCATATGTCAATCATATACACTTTCTGGAAACATCTGAGAAAAAGCTCAATCTACGATACGATGAAGTGAGTCAGGAGCCGACATACACAGTATGTGAATAGGAAATACGGACGTACCGGAACGCTTTGGGAGGGGTGTTATCGCTCCGGTCTGATATAAGCCGATAAATATAAATTCCTACGTTCCCTTTACACTTCTGATCGAACACGGCAAGGCGGTTTTCCTTAGCTAAAACGTTATGTTCTTATATATAAACAGGAGTAATTAATGAAGAAAATAACTACGGCAATATTTATTCTTGTGTCAATAATAATACCGCTCCATTCATTTGCAGATGGACCTGGGTGGACTGGTCCATCGACAGTAGAGAGGCTTGTTGTAGTAGCTACAGGCGGAATAAATGTTAAACTTTCACCAGATTTGAACGGATGTACTTCACAGAGTGGCTATGGAGAGCACTATGCATCAATACCTCCTAATCATACTGGTCTCAATCTGATGCAGTCTAATTTGCTAACCGCATTTACAGCGGGAAAAAAAGTCCGCCTATATTTATCCGATGACACTTGTAAGGCAATGGAAATGATGTTGGAGGAATAATCCTTATGGTAATTATCGGTGCGTAGCGTAGCTGAACATAAAAAAATGTGCACGTTACGCGCCGACGTCCCCCTTTTTTGGCTCCGTATGTTTTGGCGTTTTGAATATCTATTATAAAAGAGAACTAAGCATGAAAAAAACTATTGCGATCTGTACTCTTATATTATGCTGTTTTGCCGTAACAAATTCTTTAGCAGGCACATGGCATAATAGTACGATTAAGTCTGTTTATCCTTTAGCTGATGGAAATTTCATCCTTACGTTAGAGGGGGACAGTCAGCAATGCACAAGTACAAATTCGCCTGATTACTACTATGTTGAGGTTGGCGAAAACTCGATAACAGCTGAGGGGGTAGACATAATTTATTCGGCTGCGCTAACAGCTGCTGTGTCAGGGAAGTCCGTTGATATTTATTTCGACGAAAGTACTCCAAAGTGCCACATAAATAGAATTCGTGTTTTATTTTAAATATGAGGGAGGAAAGGGGACGGAGGGAATTAAAAATGGTCAGCTGGCATGGTTAGCCTAGAAAAGTTGAGACTTAGTAATTATATATATCCTCCGTCCTCTTTATGCTCGAAAGGAGAGATTGTGATGTTGAAAAGAATAGTGGCATTGCTAAACATAAAAATATTATGTGTGCGCTACGTTTTGCTTCGGGCGCCGTATTTTTTGTGCGTCTGACAACTAAAAAGAGGAGTACAAGTATGACCTTGAAGAGGATATTTTCGATGATAGCAATTATTTTTATTTCAAATAATATCTATGCAGTTGAATGGTCAGCTGAAGGAACAGTTGATAAAACGCGGGTTTATATAGGTGAGTATATATATGGAAAGCTTGAAGGTGTTACCCTGACGTGCGGTAATAATAATTTCCGACTTGCGTCGAATTTAAGGCTAGAGACAAGCATTTTATCTATTCTTCTGGCTGCACAAACGTCTGGAAAAAAGGTACAACTTCTTCAAGAGCCTGGAAATTGCGTTAATAATACAACTAGTGTTATTAAAGGAGCAATGCTTGTAAATTAGTGATGATTATCATAAAAACAAAAATCTAAAAGCGCCAATAAGCAGTGGGCTTGCTTATAGGCGTTATACCAATGAAAGGAAAGATTGTGATGTTAAAAAAAATTGTGGCATTTTTACTAATAACTTTATTTTTTAGTGATGTCTTGGCTGTAGGGCATAGTGGCTGGACGACTGTATCTGAAATCCGACAAGGCCAAGGATCAACGCCACTGGTAAAATTAACAGATAGTGGCAATGCATTGTGCGAGCCTACTCAATACGTAAGAATAAATGGTGCAGACACTGACGTTGGAAAAAGGCATTTCTCAACCCTATTGTCAGCACTATCATCGGGAAAAGAAGTGAACATTGTTACCACAGACTGTGCTAATGATGGTTATGCGTTAATAGATGCTATTTGGATAAGAAACTGAGAAAAGGGGAAAAAGGGGACGGAGGTAGTTAAAAATGGTCAATAGAAATGGTTACAGAAACAAGAGGTTAGAGTTGTTGGAATATATATTGAGGATGCTATTGATTAGTGCAATGGTTGTATCACCCTCTATTTGTCAATCCACAGAATTGTGGAGTGGAAAAACAGTTATTACGGATCTATACCCAACGTCGGGACAATATATATTCAACGTATCGTACTCAAACCCGATAAGTATATGTGATAACGGAACGCGTTTTAGTATTAGTATGAGCAATCCAAATTACAATGCTTTAGTTAGCTCTCTGATAGCCGCATTTATGGCAGGAAAGGAAATTAACTTCAATGTACAAGATGCGCAGGGTAGTGGCTGTTCACCAGAGATTAATAGATTCATCATATATCCTTAAAATACGAGAAAGGGTGACGGAGGAAATTAAAAATGGTCATCTGACATACTTAAGTCGTAATCATCTACAAGTTCATTTCATCGATGGCACAGCAAAGGAACTGCAATGCCAAGACGCACAAGACACTATTTTTCTGGGTATCCCTACCATATAGTCCAGCGAGGCAACAACCGAGAGGCTTGTTTTCTTGAGCCAGAGAATTACCAATATTATCTTGATCTCTGGCGAGAATTATCAAAGCGGTATGGTGTGAAAGTACATGCATACTGTCTGATGACAAATCATATTCACTTTCTGGTAACTCCCGATAGAAAAAACTCAATCTCCGATACGATGAAGTGTGTCGGGAGTCGGTATGCACAGTATGTGAATAAGAAATACGGTCGTACCGGGACGCTTTGGGAGGGGCGTCATCGCTCCAGTCTGATAAAAACCGATAAATATCTGATGTGTTGCTATCGTTACATTGAACTGAATCCGGTACGAGCAGGGATGGTAATGCGACCAGAAGAATATCGCTGGTCTAGCTATGGTGTTAGTGCCTGGGGAGATGTAAGTTGGTTAACCCCTCACAATGAATATCTGCGGCTCGGTACGAATGTGGAAGAGCGTGTGGAAGCCTATCGAGAGCTTTTCAGGTATCATCTCAGTGAGCAGGACTTGCATCTGATCAGAAAGGCGGCCCACTATTGTCAACCAGTGTCTGATGAGCGATTTCAACAGCAGATTGAAAGTCAGTATGGGGTTGTTTTTGGAAAAATGGCAAGAGGCAGGCCAAGAAAAATTGAGACTGAGTGATTGTATAAATATCCTCCGTCCCCTTTTTGACTTGAAATAGGGCTAATCCAGCCCGCCAGTTGAGAAGAGATACGTTACAAACACGACAGCACCCAAGAGAATTAGCCAAATAGGCCAAAAGCAGAGCCAACGGTGATCTTCACACTCGTTTCTTAGCGGGCAAGTGTTCTTAAAAGGACAATGATTCTCTGGCATGTTACTTCCCCGCACTGACCTGAAGAAGTATTCGCCATCATCATACTGCTTCAGTTCGTCCCATGTCTCTGATCCATGTCAAATCTGTTTAATGCCTCCTGGAAAATCCTGTTAAATGGGATTAACTTGCTTTGGCGTTTCTGGACTGCCAGGATTATCTGTCAAATTTCATACTGGGAAGATTAGTGCTGCCGATAGCTTGCAACACGATACCCACCCCAAAACAGAACACCACACTGGCCATCAGGCTGGCGGCGACGGGGTCTTGGCCGCCCTCTCCAAAATAGAAGGCGGCTATCCCGACGAGGATACCGGCGAAATAGCTGATGAATGCAAAGGCCATCAGGACTTTCTGGTAAGGTTTGCGTTGTTTCAATTCGTTGTCCTGTTTGCTGAATGAAGTTTCGCCAGGTGAGAGGCGATTGTGACGATATCTGACCGATTCTAGCAGAATATCGTTCAATGCATCCATCAATGTGTGGCCAGTTAGTGCCTAACTGGAGAAAGGGACAATGGATTAAACATTGACAGTCTGATTAAGTCATGTCGCTAAGGCACTATTTGATCTTTTGATTCAGCCGGTCCCGGCATTGCATTAGGAGTAGTTATTCAGAGGTAAAAAAATGGGCGGCACAAGGCCGCCCGATGCTTATGTCGAAGTATGCGAAAAATGCTCCGAGATCCCGGGGGAGGAACCTCTGTACCTGGAGGAGTCGCAAAATCTTACAGATCCGCGATTATTTCCCGCATGCCAGAATTAAAAGCATAAACCGTACCACCTAATTAAAATCAATGAGTTAGCGATATCCATAATTTTAGTGTGTAAAATATTCTGACGAATTTACTTAATAAGTCTAAATTCGATACCCATATAGGGGTAAAGCGGTTTTTGGATTAGAAATATGAGTTCGTAGTTGGATCAGGGGCTGTCTGAATCTTTGGTCAAGAACCCGCAGAAACCAAGATGAGTCCTTATCTCATTCAATGCCTGTCTATGAGTCGTCGCATTTGTGGCAATAACCCGCAAACACTACACATCCCTTGTTAATCAATTGATGTCGCAGGAAACGGGGCAGTGCTCAGACTGCCCCGTGAATCTGTCACATCCCGTCAGAAGGTATGCTTAAAAGAGCCTGAGTCGGCGCTGTTGCTGTCTGCGTCATAGGTGTAGCCAGATTTACTCACATCGATAACGGTCAACGTATAGGTGCCATAGGCGTTAGCAGGCATTTTGAAAACAACTCTTTTTCGGCTGCCGTTGGCTTTTGTTTGCGCCACGGTGGAACCGTCGGGCAGTGTCCAGGTGGCATCCACGGTCGCATCGTAGAGAATATTGCCGTTTTCATCCTGCAGCCAGACAAAGCCTCTGATCAGGTTTTTGTCTGATTTGTACTCCAGCTTGTACTTTTTAACGGAAGCACACTGGTATTGGCAGGCGGTGGTCACTGTCGTCACTGTCGGCTCGTTGACCTTGATCACAATTGAGCTGCGTGAAGAGGCACCCAGGTCATCGACGACCGTCAGCGTTGCCGTGAAGTCACCACTGACTTGATAGGCATGGCTGGGATTGGCTGTGCTGGATGTAGATCCGTCACCAAAACTCCACAGGTAGTGGATGGGCTCACCGTCGGGATCGAAGGAACCAGAGCCGTTGAAGTTGACAGTAAGGGGGGCATCGCCGGATGTGACATCGCTGTTAAGCACGGCAACAGGCACCTGGTTGGTCGATCCGGCAATGGTAATGGCTGCAAGGGGATCGACACCGGCGGCGGCATCGTAGGTATAACCTGTTCTGGTGACATCGAGCACTTCGAAGCTGTAGTCGCCCGATACACCACCTGTGACGAGTTTAAAGTCGGCACGCAGTCGAGTACCGATACGGGCCGATTGCAATACTGTCGAACCGTCCGGACGAGTCCAGCGACCCTGTACGGTCGCGAGTCTCGATGCACCACTCGACCCGAATTCATCGACAAACTTTGCCGATGCGCTGATAGATGTGCCGAGATCGGTCAGTTTCAAACTCCAAAGAGAAAGACAATTCGTCTGACAAGCGGCGGCGGCCTGTGATGTCCAGCCGAATAGACTCAACATAAGCAATAAAAACACTAATCGAAATTTTAATGAAAGCTGATTCTTCATTATATGCCTCTCATTCGATCCTTTTCGGATACCATCAGTTGGGTTATTCCGGGTATTCGTCTGATTCGTTTTAAAATTAATTTATGGTCTTATTTAAACGACCGCAGTGAATCGACAACCCGAATCTGGGGTATCCCCTATCGTTTCAGGGATGTACTTTAGAGAGATAGACTTAAACGAACCTTAAATTTCCGATGAAATTACCGGGAAGAGGTGAGAACTGAGAAAAGAGTCAATTTTTAGAATAATCGAGTTCTCAAAATGCATTCACGAAATCTTAATATTTGATAAGCATTCGTTAATGACCTAACAGGATGTTTTTCATCTTCCATCAAATGGATTTATCAATAAAGTTGTTACTGATTTGTGACATATTTCAAGTTATGTCTTCGATTGTTAATCCCTATCCCAAGCCATCAACGTCGAGAACGCCTTTCTTGATTGATAGGTATATTCTCAGTTTTCTACTTTATGCAGTGCGCCCGACAAAATTAACAATGAGCCATGAATAGTGGGCATGCCGTCTATTTGAATGTTGATACAGGATAGTTTGGCGAGTACAATTCCCCCCGCTATGAATATCTAATCTACATCAGCGGGAGTGCACTTTTTTTCCTGTTCCTATAGGAGAGGAGAAACAGTGTCACGTTAACGCCGCGAAATTCCACGACACATTTATTATTTTGAAGTCTAAAGGCTTCAAGGGATTTCTATTATGTATGATTTTATTCATGATATCTCCGTACGTCCTGAACCTTTTTCCAGGTATACAGCGAAGGAGTTATGGACGAAACCGCACCTTTCTCGTCAGATGCTAAATTTCCATTTGAATCAGGAAACTGATCTCGCATCACGCCGTGTTGAATTTATTGATAAGGCTGTACACTGGATTGACGCTCAACTTGATCTGCCAGGTAAAAGCCTATGCGACTTGGGTTGCGGACCTGGGCTCTATACGCAACGCTTCACTGCACTGGGAGCTAAAGTCACGGGAATCGATTTTTCCAGATTCTCGCTAGACTACGCCAGAGATCATTCGGATCAGT
Organism: Candidatus Thiodiazotropha sp. (ex Monitilora ramsayi); assembly: GCA_025655595.1. Lineage (GTDB taxonomy): Bacteria > Pseudomonadota > Gammaproteobacteria > Chromatiales > Chromatiaceae > Thiodiazotropha. The sequence goes on from JAHXIO010000003.1 coordinate 135,939, forward strand.
CCATTCGCTATATTCACGCTGATTACCTTACTGATAGGTTGCCCTCAGGATTCGATGTCATCACGCTTATCTATACGGATCTATGTGTGCTGTCTCCAGGCCAGAGAGCCAAATTGCTGGGCAGGATGCATGAGATGCTCAATCCAGAGGGCCACATCGTAATAGATGTGGCCGGCACCGGGCTGTTGAAAGGCAGACAGGAGGTTACACTAATAGATGACGGATTAATGGACGGTTTCTGGGCTGCAGGAGATTATGTGGGTATTCAAAAATCCTTTATCTACGAAGTGCAGCATCTTGCCCTTGATCGTTACATCATAGTCGAGCCCAACGAATCTTGGGAGATATACAACTGGTTCCAGCACTACACGCCGCAAATGATAGAGGCGGAACTACGGAAAGCCGGCTTTGTTGTCTCTACTATGGTGGGCGATCTGGCGGGCGCACCTCTGCGTTCCGACGGAGATTTGATTGGTGTGATAGCCAGCGCTGCGTAGTTAAGACTGGAGATGCCTGCTTTTGTGGGTATCTCCAGCTTACCCTAAGCTTTTTTATTTCCTCTTTACACGCAATTATTTAAATGATTTCAGGGATAATGTTGCTTTACGGTTAGATACTGGCCAATGGAAAAACCTGCCGATATAGCATTTTTAAAAAGGAGAATATTGAGGCTAATTATTTTCCGATATTAGGGTGGTATTTTGTCAATTGTGTAAATATTATCCAATGATTCCATCCACCATCCCTACATGTCGAGGAATGGAGTAAAATAGCGCGCCTGATTCTTTGTAAAAAATGATTGGATGCTAGCCACTGAAACTCACGTGAGGCATATAAAAATTAAACGTTTACCCGTTACATTGACCATGCTCGTTCTGGTGGCTGCTCTTATTTCCGGCTGTGCCACTGTTCAACGGCAATTTCCTGCTCCACCTGCGGATATCTATGAAAGTGCACAGGTTTCTGAGTTCAGTAACATCCGTTTTTGGGGAGACAAAACGGCGCCTTACCTGGACGAAGCGATACAAAGGCTACAAAACAGTATCCGCAACAACCCAGCATTGCGTGATCGAATTGATATCCTTGCGCTCTCAGGCGGCGCTGAGGATGGTGCCTTTGGGGCGGGGTTTCTGAAAGGCTGGACAGAACGAGGAGATCGGCCTGAATTCTTCATGGTTACCGGAGTCTCGACCGGTGCGCTGATTGCGCCTTTCGCCTTCTTAGGGTCTGAATACGACGATGTCATTAAAAAACTCTTCACCAAATCTTCCAAAAAAGATATCTTTTTTCTGACACCTTTCAGCGCACTGTTTGGTGGGGCTGCACTGGGAGATACAGCACCCTTGCGGAAAACCATCGAAAAAGAGGTCGATGATGAAATGGTGAAAGCCATCGCACGGGAGAGCCGCAAAGGCCGGATTCTGCAAATCGCGACCACCAACATCGATGCTCAACGCCCGGTTGTATGGGAAATAGGTATTATTGCCGAAAGTGGCCACCCAAATGCGAAAAGGCTGATTCAAAGAATCATGCTCGCCTCAGCCGCCATACCGGGAGTATTTCCGCCTGTAGCTATCGACATTACGATCAACGGAGAACGTTACCAGGAGATACATGTGGACGGTGGTGTCACATCACAGATATTTGTTTATCCTCGCGGACTCATGGTGCGGGAGATTGAAAAACAACTCAATGTATATCCCAAGAAAACATTCTGGCTGATCCGTAACACAAAAGTTGCGCCAGACTATTCTCCTGTAGAGCTGGGTCTTAGCGATATCACCAGTCGCTCGATCAGTACGCTCATCAAATATCAGGGGCGCGGCAATTTATTGAACATCTCAAGTTTGGCGGAACGAGACGGATTTGATGTTCACATCACCAACGTACCTGCTGATTTTAATGAGCCGTTAAATGATTTCTTCGATCCCGTTTACATGAAGACCCTTTACGATAACGGGTATACAAAAGCGTTATCAGATTGTCCCTGGCATGTCGGTTTGACTGATGAGTGCGATAAATCTGAGAGTCGCAATCCGCGCTAATCGTTAAATCTGACATTCCGACTTGGTGTGAAACCCGATAACGAAGCTATAAATTGAACGGAATTATTTAACACTAAGCTTTACTAGCGATAAGTTGTTCGTGATTCGCACGAGACATTGTTATCGGTAGTAGTGACTGCCGAAATGTCTTTTATCGACGTTCGTGTTGCCTTGGCCATCAACTGTCACCACATAGAGATCACCACACTCAAGGTGTGCTTCACCGTCACCGCCGAGATGGGAGTGGATATGGGGCAAATTACCACGGTTGCCGACCCGGAGTACGGTCTTGCCGGGGTGGTCCGACAGTAATCGTTGAGTCACTGCTTACCAATCGGGATCGTCCTCGATCAATGTAATCTCAAGATTGCGCATTTTAGCCAGGGGCTTCGCCGTATCGATATTGTGCACCAGGTTCTGGCTGTAGATAGCGTTGATTACCAATCTGTACAAAACGGAGATCGTGGAGACATCACATATGTTCTTGAATCGCGGTTCTCCCCTGTGAATGATAGGCTTTATGCTCTTTAATAAATCTTGTTATATCCTCAGCCGGCATTGGTTTACAGAAAAGATATCCTTGCAGATAGTCGCAGTTATGTGCTGCGAGAAAATCACGTTGTTCGTTTGTCTCTACACCTTCTGCAACGACCTCTAAACCAAGGTTATGGGCTAGGGCCAGTGTGGCCGCACATATTTCCGTATCGTTATCATTGTGTTTAATATCATGGACAAAGGTCCGGTCGAGTTTTAATGACTGAATAGGTAGACGCTTTAGATAGGCGAGTGACGAGTAACCAGTACCGAAGTCATCAATCGCCAATCTTACTCCCAGTGCTCGTAGTGCATGTAACTGCGCTACTGCCAACTCTGGTTCATTCATTGCAGCGGTTTCAGTTATCTCGAATTCCAGCTCATCAGTTGTAATATTATTATCCGCCATGATTGTTCTTACGAGTTCAACCAACGTTTCGGACTGCAATTGCTTGACAGATAGATTTACGGCAACCGAGATTTTGCTGATCCCATTAGTCCGCCAACGAACCAGTTGTCGGCAGGCTTCGTCAAGCACCCATTTTCCAAGGGCATGAATGAACCCGGTCTCTTCCGCAATTGGTATGAACTTTCCTGGTGAGACCAATCCGTGAGTGGGGTGGCGCCAGCGAATAAGCGCCTCAAGTCCACAAATCCGATTGTCAGCTGTGCGTATCTGAGGTTGATAGTGCAATTCAAATTGATCCGTATCCAGCGCAACCCAGAGTTCACGCTCTAGTTCAGCTCGTTCTTTCGCTGCAATCAGCATCGATTCAGTAAAGAAGTGGTAGTTATTGGGCCCCAGGTCTTTTGCATGGTACATAGCAACGTCAGCGCTTTTTAGCAGCTCATCAGCATTGTTACCGTCAGTGGGAAAAACACTGATTCCGATACTCGAGCTTGTTTCCAGCCGCTTTCCGTCAATGTCGTATGGTTGCGAGATTGCCTTTCCTATACTCTCGGCGGTGGATGCAACATTCGAAGTCTGGGTCATTCCTGTCAGTACAACAACAAATTCATCACCACCGATCCTGGCAGCAATATCACTCTCTCTTATCTCATTTCTTAATCGGATGGCCACATTGAGCAAGAGCTGATCGCCTACTTGGTGGCCAAGAGAATCATTGATATTCTTGAATCGGTCTAGGTCGATAAAGAATACGGCAACTTTTTTTTGTTCACGACGAGCACTCGCAAGTGACTGTTCCAATCGATCTTCAAGGCTAAAACGATTAGACAGTCCAGTAAGAATGTCGTGGTGGGCCAAGTGTTTGATTTGCTCTTCGGCCGATTTTTTCTCACTGATATCGGTGAAACTGGCAATATAGAAAATAACCTCGTTACTCTTGCTGCGGATCGCTGAGATGGATAGCCATTTGGGATAAATTTCGCCTGATTTTCTCCGGTCCCAAAGTTCTCCCTGCCAGAATCCCTCGTCATTTAACGCCTTCCACATCTCATGATAAGTGGCCTTAGGCGTGCGGCCACTAGCGAGAATACTCGGGTCTTTACCGATAATCTCATTATGAGAGAACCCGGTTTGACGAATAAATGCAGCATTGACGTTGATAATACGGTTTTCCCTATCGGATATGAGGATCGCCTCGCCGCTATTTTCGAAGGCGTTCGCGTATATACGCAATGTATTCGCCGTTTCTTCGGCTTCTTTCTTTGCCTCTGCGAGTTCGCTATGCGCATGGTGGATGTTGTTGGCCATCGTTCCCATGGCCTTTGTCAGCCGACCGACCTCATCGCTCGATTCGACGGCAAGAGGTGCAGTCAGATCGCCGGCAGCGACCATCTGAGACCAATCCAGAAGACGCGATAAGCGCCGTGTGATTCGTCGGGTTACAACAAAGGCAATGATGAGCAACAGGCTTCCGCCAACTATGCCAAGAGCGATTGTCGTGTGTAGATTTCGGCTCGCCGCTGACATCAGTGAAACGCGTGATGAGGTGATATCATCAAACTCGCGTCGTATCAGTTGCTGCATTGATTGTTGTATGCCGGACATATAATCATTCTCGACATGACTCCACAACACGAATGCAGATTCCTTCTCAAAATCAGCACTTAGAACCAGTGCCTGATCTATGTTATCGAAATAGCTTTCAAGCATTTGCTTGAGGACATGCACCGGAGGGGCAGACGTTACTTGCTGCATACTCGGTTTATCAGAAACACGGTGAATGTAATTCCTGATATCCTGTCTGGTCAGACTGAGCTCAGACCCGATCTTTTCCATGGATTTGGAGCTTTCGCTCACCAAATGTCTAAGACTAAGGGCACGATAATAAGCAAGCGAGGTTTCGATCTCTTCTAGTGTTCTTAATTTGGCATAACCAACGCTATATGTCTTTTCGAGCGCTGCAACCGAGTCCTCAAGGACAAACGCCGAATAGACTGTCACGCATACACTGATAAATCCGACGATGAACATCGGTACAATCAGTTGTTTATACAGCGAGCTATCTTTGAGATATCGAAGCATGGCATGAAACCGATCAGTGTGGAGGTAGCTCGAATCCTTCTGCCTTGAAAATCGCTTGGGCATCGGGACTTTGAATATATTCGAGCAGACTGCGCACCTGTGAATCACTGACGCGATTTCCGATTGGCGCCATGTAGTAAAGGATAGGGGAGTGCCACGAAGTATCTATCGAATAAATCACTTTAAGACGGTTGGTCACATTGGTAACAAATAGGATGCCGACGGTATTGTCATCGGATTCGGCAAGCGTGTCGGCCAAAAGGGTAATGTGCTTTTTGGTTTCGATCTTGGGCAGGGCAAGCTTCCAGAGTTCTGTTGCTTGCAATGCTTCCTTAGTATATCGCCCGAATGGAGCAGTACCTGGGTCGCCGATCAGGATGGTTTTTACCTTGTCCGAGGCCAGTGAATCCCAGTCGTGCAGTACTAGTGGGTTATCTATCCGCGTGGAGACCACCAGCGAGTTCCCCCACGGACGGGTAATCTCTTTTGGCGACACCAGACCGGCGTTTACCAAGTAGTCCATCCATGATTGATTGGCTGATATATAGATGTCAGCGTCGATGGCTTTACCGCGTAATCCTTTGGCGAGGCGACCCGATGACTTGCAAATATAGGTGATATCAACGTCATATTGCCGGCTATATTGATCACCAACCTGCTTGATTGCGTTACAGGTCGAGTTGGCAACTGCAAGTGTTAGCTCGCTTGCGTGGCCCGACGCGGCCGATATCAGCAACACGATCATGTAGAAAAGGTGTATGGCAATACGACTGAGCGTATATTTCATCGAAATGATCTCTCGATAAGTAACGCCAAATATGGATAGCACCATCCATAGCTAGTGTTTTGATTTATAATTGTAGACAAATCAGTAAGATATTGCATCCTTGCAGGTGGAAATTCTCTCTTAATCCTATATCGCTCAGAATGTAAATATCTTTAGTGCTCGTTGTACGAGATAGCGATTAGATGTTGCGTCGACCGGTTGAATCCGCAGCTGAAACCTGATCAAAGAAACTATAAAAATGAACGTTTGTTATCTTTGCAACATCACCAGTGATTATTGTTAATGATTCGTACGAGATATTGTTATCGGTAGTAGTGACTGCCGAAATGTCTTTTATCGACGTTCGTGTTGCCTTGGCCATCAACTGTCACCACATAGAGATCGCCATACTCCAACGGCGCTTCATCGGTGCCGCCGAGATGCGCATAGATATGGATCAGGTTGCCGCGGTTGCCCACCCAGAGCACTGTCTTGCCGGGATGGTCCGACAATAACCGTTGAGTCACTGCCTCCCAATCGGGATCGTCTTCTATCACAGTGATCTCAAGATTGCGTACTTTGGCCAGGGGTTTCGCCGTATCGATATTGCGCACCAGGTTCGGGCTGTAGATCGCAACGATATCCAGGTCGGACACAGCGTCCGGCAGCGCGGCTGCCCGTTTGTGTCCACCCTCGGTCAGCACTTTGGTCACGGCAGTCTTTTCCGCATGCCGGATCAACACCACGGTCGTCGTCACACCTTCCTGGGTGACGATCTTCGACGTACAGGCGGCAGTCATCAGCAGGCTGGCTGACAGAATCGCCAGCAGGAGAGTTCGACTGATCTTCATGACCGCCACCTTTTTATTGTTGCGATTAACCCAATGCCTTCAACTCCCTGCGACGCTTATGCAGCGTAGGTTCAGTATAGCCGCTGGTAATCTCCCGACCCTTGAAGATCAGGTCTTTGGCCGCCTGGAATGCCACTCCCTTATATTCGGGCGCCATCCTCACATACTGGCGGTCCCCGGCATTCTGCTCGTCGACAATCTCGGCCATTCTCGTGAGTGTGGCGATGACCTGATCCTCGTCCGTGATGCCGTGATGCAGCCAGTTGGCGATGTGCTGACTCGAGATACGCAGGGTGGCGCGGTCTTCCATCAGCCCCACATGATTGATGTCCGGTACGGTGGAGCAGCCGACCCCCTGGTCGATCCATCTCACCACATAACCGAGGATACCCTGGGCGTTGTTGTCCAGCTCCTGCTGGACCTCTTTCGCCGTTAGTGTGCGGTCGCCCAATAACGGAATCGTCAGGATATCGTCGATGCTTGCGGGTTTCCTATCCGCCAGCTCCCGCTGACGCGCTGCCACGTCGACTTTGTGGTAGTGCATGACATGCAGAGTGGCGGCGGTGGGCGAGGGGACCCACGCCGTGTTGGCGCCGGCCAGGGGATGGTTGATCTTCGTCTCCATCATCTGGTGCATCTCACTGGGCATGGCCCACATGCCCTTGCCGATCTGTGCCTTGCCCTGGAAGCCGCAGGCGAGGCCGATATCCACGTTGGCATCCTCATAGGCCTGGATCCAGACGCTGTTCTTGATCTCCCCCTTGGGAATCATCGCGCCTGCTTCCATGCTGGTGTGGATCTCGTCCCCGGTACGGTCGAGAAAGCCGGTGTTGATGAATACCACCCGCTCCCTGGCGGCGCGGATGCAGGCCTTCAGGTTCACGGTGGTACGGCGCTCCTCATCCATGATGCCCATCTTCAGGGTCAGCGGAGGCAGGCCGAGGGCCTTTTCGATCTCCTCGAAAAGGGAAACGGTGAGGGCGACCTCATCGGGACCGTGCATCTTAGGCTTCACGATATAGACGCTGCCGGTCTTCGAGTTGCGCACACTGTCGTTATCCTTGAGATCGTGGATCGCGATCAGGCCGGTCATCATGCCGTCGAGAATGCCTTCCGGTATCTCCCGGTCCTCCCCATCGAGTATCGCCTCGTTGGTCATCAGATGTCCGACGTTGCGAACGAAGAGGAGGCTGCGGCCGGGCAGGGTGAAAGACTCACCTGTGGGTGAGAGGTACGCCCGGTCCGGATTGAGGGTTCGCGTGATGGTCTTTCCACCCTTGCTGACCTCGGCGGTGAGATCACCCTTCATCAGACCGAGCAGGTTGGCATAGATCAACGACTTGTCTTCCGCATCCACGGCGGCGACCGAGTCCTCGCAGTCCTGGATGGTGGTGATGGCCGACTCGAGCACCAGATCCTTGACCCCGGCGGGGTGGGTCTTGCCGATGGGGTGGTCCCGGTCGATCAATATATCGATATGGAGGTTGTTGTTGCGCAACAGAATGCTGTCAGGGTTGTCCGTATCGCCGTGATAACCGGCAAACTTCTCTCCCTGGGCCAGCCCGGTCTCGCTGCCGTCACTGAGCTGTACCGCCAGTGTGCCGTCCACCACCCGATACCGGGTGGCATCGGCGTGGCTGCCGTTGGCGAGGGGTGCCGTCTCATCGAGGAGGCTCATGGCATAGGCCACCACCTTGGCGCCGCGAACGGGATTGTATCCCTTGCCGATCTCGGCACCCTCGGTCTCGGCAATCACGTCGTTGCCGTAGAGTGCATCGTAGAGACTGCCCCAGCGCGCGTTGGTGGCGTTGAGGGCGTATCGGGCATTCATCACCGGCACCACGAGCTGGGGTCCCGCCACCACGGAGATCTCCGGGTCGACGTTTGCGGTGGAGATGGTGAAGTCGTCACCCTCGGGCAAGAGATAGCCGATCTCCTGCAGAAAGGCCTTGTAGGCCGCAGGGTCGTGGGGCTGTCCCCTGCGTGCCAGATGCCATTCATCGATCTGTCGCTGCAGATCGTCCCGCTTCTCCAGCAGCTCACGGTTCACCGGTCCGAGTTTGTCCAGGATCCCCTCCAGGCCTTGCCAGAAGCGATCCGGGTCGATGCCGGTGCCGGGTGCGATCTGATCTTTCACCAGATCGTAGAGTACGTTTGCGATTTTCAGATTGCCAACTTGTGTACGTTCGGTCATTTAAAGCCTCGTTAAAGGGCAGGTATAAAAAAGTCAGGTGTCAGGCCGCGCCGCTCTCCGGCGGCAGTACGGCGCAGTGTTCAAACGGGTGGCGCCGGGTGATCAGGCCGCTGAAGAGAAAGACATCCAACAGGTGCTCGTAGGCGTCCCGGTCGATGGCCGTATCCTCGGACCAGTTACCCATGCGCTGATAGGTCGAGATGGTCTGGATCAGCACCTCCCGGTCGATGGTGGGAAAGAAATCGGCCTCCATGCCGGCAAGTGCCTCCGCCGGGGTATCCAGCACGAACCGGCAGGCTTGGCGATAGGCGCGCATGAAGGCGGCGGCCATGTCGGTCTGCAGCCATTCGCGGGTGGCGCAGAGACTGCTGAAAGCGACGGGACCGACTGTCTCGCCCACCGAGGCGACTAGATGGCCCACGCCATCCTTCTCCAGTTGCTGGGGAAAGGGGCCCTGCTGGTGGACATAGTCGCCCCGGCCCTCTCTGAAAGCCTGGTCCATCTCCTCCACGCTGCCGGCGTCGATGATCGTTACCGAGGATTCGTCGATGCCTCTCTCCTTCAGGGCGTAGCGGAACATGGCCAGGGGTTGAAACAGGTGGTCGACCAGGACCGTCTTGCCGACCAGCCGCTCCCAGGTGAAATCGGTCTCGGCCTCCCGGCCCGCCAGGAAGAAACCGTCCAGCGTGTTGATCTGGGCAAAGTGGACGAGATCGATCGGCTTGCCCTGTTCCAGATCGGCGAAGCTGGTGGCCACGGCGGATTGGGCCAGGTGGGCCTCACCGCTGCGCAGCGTATCCGGCACCGTGCGCTCGGGGGTTGCGACGCTGTAGTCGTATTCCAGCCCTTCTTCCTTGAGAAAGCCGCCCGCCATGGTGATCAGCAACGGGGTGTAGAAGGCCGAATGCCTCAGGGCCATGATGTTGATCTTTTCCATGTTCGTTTATCTCCCTTGTTCCCTCGGCATCGATTCGTCGAGCAGTTCGATCCAGTGTTTGACCGGCAGGTCGGTACCCGTTGCCAGATGGAGCTGACAGCCGATGTTGGCAGTGACAATTTGCGTCGGTTCTCCTGCCGTTAGATTTGACAGCTTCTGCTCCAGCAGTTGCTGAGACAGCTCAGGTTGCAGCAGTGAGTAGGTACCGGCGGAACCGCAGCAGATATGGCTGTCGGCTATGGGGGTCAGTTTGTAGCCGAGACGCACGAGTATCCCCTCGACCAGGCCAGGCAGTTTCTGCCCATGCTGCAGCGTGCAGGGGGCGTGGTAGGCGACGGTTTTGCCATTGCCGTTCACCGTAAGGGGTGTCAGGTCCTCACCGTCCAAGACCTCGCCGATATCTTGCGCCAGTGAGGCGACACGCTTCGCCTTATCCGCATAGGCGGGATCGTTTTCCAGCAGATGGCCGTAGTCCTTAACCATGGCGCCGCAACCGCTCGCGGTGACGATAATCGCCTCCACTCCAGACTCGATATGGGGCCACCAGGCATCGATGTTTCGCCGCATCGCCAGAAGGGACTCGTCCGGTGCGGAGAGGTGGTGGCTCACCGCGCCGCAGCAGCCCGCCGACGGTTCGCTGACCAGAGAGATACCCAACCGGCTCAGAATCCGAGCGGTGGCGGCGTTAGTGTTGGGGGTTGCCGCTTTTTGTGCACAGCCTTCGAGGACCAGCATGCGCCGCCGATGGATCGGGTCCGGCCAGTACTTGGTGGGCTGTGAGGGCGGTATCTTCTTTTTCTGATGATCGGGCAGGATGGGGCGAGCCAGCCTGCCCAGGGTCAGCAACAGGGAGAAGCGAGCGGGATAGGGCAGGATCTTGCGCAGGCCGTAGCGTTTGAGCCGTTCCGATAAGGGGCGCTTGACCTTCCCCTCCAGGATGTCACGCCCGATGTCGGCCAGGCGGCTGTATCTCACACCGGAGGGACAGGTGGTCTCGCATGACCGGCAGGTGAGACAGCGGTCGAGATGCTGCTGTGTGCGATGGCTCGGTTCCTTGCCTTCGAGCACCTGCTTGATCAGATAAATGCGCCCCCGCGGCCCGTCCAGCTCATCTCCCAGAATCTGATAGGTCGGGCAGGTGGCGGTGCAGAAGCCGCAGTGGACGCAGGCGCGCAGGATGGCGTCGGCCTCCTGTCCCTCGGGGGTCCGCAGAAAGGTGTCGAGGATCGATGTCTCCATACCTTACAGCTCCCCGTACATGCGGCCGGGATTGAAGATAGCCTGGGGATCGAAGGCCCGCTTCAGCCGCTGATGGATCGCCATGGCGGCTTCGGAGAGGGGCTGATAGACATCGCCCTGACGGTCGCCGCCCCGGAAGCGGGTGGCGTGTCCGCCCAGACCGGCGGCAGTGCGGAAGACCGCCGCCGGGTCCTGGTCTGTACGCACCCAGCGCAAAGCGCCGCCCCAGTCGATCAGGCACTTGCCGGGAAGTCCGGTGCTGGGACTCGACGGCGGCAGGGAGATCCGCCACAGGGCCTGGTCACCCTGGAAAAAGGCGTGCTGCTGCTCCAGCATCTTCTCCCGCCAGAAGGTGTCGCCCCCTTCGAGAATCTCACCGCCCAGCGCCACAGCAGCAGCATCGACGGAGGTCGCCGCGCCGGAGAGCCGGACATAGGCACGCTCGCCGTCGCAGGCCGCGGCTGAAATGGGAATGGGCTTGCCCGACCAGGCGTTGAACTGCTTCAGGGCTTCATCGGTCGTGCTGTTGATCACCAGGGTTGTTTCTTTGGCCGGTATCGGCAGCACCTTGAGACTGACATCGAGCAGCACCCCCAGCGTACCCATGGCACCGGTCATCAGGCGGGAGACGTCATAGCCCGCCACATTTTTCATCACCTCGCCGCCGAACTTGAGGATCTCGCCGCGACCATTGAGGACCCGGGCACCCAGCACAAAGTCCCGGGCGGAGCCGCTATAGGGACGGCGCGGTCCCGAGAGGCCGGAGGCGATGGCGCCGCCGATAGTGGCTGTCGGCCCGAAGTGGGGCGGATCGAAGGGGAGCATCTGGCCGTTCTCCGCCAGGGTCAATACGATCTCGCGCAGGGGGGTGCCGCTGCGGGCGGTGATCACCAGCTCCTTCGGCTCGTAGCTGAGAATACCCCGGTGTTCGGAGACCGCCAGCGGATCCCCCTGGGGCGTTCGGCCAAGGAAACGCTTGCTGTTGCCCCCCTGGATGTCGAGTTGCCGACCGTCGGCTGCCGCCGCCACGACCTGTTCCTGAAGCTGCTGGGATTGGTCTGCGTTCACGCGTCGGCCTCGTCATGGTGTGAATGGTTATGGGTGCCGAGGACGCGGTACTCCGAACAGCGTCTCGGGGTGGGGACGCCCTTGCCCGGATTGAGCAGCTCGTCGGGATCGAAGGCCCGCTTCACGGCGCGGAACTGCTCCAGCTCGTCCGGCTCGAACTGCACGCACATCTGGTTGATCTTCTCGATGCCGACCCCGTGCTCGCCGGTGATGGTGCCGCCCACGGAGACGCAGAGCTCGAGGATCCTGCCACCCAGCTCCTCGGTGCGCTCCAGCTCGCCGGGATTGTTGGCGTTGTAGAGGATCAGCGGGTGCATGTTGCCGTCCCCCGCGTGGAAGACATTGGCTACCGGCAGGTCGTACTCCTGGGAGAGCTCCGTCGTCCGCTTCAGCACCTCGGGCAGACGGTGTCTCGGGATAGTCCCGTCCATACAGTAGTAGTCTGGGGAGATGCGGCCCACTGCCGGGAACGCGGACTTGCGACCCTGCCAGAAGCGCAGGCGCTCCGCCTCGTCGGAGGCGGTACGCACCTCGGTGGCGCCCGATTGCTGCAGCACCTCGCGCACCGCGAGGATATGTTCAGAGACCTCCTGGTTGCTGCCGTCCACCTCGCACAACAGCATCGCCGCCGCATCGGTGGGATAGCCCGCATGCACAAAGTCCTCGGCGGCCTGAATCGCCAGGCTGTCCATCATCTCGAGACCGGCGGGGATGATGCCCGCGGCGATGATATCGCCCACGGCGGTCCCGGCTTTCTCCACATCGTCAAAAGCGGCAAGCACCACCTGGGCCCGCTCCGGCATCGGCAACAGCTTGACCGTCACCTCCACCACCACACCGAGCATCCCCTCGGAGCCGATCATCAACGCCAGCAGGTCGTAGCCGGGGCTGTCCAGGGCATCCGAGCCGATGGTGATCCGCTCGCCCTCCACGGTCACCACCTCGAGCTTGAGGGTGTTGTGTACCGTCAGGCCGTACTTCAGGCAGTGCACACCGCCCGAGTTCTCGGCGATATTGCCGCCGATGGTACAGGCGATCTGGGAGGAGGGGTCGGGGGCATAGTAGAGGCCGTAGGGCTTGACCGCATCCGAGATGGCCAGATTGCGCACCCCCGGCTGCACCCGCGCGGTGCGGTTGACCGGATCGATCTCCAGGATCGACTTCAGACGCGCCAGACTGAGCACCACCCCCTCCGCCAGGGGCAGGGCGCCGCCGGAGAGTCCGGTACCGGTCCCACGGGCCACCACCGGCACCCGCTGGGCATGGCAGATCCGCATCACCTGTTGCACCTCTTCCACCGTACGCGGGAGCACCACGATCAGCGGCAGTTGGCGATAGGCGGAGAGACCGTCGCACTCGTAGGGGCGCAGATCCTCGGTCTCATAGAGAATGGCGTCATCGGGAAGAATGTCGCGGAAGGCCGACAGGAGACCCTGCTTGTCTGCGATGGGGTGTGAGCTGTCTGTCTGCGATTGCGGTTGCAAACTCATGCTTGAAAATGTCCTGGTCAGATGAATCCTATTATTGTTCAGTTCCCACCGCCTGATCAGGTGGCGGGATCGCCTGTATCGCCAACGAAAAAAGTTGACGATAGATTGTTATCATCTGCCCGGTCGCCTCAGCTATCAACATCCATTTGATAGTGGAAAACATTATCCACCGGCAATCGCCGGTCAGCGGATAACGGTGGGCCCTCTTTCAGCTACGCCAGGATCCGACAGCAGACGGTGCGCGACTGAGAAGAGCAACCCATATACGTTTCTCCCGATCACGGGGAGAACGCTTATTATTTATATATAGTCTAGCGAAGACTCCCTTAAAGGAATCTCACTAGGCACCGGATCATAACTGCTCACTTTTGGTTGTGCAACGCACAATTTCCCCGTATTCATCAGGGCATTGAGCGAATACCGTCAGATTTCATAGGAGGGCTTTCAACTTACGCCCCCCGGTAACGGCAAAGCCTTCCCGTTCATAAAAAGCCAGGGTTTTATCGAACTCGGGTAGCGGCGGCGTAGTGACCTCCAGCCGCTTCCATCCCCGTGACACCCCGAAAGCCCTGACCTGAGAGAGGAGGGCGTGCCCTATCTTCCCGGAACGGAAAGCAGGGCGAACATAGAGCTCGGGTAGGGTGCCGAAAGCCCCTTCAGCGTAGAGCGCGTAACTCTCACACAACGTTACGAATCCCAGTGCCTGATCATCGTCGCCCCATGCGACAAAGACAAAATAGTTCTCGCTATCGATAAAGTCCTTCAGCCTCGCTGTTGTTTCACTCAGATCGAAGTTGAACGCCTGATCACCGATAGCGTTCATGATCTCCGTCAGCAGCTCGCCCACCATGACGGCGATAACTTCCGCATGATCCGAAGTGGCTCTTTGTATTGAAAGGTTGGTTTTCATAGTGCCATGTATATGATTGGAATCGGAAAATGCTACTGGGATAAAATACGAACCGTCTCCTTGTCGACCTTACCCAGCAAGTAGAACACCACAAACTTCACAGTCCCGTCACTCTCTTTGTCGAATCTGGACACCCGCATGTCCGATGATTCATAAAAGACATCATCCGCATTCAGATATTGAACTCACTGGCCTTCAACCAGATAAGCGATCGTTCCATAAATGATAACACCCATGGTAGGGCAGGGATGAAGATGCAGGGGCGCCTTAACACCAGGCCTCATGGTGACCTTCTGACTCACCAATTTTGAGACTGGTTTACCAGGATCGATGAAGGTAGCCAAAATCTGCTGTCGTGTGACGTGGAGTGTATGGGGCAGATCATCCGCGAAGGAGAGATCAGAAATGCAGGCAAGGATTACGACAGAAAGAGTGGATGTCTCATGGTAATCCCTTTTTTCATAATGGCATCCCGTCCAAGGGATTGATGATGTCAATATCGTTGCGTTCTTAATAACTTAATACAAGGAACCTACACTTTATAGGCCCTAAATCAATTCATAGTTACTTTCCCAAGTCCGTTTGATGGGAGATGCGCCAAAATAAATAGACATTGCACGCTTGGATTGACCTGGATTTCTGTAACTGATGCTTACATCACAAAAACAACATGACTTGTGATGCGATGCACAGCAAGTGAGCTGTGGCAATGTGAACAAGTTAACGCTATTTGTAATGTTTGTGAGATTCAAAAATGTGACGTGCTTTGGAAAAAAGTGAATAGATATCGGATTTGTCTGACTCGACATTCTCTGGACGGACCGTACAATGCACACATTATCAATCTGACATTTCGGCTCTACGGAGTTGGCCGCAATGATCTGGTAGTGATTACGACCAATTAACTTATTGGCCGCAATTTACAAGGAGCAGTAACGATATGGATGTCGATCCCTTCTATATCCACCATCAAAACAAACAGAAAAAACGCCAACAATTCAAGCCTGTGCTTCGCGTACTGGTTGAGGGTCTGGCCTCGCTTATTGAAGGACAACGCTGTTTTGCTGAAGAGTTCGGTCTTTCATACGGCCGCGTGTTTCATGATGACCTTGATTCCTTCAGAGGAAATGACACCTGTAAAGTGATATCCAGATGGATTCGTGATGGAGAGGCGGGGGCAACCAATCTAAAAAAGTTGTTTGATGACTTGGCACAACATCAGATGGCACTGCTTGAAGCAGCAAATGAGGTAGCAAGCGAATCAATTGCAAAATCTAAATCACGGAAAAATAAGTTCGCGAATTATTTAGGTATGGAGACTAAAGAGTATCTATCTAAATACATGACGGATCAGGAACTGCACAAAGCGCTCCATCAACATCTTTTCTTGACGGCATTTATCTCCGGATATGCGAAATCTCGAGAACAGATGAAATCTGGTCAGGGACCTGTCTACCCATTGTTCGAAAGTGATAAAGCAGTGTCCTAGATACATAAGCTTAGACTAATAGGATATACCCCCATGCGTGGCATTAATGTTTTATTTCTGGTGATTCTTCTTGCAGGCTTAGCGGGATGTTCGTCTCCACCAATTAAAATGGGTATTGAGGTAGGCTCGAACTTGAATCCAAATGAAAATAATGAGCCCCTACCAGTGGTTGCCAGAGTCTACCTGCTATCGGATGATCAAGTTTTTGAGTCTGCCGAATTTGAAATGCTATGGAAGGACGATTTGACAGTGCTGGGTGATTCCATACTGGGTCGTCAGGAACTGGTGCTGACCCCTGCATCGGAGAAGCGGGTGGTTATGAAACGACGGGATGGTGCCAAATTCGCAGCGATCATGGCAATTTTCCGAGAGGCTCAAGGTGGCCAGTGGCGGGCCATCAAGCCATTACCGGACAACTATGTCAGTCGGCGATTCAGTAAATCGCTACACATCAGACTCAATGGAAACATTGTCGAGTTTGACTAGGTTTTGTTAACACTAATTCCATTGCCACTGTTGCCTAAGGAAAGAGATTGAACGTCGCGGGATGCGGAGAGTAATATGACATTGCAAAAAGTTATCTGGGCGGAAGGGATTGTGTTGGGACAGCAACATTTCCAAGCCTGGGATACTTATTTCGAACAGCGGCAGCAGCTGTTGAGCCGCGCCGCTGCGCCAATGGGTTGGGGCATAATACAGATCGATGTGGACGTGGAGTCACTCAAGGCAGGGGTGTTTCGTCTCAATCAATGCACTGCCGTCATGCCATGCGGCAACCTTATTCAATACGATGCAACGACCTCAGAGCCCCTCAGTTGCGATTTGACAGATGGCGATGGGGAGGATGTGGCAATCTACATCGGGCTGCCGGTCGGCTCGTCGGTGAACGGTATTAGTGGTTACAACGCCAACGGCCAGCTCTGTCGTTGGGAGGCTGATTATCAAAAAGTACCCGATCTCTACGACAGCAGTCGTCAACGTGAGATCCTGCTGGCCCGTCATAATCTGGTGCTGATCAAGGGGAGTAACACAAACGACCAGTTTTCGCTCCTGAAAATCGCTGATCTCGTCAATGACGGTACAGGAAGTTATAACCTCTCCTGCACGTTCATACCCGCCGTCTGCAGAATCGGTGCTTCCGATGTTCTGTGCGGTAACATACAACGGCTCTCGGAGCTGTTCTCCGTCAAGGCCAAGATGCTCAGAGAGCGGATTCGCCAGTATGGTGCGAGGATTTCCGATTACGGTCCGAATGAACTAAGCAGTTTCCTACTGCTACAGGTACTCAATCCTGCAGCAGCCCATTTGAGGCATTTTGTCGGTAATGCAGACGCCCATCCAGAGAATCTCTATCGCAGCCTGATCAACATCGTCTCTGTGTTGCAGTGCTACAAGGCCGACTCAGACCCGAACGAAATAACCGCTTACGAACATAACGATCTAAGCCAAGTCTTCATTGGCATTGACGGTTTGTTGCGTTCGCTGATCGATGCAGTCATGCCGTCGATGACGGCAGGCATGAAGCTGAACCGGGAGAGCGAACTGCTCTATTCGGTCGACTCGATTGACATTTTGATGCTAGAGAAGAGCTCCTTCTTCCTGGCTGTCAATATGGATAACGACAACATTTCCTGGTTTCAAGAGTTCCCACGCAAGGTTAAGTTAGGCGCACGTGCCGATATCGAAATGATCATCGCTTCCGCCATGCCGGGTGTAACGTTGATCCATACACAACGACCGCCCAATCGACTACCCATCAAGAGCGGTTATGAATACTTCCGGCTAGAGCCCAAAGGGGAGTTCTGGGATCGGGTCGTCGAGAATCGATCCATGGCGCTGTTTCTGACTCATGAGTTTGCAAAGGCCAATGTCGAGTTGATTACCGTAGAAGAGTAACAAGTAGTTTCAGGACAATTGTATAGGGAGATTATTCGTGCCTGTCGGGCAAGAACAACTATCGTCATCCATTAATCGATTGCTGGAGTGCAGCGCCACGGTCTTTGCTTTAACCGCGAAGCTGAGGCGTGACGCTGCAACCGGATCACTGAGTGATTTCAGGAATCAGATCATAAAGTCATTCGATGTATTGGAGCGAATGGCTTTCGAGCGACAGATCGGCACCTCCACGGTGCAAGACGCAAAATACGCGTTGGCGGCCTATGTGGATGAAACGGTGCTGGCTTCTGAGAATCCGGAGAGGATGGAGTGGATGAGTCAACCCCTCCAGCTCAAGTTCTTCGGGGAGCACCTGGCCGGTGAGGCCTTTTTCGAAAAGCTGAACAAGCTTCGTCAGGGCGGCGAAAAGAACCTCGACCTGCTTGAACTCTACTACACCTGTCTCCAGCTCGGCTTTGAAGGCATGTACAGGATGCGCGGCCTCGAGGCACTGATGGCGCTTCAGGTCGACCTGCGGAGTCAGATCGACGGCTACCGTGGCATTGTCGATCCCAAGCTGGCCCCGGACGGTGTTCCGAAGACAGGGATCATTGCCAGGGTCAGTCACAACATACCCTACTGGGTGATCGCCGTGCTGACTGTCGGTCTGCTCTTTTTCAGCTATGCGGGTTACTCGGTGATGCTCGCCGATCGTGTGGACAACACGCTCCAGAGTCTTGATCAGCAGCTCACCATGATCACGACCCACTCCCAATCGATGGCTGAAGACAATCGGAGCCGGAGCGAATAATGCACAGCATCCTAAGCCTAGTACAAAGATATCTTCTGTCCCGTGCCGGCAGCACGGTGATAGGACTCTTCGTCGTCATTTCGCTGATCTGGTTTGCCGGCCCTTCCCTCGGTTTGACAAGTGTCGTCTACCGCTTGGCCATTATTGGCGCCATCGCCATCATTGCACTGGCAGTCTGGTTGGTTCGACGCATCATCGCTTCCCGTCGAGGCGCCCGCCTGCAGGATGAACTCAGTGCTCAGGGGGACTCGAAAGCGGCGTCGAAGAAACTTGAGATCCAACTGCTGAAGGAGAAGATGAATGAAGCGATCACATCGCTGAAATCATCCGAGCTGGGAGCGAGATATCGCGGAAACGCCGCGCTCTATGCGCTCCCCTGGTATATGATCATCGGTCCTTCCGCGGCCGGTAAGAGTACGCTCTTGCGACAGTCGGGGCTCGATTTTCCCTACGCCAGTGACGACGATATCCACATACAGGGGTATGGCGGTACGCGCAATTGCGACTGGTGGTTTTCAGACCAAGCCGTCTTTCTCGATACGGCCGGTCGCTATACCACGGAGGATGACGACAGGGATGAGTGGCTGGCTTTTCTCGGGATGTTGCGTAAACACCGAAAAAAGATGCCGGTCAACGGGGTACTGGTGGCTGTCAGTCTGGCTGAACTTTTGACTACCGACAGAGAGGGACTTGACTGGCATGTGAAGGTCATCCGAAACCGTATCAGCGAGTTGATTCAGCAGCTAGGGATGGTGTTTCCCGTCTATCTCGTCTTCACCAAAAGCGATCTGCTACACGGTTTCGAAGCCTTTTTTGAAGATCTGAGTGAACAGGAGAGAAATCAGGTCTGGGGTGCCTATCTCTACGACAAGCAGGAGGAGGCCGACGAAGTCTCCGATGTCTTCGAGCATAACCTGAATAATCTCTACACCCGTCTCTGCGATATGCGTCTCAGAAAGGTGTCGATGCAGCGGAACCTCAAGCGCAAGTCGGATCTCTTCGATTTCCCCAGTCAGTTCGGCGCAGCAGCCGAGAAGCTGAACGAATTCATCAATCTGTTGTTCAAGGACAACCCTTATCAGGAGACACCGCAGTTCGCCGGCGTCTACTTCACTAGCGCAATCCAGGAAGGTACGCCGATCGAACGGGTGATCGGAAATCTGCGCCAGGCATTCGGTTTCGCCAAGGAGGGAGATATCTCCGGCAGCGGCAAGCAACGCCCCTTCTTTATTAAAAACCTCTTTACTGACGTTATTTTTCAAATTCAGGGAGGCGCGAAAGCGAATCGCAAAAAGCTGTCCTGGGACAAGGGGCTGAGAACGGCTGCCGTACTGCTTTCCCTGCTTGTCGTTGGAGGCGCCTATCTACTGTTTAGCGGTTCCTATGCAACCAACGTCTATCTGTTGAACCAAGGCGTGGCACTGGCGCAGCAGACATCGGCGGAAATTACCGGTCAAGCGTCGACTGTCAAGCAGCGCTATGCGGCAGTTGTGAATCTCTACCGTCACCTGGAGAAGATGGAGACAATCGATGAAGATCTCCCCTGGGTCAAGCAGGTGGCGCTCTACCAGGCCAATGAGCAGATGACCCAACTTCAACGCATCATCGACGAGTCCCTCTATCTGGCTTACTGGGTGCCGGCAACTCAGGCCGTTGAGCATCGTTTGAATGGTCTGAGTCAACGTTGGCAGGTTTCGACGGATGAGGTTCGGGAGCAACTGAGACCGACCTACTATGAAACGCTGATGCTCTACCTTCAGCTGACCCGTAACGAGCACTTCGATTATGACGTGGCGCTCAAGGCCACGACCGAGATTTGGCAACGCCTGGTCTTCGATGACAAGGCGCCGGGCGAGGAGGATTTGAAGATTTTAAAACTGCTCTCTCGTCTCTATCTGGAACCGAGGAGAGAGAAGCACGAGATGCAGTTGCCGTCGGACGAGCGACTCATCGCTCAGGCGAGAGAGCAGCTCCATACCGTACCCGACCCGAACCGGCTCTATGCGCTGCTGCTCAGTAAGGGCGGGGCCGAATGGCTGGAACTATCGATAAAAAATTTCGTCACGGGTGAGGGAAAGGTCTACCTGACCTCGAACAAGACGATCCCCGGCATCTACTCATCAGAAGCCTGGTACCGTTTCGCCAAGTCGGAAATCGAATCCATGTCAAACGCTTTTGCCCACGGTGATTGGGTAATGGAGGATACGGCTGCTGAAGGTGACCAGGCTGTTGACGGGCAGGCTTTGGAAGAAAACGCTCAATTCGGTGCACTGGAGTCGGCAGGAGAATCCACGGGTAGTGATGTTAATGCGACTGACGACACGTCAATAGCGCAGGTTACTGAAATTGCCGGTGACGCGGTTAGGGAAGAGAAGCCGCTGAAGGGCGACGCACTGGCGGCCTATCTGGAGCGCGAGATCAGATCGCTCTACTTCAAGGACTATGGTGGTTACTGGATGGCGTTTCTCGCTTCATTCAAGTATCAGTTGCCCAAGGACTTGGCGGACAAGTCGATGGCACTGATGCACCTGTCGAGTGAGGATGGTCCCATTGCCCAAATCTCGACGGTCATCGCAGACAACACGCGGCTATATGAGACGCGTCCTGTGACCATAAAATCGGTTGAACAAGCTGACGGCGAGAACCTTTCGGTTGAGCATGCTGTAGCGAAACCAAAAGCGGTTGCTGAACTGGCTGATCTGTTTAGCGACTTGCAGCGCTTTTCAGTGCCTGAAGGTGACAGTCCGATCAGTCAGCCGGTGAGCGACTATCTGGAGGCACTGTCGCAGGTCTATGGTGAGGTGGATGGCTTGGCGGCATCGGTGGATGTAAAGCGGGATAGTGAACGCTTTGCCGCGGCATTGCTCTCCGGCCGCAGCTCACGTCCCAGCATCTCTAAGGCATGGGTGGTGACGACCACCCTGGTCAATAGCGTAAAGAAGCCCGCCAGGCCGATCCTGAAATCCCTCCTGAGTCCGCCCATCAGTATGGCCTGGTCCGGTATCGTAGGGCAGGCCACCTCGGAGCTGCAGCAGGAATGGAGCTCATCAGTCGTTCGACCCTATAAAAAGCTGATATCAGGCAAGTTCCCTTTCACTGCCACAGGTGACGACGCAGCATTGGCAGACGTTGCGGAGTTCTACCATCCACAGGAGGGCATATTGTGGAAATTCGCCAACGAGCGTTTGTCACCCTACCTGCGCAAGACTTCTCGGGGGTGGGTGCCACGTCGCTGGTTGGGGGTAGGAGCAAATTTTTCCAGGGATTTTCTGCGGGGATTGAGCGAAGCGCAGAAGATTACCGATGCCCTCTATACCAACAAGAACGAAAAACCCAATATGACCTTTTATTTGCAACCCGATCCCAGTTCTGACTTGCGTGAGATGCAGATCGAGTCAAATGGTCAGTTGTTTCGTTATCGTAACGGACCACAGGTGTGGCAGCGCTTTGACTGGCCGGGTGATATGAATCAGATCGGAGCCCGCGTCATGGGTGTTGCCGATCATGGGCGTGCGGTGGGAGAGCTAAGAGCGGACGGCCCCTGGGGTCTGTTCCATCTTTTGAAACTGGCTGACATATCAAAGGTTGGCAACAGTACCCACTATAAGACGAGTTGGGATCTGCCCGCCTCGGATGGAGGAACTGTCCGCGTGGCGTTCAAACTGAGAGCAGACCGCCAGGACAATATTTTTAATTTCAAATTGATCAACTCGTTCAGACTGCCAATGTCACTGTTTAAAAACGGAAGATCGTCAAGGATAGCGGCATACTGATCATGTTTGGATTTCTCAAGCACAACAAGCAGATTCAGGAACCGGCACCGGTTCCAAAAGCCGGTTGCTTTGGGAAACTGCCAATCTATGATGAATTCATACGATATAACGTCAAAGGACGTTCAATCCTCGAGTTGGATGAGTGGATTCAGCAGGGCTTCTCCCACCACAGTCGTGCTCTACAGACAGGGCTGCGTAAGCCGGAGCTCCATAGCTACACCTATCACTTCGTCTTTACCGGAAGTGGAGAGAGCCATTCCTCAGTAATCGGCACAATGATGGGGAGTCGTGACAAGAGTGGACGACAGTATCCTTTCATCTTGTTCAAGATGCTGTCGAGCCAAGACACAGCAGCGCTAAGCTCAACGCTTCCTTGCGCCTACCGCACATTTTTCGACAGCGCTCTGAATGTGTGTTGTACAGACTGGAGTCTGCAACCGATCAATATGCTGAAAAAGCGTGTCGAAGTATTGAACGCGACAGGTAACTCGATAAGCAGAAGATATCTCATGGAGTCTGAGATCAATGCGCTGCAGGCCATCACCAAAGAGGAGTTCTGGCGTGACATGCTTGGTGAGTCGGCTCGTGACTATGCTCCTGTCTACATGGAGATTATGAAAGAGCTGCTCGATACCGTGGTCAGAAAGTCGCCGCTCAGAACCTCATGGGGGATAGAGATTCCTCTGCCGGCCAATGAGAGAACCCATATACATGTGTCATTTTGGGTACGAGCTGCGGACGCCGTACTTGGTAGCTGGGGATGGCGTCCTCACTACATTTGGGGAGATATCAAAGACGGTGGTCAACAATCGCTCTATCTGTTCTTTAGACCGATAAGCCCTATATTCCTCACCCATCTGTTGGGGCATCGCGTCGATAACGGCGTACTGATCAACCTGGAACAGGAGTGCAAAGGGCAGTGCGATGTCAGCACGATGGCGCGAAAGATCGGTAATCCGGATGCACATGAGAGTATGGTGGTTGCATTCGATGATTGGTCCAGTTGGAGTCAAAACTGATGGAAGGTGCATTGCAAACAAAGACGGATAGTGCTGCTGCATCTCCATTGGATGAACTGATGTTGCCGATCGGAGACAACGGAGCGGGAGAGGATCCACGTTACGGAGATGACTTCAATGCGGTGAAGCTTGAGATCGATCGTCTCTCTGATACGGATTACGCTGAGGTGGTTCGTCTCTGCAAAAGAATTCTTCAGGAAGAATCAAAAGATCTTCGAGTAGCCGGATACTTTCTGATGGCTAAGATCTTTACAGAAGGATTCAACGGATTGATAGAGGGAACGCAACTCTACCATGATCTGATCAAGCGGTATGGCTTAGACTGTCATCCGCAGCGCGAGATAGCTAAATTACAAGCCATTGGTTGGCTAAACAACGAAAAACTCGCCGCTTTCGTCAAGAAAATCAGCTTGGAAAATGATAGTGAACGGGCAGCAATTTCCGGGTTAAAAGCGCTGATTGAATCGCTGAACAGCGAAATCATCTCTCTCCACGGTAGCGAGGCGATGACATGGACGTCACTGAACCCATGGGTTGAGAAAAACCAGCCTTCCGATCCAGAAGTGCCTGTGGCGGTTTCCGATAATGCCGTTGAAACTTTACAGATGGTTCCTGCAGACGTAATGGAAATTACCAGCGAACTCTCTTTCACTCGAACAGCGGAAGATTTGCTCTCCTATTTGGTAAAGAGCGGTGATTGGCAACGCCTTGTCGCTATGTCACGCGCCCTGAAATGGTCCTCTATGATTTTGCCTGCGAATGAGAATGGCAGAACAAAAATACAACCGCCGAGGGAACAGATCATCATTGAGACACAGGCGTCCGTTGAGTCAGATATTTCCGTTGAGAAACTGGCGGAGCTGGAATCATGCTTCATGGAAACCGGTAGCCAATTTTATTTTGATCTGCAAAAGCAAGAGGTCGAAGTCGCCAATACCGTCGGCAGGCGCGATATAGCCAAACTCATAGAGGAGTATTTAAGACAGCTTGTGGATCGAGAGCCGGGATTGTTGCACCTCACCTACAGTGACGGTACTCCATTTGCCAGCGAGCCGACACGCCGGTGGATCAGTAATATGAAGACAGAACAGAAGTCTGATACGGACTGTCGATCAGACGAAAGTGATCTGCAAGTGAGACTGAATGAGTTGGTTGGCCAGGTGGGGTCATCCGATTTGATTTCAGTCATCGATAAGATGGGGCAGATTGAACCTAGGGATCAATCAGAGGCATTTCGCATCGGTTTGACCAAAGTCGATCTCTGCATAAACGCAGGTCGCGGTGATCTGGCGCTGCCATTGGCAGAACATCTTGAAATATTAGTGGAGAAATACAGATTACAGGAGTGGCATCAGCCGCTGGCCTTGTCGTTATGGGACAAGTTGTTGGTGATTCTGCAGAACAGTTCCGATGAAACACCAGCTGTCAGGAAAAGGATCGAAGAATTGAAGGGAAAGATATGCACCACGGATTTGGGTTTTGCACTGAGAGCGTTCTAGCTCTGTGACTGAACAACAGAGAGTAGAAAGTGCCGGATATCGCAGTTTGCGACAAAGTAATGACCGTGCCGACTGTACGGTATGGATAGATAAGGAGAGCTGAATATGGCTGAGAGTTTTCAAAAAGAGATACCCAAGGCGCGTGTCAATATCACCCTGGATGTGGAGGCGGGAGGTGCGAAGAAGAAGCTTGAGTTGCCCATGAAGCTACTTGTGATGGGTGACTTCAGTAACGGCAAGACGAAAGGGCGTGTTGCGGAGCGCGAACGTATCAATATTAACAAGGACAATTTTGAATTGGTCATGAGCAATCTTGCACCCAAGCTTGATTTTCATGTTGAGAACAAGATGAATGATGACGGAAACGACATTCATGTTCAGTTGGGGGTAGACTCCATCAAGTCGCTCGATCCCGAGGTCGTGGCAGAGCAGATACCCGAGCTTCACAAGATGCTTGCCATGCGTAATCTGTTGAAGGATTTACGATCGAACATACTCGATAACGGAAGCCTCAGAAGAGAACTGGAGAAGATTGTCAACAATCGTCCTGACCTGCTGGACCTTAAGGAAAAACTAGACGAACTGGTTGCCGATTCCGATGGCCAGCAAGACTCACCAAAAATCGATGCATGATCGATACGAGTCAATTTGTTCAGGCGTAATGCCTCTCACACATTAAGATTATGGAGCGGAACAATGGCAATCCAGGAATTAACCTCCACACCTGACAAGCAGAAAATACACGAAGAGCAGACCGGTAGTTACGAGCGACTTTGTGATCTGGTGCATGTCAGTCCGATAGAAGACAAAATCCAACTCGATTCCTTTCGTCATGTCAATAAGATGGCGGAAGTGTCGCTCAATGAGCGCCTGACGGCGGCCCTGAGTGTCTTTTTGGATCTGGCCTCAGCGGAAGAGAGTGTATCGGAGAAGATCGACAAGACCCTTCTCGATCACTACATCGGAAAGATCGACGAGATTATCGGTTCGCAACTCGATGCTGTTCTTCACCACCCAAAATTCCAGGAGGTAGAGAGTGCGTGGCGAGGCCTTAAGTTTCTCATCGACCGCTGTGATTTTCGCAGTAACATCAAAGTTGAGCTACTTGATGTGAGCAAGGATGATCTGCAAAACGATTTCGAAGACTCTCCGGAAACCACCCAGTCGGGTCTCTATCGGCACATCTATACTCAGGAGTACGACACACCCGGTGGTGAGCCCATCACTGCCATGGTCTCTAATTACGAATTCGGGCGAGAGGCGCCTGATGTAGCACTCCTCTCTGAGATCGCCAGAGTGGCCGCTGCGGCCCATTGTCCCTTCCTGGGTTCTGTCGGTTCCAAGTTCTTCGATAAGGAGTCGATCGAAGAGGTGCCGAAGATTCAGGATGTCTCCAGCTACATGGAGCGTGCTGAGTATATTCGTTGGAAATCATTCCGTGATTCTGAAGATTCGAGATATGTCGGCCTGGTCATGCCCCGCTTCCTTCTGCGCCATCCCTATGGCGAAGAGAATCCTGTTCGGGGTTTTCAATACTCGGAAGATGTGAAACGAGAGGGCCATGAAAACTACCTCTGGGGCAATGCCACTTTCTCCTTTGCAGCCAATATGGCGGAAAGCTTCAAGAAACATGGATGGACCGTCAATATCAGGGGTCCAGAGGCAGGCGGAAAGGTGGAGAGCCTGCCGATTCACCACTATGACGTGGGTAAGGGTAAACAGGCGAAGATACCAACCGAGGTGATTATCTCTGAGACGCAGGAAGTTGCTTTCGCCAATCAGGGATTTATTCCGCTCAGCTACTACAAAAACAGTGACTACGCCTGCTTCTTCTCGGCAAACTCGACCCAGAAGCCGACAGAGTATTCAACGGACGACGCGACAGCCAACAGCCGCATCAACTCGCGACTTCCCTATATCTTCCTGGTTTCGAGAATCTCGCACTATTTAAAAGTGCTGCAACGAGAGAATATCGGCTCCAGTAAGACTCGGCAGGAGCTTGAAAACGAGCTGAACGACTGGCTGCAGGGCCTGGTGACGAAAATGACCAATCCGGATGCAGCCCTGATCGCGACTCATCCATTGCGTGATGCCGAGATCAAAGTGGAGGAGATTCCGGAGAATCCAGGATACTACCGCGTAAGTCTCTTTGTTGTTCCGCATTTCCAGATTGAAGGTGTCGATGTGCGCCTGTCGCTGGTGGCGAAAATGCCGACGACACAAAACTAACGCTTACATACGAGATGGCGATAGTTGCGTGTCTTCAGCTATCGCTGGACAGACCCGTGATTTTTTTCGCTCATATGAGCAACCGGCTGCAATAAAGCAGAAAGCGAGGCACTGACGCCTCTAACTCAGTCGTGTTTATTTTATGCCGATAAACACGTTTTTAATTTGGAACTTAACCTTAGGGAGAAGTAAATGGCAATTCCTGCGTATATGTGGATCAAAGATGATCAAGGTGCAGCGATTGATGGAGCAGTAACGGTGTCCGGTAGACAGGGAAGTGTGGAAGTTCTGCACTTCGATCATGAAATCCGTATTCCCACGGATTCCGACACTGGTGCACTGACAGGAACTCGCAAACACGAACCCTTCAAGATCACCAAGTCATTTGACAGCTCCTCGCCCTATCTCTACAAAGCGTGCAGCAATGGTCAGACTTTGAAGGAACTTGAACTGCGTTGGTATCGTATTGATGACACGGGTACCGAGCGTGAGTATTTTCGTCACCGCCTTGAGGATGTGAAGATCACCAAGGTTAGTCCCGTTATGCACAATGTAAAGGATATCGATAAAGAACGTTATCCTCACCTCGAGGAGGTTTCCATGCGTTACGGTCGTATCACATGGACCTATGTGGATGGGAACATAGAATTTACCGACTCCTGGAACGACGGTCGGTAGATGCTGATGGCGGGGTGACTCACCCCGCCATTAGTTCAATTCTAAAAGTTTTAATATCTGAATTTAATTTAAGCGATGAGTGAAACTCTAGGTTACGGTCTGTTCGAGGTCTTTACGCAAGAGTGGAAAGACAGGACTCCCATACACGTGATCAATGACGACCGGGTCATTGTCCGGAGCGTCCAGGATCATCTGTCGAGACTGCTCAATGCCAGGCAGGGGGTTCTTTCCCATCTGCCCGACTACGGCTTGCCCGATATCACCGAAGTGTATGCAGATCTTCCCTATACCGTTGGTGACCTGCGAATCGCCTTGGAGGATTGCATCAAGAAGTATGAACCTCGCATCGCGCATGTTGAAGTCGTCAGTCTGCCGGATGACAGGGCGAAAGGTGTCGTGATACTCGAGATCCGTGCCACGTTACTCAATGGTCGCAAGACCCGTTACACAACATATCTGAAGAGTGAAGGCGATGCCAAAGTCTTGCAGGGCTCAGATCATGGTTAAGTTGTTTTGTCGGTTGGTGCTATGAAAAGCTACTTTGACGCAGAGATGCGACTGCTGAACGAGGCGGCAATTGAATTTGCCAGGTCCTACCCTGAGCAGGCGAGTATGCTTAATCTGACAGAGGTAAGGGATCGAGACCCCTATATTGAGCGACTGTTGGAAGGTATGGCCTATCTCACCGCCCATATACGTAGTCGCATCGACGATGACGTGCCGGAGATCAGCCAAACACTGATACGGCAGATGTGGCCTCAGTTTATCCGCCCGTTTCCATCGTCAACCATTATCGAATTCTCAACTAAAATGAATCAGCTTGCCGCACCGGAGCGATGCAAGAAGGGGACAAGAATTCTGTCCGATCCGGTCGGTGAAGAGGCCGATGAAAAACGAAACATCCGGGAGGAAAAGCTCCAGTGTGAGTACAGGACAGTCAAGGATGTTGTCCTTAACCCCATTCGTATCAACCAGGCGGAGATAAAAGAGGTACTGGCTGGTGGCAGTCTTATCCAGCTCGACTTCGAGGTCGGCGCCAGTGCGGAGCTTGGAAATTTTGACCTGACAACCCTACCGCTCTATCTCAACGGCTATCCGATTCTCACCCTTGATCTCTGGTACTACTTGACCCAGCAATTAAACGCGGTCCGTCTGCGTCTGTCCGCATCACAGGGAGACGACGTGACCAATCTGGGCGGGCAGAGCTGTGTCACGCCGGCGCATATGGACCTTGATACCAGTGTGCTGCCGAAGTCGGGCCGCTCTTTCGTCGGTACCCATTTACTGCACGAGTATTTTTGCTTTCGTGAAAAGTTCCTCTTTATCAACCTTCACGGCCTCGGGCAGGTCGAGTGGCCGAAAGGATGTAAAAAATTTACGCTGGAATTCCATGTCGACGGACAGCTTCCCGCTGACTACCGGATCGATGAAAAGACATTCCGTCTCCATTGCACACCTGCGGTCAATCTCTTCAAGGCGCAATCAGAGCCTGTGGTGATCGATCACCGAAGATCGGAGTATCGGGTCGTCGCCGATGTCAACTATCCAAACTCCCTCAATATCTACAGCGTGGACAGCATCGAGAGTGTCGGTAGCACCAGTGGCGAACGCCATACCTATCACTCCATCCACGAGCTGAAAAGCCGATCGGGTTCACCTAGGCACTATCACATCTCCAATCGCAAACGAAAACAGGGTGATGAGGAGACTTTCATATCCGTGGGCGGCATCTCACGCTTCGAAACCGAAACCTTGAGCTGTGATATTCATGCCTACAACGGACACTATCCACGGCGTTATCTGGTTGAGGGCAGTATTCGAAACGATTCGGAAAAGAACAATCAGCTCAAGGACTCCGTGGAACTGACCAATATTTCACGCCCGACAGCCACGCATATGCCACCCGACGATATCGATTACCAATGGGGGGTGGTTGCACATCTGTCCTTGAACTATCAATCGATTGCGGAACTGGACACTTTGAAACGCGTCCTCTCGCTCTATGAATGGACTGGCAGAAACGAAAACCTGCGCAAGATCGACGGCATCAAAGATGTCAATCTGGAGCTTTATCAGGAGATGTACCGTGGCGCACTCATGCGTGGCATGGAGATTAATCTCACGTTGCATGAGGGCAACTATGCGTCGATCGCCGATATCGCTCTCTTCGGACAGATATTGCATACCTTTTTCACACTGTACGCCAACATCAACACGGTGGTGCGTACCCGTGTCCATTGTCATCCATCAGGAAAGGAGTTGTCATGGCAGCCGGCCCTGGGCGAAACCTCCCTGATGTGATACGTGGAATACTCCATTCCGCGGCTTCACACGATTTTACCCAAGTCGCCTATCTCCTCGAACAGCATTGGCCTGAGCGGGGTAAGATAGGTGATGGCCTGGATCGCTGGTGTCGCTTCAGGCCCGCCAGTGAAACCAGCTTTCCGGCCGCCGACATTCGCCGTTGCGATTACGATACGCAGGGACGGCTCGATATCCAACTCAATTTCATGGGTTTCTATGGTGTCGACGCTGCCGTTCCGCACTACTTCACCGACCGGGCGATGCAGGATGACGACGGGGGCAGAGCGTTGCGTGCCTTTCTCGACACCTTCAATCACCGACTCTATGCGCTCTATTACCAGGCGTGGAAGAAGTATCGCCCCACCTTTCATGTAGATGAGCCCGCCAACCTATATATGAGGATGATCAGCGCCTTTTCCGGCTGGTCGGTCAGTGACGATCAGGGTAGTGCACTCGCCTATGCCGGTCTGTTGGGGCGTCGGGTTCGCAACGCGCAGAGTCTTGAAGGTCTGTTGAATGACTATCTCGAGGCGATACCAGTTAAGGTCCGGCAGTTTCAGAGCCGATGGGTCCGGGTCAAGCGAAGCAGACCACTTGGAGATGGCAGCCTGCGTCTCGGCGATAACCTGTTGCTGGGCGAAGAGGTGCTGGATATTAGCGGCAAGATCGATGTCATGATCGGGCCGGTTTCGCCACAGGCGTCAATGCAACTGATGCCCAGCACATCAAAGGGGCGGGCGGTGATCGATCTGGTCGCACGCTATTTGCCGCCCAGTATCGACTTCGATCTGGTGATACAGATCACTTCCGGTTCCGTGGAAGCAGAATCCCTGGGGTCGGATCAACTTGTGCTGGGCTGGTCCACCTGGCTACAGGACCGGGTGACGGCAGACTGGCAGGCGCGCATCAGCGGCAGCCAGGGCGTTGCACCCGCCATGGAAAGATCAAAAGCGGCATGAATATACAACGGAGAGGAGACTCCAGGAGCGGTTTCACATGGATAACAGACATATCAAGGCACTGATTGAAAGACTCAACCCCGTCTGTGCCAAAGTGCTCGAAGACGCGGCGATCTTTGCCGGTACGCGCGGTAATTACGAGGTGCGCATCGAGCATTTTCTGATCAAGCTGCTGGAGGGCGAGACGGGTACCGACATGGATTACCTATTGAAGCGTTTCGACGTGGATCTGGACGCCTTCTGGCATAAAATGCTGGAGAGTCTCTCCCGGGCAGAGGCCGGCAACCAGGGCAAGCCGAGCTTCAGCATCTCCATCTTCCAGTGGCTGGAGCGGGCCTGGCTCGCCTCCACGCTCCACTACGATCAGGGGAGGATTCGCTCGGTGGCGCTACTCGATGCCCTGATCGATCTGGCGCCGGTACTGCCGGTGACCGGTCTGGAGATGCTTCAGAACATCTCCCTGGAACATCTGCGCAGCGATTTTCGTCGTCTGGTACAGGGCTCGCGGGAAGAGTCGTCAGCATCGGCGTCGGTCATTCCGCAACCGATGGTGGAGGAGAACCGCGTTAGCGGCGACAAGCACCTGGGGCATCCGGGGCTGGATCAGTTCACCACCAACCTCACCGAGCGCGCCACCAACGGCGAGCTCGATCCCATCCGTGGTCGTAATGGTGAGATCCGCATGCTGATCGATATCCTCTGCCGGCGTCGCAAGAACAATCCCATTCTCGTGGGTGATCCGGGGGTCGGGAAGACGGCTTTGGTTGAAGGTCTGGCTTCACGTATCGCCGAAGGTGCGGTCCCCGATCACCTGCTGAATGTAGAGCTGCGTATCTTGGATCTCGGGCTGTTGCAGGCCGGCGCCGGAGTCAAAGGGGAGTTCGAACGGCGACTCAAACAGGTCATCGACGAGGTCAAGGGCTCGCCGACGCCGGTAATCCTCTTCATCGACGAGGCGCATACCCTGATCGGCGCCGGTGGTGACGCCGGTGTCGGCGATGCGGCCAACCTGATCAAGCCTGCTTTGGCGCGTGGTGAACTACGTACCCTTGCTGCCACTACCTGGGCGGAATATAAAAAGTACTTCGAGAGGGATGCCGCCCTTGAGCGCCGTTTCCAGATGGTCAAGGTGGACGAGCCCACGCCGGAAAGGGCAGTACTGATGCTCAATGGATTGAAGTCGAAGTATGAAGATCACCACGGCATCCTCATCACCGACGAGGCCATAGAGTCGGCAGTACGGCTATCAGACCGATATATTTCCGACCGCCATCTGCCCGACAAGGCGATCGATCTGCTCGATACCGCAGCTGCCAGGGTTCGTATGGGGCATGCGGTGGCACCGGAAGCGATGGAGTCACTGCGGGAGCATATCCAGTTCGTCCAGCAGCGTCTCGACAACCTGAACCGTGAGCGTGAAGCGGGCATCAAGGTCGATGCCGCAATCCTGGAAGGGTTGGCGAGTGAGAAGGAACAGACCCAGTCACGCCTTGATGAGTTGAATGCGAGATGGCGGGAGGAGATCGACAAGCTCGCATTGCCCAGGGAATCCCTCGAACAAATGGTCGCGTCTAACGACGAAGCGTTTGGCCAACTGTTGAATTTGCATCGAGAAGTTACGCCTGCAGTCATTGCCGAGGTGGTCTCCGAGTGGACCGGCATCCCTGCCGGACGCATGTTCCGCAGTGAACTGTCTACCCTGATGACGCTGGAAACAAGGCTCGCTAGACGAATAGTGGGGCAGGAGATGGCGCTGGCACAGATCGGTGAGTCCCTGCGTAACGCCAAGGCAGGGCTCCGGTCCAGTGACGGTCCGCTGGGGGTCTTTCTGCTGGCCGGCCCGAGCGGGATCGGTAAGACGGAGACGGCGCTGGCTATCGCCGACGAGATCTTCGGCGGCGAGGCCTCACTGGTGGGCATCAACATGAGCGAGTACCAGGAATCCCATACCGTCTCCCAGCTCAAGGGATCACCACCGGGTTATGTCGGCTACGGCGAGGGCGGTGTACTGACCGAAGCGGTACGCCAGCGGCCCTACAGCGCAGTATTGCTGGATGAGGTGGAGAAGGCCCATCCCGATGTCATGAATTTCTTCTACCAGGTCTTCGATCGCGGCTTCATGCGTGACGGGGAGGGGCGGGAGATCGATTTCCGCAACACCGTGATCCTGATGACCAGTAACCTCGGCAGTGAGGCCATGTTGGCGTTGGTGGAGTCGCAGCGTGTCGCCGTCGAGGCGGTGCTGGAGAAGAGCGAACAGGAAGAGGATCTGATGGAGAGCCTGCCGCAGCCCCTCACCCTCAATGAAATCGTCGAGTCGATCAAACCCGCACTGCTCGATCGATTCGCCCCGGCCCTGCTGGGACGCATGCAGATCGTTCCCTATCTGCCCCTTGATCTGGAGGCGCTCCAGGGCATTGTCGCACTCAAGCTGGACGCCATCGGCCAACGGCTGCAGCAGGCCCACGGCATCGAATTCCGCTACCTGCCGGAAGTGACGGAACAGATCGCCGGACGCTGCATCAACCACGATGCCGGTGCACGATTCATCAACACCCTGATCGGCCAACAGCTGATGCCGGCCATCTCACAGCAACTGTTGCAGGTGCTGATCGACGGCGACAAACCCGAGTTCGTTTCACTCGAGTATGACGAGACGGGCGAGCTGAGCTGCCTCTTTATCGATCGTATCGAGGCAGAGGCAACCGAGGCCTGCAAAGCGGCAATCTAGATTGACGGAAAACTCGATGGTTTCGGCAAGCTACATCCGTAAGGTGTGGCCTGCCGTGCCAGATGGCATATCGATAAACGGACAGTATCGGTCTTACGGACAGACACCACGAGGATAGAAAAAATGGTTGCATCGACGGCATCCTTATCACAACTAAGCGCCAACCGGTCTCGCTTCTTCTTCAAGGCACAGGGCTTCGACACCTCTGCCTTCCGGGTCAAGCAGTTCGAATGTCATAACCACGATCTGTCGGATGACTACCGGTTCGAATTGGTCGTCTCCTCACTGCAGTCGATCGACCCAAAACTCCTGACCCATGCCGAAGGCTCGCTTACCCTGATCTGGGATAAAGCACCGGTGACGGTTAACGGCACTATCTCGGAGGCCTCACGTATCGGCCGTACCCTTGATGCCTTCGAATATGAGATTGTCCTGACTTCTCCCCTGAACCGCCTCAAGCTCAACCGCCAGAGCCGTGTCTTCCTGAAAAAAAGTGTTATCGAAATCGTTACCGAGCTGCTTACCGGCGCAGATATTCCCCAAAGCGCCTTCACATTCAAGACCCGGCACGACTATCCGCGACGGGCCTATGTGGTTCAGTTCGAGGAGAGCGACTATGCCTTTCTCAATCAACAACTGGCCCACTGGGGTCTCTTCTACTACTTCAAACAGCTTGAAGATAAGACTAGGCTGATCATTGCCGACCATGTCGCCGAGATGCCACAGTTGGCAGGTACTGGCGCACTGCGATATCAACTGCAGACCGGTGAGACGAGAGACGAAGAGACGGTCTACAACTTCAAGGCACGGGCCTGCTTGCAGACCGCAGAAATCAAACTCAAGGAGTACAACTACCGTACCCCCGCCGATGCCTTGGAGACCGCCCACAAGAGTGACAACGATGTGTCCGGTTGGGGCAGCGACTACCGCTACGGTGAAAACTACAAAACCCTGGAAGAGGGGGAGTGGATAGCACAGGTACGCCTGCAGACCCTCGACTGGCAGCGCCAGACCTTCATCGCCGAGAGTGACTGCTGCGGCCTGGCGCCGGGTCACCGCTTCAGCCTCACCCACCATCCGGATCCGAAGCTCAATGGTGACTACCTGGTTGTCAAAATAGAGCACCATGCCGACCAATCTGCCGGGGATGCGAATACCGGTGACAGCGAAGGCAGCCACTACCGCAACAAGCTGCTGCTGATCCGGGCGGGTGTTCCCTACCGTCATCCACTGGATGAAGCGCTTGCACGACCTCCCATGCACACCTATTTCACCGGACAGGTGGAGACCACCGGTGGCGACTACGCCCATATCGACGAACAGGGACGCTATCGGGTGCGTCTCCCATTCGATCATAGTGATACAACCAAGGCTGAGGCGAGCCACCCGGTGCGTATGATGCAACCCTACACTGGCAACAAGTACGGTTTCCATTTTCCGCTCCACGCCGGTACCGAGGTGACGTTGGCCTGTGTCAACGGCGACCTCGACCGGCCGGTGATCCACGGTGCACTGCCCAACACCGAAACCCCCAGTCCCGTCACCACCAACAACCCGACCCAGAATATCCTGCGTACCTGGGGTGAAAACGAACTGCTGATGGAGGACCGCAAGGGGGAAGAGCGTATCGAGCTCTTCACCCGTGACCGCCAGAACATCCTCACCCTAGACGCCAGGGACGACCAGCATCTGGTGCGACTCGCCTCCGAGCTGGGGGAGATGAAGGTCGAAGCGAAGAGGACCCTATTGCTGCAGTCGGGGGACACCCACACGGTGGAGTCGGGAAACGACCACGTAATCTTCGTCGAAAACAACCAACGGATGATGACCAAGAACAAGGATATCCAGTTGGAGGCCGCCACCGATATCAAATTTACCGCCAAACAGAACGTCCATGTCGCCGCCGAGGCCCAGGACTTCAGCGTTGATGCCGAAAAGGACTTCGTCCTGCGCGCAGGTCAAAACGCCTCCTTCGAGATCGCGGAACAGAATTTCGATATCCAGGTCGTCTCGGGCGATTTTCTGTTGCAGGCCGCGAAAGCGATCACCTTCAAAGGCCAGGGTGGTGGTGTCATCCACATTGGTCAGGGATCGGGTTCTATCGAAATCGACACCAACGGTGAACTCAACATCGCGGGACCGACCGTGAACATTATCGGTGGGACTATCAATATCAAAGGCGGCAATGTGGCCAATAACTAAGTCTGATATCAAGGAAGCGAATATCATGAAACAAGCAGATAAATTTGCCACATTACCGATCGAGCAGGCCACTTCTATCGCGCTGGTTGTGGAAACCCAGCAGGGCGAGGCCTTGAAACTGACCGACCAGCAGAACCGGGATATACCCCTACGCGGGCATCTGAGCGACGTCCCCTGGCTTGAAGTGGGTGATGAAGTAGTCATTGTCGATAGCGATGAAGGGGCAATTGTCAGTGGCAGGATCAGGCGTGTCGGTGAGCTACCGGCTGCGACTCTCTCTGTAGATGACAAGACGATGGCTCTGGTAGGAGATCGTCCACTCTACATTCAGGTCGGAGAGAGCCGGTTGGAACTCATGCCGGACGGTCGAGTTCGTATTGAAGGCAAACAGGTTACGCAGGTGGCTGCAGGTTCAATGACGTTGCTGAGCCCGGTTATAGAGATCAATTGAATTCGGTTCACATGTGATGAATTTTCCTCTGCAACTGAGACACATCAAGCAAGCGAAGGAGCTATATATCCTTCGCTCTCAGCTGTTGAACTGCAGCCTGAGCAGGTGCCGATCGGTGTCCGACCTGGAACGACGCATGTCGATACACCTCAGCATTCTTGCGCTGATGGGCGAGTCCGGCTTCTCACCAACTGGTCGCGATGCAGAGCGCTTTCTGTTCTTTGGCGTTGCTTTGCAGTCGCATGATGAAGAGCTACTCTATGAGACCTGTACACTTGCGCTCGATCAAATTCTGGATGAGTCACTTACCGACGCACCGGTTGTCGATGCCTTTACGCTCTTTCCCCCCTCTACAGAACTGATGTTGAAACTCTATCAGGAGCGTCGGGAAGTCAGGGCTGTCCTCTTCTCGCTGTGGCACCGGCTGGGTATTGACCTACCAGCGGGACTCGTCAATCAGGCTGAGCTGCAACATGAGGACAAGCACCTGCAGTATGAGATGATGACCTACACGGCCAACAATCCTTTCTTTAGGGTCGACCTCTTTCGTACCTATTACGGGCCACTGCTCAAACCTGCCGGTCGATTTCCGTTGCATGAATCCTTGCTTGAGCCCGTCTTGTGGGCTGGTATGGTGAGAGGCGATACCGATGCATCGAACGCACTGAGACGGGCGGTTGAAGAAGCGACCGCACCTGAGGTGAAAGCGGGATTGCTTCGGCTCATGGCCCTGAATGGCGCACCGGACCAACTGCCGGTACTACTGGAATCATTTGAGCGTTCGACTAGTTTTGATTCTCGCTGGTGGGCACTCGCCGGGACGGCTGAATGCACACCCCACTTGATCCAGCAACTCGGTCAACCGGAGTTTGCAGATCGGGTGCACGACGACTGGATTTTCCTGACCAACGTTGCCTTGCCGGAGCGTCCGGCGTTGATGCTGGTGGACGAAGAGGGCGACCGGGTGGATCCCGATGCCGAACTGGAGAATCGGGTCAAACTAGTTCCGGATGCCCACTATGCACAGTCCTGGTGGGAAGCGAATCGCGCTGTGTGGGGTGAACAGCGCTGGGTCATGGGGCAACCGGCGACACCCGAATGGCTGTTTGATCTCTGTCTCGAGTACGCGGGTGAATTCACCGATGATTTGACTGATCTGCTAGCTCTCAAACTGCAGAGGCCGCTGGGTTTGGGATGTCGTTGGGGTTGGCAGGACTTACGACTTAATGCCCTTGCGGTGCTGAAGAGATCAAGCCTGTTTTCAACCCCAGTCAATCAGTTGAGATAGCCATGCTGCAGCTGGAAAATAACAGCCACTGGCAAGCGGCGCTCTATCCAGCCTGGAATGCCAAGCGCCAACCACAGATCACGTTGGTGGTGAAGACCAGCTACTGGTTTGATACACGGGGTGAGATGACCGTTATGGACCATGTGCCGGCAATCGAAGAGGAGGACCGACATTACGGCGATCCCTTGACCACCAGCCTGGCCGCCAGTTGTGAATCGGTGCCCTTCAAACAGGGAGGGGAGCTACTCTGCTACGGCACGGCTCAGCCACCCGGCGATAAAGCGACCGTTATGACAGTCAAGCTGGGTCTGCGGCGCGGTGAGATGAACTACTGGCAGAAAACGCTGCGGGTGAGTGGACCGCGCAGTTGGCAGCGCCGCCTCCTGTCGGTTGTTCCGGGCGAACCTGAACTTCTTGAGCCCTTGCCCCTACGCTATGAATCGGCCTATGGCGGCCGGGATCACAGGAAGGAGACATCCTGCTATGAAGCTAATCCCTCGGGTGTCGGATTCAGCGCCACTTCACGTCATCATGCCGATCTGCAAGTGCCACAGATCGAAGTCAGTCAAGACTATCTCGATAGTCTGACACAACGGCCGGAACCGGCTGGATTCGGACCCTTGGCGATGCACTGGATGCCGCGATTGGCGTTGTCGCCAAAGCAGGACGAAGAGGCATTGGGCATGGGTCTCTGTCCCTTTGCCGAGGATCTTGCCCCGGACTTCTATAACTCTGCACCCAAGGACCAGCAATTCGAAGCCCATTTTGACGGTAGTGAGACACTGATGCTGCAAGGACTGATTCCTGGTGCAGATCCTGAGGGAGTTCTCATCGATCTGCCTGGCGAGCGCCCCAAAGTCTGGCTGGCTACATCGGAGCGGCAACAATCACCGCTGAAGATGATTTGCGATACGGTTACTATTCGGGCGGATGAGCGGGAACTCCATCTCCTGTGGCGTTGCGCCATTCCCACGCCAATAGAGCCGTCAGGCTGGGTGATTGTCCAGCCCGGTAAACAGGATGAAGAGCGGGCCACCGACAATAACGGTAAGGAGCATGCGGCATGACACAGGCGCTGTCTGCAAGTCAGGTCTCACAACTGGTGATTACCGCGACCCGTGTGGTCTCCTTTGCTGGAGAATCGAGTGAGACTTTGCACGCGGCGGTGGTCGGCGGGGTATGCAGTGCTGCGTTCCAGACCTCCAGCCTCTACGCAGTCGGTGATGAATCTGCTGAAGCCACCCCAGTGCTTGCTGCCACTATGGAGCTGCAGGGTGCCACCCGCAGTCAGTGTCTCGTCGAACTCATCTATCGGGCGTTGTCGCCGGTACTGGCTCAGGCGCTCAACGACACAAACACGGCACCCATCGTCAGCATTCTGCTCCCCATGCTGGGTCAGCGATACGCCCGTGCCCAACGCATCGATTTCGAAGCGATGCGTCAGACGCTTTGCGAAGTGATGCCCGAGCTGCAACCGGACAGGTTGAATCTGATCCCCCATCAGCTGGGAGCCACGGCGGAACTCCTGCGACTGCAGCAACGGCTCGTCGCGGAACCAGGGCAGCGGGCGATCCTCTGTGGCGCCGATAGCCTGATCAACGGCATGACATATCTGGAGCTGGCTGAAAAAGGCACCCTGGCCACCCGGAGCCATCTCGACGGTATCGTCCCGGGTGAGGGAGCCGCTGCCGTTTTGATAGAGCGTGCAGCACCCGATCGGAATGCCGGCCAGCCTCCGTTGGCCCATATCGTCGGCATGGCCAGTGTTCCTGAGGTCCAGGTGGGTCAGGCTGCTCTGCAGCCTTTGAAGGGAGCGGTAGGGGCGTTGCGTCAGGCGGCAGCATCAGAACCGGAGATACTCGACCAGGGCGGCATAGTGTTCGTCGGGCACGCTCAGGGCATTGCCGACGATCTCGAGTGGCATCAGCTGGTGCGGGAGCTCTCGCCGGAGACCCTCGGCGAGCGGGAGCGGGTTGCCATGATGTTGGGCGAAGTCGACTCGCCGCAGCCCGAGGAACGGACACGTCTACAGCGTATTAAGCTGAGTTCTGTGACAGGCGAGATCGGTGCCGCCTCTCTACCCATGCAACTGGCGATTGCCTGCGAGCAGTTCCGGTACGAGGCCCACATGGCTCGTTTCGGCTTTCCGAAATCGCAGCTCCTGATGGTGTTGGAAAACGGTGACTACCCACTGCGCGGAGCAATCTGTCTTCAACCCGCGAATGTAAATCCGCGAGCCGATGATGTTCACCCAACTTGACTGCCCATTGAATTTTTCAAGTCGGCAGTATCGCAACAAGGATTAGAAACAAGGAGTTTGACCATGTTTACCAGTGCCACGGCCGGCCCCCAGGAAAGCGTACTGTACTATGACAACACGCCGGTGCTGACCAAGTACGCCGCAGGCTCCCGCTCCTGGCGCACCAGCAACCCCGGCCTGATCGGCCTCAGCGTGCTGGCCATGAATCACGGCGCTTTCGCCCAGGTGCTCGGTGTGGCTGTCTTTCAGAGTCCGCAGCAGGGCCGCAATGCCCTGGTCGCAACCCTGGGTGACAAATCATTCTCCGGCCTCACCGTGGCGCAAACTCTGCGACGTTTCATCCCCGGCTACACGCCACCACCCCAGGAGACTGACCCGGCCACCGGCGAGCCCAAGCCCTGGACGGAACCCGAGACCGGCATCGACCTGGAGCTGATCATGAGCGGCGTCGGCGGCGGTCAGCTTCAGCAGATGGCCGCGCTCATCGAGCGGCGCATCGGTTTCGTACCCGGCCTCATCACCAAAGAGGCCCAGGACACCGGCAGCCTCAACCAATCCAAGCGCGCCTCCGGTTCACCTGGCAACCTGCTGATCAACGGCCGCAGCAGCGTCCATGCCGGCAGCGGCGGCACCCTCAGCACCATCGACGTCTGCAACACTCCCAGCGGCAAAGGCTGCAAGACTGTGGTCTACACCAATGTGGCCAAATCCTCCGACGCCGCCCAGACCGCCGGCACGGTCACCGTCAACGGCAACCCTGCCTGCACACAGGACTCCATCTTCGCCAAGAGCAGCGGTGACGAAGCGGGGCGCTGCGGCGGCGTAAGCTCAGGCACCATCAAGGGCAAGGCGGACGTAGTCACCGCCGCCGGCAATGTGCTGATCGAAGGCAAGGGGGCCTTGCGCCAGTTCGACCTGATGGTCTCCAACAACCAAAACACCCCGCCGGCGCCGGTGATGCAGGGCGGCGGCGCACGCCCCGACTTTCTCGACACCGTCGGCGCCAAAGACCAAGCGGCCACGCCACCCCCCTGGCGCTTCGACTGGCATGTCGCCGGCGGCCTGGTCAAACAGCTCAACGGCCGCTGGGTACTGCAGAGCGATGCCGCACATACCGATCTCAATACTGTCCCCATCGGCGGTCGTGACGAAGACAAGGGTACGAGCTGGACCACTACCCTCGAAGCTCCGGCGGAGGGCAGCTACGACTACGCCCTGCGCCTGCCCGACACCCGTCCGCAAGCGGATGCTGAACCCCACTACGACATCCCCTTCCGGCACTACACCGGGGCCAATGTGACCCTCAGCCAAAGCCGCTCCGCCGAAGCCGGCGTCATCCAGAACGAAATTGCCGTCCCGGTGGTGATTGGCCTCTACGCCGACCCCGAACGTAACCCGCAAAACCTCGCCCTGCCCGAACTCGGCCCCGGCGAGCTCAGCGACAAAGCCCGTGCCGCCTCACCGCTCAACCAGGGCTGGCTCTACATCTACGTAGACGGCTTTCTATGGCGCGAGCTCGAAGTGCGCGGCGGCACCATCGACGCCAAGAGCAACCTGCGTGGCCAATACAGCTATGTCGACGTCAACCTCACCCAGCACCTGGGCAACGACATCCGCCCGGCCACCATCCAGCTGGTCAACCAACTGCTGCTGCCCCACAAAGTAGCCGGGCAACAGGTCAAGGTCGAAATCGCCTATTCAAGAGTCCAGTGGAGTTGGACCCGCCTCGTCAGTTACGGTGGCATTCACCCTGAAGACCCGAGAGGGGAGAACGACACAGAGACTCCGGTCAGCCTGCCGCAAAACCAATGGGGAGAAGCCGCCCAACGAAGAGCCCGACGGATGCAGAGCGTGGACCTCAGCGGCTACAGCGCAAACTGGCCGACAAAGGCAGGCAGCAAGACCCGCACGGGCATCGCCTCGGTCGACAGCCTGCTCGACACCGCAGCCGAGGAGTTTCTTACCGCCCACCAGGGCCAGGGCCTGCCCATGCTGCTGCTCGACGATCCACTGGGCTGGGCCGAAGGCAAAGCCTACGCCTATCAAAGTGCCTGGCGTAAGATGGAGGACTACATCGCCGATCTCTCAAACCCCGACCATGACGAAGAGAAGAAAAAAGAGTTTCCCTTCGCGCCTTGGTTCGACTCGGCCGTGCTGGCGAATCAGTACTTCTTTGTCGAAAAGCCAAATCTCGAAGCTGATGGACTTCAGAAGCAACCAGCACATCCCCCCAAGAAGTCACTGAAAAAGGCAATGAAGCAGCGTGCCGAATGGCGTAACCGACTCAATCTAGGCGACATCCAGATCGCCCTGGGGACTCAGCACCGAGCTGTATTGCGTGAAAAGATCAAGACCACCAAACAGGCACTAGTGGCCGTACTCGACCGGACCAACCCCGAGCTGGACCGCCTGGTGGCCACCCTCGATGACTGGTTCGAGCTGCCCGGCGAGCCCAAAGGCCCGCTGATGGTCCCAGCATTCGACAATGCGCCTGACTACGGTGACGCCTTCATAGCCATGGATGAGCTGATCGCCAGACTGGGCGATCACGAATACAAGCTCGACAACCACCTGGAGACCGAGCCCCAGAGCGAAGCGCAGCTCTATGCCCTGGAACAAAACGACCTCGGCGCCAAACTGCTGAACGACCTGCTCAGCCCCGGCCACCCCCTCTACGCCCGCCTGGCGCCAGCGGCCGGCGAATGC
This sequence comes from Candidatus Thiodiazotropha sp. (ex Monitilora ramsayi), assembly GCA_025655595.1. Classification (GTDB taxonomy): domain Bacteria; phylum Pseudomonadota; class Gammaproteobacteria; order Chromatiales; family Chromatiaceae; genus Thiodiazotropha. Next base: position 178,738 of record JAHXIO010000003.1, read on the forward strand.
GGACCGGATGACGAAGCTGGCAGCGGCGAAGCGCCGCAGCTCGCCCAAAGCGACCCCCAGGACCCTGCCTTCAACGCTGACAAACTCCTGACCATAAGCCGCCGTAGCGCCCAGGCGCTCAGCGGCTGGATCGAGCACTACGCCAGCGTAGCCGCCGGCCAGGACGAGATCCAGAAAAGCATCGCCCGCTTCATCAGCAAACACCCCCTGATGCCCGAGCTGGAAAAGGTCAGCGTCCCCCTGGGAGACTTTATGCTCGGCCAAGCGCCGGAGGGCTACGATTACCTGCGCGTCGCCACGCTCGAAGCCGACAACAAAATCAAACGTAGCGAGGCCATCAAATTCGACGGCGGCGAGATCAAACTCTCCCCGAACCAAGCCGCCAACGTGGCGCTGCACACCCCCGACGGCCAACCCTTCGCCTTCACCACCCTGGAAGCGTTCAAGCAGAGCAAAGGCTTCTCCAGCCGCTACTGGAAACGGCTGCGTCACGGCACCAAACACTGGTACCAACACACGGTCGAAGTCTGGATGGTGAAAAGCGTCAAAGGGGCCCCGGCCCTGGCCAGAAACCTGGTGGATATGGGCGTTTGGACCAAGGGTATACTGCCGATAGTGGTGGTGTTTGAGGGGTGGAATTTGCAGGGTGCAGTGAGGGCGCTCGGGTCTGCCTATAAGAATGGTCAGGATACGACAAGATTTTGGGTGAACTTTGCTGGAGCTGTTGCTGATACTGCGGCGATTGCCGCAAGCGTCAATCAAGCCCGTCTCGATCTGGCCCATCGTGAAGCGGAAAAGTTGGCGGGTGAAAGTCTTGAACGGAGTCGGCCGCATACGCGTGCCATACGCTGGGCGCGTAATTTGGGGACTGGTGCCGGTGCTTTTAGTGCAGGTCTTTCAATCTATGACATGCTGCGCAATGCAAACGAAGGCGACGATGCCGCCATTGCGCATGGGGTGATGGCCTCCGGTTTCATATTGGTGACGGCCAGTGAGCTTATCGGTTTGGCTACGGTATCGGGCCTATCAACCGGTGTCATCGGGCTCTTGGCAGGTCCCATCGGTTGGGTCGGCCTGGCGGTAGTCCTTGCAGGGGCGGCCCTGTTGTCCTGGGTCTTTACCGAAGACACCCCCCTGGAAGAGTGGCTCGCCAACGGTCCCTTCAGCCAGAAGAATAAACCCCATCTTACCCGCGCCCCGGCCCGTCACCCCCAGCCCGGTCAAGAGTACGAGCGCTACGTCGCCCCCGACGGCAGCCAGCTTCTGCTGCGGGAAGAGCAGCGCATCCTCAGGATTGGTTCGGTCAACGACTGCTTCAGTCAGGGTGCCGACGGCGCCATCTATATGGAACAGGAGGACGGCAGCCATAAATATATCGGTAAGATCGGTGAACCTTTGGACCTGAGCCTGGTGGTCGACACCAGTAACCGCTATGCCGGTTTCGATGAAGAGGACGAGGTGGACGGCAAATTCCACGTCTGGAAGGTCAAGCCTATCAGCGCCTACCAGTCCCTTTTGAGTGCTATCTACACGCCGACCGCAACCCTCGAACTGCGACGGGAACGCATTGACCAAGACTGGCGGGTGGAGTTGAGCGTCCACATTCCCCAATATATCGACAACGCCAGTCTGCTCATGATCGAGATGTGGCAGACCCGGGCCAGCAGTGAGTACGAACAAGTCTACGAGAAGATGCATCTGATTGTCCCCGAAGCGGGAGGCTCCGGCCCTCGTAGCGTGATGTTGGTGCAACCGCTGTTCGATCAGGTCAACGGCAAGGTTAAGGCCAAGCTCACGCTGGACCTCGATGGCACGGGCGAGATCGTTCTGCCGTTGTCGGAACCGAGTTGGAGCAAAGAGGACGAAGCACGTAGGCAACAACTGCTGACACAAGAGCGCGTAGCACCGGTCGGCGAGGTTGTGGTAGCGGGCGAGGGCGAAGAGGAACAGTCTGCTAAGAGGGCACAGGTGCCCAAGCTGGATAAGGCAAAACCACTGGAACTGACAGCAGGGCCTCCACCTTCGGATTATGAGCCCGAAGATGGTTATAATCTTGCGCCTTAAATAGGGGTTTTTATGGCCCAAAAAAAACAAAAGAAGCCTTTTTTTAAGTTGCCCGGCAAACCACTGCCAAAGAGGCTGTTGAGACCGTTTGTCTATGAGGAACCTGTCTCGCTCGATGATAAACGGCTTGTGATATTAGGTTTGGGCGATCGTGTCGAAGCTATTCAAGGATTTATGATTTTGCCATATGTTATTGCTTTGGGGGGGGGGGTAGGATGGTTTGCGACAGGATTTCGAGAACCCATAGCGCTGATCGTAGCCATAGTGGCTCTTGCCATTGCTTTGTTGATGCACTATGCCTCAAAGCGCATGAAACACAATCAATTCACCGTGTTCGACAGAGAGAAAGGCACAGTGAGCTTTGCAAAAGGTCTCTTTTCCAGTGGGTTGTTGGAAGGTCCCTGGGAAGACTGGAGCGCCCGGTTGTGGATTCAGAGCACCTCCGTGGGTGCGGCCCAACATACTTTGTCCATTGTCCACCTCCCCACAAGTAAGATGGGCATGCTTACAGCCTCGATAACCGGTGTCGATCATGCGCTGGGCTACTGGTCCTTTCTGGTGCAATACATGGATAAGGATGCGCCATTGCCAGATGTTGTGGATCTGAAGAAATATCCAAACCGCACGAAGGGATTAGGTACCTGGCAAGAGTGGAAAAACGGTACCAGCAAGGCAGGCCGCCTCGATCCCTACTATGAATGGCTGGCGGAGTTGAAAGAAGATTCGTCATTAGATGTGGTTAATGCGAAAATTGAAGCGAAACGGTTTTTTTGAGTTATCACGCCTAGAAATGACCTGATAAATTTAGGTTAGCAAAGAAAAGGAATTTGTATGATGAAGCTTTATGGATTGGTCGTTTTGTGTCTGATGACCCTGGCGCTTACTGGGTGCGGTGATCGTGTTATAGCCATAGAATTTGAACGTGAACCACCTACTGATTCAGCCGTTTTGTCAGACTTGAAGAAAGTGCTTTCTACCCAAGGAATCACGGTGACGGCGTCAACATGGGAAGCCAGTAATACGCTCAGATTACATGCTGATTCAGATTTGGATTACACGGTATTTAAGGAGAATGTAGCTAAAGCCTTACAGCCATTGAGGCAAGCTTCTATTTCTTCGTCTCCCATGTCTTTATCGGTAGACGATAGCGATCAGAACAAGATAGAGTATATTGAACTAGAACAAGGTCAAAGATTCTCGCTTCAACCTAACTGGAGAAAAGCGGACTTCGGTAACTATATTATGTCTCATAATGTAGACTCGCTATCTGCTGTCTCTGATGTAACCAAGCAGTGTATTTGTGGAGTTAAAATTCCCTTGCAAGGAAAAATACCTGCATTTCTGATGGCTCAGATTCCGATAAAAACTGATACGTTGAAAGAGATGTCTAGTAGGTCGCCGACGCTGCTTAGCATGTACCTCAAGGCGAGCAGAAACCTGTACACCATAAGGGTTAAGCTGGAGATAGAAGAGATCGATAAAGACAAGCCACCTTGGGAGAACGTGATGTTTCTCGAAAGTGATCCCGCAAAAAAGTCGCTCATAAATGGGGACGATGATGTCTATTACATAGAATCAAATGGAAACCAGTATTGCTATCTGATATTCGCAGAAAACCGGATAAACGAACTAAACGTTGCATCAAATACTTCATACAATTCTGCCAGCTCCATGCCTCATGGATGTCTGTATACACATGAAGAGTGCGGGCAGCTCATCAGGGATAAGATTGGGGGTGATTTATTTGGTATTACAGCTTATAACGCTTTAGGCAATGTGAAGAGTTACAAGGTTTTTTAGATAGGACGCAAGCGGGCAGAAGAATTACACATTGACTCTGACCATCGAACAGGGCCCCGACTACCTGCACGCCCTGACCCGGCTCCGCCGGCTTCGGGCCCATCGCGCTGCGTTGTGATAAGGAACAGCAACTGTACGTAATAGGGGACAGACCACGGTTTATGTATTAGATATTGGAATGTTTAAAGAGAAACGTGGTCTGTCCCCTATTTTTATGCCTTGAAGGACTTTTATATATATCAGAAAAGATGTCTGTCATTGTTATAGTAGGAACAATATGAGAACATCCTGCAGCATATCGCAATATCAGTGCGCGCTATATATTCCAATATCAGTGCGTGCAAGATAATCTCCTGTTATGTTTAAGTCAGAATTATGAGTAGATTTTCACTAATTATATCAATATGCCTATTTGTATCTGGTTGCGTTGTATTTCCAATGCAAACAGTCATGCCCTTAGAAGCAAAAATAATTGATGCGCATACAGCAGAAGAACTTAAAGGTATTAGGTATTTGCGTATTGTCTGCGACTTACACGACTATGGTTGCAATAAAGCTTTACTCGAAGACGGGGTATTCGATAGCGATATAAAACTAGAAAATAAAAGACAGTGGGGGTTATATATAGCAGCCCCTGGAGGTCTCCCTGTACCCAATCATCAAATTGCGATATGGAAAGAAGGGTATAGCGCTATTGTTTTTTCTCAATATGACGACAATATCAATGACTTTGCTAAAAGTGTAGAGAGGATTGATATAAAGGATGCCATAAATGAAATACCTACTGCTAGAAGACAAATCTCACCAAGTGAAGCTCGCGAATTATTCTTTAATGGCACAATTAAATTAGAACCAATAGTTAAAAATAATTAACATAACAAGGAAGTCATATTGTTCGCTTTGCTCACTCGGACGCGCCTAAGCGGCGCGCCGCATACTTAAACGTTATGACAAATAAGACATTATCCATCCCGTTAATATTCATCTTTGGCGCATCTTCTTTAAATGCCGATGGCTTAGAGGCTGTCATTGATTCAACATCATGCAATGAGATTGCAAGCCAGGAAAAGTTACGTAAATCTGAAATAATAAAATCTGACGAGAAGAGTGTATGGGTTTCGAGGAAGGATAATTACTTACTAATGTATTCATGTCGTGAGGATCATATAGAGACGTACAGCTCAGTTTTCTTCAGCAAGAATAAAAATATGACATATAGGATATATAAAGAGTATATAACCAAATTCATGAGCAAATATGGTAAACCAGCGCCCATAGAAAAGAATAACTTTAAATTAGAAGATCTCATATTTTGGGAAACAGATATTGGGATTATGAAGTTAACTTTTCGTAATTCTGGGTCTGATCAATGGGCTACAGGCTACACGATGTATTTAAATAGAAGTCATAACAATTCACTCAATTCGACGCCGAAAAGCGGCGCGAATTAGTTTAGGCGTTATGTGTAATAGGCAAATATGAAAGAATCCACTAAAGAATGGCTCGGCATTAAACAAGCAGATTTAATTATTTATGCTGGTTTCGGATGCTTACTACCTGTTTATCTAAGATTAATACCAAATCTAGACGTAGTGGCAATCATACTAGGCTTAACATTTTGCGTAGTAGCTAGTGCAATTGGAATTAAGAGAAGCGATAAATTAGGAAAAACAAACAATGCAATTAAATTAATAGCATATCCTGCTGTCACCTTATTCTATATCTATCTATCATATTACTTATATTTCAAACCAATTAACGAAATTAGCGACGAAGTTAATGCGCACAACAAAAGTGCACCATACATGATCGAAAGCGAGACAAGATTTGATAGATCATTTATAAGCAACAAAGTAGCAACATTTCATTTCACTATGGTTAATGGCATATTTTCTGAATATAACAAAGAATATATAAGCATTGAATTTATACCTGAAACCAAAACAACAATATGTAAGTTATTTACACCAAAAGGCTATTACAAAGAAGGTTTCGAAGTTGTATACAAATATTTTGATAGCGAGGATGCATTAATTGCTGAAATACGAACAAATCATTACAACTGTAACACATAACAAGAGCATCAATTCGTTCGCTATCGCTCACCAGGACCGCCATAATGCGGCGGTCCATTATGCTAGTCGTTATGCATGAGAAGAAAGAAATGAACCTGCTATTTGTATGTAGTGAAAATAGACTTCGCAGCCCAACAGGAGAAGAAGTATTTTCAGCTTATGAAGGTATTGATGCTATTGGCTGTGGCACAAATGCAGATGCCGCAACTACCGTTAGCGGTGATTTAATTGAATGGGCTGATATCGTTTTTGTTATGGAACGTAGCCATAGAAATAAAGTATCAAAAAAATTCAAGGCGTTACTTAAAGGTAAAAAACTGATATGCCTAGATATACCAGATGAGTATGAGCGAATGGACCCTGTTCTAGTGCGCCTTATTGAAAATAGAGTTATACGGCACTTGCCGTCAACGGTGCGTAAAAATGCATAACCAGGCCATCAAATCCGACGCTCGTACCTTGTAATAGTGTAATAGGGGACAGACCACGGTTTATGTATTAGAAATTGTACTGTTTACAGAGAAACGTGGTCTGTCCCCTATTTTTGTATTTTTGTCCCCTATTTTTGCTCCTAAAATTTGAACTTCAAAAAAACGTGGTCTACCCCCTATGATAACCGTTCACTATCTTTCTGGAGGTTACTGTGAATAAAATCGTTCTGGTTTCAATCGTGCTGACCATGGTCAGCGCCTGCGTCAAAGCGCAAGACACAACCGTCACCGACGATACTATGACGGGCCCCATGAGCTTTTTCATAACCAGCATCGGTGCGGGTGATGGCGCTAATTTCGGTGGCATAGAAGGTGCCGATGAGCATTGTCAGGATCTTGCCGATGATGCGGGTGCGGGTAACAGGACCTGGCGTGCCTATCTGAGTACCACGGGAAGAGTCAACTTTAAGAACCCGGAAGATAACACACCCTCTATCCATGCACGCGATCGTATCGGTAAAGGGCCTTGGTATAATGCGAAAGGCGAATTGATCGCTCGGGATGTGGAACACCTGCATAGCAATAACAACATCAATAAACAGACCGCATTGAACGAAAAAGGTGAAATGGTCAATGGACGCGGTGATAACCCAAATCAACACGATATCCTGACCGGCTCTCGTCCAGATGGCACAGCATTCTCGCCCCATGTGAGCTTTACCTGCAAGAACTGGTTCAGCAATGAAGAAGGTGCCGCGGCGGTCGGCCATCATGATAAAACCGGCCCGTCAGAGGATAACTGGGCAAAATCCTGGAACTTCTCACATTTCAGCAGGGGCTGTAGTCAAAAAGCACTCGAAAGCTCGGGCGGTGCCGGCTTGCTATATTGTTTTGCCATTGATTGAAAAACAGGGGCAGATCACGATTAAACTGTTTTCTACAAAACGTGATCTGTCCCTGACCCCGGTTTCCCAGAAAGCTTTTTAGAGAATGTGGGTTCTAATTGAATACAACATACAAATCGCTCAAGATCGTGGACGCGCTAAAGCGCGCCCCTTAGCTCAACCGTTAGAGCAAGCTAAAAGATTTAGGAGATAAAAATGGAAATGAATGTAACAGTAAGCTTCAGATTTGAAGAAGAAAAAAAACACAAAGGATTAACTTATGAAGTTATATATCAATTCCTGCGAAGCAACACACTGGGATATGGTTCGGTTTAACAACATTAAGGGGCACGGCTGTCATTCAATCTAGTGGTAACCGGAAGCAATTATCCTTCGATTCTTTAAAATGATAGGCCTCAAATATCTGGATTTGAATGGTAATCTTTTAGGTATTCAACATGATACATGGATGAGGCAGTGCCTTATTATCTAGTGTGACGCATAAAGTTATTCTCTCAAAGAGAAGATGATAGAGTGAATAATAAAATCGTATTCATTTATAATGAATCCTTTGTCAGGAACATCAATAAGAGCGGTAAGACCCGCATCGAGACAGCGAAATCGTAGACGTGGAAAAAAGGCATAAAAAAACGGCGTTATTTTGGTTATTGATTAAACGCCTCTTACAGACCGTTTTCATTCTGCTTTTGTTTCTAGTGGGTACGATAGTGATGCTTCGTTTTATTGATCCGCCTTATTGGTCTGTGCGGGTACAACGGGCTATGGACCCGCCAGCCAGTTATCCCGAGACCATCAAGCATCAATGGTGTGATATTGATGAAATTCCACTGGCTTTGCAGCAGGCAGTTGTGGCATCTGAGGATCAGAATTTCCCACACCATTCAGGGATTGACTTGGGAGCGATTGAAAAGGCACTGACGGAAGCGAAGCAGGGTGCCGGTCTGCGCGGTGCAAGTACAATCACTCAACAGACGGTAAAGAATCTCTTTTTATGGCAGGGTAAGCATTGGAGTCGAAAGGCCCTGGAGGGTGCTCTCTCTCTGTTAGTCGAGCTACTATGGGATAAACAACGGATTCTGGAAGTCTACCTGAATATCGCTGAGTATGGACCGGGTGTCTATGGGGTTTGTGCGGGCAGTGAATACTGGTATGGATCGCCAGTCAGTCAACTCTCCAGAAATCAGGCGGCGCGGCTGGTAGCGGTGTTGCCCAGCCCATGGCGATATCGTGCGCAACCGCCAACTCCCTTTATATCGGAAAGGGCTCGATGGATTGAGCAGCAAGTGGATATGCTGGGCCAGGACTGGCTGAAACCGGTCCACGGTAAGTGATAGGAACAAACACAAACAAGCAGGGGCAGACCACGGTTTATAAAAATAAAAAGTGTCGATGATAAATGATAATCTGGTAATAGGGGACAGACCAGGGTTTGTGTATAGAGCCCCACCCTACGATCTCTCTTACTCGGTAGGGGGAGGCTGCCCGATCAGACACCCTGAGTATACTAAGCTCTCTTTTGTGCCATTGGCATCAGGATCATACCCATGACATCAAGTGCCTTGGCAAGCATGTCGTCGACGAACGGAGCGATTGTCTCCGGGCTCAGTCCTGTCATCTCCCATGCACTGGGTTCGATGGCCCAGAGCATTTCATCAACAGCAAAGCCGGCCATTTCACCCCGTGCGATGGCCAGGGCAATATGCACCAGAGCCACGTCGAGCTCTGTGTCAGTTGCCTCCTGAGGACAGTGATGGTATTTGGCAACGGAGATCAGGTTCTCTGGCAGGTTCCATGAGCGCATCAACGCCGCACCCACATCCATATGGTTGAAGCCGATAATCTGATTTTCCGTTTCCGCCAATATCCAGTCATCGCCACCAGTGACTTCCAAAACCCTCTTGGCTTTCTCCGGAATGGTCAGATAGATAGCCAGCCGTCCCACATCGTGAAGCATGCCGGCCACAAAGAGACGCTCGCTGTGTAGGGCATTACAGTGTTGGGCCAGCATTTGAGACATGACGCCAGTGGTGACTGCGTGGCGCCAGAAGTCATCCATGTTGATCAGCTCTTCTGGAATACCGGTGAAGGATCTGACTGCGGTTGTTGCCAACACCAGATTGCGCAGTTCATTCGTACCGGCGATGGTGACCGCCCTGGAGATGGTGTCGATCTTTGATCTCATGCCGTAGAACGGACTATTGACCAGTTTTAACAGCCTTGCCGAAATATCGACATCGTGGGAGATGATCTCAGCAAGCTTCGTCGCTGAGCAGTTAGGCTGCTCCATCATCTGGTTGACTTGGATACAGACCTCGGGAAGCGAGACTAATTTGTCGATCTCTTGGACAAGCGATTCTGGAGTCATGATGCAGTATGTTCCTAATAGTCAATGAGCCGCCTCCAGAACCACAGAAAATATATTAAATGTACGTCGTTTAATGGTATTGCAACTGATCTCAAATCCTTTTGAAACATGCATTGTATTTTGGTACTCCATTATAGGTAGAAATTCAAAATCCGCATGTGAGGAAAGCGTTTAATTGATCGTTCTGAGGAAAATATCTGAACTGGTTCACACAATTTAGAAATATGATCCGACCATATTTCCAACAATCATTTCTATCTGTATGACAATCCTCCAAGTTGAGGTCAATGATATGAATATCAGATCGCAGCATGCTTGCTGATGAGATTGATGGTTTCCACAATCTGCGTTTTCGATTGGCAGAGAATGAAACCTGAGGAGAGCTCAACACCACCTTTTTTCCAGAAGACTTTTAATATGCTCTCTTCCGATAGGGAATGGCCGGCATGTGTTTTACCGAGTGAAACGGATCGTATCTGATGATAGGGAATCGCCATCGGCATGGATGAGATGTAAATACGAAAGTGTAGAGCGTCACTGTCCAGCCAGAATTTGCCCTTACCGGTCATATAGAAGGGATTGTCCCGAAACTTCAACCAGCTTTGGTTACCGACTTCGGTCCCCAGGTATTGATCCGAGTAGTCACCTGAGTTCGATAGACTACCAAACATATCTAACAAAACGGCTTAGCGTTATCATGTCTAATGGATTACGGAGAAAGATCATCGTCGATAGTCGGTGACGGGTGCCTGAAGTTCATGTCTCCATCTGTTCAGGCAACACTTTAAAGACCAAATTCGATATCCGGCTGTTCTTCTGGCAATTGTTGGAAACTCTGAAGAGATTATTCTCCAACTCAAATTCAACAGACCATAAGGCTTCGTAAACGAGTTCGCTGCTCTCCTCCAAGCCGAACGCATTTATGACCTCTGATGATCTGACCGTTACATGAGAATCACCCCGTGTGCGAGCGGGATTGATGTACCTGTCCTTGCAGTAAGTCCTGATTTTCTCTTTAGACGCCGACATATCCAGTTTCAGTTATTGTGTGATTATTTCTGAAATTTAAGAAATGTCCCGTTTCATCTGAAATCACTCCCACAAATAGCCCCAGATATACAACATCAGAATGCTGTCGCATGTTTTCTGAAATTGATGTCTTCAGTTTTTTGTCGCTGGGACAGGGTGATTTGTAAGGTGATGCGTTAACACCGTAGTAAGTGAGGCATCGTTTTGGATAATGTAGGCGCTTAATGTAACTCGACCTCTTTTCGTCGTCTTTAGACGCTTAATTCAATAGCTTGTGCGGCAGTCTGCGTTCAGTGCCACATTGATTGCTGATCATTTAGATTTAGACAAATTCTAGATATAATCAGATGCCATCCTGGCAATGCCTGGAGATGCCTGATTCAGTGCAGCGGAGAAATGTAACAGCATGTGGAATCGCCGTATTGACTGAAATCAATAAAACCGCACTTCCCATGCATTGATTCAGGTCAAACCGGAAAATAACGATACCTGTCACAAATCAATAAGTATTTGGAAAGATTCATGGATTAAAGAGAGATATATTCCGATGTTCCGTGAATCCCTTTGTCGGATATCCATCCAAATGTCCCCTAATCGATCTTCATTAGAGAATGGAAGCGTCTAGGCAGATCGGTGGCGGATAAGTAGTAGGCCTCATGAAACGTTAAGAGAGTGGTGCGACACCGCGTCTCATTGTATTTTCAGTGATGCACTTGGCCTCGACGAACTGCATCAGGTAATCCTTGCCGCCCGCTTTGTAGCCGATACCGCTCATCTGATGACCGCCGAAGGGTTGTCTGTTGACCAGGGCACCGGTTATGCCGCGGTTCAGATAGAGATTGCCCGCATGTAAAGCATGTCCGGCCAGTTCAAGATGTGCCGGGCTACGGGAGTAAATCCCCCCGGTCAGCGCATAGCGGGTAGAGTTGGCGATGCTGAATGCCTGATCGAGGTTCTTCGCCGGTATCAGCGCAACGACCGGGCCAAATATCTCCTCCTGCGCCAAAAAGCTATCTGGCTGGACATCCTTGAACAGGGTGGGAGGCACGTAATAGCCCTCGGTTTCTGACGGGACATCGGCTTGGCAATAGCGGTCTCCGTATGCGTTGCCTGCGTCAATGGCGTTGAGGATCCTCTTTCTGGCATGCTTATTGATGACCGGTCCCACCTCCGAATGAGATAGTGCCGGGTCGGTGATGATCAGGCTGTCAACGGCATCGGCCAATCGCCTACAGATCCTCTCATACTGCGATTCGACAACGATCACGCGGGAGCAGGCACTACACTTCTGCCCCTGAAAGCCAAACGCCGATTGCAGAATACCGCTGATAGCTTCATCGGGATCGGCGCTACTGTCGATGATGATCGCATTCTTCCCGCCCATCTCCGCGATGACTTTCTTGAAGTGGTGTTGGTTGTCTGTAAATTCCGCGGTGTTTCTCTGTATCCGCTGGCCTACCGCCAGTGAGCCTGTGAAGGCGATCAGATTGACATCGGGATGGCATACCAAATACTCACCGACTTCACTGCCGGCACCTGGAAGATAGTTGACGACACCGGGTGGAATGCCGATCTCATGCATGGCTTTGATCAGGTGTGCGGCAACGACCGGGGTATCGGAGGCCGGCTTTACAATAGCGCAGTTACCGGCGACCAGACTTGCCGAGAGCATGCCGGTCAAAATGGCCAGTGGGAAGTTCCAGGGCGGTACGATCAGGCAGACGCCTCTGGCCTGATAGCGGTGCAGGTTCTCCTCTCCCGGTACGTGGATCTGCCGATCGGTGAGCAGTGTCTCCGCCTGGTCCGCATAGTAGTTCAGAAAGTCGATGGCTTCACAGACATCGGCATCCGCCTCTCTCCAGTTTTTTCCCGCTTCAAAGATCTCGAGGGCTGAGAAGTAGTCCCGTCGTTGGTTTAGATGCGCAGCCGTCTTTCTCAAGAGGCTGGCCCGGTCCGATATCGATCTGTTTCTCCAGTCATTCAGAGAGGAGAGGGCGGCTGTGACTGCGGTATCGGCTTCTGTTTTTCCGGCGCAGGATGTCCTGCCGACACGAATTGCCGGATCGGCCGGGCAGAGAGATACGATCTTATCCCGGGTCTCCACCGAACGGCCTGCGATCACCAAAGGATGATCCTGGCCAAGCTCCCGCCGGACTGTTTCGATTGCCTGTTGGAAACGGCCCTGTTCATCGATATCGACAAACCGTCTCGTATCACAGTTTATAAATAGAGGGGTTGGTTCGTTTGCTTCGACATGGGTCTGTTGCGGTGATTTGAACAATTCAGCGGGAGGTGTGTTCCGCTGTTGCAATCTTTCGATGGCCTGACTGCTGGCATTCTCCAACAGACGCCTGACCAGATAGGCCATACCGGGAATCAGTCTACCGAAAGGCAGGTAGATGCGTAGCCGATAGCCGAGATCCACAAGTGCCTGCTGATAGTGCGGTGCCATGCCATAGAGCATCTGAAACTCAACCCGGTCGCGTGTGATATCCTTTTCCTCCATCAGAGCCATAGCGAGCGCAAGACTACGGGGGTTGTGTGTGGCAACGGCAAGCCTGATCCGTTGATGATGAGCGAGAAGGATTTCAAGGCCGCTCTCATAAGCGATGTCAGTCTCAGATTGCGTCGGCCAGACAGGACTTTGCCACCCCTTCTGTCTTGCGAGGACCATCTCCTGGTCCCAATAGGCGCCGCGAACCCAGCGGATATGAAAGGGAGTCTCCCTTCGGCTTGCCATATCGATAACGGTCTCCACATCATCATCCGCAGATGTCAGATAACTCTGCAGCGCCATGCCTATGCCATCCCATGTCTTAAACTGATCGTCAAACAGGATGGTTTTGAATACCGACATGATGAGCGGCTTCTTCTCAAAATCCTCCATATCCAGGGTGATACTGACCTTCTGCTCTCTGGCTTTGAGAAGTATGGGGCGGATCCTGTCCATGATCGCTGTGTGGTTCCCCGACAGGTTCAATACATCGATCCGCGGGCAGAGCGAGGAGAGCTTTAGGGAACACTGCAGGTCAGACTGCTCCTGTCTGGACAGGCTGTCGATAAGATTCAGATAGGCAGACTGATATCGATCGGCCTCGCGATCGCTCAGCGTCAGCTCGCCAAGCAGATCGAGAGAGACATGGCAGCCGGTTGATACGATTTCATCGATCGATTTTGCGATTTTATCCGGATCATCACTGACCATGTATTGTGTGGCCAGCATCTCAACCGCGTGTCGGATACTCTTTGCCAATAGGGTATTGCCGAGCAACTTGCCCGAGGCAATCGCCACCTTTCCAAGCGTCGGCATCGGGAATTCGTCTTCTTTGAAGTACTCATTGAAAAGTTCGACGATATCGTGATCGTCAGTCAGTGTGGGCAGGACATCAACGAATCGTAGTGCCCGGATGCGGAAGTCTTCATATTGATTGAGCTTCTCCAGAAAATGTTGGATCCAACCGGAAACCAGGCCCTCTCCCTTTTGAAGATTGTCGGCGCGTTCGAGTAACCGTTCGCCGTGTGTCAAGATCTGTTTCTGTCGGTCGGGCATTGCCTGTCGGCCTAAACTGGAGCTCGTGTTAAGTATAGAAACCCAAACAGATTAATTTCTGTATGAAATAACCATTGCATCTCAAGGTCAAATGGAGAAATAGCGTGGGATATCGATATGCGGATATTGTCTGTAAAAGATATACGGCGGTTGATACAACAGTATGGCCTGCAACCCTTTCTCAATGCACTCACCGAGCGCATGGCGAATGATTTTTCCCGTTGGAACGATTTCAAAAAATCTCCACGCCATGCAACTCATTACGAGAACGGCGTTCTTGAGTTGATGCCCTGTTCCGATCAGACGTACTACAGCTTCAAATATATCAATGGTCATCCCGGCAACGTGGCGCTGGGATTGCCCAGTATCGTTTCCGTGGGAATGCTGGTCGAAGTGGCGACCGGCATGCCTGTCCTGATCTCTGAAATGGGTATTATGACGGCATTGAGAACCGCCGCGGCCACGGCGTTGGGAACCAGACACCTGGCGCGCCGGGAGAGCCACCGTGTCGGTATCATCGGCTGCGGCGCCCAGGCGGAATTCCAGCTCCTGGCGATAGCCAATGAGCTCCCGATAGACCGGGTGAACTATCTGGATATCGACGCCGGTGCCATGACAAAATTCTCGGCGAATCTGAAACATCAGGATTGGTCGATGCATCAGGCCAGGGACATGGACGACCTCCTGGCGGATATCGATCTACTGGTAACTGCCACCGCTGCACGAAAGAGAGCCGTATTGTTCCAAACGGAACAGATTTCTCCAGGCATGCATATTCACGCCATCGGGGGGGACTGCCCCGGCAAGACTGAGTTGCCGCCCGATCTCATCTCGAAAGCCACCGTTGTCGTGGAGTATCTGCCACAGACACGACATGAAGGGGAGATGCAGAATTCACCTACCGATATCAAAGTCGTGGAGCTGCATCAATTGATCAATGGCGAACACCCGGGACGAACATCAGCGGAGGAGATCACGCTGTTTGACGCGGTCGGTTTTGCCCTGGAGGACTTCAGTGGAATAATGCTGTTGCACGAATTGGCGCAGAAGTATGAGATCGGCGAATCGATCGATATGCTGGCGATTCCACCCGACCCGAAGGATCTATACGGCTTTCTGTTTAACTGAATACCGCCCGAACGATTTTCGGTATCGATTGTGTCGTCTTCAGCTTGCGGTCCGCGAAGGGATTGAATTCCGATATCTCCAATGCCACAGGCACGGGTAGGGAAGAGAGCGCAGTCAGCAACGACTTGAGTCTGATTCCGTTAGGTACAGGGACTGCAACGCCAGGTATGTCCCTTGGATCGATGGCGTCCAGGTCGATGCTGATACCGATGGCATCGCAGTGGGCTGACAACCGTCGCCAGCTCTGATGCAATGCCCGCTGCAAACCCAGCCGGTGAATCTGGGTCATCAGTTGATAGTCGACGCCTAACCTGTCCAGATGCCATTTCTCCACCGATTCGTAACTGTGAATGCCTGTCAAGATGATCTGATCGGCCTCCATGACCGGCTGATCTCCCCTGATTTTATCCAACAGGGGATCGCGCATTCCCAGCAGTGCCGCAACCGGCATGCCATGGGGATTGCCAGAAGGGCTGGTCGCACTGGTGTGCGCATCCATATGGGCGTCGATCCAGATCAAACCCAGACGTCGGCCCGACTTCGCCGATGCCTCCATGACACCGCCCCAGATGCCGATTGCAGCGCTGTGATCGCCGCTCAAAAAGACGAAACACCGGCCTTGTCGCACAAGTCGCCGCGTCTGTTCACGGACCTGGTGGTTAAGCTCGATGAGTGAGTTGATACGGTCACCTGCCGGTGGGGGGATAGGGCGGTTCCATCTCACCAACCCTGCATTCTGGCGTTGACCGCAATGACGCAAGACAGACGGTCCCAAGTGACAGGAACAGAGACGACTTCCCAATGATGAAGCCGTACTGAGACCTGTTATCCGTCTTCTAAACCCTATGCACATCAGAGTAGGCGGTTGTTTAAGATATTAAGGGGTTAGACCGGCTTTTAATGGAAATGTTAATCGGCTACTGAACCGATCACGGCCAAACGGATTGGTATGGCGGTATTCGAACAAGAGGTGGCTTTCTCTCAGTACACAATATGCACTCAGAGAAAACCACCCCTTGCGCAGGGCTTGCTTCTCTTTACGACGCTTCGCTTTTTGAGTTTTCTCATGCACGCCACCTTTGCGTAACAATGGATGGTTGTGCAAGAGATTGCGCGGTTTGTTTGAACGATTTTTCATGACGTTTTTTTCCTCTGTTAAATAAAGTGGGCCAGCGCCCTGGCCCACTTATCCCTTGACACACAACACCTGCTTGAGTGTGTGCACCACTTCCACCAGATCGGTCTGGTTTTCCATCACCTGGTCGATATCCTTGTAAGCACCGGGGATCTCATCGATAACCCCTTTATCCTTACGGCACTCGACGCCTCGGGTCTGGGTCTCCAGGTCGGCCCGGTTGAACTGCTTCTTCGCCTTGGTTCGCGACATGCGACGTCCCGCACCGTGGGAACAGGAGCAAAAGGACGCTTCATTCCCCTTGCCCCGTACGATGTAGGACTTGGCGCCCATGGAACCCGGGATGATCCCCAACTCACCTTCACCGGCCCGGATGGCACCCTTGCGGGTAACGTAGACATCGGCGCCGAAGTGGTGCTCTTGCGACACGTAGTTGTGGTGGCAGTTGATCGCCTCCTTGGTAATGTCGAAGGGCGGCAGGTATTTGGCCAGGACATCCAGGATCTGCCGCATCATCTCGCGGCGATTGATCATGGCGTAGTCCTGGGCCCAACCGACCGCTTCCACATAGTCATCGAAGTGCTGCGCACCCTGTGTGAAATAGGCCAGATCCCGGTCGGGCAGATTGCCCAGCTGGTCTCCCATGTCACGACGGGCGAGATCGATGAAGTAACGACCGATCACATTCCCGATACCCCGGGAACCGGAGTGCAGCATCACCCAGACATCGTCGCTCTCGTCGAGACAGAGCTCGATGAAGTGGTTGCCGCCACCCAGGGTCGCCAACTGGCGCACCCAGACGTCATAGGGCCGCTGCCGCTGCATCTTGCCGATACCCGGATGCTTGTCGAGAATCAGATCCAGCGCCTTGGCCAACGGTATGATGGTGGACCGCTTCACCGGATCCCGCTCATGTATGTCGAATCCCACCGGGATGGCTTTTTCGATGCGGCTGCGCAGCTGTCGCAGGCTGTCGGGCAGCTCGGCTGCCGTCAGGGAGAGACGGATGGCGTTCATCCCGCAACCGATATCCACACCGACGGCCGCCGGCACGATGGCCCCCTTGGTGGGGATCACGGATCCGACAGTCGCACCGATGCCTGTGTGGACATCGGGCATCGCGGCCACATGGTGGTGTACGAAGGGCATCCGGGCGACATTCGCCAACTGGTTCAATGCCGTGGATTCGGTATCCATGGTCCAGATGTGGACCGGCACCTTGCCCTTATCTAATGTTTGTAGGATAGGCATCTTGCTTACTCCTTATAGTTCAAGTTTATAAAAATTCGGCTCGACTTTCGCTCGACGCAGACGCTTGATGGTGCGTCTGTCGTTGAGCAGTCCCGGCAGCTGATCCGTCTGCTCGAAACAGAACTGTCTCGGCAGGGCGGTGTACAACGACCTGGGCGGTCCGTCACGGCGACTGATGCGTTTCAGGCAGTTGCCCGCCTCCCAGGTGTGGTACCAGAGCTGGCTCAGCCCCAATTCACGGCGTACGAAATCGATGGTCGCCGCCAGCATGGCCTGGCTCCACTCCTTCAGCAACGGTTCAACGAACTGCAGATATCGATGAGCCATGCCCGCCGTGGTGTTGAAGTCGGGATAAGCGATCGCCTCTTCTTCCGATTCACATCGAGTGAGCCTTCTGCGTAACCACGCAATGTCCCTGACCCAGTCACTCTGTATCTCCTCGACCAAAACCTCATCCCTGTCGAGATCGATATCGAGGCGAGCCCAGGCCATGGTCTCCCGGTAGTAGGAACGATCGCCTCTTTCCAGTTGCGGGTGTCCCCAGTAGTTGAAGACACCGTCACGGGTCGGGTGGATCGACTCCCGCAGGAGCGCATCGTGCTGGTGATTGAAATTGAGCCGTAAGACCAGGTTATAGCCAGGCCGGGACGTCTGTTGATAACGACCCGATCGACTTCCCCATACTCCGGTGGTGACCAGATAGGTAGTTCCCGGTTCCTGCCAGTAGCCGCTTAAGTCATTATTGGATATCTGCCCATCTCCGCAGCGACTCAGGAGAGGACTCATTGCAGGTTTGTTGAGCAGTCTGCCAAATCGGGATCCCTTCAAGGCGTGAATCGATCCATGACGATCGGCCGCAATCTTCAGCAATTGCACCGCATAGTAATCACGACAATAGCGGTAGAGGGTTCTCTCCTTGGACAGACAGGCCAACAGCTCCTGTATGTCGTTCCGGTCCATCTTGATACTCCTTTTGGGTTTGGACGCCGTGTGGTTGATATCGGGTGGAGGGATAGTCTTCAGACATGGTTAACTCCTTGCATTGGATAGATGCCCGGCCAAATCGGCCGGGCGGTTGCGGTTAAACATTGATCTTGACGGTATCCTTGAGGACGCCGTCGAGACCGCCGAACACGGTCAGACGATCCACCTTGTCGGTCACCTTCTCGAGCGTCTCCAGCTCCTTCAGGCGCAGCAGGGTGGGGTTCTCATCCATCAGCTTTGCGGTGTTCAGCAGCGAACGGGTCGCTGCGGTCTCCTCGCGCCGCTTGATGACGTTGGCCTGTGCCGCCTTCTCAGCCTGGACCACCTGGTTGAGGATCTCCTTCATCTCACCGGGCAGGATCACATCCTTGAGGCCGACGCTACGCAGCACAAAACCGTTTTCGGCAGCCTTGTCGGCGACCTTGTCGAACACCTCCCGGTCGACCCGCTCCTTGTCTTCCAGCAGCTTGTCGAGATCTCGGGAACCCACCGCCTGCCGCAGTGCGAACTGCAGCTCACGATAGATCCAATCCAGCGGCTGTTGCAGCTGTGACCGCGCCTTGACCGGGTCGACCACTTGGTACTGGGCACCCAGATTCAGACGCAGGGAGACCTTGTCCCGGGTGAGGATCTCCTGACCCTGGACCTCCATGGCCTGAACGCGGGTATCCAGCTGCTCCACGGTGACGTGGCGCTTGACCGCCCAGAAGGCGTGGAAACCGGGCTTCAGAGTGTGGACAAACTCACCGTCCACCACCAGCAGACCGACAGACTGATCCATCACCTCGGCGGTATAGACATAGGCCTGCATTTCGCGAGCCACCACACCGCCGCGGGTACGGAACAGGGCATCCGCCAGCTCCTTGGGCACCGGCAGATCGTTCTGCAGATCGATCTGCTCTACACGCAGCGCGTAGGGTACCTTCCAGTAGACCTTGCGCTCACCCGGGGCAACGAGTTCTACGAACTTGTCGTCCCGGTAGACCAGACCGATCTGCCGATCGGACATGACCACCTTCTCCAGATAGGGGGTCAACAGATCGCCGGCGCTCTGCATCAGCAGTTCGGCGTTCTTGTTGGCACATACCGCCTGGCCCAGATCGTGCAGTTCGATCCGCAGGCGACCGAAGGGGTCGAAGTGGCGATAGACACCGGGCTCCAGCACCTGGATCAGCTGACTGTCACGAAACAGAAAACCGCGCTCGTGCTGGGCCACAACGATGCGCTTGTAAGTAAACATGGTTATCTCCTTGTTGTTGATTGATTTTGCCTTTTCGAAGCGCACCCGACAGGATGCACTTCGGAAAAGCGCGGCCCCACACCCACAGCGCGGGTCTGAATGGGCCGATGGGTGGGTGATACCACGGCCACGGTCACTTCCCGGACACTCCCTTGTCCGTGAGGCTGGGTGATGGCGGTATCACTGACCCATGCGGCACATGCCAAACGCGGGCGCTGCAGGTGCTGCAGGACAACCACCGAAGAATCTCTCTTCGATACCTGCGGGGGCGTTGCCTGGATAGTGAGTCAAATGCGGATTCGAACCGCGGGGCTTATCAGGCCCTGACCAATGGTTGAATAGGAGGATTCGAACCTCCGTCCCATCGATTATGAGTCGATTGCTCTACCCACTGAGCTATATCCACGTGGTGTCTTCAAGGACCTCCAGTGCGGTACACAGGATTGCATGGCAAGCTGCGCCAGCGGGCCCTGGGAGACCCGACCGCTGTCACTCAAGTACCCAATGAGGACTCGGTTCACCCGTCGGGAGTCGAACCTGTACGGGTGATAATTATGTTCTGAAATAGTCATTTCGATTCGTGCCGTCAAAGCGTTTGCTTTGTAGACAGCACCCCTTAAAAGCGCTTCCCGGAGCCGCAGGGGCAGGGGTCATTACGGCCGAGCTTTTCGGTCAGATCCTTTTCGCCATGAACCCTACGAACACCGCGCTTTACCTGTGTCTCAGAGGGATACCCCTTGCGCCGTTTGCTCATGGTTTCGAAAGGATACGAAATCGTCGTTGTCTCTCTTCGTTTTTATGTCGCACCTCCAGATCGTGTGCTGTAGTCATGATGGTAGGGATGGTGAGATTCGAACTCACAACCCACAGGGTCTAAGCCTGCTGCGTCTGCCAGTTGCGCCACATCCCCAGTACGCAGAACAACATAGCGGGCAGGGGAGCCCGATTCGTCGTTCACCACTCAGGGATCTCGCAATCCCTCCCCTGGTTTAGTCCGCATCCGAATTGAGTGCGGACCGGTGCTTTGGGTATCCGTGAGAAACATCCCCCCTGGCACTGCACTGTTGTGCTTGCCGATACGGCTCGAACAACAACGCTACCTCTTATCCCTGGCGAGTATGAAACAGTCGCCATTCCCGGCCCGTAACCGAGAACGGGGGGACGAGGCTTGCTTGGTATCTGCCCCAAGCGGCCAAATCATGCCCTGCCAAAAACGGGCAGGGCATATCGATAGATTTCCAAATTGTTAAAGAGCACCCCGAATTTCTCATCGAGGTTTTCGAGGGCATAAAAAAACCCCCGGGGTCTGCACCAACCGGGGGTTTCTTCCGGAAGGTGCCGACGATTCAGGACACCTTCCCGCAACTGTTTGCAAAAGGCGTCAGGTCATACCGAGTTTGTCCTCGTTGCCGAGTAAGGAGACGACCGGTTCTGCTTGATTCAACCGATACGCCACAGGCACGGAGACACAAGCCAACCCTGGTTGCAGGTCAGCGAATGTATCGATGGTGTGGTTGCGTATTGAACTCATAGTCAGTTTCTTTTTCCGGTGTAAAAAAGTTTCCCCTCGAACTTGGTGCGCAAGTATAATCGCCGATCCTGGAAATGCAAGAGTATTTTTTGCAAATGACAAAAAAGATTTCGACCTCCTCACGCACCAAAGATCCGTTCGCCGTCAAGATCGGCAAACGTATCGCACAAGCCAGAAAGATGGCCGGCTTCAGTACGGCAAAAGCCTTTCGCAAGAAGCTGCCCAGGTGGCCGGAGAACCGGCTCTCCTGGTACGAAGCCGGCTATTCCATGCCCCATCCCAGCCATGTGGAGACCATCGCCAGGGTGACGGGAACATCCACCTGTTGGATCATGTTCGGACTGGGTCCCATCCGCTCGGGCGAGCGGGATCTGCAAGCAGTGCGGCATCAGAATCTGGTGTTTCTGTTTCGCGAAGCGGAAGAGCAATCGGCACAGGCGCTGACCGAGTTTCTACTGTTGGTTAAGCTCGAGGCCAGGCAGTTGGCGGAATATATTGACAATCCGTTTAAGCATATCGGAGAGAGACTCGCCAGAAGAATTGAAAAGGCGAGCGGCAGGGCGAAGCAATGGCTTGATGAACAGCATATTGAATCGGATGGTCTGTGTGGCTCCTTTCCTGACGATCTGCGTGAGTTGATGACGCTATATTCAGAGATGGATGAGAAGCGCAGAAAATTATTGGTCGCAATGGCACGCACCGTATCGGAACAGGATTAGTCGTAACAGTAGGGTGGTTTTTGGTGCGGCAGGGCCGCACCCTACCAGTGGATCAAGGCGTAGGGTGGGGCTGTGCCCCACCAAACACGGGCTAGATACCCATGTGACCTCATTTCGAATAGTGTGCCAGCGGTTCAATGATAACGGCGATGACCCTATTGCTTCCGGGTACATCGCCGTTAACCATCAAGGATGGAAATATTACGACTTCAGTCTCTCGATCATTCCCATCATCCACTTACCATGGCGCTCCACCGTAGCGGCAAGAATGATTGTAAACATACCCAGTACGGCCAGGCTCATCCAGGTGCCGGCGTTGAGCGTGACGATCAACTCGCTGATCAGAAAAACCGTGCTGCCGGCGAAGGTCAACAGTGAGAGCCTGAGCAACCCCGTCTCTTTGGCGCTATAGCCATAGAAGGCAACCAGGCTGGAGAGTACGACTGCGAGCATAGCCGTCGATACCCCAGGCCAGAACATCTCCTCCATCAGTGCCACGACCAGTGCGGTGTAGAAAATTCCCCGGATATAGCGTTCACGTCCGGTGACAGCACGCATGGCCAGATCCAGCAGAAATCCACACAACAGGAGTCCGAAGAGAAGCACAAACCATTGATCCGTACTCGGAAAAAAGCGATCCACCACCTCAGTGAAATTGAGGGCCGTCAGGACCGCCGGCAGGAGAGATGCCACTTCCAGGGACTTCCTGATCTGGACGGCACTGGTAATAGAGACCGCCAACTGCCTCATCAACAGATAGCAAAGCATGGCGAGACTGCCTGCGGCTACTGGACCATGGGCATAGAGATAGGCGCCGCGCCCAATCATGATGGCGAGCGGCAGCATGACCAGGATGCCGGCCATAATCCCTTCCGTTGTCCTCATGGCCGGTGTCGATCGGCGCACCATCGAGAGGTAGTGAAAACCGAAAAGCAGTGCCGGCAGGACCAGCAGGGTGGTGATGCCCATATCGCGAACCGGCAGCAACAACAGGCCGATATTGAGCAACATCAACAGGGTGAGCCGCCCGGCGACGGGTCTCGCCAGCACGCTGAGACTGAGCAGGGACTGTCCGCCGAGAATCACCAAACTGCCCCCTAGCAGCAGCATCACGGTATTCAGGGAGTCCACCGCCCAGACGGCAAAGTCGGGCAGGTTAGTCGCCATCGGCATCCACTGCACCTGGGAATGGATCATGGCGCTGAGAATGGTGAAAACCGCACTGGTGGAGACCAGGCTCAAACCAAGGAATACCCTGGCGCTCTTCTGCTCCTTCAACCAGCGGCTGGTGACAAATCCCAGTACGGTCAGTGTCAGGGTCTCGCCGAGAATCATGCCATAGCGCAGCAGGTCCGAGGCGTCGTCCCAGCGCTGAAAAAGGAAGAGCAGGATCGCCATGACGGTAAAGCCGCCGCCAAGCAGGCGCAATACACTGGAGATCTCCAGGTGTTCCGCGATACGTGATCGCCAGCCGATCTCATCTCCCGGAGCCGGTTCATTCACCGGGCCGGGTTCAAGCGCTTGTTTGGGATGGATCATGACTCATCCCCCATCAAGGCCTTCAGCTCAGCCTTTTGCGCCTCCAGACGCTCTTCCCGCTGAAAACGTTCCTCGAGTGAGTCGATGCCGATCGAGGCAGGATCCGCCGCATCCTGGCGCAGCTCCTTGCGGGTGATATCCAGTTCCCAGCGATCGAAGGCCTGTTCGAGGCTGCCCGATCCCGAGCCTCTGATCTCCTCTATGGCATGTTCCGCCTTTGCCGAGAGGTCCCGTCCGCGAAACTCCTGCAGACGCTGTTCATCGTCGATCAGTTTCTGCTCCAACTGTGTGAGGTTATTGGCCAATCGGAATTCCAGCTCTGTGCATTGCTCCCGTTGCGCCTGCAGTTGCTTGATCTGTTCGACACAGCGATCCCGGCGATCAAGGCAGGCGAGCGCCTGGGCTTCATCGCCCTTTGCCAGCATTTTTGCCCGCCGTACCCAGCTTTGTTCGTCCGTCTGTAGTTTATCTATCTGAGCGTCGATAGACTGGGTCTTCTTGCTCATGCGCGACTGTTGCAGCTTCAGGCGCGCAATGGCGTCCCGGCTCTCCTGCAGTGCTGCATCGATCACAGCGTCGTGGTTCTCGATCCGGCTGACCGCCTCGTCCAATTGAGACCGTACGCTGACTGAAAGACGTTTTAGAAAACTCATGTGACTGCTCCCTTTGTGTTGTTAGGTGTGCACAAAGGATTGAGCAATGTGACAGATATGGCTACCTGCAATACAAAAGGCATGAATACATGAACCAGAAGTATCGTTATTTAATACATTCTCCTGTAGTTGGGAGTATATGTCCGGGTAACTGCTCACTCCGTGTACGATCATTTTTTTCAGCGCTGTAGTTCATGTAGGCATACACCTACAGACGCCAGTGTCCGGCTTTGGCACTATCAGTTTCCAGTATCGGATGGATAGTTAAAAAACAGACCCATAAGTGGGACTTCGCACTATTTCTATGATTAACACCGTCGCCATCGCCAACTATCGATCGTTGTTAAACCTTGTCATTCCGCTCGGCAATCTCAATGTGGTCACCGGCGCCAATGCCAGCGGCAAATCGAATCTCTACCGATCCTTGAGGTTACTGGCAGAGACCGCCCAAGGGGGTGTGATCAATGCGTTGGCGAAGGAGGGCGGCCTGGAATCGACTTTCTGGGCAGGCCCTGAGAATCTCTCCCGCCGAATGAAGAAGGGAGTTCTGCCCGTTCAAGGCGGTCCCAAACAGGCGAGATCCCGTCTCAGGCTTGGGTTCTGCACCGATGATTTCGGTTATGCCATTTCCTTGGGACTGCCCACCCCTTCCATATCGGCCTTCGCGCTCGATCCTGAGATCAAGCGTGAATCCATTTGGGCCGGTAACACATTCCGACCGGCAAGCCATCTGGTGGATAGGGATGGCAGCATGATCAAAGTACGAACAGATCGTCAGTGGGAAGTCGTCTCTCAACATGCAAGTAGTTTTGACAGCCTGTTCGGTCAGATCGCCGACCCGGTAAGAACACCTGAAGTGGTCAGTCTCAGGGATAATATCCGTGGCTGGCGATTCTACGACCACTTTCGTACGGATGCGGATGCCCCAGCGAGACAGCCGCAATTGGGCACCCGGACACCGGTCCTGCACCACGACGGCCGGGATCTGGCCGCCGCCCTGCAAACGATCAGAGAGATCGGTGACGCGGAAGCCCTTGGCGATGCGATCGGTGATGCCTTTCCCGGTTCACAGCTAGACATCCATGTGCGTGAAGACGGTCGATTCTCGGTCGCGCTTTCCCAACACGGACTGTTGCGACCTTTGTCGGCGTTTGAACTCTCAGACGGCACTCTGCGATATCTGCTCTGGGTTGCGGCACTGCTCACACCCAGGCCGCCGCCTCTGATGGTGTTGAACGAACCTGAGACGAGTCTTCACCCCGATCTCTTACCCGCACTGGCCAGACTCATCATCAAGGCATCTGAGCAGACACAGGTGTGGGTCGTCTCCCACGCCACCCGATTGATTGCAGCACTTGAGCAGTCGGAGACCTGCAACTCACTACAGTTGGACAAAGAGCTGGGGCAAACGGTCGTAGTGGGGCAGGGAATGCTGGACGAGCCCCCGTGGAGTTGGCCTGATAAAGGAAAATAGCCTGGGAATGAAATTGGGGTGCAGGTCTTCGACTATGACGGAGAATGGACCGGCAGGCTCTCAACAAACAGTTTTTATTGGGCCAGCTAGAGAGTATTATCCCTAATGCGAAATTACATCTTTTGATGCTGGCAAATAGCACCATTATGAATATCTCTGTTAGTCAAACTCTTCCTGTAATCGGTGATACTGAAGGCAGTGACCTTGAGCGCGTTCCAGGCAACAGCGGTATCTGGGTCGGTATCTTCTGTGTGCTGGTTGAGTTTCTATTACTGTTTGTCGTCTATTTTGTCGCTAAAGCACACAATCCTGAAGCGTTTTCATCGGGGCCTGAGAAGTTGCATTCGCTGGCCGGAACCGCAATAACAGTATTCCTGTTGACGAGTGGTTATTGCATGGTGAAAGCGGTTAGCGCTATTCGTGAAAACAAGCAAAAGACCTCGACAAAGTGGGTGATTCTGGCAATTTTATTTGGGCTGGGTTATCCCATCGTAAAATTTTTTGAGATACGCTGGAACGTTGCGCATGGAATTGATGGTGAAACGGGAGTTTTTTACACCGTCTATTACTATTTGACGTTAAACCATCTGGTGCATGTAACATGGGGACTGATGGGATTGGCCTGGGTGGCGTTCAGGACAGGACTCGGCGCATATAATTCAGAAAACTACAGCGGGCTTGAAGCCGCTGGGCTTTACTGGCATGCCACAGATATTATTTGGTTGGTCATTTTTCCCTTCTTCTATATCATGAGATGAAAATCCAATGGCAATTGGGCGAACAGAATTAATATGGCTATCACTGATAGGGTTAACGCTTGTCGGCGCTCTTTTGACCGAGACTCGGGGAATCGGTTGGCCACTGACGTTTACCGTCGCGGCTCTAATTGCAGTAAAGGGTAGCCTTGTAATAGACCACTACATGGAAATGCGTTGCGCCAATAAGCGTATACGTAACGTTCTTCGGCTATTTGTTATATTGATTCCATTGATGGTGATCATCAGCCATGGCTGGGGAAGTTTTGTCCGAGAGTTAACCACGATATATTGAGTCAATAAGCTTTATATTGCATTGGCATCCCAAACATTGATTTATCTATAAACAGAGGCTTATTCCTGTTGCATTTTGTCTCCTATCAAAAAGCAGCAGTAAGGCCTGGGTTTACATCACATATAATGCCATTTCAATTCTGAGTCGCATTTCGCATTCCATCCATTTTCTGCTAACACAGGGAAGTTTATGTAAATAATATACTTATCGTTTCTCGTTTATACGTCATAACTCATTGCTTACTGAGCCAAACAAAATATATTGACCAGGAAAATAAACTTTAAGGTGTGGAGCGTGACTTTTTATAACAATAATTAAGTCATGTGCTGAGTCTGAATTGTTATTCTCTCAGAAATCGTGGTTTGTCATAAATGATCATAATAATTAGCAATAAAGCAGGGGGATGAATCTGTGGTGTGTGTGACCGATATCCGAGAGGTAGATGCTGACCGTATCGGACTTTTGATTGATTGTTGCATTCAGGCCTACAACGCATTTGATGTGGAGAATGTGTCGCAATGCGCCAGGACTAATGTGGTAGCTCCTGAGGGGTTTGAGCTACTGGATTGCTGGAGCGGTGTCGATGCCGTATTCGGGCGGGATAAGACGCTTGAAACATATGGTCTGGTATACCGCTCAACGACAGCTCCATGGCGCTATATTTTTGCATTTCGGGGGACCGACAGCGCTCTCGATATGCTGGATGATTGCGGTGTCGAGCCGCAGGCATTTCTCCCATTCGACTCTGAAATCGGGGTGCCTGCCGGCGTTCGAGTCGAGTCCGGTTTTAACGATATCTACCAGAAAGGAGATCGAACGGTTGCCTCGATGCAACGTCAACTATTCACTTTAATCGATAAGTATCAGGCCTCCTTAAAACCCATCAGCGAGATCTATGTCACGGGCCACAGCCTGGGAGCAGCACTGAGCCAACTGTTTACGCTGGATCTGGCGCTCTCCAGACCCACTATTTCAGCCAAAAATGTGAATTTTGCCTCGCCTCGAGTGGGTAATGGCGCATTTGTCTCTTTCTTCGAAGAGTGCTCGCTTCACCCAACCCTGCGGGTACAGAACATCTACGATGCGGTGCCTCATCTGCCCCCGGCAGAGCTTGGATTTGAGCATATGCCATCGGTCTATCTTATCGCTTTTCACAGCACAGGGATGCTCGGAAAAGAAGATTTAAAAGCAAGTCACTCCAGCCTCAATTACAAGGCAGTGATAAATTGCGCAGCTGAGAACGATGAGGGAATTTGCCTCGCCGGATGTTTACTGGTGGAAGGCAAAGCGTCTATTTGTTCTGAACGACCTGACGTACAGAAGATACAGCTTAAACGTGATTAAACTATCCTCCAGACTGGCCGCTAAGTAGCCAATATCGGCGGGGTCAGGGCAAATGATGCCTGACTGTGGAAAAATCTTGGGGGGCATGAGATGGATATTATGGAGAATGTTCTGGAAGGTGTTGAAGATATTGCAGTTAATTTGCATAAAAAACCTAAAGTCTACAACGAGAGTGAACTCAACACACTCGCCGAAATCACAGATACCATCACTTGCGGGTCTGTTTTGTTATGCAGCGGAACAGCCGCAGAGAGTCGACTCATCGAAGAGGTCGATCATACGGACTTCAGCCATTCTGCGATGATTGTCCGTTTTCATGACGACCCCAGACTCTACCTCTGGACCGCGGATACCGTGGACAAACTGGAGGACCGGATCCATAAAGAGGTAAATCCAGACCACCCCGGTACCCATCTGCTGGTTCTCAAAGACTACCTTGCCAATCTGGATAAGTACTACCCTTCACCGGATGGTTCGAAGTACCGATTTGCTGTCACCAGACTCCAAGGTGTCGATATCGATGAAAAGCGGCTCTGGTCGGTGATGTACGACTACGACGGCACACCATTTCCTCCAACCCAACAGGAATTTCTGCATTGGTTGGAGGGGCAGGCGGACATCGACAGTGGAATGCAGAACTCGTTCTGCGCCCAAATGGTGGCCAATACCTACCAGAAAATGGGTTGGCTTAAGCGGGATCATCCACCCAATCACTACAATCCCGGATCATATGCTAAGACCCAGGAGATAAACAGTGAGTTGGAGGCTGGTGCCAGCCTGGGAGAACCCCAGTACTTCAAACTTTGACTATATGTCTGACGTGGTCTGTTGCCCTGGGTCAAGTCTCTGCGCATACCCGGTACTAATTGAAATGGGGATAATCAAACCATCTGAAAATTACCACCGACATCTGTCGTCCCTACCTATTGCATGTGTTGGTGATTCATCTATTATGAGATTGGGCCAGGGAGGCAGTCTTTTTTTTGAATCCTATTCAAATCATGGGTTAACTCTTTAACTCCAGGTCCACGCATGACTCTCGACATCCCTTCCATGTACTTCGTTGGCGTCGTCACCAGTTTGTCAATGACCTTGGCAGTGATGATCGTCGCCCTGCGACAAGCCATTCCAGGCCTAAAGCAACTTGCCTGGGCGCTGGTCGCCAATAGCGGCTACTATCTGGTGTTGGGAGCCCGAGGCCAGATCCCTGATCTGTTGGCCATTGGCGTCGGTAATATGCTGGGGTCATTGACCCTGACCCTGGTCCTGCTGGCGGTACTCTGCAGCCGCCATGCGCGCATGCCGCCGGTTCTCTATATCATGCCGGTCGTCATGATGTTGGTAGTAAGCCTGGTGCTGATTCATGACCGCGAGTCGAGGCTCATCATCGCGTCATTTATATTGAGTTATCAAATT
Organism: Candidatus Thiodiazotropha sp. (ex Monitilora ramsayi); assembly: GCA_025655595.1. Classification (GTDB taxonomy): domain Bacteria; phylum Pseudomonadota; class Gammaproteobacteria; order Chromatiales; family Chromatiaceae; genus Thiodiazotropha. Next base: position 208,421 of record JAHXIO010000003.1, read on the forward strand.
GCCCTGATTCTTTGGGCGCTACTGCGGGCAGGTAAGATTATCGTTGGGCGTGGTCGCATGATTATGGCCATAACCTGCATGGTAGGTATGTCAACGATGGCATACCGGGCACTGGCGTATTGGCTCGGCTGGCATGAAATCACTCCATTCCAGTCCCGGGACGCGCTGACTACCCTGTTCTACATGATCAATTACCTGGGTATGTTCTTTCTTGCCTTTGGCTTTGTATTGACCACGGTGGAGCAGGGCGCGGAGCAGAATCGTCGTATGGCCCTGGAGGATCCTTTGACAGGACTGTCCAACCGGCGTGCACTCTTTGGGGCCATGGATAAGCTGTTTGCCAGAGCCGAGGCAGCCGGGCAGCCGTTGAGCTTGATGATCATCGATGTTGACCACTTCAAGAATGTCAACGACCGCTTCGGGCACCAGGTGGGTGATACCGTTTTGCAGCATGTGGCGACGACTATCAAGCAACGTTTACGCAGCAACGATATTGTCGGTCGAATCGGCGGTGAAGAGTTCCTGGCAATCCTGCCCGATACACCATCCGACGGGGCGGAGCGGGTTGCCGAAGAGTTACGTCAAACAATGGAGTCAAAGCCGGTGGTTGCTGACGAGCAGGAGATCGGGGTCACCATTAGTATCGGTCTGTACAGCTCAGAGCAATTTGCTGCCACGCAGACTCCAGATACCGTGATTGCGAAGGCCGATGAGGCACTCTATCGGGCCAAGACAAATGGGCGCAACCGGGTTGAAACGGCAGATGTGCCGGCTGTCGTCTAGGCCTGATCCTCTATCCTTGGATTGTATCAGTTGTTACTCACTAAAAATGAACTGGATAAATCCACCGTTCTCAGTATAGGTGTGATCAGGATGAGTATACTGTCGATCATATCGAGCTGTGTGATATAGCGACAGATTGGCTGTGACTTTTTTTTCAACTGGGAATGATATGGTAAGTGTCAATTTGTCTTCTGCACGTTCGTTGTAAAAAGGTCCAAAACCACCAACTATTGCAGCATATAGTGGATGCGCTATCGCCGCATTAGCCCGGTGATTTGACTTTAAATATTCCAGGCTGCTTTTCCAGCCATCCTTTTTTATGCCCAGCAATACTGTCGTTGCCTCTATATGTTCGGTAAGCTTCTCAGTGGCAGGGAGATAGGGGCGATCACCTACACCCTTGTGGCGCACAAAGCTGAAATCAATCTGGGAGCTATAGATTCGCCCTGCCATCTTTACGCCTTTCAGGCCGGTATCGCCTGTCAGTGGATTGAAGGAACCACGATAGGAACCCTCGCCAATGATGGGTGCAATTAGGGTTAATCCGTTTTCCTCAGGTTGGAAAGTCAGGCCAATAGCAATATCCGTGTGAGCGTAGCGGAACCTGTTTGCTGGGAAAAGCGGTGTTGTGTATTCGTTATCCTTGTTGCCATTGACATATTTGGCGTCAAGATAGAGTTTTCTATAAAGTACAGATACATTATAGGTGTCCTCAGTCGCATCAATAAGACTGTCGTAGTCCCCAAAAGAGGTTTGATGCTTGAGAGTGTAGTCATGTATTTCCCGTCTCCACTCCAGCTTTGCATCCAAGTATTGACTGTCATAGTCAAGTAGCGCACCAGCACCCTCGATACTTATATCTTTTCCTCCCGGCTCATCATCTGTCCTGCCCTGATAATCTCGAAATCCTATGCCGGCTTTGAATACTCCCTCAGCAGCATTCCATTTCGCTCCATATCGGCATTCAATATCGTGAGCGGAGAAATCCTTCCATTCAGCCTCCCGTACATCGGATATCCCAATGATGTTATTAAACGAGTCAATCCTGGTCTTACCTTTGAGTACGGCGGGATCGCAGCGAAAGAGTCCAACAGAAGTGACCAGGGAGGCGGAGACACCCAATGTGTTCAGGTGGTAGTCGATATCCTGGCGTGTCTTTCCAAATACGCCGATTGATGAGCCTTCACTGGCCAGTGCACTGCTTATGGAGAGGAGAGAGAACAGTGATATTAAACAACGATTTCTTTTTATCACGAGATGAATGACAGATTTTGCTTGAGAACAATTTAGATTCATACGGGCTTGAGAGAAGGAGGCCATCATGCCGCTAATAGATAGCTATTCAGTGACTACCACAGCTTCATTTGGCGGCTGGAGCAAGGATAACTTTAGGCCTGTCAGCGGCCGAAAGATACAGTAAGCAATGGAGAGTGCCAATACTAGGTGTATGAGTGAATATTGGGCAGGTATTCAGTTCCTCAGCTCTGGCCCATGCATCAGCGAATCGCACGCATAATCCGAATCGATAAACAATCATTGCATTCACTCAGAAAATGCACAGGCTCATCGAGGCTTAGCTCCCTTATCTGGCATGGTTAAGGATTCTGCATTATCTTTAAAAAAATCGATCAATAACCTTTTTGCCTTACTGAGATAATGCCGACTCGGATAGACGAGAGAAATTGGAAATGGCTCGGGAATATAGTCTTCTAATATGGATACAAGCTCACCACTGTATATTTTTTCATCTACAACGTATCTTGGCAGATAGACTATTCCTAGATTCGCGCATGCCATTTTCTGCAGAATCGCATCGTCATTCGCGTCATACCGCCCATCAATCTTTACCGAGTATTCCCTCTTGCTCTCTCGAAACAACCAGCGACGCGGTGACTGAGTTAATGTGTTGATGATGCAATTATGCCTGGTCAGCTCCTTCGGATGTTTTGGCATACTATGAGTGTCTAGGTATGTTGGACTTGCAACAACTGAAAGAGGGAATCGACCGATATTTCTGGCGACAAGGTTTGAGTCATCAAGTCTTCCTACCCGCAATGCAAGATCATAGCCTTCTTCAACGAGATTGATCTCCCTGTTGACCAGCGTTATTGAAAACGAAATATCCGGATACTGAACAAGGAAGCTATCGATTACCTTATTCAACAGCGCCGGGCTGAGTATTGGCGGCGCAGTGACTCGAATATGGTCTTTGACAGTATTGTCATTGTTACTTAGATTCTCCAGCTCTTGAGCGCTTTGAGTGATCTCCTCCATTTTTCGTAAATAACGTCGTCCATCATCCGTCAGACTGACGGATCTAGTGGTGCGATATAACAGTCTGACGTTCAGATACTTCTCAAGCTCGTTAATCTGTCGACTGACGGCGGATGGCACCAGGTTCAGTTGATCAGCCGCTTGGCTGAAGCTTTTCCACTTGCAGACCTCCAGAAAAACTTCAATTGATTTAAGTAGATCCATTATTCATTAATACTGAAAACATAATTGATAATTTTATTATTTATCATATTAAGTGGATTATCTACCCTTAAATCGTCGGACAAATATTCAAACGTGAATGAGGATAATGAGATGAAAATATTACTTGTTGGTGCGACGGGAACGATAGGCCGGGAGGTACAGCGGCGCCTGTCTAATGAACATGATGTCACTACTGTTGGGCATAAGGATGGAGACTATCAGGTGGATCTGGATAACAAAGCATCGATTCAGCGCCTGTTTGATGAGGCAGGGCATGTCGATGCCGTTATCTCCACGGCAGGCATGGCTGCATTTGGACCCTTAACTGAATTGAGAGACGAGCAATTTGAACTGGGTTGGCATAACAAGTTAATGGGCCAGATCAATCTGCTCAGGGTCGGTCAGCGCTTTATCAATGATGGTGGTGTTGTGTTATTGACCTCCGGCATGTTAGCCAACGAACCCATTCCCGGTTCTGTATCGGTCAGCGCAGTCAATGGCGCTTTGAATTCATTTGTAAAAGCGGCATCAATCGAATTGGGTGACAAGGTTCGAATCAATGCAGTCAGTCCCATATTTGTTAAGGAAACCATGGAAATGATGGGTATGGACAGCAGTGCAGGCATGTCGGCTGCCGATACGGCCATTGCATACCAAGCGGCATTGGATGGCGATATGACGGGCGAAGTCATCGATGTTCGGGACTATGCGTAGTAATTCCGGAATTACGATAACTCAGGTGACAAACAATGAAAGTGATTATTATCGGTGCTTATGGGCGTATAGGCAGCAAAGTCACTGAGGCATTATCTATTAGAGACCATGAGATCGTCAGTGTCGGGTCCCGTAGTGGAGATATTGTCGTGGATTACACGAAGGAACATTCCGTCAAAGACATGTTTGAACAGACGGGCAGGTTTGATGCGCTTATCTCAGTTGCTGGTGGAGACAGTCGGTTTAGACGATATTCAGATCTGACAGATGACGATTTCCGCTTCGGCTTTGAGCGTAAATTTCTTTCTCAAGTGAGACTCGTCATGATAGGTGAGAAATATGCCAATGATAACGCTTCGTTTACCTTAACAAGCGGGTTTCTCAGTCACTATCCCAATGAGGCGAGTATTGCCACCGGCCCCATCAATTCTGCCGTTGACACTTTTGTATGTAATACGGCCCGGTTATTACCGCGGGGTATACGAATCAATGTAGTCAGTCCTGCTCCGATTGTGGAGCCCGGACAGGAGAGACAAGGCTTGGTAACCGCTGTTCAAACAGCTGAAATGTATGTCGACGCTGTTGAGGGGGGCTTTACCGGAAAAGTGCTGCGGGCCTGGGGGGGATTACCACTTATATCGGAGAAGGGTGTCTTCTAAGCTACCTTCGCCTCTTTCGCCCTTTTTCTTGGTCTGTATCGGCTCGTCAATAAATCGAAAAATTGATGCGAGGGATCATCTAACGCTAAGACGCTAATAATGCTTTTATAATTCAAATACGACTTGGTTAAGCCAGCTGGTGGTGGGGCAGGGCCCCACCCTACACTCCGATCCGGGGTTGAGGGGTGCCCAGCTCCACCTTCTTAACTCATAAATGAATCTATCACTGCCAACCAGCATGCTGTCTCAGTAAGCGTCTGTTTACAGATAGCAGCAAAGGGATGTGACTTTGTTAGAAAAGCCAGCTAAATATGAAGCTTGTAGACCAGAAGATACTGATCACAAAAATCCCAACTAATAATAGCAATCCTGTTAGCGTGGAAATCATATATAAGATATTTGTCAGTGACTGCATTTGTTGTCTCTCCCTTTCTATCTCTAAGTGAAAGTATGCAGAAGACAGGTATCAGAATGATTTCTCCAGCTACGAAAATGCGTTTCATTTGTTCACCAAACCGATACAGTTTTGACACAAAGAAACGATCGGGATCAATCGGTCTATGCCGGACTGGGGAACGTGATTTTGTCTGCCGTGCTGTGGAACCAAGACTTAACCAGGATAAGCAGCCGGCACAAATTGCTGTTGATTTCTGAGAGACGACGCGGCCGTGCCAAGTCAAGAGTCCAGGTAAAGATAAAGTATGTGTTTGTCGCTTCGATGTGTAGGAGAGTTTTGTTATGAGAATATCAGAATCTCTTCATTTCTTCCGTTTTGTTTTCTTTATCGACAAATCTTCTTTTCTCAGCGAATCGAACAATCCGTAAGACCAGGGCCGCATGGCGATAACAGCAGTCGTTCCCACCCGTTCATCCAAAGGCAGTTTGGCATCATCGTCATTCAACTCGTCGAACTCCCTTGCCAAGTGCTCCATCTTGCGTTGAAACACCACATTCGAACTCTCGGCCAGCATACCGTTGACCACGATCAGGTGTTCGGTGGGATGATCAAAGCGGGACGCAAAGAACTCTGCTTCAATCTTTTCCTGGAAAAAGCGCTGAATGGGTCCGTTCTCCTGCCATTTGAAGTTACGGGCAACCAGTACCTTCACTCGGTTTTTCGGGAGCAGTTCAATCAACTTCAGCCGGTCCAGTTTGGCCAGGTGTTGGATACACTGGGATTCCGACAAGTGAAAGCGAGCCATGATCTCTTCAAGGGTCCAGCGATTGAGTATGCAGACCGTGACCAACAATAGTTCCAGGTTGCCGGCTATCTCCGCCTCCTGCTCGAGGGTCAGGCCGGTGATCGCATGGGCGCCGGCCCACTCGTTCATCTCCTGTACAAGATCGGAGATCTCCATTCCCATCATCTGGCACACCTGGTCCAGACGCTCCAGAGTGAATGTCCGCTTGGAGAAGAGCCGTTTTACGTTCGCTTCGGAGAGTTGCAGATAATCGGCAACATCCGCATAGGTCAGTCCATGGGCCTTCAGGGTTCGTTTCAGGGCATCGATGAGGGGTTGTGTCTGGGCCATGACTGCAATTAAGTATTAAATAAATATACCAATAGGTTAGATAATTGATTCATTCTTTACAAGAGTATCCTAATACTAAACAGATTGACTAATCTACGGAAAAATTCAGAACAACCAGGAATAGCCTCATGGACAAACTCTTGCGTATCACCGGTTTCATGCCTTATCTGTTGATCGCCTTTCTCAACGCCTTTGTCGATCTGGGGCACAAGATCGTCATTCAGAACAGTGTTTTCAAAATCTATGACGGCGAAATCCAGATCATGCTCACCGCGGTGGTTAATGGACTCATCCTCCTCCCGGCATTAATGCTCTATACACCAGCGGGTTATATCTCGGACCGCTACCGGAAACCGGCTGTGATGCGTCTCAGCGCTGCAGTCGCAGTGATCCTGACTCTGATGATTACCGCCTGCTACTACCTCGGCTGGTTCGAAATCGCCTTTGCCATGACCTTTATGCTGGCGGTGCAGAGTGCCTTCTATTCACCGGCAAAATACGGTTACATCAAGGAACTCACCGGTAAGTCCCAGCTTGCCAGTGCCAACGGCGCCATTCAGGCGGTCACAATCGCTGCCATCCTCGCTGGCGTGTTCATTTTCTCCTGGCTGTTCGAGTTGGGTTTACAGGGTGTGAGCTACGAGAGCGGTTCGGATATCCTGCGGCAAGTCGCGTCGGTGGGCTGGTTGCTGGTGGCGTGCTCACTGTTTGAACTCTGGCTGACCTTCCGTCTGCCGATCAGGAGAGAACCTGATCAGACCGGCTTCGACTGGAAACGCTACGGTAAGGGACAATATCTTCGTAACAATCTGCAGGCCATTGCCGAACATCGTGGTATACGTCTCTCCATCGTCGGGCTGGCGCTCTTCTGGGGGATCTCGCAGGTCGTGCTGGCCGCCTTTCCGGCCTTTGCCAAGGAGATGCTGGCTGAGACCAATACCGTCGTGATACAAGGTATTCTTGCCTGTTCCGGTATCGGTATTGCCCTGGGATCGATTCTCGCGGCATGGGCATCCCGGCGGCATATTGAGACAGGTCTGATTCCGTTGGGTGCGCTTGGCGTAGTGGCCGGCGTCGCTTTGATCCCGGTACTGGAGAGCAGTCTGGCACTTGCGCTGGATTTTATCTTCCTGGGTATGTCCGGTGGCCTCTTCATCGTGCCACTCAATGCACTGATTCAGTTTCACGCACCGGAAGGTCGTATGGGAACTGTACTCGCCGGCAACAATTGGGTGCACAACCTGGTCATGATCAGCTTTCTCGGCCTGACGGTCTTCTTCTCTTATCAGGGAAGCGATAGCGTAACGCTGTTCCGTCTGCTGACACTGGTGGCGCTGGTCGGTACCCTCTATACCGTCTTTCAGCTGCCGCACTCCCTGGTGCGTTTTACTGTGGCACGTCTGTTTGCCGGTCGCTATCGTATCCTGATTGAGGGATTCGAAAATCTACCTGCCGAAGGCGGCGTATTGATGCTCGGCAACCACATCAGCTGGCTCGACTGGGCCATCCTGCAGATCGCCAGTCCCAGACAGATTCACTTTGTCATGCACCGTAAATATTACGATCGCTGGTACCTGAGGTGGATTCTCGATCTGGCCGGTGTAATTCCGATTACCAAAGGCACGAGCCGGGCCGCGCTCGAACAGATCAATCAATGCCTGGAAGCGGGGGAGGTGGTCTGTCTCTTTCCCGAAGGAATACTCAGTCGCAGCGGGCAATTGGGTGAGTTTAAAAGAGGTTTTGAGAGAGCCGTCGAAGGGGTGGAGGGGGTCATCCTACCGTTCTATTTACGCGGGCTCTGGGGCAGTCGCTTCTCCAATGCGAGTGAGGGACTGAAAAAGCCGCATAATCGCTGGGCCCGTCGTGAGATTATCGTTGCTTTCGGCAGACCCATGCCCATCGACAGCAAGGCCCATGAGGTGAAACAGCGGGTCTTCGATCTATCCATCACCACCTGGCAGCGCTATACCCAGAGCCTGAAACCCATCGCCCATGCCTGGATAGACCGAGTAAAACAGCACGGCAGTCAACTCTGTCTGGCAGACGCTTCCGGTGGTATGGAACTGAATGGCTACAGAGCGTTGACCGCAGCCATTGCCTTCTCGCGTCTGATCGGTAAACGCAGCCCCGAGCAGAATATCGGACTGCTGTTACCCACCAGCAGCGGCGGCATCATCGCCAACATGGCGGTCCTGTTGCTCGGCAAGACGCTGATCAATCTTAACTACACCGCCAATCTCTCCGCTCTGAAAGGCGCGGTGGAAAAGGCTGAGTTGCGCACTGTCTATACCTCGCGCAGATTCATGAAAAAGCTGGCGCAACGGGGTATCGATCTTCAACCACTACTGGAACAGGTGCAGGTCCACTATCTGGAAGACCTGAAAGAGGAGATCGGCACGCTCAGTAAACTGGCTATCCTGGGTGCAGTACGACTATTACCGGCCTGGGTGATCCGCGCTCTCTTCAGCCGCAAGGTCGATCCGGAACAGGTGGCAGCCATCCTCTTCTCCAGTGGTAGCGAAGGTTCGCCAAAGGGTGTGATGCTCAGCCATCGTAATATCATGGCCAACATCCGCCAGGTCTCGGATGTGCTCGATACCCGTCTGGATGATCGGGTCGTGGCCAGTCTGCCGCTGTTCCACGCCTTTGGTCTTAGCGTCACCGGACTGATGCCGCTGATCGAGGGCATGCCGGCCATCACCCATCCCGATCCCACGGATGTTGTGACCATCGCCAAGGCGGTCGCAAGACACAAGGCCACTGTTATGTGCGCCACCTCGACATTTCTGCGCCTGTTCAATCGAAACCATAAGGTGCATCCGTTGATGCTCGATTCCCTCCGAGTGGTGGTTGCGGGGGCGGAAAAGCTCCAGCCGGAGATCCGCGATGCCTTCGCCTTGAAGTTCAACAAACCGATCTACGAAGGCTACGGCGCCACCGAGACCACGCCGGTGGCGAGCGTCAATCTTCCTGACCGCTTGCACCCCAATGAACTTCAGGCTGTATTGGGTAACAAGCCAGGCACCGTTGGCTTGCCGTTACCGGGCGGGAGCTTCCGTGTGGTGGATCCGGACAGTCTTGAACCCTTACCGAAAGGGGAGGACGGTCTGATTCTGTTCGGCGGGGCGCAGGTGATGCTTGGCTATCTTGATGATCCGCAGAAGACCGCAGAGGTTATCGTTGAACAGGACGGTGTCCGTTGGTACAAAACCGGCGACAAGGGCCACCTGGATGAAGATGGTTTTCTCACCATCGTCGATCGCTATTCAAGGTTCGCCAAGATTGGGGGCGAAATGGTCAGCCTGGGTGCGGTGGAGAGCGCCATCGCACGGCAACTGCCGGAAGACATTGAAGTCCTGGCCACCACGCTGCCCGACGAGAAGAAGGGAGAGCAGGTGGTCCTGCTCTACAGTGGCGAGGTTAAGAACAAGCAGTTGGATGAGCAGATTCGCGCTTCGGGGCTCCATCCGTTAATGCTCCCTGCCAAGTTGATCAAGGTGCCCCAGATACCGAAACTGGGCAGCGGCAAGAACGATTTTACAATGGCGAAAACCATCGCCATGGAAGCGTCAGCCTGACGGTTGCGGAGGAGGGGATGGCGCTCGGTTAGTGTTTCGCCTGGTAGTGCAGTTGTCCGTCATCCAGAGTCTCGAACCGGTGGATATCCCACTTCTCACCTGTTGTGGCGCGTTTCTTCTCGAGCTTCTGCGTCATAATCATCTTATCACCGTCGGTTCTGACGGTGATCATGCCATAGACGGCCACCGCACGTTCCTTACGCTTGATCAGCTTTTCGATCTCCCGCTGCAAGCGTTTGGTTTCTGAGGCTGAAATCGAATCATCGGATATCTTCATGACCAGATCGGTAATCTGTTCCTGAATGTGATCCGGCATGGAGACATACTCTTCGGTGGAACGAGCCAACTCGGTACTGAAGATCAACGGGCGGCGCCCCCTGGCGTACTTGCCATAGATACCGAGAGCGTCCGGACGGGGGTGGCAGTGGGACTCTTTGTCCCCGCTGGAGATAACTGTCGCCATGGGATTGACCGATTCGACAAAGATATCGTCCACATCCGCACTACCATGGTGACAGGCCTTCATCACGTCGCATTCGAATGACTGGCGGGCCACATCGATCAGGAAGTTTCGCTCATCCAGGGTTTTCGGTGTCGGATCGAGTCGGGTGTGTTCTTCGAGCAAATAGTGTTCCGATTTGATATTCAAATCCCCACCCAGAAAGACCCGGACATTGCCGTAGTGCAAACGAAGCACGACCGAATGTCCGTTCTTTGTTTTTCCAGTACTGCTGAACCAGGGAAGCCGCAGTTGCTGATTGACCCGTTTGGCTGCAGGACCGAGACATTCGATCACAATACCTTTGGCATGCTCACCCGGCGAAAAACCGGGCATATGCCCCACGCCATGATGCAACATAGTGATCCCGCTGTTGGGATTGAGGTCTCGGAGATCCTTGAGCAGTGACGGGTAGCGTTTCTCACCGACCAGCAGAGGATTGTTTAATACCTGATCGAGCTGTGTCTGGGTTTCACAAAGTTCGGTCAACTCACTGCCTCTACCCGGTGTTCTTGCCCCCAGCGGATTATCCCCATCGCGCTCGACAATACCGTTGTGATAGACCTGGTCGAAAGTGAACTTGGGATCGTTGACCAGGCCGCGCAAGCCATAGTAGTGGTCCTCGTCCGGATGGGAGATGACAGTGTAGTGGATACGGGTTTTTCTTCGATTGAAACGCCAGCGCAGGAAACGATACATATTGTCGCCTTTACCTGCATCGATAATGAGCCGTTTATCGTCCGGAAAGACAATAAATGCGCCATCGCCTTGGCCGATATCCACAAAATTGATTTCGAGGATACGCTCGGTCTGGATATCTTCCTCTTTAAGCCAGGCAAACTTATGTTCCTTTCCCTGCTTGTCCTTCCAGCGTAGTTTTACTTTAACAAAGCCGTTCGTTTTCTCGCTGGTGGTTGTCACCCAATAACCCCATGGGTGGTGTTCTACCGACTGTCGTTTTTGCATCTTCTTCGGTTCAGGGTAGTAATAGGCACTGGGGTAGGCGATGAAAGGCATGGTAATGCTTCCTTATAGTGGAACTCCATTGAAACCAAGTAATCTCAATATCGCCCTTTCCTACACGGAGGTGGGATGAGAATACTGACACTAAAGTTAATCTAGCACAGCGCTGAATTTTTATTCTAAATAGATCTAAATACTAAAGGTTGATGAGTTCTACATAATAGAACTCAGCATTAATAGAGAAGAAGACTCTTAGATGACTTAAAGTTTTCAGGTTATTGAGCTACGGTTCCAGTGCCCACCTTCGCGCACCAGATCCTCTATGGCAGTAGCATTCACCGGACGGCTGAAAAAATATCCCTGACCCCGATGACAACCGTTGCGCACCAGGCATTGCCACTGCTCTCGGCTCTCGATACCCTCGGCCAGGGCTCGCTTATTGAGGTTCTTGGCCAGCTCGATGGTGGTGATTACGATCTGTTCATCGTCACGTTTTGTTGCTACGCCGTCGACAAAGGATTTATCGATCTTAAGTGTATCAACAGGGAGATTTTTCAGCCGGCTGAGTGAGGAGTAGCCGGTGCCGAAGTCATCCAGACTGAGACCTATGCCAAGGTTGTGCAGACGTTTTAGCATGTCGATGACATCGGGGGATGCGTGCAGTGTTGCCCCCTCCGTGATCTCAAGCGCCAGTGCGGAGGCTGGGATTTGTGCATCTTCCAGGGCCTGAAGGACAGTGCTTTCCAGATCATCCCGTTGCAGTTGCAGGGTTGATAAATTGACAGCAATCCTGAGATTAAGACCCTTTTCATGCCATTTTGCCATTTGACGACAGGCGGTCTGAAGCACCCAGCGCCCTATGGGCAATATGAGACCGCACTCTTCCGCTACCGGAATCAGTTCTTTTGGCGAGACGTTCCCCAGGGTTGCAGAATTCAGTCTTAGCAGGGCCTCTACGGCCAGGATCCGACCATCGCTCAGATCAACGATGGGCTGGTACAGTAGGTGGAATTCCTCCTTGATCAATGCCTGGTTGAGTCCCGTCTCCAACATATGACGATGCTGGATGCGCTCTGCCAAATCACCTGCGAATAGGGCATAGGTGTCACGCCCATCTCCCTTGGCAGTGTACATGGCAGCATCGGCATTTTTCAGCATTTCAACCCTGTCCCTTGCGTCCTCTGGGAACAGACTGATGCCGATGCTGGTTTTAATGTAGTAGTTTTTGCCGTCCACCAAGAAGGGGGCATGCATGGTGTCGAGTACCCGCCGAGCCAGTGTGGTGGCTTTCAGGGCCAAGTGTCCGGCAGGATCCTCCGAATCATCCTCTTTTCCATCCGGAAACATCAGGATCAGGAATTCATCGCCACCCTGACGGGCCACAATATCGGGCTGGCGAACCTCATTGCGCAGGCGTTTGGCCACCTGGGTCAGCAGTTCATCTCCGGTTGTGTGTCCTGCGCTGTCGTTGATCACGCCGAAGTTGTCCAGGTCGAGGAACAACAAGGCTAATCCATGTTCGTAACGACGGGCATGCGCCAATGCATTGTCCACTGCCTCAAGGAAAGCGACTCGATTCGGCAGACCTGTCAAGCTGTCGTGATGGGCCAAGTATTCAATACGCTGCAGGCTTTGTTTCTGCTCGGTAATGTCCTGAAAGGCCACCACTCCGCCCACAACGCGACGCTGATCGAAGAGGGGAGTGGCGATGTAGGAGACGGGAAGGGGGCTGCGTTCTCTGTTCATGAACTGGTCATCACGGCTGGCATGCGATTCGCCGCTCTGTAGCACGCCGAGCATGGGACACTCATCTTCCTGACAGGGGCTGCCATCCATCTTCAGATAGTGGATGAAGCCATGAACCGATTTACCCTGTAGCTCATGCTCCTTCCAGCCCAAAAGCTGTTCCGCAGCGGGATTGAGGAAGGTCAATCGTCCCTTACCGTCGAATCCCAGTAATCCTTCTCCCAGGGCGCTGATGACCGATCGATTGTAGTTACCAGCCCGGGCCAGGGAGTGAATGGCCTGCTGACGATCTTCCAGGTGACGGTGTGCGCGGCGAGTGTAGAAGCCGATGCCCAACATACCGCAGAGCCAGATTCCACCATGCGTGGTACCGATCAGTAGCAACTGTTCAGCGCTATCTTTGCGATAGGGGGCCATGGGAATGGCAATAGAAACACCGCCACGGATATCGCCTACCTCATAGCCGTGCCGTTCATGGCATTTCAGACAACGTTGCTTGGTGACCATGGGGCGCATCATGCGCAGGCTGGGCTGGTTGCGAAAGGCTACAATTTCCGCCACCTCATCAGACTCTCTTTTAAATGTCTTGAGTACAGCGCGTTCCCACTCATCCGGCTCATTCTCATCATGCAGCGGATCCAGACTGGTGATGTGAATGTAATCGTTATGCATTCGGCTGAAGCGCTCATTGATCTGACGAATCATATAAGCTGGATTCATCAGGGTGAGGTCTTGGCCGGCATCCGTGGTCACATCCCTGTTAGGCAGCTCTTCCAGGTGGGGGTTGGGCTGGGTGTGATCGGAGACCTTTACATAGACACCTCCCTGAGTGGCACCCCACTGGCGTACTGCCTGATCTTTTAGAAAATAGGCGCGAGCGACACCGAGAGCCGTAGCAAACTCCCGATTCCCCTGGTCATGCATCGTCCAGGTGAAGGCACCGGTGATCAGCAATGTCCAGGCAATGAGCGCAATCAGGGTGTATTTGCGCAGGGACCCCAGTGCGGAGGTGAACCCGCTCTGGAGGTCTGTGTTGGTTTCAGGTGTGGTCGGGTTCGCCACGGATTCTCCGGATCGCTTCTCTATTCAGGGTCTAGATGTCACTCCTATGACTTTTTATTATTGCTTAGGTAACGGCGGTAGTAGAAAAAAGTTTAGCTTTTTAGTAATTATTTCCAAATCCGAAAGAGAAAGATCAATTTAGAAAGTTTCTAAATAAATGCTCATTGATCTGTGTATAAACAGTACCTGGACCAGACTATGAGTGAACATTCAGGATATATTTTTTATGAAGCATGTAACATATTGAATTATATGAATATAATGACTTCAAGACAGAGAAAGCATTTGTTGATTTCAGGTTAAGAGCGTACGTTAGGCAACAAGGGACTAGGAATGACTGGACTCTTGTCTTAATTGGGTCATGCCAATTAGGCTATTCTATTACCCTCAATCTTTGATCCCACTGCAGTTCAAGTCCAAGGTGTACGTGCAAGATCTTTATAGGCGTACATGATTGGTTATACCAGCAATGATCCTCCAACATCCAGCGGATGGCCTAAGTCTGCTTGAGTCCGCCTGAGTTAAATACATATGCCAGATATCTCGAATCGCCATTGTCGATCAATCGACTCTTTCGACCTCAGATCATCCAATATCATTTTTCAGCTTGGGTTCGAGAAAAAAAAGAAGTTTTATATGCATATCCTGGGCATACAATTTCATTGAACCGATAATTAATTTGAATTTATATACGAGCCACAGGTCGTCCATCATTAATCCACTGCTTAATACCATCTTGCACGTTATATACATTACTATATCCCATTTGCAGGGATAAATACTGTGCGAGCTTACGACTTCTATCACCAACATGACAAATCAAGATAATCTTGTCATCCTTTCCTACATTACGAGTAAAAATGGTGAGAAATTCTGGTTGTACATTACCTCCTGCATCCACATAAGTTAGTAATTTACTACCCTCTATAACGCCGGTCCGTTTCCATTCGTCAGCACGGCGGATATCATAAATCAGTACATCTTGTCTGAGTATATTATTTAACTGCTCACTATCCAGATTACTGTAAGATGATTTGACGCAAGCTGTCAGTCCTGGCAACAGTAGAAAAAGGCTAAGGATCCTGTAAAACATCCTCAATACTCCATAATAATTAATAAAGACAGTGTGACGCTGACCTACTATTAGTGGTTAGAATGTCTCTGCTCTGGCCTTTGCTTATGGTTCTATCCGTGCTCATTCATCACTATTCATAAAACCTATCAAATGCAGCAGGCTGGTAAATAAATTGAAAATTGATACATACAGAGTCACTGTTGCCATGATGTAATTGGTTTCCCCGCCGTGGATAATGTTGCTGGTTTCATACAGAATCAATCCGGCCATCAGCAGAATAAACATGGAAGAGACTGCCACTGAGAGACCTGATATTTCAAAGAAAACTGCAGCCAAACCAGCAAAGAATGCCACTAGTATACCCACTGCAAGGAAGCTGCCCATAAAACTAAAATCTTTACGGGTCGACAGCGCGTAACCCGACAAGCTGAGAAATATTGCACCGGTAGCACCCATGGCGGTCATCACAATCTGCCCACCGTTAGGCATGGCCATGTAGGCATTGAGAATAGGGCCCAATGTATATCCCATAAAGCCGGTCAGTGAGAAAACAAAAGCAAGCCCAAGACTGCTGTTGCGGAATTTCGCAGTCAACAGTAGCAGTCCAAAGTAACCAGCAAGCGTGAGCAGTAGTCCAGGGTGTGGTAGGTTAAGCATCATCGAAAAACCTGCTGTTAACGCACTGAACAACAGAGTCATTGACAGTAAGGTATAAGTATTTCGGATAACTTTATTTGTAGCAAGTGGAGCTGTCTGGTCCGCAGTCACAGACTGTATCGGCATATTGTTCATGATTTATTTCCTCTAATTATTATACGAATTGGATATATGAAGAGCGGTTATCCGGTATTTTTATTGCCGTGCCGCAACAAAGTGTGTTGACGGCTTATTCTGCGTATAACCGTGCGTCCTGTGCGATCAGTTGCCCGGTCAATTGCGACATACAGATCAGCCTCGATATCTTCAACCAATACATCGGGTAAAGCAGCCAGTGTCACATGAACTTGACAACGCTTGTCCGCCCCGCCACGCGGACCATTGATGTCAGACAATTTCACCACAACCCGCTGAATACGATCTTTACAACATGACAAAGTAAAATGCAGTCTCCGTTTAGTATGATCACGTATAGCCTCTGTTAGATAAAAATTACGTGCCTGAATATCAATTTGCATTGGATTCTCTATGTTGATCTTCAGGAAAACATATTGGCAGATCTTTAACACAGTAAAAGTCGAATATTATTGATATACTATTCGTAATATACGAACGTAAGGAAAGCTGATGATTAACTACAAACATCTGCACTATTTTTGGGCTGTTGCCAGGGAGGGTGGTGTCGCTAGAGCTAGTGAGAGACTTCACTTGACACCCCAAACGATTAGTGGACAAGTGAGCTTGCTGGAAGATTCTTTGGGCGCAGCTTTATTTTCTCGTATCGGACGAAACCTTGAACTTACTGAGATGGGACGTTTGGTATTGAGCTATGCTGATGAGATCTTCTCGTTGGGCAATGAGTTAGAAGAGGTGATGCATCATAAACCGGATGATCGTCCTCAACTCTTTAGGGTAGGTGTTGTAGATGTACTACCCAAGTCTATCGCGCACCGAATTCTTAAACCTGCTCTACAGATGTCAGAACAGGTACGTATGGTCTGCCGTGAGGCAGACCTAGATACCCTTTTGGCGGAACTTGCTGTACACCGTCTTGACCTTGTGCTTGCCGATCGACCAATACCTCCTACAGTCAGTACACGAGGTTTCAGTCATAAACTTGGCGAGTGTGCAGTTAGCTTCTTCGCTACAAAAAAATTGTCAAAGAAACTAAGAGGTGATTTTCCAGACTGTCTGGATGCTGCCCCATTGTTATTGCCTAGCAGTGGAAACCAACTACGTTCCAGCATTGACCAGTGGCTGGATAAGCATCGTCTCCACCCCCGCATGATTGCTGAATTTGATGACAGCGCCTTGATGAAGGCATTTGGCCAGGAAGGTGCAGGCGTCTTTATTGCACCCGCTGCCATTAAGGAGGAGGTGGAGTGGCAGTATCAAGTTTCTACGATTGGTCAGGCTGATCAGGTGAGAGAGCGCTTCTACGCTATATCTGTCGAGAGAAAAGTTACTCATCCTGTCGTCTCATTGCTTATGGAAACAGCCAGAGAATCACTGTTTGCTGATGAATAGTCGAGTATTAGTGTTACAAATGGATAAATAATTTCAGGATCCCCCAAGTAAAAGGTGCGTCTGTCTCAGCTCCTGGTAATAGAGTTTTATAAAATCCCCGCCGTATTTGAATAGCTTATTCTTTGCCAGGCAATCTGTGGCCTAATACACATGGCTTCAGCAATTCTCTCATTATATGCGGCTAATCAAATAATCGAATATTTCGAATATTAGATGCAAAAGATTCGACTATTTAAATTCTTATAAAAGTTATAGAGTCTATCATTGAATGAGAAGTATAGGTTTATAGAGGAAGAGCTATTATATTCATCTACATATTACAAATACTTTTAGATGTGTCTGTCACACAGGAAACGATATCGATTATTTAGACAAAGAAAAAAACATAACATTTACGGTTGTAACGTAAGAATACTCTGATGAAAGATCAGTAGTGACAGAGTAAACTGTGTCGCAGTGTATCATAGCCAATTGACGTGCATACGACGACCATGCATAGAAATATTTTACTATCAGTATTGCTTCTTACTACAGGCCTATATCAGACACAATCTGTGCTGGCGCAGCATAGTGATAATTTCATACAACACACGATCGAATGGGAGATTGGAGAGACAGGTAGGCTGCAAAGCACAGTAATTGAGGTGTACGTTAAGGAGCGAATAGTCACGCTTACCGGACACGTATGGCTCTACGAACAGAAATTGATCAGTAGCCAAATAGCCTGGATGACACTCGGTGTGATCAAAGTAAATAACGAAATACGAGTTGTTCCAAAAAATCCTATATCGGATAAAAGTATCAAACAAGCTATTAGAGAAATCGTTAATGCTGATGAAAGGTTCAGAATTTCTGATTTAAATATATCTGTCAACGATGGAAAAGTTATATTGGTTGGTAGTTTTCTTAGCTTACACGATCCTCCAAGACTTAAATGTAAAATTGCACAAATCGAGGGAGTGGTAGATATCAGAATTAGTGCAGCATTCATTACCTACTAATAAATTTACAAGAGTACCAACTAGTGAAATTACACTAAGAGCTCTAACATAATGCTCCCCATATTCGATGATGTATTTACTGAAATCGCGGTTCTATTAATATTAGCCGCCATCATTGGTGCTATTGGTATAAGGTTGCGTCAACCACTGATAGTCGCCTTCATTGCAGTGGGTATCATGGTAGGACCTTCGGTTCTTGGTTGGGTATCAGCCAATGACCAGGTTGATCTTCTGGCAAAGCTCGGGATTGCGCTGTTATTGTTTGTGGTTGGGCTCAAGCTGGATCTGAATATCATCCGTTCTATGGGGACTGTAGCGCTCGCGACAGGACTAGGGCAGGTATTTTTCACTTCTATAATTGGTTATCTAATTGCCATTAGCCTAGGGATGACACTGGTGACAGCACTGTATGTCTCAGTAGCCCTGACCTTCTCCAGTACCATCATCATTGTCAAACTACTATCCGATAAGCGTGAGGTGGATACACTTCATGGACGTATCGCTATAGGTTTTCTCATAGTTCAGGATATTGTAGTTGTACTCGTCATGATTGGGTTGACAGCACTAAGTGAGACACAAGATGCCGCCGGTCTTGGACGAGAATCGGCCTGGGTATTATTGAAAGGCGGCCTGTTCATTGTTGTTATCGGATTGTTAATGCGCTATGTGTTGACACCCTTACTACACCATTTGGCTCGTTCTTCTGAGTTGTTAGTTCTGTTCGCCATTGCTTGGGCTGTTACTCTGGGAGCCTTGGGCGTATATCTGGGCTTCAGTAAGGAGGTGGGCGCCTTTCTTGCTGGTGTATCACTAGCGTCTACACCATACCGTGAAGCAATAGGAGCACGTTTGGTTAGCCTACGTGACTTTTTATTACTATTCTTTTTCATAGACTTGGGTGCCGGTCTGGAATTGGCAACACTCGGTACGCAGGTGGTACCAGCCATTTTGCTTTCTTGTTTTGTGCTTATCGGTAATCCGTTGATCGTAATGATCATTCTGGGTGCCATGGGTTATCGCAAGCGTACCGGTTTTCTTGCCGGACTGACAGTGGCTCAAATCAGTGAATTCTCATTAATCATGGGAGCCTTAGGGATGAGTTTAGGACATATAGATAATGAGACGATGGGGCTTATCACTTTGGTAGGATTGATCACTATCAGTATCTCGACCTACATGATTCTGTATTCTCATTATCTCTACGAGCAACTCTCTTCCTGGCTAGATGTGTTCGAGCGTAAGCGGGCATACCGGGAAGACTCTATGGGAAGGGCCGTAGATGAGAGAAGTATCGACGTCATCCTTTTCGGTTTGGGACGTTTTGGTTCGAGTATCGCACGGGAATTGAAAAAGCGGGGCCATCATGTTCTCGCAGTAGATTTTGACCCGGAGCTGGTACGCAAGCAGGAAGAGGAGGGTTTTGAGATAAGATACGGCGATGCTGAAGACCCGGAATTTCTCATTAGCCTGCCCCTTGGTCAGTCATCTTGGATTTTGAGCAGCTTACGGGAAATGCCTATTAATCTCGGATTGCTACATGGTCTGCGGGATAATGGCTACAAAGGCCGCGTGGCGGTGACAGCACATACCGCCTCAGATGCCAAACATTTAGAGCAATCTGGTGCTGATCGGGTACTCCTTCCTTATACCGATGCTGCCACAGAAGCTGTTGATAATCTGTTTGGTTCATGTGACAAAAAAACACTCGGGGTAGTGAATAACAGGAGATAGGCATAAGGTCAGATATCACAATTAAGATATGATTCCTTGAAATAGCTAATCCGACTATTTATGAAGGATCATTCAGATGTACGAATTGCCTTTATTAGGTCGAAGATCATTCGATAACGTATAGTTTCCCATATTTGTATCTAAGCATTATTCAGCTTTGTATAAGAGTGAACATTGTTAAATGCATGTATAGATTGACTATTATAAGTAACTCTGATTATTAACAAATTCTTCCTTAATAAATCGAAATATACGAAGAAAGAGTTCTCATTCTTCGAATTATATAATTGTGAAAATAAGCATATAATTTGAGTGGGAACTGCAACTTGGACAGTTTCTTAGGGAGTGAATCATATGAAGAGATTCAAAAATATTCTGTGTGTGGTCGACCCCCTAAGGGTATGCAAACCCACAATGATTCGTGCAGCTACACTGGCGAAAAATAATCAGGCAAAACTGACAGTTATTGATGTTGTTGAGCCTGTTACTGCTGGAATCGGAATGCCGGAGGGTGGGCCAATATCTGAGAATCTACAGACAGTGATTGTGAATGATCATCGTCAGAAATTGGAAATTGAACTTGAGTCATATCGAAAACAGATCGAAATCAAAACAGATGTCCTTGTCGGTACCCCTTTTTTGGAAATTATCCGCGAAGTATTACGCAATGAACGCGACCTGGTAATCAAGGCCACTGAACATCAGCACTGGCTGGATCGACTTTTTGGTAGTGATGACATGCATCTTTTACGCAAATGTCCATGCCCGGTTTGGCTTATCAAGCGTCAGGCACCAAGTACTCACAGATGCATCCTGGCGGCAGTCGACGCAGGTGAAATTTATCTGCCAGATGAACAGAAATCAAGAGATATACTGAATCGACAGATTCTCAATATGGCCAGTTCTGTAGCCCTATCTGACTTCGCTGAACTCCATGTGGTACATGTGTGGGATGCGGTAGGAGAAAGCGCTCTGCGGAATAGTGGATTCATGATGCGGCAAGAAAATGAGGTCACTGCGTATGTTGAGAAAGTGAGACAATATCATGCTGCATGTTTTGATAGGTTGATAACTGAGATCACCACCAATTTCGGCCAAGACGCCATAGATTATCTTAAGCCGAAAGTACACTTGGTAAAAGGGTGGGCTCGTGAAGAGGTGCCTGTACTAGCGAGCCAGATCGAGGCTGATCTCATTGTCATGGGAACTGTTGCCCGTACCGGTATTTCGGGGTTCTTCATGGGCAACACAGCGGAGACGATTCTTAACCAGATTGACTGTTCAGTACTGGCGATCAAGCCCCCTGGCTTCTTAACGCCTGTCACGCTGGAAGCGTGAATAGCATAAAGATCGTCTATAGGCTGATCACCCTGACTCACATATGTGTGGAGATTATCCGCCGCAATCCGCAGTCATATCATTCCCCAAGTACGATATGAGTAATTTCATTAGTGCTACCGTTTTTTCATCGATTCTTGGATCTTCCGCAAAAAAATGATCGCTACCCAGGGCAACGATTGTTAAGCTGTCCGGCGCAATAGCATCGGTAAGTAACGTTAATCCATCATTAGGCCCATCCGCTCTCAGTAATGGGTAATTATCCCTGGAGTACCGACTGATTTGCCCTGATAGTGGGATGCCTAGATAGTTAATAACTAAAATATCGGGATCTATTTGTAGTCTGGAAAACCTTTTCCTACTCTGGTTTGTGGACATACTCAGAATTTCCTCCTTGTCCCAGCCTTTGTACCAAACGACTAAATTGAAAAACAAGCGTCGAGGCCATGTTTGGTAGCGGTCTATAATTGGACTGCCTTGCAGAATACCGCCGATATTCAGCCAAGCCTTAATATCATTTTGCTCATTCTTAGTAAAACGATTGCTAAGGGCTAAATGTATGGCGGGTCCAGCAGAACTCGCACCAACAAGAAGTATTTCCTTACCCGAGTGACTATGTCTAGAGATATATTCAGATAAAACCTCTGCGTTTTCCACCACACCTCCAGTTGGTGGCAACTCAACAAAATAATTCTCAAGTCCAAACTCAGTGGCAAGTTTGCGAGGTTTCGCGAAATCCGCACCGGTCAAGTGTCCTATTTCAGCGTAGTCCCACCCAGGAACGAATAGCACCAGGTAAGACGAGGTATCATAGTTAACAGTTGTCCTGTTGTTAAGGTGATGCAAGAAGTGTTTATTGAGTTTTTTATTACAATCGATGCTTAGAAGACGATCGGCAAGGAATAGGGACGCAAAATCAACGGAATAGTTTTGAGAGATTACTTTAAGCGCTTCGCGTGATGGAATTGATTGTTTGCTTTGGTTATAAAGCTGTAAAATCCTTTTATCCATCTCCTTGTTTCTATTGTTTCCCTTTAAATAGTTTTCAAGATAGTAGCGAGCAATTTCTGAATCCACTGTGGTACTAACATGCTCACCGTATAGCTTTCCATTTGCGGGAATCGTTGGAACTGAACTACAGGCCCCAAGGACAATAGACGCTAGTAGGAAGACAATTGAGATGGTAGGTGGAGAGGGTTCACGCACAAGTAGACCAAAGCGCATTGTTAACGGGTCATAGTCTTACTATACATTGAGAAATATGCATCTATCTCCAGAAGTATAACTGAGACTAATCCATTGTTGAGGGTAAATCAGTGAGCCAGTAAGTATGGAATCCAGCAAGTCGGCGCACAGTGATTTGGTTTGCACTCAAGATATGCATAATTGTGCACGGGAAACCGACTCATTGACTGAAACCGAACTTCTGTATTTTTTACATGCCCACCATGGTATAGAAATAAATAATGCATAAAAAACAATATGATATGATAATATATAGAAGTATTACATTAAATTTATAGCCCAGGGTAGAGTGGGACATCCTCATAGCGATTAGCTCCAGGGTGAATTTAACGAACGCACTACCGAGCACACTCTATAAATGGTCGGCGCTCAGATAGGTTAGATCTCAGACTCGGAGACAATGCTGTCGCTTGAAAGTCTCTGTACTCACGAGGTCAAGTCATCTCGATACACTTAACACTCAACAAACATTTTACTGCACGGAAATGGTAGGCATCATTCTCTGTTTACTTTGATGTAATATGTTGACCACACCTGAATCCATATGACATTGTGATCTAATATACAGTTTTTTATAATTACTTATGATTCGTAAAATCCTAATCGCAAACAGGGGCGAAATCGCCGTTCGTATTATCCGCGCATGTGCAGAGATGGGCATCCGCTCAGTCGCCATCTACTCCGAGGCGGATCGCTTTTCTCTACACGTGAAAAAGGCCGATGAAGCCTTCAGCCTGGGCAGTGATCCATTGGCGGGTTATCTGAACGTACACCGAATCGTCAATCTGGCGGCATCGACCGGTTGCGATGCGATACATCCTGGATATGGATTCCTGTCGGAAAATCCCGAATTGGCAGCGGCTTGTGCACGACGCGATATCACCTTTATTGGTCCGACTGCCGAGGTCATTCAACGAATGGGTGACAAAACCCAGGCACGTGATGCCATGAAGGCAGCGGGACTGCCAGTCACGCCGGGTTCTGAAGGCAATTTGACGAATATCAAGGAAGCCTTGGCACTCGCAGAAGAACTGGGTTATCCGGTCATGCTGAAAGCAACGTCGGGCGGCGGGGGCAGGGGTATCCGCCGCTGCGATACACCGGAGGAGTTGCAGCGGAACTACCAGCGAGTCATCTCAGAAGCCACCAAAGCATTTGGCCGCGCCGATATCTTTCTTGAAAAGTGCATTGTCGATCCCCGCCATATCGAGGTACAGGTCCTGGCGGATCATCACGGCAACGCCATTCATCTCTACGAACGCGACTGTTCGATACAGCGACGCAATCAGAAGTTGATTGAGATTGCGCCTTCACCGCAACTGGATGAGGCACAGCGCCAATATCTCGGTGGGCTGGCGGTACTGGCCGCCAAGGCGGTGGGATACACCAACGCTGGTACGGTCGAGTTTCTGCTTGATTCAGATGGGCGTTTCTATTTCATGGAGATGAACACCCGCGTGCAGGTCGAGCACACGATCACTGAAACCATTACCGGGGTGGATATCGTTGAAGAACAGATCCGGGTGGCAGCGGGTCTGCCGTTACGGTTCGAACAGCATGAGATTGTGCACCAGGGTTTCGCGATTCAATTCCGCGTCAATGCGGAGGACCCGAAAAATGGTTTTCTACCAAGTTTTGGACGCATTTCCCGCTACTATGCACCGGGTGGACCGGGTGTACGAACAGATACTGCAATCTATACCGGATACACGGTTCCGCCGCATTACGATTCGATGCTGGCCAAAGTGGTTGTCTGGGCACAAGAGTGGGAAGATGCCATCAATCGGGGGGAGCGGGCGCTGCGCGACATGGGCCTGCAAGGTATCAAGACCACCATTCCCTACTATCTGGAAATCCTGCACCATCCTCAGTTCCGCTCGGGTGATTTCAATACCGGCTTTGTCGAGGCTCATCCCGAGTTGACTCAATTCTCTCAAAAACTCAGTCCGGAAGACCTGGCCTTGGTCTTGGCGGCAGCGACAGCAGCCCATACGGGCCTTTGATCAGGAGTTAGCGAATAATGTCCCACAAGGTTCAAGTCACCGATGTCATCCTGCGTGACGCCCACCAATCTTTGATTGCCACCCGCATGCGCACGGAGGACATGCTACCCATATGCGAGAAACTCGATGCCATCGGTTACTGGTCGCTGGAGTGCTGGGGTGGTGCCACTTTTGACTCATGCCTGCGTTTTTTGAAAGAGGATCCCTGGGAGCGGTTGCGCAAGCTGCGCGAGGCGCTGCCTAACACCAGGACGCAAATGCTGTTACGCGGTCAGAACCTGTTGGGATACCGGCACTACTCGGATGACGTGGTGCGCGCATTCGTGCACAAGGCGGCAGAGAACGGCATGGATGTTTTTCGCATCTTCGACGCCCTCAATGATCTGCGGAATCTGCGTACCGCCATCGAGGCCACGAAGGAGGCGGACAAGCATGCCCAGGGGACGATCTGTTATACCGTCAGTCCGGTTCACGACGTAGCCGGATTTGTCACCATGGGTCGGGAGCTGGAGGCTATGGGTTGCGACTCGATCTGTATCAAGGACATGGCCGGGTTACTGACACCGTACGCTACGGCAGAGTTGGTGAAAGCACTAACCGATACCGTAGACTTGCCCCTTCATCTGCATTGTCACGCAACAGCCGGTCAGTCCGAGATGTGCCAGTTAAAAGCCATAGAGAACGGCTGCAGACATATCGACACAGCGGTATCCTCATTTGCCGGCGGTACCTCGCATCCGCCAACGGAAAGCCTCGTGGCTGCGCTACGCGGCACAGAGAGCGATACCGGTCTGGACCTCGAAGCGATCCAGGATATCGGTCTCTATTTCTATGGTGTGCGCAAGAAGTACCACCAGTATGAAAGCGATTACACCGGCGTAGATACTCGCGTTCAGGTCAACCAGGTACCTGGTGGCATGATCTCCAATCTGGCCAACCAACTGCGCGAACAGAATGCTTTGGAGCGTATGAGCGAGGTGCTGGTCGAGATTCCGGCTGTACGCGAGGACCTCGGCTATCCGCCGTTGGTGACACCGACATCACAGATCGTTGGTACGCAAGCGGTATTGAACGTACTGACGGGCAAGCGATATCAAACCATTACCAATGAGGTAAAACGATATCTTCAGGGCGGATATGGACAGGCTCCCGCAGTGGTCAATCCAACCCTGCAGCAACAGGCGGTGGGCAGTGAGGAGCTGATCGAATGCAGACCTGCGGATCAGCTGCAGCCTGAGCTGGAGCAGTTACGCCGCGATATTATTCCACTGGCGCAGTCCGAAGAAGATGTTTTGTCCTTCGCCATGTTCCCCGATGTGGGCCGTAAATTTCTGGAAGAACGGGAGGCCGGCAAACTCCAACCCGAAACACTGGAGCCGATCAGGGATGGCGCAGACGGCTCAACAGTCGGCGTTGCTGCGCCCACAGAATTCAACATCAATCTGCACGGCGAATCTTACAATGTAAAAGTAACGGGTGCCGGTCATCGGGGTGAAGCCAAGAGACACTTCTATTTCACGGTCGATGGTGTGCCGGAGGAGGTGCTGATAGAGACATTAAGCGAGGTCGTACTCGATGGTGGCGCTCAAGGCGCGGTCAAAGACTCAATCTCGGGAATGCGGCCAGTGCCCACCGCAGAAGGACATGTCTCCACCAGCATGCCAGGCAATATCGTTGAAGTGTTGGTCAAGGAGGGTGACAAGGTTGAAGTCGGCGAGCCGATTCTGGTCACTGAGGCCATGAAGATGGAAACGGAAGTACAGTCTCCCATTGGCGGTGTTGTTAAGAAAATCTATGTGCAGAAGGGCGATGCTGTGAGTCCCGATGAAACGTTGGTCGAGATTGAAAGTTAAAGATGCTGTCGTTCTCGTGAGAGTAGCAAACGAGCTGGCTGGATAAGGGACCTACCTACTGTTTTGTGTTTGTATCGAGGGAGTCAAATCTCTTGATATTATCCGCTCCAGTAAGCTAGGGGGGGGTATATAAAATATCCACTAATCCATCGAATCTCCCCGTTGAGTTTTTACCTCCGCCAAAGACGGAAGTCTCCATGCCATCCAATTTGAATACAAAATTGTATCAGGCTGAGTTTCACGTATGATCTTTCTATTATTTCGGCTGTAGCCTGTTGAGCCGGCTCTTATCAGTGCGGGTTCCCGCGCGACAGTGATTAATAACGGCATGTTCCAATATTTTGGCTTTGGTTCCAACATGAACATAATCTCTCTGCGGGCCAAGGGAGTGGAACCGCTGGCATCTCAGCGAGCTGTGTTGCATGGTTGGCGCCTGTGCTTCAATGTGCAGCATTTCTTCCGCCATGAGGGCGGTGTGGGCAACATCGAGCGTTCTGAATCAGCGGACAGCCGGGTGCTTGGTGTACTTTATGACTGTCCTGACGAGGCGCTTGCACCCCTGGATGCCGTTGAGGCATACGGTCACGGCTACGACCGCATTACCGTTGAGGTGGAGGCGGGCAATGAGCGGATTCATGCGCTTACCTATGTCGGCATGCCCGACTTCATAGATAACGACTGCCTGCCAAGCCGCCGCTATCTCAATATCCTGGTTGACGGTGCCCGCCAGGCAGGTCTCGATACCGATTATGTCCAGGGTCTCATGGCGCAGCCGGTCCACCAGCCTGGCGAATATCCGCTCTTCATGCCGCCGTCAGGCAACTACCCCGCATTTGATGCCGACTCCCTGGCAAGGTACCCGTTGTATACGGCACTTTATGGTGCAGTTTTCGACATGTCTGATGCACGCCCTCTGCACGAATATCTGAAGCGCTTCTTCGGTGGGCGCGATATGACCCTGTTCCATCTCAAGCGGATGGACAGCAGTGACGGCAATGAATCCATGGAGGACATAAAACATGGACGACTCAATGAGATTCAACGGCGCTACCTGAATGCTTATTTAAGCGAATACGCTAAAGAATATCGCTATGTAGGCCGCTTCAATTTCAATAACAACGAGGCGTGAGGAATATAGCAATGGATCAATTTCAACCGGCACTTCCACATGGAGACATTGAAGAGGTCTTTCCCGACGTCTTTTTTGTCAGCGGAGCCATGGAGACCGTTCTCCAGGGCATGGACTGGAAGTTCAGCCGCAACATGACCGTAGTACGGGATGGCGAACGCTTGATCATCGTCAACAGTGTACGCCTGGGTGAGGAAGGTTTGGCCGAACTCGAGCGGCTCGGCAAGGTTACCGATGTGGTCCGCCTCGGCGCCTTGCACGGTCGTGACGATCCGTTCTACGTGGATCGCTACGGTGCCGAGTACTGGGCGATGCCCGGCATGGAACACGAGACCGGCCTAGAGGCGACTCGTACCCTCTCCCCAGAAGACCCAATGCCGATTTCGGATGCATCTATATTCGAATTCAACACCACCCAGATCCCCGAGGGTATCCTGCATCTCGACCGTGCCGGCGGTATTCTCATTGCCTGTGATGCTTTGCAGAACTGGCTCGTCCCCGACGAGTTCTTCTCCGATTCTTCGCGGGAACTGATGCAGAATATGGGCTTTTTCACTCCCGCAAACCTCGGCCCGGTCTGGGTCCAGGCGGCCTCTCCGGCGGGAGACGACTTCGCCCGCCTCAGGGAGTTGTCGTTCAAGCATGCCCTGTGCGGCCACGGCGAACCGCTGTGCGACACGGCGCACGAGGATTTCAGCGCCACCTTCAATCGTATGTTTGGCGTCTGAGGAGCGGTTGTTCCGAGAATTGCCTGCATGAACGCCAGCATCCAACTGCCGGGCTACCAGATCGATACCGTTCTGTACCGGACCAGCGGTCGTGTGCTCTATCAAGGCGTGCGCCTCGACGACCACGCCGAGGTGGCTGTAGTGACGCTGGATGCGGAGTATCCCGATCGGCAGCAGGTGGCGGAACTGAAACACGGCGGTACCATCGCCGGAAAGCTGGGTGACGTCGACGGTGTGCTGAAGGTCCATGCACTGTTGGCTCATGGTAGCGGCAACCTGGCCCTGGTCTGCGACCCCATGGCGAGTTCACTGAAGACACGCTTGGCCGAGACGGACGGGCAGGGTCTGCCGTTGTGGGAAGTGCTCGACATAGGCTGGCGCCTGGCACGCACCCTCGGCGAGATCCACTCGCGGGACATCGTGCACAAAGCACTCACGCCCGGCCGTGTCCTACTCGATCCCGCCAGCGGCGAGATCCGACTGGCGGGTTTTTGCATCGCCTCCGAACTGGAACAGGAACGCCAGGGCTCCCAGATGTCCCGGCGCCTTGAAGGGCCGTTACCCTATATCTCCCCGGAGCAAACAGGGCGCATGAGCCGCGACCTGGATTACCGTTCCGACTACTACTCTCTCGGCGTGCTACTGTTCGAACTGCTAACGGGGCAGCGGCCCTTCCAGGCGGATACCGTACTGGAGTGGGTATACAGCCACATCAGCCGTCTGCCGCCATCGCCCCATGATGTGTCGTCCTCCGTACCGGAGGCCGTGTCAGCAATCGTGCTCAAGCTCTTGGCCAAGAACCCGGAGGAGCGCTACCAGAGCGCCAAAGGGCTGGAAACGGACCTGGCGCGCTGTGCCGACGAACTGGCCGCGAAGGGCACCATCGAACCCTTTGTGCCGGGGCAGAACGATGTAGCGCAGAAATTCCTGGTGCCCCAAGAGCTCTATGGCCGCGAGCGGGAGCTGGAGCAACTCTTCGGCCTGTTCGAATCGGCACTGCGGGGGAGCAACGAATTCTGCTTGGTGCACGGCTACTCCGGCGTCGGAAAATCGGCGCTGGTCAACGAGATCGACCGGCCCCTGGTGCGCGAGCGGGGCTTCCTGGTTCAGGGCAAGTTCGGGCAGTTCCAGCATGGTGAGGCGTACACGGCTCTCGCCACCGCCTTCCGCGGTCTGGTGCAGCAGGTGCTGGCCGAACCCGAGGCGCGCCAAGCGGAGTGGCGACAGGCGCTGAACAAGGCGCTGGCGCCGAATGCACGCCTGGCAATAGAGCTGTTACCGGAACTGGAGCTGATCATCGGCGAGCAGCCCGCCGTGGTAGAACTGCCGCCGGCAGAGGCACGAAATCGCCTGCACATCGTGCTGAGCAATTTTCTGCGCGTCTTCGCGGGTGAAGGTCACCCGGTGGTGCTGTTCCTCGACGACCTGCAGTGGTGCGACACACCGACCCTGGAACTGTTGCGCCGCCTGGTGACCTCCAGGGATCTGAGCCACCTGTTACTGATCGGCGCCTATCGCAGTAATGAGGTAGGCAATGGGCACCCTCTGCGCCTGTTACTCGACGACCTGCAGGCGCAGAAGAATATATGTCAGCTTCCACTCAGTCCGTTGGAGCGGGATTCGGTAATGCACCTGGTAGCCGACGCTTTGTGCCGCGAGCCGAGCGAGACCCGCCTCCTGAGTGACATGCTCTACGATAAGGCCCAGGGTAATCCCTTCTTCACCAACGAGCTGTTACGGCAACTTCACAAAGAGGGGGCCATTGTCCCCGACCCGGACAGCGGGGGATGGAACTGGGACCTGGATGCGGCCCGCTGGTCCGGGGTGAGCAGCGACGTGGTTGAATTCATGGTGGACAACTTGCGGCGGTTGCAGCCGGCGACCCAGCAGGTCCTGCAGCTGGCGGCCTGTATCGGCGGCACATTCGACCTGCAAACGCTTTCCACAATCTACGAACGCCCCGTCGCCGAAACGGCGGCAGTATTGCTGCCGGCGCTCAAACAGTACACTGTGCTACCCCTGCAGAGTAACTACCGCTTGGTGGGAGGGGCTGCCGAACCGCCGGCGTTCAACCCGACCTACAAATTCCAGCACGACCGCGTGCAGCAGGCAGCTTACGCCTTGATCGTCGTCCAGCGGCTGCAGGATGTGCATCTATCCGTGGGACGCCTGATGGTGCAGCACGCCGGCGACACCGTACCCGATGAACGTCTCATCGACATCGTCGGCCATCTCAACGAGGGCCGCCCACTGATCGAGTCCAGCGATGAGCGGCTGCAGCTCGCGGAATTGAACCTGCGTGCGGGTGTACGCGCCAAGCACTCTGCGGCCTACGATGCGGCCCTGGACTACCTGCGGGTGGCGGCGGAGCTGTTGCCCACCGATCCCTGGCGGGAGACGCCTGCACTGATGCAGGCGTTGGCTGCAGAGACCCAGCAGTGCACCTATCTCACCGGGCGCACCGAAGAGGCGGAGAGCTGGATCGAGGTGATGCTGGAGCACGCCCACTCGAACCTGGTGCGCAGCGATATACTCGCCATTCGCACCCGACAATATGCAACCCTCGGGCGCATGGAAGAGTCCATTCTCTCCGCCATCCAGGGTCTGGCCATGCTCGGCGTGGAATTCAATGAGCGACCCACTGTGGATGACATCGCCCGGGAGCGACAGCGGGTGGAAGAGAACCTGGGCAAGCGCAATATCGCCGAGCTGGTGGAGGCACCGCCGGTGGAGGATCCCGCCACCTTGACCGCTATGCGGTTGTTTATGGAGATCTTTGCAGCTGCGTTTCTCTCCGGCAGCGGCAACCTGTTTTCCTACTTGGTGCTGAAGGCGGTCAACCTCTCGCTACGCCACGGTAATTGCCCCGAGTCGGCCTTCGCCTACGCGGCCTATGGCATGCTTCTCTGCGGCGAACTTGACGAGCCGGCGCTCGGCAATCAGTACGCAAAAGTCGGACTGGCAATCAACGAACGCCTTGATGATCTCCCCCTGCGGGCGCGAGTGATCTACGTCTACGCCATGTTCGTACACCACTGGAGCAACCACTGGTCGAGCCTGACGCCGTGGTTTCGCAAGGGCATCGAAGCAGGCTACCAGTCGGGGGATCTGCTCTATCTCGCCTATAGCGCCCAGGACTGTGTGATCTGGGATCCGACCCTGGACTTGGAAACGGCCCACCGGCTGCACGCCGAGAACCTGGAGATCGTGCGCGAGTGCGCCTATCAGGACTCCCTGGACTCCGGCACCCTGTTCCTGCAGTTGCAGCGCAACCTGCTCGGCCTTACCCACGCACCCTGCAGCCTTAGCGACGACGACTTCGATGAGGAACAGTGTCTTGCGGGCATGCGCCAGCGCCAATTCATGACCGGTATCGCCAACTACCATATTTACAGTGCCGAAGTCTGCCTGCTCCACGGTAACTACGACCTGGCCCTGGAGCACGTGCGCGCTCAGGATGCACTGATCAAGTCGGCCATGTCGCTGCCCCAGTTGGTGCGTTTCTATATCGTCGCGTTTCTGACCCTGGCGACCCACTATCCGGAGATGGAGGCAGATGAGCAGGCTGCGATGCGCGAACGAATGGAGCGCGATCTGGCGCGCATGACCCGCTGGGCAGACAATTGCAAAGAGAATTTCCGCCATCTCCAGTACTTGATGGAGGCTGAACTGGAACGACTCGGCGGTGCTCGCGAGGCCGCGCTTGAACGCTACGACGCCGCCATCGACGCGGCACGGGAGAGCCGTTTTCTCCACGACGAGGCCACCGCCTGCGAACGGGCCGCCGGGCACCTCCTCGCGCTTGGTCGCCGACGGGCGGCGGAGGGCTACCTGCGCGGTGCCTATCACCTCTACAAGCGCTGGGGCGCTCAACGCAAGGTCGTCATGCTGGAGCAGGAATTTCCGGTCTTGCGGGAGCTGGGTGGCCAGGCTCATCTCCCGGCCGCTGCCGGTGGCAAAGCTTGGGACCTTGACCTTGTTTCGGTAATGAAGGCGTCGCGGGCGATCTCTGGAGAGATCGTACTGTCCCGACTGTTGAAGACCACCATGGATATCCTACTGGAGAACGCCGGAGGTCAGTGGGGCTGTCTGGTGGTACGGCGAGACGGCAGGTTGATGGTTGAAGCGGGCGGGGTACCAGTGGATGGCGACAGGCGGACTGACAGGATTCCGCGCAGCTCATGGGTAGCCGACAAAGAGGGCGGCGAACTGGCCCTGCCTTTGTCACTGATCAGTCACGTGTTGCGAAGCGGCGAGGTGGTTGTATTGCACGATGCTACTCGGGAAGGTCGGTTCTCCGACGACCCCTACGTGCTGGAGTGCCAGCCCGCCTCGGTCCTTTGCGTACCGCTCCGGCGAGAGCGTTTCGAAGGTGCGTTATACATGGAAAATAACCTGGCCAGCGGTGTCTTCACCCAGGAACGGGGGGAGGTGATACGGCTGTTGGCGGCTCAGGCGTCGGTCGCGATCGAGAATGCCCGTCTCTACGAGCAGCTACAGGACCACTCCCGAACCCTTGAGGAGAAGGTGGTCGAACGGACCACCCGATTGGAACAACTCAACCAGGAGCTTCAGCGCCTGGTCGACCGTGACGCTCTTACCGGTGTCGCCAATCGCCGCCGGGGGGACGCTTATCTGGAAGAGGTGTGGACACGCCTGCGGCGTGAAAGGCAGCCGCTCTCAGTCATTATGCTCGACGTCGACCACTTCAAGGCCTTCAACGACAACTACGGCCACCAGGCCGGCGACGACTGCCTGGCGGCGGTGGCAGAAACAGTAAGCACACAGATGTTGCGGCCCGCCGACATGGTCGCCCGTTACGGCGGAGAGGAGTTCATGCTCATCCTGCCCCACACTGACCGTGACGGCGTGGTATATGTGGCCGAAAAGGTCCGCCATGCCGTTGAAGCGTTGGCTATAGAGCATGCCCACTCCTCAGTGGGTAACGTGGTTACCGTGAGCGCCGGCACAGCCACCATGATTCCCGAGACAGAGGAGGGCACCGATCATCTGTTGCGCGAAGCAGACATCGCCCTTTACCGGGCCAAGCGGGTGGGGCGCAATCAGGTGCATTCGGCGCCTGAGGCTCCAGCAGGACAGTAGTCCGGACGACGTCAGAAAGCACTTAAAAAGCAAGACCGCTTTTTTCTGCTTCATCGCAGATGAAGATCAGCCTTCTCGCCTACAGGTGAGACTATTTTGGTTAACATCGAGTTTAGCGCCGATACGGCTGTACACATGCCTTGCATTCCAGGACGGCCGAGGCTGAATAAAGAGAGTGACACACTGGACCTGTTTAGTGAATGATGAGTAATATGTGGTCTGTCCCCTATTACCCTTAGGTGCCTTCAAGTGTGCAAGTTATACATGTGATGGGCTTGTTGTGCCTAGGGTGACTGGTGAAATCAATTCCATGGACGATCATGTCACGATTTTGGCATTGAATAGGGCACAAAGCTCCAATAACCGAAACAAATTTACACTCATGCTTGTTCGTCACAGTGGGTAGCCACAAAACGTGCTAAATATGTCGGCTAATTGATTGCAAGCTGTTTGCGAAATTGTGTCGGCGTCATATTGTTGATGGATTTGAAGGCCTTATTAAAGGTGCTTTTGGACTTGAAACCAGAACGAAATGCAACATTCATGATATTTTCTTCACTTGTGCCTGGTTCTCTCAGTAACTGCATGGCAAACGCTACACGGTGCTGGTTGACATACTGATAGAAGTTTTTCCCGAATTCAGTATTGATCGCCATGGAAATATGGTGCTGGGGAATATCCAGGAAATTGGCTAATTGTCCCACCGTCAAGTCTTCCTGCAAGAATGCCTGTTGACTGTTCATATAGTCTTCAATCCGCTGGGCATATTCCTTTCTCGTCTTATCTTGTAAATTGACCTTGGCGTATTTTCTATCCGATTCGGACTCGGAATAGATGTCCACCGTAGTGATGTTCAGAGACAGAGTATCGCCCTGTGGTTTCGGGTTCCGTCATTGTTTGGGAAGACAACAGCCTGGGTAGCACTAACCGCTACGAGATTAACATGCGCGATATCGACACTATCAATCCAGACACAGATCTAAGCAGCGCCCATAAACTGACCATGGAGGTGCTGGCCAAAAATATGAGTGACTATGCGGCAGTTGTATATGGTGACGATCTGCCGGATGTGTTGGGTCTGTCGGTGTTCGACGCAGCCGATGCCATTGGCTTTCCCATGCTGGGGATTGGGGTAGGCGGACCCCATATTTATGGTGGCAAGGCATTGGGAATGTTACTTGCTGGAGACGGTAGGTATGACCTGACTACCGACAGCGATAGTGATGTAAATAATATGCACATCGAAGTATCAGTAACCGGGGAAACACATTCAATTTTTAACGGTGTTACCATCACATCTCCTTTGTATCTGGAAGACTCCAGCGGCTGGGGGGATGAACGCAGTTACAACGTTCACGGCGGTGTGGATATGCCTGCAGACTGGACGGTGCTGGCCACCCTCGGTGCAGGCATGTCTCTTTCGGGCCAACCAACTATAGTTGAATTTACTACTCCTGCCGGGACGACGGTTATGCTGGATGGTAGCGCGGGTACTGATGATGGCTATGTTTTTTGGCTCCAGGATCGCTGGGACATATTGTCCAATCAGGTTGCCTATCTGCTCACTTTATAAATCAGTCTGAAGGGTGAGAGGTAAGTGGACCGGTTCACTACTTGCCGAGGCCTTATGTCAAGCGTTACCAAGCATGACATAAACAATGTTCTGTTTCATAGACGCCTACTGTTTGCTCTGATGGTCTAATCTTTTTAGTCAAAAGTATTTGAACGCAGTTGAAGTAGTGGCTGATTTAGCGAGTAAAAATGTTCTAACTCTAAGTGGGCAGCGTAAAAACTCTAAAGAAAATCTGGATGAAAGAACATGCGGTGTATGGAACAGTTGTAGTTATCAGAAATACACAGGGTGGGATCACAGGGTACCAACTCGACGTTAAAGCCAGTTAGGGCAACCTGTAGCAAATCAGTTATGGATTTGGTTACCAACCCTCAGGGGTGATGGTCGTATGTGAGGCATTATTTTGTTGAGCTACGCTATAATTCCATAGTGAGACAACGTTACGCAGATATCCTCGTAGGGAGACCCAATGGATCTGATGCATGCCAAAGCGGAGTTCGAGGCGGGCCGGCTGAGTGAGGTGGTTGCAGAAACCTCGGAGCAGGGCAAAGGTTGGCGGCTATTGTTACATAGCGATAACGGCGAAACACTGGTGTTGACCGACCACTCGGGACGAGAGTGTGTGTATCACAGCCTGGATCATGCCACCGAGGTGGGGCGTGATATCGGTTTCGATTCGGTACGCATAGAGGAGCATTTCTGATCAGCCGAATTGCACGACGGATTTAAGCTCATGCTTCGACCATTGGCAACAACGTCTCTACACACCCAAGCTCGCTAATGATATCTCATTAGCAGTAACTGTGATGACACCCAAATTCCCCACAATTCTATTGCGGTGCCATAGTTGGAAAACGGCCATGAGCGGACTCTCGCCGTAAGTTAGCATCAATCTACTAGTGGTAGCCTGATAGTCACTGTCAGCCCCCCCTGTTCATGGTTTCTGGCCGAAATAGACCCTCGATGCAAATTAACCGCACGCTTTGCTATCGCGAGTCCGAGCCCAACCCCCTGCTTTGCCTTACGGGAGGGATCGGCACGGAAGAAAGGTTCGAAAATGCTCTCAAGCAATGCGGGTTCCACTCCTTCGCCGCCGTCCTGTACCGATATCTCGCAATTATCGGGATACACGTTGAGGCAGGCGCTGATCGTGCTTCCAGGTACGGAATGCTGAACAGCATTACGCAACACATTCTCGATTGCCCGACGTAGCAACTCTTTGCTGGCGGAAATCACCAGCTCACTAGGCGTGCACACCAATTGCAGATGGCAGTCCTTCGCTTTGGCTTCAAGTTCGATGGCTCTGGTGAGTTCTCCCAGTAATACAACTAAATCGACGTAATCTTGCAACGGCTCATCTTTAAATGTTTCCATCCGCGCCATCGTCAATACCTGTTCCACCAGCTCGTCCAGCCGCGACACCTCCTTATCCATCCGCTCCAGTTTTTGCACCTGTTCCACGTCGAGTTGTTTTTCAAGCAGACCGATCTGTAGTCTTAGCCGGGTCAACGGAGACCTCAGCTCGTGCGAGATATCGTTGATCAGTTGTTTCTGGGCCAATTGATTCGCTTCGACAATGCTACTCATGCTGTCGAAAGCCCTGGCGAGATCAGCCAGCTCGTCATGACGTCTACCCAGTTTGGGTATGATCGGTGTTCTCCTGGTGCCATCCGACATGGCCAGTGTCGCTGATTGCAAGAGGCGAACCGGTCGACTGATGTACCAGGCAAGCCAGGCACAGGCGCTGGCACCAAGGAGTAAAATCACAGCAAACGGCATCCAGCCTGGAGCGCTGCTCACGACGGCACCGCGGCTTAATCTGCGTTCGACAGCGATCGGCCGGTAAATCACGAGTTGGTAAGTGTTGCCCTGGGCGTCGTGCACCTCACGACTGAGCAAGCGGGCGGGATCGGCTAATCTTAACCACAAGGGGGAGCGTCTCCCGACCAGGTCCTTGTTGTCGGCATCCAATACCCAAACTCGCAACGGCATCGACTCGCTCTTGCTCAGAAAGTCACGTACGACGTCAGGGCCACCATGCTCCATAATCGTGGCGATTGCGTTCAGGCGTTGCGTAAGTGTCCTGACGAGAAAAGTTTCATGTTCATCGTCGATTTCTGTACTAAATCGAATACTCCCTACCAGCGCGGCACCGAGCAGGACCAACGCCAGGAGGAACCACAGAAAGATCTTCCAGAACAGCCGCCCCATCAATGTGTCTCGATGCAGTAGCCGACAGCCCTCACAGTACGAATCTGCACGTCACTGCCTTTGAGTTTTTTGCGCAAATGGCTGATATGGACATCGATACTGCGATCATAGACATCCAATGACCTCCCCAATGCCTCCAGCGATAGTTTCTCCTTGCTTAAGACCTGCCCTTTGTTGAGTAGCAAGGTACGCAGAATATTGAACTCGGACAGCGTTACCTCCACGGGTCGTTCAGCGATTTGCAACTCTCTACCCGATACGGAAAGGCTTACCTGACCCAGCGTCAGTTCGGTAACTTCCCGCGTGCCCCGGGTATCATCCACCCGCCGTAGGATGGCTCGGATTCTCGCCACCAGCTCACGTGGATTAAAGGGCTTTGCGAGATAGTCGTCGGCACCCAGTTCCAGGCCCAGTATGCGGTCGATATCATCGTGACGGGCAGTCAGCATCAATACCGGAATGGAAGATTTCGCGTGCAGGCGACGCAAGACCTCGAAACCGTCCATGCCGGGTAGCATTACGTCCAGAATCACCAGTGCAGGTGGGTGGCTTAACGCTTCGTCCAAACCCTCCCGTCCGTCGGCCGAATGGCGTACGGAAAATCCCTCCGTACCCAGGTACTCGACGAGCATATCAGCGGCGTCGACATCATCCTCGATGAGCAGGAGTTGTTCTGTATCTGCTTTTGTCATAGCGGTGGATTTTACCTGCATATCGGTTTCAGTACCGCAGATTTACACTTTCTTAACACTATGAGCACAACCCCCTAACGGTATTGCACGAGCTTCGGCCGTAGAATTTTAGCTGTACCAGGAAGACATTCCTGAAAGATTTCAACGACCAGAAAGGTAAATAAAATGAGCATCAAATTAGCATACAGAGCCAGCGTACTCATGCTCGTGGGTACGCTTGGCTTAGCAACAATGGGTGTAGCGTCGGCAGACGGCATTGCTCGGGGTAAATGGATCCACGGGGAAAATGGAAGCTATTCGAGTGGGCAACGTGTGTTTTCCCGAGCCAATGGAGTTAGTGGGGGCAGCCGGTACAGTGCCTACAGCAACGAATCTGGGGCCGGCAGCTGGTCGCGTCAGAAAACGCTGACTGACGGACAAGGTAATGCCTATCACCGAAACACCAAGGCTTTTCGTGGTCCGAACGGGACGAGCGGCTACCGAGTAAATGAGAAAGTACGCAACGTGGATGGTTCTGCCGTTCAACACAAACAGCGCCAGATCGACGGTGCCAACGGCGGCAGCTTCAACGCCAATAGTACGCTCCAGCGTACAGCTGACGGAGAGGTGAGCGGCACACGTACTGTTACTGCGCAGGGTGCGTCAGGTAAGACTTACCAGTCCGAAATCCAGATGGTGGACGGAAAATGGACAGGCTCAGCAACCTGTACGGATGCCTCTGGCACCACCGTCGAATGTCGCTAATTTAAAAGGAAACTTAACGATTGGAGAATGACGATGAAAATAGTAAACCTCAATAGTGCTTACTCGATCTTGATTATGGGGCTGGGTGCGATGCTGCTTCTCAGCATAAGCGTCATTTCGTTGGCCAATGATGGACCTCAGCGCGATGTTACAGAACTGAGTCAAATGGCGACCGAGCAGATGGCGGACGAACTCTCGCTCAACGATGAACAGCTCAAACAAGCAGAAAACATCAATCTAAAATTCTTCGAACGCTTACAGTCGATGAGACAGGACGGAAAGAGCCAACGCATTGCCCGGCTCCGGGAACTGAAACAGGCCACTCGCGAGCGAGATGACGCGATGCAGGAAATTCTTAGCGAACAGCAGTACGCAGCCTACATGCAAATGACTGCGGAGCGTAGATCTGAACTTCGCGAATTGATCAAAGCACGGCGGCAGGTTCAATAGTTATCGCAAATGAAATACGGCACAAGGACGTGTCGATAGTTCCGCCGTATGGATGTACAACGATACGCATTCGCCTTGAGACTTGATCAGCCAGGCTCACAAACACCTGGGAAGCTCACAAATACACACCCAACACAAAGTGTACTGTTGACACTAACTACTCCCAAGACTATAGTCTCTTGTAACACCACGATGGATCATCGGGGTGTGATAACGACACATACTGGATAGACCGGTATCTGTCCTCACCAGCAAGGGAGGCTTGCTGCTATGTCAAAACCATTTGATTTTTTAGTCTTTATTGGCCGTTTTCAGCCTTTTCATCAGGGACACCTGTCTGTTGTACAGGAGGGTCTGCGAGAGGCGGAGCGAGTTATCGTACTGATCGGCTCAGCCCACCGGCCACGCAATATACGTGATCCCTGGACTGTTGACGAGCGAACCGAGATGCTCCGTTCAGCCGTGGGTGAGCAGGATAGCGAACGCGTGATCATTGCGCCTTTGATGGATGTGCTCTACAACGACGAACTCTGGGTTCGCAATGTTCAGGCAACGGTTCAGGGACTGGTTACGGCCCACCATGCCGCCCGCCACCGGGAGCCGACAATCGGCTTGATTGGCCACAGCAAGGACCACAGCTCCTATTATCTCAAGCTGTTTCCCCGCTGGGGTTCGGTTACGGCCAAGAGTGTCGAAGGGCTCAATGCCACCCAGATTCGGGAAGCTTTGTTCTCACCGGATGATGCGCAAGCAGGCATGACCTACCTGGACTCACAAACCGGCACGGCTGTGATTCCTAAATCTGTCAACTTACAGCTGCAACGTTTTGTTGCAGGCGAGACCTATCGCAATATCCGGGAGGAACAGGCCTTTGTCGCAGACTACAAAGCGGGCTGGGCAAATGCGCCATACGCACCCACATTTGTCACCGTGGATGCGGTGGTAGTGCAGTCCGGGCACGTACTGCTAGTCACCCGCAAGGCCTTTCCCGGCAGGGGGCAGCTGGCGCTGCCGGGCGGTTTCATTCAACCACATGAGCAGCTTGAGGAGGCCATGCTGCGGGAGCTACGTGAGGAAACCCGGCTCAAGGTACCGGCACCCGTACTCAAGGGCTCCATTCGGCGCCAGCAAGTGTTCGACAGCCCTTACCGATCCACCCGAGGCCGGACGATCACTCACGCCTTCTATATCGAGTTGTCACCGGACACCAGCCTACCGAAAGTGAAGGGTGGCGATGATGCCAAGCATGCGCAGTGGGTGCCCTTAGCCAGTCTGGATCCCCGGCAGATGTACGAGGATCACTACGACATCATTCAGGAGATGGTAGGCATGTAACGATTTTCTCAACCGCAACCTGGATAGACCGGGTTGCTCAACCAATGACAGGAGGATCTCCGTCATGAACAGCAACAATCTCATACTCAACACCGACTCCTACAAGGCGTCACACTTCCTCCAGTACCCACCGGGTACGGAGTATGTCTCCAGCTACGTTGAGTCACGCGGGGGACGCTACTCGCAGACCCTCTTCTTCGGTCTGCAGGCATTTTTGAAACAGTACCTCACGTCTCCCATCACCCGGGATGATATCGATGAGGCCGAGAGTCTGCTCACCCTGCATGGCTTGCCGTTCAATCGTAATGGTTGGAACTACATCCTGGAGCAGTACGGGGGTTATCTGCCGCTCTCTATCGAGGCGGTCCCTGAGGGCAGCGTTATCCCCACAAGCAATGTGATGATGCAGGTCGTCAATACCG
Source organism: Candidatus Thiodiazotropha sp. (ex Monitilora ramsayi) (assembly GCA_025655595.1). Lineage (GTDB taxonomy): Bacteria > Pseudomonadota > Gammaproteobacteria > Chromatiales > Chromatiaceae > Thiodiazotropha. Next base: position 249,252 of record JAHXIO010000003.1, read on the forward strand.
ACTCTCGTGTTCCCTGGCTCACCAGCTACCTGGAGACAGCGCTGCTGCGGGCGATCTGGTATCCAACCACAGTGGCCACATTTTCCTTTCAGGTACGCCAATTGATCAAAGCCTATCTTGAGGAGACCGCTGTCAGTGTTGATGGCCTCGCCTTCAAGCTGCATGACTTCGGGGCTCGTGGTGCGAGTTCCGACGAGACGGCTGCACTGGGTGGTTTGGCGCACTTGGTGAACTTTCAGGGGACCGACACCGTTGCCGCCCTGATTGCCGCCCGGCGCTGGTACGGTGCGGAGATGGCAGGCTTTTCCATTCCCGCTGCTGAGCACAGCACCATCACCGCGTGGGGTGAGGAGAATGAAGAGGCTGCCTATCGCAATATGCTCAAACAGTTTGCCGGCGAAGGACGACTGGTAGCGGTGGTCAGTGACTCATACGACCTGTGGAACGCATTGGATAATCTTTGGGGCGGTTCGCTCAGGAAAGAGGTTATGCGCAATGGCGGCACGGTTGTCATTCGCCCTGACAGTGGCGACCCGGTAAAGGTAGTCACTAAAACGATCGAGTGTCTGATAAGAAAGTTCGGTGCTGAGCAAAACGCCAAAGGATTCTGGGTACTGCCGGATTATATCCGGGTCATACAGGGTGACGGCATCAGCCCTGACTCCATCGCCGATATTCTCGCCGCCATGAAGGCGAAAAAACTAAGCGCTGAAAACATCGCCTTCGGCATGGGTGCGGCACTACTGCAGAAGGTCAACCGGGATACCCTGCGTTTTGCAATGAAGGCATCGGCCATCTGCATCGAGGGGCAGTGGCGGGATGTCTACAAGGATCCGGTTACCGACCCCGGCAAACGCTCCAAGGCGGGACGTTTGGCGCTGGTGGAGGAGCGCGGAAACCTTACCACCATCCGGCAGGAATCGGCCAGCGATCAAAACCTGTTGGTAGAAGTGTTCCGCAATGGTGAACTCCTGCAGGAATGGAGCTTTGAACAGGTACGTCAACGAGCGGCGAATGCCGCCAATAATCTAGGGAGGGCCTAGCCATGTTAGGAATGCGTTACATCAAAGCCGATCCCAACACCTACCTGATGCAATACCGGCATGGGAAACTCAGGCAGGCCGGCAAGGGGCTCTCCTTTTGGTATTTTGCGCCGGTGAGCTCGCTGGCGGCGATACCGACCGCCAGTACCGAGGTGTCCTTCGCCTTTCGGGAGCTGACAGCGGATTTTCAGGAAGTCACCATACAGGGGCAATATGTGTATCAGGTACAGGATCCCCAGCGCTTGGCACAGCTTCTGAATTACAACCTGAAGCCCGACGGTGCCTCCTATGCAACAGATGATCCTCAAAAACTGCAGGAACGGATCACCAACTTGGTAGGCAAGCAGGTTCGTGCCGAGATTCAGCAACTGAAACTCCGTGCTGCAATGCAGGCAGGAGATGCTCTGTCATATCGGGTACGAGAAACCGTTGCCGTCTCTGAGTTGCTGGAGGCACTGGGAGTGGCTCTACTGGAACTGGCCATCGTCTCAGTCCGCCCTCAGCCGGATACGAGTCGAGCCCTGGAAGCCGAGGCGCGGGAGGCGCTATTGCAGGAAGCGGACGATGCCGTCTCCCGTCGACGCAATGCGGCGGTGGAAAACGAACGTGCCATCCGGGAAAACGAGCTCAAGACAGAACTCGTGGTGGAGGAGAAGAGGCGAGGTATCGAAGAGGCCAAGCTGGATGCTCAGCGTGCGGTGCAAACCAAGGCCCAAGTCATCTCCGAAGAGAAACTGGAAGGCAGGATCAAACTCGAGGAACGGAAATCCACCCTCGTAGAGCAGTCCGGCCACAATGCGAAAGTTGAAGCGGACAGCCGGGCCTATGGGGTACGTGCCATCGTCGAGGCGTTGGGACAGGCAAACGAACGGGTTCTCGAAGGTCTGCTGTCCGCTCAGATGTCACCGGAGCAACTGATCTCCTCAGCCTTTCGGGGAATTGCCGGTAATGCGGAACGTATCGGCCAACTCAACATCTCGCCGGATCTGCTCGAAAGCCTGACTGACAAAAAAAGGAGGTGATCCAATGGCCATGGGGACAGATCGGCGGATTGTACTCATCACCCGGCACACCCGGATCGATGAGCTTATTTACCGTCACAACACCCTGGCCCAGGCCCGGTTCGTCATTGAAAGCCAAGGATTGGCTTTCGATGATTACCTGGCCGAAGACCGGGAGTTCAAGGTACAGCTGGCAAAGCTGAAAGCTGAGCTAGAGCGGTTTGGTCGTCTGCATCATATCGACCGGGGATTGCTTCCGGGCTATCTCTTCCGCGAGGATGACATCGTCCTGGCTCTGGGCCAGGACGGCTTGGTGGCCAACACTTTGAAATACCTAAACGGCCAACCGCTCATCGCAGTCAATCCAGACCCGGCCCGTTATGACGGAATTCTGCTGCCATTTCTCGTGGAGGATGTCTTAACGATTATCAAAGCAGTCATCAAGGGTGAGCGTAAGACCCAGGCCATCACTTTTGGGGAAGTAATGTTGAATGACGGACAGCGTCTACTCGCGGTCAACGATTTCTTCATTGGTGTCAGAGGCCACAGTTCCGCGCGCTACGAGATCATTCTGGATGACAAACGGGAGCGCCAATCCTCATCAGGCGTTATTGTCTCGACTGGTTTGGGCTCGACCGGATGGTTCAAATCGATTGTTACGGGTGCTTCAAGAATAGCCGAGGCCATGGGCCAAACCTTGCCGAGCCTGTCCTATGAAAAGGGAGTGAACTGGGACAGCGATTTTCTCTTCTACTCAGTACGAGAACCTTTTCCCAGCGCCTACACAGGGACAGCATTAGCCTTTGGGCGCATACCCAAACACAGTCAACTGAAGATCGTCTCCAATATGCCTGTGGATGGCATCATATTCAGTGATGGCATGGAGCAGGATTGCCTGGAGTTCAACACCGGGCAGATTGCAAGAATTGGCGTGGCAGAGAGGGGAGGGCAGTTGGTGCTTTGAGGCGGGCAATGGTTATTAATGTCATCTATTCATCTGTGAAGTGACCGTCTCTGCCTTCTAATTTCCTCGTTACTTTGCCCAGTAGATTATTCAACTGGGTCTGTTCTTTTCTGTTCAGTGTGGTATCGAGTAAATCACGTTCGAATTTATGCACTTCATCCATGCACTCTTCAACCAACTCTTTGCCGGCGACGGTGAGATGGACCAATTTACTGCGTTTGTCATGCTCCTGAACGGAGCGGGCTATCAGTCCACGCGATTCCAACTGGTATAACAGTTTTGTTAACCCACCTGATGTGATCAGCAATGATCGCTGTAGTTCGGTTGGTGTCAGCACATAGGGTGGGGCGGAATTGCGCAATGAGGCAAGCACATCAAATTCTGATGTATTTATCTGGTGATGCTGCACAGCCTGCATGGCGTGTTTGAGCAGCAGCTCATGCGACCGGTGCAGGTAGATGGCGAAACACTCGACCTTTTCATCGGTATCCGGCCAGTACGCTCGGCTGTTGGCAAGGATTTTGTCCGCTGAATATTGCTTGTGCATAGGTTCAATCTCACTAACTCCTCTGAAACTCATACTACAAGCCAAATATATATCTTGCAAGAAAGATAAAAAGCTATATAATTTCCTTGCAAGATAATTAATTAATTGGTATCGATATGTATATCTTTAAAGAACAGGTAGTTATGAAGTATTTATCACTATCTGCATTAGTAGTTATGTCGTTGGTAGCTGTATTCTTCTTACCCGCTTGCACTGATTCAAACGCAACAACTGAGTCAAGCAACGAGCTACAGAAACAGCTACAGGTTGTAGAGGTATTGGAACTGCAGCCCCAATCCCTCTCTCTCAGTACTGAGCTTTCAGGACGGGTCAGCCCGTTCACTATTGCGGAAGTACGCCCTCAGGTGGATGGCATCGTGCTAGAGCGGGAATTCCTGGAGGGGGCTGACATCTCCAAGGGGGATGTGCTTTATCGAATCGATCCCGCTATCTACCAGGCAGAGCTGGCCAGCGCAAAAGCCTCTTTGGCCCAGTCACAGGCTAATCTGAAGGCCGCCAAATCGAAGGCGATTCGGTATCAAAATCTGCTCACCAGTAAGGCGGTCAGTCAGCAGGAGTACGACGACACCGATGCCTTGTATAAACAGGCTGCGGCTGCTGTGGAGTTGGCCAAGGCGCACTTGCAGCGGGCGGAAATCGATCTCAATTACACAGAGGTAAAGTCACCGATTGACGGTAGGGTTGGACGGTCTTCTGTGACCCAGGGAGCCCTGGTTACCGCGAATCAGACTGCATCGCTGGCCACGGTGCAACAACTGGACCCTGTATACGTTGACCTCACCCAATCGAGCGTAGAGCTACTGCAACTTCGCCAACAGATAGCCTCAGGGAACGACCAGAAGGATCTCCCTGAAAACATCTTTGTTCAGCTAGTGCTGGAGGACGGCACCGTCTATCCCTATCCAGGCCAATTGGCGTTCTCCGAAGTGACTGTCAATGAAAGCACGGGGTCCGTGACCCTGCGTGCGTTTTTCCCTAACCCCGATCAATGGTTGTTGCCGGGCATGTTCGTAAGGGCAAAAGTTGAAACCACAGAAATTGACGATGCGCTACTGGTGCCACCCCTGGCGGTGAGTCGCACCTCTAAAGGTGAACCGTCAGTGATGCTGGTGTCTGCAGAGAATATGGTGCAGCAGCGCGTCCTTGAGCACGCAGAGATGCACAATGGCCAGTGGCTGGTAGAAGGCGGCGTGGCTCAAGGGGACAGGGTCATTGTTGGCGGGTTGCAAAAAGTCTTTCCCGGTATGCCGGTACAGGTGGCATCGGGCAATACTGATGCGGTCGTCACCGAGCAGCAGAGGTAAATCGTCATGGCGAAATTCTTTATTCACCGCCCGATCTTTGCCTGGGTGATTGCGCTGATGATCATGTTGGCGGGTCTGCTGTCGATCATCAATCTGCCGGTATCCCAATATCCCAGTATCGCTCCGCCTGCCATCTCCATTACGGCGACCTATCCCGGGGCGTCGGCAAAAACCATCGAAGACTCGGTTACACAGATTATCGAAACCAAGATGAAGGGTATCGACAATCTGATGTACATGAAGTCCAGCAGTGAAGGTATCGGCACCTCGACCGTTACGCTTACCTTCTCTGCAGGCACAGACCCTGACATTGCGCAGATGCAGGTACAGAACAAACTGCAACTGGCCACACCGCTGTTACCGGAAGCGGTACAACGCCAGGGCGTCAAAGTCGCCAAGGCGGTAATGAACTTCATGCAGGTGGTGATGTTCGTCTCGGAAGACGGCAGCATGTCGGCGATTGACCTTGAAGACTACATGGTCAGTCATGTGGAAGATGCACTGAGCCGGGTGGAAGGGGTAGGGGATGTTATCCTGTTTGGTTCGCAATACGCGATGCGCATATGGGTTGATCCGTACAAATTGCACCAATACGGTCTCACGCCAACGGACGTCGTCAATGCCATCCGGGCTGAGAATGCCGAGGTTGCTGCGGGACAGCTGGGAGCAGCCCCTGCAGCCTCAGATCAGCCGATCAATGTCACGGTAAATCTGCAAAACCGACTGCGTACGCCAGACGAGTTCGGTGCAATCTTTCTGAAGAACGATACCACTGGCGCATCCGTACGCCTGCGTGATGTGGCGCGCGTTGAGATCGGCAGTGAAAGTTATGAGCAGGCAGCCCGTCACAACGGCAAACCCGCGGCCGGTCTGGCGATCAAGCTGGCAACCAACGCCAATGCCTTGAACACTGCCGAAGCAGTGCAGACAAAACTGGATGAACTGGCACCGTTCTTTCCCCAGGGTATGCGGGCATTTGTAGCCTTTGATTCGACCCCCTTTGTTCGCATCTCGATCAATAACGTGGTTCAGACACTGGCAGAGGCGGTGCTGTTGGTGTTCCTGGTCATGTACCTTTTCCTGCAAAACTTCCGCGCCACGTTGATCCCCACCATTGCAGTGCCGGTTGTGCTGCTAGGTACATTCGGCGTGCTGGCGGTGTTTGGTTATTCCATCAATACCCTGACCCTGTTCGCCATGGTGTTGGCAATCGGCCTATTGGTGGATGACGCCATCGTTGTGGTGGAGAACGTGGAGCGGGTGATGCATGAGGAGGGGTTGTCTCCCAAGCAGGCCACGCTCAAATCGATGCAGCAGATTACCGGTGCGCTGGTGGGCATAGCCACGGTGTTGTCCGCCGTGTTTATACCCATGGCATTCTTCTCAGGCTCGGCGGGCGTTATCTATCGTCAATTTTCGGTCACCATTGTAGCGGCGATGGTGTTGTCAGTGATCGTTGCTGTCGTGCTGTCCCCCGCCTTGAGTGCCACCTTGTTAAAGCCGGTCGATAGGCAGCAAAAGCCTCAGCGAGGATTCTTCGCTTGGTTCAACCGCATGTTCGATCGTGGCACCAATGGCTATAGCAAAGGGATCGGTGGTGTGATCAAGCGTCCCGTGCGAAGCATGATGGTTTATCTGTTGCTGGTTGGTGGTGCCGTTTTTCTATACATGACGACGCCAACCGGGTTTTTGCCTGACGAAGACCAGGGACAGGTGATGGCCCAGATCATGTTACCGCCGGGCGCGACACAGGCCCAGACCATGAAGCAGATCGAGGCGATGGAGCAGCATTTTCTCGGACAAGAGGGGGATGCCATCCAGGACCTGGTAACGGTGCTGGGTTTCAACTTCTCCGGTACGGGTCAGAATACCGCATCCGCCTTCATCAGTCTGAAGGATTGGAAACAACGCCCCGGTGCAGAGATGTCATCAGATGCCATCGTCAATCGGGCCAACCAGGTGTTCTTCCAGATCAAAGAGGCCTGGGTGGTCGCGTTCGGCCCTGCCGCCGTGGCCGAGTTGGGTAACTCCAAGGGCTTTGATGTCTTCCTGCAGGATACCGGCGGCAATGGACGCGATGCCTTATATGGCGCCCGGGATCAAATTCTGGGCATGTCACAGGAAGAGCCTTCGTTGGCCGTCGTGAGGCCAAACGGTCAGGAACGTGCGCCGGTGCTGCGAGTCGATGTGGATCGTGAAAAGGCCGGGGCACTCGGTCTCTCCCTGGGCGATATCAACAGCACCTTGTCTGCCGCTTGGGGCAGCGCCTACGTGGATGACTTTATCAATCAGGGTAAGGTGAAAAAAGTCTATCTCCAAGCCGAGGATCAATACCGTCAAACCCCTGATGACCTGACAGCCTGGACCGTACGTAACGCCAGGGGCGACATGGTGCCATTCTCGTCATTTGCCAGTACGCGCTGGGAGTTGGCCTCGCCAAAACTGGAACGCTATAACGGTGTTCCAGCGGTTGAATTGCTGGGTGAGAACGCTCCGGGATGGACAACAGGCCAGGCGATGGCCAGCATGGAAAAGCTCGAAGAGCTTCTGCCACCAGGGAACAAATTGGAGTGGACCGGTCTCTCCTATGAAGAGAAGGCCTCCGGACAGCAGACTTTGATGCTCTATGCGCTCTCACTGCTGGTGGTATTCCTCTGCCTTGCTGCGCTTTACGAGAGTTGGGCCATTCCCTTGTCGGTCATGTTGGTGGTACCGCTCGGCGTACTGGGCACACTATTGGCGGCGAGCATGAGAGGCATGCCGAGCGATATCTATTTCCAGGTGGGCTTGCTGACGATCATCGGATTATCGGCCAAAAATGCCATCCTGATCGTCGAATTTGCCAAGGAACTGGTAGAGCAGGGCGTATCCGTATTCGAAGCGACGGTCAAGGCGGCACGCATGCGGCTGCGCCCCATCCTGATGACGTCACTGGCCTTTGGATTTGGCGTTCTGCCACTGGCCATCAGTACCGGTGCAGGATCAGGCAGTCAGAACGCGATAGGCACAGGCGTCCTGGGCGGAATGATATCGGCGACGCTGCTGGGTATCTTTTTCGTACCGCTGTTCTTCGTATTGGTTCAGGGACGCAAGTCTAAAACGGTAACCAAAGAGACTCCAACCGGTGAGCAGTTGGCGCTGGGGGATGCATCGTGAAATATCGCTTAATACTTCCTGTACTCTCATTCAGTCTGCTGGCGGGGTGTACAACCCTGGCCCCTGAATATTCACGGCCTGCACTGACCGTCGATGCCAGTCTGCCACAATATGCTGATCCGCAGGTCATTACACCGTTGGCGACAGCATTATCCTGGCGTGAGTTTATCCTCCATCCGCAGCTTCGAGAGATTATTGAGCTCGCACTGGAAAACAACCGGGATATGCGGGTGGCTGTGTTGAATCTACAACGTGCCCGCGCACTCTACCGTGTAGAAGGATCGGCTCGGCTACCCAATGTGGATATAACTGCCAGCGGATCACATACCGGCTTATCTGCCAGTCAGTCAGATACCGGTGAAGAGACGACTGCCCATGAGTATTCGATCGGACTGGGAACCGTCGGTTATGAACTGGATCTGTTTGGCCGGGTACGCAATTTGGAACAAAGCGCTCTCGAAAGCTATTTCGCCACGGAACAGGCACGAAGAGCCATGGAACTTACCCTGATCGCAGATGTTGCCAACGCCTATCTGGCGTTGACAGCAGACACTCAGCGACTCGATATTGCAGAGAACACACTGGACAATCAGCTTGAGGCCTACAAGATACAGAAGACACGCTTCGATCGTGGGGCCTTGTCGGAGCTGGAACTGATTCAGGTTCAGACTCAGGTGGAAACTGCACGCGTTGAGGTGGCACATTTGAAATCACTGGTGGTGCGGGACACCCATGTACTGCGCTTACTAGCGGGTACTGATATTCCGAGAGAGTTCCTGTTACCAGAAGTAAGACCTACAATGCACTGGTTCCAGAGCGTTTCTGCCGGCATCTCATCAGATATTCTCTTACAGCGACCTGATGTCATGCAGGCAGAGCATAAGCTACGTGCTGCCAACGCCGATATCGGTGTTGCCAGAGCCGCGTTCTTCCCAAGAATCTCACTCACAGCCGGGCTTGGATCGGCAAGCAGTGAGTTGTCTGACCTGTTTGGCGGCGGATCATCCACCTGGCAGTTTATACCATCGTTAAGCCTGCCCATTTTCAATGCAGGAAGAAACGAGGCAAACCTTGAAATCGCAAAAGCCGATCAGCAGATTGCCAAGGCTACGTATGAACAATCGATCCAACGCGCATTTCGCGAGGTGGCTGACAGTCTGGCTGAGGATAGGTTTAATTCCGATCAGCTGGATGCGCAGCATTCCCTCGCAGCTGCAACCGCACAGGCCTACAAACTGGCTAAGCTACGTTATGAGCAAGGCATTGATGGTTACCTGCAAGTGCTCGATGCACAGCGGTCTGATTATGAAGCCCAACAGAACCTGGTTCGAATTCAACAGGAAAAAATGTCTGCTGAATTAAGCATTTATAAAGCCCTGGGCGGACTAAGCAGTTAACCATTGCGTACCGGCGATTCGATAAAGATCAGGTGGGGTGACTGATGGCTTGGATATGGCTAATCTCGGCAGGATTTAGTGAAGTACTTTTTGCTACCTTTCTCAAACTATCGGATGGGTTTTCCAAGCCGATCTATTCGATAGCATTTGTCGTTGCCGCAGCATTCTCTTTTTTCTGCCTGACTAAGGCAATGCAAAATATACCCATAGGAACTGCCTACGCTGTATGGACCGGTATTGGTGCAGCTGGGGTAGTGATATTAGGGATCATATTGTTTTCCGAGCCACTCACGGCCGGAAGGCTGTTTTTCATCTCAACACTTGTCGCATCGATCATTGGCTTGAAGCTGGTATCGTGACTGAATTGTGGTTTTTTGCCAAATAGCGGTAGATAGCTTATCTGCTCCTCACGGTAGTGGGTGAGGTAGAGGGCTAATTATTCCGTTTATGCACCAGTTTTAGCTCTTTTAGTGTCTTTTTAATGGGGCCGGATAGGGCGGTGGCTGTGGTACACAGGGAGGTCTAGAGGGTCTATGCTGGGGTTCAGGATGCAACAAAACTCTTCCGGATAAAGGTGCAAAAGACCCCCACCCCGGGGCCCTGGATCCCCTGGACACCGTCTTTCCCGTCACATCGACTGGGACCGGCTCATCGCCAAGCGCCCCCTGATCCTGCAGACCGTGGCGCAGTTGCCGGTCTATCTGCTCAAACCCGATGTGCTGGGGCTGCTCGCGGCCAAAAAACACCCCACCTATCGGCTCATTCTGGATCTCATGTGGACCACCGGGGTGCGGATCTCGGAAATCCTAGCCCTCACGCTGGCGAGCGTCATCGAGGACGGGTACGGGGTGGTGCTGACTACTTTGAAACAGCGGCCGAAGCGACCGAAGAAGACGGCCTTAGCCCGGTCTGTCTAACGCTATGTGCCCATTGCGGATCTGTTGCTGCAGGATCGGATTCAGAGTTATTTTTATGCAAAAAAGTTCAGGAAGGGGGGGCAGATTTTCGGATCAGCTGCCACACGTTCAGGCACTCCTTTGCGGTACACCTCTTATTGCACGGGCGGCCGTTGAAGGTGGTGAGCCAGCTTCTGGGGCACCGCTCGGTTGACAGCACCGAGATCTACACCAATGTGCTCACCGTGGATGCGGCGCATTTTCTGGACGGGGTGGATTTCCACTAAGATGTGGAGCGAGTTTAAGAAAATACCTCATTCAGTCTTGCAGCGTAGCGATCTTTGCCCATAAACCTGGTACTATTACCAAGTCTTTATCGGAATGTATAACAGCGACAATGGTAACTTTTGTGGATCTTTTCTGTGGTGGAGGGCTTGGTGCACGAGGCGCCGTGAATGCAGGTGCAAAACCCATTCTGTCTGTGGACTCATGGGATATCGCTACTGCTACCTACGCACGCAATTTCCCCACCGCAGAAGTGCTGTGTTCGCCCATAGAAAACATGGATCCCTGGAGTTTAGCTGAAGATTATAGTCCCGATGTATTACTAACCTCCCCTGAATGCACCTCCCATTCAATTGCACGGGGGGCTAAGCCAAGCTGTGAAAAAAGCAAGGAAACAGCTATTGGAATTATCCCATGGATTGAGGCAATGGAGCCGCGATGGCTCATTGTGGAAAACGTAAACCGCATGAAAAAATGGAACCGGCACAATGAGTTGATCAGCACAATAGAGTCATATGACTATACAGTAAATGATCTTCTCTTAAATGCAGCAGACTTTGGTGTACCCCAATCACGCAAACGGATGTTTCTAGTCTGTGATCGTGGGGGCTCGATTATTTCGCGAAATGATTTAATATCGTTACACAAAAGAGGAGCCAAATCCGCCCGATCAATCATCAACTGGTCCGGCAAGTACAAAAGTAAACCGCTCTACATTGAAAATAGAGCCCTGGCCACTATTCACAGGGCCGAAAGAGCTATTGAGGTGCTAGGCAGGAGAAAAGACTTCATCATCGTATATTATGGCTCTGATTACGCAGGCGGCTGGCAGTCACTCGATGCGCCCCTTCGTACTATAACAACTCTTGACCGATTCGGCCTAATAACATGGAAGGGCAATACTCCCTATCTTCGTATGTTGCAGCCGCCTGAGTTGCTGAAAGCAATGGGAGCAGGCTTCAGGCACCAGCTTCCCTATGGCAGTCGTCGTGACAAAATCAAGCTGTGTGGAAATGGTGTCTGCTCTCCTGTTATGGAAATGATATTCAAGAAAATAATCCAGATTGAAAGAGAAGAGTTAAGACTAGCTTCCTGAATGACTTTTCAGTCCTAAAGGGGTCGAACGTCTCTTTGCGTTTCCAGAATGTTTACAATACGGTCAATACAACTTTCCAGAGATTCTTTGATTTCGTGCTCCCAAACACGGATGACCTGCCATCCCTGGGACTCCAGTGTTCTATTGTTTTTTTGATCACGTGCGACATTCTCATTTATTTTTCTCATCCAGAATCGCGTCCGTGTTTTTGGCTGAACAAAATGATTAGGGCATTTATGCCAGAAACATCCATCTATAAAAATCACAGTTCTATATGCAGAGAGAGTCAAGTCTGGTTTGCCTGGTAATTTGTTGCCAATTCGATATCTATATCCAAGATTCCATAAAGCCTTTCGAAGTATCAATTCCGGCTTGGTGTTCTTACCTTTAATTTGAGACATACAGTAAGAACGCTGCTGAGGGGATAAAACATCATTTGACATGGATCGATTAAATGATGATCGATTCATCAATATTCTTCCAAATAGAATCAAATTCGTAGTCAGGTGTTCCAATTCTACCAAAATAACTGGAAAATAGTTGGAGCACCTCTTCTCTATACGGGTTATCTAACGAACAGACTATTTCGAATTTAACGGCATCGGCAATCGGTAGATTCAATAGTTGTTGGAAATCAACAATACAATCCGGTAGAAAAAAAGTGCCAGGTAAAAACTTGAAGCGTCCACCCTTGGCATTCTTCACTAAGCTTTTTACTTCTCCTCTTGCCTTGTTAGTAGAAGTTTTAATTTCTTTTGAGGGTTGTCCAGGAGCCAAGCCGTCCAACTCTCTAGCGTAATCCTGCCAGTTCTTATAGAGCATGTGGTCTGCCAAAGGCGTGATTTGCGCCAAAAGCACGTTTTCAGCCTTATTTTGTTCGAAATCACAGGCTGGGGTGAGTACCATCCAAAGCGTACCGTCATCTTTCCTTTTAAAGATATCAGCAGGGTTACAGCTTTCCTGTTCAGGCGGAAACAGATACATTTCGAGAGGTGTTATAAGGTTAACATCACTACCAAGCAATTCCTTGATACGTCTCTGAGAGAGATTCTTGGCCAAATTCCTAGCCGCCAGCAGTGCTATATCTGATGTCATATCGTCATCGGAATAGTCTTTCAGTGCCTTCTCTAGGTTGTCCCATACAAATGCACGACTTTGGTCTTCGATATACTGAGACAAGTGAGGCAATCCAGTTGTCAGAATTGAATTTACAGCGCTTCGAATTTCTTGCGGTGTTGCTCCTTTCTCAACCACCTTCACGACATGACTTCTCAGATGATCCACTTTTGCTGGGAAACCAGTATAAAAAATCACAGGCACAAATCGAGACGATTTGAGTACATCTAGTAATTGCTCGCCACGCTGGTCTTCTTGGCCTGGATTTTCTGCCGGATCGGGATCAGCTTTGTCTTCATGGACATCCAGAAAAATCAAATCAAACCTGTTATTTTCGATCAACTTCATGCCTTCATCGAATGATGTAACACAGGTAAACTCGAATGCATCTTCACCCATCCTGCTTGACATAATCCCAATAAGTCCAACGTGTATCTCAGGATCGTCATCCACTGAAAGTACTTTCCATTCAGACTTCATCATCATTTAAACCCTTTTTTTCAAAATTATCCTGAAAATAGCCCCACCAGAACCCCCAGCATCTAGTAGTTCCACAGTTCCGTTGTAATAGTCATGTACAATCTCTCCAACGAGACAGAGCCCCAGACCATGCCCATCAGGCTTTCTTGAAAAATAAGGTTCAAATATCTGATCCTTGTATTTTTCATCTATTCCTGGGCCTGTATCGGAAAAGATAATTTCTAACGAACTGTCATTTTTTCTCTCAACCAATACCCGAATATTGCGTTTGTCTTCAGGAACAGATTTCAACCAAAATAAGCTGTTTGTAATGAGATTTGTAAAAATCTCAGAGAGCTCAGTTGTATCTATACTCACAAGAGTTTGTGAATCTGGAAGCTCAATTTCTATGGAAGCCTCATTTAGTTCTTTTTCATATATATGGAAAATGTCCCTGATAAGTTCTTCAATATAATATTTTTTTGGCCGTCCGCGCTTGCGGCCACCAAACGGCTCTACTCTTCGAAAGACATCCCTAAGAATTGAAGATTGCCCAACGATTTTTCCATAGCTTTTCTCGAAATCCTCTAGTTGTGTAAACTTAGGATGAAATTGTTGTAAGTCTTCAGCCATTTCCCTACCAAGGCCTGCCTCTGTCTGGATTTTTGCCAGTGGCTGGCGACCGTCATGAAGAATCTTGTCTATGATCCCTCCCAGTGTTGCTAGCGCATGGTATTGGGACAAAACATCTTGAAGTTTTTTTATCTGACTCCTCCAGTCAGCTTCGGCTTTGTTAATTAAATTCAACGTCGATTTCTTATCGACATCACTGCGCTTTACTGCGTCGGTGATTTTATTAAAATCAGGTGAATCAAAAAGTCCTTTTTGTTCATCATTGTCGTTTTTTTTGGATTTTTTTCGTTTCGATGAGTATCTGAGAAGCTCTGTTTCATTTAATATGAACTTCATAATATTCTGGAGATCAGAATATGCCGCGTTATTGTCAAGACCCTCTCGATTGCTTCGATCATGCAATTCAGGATTCTTGTCCGCGGTAATAGTTATATATCCAGTTATCTGATTGTTTGACAACTTCCTTGTAGGAGCCTGAACGCGGCGAATATCCAATCTCAGCCAATCATTATCAGGTTCACCGTACGGCAAAACTCTGAATCCATCTCTGTATATGTTTATTCCAGCTATTGCATCCAGATCTTTTCTGATGCTCCTGATACCACCGCCCACTTTTTGGTTTACATTCTCAAGGTCATCACGATCCCAAATTCGCAGTTCAAATTCGAAAGGCCCGCTTTCAATTACCTTTTCCTTTTGAGAATCAATTATAAGATTTGACTTTTTGCTGGAAGGGTATAAGTCCCATTCGCCATCAGAAAATATTTTGTGGAAAAACCCGTTAAGTTCATGTGTCGCATTTTCCTCTTCAATACGAACAGAAAAGGAGTACTCACCCTCTGACTTTACCTCGCCCCTCACTACGTAATGTGGATACTTGATTATTTCAGGAGGAGTGATTCTGGAATTAAACTCACTGTACTTTTCCGGAAGGTCCAGAAATATACTAAAATCACTTTTAGAGTAAAAAGGGGATAGAAGCCTAGACAATCCTCTTTGTAGATTCACAAAATCATGCCTTTCCCAGGTATGCTTCAACTTGTTCATCCTTAGTGCCGTTCCATGGTAAGGAGCCCGATACCTCTTTTCGGAAAATGCCTTAAGCCGCCAGCCTGGTGCTATTGCTGTCGCAGCCTGCTCATCTGCCAGGAAAAGAATGTCACTAAGGAACCTCTCATCATCATCAAACTGAGTCCAGTCGAACAGTGCGTATGACTCTGCTTCAGGCTGATCCTTGGTTCTGGTAAACAACTCCAATTCTTCAGCAATTCTCGCAGCAGCAAACCTGCCGATTCCTTTCTCGCCTAGTACCCGCCTTCTTCCGCTCTTGCTTCTCTTGTTGTTTTTCTTGATTGATGTCGCGATGATCATCCAAGAATTATGGATCGTAACCATATCCATACCATGGCCATCATCTAAAACTTCAACACTTCCTTTCCTTTCCTTGAGGTCTCCTGAGAATGAAATCAGTACATTTTCAGCATCAGCATCATATGCATTCTTAACAAGCTCAATTAAAGCTACTGTTTCGCTACTGATAAGCTCCTCGCCCAGTGTCTTTAGCAATCTTGCTTTCGGGCGAAGAGCAATCGCTCCATCACTATCAGAGGGTGTCCGTTGATTATTTTCAGATGGTCCATTCATTTCGTTTTCACTTGATATGAAGATCTATGTAATTCAGATCTAGATGTATGTAAGAGTCCTGACAAGCCACTCTTATAGGTGGTATGGCCAGACACCTCATATGCTGCTGCCTTGATGAGGCCATGCACTTGTTTTGATATATATCGTTTTCGCCAAAAAGAGCTAAGCACAATAGAAGTATTCTGGCACGAATTACTTAAAATACAAAGACCTACAGCCTAGCAACAGCTGATTAGTTGATTTAAGTAAATCTCTATAAATTCTTCAAGGCATCCTCAAGGATCTCCTCAGGCGGCTCTTCATAGATCAATGTCGTCGAAGGGTTCACGTGCCCTGCGATTTTCTGGGCTACTTTCACGGACTTTTTCTGTTTGTGGATGACATTAGTAATCAAAGAGCGTCGCCCGCTATGCGAACTGGCCTTTTCCACGCCGGCCCAGTCTCTGAGGATCAACGCCATATGCTCCTGGAGCGTATTGGGAGAGTAGGGGCCGCCTTTCTGGGAAATGAAAAGAGGGGAGGAGGGCTTTAGTTTTCCAGCTTTTTCGATGCGCAGTTTGAGATACTGTGTCAGGGCGTCTCTTAGCTCAGAATCAACCATTGGCAAGTCTCGTGATTTACCCTTATGCTGCCTAACTGGTGGATAAAAGTCTTCTGGATCGATCTCAGCACCTGCTTTGGCCATGGCTTCAATCTGACGGATCATTTTATTAAAAGCATCGACAGTGAAACTGATGGATTGACGTTGATATTGGGTAGTTGACCGTCCCATGGCATCCGCGCCTTTTGTATAGGCGGCTGGCAAACTCATCACTTCAAGGAGCTTAAAATCCGCCCCCGAGACTTTCAGTCGTGCGACTTCCTTGATCTCCAGCAGGGCGATCTCCTGCGCTCTGAGCCCCAGCTTGAAGCTGACTTGCATGATCGCCGTATTCTTCTCTGGATGGCGATGCTGCCTGATAGCATTAAATAGTCGTTGCTGCTGCTTAGCAGTCAGAACTCTTGCTTGGCCAGATTTACGCATAAATTGAGTGTAGCAGGGAACACAAATAAAATCCGTAATAATGTTATTTTAACGGATTATCATGAAATAGACTCATTATCAGTACTTTAACCCTGGATAAGCGATCCAGCCTTCAATTCGATCTATAGTATCTGGACAGCCAAAGTTCCTATCTCTCAGTAACCATGCCCAGGCTGCCTGTATGGCGCATAGAAGAGTATCCAAGTAATCTGCACCTGGATCATCAAGAAGCGTGTCTGGAGCCTCTACTGTAATACCACCAAGATTCTCGAGCGGTTCGCTTTTTATCGTTTGCAATAGATCACGCCTGGCCAGGCATTGCTCTTTTGTCTGCTTCGACTTCGTATCCTGCTTATAACTGCGTTTTCCGATAATATCTCTTGCCATTACACCAGGGTAGGCTTCCACAACAATTCGTCGGGGATCTCCTGTTTGGAGAGCAGGAATAGTTACTCCTGATCGTCTGAGACGGGGAGAGCCTTCGAAGAACATCAATCCGACCGGGGTACCGTAGATCTTTTGTGGACTGATTGCGCCTTTAGCAATATCGGTTTGACGGCGGTGTTCCTTATCACCTGGTCGACGATTATCACGGTAGTCATCCAATATTTTTCGAAAATCCTCACGTGACATTTGACTAACGTGATCAACATAGCCTTGCCAGGTTTCAGGCCAACCAATGGTTTCGATGAACCGCCGGGCCTGTCCGAAAGGGAAATCGATACCGGCAATCCATGGCCCTGGTTTTTGTAGCGCCTCTTCGAATGCTTTGAAACTCGTCCACTCGTGTAACTCATTAACCTGAAGGTGAGTACCTACAAGAGAACAAGTGATGCATGTAATAGGCTTCTTGTTACTAGGGCGGCTGGTGAAATCGATACCATGGACGATCATTTCACGAGTATGGCATTGAATAGGGCATATATGGACTGGTGAACCGCTTATTTGCCTATCCAGATAGGATACGGACACTTACCTGTGGCTCAGTTTACATCTTTTAACATAATATACATTATGCATATTCTAATCGTTTGATTCCTGGAATGGGGTTGACTTTTTTAGCCGCCTCACTCCCTGGGAAATGCGGTTAATTCGCGAGATGCCCCGATTGCCTCATTTTGGCCCGTTTTGCCCGATAGACTCTCTCCCCAGATGGAGAGATTCGATTCATGGGCATCTCTGCATATTCAGGGTGAATCTTTCATATATCTCACTAACCTTCTGATTCTAATTGATTATTTAGAAATCATTTTTTTGTTTACGTTCATGTCAGGAAAACCAGGGTTAACGAATAATTCCACCCATTAGTCCCTAGGTCCTATTTTCTGTGGTAAGGCAAATGAAGGAATTCAGAAGCTGCTCGTGCCTCTTCCTCTGGGCGTAGATCATATCCACTGGTTGTTTGGGGATCTGAGTGACCAGCCATCCGCTGTACCGTAAAAACATCAATTCCTTTTCCAAGTAACGATGAAATGAATGTCTTCCTGAAATCGTGTGGAGACACTGGAGGAATTCCTGCCTGCCGCCAGCGCTTTCTGACAATCTCATATATTGCCTGCTCAGTGAGTTTGGTGAATACGAGCTGACCTCCTTTTCTTACACGGACAAATAGAGGTCCTATTTCGTCTGAACGATACTGAAGCCAATCCTTTAGGGCATCGATTGTGCCTGAATCTAGAAAGGCCATACGTTGTTTGTTTCCTTTTCCGATGATCTTCACTTCTTTGTTTTCAAGATCCAGATCTTCCCTGCGTAAATTGACGACTTCCGCGCGTCTGAGTCCAGCAATATATAAGAAGCCTATAATCGACTCTTCGTTTCAATGGATTGTTTACAGGAAACATCGGTGCATTCGTCAGGCCCTGTTTTTGATACAGAAAAACAGGTCGAGACTCTTCGATGCTCACCACTTTCTGCTTTTCATCATTCGTTATCTCATAATTCAGATGCTTGAGCGCCAGCATGGCCAGATAAAAGATCGCGCCATTCTCTCTGCGACCGATAAAATCCTTATCGGCACTCAGCGCATTCAAAAAGGCTAGTCCGTACAGCGTGTTAATCCTTTTATTTACACTCGTAACAAATGGCTCGCACCCAACCAGCCCTTCACAATTCCCACGGCGGGTTTCGATATAAGTGATAATCGCCATCATGGCCAGCGGCGATATCCTCATATTACTGTTCAGATCCTTCATCATCTTGCGTATCGCCGTACCCCCAACCGCGATTGCAGTCGTCAATGTTCTTGGATCGTGCACCAGTTTGCGTAGCGTTGTCAGATCGGTGTCCTTCATGCCTCTAATCACGGCACGCACCGCAGGCAACAGATCCTTAAAATCATTGTTGTCGATGATATGTTTGAGCGGCTTGAGCGCTTCACTAAGCTTCTTGAGCTTAGCAGTAGGGAGACGATTTCCTTTAAACGTTGACGCATATGCCGCCGGGATAAAGAAATCCAGAGGCGATTTGTAAATCGTATCCTCCACGTAGGCAGTCGCTTCTACCGGTGGTGGCGTATCACCAATCCACCCATCGGTCGGTAAATTCAGGTATTCGATCCAGGTCCAGACATCATCGGCACTCTTGACCGAATCGACCAGCATCAGGATTGTGTCAAGACCCTCAGGATCCATTGCTAGTTCTGCGATGATCATCAAGTATGGTAGAAGTGATAGCAGCTTATCCGTCCTACCTTTTAGAGCTTCAGAAGTCGCCCGTCCGAGAACTCCTCCCAGGTGTCTAATGATCGGTTTATTGCCATATCGTGTAATAAAGCCTTGTACTGGTTTTAACAGAGGTTTTAGCGGCTTCATTATAGGAATTATCGTCGCTACGCCAAGAGCAGCAAATGTAAGTTCCTTGGCATCGAACCGCTTGTCTCCTGTTGCCAGATAGTAAAGTTGCTGTCCTAGTTTTTTGAAATCCTCATAGGGAATCACCCAGCTAGCCGCCTCCTTGACCGCTTCCCATGCGTCGCTCCAGCTATCCCAGAACGCGGCATGGGCCGGTGGAATCAGAAAGTCGAGTGTTTTTCCGCCAATATCGGATACCAGACTATTCGATGGTTGGGGACCAAAATTATACGCTACAATTGGCGGCGCATTGCGGCTGTAAGTATCCATGTACTCACTGCCGATCGCCTTAAAGCCTTCCTTGGAGATCAGAGAAATATAGTTGTCAAACCCCTCAGTGGTAATGGCTACACGCAAGGTTGTCAGTTCCGCGCCAGCCTGCGTATTCATCTGTCCGGTACTCTGTACCGTCAGCGTGCCGGGATCGGTGTCGAGGTCGATCGTCTTCGCAAGCGACCGTCATCGAAGGTCACCAGCGGCTGGTTCTCCCAGTCGTAGAGCTTGTGACTGATGAGAAGTCAGCTAATTGTATATATTTCAGAAAATCATGGGTATCCTGCAATTTTGGCTATTATTCTGTTAATTTTATTGCTACTTTTTTGCCAAAGAACCATCACCACAATTTCGTTGTACGCAGTTGGTCACCTTTAGTGCTTTCCCGCTTCCTCACAGATTTTACATTTCTCCTAATCCTGTCAAGCAATATTCCTTGCTTCAGTGCTTTTAATGCTCTCACTAAATAAATATCAGGCTTCTCAACCAATCTTACAGCGTTGCGCGGCATCCAGAATTTAGCCTCACTTTTATATTCCTGTTGATAAAACTCATACAAATCCTCCTTTGTGATAGTCTGGATGGCAGCGATCCCAGTTTTGCTTACAGCTGTAATAAGATACTCATAGTAATGCCAATGATCACTGAAGTTGTCTGTACTAAAAGATGTCGCCCATGGAACTGGATTGTCGTATAAGTCGACATAGCTTCCAATCATGACTTGTGATTCCTTTTCAGAAAAGCTTTTTACCAAGTCCATTACTTTTGACATCCCACCCAGACTCGAACGAAGTTCTTCATCAAGCATTTCCAACTCTTCTGAATATGGAATACTTAGACCGTACCCTTCAACAGTTAAATTTGTACTAACCCCATAATAGCGAAGTGCAATGTAAAGCATGGATGTATTTGATGGGTAATGCTCTCTTAATCTTTTGTAGGTCATTAATAATTTATTAAAAGTCTCAAGCTCGATACTTTTTTTATGTGACTCTATATAATCAAAGATCCAATAAAATATTTTATTGCAGATGGCTATTTTAATAACAAGGTTACCCCACGCAACCTTTTCACTAACAACAGAATCTATCTTTAACAACAAATCAGCAGCAACAAACCATTCCTCGACATCTAGATTGTTATACAACTCATCATTATTTTCCAGAAACACAAGAAATTTTCTTCCTGCTGCATTTAACTCTGTAACAGCCTGATCTACTTCATCATTAAATAGTATTTTTTTAATAAGACTAAGCTCTGCCTCCAATTCCAAAGGCGCATATATACCATACTTGTTATTTTTCGATATAATTGTTTCGAGTTCTTTTTTTTGTTGTATTAATTCATCTATATATTCTTCTGCCACAGAAGAAATAGGCCACAACATCATTAGCATCAACAATAGTCTTAAAGACGTCATCATTAGAAGTCACTCTCTTCAGAGAACAATAATACATCACTATATTCACATCCTAGTAGCCCACATCTAAGACTATAGGTTAGATCAAATGGCACAGACGTTATAAATACAGCCCCCTGAGGTCTACCTCCCTCATACCCAATCTCTACTATTGCGCCATCTGAGTTAAAGTCTTTACCTAAGAATGTTTTTCCATAATTAAAGTCATAAAAGTCATATATTTCACCGGTTATTTTTATATCATATTCATCACTACTGAGAATGTTATCTTTATATCGTACCTTTGCTTTATACTTATATTTACAATCACCCAATGCTGCAAACAAGTTAGCTGCGTCACTTTTTAGAATAACTGATCTAAAAAAAAGATCTGCATCTATACCATTCGTAACAAACTCAAAGCAATCATCTTCCCCATCTGAACAGCTCGATGCGTTCAATATGTCTTTTTGAAAAGAACGGAATTTAATTATGCTTTCAAGGCCTTCTTTAAACTCAGAACTTTGCAAAACCAAATCATGCAACTCAGTTCCCGATGGATGTTCATAAAACGGCATTATTGCATCACATTTTTCATTTTCTGATATAAACCACGTCATACTTGCCCCGGCGCCATGAGACCAGCTGTTAACAAGGTAATCATCACGTTTGGTATCAACTTTTGAACCCACTTCTTTCTCTTGGTACATTAAAGATTGATATCCTGATGCATTAGGCGCGCCCATAATAAAATTTCTGGAAAGCTCGTAGCTGATCCCATTAGTTCCAGTCCAGAAGGCGATGTCACTTTCATATTCTTGCATATGTTTATCGTAACTTGATTTCGATGCTGCGAGAATAGTTAAATCACCAGTACGATAATTTAGGATTTCGAATGGCTCACCATTCTCATTTTCATCCTCATACGAATACAACATGTATGTTATATTCTCGTTAACATCTGGAACATCAAAACCCACTGTCCATATTTTACACGATCTGCATTTACTAAGTTCTGGTTCAATCCACCCATCATTCCCATTTACTCTAATTCGAGTGTTTTCAGTATCACCCATGACACCATCAAGTGCCACTTGTACATGATTTGCTTTGTCCGGCTCTGTTGCAACAATCAGCACTTGACCATAACCAGTTTTAATCTGTTTGCGATTCGGTGAAGCATTACAGTAATTGTCGGCTTCTCGTAGTTTGTTTACAGAGAAATTCGATATAAATTTAAATTGCCAAAGAGTATTGGCCGCATCGTTGTTCTGATAGAGCCTGATAGTGAGGTAGTCCTGCACATCGAGCAGCGCCAGATGGTCCATGTTCTCGAAGGTCAACACCCCGCTCTGATTGATGCTGGCGGTGATGTTGTGCTCCTGCTCACCGATAGCCAGTATCAACTCCCTGTCCGGCCCAAACCGATCGAGATCAAAATCATCGCTTTGACCCGTTAATTCATAAAGTATTTGGGTGATGTCATAGCCGCCACCCAGCATGGGAATGAGCCTGGATCATCGTCCGCGCCTGCCGGATAGATATCGACAAACTCGTCCGCCGCGATCTCCTGCCGAATCTGGTTCACCTTGAAGTCGTAGACACTGAACTGCATCTCCGGGCGGTATACCCAGTGATAGACCGGATCGACTGATTCGGGAAGCCCCTCCACACCGTCGCGGCGGGCCTGGGCCAGTGCATTCTGCGCGTCGAGCGTTGCCAGTTCGTTGTAGACCGGCACCTTGATCGGTACGTAGTATTTCGGCCGCGTCTGCAGCTTGCCGGGGCCCGCGCCCGGGTTGGCGAAAGTGGGATTATCGTTGATGAACTCGCCCACTACCTGCACATAGAAGTGTTCGGTGGTCAGATCGGCTGAGTTGTTGAGCTGCACTACCTGGGTCTGGTAACCCGGCGAGATCTCGAAGTTACCGCTGAAGTCCCGGGTGCTCGATCCCGTACTGACCGCGAGCCGGCCGGTATAGCCTTCAAGGCCTTCGGGTAGCGGCGAGCCGTCGTGATCCAGCCAGATCGTCTGGATCTTGATATAGGTGTCGGAACTGAGCCCGGCGCCCTCGCTACCGATCAGCTGGTTGTTGTGTTGCTCGCCCTGGGTGAGACCCGCCTCATCCTTGTAGGTTCGGGTGGCGATCACCTTCAGGTTAGGTGGACGCAGGGTCATGTTGCGAGCGGGATCAAAATCGATATCGAGGGAAGTCATGCGAAACTTCGTCGTACCGATATAGCCGGTCTTGCGGTTGATCGCTACCACTCGCACCACTTCGCCGATGCGCAGATAATCCGGGGGTTCGGTGGGCAGGCCATCGCCAACCGTCGAGGCCTCCCATGGCCGGTAAATGAGATCGTCGACGAACAGACTTTGGGCGGGACTGGCCACTGTCGTACTATAATAAAATCCCTGCCAGTCAGATCCATCAACTACTCCTCCGGAAATACCCACGAAGTTGTCGCCGCCCTTATCAAGCCAGCCTTTCGTCGAATTCACCAGCTGTCCGGTCGCCTCGCGGAAGACGTAGATATCACTGTCTTCGAGGTCTTCCTTACTGATCGATTTCAGCAAGCCCTGGTCCACGAGCTGGGGATCGAGCACGCTGTCCGTCAGCCGGGTCAGATCAGGCGGATTGCGGTTTCCCTCATCGTCGAACTCCTCTCTTTCTCTCATATCCGAGCTGAATGACTGCGCCATCGGTATTTAAATCAATAGCACCTAAAAAACTATCTTTTCCGTAAGCAAAATCATACATATCGTAAATTTCACCAGTTATTTTTATATCGTATTCATCGTCGAAAATAATATTATCCTTATACCTAACCTTGGCACTATACGTGAACTTACTCTGACCTAAAGCGGCAGCCAAATTCGCCTCAACAGACAAAGGCAGCGGTGGTAACAATTTGATATAGGTGAGATCGTTATCGATATCGCTTGTAATAAACTCTACACAATTATCGCCATTGCTACACGCTGACGCTTTGAATCTATCCTTTTCAAACGACTTATTCCTCTCTATATTTTCAAGGCGCGTATGAAATTCATCACTTTGCATAACCGCATCATGGAGCGGATGACTAGGAGCATAAGTATAATACGGCACTACAGAATCACACTTCTCACTATTTCCCGCTATCCATCTCATCTCTGCTCCTGCACCATGCGCCCAAGCATTGACAAGATAATCGTCCCGCAGCGTATCTTTTATCGTCCCGACTTCCTCGTTTTGATATACCAGATTCTGATATCCGGATGGAGCGGGTGCTCCATTAAGAAAGAGATTAATAAGCTCATATCCAACACCTGTGGTGCCAACGAACAAATCAAAATGGCGTAACAATCCTTCTAAGTGTTTTCCATACCCTGACTCAGATGCGACTAAGATATTGAAATCACCAGATCGATAATTAAGAATCTCCAAATTTTCTCCTTCGTCATATTTATTGTTTTCATTGGTGTCTTCGTATGTATAAAGCGTGTATGTTGTATCTTCTTCAATATCTGGCACATCAAATGAAACCTTCCATCCCTTACACAATAGACATTCTTCATGATCCGCTTCTATCCACTGCCCATTACCTTCAACTCTTATCCGTAGATTATTTCTGTCGCCTATAACGCCATCAAGCGACACTTCGACATGATTCGCCTTCTCTGATTCTGTCGCTACGATTAGGCTATCACCATATCCAACCTCAATCTGACTGCGATTTGGTACAACATTACAAAAATTATCAGCTTCTCGTACTGTATTAACAGACAACTTTGTCACAAACCCAAATTCCCAAAGAGTATTACCTGCATCATTGTTCTGATATAGGCTAATGGTGAGGTAATCACTTTCATCCAATAAAAAAAGGTGTTCCGGATTATCAAAACGCACAACCCCATCCGACGTGATAGTCGCCTGCGCTTCTTCAGCCCCTAGCGCAAAGATCAACTCATGGTTACCGCTAAAATACTCTAAAGGATCAATATCTGAGCCGGTTAAATCGTAAAGTAGCTCAGCATAATTGATGTCACCGCTGAGCAGAGAACCAACAAGGAGTTCACTGTTCTCAGCGCTCAGGTCAATAAGCTGGATGTCATCATTGACGGGCTGGACTTGTAACATTTGGTTCTGTAAGTCATAAACGCTGAACTGCATCTCCGGACGGTAGAACCAGTGATAAACCGGATCGGCCGATTCGGGCAGCCCCTCCACACCGTCGCGGCGGGCCTGGGTCAGCGCATTCTGCGCTTCGAGCGTTGCCAGTTCGTTGTAGACCGGCACGTTGATCGGTACGTAGTATTTCGGCCGCGTCTGCAGCTTGCCGGGGCCCTCGCCCGGGTTGACGAAGGTGGGATTGTCGTTGATTAACTCGCTGGCTTCCACTCGGAATCGATAAAATAGAGGTAATTAACGCGTTTGCTCACGCTTACCCATTCGCGTTTCCTTTGCTTCATCCACTCCCTGTCTTCAGTGTGCCAGGCTGACATCTATATATTTCTCCTAAAACTCAGGCACATTCGTAATCACTTCATCGATTGTTTCAGCATCTATACCCTCAAGCAGGTTTCTGCCCTGGTTTAGTAGCCAGTTCTTGATATTCTGGTGCCTCCCCTCGTATTAGTAAATGTCACCGGCACCTTGGCAGCTGCTTCGGTCGTTTTACCGAGGCTGATATCCAGAGTAATTTTACTCTTACCCCATTTCACTGCTGAAGCTTGAGGAAAGTGACCTATCAACACCACCCAACGTATTCGTTGATATCGCCACGCGATCCATAATGAACTTAAGGGCGTCGCTACCTCTTGATAGATTTTGAGGCATCCTAGCCTCTAAATTCAGCTCGTCAAAGTAACAGCCTTTAAGTCCCGGCCGCCCTGTGTCCGCGCCATTTCACCACACCCTCACTACGCTCGCCACTGGCTTCACAACACTCCTTCAAACGGCAAGACGGTGTGTCGGAAGCGCTTGCGTATGCTCTACGGCGTTAGCTTACGCTCTCACCTTCGATCATACGCCCGTGTTAAAGCAAGCTATAATTTTTCTAAAAGATATATTGAAAAAAAATATATTACTGTGATTAATACAGCCGATAAAAATACGATTATAGGAAGCACCCACCATTGCCATTTTTTTCTATATTTCTTATAAAGCAAAAAAACAAATGAAGCACCTATCAAGGAACTTAGCACAACAAGAATATAGAATGGAATAACTAAACTACCGAGCGAAGATATTCCTGCATCAGCAGAAACATAACCCGAATAAAATAAAATAAAAGGAAATAAAAACAGATAACTTACTTTACTCATCACACAAAACACTCCACAGCCGATTCTGCTTATGTATTGTATATGCTAAGCACACAAATTACCCACACATGACGTAATTAGCATCCCTAATTACTCATCTCTAAACTCACTAATTATTTCCCTTAATATCAGTGTTAAATGCCAGTTACGTAGATGACCATCAGCATTAACTCCAGTACTGTTAACTCCACGATTAAACCCATCAACTAGTCCTTGTGGTTGACTTATGGAGCTTCCGCCAGCATCGACAAACAAATTACCAGGCATTCCAAAGATCAAAGGTACATACGACTCAGCTACTTCTGTCCCTCCATGCCAACCTGGAAACAAATCATGGTCGCTATAAAGCCCGCTGCTTTTTGCAGTAGGCTTTATCTAAGTTATTAATATCTTATTAAGGAGTGGCTCTTAATTTACTTACAAGCAATATCTTTTTGGGGGAACCCTTTGCCCCAGGTCAACTCATTATCCTTTAAGATATTTTTTATTTCTTCCTTCGATAAACCTAAATCTTTAAAACCACTAGACTGGTTTGAATAAAATAAATACTGTTCGTTATCCAGGTAGTAACCTTTCTTGGGGTCATCAACTTTACGTGACAGATGCCATTGATCCCAGACAATAACATCCAATACATCATCTTTATTGAAGTCACCGAAAAAGTATCGGGCTTCTGTTTGTATGCCTTGTTTTATTTCATCTCTTTTTGCGCTGTCTAAATAAAAACCTGGCATAGTGACGCTTTGGTACTTCACGCCATCCACTTCACCGGGGATGTACTCTAGATTATCGTTATGTGCATAGGACTCAAATTTTGCACGGGAATAAAAGATGGGTTTTAAACCTTTTAAAGAAAAAATATAAAAATCCATCCAGCGATTCATCCCCGCTCCACGATAGGCGCGGCTGTGGCCACCACCACCGCCAAAGACAAATACTTCTGGAATCCCATCTAAATCTATGTCTTGGAGGGACATTGATTTTTCAACCAAACATTTATAGGGCTGTACTCTTGTGTAATCCAAATAAGGTCCATGCCTTATTGGGTATTTTGAATAGCTAAATTTGTTATTTGAAACATCAAATAACATCAGAGCATGATAGCTCATATTATGCTTATAACTATAACTGTTTGGATAATCAGGGAACTGATACTCTTTATTAAAAGTTTTATCAAGTTCGTATACGGACATGTTCGACAATATTAAATTAGTTTCATCTGCATAAGGTAAGTAGCTTAAACTTTTTCGAATAAAATACTTTTCACCATGCTGGAGTTTTTTAGGCAGCAAATCATAAAATCCAGTTGCATTTTTTTCCACCTGATAATACACCGCATTACTAGCCCACCTATTCTCAGGATAAAAAAAATCTAAATTGAAATTTTCATATTTCCCTTCGTATTCTTTTGCACTTAAGCTTTGCATAAGACTGACGAACAAAATCAGAAACGTAATTAATTTTCGCATAGTTATATCCATCATTATTTTTTATTAGGGGCAGTTAACACGGTGACTCATATCGTTTCTTGCCTGTTGCCAGGTCACACCACTACTAAAATCTGCTTCACTGTAATTAAAACAGAATAAGGTGCTTGGTGTGGTAGACGTATCTTCCCATTCGAAGATGAAGGTTTTTAAAGGAATACCTGCGCCCTGCCTTTGACGGTCACGCACTTCTTGCTTGATGTTAATGGCATAGTTCACACCCGATACATGGCTTTGATCAATCATATGACTCAACCAGGACCGTTCATTCGCTCTTGGGTACCCCTGGTTATAAGCCATAAGTACTAAACTCAAAAGATCATAGCCATCATTGGCATAACTGCCTGTTCGGGATACTGTCGTTTGAACACCATTGCGGCTCACAGCTACAAGACGAGGGTCGCCTGCGGCGACTCTAGCTGTATTATCATACTCATCTAACAGCCCCCTTCTCCTTCCTGATGATGGGCTGATATCAAATGCTTGATAAAAAGCGCCATCACAATTTTGTTCACCCGCCAACCAAGCCATCATAGCCACCAGGTTATCATCGGGCTGATACATATTTCGACTACGGATAGCTGAACATCTTGTATTTGATCCTAAGAAAAAATGATACTTAAGCTGACTAAAACCAAGGCTGGCAAATTCATCACCACTGCCTTCTGTTACCCTAAAATCAGTAACAGGGGAACCCCGCCCCCAGTGACCACGGTCGGCCTCATGGCGCACCCAGGCATGTAATAAATCCTGTTGGGTATAGGCTGTGGTAATTTGCTGATGAATTGCTGCTGTATACGTTGTATTAACACGTGGATCATTGGCATCACCATTATTCATAAGCGCCACGGCCGATTGCAACCAAGATTCATAATTAGGCTCTGCGTAATCTGACTCTATCGCGCCTTCACCGTTATTTGCCTCGTATGCCGCCAGGTAGTGTTTATAATTGTTTTTAAGCCAGCCTAATACTTCATTATCTACAATACCGTCTGCATTATCGCCTGCGTATGTACCACTGCCAATATCGGAAGCTGCTTCATTTCTTCCCTGAAAACGTCGAATCATTTTTTCAAGAGACCCTGGCGCTGTTTGGCTACGAGGAAGACTAGAATTTACCGACACATAACTATAACCTGTCGAATATTCATCCCTGGGTTTTGATAAAACAGTGGAACCATCCGGCGCAATGTGATCAATTCGATCAGCCGAAGAACCTGGAAAACCATATTGTGAACTTAAGCCTAACTGCCACAAAAGTGTTTCCAACATTTCAATATCCGCACCTTTCGGATCAGCCATACTTGGTTCGATACTTCGCGTCACCACATCAAATTTTGCCGTCCGCTCCTGGGTACTATCGGCATTCGGATTACTGAGTGTGGTACTACCGGTCACGGCCACATATTCATTGTCTTTAATCACCAGGTTATCTTGCCAGAGTGTATTTAAACCAGTATCCACCGGTTCCCACCAGATAGCACAATTAAAGATATTACAATCACCTAAATCCGTGCCCGAAGAGATTTGTTCATAAGACACATCCGCCGCACGGAACGTACATTGTTGCGCAGGGTCATTATGGTCTGCGCCAGGTTGCTGACAATAAAAACCATCATGTTTAAACGTCCAGGTCAGTTTTTCTATGGCGGCATTTATCGGTGCATTGTAGGCATATTTTAAGCGCATACCTCCCAAGGTACGCACCCGCTGTTTACTGTTTTGTAATTTTTCTAATTGAATTTCAGATTCAACATCAGGAATTTTGTAATACACATGTAGGCCATTTATCACAAAACCAAATTCCCAAAGGACATTCGCACTGTCACTGTTTTGATACAGGCTAATCGTTAAATAGTCTTCGTATTCCAGTTCACTCAAAAAGCTGGTGTCCAACAGGTTAAAATGCTGTTGGTCTTCACTGGGTTGTAAGGCGATTTCGTGTTCACCAACAGCGAGTATTAATTCACGATCGCCACTAAAGCGTTCCAGTTCATCGAACTCCGGTCCCATGAGTGTCATGAATATATCAAGAGTGTCACCTTCATAAAATACTGGACGGACAAGGTCTATTAGATTGATGGTGCCACTGTCTTCATCCGTGGCCCATATTTCCTGTATTTCCAGATCAAACACACTGAACTGCATCTCCGGGCGGTAGACCCAGTGGTAAACCGGATCGGCCGAATCGGGCAGTCCCTCCACACCATCGCGGCGGGCCTGGGCCAGCGCATTCTGCGCGTCGAGTGTCGCCAGTTCGTTGTAGACCGGCACCTTGATCGGCACGTAGTATTTCGGCCGTGTCTGCAACTTGCCGGGGCCCGCGCCCGGGTTGGCGAAGGTGGGGTTGTCGTTGATGAACTCGCCCACCACCTGTACATAGAAGTGCTCGGTGGTTAGATCGGCCGAGTTGTTAAGCTGCACTACCTGGGTCTGGTAACCCGGCGAGATCTCGAAGTTACCGCTGAAGTCCCGGGTGCTTGAACCCGTACTGACGGCAAGTCGGCCGGTATAGCCTTCAAGACCTTCGGGTAGTGGTGAGCCGTCGTGATCCAGCCAGACCGTCTGGATCTTGACATAGGTGTCGGAGCTGAGCCCGGCGCCCTCGCTACCGATCAGCTGGTTGTTATGTTGCTCGCCCTTGGTGAGACCCGCCTCATCCTTGTAGGTCCGGGTGGCGATCACCTTCAGATTGGGTGGACGCAATGTCAGCTCGCGAGCAGGATCGAAATCGATATCGAGGGAAGTCATGCGAAATTTCGTCGTACCGATATAGCCGGTCTTGCGGTTGATCGCCACCACTCGCACCACTTCGCCGATGCGCAGATAATCCGGGGGTTCGGTAGGCAGGCCATCGCCAACCGTTGAGGCCTCCCATGGCCGGTAAATGAGATCGTCGACGAACAGACTTTGGGCGGGACTGGCCACCGTCGTACTATAATAAAATCCCTGCCAGTCAGCTCGATCAACTACTCCTCCAGAAATACCCACGAAGTTGTCACCGCCCTTATCAAGCCAGCCTTTCGTCGAATTCACCAGCTGTCCGGTCGCCTCGCGGAAGACGTAGATATCACTGTCTTCAAGGTCTTCCTTACTGATCGATTTCAGCAAGCCCTGGTCCACGAGCTGCGGATCGAGCACGCTATCCGTCAGCCGGGTGAGATCAGGCGGATTGCGGTTTCCCTCATCGTCGAACTCCTCTCTGCCGTTGAGGTAGATATCCACCTTGTCGGCCTCCTGCGGGTTGCTGACAACCTTGTCCAGCGCGTCGTCGCCGTCAAAGTCGAACCGGTAGCCACTGG
This sequence comes from Candidatus Thiodiazotropha sp. (ex Monitilora ramsayi), assembly GCA_025655595.1. Taxonomy (GTDB): domain Bacteria; phylum Pseudomonadota; class Gammaproteobacteria; order Chromatiales; family Chromatiaceae; genus Thiodiazotropha. The sequence goes on from JAHXIO010000003.1 coordinate 280,462, forward strand.
TGGAGAGGTCAGGGATCGCGGCATCATTGCTTTGGTACTCGGTGTTCGCCTCTATCGTCACGTCTTTCAGTTTGGCGCGGACATTGAGTGACACTGCAGGTATGGTGATGTCAACATCGGTTGTCATCTGTCCGCTTGTTGCCTTAGTCTCGGCAAGGTCCATGCTCAGCATGGTCATCTGCGCCCCCAGGTTCATTGCCCCGCCAAGGAGAGCAGCTTTGCCGCTACAGGTTACAGAAGATCGTACAACAAAGGGTAGATAGGGGTAGTTTCGTGGTGAATACCCGTTGTCTCTGGTCTTCGGGTTGAAGTCCGAAATAAATATATTGGCTGAAATACCATAGTTGTGGGTGTAACTAAAACCCGGACAGGCGGGAAAGATTTCCGTCAAGTGATAGCTACCATCCAGGCCAGACAATCCAGCAGCCGTTCCATAACCCCCTCCCAGGCTTTCAATCGGGATGTTGGACAACGGCGCCCACAATCTATCAAACCCATCCGTGGCATCAGGGTTCTTATACAGATCAACCTTAAAGGAGATATCGTTATTGGATCGGTAGACGATGTTACCGTCGTCATTGACAAGCAGGGCGGCAATGTCCTGCAGGTCCTCATCGGGCAACAGATTGACCGGGAACTCCATCAATACGATGCTCTCGTACTGGGGATTCGTGGTCAGAATCTTCTTTTCACTGACGACCAATACACTCCTAGTATTATCCCAGCGCAGCGCCGGCTTGGTCACTGGTTGTGGCGTCGCTGTGTTCGTCACCATTTGCAGGCTGTCGTACTGTGCGACAGGCATCAGTCGCGCACCCACGGCGAGACCGTCGCCCCCTTCACCGTGTTCGATCAGGTATGTTCGATACAAATCCTGAAGTTGACGGTAGGACGCACCGGACATAATCCGGATGTCCGCATACTGGCCGACACCGTACGATCCGATGGTTCGCTTGATTTTTCCGTCTGCGCCATACTCGGCAAGAATAGGGTTATTCTGTTCATCCGTAACGAGACCCACCTCACCGACATAACCGGTGGTAAACTTGACGACTGGCTGGTGTGCCCCTAGAGATAGCAGATCCTGACTGATCAGCAGCGTTGCGAAAACAAATGAAACTTTAGTAATTCTCTTCATCATGTCATTGCACATCCGCTGTCAGCACTACCAGTAACTGCGCCAGGCTGATCTCACCATCGATATAGCTCGTCAGGTCGTCATATTGCGCTTCGGCTACCAGGTTGGCGCCGATAAAGTCGAGCCTCTCCAGATAAAGGGGTACCGGTGTGGTTACCACCCCGCCGCTGAGAATACCGGCACCGACGGGAACCACTTCCAGTGAATCGGCATCCAGTCCCATGATCAGTACGGGTACACTGTCATCCGGCAGGTAGTCGTATGACCCATACAGCGCGGGCATCTTGATTTCCAGTGATACCGCACCGGAAACCTTGATCGGGCCGGGTTGGAGATTGAACATCCAGTGAGGGATGAGCGCCTGATGCTGTGAGGTGTATACACCGCTGGTCACCGCGTGCAACTGCGTTTGCACGCTGGCTGAACTGCTGCCGTCGGTGAAATTCAGCACCGCATTGTTGGTATCGATCACCAAATCGCCACCAGCCAGGACATTGCTCTGCACGTGACTGGCAAGCGGATTGTACGGCAACAAGGTATCGATTCTTGGCACTTGAATTGTCCGCACTTGGTTCATCCTTCCCTGCTCGATACTGAACATCCTTTCGATGGAGCCATAGGCGGGATTTTCACCGTCCGGATTGATGACGACCCGGTAAAGACCGGATGCGATATTCCGGCTGGCCGGCACGCCGGCACCCAGTGAATAAACCCCGTTGGGATCGGTTGTTGCGGAGATTCCCAGCTCAGGCAGCTCGACCTTGACCCCTTCCAGCGCCACCTGGTCCTGACTGAACACCACACCACCGATAAATGTCGGATTTTCCCTCACGTTGTAGACGAAGCGGGACAACTCCTCTCCCAGGTGCGACACATTGACGTACACGGTGGCGCCATAGGTGATATCGCTATCGGGATAGAACTCGACAATCCTGCCGCCGGGCAGCAGCGACAGACCGCCGGGAACCGTTTCCTGATCCTTGTGAACCTCTACGACCTCGCCCTGGTATTTTCCACCAGACGCCGTTTGGGCGTTATCAGCGGTCGTGTACGAAACACCGTGAACGGTCTGCTTGACGGTGATTGTCAGATCCGAGAGCACTACCGGTTTGTTGAAATAGAACTGGATGGGATGGTGCGGCTCGCGGTAGCGCTCGCTACGGGCGGGCACCGTACGCACCAGCTCCAGTGGCAGGTTATCTTCATTAATGAAAGTCACGTCCACGTCGGTGCTGCTGAGTACCTCGTCGGCGGCATCGACAACTTCGAAGGTGAGTGACGGGATACTCTCCGAGGTGTCGATAGCGATGATATCGCTGATCAGGGTCTGCGTGATGACCGTTGCACGTTGCCTGCTGCCCGCGGTGACGACCAGCGTATCGCCGATACTCCCGACATCGACCCTGGCCACATACTCGACATCGAACTCGGCACCTGTGGTGTAGTACTCGGCGCCTGCCAGCGGCCGGATCACCTCGATGGTCGCTGCCGGGTTGGAGAGCACCGTGTAACCAACGCTGGCTGGATTGCCGGCAGTATCGACTGCCGTAATGACGAGTTCGGTCTCAACACCGGCTTCTAATGCCAGATCCGCTGCGAATCGGTATTCGCCGGTGGCAGCGGTCGTCTCGAGCACAAGATTGTTGCCATTGATAGTCACGGTCGACAAATTGTCGTCGCTGACCGTGCCGCTGATGTGGTACGGGTGTTGCTGAATCTCGTTGACAGCGGGCGGCAATGACAAGGCGTTATCGACCTGGATGACGGGCGCCTGCCCGTCCTTGACAAGGTTGATGATCAGGTCGAGCGGATCCTTGCCGTTCATCTCGGCATGGATCGTCACGGTATAGGGTCCTTCCGGCACGGCGGAGATATCCAGCGCCGTACTGAACAGCCGGCCGGCGACATCACCGTATAGCGTGGTGGCATTGCCGTTAACGGTGAGCGCAGCCGTATCGTCTGCGTTGAACAGTTGTCCACGGACCAACAGCAGATCATCGCTGACGGATGAACCATCCAGCGGTGTCGTCATCACGATTTCGAGTGGCGCCTGCGAATCGACTTCCGCATCCTGGTAGTAGATGACCAGTGCGGACTCGACACTGCCGGACGGGGTCTTTGCAAGGGTAACGATTCGGTTGAAGCCGCGCTCAAGGCTGACACCGGCGAGTTCGAACCGGTAGAGATTCTCGAGCACCGGACTGATATTCGCCGCCACCCCATCGACCAAGACCTGGAGCTGGGTAATCTCCAGCGATGTGTACACCCTGCCCTGAAGGTCGATGCGGTTTTCGGCAACGATGTCGTTATTCTGGTGTGACGTGTATTCGATCACCGGAATCGGGCTGGCCAACCGCGTCACGGTTACACTGGCCTGATCAGCCTGACCCTGGTTGCCGCTGGCGACCACAGTGATGACGTTTTCACCCGCTTTCAGCGGCACATCGCCGAGAAGCTCATCGCCCGCCACCAGCACCAGGCCGAAGGGCTGCCCCGGAAAACGGTCGTTACTGGCCGACACCGACGCCACACCGGCATCGGCATTGAGTACACGACCGCTCACCGATACGAAGTCATCGGTCGTATCGACCAGTGCATCCAGTTCCACAGTCAACGGCGTCTGGTCGTCGATCACGTTGAGCGTGAGCGTTACCGAACGGTCGGCAGGGGCGCCGGATTCCGTCAGCGTGATACTCATCGGTTCGAATACCGTCTCCCTGACCACAAACTGGAACTCGCCACTATCGCTGTTGACGGTGGTGCCACCCTGCGAATTGTTAAGTACCACCACGACAGACGCCAGGGCATTCACATACTGACCCGAGATTGTGAGCCCCAATCCTGCCTGGCTCTCTATCTGGTAGATGTCCGCGCCTGTCTGAGTCACACCGGACAGGCTCACCTCAATCGCAGGCAACGCGGGTAGCTGAATCGGGGTCACCGGCCCCTCGGCGTGCTCGAGTGCTGAAGTGATCGGATTGGTGAGACTGAGTACGCTCACCAGTTCGTAGGCCTGGTCGGTATTCCAGTGGCTGGCAGTATCCAGATAGGTTGTACCGTTGCCATCAACGACCAGCACTTTGCCGGCAGATTCGACGCGATAGAGTCGGTAACTTTCATTGGTTGCGGGCGTGTGGTTCCAGCTCACCTGCGCCTGGTAGTCGACCCATGCAGCCTGCGTATCAACGACCTGGCTAAGGTTGTAAATCACGAACTGACTGACGGCAGAGGATTCGCTACCTTCGATATTGCGGTCATCCACTGCGCTCACGCGGTACTCGTAAGCCTGGCCGTTCGCGACGGTGGTATCCGCGTATTGTGTGGATGTCACCAGGTTGCCGGTATTCAGCAGTGTCCAGTTGGCCTGTCCGTAATCGGCACGGTAAATCCTGTATCCCTGCACGAAGGTTTCCGGGTGGGCCTGCCATTGAACGTCCACGGCCACACCCTGCTGACTGCTGGCAACACCCGACACGGCCGTCAACTTGGTACGGGTCGGGTCGTTGGGATAGCTGTCCTGGTCATCGGCTACTCCGTCACCATCCTGATCACCGGATGAGCCGGCGCCGAAGCGTATGTCGTCCAATAGCCAGAGCCTGACGCCATGAGTATGGTCACTTTCCTGGCGGAATCTAAGCTCAATGGTTTGGCCTCTATAGGCATCGAGACTGATATCTTCCCTGACATAACTACTGTTATCATCGGTATTTTTAAATGTTCTCAGTATCGACCAGTCGACGGCGCCGGCAGGTCGGATTTCCACGTGCATCCTGTCACTGCTGGAGACCAGGTCAAGCTGATACCAGTAGCTCAACACCGGTAGCACGGCATTCGTCGGTATAGTGATCTGACCGTTTAGGGTGGCTAACTGGCCGACATAGTACGTGTACTGGTCAATCTCATCGGGATTGTTGTCGAGATGGTAACTGCCACTGTGGTTACCTCGGGCGCCCTGCTGCCCTATTACGTGCCATGCCCCCTGCAAATTCCAATCGGCCAACTCGTCGGCGGTCTCGAAGCCGTTACTGTAGGGGTATGCAATCGCCGGCGGGGTTGGTTCTTCACCGATCATCAGGTCATCGATAAGCAGGAGCCGTACGCCGTGGCCGTTATTGTATTGCTTGAAACGTATCTGGATCGATTGCCCCTTGTAAGCACTCAGGTCCAATGTTTCGCGTGTATAGCCGATATGGTTATCCCGTCCCTTGATATATCTTATCGTTGTCCAGTCACTGTCTGCCGTTCTGACCTGGACGTAAGTGGCGTCGTAGTATAAGAGCTGTTCCGCCCGGTACCAGTAAGTGAGTGCCGGGCGGATAGCATTGGCCGGTATGGCGACTTGACCGTTGAGTGTGGCGAGCTGGCCTACGGTATAGCCGTAGAGATCCAGATCATCGGGATTATTGTCGAGATGGTAGCTCCCACTATGGTTATCACGACCAGCCTGTACACCGACTACCTGCCAGGCCCCCTGCAGGTTCCAATCGGCCAGGTCCGCAGCGGTTTCGAAACCGTTACTATAGGGATAAGAGAGAGCCGGCTGTATCGGTTCTTCACCGATATATAGCTCGTCGACCAGTAGAAGTCGTTCACCATGGCCGTTATTATACTGTTTGAAACGTATCTGGATCGATTGCCCCTTGTAAGCACTCAGGTCCAATGTTTCGCGTGTATAGCCGATATGGTTATCCCGTCCCTTAATATATCTTATCGTTGTCCAGTCACTATCTGCCGTTCTGACCTGGACGTAAGTGGTGTCGTAGTATAAGAGCTGTTCAGCCCGGTACCAGTAACTGAGTATCGGGCGTACGGCATTGACCGGTATGGGAACCTGACCGTTCAGTGTGGCGAGTTGGCCCTCTGTGAAACCGTAGAGATCCATTTCATCGGGATTATTGTCGAGATGGAAACTGCCGCTGAAGTTGTCACGCCTTCCTTGGGCACCCACCACATGCCAGGCGCCCTGTAAATTCCAGTCGGCCAGCTCTGACGCGGTCTCGAACCCGTTGTTGTAGGGATAGGACAGATTCGATAGAGGAGGCTCCTCACCAATATATACATCGTCGAGCAACCAGGTCCGGCTCCCAGTTGCTGCATTGTTCCATTGTTCAAAGCGCAATTGGATAGACTGCCCCTTGTAGGCGCTCAGATCGAGAGTTTCACGGGTATATCCAGTGTGGTTATCACGCTTTTGGTAAATCTTTAAACAGACCCAATCGCTGCTATCCGATGTACGCACTTTTGGGCACATATTGTCGCCATCTAAAAGCGTCAGATCGTACCAGTAGCTCAGCACCGGTCTCACTGCATCCACAGGGATGGTGACCTGACCATTCAGCGTGGCCAATTGACCACCGTCATGATAGAAACGCTGATTCAACTCTGTCGGGTTGTTGTCCAGGTGGTAGGCACCGTTTTTATTGAGCCTGGAGCCTTGTGCCCCCTGTATCCCCCAACTGCCTTGGAGATTCCAGATCGCCTGCTCTTCCGCCGTCTCAAAACCGTTACTGTAGGGATAAGTGAGTTCGGGTGGTACAGGGTCTTCACCAATGAACAACTCATCAATCAACCAGGTCCGGCTGCCATTACCTGAACCTGTCCATTGCTCAAAACGCAACTGGATCGACTGTCCCTTGTATGCACTCAGGTCAATCCCCTCACGCGTGTAGCCGGTATGGTTGTCCCTGAACCGGTACTCGCGAATATGGGTCCACTGGTTACTGTCGGGGGTGCGTACCTTGACGTACATGTAGTCACCATCCAACAGATCCAGGTTGTACCGGTAAGTCAGGATGGGTCGGATCGCATCGGCCGGGATGGTGACCTGACCATTGAGCGTTGCGAGCTGTCCGCCATCACGATAAAACCTCTGGTCCACCGAGGCCGGATTGTTATCCAGATGGTAACTGCCGCTATAGCTGGTGCGATCTCCCTGATTATCCAAAATGCCCCAACTGCCTTGCAGATTCCACGCCGCCTGCTCCTGGGAGGTCTCAAAAGCGTTGCTGTAGGGGTAACCGTACTCCGGCGGTACCGGATCCTCTCCGATGAAAAGATCGTCGATCAGCCAGGTCCGGGGACCGCTGATGGCATTCGGACTTTGCCTAAAGCGAATTTGTATCTGTTGGCCTTTGTAATCAGACAGGTCGAGACTCTCTTTTGTATAGGCGTCGTGATTGTCTCTCTGTTCGTACTTTTTCAGATAGATCCAATCTGTAGCGCCGCTCGGCAATACCTCAGCGATCATATAGTCGCCTGCGTTGATATTTAATCTGTACAGATATGTCAATACAGGGCGAATTGCATCCGAAGGGATTGCAACCACATCCAGCAGCTTGGCCTCCTGGTCTGTTGACTGCTGGGATTGATCAAGTTCACTTGGATTGTTGTCCAGGTGATAGAGCCCGCTGTAACTGACTCTATCGGATGTATCGCTTGTGACAGACCAGTACCCTGACAGCTCCCAATGCGATTGATCGGCTGTTGACTCAAATCCGTTAGTGTAAGGATATGGCAGATTAGCGAAGACCGGAGAAACACCAACCAATAGAAAGCAGAGTATAAGCAGTAGCATCATTGGTGAGGCACATGCATTACCAATACCTGACCGCACTACCTTCGATCCAGCACATACGGATTTGTCTAAAGAACTCATTAATAGTCCATACTTCATAGGGTGTACGAGTTATTCCGCTCGCAGCTGATTGAAAACCAGCAATATATTTAAAAAAACATCCCTGCTAAGGATCGCGTCACCTAGCATAACCATGAGAGTAATCTCTGCCTGATTAGCGGAATCGGTATTAAGGGGATAGGGTTTAACCGGCACCAACTCATAGCTGTCTGCTGATAATTCCGTCCCCAACAGCAACAGGCATGTCGCCGGCAAAGAATCCGATCTGTATGGCAAAGCCTTCTTCATCATTCGATCACTGCTTGGTTTCGATACCGATACCCCGCAATGCCTCGTGACCCGGAGGCGTAATCGCCATTCCGTTTCGCATCGATGTGATATCCGTATTCATCTACAAAATCCGTCATAACATCTATCGTCTACTTAACCATCACGCGCTTTATCCATTGGTAACGGCACAAGGTCATTCGTTGTAGACCACGCTGGACTTCGCCATTACCTCCGCCGACTTCTCCTTGATAGCCATTTTCAGCCTGGCCAGCACCAGACTCTTGCGGATCGTCTCTTTCACTTCGGTCAGCGGCCTGGGCTGTAATTCCCTTTCTGACATCACTTCGACCACGTACGGCATTCCGCCGATGAAGGTGAGATTGGAAATCTGTCCCACCGGTTGTGAATCGATGAAGGCATACAACTTCTCGTCCAGATAGTCCTTGTTCATCTCGTTCTGGCTGAGCTGAAAATTGAAACCCGCCTTGTCGAGTACCGTTTGCTTCTGTTCGAGGTTCATATCCGCCGTCTTCGTTATGACCGATATCAACCGGTTACGCTGGTCCTCGGGCATGGTCTCTCGGCTGGTCAGCATCCGGTACTGTTTGACATTCTTCTTACCGAACAGCTCGAGGTTGCTTTGGTAATATTCGGCGACAGCTTTGTCGTTAATTGTCGACAGTTCGACGTTGTCTCTCATATAGGTGTTGACGAGCAGGTTCTCACGGTATTGACGGGTCTTAATATCGATTGTCGCCAGTTGCTCCCTATCAAGCCGGGTCTCCGCTTCCCTGGCCAGCGCATGGCTTGCAATGAGACTGTCGAGCGCGCGTCGCCTGGTTTCATCATCCATCGTCAACGCCCTGTACTCTCCAAACATGCCGGACATGAGCTCGTGAAGTTCCATTTCATAGATCTGGACACCGTCAACCGTTGCGAGCAACTCGCCCTTATCAATCGGCACTTCAACGGGTGATGTGGTTTCCGGTCCACTCGAGTCACTGCAGGAGATCGAAAAAGAGGCGATCAGCAACAACCCAGCCGCTTTGAACAAAACCTTCATTACTGTTTCATCCTGATCTCGATCGCTGATCCAAGACTGTCGATCTCGGCCTGTTTCACTTCCTGTCGCAGCTGGTACCTGATATCCCCTTTCACGGACTCAAACGAGCGCGTGACCGTTTTCGGCTCATCGAGAACAGTCACGATGTGGTAGCCGAAGCTGGTTTCGAAGGGCTCGGAGATTTCCCCTTGTTTCATCCCAAAGATTTTCGTGCTGAATCCCGCTTCAATCGCTCCCTCCTTGAGCCATCCGAGATCACCGCCTTTCTTCGCCGAGATCCTGTCCTCGGAATAGTCATCCGCCACTTTCGCGAATACTTCACCCGCATTCAGCTTCGAATAGGCCTCCATGGCAATCGTCAGCTTCGCCTTTCTTTCCGCTTCCGACATGCCTTTTTTCAACCTGAACAGGATGTGCGCGACATGCACTTTCGTGTCCGAATAACGCTCTCCGTTGGATGCGTAGTAGTTCTGGACTTTCTGCTCGGTGACTGCGTCATTGAGGAAACGTTCGAAATAACGGTTAACGATCATCTGTTTCCTGAAATCCGCCAACTCCGCATCGACAAGTAATCTGGATTTTTCATCCAGCTTATTCTCGATCACACGGCTCAAGGCCTCCCGCTCCAGGTACTGGTTGAGCAACACCTTCCTATGTTTGTCATCCCGAACCTTGATGCGTTTGAATGCCAAATAGGCATCGAATTCCTTGGCCGTGACATCACTTCCGTTGACCGTAGCGATGACATCACCGTCGTCGACTGCTGTACACGCTGTCAACACAAACGTAAGCACTACCCATATCACTAATCGTTTATTCACTCTCACCTCGTTCGATTATCAAAACCATTGACGCCACAGGATGAAACGGGGCATCGATAAAATCATCATTAATGGGGTTCAATAACCACAATCTCCACGTTGCTCGTCAGGCTAACACCATTGGTTCCTATTGCCGTTACCTCAACCGTAATCCATCCGTCCCCCGAACCGCCATCCAAAACCGCCTCAAACGTTAAGCTATTTGAATAGGACAGACCGGTCAGTGTGGCGCCGTCGATAGCCAGGTGGGTTTCACTAGCGACGTCGCCCATGATATCGATCTGGATAGTGTCGATACCGGCTGTATGCGAGATCTCTACATTGACGGTCTCCGTGTTAGACGGCATGGCCTCGGCACTGGCATAGATATTGATCGAAGGTGGCTGCACGGGTTCGAGAATTTCCACCGGAACTCTGATGCTGCCGACCTGCGAGTTCGTATCCTCGGCCTCAACGACCAGATCGTAGATGCCCGCCGGTGCAGTGATTGGCGACAGACCCATTCTGAACGCCACGGTGTCGCTCTCCATATATTCCAATACATCGTATCCCATGAATCCTCCCTCATACGCCCCCGTCACCACCTTTGAAAGGAAACTGTCGCTACCGAAGGTATCGATACGTGTGGATGTTCCAACCTGTTCGAGCCAGGCACGTAGGCGAACGACGTCCCTGGCTTGATCCGTTACCATGATATCCATAGTCGAGTACGCACCGGCGCGTAGCTGAGTGGGCGCCGCCCCAGCAAAGCCCACTGTCGGAGCCGGATTGGGCGACCGATTGACATCCAGGTTGAATGCCGTCGATGATCCGCAATTGGCGGTGGCGACAATGGGCAGTGTGTCCAGTGATTCTGCAGACATCACTTCGTACACTTCGGGATTCAGGATCCTGTACACCGTCTGGTCAAGGGTCGTGAATATGGGTGATACGCCGTACTCACCGAAATGCCAATCATCGTATTCGACATCCGCTATACCGTCGGGTGCTGAAGCAACGATCTCGATGGGCGGCAAATTGTAGGAAGAGCCCATCACATCGCTGTCAAAGAACTCGCCATACAGAACATCACTCATCAGTGGGTACCTGACCTCGACCACCGGAGGCTCACAGGTAGTGACGGGTGACACGTTGAGCGTGTATTGCCCGACATGGGTGGTCCTGACGCCCGATGCCGTCTTTTCGTTGACGACCACATCCAGCACACGCCCGGTTCCGACGTCAGCCGAAGTCAGCGCATAGGCGCCTTCTACCGTTCTGTATTTGAACGTCCTATCCAGGCCCAGCTCAGGCACGTAGCTCGTTACGGCACTATCTCCGATCAATATCGGTGGCGGGATCGCGATCTCGTAAAAACCCCAATAATACGGATCAAAATTCAACTGGTACTGCAACTCAGTCATCTCACAAGGATCACCAGTACAGACCACCGAGCTGGTGTAGGTTCCACTCGAAATCTCGTCAAATGTCGGCGGATCACCGGGTGACACGGTCGAAACATATTCCGGCAGAAAGGAGACAGTGTAGATACCGCTCGGAAGCCACGAAGCCAGATCTACCGATGTCGACTGACCGACCTGCCTGCTGCTGACCTGCACACCAATCTCATTCTCAGGCGCTACTTCACCGTTGTAGAGGTAGAAATAATCCTGCACGGTTGCCGGCGTCGAGGGATCCTGCTCGGAGTGTAAATTGTTCTGCACGTTGAAGGTCAGGGTGCCGTCGGAACGCATTTCGACCAAAAAGTATTGAACTTGCGCCTGTTCAGTCGTTGGATCGTAGGGTACGGATACCGTTGTCTGTTTTGCTTCCAACAGGACCTGCTCAGGACGCTCACTGACCGAAACACCGTCTATGAGGTAATCGATCGACAGCGGATTGAACGCGGGGTCTTCCACCGTGAGGGGCAGCTGTAGCAGGTCGCCCTGGTTAAGATCGATCACTGCGGGTATGACGGAGTCGAGCACGACGGTCGGTATCGGATCATCGAGCAGCGGCACGACGACCTGCAGAGGTACTTCCTCGCCCTCGAAAGTGACTATCGTAATGTCAATCGTGATCTCAGCCGGTGGATTCTGGCTGTCATAGTAGCCTTCGATGCCGTTCGTAAACACCACGCCTATGATCGCCGCAGGCGCGCTTTCAAGCTGGTTGGGCATTTCGGGAGAATTCTGCGAATTGCTGTCATAGAAGTAGTACGCATCTCTATGGAAATACTCGCCAAGGCTGAACATCTCATGTTCTTCTACATACATTGAATGTAAGACAGTTGGGCCAATCGCCATCTCAACGATATCGAACAACTCGTCGGACACGATCTCGAGCCAAACCACGGCTCTGTTGGTTTCACGGTATAGGGCCTGCGGTGGATCAGTCTCCATCAGTCGAATCGGGTTGTTGTTCAACTGCTCGACGGTCACCGGTACATCCACGCTGATCAGTGACAGGCTGACGGTCAAGGTCGCGCTGCCCACTGCGTTGAGCTGGATTGCCCCGTCGGCGAGCGGTTCGATCACGGCTGGATCGGAGCTCAGGTACTGGGTGCCGAACCTGTTTTCGGTGACATCCACCTCGTAGTTAATCGCGTTCACCGTGACTGTCGCCGTCACGCTGACCTGTGTAGGCAGAACGCCCGGTGCATAAGCGGCGAGCAGCGGATTAGGCGTCACCACCAAATCTGTCACATAGGCCGAAATATCGAAGCTGTCGGGATCTGTGGGCACGTTGCCGGTGAGAACTTCAAGCCCGTCCTCGACGCCATCGCCGTCGCTATCCGGCTCCAGCGGATCGGAGCCGTAAAATTCGACTTCCTCGCCGTCCGAGAGGCCATCGCCGTCAGAGTCGGGATTATTGGGTTTGGTACCACGTGTGACTTCATCCAGGTTGTCGAGACCGTCACCGTCGCTATCCTCGTTGCCGTCAAGCACACCGTCGCCATCGCTATCCACACTGGTCGGATCGAGCGCGAGATCCTCAACTTCAACGGCATTGGAGAGGCCGTCACCGTCGTAGTCGCCGTCGCGCTGCAGCACCAACACACTGACACCGTTGGCAACTCGCAACGCGGCACCCTGGTAGTCACCCTCGAGATAGACTGCCATCGGATATCCGTCGGCGAGTCCGTCCTGGGTGATATTCGGCAGGGTCACTGTTGACAGGGTCCAGTCGAAGGGCTGCTGTACACTATTAACGGTGGCAGTACCGGCAGTGATGTCCGCTGCCAAAATGTCGGCAGGGAACGTAACCGCAATGCCGTAGGCGCTCTCCTCAAGCGCGTAACCCACGGCCTGTGCCGGGATCGCTACCTGCGGACCGCATACATCGGCGACCTGATGCAGGATATCCAGCTCATTAACCACGGCTGCAATTTCCAGCGATGCGGTATCGTAGCCGTAGCACTGGTTGAGAACGACATCCTCTTCCAGTTCGACACGCAGACTGACACCCTCAAGCGTCAGATTGGTGGCGATATCACTGCCGTTGAGCGCCAACGTCCAGTCGGCGACATCGTCCAGCGCCATCTCTTCGCTGTAGGTGAATATTATGGCGGGATTCGTGTTATCCAGGGCCACCTCGAACGCCGCGTCGATGATGTGTGGACGCAGCTTGAGGAAATCGATATCGATACTGGCAGTGCTGTCAAAATCACTGGCCACCGGAATCAGTGCATCCAGGTTGACCGTGACCGATTCAGCAACCACGTCACTGACCGTGAAATCAGCCTCACCCCTGATCATGGCAATATTCTCGAGACCGGATGCGTCATTGATCAAAGCACTGCCGGTGGCAGAGAACACAGCCGTGAAGTTGGCATCGGAGGCGACACCCTGGGCATCGCGAATGCTCTCCACGGTGTTGCCGTAGATATCGGTGAGCCTCAGATTCAGGCTCACGACTTCATCGATCTCGATCCTGTCGGGATCGCCGAACTGCTGATTCTCGACGCCGGTGATGGTGAGCGCCATGTTCTCGGGCGCCGCGCCCACGACCTTCAGCACGATATCGGTGACCGGGATCGGCGCGGTCTGGGGATCCGCATCCTGGTCATACAGGGTGGCCAGCGTCAGATCCGGGTACTCGATCGTGAGCGGATAGCCGCCCGATTTCGTGCCCGCGGAAGCGGCCATGTGTACTTCGCCACGCTGGATATCGACCACGGCCTCCACTCTGTCGGTGAAATAGCTCACGTCGATGTCATTCGCAAACCCAACCTGGAACCTGGGATCGCCGATTGTCACCTTGACGGTGGTGCTGTTGTCGATGTCGACGCGGTTGCCGCCGGCGTCTTCCACGTACATGTCGATGGTGAAGTTATCGCCTGCGGGGAGATCCCCTATGTGCGCGATCGACAGTTGCACCGGCGGTCCGGGAAGCACCTGCAGCACGTAAATAGCGGGAGGTATCGCCCTGTAGTAGGGATCTGCCAGCTCGGCGAAGACGCGGTAGTATCCCGCTTTCAGCAACGCCGGTTCATTGATGGCGGCGATGCCTTCGGCGTCGGTGATCGAAGTCGCGGACAGGTCGGTCCGTTCCAGGGTGGACAGGTTGACCAGGTACCACCTGACCTCCTGGCTCGGTACCGGACGGTTGGCCGTATCGGTGACCAGGGCGCGCAGCGAAAGCACCTCGCCGGCCTCGATGAATTCAGGATTGATGACCGGGTCATCGCTCTGCACGAACTCGAGGTGATTCGGCCGCTGCGTGAGCGTGGTCAGCCGCGGTACGGTTTCGCTTGTCTGTCCCAGTTCATCGGTGAGCCGGACCTTGACATAGAAATCGGTATCGCTGTTACGCAGTTCGTTACGAATTCCCGTGGCCTGCACGCTGTCCCCGGAGGTTGTCTGGCTGCGCAGGACAGTTTCCGCGGCACCCTGTACTTCCAGCACATCCACCTTGAGTACCTCACCGTCATCCGCGGCATTGATGTTGGCGACATTGATTCGGATGTTGCTGTCAAAGAACGCGCTGGTCGGGGTATCGACGACCAGTTGCGATGCATCGGGTGCCAGGTCGGGAATCACCGTGATGTCGACGAAAGACTCGGTCACCTGGTCGAGGCTGTCGGTCACGGAAACCTTGAGCTGCTCGACCTGGTTGCCGGCGACACGGATCGAACGCAGATCATCCAGACTGAAGGTGGCGCTATCCGTACCGGTCACCTGCTGGCTTCGGCCGGTCCATTCCACTGCGATCGCAGTGACGGCAAGGTCGTCGCTGGCCGCGACGCTGACCTCGAATCCGGACTGCTCACGTACCTGGGCGGGCGCCGTGACGGTTTCGATCACCGGGGCCGAGTCGGGCAGCGCGGTGAACGACTGGCTGACCAGCGTCTCATTGCCGCTGTGATCGACAATGGAGACGGAGTAGTCGTAGACCGTATCGGCGACGGCCGGCTGCTCATTGTAGACCAACAGGCCATCCTCGAACGCAGCCGAGACGATCACATCGTTACGCTTCAAGAGGGCGTAATCGACGCCGCTGCCGACATCGGTGAGATCGACGTTGACGGTGAACGGATGACCACCGACCGGCCGACCGTCGATCACCACCCCGCCGAGACTGATTTCAGCTGCGGGCGGCACCGCATCATCCAGACGCTGGAATTGGATTGGCGCTGTTTCGGCGAAGTTGCCATAAATATCGACAGCTCTGGCCTTGACATAGTCCATATGCTGAGCGGTGGTGAAGTTCCTGTAAACCACGTAATCGGGCCCGAAGTGCTTGCCGATCAGCTCCCAGGGTCCGATCGACGAGGCTGAATAGTAGAATTCGACCTGCTGCACCGGCTGCGAACTGTTGGCCACGACGGCACGCATCTGCATCGGTACCGGAGTGTAGTTGTCGGAGATGGCCAACGACACGTTGAACGAATTACCGATCTGGTCAAGGCTTTGCAGCACCACGCGCCGATCAACGGCGTCGATGACATCACCCCACACAGACTCGGCACTCACCGTGATGTCGAAAGGCTTGCCGTTGGGCAGGCGAGCCGGTATTCGGGCTTCGAGTCCGAACGGTCTGGCCGGCTGCGTCGTCAGATACTCGCCATTGATCCGGACGCTGACCGCATTGATGTCGGTCAGATCCTGTTGTGCGATCTGCATGGAATCCGACTGCTCGTAGGTCTGGCCGAAGGCCGGGGTAGAGAGGGACGCATTGACGCCATACCAGGTCAACGGCAGTTCCACCAACTCGACACCAGCCGCTCCGCGTCCGATCAGCAGGCGATTATGCTCGGCATCGAGCGCAGCGACTTTCGCGCTGCCGGACACCGTGTTCGCGGTCAGCGTCCAGTCATGCAGGTCGACTGTCAGCACGTCACCGTTGACGCCAGCAAAGACCAGGCCACCCGCCGCAGCCAGCGCACCGATCTCCCCGCCGGTAACCAGGACCTGATCGCTCAGGTCTGACAGCCGCAGCCTGTGCAGGTCGGACCCGAGCGCATAGACAAGGTAATCACCCGTCGAAATGAGTCGGCGTACAGCCTGCGGGGCGCTGAACAGCTGAACCACCTCGGTGTTCGCATCCTCGATCGGCAACGGCCCGAGCCTGACCTTGTATACCGTGCCGTTGAGCATACTGGCGTAGAGAGTCTGACCGCGCGACGCCAGCGCCACGATTTCATTACCGGCTTCCACTTCGAAGACCGACGAGACGGACATATCATGAGCTGTTGCGTACAGGCTGGACCCGACGCTGGCCACCAGATAGTCAGGTGTCGTTACCATGGCCTGGTAGGGCAGTCCTTCCAGTGCGGGTTCGTCGATGGATCGATCGCTGGCCAGATCGTAGGCCATGATCCTGTTCTGCGCAGGCTGCCTCAGATACGCCCTGTCGCCCTCGATAGCCACCTGCTCCGTCGGATCGACATAAGCGGCCGGGTGTATAGACAGGGTACGTACGCCCGCATCCATACCAAGCAGTTTGGTACCGTAATAGTCGGCGGCCACTACTGTCCTGCCATGGTGCAGGGCGACCGATTCGGTCAAACCCTTGGGCAGGGTTTCACGATAGAGCACTTCAGGCTGACCGGCTTGCCTCTGCAGCAGGTATTGCGCCCCACTACCCAACCACAACCGCCCCTGAGCGATGAGAGATAGCGCTTCGCTGCCGGTGTTCGCCGCAAAGCGGCCGATGAGGTCGGGATGCTCGACCTCTCGCATATCGATGACGCTGATCTCGCCGGCGGTATCGATAGCGATTACGTCGCCGCCCAGCGCGAACAGTCGCTGCGCTTTGACATTCACATTGAGACGCTGAATTCCGGGAACGCTACCGATACGGTACATCGTCCCGTCAGCGGTGGTAGTCACAATCGTATCGTCCAGGCTGAGAATCGCGGTGAAATTATCCGTAGCGATTTGCGATACCTCCGCCGAGTCATCGATGCGCGCGATCTGCCTGCTGGTGATGGCCACGTATGCATCCTGATGACGGATCACGTCACGCACCACACCTTGGAGCGGCACCCCGGTTACCGGTTCTATGGCGTTCCCGTCGATACGATAGAGTTTCAGCTCGCCGTCGACGATGACGGCCAAGCGCTCGCCGGCGACCAGCAAGCGGCTTACCGTTCCGCCGAAGTCCTCGTTACTTAGCTGCCTGAACGGTCTCAGCTCGTCGAAGGGGTCAACAATGATCAGGCCGATATTCTCCAGCGCGAGCAGCAACCTGTCACCCACGTAAACCATGGCAGTCACCGCCGAGTTGAACTCGGCAAGATAGTCGCCCGCAGTGTTGTAGAGGCTTCTGCCGCGCACGAAATAGCTGTCGCCGACGCCGGCAAGCGCGCTGTCGAAAGCCGTCACCGCCGGCTGTTCAACGAGACGGAAATGATCGATCACCTGGACCGATCGCTCATCGACGAAACTGTTGCCGAAATCGTCACTGACGGTGGAAACCACCCGCAACTCGGTGCTGCCCGGCGCCACCAGGTAGCGTAGAGAGTCCACACCGGATGCCTGTATGTTGCCATCCTGGTCGTAGACGAGAATTGACGCGCTGAAGCCATCCGCAACCTGTCGGTCCAGACCGGCCTCCAACACCGAACCCGTCATCAGGCGGTTGCTGACACCAGTCAGCCTGGCATACGGGGTATCGATTCTCGGGAACACGCGAATACTGGTCTCGCCCTCGCTGAAGCGCAACTGGTTGCCGTAGTAGGCCCGGACGTTGACGAAGAAATTGCTGCGTTCTGCAACCTGCGGCAGTCGGATCCGCAGCCTGGCTTCACCCTCGGCAACAAAAACTTCGCTTATCAGATTACGGTTGAAATCAAGGATGCGGACCTGCACGTAGCGCAACGGCTCGGCGGTATCCTGGGTAGCCTGGAAGCGGATATCGATCGATTCGCCTTCATCGAAGGCGGCATTGTTCTGCGGGTTAGAGATAACGACTTGATCCAGGCCCGGCTGGTTGGCCACCAGGGCCACAGTGTTGCTGTTGACAACAGCGCCGTCGACCAGGTGATCGTAGACGATATCCGATGCGGCGTCGGGCAGCCGCACCCATTGGACCGACCCGGCACCGCCGGTTTCCGTGGAGGCACTGCCGGCCGTGTCGATTACAATGGATTGCGACGAGTTTCTGGCAACGGCATCGAGAACCTGGGTAAACGGTACGGTCGCGCCCAGCGTGAGAATGTCTCCGTCTGCCGGTGACAGCTGCCCGACCTGGGTTAACGGCGCCTCATTCCTGATCAGAATGGCGCTGTCCACATCACCAGCGCGGTTGAGCCTGGCGATATGCAGTTCACCGGTGCCCAGATCTGCCCGGCGCACGAACCACTGGTGCGTGCTATTGCGCCATACCGGTGTTACAGGCAATAACTGATCGTTCTGGTCACTGATGACGATATCACTGCCACCCAGCGTGGTATCGGCACCGTTGGCGTCGATGTAGATACCCAGCGGCGCTTCGATGAGTTGTGGTGCAAACGCGGTAACCTCGGAAGCCGCCTCGGTCGATCGCCGATTGAGCACACGAGAACCCTCATTTCCCTGGAGAGAGTAGAAACGATTGGATTCGAAGGCGATTTCCGCCACCGTTGAATCGAGTATCGCGACCCGTTCGCCGGAGAGGAAGCCGTGCCACAGCGATTCGCTGCCGTTGTCGATATTCAGCCATGTCAGTTCGCCGTCGGCGACAGATGCCCTGATATCAACGATGCTCGTCAGCTCCTCCGACCCGGCAACCAGGCTGTCATCTCCGAGTACCTGGTAGTGGTCGATGGAATCGCCGTCCCAAGCATAGATCTGGCTCGCGTTCACCGTAAAACCAAGTTTTCCTGACACTGGCAGGAAGGCCTGCCTGGCGATACGCGGCGCATCGCTCAGTTCGATGGTATAGACACCGATGCCCGAATCGGTCATCACATACAGGCGTCCGTGATCGACCACTGACGCGATGACGGGCTCACTGATGACACTGCCTATCACGTTGACCGGTTCGGAATCACCAACCACATAACCGGTAATCACCTGGCCATTTCGGGTGTAGACATGGTAGCCGGCGACACCCACGAGTTCGCCGTTCAGCTCGATATCGTGAGAGAGCGCCAGTGAGCCGCCGCTCAGGGACCAAGCCATCAGTCTGCGGGCACCCGCCGCCTCGACCTGGGCGAACACCCCAGCACCGCTGAACAGCAGTTGATTGACCTGACCGTCAGCCTGCTGGTGAATGGTGCCGCCTGTGTCGCGCAAGGCGAAACCGCCATTGCGGGAGTTCACGGCCCAGACGATGTTGTCACCGGTCTGGCGCAAGCCGGGAACGGCGACCATACCCGCCAGGGATTCGTCATCCGCCAGTGTATAGAGCTGGGTCACCGTATCGCCGAAATAGGCTTTCCTATCCAGGGTTATCGGCACCCTGTTTTCGAAGCCCGAGCGGTCGCGCAATACGCTGTCGACCTGGAGCTGAGCACTGCCGACGCCGGAGGCCACCCTGTGGTAACTGCCCGCGCCACCAAACGCGTAGTTCTGGACAATTTCCCCAACAGGATCCGTGACCTCGATACCCGACGTATCGGAGTAGTCAGACATGGACTCCGGCGCCTCGGCATGGAGGTAGAGCATCGATCCGCCGAGCACAGTACTTGCGGGCTGGATGGTCGTCAACGGCACCTCGGCGACACCTTCGTCTTTAACCAGGTTGATGAAGCGCCTGCCGCTAAGTGCGCCCGACTCCAGTCGCGCCACCACCACGATGTTCTCGCCGACCACCGGCAACGCGGTCTGGTAAGCGAACCTTGTTGCCGCTCCCTCCGGCCTGGTGATGCTGATGGGTTGCGGATTGCGTACATCGTCCGCGACACCGCCAACATCGAAGTAGAGCTGGGCGTCGGTCACATTACGCATCTCCAGCTCCAGCGTTATATCCTCGCCTTCGTGGTAGACGCTGCCGTTAGCCGGTGCCAGGATGTTGACGGCCGGTTCGCCCAGCGTCGCATCGTAAGGCTGTACCGTAATCGACTCGGTGGAACTCTGGTTGCCGTTGGCATCGGTCGCGCGCACCGAGATGGTAACGGGGTCCAGGGCCAAAGGCGTAAACGTGTAGCGGTTCGGGTAGGTCGCCGGTTGGAATGCACCGCCATCGACGCTGACCTCGACGAGTTCGATGGCGAATCGGTCGAAGACCTTGAACAAAACGTCGACCGGGTCGCCGAGTACGACTCGGTCACCATTACCCGGCGAAACGATATTGAGCGTCGGCGGCGTCACGTCGAGCAGCAGGGTGTACTGGTCGTCTACCGATTTGACGCTGCTGTATCCATAGCGAATCGCAAGGTTTACGGTTATCTGGTCGCTGGGTGCGATATCCGACAACCGCGGGTGGACGTATGTGAGATGGACTCGAGCATGCGTCTGGCTGATCGAGTCGAGATTGACACTGTAGCGCCTACCGAGCACTGTCATATGCGCCTCGGTCAGCAGGTCCACGTCACCCGTCAGGTCAAATAGGATGGTTGCACGGCTCAGTTCGTCCACCTGCGCCGGGCTGGTATAGACCGGCGAGATCTCGATATTCGGCTCGATTACGGCGATATCGAAGTGCTGCGTCACTGTATTGCCGGCACCATCGGTTGCCTGCAGCAGAACCACCACGTCGTCGAACGATGAGAGAATATCGAGTTCAAGCGGCTGTTGACCGCTCTTCTTCGAATAGTACAGGTTCTGCCATGCACCGTAGCTGACGCCCCCATCGATGGAAACCCGGGCCTTGTACCGAATCTCACCTGCTGCTGACAGGTTGTCTATCGCCGCCGGCATGAAAGCATAGCTGCGGCCACGGGTCAGTGTCATGGCGGCATCGACCGGTTGCGAATCACTGACACGGGTCAGCGTAAGATCTCTTGGCGCCAACAGGTCCTCACTGGTGAAACTGGCCGAATAGGTGCCCGAATCCACCAACCAATGGTTAGTGGCCTGATTGTCGGCGAGATCCCTGATGCCGGTGATGGTGATATCGTAGACTCGGTTGGCACTGAGCGAAACGCCGGGCAGCTTTCTGAGCAGTAACTGATTGCCGACCGAAACCAGTTCGAACTGACTACTGACATCCTGATCGGGGGATGCGCTGTAGTCCCTGAACTTCTCGATCACGGTGTAGCCGCTGGCTGTGAGAGGTTCGTTGGCGGTGATCGTAACCGGGCCGGCGAATGAGAGCCCGCTGACGTCGCTGATTACCGGTCGAGTATCATCGATCACTGTCAGTCTTGTCACTACGTCGACACGTTCTGCGGTTTCGTTTCGGATCAATACCACCTGATATTCCGCGCCCGGCACCGCCGGCGGTGTGCTAAAACGCAGCTGACCGCCGGCCAACCAGTGGTTCACCTTGTTCGACAGGGTCGGTGAATTACCAGTGTTCGCCTCGTAGACATGTACGTCCAGCGGTCCGGCTAAACCGAGACCGCTGATCGAGACCGTGGTGCCCCCCGAATCACTGATACGGTCACTGCCGGCGGCGTTGTCGGTCTGCATCGAGGTCACGGACAGCGCCTGCTGCACCAGCAGCGCGGCGGACAGCATGTCGTGCTGCCCGGGCTGCTCGACGGTCAGGTTGTAGAGTCCGGGTTGCAACAATGTCGTGGTAAAGTGTATTTCCGTCGCTTGGTCATTGACCGTCCAGTTCGCGGCATCCACCGCGATATCGTTGAGTCGAATACCGGTGACACTGTCGAGACCGGTACCGGATATGACGTAACTCGTTTCGCGATCGGTCAGGGTGTTGTTCGGTGCGAGCTGACGGACATCGAAGGCCTCGATGCCGAATATGGTCGCCGTACCCAGACGCCACTCGAGGTCGATATCCACCCCTTTGCCGGATCGTCTGTCGGGCTGGTTAAACAGCGAGACACCGTAGGTTTCGCCGATGCCGTATGCATCGCCGAACAATGTGAACTCCAGCGTTTCGGCAACCCGCTGCGTATCGCCGGACAACAGACGGCCCTGCGATTCCTCTCTGACGTCGACGATCACCTTGGACCATTCATCGTCGTAGCCCGTATAGTGAAGTTTGAGACGCTGTGCATCGTCTGTGATCTTCGTATTCGGCGTTATCGCATAGATGTTAGCCACCGGCACCAAGGCCGAGTAGTAACCGCCGTTGCTCCACTCGACGATATCGCCGTAGAAGTTGAGGCGGCTCCCCGTGCTCCAAGTATCTATATCGGTAACATGATCGAGCTTCAGCTTGTCGACCTGATCGGCATCCACGCCTAACCCATAAATGCTGATACTACCCGCATGCTCCAATGCCAGCAGTTTGCCATTGAGCGATGCCTCCTGGATTCCCGCATGATCCACCCGACCGCGTAGCGGCAGTAGACCCTGATCAGCAAGATATGCGGTGCTGTACATCTCCAATCTGCTGCCACCCACCAACAGCAGACGCTGGTTGTTGACGATGGCCTGTTTCGGTGTCAGCAGCAGGTGAAAACCCGAAACTAGGACTGTATCCGGTTCGAAAAGGTCTCTCACCTCATAGGTGAAGTCGTTGAGCAGGTAGATGAAGCGGTCGTCGACATCCACAGCGCGGGCGTCCGCGGCCAGGACATGATTATTCCATTCCGCGCCCCTGACATAACCGACGTGCAGCTCGGCACCGCTGAGGCTGACATAGGTATCACCGATCAGTTCGAGATGATTGTGGTTGACCAGACCTGGGTTGAGGATACGGTTGATCTGCCTCGGCAGGTAGAGGTTGCTGATCTCATAGACCAACAGTTCTTCGCGGTCATTGACGTTGAGGATGATGTATTCCCCATTCAGCGCTGCGGCATTCACCGCCTCGTCCAGCTCGATTGTCGACAGGTAGGTCGGTATTTCCGAATCACGGGTGGAGTAGAGACTGACGCGGAACGGCAAATTCTCTTCCTTGCGCTCAACCACCAGCAACAGGTCTTCGTAGCGAGCGAACTGGCTATGACCGCCAATCTTGTGAGTGCCGGGCAGGCGAACCTGAATATCGCTATTGGTCACGCGGTCAACACCATCGGGATCGTTGCTCAAAGCAATCTCGATATTGCCCAGAACGTCACCCGGCATGGGGAAACTGATTAAGGTTTCATTCACCAGCTGCACATCCGTGACCTGGTCGCCATTGACGAATACCCGGGTACCCGCGCTCAGGCCAGTGGCCTCGATGGCAACAAAATCACCATTGTTTGCCAGCAGACTGTGATCGCCCGGCTGCAGCACGCCCAAGACCGGATCATATTGGCCAATGGCGATAATGTGGGGGTCGGCGATGTAGGTATAGGCCGCTGGGGTAAAGCTGTTCACCGAGCCGGTATCCAGCCGCATACCGACCACCCTGTTCTCGACGGGTGACACCGGCATCGATGGAACGTTGAAGGCGATTTCGTTATCAAGGTGAACGATGAACTCGGTGGCTTCCACCCGGTTCTCGCCGAAGTCGATACCCGTAACATCGGTCAGGCCAGAGCCGATGATGGTCACCACAACCATACCTCGCCAGCCGCCAAACAGGGGACTCACTTCTGCAACCTCGGGACGAGCATCGCTGGTCGCGATGAAGCGGAACGAGTAGTCACTGCGAAGCGACTCGCCGTGGATAGTTTGCAAGCCCTGGTAGAGCGTTACACGGTATTCCTTTCCATCTTCCAACGGTGACAAGGGCCGGAAGAAGAGGCGCGTTCCGGCATTGTTGACCCTGCCGCTGACAATGCCCTCGACGCTGACGCCGGACAGCGTGACATCGAGCAGCGAATTGCCGTTGTTGAGGATCAGCGCCGGGTCGATGATACGGTTGAACTGGATCTCGACCGGGTCGTTCACGTTGAGATACCCACGTGCCTGCGGGATCTGCTCAGTGATGACGAGCTGGTCGTTAACGATGGTGTTGAGTGCGCCGCCCACTTCCTGGACATGTACCCCCTCTTCCAGCGGGTTCTCGGTTGCCTCGTCATCAACATACACGAACGAAGTACCGGCATAGATCGCCTCGGCGTTGAACGCAAAGCCGTTGACGGCGCCCTTGACCGAGAAATAGTGCTGCAGGTCGATGTTTTCGCGATAAAGACCATCCAACCAGGACGAGATATCGAACAGCTGCAGGTCACCCTGACCAGCGACCACGTAGAGCGTCTGACCAACCAGACTCAGGTCTTCGGCGGAGATATCGCCACTCTGCAACAGGTAAGCGAGCCGTAGTTCCGCAACATGACTGGTTTCCCAGTCCGGGCGCAGGGCATACAACCTGACCGTACCGCGTTGGCCCGTGGAGACCATGAGATGATCGCCGGACAACAACATATTCTCGGCCATGAACTCACCACTGACGTCATCCCGCAGTACGATACTGTTGACCAAATCGAAGCGGCCTGAAAGGAGTTCGTACACGTCGACGACACCGCTGTCCGGCAGCAACACGTACATTTGTGAGCCGTTGACGATCACCTGTTTGACCGCACCACCGATCTCATCGGCAGCCAGTAATTTCACCGGCACCAGGTCACGACTGCCGTCGATACGGTAGATATAAATACCGAAATCACCCGATACATATACCAGCCCGCCATTGACGTCGACGTCGTCAATCTCACCGGTGATATCGATATCGGCGAGCAGCAGAGGATCGGTCGGCAGAGTGACATCGAAATGGTAGAGCTTGTTACCACCCGCGATGAAAAGGTCCTGGTCTGATACGGTGATATCACGGAATCCGTCGGGGGGCAGGATGACCTTCAGATGGTAAGGCAGCAGCTCACCGAGCAATTCCTTCTCAATAACGACAGGATGTACCGGATCGGTCACGTCAGCGACAATAAGCTGTGCCTCACTGCTGACCAGTTCGCCAAGCACCCTGCCCGCCCGATCGATGGCCTGGTAACCGCCGCCGGTGACGGCATAGAGTACCTGACCCGCGCTGGCGATCGCGCTCACCGGCGACGACGCGGAGCGGTCGAGATCCACGGACCCGGTCTCCTTACCGGCGTAAAAATAGCCGTCAGGCAACAGATTGTTCTCACCTGGGAACATCGCGTTATCGACCTGAACATCGACATAGCCGAACGCACCGGCCGGCGCCCTCACCTGGATATGATTCGAACTCATCACCTTCATATCGCCGGCGATACGGCCACCGAAACTGACATCGACGAACTGGCTGAAGCCGCGACCGTAGATATCGACGGTGTTGCCACCCTCCGGGGTGCCTGACTCTGGTGATACCGTCTCTATGAATGCGCGCGGCAACATGACCAAGGCGCCGGTCAGGGTATCACGCAGGCCGTTTCGCTCGACGGTCAGCGACAGACTGGCCGTGTCGAACACCAGAAACATTTCAGGCAGCGTGAAGGTGATTTCGTTGTCGATCACCGAAATAATGCGGGCCGCATCGACCTGTTGATCGCCGACGTAGAGTCCGAGCAGGGCCGGGTCAGCGCCAAAGCCGCTGCCGGTCACTGTGATAGTCTCGGTGCCGTCCGCATGCACGAAGTGAGAACCGCTTTCGCTGACAGCGGCACTTACCTTGATCGCATCTGCGGTCTCCAGTGTAAAACCGAGGTTGACAGCTTGTAGCAACGGAGTACTGTCAAGCGCCGTCAGCGAATTGGAGACACTGACCGTAATGTCGCCACTGTAATTCAGTGTCGGTTCGAAGCGGATGTCGATATAGCCACCGTTGACGGTATTGATGCCTTCGGCGCTATATCCGGCCGTATCGAGCGGTTGTGCGCTTGAGTCGAGCACCTGGACGGCCGAAGCCAACACCTGTGGATCGGTGTTGATCAATTTGTTGAACTGCAGTCTGATGACATCGTCGCGACTGATCAGCTGTGTCGCAGCCGGTACCGATGCGGTCAATACCAATGACGGCGTCGAAGTGATACCCACACCGTTGTCATTGCCGAGCATCAGGCTTCCCTGGTTCGAGAACAACTCGGAGTAGGCGTCACCCGGGGGTGCATCCTGCCAGTAAACGGTCTGATAAACCGAATCGGCATCCGGCTGCAAAATCAGGTACTCCCCACCGGTGCTGATCGCGATCTGACCGTGCTGGACAACCATGGATACCGAATCGATGTGGTCGCTAGCGAGATACCCTCTGGAAACCGGCTGAATAGTGTAGGTGGGTGAAGTTCCCAGGTTACTGTAGATAACCAGGTGGAGTGTCCTGTCCCGCATCAGCAACACGTAGAGCTGATCGTCCAGCCACTGCACATCGACCGGCTTGCCCCTGAGTTCGCCGTCGAGGAACACGATATTGTTGTACGGCGGCTCCATCTCGTTGTCGTTGAGATCGAAGAACCTGACATAACCCGATCCCAGGTCATTGGCTACCGACATCGCCAGCACGCGCTGCGGCAACTGGATATCGACGTCGGTGGCGATGTGCCCTGGCACGGGGAAGTCGATCACCCTCAGCGGATTGCTCAGATCGGAGACGTCCACCACGAGCAAACCCTCAGCCCCTGCTGCCAGGTACGCATTACTATCCAGCAACGCCATACCGGTAACCGGACTGTCGGTACGCATCTGCGACAATCTGACCGGGTTGTCGTAGATCGCCACATCGTAAATCTCGAGACCCGCCGGCATCAGGAAGCGGTTTTCGTCCGTCGGCTCGGCACCCGCTCTGACACCGATAAAGAGCTTGTCAGCACGTGAAACCGCGGCACCGATCTCCATCGGCGGATAGTTCGGCAGATGAACGCCACGACCGGAAGGCAGACGGTAGGAGAACTCGCCCACCAACACTTCACCATCGATCATCGACAGATAGACATCGTATATACCGGGGAACACGACACCCGGCAGGCGGAAAGCGAACTCATCGAGCGCAACCACATCGTCGCCAAGATCCACAACCATATTGCCGGCAACCTCGAAACTCCGGATCTCTTCACTGTTGGCACGGCTGCGCAACACTACCTTGCTACCCGGGAGTATGGTTTTCAGATTACTGGTGATAGTGATTCCCTGTCCGCCATCAACCAACCCTGAATCCTTACTCAGTCCGAATGTGGCGTCCGCCGGATTATCCCCGATAACGATCGAGCCCACACTGGTGGCTTCGAGGCCGGCATCATTGATGCGGAGATGGTGCTGACCGGAATTCAGCGCCAGTAACTCCAACGCGCCGGCTGGAATCTGCAGTTCGGTATCGGAAATGAAATTTACAGCGATTTCGAACTGGTCGACGAATACCCTGGCGCCGCTCGAGAAGCCGCTGCCATGGATGATAATCGTCTGGCTGTTGCCGCGATGGAACATGCCATTCTCCACCCTGTCGATGACCGGGCGTGTTGCGCTGGAAGGTGCAGCAACGACGTCGAGCACGAACGGCACCCACAAACCGCTACTGCGCAGATTCTCGACCCGGTGCACCTCAACCCTGTAGGCCAGACCTTCGGTGCGTAAGAAGTCGACGCTGAAACGGTCGCTGGCGCCTTGAGTCTCGTCGATCGCCTGCAGAGTAAAGGCAACATCCTCGCTGTTGTCGAGGCGGGTGACGGTTAATGCGCCCGGATCGAGCAGCGATGCGGTGGCAACGACCTCGTTGAAGGTGATTCCGAGGGTTTCGCCGGCCGCGATCAGCTCGCCGTATTCGATCGAACTGCCCGTTACGAAGGCATGTGGCATTTGCAGCACGCTGATAGACGGTTTGCCGGAAGCGGCGATCAGGCGATCCTTATAGGTATCCGAGGCCTTGATCGTCTCCTGGTTACCGGCGGATATGACCTCTGGCTGTAGCGGATCGCGGATATCCAACACGAACACACCTGCGTTCTGCGCCGAGGCGAACAGCAGGTTGCCCTTCCGATCCAGCCTGACGATACTGCCCGGATCATTTACGTACTCGTCGAAAGCGAAGCGGGTACGGATTTCTGGCCTGTCCCGATCGATGATCTCGATGCCGTTGATGCCCACCGCGGCGATGACGTAGTCCCTGTAGGTGACAAAATCGGTGACGGGCGCATTGAAATCGAAGCGTTGTGTCAGCACAGACTCGAAAATATTGACTGCGGTAATCGAATCGACAATTTCATCGGAATAAGCCTTATCAGATTTGACCGCACTCAATGTGAAATTCGGATCCACATCCAATCGGTTGGAAGAATAGGAAGTTAGCACGCATGAACTAAAATGATCCTTGCCGACGGCAAAGGCCGATTGCCAACTTAGTCCCTCTCTTACGCCTGCGCTAAGCAGCCATTTTCCGTCCCGCTGCAACTCCACTGCGCCTTCCAATCCGGCGATCTGTTCCATGGCGACCGGGTCAGCGCTGTCAACGATGTTTACCCCGTAAGTAAGACCACCATACGCCTCTCCGTCTGAAGCGGGTTTGCAAAGATTGGGTGTGCCAAAACGATCATCCGCGGCGGTCAACGCAAACAAGGCATTGCCGACACTCACCACGTCGGCGGTCCGGAAGTGCCTACCTCTATAGAGAGCGCGACTGTGGACATTAAGCGCATTGAGATCGTCCGCGTTCAACGTTGTGATACCGCCACTACCTGCCGCCACGTGAATGTAGCGATTCTGACCATCTGCGGAAAGCTGCACCGGGGTGATGCGGGCCGATTCAGCTGAGGTGATCAAATCGATGCCACTGAGATCGAAATTCTCCAGTTTCAGCAACTCATCATCAGTGATGGTTTCCAGGCGTCGCTTGGCCAGCAAGTGGACATACTCGCTAAAGCGATCCACCGCCTGCTGGCCTTCCGCCCCGCTAGGCAGGTTGGTATTGGCGCCGGCGAACTGCGGCTGCTGCGGGTTCTGGATATCGAAACTGGCGACTAGGCTGGCGTCGGGCAGACCATGCCCGTTCGACCAGCGCATATTGCCACCCGACGGTACCGTCGTAACCCCGGTTTTTTTGTCGATTTCGATCTGGTGCGTCTGGTGCAACAGGCCACCGTTGGTCAGTGCCAAACCGGACTCTTCGTCAACCACCACGTCCGAGGTGAAGATATTGGAAGCCGTGCTGGTGGCCAGCAGCTTGAGGCCGTAACCGAAACCGTTCTCCTTCGGCAGCTCGGACCGGTTGTCGTAGCGGTCTTCTGCGACCACCGCATGCCTCCCGCTTGGACCGCCGCCGGTGACCACGCGCATATGTGTGGTTGACAGCACCTTGACCGAACGCGCCGGCAGCGGGCCGATACGTACTTTGATGGCATCCAGCACCGTGTTGCCCGGCTCGAATCCTTCACCGAACACGGAGATCTCGGTGCCGCCGGTAAGCGGTCCCCACAGTGGCGAAATCGATTCCAGCTTGACAGGTGCGTCCACCACCAGTCCGCCGCTCAGCGTAGCGGACTCCCATACACCGGAATCGTTGACACTGACGGTAACGTCATACTGCCCTGCCTGTGCCATCGGCGGCAGGCTGGCGGTGATAATCGCACCGCGCTGGTCGGTATCCGTCGTCTCGATGTCGATAATCTCCGCGGGTACGCCGCCGACATAGACCTCGACGGCGGCCGGATCACCGACGATGCCGAGCCCGGAGACCGTGATCTGCGACCGCTTGTCTCGCTGAACACGGCGCGGCACCACCGATTCGAGACGGAGCTCATCCGACCTGATGCCGCGGTAGGTGAATTCGAACGCCTGGTCGTTGAGCAGGCGATAGAGACGGATGTTCAACGTATCCGAAACAGGCTTAAGCGATTCGACACCTGCCTGCACCACCAAATGGAAACGATCGCCCGTTGCCAGGCCATGACCCGGCTTGAGGGTGACGATGGCATCGTTGTTGATGATCTCCACGCCGCTCGGCAGCTCGGCGCCCGCTTCGGTGAACAAGGCGAAACGATGCAGGTTCTCCGGCCACAGGTCGATCGCCTTGTTGAAGCGAACGATGATCTTCTCGTTCAACAGGGCATCCTGGTCGAGGATACGGTTCTCGGGATCGACTTCATGGATCTTGAGCACCACGTCAGGCGTCACCTGAACGATGGTGTCACCTGTCCCGCCGGTAATCGCCGAGTAGTCACCGGCCAGCACCGAAGTTACGGTGAAGTTGCCCAGTGCCTCCATGCCCTCGGTGACGACCGGGTTGTACGGATCGGTGATGTCGACCGTGACGACGCCGGCCGAACCCAGCGCCAAATAGGCCACGTTGCCGTTGACATCTACATCGTGAACGAAACCGTAATCCGTGACGCGGGAGATGACCTTCGGATTGGTGTGGTCACTGATATCGATGATTGCCATGCCGCCTTCACCGGCCGCGACGAAGGCGTAGTCGCCCCGGGTCACCACACTGATCGACGGCACGCTGACCATGCCGGTCACATTCAGGCCTTTGGCGGGGTCGTTCTCGATGACATAGAAACCACCGGTCGCAGGGTTCAGGCTGTCGACCAACATATTACTGCGGACATCGTACATGCCAGCGACTACGGCATAGGCATTGATCTCCCCGGCAACGGTTTGGATCTGCGTGGCATCGAGTGCGGTAACACCGCCCGGCAGGGTCAACTGCTGGCTCAGGTAGACCTTGGTGTGTAAGTGGGCGTCAACGATACCGAAACCGCCCTCGCCCATCGCGATCAGCGCCCGGTTGTTCCGCACCTCGATACCCTTTGCCAGGGCGGTGAACAGGGGCAGCTCATGGATGATGCTGGTACTGGTGATATCGCTGGCGGCGAAGTTAATGACGAAGAGCTTGGCATCGAGGGAGTCGCCCAATCGCACTGCCGTGACGAAAACCCGATCGTATCCGCGCTCGAAATAGGTATCCACCCCGATGGCTTGATAACCGTCAGGCAGCTCGACGGCGGCCACGATGCGGTCGTCGACCTTATCGTCATTGCGATCGATGAACTCACGCAGCGCGTCTTCGGTAAGAGGATTCTGAGCATCGCCTGTAAACGTTGAGGCATCGATGTTGTAGATCACAACCCCTTCAGAACCGTTGGCGGTGACCAAGTAGGTACCGGTCGGATCAACCGCCAGATCGTAGATCTTGTCCTTGTGACGGATGCTCGATTGCACCGGTTGCTGGTACTCGAAGGCATTCGGTAACAAGGCAGCCTGACCATTGTTCAGGCTGACGCGGACATCCGCGGGCCCGAGCCGGCCACGCGGTGTCAACAACTCGACCGTTTCCGGATCGAGAACCCGGATGTTCGCCGGGTCGACGGGAATATCATCGAAAAATACCGACAGCGTGCTAGTGCCCGGTGTGAAACCACGCCCCTGGAGCCTGACCAGTGTGCCGCCGTTGATCGAGCCCTGTCCCGGCGAAACGGCCTCAAGTTCAAGACGCTCGACGTAAATCACGCCGCCGATCACCGAGTCGCCGGCGCCGTTGGCATTGGTCACCTGCAAGTTCGCGGGACCCGCGAAATTCGACGGTGCGGCGATCGTGAAACGTGTGGTATCGGTGTCAACGGTCTCGACTGCGGTAACCGGCGCAATCAACCCGGATACCCTGAATACCGGCGACGAAGGATTGGTAACCGTCACCTGGACCGGGCCACCGTCGGTGGTGACATTGGCGTTCTCGATCAGATCGATCTGTGGGGGGGGCGTATCGTCCGCGGCGGTGCTGAAGTTGAGCGTGTAATCGAGCAATCCGCTGGTCCTGCGGGTGCCGGCATCGACCGAGATTTCCAGCCTGTAGGCGCTGCTCGCGAGCAGTGGTGCATCGGGCACGATGGTAATGGTGCGGCCGTCGTCGGACAGCGTGGCCGTGAAGCTGATCGACACTCCGTTATCCGAGCCGTCATCGTATATCAGCGCCAGGTAACGCGACAGGTAGGCCTGCGCGGTTTCACCCTCGGGGATGATCAGCGGCACCGACAATGTCAGGGTGATCGGTGCCGACAGCCTGACATTCTGCTCGTTATCGGCCGGCTCGCTCGACACCAGGTCTCTGACCAGCGAATCGATGATGGTCAGCTCGTTCTTGAGAGCATGGATGACCAGGCCGTCATCGGTATGCACCAATGTGACCGGCATATCCACGCGCTGGTACAGGGTCAATGCATCCAGCAGGCCCACCAGCGACGGGTCGGATGTATCGAACAAGCTGAGATAAACATCGTACTTCGGATCGCCCGCAGCCTTCTCATCACAATTGATGACACACTCGGTATTGACCGTCGTTGCAAGCGTCGCGCTGGCGTCTAGGCTAAAACTGCCACCTGGGATTTTGAAACCCCGGTCTTCGTCGTAACGACCCAGCTCCAACGGATTACGCGGATTGGCAAGGTCACGGATCAATATCGGCGAATCGCTGTGTAACACAGCAATGCGTGAATCGGACTGTGCGGACAGCGAGTGTTTATCCGTGTAAATGATACCCGCATCGGTTTGACCACCCACTTGTGGCAGGCTGGGCTGTGTCAGGTCGTAGATCAGGTGCGCGCCCGGCGGCGGCGTTACGCCAATATATGGAGGGGTATGTACCAAGTGTAGCAAATCGCCAGCAACCATGAGGTCGTTCAGCTTCAGCTTAGTGTTGCGTCCTTTGTAAAGAATGGTATCGATGACCTTGATCAGAGTCGGCCTCGCCGGATCAGCAAGACTGATGACTGCGACGCCATCGTGATCGTTACCAGCGAACAGCAGTTTATCCTTACTATCCATATACCGCACCGGGGAGTCGAACGGCAGATCCAGTGCATAGAGCACGTCACGATCCCGTGCCGGATCCCCACCGACCTGCCCCGGCAGCCGGTCTTCGCGATCATACACCAGGATGACATTGCGGCCTTCGTAATCGGTGTTGATCATCGGGAATTGTATGCCGGTTGCCGCCACGTAGAGATGATTATTGCCCAGCTGGATGGCGTGCGGCGTCAAATCCTGTGACAGGTTGAAATAACCGAGACCGTGCAGCGGCGCCGCCTGGTCGAGTTGGTCGCGCTGATAGTGCACCAGGCTGATCCAACCCGGGGCATAGTAGTTGCGAAAGTATTCTTCCGAGGTGACCTCTGACGGCGAATCTACATTTGGAAAATCAGTGACACCCCTACCCAATACATAGATCAGGTTTAGCCGTGAATCGGACTCTAGCGCCACGATCTCGCCAGGCGGCAGCATTGTCGCATCAGGGGTGTATTCCATATTTTCGTCAAGCAAGTCATTGATCATGCCGTATGTCAGCTTCAACGGATTGGCGATATAGGAATTGACCGACAGCTGACCGTAGAACAGTCCATTCTCAAGGATGTGACGCGCCCCTGTATTGTCGGAAATTTCGAGGTCGACGAAACCCCGGTAGCCGCCGCCAAAATCGGCAACCGTCCACTGCATCCGTTCCGAGCTGTAGAGGCTGAGGCGGTCATTGTCTACCGTGAAGCTGACACTATTCTGCGGCTGACCATGGGGATAAGCCAGTAGCTCGACGCCGTCGTGGAAGCCGTAACCGACGATATCGACGCGGTCCCCCTCACCGGCCTGACTGATGCGTACCACCGCGGGATCGACGAACGATATCTGCAGTTGATCCACATAGACGAAAGCACCTACCACCGTATCCGCAAGCCCCGCATCGTTGATCACTTCCACTGCGGCGGGACCCGCGTAATTTGGCAAGGTGGTGGCAACGATCTTCTGGTACGGATCGCCTGCATCGGCAGGCAGCACCTCTTCGACAACTAGCTGTTGTCCGCCTACGATCAGCTTCGGCGTGGCACCGAAATCGAGACCGCGAACGACGATGCGGGTGCCGCCGTCAATGCCGCCGGTAGACGGCGACACGGATACGATATCCGGCGCATTGGCGTCGCCGGCGAAGGAGGTGGTAAAACCAAAGACATAGTCGCCGGCCAACCCCAGTCCCGTCAGCGGCGTCAGCGATGAGTCGATGATGACGAAATATTGCTGCCCGGCATCGAACAGAAAACCGGGATCGCGGGTTATCTCGATAAAGCGGGTGGCCGGTTCACCGTCGCGCAATGCGAAGGTGGCACTGAAGTTCGCGGTCACATCCTCGCCGATCTGCGGGTCGCCCGCGAGCACCGTGATGTAGTCCCCAGGCACCGTATCCAGGGCCAGTGCATTGGACAGCTCGATGGTGATGGTATCGAGCCCGGTGCGAACATTGTTCTCGTCACGTCCCGGCACATGACCGAGCACCGAGAGTTCGGTCAACTCGATCTTGCTGATGCCCCGCTTGCCACCGGCAACCTGTACACCACCGCGGGCCACAACCATGCCCCGGGCGGCAAAATCGGAGCTGGTGGCGTCCTTGTGAATGAGCACAGGTTTGGTCATGTCGGTTGCGCTCGCAGCCAACAGCGACAAGTCGACGATCTCGACCAGGGATCTTGCCGGCCGATCCTCCTGATCCGAGTACATGACGCTGACATAGGCCTTGCCGCCGCGTACATGTACGTCATAAGCGCCATCCGGCACCAGGTCCGGACGAGCCGGGTAGAGATCGACGACGTGCAGCAGCTGCGGGTGGTAGGGATCGGCAATATCGATGATATTGAGTTGCGAATAGCGCCCCTGGCCGGCCATGTCGGTCATGTAGAGGCGATCGCCTTCGATGGCGATGCGGTTGGCAACACCGAGGGTGTCCAGTGTGGCGACGATCGGCATTGCCGGATCCTCGATATCGGCAATCACCAAGCCTTCATGGGAAGCCGCGATGAAGGCGAAGCCATCGCGTATTTTGACGTCACGACTGAAGCCGTTCGGCTTGATGTACGCAAGATGATAGGGCGCGGCGAAGTTGCTGATATCGATAACCTGAACGCCGCCGTTGCCGTTAGCCACAAACGCCAGGTCGTCCTCACGGTCGATACCGTAGACATCCGGATAAGGCATGTCGATACGACCGTTCAGTGTGTAAGGAATACCCAGCGCCGTCTGCTGGCTGCCTACTGTAAACAGTAACAGTTCACCGCTTGTATTAGTGTCGTAAACCTTGCCGGTCAACGGATCCTGATTGATGTCGTCGATAACCAAATCGTCGAATTCGCAACCGGGACCGATGCAGCCCCCATTGTCGGGATCGATATCGAACACACCGTGCTTGGCGGCCAGCACCAGGTTGCTGTCTGCATGGATTTCACCGATGGTGCCGGTGAAAATCTCCGCCGAACCTGCGAGCAGTTCGGAATAAACAAAGAACTCACCATCGAGCTCCTGCGGCTCCGACACGTCGTCGAGCAGGAACAATCCTGTCCGGGCTGGCTGCGTGCGGATTTGCTCGAGAGTGTCGGTCAACGTCAGATTACCCAGGTCCGTCTCATGCCGCATCGGATCCAACATGGCCCAGGCCGCGATCATGGCGCCGGTGCGCTCATCGTCGACATACTGGTCGACTGCGGTGTAGTAGACGTCGCGCGCGATACTTCTCAGCTCGTCCAGCTCTTCAGCACTACCCGACATATAGGTACCGGGGTCGGCCGGCGAAAGGAAACGGCGCTCGGAGATATCGAGTCCGACTTCATGGAAGCTCTCGACCGAAGCCTCGTGGTTCGGCGTGTTGACCCTGGTTACAATGCGCAGGCGTTCGTTGCGATGATTGGTCCGCGACTGCAGATTGCCATCGACAAAGTCCGCCCAGTAGATGTAGTAGTGATTATCCGGATCGCTGACCGGCGTTGTGTCACCGGGATCTCGGCCGTCGTCTCTGACTAGTTGGATCTCGGACTCGGCCAGCGGTATCCAGTTGCCGCTGTCGTCGAGATACACACGGGTCAGTGTGCTGGATACCAGGCGGTCGGTCTCGACACCGATGTCGCTGACCTCCGCCACGATCCGCATCGCTCGATTCTCGGTAACGATGCTGCCGTCGAATGGCTGCAACTGGCCGATCTTCGGCCTCACCGTATCTTCAACCTTGCCCACATGCACCACCTGGCTGCGGGCGGAATGGCCGAGTACATCATAGGCTTCAGCCTGTAACACGAAACCGGTGGCGCCTTCCGGCGGTGTCACCAATGCACGGAAGATGTTCTCCTGTGCAAAGCCACCGTCGGTGGCGGTGTAGTTGTCGAAGGCGGTGAACACGGGTACGTCATTGACGTAGAAGACGACCCGATCGATACCGTCGCGACCCAGGTCATCGATCGCCTCGACGAAGATCTCGATATCCTGGCCGTCGATGATCACGGATGCGTCATTCGCCGGCTTGATGATCTCCACGCTTGGCGGCTGATCCTCGGCGATACTCAACTCCAGCGTGAACGACCTGTCGGATTTGTAACCGTCAATGTCGGTGACCTCGGCCTGGAAGCTCAGTACCTCGCCGACACGGTTGACCGGCACCGTCAGATGGAACTGGAACGGGAGGGTGATATCCTCACCCACTCTCTCGAAGACAGGCGTTTCGCCGACAGCGTTCACTGCCTGGTAGAGCACCGCCGAATCGACGCCGACCTCGGGGTCTTCGGCCAGAACGTTGACTACGATGTCCCTGCCCTCGGTGACCTCGGTGATATCGCCCAGGCTGTAACCTTCCTTGTCGAGGATGTTGATCCCGGTCACGGTCGGTATCGCGTTGCGCAGCATCACGATGTCATTGTGTGTGGCGATGCTGGTGTTGCCCGCGCCGTCGTTGGCGCTGACCTCCAGTTTCAGGGGAAGCTGGTTGACCGCGTCAGTGTAGGCGGC
The DNA here is from genome assembly GCA_025655595.1 of Candidatus Thiodiazotropha sp. (ex Monitilora ramsayi). Lineage (GTDB taxonomy): Bacteria > Pseudomonadota > Gammaproteobacteria > Chromatiales > Chromatiaceae > Thiodiazotropha. The sequence continues at coordinate 317,441 of JAHXIO010000003.1, forward strand.
ACCCATGTAATCCGCAATCGAGCCCAGCGGAATTGTGCCTGCGTACGGCGGGCGTATCACGTCACGCTGGAAGACGATCTCAGTACCGGCGAACAGTTTGATCTGGGCGAAGTTGACCTTGACGTTGTCCTCGATCTCAGCCACGTAAGCCAGTCCGCGGTTCTCGACCACGGTGGCGCCCCCCGGGTCCGGCTGCACAATGCTGATAGTCGGTGCATCGACGTCGCGATCGACCTGGACCCGCGTCGGTTTTGCCGTCACGACTGAACGGGCGTCTCCTGTATAGCGAACCTCGGTCGTGCTCGCCGTCAGTACGACATCCTGGCCCGCCTGTCCATAGGGGACCTGGATCAGGAATTCATAGGGATAGCTGGTATCGGCGAGGATCCTCTCGCCATCGATCAGATTCGAGGCCGTCAGGATCACCTTGTCGATGCCGAGATCATCGACCGCGTTGACCTGCACCAAAATATGATCGCCCTCGATGACGCGGGAGCCGTCGACTGGTGCGCCAATGCTGACCACCGGCGGTTCGTCGGCGACCACATCGAGATTGACGGTCTCGATGGCACGGTGCGCGTCGAGATCACCGAATGCCGCACCATAGGTGTCGATGGCTTCGATGCGTAACTGGATAATGTTGTTCGCCGGGGCCACTGGATCGAAGGCGGGCATATCGAGCTGAAAGCTGTAGGGCGGCGCCTGCAAGGCCAGGTTGAAGAACTCGGTCCCGTTGCGACTGGCGATCAGGCGCACCGACGACAGGCCGACATCGTCGAAGGCCGTCACGTTTACCACCACAGGCGCGCTCTCGACGACCTTCTGGCCGTCTTCTGGGGTAACGATATCCAACACCGGCCGCTCGTCCACCCGTATGGGATAGCTGACCTCACGAACTCGACTATTACCGCTGGCGTCTACAGCAACAACTTTGACCCAGACATCGAACAGGTCGCCACCGTCGGGGGACGGCACCAAACCGCTGAAATGCCCGTAGAGATCCGCAATCCTGTCGACATGCAGCAGTTGCAGGTATTCCGGAGTATCGATGTTGACGGTGGTGACCGGTTCGAAATCGCGTGGCTCGATATCGTCGATCGTCCTTACAGGCAGGCCGTAGTCACTGCGCAGGTACTCATTCGACCCGGTTCTCACACCGTAAGCGGTGTAGAGTTCCAACCTGCCGACCTTGACGTTGTCGAAAGCGGAGAAGCCCAGCGTAATGTCGCCGAGTTCATGTACACCGAAGCCGGGTTCGGGCTTCGAAATGATGACCTCAGGGTTGATATCGTCCGGTGCCGCCTGGATGGTGATGCTGTGGCGTCCGACCGCACCGTCCGAATCGGTGATTAGTGCGGTGATAGTGACCGGCTCGCTGGTGGTTATCAGTCCCTGTGGAACGGCCACGTAGGTGCCCGCTTCCATCGAGTTCGGTGAAGCCCGGTTACCGTATTCGTTGGCCAACTCGATCGAATAGTTCTGCTCGATATCGTCGTAGATCGAGGCGAAAGCCTGATCGATACGGCCGTCACCGCCAGCGCCCATCACCGTCGGCATTGCTGTGCTATCCAGTGAGGTCAGCGGAGTGTCGTTGACGAAAAATTCCAGCTTACTCAGGCTTAGCTCCCGGTCGTCAGCCGCCACCACGCCGACGGCAATGCGGAATGTGCCGGCTGCAACGAACTGATCATCGGCAGGCGACACGATACGGATGCCGGGCACCATGTTGGTCAGCGGATGAACCAGGAAGCTCCTTGTCGTGAGATTGCCGTAAGTATCCTCGAGCTCGATGTCGTACCGGGTCGAACTCAGTTCATTGAACTGGACGACCGTCGAAACCGCATCGTGACGTAGCGGTAGCGCGGGACAACTGTTGCCCATTTCACGCTGATATTCGACGACGCGCTGGCCATCCTGCTGGACCCGATACAGGGTGTAGCGTGAAAGCCCCACGTCGTCGTCTATAGTCGTGTCGAGCTTGAAGTTCTCCCCTGTTCTGACGAAGAACTCGCCGAAATTGAGCCGGTCTGCGCTATCGATCACCCTGCGGTATTCATCGTTCACCAGGTAGGAAGAGAATCTCGTCAGGCTCAATTGCGGTGCGGCATTGGGTTCGACCGGGAAGCTCAGCGTCTTGGTGGCGGTATAACCGCTGGGATCTGTGGCGACCAGTTGCAGATCGAGATCGCCACCGAGATAGTCACGGGGCACCTCATAGATGATTTCCATCCCCTGCTTCTGGTAGCGACCGGCGGTTTCGCGTACCAGGGTGCCGTTCTCGAACAGTTTGACCGTTTCTACCAGGTCCGTGTTATCGCCTGCATCCAGCTTCAGCTTCAGCTGAGTCAACGGCTTGACGGTAATACCGAGTGCAGGTGACAAGACGTCAAGTTCAGGCAGGAAGTCATCGTTATTCAGATTTTGGATATAAAGAGGCTCGATGCCCACTTCCCCCCGTTGGTGCGAGAAGCTATCCACGGCATGTGCCAGTAAGACGACGCGCTCGAAGTCGTTGCGCACCGGTGTGGGCATGGCATGGCCGCTGATGCTGCTCGCCGAGGATGTGTATTTCTGCACATTTCGGCTCGAGATGAATGCCACCGATTCGCTGCCGTCTGACAAGATTTCCCTGACCTGGTAGCTCAACATCAGTTGTGGTGAGATCCTACGATTCTTGCCGTCACTGATCTCGTATTCGCGGACCTGATCCATCGTCTCCAGGTCGACACGTATGGATTGCAGGAAGAGGTCTACCGGCGCACTTGTAGTATTGTCGACGACGACGGGGCGAATGATGGCGGTAACCACGTCTGCCTGCCGCAAAGCGTTGAGATCGACACCGATATCGCCCGCAATCACTTCATCACTAACCATGGCGGAACAGGCTGTGTCGGTGTATCGGCGCACCTTGTAACTGATGCTGTAATCACCGGTCAATGCGAGCTTGAGTATGCCACCGCCAAAGCTTTGCGGATTAACTGTCATCCTGCCCTGCGCCGTACCCAAGGCTGTCGCGGTGTCCACCTGCAGGAGAGCCTCAAGCGTACCGGCTTCCGGATATCCGATGTCTATCGCAGGCCGATAATCGCTGCCGACCATCCGCCCGGTCGCGCTCAAATCGGAACCGGTGACGATGCCTACCGGGTCACGGCCACCGCCGGCTTCGAGGCCACGCAACGAGGTGTAAAACGGGAAATAGACCACCGGATCGCTGGTCGAAACATAATCGTCGATGACGTCGAGCGAAAACTTGATCAGTCCACCCTTGACCAGCCCGCTATCATCATCGACGTCGCTGACACTGATTATCGGTGCCTGGTCCGGTTCGATCAGCACCTGCTTGCTGGCGCTGGCTTCATTACCTGCCGCGTCGTGCGCCACCACGTTCAGCGAGAAGGTCTTACCCTGTTCCGGGATTGGCGCGTAGACCGATAGATCGATCTCGAAAACCGAGTTATCGCTAGTGACATCGAGGCCCTGCTTGTCGACGACCACCGTCTCGGTCTCGTCCACCAGGGTCACCCGGTAATCCTGCAACGACACGTCGTCGCGGACGCGAATCCTCGCCTCCAGCGGCTGACGGTCGTACACGGTGGCAGGTGGCGATTCAATGCTGATGATGGGCGCGGTCGTATCGCCCAGGACGGTCAGCTTGACCGCTGGTGTGTCCACACTATTAACACCGTAGTCCGAGGCCCGCAGGAACAGGTCGTAGACCTCGCCGACGTGATTGAAATAGGTAGCCGGCAATGTTGCCTGGCCGCTGAACTCAGTAAAGAACCTTTCGCCGACGATCAGCTCGCCAAAGCTCAACGGATTAGGTGCGGTCTGCTGCTCGACCCGGTCCTTTTTGGTGAATACCTCCCACGGCAGCTCGGTCTCGTTGCCCTGGCCATCCCTGATGATCAGGTGGACATCGGTCACGTAAAAATTATCCTCACCGACACCGACGACATCGATCGGCTTGCCCGGTAGCACCGAAATGGCGGTTTCCGGACGGGTCATACTTAACACGGGTGGTTCGATATCCTCGTGGATCACCACGTCGAGATACTTGGCTGTGACCAGCCCGTTGTCATCGACGGCTCGTACACCCACCCTGGCCTGGATACCGCCGTCGGTCCGGTGCGGCGTCCGCATCGACGCAACCAGGAACGCGGCATCGGCCTGCGCCGTATTCGCCTCGTCGGCCGTGAAGGCTTGCGACTCCAGCGTCACCCCATCGAGTTCGACAAAGAACTCGACCAATGCAAGACTGCGGTTGTCACTGACCTGGGCGGACATCGTGAACGGCTCACCCTCGACAAAACGCGTACCCGCGGCGGGCTGGCGGATGATCACACTCGGCGGCTCATCGCTGACAAGGCGGTAATTCCATGTGGTTGTCCCCGAGTTGCCGAACACGTCAATGGCGGTAACACTGAGCACGAGGCCGTCACCCGATGGAGGAACCGTGTAGCTGAACTCACCTTCCTCGATCGAGGCGGTGAGGCCGCTTGTATGGGCCGGTTGTCCATTGGCGGTGATATTGATGCTGGCCTGCTGTGAGGCATCCAGTGACCGCCATTTGAAGGTTACCGTGTCGCCATGGTAGAGGCTGGCATTCTCCACCGGCGTGTGGATCGCGGCCAGCGGCGCTTCGTTGTCGGGAATGATGTCGACGAGCAGCTCGTAATCCTGACCGCCATCCGTCGCGGAATTGGCGCCACGGCTATCGGTGGCGGTGACCCGGATGCGTAGCTGATGCGCTGCGTTGGAAATCCCGTGGTCAGCCAGATTGAGCACGAACCGGGACTGTACATTCACACCCGGCACCAGTCCGCTGGCGGTATCGACGTGCCCGCTCGCAAACGACGTCGCCGCACCGTCGAGGAAATACTCCACATCGACCGCGGTGACCCCCAGATCGTCGCGTGCCTGTACGTCGAGCTCGAGTTTGTCACGCGGGAGATAAGTGTCTTTCTTCAAACGGGTATCGACAATAGTCGGGGGTGCATCACCTACCACGGCGACGGTAATGCGTGCCGTCGATTCGTTGCCGGTACTGTCGATCGCCGTCACCTCGAGCGGATAGGGGTCGTACTCCGACCCCGATCCACCTGAATAGGCGGGCATGTTGACCAGCTTGAGCGCAGAAAAGGCTTTCAGCGTTCCCGGAATCTGCTGCGGGGCGAAGTCGTCACCGGTAATTACATCGTCAACAGAGCCGGTCAGCACATAATCTGACCCGACTTGACGCAGGCCGCGGAGAACAAGCGTCTTGACGCCGACATTGTCGTACCCGGCCACCTTGACCACGGCGGTACTGTTTTCGATGACCTCGGCAATCTCCACCTCTCCGTCGGTCCCGGTGAGCTGCGGTGATGCAATATTCACCACAGGTGGATCCTCGTCCTGCCCCAGCGTGAAATTCACGACCTGGCTACGACTGCTCTGACCGGATGAGTCATAGGCGATCGCATACGCGGTGTAAGTCTGCAATACTGTCTCGCCCTCGACCGTGTCGTACAGGTAGCTGAACAGCGAAGTCTGGTCGCTGCCGACAAGACGGTCGTTTACGTAGAACTCGACACGCGATACTGATATGTCATCGACCGCGTCCACCCTAAGCTCGACCGGGAGCCCGAACACGAACTGCTGACCCTCCTGCGGATGCACTAGGGCGACCTGTGGCGGCTGGTCGGCATTGACCGGCACCTTCACAGTCTGGGAACGAGACTGCTCACCGTGGGCATCGGTAGCGATGACGTAGATGGCGAGTTCCCTGCCTTGCATTTCCGCAGGCACCGGCAGGTCGACGGACCGGGTCGTGCTCTGCAGATTGAACGCATCCAGACTCTGTTGCTCGGGATCGGAATAGGTGAAACTGTTCATGAGAACATCGTTCACATAAACATCAATCTGGGTCCCGGATGCAAGGGTGTCATCAGAGACCACCGCTGAGACCCTGAGATTCTGTCCGCTGGTGGCGGCTTCGCCGATCACCGGCCTGGTGAGTGAAATCTGGGGCGGGCGATTTTCGATAATCCGTAGCGCTATACCCTCCATGTCAGTACGTTCGCCAAACTGTCCGTGAACAACGATATTCGCCACCAGCGAGGTTTCGCGCACCGATATCGCAGGTGCCACACTGCGATAGGTCCAGATTTCATGGTGAACGGTCTCTTTCTTACCGTTGACCGACACTTCTTCTTTGACAATATTCGGTCTTTTGGTCGAACCGATATGCTTGCCGTCAATGAGGAAATCCAAATACTTGATCGCGTTGTCGTAATTTTCGATGTCCTCGATAGTGCGAGAAAGGACGAATACCATCTCCGACCGCTCGACAAAGCGCTGCAAGTTGGCGGGCTTGTCGACGGTGAGTTTCGGCAGTTTCTCCAACTGGTCGGAGTTGACAACAACGTTGCGGGGCTCCGTTAGGCTGCGCTGCCCCGCCAGGTCATACACTTCGGCGTGGAATGAGAGCGTCCGGCTGCGGAATTCCTCGCCAATGGGGAGTATCAGGCTGTACGGACTTTCGCTCTTGATCGTGAGCTGAGCGCCATCGAGAAAATAACGCACATCCCGAATACCCACGTCGTCGCTGACCTCCGCTGAGAGCATGAGGTCGGTGTTGATCTGGACGCTCGACGGCAGCCTGAAACCTATCTCCGGCAATGCATCGCTGGCAGTGACATCAATACTGCCCTGGACCCCGGGCGCATCCTGCAAAGCAACGCTGATGGTCGCCGGCACTGCGCCCTCGATGATGGTCGAGGATTTCACCCCCCCTTTCTGATCCAGGTCGATAACCGGCTGTAGTGCTGCGTTGACGTTATAGAGCACCGGTATCGCCGAGCTGAGCTCCTGTACGGTACCGTCGGTAAAAACGCCGACGAGCGGCGGCAGTTCGTGATAGGTATTGAGAGAGGGCAGGTCGAATGTCGTTACCTGAGTGCCCTGGACGCGGAACTCGAGATTATCGAGCGTGCGGGTAAAGTCGACGACCACGGGAACGATGATATCCGGTTGGCCGGTATACGATACCGTGATGCTGACCGGCGTCACCCCGCTCTCCGCCACCGGGTAGACCAAGCCCGCCGCATCCACCTGCACTATGCCCGGATCCGACGACAGGTAGGTGAATCCCTGGCCAACGCCTGGACGAGGCGTAACCCCCCTGAACTCATAATTCACCGAAGGGATCAGGGCGACGACTTCCAGCGCATTGCTGATGGTGATCGAGGTCGGCACAACGCTGACACCGAGAACGTTTTCGGTGACATCTTCACCGGTAAACGCTATCCCGGATACCGAGTTCACGTTACCCGATGCATCGACTGCGGCGATATCGTAGATAACCAATCCGTTGCGGGCGATTTCTACGCCGCTCAGTGGTTCGTTGACAGGGATCGCGACCTCGAATCTGGTCTGCATCTCGTCATCGGGATAGACGCGTACCGTTCCGGTTGTCTCGGCAAACGCCGTTTGTCGTGCAGTTTCGATCACGCCACCGGCCGCACGCAACTCCGATGCACGCAAGCCAGAAATGTCTAAAGTCAGGTAGGAGAGATCTACATCATCGGAGGCATCGACCGTAACGACGAGAGACTGTTCACCCTCCTGATCGATGATCGAGACGGACTGGTAAGCCAGTGTCGGCAGCTTGCTTTCGACGGAAAAGCTCTCCACGTGCACGGTCTGCACGTCAGTAATTGAGGTGATCGTTGCTGACGGCGAGAGATAACCTGAACCACTGCCAGAGAAGACATGGTCACACTCATTGTTTTCGTCATAGACAGGAACGAAAGTTTCGCTGAAATCACCCGCGTAGATAGTGACTTCTTTAACTAAGTTACATTCGGTGATATGGAGATTGTAGTCAGCAATCTGGTTTTGCTGATCGAATCCCGACAGGGTGCGAATGTCGGCACCAGCATGGACAACAACCGGCACAAACAACGCTGTTAACACCAGTGCAAAAAGTAAACGGCTGTGGCGAATGAGTAAAAGCCAGAAAATCTTGGCTCTTATTACATAAGACTTATAACCAAGTGCAGGAGTCAGACTTCTTCGGAGTGTGTTTCTTGTCATCCCTGACTCAGCAATTAAGCGATTTCCTGAATAAAAATGTGATAGGCGTCGCAAAAAGTATCAGGGTTCAGTGATTAAGGCAAGTCATAAAATTCCTAATTCATAAGTGGTCTTCTTATTCTATATAACATTGAAGCCATTGAATTATATATTGCCATAATTTATTGCTTTTCATGGACCTTCAGAGTGATCTCAGAGCAAAAAGTACTTAAAGATTATCAGTCAAACACCATTAATTATTTCAGAAAGCACTAAAATCAATGACCAGTATAAATTCTGTACAATTTTGGTTTGTCTACGACGCGAAATACACCAGTGAATTCCTACATGAGTTGTCTACTTTTCACGTAGGAGCGCATCCTAAATTCTATGATACGGTAAATGAAGGAATTAAGAAGCTGCTCGTGCCTCATCCTCTGGGCGTAGCTCATATTCACTAGTTATTTGTGGATATGAGTTACCAGTCTTCCGCCGTACTGTTAAAACATCAATACATTTCATAATTAGTTATATTCCTTATGAAATTCCACTACAAACGCAAAGTTTTCACCCAGCTGTATTCCAATGTTCTATATCTACGATTTCTCAATTATGTCTCCTTTGCGACCGAAGCTGACATTAAGGTAAATCACAGAATTTCCCGAGAGCGGACGTTAGTGCCTTATTAAGGGGCGACTGGGAAAGGCAGACATCCCAATAGCCTCTAGGTGCTGAGTCTAGATTTCATGCTCTGCGATTCTCTCTTCCAGTATGCGATTACCGCCCCACGGAATACCCAACCGATACTTTATTAGTTCACAAGCTATCTCGCTGAGAAGCTCAATTTTCCTATCTATCTCGGCTGGATTCTCTATAGCGTTGTGCACTATGTCTTTACGGGTTTGATAAATGGATCTAATTTCTAGTCTATTTTCCATACGAGACTTTCCTACTTTCTGCTTGGTATTGGAAATGTGACTTGCTAAGCAGGTGCTAATTCGAGAGACAACGTTACCCTTGGCTTTTATCCCGAGCGTCGAAAATTCACATGACTCCCAAAGATCACAGTACTTATCAACGGGATCTTCTTCAGTCATTGCACTGAGGTAACGATTCATGGCCAAATCGAGCTGACGAGTACTTTCTGTATTGTTATTCTGTCGCTGAGCAACAAAACTATAAAGAATATCTTCGATATTTTGTGAAGATATTGAGGGACGGGATCGAACAGAAATTGTTGTAGTATTTATGAAAGATGAGCCTTCATTAGACAACTTACGTAAACTCAGTGGAGTTGTTGGGACTAAGTACTCATCCAAAGTTATGTTGATTTGACTGATTAGAGAATGAAGTGCTGGCTTTGCGAATTCAATGAGTTCCTTTCGAGGCAGTTCTTCATCACAACCGACAAAAATCATGATATCGATTTCACCCTTTAATGGTGGACTGTGCTGGAATTCGATTTTTATAGTATCTTCTGGCGCTTTAAGTACATATGGGCCAACTGTGTAGCCCGTTTGCATTTCTCCTCGCCACATTATTGGTCCCTTGTGTCGTTCGCACTCCTGTGCGGCCTCATTTTCTGGACGTTCTCGCTCTTCAAAACACTGAATATTCGCTGATATTCCTACTGGAAAGCCCGAATCGCTTTTATACATTAGTACTGGAGACGAAAAAACAAGGTCTTCAGGCCAGCGACCCCAGGTGCGACATCGTACTATCGCTGCGTACCTATGTTGTGGTTTCCTGTTCATCATTTTCACCTATCAAACGGATTATCTAGCTTGCACTGATGTTTAATATTTTTCCGGCACAGACTAAATAATCGGTCTTCAGCCGCAATAAGCACTACTCCTTTCTGGATCCAATGGCAATGTGACAGGCATGATTGGAAAGGCGGGGAAATAATTTTCCTACACTAATCAGATTAGGAAGCGATTATTGGATGGTATTTTGAAAACTTACCGGCACATGTGGCCTTGAGTTCTCTCAACGTCAGCTTTTGGACTCTATCCAATGGTAGATTAATGGCCAGCCCTGTTTCCGCTCCTGGTTGTCAGCGACCCTTTATCGAACGGACAACCCGCATGAAACATGCTGGTGTCACTTTCGCGACCGAAGCCGACATTGAGGTTAATATCAGCACTTTCCGATAAGCGGGCATTATCGACGCATAAAAATAAAAGTTCTGGAAAAAAGCGTAGCGTTTTTTGGATGTCCCAGTGAGCAACGCAAACTATTTTAATGCTTAGTTAATAAATTTCACCACTGCAAGTCGTCAATAGTAAAAGTAGAGCCTTGAAATTTGCTCTTTTCGGAGAGGAAACTATCAATTGCTATAAAGGACTTGCCTAGATCGCTTAACTCCAGTCGTAGTCTATAACTGGCTATTTCTCCATCTTCTTGATAAGGAACTATTCCGTCAGGTTCTTTATACCAGTCATCGAATGACGTTCTGTGAATGGCTCGATCTTCTTCTTTGTCGTACATTATGTAACACTCGGCATCCCATTGGCTAATGCAACCTTCTCTATGAGCGTCCATATCCATTTCAAATTCTGCCCATGGCAAAAAAAACTCCAGTGCGTCTTCAACTGACATGCCTGGGCAATAAGTCATAGGCCAATGCTGGCTTTCATTCTCGCAGATCAGACGTATTTGATATCGGCTTAGAGACTTATTTATCCAATCATCGAACTCTACGTAAACATCATACCCGTCATTGATTTTCTCCATCCAAAAGCTCAACAAGCTTCAGCTTGTTGAGCTTTTGGATGTAAGGCTCTGGCTGAGTGAGCCTTCTAAGAGCAGCAAGACTACCTTCTTCTAACTTCTGATCTTTAGGAACTTCGATTTTCCATCCCTTTCCAGTTGAGACGACATTATTTTCATTTACTACTTGCCAATACAAAGTATCTTCATCTGGATTATATAAAACTAAGATTACCGGTAATGTATGATTTGACCAGTACTCAATATGCTTGTCTTTCGTTCTGAAAATATAGGAATGTGAGTTCTCTTCAGAGAAAAAGCTCATACCTGATTTGATCTGTATAGCAATGAGCTCTCCGGTTGGATAATTTTCGTTGGTTATTTCAACATGGGCATCAATACCGTAATCATGGATCATCTGCTCCCTGAAGAGCCACCCATAAGAAGAAAAATATTGATCCAATTTGGATACGCCAAGTCTTTCAGTTTGAGCCTTCATGCTAGTCCTAATAGAATTTATAATGCCAGACATAACCGGCCCTATAAAGCGACGCGACGAAGGTGCTCCCGCTTTATGGGGACCGAGTTTATGCCTTTGTGAACGCCCAGAATGGGCATGAACTGATTGGGTGAAAGGTGAACCACGGTCGATGATTGATGAACAGCATAGGCTTCCCTCTCGAAGAATTTCCGTATCAGAGAGCAATTCCCGCTAATGTTAGAACTAATTGCTCTCTGCCCCGGCTTTCTTACGAATCTCACGTGCTTTTACCACTTACTGCTATATTTTCAAGCCCTTTGCTTCGCTGTATGTTTTTTGACTGCGCCATTAGACATCCAACCTAGCGATCAACTCTAAAGAGGTGCCAACCACCCAAATGGCCGCGAACTCAAACTTTTTACATGCTTCAAAATACCTGGACTCGAATTCATCATGAACATCATTAAATGTATGGGTCGGAGTGTGATGGGCGTCAATTACCAGTGTGAGCAAACGCTTCTGTTCTACAGGGTATTTTTCAGATTTCTTCTGTATTACGCCAAATAGTTCATCTGCTGCTGACTGCGTATCGAAGTGTTTGTTCGCGATTCCATCTTCTGCAAGCTTTCTCCACATGGATTCATCGTTACTCGCGCGAACGACCTGCATGCGTAGCAGTACATTATTATCATCTCGATCGTTAGCAACGAAGTCGACATCATCTTCGCCAACTTCAGGATCGGTCCAGTTCCCTCCCTCATCGTTGAGCTTCTTTACGAGTAACGCAGACGCCGCCAGCGCTCCTTCTTCATTTCTAGGGGGGCACCCAGAAACATTGAGATCTAATTCACCATGATCGGTTAAGACTGCTGAGCCGGCCGGTCCTGGCCTAGTCTGTGACCACGATAAGGAATCCGATAAACCGCAACTATCGCGCAAAGTCCTTGAGAATTCGCGAGCCGTTGATCCGCAGTGTGGGCATGGCAACCTATGTAAGTCGCCCATCTCGGCAAGTACCTCTCTGTGGCAATTCGTGCACCGATTCATAATTTTACGCTGCAAACTTGTTGCCCGGAAAGCTGCATGGGGTCAAATATCACCTTATGTCTTACTCATACCTATTTAGGATAGTGTGTAGCAAATAATATTAGTACTCAACATCCGCTTTTGGCCTATTCCAAGGCTAGAACAATTGCCTCTCCAACTTCCGCTACTGGCCGAAAGCGGTAACTATCTAATACCCTCTATTCCAATGTTCTATATCAACGATTGTTCAATTATGTCTTCTTTGCGACCTTAGAGGACATCATACATTTTCCTAGATTACGTCTGCTAGTGATTAAGAGCAGGCATTAAAACATCATCTGACTCCACTTATTTGAAAAGTGAAAGAGTATCATCCTGCTATTTGCGATCAGCCATTCGTTTGCGAATACCCTCACTCACATCATTCGACAAGGCACTGATGGCACGCTCAGTTAGATGCGGTTGGTTGGTCAGTGCAAAGCGAATATTCGGCACCGGATGCGTACATAATTGATCCTGGACAGCTGGCCTGGCGAGCATTTGCGCATGACAGCGTATCGGATCGTCAACATGACTACTGGTAATCATGGCGGCTGCAATTAGAAACAACTCTTCATTTGTCGTTTTTCTTGCAAGTATGGACGCCGTTTCCTGATCATCAGTTATACGAACCATTGTGAGTTTATCATCTGTTGACAATAACTGGTTCGATGCCAAAGCACGTTGCACAAGCACAGAGGGATCATTCATAAGCTGATGCTGCAAGGAGACACTCTCACAGTGTTTTGCAGCGATTGCCCGCACCTCCTCATCCCCAGAATCAGCAATCCAGGATAGAAACTCCTGATTGTAATGAGTACGTCTATCCTGATACTTGCACCACACAGGGCTTGAGGCTGCGGTGATTCGAACCGTTTTATCGAAATCGTTCAGTGCTTGTTTGACAACATCCTCGTCACGACATTGACTAACCGCTACAATGCGAACTTTCGCCTCCTTGTCATGAAGTGCCAATTGTGCAATAAGCTCTGGCGGAGTATGCCTGTTGGCTGCTACAGTTGCGCGCACACTGGCCGCACGGTCTCCGGCTAGCTCAGTCAGTATTTCAGGCGCAGTACTGCGCTTTGCCACTCGCGCCCGCTCGGTAGCCGAGCCCTGATTGGCTATCCCGGGTTTTCTCGCTTGCCCATCTGTGTTGCCGGCGCCTTGCGATACACTCGTGTGTACATTGCTGGCATTATCTGATGAAAGATGCTCAAGGACATTCTTAGGTGTGGATCGGTTTTTTGCGATCTCTTCCCGAACGCCGGACTTATCATCGCGTGCGAGAATTTCAAAAACGAATTGAATCAGGTGTTTGCGGCAGGCCAGTCGTTTTCTGGTGTTGACATTATCATCCACGACAAGTGGCAACAGATATAGCAACTCAGTGGTCCAGGCGCTTGCTGCCTGTGCTTTGCGTTTGTCATTGCCGCACTGGGCGTAATAGTTGCTCACATGGCCAGGGGGCTCCATCCACTGGTCCAGCTTCCATTCACGATACTGTTGGGGTTTAACAGGTGTTTTGCCCTCCAGCATCGCTAAAGCCACCTTAGGGTTTCTGCTGTAGTCGTTAAAAATATAGTGGGCGTAGTAGCAGGCAAGGTCATCAGGGCAGCTCTCACTGATTGCGGCAATGCGCGAGACAAATAGATGCCGACTCTTTTTTGCACGCTGAAGTGAGGAAAATTTACCTGTGGAACGCGCCTTAAGAGCGTCTGCAAGAAAGTGACGCCATGATTTATAGGTGGCCTTTTTGACAACCAACAACCCTTCAACCAGTTTTTCCCACACAGCGGAAAAGTTTGTCAGGTTAGCCAATGTCAGACCTATGCGATCATTGGCTTTTTCGGCAAGTTGTAGCTGAGCGGACTCAGGTAGACCTGGGTTAGAGGCCAGGCCGAGCAGGATGTCATTGTTTGTGCTGCTGACAAGCCGGGTAAGTGTTTCTGCTGGAGTGTTTGGATTAAAAGCCGCACTGGCCTGTACCCATTCCTCGGAGTCCTGCGCGAGTTGCTCTAACAGGGCTGTTGGTGTGAGCGGGTTTGTACCGATGAGAAAACGCACACATGGCTCGTTATGACTCGCCAATGTTGCAATCTGCTCCTCGGCCAGCTCAGTGCTGGCGGCCAGTCGGCACAGCTTTGAAAAGCTCAATTTCTCAAGATCCACAGGCTTGCTATGAGCGGCATCGTTCAGTCTGGCCTGATGTACTGCCTCATCCGGGCAATTAGGATTATTTCTCGCAGCATCGGCAACTACTGCCACCTTGTCATGTGCAAGTCTGGCAAGGAGTTCCGCGGGTGCATGAGGGTTGCTTGCTACAGCCTGGCGTACTGTTTTCGCCGAGTCGCGGGATAGCTGTTCAAATATGTCTGCTGGGGCGGTGACCCGCGAAGCGATCACTTTACGCACTGGAGCGCTTTTATCGGATACATAGTCACGAATTAACTGTTCTGGAATGGGCTCCGCGCTCATTATGAATCTCTTCCAGCTACCATCACCATGTTGCATTAAATATCGCGCGCGATAAGCAGACGGAGAGCTTTTACTTATATAGTCGGCGTATTGATGGTACTTGGATCGCGGTTTTCTGTTGGCGGATGTGTGCCAATGGGGATGTTTCTGGTGGATTACCTTTGACGGGTTCTCTTCGGCAACCTCTCGCATAAAGCGCCAGAATGAGACAAAGAGTCGATACGGGCAGGAGGGGTTGAGTGCAATGGCTTCGGCAATTTCAACTTCACCAAAGTGCTTGCGCAACAGTTTATTAAGTTCGGCTTCACAGGTATCGGGATTTTTGGCTAACACTAGATCCGCTTCGAAATCCGGGTTTCTTTCATACATATCAATATCCTAGTACTGCAACTTCACCAAATGGGTAGTCATGGCTTCCTTCGCTGCTGGCCACCCACAATACGGGGACGGATGGCTCCTGCTCTGGAAAAGTACCATATCCGTCAGTTAGATATACGCAAAGTGCCGAGGAAAATGGATCCAGCCTCGGTTCGAGTTGTTCGAAAAACTCACTGAAATCAGTGCCTCCGCCGCCTTTAATACCGGGAAGCTGTGTTGTTTTACAAAGTGGATAGGGGCCATATACTTCTGCATCGACAAAATATAGGAGGGCATCGATGTTGCCATAACAGCGAACGATCGCCTCCACCTCTGCACGAAACTGAGCCAGTTCGCGCTGGCTAATTGAGCCGCTGGTATCCATGGCGATGTGCACTTGCAAAGACTCGCTTTCCAGGTGATCGAGGTATAATCCATGGTGTATAAAGCGGCGGTCAAATCCATTGAAGTCACACGGAGTTTTAGCCATAAAGCGCCATAACAGGGTTTTCCAGTCAAGATGCGGGTGCAGCACCAGATCAATCTCACGTAATAAACCGAGTGGCAGATCGCCTTGATTTTTTCTGTTTAACTGGTCAACGGTCTGGGCGCGCGTCATGGCCTTCTGCCAATGACTCTCAAGCTTGCTGCGTCTTAGTTTTGCATTTGGCCCCTTTGCACCACTAAGAGAGAGATCGGACACCACCTGATAGAGAGTGGTAAGCAGTTTTTCGTCCTGCTTCTTGCCTGTAGAGTCAGACGCATTAGTCATCGTGCCGGAATCATTACCAGTCGATTCGCATTCAGGTTCCAGCGCATCCGCACCGGTCTTTTGTCGTAAGTTCGACGCGATTGACAGCAGTCTGACGTAAACCTGTTCGACACTTAATCCCGAGTAGCGTGGCTCTACCGCTGTTCCCGGAGGTGGTTTGAAGCCGCTTTCTGTAATGATGTCGTTAACAACAATGTCTGCGGCTATATTCCAGATTGGCACGCTCCTCGCGCCACATCGTATGCCATGTAATAGCGCGCAATGTAATGTGGTATGTAACAGTGTGCCGGTGCATTGATCGTTATTGAGCGTGGAGAAGTACTGCGGATTAATCAGCGAGTCTTTGCCATCGGCTTTAAAGCTGGAAACCTTCTTGCTAAATTTGAAATTTATATGCAGCGACAGTGTCGCCAAGAAGGGGTGCTCTCGGCGGAGTTTTAACAGATAGGCGCTGAACTGTTTATCCATATGCCAGTAATTGACTGAACTCAGACAAAAACTCTCTTAACTCAGGGTCATTCATCAGAGCATGATGGACTGGCTCCAGCAGGTCTTTGACACGCAGCAGGGGAAACAAGTCGGTTGCAAACAGCTGAATCCACTCGGCGGGGGCGCGTGCTATCAACCAGCGAAAGCTATTGATTGCGTGCTCTGGGGTTTTACAGCGGGCGACCAGACCCATTACCGAGGCATAGCGAAGAGACACCTCGTCCGGGAACGCGACATCAGGCTTACCCTCGATGACGCGATCCAGATCTGGAGTTGTTTGCATAATTTCCAGATAGGCCTCGAATTCTGACGCTGGCCCGAGGCCGACTGCCGGGGCTATCGAGAGCCCTGCACGGTGCAGAGCATCAGCCATCACCCAGCTTCGCGGAGAAGGCCAGGCGACTTCCGCCTCATGCATTTTGTGTAGCAGGTCTTCGCGAAATGTGACGAAGGCAATAAGTTGTGCATCAACCTGCTGTGCATAGGCATATTGCCGGAAATCCTCTGGGCAGACCTCAATCTCAAGATGAATAAAACGGTTTGCCAGCGGTAAGGGCATGTCAAACACCGCTGCACGATCTTCTTTACGATTGCCCGCAGCCCATACAAACCAGCCTTCAGGGACGCTGTAACGTCCGACACGCCGGTCGAGTATCAACTGCTGGGCAACACCTTGCAGTGCCGGAGGTGCCATATTGATCTCATCAAGAAATAAGATACCTTTTCCCTCACGGGGTAAAAACTCTGGCGATAGCCACACAGCCTTGTCGTCGCGGGGTACGGGCAAGCCACGAAGATCTGTAGGAGCAAGTTGACTTAAACGCAAGTCGATACAGTCAAGAGAGTGTGCGTCTGCGACCTGATGAACAATACTCGACTTGCCAATTCCAGGTGCTCCCCACACCATAGCACTTAAGAGTATGTTATCTTCGACGAGTTTGTTGAGGTATCCCACCAATTCATTCGGTTTCAATTCTAAGTCCCTTAAAATTTATATACATATGCGTTTCTTAGGGCGTTGTATGTATGGCCTTCTCTCTGCCTTATCTTCTTAATAAAGGTGACAGAGGGAATATATTTTTGTCTCTCCAGCACTTTTTTACATAGGGTGTTATACGGAATCTGTATAAGTGGACTTCTATTACTTCCTATTTTTATTAATGTTTTCCTGTTCTCAGGTCAAGACAATGTAACACCAAATGGGGTTATACGGAAACTATGGAGCGTACAATTCAAGTAAAACAATACTTATCTATCATTGATATACCTCGGTCCCGGCTTTTTCTTCTGGGTTCGAATTCCGCAGACGAAATACCTATATCATACTTGAGCTAATGACTGCTTCTGTCACATAGCAGCTATAACGCACAGTCCATACTCATGTCCGCTACTGGCCGAAACCGGTAACTCTCTAATACCTTCTATTCCAATGAACCCATAATTTGACTTTTGCATCATTCCTTCCTGAAAATATAACAGTTGTTTTAACGAGACAACCTGTCCCGTTATACATTTATAGTCAGACATCTATATAGCACTGTAATGGCCATACAATCAGTAACATAGATCATCTATGTCTTGTTTTTCATTCTAAGAATATCATGACACTGGGAAATTAGTGCTTATGGTGAGCAATCCTGTTAAATCGCGAAGTAAATTCCATGGCAATGCAATGTCTACAACTGGTCGATTTTGAAGGGCCTTACCAATGAACATACCGTCAGCTTTTGGCTGTGGGTTCAATGGATCGACACAACACATTGGCTAAACCGTTCAGCATGGTGCTCACTACAACTAAAACCCGTATATGTCGCATCTCAAGACTCCTGTATCACAAGCGTGTCTTTGACCTCGTGATGCGAAACAGGATATCCCAGTCAACTCTTTCGCACTCGATCGGCGATAACCTAATTAGAGCCCCGACCGTCCCTTGGTCACGGCCCCTGCGCCAGGACCTCATAGAACTCACCTCAGGCTCAGGCGCCGCCTCCCGAGATGACTGGACGCCCTGTTCAGATGCGATCAGCGGATCCCCTTTGACGCAAGGCACCCCGGGTATCCAGCATTGCCCTCAGGGCTACCGGGGATTACCGGCCTTCGTGTTCACTCTTCATGGCCGGCAGCGAAAGTAGTCAGCGTACTATGTGTATACAATTAGTAAGTTTCTTACCTTTATGCATTGTTTTATTCCCTAAGTTACGTAAGCAGTTTTATAGATATTTATAACTTAACAATTATAAATCAAATAGTTATAGATATTATTCGCTTACGGTATTATTAGGAATCACATTTTTGCATTGGAACTGAAGGACAAACATGCATACTTACACACCCATCGAGACCCTAAGAGAATATAGACTTTCTGACCTACTGAGATTAGCTAAAATATCGTTGAACGAAGCTTCTGAATTACTTTGTCGATCTGCCCGATCGCTAAGAAGATGGAAACATGACACCCCTCAATGCGTTATCGACTATCTACTAATCCGTGCCGGTTTCCTCGGCGCTATATCCAATGACTGGGACGGATGGCGTTTATTCAACGGTGAACTGATAACACCGAACGGATACACCCTGAAACCCGGAGAAATTACCGCTATTCCATACCAATATGCATTAGTGGCTGAATATCGAAGGATTCTAAGAGAACAACCCCACAGTCAAGATATTCCTTTTGAGAACGTTATTCCCTTACATAGATAAGACGGAGCCCCGGCATTTCTGGCCGGGTGTTTCGCCCATGATAGAACCGCGTTTCTATTCTCACAGTGGAGTGTGGGCTTTCGGCGGAACAACTTCGTCATTATTTCAATGACCCTAACCGCCGTCTAGATACGCTCTAATGCTTGATTGGCGGCCTATGTCTTCAATGAATTAGTACCCTTGTACTAATTTTTGGCACTTATGCCATTTTTTTCTTCCCATCCACTGCTTGATAGTATATTTCCTACCTTTTCAGAGCAGTAATTCTTCAGGTAACATCATTGCTGTGCAAATATTATTTGCAAGATATTACAATATATCTTTTAGCTGTATAGTCACATTTTATACATGTGGGAGGGGAATCATTTGAACATAGATCCTATGTCCGATGGATTAACAAGGCAAAGACGAAATCTTATTTCGATTTCTTGTATTTTGATTTTTTTAAAGTTTGCCGGTGTTGAAATTAGCGAGCTTACATTTCTTGGACTGGACTTTAGCAAACTAGGTAATCCGTCAGCTCTTTATCTAGTTATATGGGTGTTTTTTGGATACTTTCTATTTCGGTATTATCAGTACTTCTCTCAAGAAGGTAAGGCTAGGCTGTCACGATACTACTATGAAGAAATGAATAAACATGTGATGAATCGGTCAAGAGAACTTGCTAATAATGTAAAAGAAGGAGCGAACTTCCATCCTAATCAGTTGAGTACATTGAAGAGTGATAAATGGGTTATTCGTGTAACACACAGTGGTGTTAAAAATGACGCTGGTGAAAGAGATCCTATAGTAGAATATGTGAAGTTTCCTATAAATGAGCTTAAGAAATATCGAGTAGTTTCTTTTCTTAATATTAACTTTCACACTAGCGCAATGACTGATTATATACTGCCTTTTCTTGTTGCCACAGTTGCTTTGATATATTGCTTTTCTGGCTCTACATCAAGCTTACATGAAGCAATTGTCAATGGTTTTGCATAATAGGTTATAGACGTAACAGTCAAAGTACCTTCTCTATTTGCATCGTGCGGATTTCCGTCGGAAAAACCTCGACAAGATCTCGAAGATTCTCACCGTCTTGTATAGCTGAGATAAATAGTACATGGGTGGCCTCTGGTCTTCAGGGATAATGATTAGCTTTCTCTGCACAGTCTTCCAAGCACAGAAATCTCAATCAGCCCAGTTATGCCGTTTTCATTGACTGACTTGTTCTCGAGGATTAGCCCTCCGAGTACGATCGTCTGGTGTCCTTCAAGGCCACAACGCTTTCGATGTTCCACTGCAGCAACGCAGGTTGTTACCCATCGCTTAGAGGGTTCGGATGTTAAAACTCATTCTCACTCAGAACTGATTATCTGAAACCCCTACTCGGTCAAACCCGAAATATCAGCTTCGGAGGTATGTTTGTCGATATAAAGCACGCCAAACTGTCGGTCAATGCATTTGTGGAGGTCACGGTTTTTCTGGTAGTGAATAAACAACAAGAATCCTTCTGCACTCCAGCCTTTGTAATACATAGTAAAGAGTCGAGAGCCTGGCTGATGTTCATTGACCCAAATGCAGATGCGGTACAAGCACTACACATGTTTATTGTCTAATAATTCTGATCCGGCTTACTCAGGTGGTTTATGTAGATTATTCCCAGATACACATATATAATTCATTGAAAACTCAGCGCAACAATAGGTTAACCTCTTGATCCACCGTCCAGGGAAAAGGTTTGGCCAGGAGTGCTTCCCCGGTTAGATTTCGCTCAGTAATCTAGGTGTTAGAGTGGGAGTACACCGTAGCTGCCGCCAGTCTCGGCGACAACCACAGAGCAGACCCCACCCTGCGGTGTCGCATAAAGTGCGGGTCGGACAAACAAGCCGTTTACCCTCCCATTATGTAAGTACAAGACAGGAGCAACAATGCCCCAGACCCTGCCGCGCGGCGTTATGCTCAACGCCTATCCGGACAGTATCGGCGCCACGTTCGCTGATACCGTAAAAATGCTCAAACGCACTGAGTTCAAGGATACGTTTTCTCTGTTTTATATCCTGCCGACATTTTTCCACAGCGACCTCGATCGTGGCTTCTCTGTGATCGACTACGACATCAACGAAGAGTTGGTGCAACCTGAAGACCTCGCGGCTCTCGATGAACTCGGTATCCAGATGAAGCTGGACTTGGTGCTCAACCATTTGTCGGTGCGCTCACCCCAGTTCGTGGACTTGATGAGGCACGGCGCTGACTCCGAGTACGCTGACTTCTTCATCGATTGGGACGAATTCTGGAAGGACCACGGCGTCGTCTGTGACGACGGCCATGTGGTACCTGACAAGGAATGCTTGGATAAGCAGTTCATGCGCAAACCTGAACTGCCCATCATGAAGTTGCGTTTTCCCAATGGCCAGATCAAGACCTATTGGAACACTTTCTACAAGAAGGTTGAATTCGAGGAAATCGACGTCAGTGAGCTGGAAGCGATCGAAGGTATCGATGTCAATCGGGCCAGGGAGCTGCAACACAAGATTTGCATTGTACTTGAAGAGAACGGCATGCTCAGCGCGGAGGATCTGGCGGAATTTTCCGGCAACAACGAAAGGATTCAACAGAAACTATTGAACGTCGTCTGCAAAAAGCGCGACTTCCTGGGTCAGATGGACCTCAACGCCCGCTCCGAAAAAGTCTGGGATTTTTACGCCGACACGTTGAAGAAACTAGCGGGTTATGGCGCCAGGATCATCCGCCTGGATGCGTTCGCCTATCTGCACAAGCAACCGTGCGAGGCGAATTTTTTCAACCGTCCCGGCACCTGGGATTACCTTGAACAAGTACGCCAGCTTGCTGACCAGTACGGCCTGATTGTCTTTCCGGAAATCCACGCTGAATACGGCGCGGGCATTCACGAGGAAATCGCCGCCAAAGGCTACCCGATCTACGACTTCTTCTTCCCCGGGCTGGTTATCCATGCCCTGGAGCACAGCGACAATCGTGCACTATTGCGCTGGATCGCCGACATCCGCAGCAAGGGCCTGCAAACCATCAACATGCTAGGCTGTCATGACGGCATTCCGATACTGGATCTACGCGGCAAAGAGATCGACGGAGAAACCTATTCCGGCCTGCTGGACGATGCCAGCATCGACACCATCGTTGACCTGATCCTGCAGCGTGGCGGGCTGACAAAGGAACTGTACGATGCTGACGGCAACAAGATCGATTACTACCAGGTCAACGCCACCTTCTTCAGCGCCCTGGGCGAGGACGAACAGAAGCTACGCTTGGCTCGCGCGATCCAGATGTTCATGCCCGGCCTGCCCGAGGTCTGGTACCTAGATCTGTTCGCCGGTACCAACGACTACGCCGCCGCAAAACGCGGGCACACCGCCAGTCACAAGGAAATCAACCGCACCACGTTCAGGATCGCAGACATCGAGCATGGCCTGACTCAAACCGTGGTGCTTGATCAACTTGAGTTGATCCGCTTGCGTAACACCTCACCAGCATTCGACGGCGACATGGAAATCATCGATACGGAGCCTTATCAACTTCATATTGTATGGCGAAACTGCGATGACGTCCTTGCGCTGAAAGCGGACCTCCGCAATCATCATTTCGGGATTTTCGCCATTGAGGGTGATGACGAAAAGCCACTTTTGACTTTCGCACGCGAGAACTGAAAACCATGAAGATACTGGCGCCGATCTCGACCGTACGTTGCTCTCGAACGGTCACTGGCCCGCCGACGAGCAGTACGGCGTGCGCCCCCCGTATGTACTGGTCGGCGATGTCGGCACCACTATCCGCCGCTACGGTGATGACCAATGGTATGACGACGAAGGCTGGGCAGATCGATGATCCCGATATCGGGGCTTACATGTAGAGTAGTTTTTTGATTATCCGTTGTCACTGGATGTAATTAATCGATCGGTACCAAGCGGATACCATCGGCAATCACATACCCATCCGCCTGATCGGTCAGCTCGACATGATAAGCGCCCCCCTGGATAAAGTTGAAAGTGCCCAATAGATTCCATTTGGCTCCGTTGGTTTGTTGATTAACCGTGACGGGTGTTTCACCACCCTCATGCATGACACTGTAGACGGTGTTGGTTGCCCGATTCGGATGCGAGGTCCATCTTGCATGGACTTCATACTGCCCGGTTTTGGGGATCGTCAGGTTCCAACGGAATCGGTTCGGTGCAGCATTGACGAGTGAGACCATGATTGAGTCTGCGATGACATAGCCGTTTGCCTGATCGGTAAGATTGACACTATAACCCTGCCCTGAGGTAAAACTGTAGGTGCCCAGCAGGTTCCACACACCACCGTTTAGTTGCTGATTTATACTGGCAGCCTGATCACCTGCATCAGAGCTGATGGTATAGCTTGCGTTGCTTGCACGGTTCGGATGAGCCGTCCATCGTGCAAAGACACGATACTGATCCGTTTGTGGTACATCGAACCACCAGTATGCCGTGTTCGGCTGTGCATCGATCGGTACGATCTTTATCGCGTCGGCAATGACGTAACCATCTGCCTGATCGGTCAGGGTGATTGTGTAGCTGTTGGTCTGGCTGTAGCTGAAGGTACCCAACAAATTCCAGGCAGCGCCATTGAACCTCTGGTCCACACTGACCTGCGTTTCCCGGGTTTCATCAACAATGTGATAGGCCGCATTCGAGGCACGATTCTCATGACTGGTCCAGCGCGCATAGACCTGGTACTGAAACGCTCCAAAATTTCACTATTTGCATCATTAGTCAATCCATTCAGTGACTTCGGTTTGTGCGGATAGCCAATTAAAGAATATGTCGTATTTTCTTGATTCTATTCAATGCAATTACGCGCAGAAAGTCTTATAGTTTAATTGTAAGACAATGAATTTCATTACATTGAGGGGGTAGGCTATGCCTGTTCATCTCGAGCCTCTAGATGTTTCTGCTGACCTTGAGAACTTCCACTCGGTTTTGATTGTCTCCTGTCCTGTTTGCCCGCCGATGTATCTGGCGATGCAGCAGAACTCGCCCTTCATTGAGTTCTTCAAGAGGGGCCTCAAGGCAGGTGCTTTCGAAGACTACATCCAGTCTATTCGCAAACCGCTCGAGCAACGCGGTGTTCGAACCGGTGCGTATTCCATCCACACGCCGACTCCGATGATGTGCGTTTGGACGGAGTGGCAGCGCAGCCGCTTATTGAAGCGTGCCAGGGACTATGAGGCAGTACTCGTATTAGGATGCGATTCTGCCACGTACACGGCACAGGACGTCCTTAAGAAGGCCGATTGCCAAGTAATTAAAGGCATGCAGATGATCGGCACCACAAATGCTACCTTAAAGGTCCGGTTTCCCCTAACGATTGAACTCGATATGAATTGTGTGTTGAAGAATGACAGCGCACGAAAGCACAATACGATCTTGGGCTAGACGTCGTTGTAATCGTCTTTGGGGCGACATTGTTAAAGTCAGAAAGTAGGCGAGAGCAAACAATCTTCGGCTTCACCCCCTGTCTCTCCGGCCCGTAATTTTGAATGCCGCTTGCGGGTTTCTGCCTTTCACTGCCGAAACCAAGACATCTGCTTTGAGTATTAAATTTCCGGTCTCAGTTAGGACAGCAAGTGACTCCTCTTGGCCGAAAGCGGGCGAGCATGCTCTATTCCAATGTTCTATATCAACGATTGTTTAATTATGTCTCCTTTGCGACATAAGCGGTCGTTGGCTTTGGCACCAATAAAATTATCATTGTTTAAAACAGACACTAACGTAATTTTAAGATGACTCAAATTAATCACATATGCGATAGATTACATTTCTTCGCCAACTCAATCACACGACAGGTAGAAAGAAGCGGTTCTCTCATCTTTATTCGCAGCATAGTAAGTTATCTTACAATTTTCTATTGAGGCAGACTCTCCCAGTGCTGGGTTAACATGACGGCCCTTCCCATCAATCAAATCAGTGTATCGAAGCCGAATGATCGGTGGTGTATTTTTCGAATAATATGACAGTGTCATCATAATATTTGATCCCGCTATCAGCCTGGCATCGTTAAGTTTCATTGCGAAACGCTGACCGCTTCTAACAGCCGAAATGGGCTCTGGTACCTGTACTTCATCACCATTTGATATAAATGGATTTACATTCTTTTCAGAGGGAATGAGTTTTTCTAAAAGCGCATAGAAAACTCCTTGCTTACAGTTTGACTGCGATTTAATTGAATCAGCTAGTTCGTATTGGAGTATTCCTTGGGTTTCCTTAGTTGAATAGCTTCCCGCCCCGACAATTCCGAGATCAACCAATTTTTTAACGAGGCCGGCTATTTCTGCATTTACCTCTCCACTCAGTGATATCTCGTTCGATTGACTGGATTGCTGTACATTCTTGTTACATATTTGATCAGCAGTATTGGCGATGATTTCAAGTGCTTCTTTTTTATTTTCCATGCTATCCGCAATAGAAAATGTTGACATGAGAAAAAGAATAGAGAAAAACGCGAATCGATTCATTATTAGCTCCCTCATTATGGTGTTTAAAATATCCCTGTTATGGTGATGATTTTGAACATCGCGCGGGAGGGACCCCCTTAACGGACGCCCCCCAGTCCAGACGCGTATGTGCAGCTTTTCGCATGCGATTCCTGGATTTTACTCGCTTTCGCAACGGGCATGTTAAAAAAGACCACATGCTGCCGTTATTTTTACACGATTCGCAGTAAGGGGGCTTTCGGCTTCTTCAGCGCCGAGTTAATTGACACCAGTTGAAGCTGTTACGATTACCGCCTCTGTGATTCAGTTATTTGAAGGCTGCCTCTATGGCGTGTCCGTAATAGCTGTGCAGGGCCTTTTCATTACTGAGCAGTCCGTAGTAGTTGTAGTGTCCCACCAGCTTCCGGTTCAGCTCTTTGATGAACTGTCGTCCCGGCTGATGGTGGTTGTCCTTAATCCACTACGTCAGCCAACGCTGACCCGTTGAAGTGTCTTGCGCACGGTGCACTTTATCACTCTCAGTTCGCCTCACTGGTCTTTTGCCCAGTATATCTCAAAGACAAGATAGGAGAACCGTCGCCTAAGACCCGGATGAACCCGGCTGGATAAAAAAAGGTGTCGGAGAGAAATGAGAATACGATAGATTATCAGTTATCAGCGACCCCCTATTACATTAAACATTGATGGGTGCCTGACAGCTTATTTTTCATGTCTGCTCTAGGGTCATATTAATAATTGTATGGTCACAACCTTAATGTCTGGTATTGGCCGAAACCGGTAACTATCTAATACCCTCTATTCCAATGCTCTATATCAACGATTGTTCAATTATGTCTTCTTTGTGACCGAAGCGGACCTCCGAAGTGACGTTGGAGAGCTTCCGCTTCCCACCAACTCAAAACTTTACCTCTGATCGGTATGCGACAGAAATTCATCGCAAGCGGAATTCAGCTAGGTCGTGATGAATGACAGGGGACGGTATAAAAAACGGTCATTATCAAGAGGAAAAAAATAATCCCCTACCAGTCGGAACCGAGCCTTAAGGATCGAATCAGTCAATGTCTATTTTTTCCGCGGGTAGATACCCAGGTGACCTCTGAAAGTCCAGTATCGACAAACATAAACAACTCAAGGTTATTTCTCCCTATACTAGCACTAAACTCTAGCCGCATATCATCTCCCAGTTTACCCTCAAGCGATTCAGGCATGATCTCGTCGACGATCTTAATCCACCGGTCCACTCTAAAACTGTCTGTCTTAGTGAAGGAATTACCTGATATGTACTGGCGGGCTTCGTCTATTTCATTAATGCTAAACTCCTTTAAACCCAAAATCTGTTCAAGTGCTTGTTGCGCAACATGTCTGTAGCGGTCGATTAATGTCTGTTTTTCAGGCAAAGATTCCGCATACTTTGCCATTAGGTATTCCCTGGTGAATTTATCCTCGATACATTGTTTTATCCAATCCTGACTACCCAGAACGAATGCCGGCATACCTTTTCCTATCGCAAGCTTTATAAACTTTCCTCTGCTGTGCCTTCCCCAATATCCTCTAGTAACTAGGGAGTGCATTTCCTTGAGTGTAAGCCTGCTAGCATCAAACATCCTGTCAAACGAGTCTGGGTCGTTATAGTACATTGTCCTGTTCAGACGATAATGCAAAGTATCATAATCATAGAAATCGTCTGGTGCATGACAATCAGTGATGCCATGAGCTTCGACAAATTTTATTATCTTTTTTCCGCTACTATGGATATCGGCGAGATGCGCCGCCCATCGAGCATTCATCCTGTTATTGCTAACGTGGTGAATGTCTGCTCCAAGCGCCATGAGCTTTTCGCATAAATCTATGGTGTATTGCTGGCTGCTGACCTCAGTGCAGATCGCGATAAATAATGGTGTGGCGCCCCAGCTATTTTCATGATTGGGATTAGCGCCTGCCCTGATTGCCGGTACCATGAGGTAGTGTGTCCGTTGGTCCTCTGCCATCAGTGTCAAGGCACTGTCTCCACAGCTGTCGACTGCATTAATATTATCCGCATTTTCAATCAGGTAAGCACTAACACTTTTTGCGATAAACTTGACAGCAGTTATCAACAAAGATGAACCCTTGTAGAGATACACGGCTTCTTCGTGTCTGTTTTCGGTTACTACCTTGCTGTTGAGAGTTGTATTGATATCTACGCCGCGATTAAGAAAAAGCTTAAACGCATCAATATCATCGAATTCAATTATCAGGTAAACGAGTGGAATTCCACCTATAGACACATCAACATTTAAGTTGCTGTCATTCAACATTTTCCGAACTGTTTTTTTATCCTTGGTGTGCAGGGCATGGAACAAATTGAATTCAGGGCTGTGCTTACGAATAGTGTTGATAACTGTGGATTTACTGACCCGGCGTCCCTTCTTTATGTATATAGGATCAGCATTACTACCATCATCGTAGCCGACTTCAATAGCCAGGCATTCCGGTTTGAGTTTTCGAAGCGTTGCAAGCAAACCATCGATATCGACAGTGGTACCACCTAGCAGCTCAGCTAAAACAACCCCTTGGATGTCGGTACGGTTGACAACACCGTACCCAAATTCGACATTCTCTTGGCCGTAATCACCGATTATCTCTTTTGCCAGCTGCAATACGGTTTCTTCTGGATGAAAAAAGACGGTATTGATACTGATTTCGGACATGCCTACTCCTTATAATCCCTGACATTTCCAAGAATAATTCAGATTTAACATATTGCTAAACTGAATCACACCTCGATCTTTGTTGACTTTGACAGCTATTTGGTTTCCAGAATTTCCCATACGATATATTATTTGGATCAAAAGGGTCAGAATCAATTGGTTCCCACGTTAAGTCCGCTTAGAGTCATAACGACCATCGTACACTACCGAACTGAATGTCTTCTACTGGCCGAAACCCGTAATTATCAAATATCCTCTATTCCAATGTTCTATATTGACGATTGCCAAATCATTTCTCCTTTGCGACCATTCCAGACATCACGAGTAGTCTATGAGTCGAAGGCAGATCTGATCAAAGCGGACATTTCCCTTCGCCTCCGGAAATGCCGAGGCCGGCCAGTTGCGGATCTCCATGGCAGAATGGCCATACTGCCGGAGACGATTAGTAGGAGCCAATTCGCTTATGCTACCAAATGGTCTCCGTTTTTTGTAGAAATAGAAGCAACTTGACACATAGGAATTAATTTTCTACGCTTATTCTCGAATGGATTTAATACCAAGCCATTTTTGGCTGCTAAGCACGGAAGCAGGTACCTTATTTCTCCGCTTCCCTCTTTTGTAATCACGCATTTTGCGTGTGAATGGTCGTGCCTAGCTTAACTGCTGGAAACCATTAATATTTAGGTTTCCTTAATACTACGCAATTCGCCTTTGGAGGATGAGACCATGCCTAGTCCAGGTCAAGAGTTATCAAGCATCGACTTTGAATCGATGATAGGTGGTCCTTTAGTAGCGGTTATAAATGCTCAAGCTCAAGCTGCTATGTCCACCGTCAATTTCATTAAAGAAGTCGGTTTCAAGAAGCCGAGTGCTGAGCAAGATGCTGGCGGCGATACATCTACAGAAGAACCTATCTATGTCACTTTTAAATACCCTAAAGAACTAAGTCCTTACGTTCCGGCTGTTCCAGCAGATCCTAGTGCAACACCACCGGTCGCCGGATCCCCTGCTATACCGGCAGTTTATGAAACACAGGAACTTCAGGTTCCTATTCTTACAATCCTACCGATCCCATTTATCCGTGTAGATTTGGCAACTGTCGACTTCAATGCAAAAATCAATTCTGTTGAGTACCGCAAAACCAATACCGACCTTAAGGTTGCAGCATCACTCGAAGCGAAGGCTGGTTGGCTTTGGGGGTCGGCGAAACTAAAAGTATCGACTTCGTTCCAACGGACGACTCAGCAAGGCAATTCTGTGAATCGCACCTATTCGATGGCAGTGCATGTTAAGGCTGTTCAGGATGAAATGCCGGCAGGTATGGAAAAGATGCTCGGGATACTGGAAGGTGCTATAACCTCCACACCTGCGTCACCATAGGAGGTTTATTTCCTTCAATAGGGTCATTGGACCTCTGTCTGCCGTGAGGTGATGGCCTCCTGTGAGCCAACAAGTTCCAAGGGGACCATTAAGACAAATGCCAAAATTAGTGCCAGATTGAGCTGAAACGTATTACCACATTTGCCATACGCCATGACGAATGTGCAGGATATGGTCAAAATGGTATTTGATTATTAGATATTATTCAGACAACTGAGGAAACAATGCCAAAACTTGGTGATTATATTGGGCATCTCTTGTCTGAGATAACAATAGCAAGAATGCATGCAGACCTTGAAGCGATACGGGTGGCGGAACTCTATGCCGACCACCCTTTATTGCGCACTATGCCCGTGCCACGTTTCCGAATGCCTGATGTGGATATAAACATTCCTGTTGTCGTCAAGGAGCTAGAGGAACCGGTAGACGGAGAGTCTTCACACGGTATACCTCCAGTATCTAAAATGCGCGATGTGTTTGATGAAGTCATCACTTCAGTTTTAGCTAAAGAGAGTATTTCCTTGAGTAACGCCAACAAAAAGAAACTAAAAGCTGAACTCGACCAAAAAGTCGTGGCACTTACAAGACCCTCTCAGATTGCAATTGATACTAGTCGCGTGTCGCAAGTTTTTACGCGGAGTGCGATAAAAGCATTGGGTAACGCAATAAAACCAGAAAAACGTTCCAAGTTTGAGGAACGTCTCAAAGACAGCTTGCGAGTTGAATTTATGAAAATCCGCAAGTCACCAACGCGCCTAAATGTACTTGTGAATACAGCAGAAGTTCGCGAAGCCGGACCTAATGAGGTCATTACGCATTTGCATCTAAAAATTTCCGAGGAAGCCTTTGAATGGACGACCATTGAGTCAGATGAGGGAAAAGACGACCGTTTGGTCATAGAGTAGTCTAGGTATGCTGCGCATTGTCAATATTGAAGAAATTCAGAACATGCTGGGTAGCATTTCCGGATTGATTAACCTGCAGCAAAAAAACGATTTGAATTTTGATGAAAAAGCAAAATTATGGCTATCAACGCTTGAAAAGATATTGGAAAGCAATCGCATCATGCAAGTTGGCGAAGTAGCGACATTGCGAGGATTAGTTCTTTCCGCCGAAAATGGAATTATTCCTCCCGGGATTGAGATGCACGGCCGCTCAAGCAAACGAAAAATAGTTGAAGCAGCCATAACCTTCTCTCTTCGCCAGGCTAGCAGCTTGGTTTCTGATTTTCTTCAAAAAGAAGTGGATAGAGTTTCCGATGCCGAACGCATGATGCGCCAGCTTATAGCTATGGCAAAGGCCAAAGGATTGATCCAAAAGATCCCCAACGGCAACGACCATACTGAAGTATTGAAGTTTATTTGGCGTACGCTTTCTGCTGATCCGGAGATAGCACCGGGAACCATAAACGTAGAAGGGCTTGTTGGTCCGCACGATGCGCTAATTGTACTTGACCGCATTATTGCCAGTGATCTCCAGGCCCAGTAAGCCATTCAAATGCCAGATTTGTCGTAATTCAAAAAACAAGGGGCAAGATAATGCCTTTACAAGTGAACGTAAATACAGGTACTAGACCATCGCCCCAGATTGTAGCTGCTAACGTCGTTGTTCAACAAGCACGCTCAGTAGGAAACGCAAATGCTTCACGAGCTGTGGCTGTCACTGTGCCTATTTGCAGGGTCGACCAAAGAAACCTTCAATATGAGCAACGGCGACAATCAGGGCAAATTGAGTTTCGCTTCCAGACCGGGGCTCTACAATTGACATTACGCCAATCTATTTATATCGCCAACAATATATCCAGTTGTGCTCAAAATATTTGGGCAGAACACGAACAGGACCATGTCCGGGACAATCAGCAACTCATGAGCCGGATGGATCGAGCAATAAAGGCCCATCGTAACCTGCAGGGTATTCTCATTTCGCCACAATGGCGCCTACGCAGCACATTCAGCAGGGTGCAGCAAACGATAGAGTCAACCGTTGGTGACATCTTTCGTGATTTTACGTCTGACGCAGTTCGTAATCGCGACACGACGGCAGTGTATACCGCAGTTCGAGACAGAATTCGCCGACAATGCCGCCCATAAGTTGTATGTTAAACTGGTGAAACAGGGGTCAGAACACAATCGTCGCTAATATTAGAGAAAACTGTGTTCTGACCCCGGTTTCTTCGCTTCGCGACCGAAGCAGACATTAAGGTGAATTTCAGTGGTACCTAACAGCGGACGTTAACACCCAATTCAGCCGACGCCGTAGGCTGTCGACTGCAATTGATTGTTAGACGGCAGTCGCTGGTTGCAAAGACATCCCCTTTCAACTAAATGCGATCAATCGACGCTGGTCCAGATTTCAAGATGCCCCACTGGTACTCTGGAGTCATGTCCAGCCACAAATGCGACTGCCAGTTGTTCGAATCCGCGCCAACTAGCGAATTTGTTGTATTTTGTAGCTAAGTGTTTGGCAATATCTTTATCTTCTTTGTGAAAATAGCGTACCTGATCGATGCCGACAGCTTTAGCGGTACGTTCGCCACCTCGCTCTGCACCCTGAACATTCCAGCCTTCTCTTTCCAACATCAATGAAACTTCTGTGACTTCCTTCCGAGACAAAGCTCCGGCAAATTGAACATACACTCTGTTGCGCTTCTCAGGCTTGTAAGTAGTATCCGGCGGCGACCCTTGCTGTGATTCTGTCCTTGCGGGAGGTGCCACCTCTACTTTCTGTGCTATGGGTGTTCCTAAGGGGCAGCCCTGTGACCAGAGATCAACAAAGCATCTAGCTTCTACCAGAAAGGGGGCGGGTGTCCGGAGAATTGCCTGAACCCAAAAGGCCGAAATCGTGAGCAGTAAAAGGGAGGTGAAATACCATACGATGATTCGCGGAAGGATACTGCCATCAATTACTTTAAAGAAAATCACAAAGCCAGTAGCCAGGAGCAGAAACGCGCCGAAGGCGCGGATTAGACCAAAGAAGCCCCCCTCAAAAACACCGCCATAGGCACTGCTAAACCAGACGAAGATCAACAAAAAAAGGAGAAAGACTGACAGAACAAGTCCCAGACGAGCATCGCGGTCTTGAATGAAATTGAGCAGCTTTTCAACTGTGGGCATCTTCATCTGAAACTTGCTGCGCTCAGCAGCTTCGGACTCGTCAGTCACCATCAATTCCCCAATCTATGCGTAATTAAAAATAAACCCAAACGTCAGCCATTATAACCGTCTAACAGCTTGATTAACGAGACCCCTTGTCTCGGTATATATTTTTAGCACTTGCTCCCCACCTTTTCTCATTGATCTTCCTATTCCTCGAAAACCACTCCCTCTCCAGAAGGACTATATTCTCTGTACGTGACTGTTCGATTTTGGAATTCCTGCTCGTAATCCTTTAGGCAACAAACAAACAGCAGATGCCGTTGTGGCAATAGCCGTCTAAATTCTGCCAAGCCTTCAATAATCAGGTGTTCGGGCATATTTGATTGTTCTTCATCCGTAATGCAATCCTAGAAGGCACCAAAGCTGTATTCGTAATAGCCGGGGAAATTCAGTATTTTTGACAAATATTCATGGAGAGTTTCCTCATCCAGAATTCCCGACATATCAAGTAAAAGCTCCGTATCCATTTTTTTGTGGTGCTAACGTTTGAAGCCAGCCGCGCGCGGTAGCGCGTCGAATTGGGCTGAGTTGTTATGTAGCACTTGCGCCATAAGATTTCCAATCTGCGTTTTCGGTTAGAGTCGATCTCCACATTGGGATGCTTTTACACCCATCAATTCGTTTTAATGCTGCAACCACGCTTTTGCGCAAGCTTGGGTGCATCCATGGGCTCAGTGTAATTCTCGTAATGGAGGATAATTCAATAGGAATATTGAGCGCACTAGACTCCTCTGCTTTTGACTCCCATAATGCCCTAAATTCATTTTCATGCTTGTATGGTATTCGTTTTATAAATGGTAATTGTGCAGTGGTTGGACGTGTATTACGCAATTGATCGATCTTGAGATACTTTACTTCTCTAAAGCTAACACCTTTTGCTTTGCGGAAAGTATTTTCTAGAGCTGATGATTTAAAATTTATGCACACGCCAGATGAGCCTGAGGAAAATACACGCCAGTGGTGATAAGTTTCTGATTCACGCGTAAAACAAAGCGCTAAAACAGACTTTAATTTTTTCTTTTCCTTATATGTTGAAAGAAAAAAAGAATCGTTCTTATCATCCCAAGAGGATGGATCCAAGAGCGTGAGTTCTTTATTCGTAAGCAACTGGATCAGTGCTGGTAAATCCGTATACCTTCGGTAGCTTTGGTTCTTCATTATCCATCCTGTTATACAACACAACGCTACCTTCAACGGAGCAGGTGCGATAGTGCCTGTGTCCGTTGGAAGGCCTTGTTGGACTATTTACTCTGAAGAGTCTGAATCATTTGAATTATCACCACCAGAACTATCACCATCACCAGTTGTAAACTCTGGGATATCGCCTGACGTTTCACTAGTGTTGCTTGTGATTTCCTTATTGAACGAGTCTCTAAAGGTATCATCTTTGATGACCTTTTCAATATCAGTATTTTTATCTTTATTTCCATTCATTTGTCGTTCTCCTCGATAGTACGCATATAGATAATTTGCTCACCTGATGGTGAGTAATACCAGGCAGAGTCGGGGCTTAACTTGCCATCCCTTAAAATAAGCCTGCCATTTTCAATTAATGCTTCATGTGTTTCATGATTGAACTCTCTAAGCACCCCTACGATTTCCTTTCCATTTGAAAATCTTATTAGATGCCACTTGCCAGTAAATTCATTTATCGCCTTTACAGGAAAAATACTTGAATGAGTAGAGAGCTTGGCATCTCCGGGATGAAGTATTATAGATAGCCAATCACGATTAATGACTACTGACCAAACTAGACCTAAGATTACAGTGAGTAATAGCACATAAAAAATCTGCTCCCACTCTGCTCCAGATGTATCGATCCTTAAAAGCTTTGCTACTGAGTATATGACTAATGAAGCAATTAGAGCGTCAACTACATAGTGGTGTGCCTCGTATTTCTTAATAGATGACCTTAAGCTCACAACTTTTATGAATAAAAAACCAGGTAGAAGTGAAATCATTACCTTAATGGTTTCCTCGGATACGTCCATTTCCTTTCCTTATTTACGTCCAACAAGTTTATTAACGAAACCTATTGTCTCATTATACATTTATAGCAAGACTTCTATATAACACCCTAATTGATAGAATTTCAATGACTTAGCTTCCTGCTGTCTCGTTGTGCATTCTCAGAAAGTCGTGGAAGTGGCAATATATTTTGGAAAAATAATGAGGCAATCCCCAAACCGCAACATCTACAACTACTTGTCTGGATTCGAAAAGCATGTCTTCATTATTGTTATCAAATAGTCAGCTATGCGAGTTTTAATCTTGTACTTCCCGACTAAACACATTTCCGCTTCTGGCCGAAACCGGTAACTATCTAATACCCTCTATTCCAATGTTCTATTTCAACGGTATCTCGATTATGTCTTCTTTGCGACTAAGCTGACATATGACAGACAAATCTAAATCAAGTGTCCTTCAACAATAGCGGACATAATGTGGTTGTGCGCAGTAATAGGCAGAGAACGGGTGAAGTACCGCTTAATGTTGCAAGGCCGACATATAACGACAAACAGTTATATATAAATGCTTCTCTGCTTCTTCTTTATTAGCCAGAATTAATTTACTCCATGTTATTCTTAGGACAAGTGTAGCTTGCAGGCCCATCGATTACATGGCAGTGATAAATGTATGAAGCACGCCTATTTTAATCGACCCAGACAAGCACTTCTTTAACAGGCACGACGTCGACCTCTGGCATTCCCGAACCCAATGGTGCTGATACTGGAACAATTTCTTCAGGCAAAAACATAACACGCATGCGCTCAGAGAAAGACTGACTTAGATTGTATCTCCTATTCGACTCGAACTGCATGTCCGCATTCATGGTAGCCAACTGATTCACCACAGCTGACCCACCTAGGTCTGCAACAAACGAATCATTAAGCTTGTAGTGTAGTTCACTTGCACTCCTCGCTTCGCGAATAATAAAATAGCGATTGTCCGTTCTATATTGGATTTTTTCAAAAAATGAATTTAGCACTTTGTCGATATTTAGATCAGATGTTATAGCTCTCTCCGCATTCACCATCTCCAATTCAATTGATTGGTTCCTCATGCCCTCGACTTTACCACTTAGAGGTACTTTAAGAAATCGAGCAATAACATCCCCTCGTGTAATCAGCTTTAGGCTGACCCTGCCCATTTCTTCTCGCCCGGTCGCCGAAGGCACTTCCATGTCTGAAACGATATACTTTCTCCCCAGAGGGTCGATTCTGAACACTGTTCCGACCGGTTCCAATGTCGTTGGACTTGAATAAAACTGCCAACCTGGTTGAAGGAGTTCTGGGGCCTTCTCATAAGCATCATGAAAAAAGATACGTATCATCAACAGCAGAAGGATCACTATCATAATCGCAGCGATCAAGAGTCGAGGTCGCTTATATAGCGTTGAGATAGACGAAGCGGTAGCCTGTTCTTGTTCCATCTAGATGACCCCCTGCCTATTGCAGCTGTAGTAACCGTTGGAGAGCTTTCTCCAGTGTTTCGAACGACATCAATAACAATTGCGGTGACCCTCTTTCCTGATCCAACTCCTTGTACCATCCCGTCGCACACCCCACATAAGAGAACTTGATTGGCGTATCCATAACTATTTTGAGCAATGCGTAATTCTGCAAGGTACCGGCGCGCCAGATTGCGAAGGCGGCCTCCCTCTGCGGAAGCTGGTCAATCTCCTCCTGTGAGATCCAGATCGATCGTTCGTTTTTAGGTATCGATATAAAATTTAGCCGCTTCTCGACAATTGCCTCGATCACAAGATAGGCCCGCAGAATAGTCGAACGATGAACATTCCCGAACAAAGACGACGCGGTAACGTACTGTTGTCGGCTTCTCATCATACATATCATGAGTTGAGTGCTGTTTCTCACTTTGAGAGGGTAGCAACCCTTTTTTATGAATGATGAAAGATCCTTGTACCATGTATAGAGACCGATAAAAAATAGACTCCGAACAAAGAGTTGCTGTTCTTCTAAGGCAAGAACCTTATTCGTCGATTCCAAGTTATTGAAGTAGTCTATAATCAAACGTGTTGCAATTTGGTCCGCATGCTTTTCTTCCTCAAAAAAAGTCGCGTAGTTGGAGAACGCAGCCTCAGTAGTGGTACGCAAGCTGGATTCGACCCGTCTAACTCTGCTTTCCGTGTCCGTGATGTCATCGAAGCCATCAAGTCGGAATCCAACATGAAAAAAATCTTCTGCATGAAGACACATTTTGACCACAGCGTTCGCGAGCTTATGCTCCAAAGGAGCGTCCCTCGGCAGGGCTGCAATAAAATCTCGGTTATTCTGTCGTCTTATGATATGACCGACCTCGTGCGCACCAAAAAAGATAATCAGGAGTTTCATGTGTTGAACCATGTGCGCTTCAAAATTATCTTCAGTCGGTGATCTGCGGTCTCGAATTTCATTCAAATAAGCGATGGGATCTCTGCCAACCTGTTCGACAAACGAGAACATGGCTTCATCCGTTTGCCAATGCTTGTTGGGGAAGTGAAGTGAACGTAGCGCGGCCTCAAGCTCAAGGAGAAACGCGGCGTTACATACGATTATCGGTTGTGGAACGCGTCTGAATACCGCTTTGCATCCGTCGCTGTAAAATCGATCGATACTATCGTGGTTAGAAGATGAAAAATCGGTCACAAAAAGTCTAACATTGCCAGCATTAAGTCTTTGTGCTAGCGCAGTTAAATTCTCGCCTGCTTGTATCGCTGCCTCAGACAGCACACGATCTCTTGATTCTGAT
The DNA here is from genome assembly GCA_025655595.1 of Candidatus Thiodiazotropha sp. (ex Monitilora ramsayi). Lineage (GTDB taxonomy): Bacteria > Pseudomonadota > Gammaproteobacteria > Chromatiales > Chromatiaceae > Thiodiazotropha. The sequence goes on from JAHXIO010000003.1 coordinate 354,999, forward strand.
TCCTCTAATAGTGAAATCGTATTTCGTGATGTCGTCGCGCTAGCATTGAAACAACAGAGTCCAAAGATCAAAGTTAGGAACGTGATAAAAATCAATCGACGTTTCGACTTACAGACCGTGTGGAAATCATAGTACAAACCCTTAAGCACCCCTGCCTCCTTGCCTCTTCGGCTACATCTGTCTATAGATTATACATGACCAATTTCGCTCAAGTACTCTGATCTTGTCAGAGCACAAAGCCAACGCTGGCACACACGTCTATTGCTTTCATCATTTTCGAGCAGATTCGCAATTGAATAATTTCTACATATATCTACAGGTTGCGGAATATGGTTCTTCCTGAAATTTCTAATGCATGTTGAGCCACAGCGTCTTTAACTAGTGTGGAGCCGGTCATCTCAAAAGACTACTTCTATTTACGCATATTTAAAGGAAACATGTAAAATCGCTGTTGGAGTAAAGGACCGATTTCAACCTTCAGTCGAAGCCTGATACCCGGGGCTACATTTCTGGTTATATATGACAAAAACGACGTTCCAATAAAAGCATTTGAACAGCAGGAATGGTCTCAGTTACCAATTACAATGGACAAGGTGAATGTCTGCTATTGTTTTTTCAGATGCACTCACCATACGTACTCATAAGTTCCTCTACTAGCCGAAACCGGTAATTATCAAATATCCTCTATTCCAATGATCAGAACTAATTTTCCTGTACTCTTACTTCTACAGGAAGATGATCACTATAACCGGATCCATCTACCCCTTTCTTTGCAGATGGACGATTAAAACGCCTTGGTTTACCGCATTTAAGAATTTGTGACGCCTTGATAATACCAACAATTCAGAAAACATATTCATCATCAGTCACACCAAGGGCCGCCGCGCTTAAAGCATCGGATTCAAACATCGCCGCCGTACTATTAGACAAAAGGTGGTGCTGCCAGAATGTTTTTTCCCTGAACTATGACGTGGCACCACCGCCTCGCACGTGTCACCGCATTGTACAGAAGCCGGCGCTTATGTTCGGCATCGCCACCCACCTGGTATGGCCACAAAATTACGACACCTTCGAATTCGCGGTTCTTGGCCTGCTGCACAGTCAAAGCGGTAAAGAGATGCGTTGTGCTGCGGCCGTGTTGGCGCTGAAGTGCGACTTTCCGACCAATCACTGTCTCGATTTCTTCACGTGTGAATTCGTCTCGACCACGCGCATGTACTTGATTGTCGACCCATTCCATGGTCGCACGCACCGGTCCTGATGGAAGCAAAGGTCGCAACTTCGCAATCACTTCCGTACCGGACGTTACAGGCTCTATCACAATGGCATCCAGAATTGCCTGGACTTCATTTCGGTCTGTACCCTCCCAACGAATTGAGTAAGGCCCATTGCGTTGCTTGCCGCAGGGTCCCTCTCTGACACGCGCCACCACGTTTTGAGCAAATCCTCCTTGCAGGGCTGGCGTGATGACCGCCACATTGCCGCCCTGGCGCCAGGCGATGGCGTTGGCCAGCAACGTTGCCGCCAGAGGAATACTCACACCAGGCGGTAGAATTTTGAATCCCTGATCATTCGCAGGTGTATGCCCATCGCGAATGGCTACCGCTGCCGCCAGCAAACCAGCGATGTTGGTTCGGCGGACCTGCGCTAGTGTTTCTGGTTCCCAAGCCTCTTGCAACCACGTAACGAGGGGATTGGGCCGCAGTGTCTGATCCAGACATTGAAACTCATCGGCGGCAATCAAAGTGCGCGCGGCAGCCGACAAGGCGACTAACATTCGCAATCGCTCAGGCCGGAGATCCTGGCCTTCGTCTACCAATACAATGGGAAAGCTTGCTGCAGCCCAGTCTCGGACTTGCGGCTGCTCAAGTAGCATGCCGGCGGCGTCGCAGACTGCGTCGAATTCCCCTTCAGATCGCGGAGGAATGCCAAGGGCCACGGCCAGTCCGCGCCAGCGCCGATAAATCCTCCACGCAAATCCATCAATCGTGCAACACTCAACTCGCCGCGAGAGTCCATCAACCGTCAAAAGCCGGTCGGCCAGTCGGCGGCGGGCGCCATGCATGAATGTTAGCGCGAGGACGCGCTGTCCATCAGCCAATGGGTGGGCCGTTAAGGTCTCCGCCAGCATTTCCATCAGCCTATACGTCTTGCCGCACCCAGCGACTCCTTCGACCGCCCGCACCGTCACGGCTGGAAAATCCATATAGACGGATGGGGCTCATCCGTCGCAAAAAGTGGATTCACGACGCCTGTTGCAACATCAGTGATTGCGTTGAGCAAAGATCGAGCACGTGAGCAGCAGATTTCGTTTTCGCCGATTGCTCCGGCGATGATCTCGTAGGACAAGGTGTCCTTCTTAAGCCCATGCTTCGCACGGTCATCATGCTTGAGACGCGCGACCAGATCCGCAACTGTGGTAACCGGCGGCTCAAGCTGCATCGCGCCGAGACAGGCCCCAGCGTCAGCCTCGACAATCCATCCGACAATATCCTCGAGCATCTGTCCGTCTGGCCATCTCATGATGATGCCAGAATTCGGAGAACCTGCCTGTTCGAGGGTTCTTGCATAGCCCACACCATCCGCATCGCCATCGACAATCGCGATCACGCGGGGGTGCAATGGCGCTATTGCCTTGACGGTATTTATCACCGCACTGTCATGGGTCGGAATGACACCGATGAATGCGTCAAATCTACATTCATCGGCTTCTGCCCAACCCTGATGGAGGTCCACAGCTCGGATCAATAGCCCCAACCACTCATAGTCCGTCCGCCCCTCAGGCACCAAGACGAACTCATGCATGACTGCGGCGATGGTCTCGACACGATTGACCTGGAACAGTTTTCGTACGCTGTTGGGTGTTGTGGAAGGCAGCGTTGATGAGAGCAAAGGAACCGACGTCAACACTCCATTCTCGTTGCGCAGAACCTCGACACCTTCCGGATCGGCCAGAGCAGCCACCGTAGGGGAGTGCGTAGACACAAATGTTTGCCTCGACAGTGCCTGAATGCGGTGAACAAGACGGCGCTGCAGCGCAGGTGGGACATGGAGCTCTGGTTCCTCAAGAGCCATCAAGAATCCTTCGTTGCCCTCCGCACGCATCCGACCGAATTGAAGAAGAAGCAGGAGGTGTTGCAACGACAGGAGGCCGCTTCCGTGCCGCCTTGCTGGAAGTGGAAGGTCCGCTCCCTGATGTGCGTAGTGAGATACCACCGACTCCAGCAAACCATCGCTATCAGTCGCAGTCACCCGAAGGTGAAGCGTTGGAGCCGTGCGAAAGAAACCACCTAACTCCTGGTTCAACCGCTCGACAATGGGCGCAAGTCGCTCATCCGCATCGAGTGTCTCCTGCGGCGCCCGCAACCTGTCTCGCTCGCTGAGAACGGATTCAGAGGGTTGGCCTTCACCGGCGGCTACCACCCTGCGGAACAATTCCGACCCGAATGACATTGTTTTGTCCCATGTTCTTGCGGCCGGCACGAGGAAAAACCCGATATCGCGTATTAACCGAGCAGAGAACATCGTCGCGTTCTCTTCCGCAAAAACATCACATATAGTATCGTCATCGTGAAAATAACGAAGCGTCTCGACCTCCAGGGAGGGGCGATCAAAGCGAGCGGCGAAAGCGATCTGGCAGGCTAAGTTCCACTCGGGATCGTCCCGGGTCGGCATGACGTTGCCATTGGCGGGGTTCCACCATTTGATGATGCCGCGATCGTCACGAAACCAGTCCAGATGTTTGGTCGGGTCGTCACCCTCGAATCCGATGACCGTTGCGATAAGCCGAATTCGGTCTGCCGGTTGAGGATTGCTTCCGAAGAAGTCATGTTCGGTAAGCCTGCGAATCATTCTGTCCCGGCCGAACAAGAGCGCCAGCGCTTCTATGACCGTTGTCTTACCGCAGTTGTTTGGCCCCACCAGCACAGTATGAGGTGAAAAGCGCACTTCACCCTGGCGAATGCCTCGAAAATTCTCGATCTCTAGGTTGGCGATTTTCACTGATCATCTCCCCTCTTTATTCTCCTTGCGCCAGTTTCGCCTTACTGTCTGCGCACTCAGCCATTTTCCAGTCATCCATAGCTTCGTGATTTAATATAATAACAGATGAAAATTCTCTAAGCCTACAGATCTTATAATCCCGTGTAGGGTATGTCGATATAGATGCCGTCGCCTTGCGCACGGGTGTACATGCCGTTCTGATTGAGAAGTCGTTCCAATACCTCGATCAAAGGATTATATACTTCCTGATCCTTCCATTCCTCTAGCCGAAAGAATGGCTGGACTGCGTCTCGACAGGCGTCAAGCAACCATCCCGAAGGGTAGCTAGCAAGATTGTCTAGCTTGGCGCGGCAGCAAGTTGCGAGTTTGGGATGCTCGTGCGCATTCTCCTCAATCCAGTCGGCGTGACCGAGGCCATATCCGATTGCTTGAAAAAGAAACGACAACCGTTCGATCACAATGGACCAGTACTTCTCCAGGTCCCCATGTATTCGATAGCTGAGACGTGCCGACCCGATCTGGTCATCTACTTCTTTCATGGCCTTACCCATCATATCGAGGAGTACGAGACCATGTTCGGGCGCCGCCCAGGCGGCGCGACGTTGCGCGGAGTATTCGGATTGGCACGGATTTACTATTGGCTGAAGATTGGCGTCTCTCCCATCCCGGGGTTTCGCCGCTCTCCAGCCACCGGGATAGGTTCGAGTAAATAGTCGAAGATCGTCAACATGGACCAACTCATGAACAAAAGTCTGGAGAGCCAGCTCATATTCGGGATGATCTGTCTGGTTTAGTTGACGCACTAAGCCGGTCCAGATAACGACAACGTTCCAGATCTCATCGTCACGGATCACACTCACTGCCATGGCACCGCCTTGCCCGTACTCATTTTCCGTCGGCGCCGAAGGCGGGATGCCGTCTCCGCGATCGACACTCAAGAGAGCTTCGGAATAGTCCCAACCAATGACGATCGATTCCAGGCGGCTAAGATCTAGATAACACGATAGCGTCTTCGCGAGAGAAAAAACGCCCTTAGCAAATTCTCGCGCTTCACCTTCTTCGTCGTTTTCCCAGCCGCGAATGTTAACTACGAAGCTTGAGGGAAGCGTTTCGATAGGTGATTCTTCGTCTTCTGCGGTCGGCACGCTATCGTCGCACAGATGCTGTTCGTCTTTCTGCATCAGACTTCTTCATTACGTATGTAAAATCGATAACTTCAATTGTCCCCTGTTGGATAGTTCTACGGACAGCATACTTACTTCCACTTGGGAGAGCGACTGTCTTGAGTCACAGAGCGGTTGATATCCACTGCTCATTAATGTCCCTTCTTGGTCGACTACAGTCTATTACGCTACACAAAACTTAAGTCTGCTTTAGGGTGCCAGGTTTTCCATAACATAATTGTTGAATCTTCCGCTTTTGGCCAAGACCTGTAATTATCAAATACCCTCAATTCCAATTTGCAATGAACCACTCAATGTAAATAAGATTTTTGAATCCTGATTAGAGTATTTGTGATGTATTCCAGTACCTTCATCATCAAATTCTGTGGTTTTCCTCTGCCTCCCTTAAATAATTGATTAATTTCAATACGTGCCTTCACTACGATCTAACGCATAATCAGACCCTATTCAATATCGCCATATTCATTCCACGCGGCTTCTAGTGCCTCCAGAGCACCAGTACACGCGCCATTCATAGATAAATACGTATACCATGTATCTAGTGAGTCTGAGTCAACCGGTGCGTTTTTGTCTTTTTCGACATCGTTAGCCAGATCACCGATTGGATCATCTCTATTTTCCTGAGATAGTAACCAATTATAAAAACCACTCTTAATCATCCTAATATTCCTCATATACTATTATATTACTATGGCTATCACATATTCCTATCATGTGTTTATTAGTGATAGTTTCCGGTCTCGGTTAAAACATAGGTGCACTGATTAATACTTTTGTTCATAAGGGAGATATGCGTGTATCTGGATAAAGAATTATCCTTCATTAATCTGCTAATACACTCCCCATTCCTGTTCTTCATCAAGCATACTTTCCTTTTTAATTGCTTTAGTCAAATATAAAATTCTTTTGCCAATCCACTCTTGTACTAATTTATTTTTATGTTTGAGAAATGGTTGTAATGCAGCAATCTCCTTTTTATATATTGGAACCACAGATCCACTCCATCCGAACGATCCCATATTGGCAGAGAGCTCACTTAAAACCTTTTTATTATCACCAAATTCATCTATTAGAAATTGCACTCTTGGGGACAAGGTATATGAATCATCACCTTCAATATAAACGTCAGTAGATCTCGCCAAAAACAAAGGAGCAGTATCTGGCTCTGCTTTGCACCACTCATGCAAGACATCTTCAGATAATTCTGCTAATACACTAGTTTGTCTATTACTAAAACTGTCTTCCTTACTGAAAAGCTCGTTTAAATAAAATTGATTATTTGGGTCAACGTCTTTTATTGCGCCAGCAACTAAAGGAAACACGGTTTGACCATAATCCCTTAACAAAATTCGAACTATTGGCTTTATGTAGTGATGCATGTCTCCGTAGTCTATTTTGTCGTTACAGGATAATAGGATTCTCTGTGTTAGTCTTTTAGCAAAATCGGCATCATGTTCTTTTAAAAGTTTTTTCGCAGTGTGATTCCAATGATAGACTTCAAGCTGTTCCCCTTTACTTTTCCTGGCCAGCGGAAGATCTATCAAAATATCTTTAAACTTGCTTTTGCAAGATTCCCACCTTTCCTTATTACCATGGCAATACATCGATAGAACATCAAGACTAATCCATGCTGCATTTATCGAGAATACTCTTAAACGCTCAACGAATCTTATAACAATTACTGGGCTTAAATGATCTAACGCACGACCGTAGGTGAACACTGATGCACTAGTTTCTTTGATGCGCCCTGCCTCAATCATATCAACGACAGAACAAAGATGTTCCTCATTAATTACTCCAGTTCGAATGACATTAGGATAATACTTATTTAAGCTAATATTACTTTTAAACTGAGCTATATATTCAGTCCATTTCTTACTATTTAATTCATGCAAAGCATCCAGCATACCCAATATGAAATTAATATTCGGAGAAGTAACTTTTTGAATTAATGAAATAGATTCTGAAAGTAGTGGTTCGTATTTCTCAGAAGCCAAAACAAGATTACGACCAAACCAGTAACCTTGCCTTTGCTCACCAACTAACAATTGATTTAAATGCTCTTTAAGAACATTAATATCTTCAGCAAATTCATGTGCAAAGTTGGTTGCGTTTACTGCAGCAATGTCAATGTAATCACCGTCTTCTCCCTCCTCATGTTCATATGGAGGGTTAGTTATAATAAGTGATATTCTATCTTCTATACTGCTCGGTGTTAATAATTCTACCAACTCCTGTAATTTCTGTTTCATATCGGCTGGCATTTTTCCAGAATCATATGATATTGTAGTTTTGATGCTCTCAAGAGCTTTTGGCCATAATGGCCCTTGTGCATCGACAATTTTTCGTATGGCACCATCAAGCGCTAGCATGACTTCACGACTTCTCTGTATTAATCCTCGTATATGACTTGCTAACACTTCTTTAGCTAATTGACCGTTTTCTCTTTTATCTAGAGCAATTTCTGTTAATCTATCAATCGATGAAATCCAGTAGTCAAATGCTTCCTTCCAAATTTTCGGTCTCCACTCTACTAATGGTTCACCACTACCTTGATATTCTGCACCTACTGTACGAGTCCCGCCATACGTATCTAGCGCAGAGCCAAGTGCCTTAACTGCAAGCTGTTGAATCGATGAACTATCCGCTTTTATTGCTTCATCAATTATTGCAAGCCTAGCCGCTGGACTTGCTTCCGTGCCAGATAGAAATGTTCTAAAAAGCTGGACAAACTGACCAGTTGCATTATTGGCCCAATCTTCATTTTCGGCAGATGCAAGCCATAACAAACACATTGTAGACTTCTCAAAAATATCTTCATGGAAACAAAGCATTTCTAGCGCCCAGACTAGATTTCTCCTTACATCTCCAGATATCTCATAAAGTTGCTCGTGAGAGAACTCAGATAAGATTTTGTAAAGTACATCTGATGTTGCTTTGGGGTTCACTTCTACCAATGAGCGAAAGAGACGAGAACCCCTAGTAGACAGGATCACTTCCGCTTGCCCAAAAGGGCCTTGGTCACCACACAGATTTTGTGTTAACTGTTTAACTTCTGGCAAAAAATCTAATTTTGCAACTTGATCACAAAAACTGCGTTCAAGCTGACCAGGCATTTCGTTTTCTATTAAATCAAGCTGCCTTCGTGTACGTGTAGTTCGCCACCAATCAGCAGCTAATCTAATTGCTAAAGGTTTGGGTATGATTTGTGCTAAGCGACCAGCTCTATTCACTACCCCTCGTTCTTCAAATGTTCTTATGCATCTGTATAGAGCGTCAATATCAGTGCCTGCGATTTTTTCTGCAATAAATTTGGCCTCCTCTTCTCTCTCTTGCTCTATTCCAAATTTATCAAATAAGGAGCACGCTTCGAGTATTGTAGCTGTCTGTTGGTCTCGCAGCTCTCCTCCCCATAGCATTTTTGTTACCAAATCGTCATCTGTAAGGCTACCCATATCCTTGGTTTGATCAAGTCTTGCATTTGCTAATAACACCGCCATTTGCGGGAAACCTTGAGCGAAACTTACTATACGGTCCAAATCAGAGATCCTTTCTCCATACACTGGTTCGAGCATAGCTTTGATGAGATCATCACTCATCTTATTTAATTGAATTGGATCGGTATCAGAGTCTTTCTCTGGATTGTAATGAAGTGTTAATAAGGATATAGAGCTATTAGGGTGCTCAATTTCTCGGCGAAGTTGCTTGTGTAATGTTAAATCACAGTTGTCGACAACAAATAAACAATCGAGACCTAGCCTAACCCAACTACATATTAGCCCCGCAAGATTTGGTTCACCATATGATGCATCTATGTAAACAACGCGCTTACTAAAACCGTCGTCCCAAGCATTTCCTCTACACACTTCTAGTGCTAACCTGGTTTTACCTAAGCCAGAAAGTCCAATAATTCGTGCACATTTCTTCGATGTAGCAAGAAGTGTACGTAAATTTTCAATCGCCTTATTCCTAGACTGATCTGATACGTAGTCAAAATGATGGTTTTCATCAAATTTTTCCCATTGTTCCCATGTACAAAGCCCATTAACGAGCGGTCTACCGACCCAGTTTAAAACTGCAGTAATAGCTGGTGCATACCGATTCACCCAACCTTGTATCTTTGCAGCATCATATATATCAATGCTCACTGTATTTGCATAAGGTTTGCCAATTTCTTTTAATTTATTCCTGATTGCATCTATTCGATCAGTTTTTTGTTGGCCATTGAGTTCTTGTGTAGTAAACAAGATATAGACGCCGCCATTATCTAAGGCTACTTCAACCATACGCTTAAGATTTCCATGTCTATCAACAATCTCATTCGCACAATCTGCAGGTCCCATCTCAGTGGCTTTATTTTGGAACTGCACGAGTCGTGAGGGAAGGTAATCTGTATTTTCTGGCCCATTTGACCATTCAATTCTTCCGTCCTCTCCACCATCTGCTACTCGAATATTTAGAGCAACTTCAACAGCCCTTTCAGCTATTCCTGCCGATCTGGCTTCTAAAAGTAGAAGCATTTTTAGCAGCTTTGTTAAATTTAGGTCATTTAACTCTGCTATGTCTTGAGATTGGACCTCAAATACGGTAGCCATATCTATTCCTTCTTACCTTTCTCTGAAACAAATTAAGAAACAATATGTTTATTCCAATTAACTGATGAAGATCACGATTGGTTGCTTACGTTGTCAATAGATCGTGAGTGCCTGGAGTACTAATGTCAGAGCCAATTACTCAGTGCTGTATTTGTGGTTCATTTCTTCGAGAAACTGATCAGGATCGAAATCCTCCACTATCGGGCTAGCCGCCCCAGCTGCTAGCCGCTTCCGCAATTTCTCCAGCTTCTCTTAATGAGCCTGTTCTGCTTGTGGGGTGACCAAGGAGCTAGTACTGTCTTTTTCGTAAGATTTAGTCATCGCTAATACCCCTAATATTGTTGGTTCGCTGTACAAGTTTATTCGCAAAGATACTTGGCAAGGTAAGCGTCTACCTGTAAACAGTACAACGATAGATTCAAGAGTCTGGCACTGTAGAAGCGTTGTTGACACTCTTAGCATCTTTAGCGAAATCTGCTATTAGATCATCTCGTTCTTGTTGGTCAATCAGCCAATCATAAAATCTAATTATTTTCATATCTACTCAAATATTCTCTCTCCATTATGTATCATTTCGGCAAAAAGCGGACGTTGAACACCACAATACAAGTTTGGGTTAAAAATAATTGGTTGTTTGTTTCCACTGCACACTTTTTTGGTTAAAAGCCATATTTTTCACGCCTCAGTTTGAAAGCATCTTGCCCGCCTTCAAGCAAGTCCTTTACCAACTCTTTGACAACAGGATCATCGATTGAACCACACACTTTAGGGTCTATCACAACCCTTTCGATGCCGTCTTCTACAGTCGTATTTAGTCCAATAATCTGCTCTGCATCTCCTAGAACTGGAATATTGGCATTGTGGCTAGCGAACAGGAACTGCCTATTGGTTTTCTCAGCTCTAATCGCCTCCACGACAGATCCCACAATAAAGCGATTATCCAAATCATCCTCTGGTTGATCAATTACGAGCGTCCCTCCTTGCTCTAGTAGCAGAAGAAGTAAAACTGCTGTGGCTTTCTGACCGGTCGATAACCGATCTATGGACTTCCATATTTCTTGATTGTCTTCACCGATATTCAGAGACAAGATCGCCTCGGTTGGCAGCTGGTACTGCTCAATGGCTAATGCCAAAGCTTCACCACCATTCGCTATTCTGCGGGCTGAAGCATCACTGAAGTCGAATATTTTCTTGAGAGCAGCTTCACCATCTCTAATAGCCATAGCCAATTGTGAACTATCAATGGTATCAAGAGATTGTAGCTTGCCGATTGCATGGCTTATTTGGCCCTCAACGTGTTCACGAAAAACCTCTTCCAAAGGAGAAATATCAGATGTAGGACTGACTTCTACTCGGACTTTTCCTTTGAGCTTTTTATTTACTCTCTTGGCGGCCTTTTGAAGACGACGAAAATCATCCGCATATTGCGTTCGGTGTTTTGCTAACAGTTTCTTTCTCTCTGTTGAGAGGCTATTGAGCTTATCTATCGCTTTTTTTCTAGCGGTTTCCTTTGGAGAAATTTTAGCAATTTGATCACGTACTGAAACATAGGCAGCACCATCAATGCCTTCTTTGTTGAGTTCCTTTAAGGTCTTGTTATATTCAGTTTCGACTCCTTTTTGGTGCTCTTGCCATTTGCTTTTGATCTGGTCAATACTGCCCTTAACTTGACCAGCTACAGCATCTAGATAGTCCCTCGCCCTCTCTGACGCAGAGATCAGTCTATCTTGAAGCTCGTCCAACTCTACAAGTTCAGAAACATGATCAAACTTTTTATGATAATCATCAGGCAGAATAGCTTCATAAAGCTCTTCAGGGCAAATTTCCTTTGCTCTCGTTTCAATTGCCTTAACATGTCTACTCAGATCATCAAAAATTCGGCCTTCTTCGTCTATGAGGGTTTTAGAAACTAGCTTCTTATCCAATCCAGTAGATTTGAAACGCTTAAGTTTTTCACGCAATTCAGGAAGAACAGATAAAGTTGCATCAAATCTGTCGATAGTCTCTAATTCATCAAGAATGGCAACACCATTGTCTTCAATAGCATCTATAAGGATCTCGTCTTCCTCTTCGTTCTCTGGTATGAACCGTTCTAATATTTCAGCAATCTTGGTCGGTTGGCGGGTCAGTTCAGATATCTCATGCTGTCCGAATATTTCGATGTCTCCCAGCACGTCCAAAGGATGGAGATCATCTAGGTATTCCCCTGATGAATCGTAGACAGTTGGCTCGCTTCCATAGATCCTGCGGATCAAATAGTATTGTTTCGACGGGTACGGTGAATGCAGCAGGACAGATACTTCAGCCCCTGCCCGAATTACATCTTTAACAATAGAAGCGTGAGACTTTTCGGCATTCTCACAATGTGGTTCTAGATCAAATACAAATCTCAAGCTTTCTATAATCGTGGATTTGCCTGCGCCTCTTCCCCCGACGAGTACATTTAAACCGCTATTTAACCTAACGCATTGTTCGTCAAGGAGGCTTCCGTTCCAAGAAATTGCGATAATTTCAGGATGTGACATAGGCTCCGTATCGGAGATTAGCCTAATTCTTGACTCATGGTCGAGGAAAGCTTGACGAAGCCCTTCAATTGACGCTTCAGACATCTTTATAAATGTATAGGAACCATCAATCTCAAATTGGTCAGGATCATCAATGTCGCGTGCATTGATTAGTGCAATTGGCCATTCTCGCTTGGTGGCCGTATCAGTATTTTTTATGATCTGTGAAAACTGATGAGGAACATCACTGGGGACACCCGCAATGGCAGCTGCAGACAGGTTTTTGTTCTTCCAAACTCGTGATCGTGCTTGACCTGAAAGTACAGTTAGCAAACCACTTGCACTACAGACATGCGCCCCGATAGTTACTCCCCCTCGCTCCGCAACAAGATCTATTATTTTGTTCGCCGAGTGTTTAGATTGAGGAGATTTTTCCTCAAAATTGGTCACGCCACATGCACCTATTATTAGTTTCAGATTTTCTATGTCTTCATCTACTGGAAACAGGCATAGCAAATGGATTCCTTCGCTTGAATTGGCTTCGAACGCCGGAAAAACAGTAATACCTGATTGTTGCAGAGAGTCTTGTAGCGATTGAGAACTACTACCGAACCTAAAGTGGTCCGTAATAGCAACGACTTCTATTTGATGACTTAAGCATGCATCAGTTATTGCTTTGTTGTAGCTCTCTTCATCTGAGTAGTCTGTATCTTTGGAGTGACGCTCCAAATATGCAAAGGGATTAACTTGTAACGCACACCGAAAATACCTCGCACCTTCGCTATAATCTATAGCCTTACATATTCCATCCGGTGTATCTGGATGAGATCTAAGGATCGAGAGATCGCTGATAATTGTTTCTTCCATAATTTTTCTACATTTATGTCCGCTATGGGTTGATACCGGACATACCGCTCTGTGATCAATTGAACGTCTGGTATAAAGCTGTCGAAAACTATCCTTTATAAGCTGAGTTTGGTTTTGCTATGTTCCATTTCCTAAAACTCTGTCGTTTAATGATGGAAGTTGGACATTTTTCCATAGTTTTTTAAAGGCAGCGTCTATACGCTCTATATCTGGGTCGATGTACTCCAGTGTCAAGTCTTTATCTTCATGACCTAATATCTTCTGAATCAACTCCAAGTCATAATTTTCTCTGTCCATTAACGTAGCTAGGCTACGACGCCCACTATGCGAAGAACCTCCACGAAAGCCTGCCTTCTTAATGATCTCTCTAACTGTGTTTTCAAGAGATGCGCATACCATTGTCTCTTTGGTGCCATTTGACGTTTCGTATCGCTTCACATTGAAAGCAAACTTTCTCCACCAGCCTTTCTTTGACAAAAAAAGTGGACTGTCTCCACGCAAGCCTCCATAGGAGCCATCATCTGATTGAAAGGCGTTTTCTTCGAGTCTTTGTTTAATCCATGCCGCCAGTGCTTCTCGCTGCTGTTTTACTTTAATGTACGCAGGCCTAGGCTTGGATGTCTTCGTGTAAGCGCCTGGAATAACAAAGCAGGTCTTCAGCTCACCGTTCAGATAAATTACATCTGCTACGGTTAACTGCGCTACCTCGTTAATCCTCATCCCTGTACCAAACAGCATCCATAGAATGGCCACATTCCTTCGCCCCAGGTCACCTCTTGAAGCTACAAACAAAAGATGGCTCAACTGGCTGGGTCTATCGATTACCTCTGCCTTGCCCTCACCTGGTTCATATTTGTTCAAGAGCCGCTTAATCGGTCTTCGTTTTGCCACATTTACACTCAAATAGGTGCCAAATTCCAATGCTGTTTTAATTCTGGGTGAAAATCAAGGAAATACCAGTAGTGTCGGGGGTTCATGGGAATATTCCCCGGCGCACAGGACAGCACAGGCCGGAACATCCCGGCTCACAAGACGGCCGGTTTGTCGGCCAGGGTCTCGACTCGGGCGTTGATCGTGCGGGTGCCGAACTTGGCGTCCTTGGCCCAGGATGGAATCAGCCCCCAGCGAAACCCCCGCCCTACCCGGCCTTCCTCCCCTGCGACCACACCCAGGATCGCCTGGGCGGGCGCGATATTATAGCGTGGCGTCAGTGCCGGCAGCGCGGACAGACTCAAGGCCGCCTTGAGCGCATCCTCGCGCGCATCCAGATAAAAGCGCCCGCACATCGGCGGCCCCTCCTCGACTTTTCCGGGTCTGTGTCTACCCAGCTTAGCAGCGCGTTTTCATAAACGGATGATGCACCGACCAGCACACAGGTCGTCTTCAGTGGGTCTCTGGGGCCAGCGGCCACAGGATTTGGGGATCATGAATCTGCGAATCACGTACTGCCGATGAGGCATCGATCAGTTGCTGGCCATCCTGCAAGGTATAGATCAACACCTGCAGGGCCTCATCGCCGACCTCCTGCCAGCCGACCAGGACCTGTTTCAAACCGTCCATCCGCTCACCCTCCTAACCCTCGCTTACCAACGGAAGCAGACCCAAGCTTCCCTCAAAACGCTGCAGGACCGAGTGGAGCGTGAGCTGGACACCCTTCAGTCGTCCAAGAAGCAGCCTTAAGCTTACCATTGGCCTAAGATTATCATCTGCCGACTGGCCGCGAGCGGGATGTCCCTCGGAGACATAGGGACATCCTGGGACCTGCCCATGGTCGATTTGCCGAGACGTGCTGACGCATTACCTCGGATTTCGTATCGAGAAAGCAGGAAAACTCAAGACCCCTCCCCACTATTCTTATCGCAGAATAGAGCCCCTACCCTCATAACACTTTGCAGAAGCACTCCTTCTGCAGTTTTGACTTCTTTGCGACCATTTCGGACATATTGTGCAGAAAGTGAGTTGAAGGCAATTCCATCCAAAGTATTTTACCTTCGTTTTTATTTACTTCACGGGGATATGCATAAGTTTCACCAGCTGAAGCAATCGCATGGAAAATGGGCCAGATCTCCTCAAAATCAGCTTCAGTTGCTTCATGAATTCGCAAGGACCTGGACCTGGTTCCTTTTAAACATAACGCCTCGCATCAGAGGCAAAGTGCGCGCGTAGGAAGCCTCCCCCTCTAAAGTGGACGCCTTCATTGTTGTCATCTTATAGTGCCATTCTTTCATATTCATCTGGAACTTTGAATCCTAGCG
>JAHXIO010000010.1 GCA_025655595.1 Candidatus Thiodiazotropha sp. (ex Monitilora ramsayi)
ATATGCAAACTATCGCCAGCACATCAAGACACTGCGTAGCGCCTTTGAGCTGGCTGAAGGGAATAGCGGTCGCTTCAATGCCCTGTGCAAAACGGGGCGCGGTATCGTCACTTTCGGCGATGAACACGCCTACAGTTGGAAACCGGATAAAGCGTGAAAACAAATACTATCTTATATCCCTATATTACTGCCTTGATGGCGGTACTGGTGATCACCTATCTCTTTCTCCTAGGACACCCGAATATCGCCGACACATACAAAATACCGGTCGCGGTTTTTTCTCCGCATTGGAAATGGATATTGATTACCGCTTTTGCGCTCACTTTGATCTTGGAGTTTCGTATCTATCGGCGTCGGTGTAAGTCACAAGCCAAGGAGATAACCCACTTCAAGCATCAGGTCGAAGAGCTATTGGAGAACAAGAAACAGATACAGGCAAGAGCCCATGTCTATGCCGGTCATGCGGATAAATTGAAGCTGTTTATCAGCGACAAGCTGATCGAATATATCGAATATGACGAGAAGTTTCTCCACTTCAAGAGTATCGCATCAGAGGTGCGTCATAACGGCGTGATCAGCTACGATAAGATCAAGACAGTCCTGACCGAGCAAATGGAGCAACTTGATAACTTTGAAGAGATCGAGCCGCTGCAGTCGGCTCTTGAGAGCCTGATCTATCTGTGGGACCTGCTGGATCTCTCAACCGCCGATAATATCGCACTACATATTGCCAACCAGATCTGTGAAAGCGAAGAGACCATCTTTCAGTCGGAGCTGAGTGGAGACGAGCGCGAACCCTACCCTTCCCAGAATGTGTTTACAGCCGAAAGCGCCCTGGATAAGTCACTGAAACGCTGCTTCGGCGTCACCTTAGGCGACACCGATTACAGACACATCAGTGTCGACGGTCATTCGCAGGCACGCCTCTCCATCAAGCCCGTCGATCTGTTGCTCGGCAACGAAAATCATCTGGTATTGGCGCTTGAGAACCTGATCAGCAATGCACAATTCTATGCCGGCCAGCGTCGCTACAGGCAAAAACACGCAGGTATTGCTATCTTTCTAGACCAGTTGGACAACTTCGCCCGATTTCGTGTCTTCAATCGCGGACCCCATATCGATAGTGAAAATGCGGAGTATATCTATCAACTGGGTTTTTCCACCCGACGTAGAAGGGAGCACCATGGCAAGGGATTGGGTCTCTACTTCGTGAACGAGATCGTCAAAGGTTATGACGGAAAGCTGGAATACCACAATATTGACAATCATAACGAGGTCGTATCACTGCGGATAGAGACAACCGATGGTGAGATCATCACTGATGTCATTGAAATCCTGATCGATGAGGAGAAACCGTTGTGCCGTAAATCGGGCGCCGGCCAGGGCGAGAGCCAGCAGGAGTGGAAATTTTTCGGAACTGTGGACAACATCGAGATCACCCATCGCAGCGACCAAAGAACCCATCGTATTGACGGGGAGAAGCTGTCCCATCGCGATCTCATCTACGACCCCAGTCAGCCATCCTACCCCCGTTGGCAGCTCGAACTAAGGCGGAAATATAAAAACACCTTGCTGAAATTCAGCCCGCTTGACATCAGCGGCGTGGAATTCGAGCTGCGGCTGCCGACCCTCAACGCCAGGTTGAACGGCGAATTGCTCAGCCCAGACGAAGAGACCATGGAGCACCAGGTTTCGCAGATCAAGGCTCGTTTTATAGATCAAGAGAATCTCAAGATAAGCTAGGGCCTGTTAACACTAATCCAATGCACCCTGCTGGGGCTGTTTTTGCGCCCAGCAAGGCAGAATGAGCATGGTGTAGCCCGGCTACATGAGCGAATGATAACGCCGGCTGGGCGCAACAGGGCGCATTGGATTAGTGTTAACAGGCCCTAAGCACTGTAGCTGGACTTCAATATGGAGGGGTCTTGATCATTTTATGCACTCCTTCATAGGTTGCCCAGCCAACTCTGGCCGCAAGCCAAAAAAGTGAAAGGCAACACACATACCTTAAGCTTCTCTTAAAGAAATTATGCTTAGTTAGCGGTGAACTATCGGTATTCATCATGTTCACTGATGTGGTTGCCGGAAACCCGGACGAAACCTCGAACCAGGTTGGTATTCCGCCTGGTTATCGATGCAGGGAGTCCTATGGTTAAGGTATCCTCTGGAGAAAGTGAGGCTAGGGCCTGCTATCCTCATCTTGTTGCAGAGCGGTCAGTAACGCATTTTGCGGATTCATGCATGGAGATATAAAGAATGAGTGATTTTGATCCGACCTATCGACGTTATGAAGATGGCGAGAACGAGCACTACGACTGGGACAGCGACGTAGTGAACCAGGGCGAGTCCTATATCTGCCCCACCTATATTCAGCGAACGCCGCCCTGCCAGAACGCCTGCCCATCAGGACATGATATCCGCGGCTGGTTGTCGATAGTGCGAGGTCAGGACAAGCCCCAGGACGACCAGCCCTGGCAGGCCCATGCATTTGAACGCTTGACCCAGGCTAACCCCTTCCCTTCAATCATGGGTCGGGTATGTCCCGCTCCCTGCCAGGAGGGGTGTAACCGTAACAGCCTAGACGGCCATGTCGGCATCAACTCCATTGAGCAGTATATCGGTGACTGGGCACGCGAGCACAAACTCACCCTCTCCGCTCCCGAAGTCGATTCCGGCAAGCGGGTGGCCATCATCGGCGGCGGACCGGCCGGCCTTGCCGCTGCCCTGTTTCTGCGCCGTCTCGGCCATCACTCCACCATCTTCGAAGCTCACAGCGCGCTGGGGGGCCAGATGGTGTTCGGCATCCCCGGCTACCGCATCCCCAGGGACGTGCTGGAGCATGAGATACAGCGCATCCTCGACGTGGGTGGCATAGAGGTCAAGCTGAACACCCGGGTGGGACGGGATGTGAAGGTCGAAGCCCTGGAGCAGGAGTACGACGCCATCTTCTGGAGTGTGGGCACGGTGGTTGGAAAACCGCTACGGGTCGAAGGCGGCGAAGCCCCCAACTGCGTGGATGGCATGACTTTCCTTAAGGCCTTCAATAACGGCTCCCTGAAGTATCTCGATGGACGTATCCTGGTGATCGGCGGTGGCGACACCGCCATGGACGTGGCCGCCGTGGCCAAACGCATCGGACAGGTGACCGACCTTGACGATAGCGAGCACCCTGATGCTGTGCTCAACGGCTCCGGCAACCAATCCGACAAGCAGACTGAGAAACGCACCGACGCCGACTGCTGGCTGGTCTATCGACGCCCCATCGACAAGGCACCCTGCACCAAGCACGAACTGGAGGCCTGTATCACCGAGGGCGTGGAGATTCACGACAGCCTCGCCCCCCTCGAAGTCGTACTGGATGGACAGGGCCGAGCACGGGCTCTGAAAGTACAGCCAGTGGATTGGTCCTCCGGCAAGATGGAGGCCAACGGTGAGCCTATCGAGATCGAGTGCAGCCTGATCGTGGCCGCCACCGGCCAGACAGGCGACTACGAAGGCATCGATAGCATCGCCAACGACTGGAATCAGATCGACGCTGAGCGGAGCATGCAGGTCAAAGGCAAGACCGGCCACTTTGTGGGTGGAGATGCGGTGAATCCTCACCTGCTGACCACCGCCATCGGCCAGGCCTCTATCGCGGTAGAGGGTATCGACAAATACCTGCGTGGTGAGGCATACGACGATCGGCCCAAGGTAGAGGGTCACCACTTCGATCTGCTGCAGGAACTCGCCGACAAAAATCTCACCCCTGAAGAGTACAGTCATGGCCAGACCTGGGGCACCAACAGTGCCAAATGGTCGGTTCATAACTTCGAGGATCGGGCGGATGCGGATGTCATCAAGACCAACGCCCTCTTCACCGGACACTTTCCCTACGAGCCTGTACATGCCCGGAGTGAAATGGATGTGAATGTCTCCAATGTATTGGGCAGCATGATCGAGCGCTTCACGGGTCTCACCGAGGAGAAAGCTGTCAGCGAGGCCAAGCGCTGCATGAGCTGCGGTTTCTGCTTCGAGTGTGACAACTGCGTCATCTACTGCCCACAGGATGCGGTTCAACGGGTTAATAAGGACGAGCGGACCATGGGGCGCTATGTGGAGACCGACTATAACCGCTGTGTCGGCTGCCACATCTGCAAGGAGGTTTGCCCCACCGGCTACATTGACATGGGACTGGGTCAGTACTGAGCAGAGACAACAATGTTTAGGGTCAGAGGGAAATGGGAAATGGGAAATGGGAAATGGCACCTAGTTCAGCGCCAAGACACCCATTCTACCTGGGTTAATCAACAGTTTTGGTGGGGCAAAGCCCCACCCTACTGTTCAATTCAGGGTGTAGGGTGGAGCCCCGCCCCACCAAAATGGCTTAAGTAAGTGCCATTCGGCTCAGAGGGCGAGATCTTCAAGTCTTTGAAAATTTTGTTCTCTGACCCGGTTTCTCCTACGCGATGATCGCCTCCGCCTCATGACCGGCAGCCGCCATGATGTGTCGTCGTAATCGAGGAAGATCATCGACAGCACCACGTCTTTCGCAAGGGGATGGGCTGAGCGGATAAAGGACTCGCTGCATCAGGTGCACTCCAGACCGTGCAGCCAGAGTACCGGTATACGCGGTTTGTTCTCCATCGCCTCGGCGATACGGGGCACCAGTGCCGGCCCCAGGCCGAGTGCTGAAGTGGTGAGACTGCAGAACTTCAAAAAGCTGCGTGTGATGCCCTGACGCCGCATGACGTCATAAAAGGTTTCGGTCATCACCGGACTCCTCTCTTGTTATGTCGAATCGCGAAATGCAGGGGATCGTCTATTTCGCTGATATCGATCACTGGGCAACAGCTATGCCATACCCCTATTTTTTCTCTATTTAACAATATGTTAGGATAAGGCTCAGGTAAACACCCATATCCGCAGGTTGCAGACAATGAGTCATCTTTCACGAATGATGGAAACGCTCTACCACCCTATCCCGTGAAATCCCTGTTACCTCTCCCCTGTCCCATTTGGTATAAGTGAATAACCTCCAACTCATCAGATCTGAGGTATCGATAATGAAAAGTATAAGGTTGTCACTCATTCTGCTGCTGCTCTCAGTCAGCAGCCTGATCAGTGCCGATGAAGAGGCGGCGATGGAGCATATTCAGTCCTTTCTCGATTTCGCCACCTACAATGAGGGGGCCGTTACCAAAGAGCAGCTGGCCTCGACCGATATCAGCCAGATCCAATTCATCGATGCCCGGCCTGCCGAACAGTATGCGAAGTCGCACATACCCGACGCGATCAATATCGATTGGCGTGAAATCCTCAGCCGGAGGGATGAGGTGCCGCGGGACAAGCCGGTTGTACTCTACTGCAATACCGGGCTGGCCTCATCGAAAGCGCACCTGATCCTGCAACTTTCGGGATATGAGAATGTAAAGGTGTTGTCGGGGGGGTATCGGGAATGGCAGGCTCGCGAAGAAACTCAGTAAGACAACGGCTAACCCTCGCATAGAAGGAAATGGGTGTGGACTGGAAAGCCAGGATTTGGAAATACGCCACCATGCTTGTGGTTATACTGATTGTTTTGAATCCGGAAATGGCGGAACTTGCGCTGTTTATCGATGCTGTCGGACTGGAAATCTTTTTAATGTTGGTAGAGATTCAAGTGATCGTATTTTTCAGCCTGCTCTATCACAACAGAATCAAGCTCTTCCTTATAGTTCTGCAACGCATCTGGAAAAACCATAATCCGGATTTGTCATGGAATAATCTGATGGCAGGGCCGGAACGGCTGATTATAGCGGGACAAAGCCAAGCCATCCTGATGTATATGCTGGTATCTTCCGCCGCAATCGGCATCGCGCTCAATGTGGTGACCTAGCATGCTTTCAAAGCGGATTTCTGCTTTTGAAACGCTGAATATCTCGGTTTCCGTTATCCCGGCGCAAGCCGGGATCAGAAGCGTCGGACAAATGGGTTCCGGCATTCGCCGCAATCACGATCGGCATGAAAGTGCGCCGACCCCGATGCACTTATGCAGCCTTACCGAACAGTCTCTTGAGGCTGTCGATCCAGATACCGCTCAGCAACCAACTGTAGGCCCAGGTGGCCACCAGTATCAGCACGAAGACGATAACGATGTCCCGCGTCGAGCCGTCCAGGGAAAACTCGGGCACATATCCGAACAGAAAGGGCCCGAGATAGAGAAACTTGGCGAACTTGAACGAGGTGAACGCCGTCTTCCACATGTTGGCCTTGGCGATAGTGGCGCCGGCAAAGGCGGCGATACAGACCGGCGGTGTGATATTGGAGTCCTGAGAGAGCCAGTAGACGATCATGTGAGCCGCAATCTCGTTCACTCCCAGATGGGTCAGCGCCGGAACCGCAACCACCGCAGTGATCAGATAGGCTGCCGTCACGGGCACGCCCATACCCAATACGAGTGAAGCCAATGCGATCAATAGAATGGTGAGGAAGAGCTTGCCGTCGGCCAATTCAATCACGATATC
The DNA here is from genome assembly GCA_025655595.1 of Candidatus Thiodiazotropha sp. (ex Monitilora ramsayi). GTDB lineage: Bacteria > Pseudomonadota > Gammaproteobacteria > Chromatiales > Chromatiaceae > Thiodiazotropha. Next base: position 6,486 of record JAHXIO010000010.1, read on the forward strand.
TGCAAAAGTCAGCACCAATCCACTGTAGGTCAGCACGCCGATGATGATACCGATGACACCGACAGTCGCGCCGATTTTCAGGCTGTTCTCGGCCCCCGCCCTCGAGGCCTCCACAAAGCCTTTGAGATCGATACGAGTATCCTTGCGGAACCAACTGATGATGATACAGGTGACCATGCCGATGATCGCCGAGTAACCCGGTGAGTAGCCCATCAGCATGAGTACAGTGATCACCAGCAGTGGCAAGATGTAGAACCACTCCCGCTTGAGAATCTCGACAGCGCTGGTCTCGGACTTCTCCCCCACGATGTTGAAACGCTTCGCCTCGTAGTGGACCATCACGAAAACGCTGAAGAAATACATGATTGCGGGGAAGATCGCCACCAGCATGATGTGCGAATAGGCTACACCGGTCAGCTCTGCCATGATAAAACCGCCGGCGCCCATGATCGGCGGCATGAACATCCCACCGATGGAAGCCGCCGGTTCGATACCGCCCGCCACATGCGGCCTGAAACCGGCCTTCTTCATCATCGGAATGGTAAATGCGCCGGTAGAAACCGTATTTGCGATAGCACTGCCTGAAATCGATCCGAACAGACCGCTGGCAATAACCGAAACCTTGGCCGGGCCTCCGATCTTATGACCGACAGCGGCAAGGGGGAAATCGATGAAGAAACGCTGTGCCCCGCTCTTTTCCAGAAAGGCACCGAAGATCACGAACAGCAGGATATAGGTGGCCAACACATTGGCCATGATGCCGAAGACACCGTCGCTCTTGTAGAAGATACTGGTACAGAGATCGGGGAAAGTATCGCCCGCATGGGATATGAGTTCGGGTGCGTAATCACCATAGACGCCGTACAGCAGCATGATGCAACCGATTACAACAAAGATATTGCCCACTACACGCCGGGCAAGTTCGATACCCAGCAGTACGCCAACCATGGCGATCGCCTGATCGAGCTCGGTCTCAGCGCCGGCCCGGTAGTTGATCACCTGAAAATTGTAGATCCAGTACCCGATCGAAATCACGGAGGCTGCCATCAGTACATAGTCGACAACGCGCCCCAACGGCGTTTTCGATCGATAGATCAGGAACACCAGGACATAGGTGATGATGATGTAGATTCCGCGATGGTATTGTGTCGCAGCGGGTTCAACGACAGCGGAGTAAGAATAGAAAAGGACTAGTGAAAGCGCCAGAACATCGAAGAGTATCTTCTCCAGCTTATGGAGTTTTTCATAGAGCATCTAATAAAACTGCCTTTGGCTTGAGTATTATAATTTTCACTGGAGAGCGCAGATGCGCTCTCCAGTCCGCCCAGTGGACTTACATGATGCCCTTCTCTTTCCAGAACTTCTCGGCACCCGGATGTATTGGTGTCACGATACCCTTAACACCATCTTTGACCGCCATCTCCTTGAAGGTCTTCTTCTGCGCCAGCATATGAGCCAGACCCTCTTCGGTGTAGATCAAGGAAAGCATATCGTAGACCACATCATCGGGAACATCCTTATTGGCAACCCATAATGTGGAATCCTGGAACGACGGGCTGTCATAGTCGACACCACGATAGGTCCCGGAAGGCACGCTCAGTTTGGAGAAGTAGGGATACTTTTCGAAGAAGCCCCCCTCTTCCGCATCCTTGCCCACATTGACCAGTTCGATATCGTTGGACTGGGCGGCCATGATCACTGCGCCGCTGGGAAACGCGGTAAAGAGCCAGAAGGCATCGAGCTGGTTATTGCCGAATGCCGCGGCAGCATCGTTATAGCCAAGGGCGTTCTGCTCGATCTTGTCCCAAACTCCCATGTGGGAGAAGAAGAGCTCACAGTTCGCATACGCACCGGAACCGGCATTGCCGACGCCGACCTTCTTGCCGACCAGGTCCTTGACGCTCTTGATACCGGAACCCTTGCGTGTGACCAGTTGCGCCGGCGCACCATAGAGATAGGACACCGCCATCACATCTTCATACTTATTGGTATCGTTCTTCAGCTGGCCGTTACGACCCAGATAGACGTGTCCGGAGTAGACGACGCCGAAGTGGGCCTTGCCCTTGTTGACCTTACGCAGGTTCTCTACAGAGCCTGCCGACGACTGCGCCTTGACCTTGAATTTTTTTGACGCTTTTACCGGGTCATAAACCTGCACTGCGTTGGCTACCACCTGAAAAGTGCCGCCGGCCGGACCGCCGCTGAACACGATTCGTTTAGCAGCAAGTGTCGAAGCTGGAAATGCCAGCGCCAAACTCAGTACAGCCGCTGCACCGATGATGAATGATCTCCGCCGAATATTCATATTTTTCTCTCTCCTGTGACTTCTATTGACCAAATGACATCAGATGTTGATACACGACTCTCCTTTCGCACCTTCGAGCATAGCTCAAATTATTGATTGGCATCCTACTTAAGTCTGTAGACAGCTATCAGCCAACGTCTCCTCAGCAGATTTACATCAGTATTTGATGAAATTAAAGAATGGAATTGTCAATGGAAGAGTTTCAATGATGTGAGTCAACGCACTAGGGGGATTTAGTGATCGCCATCAATTCAATCGATGGCGTTCCCGGGGATATCAACTGGCTGAAGGGCGGGGGTTAAACAAGGATAGATACTACAGAGCAGCGCGTGATTTTTTAAGGGACGATCAATGAAATTCAGCTGAAGTATTCCATCAGCAACCCCGGAGGGATCGACTCCCTCCGGGGTTAATGATGCCAATCAGGCAATCAGCTTGACCGCAATCTCCCTGCCGCGATCGGCCGACTCCACATACTCATCCATCTTGTCGAAGTTGAGGTACTTGTAGATCTCCGGCGCCATGGAGTCGATCTTGGTGGCGTAAGCCATGTACTCCTCCACCGTCGGCAGCTTGCCCATGACGGCGGCCACCGCGGCCAGTTCCGCCGAGGAGAGGAAGACGTCGGCCCCCTGCCCCAGGCGGTTGGGGAAGTTACGGGTAGAGGTGGAGACCGCCGTGGAGCCCGCGGCAATGCGCGCCTGATTACCCATGCAGAGGGAGCAACCAGGCATCTCGGTACGCGCACCGGCACCGGCGTAGACGTTATAGATTCCCTCCTCCATCAGCTGCTGCTCGTCCATCTTGGTGGGCGGCGCCAGCCAGAGCCGGGTCGGGATGGTCGCGCCCGAGGCCTCCAGCAGCTTGGCAGTCGCGCGGAAGTGGCCGATGTTGGTCATGCAGGAACCGATGAAGACCTCGTCGATCTTGGTGCCTGCGATCTCCGACAGGGGCTTCACGTCGTCCGGATCGTTGGGGCAGGCCAGCAGGGGCTCTTTGATGTCCGACATGTTGATCTCGATCACCTCGGCGTACTCCGCATCGGCATCGCCACGCATCAGGGTCGGGTTCTCCAGCCACTCCTCCATGGCGCGGGCGCGACGCTCCAGGGTACGGGCGTCCTCGTAGCCGTTGTCGATCATCCAGCGCAGCATGGTGATGTTGGAGCGCAGGTACTCGGCCACCGAATCTTCGGAGAGCTCAATGGTACAGCCGCCGGCGGAACGCTCGGCAGAGGCGTCGGAGAGCTCGAAGGCCTGCTCAACGGTCAGGTTGGGCAACCCCTGGATCTCCAGGATGCGGCCGTTGTAGATGTTCTTCTTGCCCTTCTTTTCCACCGTCAGCAGACCCCGCTGCAGCGCCGCATAGGGGATGGCGTTGACCAGATCGCGCAGGGTGATGCCGGGCTGCATCTCGCCGGTGAACTTCACCAGCACCGACTCCGGCATATCCAGCGGGATCACACCCAGTGCCGCGCCGAAGGCAACCAGGCCGGAACCGGCCGGGAAGGAGATACCCAGCGGGAAGCGGGTGTGGGAGTCGCCACCGGTGCCCACCTGGTCGGGCAGCAGCATGCGGTTGAGCCAGGAGTGAATGATGCCGTCACCCGGGCGCAGTGAGACACCGCCCCGGTTCTGAATGAAATCGGGCAAGGTATGCTGTGTGTTGATATCCACCGGCTTGGGATAGGCAGCAGTGTGGCAAAAGGACTGCATCACCAGGTCAGCACTGAAGCCGAGACAGGCCAGCTCTTTCAGCTCGTCCCGGGTCATGGGACCGGTGGTGTCCTGGGAGCCGACGGTGCTCATACGCGGCTCGCAGTAGGTGCCGGGGCGGATGCCTTCGACACCGCAGGCCTTGCCGACCATCTTCTGCGCCAGGGTGAAACCCTTGCCGGAGTCTGCCGGATCGACCGGGCGACGGAAGGCGTCGGCCGGCTCCAGGCCCAGGGCCTCACGAGCCCTCTCGGTGAGGGATCGACCGATGATCAGGGGGATACGGCCACCGGCTTTCGCCTCGTCGAGCAGCACCTCGGTTTTGAGGCTGAAATCGGAGAGCAGCTCTCCGGATTCTGTCTCGATCTTGCCCTCATAGGGCTTGACCACAATGGTGTCGCCCATGGCGAGCTTCTCCACCGGGCACTCGATGGGCAGGGCGCCGGAGTCTTCCACCGTATTGAAGAAGATGGGGGCGATCTTGCCGCCCAGCACCACACCGCCCTGACGTTTATTGGGCACGAAGGGGATGTCATCGCCCATGTGCCACAACACCGAGTTGGTGGCCGACTTACGCGAAGAACCGGTGCCAACCACGTCACCCACATAGGCCAGAGGCAGGCCCTTCTCCTTGAGTGTCTCGAGGGCAGAGATCGGGCCGACCTTACCCTGCTCGTCCGGGATGATGCCTTCTCGCTCATTCTTCAGCATCGCCAGGGCGTGCAGAGGTATATCGGGGCGGGACCAGGCGTCCTGAGCCGGCGACAGATCGTCAGTGTTGGTTTCGCCGGTCACCTTGAACACGGTCAGCTTGATCTCGGCAGGTACATCGGGCTTGCGCTTAAACCACTCGGCATCGGCCCAGGACTCGAGCACCGCCTTGGCGTTGGCGCTACCGGCGTCGGCCTTCTCCTTCATATCGTGGAAGGCATCGAACATCAGCAGGGTGTACTTCAGCTGCTCGGCCGCCAGCTCGCCCAGTTCTGCGTCATCAATCAACTCGATCAGCGGCTGAATATTGTAACCGCCAAGCATGGTGCCGAGCAGTTCCACCGCCTTGTTTCTATCGATCAGGGGGCTTTCCGCCTCCCCCTTGGCCACCGCAGCAAGAAAGCCCGCCTTCACATAGGCGGCATCGTCCACGCCCGGCGGCACACGGTTGGTGAGCAGATCCAGCAGGGTCTCCTCCTCACCGGCGGGAGGGCTCTTCAAAAGCTCAACCAAGTCAGCCACCTGCTGCGCATTCAGCGGCAGCGGGGGGATTCCCTGTTGGGCACGTTCTTCCACATGTTGGCGATAGGCTTCGAGCATGTTCGACCTCTCTTCGTAGGTAACAGGTGGTTGTGAGCACTCATCGCCACAACCAATGGTTCAGTTAGCCGGTTTAACCGACCTTGTGACAGAAAAGATATCAGAGCTTTTTCTATACGTATAATGGATTGTTCGCATGTATAATATGCAAATATTGCATGTTAAAAGTTACTGATCATGGACCTGCAACTCTTACGCTCCCTGCTTGCCGTGGCCGATACCGGATCGATCACGGAAGCGGCTGACCGAATCGGCGTGACGCAACCGGCGCTTTCACGCCGCCTTCAACAGTTAGAGGACCATTTCGGCGCTGAATTGCTCTCTCGTGGAAGAAAAGGGGCTGAATTGACAGAGATTGGCCGCCTGGTCGAAAGCGAAGCCCGGATACTGGTCAACCGATACGACCATCTGCGGGAACAGGTGCGGGCGCATCAGGGGCTTGAGGGAGGGACCGTCCGCATTGGCGGCGGCGCCACCGCAGTCTCCTTTGTACTACCCAAGGCGATCGCCAGCTTCCAGCAGGACTACCCCGCAGTGAGATTTCAGCTCAAGGAGGCCGGTAGTATCGAGGTGGCGGAAGATGTCATCAGTGGGCGATTGGAGCTGGGGCTTGTCACCCTGCCGGTGCAAGATCGTGAACTCACACTCTGGCCACTGCTGACCGATCGCATTGTCCTGGTCGGTCCAAGCAACCATCCACTTGCCAAAGCAGGCAGCATCCGGGCGGAATCTCTGGAAGGACTCGCCTTTGTCGGTTTCGAGGCCGACACGGCGGTACGGCAGATCATCGACGCAACCCTGCGTGATGCCGGCGTGGAGATGAACGTGGTGATGGAGTTGCGTTCAATCCCCGCCATTCTGCGTATGGTGGCCACAACCGGGAACCTGGCTTTTGTCAGTCAACTCGGGGTGGACAGTCTGGAAGAGGTTCGCGAGATTGATGTCACTGGCCTTAACATCGAGAGGAAACTGGCGGTCATTGCCAAACGGGGTTCAACCCTCTCCCCTGCGACACACGCCTTTGCGACACTGCTTAGGGAAAATTATATACCTGAGTAAAATCCACGCTTAATGTCCAAATAGGATGCCTGCCTAAAAAAGCAGAGCCGTTGAGTCTATGAGATTGTTAAATTTAGGGATTAACGCTTGACTCAGGCCGGTATTGGGATTATTTTCCCATCTTAAGAATTCAGGGGCAGCACCGCACTTCCCGCGTCCCAAGCATCTCCTCAAAAACGACAGATCTTAAGGATAGCAGACATGCGCAATCCTCACCGGACTGAACCAGTCAAGGGCATTCATCGCCTATACCCCCTGTTCTCACTTATTCTAGTTTTCGCACTCACCGCATGCGGCGGAAGCAGCGGAGGAAGCACAAACAGCGCGCCGGTCGCCAACGCCAACGGCGACTACCCTGGAACGGTCGGGGTCGCAGTCAGTTTTGACAGTAGTGGCACCAGTGACTCAGACGGATCGATTGTCGGTTATTTATGGACTTTCGGTGACGGCGGAACAAGTACTGATGCCAATCCCACTCATACCTATGCGAATGCCGGCAGTTATACCGTCACCCTGACAGTCTCTGATAATGACGGTGCCACCAACAGCGACACGGCAACAGCAACCATTACAGATCCGGCAAATCTTGCCCCAACCGCCAATGCCAACGGCCCCTACAGCGCCCAGTCCGGTGAGGCGATCAATTTCAGCAGTACCGGCTCCTCAGACAGTGATGGCTCCATCACGACATATGCCTGGGACTTCGGCGATGGCGCTACCAGCAGCGATGCCAACCCTGCACATATCTATTCTGCCGCAGGAACATTTACCGTCTCACTGACCGTGACCGACAATGATGGCGCCAGTCATACGGACACAACCTCGGCCACCATCACTAACCCACCTGGCGGCAATCAGACGCCGACTGCGAATGCCAACGGCCCCTACACAGGTACGACCGGGATTGCCGTCGCATTTTCCAGCGCCGGTTCCAGTGACCCGGACGGCACCATTGCAACCTACGCCTGGAATTTCGGTGACGGCAATACCAGCAACGCGGCCAATCCCAGCCACACCTATGCGGCTGCAGGCACTTATAACGTTAGTCTGACAGTGACCGATGATGGCGGTGCTGTCGATAGCGATATCACCACCGCCACCATCTCCGATCCGGTCAATGCGGCACCGACTGCCAATGCCAATGGCGACTATGCCGGGACCTCTGGGGTCGCCGTCAGCTTCAGCAGTGCCGGATCTGTCGACAGCGACGGCAGCATCACATCCTATGCCTGGGATTTCGGCGACGGCGGCATCAGTAGCCAGGCCAACCCGAATCACAGCTATGCTGCGGCAGGCAGCTATACCGTCACTCTGACGGTCACGGACAACGATGGTGCAACAGACAGTGACACGGCAACGGCCACCATCTCGGCTGCAGCGAACGTTGCGCCTACCGCCAATGCCAACGGCAGCTACACGGGAACCACCGGCAACCCGGTGAGCTTTTTCAGCACCGGTTCCAGCGACAGTGACGGGGCCATTACCGGCTATCTGTGGGACTTCGGTGACGGCGCCAACAGCTCCGATGCCAATCCGGTCCACACCTATGCCACCGCCGGCAACTATACGGTGACCCTGACCGTCACTGATGACGATGGCGCTACCGACAACGATACGGCTTCAGCCGCCATCACCGATACTCCGGCCGTGCCCAATGTTTCGATCAATTCCACCAGTCAGAATGGCGCATTGAGCATGACCCCGGTCACTGAGCAACCGCTGGACGGACAGGCGGGTTATAGGATCTTTGCCGTCAACGATCTGGGCATGCATTGCGGCGATTTCGACACCCGCGTCTCGAGCATTCTGCCGCCCTTCAACGTCCTGCATGCCACGGTCATCCAGCGGGGGGCCACACCCATAGTGTTGACGCCTACCGATAACGTTGAGGTCTACTACTCTTCATCTTCCAATCCGAATGATCCGATCCTCACCGGCGTCAACTCGGCGGGCACCGGTCCTGTCTACTCCAGCCTGGCCGGCGGCAATGTCTTCAAGACCAACTTCTGGGATATCGCACGGGATGCCTACGACCCCTTCTATCCGGCAGGTATACTCCCCCTGTTCTACCCAGCGGGTCCGGTGGAAGATATTCTGGATCTTGGTCTGCCGATGCCCAATGTGGAGCGGCTCTACCTGGGAGACGGCATGCTGACCGCGGATCAGCAGTCGATGCCCGGCAGGCACGGCCCATACGTGGACAATGCGGAAGAAAAGTTTGAAGCCTACGTGGCCGACCAGCCCTTCTTCACCAATCCAGCGTTCAAGTTCGGTTATGTCTCCGAGGCGGTCAACTGGTACGAAGCACCCGGCATTCCACTCGCCGCCTTTGACGACGCAGGCCGTGAAAACCCCTGGCCCCTGTTCCGCATTCAGGCAAAACAGACCGGCACCACCCTAGCCTCGGTTGACACCGTGGTTCCGATCTCCGGCGAAGCGAACTGCGGCGCCTGCCACGGCTCGCCCCTGGATGGCGGTAACGGTTCCGCCACCGCCACCCTCGTAGACAACAGTATTGTGGTGGCCGATGTGCTCGATGATCCCGAGCACGGCAATGTGCCGTTGGAGGTCAGCAAGGAGTACGCTGCAGACCTGAACCTGCTCCGGCTGCACGATCATAAGCACGGTACGACGCTGGAAGCCAACAAACCAGTGGTCTGCCAGCAGTGTCACTACACTCCCGCGCTGGACCTGGCCCAGCTCGGTCCATTGGACAGCACTTCAGGAGGTAACGGTCGCGAGCAGACCAGCGTGAAGAGTATGTCCAACGTGATGCACAGCCACCACGGTACGGTGAGGGATACCAACGGCGATCTGCTCTTTCCCGAAATGCCGGCGGCCATCAAGGACAGCTTCGGTTTCGTCTCCAATGACGCCGAGCGCCGGGCGGTACTCGAAGAAACCTGTTATCAGTGTCATCCGGGACGCCGTACCGACTGTCTGCGTGGCGCCATGGCCAACGGCGGGATGCTCTGCCAGGACTGCCACGGCAACATGGAACAGGTGGGCGACGACTTTACCCGCAATGTCTCCCCCACCAATGTCGGCGCCTTCGAACTGGGTGGCGACTTCTACACCAATCCGGCCCAGCCCCGTGTACCCTGGGCCAACGAGCCCGGTTGCGGTTCCTGTCATACCGGTGATGCCATGAGCAACATGGCCGGCGATGCCAATGTGGTGGTCAACCCGGCCGACACCGATGGGAACGAGGATAACATCCGACTCTTCCAGGCCTACAAGAGCAATGATTCGAAGGCCACTCCGATTGTGCCGACCAACAAACGCTTTGCTGAGAATGTCATCGAGGCGGACAATCCGGTCATCACCGATCCCGGTGACGTCAGAATCGGCAATCCCATGCTCTACCGGGTCAGTAAAGGCCATGGCGGCATTTTCTGTGAGACCTGCCACGGCGCGACCCACGGTATCTGGCCGAACAAGAACGATCTGGCCAACGACAATGTGGCCGCCAATCAATTACAGGGTCACAAAGGCACAATCATCGAGTGCGATACCTGTCATACGGGTAGTCTCGGTAATACACTGGATGGTCCGCACGGCATGCACCCGGTGGGCGATACCTCATTCGCTGACGGAGGGCATGCCGGCCTGTCTGAAAGCAATCCAAACGCTTGTCGCGCATGCCATGGCAATAATGGCCAGGGCACAGTTCTCTCCCGCATGGCGATCGACCGGACACTGCAATGCGATAACTCCACCAGCTTCTGCCCCGGCGGGAACACCGCCCAGTTCCCGAAAGGCCATATGGTGGGTTGTACCGAATGCCATCCCAATGAGCTCTAGATAACAATAATAACGACTATTTTCTTCCCTTGTACCGCATGTCGTCTGGCATGCGGTTTTTTATTTTCACGTCAGGAAGGGACGCACCATCCTTCACTACCAACCCCACCCAACTCATAGTTGCCAATCGGCACATGAACAGCTGGGTGAATTCAATGCAGGTTTTGTAGTCAAACCAGTCGATTCAGTCTATGGGCTACGGCCAATACCCTGCCACAAGCAAGCGATTATCAGCCCACCAAGAGAACCTGGTTCGACTGTACAAAGAATCAACCCAAACCATCCGGTAAGTAGCTGCAACGACCCTATGACCGTCTTCAAAGACAAGGTACTGTTACTGCTTCTTAGTCTTCTGGGACTCACGCTACTGGCTTTTTACTACGGCATTTTCCCCTACCCTTTCGGCCTGCTGATACTGTTGATACTCATCATCGCCAGACTGCTCTCACGGCCATCACAATAAAGAGATGTAGCATTGATGCCTGATACTCACCGTCTGCTTTCTTACATCAATCTATCTCAGTTAGTCACTCAATCACTTTCCATCTCGAATAGAATAGGCAGCATTCAACATAAAAAAGATACCGTCACGGACATTGATCCAAGGGCCACATAAATGAACAATATCGAACTGTTACTAAAGATTATGTCCCGCCTGCGGGATCCGGAGGGAGGCTGCCCCTGGGATCTTCGCCAGACCTACAGCACCATCGTCCCCTATACACTGGAAGAGGCCTACGAAGTGGCCGATGCCATCCAGCGCGGGGATATGGAAGAGCTGCGTAATGAACTGGGAGATCTGCTATTCCAGGTTGTCTTCTACAGTCAGATAGCCCGCGAGGAGGGCCATTTCGATTTCGGGCAAGTGGTTGAGGGTATCTGCGAAAAGATGCTCCGCCGCCATCCCCATGTCTTTTCAGACGCCAAGTTCGAGACCGAAGCCGAACTACGGGCGGCCTGGGAGCAGCAAAAGTCCGATGAACGCGCTGAAAAGACTGCCACAAAAGACATCAGCGAACTGGCCGGTGTGGCCAGAGCCTTGCCCGCTCTGATACGGGCGGAGAAGTTACAAAAACGCGCGGCACGGGTGGGTTTCGATTGGCCGGATGTTGATGGGGCACTAAAGAAAGTCCATGAGGAGCTGGCGGAGATACAACAGGAGCTGGATCAGGAAGACCTCGACAAGGCGCAAGATGAACTGGGGGATCTCCTGTTCAGCGTGGTCAACGTGACACGACTGTTGGGTATGGATGCGGAGCAGGTTCTGAGTCAGGCAAACGAGAAATTTGAAAGACGTTTTCGCGGGATGGAAAAGCGGTTGTGGGATAGCGGTAAAGCGGATCTGCACACACTGACTTTGGAAGAGATGGACAGCGCTTGGGAAGAGATCAAGCGTCAAGAAAAAAGATAGGATTTTGACCCAAAGGTGTCAGATATATTTTCCATTAATAATAAATCTAACACCTGGTATCACTAACCTCAGAGACGATTGATCAATACCGTCGCAATCTGCTGCGCCAATCCCAACTGCCCATCCCCTCCAACGCTCCTTTCCTCAATCCGGACGAGCAGATAGAGATCGTTCCTGACCAGGACTGCCAGCATGCGCCGTGAAGGAATCCACATTGCTTCCTGACCAATTCCCGTTACCGCTGTGAAATCAGGCCACATCTGATTGGAGACATACCCGTCCCGGGCTGCAGCACCACGCGTCACCGCATAACTGAGAACCGGCGGACGCACCACACCACCAAAAGTACACGACGCCAGCACGCGCAGATTGCCTTGAGGCAGTGTGTTCGCCACTGTGATGCCCGTCCAATCCGCGACCTCGGCGAAACTCGCCAAGCTGCAAGGACTGTCGTTATCCTGAGCCACAACGGGCAAGGAGCCGGCTATCGTAAGAATGCTTATTGCCGAGAGCAAAAGGAATGTGTTGATCTTTGGCTTCATAATTTCAATCCTGTGATTATTATTTGAAGCATATGCGGCATCGATGGCTACGCGGGCTGCGGCATACCGCATACATAGCAATAATAGGGAACAGACTGCGGTTTACCACTTATAAACAGCATTGTTAAAGAAGATTGTGCTCTGCCCCCTTTTTACCAGAGACTGAAAATCAAGAGCCTTCTGCCAACGCCAACAATCGGCCTCACTCTATGGTGGCTGGAGTAAAGCTAACCATTTGCCTCATTGTGCCTTCGATGATAGATAAACCAAGCAAGCCAGAGCAATGTCGAGATCCCAATGGCGGTAAAGATTGCCGGTTTCGGATTGTTGATAGAACTGACAGAACCAGCATAGCTCGCTATCAGAACGTAAGGTACGGTGCTGACAGACCAGGCAGCAAGAAAACGATAAAATGGCATGCGTGTCATACCAGAAAGACAGGCGGCAGTCTCCGGCAGAATCGGCATAGCGCGCGAGAGAAGAATCATGGCGAAGCCGTGCCTCTGAAAGGTATGAATCGCTTCGTTTCGTTTCTCCTCATCCCGCAGCAGAAAACCCAGAATCGCCTCGCCATAAAAACGGCTCAAAAGATACCCGCAAATACCTGCCAACATAGTACCGCCCAGCGCGGCCACAGCGCCATAGGCGTGCCCAAGAAAGTACCCGGACAAAATCGTAACCGTTAGCGTCGGTATTGCAATAAACAGATCGGCAAACAACAAAAGCGCGACAATCGAACCGACATAGATGGGTGACGCCTCCCTGGCCATTTTTAACCAGGATTCTATCTGTTCAATGGTTAAAATCCCGCTCAGTTTAATAACCAGGAAAGTGACGGCAAAACAGGCGGCAATGATCAGAAAGAGTTTTATCAGGGGTTTCATGGCTTTGTCTCGCTTATGGGTAAATCACCCGGATACCTAATCCGTTAGCAAACACCTCGCGGGAAACCTTAGCACTGTTATAGCCGGGCGGCCCAAACATGCCGAGCCGTTGATCGTTTGAAAACCCCAACCCCTCTTTTGGATAGACTCCGGTCCAGTTTTTACTCACTTTGCCGTCACCATTCTCATCATGCAGTACCTTCACAGCAAGCGCTTCTGTCTGTACGGTAACAGTGAACCGCATGGTTTCATCAAGAGCATTGCTTTTTTGCACCAGCAGCGCCTTTTCATGTTTCTTCGGGAACCCCTCTTCCGAAAAAACAAACACCATAACACTTCCACCCCGCGCCACATCGACGCCGGTGACCGTGACTGTAAATTCCGTCGCCTGTACTGCACCTGTTATTGCCAACATCACTACTCCCAACACACCATTCATGAAATGAACCATGTCGCCTCCGTTCAATATTTTTTTAAAATCCGCCGAGCCAAGGTGGGAGAAAGCCGTAGCAGTAACCTGAGCAGGCCCACCTTACCGATGTTGTTGTTAGGGATATTGCGCTCCACTCCCCTTATGATTCGCTGCGCCGCTGCTGACGGCGGCATTTTGTGCTTACCCCGACCCTGGGTCATGGGGGTGTCCACCAGATCGAGAAATACCTGCAGCACCCGAATATTGGTATGCTCAAGTTGATAACGCAGCGACTGAGAGAAAATATTCAATCCGCCTTTGCTCGCACAATAGACCGCCGAGGTCGTCTTCGGCGCCAGGGCAAGTCCGGAATTTACGTTAAGAATCGCGGCCTCTTCCCGATGCAGCAATGCGGGCAATAACAGATAGCTCAAACTGCAAACGGAGGTCAGGTTCAGGGCGATCTCACGAGCGATGGTCTCATAGCGAAACTCATCGTCCAGAAAGGTTGGGGTGTATTGAACCGCCGCATTGTTGATTAACAGATCAATCGAACCGAAGCGTTTGATAATGGCATCCGCCACGGCCTCCACATCCGACGATACCGCAAGATCCGCCTGCAACACGGTGATTCCGGGTAATTCGCTGGTGAGACGCCCCAATTTCTCCTCATTGCGGGCGACCACGATGAGCCTATTATCCCGATAGAGTTGAGCGACCAATTCACGACCGATACCTGAAGTGCCTCCGGAAATGACAATGCATTTACCCTTCAACCTCATTCCATCTCTCCAAATCGATTTGCCAGGTGAAACCGTTTAGACATATGCTGAACCTGTCCGCCGAGGCATGCATTAACCGAGGTTAAAAACCATGGACCTTTCGCACCTCTTCCAGCAGGAAGGAAAACAAATCGCCAGAAGCAAAGGTGAATACATTTTTCGTCAGGGGGATGTGGATAAATCGCTCTACTTCATCCATTCCGGATTACTCAAGGCGTATTACATAGGGGAAGACGGCAAGGAATCGGTCAAGTCATTCCTTACGCCAATGAACATCATCGGCAATCTGACTTCCGCCTATCTCGATGAACGTTGCTCATTCAGTTTGGTCTGCCTGGAGCCATCGGTGTTATATGAGATCCCGTTATCGACCGTTACCGATTACAGTAGACACGACCTGGAAGTCGCCAATCAGCTAATCGAATTGCTGTTACGTCTCGCGGTAAAAAAAGAGATTCGTGAATATGAGTTTCTCTGCCTGAGTGCGGAGAACCGCTTTCGCACACTGATGGAGAAGTCGCCAAACCTGCTGGAGCGGGTCAGCCAGAACGATATTGCGCGTTACCTGGGAATTACTCCGGTGGGCCTGAGTCGAATCAAAAAACGATTGCTGAAGAAGAAAACCCCGGAAACAGACCACGGCTTACCATTTTAGAATCAATAATGGTTAAAGATAATAGTGGTCTGTCCTCTGTTGTCAGGCTAGTTATCTGGCAAGAAACGTCCTAGAGAGTGGCTAGGAGCCGCTTAGAGACCCTGCTAGCGTGCCCCCATCAAGTATTTGCAGGCCAATACCCTCAGTGCCTGTAAATCAATTCGATTGGTCTTATACAGCTACTCGATACACAGGGCATTCACGGTTAGATCCATTCACACTCAAAATAAAGTATCACTTATTGTAACGGTCCACACTGGGGTAACAACAGGTAGCTATGTATGAGTTCTCGCGTCGCGAGATTAACCATTAACATGTAATTTAGTCACGATTCTCTGGTGACCCTGATCACAAATTGCTGACTCGATACATTTTTGAAACAACTCCACGCCTGCAGAAATATTTCAGAAACAGTTTTTCTCTAGCATGCAAACCGTCACAGCGCGCTTTGCAGGGAATACCGTAGCTGGGACGAATCCACTCAATGATGCAGTCGAGAACTGCAGGAGAAGCATGATGAAGTGTTTATTCAATCAATCCTCCCATACCCTGTCGAAATCTTGTAGAAAACTCTCTTGCATTTCAACATTATGCCTGATCCTTGTTGTTGGAAGTAGTGGAATACATGCTGCAAACGGCCCTTCAAGTCAGAGTCAGAGAAATACAAATTCACCACAATCAATCGACAATGCCTCGGAACCTGGCAATATCTATAGTGTGGATAATCTGGCCTATTATGGGGATTGGGATTCAAACCGTATCTATATCATCGATGTCGACAACATGGCACTGCTGATTACAGTTGAAGGCACAGGTGATGGTCCTTACGGTATAGATCAGCAAGGTGCTGACAAGGCCTATGCACTCACCCGTAAAACCGAATCATTGACAGTTGTCGATAACCATACCCTGGAGAACAATGGATTAATTTCCCTTCAGCACAAACCAAGGTCAACAAACTATAGAGACGAAACCGGGCTGACCCTTGCCTCGGGTGGTGATAAGGCCATGTCCAGTATCATCAAGGTCGATGTCGATAAAGTCATCAAGGTAGTGGGTGAGGATATTGCGACAAAACCTATCGATTTTGGGGGCTCTTTATCCACTGGTCATCCTTTATGGCTTAATAATCATCACTTCTTCATGCTTGATCGTGCAGCCAGGGAAATTCAGTTATGGAATCGTACCGGCGAACTCCTATCTGTTCTTGAGACGCCAACCTCAATTCACCACCTTTTTCAGGTACCGGCTGATCTGATGACGGATGAAGATAAAGATATCTATTATGCCGTGGTCGAAGGCAATCAGAATGAAGGGATCTCTCCAGCCATCCTGCGATTCAGGGTCAAAGGTACTCACCTGATACAGACAGGACTGGTATTTCTGAATTCCTATGACCCCGACAACCTGGACCCGGCTGTGATGGGAGCACATCATGCAGATTTTCACCCGAATGGAAAACTGATCTATGTCGGTTCAGCTGAAGGCCACACCTTTGTGGTGAATAAAGATACTCTGGTAGTCGAGAACATGATTGAGACGGGTACCGGGGCTGGCCATACCACCTTTCTGCCCATGCGCAATCAGGCTATTGTCACCAATCACAATGCCACATTCGTGACAGTGATTGACACAAATACTCATGAACGAATCAGGGATATCGAGGTGGCATCAAGCGCCTCACATGAATACAAGTCACAGGCGCATACCTCCGGAGTCAGCCCTGATATGAAGTATTTCTATAGCACCGCCAGCCATGATGGGATGTTCTTCCGTATCGACCTGGACACCTGGGATGTATCAAAAGTGTATATCGGTGGTAACCTGCTGATGGGTAGCTTTATCTGGAACGGCGAAGGGACCAATATGTGAGATTGGAAAGCCGGTTATCTTAAAACTCAAGAACCTCTGATTAAATCCGGATCGAGATGGTGAGATGAACTGGTTCGGATCAAGGCGAACAATAATCGGGGACAGAGCACGTTATCCCACTTGAAAATCGTGGTCTGTTCCTATTATTCAATATAGCCTGCAGAATAAGGCCCTAGAGAGGGGCTTAGAGACCCCGCTCCGGCAGGATTATTCCATTACCGGTTATCGCTCAAGCGATAATAGATTGGTTCCATTAATTGCTGGTAAAACTGAATCATTCTCTTGTTGTGTTCTGTAGTTGCAGGAGAGTGCTCAGCAATCTTTTGTTTGTAAAATTCTTGCCGTTCTTCTGCACTGGCAGCCAGTAGTTCATCTCGGTCCATAATTAATGCCTACTTTATATTTAATTTGTAAATTACATCTTTTCCCACTTAAACAATAGAGCTTATATAAGTTTTCTTAAAAAACACTTAAATTATTTATCTAAACAGTATTTAGTACTTGGAAATACGATTGATACCTTGTTTTATTATATTTTTTTTTGCTTTTTGAATCCTTTTGCCTAACCTTGCATTCTATGTTGTCTTGTAGTATTGACAACTTGCTGTAGTAATACAGCGCTTTAATAAAAACATAATATTTACACACCACTAACGAGGGCAGGAGTAGAATAATGACTACATTGATGAATCGATTTGGTAATGTCTGTGTCTTGTGTATTGGCGGCGTATTGGCGGCTATTACTCTCGTAACCACATTAGTAATGATCTGGTTATCCTTTATTTAACCGAGACTATCTATATGAAGGGAGATATGATTGACATCTTAATCCCTACAGTACCGTAATCTAGCAGGCAATCTAAAACAATAAACTGAATTCTGAATCTTAACCTCCCGCAATATTGCGGGAGGTTCCAGAACTGCGTGTCTGCTTGATTGAATATTGGTAATCTTCGCCGCCGCCATACCACAGCGGCTTTTGACTTTACGTCTTTTTGATAAATTGCGAAATCAGATTGATACGGGCTGAATAAGGTCTGCTCCATCACTCTTTGGGCTGTTCACTCGTCTACTTACCGGATAGCACTCGATTCCACCCTCATGCCAGGGCCTGAGCAGCGGTTTGATCATGGGAGCATCGTGAGTATCAGGATCTAACCCGATATCGTATTTAGCCAGATCGATGATATTCGGCATTCGGTTATATATGGGTGAAACATAAGTAATAGGGGACAGACCACGGTTTACCATTTGAGTAATGACGATTGCTAGAGAAAATCATCGTCTGTCCTCTGTTGTCCAATACTCGTAATTACGTAAGCAATACCTACCCACCTTTAGAGTAGTCCTCCCAATATCCTGACTTCCACATAGACATGTGGGGTAAAGGGCTTCTATGCTACCCGTACAACTGCACCCTCTTATAGAGGCTTACAGAGCGAACTGGCTCGCTCAATCGTCTGCTGGTACGAAGCCGTAAATGATATCTCAGCTCGACACATTCTTTCGAATTGGCAACACGGTGCTACTGGTGCTTCTGGCAGTGGTCCTGATCAAGGATCACCATTACCGGCCCAGTGCAGTCTTAGGAGCAATTGTCGCCCTCGGCGCCGCCGCAATTGGCACGTTTGCGTACACATTGGATTTGGCATGGCTGGCGCTGGAAATTCCACTCAACCTACTTTGTGCAGCAGCCGGGGTTGCGTTTTGGTTACTTTCGAAATCGCTTTTTGAAGATGGGTTTGAGTGGAAATGGTCCTACATGCTGGTGTATGTGCTGTATGCCGTGATTGGGGGAGTCGGCAACTACATCACCTTCGGAGATCTCCGTGGTATGGCTCACTGGGTCATGCGTACAGAAGTCGCGCACAACGGAATAGCACTCATACCACTCGTTTTGATGAGTGTTGTACTGGTCGCACTGGCCCTGTATCAAGCACTGAAAGACTGGCAGGTCGACCTTGTCGAAAGTCGCCGCCGTGCCCGAATGGTCAGCGTGTTGCTTGGGGGAGTCGTGATGCTTGTCATCACTTCTGTTGAGTTTTTCAGCCTTGGCAAACCGCGGTCGATTCTGGTAGACACGATGGTTTCCGGTTTCTTTTTTCTACTTATCCTGGGTATCTCTTCGCGTTTTCTAGGATTTCGCCGGAAACAACCCGATCAGTCGGTTCCTCTCGAGTTTCCCTCGCCGACGCCTATCGAAGTGGATGTCGAAGCGGGAGACACACCGGGCGCCACGATCATCGATGAACTCGACCGCCTGATGGTCGAAAAACGGCTGTTTTGCGAAGAGGGACTCACCATTGGGCGCCTGGCAGAACGACTTGAAATTAAAGAGTACCTGTTGCGGCGACTGATCAATGGCCACCTGGGCTATCGGAACTATAACCAATTTCTCAATCGGTACCGGATCGAGGAGGCAGCCAAATTACTGCTGGCACCACAGACCCGGCATCTACCGGTATTGAGCATCGCGCTCGACGTCGGGTATCGATCATTGACCGTATTCAATAAATCCTTCAAGGAGATCATGGGCCTGACCCCCACAGAGTATCGCAGTCGACATCCGGCCGAGAGTCCCTTAGTGGATTAGCCGGGAATCATCAACTTACCCGCCTCATCTGCTCCCATCATCCCCTCCGCTCTCACCATTAGGCCCGGCAAATGAGTTGAGCGATGACAAAACCCTGGCGGATTTCAGAATCCACCATATTTTTTCAAAATCCGTAGGAAGTTGTCCCTGAAAATCGCTTCAATCTCCATAGGAAGCGCGAATTTCACCCACAGAGTAT
This sequence comes from Candidatus Thiodiazotropha sp. (ex Monitilora ramsayi), assembly GCA_025655595.1. Taxonomy (GTDB): domain Bacteria; phylum Pseudomonadota; class Gammaproteobacteria; order Chromatiales; family Chromatiaceae; genus Thiodiazotropha. The sequence continues at coordinate 26,030 of JAHXIO010000010.1, forward strand.
AGCGCTCGTGATCGGTGTCGATTTGCGCATTCGGGAATACAGGCTTAAAGCGGAATTATTGAGGCGACGAACATGTGTAGACGGGTTTTTTTTAAGCTTTTGGTAATAGTGCTGGTAGTTCCACTCATCTCTTGCGGCGGTGGCGGAATTGAATTCAACTATGAAGGACCTACGTTTATCGGGCCGGATCCACCCTCCTCCACATCTCAGTTACCGACTGAAGTGGTATCAATCGGTCCGATTTCCAGACTAGCGAGTTTCGCAGTCAACGGCGTTACGTACGATACCAGTGCCGCAGGAATCACCGTAAATGGAGAAACCGGTGTACTGAGTGATCTGAACACTGGCTATGTCGTCATCGTTAAAGGCTCGCTCGACACAGCCTGGACAATCGGTACCGCAGATCATATATCGTTCGATGCCAATGTAATCGGCCCAGTCGAGAGCGTCGACCCAGTACGCCGTCAGCTTTTGGTTATGGGTCAGCGTGTGCGGATCGACGCAAACACCCGCTTTGCGCCCCCTTTTGATTTTGATGCTTTATTCAGCGTGGATACCGGCACACCACTCCAGGTAAGCGGTCTATCTGACGCCAACGGTGACATCGTAGCCACCCATGTCCGAACTGCAACCAATCGACAGAATTATCAGGTGATCGGTGCGGTATCCGGGATCGATTACGGCAAGCTGACATTCAGGATCAATGATTTAACTGTCGATTACAGCAGCGCATTAGTCATTAATCTGCCCGGTGGCGCGCCGAGTAACGCAATGGCGTTGATTGCCAGAGGGACGCTGGGGACCGACGGCATATTTTACGTGTCGGAGTTAGTAAATCGTGTGGACACCGCAGAATTTGTCGACGATTCACACATAGCACTCACGGGCTATATTACGCACTACAACTCAGACACTGATTTCTCTGTTGACGGCCTCCCTGTGACCACAGAATTACGCACCATTTTTCTCAATGGCTTACGCAGAGACCTGACGCTTGGCGCCGAGGTTGAAATCGATGGCCGATGGAGTGGCAGCGGGAAGGTTATTGCGGAAACAATCTGGTTTAAATAATCAGCATCCTCCGTTGATGCCAGGATCGGTGATCATGTAAAAGGAGCTAAGCAGGCCAACAGTGGAACAGACCACGGTTCACTCCGATAGTGAAGACAAAGCTAAACAAAAACGTGATCTGTCCATGTCCACTTGCCTGAAGTGCCTAATCTGCGCTGACAATGATTTGCATCTTCTAGCCTTAGCACAGTGTTCCCTTCTCGCTCAGCTCCGGCTCGCGCATGGCCTTGGGATTAGGCAACTTTTAGTTTTACATCACTGCCAATGGCAGCCAGCATGTTTACAAGCGCATCAAGGCTAAATTTTGACAATTTCCCGCGGAACAAATCAGAAACACGCGGTTGAGTAATCCCAAGACGCTCAGCCGCTTCCTTCTGAGTCCACCCTTTAGCCTCTACTTTGCGTCTGATTTCATGAATCAGGTCAGCACGCAGACGCATATTCAGTGCTTCTGCTGGGGTATCAGCAATTGCATCAAATGCACTTTCATATTTCTTAGCCATGATTATCTTTAAGATTCTTTAATCGCTTTTTTGCGAGTTCAATATCTGCTTTTCGAGTCTTTTGCGTTTTTTTCTGGAAAGCATGTAGCACGTAAATCGCGTCTACCAGTTTGGTAATATAAATAACTCGATAAGCACCCGTAGTATCTTTTACTCGAATCTCCTTAACGCCTTTGCCAATGGAAACCATTGGCTTACAATCATCCGGATCTTCACCACGCTGCACTTTATCCAGCTGAAATCCAACATCATCCTTGACGTTATCTGGAAAATCCCTAATTTGCTCTAAAGAATCGCCTTCAAAGGCTATTGGCTTCCTATCCATGACCTATAGTATATCAGTCCTTATATATTATACAAATTTTTATATATTCAATTTATCACCCTACCAGGGGTTCTTAAAAATTCGTTGCTCCCCCTTACCCATCTTCACCCTACCCTGGATAGAGCGTAGGGTGGGGCCCTGCCCCACCATTAAGTCGCTTACGCAAGTCCCACCCAACTCACACTCAGTCTGCTTAATAAACAGCAAATAGCGCCCCTCGGTTGAGCCAACAAGCAAGACCCAACACCCCATTTTCCTATCAACCACAATTCCTATAGTATCTATATAGCGTTGGGCCTCCTCCGTCGCCCCAACCTACTCGCCAAACTGCTAATGGGAAACTGCAATCAGGAATGACGACCGAATAATTGATTTTCCGGTCAATTCGATAAAGGAGTAGCGATGGTCCCTCACGAGAAAGAGCACCCACCTTTCACCTACGATCTGGCAACGGAACGACAAGCGCTACTGGCGACAAAAGCTCATCGCGGAGTCCCCGACAAGGCAAGCAACAGGCTACTGGCAGCCACCTGGAACCTGACCAACTTCGGTGTTCAGCAGCGCACCGACGATGACCTTGCCCTCATGGCGGAGATCATCAGTTGGTTCGACCTGATCGCCATCCAGGAAATTGCCGACTCCCTGACCGATCTGCGTACCCTGATGAGCCATCTACCAGCAGGTTACAAGGTCATCCTCTCCGATATCGGCGGTAACGATGAGCGGTCGGGTTTTCTCTATGACAGCAACAAACTCACACGGCTGGAATTAGCAGCCGAAGTGGCAGTGCCACCCAGCGACCACCGTTACATCCGTATGAAGGGTGTCTCCGGCGCATACAAGGGATTCGACCGCAATCCCTATGCAGTAGCATTCAGAGCGGGCGGCCTGGAGTTCACCGCAGTTTCCGCCCACCTCTACTTCGGCAGCCACACCTACTATGACGAAGACCGCCGGGCTCTGGAAGCCTATGCCTTGGCCCGTTGGGCCGACCAGCGCAACAAAGCGACCGGGGCCTACTCACAGAACATCCTGGTCATGGGCGATCTAAACCTACCCATTCGTGACGAGTCTAGCAATGTCTACAAGGCATTGAAGGCCAAGCGCCTGATCCTGCCCGAGCACTCAACCTCGATGGGCAGCAATCTCGCCGGGGATAAAGACTACGACCAACTAGCCTTCCATGCGGGTACCATGAAAGATGCCTACCTGGGCAACTCTGGGGTTTTCGACTTCGATCGTGCGCCATTCTTCGGCGCCGCGTGGAATGCCAGTCCTGACTATTTCAATACAACGGTTAAGTATCATATTGCTGATCACAGGCCGTTGTGGGCGGAGTTTGGAATATGATGAGTGGTGGGTTATTACTTGTCCATAATCCAGGAAACTTGCGGAAATCGTTTACAATGAAGACTTTTCGTAAGATAACAAAGAATTCAGCGCTGAATAAAAAGGGGTCAGTAACAATTAGAAATAAAAAAGATAATCATTTGCCACCAATCCATTTATTCGGCCTTTTATTCTCTAAGATGAGAACTTTTTTCCACATATTACAATATTCAAGACGTCCATATAACACAATATTTGTGACGTCCACATCATCACCCGTTGGGCGCTAGGAAGAAAGGCATATGAGTACTGACACTTGGCTAGAACTTATGAGATCTAAACCGCATGAACTTAGTAATGCTAAGTTGGATGAGTTCATGCAATTAGCTTGGCAACAAACAGCTGGAAACATGCAGGCTGGAAATGTGTATGAAGCTCTCTTGTCAGAAAAGGAAGCCAGACAAAACAAGACCACAATTCGCTGGAGCCTTTTTCTTTCAATTCTTGCAGTGTCATTCGCACTATTTTCACTATTTTTTTCTGTATTAGATTGGCGCGGTGATAAAACTTGGCAGTCCGCGCAAATGAAGGAATTGCAGATTCAAAGTAGCTACCTAATGAAAATTGCAAATAGCCAACATAAAGCGCCCAACAAGGCTCTCAAGTCAGGGACGCCGCAAAGCGGTGCCCCTTAGCTTAATCGTTATACCTCGATACGAGTAAGAGGAACAAATGAAACATAATTGGCAGCATTTTATTTTCTCTTTTATCGTCCAATTATTGCTGCCGCTTATGCCGATAATTGTTGAGAAGAGTATCACGGGCAACGTATCGGATCAGACATATGCGATATCAGCAGCGATGTACTCGATATCAATTGGGGTAACAACCAAAAACCTTGCCTTGCTCGGCGCAAGTATTTTTGTAGCCATGGCCTTTTCTTCTATATTTGGGTTTATTGTTTCCGGAAACTCGCCCCACATATCTGTAGCAAACTATTCAATAGCAACAATTATCATTTTTATGGGGATCCATACAATTGAAAGATATAAGCGACACGTAAATAAAGGGGAGCTATTTATAGACTTTGGAGGGAAAGATGTCTGACATTGCATCAATAACAGCCCTCAGCGCAACCTTGGTTAGTGCCATTGCAGCAGCGTATAGCTTTTACACGACTAAGATGCGTCATAAGCAAGTAAAGAGCTTATATGAAAGCCTTGAAAATACGTATCAGAAACTCCTGGCAGATGAAATAAAAAGGAAAATTGAGCTCTCTGATATTTCCGATTTTAAATCGGAAATATTCCCTGTTATAAACCAAGCAACTAAAGCGCTTCATGAAATAACAGGAAAAGAAATAAGTACCGCGATTAAACTTTTACGAGAATCCGAAGGCGGTGAGTATGATGAACTTGTCACTTTTCTTAGGGATTCCAGTAGCGCTAACAAAAGAGAGGTTCTGGATTACATTTACCCAATTAGCACAAATACGGCCTACAAAGATATTTTTAATTCTTACAAGAGCTACGTATTAGACAATGATATTTCAACCCCATCGGAAGGGGGTTATGTCAATAACAAGAGAGACGTTATTGAATCGCTATATAAAAGCACTCTCCTTTTGCCATTGATTGTAGGTAACAGAGAAAATCATAAGCATATCCTAGGCGTTTTAGCCTTCGATTCTAAAGACAAAAACGCATTTGATTCGAAAACGCTTGATTATGCCGAGAAGGTGTCGGAACTGATTAGTGTTTATTTAAGTAAAACACTGTATGAAGATGAGTTAAATAAGAAAGGTATAACAAGTGGATCAACAGGACGCTGAACATCCCCCGATAAAACGGACACCAAATCCAAACAAGAGGGTGTTCGATGGCAAGATACAATCAAGCAAGAAGGACGTGGAGATACACGGAGGAATTTAAGGCGAAAGCGGTACAACTCAGTCAATTGGATGGGGTGGAGGTCAAGGAGGTTGCAGAAACACTCGACATTCACCCGTTCATGCTGTCACGATGGCGCAAAGAGTACCGGGAAGGCAAGATCGTGGCGGATAAACGAAAACGTGTCACCAGCATCAAGCAAGAGAAAGCAGAACTTGATGAACTGAAGAGACTAAGAAAAGAAGTCGCTCGACTCAAGCAGGAGAACGATCTTCTAAAAAAGTGGCAACGGTTTCTCGCGGAAGAACATCAGAACGATATCGATTCATCCAGAGAAACCGACAACTCGGAGTAAAGTATCTTTGTGAATGGCTGAAGGTCTCACGCAGCGGCTATTATGATTGGCTCAAGCGATCAGCATCGGCACGCTCCAGGGAAGACGCTGTTTTGACGCAGGAGATCTCGGAGATTCACAAGCAGAGCCGAGGTACCTATGGGAGCCCTCGGGTGCACAGAACCTTAAAAGATAAGGGCTATAGTATCGGCAAGAAGCGGGTTGAGCGATTGATGCGGGATAAGGGCCTTGTGGGACGTGTAGTGCGGGTAACACGCAGGCAGCCTGGATTGAGGCGGTTCAAGGCGGCAGGTGAGAATCTATGGAGGTTGGAGCCGAGCCCGACCCAGCTGAACCAAGTATGGGTGGCGGATATCACCTACCTGAAACTGGGTAAAAAGTGGCGCTATCTGGCAACAGTAATGGATGCGTACAGCCGTAGGATACTCGGGTGGTCGCTGAGTCGGGAACGATCGGTGGAATTAACGTTGAATGCCTTATCGCATGCACTAAGGGGCAGGAGTTTGAAAAGCGGGATGCTATTTCACACGGATAGGGGAATTGAGTACATGGCATATCGATTTAGGGATGAGCTGAAGAAGCACGGTATTTGTCACAGCGTCAATCGCCCGGGCATTTGTACAGATAATGCACACATGGAGTCCTTCTTTCATACGTTGAAGGTGGAACTGATACGAGGGAGAAGATTCAGAAATGAGGCCGAGTTGCGATGCGCGTTAAACAGTTACATTAATCAATTCTATAATCACCGAAGGATGCATTCTGGGATTGGTTATTTACCACCGGCAGTATTTGAGAGCATGGCGGCATGAAAAATCATGTGTCCATTTTAGCGGGGGAAGATCACGCTCCTAACGTGTCGCCTGTTACCTAAATCGTTATGAGTCCAAGTTACCCATGAAAAGAGATATGGAACTTATTAAGCAACTTCTTCTGTCTTACGAAGAAGAAACCACGTTCATAGCATCAGCGCATGATGAAGACAAAGTCTATCACCATGTAAAAATACTAAGAGATGCAGGATTTATAATTACTGATTCCTATCCACCAAAAAATGGCGGTGCCTATACATATAAGGATAGACTCACATGGGATGGTCATGAATTTATTTCACTCATCAAGCAAAATGAAATATGGGAGGTAATAAAATCAGAATTCAAGGAAGCGACTGTAGAAACAATGCTTACAGTTGGCAAGCAAATAGCTACTGAGTGGGCAAAAAATAAGGTGCAGCACTTATTAGGAAAAAACTCATAACAAATTACTCGTGTGGGACGCTGCGCCGCAGCTTACACCCCACAGCTTCGACATTAGAAGGCCAATGGCATAGTTATGGCATCACATTTATCTAAATTAGAACCACCTGGTCGAAATGCCTGTTTGTGTGGTTCTGGTGCGAGATTTAAAAATTGCTGTAAAAATGAATATTCAAAGAAACACTTTGATGGGTGGAAGCTCTTTAATAAAGGAGAATATAGGAAGGCCTTAAAAGCCATCCGGCTACATATTACTTGGTATAGATTGTGCCACATGGCTCATACAGTGCCATTTCTAACGTCAAATTCTGACGAATCCAGAAAACTGCTTAAAACTGATATAGAAGCAATGTCTGACATGCTTGATTTATTATTGTCATGTTATGCGAAATGCGACATGGTGGATGATTACCCTTTTGCTCTTGAGTATCTATCTAGTGCTATAGATGATGACCGTTGGGAAGTAAAGATCGATTACCATAAATGTATCTATTTGTATGTTTATAGGGATAAAAGGGAGGCTGCGAAAGAAATTCTAGAAGCTTATGATTGGAAGCAAGTAAGTGATGTTGATTTGCTTACAGTTCTAATAGACGTTTATTCAGATGATCTAAATCCAGTAGAAAAGACAAATATTGCTGAGAGAATATGTGAAATTTCTAGCTCTCCTGAAATTAATCTTCAATATCGAAGTTTGATAGGAACAGAATATTGTCTATTAAATGATTCAAACAAGGGGATTCCCATTCTTAAAAGTGCTATACATGAATACGAAAAAACTCTACAAGAATACAGAACACCCTTAGGCAGACATCATTTAGCAATATCTTACAAACATTTAGGTGAACTAAGTGGGAAAGAAGAATATTTTACTAGCGCAATAGCCAATCTAAAGAATGAAATTGCAACCGGAGAATATTCGTCAATAGGTGAAGGCCAATTGTGGCTAGATTTGGGTTGGTGCTACCATCATCTGTCTGAGTTTGATAAGGCAATAGACGCTTATGATAAATCCTTAAATCATGTACATTCGGGGCTTACATTAGTCTTCAAGTCCAGGGCTTTTATTGAATTGGATAAATTAGATGAAGCTAGAGATATGCTAAATAGTGTAATTCTTGAAGACCTAACAGAACCCAATATCTTTGATTATTCGATTTCAAAATGTTATTTGGCTTTTGCCAGCAAAGAATCCGGCGATATTCAGGATGGACTTGATTTGATTAAAGGTATAAAAACAAACGATCCAATGTTTATGGATCTTATTCAGGATCTAATATCTCAATTATATGAGTTAAAGAGCACGAAGACAGAAGACTGTAAGGTTGAGACTGCACTACAACGGTTTAATCGCTATGTTTCACTAAAGCCAAACTTTTTTGGTTTTGGGATAGATATAAACGCAATAATTGATGATATGGGGAATAGGCCTTCTAACAATTAGCTGCACTGGAAATACCTACGCTAACGCCCAGGCTATCAAGTAAGCTAGGTCGTTGTTTTTAAATGAAACTATACCCAGCAATGACTCTGAAGGACGCGACTTAGAGGTAGGTGATTGGGTTCGTGTTATCGCTGTACTAATATCAATCAGAGGCATGCCTCAGGAGTGATTGAATGCGTTTTCCATAGCTGCATAAAAGGATCGATGACCAATGATAATATTTTGAATTCTCAATCGACACCACTCCCACATACACTACCCTGTCTCCGCCTACTTAACTTTCACCTAAAAGATTATATCGAGACAGGTTTTCAAGATCAGTTGTGCCAGATTATTGACTTCGAGTTGAAAAATCCCAGACTACTCGACCCTATATCGGGAACTGGCCGTCTGAATAATCTAACCTACTGGATATTTTCGGGACCTGCCGGGATGAATAGTTGACTTTGAGTGAGATTTTTTGAACATCACGACTCCTTTTTGGGAACTGACGTCAAAAATATTGAAACTCTTTGCAGTTTTTCGGGACTTCACGAAAAAAATAGTCGAACTCAAGACAATATTTTTCGAACTGTTGTAATTATTTCACTCGTTCACGAGAAAAAAAGCTCCATGATTGACTCAATTTCAGTCTATCGCGAGTGAAATCGCTTCGTGTGTTGAACTATTTTTTCCGTGAAGTTCCGAATTAATCCCATGAAGTCAAAAAAAGACTCCGTGACTTCGATGATTTCTTCCGGTAGTTCAATTCTGTGTGCCGGGCAGTCTATTATTCGAGAGGTTGGGTGCTCTATGAGGACCACTGGCCGGGTTTATAACCTAGCCAGTGGCGATTTCTATCAGGCTTCAGCCTGCTCCGCATCCATTTCGGTGGCCTTACGGCTGCCATTATTTCTGAAACGATCGCCCATCGCGTCACGCAGATCCTCAAGCCCGGTGACACCGTTTGCCATTTTTGCATAGGCATAGACATCAAGGGCGGCGGTGTATGCGTCACTGCCTACCGCGAGTAGTGTACCGTCTACCAATTCACTGAGTTTGCTCAATGCGGTATTGATCGGGTGAAGCGCATGGTAGAGCGCCACGTCCCGCTCAAACTCTTCCAGGTCTAACCGGCTAGGAAGTATGTCGGGATTCTGCCTGGCGAGATTGAGCGCCTGATCCACAAAGCCAAGACTTTTATTGCCCATCTTATTGAGCCTTTGTTTGTCTTTATTGCTGAGCCCGATCAGAAAAGGCAGAGACTGGATCTGTTGGATGGAAGCCAGAATGGCTTGCTGCTCTTCCGCTGTGAATTCTGCGGAGACTAGGTTTTGAGACATTGTATTACTCCTTGTTTCTTTCCTTGAAGTTTCCATTACCGCAGGCTATTGGGATATCCGTTGTCTTCATGACTGCCTGCGGAACGCCATAGCGTACCTGCTTCGTTTTGAATTGCAACCGGGGCGACTGGCTTTGCAGGCGGCTTGCCTGTGTCATCACCGCCACTTATTCATAAGCAGTAAAAGGGATCAACTGCTACCCTACCCTTTTTGTCTCACACAACAAAAAAGCTACTTACCAAGAAAAGTCTGCACCTTCGCACCCAGCCTGATGAGTTTTAACAGCGTGGATTTGGGCAGTACCTTGATCTGGCGATGCCAGCTATCCAAGGCCTCCATAAATTCCAGTAGATCCCTAATACGCCGCTTTACCTCTGTGGGTGTTTGCTTGTCTGCATTACCCTCAAGAACACACTCCCTAAGTAGCGTCATCGTCTGATCGAGGTCCCGCTGCTTGCGTCCCTCCATGATGGTATAGAACAGCTCCCACGGGTCTTTCATGGTTTCATAATAATCTCTGGGATCACCCAACAGATGTACTACCTTGACCAGTTTCCATCCCCGTAGCTCTTTGATACTGGTATCGATATTGGAGCGGGCGACTTCCAAGGTCTCTGTGATCTCTTCGGCGGTCAGTGGTTTGGACGAAATAAAAAGCAACGCTTGGATCTGGGCAACTGTCCGGCTCACTCCCCAACGGGTTCCCATCTCCCCCCAATGAAGGATGTACTTTTCCATGACAGGCGTCAGTTTCATTATTCGATTCCAGTAATTTCTGTTATTACTGATAATTTGTTTAGGATGCCGAAGTTGTCAAATAAGTATTTTGATATCGGCTGTTTCCGCGACGGAAGATATTCCGAGTATTTATTTGCGGCGTCATGCGGCGCTTCGCGCCTTACCGAACGAGGAGGTCGAATCGAATCCTGCCTAACTAAGCAATAAAAATGGGAATCTGAATCCTAAACCTGGAAGCCAACTGATGGGTAGGGATTACTCGGCTGAAGCCTCGTCCTTCGGGCCATCGTCGCTTCGCCCCGATGTTCCGCGCCGCCTGTGGCGGCTTGTGATTCGCCTTCGGCTCACCCCTTCGGGGCGCTTCCGCTATGCTGCGGCGTCCTGCGGCGCTTCGCTCCTGGTCGAACGAAGGGTTCGAATCAAATCCTGCCGCGCAGCCAAATAAAAAAGGGGGCCTGACTACTGAGCTTGGAAGCCAGCTGATGGGCAGGGATTACTCGGCTGAAGCCTCGCCCTTCGGGCCATCGTCGCTGCGCTCCGATGTTCTGCGCCGCCTGTGGCGGCTTGTGATTCGCCTTCGGCTCACCCCTTCGGGGCGCCTTCGCTACGCTACGGCGTCCTGCGGCGCTTCGCTCCTGGTCGAACGAAGGGTTCGAATCAAATCCTGCCGCGCAGCCAAATAAAAAAGGGGGCCTGACTACTGAGCTTGGAAGCCAGCTGATGGGCAGGGATTGATTCGCCTTCGGCTCACCCCTTCGGGGCGCCTTCGCTACGCTCCAGCGTCCTGCGGCGCTGCGCGCCTTGTCGAACGAAGGGTTCGAATCAAATCCTGCCGCGCAGCCAAATAAAAAAGGGGCCCGATTGGGCCCCTTTTTTATTTGGCGGAGAGGCAGGGATTCGAACCCTGGAAGGGCTATTAACCCTTGCTGGTTTTCAAGACCAGTGCATTCAACCGCTCTGCCACCTCTCCGAAGACGCGGTAGAATACAGAAATCCCCTTGAAATATCTACATTAAACACCACTATTCTGTTGTTGATCTTTTTTTGGGCCGAGGTATCCTGTGATGAACGTTTTGGGACCTCGATTGTCTCATCAATCAGATTGATTTAAGGCCAGAAAATCAAGGAGATTAAGCCACAATGAATCGAATCGATATCGCTACAGCCCGATCCTCGGAATCGGTACTGTCGACCAATAAACTTATTAAGAACACCTACATGCTGCTCTCAGGGACACTCGTCTGGAGTGCGCTGATGGCCATCGTTTCCATGGTGATCGCGCCCTCGCCGATGATCTCCCTCGGCACCTCTGTCGGCGCGCTAATCATGCTCTGGTTCGTGCTGCCGAGAACCGCTAACTCAGCCACCGGCTTGTGGGTAGTGTTCGGCATCACCGGCCTGCTCGGTTTCGGCCTCGGCCCGACCCTGAACTACTACATCGCAGCCCTCTCCAACGGGCCGCAGATCATTGCCACTGCCTTTGGCGGCACGGGTATCATCTTCCTGGCGCTTTCCGGCTATGCGCTGAGCACCAAGCGTGACTTCAGTTTCATGGGTGGCTTCATCTTCGCCGGCATGATCGTTGTGCTGCTTGCCTCTCTGGCGGGGCTCTTCCTGGAAATTCCGGGACTGCACCTGGCGATCTCTGCGGCTGTGATCCTACTGATGTCGGGTTACATCCTTTTTGAGACCGGTCAGATGGTCAACGGCGGTCAGACCAACTACATCATGACGACCGTAGGCCTCTACCTGGCGATCCTGAATATCTTCACCAGCCTGCTCCACCTGTTGGGTGCGCTGGGTGGTGACGACTAAGCTCGATCGACAACTTATATAGCAACAGACCCCGGCCGATGCCGGGGTTTTTTATCTCCGGACTAAGACGATGGATTGGGTAAAAATCTTCTCTGCGATTCTGATCATCGGCTGGATCATCTTCATCTGGCCGAGGGCGAAATATTGGATGAAAAACAGCCCCAAGGCGGAAAAGGGGGATTGGCAGGCGGCTATTCTTCCACTGGCCGCGGTGGTGGGGTTTGTTGTGTTGTTGATTATGTTGGTTTAGTGAGTAGTTGGGTTTTGTTGGTGCAGAATCGCACCAAACTGTTCTGATCCGCTCACCCTAGCCCTCTCCCGGCGGGAGAGGGAACGCTCATTCGAGTTTCTCTAATGTCAGACCAGATTGGTGGGGCATGGCCCCACCCTACGCACTGATCAGGTGATCTTCTCCAGGCCGCCCATGTAGCCCTTCAGGACTTCCGGTATGAGGATGGATCCGTCCACCTGCTGGTAGTTTTCCATCACCGCCACCAGGGTGCGGCCGACCGCGAGTCCCGAACCGTTGAGGGTATGCACCAGCTCCGGCTTGCCGGTCTCCGGGTTGCGCCAGCGGGCCTGCAGGCGGCGGGCCTGGAAGTCGACGAAGTTGGAGCAGGAGGAGATCTCCCGGTATTTGCCCTGCCCCGGCAGCCAGACCTCCAGGTCGTAGGTCTTGGCGGAGGAGAAGCCGATATCCCCGGTGCAGAGGGTGACCACCCGGTAGGGGAGTTTCAGTTTCTGCAATATCGCTTCTGCGTGGCCGGTCAACTCTTCGAGGGCCTGATAGGACTGGCCCGCGGGCACCGCCTGCACCAGCTCCACCTTTTCGAACTGGTGTTGCCGGATCATGCCACGGGTATCTTTACCGTAGGAACCGGCCTCAGAACGGAAACAGGGGGTATGGGCCACCCACTTGCGGGGCATGTAGTCGGACTCGACGATCTGATCCCGAACCAGGTTGGTGACCGGCACCTCTGCAGTGGGGATCAGATAGTACTCAGATTCTCCGCAGAGTTTGAACAGGTCCTCTTCGAACTTGGGCAATTGCCCGGTCCCGCGCAGGCTGTCGGCGTTGACCATGTAGGGCACGTACGCCTCGGTGTAGCCGTGCTCGGTGGTATGGGTATCGAGCATGAACTGGATCAGGGCGCGATGCAGTCTGGCCAGCGGTCCCGCCATGACGGCAAAACGGGAACCGGTGATCCGGGCTGCCGCATCGAAGTCGAGCAGACCGGAGGCGTCGCCAAGGTCGACGTGATCCTTGGGCTCGAAATCCAATACCATGGGCTCGCCCCAGCGCCGCTCCAAGCGGTTGTCGTTTTCATCGTTACCGTCGGGGACGGTTTCGTGGGGAATATTGGGGATCCCCATGGTGATTTCAGAGATTTCAGCCTGCACTTGGTTGAGGGATTCCTGCATCGCTTTCAAACGATCGCCGAGCTCAGCCACCTGGTCGAGCAACGGCTGGATATCCTCACCGGCAGCCTTGGCCTTGCCGATCGATTTGGAGCGGCTGTTTCTCTCGTTCTGCAGCTCCTGCGAATCCACCTGGAGCTGCTTGCGGCGCTCTTCCAGCTCGGCGAACTGCCGGATATCCAGCTGATAGCCGCGACGGGCCAGCTGTTCGGCAGTCTCTTCCAGGTTGTTTCTTAACAGTCTCGGATCCAGCATTGATCATTCACCCATATTGACGTGTGCGGACCAGCTCACCACATGGCCCGGTTCTACCCATTGATTCAGGTCCTGCAGGACCTTTTCCACCCGTTCCGGCCGGTCGAAGAACTCCACCACCAGGGGCAGGTCCATGGAGATATCGAGTAACGATGCCTCATGCGCCCTCCCCGATCGGCCGAATCCGGCGATACCGCGAAAGGCGGTGACACCGCGCACCTGCTCCTCCTGATGCAGGAAGTCGAGCAGCTTGCGTAACTGGTGATCCCCTTCCGTCAGGTAGATGCGCACCATGGTCACTTCGCTCTGCTTCATAGTTGCCTCCCTAGCACCAAACCAAACCAGCAGGCCACGATACAGGCGACCACACTCAAGAGCATGTTCATGCCCGCCTTGAAAAAGTCGGCTTGCTCGATCAGGTTGAGCGTCTCGATGGAGAAGGTCGAAAAAGTGGTGAAGGCACCGAGAAAACCGATCAGCAGCGCGCCCCGCAGCTCCGGCGAGGCGGTCATGCGCTCCAGCATCACGACGTAGAGAAAGCCCATCACCAGGGAGCCCAGCACGTTTACCGCCAAGGTCCCATAGGGAAACCCGCGGCCCAGTAACTGGTAGACGCCGCTGGAGACCCAGAAGCGAAACAGCGCCCCGACGGCGCCACCCGCTGCGATGGCTATCAACTGTGTCAAACTCGGTACCTGTCTGTGGTCACCCCAAGCAGTGAGTGGCTTGCGGCTGTCCGGAGACCATCCCCGGAGCAAAGGCGGGATTATAACCGGCAGTGTTGAAGCAGTGCCATGCGGATTTTGCGATCAGAAGTCCCAGCGGTAGCCGGCGATGAAAAAGTAGTCGGTGGTCTCGATGCTCTGCCCGGCTGTCTCCTCATCGTACCAGTTGATACCGCCATCGAACTCAAGGGTAAAACTCTTGCGCAAACGGTACTCCATTCGCAGATAGGGGCTCAGCGTCAATCGAGTGTTGTCGGAATCGGTACTCTTACGATAGGAGACATCGAATCTGGGATTGACCCGGAAGAGATTGGTCACGGGATATCGACTGCTCACCCCCAGCCTCCAGGTGTTGGATGTGCTGGCATCGGAGTATCTCAGGCTGAAGATACCGATATCCCCCTTTTTCAACAGATCATTTTTGATCACCTGGAAATTGTAGAAATACTGGGTGCCCGTCTTTTCTACCGGGGAGATAAAAATCGGATCGCCCGGCAGCCCTACACCGGGGGTGTCACCAGTACTCGTGACGGTAACATCGCCACTGATCTGTAACGTTTCTGATAGCGGTCGGCTGGCACCGATCAGAAAAGTCGAGGTATCAGCCGTGATCGTCTCCGCCAGGTCGTAGATCTCATCTTCACTTAACAGGCCCTTCAGTTCATCAATCGTCTCGAGCGGCGAAGCGGCTCTGATCGCATTGCTGCTCAGGAGCAAGGGGCTTTTCCGGTAGTCGATGGTCGAGTAGAGACGGGTCTTATCCTCCAGGGTCCAGTTGCCCTGGATAGAAAAGATATTGAGCGCACCGTAGTGGATATCGTAATCGACAATACCGAACAGGGATTTAGTGGGATCGAAGTAGCGAAGCTCGCCGCCGATAGCACGACGATCAATAATGTCGTCCACCCGCTGATCGATCAGGAACAGGCTGAGATCCCAGTTCTCAAAAATATTCGAGATATCGCCGCTGAAGCCGGCAAAGGTCTTGTGATCATTGAGAAAGACATCTCTGGAACTCTCGACAGGCAGTCCGGCGGAAGCCTTTAAGCGAACGTCCTCCGTCAGATCGTATCCAAGGGCCAGACCGTCAAAGCGGTTGAGGATACCACTGGAGCGCAGGCGCTGACGCCCGAGACGCATGCTCGACCGGGTATCCCGGTGCTGCAGATCGACATAGGCCTCAGTCAGTGTCTCATCGTCGCCCGGCCCATCATCCAGCAGATCGTAGACATAGCTGCCGGTCAGTTTCATCTGCAGGTCGAGGTCTTCACCCCGACGGCGGGTGTTGATGTCGATGAAATTCTCAATCTCGGAGCGGGAGACACTGTCCTCATCATCGATGAAATCACTGTCGATCTCGTCCCGTCGGTAGTTCTGTGAAAAGCTGCCGTAGGTCTCCCATTCGACCGGCAGCTCATCTTCTTCTTTGCGGAGGGGGTCTTTCAGCGGCTTGGGAGCGGTTATCAGACCCAAGAGGCGTTGTTCCACACGCTCCGCGTCTTCACCTTCCGGATATTTTTCCAGGAAGGCGCGGTATTCGGCTTTTGCATGGGCGACCTGACCGTTTCGTTCGCGTGCAAGGCCCATGAGTTCCATGGCCTCCTTGGTATAGTAATTATTCGGCTCCTCCAGCATCGCCTCAAGCATACGGACCGCCTTGCCGTACTCCCCTGCCGTCATGGTGCGTCGGATCGTCTCCATCATTTGGGTCAGTCGCTCATCGACGGGCAATATCTCCTGAACGGGTGCGGGCGGCGGGGGCTCCTGCTCTTCCTGTCCGGCTGCAAACATGGCTCGACGCCGCTCCTGGATGTCGGCGCGGTCGATCCAGGCATCGGGGTAGAAGCTCTTCATCTCCTTCAGTTTCGCCTTGGCTTCGTCCTGGGTGCGAAAAAACCCGAGCCGGAGGCGATGCCATTCGCGTCCGTCCACCTGTGCCTTGGTGGTGTAGAGCGTCTGGTCGCCTTCAACCTGGACCGGCGCGATCTTCGCCATATCGATGGGCTTGGTCTCCGATTTCAGATTGACCACATAGATCACCAGGGGGAGCGCCTTGAAGCTCATGGGTGATTTGGTTTCGGGAACATCGATATCCACAGGCGGCTGTTTGGGTACCGGTATTTCAGGTACCCCTGCCTTGCTCTTCAAGACAAAGTCCATCGAATAGAAATCACGGCTCTGGCGAATCCTGAAATCCTCCACTGGGGTGACAAAAGAGACCAGTAGAGATGAAGTACCCAAGACCTGACCCTGGTAGACTACCTTGTCCAGCGGGATCTCGGCTGAGGGATTCCAGGTCAATTGATCCGTAGAGGCCAGATCCTCCAAAGCCACTTCCCTGTTCTGAATGATCTGGATTTGCACTCCGACTTCGGTCTTCGTCTCGTTCATCACGTGCGAGACATATCGCACCGGCACATTGAAGATGACCGAGATGACATTCTCGTCACCCTCGGATTTGATCTCAATCCGGTCGAGTACCTTGGATGCCGCGCCTGCCTGAAATGAGACCAGCAGCATCAGTAACATCAGCCAGGAAAAAATCTTTGATAAGTTGATGTTCCGCACTCGTTAATTACCTGAACATTTAATTCGAAAATCTGATCTCACGCGATTAATCATCGTATCCGGTTGCTGACAACACTCCACTACCTGGAATGAAGCGATCCCCCTTTCCATGGCAGACAACAATAAATAATTTCGGGAATTCACCCGGCAATCCACCTAAGTAGATTACCGGGTGAAATAAGACCTATCACCATCCACGATCACTGACCCGATGACATCCACTGCCTGCGCAGTTTCTGTCATTGGAAAGTCCATTGTGATCATCTTCACCATTATCGTAGTCGTTCGCATGGCAAGCCGCACAATCGGGCGCATACGCCGGGAACGGCCACGGAATCGTCTCATTGTTGCTGGTATGGCAATCCTGACAATCCAGATTCGCTCGATGGTCGCCCGGATAGTTGCCACCCACATGCCGGTATTCCGACGCCGGCAGCCAGCCATTGGTGGTATGGCAGCTGTCACACTGTTGAGTCGTAACAAAGTGGCCTCCCGGCATTCCCGTGGCAGTGGTGCCGTTGTGGCAACTGTTACAGGTACCGATGACGTCACCGTGATCCACCCTTATCACCGGAATCCACGAGGTATTGCGGTGGCAATTCTCACAGATATTGGTGCTCTGGATATGGCCGGGGTTTTTCCCTGTCGCCGTGGTGCCGTTATGGCAACTGGAGCAGTTGTTGCTGATGGTCGAGTGGTCGAAGTTCGCCGGCACCCAGCCATTGGTGGTATGGCAGAGATCACAAGTGTTATCACTCGGCACATGATCCGGTGTCTTACCCGTCGCTATGGTGCCGTTGTGACAACTGAAGCAGGTCCCGATCACATCGGCATGATCGACTCTCAATACCGGCACCCAGGCCGTATTGCGGTGGCAATCCTCACACTGATTATTGGTCTGGATATGGGCCGGATGTTTTCCGGTTGCCGTCGTACCGTTGTGACAGGTCGAACAGTTGGTCGTGACACTGGCATGATCGAAATTCGCCGGTACCCAGCCATTGGTGGTATGGCAGAGATCACAGGTGTTGTCGCTCGCAATATGCGCAGCGTGTTTGCCCGTCGCTATGGTCCCGTTGTGACAGCTGAAGCAGGTGCCGATCACATCCTGATGATCCACCCTGAGTACAGGTATCCACGTCGTATTACGGTGGCAGTTCTCACAGACATTTGTCGTCTGAATATGCGACGCATGTTTACCCGTGGCCGTAGTGCCGTTGTGGCAGGTGGAACAATTGTTGGTAATTGTCGCGTGATCGAAGTTCGCCGGCACCCAACCATTTGAGGTATGGCAGGTCTCGCAGTCATTGCCACTCTGGATGTGGGCTGCATGTTTACCGGTGGCTGTCGTACCGTTGTGACAACTGAAGCAAGTACCAATCACATTGGCATGATCCACCCGGATCACGGGTATCCATGAGGTATTACTGTGGCAGTCCTCGCAGACATTGGTCGTCTGTATATGGGTGCCGTTCTTACCCGTTGCGGTGGAACCGTTATGACAGGTAATACAGTTACCGGTCAGGCTGGCATGGTCGAAATTCGCCGGCACCCAACCGTTAGTGGTATGGCAGGTCTCGCAGTCATTACCGCTCTGTACATGTAGCGCATGCTTACCGGTGGCAACAGTACCGTTATGGCAACTGAAACAGGTGCCGACCACCTCGGCATGATCGACACGGGTCGCCGGTATCCATGAACTATTGCGATGACAGCTCTCACAGGTGTTCGTCGTCTGGATGTGGGTCGGGCCCTTACCTGTCGCCGTAGATCCATTGTGACAGCCGGAGCAGTTGCTGGTGATGCTGGCATGGTTGAAGTCGGCAGGTATCCAGGCATTGGTCGTATGACAAGCCAGACAGTCTTCTGTCGTCGGAACATGGGTTGCGTGCTTGCCAGGCGCTGTCGTCCCGTCGTGACAACTGCTGCAGGTACCGATGACATTGGCATGATCCACCCTGAGCACAGGTATCCAGTCGGTATTACGGTGGCAGTCCTCGCAAACATTGGTCGTCTGAATGTGAGCGGCATGTTTGCCGGTGGCCGAAGTGCCGTTATGGCAGCTGATACAATTGCCCGTGATAGTGGCGTGGTCGAAGTTTGCCGGTACCCAGCCGTTGGTGGTATGGCAGGACTCACAGTCATTACCGCTCTGAATATGTGCAGCATGCTTGCCAATGGCGACACTGCCGTTGTGACAGCTGAAACAGGTGCCGATCACTTCGTTATGATCCACACGAATCGTCGGTATCCAGGAAGTGTTGCGGTGACAGCTCTCACAGATATTGGTGGTCTGGATATGGGCAGGATGCTTACCGGTCGCGGTGGAACCATTGTGACAACCGGAACAGTTGTCCACCACGTTGGTGTGATCGAAATCAGCCGGAATCCACGCATTCGTCGTGTGACACACAAGGCAATCTTCTGTCGTTGCAACATGGTCGGGATCCTTACCCGGCGCAGTGGTGCCATCATGACAGCTGCTGCAGGTACCGATCACCTGGGCATGATCCACCCTGATAACCGGTATCCATGAGGTATTGCGATGACAGTCCTCACACACGTTGGTGGTCTGGATATGGGCCGGGTTTTTACCCGTGGCCGTCGATCCGTTATGACAGCTTACGCAGTCACCTGTGATCGTTGCATGATCGAATGATGCCGGTACCCAGGCATTCGTGGTATGACAGTCGGAGCAGACATTTCCACTGTTAATATGGTCCGGCGTCTTGCCGGTGGCGACCACGCCATTGTGGCAACTGGAACAGGGACCCTGTACCTGCGTATGGTCTACCCGGGTTGCGGGTACCCAAGAGGTATTTCGGTGACAGCTCTCACAGATGTTCGAAGTAAGAATATGGTTACTGTGCTTGCCAGTGGCTGAAGAACCGTTGTGACAGGTTGCACAATCGCTGGTCACCAAAGAGTGGTCGAAGTTGGCCGGCACCCAGCCGTTGGTGGTATGGCAATCGGTACAATCGTTGGTACTGGCGATGTGATCCGGCCCTTTGCCTGTCGCGATATTGCCGTTGTGGCAACTGAAACAACTGCCCTGCACATTGGCATGATCCACCTGTGTTGCGGGACTCCAGGCGGTGATGCGGTGGCAGCTTTCACAGACCTGGGTCGATTGGATATGAGCCCCATGTTTACCCCTCGCCGTGGTGCCGTTATGGCAGCTGGAGCAGTTGCCGGTCACACCCGCATGATCGTAAGTGCCAGAAGCCCAGGAGATCGTATTATGGCAGCTCTCACAGCCCTGACCGTTAGTGGCAATGTGAGAGGGTGATGTACCGGTTGCGATCGTACCGTTATGGCAGCTGGCACAGGTACCCTGTACCGCCGAATGGTCAACACGAATCACCGTGCTCCAACTAAAAGTTGAATGACAAAACTCACAGGTATTGGCCGAAAGAATATGACTGGGGTCTTTACCTGGCGCCGTGGCACCATTGTGACATTTGGTGCAATCGCCAGAAACATTGCCGTGATCAAAGCGGGCATGCCGCCAGTCCGTGGTGGTATGGCAGTTGTCACACGTATCATCGGTCTGGATATGATCGGACGACTTGCCATCCGCCCGTACATTGTTATGACAGCCTTCACAGCGTTCCGGGGTACCCACGAAGAGTCCACTGATATGGCAGCTTTCGCAATCCACGTTGCGATGACCACCTGTCAGCGGAAACCCTGTTGTGAAATGGTCAAAATTCCCACTCGTCGCTGCCGGTAGACTCTGACTCGTCAAACCCAATGTCAGTAATGCCAATAGCAGCAGGATCGCTCTGGCGATACCCGCGCTTCGAAAGTCAAAATCCATATTTGCATTCATAAAAATCATAGTCTTATCCCAGCCCGACGGATCGGGGTGCGGTATTACTGAAATTTGGGCTCTTTGAAAGTTTCCGTGCTGTGGCATCGATCGCAATGACGACCGAATCCGCCGACGTGAATATCATCGCCGCGGTGACATCCAAAGCACTGTTTCGAAATACTGTTGTGCTCTTCGAGCGGAAGCCGATGACAGTCGTCACAGACCGCCTCCCGGTGTTTCCCCTCAAGAGGATATTCAGTTTGCTCATCATGATCGAATGTCCACAACAACCAATTGTTCGGGTTGTGGCATTCACCACACTTCTTACCAAACCGGCCATCGTGGTTATCGTCCGCCTTGTGGCAGGAGAGACACTCGATATCGGCCTGCTGAAACTCCGCATTCAGATGGCAGGACTCGCAGGCGGTGACGCTGTGAATACCGATTAGCGGAAACTTCGTCAGATCGTGCTCGAAGAAAACCTTTTCGGTCCAGCCTTCCTCATTGTGGCAGTAAGCGCAATTCTCCCCCTGCTCTCCCTTATGCACATCCACAGCGCGATGGCAGTCGAAGCAGGTCACATCGCTCAACGCATCCATTGCTGCGGTACGATGGCATGCGTTACAGACCAGATCCTTATGCTGGCCATTCAAGGGGAACTTGGTGTCCTTGCCATGATCGAATTCGACCTTTTTCCAGCTCTCTACGCTATGGCAATCCTGGCACTTCTCTCCATTGCGCCCCCTATGTTCGTCATCTTTCTCATGACATGCATAGCAGGCTTTAGAGGGCTTTTTCTCAAAGGGACCCTTGATATGGCAGGTTTCGCACTTGACGGACTCATGTCTCCCCTCGAGAGGGAATTCGGTATCCGCATTGTGGTCGAAGGCCAGCTTTTTCCACTCATAGCTACTGTGGCACTTTTCACATTCGGTACCGTTACGGCCGTTGTGTACATCGTTGATCAGATGACAGCTGTAACAGTCCTTTGGGGTGTTTTTGTAGGTACCGTCCGCATGACAGAGCCTGCAATCGATCTCCTTGTGACGCCCGATACGTTTAAACTCAGTATCCTTATCATGGTCGAAGGCCTGCTCGCGCCAGTTCTTTTCGCTATGACACTTTTCGCACTCTTCGCCGAGCTTACCTTTATGCGCGTCATCCTTTTCGTGACATGAGAAACAGACAGAAGGGGCATCACTGTATTTCTTCAGCTCCTTTGTGTGGCACAAATTGCAGGAGACCCCTATGTGACCTTCCTTGAGCTCAAAATCAGTGAGCTTGTGATCGAACGATTCGGTATCCAGATTGATGATATCCATCTCCCGGCCTTTATGGTCGGTATGGCAATGCTTGCAGTCATTCGCCAGGGACTCATCCAGCCGGCCATGGTATCCCTCACCCAGTTTGATATCTTTTGCCACATTCTCGTGATCGTGACATGAGAGACAGCGACCGGCCTGCTCCGCTTTCTTGAGGGTCTCGTGACAACTTTCGCACTTCTCCTCGAACTCCGCGTGCCCTTCGATTACAGGTCCCGGCATCAACAGAAGATCCAGCTTACCTGCCAGTGCGGAGGCCGAAGGGAGCATGAGCAACACAGTGAACAGTAATAGGGGACGAATAGATAAATGCATCTCTAACAACAGTCGCAACAAGTGGAATCAGTAAGCATGTACGGCATAGACATGCACGAATCCAGTCACGATCATCATGATAAAGAGAGGCATATGCATCAGATGCCAGATGGCAAACATCCGCTCGTAGAAGTGCAGCTCCAGAATCTGTCGCAGAACTTTTCGGTGTGCAATCAACATATCTCTCAAGCGGATCTGCTTACGACGGACCTTCCCCTTGTCCCAACCCTTCAAGTGGGCTGCGGCGAGGAGTTTTCTGTTCAATGAGCGGATCACCGAGCGATAGAGCCTGGCCGCCAGGATACGCATGGAAAACCAGTGTATTGCACTGGCGATCATACCGCTGGGAGCAGACAGCACCCGTTTTTCATAATCCTGAATCAGCTTTTTGGCCTTCGGATTCAAATTGAACAGAGGGCCGATTTTTCGATTCAGCTCCAGGGAGTCGGCCTTCAGTGAGGCGAAGGTGGCCTTCCTACCATAGAGGCCGTAGTGAATCCGCGTATAAAAATAGCGTCCGAATATACCGCTGATGGCAACCGCCAGCATGCTGAACAGGGCGATACGCCCGTTGAGGGACCCGAGGTGGAAGCTTGAGTGCATCATGACCAGCACCGGCCCCAGCACTCCGAAAATCATATGCAGCCGGAACCAGAACTTAACCGTCTGCCAGCGGGACATGAAATGGAGCCGCTTGCGCATGGGGTATAGGACCAGCAACAGCATCAGACTTCCCCCGACGATACCAAACCAGTATCCCCAGCCGTCTTCGGCGATCCAGACCGCCTGTTCACGGTTCAGCCAGCCCAAATAGAGCAAGAATAGGGAAAAAATCGAAAATCCAAGCGTGCTAAGATAGCCGGAAACTCGCTTCAACAGCCCTGTCGAGGCACTTATCGAGCCACTATTTACACGGGTCGCAACCGCTGCAGTTTCCATCTCATCACCACTTTATTAGTATAAAATTTAGTCACTTATGTCGTTTTTTGTTAATCAGGAGCTTCAATGGGAGATTCCCCTGTTCTCGACCCACATCTTATGTTGGGAGTATTTTCCCAGCCATGAAGGTCATCACAAAAACGAAAATGATTGTCGATTATCTTGTCGTCCGCATAGCTGAATCCTAAACAAGCCATGGCAAATTCTGGTATTTAATTCACAATAAAGTTTCTGGCGTTAATTGCCGTAAGAAACCCTAATTAGTAAGCGCTTTATATTTCGATGCAGTTATCAGCCGACCTCTATCTCATCTATCTGCTCCCCATCCTGTTGATCTGGGCGATTTATGTCGTCCAGAAAAAACTGAAGAGCAGGAAAAATCTCGCTGTCATGAACGAGGAGTTCGAGGCCGGTCTGACGGAGCCTGCCTCCCTCCACCCGCTCATTGATCTGAAGAAGTGCATGGGCTGCGGTACCTGTGTAAAGGCCTGCCCGGAGCAGCATAACCACCCGGTATTGGGTCTGATCGACGGAAAGGCCCAGCTGATTGCGCCCACCAACTGTATCGGTCACGGCGCCTGCAAAACCGCCTGCCCCTTCGATGCCATCACGCTGGTTTTTGGGACAGAGAAGCGTGGTGTGGACATTCCAGTGCTCAAACCCAATTTCGAGACCTCCATGCCTGGCATCTATATTGCGGGCGAATTGGGTGGAATGGGCCTGATTCGAAATGCCATCGAACAGGGCTACAAAGCACTTGACTACGTCAGCGAGGACCTCAAATCTAATACGTCCGAGGCACCACTGGATGTAGTTATCGTCGGTGCCGGTCCTTCGGGATTCAGTGCCTCTCTTCGCTCGATGGAGAAAAAACTGCGATACAAAACCGTGGAACAGGACTCTCTCGGTGGAACGGTATTCCAGTTCCCGCGCGGTAAACTCGTAATGACGGCTCCGGTAACACTCCCCCTGGTGGGCGAAATGAAGTTCACCGAAACCACCAAAGAGACCCTGCTTCAATTCTGGCAGGATGTAGAGAAAAAGACCGGCATTGAGATCAACTACCATGAGCGTGTCGAGGCGATTACAAAAAATGACAAGGGTGGATATGACGTCAAGACGAATAAAACCAGCTACCATACCCGCGCTGTTCTACTCACTATCGGGCGACGCGGCACACCAAGGAAACTGGGTGCGGATGGCGAAGAGATGAGTAAGGTCACCTATCGCCTGATCGATCCAGAACAGTATCGAAATCAACATGTCCTGGTGGTCGGTGGCGGTGATAGCGCCCTGGAGGCCGCCACCAGTATTGCGGATGAACCAGGCACCACAGTCACCCTCTCCTATCGTAGCGGCGCATTCGGTAGGGCAAAACGAAAAAACCGGGAACGGGTGGATGCAGCGGTCGACGCTGGAAAAATCAACTTAATGTTTAATTCCAACGTCAAGTCCTTTACTGAAGAGACTGTAACCATCGAGCAAGAGGGAAAGGCGATTGAGCTTCCCAACAATGCCGCCATTATCTGTGCAGGCGGTATTCTGCCTACAGGCTTTCTCAAAGAGACTGGCATCAGCGTGGAGACCAAACATGGCACTGCCTAACTTTAACGCCTTGCGTATGCTGCCTTCGCCGGTGCATTCCCTACTGCTTGCCATTATGCTCTGCTTTGAATTCCTCTCAGTCAGTGTATTCGCCGCCACACATGAAGAGGCTGAAGCGGCAGTACGAATCAGAAACTTCTCCAAAGCGGCCGAAATATATACGGAACTGGCCAAAGCGGGTGATAGGGATGCCCAGTTCGCACTGGGCAACGTCTATCGTTCGGGAAGAGGTGTCAAGAAAGATCATAAACAAGCCTTCACCTGGTTTTCCAAAGCCGCGGCACAGGGTCACGTAAAAGCGCAATACACAACCGGCACAATGTACGAAAACGGCTGGGGAGTAAAAGCAGACCTGCTGCAGGCTGAAGAGTGGTACCGCCGTGCAGCTGCCGAGGGACATAAACTTGCTGAGAAGAAGCTTGAGGTTCTTGCAACCTCCTCACCGATCGACAACCTCACCCGATCACAAAGGATTGAACTGCTGAATCGTGCCGCCGCCGGCGGCAAGTCGGAGACAATCAAACGCCTGCTGGCTGCAGGAGCCTCCATCAACGGCACAGACAAATTCGGACGTACAGCTCTGCATGAGGCCGCGATCAATCAACAGGCAGAAGCTATCGATGTACTCCTGCAGGCAAAGGCTCAACCCAATACCAAGGACAGCCTCGGCGATACCCCCCTGCATAGTGCTGCAGCACTCGGAAACACCCGGATCGCAGATGCACTCTTAACGGCGGGCGCCCAACTGGAAGCACCCAATTCCACTGGGAACACAGCCCTGTTAATCGCCACCGGACGGAACCATAAAAAGACCGTCGATTTACTGATTAAACTGGGGGCGAATGTCAACACGAAGAACGAAAAGAAACAGACACCGCTCGATTTAGCACTATTACGAAAATTCGACGGCATTGCCGCCAAACTCAAGGCAGCGGGAGGCAAGGCTACGGTCAGGAAATCCAGTGACAGGGAGTTCCCCGATATCGCAAAGATCGAACAGCTTGTGGCGACCAAAGGCAAGGAGGATAAAAACAACCCCTTTGCAGGCTGGAGCCCGCTGCATATTGCTGCTTGGCGTGGCCAATTACCGCTGATTGAGGCGATTCTCAAAAAAGGCGCCGATCTTAACGGCTTGGATGCAGAGGGTTATACACCGCTGGCCCGCGCGGTCTGGCAAGGACATGACGAGATAGCCAAATACCTTATGCAACAGGGTGCTGATACCAATTTGACCGGTAAGAATAATCCCACCCCCCTGCTGCTCGCCACCCGCGATAACAATTTAAAGCTGACCACTGAGTTGCTGGAACGTAATGCGAGGATCAATATCACCAATGAAAATGGTGTCTCTGCATTACACAATGCGGTCGAAAACAAAAACAGGGAGATGGCGGCCCACCTCTTGTTTCAGAGCGCTAATCCGAACGCGTCAACCAAGGCCGGAATCACACCCCTGATTCTGGCCATCAACAATAGTCAGCCCATGATTGTCAGAACACTGCTTAATCGCGGTGCCTCTATCAACAAGCCAGACGCTAAAGGACAATCTCCCCTCTACCATGCCATCGATGCCGGTAACCGGGAATCGCTTGATCTGCTACTTGAGAAGGGCGCAAAGATCGGGATGGAGACAAAAGCCGGCATTACTCCCATGATGCATGCAGCATCTTTAGGACATTCGGATGTCGTGGAGCTACTGCTCAAAGATGTGCAGCAAGTCGACAGACAGAGTGACAACGGCAATACGGCACTCCTGTTGGCCGCGCGTCAGGGCTCAGTCGACACAGTCGATCTCCTGTTGAATCGTAGCGCCGACGTCAATCACCGCAATCGAGCTGGTAACAGCGCACTGATGCTTGCCGCTCAACAGGGACACCTGGACGTGGTCAAGCGACTATTGGCGAGTAAAGCCGATGCCCGCCTGCTGAACCAACGGCGTGAAAATGCAGAACATTTGGCAAAGCAAGCCGGTCACCACAAGGTGGCGGAATACATCGCTGAAAACAAAGGTAGTGGACGGTTGCTGGATCTGATGCGATAGCACATGAAGCGACTTTAAAATAACCGGTTTTAAAAATCCTGGTCCACCACTTCACCGGCAGTCCCTTTATCCAGGGACATCAATTGAGATCGGGGCTGACTGTTTGTCTACCCCGATACGCAGGATCAGAGCCTGATAAAAACCCTGATATATGTATCGTTACTTTTAAAGGGCATCATCCAGAATCATAAGACTTTCTTAATTTTTCCCCGCTATTTTGAATTCTGGGCCCCGGCACCAGTTAAACAACAACATTCTCTGTCTCATGACCGTCAACACGGTCACTGTTGCTTGGATCGAAAAAAAACTTCACACCAAGAAAGATTGGAGAAAAAAAACCATGAATCAGCCACGTGGAAATTTTCATTCAGCCATCCTTTCGACACTTATCGCAACAATGAGCATCGGCGCTGTCGGCCAGATTTATGCGGCTGAGGGCGACTCTGACGGAAACCGTTACTATCTGCAACGCTATTACTCGGCAGATATCAGCGCCGCCAAGGCTTATTTAGGCATGTTAGGCAAATATCAGAAAAAAGAGGATGAAGAGAAAGAGAGCGACGATGGAGAAGATGACGAAAAATTTGAGAAACTGACCATCATCGATGTCAGAGATGCCACCGAATACCTTCTGGGACATCCCAAAAAAGCCATACACATGCCCTACCCCCGCATCTACCGGGCCTGCGTGGATGACTTACGCACAGAGGACGGCGCTTGTTCGAATGGAACCGTCTATCAGGTCAGACAAGATCCGGAAGATCTTTTTTTACAAATAGAGAACAAAATCCCCAATAAGCAGACCCCCATAGCCACACTTTGCCGGACCGGATTTCGCAGCGTACTGGCAGCCAACATACTCTCAAAGCCCACCACAATCTGCGACCTCAAAGGGTATACGGGTATCGATCATGAACAGTGTGTAATCGCATATACCGATCGTGGCTACGCCAACGTATCCAACATATGGCAAGGTTTTGTCGGTCAACCCATGGCGGGCATCGTCAGCAGCGGTGGTGGTCGCTACGTGGTCGGTAATGATCAATTATTGACTGATGTAACGTTGAATGACGGCAGTACAGCCAAAGGGTTTATCGCCTACGACCTGGATCTCAACAATGACGAAGCCATCACAGCCGACGATAAGGATGGCTGGCGTTATCACCAGGGACTGCCATACGACACGAAAATGAGCCGGAAACGCATCAATCAGGTTGTCGATGAGGCGGGTTACTATGATCTACCTTAGAGAGGTCGGTCAGAGAAGGTAGCTACCGATAGGTCGTGGTCGCCATCGAAGCATGACGGCCACGACCGCATTGTGAACCAATGGCATTTGATTGTTGGATATGTCGCCAACAGAGCCACAAATTCAGAAACGACAATCCGTCTTCACTACATCTGCAGTTCCTGCGCACGTACCAGATATTCCTGATAGGCCGGCACCGCGATAGCCGCGATGATGCCCCCCACCACCAGCATCACAAGGATCGTGACGACAACGGCTGCCGCACCGCGGTTAGGTGGCGGTGGCGGGCCGAAATTATTGGCCCCTTTGGTACCCGGGATAAACCAGAAAATGAGAGGAACAAGGGGAATCAACAGCACCAGACTCAACCAACCGGTGACATTGAAGTCGTGACAGCGCTGGATCGTCAACAGCACACCGACAACAATCATGGCTGCGTAGCCAATAACGAAAACTCCCACAATCACCGGTCCAGTCAAGGTCTCCGGCATAGTGGCCGCGGTGGCCGCTGAGAGAATAGCCATCACCAGATAGCTCAACAGAGCGATACCCATGCCGTAGCCGATGTAGCGTAATCTTCCGATGCGTCCTTTCGCTGAGAGAACTTTGACCGGAGCCGTTTCCATCTGCTCATCGATCAGTTCTCCCTGAGGGGGTGAATAAGGGTTGTTGCTCTCCATTTGGACTCTCCTGTCTCATTCCCGGGTCAGGGCGCGGAAGCCGACACATCCCTTTCCCTGTTCAATGTCGTAGCGTGGTAACTGTAAGTAGCCGATAGACCACTAGGTTACTATCCGCCAGTCACGCTGGGGTATCAGTTTCGATCTTATCCTTTAGGCTCCGGATGAAGATTGAGTAGTTGTTAGCGACGTTAACCTGAGCTACTTTAATTTTTCGGTATCAGGCTCATTCCCTTTCACCGCTCTGTCCAACTCACGCAATCTGTTCAACTTCTCTCCAATCTTGATCTCCATACCCCGATCCACCGGATAGTAGTAGCGCCTACCCTGTAATGGCTCCGGCATATAGTCTTCACCCGCGGCATAGGCATTGGGTTCATCATGAGCGTAACGATAGGCCTTACCATAGTCGAGCTCCTTCATCAGCTTGGTGGGCGCATTTCGCAGATGGAGCGGTACTTCCAGGGAACCGGATGATTTGGCCTCCGCCATCGCCGTATTCCACGCCGTGTAAACCGCGTTGCTCTTTGGTGCACAGGCAAGGTAGATCACTGCCTGTGCAATAGCGAGTTCTCCTTCGGGGCTGCCCAACCTTTCCTGAGTCTCCCATGCGTTGAGCGACAGCTCCAGGGCGCGGGGATCGGCATTACCGATATCTTCGGAAGCCATGCGCACCACACGACGAGCCACATAGAGTGGATCGCAGCCACCGTCGATCATGCGTGCCAACCAATAAAGCGCCGCATCGGGTGCGGACCCCCGTACCGATTTAT
This sequence comes from Candidatus Thiodiazotropha sp. (ex Monitilora ramsayi), assembly GCA_025655595.1. GTDB lineage: Bacteria > Pseudomonadota > Gammaproteobacteria > Chromatiales > Chromatiaceae > Thiodiazotropha. The sequence goes on from JAHXIO010000010.1 coordinate 55,782, forward strand.
GCAGGGCGGAAATCTGATCATAGAAAGCCTCCCCGCCCTTGTCGAACCTGCGCAAAGTGCCACTGGCCACCTCTGCCACCACAGATTCACTGACTTCACCCGCCTCTGTCAGGTCAGTGGCGATCTCCAACAGGTTCAGGGCGCGCCGGGCGTCCCCATCCGCCGCTTCCGCCAGCAGTTGGCAGGCACTGTCACTAATGCTCACCCCTGCCTTTCCCAGACCATGCTCCCGATCCTTGATGGCCTGATCGATGATTCGTTCGATCTCCTCCCGGGTCAGCGCCTTGAGCACATAGGTGCGCGCCCTGGACAGTAACGCATTGTTAAGTTCGAAGGAGGGATTCTCCGTCGTGGCACCGATGAACACGACCGTGCCATCCTCCACGTGGGGCAGAAAGGCATCCTGCTGCGACTTGTTGAATCGATGGACCTCGTCGATGAAAAGCACGGTCGGAAGTTGAGACTGCTGCTTGAACAATTTTGCCTGCTCTACCGCGGCACGAATATCCTTCACACCGGAGAGAACCGCGGAGAGACTGAGAAACTGCGCGCCTGAGTGACGGGCGATGAGTCGCGCCAGCGTTGTCTTACCCGTTCCCGGCGGTCCCCAGAAGATCATCGAATGGAGCCTGTCCTCCTCGATGGCCCGCCTGAGCGGTTTGCCGGAAGAGACGATCTGAGACTGACCGACAAACTCATCCAGGCTTCTTGGCCGCATACGGTCCGCCAGTGGGCGGTACTCGCCACCGGGATCTTCGGAAAAAAGATCCCCCTCGCTCATAGATCGCCGATCAGATCGATCTGAGGCGGGGGCACGAAGACGAACAGCTCGGAGGAGAGTGCCGGGTTTCGCACTATGTTGTAGAAAAAGAAACGGGTGATTTGGCCGAAGCTGTCAAACATCTCCATGCGTTGCAGCTCACGCCCGGTAAATCCCAGTCTGACTTTGGCGAACTGGGAATCTTTCTCTTTGGGCAGCAACTCCAGCCAGGTGATACCATCAGTTTCACCCTTGTCATGCAACTCGAAGCTTTCATCGATAGGCCCGGTACCGCTGAGAAGTTGAGCCGGCGTCCCCTCCAGGGCCGCTTTCTGGCTGCGGTGGGATACTTGCTCCAACTCGATATCATGCAACCAGATGCGCTTCCCATCGGCCACGATGACCTGGGTGGCGGGATCCTCATACTCCCATCGGAGTTGCCCTGGCCGCTTGAGATAGAAGATACCGTTGGTGGCGTAAACCACATCCTCGTCAGGACGCTGGATGGTCTGACGGAATTCAGCCTGTAACGTCTCCAGGCCGTTGAGGAAATTCTGGAACTGCACAGTACCGTCAGCAGCCCGCAGGGGTTGATTGATTGCTGCTGCCAACAAAGCCAAAAGCATTATCACACGGATGTTCATACCACTCCTTAAAGACGTCAATCCCGCCAGGAACTGATCTTCAATGTACGGCGGGTACGTCAGATTCAATCTTTCGGTGGCGGCGGTGCCAGGACGCTACGGCTGCCGTTACTCTCAGCTGCACCGACGATGCCGGTGCGCTCCATCTCCTCGATCATGCGGGCTGCCCGGTTATATCCGATTTTCAGACGCCGTTGCACACCCGAGATCGAGGCCCTGCGTGTCTCGGTCACGATCTTAACCGCCTCGTCGTAGAGCGGGTCGGCATCTTCCACGTCACCACCCTCGGCTGGAAATCCGGGTACAGACTCCGTTGCCTCCTGGAGGATCTCCTCCAGATAGTCCGGTTGCCCCATGGACTTCAGGTGCTTCACGACCCGATGAACCTCATTGTCATCCACGAAGGCGCCATGTACGCGCTGGGTAATGTTACTGCCGGTACCCATGTAGAGCATGTCGCCATGACCCAGCAGATGCTCTGCTCCCATCTGGTCCAGTATGGTCCGGGAGTCGACCCGGGATGAGACCTGGAATGCAATACGGGTCGGGATGTTCGCCTTGATCAGACCGGTAATCACATCCACCGAGGGCCGCTGGGTTGCAAGAACCAAATGGATACCTGAAGCACGGGCCTTCTGCGCCAGGCGGGCGATCAGCTCCTCCACCTTCTTGCGGGCCACCATCATCATGTCGGCCAGCTCGTCGATAATGACCACAATATAGGGCAAGGGTTCCAGGGTCGGATGCGCCATGGCTTCGATAATCTCATCTGCTTCGGGCTGAAACAGGGGGTCCTTGATCGGCTCGCCCTTGCTGATCGCATCCTTCACCTTGCGGTTGTAACCGATGATGTTTCTCACACCCAGGGATGCCATCAGCTTGTAGCGCCGCTCCATCTCGCCGACACACCAACGCAATGCGTTAGAAGCCTCCTGCATATCCGTAACCACCGGCGTCAGCAGATGGGGAATGCCCTCATAGACCGACAGCTCCAACATTTTCGGATCCACCATGATCAGGCGTACCTCATCCGGCTTGGCCTTGTAGAGCAGACTCAGGATCATGGCATTGATCGCCACAGACTTACCTGAACCGGTGGTGCCGGCAATCAGGACGTGTGGCATCTTGCCCAAGTCCGCGCACATGGGATGACCGGCGATATCCTTGCCAAGGGCCAGGGTCAGAGGCGACTTGGCCGCTTCGTAGGTCGCGGATTGCAGGACTTCACTGAGAAATACTGTCTCGCGGTATTCGTTGGGGATCTCCAGACCGATGACCGATTTACCGGGAATCACCTCCACCACACGAACTGCAATGGTGGAGAGCGCGCGGGCCAGATCCTTTGAGAGACTGGTGATCTTGCTGACTTTCGTGCCGGCTGCCAGTTGAAGTTCAAACAGGGTGACCACCGGTCCCGGGTGAACCGCAACCACTTGGACTTCGATATCAAAATCGGCGAACTTGAGCTCAACCTGACGCGACATCGCCTGCAGAGCCTCTTCAGAGTAAGCCTGTACTGTCTGTTTGGCGGGATCAAGCAGTGCCAATGGAGGCAGTTCACTGTTGGGGTCCGCCTCGAACAGGGGTACCTGGCGCTCCTTCTCAACACGCTCGCTGACTTTAGCCTGCTTGATCACCGGTTCGATTCTTGGCTGCTTCCGTGTATCGGCTTTTTTCTGCTCCTTTTTCACCAGTGCAACCCGTTCCTGGCGAGCCTTCTTCGCTGCCATGCGTTCCCGCAGATGAACATAGAACAGATGGCTCTTCCTCATGAGGGCCAACACTGCACCGCCCAGAACATCCATCACCGTAAACCATGAGATGCCGGAAAAGAGCGTGAAGCCGCTGAGAAAAAGCGCCAACATCAAAAGGGTGCTGCCGGACCGGCTGAAGGTCGCTTCGAAATAACCACCCAGGGAGCCGCCCAGAATACCGCCGGTACCGGTCGGTAGTGCTGCACCCAACTGGCTGGCATGCAGTGCCGCGAGCGCGCATCCCGATGCCAGGGTGACGAAAAAACCGAGCCATCGCACCATGACCAGATTGACATTGATAGTGTCGTCGGGATTGCGGCGGCGAAATACCAAGACCGCACTCCAACTCAACATAATGGGAAACAGGTAGGCAAAGAGGCCAAACAGGTAGAGAAAGACATCGGCAAACCAGGCACCGGCCGGACCGCCAGAGTTCAAGACATGAACGGAGGGTCCGGTGTAGGACCAACCGGGGTCTTGTGCTGAATAGGTAAACAGGGAGAGCAGCAGGTAGCCACTAAGGCAGAAGAGGCTCCACATCACCCCCTCGCGAATGGCGTGAGTAACATGGCGCTGGAAAGCGCTCTCCTCAACCATCTCCCGGCTTTTTGCCTGTGTTGCCATACGAAATGAGATTCCTTTTTAATTTAGAATGTTATAGACAATTCTTATTCTAGTTTCACAGGTACTGCTCGCGCAAGGCCGGATAGATGATCTCACCCTCGGAAAGATTGATCGCAGCAGTGAGATCGGCATGCTCCCGCCAATCCGGGACCGTCAACCGAGTGAGATAGGGTATCAATGCGGCGGAGAGTGACTGTGACGCGCTTCTCGGTACGGCGCCCGGCATGTTCGTCACGGCAAAGTGGGTCACCCCATCCACCTGATAGGTCGGATTCTCATAAGTGGTGGGTACTGTCGTCTCTATGCAGCCGCCCTGATCCACAGAAATATCGACGACCACGCTTCCCCTGCTCATGCTTTCCACCTGCCGGCGAGAAACAACACTGGGTGCGCGGGTGCCGGGGATCAGCACTGCCCCGATCAATAGGTCGGCCTCAGACACCATATCATCCAGCTGAGCCTGATAGGGGTAGAGTGCTGTGACATTGTTTCCCAGATTCCGCATCGCCAACATCCTTTCACGCTGCCGTTCAAAAACTGTCACTCTCGCTCCCATGGCAGCAGCGAGACGAGCCGCATTTCCACCGGCCTGACCACCCCCAAGAATCACCACATGCCCCCTTTCAGCACCCGGCAGGCCGCCCAGCAGCACACCCTTACCACCCTGAGAATGGTGCAACAGGGTCGTCCCGTACTGTACAGCCAGTCTACCTGCGATATCGCTCATAGGGGCAAGAATTGGCAGGCCGCCGCCGACACGCAGGGTCTCAAAGGCAATGGCCGTCGAACCGGATGCCTGCAGACGCTTGGTCAATGCCTCGTCCGCCGCCAGATGGAGAAAGCAAAAGAGCAGTTGCCCTTTTCTCAACATCTCCGGTTCATCGCCGTAAGGCTCCTTCACTTTGACAACCAGATCTGACATCTCGTAGATATCCTGGGCGGATGGGACAATCGCCACACCCAAAGCCTGATAATCGGCATCGGCATATCCGCTCAGATTGCCCGCTCCCGTTTCGAGCAAGACTTGATGTCCGCTATTGACCAACTCAGCACAGGCCTCTGGCACCAGGCCAACCCTGCCTTCAAGGGGTTTAATTTCTTTGGGTATGCCGATCTTCATGGAATATCCGTCATTAAAAAGAAGTAAAAAGCGACCCTATATGCATCCGGCAAGATGATAATGAGAAAAATTCCAGCAGAATTCCCTTAATCCTGTGGAGGATTCTTTACCCCCGCCTGATGTTTCCGTAGTATTCCCGCATTCAATTTTTCAGGCTCAGTACCGGGGCGTTGAGTTCCTCACACCCCTGTCCGAGGTTGCTGAGATACACATCGAGCATGGCTTCTGCCGGTCAGGAGCCGTCTCATCTGGAGTTAGTATACATGAGCGAAACCAAGCACTGCCGTCTGTTGATTCTGGGATCCGGTCCTGCCGGTTACACTGCCGCCGTCTACGCTGCACGCGCCAACCTGGACCCCGTCCTGGTCACCGGCATGGAACAGGGTGGGCAACTGATGACCACCACCGAAGTGGACAATTGGCCCGCCGACAATGACGGCGTACAGGGTCCCGATCTGATGGAGCGTATGCGTAAACATGCCGAACGTTTCAATACCGAGATCATCTTCGACCATATCAATAAGGCGGAACTGAATGAACGTCCCTTTCGCCTCACGGGCGATCAGGCCGTCTATACCTGTGATGCACTGATCATCTGCACCGGTGCGTCTGCCAAATATCTCGGTATGGAGTCTGAACAGGCATTTCGTGGCCGTGGTGTCTCCGCTTGTGCGACCTGTGACGGTTTCTTCTACAAAAACCAGAAGGTTGCTGTTATCGGCGGCGGTAATACCGCAGTTGAAGAGGCGCTTTATCTCTCGAATATCGCATCTGAGGTCGTTGTTGTGCACAGGCGGGACCAGTTCCGCTCAGAAAAGATTCTGTCCGATAAGCTGAAGAAGAAGGCCGAGGATGGCAACGTCACCATCGAGTGGGATCATGTGTTGGATGAAGTACTCGGCGATCAGTCGGGCGTCACCGGTATGCGCATTAAAAATGTAAAAGACGACAGCACCAAGGAGATCGACCTCCAAGGCGTCTTCATCGCTATCGGTCACAGTCCCAACACCGGGCTGTTCGAGGGTCAACTGGATATGACCAACGGTTACCTGCATGTGCAGGGTGGTCTTGAGGGGAATGCCACCCAGGCCTCCATTCCCGGTATTTACGCGGCAGGTGATGTGATGGATCATGTCTATCGACAGGCGATCACTTCCGCCGGTACAGGCTGTCAGGCAGCCTTGGATGCCGAACGTTTTCTTGACGCCCTTGAAGCCCAGAAGTAGTCAAACATTCTAATTGATCTGTGTGCCGGCATGGGGAACGCCGGTACACATTTTAAGTCTCTGCCGAATTTGAACCGGTCGCGACCGGTCAACGTTCTCTGGCAATACTTCCCAGCACATAGGCGCACAACAGCAACTCCTGGAACCGCGTCAGTCCCCGGTACTCGATGCCGTGCACAAACAGGCTTGAACCGTCATCCCGCGTCACCTCACGTATATTGCGGATAACACCCATGACCTTGAGCAGGTCCTGTCCACCGCAGACCATGAGTGGATGGGTCACCTGGATTGAGGTTCCCAGCTCCCCCAGTTTCTGTCTGTCCATCACGCGGGCGCCCGTGCTGCTGATGTCCGATATCAAAACAGGCCGCTGGTCTTCCGCCTCACCTTCGCCTGACGTTATGTTGACGATCGCTTGAATTTCAGTGGCGACTCGCGGTGCATTCCTCACCACAGCGCTCTCCACGTCAGCAGGATAGGCCAGATGAAGATGGGGATAGGGTTTGGCTGAGGCGCTTAATACCCTGGCGACAAATCCGAACACATTGCTTCCGTGGAGCATGCGGACGGTAAAAGCCTGCCCCTCCCTCACAATAATCGGGTTGCCCTGTTTGCGTGGCGTGGTAATGATCAGACTCTGCCCAGGCAGATACCCCACCAGAGTGGCAGCAAAGCGATCCTGGTTCTCGCTGGGCGGTGCAAATTGCAATTGCAGTAGATCACCAATCTGCAGCGTTTTGACAGTGTCTGTCAATGATATCTCCAATCCTTATCTGTTCAGGTCTCAGCTGTGCGACTCTGTACAATTCTTATATGCTTAAGTTAATGGGATTCTATGTTTGAAACCGCATATCAACGGTGTGAATGATGCGAACTTTTTTCCGTTAAAACAAGTGCCTGTTAGGATAATCTAATAATACAGACACCAGACTAAGAAAAAAGATGATTTTCCTGTTAGACGATGAGCCTGCTGCCCCCTTTCCGGATGTCACATTGGCCGAGCGAGAACCCAATGGTCTTCTCGCCGTCGGCGGTGATCTCTCGCCCCAGCGTCTAATCAACGCCTATATGCAGGGTATTTTTCCCTGGTTCAGCGAGGATGAACCGATTCTCTGGTGGTCTCCCGATCCCCGGACAATACTCTACCCAGAAAAGATAAGAATCAGTAGAAGCCTCCGCAAGACATTGAAAAAAAAGCAGTTTCAAGTCAGCTTTGACCAGGATTTCGCCGCTGTAATCGAAGGTTGTGCCGCCCCCCGGAACAACTCACCAGGTACCTGGCTGCTGCCGGAAATGATCGAGGCCTACCACCAGCAACATGCGCTGGGACTGGCCCACTCCGTGGAGGTCTGGCAGGATGGAAATCTCGTGGGCGGCCTCTATGGTATGGCTATAGGGGCGGTGTTTTTCGGTGAGTCGATGTTCAGCCTGGTACCAGACAGTTCCAAGATCGCCCTGGTGCATTTGAGCCGTTCACTCTCCGAGTGGGGATTTAGAATGATCGATTGTCAGGTCTATACACAACACCTTGCCAGCCTGGGTGCCGAAGAGATTCCACGTCAGCGCTTTTGTCGCAATCTATCCGACTGGACACGCCTGAAAGGTCGTGTGGGCAGCTGGTCCGAACGCCAAGCCGTCTACCCGGAGGCCGGTCCATGCTGAGTGGATCCGGATTCAGTCAGGACTCGGCCTATGCGCTCTATATCAGCCAGGCGCACGACTGTTCCTATCTCTCCGACAGGGAGGCCCGCAGCCTTTTCCTCGATCCATCCGCTAAAGTCACGGCAGAGATCTACCAACAGTTGATAGACCGGGGATTTCGACGTAGCGGCTGCTATCTCTATCAACCGGCTTGTACAGCATGCAATGCCTGCGTATCACTTCGCATTCCAGTGGCTAAGTTCAGACCCTCTCGCAGCCAGCGTCGCAACTGGAAACACAATCTTCCCCTATATCAGGTCACGCCGGTAGCAGCCGAGTTTCAGGAAGCCCATTTTCAACTCTATAAACGCTATTTGATGCAACGCCATCCAGATGGCGCCATGAGCTGCAACAGCCCGGGACAGTACATCCAGTTTCTCACCTGTGACTGGTCAGAGACTCAGTTCATTGAGTTTCGCAGAGAGGGGAAGCTGGCAGCGGTTGCCGTCAGCGATATCCTGCCTAACGGCACCTCATCGATCTACACCTTCTACGATACCGATTACAGTCATGACGGACTGGGGGTATTCGCCCTGCTTTGGCAGATACACCACGCGCAAGCGCTTGGAAAAGAGTGGGTCTATCCCGGATTTTGGGTCAAGGATTGCGCCAAAATGAATTACAAAACCCGCTTCCGCCCCTACGAGGCATGGACAGGCCACAACTGGGTCATGCCTCAGACCTGATATCCGGCATCCGCCCATCAGCTGCACTGCGGGATATGCCCCACAAAATGTAGTGAAATCCCTCACTCACTCTGATCTTGAATTTTTTTTACAGATATTTCAATAAGATAAATCTGGCCCGCCAATTGCTCTCTGTCGACAGGTAATCATTGATAGAAATCGATCTCTACGCAATGAACCCAACCGATAGACTTAAAATAAATTGGCGGTAGCATTGAATGAAGTACCCTAAAACTAGAAAACAGCTGATTCTCAGCATTACTCTCCTCAACACTCTCATCCCCACATCCATCCTTGCTGAAGAAACAAGCACTGGCAACCTTGAGGAGACCTCTGACTACGACGTCATCAGTGTCACCGCAACCCGTATTGAACGAGGTACCAAAGAGGTCGCGGGTGCTATCGATGTGATCGACTCGGAACGCATCGAAAGCGAAAAGATGTTCAACATCAAGGATGCCATTCAAGGCACACCCGGCGTGCTCATCGACTCCAAGAACTCCGCATACGACAGTCGTTTGATCATTCGCGGCGCAGGGCAGAAAGCCAACTACGGCGTGCGTGAGATCATGGTGATTCGGGATGGTGTCCCCATGACCGATCCCGACAGTTTCTCACGCTTCGACTTTATCGATACCCAGGATATAGAGCGCATTGAAATCACCAAGGGTCCGGGTTCTCTTTACGGTGCCGGGTCATCCGGCGGCACCATTCAGATCATCTCCAAGTCAGTCTTCGATACCGACAGCAACCGGGTCAAGGTCGGTGCCGGTGAGTATGGTCAGTCCAATCTTCACGGTCGGGTTGCCGGCGACATCAACGACAGCAACGCCTTTTCCCTGACCGCCTCATATCGTAAGAGCGACAACGACTGGCGCGACTGGAATGAGTTTGAGTCGAGCCAGGTCAGTTTCAAACACGGGCTCCTGCTCGACAATGAGGCCACACTGGAATCGGAGCTGAGTTATCACAAAGCCGACCTGCAGATCCCCGGCTCAATGGATGAAAACGACTTCGAGAGATACCTCGACAGCGGAGAACAACGCGACACCAGCAGCCAATGGCAGCACAGTGGGCGCTACTCCACCATCTGGTTCTTCAACTCCCGCTATGAGCAGGAGATCGGTGATCTGACACTCAAACCGCGCATCTACGCCAACTACTGGGATCACTACCATCCGGTTACCGGCGCCATCAACGACAACCCGGGTACTATGGTCATCGGGACAGATTTGGAATTTGCCTACCAACATCATCTATGGGGGAAAAGTACACTGGTAAGCGGTATTACCGCACGCCGGGATGAGACCAAAGATTCCAAGAAATTTGCCTATGCAGATCTGGAGACGAATCCCCCACCCCCTTGGAACCCGATGGGACCCGATACCATTGTTCGCACGCTCTCTGACCGTCCAGGTGATCTGCTGGAAGTGGAGGATGCGACCAACACCCTCTACGGTATATTTCTTCAGGAGACCTTGCGTCCCACGGAAAGGACAACATTGGATATCGGCTTCCGCTACGACCGTACCAGCTTCGATATCGACAATACCGCTTTCGGTGAATACGACTGGGGCAGCTCCAGTTACGTCTTTTTCCCTACACCTGTCACCACTCTGACCGACAAGACCTTCAACCTTTTCTCTCCCAAACTGGGCATCACCTATGCCCTGAATGAGGTTTTCAATGTCTATGGTGTAGCCGCCCAATCCGGTCAAGTTCCCTCCGAGTCTGAGATTCAGGGTAATCCAAAGCTGGATGCAGCAACCGCCCGAAATATCGAGGTGGGCCTGAAGGGACGTTCCCGGGACTGGTCGCTGGATCTCTCCATCTACAACACAAGAGTTACCGATGAGATCGTCTCTGTGCTCAATCCCGATTTGACTACCGAGCATCAGAATGCCGGAAAGACATCCAAGAAGGGCGTGGAGATAAGCGGACGATACAACCTGACGAACCGGTTCTGGACTGAGGCTGGATTCGCCTACAGCGATTATACCTTCGAGGAATTCATTGAGTTGGTTCGCGCAGGTCCGGTGCAGATTCCGCACGACCGATCAGGCAACCGGCTACCATTTGTACCCAGACAGCAATACAGCCTCGGATTGGGTTACAGCCACCCATCAGGCTTTAAGGCCGTAGTCCGCAGCAATAGCTGGGGAAGTTACTACATGGATAACGCCAACACGGAGAAATATGAGGGTTATGAGTTCCTCACCAACCTTATGTTGGGTTATTTCACCGGTCCCCATAGCCTGCAGTTGAATGTCTCGAACCTGTTTGACAAACGCTATGCCACTGAAGTGAAGAAAAGTACCAATGGTGACAAGACTTACTCCGCAGGCGCCCCCCGCACTGCCATGCTGAGCTATGCCTACAGCTTTTAAGGATCTCCTATGAATAGACATATGCCTATACCGATACTGGCCGTCTCTATGCTATTGACTCTCCCGGTTGCTCTGGGCGCTGTAGAGACGGGCACTCAAGCGAGTGAGCCACAACCCCAAGCACACAACAATCACCGAGGGCCGAAGCAACTCGTACTGGAAAATGGCCTTGGCGCCAAGGTCACCTTATGGAAACCGGATCTTACCACCCAGCCTGTCACCCCTGAGCACGGCATGTTCACCATGCCCAAGACCGGCATGGACAATTACCACGCCGTTATCGCCGAAAGAGATTGGGGTAACTTGAAAGAGACGGTCATCCGGTACGAATATCAGTTCGGCAAACCAAGCAAGCGTAGCCCGAGCGAACTGGCCGGGACGGTCAAGACCGACTTTGAGATCATTCCCGACCCGATTCCCCGCGAACACTATCGGTACCACTCAAACGAAACCTGGGGCTTCTTGCTTCGTCTGCACGGCGAACCCGCCCAGAACATCCCGGTTAGCTTCGAAAGTGAGAACGGCAGCCAAATGAAGTCCGTGACCGATGAGAGAGGGTATGTATCATTCAGATTACCGGATGATTTCCCCGATATTGTTCCCGGAGAACGGGATCGACGCAGTGCAGGATTCACAATCACTGCGGAAACTGAGAATGCCGGAATCACCTATCAAACCATGCTCACTGCTGACTACAGGGTCGCCCCTGAGCATTGGCAGTCGACTCAATTAGGGTTGCTCGTTGCAGGCATAGGTCTCATCACAGGCGGTTTAATCGGTAGAGTAAAGCTGCAGGGGGGTAAGAAAAAATGAGCAGTATCGCCAACCTCAGCGTCATCCGAAAACTGGTTCAGATCGCCACCTTCGTCTTCTTTGTTTATGGTGGTCTCATTACCGGTTACTACCTCGAAGACAAGATCAGTAACGCCCTGCCTGCATTGAGCTGCGCCTACGATAAAAATGGAGCCGACCTCTGCACACTGATCCCCATTCAGCACCAGATGGATCATCGATTGGGTGAAGCCATTGCCAAAGGCGGTAACCTGATGATGGGCATCATGCCCACGCTCATCACATTGGGAACCTTCCTGCTGTTCTTCGTCTTTCTCAACAAGGCATTCTGCGGCTGGGTCTGCCCTCTGGGCACCTTCCAGGAATTTCTGCACATGATTGGCCAAAAGATTGGCCTTAACCGAAGGGAGTCGCTGGATAACGGTCTGGTCAATCGAATTCGCCCGGTGAAATGGTTCATCCTGCTGGTACTGGTCTTTGGTTTTCCCCTCCTGACCGGTATGGGTATGGTGAACCACGATCTGGGCGATCCCTTCTGCCGCATCTGTCCCAGCCGGATACTCACCACACTGGCCACCGGCGACAGTTCGCAGGTTTTCGTGGACACTGCCAACTCCACCACCATCTTTTTCTCTCTGCTGGCCGATTTTCTTTTCGGCTTGATGGTGGCACTGGCTCTCACAGTCAGACAACCTTTCTGTCGCATCTGCCCCATGCTGGCGATGCATGCGATATTTCGCAAAATCGGCCTGCTCAAACTGGTGAAAAGCGGTACTCCCAGATGTGACCGCTGCGGCCTCTGCGCCAAGGCATGTCCAATGGACATCCGTGAAATCCATACCGATATGGAGCGACGGGATGTGACCTTTGAGGACTGTACCCTCTGTGGCCGGTGTGTCGAATTTTGTCCCGACAAGGACGTTCTGAAGCTGAAATACACCTTTTTTCCTGTCTTCACTTCGAGTCCGGAGTATTTTAAATCCCGTAAAAAAGCGCAGACAAAATGGGAAAAAGCCAACCTCATCGACTGGCTGAAGAAAGGGAGAGGCAAACCTCAGGTAGAAAACCCATGATGCCTATCGAACCCGTCGCCCTGAGCTTCGGTGCTGCCCTCCTGCTGGGCCTGGGTTATGGCAGCGGGCCCTGCAATATCGCATGCCTGCCCTATCTCGGTCCGGTATTTGCGGCAACCGGAGGTGGTATCCAGGGTGCCTGGCGCACATTACTACCCTTCACAATGGGCCGTCTCAGCGGCTACACCCTGCTGGGGGGACTGGCAGGTGGGCTCGGCCTGCTGATCGAGGATTGGTTGGCGTCGCCCTGGGTACACTGGCTGTTGGGTGCGGCGACACTGATGGTCGGCCTTTCGATCTTAGTCCGTCGCAACCAATCGACCTGCACGGCAGCTTGCGGACAAACAGCTTCAGTGACCCTGGAAACCGGACCAGGTGAGCCTGCAACATCGACACGACAGAAGATGCTGCCGGGAGGGCTCTACCTGATGGGCTTCGGCATGGCACTCAATCCATGCGCTCCCCTGATGACCGTCGTACTTGCATCGGCCACCAGTGCCAGTATGATCAGCGGCATCTCATTGGGGGCCGGTTTCGCATTGGGCGCCGTCTTTGTGCCGACAATCGTCTTTGCTTTCGGTGTGGCGCATTTCGGACAGCAGATAAGGCACCATTTGTCGCGACACCGTATCGCCCTGGAAAATACCAGCATCGCATTGCTGATGATGACCGGCGCAGCCACTGCGCTGGGATGGATAACGCCATGAACATTGCAGAACTATTTGCCAAAGGGGGTCCAGTCGTTTGGATTCTCGCCGCCTACTCCTCGATCGGTCTCGCGATCGTACTGGAAAGAAATATCCTCTTTCTGCGTTTGCGGCAGCTGCCCAAGCAGTGGCTCGGTAAGTTGGATCGATTACTGGAGCAAAAGGACGCTTCCGACCTTGTGGGGCAACTGAAGGGACCTGAAGCACGCATCATTCAGGCTGTCGTTGAGGCCGACCGAGACGGTGTCAAGGACTTGCAGGGGGTAGGACAGCGTATCCGTTCCCAGGAGATTCAGCGTATGGAATTCGGCCTGCGAACCCTTGGCATTCTGGGCAATACTGCACCACTCCTCGGCCTGCTGGGTACGATTACCGGAATGATCAAAGCATTCATGGTCATTGAGCAGGCTGGAGGCAAGGTGGATGCCCAGGCATTGGCCGGCGGCATCTGGGAGGCCATGATTACCACCGGTGTCGGTCTCGCCGTAGCCATTCCGCTTCTGCTTTTACTGCATTTCCTCGAAGGCAGTGTCGAGCGACGAGCCCAATCGATGAGCCGGTGCATTGCCCTGCTGCTGGAACGCCGCTCCAGTTCAAATAGTGAAGAGCAAGCCGATCAGCCCCACAGCTGGGAACAAGTCACCGATGGCGTCTGAACGTAGACGACACTCGTCGATGGTGCTCAATCTGACACCTCTGATCGACATTGTCTTCCTGCTACTGGTCTTTTTCATGCTAACGGCTCACTTCATCGAAGATGAGGCGATTCCAATAGACCTGCCGGAGGCGGCAAACAGCGCGGTCAGTGAAGAGAAGGGATTTGTCGAGATCTCCATGACACCGGATGGTCAGCTGCGGGTGGATGGCCATCCTGTCGAAATTGAGGAGCTGGAAGAGTCTCTGAGGGGTGCTCTGCACGCTCCCGAGAAACGATTTGTCCGATTAAAGGGAGACCATAAGGCGCAATTTGGTCTTGGCGTAAAAATAATCGACGCCGCCAGGGCTGCCGGCGCTGAATCATTGGATATTCTGACTGAAAGACCATGAACCGGTGGGATGTTAGCTGGCGAATGACAGCCATCGTCGTTTCGTTGTCATTGCATCTCCTGGTGGCTGTCAAATGGTCAGATCGCATCCTGGTCTCAGCAGCGGAGAATGAGAAAAATCAAAAGCCACTTTTTGTACAACTTAATTTCCCACAACCCAAACCGGAGAGTGTGATGCCGGTGGTTGAGCCACCGCCACCAGTCGTTGAAAAGAAACTCGAGCCTAAACCCATACCTAAACCGAAGCCTAAGCCTAAGCCCAAACCGAAGCCGAAACCCAAGCCGAAGCCTGTTATCCAACCCAAGCCGGAACCGCCACCCCAGGTTACGCCTGAGGAGGAACCGGAGATCATAGAAGAGGTCGTCGCCAGTACACCCCCACCACCACCGCCCAGCAGCATGCAGACGGACCGGATTCGTGAGGAATATCTAGCCAGACTGATGGCCAAGATCGAAAAAAACAAGTTCTATCCTACGATAGCAAGACGCAGACAACTTCAGGGCAGGATCCGTGTTCGCTTCACACTGGGCTGCGATGGCAAAGTGGAAGGACTGGATGTCAGTGGAAAGCACAATCTACTCCGTAAAGCGGCCAGTAAAGCAGTCGAGGCCTCTCTTCCGCTACCCAGTTTACCGCCTGAGATCGACTGCCCTATGCTGGTCGACTATGCAATGGCCTATACGCTTGAAAAATAGTGGCCATCTACTGAATGCAAAAACTTGCCATATGGATAAATATGCTGATAATGGCGCTCTTCAGCATTCTAGCTGTGGTACACTTGTCTGCTGTTTTGGCGCGAATCAGGAATTAAACTCTATGGCAAAAGAAGATTTTATTGAAATGGAAGGGACAGTGGTTGAGACCCTGCCGAACACCATGTTCCGTGTGGAGCTGGAAAACGGCCATGTGGTCACCGCCCATATCTCAGGAAAGATGCGTAAGCACTACATTCGCATCCTCACCGGCGACAAAGTCACTGTACAACTGACGCCTTATGATCTGACCAAAGGCCGCATCACCTACCGGGCCCGATAACTCCCTCTATCCATCCTCCGCAGTTGTATCGGCCACCGACTCACCCATGATATCGAATTGAAGCTTGTCGTCTGAAACGTCCACCCTGACCGTCCCTCCTCCGGCGAGCTTTCCGAATAGCAGCTCTTCAGCCAATGGCTTTTTGATCTCTTCCTGAATCAGGCGAGACATCGGACGTGCGCCCATGCTTGGATCATAACCATGTTCCGCCAGCCATACCCGGGCTTCCGGTTCTACCACCAGGCTGACATGCTTCTCCTGCAGCTGACCTTCCAGCTCAAAGATGAATTTATCCACCACCTTGGCAATATGTTCTGGCGAGAGACCCGAGAATTGAATAATGGCATCCAGACGATTTCTGAATTCCGGACTGAACATCCGCTTGATCACTTCCATACCATCGCTGCTGTGATCCTGGCTAGTGAAACCGATGGATGATCGACTCATCTCCTGGGCGCCGGCATTGGTGGTCATAACGATCACTACATTTCGGAAATCCGCCTTACGCCCATTGTTGTCCGTCAGGGTGCCGTGATCCATCACCTGCAACAGCAGATTGAACACATCCGGATGGGCCTTTTCGATCTCATCCAGCAACAATACGCAGTGCGGGTGCTTGGCGATCTGCTCGGTCAACAATCCACCCTGGTCAAAGCCGACATATCCCGGGGGTGCACCGATAAGACGGGACACCGTATGACGCTCCATATACTCAGACATATCGAATCGGATAATCTCCATGCTCAGGATCCGTGCCAACTGGCGTGTAATCTCGGTCTTACCCACACCCGTGGGACCGGCAAAGAGAAAAGATCCAACCGGTCTGCCTTCGTTGACCAGGCCGGAACGGTTCATCCGAATTGACGCAGAAAGCGCTTCTATCGCTTCATCCTGCCCAAAAACCACCAGTTTCAAATCACGAGAGAGGTTGAGTAACGACTCGGTATCTGTCGTGGAGACCTTTTTCGGAGGGATACGGGCAATCTTGGCCACGATTGCCTCAATCTCTTCCACATCGATGACTTTCAGTCGCTCTGTCTCCGGCTGTAGCTGGACATTCGCACCTGCTTCATCGATCACATCGATCGCCTTGTCGGGGAGATGACGGTCATTGAGGTATTTATCGGACAATTCGGCAGCACTGCGAAGCGCTTCGGAGGTGTACTCGATACTATGGTGTTCCTCAAAGCGGGATTTAAGACCATTGAGAATCTCCACCGTCTCTTCAACGGTCGGCTCTTCCACATCGATCTTCTGAAAACGGCGTGCCAGTGCCCTGTCTTTTTCAAAGATTCCGCGAAACTCCTGATAGGTGGTGGAACCGATACAACGCAGTTCACCGGAGGCCAGAACAGGTTTAATCAGGTTGGATGCATCCATCACACCGCCGGAGGCCGCACCGGCGCCAATAACCGTGTGGATCTCATCAATGAAGAGCACCACATCGGGCTGTCGCTTCAGCTGAGCCAGTACGGCTTTTAGACGTTTTTCGAAATCACCCCGGTACTTCGTACCTGCCACGAGCGCACCGAGATCCAGGGCATAGATAGTGGCATCCGAAAGCACTTCAGGCACTTCCTGATCGACTATCTTTTTCGCCAACCCTTCAGCAATAGCGGTCTTGCCCACACCAGCTTCACCAACCAGCAATGGATTGTTCTTTCTGCGGCGACAAAGTGTCTGTATTGTTCTCTCCACCTCAGCCCGCCGCCCGATCAGAGGATCGATCTTTCCCTGTTCGGCCAGTTGATTCAAGTTTGACGCATAGGTCTCTAATGGGCTCTCCTGGGACTCCCCTCCCTTGGCCTCATTATTGAAATCGGCCCCGCCGACTGCATCCTGCTCATCATTCTCAATTTTTGAGATGCCATGGGAGATATAGTTAACTACATCGAGCCGGCTGACTTTCTGTTGTCCCAAGAAAAATACGGCCTGGGAATCCTGCTCATTAAAGATCGCCACCAAGACATTGGCCCCGGTCACCTCGTTCTTGCCAGAAGACTGGACATGAAAAACCGCTCGCTGCAGCACCCGTTGAAATCCCAGGGTCGGCTGAATCTCCCTGTCATCACCGTCGGGGATCAGTGGTGTTGTCTGATCGACAAACTCCCTCACCTGCCTGCGCAGTTTTTCGATATCGGCACTGCAGGCATGGAGTACGGCAACTGCCGCAGGATTATCCAGTAGCGCCAGCAACAAGTGATCGACCGTCATGAATTCATGATGTCTCTCTTTGGCGTCCTTGAAGGCTTGGTTCAAGGTAAATTCTAGCTCTTTGTTCAACATCTGATTCAAACTCCAGGGAGGCTGTCAGGACTCCTCCATCGTACAAAGTAGTGGATGCTGGTTACTGCGAGAGAAATCGTTGACGAGCGATACCTTTGTCTCGGCAACATCCTTGGTGAAGACACCGCAGACTCCAACGCCCCGGGTATGGACATGGAGCATCACTCTCGTTGCCTTCTCCCTGTCCATGCCGAAAAAAGACTCCAGCACCTGTACTACGAATTCCATTGGGGTGAAGTCGTCATTGAGGATCATGACCTTGTAAAGAGGTGGCTTTTTGAGTTTTGGCGCCGCCTCCTGTAGGGCCAGTCCATCATCATGTGAGGTTTGATCTTTACTGCTCATACTTGGTGATTCTAGCAGGCCTGGAAGGCCTGAAAAGCGGAATTATTTTCCGGAAAATATACTGGTATTACCCCGTCTTAATTAGGGATGTTACTAATTGACTTATACAATCCCAAGGAAAGACCTGGGTTTAGTGTTGACCCACAACATTACCACACTATACTTCACCCTACAGTGTTGACAAATCGCTCCGTTAGAGAGTTCCGGCACTGTTTTTGAGGCGTCATTGTGACGCCCGTTAAGTATCACCAATGTAATTTTGCTTGAGTGAGTGGATGGAGTGATTTTCACTCTTAACAATAAAACGTAGCATTCTGCCGTTGAGCGGACCTCGAAAGGAAATTGGCGTTTGAGGTTGCATTACCATTTCCGGGCTGGTGTTCCACATGGGCCCATTGTAATGGCGAGGCAAACTTACGCACTTCTTTCTGGCTCACTCGATCCAGCCGACTACGACAATATCCCCGCACTCCGGCAGTGGATAGCTGAGGAGTAATTAGCAATGGCGACTGGAGTCGTAAAGTGGTTTAACAACGCCAAGGGCTATGGTTTCGTAACACCGGAAGATGGCGATCAGGATGTCTTTGTACATTTCTCGTCAATCGAGATGGATGGTTACAAAACGCTGAAAGAGGGTCAAAAAGTACAGTTCGATATCAGCCAGGGCCCAAAAGGCCTGCACGCAACCAATATCCAACGGGTATCGAACGAATAAGCATTGTCTCGACTTTTTTGTCGATAACATAAACCACATGGCCGGTGGGTGAACAACACATCGGCCATGTGACCTCAATCCGTCACATCTGGGTGATTTACTATCCGAGTTGCCCAAGTGTACTGGTATGCCAAAAGTCTCCGCCAGAACGAGATTATTCGTTTTGCCTCTATACCTGTAATCTGCACAGTCACTTCGTGGAAACGGTTATATCTGACACCACCCATCAGATAAACACTCCCTAGGAATTCTGTCGATTTCCACAACCGTGTTTTTCAATTTCTCCGTTTAGTAAGAATTCGTCTAGGACACACAGTATTTATCTATGCAGCTATAGTTAAAACGATCGAATAAGGATAAATACTTTTTCATTTTAATGGATAATCAAATAATACAGTCTACTGACATCGATGAGCTCGCAAATAAGGAGCTACTCGATCTTCTATATAAAAACGCACCCATCACCCTGTTCTCATCCATGGCAGTTACTGTACTCCTGTTGAGTACACTCTACGGCCCCTCCGCTGAAAACCAACTGATTCTCAGTTGGGCACTGGCGCAGATACTGGTCAGCATCGCCAGGCTGATTCTGCGCAGTGCCAGAGAGAGTTCATTCACACAAAACCGATACTCACCGATTTGGTTGGTGATCTATACGCTGCTTACTCTACTTGCAGGCATACTCTGGTCACTCCTTATCGTCATTCTGCAAGAGAACTTTTCTCTTTACGATAATGTGATTACCCTGGTCACAATGATCGGTATTCCCCTGGCCGCACTACCCAATAACGCTCTCAAACTTCCCGTCTATTACGCGTTTACCACTCCGATCCTATTTGCGCTGCAATATTGGTCCTTCTTTGTCAGCCATGAATCCAATGTTGAATTCAGTATTCTGGCGCTTGCCTACAGCGCGATCATTATTATTACCGGACATATCTACCACAACAGCTTTAAGAGCGGATTGCGTGTGAAGTACGAAAATCAGCACTTGGTAGATGAGCTATCGATGGCGAACCGGCGTCTTGAGGAGTTTGCATACACCGATCCGCTAACTGGCCTGACCAATCGCCGCTGGTTCAGTGAGCAGGCGGAAAATGCATTGGACCGATGTATGAGACGCGACCGGCGCCTCGCAGTACTGTTAGTCGATCTGGACAATTTCAAAGAGGTCAATGACACTCTCGGACATTCCGTAGGTGACGAAATACTCATCGTGATCGCAAAGCGATTGAAATCGGCCCTGCGCCAATCAGATACGCTTTCACTAGCAAAGAGCGATACCGCGAGATACGGCGGGGATGAATTCGTTATCCTGCTCGAGGACTTTGCCGATATCTCAGACGTAAAAAGGGCCGCTGAGCGCGTTCTGCAAGAGATGAATGAGACAGTTGTTCTCAATAATAAAAGATTCACACCCGGGTGCAGTATCGGTGTCTCCATTTTTCCCGACGATGCCGATTCCATCTCCAATCTCGTTCGACAGGCTGACATCGCACTCTATCAGGCCAAGCAGTCGGGCAAAGGTTGCACTCGCTTTTTTAATTCTCACCTGATCGATGTTCTAAGCCAAAAGTAGCCTGGCTTCTAAATCGGATTTCTTTGTAATAGAAACATTATCAAGCAGCAGCCGGCTTCCCTGGGTCTGACGACAATACCGTTTTCATGGAATCGATGAGTACTGCCAGTAACCGGCAACAGTATTCTGATCACTGTCAATCTTAACTATCCTGTGTAAATCAAGCATAATATCCGACTTTCTTACAACTCCACCCGTATCGGACGCACAGCCGAACATATCTTCGCGCTTACATGCTGATTCTCTTCAACAAACCCTACGGTGTACTTACGCAATTTACCGACAGCGACCGGCGGGAGACGCTGGCTGACTATATTCCGATTAAGAGTGTCTATCCCGCTGGCCGCCTCGATCGAGACAGCGAAGGACTCTTACTGCTTACAGATGACGGCACCTTACAGCACAAACTGACCGATCCAAGACACAAGACCTGGAAGACCTATTGGGTACAGGTCGAGGGTGAGCCTCATCCTGATGCTCTCGATCATCTGCGTACGGGTGTGGCACTGAAGGACGGTGTAACGCTTCCAGCCCAGGTCGATCGTATGGCTGAGCCCGATCTGTGGCCGAGAACGCCGCCGATACGCTATCGCGCGGCCATCCCTACATGCTGGCTCGAATTGAAGATCCGTGAAGGACGAAACCGGCAGGTGAGGCGTATGACGGCTGCAGTCGGGCATCCTACATTACGCCTGGTTCGAATGCAGGTGGGCCGGTGGAAATTACGTGACTTGGCTCCAGGCGATTGGTGCAAAATCCAACATCCTGTCAGAACCCAGTCATCCGCGCGAGGGAGGCAACGGGATGCCCGCTAAAGAAAAAGTAATCGTAGGCCTGTCCGGTGGCGTGGACTCTTCGGTTGCAGCACTGTTACTGAAACAGCAGGGCTACGAGGTCGAAGGCCTCTTCATGAAGAACTGGGAGGAAGATGACACGGCCGAATACTGTTCTGCCACTGAAGATCTCAACGATGCCCAAGCTGTCGCTGACCTGATTGGGATTCCGCTGCATACGGTCAACTTTTCCGCTGAGTATTGGGATCGGGTATTTGCCTATTTTCTGGACGAGTATCGCGCAGGTAGAACACCCAATCCCGATGTACTGTGTAATAGAGAGATAAAATTCAGGGCCTTTCTTGACTATGCGATGGAGTCTCTGGATGCGAGCCATATTGCAACGGGTCACTACGCATCACTGGGAACCACCGAAGGTATTTGCCGACTGTTAAGAGCTGCGGATGAAGGTAAGGATCAGACCTACTTTCTCTATATGCTCGACCAGTCTCAGCTACGCAATGCACTGTTTCCTCTTGGTGAACTGGAGAAGCACCAAGTCAGGGAAATTGCCGCCCAAGCGGGTTTCCCCAATCATAAAAAGAAGGACAGCACCGGTATCTGTTTTATCGGTGAGCGCAAGTTCCGGGATTTTCTCCAGCGTTATCTCCCGGCAAAGCAGGGAAAGATAGAAGACCCCAATGGCGAAGTCATCGGCAATCATCAAGGACTAATGTACTACACATTGGGCCAACGACAGGGACTCGGTATCGGCGGCAGACAGGATGCCGACGAGGCTCCATGGTATGTCGTGGGAAAAGACCTGCAACGAAACCGCCTGATAGCCGCACAGGGACACGACCATCCTTTGATGATGCACAATAGCCTGGAAACGAGCCAGCTTCACTGGGTATCGGGTAACCCGCCCGATACACCGTTCACATGTTTCGCCCGTATCCGTCATCGCCAACCCTTACAGACATGTACGATTGAACGGAGATCGGAAGACCGCCTGACAGTCATTTTTCATCAGGCACAGAGAGCCGTCACACCCGGACAGTCGATCGTTATCTATCGTGAGAACGAATGTCTCGGTGGCGGCATAATCGAAACGGCATACAATACAGCATGAAATACAGTGATAATGACCGGGCAACCGCCCTGGCAGGACTCTTTCAGGCCTGTCATCTGGCACAGCAAGTGGCGCATAAAGGCCTGGCCGATGCACAGGCATTGAGTGCAAACATCCACAGCCTGTTTCAGATCGAGACACAACAAACCCTCGACGCATTCGGCACACTACAGAATCTCGCCCCTGGATTGCGTCTTGCCCACAGACAACTGAGCGGTAACGAACCGCGTGACAACGAGTTGACGAGGTATCTTCTCGGTCTGGTGCAACTGGAGCGCAAGCTTAAAGCTGACGGGACACGGCTGGAACGGATCCGTCAGGGTATTGAGAATACGACAGCGAAACTGACACACTTCCCCGAGACCCACAGCAATATCCTCGCCTCCCTGGCGGAGATCTATGCTGAAAATATCAGTACGTTACAACCCCGAATCATGGTCAGCGGGGAACCCGTCTACCTGCAAAATGCAGATAACGTCAACCGAATCCGTGCCCTGCTGCTCTCCGGCATCCGGGCGGCGATGTTGTGGCGGCAGACCGGTGGCCGCAGACGACAGCTCCTCTTCAACCGCAAGCCAGTGATCGCAGCCCTGGAGAGACTGCTCGACACCCTCTGATTCTGTTTGTGAACATTGGTCAATATCGCAATGCAGGTCACAGCCAAGCCAGTATAAATCGTACTATAAAGGCCACCTCCAGTGACTCACGCTGGATCTACAATATTCCAAAATTCGAGGATTGAAAGATGAAGAGATTGATTGCCACATTTGGCCTATGCAGCCTGATAGCCCTGGCAGCCTGCGGTAAGTCGGGTGAAAATGAAGCCAAAGCTCCCGCCACCAGTGCCGCACCTGTCACTGAACAAGAAGCTGGCAGTATCACCGACAAAACCGTCGAGGTGGGTAAGGAGACCTGGGAAAAGACCAAAGAGATGACAACAGATGCTGCTGATGCTGTTGCCACCAAAAGCAAAGAGGTTTATGAGGACACCAAGGATGCGGTATCAGAGGCTGGCACTGCAGTAAAAGATAAAGCGGTAGAAATGGGAACTACCGTCAGTGATGCGACCAGTGACGCCTATAACTCGGCTAAAAAGTCTACCAGTGAGATGATCGACGTCACCAAGGAGAAAGGTGCAGAAATGCTGCAAGACGCGACAAAAGAGTAGTGAAGGACTGATCCTGATAAAAGGCTTCATATGTGCTTCCACGGAAGCAGGAGGCGCATGGAAGTCCATTCGGGGTCAGCAGTTACTCTAAAATCCACAATCAGGCAGATTGATCGCCATACTCGATCTATTCGGCCCCTCGTGAACCAATTCAGCGTTCCACGTCCAGATACCCCCGCTCAATCGCAGTATTCAACGCCTGCGCCCCATTGACCAACTCGTCGTAGGTCGATCTCAGAGTCCGCAGATGCCGTATCTGGTCCGGGGATGGCAGGCCATCCCCGCACACACTGGCAAGATCGAACAGCTCCTGTAGATAATCCGCTCTGGACCTTGCCACCATGCACATCACCGGCTTTAAGTCTTTTACGTTGAGGTTGGGTATTCGGGGATTGATCGTATCCCGATTCAGTTCACGGATCTCTTTGTCGATCTCAAGTAAGAGCCGATTGTTTTCAGTCTCAAATGGCATAGAAACCTCTCCTTTACCTCGAATAACCGCACTAAAGGTTTGCCGAAATTCTCTCAGAAAGGCCCTGCACCCTTTCTACTCATGGCGAATGCGATTACCCCTCTATCGGCGGAGAATAAAAAACCTGGAGCAGCTACACCTGATAACCGCTTAGCAGGTATAATCCCGCCTTTTTCAACAATCCGGCGGACAGACACTATGGAACTCTCCTCACTCACTGCGGTTTCCCCTATTGATGGCCGATATGGCAGTAAAAGTGCCGATCTGAGACCTATCTTCAGTGAATTTGGCCTTATCCGACATCGAGTACTGGTTGAAGTGCACTGGCTCCAGGCCCTGGCCGCCCACAACGATATACTTGAAATCCCGACCCTGAGTGAACATGCGACCAATATCCTCAATGCGATTGCCGATAACTTCAGTGAAGAGGACGCTCATCGAGTAAAGAATATCGAGCGCACAACCAATCACGACGTCAAAGCGGTCGAGTACTTCCTGAAAGAGAAGATCGCTGGCAATCAGGAGTTGGAGGCGATCAGCGAATTCATCCACTTTGCCTGCACTTCGGAAGACATCAACAATCTCTCTCACGCCCTGATGTTGAGGGAGGGTAGAGGCCAGGTGCTGCTGCCGCAGATCGACGAGGTGATCGAGGGCATACGTAAACTGGCCCTGGATCTGGCCGACACCCCCATGTTGAGCCGAACCCATGGTCAGCCCGCCTCCCCCACTACGCTGGGCAAGGAGCTGGCCAACGTGGTCTATCGTCTGCAACGGCAACGGGAACAGATTGCAGCCACCGAACTGTTCGGCAAGATCAACGGCGCCGTGGGCAACTACAATGCTCACCTCTCCGCATATCCTGAGATCGACTGGCCCGCCTTTTCCAAGCAGTTTGTCGAGAGCCTGGGTATCAGTTGGAATCCTTACACCATCCAGATCGAACCCCATGACTATATTGCTGAGCTGTTCGATGCTGTGGCTCGTCTTAATACCATCCTCACCGACTTCTGCCGGGATGTCTGGAGCTATATCTCCCTCGGCTATTTTAAACAGAAGACCATTGCTGGAGAGGTGGGGTCCTCCACCATGCCTCATAAGGTCAATCCCATCGACTTCGAGAACGGCGAGGGCAACCTTGGCATCGCCAACGCTCTGATGGGACATCTCGCTGCCAAGCTGCCAATCTCCCGCTGGCAGCGGGACCTGACCGACTCCACCGTCCTGAGAAACCTGGGGGTCGGCTTTGCCCATACCAGTATCGCCCTGCAGTCAATTCAGCGGGGCCTGAGTAAGCTGGAGGCTAATGCGGAGGCAATGAGGAGCGATCTCGACACCAACTGGGAGGTACTCGCAGAACCGATCCAGACCGTGATGCGCCGCTATGGCGTCGAGAAACCCTATGAAAAGCTAAAGGAGCTGACTCGGGGTCAGCGCATCACCCAGGAAGAGTTGCAGGCTTTTGTCGATCAACTCGATATACCCGAAGCAGCCAAGGCCTCACTGAAGCGTCTTACGCCCATGAACTACATAGGCAACGCCAAAGACCAGGCGGCCAATATCTGACGCATTTCTAGTACTCAGCCAATCTGATAGTTTATGATCAAAAGAGAATGGTGCGGCCCTGCTGCACCATGCGGTTCTTAACACCGAATTTTCGCATGGAATCAACCTTCACTTGAGCGAAATTCCTGTACAGATACCCCACAGGCGAGCCATGCACCAACTCCAGTTCCCCCAAGGATTGAATGCGGAAAAATTCCTCAAGCACTATTGGCAGCGCAAACCCCTGCTGATCAGACAGGCCCTGCCCGGTTTTCGATGCGGCTTGCAACCCGACGAACTGGCGGGCATGGCCTGCGAGGAAGGCATAGAATCCCGCCTAGTGCTGGAGAGGCATGGGGCTTCCCCCTGGGAGGCACGCTACGGCCCCTTTGATGAAGAGATATTCAGCCAACTGCCCGCTAGCCATTGGACCCTTCTGGTACAGGACGTTGACAAACATCTGCCCCTGGTTGCCGGCCTGCTCGACCATTTCCGTTTTATACCAGACTGGCGCCTGGACGATGTCATGGTGAGCTATGCCACTGACCAGGGTTCGGTAGGCCCCCACATCGACGACTACGACGTCTTCCTCTATCAGGCAAAAGGCCGGCGACGTTGGAAGATCCACTATCAAAGCGTATCTGAAGAGGATTACATCCCCGGTCTCGACCTGCGCATCCTGCCCGATTTCGCGGCGGAGGATGAGTGGGTGCTGGAGCCGGGTGATATGCTCTATCTACCGCCCAATGTGGCTCACTGGGGTATCGCAGAGGGCGAGTGTATGACCTGCTCAGTGGGTTTCCGTGCCCCTACCCTGCGTGAGATGGCAACCGCCTGGTTCGAAAGCACGATCGAGCATCACCTGCCACAACAGCGATATCGCGATCCACTGCTCAGACCCCAGGAGTCTCCCGGAGAGATCCTGCCTAGCGCACTGGCCGACTTCAGAGAGGAACTTGCCCGATATCTGGAAAATCCGACCAATAACAATCGCTGGTTCGGCAGCTTCATCACTGAGCCAAAAGAAAATCTGCAGGTTGTACCCCGAGATCAGCCTTTGCAGGAGACTGATTTTCTGAATCGTTTCCGGCAGGCGGCGGTTATTCATCGACATGGATATTCCCGCATGGCTTTCAGCCGAGAAGACGGTGATGGCCACGACACACTCTATGTGAATGGCCAGCAATACACTCTGCCAAGCGAGTCCGGGGATTTTCTCCCGGTGATCACACACTACCGGGAGCTCCACTTCGGTTATCTGCAGGACTGGCTGATCCAACCCGATTACCTTTCACTACTCTGCCGACTCTACAACGACGGCCACCTTGAGTTCGATCATGACGTATGACGATTTCACTATCCTCGAGGCGGTTTGGCCGAAAGACCGCCCCTATCTGCAAGCGGTTCGGGAACCGGTCTTCGTGCAGGAACAAGGGGTTCCGCTGGAGATGGAGTGGGATGATGACGATCTTATGGCCTACCACCTGCTGGCTATCGATAGTGAGCAACATCCTATCGGGACTGCCCGACTGCTGGGCAACGGCCAGATCGGCCGCATGGCGGTTCTGCCCGAATGGCGTGGCCGGGGGGTAGGAAGGGCTCTCCTGGAAGGTCTTCTGGCCCGCGCAGAAGCCAGCGGCATAAAAAAACTCTTTCTCCATGCACAGACCAGTGCCGAACCATTTTATGCCAAAGCCGGATTCAGCCCAGTCGGTAAAGTCTTCTACGAAGCCGATATTCCCCATCGAAAGATGGTGCTGAAAACGTCAGATACTGCACCCTTCGTGGATCTGAGCTTACCCGTCCTGTGTGAAACCACCGATCTCTACCATCTACACGATGAGAATGAGAACCTGATCCATGCCGCCTCACTACTGCGACAGGCCAGGCGAGAACTGGCGGTTCTGACTTTCAATCTTGATCCTCCCGTGTATGACCAATTGGCCTTTCTTGAGGGTTTCAAAGCACTGGCGTTACGCTCTCGCTTCAGTCGCATCCGTATCATCTTGCAGGACAACACGTTGGTACTGCAGCGGGGACACCGTCTGATTGAGTTGGCTCAGCGCCTGCCGTCCGTCGTGGAGATCCGCAAACCCAACGAAGACTTTATCGACCTGCCGGAGAACTTCCTGCTTGCAGATGACTGCGGTTACCTTCACCGCAAACAGTCTGAGAGTTATCTCGGTATCGCCTGTTACCACAACCGCCATCGGGTCAATCGACTGCAGGCGCTGTTCGACGATGCTTGGGAATCCGCTACGCCCGACCGGGATCTTGCCCGGTTGCATCTCTGAATAAATCATCACCGGTGGGTAGCGAATAGTAGGATATTACCCCTTTGTATCTGAAGATTGCCATCGCTCCCGTAAGACAGTCCGGTTCAATGCAAGCCACTGCAGGGCAATGGTGATACTGGTGGAATTTGCACGCCCATCGTAGAGCTCGCCGATGGCTTCATCTGCATCCATCACCACAACCCGAATATCCTCACCCTCATGATCCAGACCATGGACACCCCCGGCATGGGATGCGTCAACCTCTCCGCAAAAGAGCGCGATACGGTCGACAGAAATCCCCGGGCTGACCACGAACTCACAAATACGCTCAAGTCTCCCGACCGGACAATTCGCCTCCTCCACAGCCTCCCGCCTGGCAACCGACTCATCACTCTCATTGTCCGGTACGAAACCGCCGACGATCTCCAGCATCCAGGGCGCAGGCTCCAAGCCCACTGCACCGATTCGGAACTGTTCCACCAACACAACCCGATCCAGCTTTGGATCGTAGAGCAGAACAGAGGCGGCACGGAGACCCTCCAGTCGTTCTCGTATCAGCTCTTCACTCTCTCCTCCCATGAACAGTTCATGTCGCAGACGGTATCGATTGACCTTGAGAAAGCCGCAATAGGCTTCATCATTTTGCAAAATCTCATATTGATAATTCATGCCGGCCCTTTTTTGTAGTAAGTAATCTCGAAGATCATAAACCGAACCTGCATCATCTTGTACAGGCTGACTACTAAGCACCAGTGAATGAGCCTTCGACTGGCTATAGTGAGTGGTTGCTGGATTAAGGCATTCAGTGGGATGTATATTCAATGTTGAAGGAGAATCCGGTACTTGAAATGCCTGCAGCAGAACTGAAAAAAATCCTGAAAGATATTGCCGATCCCGCGATTGCCGCCCATTCGCAGAAATTCTTCAAAACGGCGCCAGGAGAGTATGGGGAGGGGGATATATTCCTCGGCATTCGAGTACCCATACTCAGACATCAGGCGAAAAGATTCAAACAGATCCCCCTCAAAGAGACGGAGCAACTGTTAACCTCCCCCTATCACGAGGTTCGACTTTGTGCACTCCTCATACTGGTTGAAAAATACGAACATGGTGATTCAAACGAAAGAGAGGACATATACCGCCTCTATATGAAAAATATCAGATACGTTAATAACTGGGATCTGGTGGACAGTTCCGCACCGCAAATCGTCGGCGCCCATCTATATCACACAGGAAAGCAGACCCTATTCAAACTCGCCGCCTCCTCTTGCATTTGGGAGAAAAGAATCTCCATTATGTCGACACTGTATTTCATCCGCCATAAGCAGTTTGATATCACACTCGATCTCTCTGAGAAGTTACTCAACGACAAGGAGGACCTGATACACAAAGCGGTTGGATGGATGTTGCGGGAGATCGGCAATCGTGATGGCCGGGTAAAGAGAGCGTTTCTTAAAAAACACTATACAGCTATGCCTCGAACCATGCTTCGTTATGCCATCGAGAAATTTCCGGAGAAAGAGAGAAAGCGATACCTAAAGGGTGAAATTTAGCGTGATGATTTTAAAACTACCATTTATCACTATATTTCATCGCAACTCTGGCTAAACAGTGATCCTAGATATACACACAACATGAATTTATCCTGATCGCTTTGTCATAACCTTCGGCACACAACTTACTTTCATGACTGAGTTCAGGGAACTATACAGATGAGTGAGGAAAACACGAACAGAAATACCACGCCTGCAAAGGACGACTATGAACATATAAGATCACTAAAAACGCTTACTGCAGTCGTCTATGCACTGCAGGCCGCGTCCATCTTTGTGGGTATTACCTTTCTGATTGCCATCATTGTTAACTATGTCAAACGATCAGATGTGGAAGGAACCTATTTGGCATCCCATTTTACCTGGCAGATCCGAACATTCTGGTACGGCCTTCTTTGGGGTATCGCTGGTTTCGTTTTGGTTTTCATTGTCGTTGGATATTTTATCCTTCTCGCCAATACCGTCTGGATTATCTATCGGATCGGCAAAGGCTGGTTGCGTCTGTCGGATGATAAATCCGCATATGAAAAATGACTCGGTTGTCTCAAGGTTAAACACAAGTCACCAGACGGACATCGCGGCCGACACCAATACTCAGGATTGATCGGCAGATCCACCACTCTGCATCCTCAATCCTTGTTGCAAGTACCCTCACTTTTCATGGTTGTCCGCTAATGGGGCCAAAAAATCGCAGCCGAGCGGGTTATTCCGTTACTTTTTACCGAGTTTCTCTCCCTTATGATGTAGAGTCGCGACTGCTATATACCCATGGTGACATTCACCATAGGAGAGCATCATGAGCCAGATACTCAAAGAAGTTCTCGACGCGAATAAGGCCTACTCGAAGAATTTTGGAGACAAAGGCGATCTACCCATGCCACCGGGACGCCATTTCGCAATCCTCACCTGCATGGATGCCCGACTCGATCCCGCCAAATATGCAGGCTTGGCCGAAGGTGACGCCCATGTAATCCGTAATGCAGGCGGGCGTGCCAGCGACGATGCCATACGCTCCCTGGTCATCTCATACAAACTGCTGGGTACCAGAGAGTGGTTCGTCATCCACCATACCCACTGTGGTATGGAGACCTTCACAGACGAAATCATGCGCGACCTGTTGGCTAGCAGTCTGAGGACTGCCTCAGTCGATGAAAACGGCTGGCATGACTCCGGTGAAGGCCCAGGTTCCACTGAAGGTGATTTCATTGACTGGCTGACCATATCCGATAACGCAAAAAGTGTCGTTGAGGATGTCCGGCGCATCAAGGAACACCCGCTGGTACCGCCAGAGATACCGGTATACGGCTATATTTATGATGTAAAATCGGGGCAACTCATCGAGGTTCCTGAAGCCACGGAAGCCGGCAGAGGCCGACATAAAACCTCTGCAGCCGCTTAAATTTCAATAGAAAGGGGGGCGGAGAAGTCCGTCCCCAAATACATTTGAGAAAGATCGCCTGGAACCTTCCCCCACTATCAACTCTACAACCAGAGAAGCACCCACCGGCAGCCACCTTGGATATCTGAAGCAATAAAAATCAGTCTGAGTAACATTGTCTTACAATTAGATACAAGCTTAAAAATATTTAATTAAAACAATAAGTAAAGATAATATACACGCCACAGCCGCTCTCAATTCTGGGCAACAGATTTCACAGCGCTGAACGATTGCCCTTGATTAATCCTGATCAAACCACTATATAAGCATTTAATTATTTTCTATTTGGTGGTAGTTATGAAAGAGATGCTACAAATCACATGCGCCGAGCTTCGCGAGATGGCGGATAGCAATCCGGATGAATTGGAGGTTATTGTCGAGATGATGATCGAGGCCGAAGCCGAACTCTGTACAGATATGACATAAGCCTGACTGGGTTTTACGAAAAAAAAAGCCCGCCTGATGGCGGGCTTTTTTCATTCTGCCGATAACCGATTATTTGATCGACTGATAGTAGTCCATAAGAATCTGAGCCACTTCCGGACGAGAAAACTCTTTCGGCGGCGCTATTCCCTGGCCCAGCATCTCCCGCACCTTTGTGCCTGAGAGCAGAACAAAATCCTCTTTTGTATGGTCAGGTGCTTCACACATCATAACCACCTTATTCAGCTTCTTCGAATAGGCGGTATGATCCGCTTTGAAGATCTCGATCTCAAGCGCACCCTCCGGTACCTCGTCATCGAAAATGGTCTGCGCGTCGAATGCACCATAGTAGTCGCCCACACCGGCGTGATCACGTCCGATGATGAAATGGGTCGCTCCCATGTTCTGACGGAAATAGGCGTGCAGAACCGCCTCGCGGGGTCCGGCATAGAGCATGTCGAATCCGTAGCCGGTCACCATGGCGCTGTTGGGTGGGAAGTAGAGCTCCACCATCTTACGGATGGCATCGTCACGAACCGGTGCAGGGATATCGCCTGGCTTCAACTTGCCGAGCAGCATGTGAATGACCAGTCCGTCACAGTCGAGACGGTCCATTGCCATATGGCACAGCTCTTCATGGGCCAGATGCATGGGATTACGGGTCTGGAAGGCTACGATACGGCTCCAGCCGCGCTCTTTGATCTCATTGCGGATTTCCACAGCTGTGCGGAAGGTA
The DNA here is from genome assembly GCA_025655595.1 of Candidatus Thiodiazotropha sp. (ex Monitilora ramsayi). GTDB lineage: Bacteria > Pseudomonadota > Gammaproteobacteria > Chromatiales > Chromatiaceae > Thiodiazotropha. Next base: position 87,779 of record JAHXIO010000010.1, read on the forward strand.
TCCGGAAAATCGGCCTGGAAGTAAGAGAAGTTGAGTACCTGAATCGGACCTGAGACAGCCACACGCCCCTGACCGTTGAAAGCTGCCACACCAGGATGTTCTATGTCGTTGGTGCGATAGACCTTATCGGTCATCACCGCCATCTGCTCGTCACTGACCGTTTCGATAGACTCGATGTCCATGATGGCCAACACCGGATTGCCTTCCATGTTGGGATCACGCAGTGCGATCCGCTTGGCGTCACCGATGGCATCCGTATTCTCCAACAGACAGAGCACAGGCACTGGAAAGAAACTACCGTCGGTCAGGGTCATCTTCTCGGCTGCACCCATGGCATCCGCAAGAGTCATGAAACCCTTCAGCGGGTTGAAATAACCGGCGCCCATCATGACGGCATTTCCGGCAGCCTGAGAACTGATCACCACTGACGGTAAAGATTCCGCCTCGTGGGAGAGTTGATGGTGCAGTTCCGAGTCGTAGACAAACAAAGGTTGCAGTTCAGCTGAACCTACTGGGTTGATCATGACGTTTCGTCTCCTTCGTTTTTTTATGATCGCTGGATGTGGATTACGCCTGGTTACTCTGTTGATGACCTGGCCTTCGATACCCGAATCCATGGCAGTTCTATGCTGTGCCACGCTTCAATCAGGATTAATCCAATCTCTTTATAATGACACCTAACTTAATGTTTTATATTAAAATATTAAGATTACTGTGTCGCGAATAAATTTCAAACAGCCCATACCCTATCACAACCTGGAATTATCCAACCCCAGTTTATTTTTATGCACTCAGAAAATATTTACTCAGAATAATATTTGTTGCAGAGCAGCACTTCAGACCTCAGATTGCAGCAGATCGGACAAGCCGCTGTGCCTCTCCAGACGACGTTCAATCGCCTGTTGAAATATCTCTGCTGACCCGATCAATGTGAAGGCGGATTTCGCTCTAGTAATCGCGGTATAGATCAGTTCCCGGCACAACACACGGCTTGTCGCATCGGGCAGACTGAGCACAACCTCATCGAACTCAGATCCCTGACTTTTATGTACCGTCATGGCGAACACTGTTTCGCAATCCGGCAATCTGGCAGTCGGAATCCAGCGAGGATTACCATCAGCTCCAGGAAACACAACCGCCACTCTTTTCGGATCATCCGGCAAGGGTAAGGCGATACCGGTATCACCGTTGTAGAGTTCGAGTTGATAGTCGTTACGCGTAACCATGACCGGTCGGCCAGGGAACCACTCGTTGTCACTTACCACCAATCCCCGATGCATCAGATCTTGCGTGACTTCTGCGTTGATCTGCTCTGCGCCGGATGGTCCCGTACGCAAAGCACATAGCACCCGAAACTTCTGTAATGCGTTGAACAGCTGCTCGACAGATGCACCTTCGGCTATCAGCCGCAGTATGAAGGCAAAGCGCTCGGTTGCCAGGCTAGCGACAGAGACATGACTATCTATCCAGTGGATACCTGAATCTGCATCTTGCATATGCTTCACCGCGGCAATGGCATCCCCCCGATTGACCGCTACGGCAAGACGACCGATTGCACTCTCTTCACCAAACCGGTAGCTATGTTTCAATAGCACGGTATTGTCACTTAGATAGTTCCGATCCGGTTGATTGTCCGGGATCGACTCCCGGGTACACACACGTAATCTGGCAGCAAAAGCGCCGTGCGCCCCACCACTACCTTCGCAGATATCGCCCAGCACGGCGCCCGCCTCCACCGAAGCCAACTGATCTTTATCGCCGAGAAGAATCACTCGGGAGGATTCGGGCAGCGCGTCGAACAGTTTCGCCATCAGCGCCACATCCACCATTGAGGCCTCATCCAGTACCAGTAAATCCACAGGCAGGGGGTGATCTCTGTCATGACGAAACTGGGTGCCAAGCCGTTTCACACCCAGCAGTCTATGCAGTGTGGTGGCTTTCTCAGGCACAGTATCAACGAGTTCCGGGGGTAGCGGAAGACTGCTTTTCGAGGCCTGTATCGATTGTTGGAGACGTGATGCCGCCATACCGGTTGGCGCCGCCAGTGTAATGCGTAACGACTCCCCTCCCGGTTGCAGGCGCAGCAAAGCCAGTATCCTCACCACAGTGGAGGTCTTACCCGTACCGGGCCCACCGGATATCACAGTCAGATGTCTTAATAGCGCAGTGGCCGAGGCCACCTTTTGCCAGTCGATCTGTTCATCGTTGGTTTGAGTGAAGAGCCGAGCAATATCTTTTCCCAGCTGTGCCTCGTCAATTCCGGTGACCATGGCATCCGCCTTTTGGCGGATAGCCTGACCGAGTCGTTGTTCATAGTCCCAGTATCGGTGAAGATAGAGCCGGTCAGCGCTATCGAGTATCAGGGGTTGGTATTCGCCAGCGCTGCCAACTACACCACTCTCCATCAATGCATCACGCCATACCGTCATCGACGGTGTATCAATCGCCATCGGCGAACTCTCAAACAGACGCTGTCCTGCCTGAGTCGGTAATGCAAGACAGACATGCCCTTCTCCGGTGGCGCGGCAGGTCAAAGCTGCCGCCAGTGCCAACGATTCAGTAGGCCGCTGGGCCGACTCGAGTATGAACAGGGCAAAGTGTAGATCCAGATCACTGATGAGCTGGAGCCCCCTAAGCTGACGCAGCAGGCTCTCAGGCGACATCGTGCTCGGCCTCCATCATCAGACGATCCAGAGCGGTAACGAATGCCGCAGACGGCCTTTCGGCAACAACACCGAACTCAGGACCGCGACGGGGTGTCATCCCACGGAGAAAAAGATAGTAGATACCGCCGAAATGGCGTTCATAGTCATAACCGGGCAGACGAATCGACAAGTATCGATGCAACGCCAATGTATAGATGGTGTACTGCAGCGGGTAGTTGTGCTTCACCATTGCGTTCTGCAGTGCCGCCTGGTGGTAATCCTCTATCGAATTGCCCAGCCAGTTCGATTTGTAGTCCGCAAGGTAGTAGCGTCCATCTACCTCGAAGACCAGATCGATGAAGCCCTTCATAAAACCCGTGATTTGTGAATTTTCAGGCACAGCAAGCCCCGCTGCCATGGCAGGCACTTGACTGAACTCATAACGGTCAGCCAACCGACGAATGCCGTCAGATGCCAGATGGTGGACAGGAAAGTGAAATGCCATCTCATTAAGACGCTGCCCACCACCGACCACTCCCAGACACATCCCCTGTGAATCGAGGGGAGTCTCTACCAGATCCTTCAGCATCTGCCTGATCACAGGCACCCAACGTTCATCGATGGCGTGCAGACTCAGTTGCTGTCTGATCGGGAGATCAAGTGACGCCATATCAGTCATGGTGAAATCGAATTGCTCAAGAATCCCATGCAGGCATGTGCCAGGACCGGCGCCACGCGGGAAACCATGGATATCATCGCGTCCCGATAACGCCGGCAACACTGGCTCCCACCCTGTCTGAGCGTCATAATCCGGCTGATCCTCCTGGTGGCCGGCAATGACCGAAGAGAAGCTGGTGACTTTGCGGGCCATCTCTATCCTGCCCCTGAACTGACGCGCCGGCGCCAGCGGTGGCGGCATCACGAGTGACATCTGGCTGGTCGCGCCGTCCACCGGCATTGGCTTCAAGAGAATGCTCCCATCTGACGCCAGCAGCAGTTTCTCCATATTCTGCGCCAGATCATCCTGGGTCAGCGCCTTCGCATGCGTCTCCCAGGCTGCCAGCGGTGAGTCTGTCAAAGTGATTGATCCGCTATTCAACAACCAGCCAAGTGCCGATTGCTCGCGTTGCTTTATCAAGCCCCAGGGCAGATAGCAGCGCTGCTTCGCCCGGGTCAGCGCAACATAGAGCAGACGTAGATTTTCTGCCAGCACCTCTTCACGCTCATAGTGCCTGTCTGCTGAATAATCTGTGGAGCCAAGCTCCAGCACTGCCTGATAGTTGGATCTCGGATCGTGAAAAAGATAGGGTCTGTCGTCCTCTCTGCCAACAACTTCATCCCACAAATAGGGGCATAAAACGATGGGATATTCCAACCCCTTGCTACCGTGTAATGTGGTGATCTGCACCAGATGGCTATCGCTCTCCAGGCGCAACAACCGCTCTTCACCCTTATCCGCTGACTGACGCTGACGGCTCAGCCACTTCACCAGCCCCTCCATACCCGGCTTGGCTTCCCGCTCATGTTGATGCATCAATTCCAGCAAATGGTAGAGGTTGGTCAAGCGCCTTTCACCGTCCCGATTGGCCAGCAGACGGTTTTCGACTGACTCTTCCAGTAGCAGTCGACGTATCATCACCATGAAACCCCGGCTGCGCCATACCCGGTGATATTCGAAAAAGCGATCAAAATAGCCGTCCAGTACCGGGTCGCCCTGATTGAAATCATCGATGCGATGCCCATCCCACCCCAGCAGCGGTGTCACCAGCGCAGCCCGTAACAGGTTTCCACGCTGAGGTTCGAGCAGCGCCATCAAGAGTCGCTCCAAACTTTCCGCCTCACCACTCCAAAAGACACTTTCCTGACTGCTGCGGACAGAGTTGATCCCTCGCTCCCGTAGTGCAGAGGCGATTTGCTCCGCCTGGTGATGGGTTCTTACCAAAACAGCAAAATCCCCACCACAAAGCGGCTGATTTCCGATCTTGGCTCTGCCATGGGAAGCGGTCAGAAGCAGTCGTGCAATCTCTTCTGCAGTTGCATCCGCCACAGACTGACGAACCGTTTCAATGGGTGTCTGGGCATCGAAGGGCAGCTGCCATATCCAGATCCCGGCAGTCGGATCCCCCTTTACTCTCAATGAATCCACGCGGTCCTCTACAGGTACCGCAGGTTGAAAATCGATCCAATCGTGATAGAAAGGCCGTTTCGGTTGACTGAAGAGTGTGTTGACCCCTTTTACCAACTCCGGCGTCGACCGCCAGTTTTTATCCAGGCGGTGAATAGCCGATGCCGTCGCTTCACGGGCAGTGAGATAGGCGAACACATCGGCACCACGAAAGCTGTAGATAGCCTGTTTGGGATCACCAACGAGAAATAGTGACAGCCCGCTCTCATGGTAGATTCTGTGCAAAATCTCATATTGGATGGGATCCGTATCCTGGAACTCATCGACAAGCGCAGCAGGATAACGCCGACGCAACAGGCCTGCGAGAACAGCCCCCTTTCTTCCCTGCAGGGCCTGGTGGAGCTGTAGCAGCAAGTCGTCGTATGACCATTCGCCGGCATCAGACTGGCGCTTCGGCAGTTCGGTTAAAAGATAATCATAGAAGCGCTTCTGCAGTGCCACCACACCCTGTTCACCCGTAACCGCACAGTGCCCTGCCTGTTGCAGATAGTGGGCAAACTGAGAAAAAAACGGGTGCTGGGGGGGCTTTTGTCCAGCCTTGACGGCGCTGCCAATCACCTCGGGAGTAAACCGGTCCGCTTTTTCAAATGCCGGTATATACGGAGACAGAGAGAGCCACTCATCCATTTGCCGACACCAGCCCGCAACCCAGGTCGATCGATAGAAGTTGCCCTTCAATATCTGGTTATCACTCAACAGTTCCCGAATCTCTTCGCGAGTTTCCTTCCATAGTTCTCTCACCTGGATCTGCAGGCGAATCGCCTCCTTCTCCAAGCGGCCCAATCCCTCTGGCCAGTCAGCAGCCTTTATCTGCAGATAAGGCTTGCCGTGTGCCAACCGAAACCGGTCCAAAAGGGCGTCCGGCGTGGGTATACGATGTCTGAACGCAGCAATAAAGGCAGCCGGCAGGTACGCCACTTCAGATCGCCAGAAATCATCGGCAATCTGCTGCAGACGCTGCGACTGGTCAGGTATCAACTCGACCTGAAATCCCTGCCCCGTCTCGAACGCATTCTCGGTCAATACCCGCTGACAAAAACCGTGAATCGTGAAGATGGATGCCTGATCAAATCCGGCAATCGCCACATCGAGCTGATTCCGGGCTGTCCCTCTATCAGGCAGGGCCCCGATCAACGCTGAGAGTTCGGACTCTCCTTCACAATCGCCCTCAATCATCTCTCTGGCCATGAGCAGCCGTTGTCTGATCCTGCTTTTGAGTTCCGCCGTGGCTGCCTGGGTGTATGTCACAACCAGGATCTGCTCAGGCCTCAGTTGCCTCTCCAGCACAAATCTCAGATAGAGGGTGGTCAGCGTATAGGTCTTACCGGTACCGGCACTGGCCTCCACCAGGTGGGTACCCTGCAGCCCTACCGATGTGGCATCCATCCCCATCAACTCCACTCCAGGTGGTCGATCAACGGCTGCAGTATCTCGACGGCAGTGGCGCTGAAATCGGGTCCGAAAAAGCTGTCATCCGACCAGAGAAGTCGGTTATACGGCTTACTGCCGTCACCCGGCATGCCCCTGTTGCCGAACCACTTATCCTGAGCCCGTGCCATGGCTTTCTCCTCGCCTCCCCGTTGCAGCGTCTCGACAAAGGCCCATGAGGTGGCTGGATAGAACAGCAGCGGCATATCGTGCCCCCTTCGATAGCGTTCCACTAACGCATGGAGGTGATACCGTGGATCTTCTACAGGTCGGAAAGATCCGTTTCTGCCTCTCTCGAGTAATTGTGTCGTCAGTTCGAAACCCTCAGGAGATGCGAGATTGATCGCCAGGTGACGGATCCAATGCCGAACCATTTGATAGGGGTAAAACCGCTCTGTGCTGTAGGCAAGCAGACCTCGCTGGTTTACGCCGCTCAATTGACCGGTGAGGCGGACGCCTTCAAATTCATATTCGATGTCAATCACACCAGGCGCCTTCTCGCCCTGAAGCCGACTCAACCGCTCGGACATGGGTAGCGCACGGGACATCATTTGCCGGAAGTCGGCTTCACCTGCCTCACCATGAGGCAGGCTGCCTGCAGCATCGAGATTGGCAAACAGCGCTTCTGACTCTCTCCCCTGCAGCAAAGACTCCACTAACCAGCGTTCAAGATCGAGGCGCGCAAACCTCTCCAGAACAAAGGGCTCTCGCTCATCCGGCAGCCTTTCTGCAGCCTCCAGGCTGAGTTGCAATCGTTCGCGAATGAATGCCCTCGGAGGGTTGATGAAGAAATTGATCAGTGCCTCCAGGGAGACGGCCGCTTCAGCTTCACCTGTGCGCAACGGTGTCGCCTGTAGAGGACTCTCCCCTTTGCTCCCCTGCCCCACCTGCATTGCAGCCTCCCGGCGCTGTCGGGAAAAGCTGAAAAGACCTGACTTTTCTGAAAAATAGTCTGGGCTGAAAGGCTGTAGCGGATGGTGATGGGTGATTGCATCAAGCCCCGATTCTCCGATCACACGCCGCAGGGTGTCCCGCAGCTCATCCACCACCACGGAAGGCGGCAGGGCTGCATTATCCCTCTGATTGCGGCCGACATAACTGATATAGAGTCTATCCCGTGCAGAAATCAGGGTCTCGAGAAAGAGATAGCGATCATCGACACGGCGCGATCTGTCACCGAGACGAAAATCCCGATTCATCAAATCGAATCCCAGCTCCGGCTGCCGGCGGGGAAAGGCACCGTCATTCATCCCCAGCAGACAGACCACGCGAAAAGGCAGACTTCGCATGGGTGCCAACGAACAAAAGTTAACGCCCCCGCCCAGGAAACCCCGACTATCCGAAGATGCCAACAAGTCCTGCAGACAGTAACTGATCAGGCCCAACCCGACCTCACCGTCGAAGCCTGCCTCTCCAGCCACGGAAGAGATCTGATGAATCATCTCCCTGAGCCTGTCGGCATCGAGCTGGTTCTCCTCATCAGGCAGAAAAAAACGGTCCATCAAATGGAGTAAAATGGCCTCCCATTCACTCACAGGCCGACGACCAAGCTCCCCCTCAAGTGCAAATAACGCGTCACAGAAAGAGAGCAGCCCCCCCAGCCTCTCTGCAGAACCGCCTTCCACACAATCCAGAGGCAATATCTCGTGCCAGGTCGTATCACTTTCCCCGGGCATGGCATATCCCAGCAGCAATCGTCGCAGTCCAGCCTGCCAGGTATGCCGCTCCTCCTCCGGCAATCCCAAGGAGGATTTACTCTTTCCGTCCCTTCCCCAGCGGATAGATGCCATCTGCAGCCACTCGGTCAATTCATCCAGCGCCAATTGGTCTAGATTGAAGCGGCGCTGTACCGCGGGACTCTCCAATAACGATAGAACGGCACCCACTCCGTAACGCGATCCCGGCAACTGCAGCAACTGCATAAAAACCGTGGCTAGCGGATTAGTCTGTTGAAGACTGCGGTCGCTGATTCGAAACGGAATGCCCGGCCTGTCGCCCGGTTCGCTGAACACCGCTTCGATCAATGGCGCATAACGATCGATATCCGGAGTCATGACCAAGATATCTGAAGGTGTCAGGCCGGGAATCTCTTCGAACATCGCCAGTAACTGGTCGTAGAGTACCTCAGCCTCCCGCATGGGACTGTGGCAGAGATGAAAGGCAATGGAGCCATCACATTGAGCATCCTCGTAGGGCATCTCCAGCCAGAGGATCTGATTCTGCATCCGTTGCAGCAAAGTGTCTCCCGAAGCGGGCTGGTAGTCGCTGTCACTCCCAGGGTCCAACTCGTTAATCGCAGCGAAAAAATCCCGGCCCTGACGCCCCATACTAGCCAATAGAGGGTGCCCCACTTCCAGATAGAGCTGCTCTTCACGGAGAGATGCCTCCATCCGTGTTCGGGTCTTTTCCGAGACGATCTCTGCCCAGTGAGCCTCACAAGGATTGAGTAAGAAAAGATGGACATCGGTCATCGTCGATACGTGGTGAATAATATCGAGATATCCTGGAGAGAGCGTGGGCACGCCGAATACAAAGACCCTGGGGGGCAGGTCCATCGCCTCTATGCGCCCTGCCAGGTCAAAAAAAACCTGTTGCTGCCTGACCCAGTGCGTCGGCTCCTCCTGATTGAGTCGGCGCCAAAGATCCGCCTGCCATTCATCACCGGAAAGAACCGGCTGGCCGGCTTGCCAGGCAAGTATCCAATCGGGACGGTAGACCAGATATCGGTCATAAAGAAGTGCGAGCTGATGCGCTAGCTGGAAACGTTTCACCTCATCGTCGTCCGAGAGATACTCATTGACCGGCCGATAGAGATCCGAAACCTCAACCTGTCCCAATTGATGATAGATACGCCACGCCAACCGGTCGGGTTGGTAGCGATCAAGCGGAGGGGACTCAGGCAGCAATGTGTGAAAAATCTGCCAGATAAAGCCGGCAGGCAGTGGAAACTGAAGATTCGCACAGATGCCGAGGCGGTCAGCAATCTCCAGGGACAACCACCGGGCCATGCCGGGATGCTGCACCACCACAGTCTCGACCGTCATGGGCGATCCAACAGGCTGGCTCAACAGCGAAGATAGCCGTTGTGACAGACGCTCCAGTCGATTGGATTGGTGAAGGATCAGCATGCTGCAGCATTCTAACCCGGTTGGCACTTAAATCCTGAGTCTGTGTTACAGGAGAGGCGGCAGAGGAATGCATACCGATACTGCGGCGTTTAAACAAAGACTGAGGAATACCAGCCTATTTCATCAGATAACGTCCCTGCGACAATTGATCATTGCGACTCAAAAACCCGGTCGGGGTGATGTCAATTCGACTGGTTTCGTCTGGCGCTCAGTTTCGGAGACAAGACCACATCGATAATCTCATTCACCTTCTGCGGTACAGTTTCCATAACTCCAGGGATAGAATCCGGACTCAAACCCGTAATTTCCCAGGCCATGGGATCGATCTGCTCACAGCTATCTTCAAGCTCCGCCCCACTCATCTCGCCGACGGATATTACCGATGCCATGTGCATCAGGGCAGATTCCAGTTGGTAGGATCTTGCCTGAGCAGGCCGGTGGTGGTGAGCCACGACCGTGATGATACTCTCCGGCAGGCTCCACTGCCGTAAAAGCGCCTCACCCACATCCATATGGGTAAATCCCATCATATCAGCCTCCACATCAGGAAGCAGCCGATCATCCCCCCCCGTCACCAGAAGAATGTCCCGGGACATATCCGGGAGTTCAAGATAGATCACCAGACGCCCGATATCGTGTAATACACCCATGACAAAGAGACGCTCGGTGTGCAACACACGGCAGCGTGCGGCCAACTCTCCGCCAACGACACCCGTGGTCATCGAATAGCGCCAGAATTCGTTCATGTCTACAAGGTCACCTGGAATCCCGGTAAAGACCCTGGCAGCTGAGGTGGCCAATACCAGATTTCGCAACTCATTAGTCCCAATCACTGTAATGGCTCTAGATATCGTATCCACAGGTGCCTGCAGATTGAAGAAGGCACTATTGACCAATCGCAACAGCCGGGCAGAAAGATCGGTATCCTGCACGATCAGATCACCCAGGGTTTTGGCTGAGTAGTTCGGGGCGTCTATCAGACGATTGACCTTGATGCATACATCGGGAAGCGCCACCAGTTTTTCAACATTCTCGACCAGTTCTTGCGGGGTCATCATGCCAGCCTCTAAAAAATCGTTGGAGATCAGTTTCCTGTCTGCTCGTTAATACACTGATAGACAAGGGATATTATGATTTTCAGCAAAGAATGCATTCGGTTAGAATCCCCCTTATCAACTATTTGTATCGGCACGTATGGCCTGTTCTTGACGGGCCACCGCGATCAAGGAGAACTAAATGCCTTTCTTCATCTTCAAGATTACTGCAGCCCATGACCTTGAATACCTGGGTGAGGAGGAAAAATACCGTCCCGCCAGGGAGAAAGTCCGCAAATTGAGGGCATCCAACGTAGCCGATGACGGTGCAACCTTCCGAATGGTTTTTGCCAAGAGTGTGGGACAAGGAGAAAAGCTACTGACTGCCAGTGAACCCGACGACAAAATCATCGGGGACGATTAACTGTCGGTATTTTGTCGATTTCTTCTGCTACCTGTCACAAAATTTAAAGAATATCTTTTACATAATCTGAGAATTTAGCACTAAGATTCTGTTCCTATTGGGTATTCTTCGTGCTAATCTCTATTCGGGAACTGTATTTCCCAGAAAACGACTTGACCTACAAAAAGCCAGTGTTGCCAGGCCCAGGCAGTTGATGAATTGGCTCCGCTGAAGGACCACAAACCAGTGTCGACCCTGAATAGCAGAAGAAATAAGTACCAGAGTCAGTTTCAGCCCTTACTCAATCGATGTAAGGACACGACCATTGTTTATATCAATGCCCTGCTGACTGAACTCTTCAACAACTCCGATAAAGCACTCACCGATTTCGCACAGAAAGCGGATACCAACGAGATGCAGAATCGCTTTTTCGAAGCCATGGCGATGATCCGTAATCGTCACGGCTTGGTTGAACATGAATTCAGAGAACTGATCAGTGAGGGTTTTGACCAGTTTTGGAAAGATGAGCGGGAAGTTAATCCCTTCGATAATCCAGAAGAGGATTCTGAGCTGGAGCTGATCGACCACGAATCGATGGATATCAATACGGCGCTGGAAAACATGATCAGCAAGACCGTCGGTAACCATCGTTCCCAACTCTACGCGCTGGGACAAAGACTCAGCGTGGTACAGGGCGGTCAAAGCGTCAAGCACAAACAGATCCCGGCTGGCCCACATCATCTTACTACTGCCTTCAATGAAGCCATTGATGCTCTAGGACTCGAGACGCGGATCAAACTGATCGTCCTGGCGCTGTTCGAGAAGTACGTCCTGAAACAGCTCGGCTCCATCTATGAAGATTTTAACAACAGTCTGAAAGAGGCTGGTGTACTGCCTCACCTGAGACCCACCATACAGAAATCCCCGGATACCGGTGTAGGCGATTCCGATAGAGTGGACGAGGATACCGAACCTGTAGAGCAAACCCAGGAAGAGCTTGGTGAAGAGCTGTTTACCAACATCCTCGACATGATGGCCCATCAGCGGCGGAATTCTCCAGAGAAGATGAGAGCCAAGGCCGCAGCCGCTGCCAAGGCTGGTCGCCAGCCGGGTTCCGCACCACCGGCCACACCCGCCAATCTGGTCGATGCACTGAACGACATCCAACCCCCAAAACGGGCGGACTACATACCGGATGTCAACAGCCCGGGCGCTGTTATTCCCAATATCGAGATCGACGAACAATTTCTGGTCAGGGTCAAACACACCCTCGCCGAAGAGCGGCATAAACTTTACGACGAGGTTGGCGCCGATCGCCTGGATGCAGCTGATGAAGACACCATCGACCTGGTCGGCATGCTGTTCGAATACATGCTGAACGATCCGGTTCTACCCGCCGTAGCCAAGGCACTGATCAGCCATCTGCACACCCCCTATCTGAAGGTAGCCATCATCGACCGTAAACTGTTGACAGACAGTAACCACGATGCCAGACAGCTATTGGATTCACTGGTCGAGGCGGGAAGTCACTGGATCGATGAGCGTAACCTCAAACGGGGCATCTATCCGGATATGCAGAACGTCATCGACAGGGTGTTGAAAGAGTTCTCGGATAATGTCGATCTCTTCAGCAGCTTGCTGGCCACTTTCAAAAAACGCATGGATGAGTTCCGGCGTAAGTCCGATATCCTTGAGAAACGGGCACAGGACTCTCTCAAGGGTCGCGAAAAGCTGAATATCGCCCGACAACGTGCTTCTCAGGAGATGAAAGCCCGCTCTTTCAGCGATCGTCTGCCCAAAGCCGCCAAAGATTTTCTTGAACAGACATGGGTCGACAAACTCATTTTCGTCCTCCTGCGCCACCCTGACGGCGAGATGAGCGACGACTGGAAAGAGGCGCTACGCATCTCCGATGAGATCGCCTGGGCCTTCGAACCAAAGAGCGAAAGTGAAACCAAGGACATGGTTGCGTCCTTACCGGATCTGCGAAAAGCCATTGAAGACGGCCTCGCCTCACTTGGCGGTTTCCACCAAGAGAAGAGCAAGGCACTTTTTGAACTCCTGACTCAGGAGCAACTTGCCAAGGCCGCATCAGAGCAAGCGAGACCCGAGGTAACCAAGGAAAAGCCAGTCGCGGAAGCCACACCAGAATCAGCACCGGCTCCCGCTGCCGAAGAGAAACCAAAACTGGTGGCTGTCCCCGGCTCAGCGCCGGCAGAGGCAACACCTGCGGAACCGGATAAGCAAGAAGAGGAAGAGATTCCGGAAGAAGAAGAGGCCATGATGGAGAAGCTGCGCAAGATCCAGTTTGGCACGTGGTTCGAAATTGTTGATAGCCGCGGCGGCGAGCCACGGAAAGTCAAACTCTCCTGGCTCAGTCCCTTGACTGCATCCTGCATGTTCGTCGATAGAGCGGGTGTACAGACCGCCATAAAACCCCTCAGGACGCTTGCCCAGGAGATACTCTCGGGAGACTCGAAGATTCTCGAAGACAGCAGCGATCCCTTTGTGGAAAGAACATTGCATGCCATCCGCCGTATGTTGCAGCGATCTCTGAAGACGACTGAGGATATCGCCGACGAAATCGTCAATGAGGACAAGCAAGGAACAAAAACAAATAGCGATAAGGCTCAGTAGTAATGAAAGAACAACGAAAATCCCCCCGCAAGATCGCCGATGAGGTTCTTGAGGTCACCGATCAGATTACGGGTATACAGATCGGTAGAGTCGTCAATATCAGTGCAGATGGATTGATGCTGCTGAGTGAGGAACCTGTCGTTGCAGGATCGGTTTTCAAGATGAACATGGTACTGCCTGGTGAAGGGAAAAAGGTCTCATTCCGGGCAGAGGCCGTCTGGAGCACCGAGGCAACCCAGCCCAACAGCTACTGGACAGGCCTACATATCATAGATATCTCGCCGGAAGATGTGCTGGAAATCGACAAACTGATTCTCGATTGGAATGACAACTAGGGACTATTCGAGCATTGCCAGGCGATTGCGCTCATATTCGCCCATCACCTTATCTACGTAGTTAATCGTCTCGGGGAATGGGGGAATTTTATTACCATACTTTTTGACGGCATTCTCACCTGCGTTATAGGCTGCCAGCGCCAAACGTATATCATATTCGAATAGTATCAACAGATCGCTGAGGTATTGTGCCCCTCCCTCCAGATTCTGTTTCGGATCATAGCTGTTTTTCACCCCGTAACGGCTGGCCGTTGCCGGCATCAGCTGCATCAGGCCCTGCGCCCCTTTTTTCGAGACCGCCTTGGGATTATAAGCCGATTCGACCCTGACCATGGCGTGTAACAGGCCTGGATGCAGGCGAAGATCCTTTGCCACGCTTTCTATGATGGGCGTTAATTTCGTTTTATTCTCGCGCATCTTAGCCAGGCTATAGTTGCCCCTACGCGACTTGGTTTTACCACTGCGCCAGATGAGACGATAGTTTCTGCTCATGGGACGGTCTGTAAAATGATAGCTACCGTCTTTCGCACGATATTTGTAGATCTCGGCGTGGACCGATAATGGTGCAAACGACACGACTACCGCCAAAGTGAGGCAGTAAAAAATCATCGTCTTTGCATGTCCTGATATCATTAGCTCAATCTTGATCCAATACGGGATAAATGTTCGGCATATTTATACTCGGCATTTCTCTCCGTTACTTGAACATCAATAGTCTCAATTACGCACCACAGCATTTTTTATATTTTTTACCACTGCCGCAGGGACAGGGTTCATTTCTACCGACTTTCGGTTGCGCTCTCGTGCTTGTTTTTGGCACGGATAACTGACCGTCAACATAGTACCAGTCACCGTCTTGCCTGCTGAATCGGCTGATTTCATGATGCGGCTTGGTAATCCCGGCTTCTTTGTACGTCGCGATAAACTCTACCCGTCCCTCCTGATCGGCCGCTCCTCCTCCACTCACTTCAACCACTTTCAGCCCCATCCATTGAGCAGTTTCCGCCCAACGTCGGGTTGCTGCCACATCGTGGTCCTGCCGATGGTCCGGGTGTAGGGATTCATGTAAAAAATCGGTCTGCTTTGTGACGAAGGCCGCGTAGCGGGCCCGCATGAGCGCTTCTGCCGTTTCCGCCTTTGTTGCACCGGAAATAATGGGACCGCAGCATTGATCATAGTCACTGCCGGATCCACAACAACATGCGCCCATTCGTCTCTCCCAAAGTTATTTCTCACATGCGAACAATAACATAAGGGACTAAATCCGCCCAAAAGCGTCTTCGGCCTTCCACATAGGGGGAGAGAAAAAAGGTGGGCTACCCCACCTTGAGAATCCCAATACCTGGGATGGAAAGACTGGAAGTTCGGAGTGCTTCCCTGTCGGATCAGGCGCTCTTCAAAAAACCGTATCGGCCTAACCCGGAAACCACTCCACGCCAGGCAATATAACCCATTCATATGACATTATGATGTCAGTTTGGAGGAATCGACACCTCGCAGGTAACGGCAGTAAACCAGCAATTCTCAACCACTATCAAAGACCCAGCGCCTGCCAGCGTTTCTCCACCCGCTTGACAGATACTGGGAATGCCGTTCCTAGTTCCTGTGCAAATAGCGAGATCCTCAGTTCCTCAATTTGCCAGCGGATCTCCTCGATTCGCTCATCAATCCGGCCAATCTGCGTGCACTGCTCATTCCAGTCAGTCCAGCGTCTTAACAGATCGGCCATTTCGCCCATTCGTTGCCTGTCCCTGACAGCCGAATGGGGGAGCTTTTCCAAGCGTTTGGCTATCCCTTGCAGATATCGGGGATAGTCTATCAGTCTCGATTCGGGAATCCGGGAGAGGAACCCCCTGAATATCAATCGATTCAACTGCTGCTGCATATCCTCCACCGAGGCCATCCAGTTTTTTTGCGTGATAGCCGCCATCGCCTGGCGAACCTGATGATAGCTTTCGAGAATCATTGCCATCTGCTCACTGACCCGGTTTGACTGTTGCAGCATCCCCCCTTTGTATTTCTCGATTCGCTGCTGAAACTCAGCCGGATCTCTAATCTCCGATTGGCCATTCAGGAAGGTAGAATCCACCACGAAGCAGACCAATTCATCCTCAAGGCTGGGTTGTATCTCGGCCACTGCTTCACCCACCGGGTCCGGTACCTTGGCATACAGAAGACGCATTCTTTCCAAGTACGGAAGATGCTTACGCAGATAACGGATCTCTTTCGCAAGTTTGAGCATTATCAGTCGCCTGACACCACATTTATGCAAGCTTTCTGCGTTCGCCTCTGCATCGATGAGTCGGATGGCGACACTGTCCCCTTCATCCACCAGGGATGGGTATCCCATCAACCTTATTCCTCCCTGTTCAATGGGCAGTTTCGATGGCAGCACATCAAAATCCCAATCCCGAATTCCACCCCGCTCCAGCTTGGGCGCAGAGAGCTGTCTGTGCGTTGTACCAGCGTGTCCGGCGAACTCTTGCTTCAAACGGGGTAGATTCCGGCTCTCCTGCAACGTCATACCTTCGCTGTCCACCACGCGAATCCGCATGCGCAAATGTTTCGGCAGTTCGTTTTCAGACCACGCAGATTCAGGAATATGCACGCCTGTCATGGATTTCAACCGCTCACCCAGTACCTGCACCAGTGGACGTTCGGTTTGTCCCAACTCCATGAGACAGGCATCGGCATAGTCCGGGACAGGTACGAAGGCACGCCGGAGTGATTTGGGCAGTCCTCTTATCAGAGCAATGACCCGCTCACGCAACAGGCCCGGCACAAGCCACTGAAGTCTTGCCTCAGTCACCTGGTTGAGGACATCCTGGGGAACAATCAAGGTAACCCCATCCGAAGACATTCCCGGTTCGAAGTGGTAGGCGAGAGGGAGTTTCACCCCATTTAAGTTGAGTTGATCGGGGAAAGCCTTCTCATCCATAGAGGTGGCCTCATCGCGAATCAGATCAGCTTCGCTCATATAGAGCTTTTTGGGGGCAATCTTGGATTCACTGCGCAACCACTTCTCGAAATCCGGAGAAGTGGAGATACCGGGCGGTAAACGCTCATCATAAAAATGATAGATGCGTTCTTCGTCGACCAATATATCCCTTCGCCTGGCTTTTGCCTCTCTATCCCTCACGTCGGCTATCAGACTCTGATTGTGCCGCCAGAATGGTGCTCGGGTGTGGAAATCCCCATCCACCAGGGCCGAACGAATGAAGATTTCTCTGGCCACTACGGGATCGACAGGACTGAAATTGATCTTGCGCCGATGGACCAATACCAGACCAAATAGCGTGACTTTCTCATAACCTGCAACCTGGCCTCTCTTTTTCTCCCAATGGGGTTCGGAATAGCTGCGTTTGACCAGGTGTCCGGCAGCCTGCTCGACCCATTTCGGATCGATCTGTGCAACACTGCGGGCATATCTTTTTGTCGTCTCCACCAGCTCAGCGGCAACCACCCATTTCGGTTGTGCCTTGAATAACCCGGAACCGGGATAGATATGAAAACGACTGTTTCTGGCGCCCAAGTAGTCACGCTCCTTGCTTCTGAGACCGATATGGCTGAGTAAACCGCTCAATAAGGCGCGGTGGACAGACTCGAATCCCCCCTCTTTCACATTCTCCTTGAAGCCCATGTCATGAAGCTGCATGCGCAGTTGGGTGTGGATATCATGCCACTCCTGAATCCGGTTCCAGGAGAGAAACTCATTGCGGCACCATTGGTGAAATTTCCGCTTTGAGAGATGTCGCTTTTGCGCTTCCATCACCTCCCAAAGATTGAGATAGGTAAGGAAATCGGACTGTTCGTTACGATATTGGGCATGCGCCTGATCGGCCTGCTGCTGCTTATCCATCGGCCTGTCACGGGGATCCTGTACGCTCAGTGCAGCGGCGATAACCATGACCTCTTTGAGACAGTGACTTTTGGCCGCCGACAAGAGCATTCGCCCGATACGGGGATCGACTGGCAGTCGGGCGAGTTGCTGACCGGTCCGTGTCACCCGCTGCTCTCCATCAACGGCACCGATCTCCTCCAGAACCCGATAACCGTCTTTAATCAATCTTTGATCCGGTGGATCGATGAAGGGAAAATGACCGATCTCACCAAATCCCATCACCTTCATCTGCAGAATCACTGATGCAAGGTTGGTACGCTGGATCTCAGGTTCGGTAAATGCCCGGCGTGCGTCGAAATCTTCCTCAGAATAGAGACGGACACAGATACCGGAGGCAACACGCCCGCATCGCCCCTTGCGTTGATCCGCCGAAGCCTGAGAGACACGTTCGACAGGCAGACGTTGAATCTTGCTGCGATGACTGTATCGACTGATTCGGGCATACCCCGTGTCGATGACATATCGAATACCCGGAACGGTCAGAGAGGTCTCCGCCACATTGGTCGAAAGAATGATACGACGACCGCCATGGGGCTTGAATACTCTACCCTGTTCCGCCGGACTGAGCCGTGCGAAGAGCGGCAGCACTTCTGTCAGCGGCAGTTTGTGCTTGCGCAATGTCTCAGCCGATTCGCGGATCTCCCGCTCACCGCTGAGGAATACGAGGATATCGCCGCGATCAATCTTCGAAAGCTCGTCCACCGCATCGACGAGCGCTTGTTGTACCGCATCGCTACGTTCGTAATCGGAATCTTCATCGGGTGGGCGATATCGCAGCTCGACCGGGTAGGTTCTACCGGACACCTCAATCACCGGTGCTCCGTCGAAATGCTCGGAGAAGCGTTGAGGATCAATCGTGGCTGAGGTGATGATCACCTTGAGGTCGGGCCGCTTTGGCAATAACTGCTTGATGTAGCCCAGGAGAAAATCGATATTCAGGCTGCGTTCGTGCGCCTCGTCGATGATCAGAGTATCGTACTGTTCGAGTCTGGGATCCTGTTGGATCTCAGCCAACAGGATCCCATCCGTCATCAGTTTGACCAGGGTTTGGGGTGCGATCCTGTCATTGAATCGCACTTTATAACCCACAAGATCGCCAGTATCACTCGCCAGCTCCTTTGCCACCCTGGAGGCAAGGCTGCGTGCTGCAATTCGCCGTGGCTGCGTATGTCCGATATACCCCGAAATGCCGCGGCCCAGGCTCAGACAAATTTTGGGTAACTGGGTCGATTTTCCTGAACCCGTTTCACCACAGAGAATGACCACCTGATGCTTCACAATCAGATCCTGGATCTCCTGCAAGCGCTGGGTGATGGGAAGTTCTTGAGGGAATACCGGACTTGGCTGTCTCGCATTTCGCAGCTTCAACCTCTCCTGGGAAGCAGCAATGGATTGCCATAGTTTATGCAGTCCCTCTTCGTAGGGCTGACGACTCCGCCGCCGCTTTTTCAGTCCTTTCAGACGGCGCTGCAGCAGATCCCTGTCCCCCGACATACAGCCATCTATTTCGGCTGCTGCAGGGAAATCAGAATCCGTCGGATTCACAGATTGCTTATATGGAGCCTTAGGTCGCAAGAGAGGATGGTGTCCGCAAAAATCGCTGATACTGGCGAATAGCTGCGGATTCTACCACATTGGCAGTAATAACCTGTGTAGCGTCGGCCAGGCGATTGGTAAAGCGATTCAGTCCTTTGAAAAGACGCTTAAACCGATAGTCAGAAACCACTGATTTTGAAATTCAGTGTCCTCCACCTTTGAGCGCAGTAACCATACCTTCGATCGTCTCCTTGGCGTCACCGAAGATCAGTGATGTATTGTCCTGGTAGAACAGAAGATTATCTACACCAGAGTAACCCGGATTCATCGATCGCTTGAGGAAGTAGATCTGCCGCGACTTGGCAGCTTCGAGTATCGGCATGCCATAGATCGGGCTGGATGAATCGGACTTGGCTGCCGGATTGACCACGTCATTGGCGCCTACAACCAGCGTGACATCGGCAGTAGGGAATTCAGAATTGATTTCATCCATCTCAATCACATGATCGTAAGGAATATCGGCCTCGGCAAGCAGGACATTCATGTGCCCAGGCATGCGGCCTGCAACCGGATGTATGGCGAATTTTACTGAGACGTCACGCGCTTCCAATAAGTCCATCACCTCTTTCAGGGCATGCTGTGCCTGGGCCACTGCCATACCGTAACCGGGCACGATAATGACCTTATTGGCATCCTCCATCCAGTAAATGGCGTCATCCACCGAAGCGGATTTCACCCCTTTTTGAGCGGCTTGTCCCGCAGCGCTCACATCACCGCCACTTTCGCTACCGAAACCGCCAAAGACCACATTGATAATGGAGCGATTCATGGCTCGGCACATAATGTAGGAGAGTATCGCACCCGAAAAGCCGACCAGTGCGCCAACGATGATCAGCAGGAGGTTACCCAGGGTAAAACCGGTAGCCGCCGCTGCCCACCCAGAATAGCTGTTGAGCATGGAGATAATGACCGGCATATCGGCGCCGCCAATTGGGATGATGAGCGTGAACCCCAGTACGAAGGCGATCAGCGTCATCAGCACCAGTGAGGTCATACTCTCAGTCATGCCGAAGTGGATGCCCAACAGGACGGTAGCCACCGCCATGGCGGCATTCAGCATATGCTGGCCTTTAAATTTGACGGGGGCGCCACTGACCAATCCCTGCAGCTTGGCGAATGCCACGACTGAACCGGAGAAGGTGATGGCACCGATGATGATGCCGGCGGAGAGCTCTCCCATCATGACAGGATTCAGGGTACCGGCGGCATCGTGATTCAGATAGGTCCCTATTGCCACCAATACTGCGGCCATACCGACAAAACTGTGTAGAGCGGCAACCAATTGCGGCATGGCTGTCATTTGTACTCTGGCAGCGATGACGGTGCCGATCACCGCACCGGGAAGGACACCAGCGATGATAAAGCCGTAGGATTGCACCTGGTTACCCAGCAGGGTGGCGAAGATAGCAAGCGCCATACCCGCCATGCCGAGATAATTTCCGCGCCTGGCCGATGCCGGATGGGTAAGACCTTTCAGCGCGAGAATAAACAGAATCGCAGAAATGAGGTAGGCGACAGCCTGAGTGTTTGCAGAGATCTCCATGGAAGCGACCCTTTATTTATCTTTCTTCTTGAACATGGCGAGCATACGGTTGGTCACCAGGAAACCGCCAAAAACATTGATAGATGCCAGCAGGACTGCGACAAAGCCGAACAGCTCCGCTGCGGTGCCAGCTGATTCAAGCCCAGTTACCAGTAACGCCCCGACAATGATGATGCCGGATATCGCATTGGTGAGTGCTACCAGCGGCGTATGCAGGGAGGGTGTAACACCCCAGATAACCCAATACCCGATGAAACAGGAAAGGACAAAGACATAGAGAGCAACCAGTGTATCAGGCATCGGTTTATCCTTTGTATAACAAGTTCTGCATGTAAATGAAGAGTGAAATAAATAAGATCTACGCCTCAGGCTTGACCTGCATGGCAGCTGTGATCTCATCTTCATCCAGATCTTTAAGCACCAGACCCTCGTCTGTTTTATCCACCATGATATTAAGCAGATTCATTATGTTGCCAGCGTAAAAGGCACTGGCATCCGAGGGCACCATCGACGGATAGTTGGTGTGACCGACGATAATCACACCGTGTTTGGTCACAACCTTATCCGGCTCAGTCAGCGGACAGTTACCGCCATTGGCAGCGGCGAGATCGATGATTACGGAACCCTCTCGCATATTTTTTACAACCTCTTCTGTGACAAGCACAGGAGCAGGACGGCAAGGGATCAGAGCCGTAGTGATGATGACATGCGCCTTACTCAGCTCTTCCGCCAGCAACGCCTGCTGTTTAGCCTTGGCCTCTTCCGACAGCTCCTTGGCATAACCACCTTCACCGGCGCCACTTTCTCCAACATCTAGCTCGATGGCTTTGGCGCCGAGTGACTCAATCTGCTCTTTTGTCTCCGGCCGTACATCATATGCGGCAACATCGGCACCTATACGGCGCGCTGTGGCAATGGCCTGAAGACCTGCGACACCGGCTCCGAGCACAATGACTTTAGCGGGCTTGGCAGAACCCGCAGATGTCATCATCAAAGGCAGAAAGCGTCCATAGTGAACACCAGCTTCAATAACGGCGCGATATCCGGCGATATTACTTTGGGAAGAGAGGGCGTCCATCGATTGCGCCCTAGAGATACGGGGTATCCTCTCCATGGCAAGATAAGTGATCCCATTGTCCAGGATCGCTTTTAACGTCTCATCGGTTTCGCAGGACTCCACGTGAGCAATTAATATCTTATTTGCTGGCAGTCTGCTGACCTCATCAGCAGTTGGCTTACGGACCTTGAGCAGGATATCCGCCTGCCCTGTCTGCTCCTCGCTGACTAGTGTTGCACCCGCTGAGAGATAGAGATCATCGCTATAGTGAGCCTTGTCACCAGCGCCAGACAACAAGGTGATTTCAAAACCTTTTGCGATAAGCTTTTTTGCAATTTCCGGTGAGAGCGCCACCCGGTTCTCACCAGGAATGGTCTCTTTCAATAGGCATAGTTTCATCTTTTTTTGTTACCCACCAAGGGCGAGCCTTTATTGGCCACACGATTGAGTTGCGCATTATCCAGACTCGACCCAGCTTTCACAAGTCGGTGCCAAACGGCCATCGGGTTGCGGAATCCAAGCCCGGCACCCCACCCAACAATGACTGGAGTGTCAGATAAATGCCTTTATTTACAATAAGATACGATCTTGTTATTTATGATTAATGGCTTATAGGATTACAGAAAAAATACACTTATCAAGGTTAAAAATTAAAATAAACTTAATAAGTTTTTGGGAAATATTTCACATTTAAAAAGACTGCAAACCCAGACTACTCTATGCTCAAGCTACCAAAACCAAGAGAGAACTTGAGCTAATAGTAGGTACCAAAATAATTCCCGACTTTAGAACTTCTGGATTTATTCAGCACCAGCCCGATGGCCTTTTCATCGTCCAGCCGAGAGAGAGAGTCCTTAACTGCACCGACCGGCGTCTGCCCAGCCTCAACAACAAGTAAGACCTGCCCCATCAAATGATTCAACACCCGCGCCTCACTGGTTGCCAATATCGGAGGGGAATCAAAAATGATGATTCGATCCTGATATCTTTCCGCAAGTTCAGTCAGTAGTCTTTCCATTGCCTGACTGGCGAGCAATTCTGTAGATTTAGCCGAACTGGTACCAGCCGGAATCATTTTTAATTTTGGATTTTGCGTATCGAGAATGACATCGCCGACGGCACAATTGGGATCTTCCAGCAGGTCAATCAACCCACGACGGCTTTCAGCCTTGAGTAGCTTTGAGAGCGATGCCTTGATGACATCACCATCAATCAGCAGTACAGTCGCATCCATTTCAGTGGCGATACTGAGCCCAAGATTCAACGCGGTAAAAGATTTCCCCTCTGAAGGGAGGGAACTGGCAATTGACACAAGATTACCGTGTGGAATCGGCGCTGCTCCCTTGCCGAAGGCATTCATCACGACAGGACGCTTGATAATTCGATACTCTTCCAAGAGTTGTTTGTTTTCCGAATCAGGCACAGCATATCCCAGCTCTGCAAGCGCTTGATAGTCTAATGTGATCTTCGAATTCTCAGCTCTCTTTGCTGCCTGGGTAGCCTGTTCAGTAGGAACATCTGTCGTATGCTTGGGCTTCTGTGCTTTGTCGGTGGTGCGATTCTGTGCATGAGCAATCACCCCTCCAGCAGCCTCTTCGGAGTGAACGGGCTTTCCTGTAGCCTCAACACCCGCATTTGCCACTTTCGATTTCGCCAGGCGTTCGATCGCTTTTTCAATACTGCTCATTGATTACCCACTCTACCTATCTACTGGAATCCACACGGAACAACTCTGCTATTAAAACCATGTCTCCGGGATAATGAGTACATCACCGGGCATCATTTTGGCATTAGCGGAGATGTCTCCATCGCGAATCAGATCATCCAACCTTACACGAAACTGTTGCGTTTGGCCCTTCACTTTCCTCACGACAGTTGCTTTGTTTCCTGCGGCGAACTCAGTAAGCCCTCCTACAGAGATAATGACATCCAACAATGTCATCCCATCACGATAAGGCAAAGACTGGGGTTGTGCCGCTTGTCCGACAACCCGAACCTGTTCAGTATAACGACCAACGAAATCAGTCACACTGACGGTCACTTTAGGGTTCTTCACGAACTCGGAGAGTTTGGCCTCCAGTGTTCGGGCAAGTTTAGTGGGAGTCATCCCGCTTGCCTGCAGGTCTTCCACCAGTGGCGTAGTGATCAAACCATCAGGTCTCACAACAACCTCGGTCGAGAGCTCGCTGTCTCCCCACACAAACACGTTGAGCGTATCTCCTGGCCCAATCACATAGAGTGGCGAGGAGGGTTCAGCCCCACCCGCTTTATGATCAATATCGCCCTGAATCGGAATAGAAGCCGATTGACTGCACCCCGCCAGCACAAAAAAAGTGGACAAAAGTAAAACCACTAAATATAACCTTGACTGTTTCATACAATTACCATCAGTGATTGATCTATTAGGAATGCGAAAACTAAATTTAAAAAACTACGCCTCACAAAATCGATGGGGCGCAGATTACCCAAAACTATTTCTATCACCTACTAAGGTCAGATAGTCGCGGACAAAATCCGCGAGTACGCCTGATGCATGTTCTTCGCCCCTGACAATTTCCTTACTGAGAATATAAACAGTAATATCCGGCTGACCCCGTATTACACCTATCAGGTTGTTAAGTTTAGCCTCGGCATTGCTTTGTACAAGCTTGTCGTTTGTCCGATACCATAGCCAAACGAGACGCTTTTTGTTGCCGGGAGATTTCAGGAGCGTCTCCTCTACAGCCATTTCCGTCTTATCGCTAATTTTGACGACTTTAGCAGATCTGGAAATTCGTGACCATTTCTCGATATTGTACACCCGATGGCTAAGATTCACCGCTTCACGCCCATGACGCTGCTTCAGAAATTGTGTCGCAAACAGATCAATCTCATTACTGCCTTCGCGAAATCTCCCTTCAAGCGTCCTATCGCCAACTGTCCACAGGGGCTCCCATTCACCCAGTCCCGTGGAAAATTGATGCCAATCACCCATGACATTGTTTACGCTGACACGATCAGGCTGATTTCCTAAATCGACTCTATTGAAGTAGGCAGATAATCCAGGCCCTAAAGAGAATGCAAAAATAACAAGCGATACACTTAATATGCGACGATTCAGTGACAGCTTTGCAGGTTCTTTTTCATTCTTGATTTCTACGCTTATTTTTCTCTTTTGGAACTGCTTTTCACCGAGCAAGAGGAACGGAAAGAAGAGTACTGTGAAGATAACCCAGCCGATACTATTATGATCATGTACCAACTCGTGATCCATCCCATATGCATAACCAATTAAAACGACCACATATATCCTGATGACATTGGAAATCAGCGCCAATCCGGAAGCGGCAAGCATGTATAGCAGTACGGACCCGAGACCCACCCTGCTTAGTTGAGTATGTATCAAGGCAAGGGTGATTCCGATAACCTGAAACTTCAAACCACTGCACTCATCTGCCACTTCAAAAGTTCCATTTGGAATAATCAGCAGAAATCCCTCCCTGGTGGATGTCACACCTGATAGATCCAGCATGAGAGAAGATAAAACCGCAGACAACGTCTGTAAGTACGGCACGAATACATTCCATACCGGCAACAGGGTCAACAACAATAAAATAGGTACAATATATCTACGCCCATCACTGACGCCAAACAGTGACAGCACCACCAAAACAAACATCAATATCAGGGAGACCTGTTGACCCGCCTCCACAAATACCAGACCAGCTGCCAGCCAAACCAATGACACTCCTGCCAATAGGAGCACAAAGGCCAAATTCGCATGAATCCTGATATTTTTATGTCCCGACGACCAAGCCCGATGGATCAGAAAAAGGGAGACAAGCACTAGGAGAGGCGCGTGAGACTGATCAGATCCTTCCTCTGAAAACACGTTATAAAAGCTTACGACCGTACCAGAGTAGACAACAGCCAGAACAAGGATGGAGATTGCCACAAGCAATCCATCAATGGGTCTCCCGGCAGACAGTTTCAAGCTTTCACTTGAGACCATATTTGTTCACCAGGTCATAGAGTGTCGGACGGCTGACACCCAAGAGCTCTGCAGCACGCGAAACATTCCCACCCACATAATTCATGGCGCGGAGAACAGCCGAAGCCTCGGCTTTTTCCCTCACCTCTCTAAGATTGAGTGGCATCGTATTTTTACTTTCCGTATTCAATTGTAGAGCATCCAGGGTAACCACCTGACCCTCTGTCATAATGACGGCTCTCTTGATCCTGTTTTCCAGCTCCCGGACATTCCCTGGCCAGTCGTATTCCTCTATAGACCGAAGTGCTTCATTCGTAAATCCGGTCAATCGACTTGAACTTAAGTCACTATACTTTTTCAAGAAAGACCATGCCAATAGCACAGTATCGCCGACACGCTCTCTCAATGCAGGGATATCGATCGTTATCTCGCTGATTCTGTAGAAAAGATCCTCCCTGAATTCACCGAGTTTTATCTTTTCTTCCAGATCCTGATTGGTGGCACATATAACCCTGACATCAACAGGGATCTCCTCTCTGCCGCCAATTCTCTCAATCACACGCTCCTGAAGAAACCTGAGCAGTTTAGCCTGCAGGCCCATGGGCATGTCTCCAATCTCATCCAGAAACAGCGTTCCCCCATTGGCTGTTTCGATTTTACCAATGGTCCTTTTTGAAGCCCCGGTAAAAGCACCCTTCTCGTAGCCATACAATTCACTCTCCAGGAGATTCTCTGGTATTGAGGCACAATTGATAGCGACAAACCGTTCATTTCGATGCTCACTCAAGCCGTGTATCGCCCTGGCCAGTACCTCTTTACCGGTCCCGCTCTCACCTAGCAGTAACGCGGTAATATCGGTTGGACTGATCTTTTCTATCACTCGGCAAACTTCCAGCATCTCAGGACTATTGGCAATGACACCGTCAAGAGGTGAATTATTCTGGCTCGCATTGAGAGCCAGGTTTTCCTGTTCCAGCAGATACAGATTGAATGCCCGCTCGATAATGATCTTCAAAACATCCGGATCAATCGGCTTGTGGTAGAAGTCATATGCACCCATCTCGATGGCTTGTAGCGCATTCGCTCTGTCATCATTACCCGTTACGACTATCACTTTTGTTTGCGGTTGGAGATCAAGAATCTCCTGCAAAGCACTGAACCCCTCCGACGCATTTGTCGGATCCGGTGGAAGTCCTAAATCCAGAGTAATAACCGGTGCGTTTGTTTTTCTCAGCAGATTGATTGCCTCGTTTCTGTCTCCGGCCACATGGACTTCGTAACCGTCGAAGCTCCATTTCAGCTGGCTCTGCAGCCCCGGATCGTCTTCGACTACGATGAGCGGTTTCAAATCACTTGTTGTTTTTGTCACAATACAGCCTCTGAGCCAGTTTCAATATTTTCTTCCAGATCAGCTTTATCCAAGCCCAATGGAACCTTAATTGTGAAGGTCGTCCCCTTGTGGAGTTGACTATTCACCGACATACTGCCGTTAAGCGATTTGATATACTCACGCGTTTCATACACCCCGATTCCCATACCCGCATTTCCTTTCGTTGTTTCAAACGGACGGAAGAGCCTGTTCTCAATAAAATCATCATCCATACCGACGCCATTGTCTTCGATCTCAATAACCGCATGTCCATCTATTTCCTCTACACACACATCAATCCGCCCATCGTCCGACTGCGCAGCCTCTTGAGAGTTCTTTATCAAGTGAACCATGATCGCAGTAAAGCGATCCTTATCCGCGACAATCTGCATATAGTTCGACTTTATTTTCAGGTTGGGCTTGGGCTTGTAGTGATAAAGTTCGTTGACGGCCTGCGCGACAGCTTCCTCTATATAAAACTCCTTACTATTGCCAATTTCGAACCTGCCTGATCTCAATTGGGCCAACAGTTTGCTCATCTTATGGGTAGCATTGCCAACTGTTTTGACGGCATCATCCATAAATTCCGGATTGTGTTTATGCTTCTCCGCATTTTTAACGACCAGTTCCAGCTGCGCAATCAAGTTTTTCAGATCGTGCACAACAAATGCAGAAAGTCGATTAAATGCCTCGAACTGATTGGCCTCTAACAGTGCGCGCGTTGTCTGCATTAAAGTCAGATAACTGCCTGCCTGTTGTGCTGCTGTTTTCAGCAGATCCCGATCTTCCCAATTGATCATTCTCGGCGATCTGGGTCGGTTAAGCACAATGAATCCAAGCAGGTTGGAGTGGAAATTGATGGGCAGCACAAGCCAGGCATCTTGTAATGAGACAATTGCCTCTGGTACATCCAAATTCTCGTAGAGTCCCGGCGATCTCGCATACTCGAACAAATCGATAATCCAATCCCTCTCACGCATGAACTCAATGATTGAGCTGTTCTCGGTCAAAGCCTCTTTCGTCGTAGAAGATTGCCATTGAGAGACAGTCCGGTAAAGGGAAGCATCATCTTTCAACCACAAGTTACCGCCACCGGAATCCACGATATCGGCAATTGCCTTGATTACTCTCTCACGTAGACGCTCATCCAACTCCCCATCGGACAATGTATTGATAAAACGCAGCCATTCATCCCGGTAGTCATATTTATAATTAAAGAAGTGCTTGCTCACAAACACTCTGAGGCGTGAACGCAAATGAACTGAAAATAACAGTGCTATCAGTACCGCCAGTGCCGTAAAGAAAAAGATGACCTGCGCAGCCTTTCCCCAGGTGCCACCATAAAATTTTATGTAATAGCCTACCGCTGACATCACAAGTAGATAGGCTGCGGTAGCAAAAAGCACCGTGGCATGGAAGATGACTCTTCTTGAGACAAATACTCGGACTGACCAACTCGGATTTCTTGCAGCTGCGATGGCCGCCATCGGTACCGCAAATGCCGTGATAAAACCTCGCGCCAACCAGAAATCCCTGTCGATCTCCTTATACAGAAGGCCATCGGCATAGAGGAAAAAGTCATATGAGAACAACAGACCGATACCGAAATAGAGATATTTAACCGCCCAGCGCGACTCTGGGCGGGTATTTCTGAATAGCTGCTCGATCAGTGTCAGGCCTGCCACTGCAAATCCGAGATGACCCGCCAGCTGCAAGCTGGCGATACCGCCCATTCCCCAAACCCCGGGGTAAAACAGTGATACCAGTTCCAGCACTATCAACCCGGCGGAAACAACCAAGACCGTACCGGGTGCATAGATCAGCAATCCACTATCGTTTCCACCTGCTTCCTTTAACGATTTCAGCAGCTTATAGAGAAATGCAAACCAGGCGACATTCTTGGCTATCTCCAGGATCTGGTAGATGGCCATGGTTGTAACGGAATATTTCACTTCCAGGGCGACCGCTGACAACGCCCAGCATCCGGAAACCACGGACGCCACAAGAAGGTAGGTGCCCTCTATTCTTCCCCGCCATGTAGTGAGAAGCAGGACACTGAAGAGCAGAAACAGGAATGCGGCAAAACTGTAGCCGATTATACCTATATACAAGTGGACTCGCCTCTATATGAACCGCTGGCAGAAAACCCGCCCCTGGAGTAATACATCGTCAAATCTCGATCTGTCTTGAGAAAATCCGATAAAACGGAAGATTGGTCACAGACGAGGCAATATTTTATTGTATTATAATCAGCAAGTTAACAGAATACATCTGATTGTTCACCCGGTCCTGAACGGTATACTATAGATTATGGCTGCGAGAATCATCTTCTTCGGGAATTCTAGATTCCAGCGCCTTTTGACCAGATAATACCCCTTCCCCATCTACGACTACACGGACACACGTCACACTAGGTTTTAATATGCGACACAACAACCCAAATTCTGCCTCCAGGCTACCGATGCACCTCACACAATCTGATCTCAAAAACCGAGCACAGAGACAATCTCTCGGTTTCACACTGATCGAGGTGATGGTGGTGGTGGTCATCCTGAGCATTCTGGCTGCTATCGTAGTACCAAAGATCATGGACAGACCAGAACAGGCGCGAGTGACCAAGGCAAAAAGCGACATCCGGGCACTGGAGGCCGCTTTAAACCTCTACCGCCTGGATAACATGGTCTACCCTACCACCGATCAGGGCTTGGAGGCATTGGTATCCCCCCCCACAGACTCACCAGAGCCGAAAAACTGGAAAGAGGGCGGGTATCTAGACAGGCTTCCCGCTGATCCCTGGGGAAACGCCTATCTCTATCTCAGTCCAGGATCCCATGGCGCTATCGATATATACAGCGCCGGCCTCGACCCTCAATCAAGTGACGATGATATCGGCAACTGGAATCTGGAATAGCACTCCCCCGATGACGAAATCCATAATCAGTTCCCACCGAGGCAGGGATGGATTCACCCTCATTGAACTGATGGTGGTCATCGTCATCATCGGTATTGTGATCAATTATGCCGTCATCTCCTTCGGCAGAAACACCCCTGCAGACCACCTCAATGCCGAAACGACACGCCTCATGAGTCTGATCGGTATCGCAGGTGAGGAGGCATTGCTTAGGTCCTCATTCATCGGAGTGGATATTCTTCAGGACGGTTACGGTTTCCTGCGACTGGAGGAAGGCGAATGGCATCCGGTTGATGACGACCTGTTCAGAGATCGCACCCTGCCTGATGATATAGAGATCACAGTAATCACTGCCCAGCCCAAAGGAGACAACGAAGATGACGAGGAGAAACGAACCCCAGAGATTATTCTGCTGAACAGTGGTGAAATGACACCATTCGACATCAAAATCACCTCTATCCACATCGACGAATACTATCGGCTGAGCGGCAATGAGGTAGGCGCTCTAAAGCTTGATCGGGTTTCACCCTACTGAACCGCTCATGAACACCACTCCAGCGCGTAACCAGGGATTTACACTCTTCGAAATCCTGATTGCCCTGACGATTCTGGCAATAGCTTTAGGTGCCATCATCTCACTGGCCTCCAATCAGTCACTCAATACTGCCCATCTTCGGGATAAGACATTCGCCCACTGGCTGGCCATGAACAAGATCGCCGAACTTCAGCTCACAGCAGAATGGCCATCTAAAGGTAAACGGCAAGGTAACGAGGAGATGGGACTGCACGAATGGCACTGGGTCAGGAC
Source organism: Candidatus Thiodiazotropha sp. (ex Monitilora ramsayi) (assembly GCA_025655595.1). GTDB lineage: Bacteria > Pseudomonadota > Gammaproteobacteria > Chromatiales > Chromatiaceae > Thiodiazotropha. Next base: position 118,729 of record JAHXIO010000010.1, read on the forward strand.
GGTCAGCGAAACACCCGATGATCGGGTAAGGCAGGTTGAAATCGCCATTTTTCGCGATAAAACGGACCAGAATCCGGTAACCACCTTGGTTAGTTTCCTCTCCCAGCCTATATGAGACGTCAGTACCGGAATACCAGGCAATCATCCCAGGGATTCACTCTGCTGGAACTGCTGATCGCCGTCACAATTTTCGCCATCATTGCCACCTTCGTCTATGCGGGTCTTGATATCGTGCTGGACACTAAACAGCAAACTGACCAGCACCTGGCTCGACTGTCAAAACTACAACTGGGACTGCACCTGCTGCAGCGGGACATCGAACAGTCAGTTAACCGCCCCGTTCGAGATCAATATGGGGACTCCCAACCGGCACTGAGAAGTGGTGGATTGTCCGATCTGCTGCTTGAGCTGACCCGGGGAGGTCACGCCAACCCATTGAACCAGGCGCGCAGCAGCCTACAGCGTGTCGCCTATCAACTAGAGGATGAGGCACTCTACCGAATCATCTGGCCGACCCTGGATCGTGCACAGGAGAGCGAACCCCGACGACAGTTGCTCTTCGATGCCGTCAAAGGCATCGAATTTATCTATTACGACCAGACGATGAAGAAGAGCAAGACATGGCCCTCACTGGAGAGCGGCATAAAAAGCACAGACACACCTGCCCTGCCCAAGGCGATCGAAGTCATCATAGAGCTGGATAATTGGGGCAAAGTGCGCCGGTTGTTTCGAGTGGCGCAAACCTTACCGGTCAAATCTGGCGGATCCTGATGCACCGGCCCACTCAAAAGTACAGTAGACGTCAGCGCGGTGTCGCCCTGATCACCGCACTGGCTATCGCTTCACTGGCTTCCCTGGCGGCAGTCGCCATGGCCCACAGCCTGCAACTGAATATCAGACGCACTGGCAATATCCTCACTGCTGATCAAGGCTTCCTCTACACCCTGGGCAGTGAAGCCTGGTCACGCGGTATGCTCATCCGCGACCTTCAGGACGCCGAACAGGCAAGCTACGACGGTCTGGATGAGGATTGGGCCAAAGAGCTGCCGCCGACTCCGGTCGAGGGCGGACAGGTACAGGCACTCACCACCGACTTGCAGGCCCGGTTCAATCTCAATAATCTCTATCTGCAGGAGGAGAGTACTGAGCAGGAGAAGCAGCAAGCAGCCTTGCAACTCGCCCTGTTCAAGCGCCTGCTGGTACTGCTTGAACTCGATGAGTCCATTGCCCAGGCTACCGCGGATTGGCTCGATCAGGATATTAACCTGCAATTCCCCGATGGTGCGGAAGATAATGAATATCTCAGTGGAGAGCTCCCGTATCGTACCGGTAATAGCCGAATGGGACATCCTTCTGAAATACGCCTGGTCAAAGGTGTGACCGACGAGGTCTATGAGGCCCTGACACCATATATCACAGCACTGCCCGTAAACACGCCAGTCAACGTCAACACCACCCCCCCCCTGATGCTACAGGCAGTCGTCAACACACTTGACGAACAAGGTGCCGAGCAGTTGCAAGATGAGCGCGAAGAGAACCCGTTCAAAAACAAACAAGGTTTTATGGACAGACTGAAAGACCTTTTGGACGAAAATAAAGTAAAATCTCAAGACATTGATCCACTCATTTCAGTCACAAGCCGCTTTTATCGGCTGGAGACGACGGTAAAAATGGAATTCGTCAGCCAAAAGTTGCACAGCACGCTCTATAAAGGTGATAAAGACGTCATCACGATCTCCCGCTCCATTGGTGCTTTCTGATGGCCGAGACACTGATCCTCTATTGCCCCGACATCACTTGCCATTCAGTGACCTGGGAAGTGCACGGGGGCCTGCAGACTCTGTCAGGTGAAGGCAGTCTGGAAGAGATAGCGGAACTAGCCAAAGGAAGGCGTACCCTGCTTCTGGTACCGGCCAATGAGGTCTCGATCACCAAGGTTCAGCTTCCCACAAAAAACCGACAACGGTTGGCACAGGCGATTCCATTTGCCTTAGAGACCGAATTGACCCAGGAGATTGAACAGCTCCATTTCGCCATAGGTGCAACTGCAGGTGACAACACCACACCCGTCGTCGTTATCGGACGCAGTCGGCTTGATACCTGGCTCGCTCGATTGGATGAGGTCGGCATCGAGCCCTTGGGCATCTATGTCGATCTGCTTACTCTCCCCCTGATTCAGGATCATTGGAGCCTCTATCTCGATGATGACGCGCTGCTGGTACGAAGCGCGCTTTCTGAAGGATTCAGCGTTGACCGCAGCAGTGGAGATGACCTGATCCGTCTAGCCCTGGCACAGTGCGAATCCCCCCCAGTACGAATCGATATCCACCATTTGGATGGGACAGAACCATTGCCTATCCTCGAATCGGCTGAGGTGGAGAGACACACCATCCCGCTGAAGAGTAGAATCGAGCTGATTGAATTGCTGGCGGGCAATTTCAAAGAGAAAGAGCAAATCAACCTGCTGCAGGGTGACTACAAGCGAGTTGATAAGGTGACGCTACAGTGGAAACGTTGGCTACCTGCTGCGATCCTTGCGACAGTCGCAATCGCATTGACCTTGATTCTGAACGTGACTGACTACTATAGCTATCGGAATCAGAGCGCCGAGCTCGACACCAAAATCCGCCAGGTATTTCAGCAGGCCTTCCCAAATATCAAGCGTGTCGTCGACCCAAAAGTACAGATGGAGCAACAGTTAAAGGCCATGCGCAGTGGTCAGCGTGGGGGCACGGCACAATTTGCCAGCCTATTCATTCCCGCCGCCGCTGTGATCCAGAACAGTCCCAATACCCGACTGGAGAACATCAGCTTCCGTGACGGCCAGCTCGACCTCCAATTGACTATCAAAGAGCTCCAGGCCCTGGAGAATCTCAAGAAGATCATTGAGGAGAAGGCACTCAAAGTCGAAATACGCGCTGCCAACGCCTCCGGAAATCAAGTGACCTCCCACCTGCGTATCAGCGGAGGTGGAAAATGAAGCGATGGTGGCTGACGAAAACCCCTCGGGAACAGCTGGCATTAACACTGGCTGCGGCCGCCCTGCTCCTCTTCCTTCTCTATCTGCTGGCCTGGCAACCCTTCAGCCAGGCGGTTGAACAGAAGCGTCTGCTGGTTAAAAGCCAACAGGCTACGCTCAATTGGATGCAGGACAATCTCCCCGAAATTCAGCGTCTGAGCGGAAGCGGTAGCAGTAAAAAGCGGGCCTCCAACGAAGCCCTGCTGACACTGGTCGATCGAACGGCCAAGCAACGACAACTGCGGCAACAGATTCAGCGTATCAAACCCCAGGGAGACAAAACCGTTCAGCTCTGGATCGAGCAGGTGGCCTTCGACACGCTCCTTATGTGGCTGGGGGAACTGACGGATCAACATGGAATTCAGATCGACACCCTCAACATCGACCGCCAGGAGCTGCCGGGAGTGGTCAATGCCCGACTGGTTCTGCAACGTGGAGGTGGTGCCTGATGCGAGTGTCTGCATGGATTACCCTGGGAATTGCCAGTTACCTGCTCTTTCTCATATTCAATTTCCCGGCACAACAGGCCATTGGCTGGGTTTCCGCCAGTGACATCAGGCCTCCTGTTGAGTTCATGGGTGCCAGTGGCACTGTATGGTCCGGCGGAGCAGACAGGGTCGTGTATCGTAAGATCCCTCTGGGCAAGGTCAAATGGCATTTTAGACCGGCCAATCTTCTCCTGGGCAGACTGGCCTACGAGATAGAATTGACCGATGCCGGGCAAAAGATAACCGGTGTTGCAAAGGCGGGACTGGCTGGTGGTTACAGGCTGGAACAGGTGGAGGGCCTGCTGCTGGCCAACCGTATTCCCCAACTTATTGGGCAGAACCAGCTGAACATCAATGGCAAGGTGGATCTCAATGATCTTAGCCTTGACTACGAAGATGGTCGACTCACTTCAACGGAAGGTAGAATCCGTTGGCTGGATGCCTCAGTTGCCAGCCCGATCAATCTACAGGTTGGCGATCTGCAAGCCGATTTGAGCACGGATGACACCGGCTCAATCAATGCCCAGATCAAAGACCTGAAAGGCACGACTCGCATTAAAGCGGAAGTAAGTCTCAAGAATGACGGAAACTTCCAGGTGGACGGTACCGTCAAACCCGGCAGTCAGACCGATCCCGGATTAAATGCCGCACTCAGTGCGATTGCGCGCAGTAAGCCCGACGGCAGTTTCCAACTGAAATATTCGGGCAGAATTTGAAATCATGGATGGCGTCATATCACATCAAGGAATGGGATATCGGAGTGTATGCCGCTTGACAATCATCTGCTATCATAGAAAGCATTATATATGCAGCATAACCTTATGATGAATAAAGAAATTCATTCTAATCAACAAGTCTGGACCAAAAACGATCGACAGGCTGAAGCTGCATATTGCCGCGGTATGACAGGAGAAGATGCCAGATTATGAGCGCTTTCACGGATTCCGCTGCAAGATTGTGTACAGGAGCAAACCGCCTCTCAAGGCATCTGTTTGCCAGCATATTGCTGATGCTTGGTCTGTTCACCACAACCCTGCAGGCCGAACAGATAACGCTAAACCTCAACAATGCCGACATCGAGGCACTGATCAAGACCGTCTCGGAACACACCGGCAAGAATTTCGTCATCGATCCCCGTGTCAAAGGAAAAGTCACTGTCATTTCTGCCCACCCCATGGACCGGGATGAGTTCTATCAGGTCTTCCTCTCCATTCTCGAAGTTCACGGATTCTCCACAATTCCCAGCGGAGATCTGATCAAGATCGTACCTGACGTCAAGGCAAAACAGGCGGGTATCCCGACGATCAGTAATCTCAGCAAGCTCCCCGGCGATCAGGTGGTAACCCGTATCATTCAGGTTAAAAACGTCACCGCGGCACAGCTTGTGCCAATTCTGCGCCCGTTGATTCCGCAAGAGGGACATCTTGCTGCCTACCCAGCGACCAATGTATTGATCATCTCCGATCGCAGGCAGAATGTGGATCGTCTTCTCAAGATCATCAAAGAGATCGATCAGGTCAGCGACAGCACCATCGAAGTGGTGACGTTGCAGCATGCCTCTGCTGCCGAGGTCGTGCGCATCCTCAATAGCCTGCAGGATCCCGCTTCAGCTAAAGCCGGAGGGACCTCAGCTAATAAGCTGGTCGCAGATGAGCGCACCAACAGCGTCTTGCTCAGTGGCGACCCCACAGTAAGGCTACGCTTCAAGGTTCTCATCAGCCATCTGGACACCCCCTTTGATAATGCCGGTAACGCGCAGGTCATATACCTTAAGTATGCCAATGCCAAGGAGCTGGTGTCGGTACTGACCGGTGTCAGCGAGACCATGGATGAGACCAAACAGGGAGGAAAAGCGGCCAGTAAAACCAAGATACCGATCAACATTCAGGCAGACGAGGCCTCAAATGCATTGATCATTTCGGCGCCCCCTGACATTTTCCGCGCCCTAGAGGCGATTATCCGCAAACTGGACATCCGTCGCGCACAGGTGTTGGTTGAAGCAATTATCGCTGAAGTCTCATACGACAAAGCGAAAAAACTGGGTGTGCAGTGGATTGTAGACGGCTCACCGGACGGCTCAGGTCCTGTCGGCGTGATCAATTTGGGAACACCTTCCATCAGTGACATCGCCACTGCTGCTGCAGCAGGTACCGCGGTGGATCTGGGATCAGGCACCTTGATCGGCGGCGGTAAATTCGACAGTACTTCCGTTAACTTTGCAGCCCTGGTCCAAGCCCTGGAGAGCGACAGTCAGTCTAATGTACTCTCCACACCGAGCCTGATGACACTGGACAATCAGGAAGCGGAGATCGTAATCGGTCAGAACGTCCCCTTTATCACCGGCTCATTCACATCCACCGGCGGCACCAGTAGCTCCGTGAATCCGTTTCAGACCGTACAGCGGGAAGACGTAGGCCTGACGTTACGCGTCAAGCCCCAAATCAATGAAGGCAATGCCGTTCAGCTTGAAATCGAGCAGGAGGTTTCAAGTCTCGTCACTACAGCCATCGCCGGCGCCAGCGATATTGTCACCAATAAGCGCACCATAAAGACCGTGGTTATGGTGGAAGATGGCAATACTATCGTTTTAGGCGGCTTGATTGATGAGAACCTTCAGCAGGTTGAAGAGAAGGTACCTGTACTGGGTGATGTGCCATTGCTGGGCGCGCTTTTCCGCTCAACTTCCACAACCAAGCTGAAGCGTAACCTGATGGTCTTTCTGCGGCCGGTCATTTTACGAGATGCAGCGACCAATACTCAGATCGCCAGCTCCAAGTACAATTACTTCCGTGCAGAGCAGGTAGACATGAAGCAGAAAGGTGTCAAACTGATGGACGATGAGGAGACCCCGATACTCCCAGCTCGCTTTAACACGTTGTTGCCGCCATTCGACGACCTTCCAACAGGCAATGATCCCTGATTTTTCCCGGATCAACAGAGACTGACGACGTCCGATATGACCGACGCACCGGCATCCGACACAATTGAATCAGAGGATCAGCAGAGCAGTGATCAACTGCCCTATGCATTCGCCCGCCGGCATGGTGTTGTGGTACTGCATGATGAGGCGGAGGATGCCTACCAACTACTCTACAAACCCGGTGTTCCGCTGGCTGTATTTAGTGAGATACGACGCCTGATCTGCCAACCCATTCAACTCAAAGAGGTGGATGCCGAAACCCTCGAAAAGCAGCTCTCTCTCATCTATGAATCGGGATCGAAGCAGTCCTCCCAGATCATGGAGACCATGGGAGACGATATCGACCTGGATAATGCAGCCCGAGCACTGAACCAACCGGAAGATCTGCTGGAAAGCGACGATGACGCGCCGATCATCCGCTTGATCAATGCACTTTTTACCGAGGCTATTAAGGAGCAGGCATCGGATATCCATATCGAGCCGTACGAAAACCGACTGGTTGTCCGTTTCCGAGTCGACGGTGTACTCAGGGAAGTCTTGACCCCACCCAGAACCGTGGCGCCATTTCTGGTATCCCGTATCAAGGTCATGGCTCATCTCGATATTGCCGAAAAGCGAATCCCGCAGGACGGGCGCATTTCACTCAAAGTCGGTAACCGACCGGTTGATGTGCGCGTCTCCACCCTGCCTTCCAGCTATGGGGAAAGAGTGGTATTGCGCTTGTTGGACAAACAAGCAGGACGGCTCGATCTGGAGCAGCTCGGCATGTCAAAAGATCTGCGGGAGCAAGTCGACCCTGGTGTTATCAAGCGACCCCACGGCATCTTTCTGGTTACTGGACCAACCGGCTCAGGTAAGACGACCACCCTCTATGCCGCCCTCAGCCGACTCAATACCCAGAGCCGAAATATAGTCACTGTCGAAGATCCTATCGAATACTATCTCGACGGCATTGGACAGACCCAGGTCAACAATAAGGTCGACCTGACCTTTGCTCGTGGGCTTCGCGCCATTCTGCGGCAGGATCCCGATGTGGTCATGGTTGGCGAGATACGAGACCTGGAAACGGCCCAGATCGCCGTGCAGGCGAGCTTGACTGGCCACCTGGTCATGTCCAGCCTGCATACCAATACAGCCATTGGCAGTATCACCCGCTTACGCGACATGGGGGTCGAGCCCTTCTTGCTCTCATCCAGTCTCATCGGTGTCCTTGCCCAGCGCCTGGTGAGAACCTTGTGTCCCCACTGCAAGAAAGCGGCACCCGCCAGCGAACGTGAACTGGCCCTGCTGGAGAAATCGGCCGATAGCAATATCATCCTCCATTCCCCCGTAGGCTGCGAGAAATGCCACAATCTTGGCTATCTGGGTCGGACGGGAATCTATGAACTCATCACCATCGACGAGACCCTGCGTAACCTGATCCACCAGGGTGCGGGAGAGGATAAGATGCTAACGCATGCCAGGCAGTTCAGCGAGAGTATCCGTCAGGACGGTATGCGACGCGTCATCGAAGGTGTCACCACCATCGATGAGATTATTCGTGTCACCCAGGAGGGGTAAGGGACTTTGGATGCCTTCGAATACCTAGCGCTCGATCCCACCGGCAAGGAACGCAGAGGTGTACTGGAAGGCGACAGTCCGCGCCAGGTTCGCCAACAGCTGAGAGAGTCGGGATTGACCCCGCTCAAAATCGATTCCGCCGTCGGAAAAACAGCGGAACACAAAAGCCGTCTGTTCCAAAAGCGCATCAATGCGATGGAACTGGCTCTCATCACGAGACAGATGGCAACTTTGCTTCGCTCCGGTCTTCCGTTGGAGCATGTCTTGAAAACGACGGCTCAGCAGACTGACAAGAGACATGTGGAGCGTACGTTGTTGGCAGTACGAGCCAAAGTCCTCGAGGGTCGCAGTTTGGCTGACGGCCTGAACGAATTCCAAAAAACCTTCCCTGAACTCTATATCAAGACTGTTGCATCCGGTGAGGAATCCGGACACCTGGAAGTGGTTCTCGAACGCCTGGCGGACTATACGGAACAGCGGCAACAACTGCGGCAGAAGACGATTTTCGCCCTCTTCTACCCGGCACTATTAACCATCGTCTCACTGCTTATCGTCGGCGGACTGCTGACCTACATCGTACCGGAAGTCACCCGCGTCTTTGAGAGTATGTCGGCTGAACTACCGTGGATAACCCGAGCCTTGATGAGTACAAGCGATGCCTTCCGGGCCTATGGCATCCCCATCATTCTTGGCATCCTCTTTCTGATACTCGGTATCAGCTACCTGTTGAGGCGTCCCGGACCAAAATTCGCCTGGCACAGGCTCCTCCTCAGGGTCCCACTTATCGGCCGCCTGATTCGTACAGCCAATGCAGCACGATTTTCCAGAACACTGAGTATCATGGCTGCCAGCAGTGTACCTATCCTGGACGCGATGCGTATTGCCGCTCAGGTTCTGACCAATCTTCCGATGAGACAAGCTGTGGAGGACGCGGCCTCTAAAGTGAGGGAGGGAACCAGTCTTTACCGTGCGCTGGAAAAAACAGGGTACTTTCCTCCCATGACCCTTAGCCTGCTTGCCAGCGGCGAGGCCAGCGGTAATCTGGAAGGTATGCTGGAACGTTCGGCGGATATCCAGGAACGTGAGATTGAGACGCTGGTTTCCACCATCCAGGGTCTGTTCGAACCGATTCTCATTCTGGTGATGGGAGGTATTGTAATGGTCATCGTTTTAGCCATACTGCTACCCATCTTCGACCTCAATCAATTGATAGGCTGATACCATGTTTCATCGAAATACCCGCCGAAATCTCATCATTATGAGCAGCCTGCTGCTTTTCACACTCCTGTCGATCGGATGTACCTCAGCCCCGAAAAGTGAAATCGCAGAAGATCCGGATGCGATCCTGCAACAGGCGCACAAGGCTTATGCAAACGAGGATTACCAGCAGGTGTTTCAGCTGGTTTTCCCCCTGGCAGCGGCAGGTAATGACCAGGCGCAATATACCCTGGGCTACCTCTACTTCCATGGATTGGGAATTGAAAAGAATGAACGTCAGGCGATGAACTGGATCCAGCGCGCAGCAGCCCAGGGAAACAAAAAGGCGCTACACGCCCTGAAGTAGACAACTTTGCCCAGGGGGCTCCGCGCTGCTACGAGGTTTGGGCTCTGAAACCAAGCAGAGACTTGGTCAGCATCCAAATAAAACTGAGATTGGTAAAAAGATAGCGCTTCCATAGCCTGCCCGGCTCCTGTTTGACACGATAAAGCCATTCAAGCCCTAGTTTCTGCCAACTCTCCGGAGCACGCTCCACCTTACCCGCATAAACATCGAAAGAGCCGCCGACACCATGGCACACCGGTACATCCATATAGTCCATCCACTTAGCGAGAAATCGCTCTTTCTTGGGTGAGGTCATGGCCACCAGCAGGATATCGGCCCTGGAGTCCTTGACATCGTCGGCAATCCTCTGAGCCTCATCCTCCGTAAAGTAACCATGGTGCCTGCCAGCTAGCGTCAGCCCGGGATAGTCTCTTGCTATATTGTCTTCTACGGTCTTCGAAATCTCTTCGGTCGCACCCAGACAGTAGACCCGGTAGCCTCGTTCACTTCCTCTTTCGAACATACCGAACATGATATCGATACCTGCAACCCGCTCAGGCAAAGGTGTACGCAAAAGGCGGCTCGCCCAGACCACAGCCGCACCATCGGCCAGGATAATATCGGACGAGAGGACAGCCTCTCTCAGAGAGGGGTCCTTTTCCATATTGACGACCTTGGCGGCGTTCACCACACCGATTTGAAGCGGTTGTCTGGCGCGAATCGCCTCATCCACCCTATCGAGGGTCTCGGACATGGTCAGCGCTTCGACTGGAATACCGAAAAGATTGACCTTCTTATCTTGCATATCTGTTCTCGTTATTGTCGAGTCCATCCAATCAGACGGCCCCGCTTCCCTTGATGACGACTGGAATCGTTTTAAAAAGGATCTTCAAATCCATCCACAGATCCCATTCATCGATATACTTCAGATCAAGTTCAAGCCATTTCTCAAAAGAGAGGTTACTGCGACCCGAGATCTGCCAGATGCATGTCAGTCCGGGTTTTACGCTAAACCGTTTGCGCTGAATACCCCTATCGAATAACTCAACATCTCGCTGAGACATCGGTCTTGGCCCTACCAGGCTCATATGCCCTCGAATCACATTGAGCAGTTGCGGCAGTTCATCAAGGCTGGTTTTCCGAATAAAATGCCCCACCCTGGTGATTCTTGGGTCCCGGGCGATCTTGAAATTGGGTCCTTCTGCCTCGTTCAGGTGCTCTATCTCTTTGAGTTTCGCTTCAGCATCCACAACCATAGAGCGAAATTTCAGCATCGGGAATAGACGTTTACGCAGCCCAACCCGCTCCTGCACGAAAAAGATCGGCCCACCATCGTCGATTTTAATCGCCAAGGCAATCAGCGCCATCAGAGGTAAGATCAACGGCATGGCAGCCAAAACAATGGAGAGGTCCATTAATCGTTTAATCAGCAGCATCTGCTCGTTTTGGGCCACAGGATCGAAGGTGAGGAGCGGAATACCATCCATCTCCACCATCTGCATTCGTGCAACCTGAAGATCAAATACATCCGCCATGAAACGAAACCTTACTCCCTGCTCTTCGCAGGCACTGACGATCTCTTCCATATAACTGAGGCTGCTTCTTGGTACCGCGAGAATCACCTCATCAACCACCTGACTGACCAGGACCTTTTCAATCTCATCGACAGTGCCTAACACCTTACCTGCAAGAAGGGGCTCAGCAACATGCTCTGACTCCGTATCCAGGTATCCAAGAATATGAATACCCCACTCATTGTGGCGATTGAGCATTTCGGTCAAATGGCGTGCCCGTCGTCCTGTCCCGATGATCAAAATCTTGAGATAATTTTCACCCTTCTGTACTGATCTTCTGAAATACCACCAGATCAGACTGCCCCGTACGAACACCATGACTAGGGCGCTGAGTACCGAAAATTCGATTAGAAAAGCCCGGCTTACAAAATCGACTTTGAGGAAAAAAAGAATCCCCATGAGAATCGCCAGGCTGATGAGAAACGCCTTGACAACCATATAGGCATACTTGAAGAGCGAGACCACTCTCAACCCCTGATAAGCTCCGAACCGGGTCAGGAAGTAACCCAAAGGCACGCCGAGAATCGGCAACAGAGCTACATGAGCGAGCAATCCGGATGCCGATTCCAATCCAAGGTAATGGCGCACATCGTACACCAACAGGAGAACCAGCAAGGTTAATAGAATATCAAGAAGAAACAGTAAACGACTAATTTCCCTTGATTTCTCGTCAAATAGATTTCCTGGATTTACCATCTACTCTAATATGAAAAATGTATTGTTGTTAATTTAGCAAAATCAGTGACTTTGCATCGGCAGATTTGCATAAATCTTGATGGTCAAATTACCTTGGAAAAACTGCCCTGTGATGCTTGGGTATTCAAGTACGCATCAAATTGCATGCAGATATTTCGGATCAGAAGACGACCTTTTGGCTGCACATGAATGGCGTCGTCAGTGATCTCAACCAAGCCATCTTCCTGCATTTCCTTGAAATTCTTCAACTCATTAGAAAAATAGTCGGGGAAATCGATCTGCCACTTTTGTTCCACAACCGACATCGTCAGGGAAAAGTTACAAATCAGCTGTGTAATGACATCCCTGCGAATCAGATCATCCCGGTTTAGCGCTATTCCTTTGAAAACAGCCAGCCTGCCGCTGTCAATTCTCTGGTAATACTCGTCCAGGGAGCGCATGTTCTGGGCATAGCTGGGGCCGACCATGCCGATGGAGGTCGCACCCAAACCGATCAGATCGCAATCCGCGTGTGTCGAGTATCCCTGAAAATTCCTATAGAGCGTTCCCTCCTGCTGGGCAAGAACCAGCTCATCCTCAGGCTTGGCGAAATGGTCCATACCCACATAGACATAGCCCGCATCAGACAGCTTTTCAATGGTCATCTGGAGAATATCGAGTTTCTCCTGGGGTGGTGGCAGCTCATCCTCATTGATACGCCGTTGAGGTTTAAACCGGGTGGGCAGATGTGCATAGTTGAAGACTGAGAGTCTGTCTGGATCTACCTCCAGAATCTCATCCAGGGTATTCGAGAAGCTCTCGACACTCTGAAATGGCAGCCCGTAGATCAGGTCGATGCTGGTGGAGCGAAATCCCTCGTCTCTGGCCGCCTGCAACACAGAGAGTGTCTCGTGTTTGGTCTGGATACGGTTGACCGCCTTCTGAACCTTTTCGTCAAAATCCTGCACACCCAGGCTCATGCGGTTAAAACCCAGCTCGCGGAGTAACTTGATGGTATCTCCCTTGGCCTCTCTGGGATCGATCTCAATTGAATACTCCCCGCTATCGTCATCCAGCAGTTTGAAGTATTTCCGGGTCTGAGCCACCAGCTCACGCATCTCCGCATGGCTGATGAAGGTCGGGGTTCCCCCACCCCAATGCAGTTGGGTCACCACACGGGAGCTATCGACCAGCTCCGACTGCATTCTCATCTCATCATAAACCCGGGCCAGATAGCCGGCCGCCAGACTCCTGTCTTTGGTTGCCACCTTGTTGCAGGCACAGTAAAAGCAGATGGTGTCGCAAAACGGAATGTGGAAATAGAGTGACAGGGGACTGCCAGACTCATTACTCTGCCGGACTATCTGCTTATACTCCTCTTCACCGAAGCTCTCATCAAACTGCACGGCGGTGGGATAGGAGGTATAGCGGGGCCCGCTCTGATCATACTTTGAGATCAAGCCGAGATCGAAAAGTGTCGAATGATCCATAATGTCAATTCTCTGTACGTTTAGGATTTCCACGCTGGGGAAATCAGTCTGATCCCACATCGATTCCCTTGCGGTGGGTCTCATTGATCTGGCGCAGCAGGATGGCGAAAGGAATATCATCGCCATGGCGGTTGACCAACTCTATGAACGGCAGGTCCTCCTTCCCGAAGTGATACTCCCCGTCCATCATGCGTTGCTGCAGATCCTTGACGGTCTGCTCGAGTGGTTCCAGGAAGGAAGGATATCTACCCAACTCATCCATTTGAAAATCGTAGCAGTCTCGCAGGTCATCAACCTCAAAGACAGCCTGCTTAACCCACTCTACATACTCTTCCGCACTGCGCGCACGTTGTAGGCTCATCTCAATCACTCACTCTCTTCTGAATAGGTAACATGAGGGCAACTCAATCAGATATTATTTGCATATTGTGCCAGATCCCCTGCACTCAACAGAAATACGCCGCTGCCCCCTCTCTCGAACTCGAGCCACAGGAAGGGTATATCCGGATAGATCTCCTGTAACAGGGTGGCGCTATTACCCACTTCGACCACCAGAATACCCTGGGGTGCAAGATATTTCGGCGCTTCGCGTAAAATCCGTTTTACGATCTGCAGCCCGTCTTCTTCCGCATGCAGAGCCAGGGCCGGTTCATGGCGGTACTCCGGGGGGAGCAATGCCATCTCCTCCTCACCCACATAAGGCGGATTCGAGATGATGAGATCATAACGTTGATCACCCAGCGATTGGAAAAGGTCGGATTGAATGGCATGTGCCTGCCCCGCCAGTCCATGAGTCTGGATATTCTCTTCGCAAACGGCCAAAGCATCAGCTGAGATATCGACCAGATCGACTTGACAGCCAGGTAACGAGACCGCCGTGGCAATCCCGATACACCCGCTTCCGCAGCAGAGATCCAGCACGCGGTTAATCCGTTCGGGATCCAACCAGGGTGAGAAGCCGTTTTCGATCAGCTCCGCCATGGGTGACCGGGGAATCAGGACATGGGGATTGACGGCAAACTTCAGTCCTGCGAACCATGCCTCCCCTATCAAATAGGGTAACGGGAGCCGTTTCTCAATGCGCTGCCTGATAAGTTCAACCACCCTATCCCGCTCCTCTTCAGTCAGCCGGCTTTGAAACCAACTTGCATGAAGATCCTGGGGAAGATGCAGTGCATGGAGTACAAGAGCGGCGGCTTCATCAATCGCATTATCGGTGCCATGACCGAAAAAGAGCCCTGCCTCGTTGAAACGACTGGCGCCCCAGCGAATGTAGTCCAAAATGGTGGTCAGTGGCTGCAATGATGAGATTCCGCTTCGTGAAACGGCGCATGATAGCCCATTTATGGAGGCAGTCATAACCCACTTTTAGAATCTATCGGGGCAAATATCACCAAATTTTACATAAAAAACGGCGGCTTGATTAAGCCGCCGTCCTGATACCGATTTCAGATAACGGAATCGGTCAAGCTGCCTGAGAATCGGAAGATGTCACAACCGACAGCGTATCCTCTTCTTCCTTCTTATTCAGATTACGCCTTACCAGGTCACCCAGGGAGATACCGGCCAGAAAATTAAAAATCTCACTGCTAAGATCATCCCACAGCGTATGTGTGAGACAGCGAGCGCCCCCACTACAGTTCTGACGTCCGCCGCAACGGGTAAACTCCACCCACTCGTCCACGGCACAGATGATGTTGGCAATTGAAATATCGTCAGCACTCTTACCGAGATAGTAGCCGCCGCCTGGCCCGCGAACGCCACGCACCAATTCTTTGGTTCTCAGCGCCGCAAACAGCTGCTCAAGATAGGAGAGCGAAATACCCTGGTTTTCTGAAATTTCCGCTAGTGTGACAGGTCCGTTCTTGCCGTTAAGCGCCAGATCCAGCATTGCCGTGACTGCGTAGCGACCTTTGGTTGATAGTCTCATTTCTGCATCTCCAAGTCGTTTTGTCTGTATTTCCCACTAATTCAGTTGGTATTTAGACTAGATTAACTCAGTAATTTAGTCAACTTTTTATTGAGAAAAATTCGTATTTTTGTGGAAATTTATACTATTTCTTTTAAATACAGACCGTTAGATCATCTTACACATAATCGGTTCTACGGTACGGAGAGCTCATATCAAGCATTTTTTTATACTTGATCAATGCTTTGCGTTCACTTGCAAGGAAATTCTCAATGCCAGAACAGAACTGGGGATCGCCAATCCAGTGGTAGGAGCGGGTCAAACTGGGCATAAACCCCCGCCAGATCTTATGTTCCCCCTGAGCGCCAGGCTCAAATCTCTCAATCTGGTGTGAAATGGCATACTCGATGCCCTGGTAGTAACAAACCTCGAAGTGCAGGCTATCGTGGTGAGAAACGCTCCCCCAGTGCCGCCCATAGAGAACCGAGTCACTTCGATAAAGCAGTGCACCGGCAACAGACTGCCCATCACCGTCATAGGCCAAAATCAGAATCACTTGCTCTCCGAGTTGTTCTCCGATCTCACGGAAAAAACCGGCATTCAGTGTCGGCAGACTATATCTCTCCTCAAAAGTCCTGGTATAGAAATCAGTGAATCGAGACCACTCCTCCGGAGTTGCCTCGTGTCCGTGAATGATGCGCACTCTGAAACCTGCTTCGGAGACTTTTCTCCTCTCCCTGCGGATGTTTTTACGACGTTTTGTGTTGAGTGCTCTCAGAAAATCATCAAAATCCTTGTACCCAGGGTTATGCCAGTGAAACTGCACGTCTAAACGTTCCATCATACCGGCACTCTTAAGCAGTTCTCCCTCCTCTGCTGTAGTAAATAACCAATGAATGGATGAGAAATCCGATTCCCTGGCATAACTGAGCGTCTCATCGAGCAAAAAACGTCCGACCTCTTCCTTATCGACATCCCTGGATACGAACAGGCGCTCCCCATATGCAGGGGTATATGGCATTGCGCTAACCAGCTTTGGGTAGTACTGCAGACCGCTACGCTGATAGGCATCTGCCCATGTGTGGTCAAAAACAAACTCTCCATAGGAGTTAGTTTTGATATAGAGCGGGGATATGCCGACAATTCTGCCCGCCTGCCTGACGGTAAGATGTCTGGGCAACCATCCGAATTTCTGCCCCACACAGTCGTTATGTTCAAGCGCAGCATGAAACTCATGTTTGAGAAACGGATTCTTATCCGGGACAAGCCGGTTCCATTGACCCCGGTCGATCTCATCGATACTGCTGTGAAACTGCGCCTGCATATCTACACATCCCAATCACTGTAAAAGGAAAAATTAGTGGAATGATCCGTTCAGGTAAACAGACAGATGATGGGCAATTAAGGAGTTACTTTGCTAGAAAGTAGCGTATACACACTCAAACCCCTCGAGTCAGGACTTTTCCGTAACGGCCATTCGTGCAACCGTAGATCGGAAACAGGCTTGTGGCGAGATATTGTATGGACAGTGATTCCTTAATAGAGCGACTCGAACAATCCCGATTCTGTCGATCTCAGCGGATTGCCTGACTATCAGATATGTAGCGGGCATCTGGACTATCCACATCACTTCCAACATGGGCATAAAACCATTTAAGTGCAAAAGGTGAAAGCAGCGTGGTTAAGGCGATCACAATGACCATTCCTGCATAGACCTCCATGTTGAAAATGCCGGTAGAACGCCCAAGCTCAGCAAAAATCAGACCCACTTCACCACGAGGCACCATGGCCAGACCGATTGCGATACGTTGCCGGATACCTGCCTTGATCAGCATGGCACCGGCAAACTTAGCCATGACGGAAACTACGAAGAAGCTCAAGGCAAATACCCAGATAAATGGGGACGACCAGTCTATCTCTCTCATGTTTAGAGAGAGACCTACCGTGACAAAGAAGATCGGACTGAAAATATAGACAATCGGGTTCATCTGCATTTCGATGCGACCGGCAAACCTCCTGTCCGTATGCAACGCCACTCCAAAGGGTAGAAAAAAACGACGCGACAGCGCCAATCCGGCGGCAAAGCCTCCTAGCAGTTCCGGTGCACCCACAACATGAGCAAGCCAAGCAAACAACAGCACCAGGGAAATGATGGTGATGGGGATAAGCCCTGGAATATCCGAGTAGTTGTCGATTCGACGGATCAACAAAGAAATAAACTTTGCAGCAATGGGCGCAAGCAGGAAGAAGAGCAAGATAAAAGTCAGCACCCTGCTGACGTTGATAACACTCACTCCCCCACTGACGGAAAACTCATACAGCACCGCAAGCAGTATCACCCCCATGACGTCATCAATCACGGCGGCACCTAAAACGATCTGGCCTTCCAGCTCATGCTGACGGTTCAGATCCCCAAGTACTCTGATTGTAATACCGATACTTGTGGCGGTAAGCGCGCCACCGATAAACATAGATACAAGCGCGGTGAAGCCGAAGACCCAATAACCCAGCACAAACCCACTGATCAATGGCATCAGAAAACCACCCAGCGCGACAATCAAAGACTGTCGGCCTGCATCAATGAGTCGGCGTATATCGGTCTCGATCCCGACTTTGAAAAGCAACAGGATGATTCCCACTTCAGCCAGCAGCTGAATCGTGGTAGAGGGCTCTATCCAACCCAGTAAGCTTGGTCCCAAAATCACACCGGCCATCAGCTCACCGATCACTGCCGGTACCTGAAAGCGGACCGCGATTTCCGCCATCACCCGCGAAGTGATCAAAATGATCAGGAGATGGAGCAAAAAGGTATGAGTATCCACAACAGCCCGATTCCTCTTTGCTAGGGAAATCAGACCCTTGCCGTAACCAATATGAGGATCGCCATACCCTAAAACACTACATATGAAGATTCTATGATAAATCAGGCCTGAAAGATTTGACCCCGGACAGTGTCTATCTCGATTTCACAGAACCCTGTTGATAAAAAAGGGAATCAAAGGAATAAAGCGGAGAAAAAAACACTGATTAGGATTCCATTGCAATTATTGAGAGCTCCCCATTTATGATCACATGGAACTTAGAATGGAGATATTGATCAGCAGTGGGAAGCGTAACCTGGTGCCCGGGGCCGGAATCGAACCGGCACGACCCTAAGGTCGAGAGATTTTAAGTCTCTTGCGTCTACCAATTTCGCCACCCGGGCAGGGGTTGACCGGTTATAGATCTATGCAAGGGGAATAATGGAGGCTGAGCCCGGAATCGAACCGAGGTCCACGGCTTTGCAGGCCGCTGCATAACCACTCTGCCACTCAGCCACTGGTCGTAGATTCTATCACCTAATGGTGAATAATCGAATGACAAACAAAAATGCCCCGGCGCCACCCGAGGCATGACCCAACCCTATTCATGTTGTCACTGCCGACAGCAGCTTTCCCATATAGGACTGGTGAGAATTTGGAGCGGGAAACGAGACTCGAACTCGCGACCCCAACCTTGGCAAGGTTGTGCTCTACCAACTGAGCTATTCCCGCACGACTTAGGAAGGGCGTATTTTAGCGGCACATCTCCCGCTGTCAACCACAAATCTGGCTGCTCATCCCCTCAATAACGGAGCCCGCTGGCATAGGGAAAGCGAATCACGACAACCCCATCCTCTTCGCTCCGCTGCATTGCTGCCACATCCGCATCAGGCGGCAGATGAAAGCGGCGGCGCATACTCGATGAGGTGGAAGAAAACTGATAACCACCTCGATCACTCCGCTGTTCCACCTGGCGGGACTCCTGGTTCTGAACCACCAGAGATCGGCCCTGCAAGCTCACTTGAATGGCATCCGGCGTCATGCCTCGTGTCTCTATTCTGAGAATATATCCGTTCTCATCTCTCGTCCTCTGAAACCGCATACCCCTTTGAACGCTGAAACTATTGGAACCGGGAGCAGCTTGATATGCCCTATGTGGATGATAGCCGCCCGGTGGTAACGCTTGGAGAGCTGTACTCATCGACAGGAGCAAAACTGCACCACTAACAATTGCGGGAATTTTCATGCGAGACTCCTCTGATCATTATTCTTGCTTCCAAGTTTAGCTCAGGCTGGCAAGGTTATGACGCCTTATGCAGCACTCCGACTCTCGTCCTACTCGTCATGTTCCAACTTGGCATTGTGGGTCCCTTCACCCAACAGACTCGGCCAGGCAGACTTCAGATAGAGAACCATTGACCAGAGTGTCAGTGTGGCCGCCACATAGAGCAGGACAAACCCCACTGTAAAAATCGGGATGCCGAGGATGGGATCATCGTAGATCAACAGCAGGATGGCTACCATCTGCACCGCCGTCTTGAATTTTCCGATTACGGATACAGCCACTTCATCCCGCGCTCCCAGCTCTGCCATCCACTCGCGCAGGGCCGAGATGGTTATCTCCCGACCGATGATGACTGCTGCAGGAATGGCCAGTGCCGGCGTCGGATCTGCCTGCACCAATAAAAGCAACGAAACCGCCACCATGAGTTTATCTGCCACCGGATCGAGAAACGCTCCGAAGGGAGAAACCTGCCCCCAACGGCGGGCCAGGTAACCATCAAACCAGTCGGTGACGGCGGCAATGGAAAAGACCAGTGCACAACTCAACCGCGCCCATTCAACCGGCAGGTAGAACAGCAGAACAAACACAGGGATCAGTATAATCCTAAGTAAAGTCAATATGTTGGGGATATTCCACATAGGTGTGTCATTCAACCCTTATCGTGAAAGGCATGGTAGATCTGTTCGGCCAGTACGCGATTGATCCCTTCAACGCTGGCAATATCTTCAACCCCGGCCCTGGCAAGCTCCTGTAGACCGCCAAACTGTTTGAGTAACCGCTGACGCCGTTTGGGACCTATCCCGGGGATCTCTTCAAGAACAGAGCGCTTGCGACTTTTTGAGCGTCGCTGCCTGTGTGCAGTGATGGCGAACCGATGAGCCTCATCCCGTATCTGCTGTATCAGGTGCAATGCCGGTGAATCTGGAGGCAGTATAATCGGTGACTTTCTTCCCAACAAGAAAAGCTGCTCCATGCCTGCCTTGCGATCAGCGCCTTTAGCGACACCCGCCAGGGTGAGGCCGGAAACACCCAACTCCTGCAGGGTGCTGTGTACTGCCGACAGCTGCCCCTTCCCCCCGTCAATCAGTAAAAGATCAGGTAAGGCCACCTCTCCCTGTTTAATGCGGCGATAGCGACGCTCCAAGGCCTGTCGCATGGCGGCATAATCGTCACCCGCGGTTATCCCGTCAATATTGAAGCGACGGTAATCCGACTTCAAAGGGCCCTGTTCATTGAAGACAACACAGGAGGCCACTGTCGACTCCCCCCTGGTATGACTGATATCGAAACACTCCATTCGCTCGGGCAACGCCGGCAGGTCGAGTGCCAACTGCAGGGCCTGAACCCTGCCCTGCATATCCATACGCGAATTAAGCCTGGCTTGTAGCGCGATATCCGCGTTTCCCTTGGCCATTCGCAGCCAGCGCGCCCGCTCTCCCCTCACCCGGCAGCTTACCCGAACCCGACGCTCCGCCTGCTGGCTCAGTACCTCCTCGATCAATCCCATATCATCGAGGGTCCTGCTGAGGATTATCTCGGAAGGTACAGGCTTCTGCAGGTAGTATTGCGAAACAAAGGCAGACAACACGGCCTCTTCCGTGGCATTAGGAGGCACTTGCGGATAGAACGCCCGATTACCCAGATTTCGTCCGGAACGTATGAAGAATACCTGCAGGCAGGCGCTCCCCCCACGCTTGGCTAAGGCGACGATATCCAGGTCTCCTCGCTCTCCACTCACATACTGCTTTTCCTGAATACGCCTGAGCGTCTGGATCTGGTCTCGGTAGACGGCAGCCTGCTCATAGTGTTGAGCCTCGGCAGCCTTCTCCATACAGCTGACCAGATCATCCACCACCGCACTGGTCTTTCCCTCAAGAAACATCACTGCATGGCGGACATCTTCGGCATAATCCGCGGGTTCAATCAGACCTACACAGGGACCACTGCACCGCTTGATCTGATACTGCAGACAAGCGCGAGAGCGATTGCGGAAAAAACCATCTTCGCACTGACGGACAGGGAAGAGTTTTTGCAGCAGTTGCAAGGTATCCCGGGTCGATCCCGCACTGGGATAGGGTCCGAAAAAGCGCCCCTTTCCACGTCTGCTGCCCCGGCGAAATGAGAGGGCGGGATATTCCTGATCAGAGGAGAGGTGGATATAGGGATAGCTTTTGTCATCCCGCAAGAGCACATTGTATTTCGGCTTAAGCGACTTGATCAGGTGATTTTCCAGGATCAGCGCTTCTGCTTCCGTATGTGTGACGGTAATTTCAATTCGCTGAATCTGGGATACCATCAACTGTATCCGCCGATTCTGACTCCGGGTGAAATAGCTGCTGACCCGCTTTTTCAGATTCTTCGCTTTTCCCACATAGAGCACCTGATCTTCCACATCGAGCATGCGGTAGACACCCGGTCGGGTAGTCAATGTTTTAAGAAAGGCTTTGTGATCAAACCCGGATACTGGCATATGACGATTATACGGCATCCGCACAGAGAACCGTTCTCTCACCCACAGATATTGACAACCGACGAACGTTTTTTCGAAGTTATCCTCGGGCAGGGAAACCGAGGAGATTTTTGGCGCGCTTGAAAATAGCGTCAAACATCACCGGTGTCAGACGTCGCGTCTGTGTGTTGTATCGACTGCAGTGATAGGAATCTATCAAGTAGAGGTCTTCACTGAGCCGATGCTCCACGCCGTGTCCGAAAGAGAAGGATTTCTGCTTCAGTCCCAACGCCTTGATTACCGCCTGGTGAGCGATCGAGCCCAAGGCGATCACAATGCTGTCCTCCGGCATCTGTGCCAACTCCCTTGACAGGTAGTCGTTACAGGCATTGATCTCTCCGCCGATGGGCTTATTCTGCGGTGGCAGACACTTTACCGCATTGGTGATACGGCAGTCGTTCAACACCAAGCCGTCATCGGCAGACCAGGCCTCTGCCTGGTTGGAAAAGCCATTGTCGTAGAGCGTCTGGTAGAGCAGGATACCCGCGTGATCGCCAGTGAAGGGTCTACCTGTCGCATTGGCGCCGTGCATGCCGGGCGCAAGCCCCACAATCAGGAGACGGGCACCGGTATCGCCAAACGGCGCAACAGGTGCCGCATGATAGTCGGGGTAGTCAGTTCTGACCTGACTCAGAAAATCCGCCAACCGCTGACAACGACTGCAGTTGGGATCAAATTTCATATGTCATCGAGCCTTTGTCTGTACGTAGAAACAGGCCCGCCTCTCCGATGGAGGTTTAGTTACCTGCGCCTGTAAATTATCTATTTGGACGAGTTGTCGGTAAGGATACCGTGACGATAGGCAAGCCGAGTCAACTCCACATCGTTCTTGATGGCCAGTTTATCGTAGATGCGTTGCCGATAGGTACTCACCGTTTTTGGGCTGAGCGAGAGGATATCGGAGATTTCCTGGTTTTTTTGCCCTTCCAGAATTTGCAAGAGTACCTGTGTCTCTCGTGATGAGAGTTGTTTAAATGGGCTGTTGGCGTTTCCCTGCCACTCCGTCAGAGTATGTTTCCTGGCCACATCCGATGCAATATAGTGGTGGCCTTCATAAACCGCATAAATGGCACGCAACATCTCTTCCGCGGGACACCCTTTGGTCAGGAAACCCATTGCACCAACCTCATGGAGCTTGCTCGGAAAAGGATCGTCATCAAGTACAGTCAATGCGATAACCTTGAGATCGGGGTTGACGCGTAAAACCCTGCGTGTGGCTTCAATCCCGCCCATCCCAGGCATATTGACATCCATCAGGACGACGTCTATCGCAGTGGTCTGAACCAGATCGATCGCTTCCTCGCCCGTCGACGCCTCTGCCGCCACCTCGATATCAGGCGCATTATCAAGAATGCCCCTGACTCCAGTCCTGATCAATTCGTGATCATCAACCAGCAGAACACTTATCATTGAATATTACTCATCAGGTCTGTTTCCCTCACCTGACGCCGGCAGGAATCTCCAAACTGCTAACTGTCGACGGCACTCAATTCTCAGGGTGGTAATTTACCTGAACTGTACAGCCACCGCGAGAGACTTTCATTGGAGAATCACGTATTTGTCAAAATTCTCGCTAAATTACTTCCTGAATTTCAACTATGTCGTTAACTTCTTGAGCCAATAGTGAAAAGCTATGGCCTTGCGTAATACAGTAGTTCAGCCATTTTGATAGGAAAAGATTGATTTTCCACCGTTGTTCCAATGTAGGATGAGAGCCCCAGCGCTGCAACGGCAGAGCGGACTGCCGCATGTCCATAACATCTACCTGACGAAAATCGTGGTAGACTCTGAGTGTGGCATCAGGGTCGGGATAGTGACCGACAGGATGCGGAAAAAAATAGGTCAGATGGATGAGACTGGTATAGGGGGTCTGCTCAAATATCTCCAGATGCAGATCCATACCCTGCCCCAGACTTGAGAGGTACTTACCTGCCATCAACGACAGATCAGGCGCAAGCCTCAGGAGGTGACGGTAGTTCTCTTCGCTCTGCGCCTGCACCATCCCCATGGAAGGAGCGCCAGGGGTCAGATATCTAAGACTCCACGGATAGTAGGGTTTTCTCATATCAGTCAAGTATGGCTTGCATCATGCCTATCAATGCAGATTACTCTCCCCGGAAAAACGAAAAAAGCCCCAATTGAAAAACCCTGGAAGATTCAATGCTCCTCCAGGGTTTCGATAGCGGTGCTGTTGTCGCTGATCAGGCGTCCTGAGTACCCTGCTGCTCGGCCTCGATCTGTGCGCGTACTTCGTCCATGTCCACTTCACCCGCTTTTCCGAGTAATTCCCGGAAAGCCGACTCCGGAAGCGCGCCCGGTTGGGAAAAAATAATGATATTGTCTCTAAAAATCATCAAAGTAGGAATGGAGCGAACCTGGAAATGCATAGCCAGTTCCTGCTCATCCTCGGTGTTTACCTTTGCGAAGACGATATTGGGAAAATCCTCAGACACACTCTCATAGGTCGGTGCAAATGAGCGGCAAGGCCCGCACCAGGGTGCCCAGAAATCGACGATGACAAAGTCATTATCGGTGATGGTGGATTCAAAATTCTCTTTGGTCAGTTCTACGACAGCCACAATGCGCCTCATGCTTAAAGTTGAGAAAACGGTGAGATGTTATCAAAATCGGTAAATAATTGCCCGGGGGATTCTCATTCCCGATCTCCGAACGAAAAATAAAAAAGGCCGCTTAAAGCAGCCTTTTCTCTAAATCAGCGAAACACAGATTATCCGAGTCCGGCAAAAATCTCGTCACGGATATCGTCCACACTGCCGACACCCACGATTCTCACATATTTACAGGCACCCTCTTCGGCTTCTTTCCGATAGAAATCGATGAGCGGCTCAGTTTGATCATGGTAGACCTTGAGTCTGGCCTTTACTGTCTCCTCCTTGTCGTCGTCACGCTGAATCAGTTCTTCACCTGTCTCATCATCCTTCCCCTCCTCCTTGGGTGGATTGAATACGATATGGTAAGTACGTCCCGAGGGCAGATGGACCCTGCGTCCCGACATACGACTGATGATCTCTGCATCCGGCACATCGATCTCAACCACTGCGTCGATGGGTACACCAGCCTCTTTCAAAGACTCAGCCTGGGGAATCGTGCGTGGAAAACCGTCGAATAGGTAACCATTTTGACAATCATCCTCCTGAATCCGCTCTTTCACCATGCCCATGATGATATCGTCAGAAACCAGACCGCCTTCATCCATGATCTTTTTTGCAGCGACACCAAGCTCGCTGCCCGCCTTAACGTGGGCACGCAACATGTCGCCGGTGGAGATCTGGGGGATATTGTATTTTTCTTTGATGAAATTGGCTTGAGTGCCTTTTCCGGCACCCGGCCCGCCGAGCAGAATGATTCGCATGATGGATTCTCCCTTGGGTGTTATTGTACGCATGGAGTTTGCCATGGTCGGCAACACTCGGCCAGTCTAGCCTATCAATGGGTGGATTCAGGGTCTTTATAGGATGGCCAGCCCAGAAATCTCGACATCAAATCCATGTTTTTCAAAAACTTAAGGATTTCCTGTTTTGATTAACAGGCGCTAGACGAAAAGAGGGGGCAAGTGCCCCCTCCCCGTGTGCAATCACTTAATGGCCGCTCACTCGCCCGCCAGCTTCAGCATCAGACTATTCAGACGACGCACAAAAGCCGCAGGATCGTCCAACTGCCCCCCTTCCGCAAGCTGAGCCTGATCGAACAGTACCCGGGTCAGATCATTGAATCGATCACTGTCACCCTCACTTTCCAGACGTTCCAATAGCGGATGAGTGACATTGATCTCCATAATCGGTTTAGTCTGTGGGGCATCCTGACCGACCGATTTCAGCACCCGGGCCAGGTTGGCACTCATATCATGCTCCTCAACCACCAGACAGGCAGGAGAGTCGGTTAAACGGTGGCTGACTTTAACCTCCTTCACCGCATCTCCAAGTGTCTCCTGCATCTTCTCAAGAAGATCCTTGTGCGCTTCGGTGGCCTTTTCGCTGTTTTCCTTCTCTTCCTTATCTTCCAGGTCACCCAGATCGAGTTCCCCCTTGGCAACCGACTGAAGGGACTTGCCGTCGAATTCCAGAAGACTGGTTACCAGCCACTCGTCGACCCGGTCGGAGAGCAGCAGTACTTCGATGCCCTTCTTTTTCAGCACCTCCAGGTGGGGACTGTATCGGGCAGCAGCGGGAGAGTCGGCCGTGATATAGTAGATCTTCTCCTGTCCCTCTTGCATACGGCCGGTGTAGTCTGCAAGGGAGACAGTCTGCTCATCCTTCTCGTTATGCGTCGAGACGAAACGTAACAGTCCGGCGATCCGTTCCTTGTTCGCGTGGTCCTCTGCCGGTCCCTCCTTGATTACCTTTCCGAACTGATCCCAGAATTCCTGGTAGTTCTCCTTGTCGTTCTCGGCCATTTTCTCCAGAGAACCAAGGATGCGTTTTACATTCGCCTGACGGATGGTATCGATCTTACGGTTGTGCTGCAGGATCTCGCGGGAGACGTTCAGCGGCAGATCATCGGCATCCACCACGCCTTTGACGAAACGCAGATAGCGGGGCATCAGCTTCTCCGCCTCATCCATGATGAAGACCCGGCGTACGAAAAGTTTTACACCATGTTTCTGATCCCGATCCCAGAGATCGAAAGGTGCACGTTTGGGGATAAACAGCAGCGACGTATATTCGTTGGTGCCTTCGACCCGGTTATGCACATAACTCAGCGGCGCCTCGAAATCGTGAGAGACATGCTTGTAGAACTCGTGGTACTCCTCTTCCGTGATCTCCGAGCGGTTTCTCATCCAGAGCGCGGTGCCTTTATTTACCCGTTCAAATTCGGGTGTCTCCGGTTTCTCCTCATCCTCGCCGTAGAACTCATTCTCCATCTCAACGGGGATGGTGATATGGTCTGAGAACTTGGAAATGACACTGCGTAACCGGTAGTTTTCGAGAAACTCCTTCTCGTCTTCGCGCAGATGCAGGATGATATCGGTGCCTCGTGAGGGTTTGTCAATATTCTCGATAGAGTAGGACCCCTCACCCGCCGATTCCCAGCGCACTCCATGCTCCTCACTGAGCCCGGCCCGCCGTGTCAGCAACGTCACCTTGTCGGCCACGATGAAAGCCGAATAGAAGCCCACGCCGAACTGACCGATCAGTTCGCTGTCCTTGGCCTGATCGCCAGACATGGATTCGAAAAACTTACGGGTGCCGGAGCTGGCTATACTCCCGATAGTCTCTGTGACCTCCTGTCGACTCATACCGATACCGTTATCTGAAATCGTGATCGTGCCGTTGTCCTTGTCGGCAGTCACCCGAATCTTGAGTTCGGTATCCTCCTCAAACAGGGCTTCGTCGGTAAGTGCTTCAAAACGCAGTTTCTCTGCTGCGTCCGAAGCGTTGGAGATGAGCTCCCTCAGGAAGATCTCTTTGTTACTGTATAGGGAACGAATCACCAGGTTCAGTACCTGGCTGACTTCTGCCTGAAAGGCCAGTGTTTCCTTTTGGGCTTCAACGGTCATGAGTATTTCCAATCTCCAATGTCTTTAAGTCAATGAAAAATAATGGGTTGTTTGATATCCGATGTTAAATGGGGACATCTATGTGAATTTTCAAGCCCTCACCCTCCGGGAATCATGATTCCCGGAATCCGGATGTACGCAAGCAAGGGACTTTTCAGAAAGTGTGAGTGAGGAAAATACTGAACCGGTTCTCTTCATAACTCTCGGTTTCTGTTTCGGCATCCCGTTCAAGATGCGCCAACGTCATACCCAAGTAAGAAGAGGCGCCAAGTAGGTATTCACCACCCAGGGAGACCAGAACCTGGTCATACGCCAAGGCCTCTTCCTCGTGATCCAGCCAGGCAAGATTCAAAAAGCCAGTAATGAGGCGACTGATATCACGGCTGAACCCGGCATCAAAACGTAGATCCTGAGTATCCAGGGTCGAGTCATCATAGGTACGATCGGTACGTGAGGCGCCGAGACTGATTCTGGTTCGACCCGTGTCCAGGGTAAAATTGGTAGCAACGCGCTCAACCTCAAAAAAATCAGCTGTCAATGTCGCGGAACCACCGCGCTCCACAACCGGAGGGCTCTCAAGCACAGGATCTCTTACGAGATTTCCGAACGCATCCAGGCGTTGGAACAGGTTGGGTCTCAGGAGTTCTTGGCGTGCGCTGGAAAAGTCTCGATCGTAGGTAGCTGTCCAGATGGTCAGTCTTGAGCGATGGGTGAAGTCGAGATAATAATCATCTCCAAATGCGCGTTCCCCCCCACCGATGGCAATCCGTGTGCGGGGACTTGGTGTATAGATAACACCCACACTCCACAAAGAGTCATCGATATCAGGATTGAGTGCGAGTTTAAACTCTTCATAGCCTGCCGCAAATGCCAGTGCCCATTGACGAGTCAACTGTTGAACGAATTCACCCCGGACCTGCTTGACCTCGTTGTCCTGCTCCAGGGTTTCGTAATCCACCTGGCTCTGCCTTGCTGCCAGCTCCCACAGCTGATTACTGAAAGCGGTTCCACTCCCCAGCACCAAGTCGGCCTGTTGCCCAACACTATCATCAATCCCATCCTCGGAGTAACGAACTGTGTCGGCTGTATAGCGGGCTTCGAAAACACTGATCGTACCCAATCGAGTTCTGAAATAGGGACTTAAACCGGCAGTGTAGACCTCTGTGCTGTCCGACCTCCCGGTCAAACCATCAATACCTGTCCGGCCAGTACTGGTGATACTGGTGAGATCGGCAGTGGCCCATCCGTCCAGAAAGACATGATCCTCAACCACCTCAGTATTACCTTCAGCGCGGAGAAAATTAACCAACTCGTTGTCTTCAGTACCCTCCCAGTAGTGGCGATACTCAGGGGCATAATTGATATCGACACTGGCTCTGGCACCTTCGCGATAGACCGAAACACTAGGTGTGATACGGCTTATTGACTCACTCTCTTCACTGTCATTGCTCAGCAGGGCGTTATCTGTATATACCTGCTCTACGGTGATGGCTGGCGTAATTATCCAGTCTGCGGCATATCCACCCACAGGTGCGGCACAAATGCCGAGCCCACACACCAAGACTGATAATTTTTTCATTGGAAATGGAAAAGTCATCATAGCATCCGCCCGTAAATATGAAGATCCCAAGCCGTCCCGCTTCCGATCACTGCTTTGCTATGCAGTCACCCTCAGTAAAGTCAGGCCATCCGACTGAAAACAGAGACTTTCCAGTCTGCTACAAAGATTACGCATCTGATTTGGAGAAGTCGAGTGGATTATCCAACCCCAGCCCCGGTTCAGGGGGGGCACACCCATCACTTTAAATCCGGAGCAGGGTTCGTATACCATGCTCGGCATTTTTTATCGTATGCCCCCTGACATCAGAAAGGAGCTAAATCGTGCCAACTTACAGGAAAACCAGACTGACAGGCCTTTTCCTCATCACAACATGCCTGGGAATGCTCTCCTTCCATGCAACAGGCCTGGAGGTCATGATCACCCCTAAAATCGGTGAATTCATGGTTACGCATGCATCGAAAGAGATTCTCATCCGTCGTGAGCAGGATACCGGTGCCATGCTCGAATTCAATTTTGCCCGCACTGCCCGACCCTGCCCGCCGTTTTGCGCCCAACCGATGCGGGTAGCGCAGGGAGTCGAAACAATTGGGGAGGTTGAATTGATCGCATTCATGCAGAGCGAGCTGGCCGATCATACCGGTTTGCTGATCGATGCCAGGACGCCAGACTGGCATGCGCGCGGCACCATTCCGGGATCGATCAACATTCCCTACAACCGGCTCAATCCTAAACAGGGAGCAGATGAGATCACTATAGAGGAGACACTGGAGTTATTCGGCGGAATCAAAAAGAGCCGAGATTGGGATTTCACACAGGCAAAAAGTCTCGTCCTATGGTGCAACGGTCCATGGTGCGGCCAATCACCGACGGCGATTGAGGGACTGATCGCACAAGGCTATCCAAGAGAAAAGATATACTACTATCGAGGTGGGATGCAGCTGTGGCAAATATTTGGCCTGCCTGTGGTATCACCGGACGGTACACTGCTTGATGAATGAGTCACTTTTACAGATCTGAACAGAGCCTTGAAGCCACTTCAATATTTGTCTTCAGGGTGATTGAATATATCCAGACTCAAAATACCCTATGGAAGTATCCACACTATGAGCACCCTCACCGTTTCCACTCAACCCTTTAATGATCAACGTCCAGGTACCTCGGGACTAAGAAAAAAAGTAAAGGTTTTTCAAGCACCTCACTATCTGGAGAATTTCGTACAGGCGATATTTGACACACAGAATGCACTCAAGGGCGGCACTCTGGCACTGGGAGGTGATGGGCGCTTCTACAACCGTGAGGCGATTCAGATCATTATCAGCATGTCCATTGCTAACGGGATAAAGCGAGTACTGGTCGGCCAGGGAGGGTTACTCTCAACACCGGCTGCCTCCTGTGTAATCAGGAAGTACAAGACCAACGGGGGCATCATTCTCTCGGCCAGCCACAACCCCGGCGGTCCTGAAGAAGATTTCGGTATTAAATTCAATACGCCGAACGGCGGTCCGGCACCGGAGTCTGTGACTGAAGCCGTCTATGAGCGTACCCAGACTATCGACCGTTACTTCACGGTAGATAATGCTCCCATTGACTTGGACAGAGTCGGTAGCCATACGATCAAGTCCACTACCATAGATATCATCGACCCGGTTGAAGACTATGCCGCTATGATGGAGAACCTGTTCGATTTCGATCGCATCCGCCAACTCTTCAATTCCGGTATGTTCACAATGCGTTTCGATGCTATGCACGCCATTACCGGCCCCTATGCCAAATACATTCTGGAAGAGACCCTGGGCGCAGAGCCGGGCACCGTCATCAACGGAACACCTTTAGCGGACTTCGGCCAGGGTCATCCCGATCCGAACCTGGTGCATGCCCATGAAGTGGTGAAACTCACCTCAGGTCCCCAGGGAGTCGATTTCGCAGCAGCATCTGACGGTGATGGTGACCGCAATATGATTCTTGGTCGTGACTTTTTCGTCACCCCCAGCGACAGCCTCGCAGTGATGGCGGCAAATGCCCACCTTATCAAAGGGTATGCCAAGGGCATCAACGGTATTGCACGCTCAATGCCCACCAGTCAGGCAGCAGATAAAGTGGCAGAGTATCTTGGACTTGGGTGTTATGAAACACCCACAGGATGGAAGTTCTTTGGGAATCTTCTGGATGCGGGCAAGATTACCTTATGTGGTGAAGAGAGTTTCGGCACCGGCTCCGACCATGTGCGGGAGAAAGACGGCCTGTGGGCTGTCCTGTTCTGGCTGAATCTACTCGCAGTAAGACAACAATCCGTAGCGTCCATCGTCAAACAGCACTGGAACCAGTTCGGGCGAAACTACTACACCCGTTACGACTATGAAGGCATCGACAAGGCGGCTGCGGAAGGCTTGATGTCGCATCTGCGCAGCCTACTGCCCTCACTCCCCGGCAAAGCGCTTGATGAATACCGGGTTGAGTATGCGGATGATTTCTCCTACACCGACCCCGTGGATGAGAGCCGCTCCGAGCACCAGGGAATAAGAATCGGATTTACCGATGGCTCACGTATCGTCTATCGACTCTCCGGTACCGGCACCGAAGGAGCGACTCTCAGGGTCTATCTGGAGGCATACGAAGCAGACCCTGCAAAGCAGACCTTACCGACTGCAGATGTCATGGGGACATTGGTTTCGATTTCGATCGATTTAGCTGAAATAGAAGATCGCACAGGAAGAAGTGAACCAAGTGTCATTACTTGATGGAGAATTCTCTGGTGATAGACCGATAAAGAACCTAGAATCCTGTCATAAAATGACAATCACAATTTCTTAAAATAGATCTTTATACTAAAGGGCATTTTGACCAGGAGGCTCATGTGAGTAAAAAAGAGGAAAAGGGAAAAACCGTAAAGAAAAAAGCAGTCGCTAAAAAGAAGGTCACCAAGAAAAAGGTAGTAAAAAAGGCTACCAAGAAAAAGGTTGCTGTAAAACGCAGCAAGTCAGCTTCTGTGATCAGTCCTCGCGAACGCTATGAAATGGTTGCCACTATGGCCTACTACCGCGCGGAGCAAAGGAACTTCGAACCTGGTCATGATGTGGAAGATTGGCTGGATTGTGAAAGAATCATCGATGAGATGCTCTCCCGCTAGTATGCTGTCAGGGGATTAAGATCGAGTTCAATTGGCCTGTCAGATTATAGACGCAGGGAGCACATTGCCACTTTCAGTGGTGGGCGTAAGGTCAGATAGGCCAATTGACCGATAGACGGATTCCATTCGATAACATAATCACTTCGTCGATAACCGTCGCCTGGCATGACCGGCCATGATTTGCTGGTGGACCCAGACGATCAAGCCTGCACCAACGATCATCACTGCACCGGTAAAAAAACCGATGTCCAAGTCATCTTCAAAAAACAGCACACTGTAGAGCACTGCCGCAACCAACTGCGCATTCAAAAAGGGTGACAGTACAGATGCCGACGCAAGGTGAAAAGCCTTGACCAGCAGGAAATGTCCACTCGCACCCAAGACTCCCGTTACCACAAGGAGCACCCATTGAAACGTTGTGGGTGGAACCCACCACAACGGCATCAGCAGGGTCAGGATAACAGCCCCCGCCACGGTCGTGTGAAATAACGTTGTTTTTTCGCTGTCCTTACCTCGTAGCGCCCGGGTCAGGACAAAATAGAATGCAAGTGAGATCGCCGCCGTCATCGCAAGCAACATGGCAGGCTCGATTTCACGAAATCCGGGGCGGACGATCATCAGCACGCCGGCAAAACCTATGATCACCGCCAACCACTCTTGTATGCCCACCCGTTCATCGAGGAAAAGACCGGCCAACAGGGTTACCAACACAGGCGCAAAGAAAATAATCGCCGTAGCGTCAGCCAGTGAGATGGTACGGAGTGCATAGTACATACATAAACTGACACAGAGCAGGCTGACCGCACGAGCCATCTGCAGCAACGGGCTTTGGGTCTGCATGAATCCTGGGCCTGCATGAGCCGTAAAGACAGTCCCGACAATCAACGTATGAAAAAAGTAGCGAGCCCAGACCACCTGCTCTGTGGGTAATTCACGCATTAGCCATTTACCCAATCCATCCATGGCCGCCAAAAGGAATCCCGCAGTAATTGTTGCGAATATGGCAAGCAGCAGTTGACGATTGTCCGAGCGGATTGTATGGATTTTCACTGAAAAGTCAGTCGATGAGAGTTGCTGTATCAACCACATCATCGCAGGTGGAAGCCAGCCTATTCAAGTGGCTGAATTTGGATGGAGGAAGCTTGAAGATGTAAAGGTCTGGTCAGGCTTGGTTATCAAGCCGGACCAGACCATATTGCAGTTCTGCAATTGTGTGATGAACTCAATCGCTACCGGGTGACTACCGGCAACAGAGTAAATCATCAATCAATACGGCACTCAGATCAAAACCTGAAGGTTGTATTGACGTAGACATAGCGGCCCGGCTCATTGATCAACATCACTTCGCCGGTTGCGCCGCTCGAGATCAGCGTCAGATCATTATAGGTGTTGGAGACGGCATAAGTCCGATCGAAAATATTATCGATACCGGCGGTAATTTCGAATTGATTGGTCAACTGATGCTGTACCTTCAGATTGACAACCGCATAGCTGTCGAGCTCCTGCTCACCGTTGTCACCGTCGAATCTGTCCCACTTATCCGCAGCCACGACCTCGACCCGGGCATTGCTCCTATTCGCATACTCATAGTTGAGCGCCAGGTTGGCTTTGAGCGGCGGAATTTCCGCCAGATCAGTATCGGTCTGTCCGCTCAACGGTTCATCCTTCTCGCCCCTCTGGTAGGCCAGGCCGAAATCGAGATAGATCTCGTCGTTGATGAAATAGGAACCGCTAACATCCAAACCATAGATGGTGGCATCCACGTTTTCGAAACGGTTGAGATTCATCATCGATCCCGGAACAGGCGTGGATCTGTAATGGATGAAATCCGTTAACCAGCTGTGGAACACTTTTGTCTTCAGAACCAGGTTTTCGAAGTTGTTTTCGATACCGAAATCGATTTCGTCATTTCGGGTCTGATCGAGTGTCGGTGTACCGAGCTGTGGATTCATTGGCATCGGCATAGGCCCAGAGGTATTGATCATAGCGCCACGGAAGTAGAGCTCTCTGGCATCCGGCACCCGGTGCGCGCGTCCTAGCCCACCGAATAGCTTGGTCGTTTCATTCAACTGATACGTACCGAAGACATAGCCACTGAACGCTGTATAGTCATTATCCGGCTGATTTGGTGCATTGCCACCGGTCTCAATGGTCGTATCGTCATAACGCGCACCGGCTTTGAGATTAAATCCAGGGAAGTCCTTGTCCAGAACGACAAAGACCGCCCTATTTTCAGTGTCTACATCGTCGATGCTATGGAACCCGTCAATTAGGGCCTGAGTGCCTGTACCCTCATAATTACCATCCCAATTCCTGACACTGTAATCAAGACCGTAGGTCAACTCCGTCATCTCATCGAGATCGAAGCTGTTCTTCACCTTGAAGCCCTGCACCTCTGTCTCAAGATGGCTCACCTTCTCGTTCACCGAACCGGGGCCCGATGCTACACGATAGAAGGTCGACATGGGATGTTCGACCTCAGAGTTGTAGAGCTGAAAATCGAGCTCTTTGGACCAGTTACCCAGGTTTTTGATGGTGTACTGAGCCGTAAAGATATCGGAGTCGTCGTAAAGCGCATCCATAGGGGTGGACGGATAGAGGATGTCGTCACTGCGGTTGGCCGTATAGCTCAGTTTCAATTCCTGATCTTCGGTCACGTCCACATAGACCTTGCCCATGAAAGACTGCTTGTCATAGGCGTCGATACCGACAAATTCTGGCTTGTATCGATTCATCGCAGGTGCATCAACCGCTTCGAGCTGTTCCGAAAAGTCGTTGCCGTCGCCATCCTCATACTGCTCGCTGGTCTCTTTGGAGATACTGAACAGCGCGCGCACCTTGTCGTTGCCGCCACTCACTGTGGTCGCCGCTTTTCGGTATCCCCAGCTTCCCAGATTGACATTGACTTCGCCTTCAAACTCCTTTGAGGGTTTCTTGGTGGTGATTTTTACCGCACCGCTGAGTGTGCCGAAGTTCTCCACATCGTATGGACCCTCAGTAATTTCGATGCCATAGATGTTGTTGGTCAGTACATGAGAGGTAGGAGGATCCATCCGGTTGGGACAGGCGCCATAGATCTTTGCATCGTCAATAAGAATATTGATGTTGTCCTTTTTCTGGCCGCGGAGAATGATGTCATTTGCGATACCGCTACGCCGAACGATGGAGATACTGGGAACATTCTTCTGTAATGCTTCGGCGAGATCGGCAGATTTCACCTGCTCTTCACTGACGTCGCTCAGGGTCGTGCTTTCCACATTGATCGTTGGCAAAGACTCCTCTTCTGCTGAAACCACCGTCACCAAAACGACCTGGCTGGATAAAGCTGCTGCAATTGCCAATGTCAAAATTGATTTGTTCATTATATTTACTACCTCAGGGTTTGAATCCAGCTCATAAAGGCAAAAATCGATCCAATCTGCTATCTGTCTGTTTTGAAGACACATTCCAGAACAAGTAAACCTTGAATGCCGTATTTCCTATGGCATTTCCCCTAACCGACTGAGTGATATGCCACACTTGCCCTGATATTTGTCTCGTAGGCCGGATTGCCGCCAACAGTAATCAATCCACCAGAGAATCTGTAATCGGGTACATTCCAGAAAAATCAGAAAGAACGCATTGAAATCCGCATCCAAAACAGTCGACATAGAGTAGATAGAGTGATGCCACGAAAACGGATAGGAAATGACATGCTGAATAAAATAGTCATGACACTGCTGCTGTTTACTCTGACTTCAGGTCTCCATGCCGCACCCCGCGCTGAAGCCTGGTCACACTGGAACCAGAGTCAGGCAACCCGATCATTTGAGATCGACCACGAACCCTGGCAGCAGTTTCTTGACCGCTATCTGGTGGTTTCCGGGGATGGGATCAATCGGGTGAAATATGCCGCTGTCACCAAACATGACAGGGAGATGCTCGGAAACTACTTAAAATATTTGCAGCGCCTGCCGGTCAGACAAATGACACGGGATCAGCAGCTCGCATACTGGATCAATCTCTATAATGCGGGTACCGTCAGCGTGATTCTGGACCACTATCCTGTGGCCTCAATCCTCGATATCGATATCTCGCCGGGACTGTTCAGCAACGGCCCCTGGGGGAAAAAGCTCTTCACCATCGACGCTCAAGCCGTCTCGCTGGACGACATTGAACACCGCATTCTGAGACCCCTTTGGCGGGACCCCCGCATACACTACGCCGTCAATTGTGCTTCATTGGGATGCCCAAACCTGCAAACTACCGCCTTTACGGAAATAAATGCAGAGGAACTGCTGAATCACGCAGCCGATATCTTCATCAATCATCAGAGGGGGGTACGGATAGATCGGGACAGGCTCGTGGTCTCCAGTATCTATCACTGGTTCAAGGTGGATTTTGGTAAAAACGATGCGGCAATAATCGAGCATCTGCGACAGTACGCCAAGGCGCCGTTACTCAAGCAGCTACAGAATATCGCCCAGATAGACGACCACGATTACGATTGGTCTTTGAATAGAGATGAAAGCCGCTGATCTTCGGTAACCGCACTGGGATTGGCTGGTAAATCACCTTGTACCTGCCATACTTCGTCCCATGATTGTCGATAACCCGCTGACACTTTCTCGGAGAGATGACATCGAACCGGAGGCATCCCCTTGGGACGTCTCGCTGTACTGATATTGGCACTCTACTGGATCCATCCGGCTGAGGCCTTCTTCTGTTTTACTTTTGGAACACATGGCGGTGCCGGCAAGCAGATCAAAAACCACCGCTGGATGCCCTACCGGTTACCGCCCCCTGTCACCTATAATCTACCAACGTTCAACCCTGAGCCGGAATCCAATCCACCATTACCCGCGATCAGGCCAGAGAAATCCGAACCTGAAATCATTCAAGGCTATCGCTTTCGCCCGCTTGTACGCAGAGAGGGCCGAATTCCCCCCTCTGTACCGCAGACAGACTGGCAGCATTAGCAGGTCTGTTATGGACGTTCGATCTATTTTCGCGGCATGACAGACATGGAACACTGCTGCATCTGTTCCATCGTCGAACTCTGCTTGAAGCATTTCGTCATGGCCTGCCCCACAGTAATCGACTGATCGAGGAAAAACAGCATATTTTTCTTGGTCTCCGCGTTCCACTCGATATCCTTGGGATCTTTCATCGGCTTCTCTTCATGTCTTGCCTGTGCGCCAGGCGGCATCATACCCCCCATCCTTGAGCGCATCTTCTTGTCCAATTCAGCCATGATCTCGGCACAATTCTCGAAAGAGGACTGATCGTCGGCCTTTTCCAGACAGGCTCTGGCCTCTTTCATGACAGGCAGGCTCTCCTCCATCATCGGCACCATCGTTTTCTTCGACTGTTCGAAGAACTGCTGGGGATCCATCTGTCCGGCAGGCGGTTGCGCCAAAGCCAATCCTGGAATTAAGAGCAATAGTGACAAGAATCTCATGGTTATCGTCCTCCTTTAATGTTATTCCGGCATGACCATACCGCACTCTGGCGCTGTTTTACCAATCAGTACTTCTCGCAATTATGGTCAACCCCCTTAGCAATGGGCTGAAATCTGCGCTTCATCCCGCTAGAATCCCCTCTTCAAATCAGATATCCACCCACTTCTTTGGAGAGAATCGTGGCAGAAAAGAAAGTCGACGTCGCCATCCTCGGTTCCGGTACAGCCGGACTCAATGCAACCAGCAAGGTTGGACCTGCTGGTAAGAGCTTCCTCCTGATCAATGGGGGTGAGCCGGGGACGACCTGCGCCCGGGTCGGTTGTATGCCTTCCAAGGCACTCATCCAGGTGGCCGAAGATTACCACCGACGTACTCATCTCGGACGATACGGTGTGGATGGCCATACCGAGCTGAGCATCGACATTCCTGAGGCGATGGAACATGTTCAGGATCTCCGGGATAACTTCGTCGACCGTGTGCTGACCAACAGCACCGATAACATGGGTGATAGATTCGTCGAGTCCTATGCCCGATTCATCGACCCCCATACACTGGTACTCGACAACGGTGACAAGGTCACAGCGGACCGGATAGTCATTGCTACCGGCTCCAGACCTTTGGTACCTGAGGCCTGGAAAGCATTCGGTGACAAGGTACTGACAACAGATACCTTTTTCGAGCTGGAAGACCTGCCACAATCCGTCGCTGTCATTGGCCTGGGCGTCATCGGTCTCGAACTGGGTCAATCGCTCAGCCGTCTCGATGTAGAAGTTACCGGATTCGACATGGCCGATCGCATTGGTGGCGCCACCGATCCGGAGGTGTCCAGGATGGCTCTAGAGATCATGCAGAGGTCCTTCCCGATCCATCTCGGACATCCCGTGGAGATAACTGAAGCCGGGGAGCAGCTGAGAGTGACCGCTGGGGATCAGTCTGTAGTGGTCGACAAGGTGCTCGCCAGCCTGGGTCGGGTGCCCAACGTAGAGGGCCTGAGCCTGGAAAATGCTGGCATCGAGCTCGATGAACGCGGTATCCCGCTCCACAACACGAACACTATGCAGTGCGGTGAGTCCCATATCTTCATAGCCGGCGATGTGAACGGTCAGCGCCCCATCCTCCATGAAGCGGGAGACGAAGGGAAAATCGCCGGACACAATGCAGCTGCGGAGACAGTCACAGCTTTCAGGCGCAAGGTCCCCCTGGCGATCAATTTCTGCGATCCCAACATCTGCCTGGTGGGTGCCAGCCACGACACCCTCGATCCTGAAACCACTGCCATCGGCGAAGTCAAACTGGCGCCTGTAGGACGCGCCATGATCATGGGACAGAACAGGGGCATCATTAGAGTCTACGCCGAGAAACAGAGCGGTAGAATGCTAGGCGCCGAGATGATCACCACTCGCGGTGAGAACCTCGCACATCTGCTCAACTGGGCCATCACTCAAAAGATGACTGTGGGTGATCTGCTCCAGATGCCTTTCTACCATCCGGTCATTGAAGAGGCGCTTCAGGCTGCCCTCAATAACCTCTATGCCCAAGTGGAGAAGAAGAACGACGGCCCGATCAAGGAGCTTCAGCCGCTTTAGTGCGTGTTGCAGGCACACCAGGAATAAGGCAGGAGAAGTAGATGGACAGCATTGAGGTTAAATTTCCAGGCGGTAAGCGCATCGATGCCCAGGTGGGAGGGTTCACCATCAGGACAGACCAACCGGCAAAGTATGGCGGGGATACCTCAGCCCCGGCCCCCTTCGACCTCTTTCTGGCGTCCATCGCCACCTGTGCCGGTATTTTCGCCTGGAACTTCTGCGAGATGCGTCAGCTCTCCACCGAAGGCCTGGCGCTCAGCATGGATTGTATCGACGACCCCAAGAAAAAAATGATCGGTGAGATCCGCTTCCACTTGACCCTACCCACTGGATTTCCTGACAAATACCACCAGGGAATCATCAGGGCGATGGAACAGTGCGCCGTTAAGCGCCACATGCAACAGTCACCCGCTTTTTCGGTGAAAATTGCCGGCTCTTGAGGGAACAAAATGCCCCCTCTATTCGGGGCGTTGATCCTTATAGGCCTGAAGGGTTACCGGCTGAAGTTCGGAGTGCCGTTGCAGAAAACTATCCAGCCGGAGCAGGGAATCAGGCGTCAATGCCTTGGGGTGTCCCATCACATTAAAGACAGAAGTCTCCCTACGCTCAATCATCTGCTGATAGGATCTCTCCAGCAGTCCCGCCTTGGCGCCGTCAATCGAGGTCACTGAATAGCTGGGTTTGGTCAGAAGCGCACGATAATACGCACTGTTGGCAACCATTGCCTGACCATCACCAAAGGGTTTGAAGGCACCACGTGCCAGTTTCTTCTGCAGCGCATATTTCCAATAGAACAGCGGGTTGACCCGGCATGCTGTGATGGCGACTTCCAGGAAACGCCCTTCCGAATGCATCTGCACGGGGTCGTGAGAAAATCGCCAAACCGCCTGATCAGGCGCATCGCGAAAATCGAAACCGCGAATGTCATCGGGCGAGTAACCCATACTATATACGGTACTGTCGAGCCAGATGCCGTGTTTATGCAGAGCATCTCCGATCTGGTCGAAAGGCTGCATACACCAACCGCCCGCCCGATAAGCGAAAACCCGATCTCCCACAATATCCGTCAGCACTTTTTTGTACTCACCGATAATTCGCTCTATCTCATCTGATGAGAAGTCGTGGAGTCTGTAACGATCGGTATCTATCAACCAACCTTCGCCGTTATAACGCGTATCTTCCCAATGAGGGTGAATATGGAGCTGTACATCATGCCCCTCTTCCACCAACGAAGTAAGCTGTTCTCTGATCTGCCCGTAGTCGGTCTCTAATGCGGATATCCCATGACCCTGCATTTTTAGTTGACTGAGATATCCCGCATCGACAAACAGGGTCAGCTTCGCATCATATCTATCGACGATCTGTTTGAGTGCGGAAACCGGTCGAATCATGCAGTGTTCGACCGTTCCCGTCTGCAGACCGAAAAAAAGCTCATAGTCGAGGGTAATCAGTAATCTTGTAGACATTGATATATATGTGTGTAGTGACTAACGGTCAATCATAACCTGGATGGAGTAAGAATAGACCTTATCTTTGTTGTACCCATCTCATGCAGACGCCACGATCAGAGCTCTCCTGGGAGCCGGATATCCCTCCACCGTCTTGTCCGGATCCATCGAATCAAGGTACTCCGCCAGAGATTCGAATCTCATCCACTCCGTCGATCGCTGCTCCTCTGTTGTCGTCACTGAGACGTCGATCAACTTCGCATCTCTGAATCCCGCCCGTGACAGCCAGGAGAGCAGCGTCGTCGGTGAAGGAATAAACCAGACATTGCGCATCTTCGCATAACGACCATCCGGCACCAGAACCTCATTGGTACCGCCCTCGATCACAAGCGTCTCAAGCACAAGCTCGCCCCCCTTGCGCAAACAACCCTTGAGCTCTGCTAAATGGGAAAAAGGCGAGCGCCGATGATAGAAGACGCCCATGGAAAAAACCGTATCAAAGGCTTGTAGATTTGGTGGAAGATCTTCAATACCCAATGGTAGCAATTGCACCGGGTGAGACCTCCCCAGAAAATGCCGCACGGCCTCAAACTGATGGAGAAAAAGCTGGGTGGGATCGATACCGATAACCTGTTTGGCACCCTCCCCCAACATGCGCCATGCGTAGTAACCGTTACCGCAGCCCACATCCAGCACCAGACGATTCCGCAGCGGCTGAATATGGGGTTGCAGCCTCTCCCACTTCCAGTCGGATCGCCATTCACTATCCAGGTAAAGGCCACAAATCTCGAACGGACCTTTGCGCCACGGGTGAAGAGACATCAGTTGCTCTCGGATCCGCTCTCTTGTGCGATCGTCGCAATCAGCGGCTATGCCTGCACGGATACTGGGCGAATCGAGAGAAAAACCGGTCGTTTCGATTGGCGGCAGCTGAGAAAGCGCCGCCTGCCAGGCAGGAGTATCTCCATGAGGTCTATCCCGCCATACGCGCTCAACCTGG
Organism: Candidatus Thiodiazotropha sp. (ex Monitilora ramsayi); assembly: GCA_025655595.1. Classification (GTDB taxonomy): domain Bacteria; phylum Pseudomonadota; class Gammaproteobacteria; order Chromatiales; family Chromatiaceae; genus Thiodiazotropha. The sequence goes on from JAHXIO010000010.1 coordinate 160,183, forward strand.
GATGGCAGATTCTGTAGCCATCGGGCCAGTGGTGTCTCCATCAGGGGTTCTATCCATGACCATTCGGTTCTCATTTAACCGCCAGCAGTGAAACAAAATTAAAACACTGAAACCAGACTTCCACTGTCTTGAATCCTACCGACTTTAAGCGTGCCCGGTGGGTCTCTAAGGTTTCCGGCAGCAATACCTTTTCCAGAGCAGTACGCTTCTGACTGATCTCCAGCTCGGAATAGCCTTGCGCCATCTTGAAGCTGTGGTGCATCTCTGTGAAAAGCTGCTGCACACTCTCGCTTGGCAGAGCGATCTTTTCAGACAGCACAAGAATCCCTCCAGGCAACATACCCTGGTATATCGCTGCCAGTAGCTGATTTCGTTTTTCCAAGGGAATGAACTGAAGGGTGAAATTGAGAACCACCATGGAAGCAGAAACGATACCGATATCCAACACATCACCACAGACAAATTCAACTGATGAGGGCTCACCTTTCATCAGTTGATACTGCCTGGCCCGCTTAACCATGGCAGGAGAATTATCCACGGCAACAATACGACAGCTCTTCTCACCCTTACCCCTGTCGATCGCCATGGCCGCGGCGCCCAATGAACAGCCCAGATCGTAGCAGAGAGAGTCCTGCGTCACGCATCTTGCCGCCAGTGTTCCGATCATATTGATAATCGTCGCATAACCCGGGACTGAGCGCCGGATCATATCGGGAAAGACCTCCGCCACCTGTTCGTCAAAAACGAAGTCGGCAACTTCCTCTCGATAGCCTGCGTAGAGTCTGTCTTTGTCAGCGTCGTCAGTCATATGGTGATGGAGAATAGGCCAGGATTGTCATAGGATGACACCAAGGGATGCAAAGTCTATCAAAGATCGCAGAAGAGGAAATGTTTCGGTATGGGGCTGTTGGATTTCCTGTTAAGCAAAAAAATGAAAAAGCGCAAGATTGCCACCGAAATCGGCCTTGAGAGCGGTCTGTTTATTATGTGTCCGGTTTGTCACGACATCACTGAGGCAGCGGACCCCTCCTCTCTCCGGCCTGCAACCGAGTCTCTTGTACAGGAACTGATTCAGCAAGGCGATCCCCGTTTGAATCTATTTGGCAGGGATGCCACGGATATTATCGAAACTGTTGCACAGGTTGGCAGAGAGCTTCCCTATCGGTGTAACTGTCACCAGATCTGATCCGCTGCGCCTGGCGCAGTGCTGTTCAGATTGGATGCTTCTCCAGCTCACGTGCGGCCTGTTGCCCCGCATCCACATTCACTCGGCTGAGTAAGAACGCTCCAAGGATAAAAAGCGTCCCAATCGCCAATATGGAGAGCCGGGTGTCCTGGGTCAGCACACCTACCCACCCCATCAGCATCGGCCCCAGGACCGCAGCAAACTTACCCAGCATATTGTAGAAGCCGAAAAACTCTCCCGCCTGATCCCGCGGTATCAGTCTGGCGTAGAGCGCCCTGGACAGAGCCTGAATACCACCCTGCACAAGACCAATGGCCACTGCCAACATGTAGAACTCCCAGATGGCATCCATCCGATAGGCCCAGAGAAGGATCATCAGATAGGCAAAAATAGCGATCATGATGCCCTGCTTGGGCCCTCTCCTGGCGCCAATCCTGGCGAAAACCAAAGCGGCGGGGAAACCGACGAACTGGGTGATCAGCAGGGCCACCATCAGGTTGTTCGCATCGAAGCCGATCGAGAGACCATAATCCACCGCCATGCGAACAATGGTGTCGACTCCGTCAATGTAGCACCAGTAGGCGATAAGAAACAGGAAGGTCATCTTGAGCTGCCGGACCTTGCCGAAAGTATCACGCAGCTGTCTCAGTCCGGCACTGACCCATCTGTCTGTTTTCCCCCCTGTATCGGGCTCCTTCACCCACAGGAAGAGCGGTATGGAGAAGAGTGCCCACCAGAGCGCGACACTGAAAAACGAGAGTTTGACCGCCTCAGCCTTCCCTGCCAGGCCGAATGCCTCCGGGAATAGGATCATCAGGACATTGAGGCTGAATAGGAGACCACCGCCCAGATAGCCGAATGCGTAACCGTAGGCTGATACACGTTCGTAGTGTCGCTCACGTGTCACCGAAACCAACAGGGAATCGTAGAAAATCACGCTGCCAGAGAAACCGAGGACACCCAGGCCATAGAGCACCAGCGCCATCATCCAGCCCCCCTGGGCTACCAGCGGAAGTGCGCCTGTCATCACGATACCCATGGCAGCGAAAAACAGCAGAAAACGTTTTTTTGCTCCAGCCTGATCGGCCAAGGCACCGAGCAAGGGTGCCGCACAGACCACCAGGATACTGGCCAGTGAGTTGGCCATACCCAGGCGAAATGTGCTTTCGGTAGCCGCGACCTCCGCACTCCAGTACTGCTTGAAAAAAAGGGGGAAGAACCCCGCCATCACTGTGGTGGCGAAGGCTGAATTGGCCCAATCGTAAAAGCACCACGCCAACACCTTAGGTTGGCGGATGGGTCTCTCATCCATACGAAACTCTTATGCAGTGAGTCATTCCCCTGACGTCTCATCATCAATGGTCAGATTGGCGTGTAAGGCCATCCTGACCAGTTCTGCCAGTGATCCCGCTTCCATCTTCTCCATGACCCGCGCCCGGTGCGCCTCAACCGTTTTGGCGCTGACTCCCAGGGAGGATGCGATCTCCTTGTTGGCCCTACCATTGGTCACCATGACCATAACCTCGTGCTCACGGGGTGTCAGCCGGGCCAGGCGTGTAGCGATCTCCGCCCGCTGCGACTGCATGTCACGCTGTTTCTCGTCCAGCACCAGTGCATGACGAATGCTCTCTAGCAACAGTTCGTCATTAAAGGGCTTCTCGATGAAATCCAATGCACCGCTTTTCATCGCCCTCACCGCCATAGGAACATCCGCATGTCCGGTAATAATAATTACCGGTATGGCGATCTGGTGAGAGGTTAGATACTCCTGCAGTTCCAGACCGCTCATGCCGGGCATACGGACATCCAGCAGCAGACATCCGGAACGTCCCGGATAGTAGCTATGAATAAAGGCGTCGGCAGATTCATAAGTCTCCACATTCATCGCAACCGATTCGATCAACCATTTGAGCGAATTTCGCATTGCCTGATCATCATCAACAACAAATACCGTCGGCTGGTTACTCATAGTCAAAATCCTGGTAATTCAAGTGCGGGATCGGTGGGCAACACGACATGGAATGTCGCCCCCTCCCCCAGGCCGGTCTCAACAGTCAGCTCACCGAAATGAGCCTCGACAATCTTCTTACTTATCGGCAGTCCCATGCCCATACCGCTCTCTTTGGTTGAAAAAAAGGCTTCAAACAGATGTTCACCCGTTTCCGGCGCCATCCCCGGGCCATTATCCATCACAATAGCTTCAACCCTGGATTCATCGATACGCCGGGTTTTCAATAAAAGTTTCCGACTTCCGGATGTTAACACTTTCATCGCATCTATGGCGTTACGTACCAGATTAAGCAGGACTTGCTCAATCTGCACCAGATCCACTTTGACGGGGAGGCTCTCCCGGCTCAACTCCAGGGTGACCTCGACGCGATGCCTGTTGGCCTCGTATTCAGTGAACGAGGCTACTTCCAATACGATGTGATTGAGGTTCACCACTTCGTGTTCCTGCGGTCGTTTACCCACAAGTGCTCGCAGCCGTTTGATGATCTCACCGGCCCGTTCCGCCTGCACCGTGATCTGCGCCATGGCGTCTACCAGTTCCGCTTCGCCGCCTACGCCTGACTGGATTCGTCTCACGCAGCCACTGGCAAAATTGATGATTGCGGCCAATGGCTGATTCAACTCATGGGCCAGACCCGTCGACATCTCTCCCATGGTACTCAAACGACAGACATGCACCAGTTCCGACTGATGTTGCCTACTCTGCATCTCGGCATTGCGCATCTGGGTGATATCACGCGCATAGAGATTGACGTAATCGAGCTCTTGGATTGGTGCAAGCTGCAGTGAGAAGACCTGATCATCGAACGAGATTTCGAACTCCTCGGTTTCACCCGCTGTGAGTGAGCGGGTAATTAGGTTTTGCCAGTAGAGTGGCAGGGTCTGACCCCGCTCACACCCCCAGTAGTCCAATAGTGGCTTGCTTGCTGTGTTGGCATAAACGATGACTCCACGTTTATTGGCCCGTAAAACCGGACTGGGATTCTCACTCGCCAGTTTCGCCAGGCTCGCAATCTCCCGTTCCGCCTGTTTGCGGCCCGTCACATCCCTCAGGTAGACGTTGAATACCGTCTGCTGCGAAAGATGAATTGAGATGACGGAACACTCGATCGCCCTCTCTTCCCCATGCCCAGTGATCGCTAGCATGGATTGAGAGCGACACTCCAGCGTGCTGCCACTTTTTCGCGCACAACTACTCAGCATATGGCGATATTTCGCCCGGTAGTCGGGATGAATGGCAATTTCGTCAAACAACTTACCCAGCAGACTTTCCCTCATGAAATCGAATGTCCTGACTGCCGTACCGTTGACTTCGATAACCTTACCCTCTTCATCGAGGGTAATGATTGCATCCATGGAGTTATCGAACAGGGCGCTCTTGAAGACCTCCGACTCTTTCAGTCGCTCCTCCTGCTGCAGCCTCAATTTATCCCGAGCGACAATAACCTGCCGAAAAAAAGCCTTGATCCAACTCTCCAGCAGCAGCATCTGATTGCCGCGTCTTACCACCGGCTGCTCAATGCCGAGCGCCTGCTGGCCGAATCGAGAGATTCGTAGCAGCACATGACTAATCTTGGTGGAGATAAGAAAGAAAACCAGCGAGAAGGCAGCCACAAAGACCAACGCTGCAATCAAGCGGTCCTGCTGAGCCAGGCTCAAAATATTCTGCATGGTCCGCATGGTCGCCTCGCGGGAGACCAGAGTAGAGAACAGCAGATTCTGATCAACTCCCTGATAGCTCACAAGGGCTTGAGAGGTGACCAGATAGACCTCTTTCCAGATTCCCAAGGGCGACGTGGTAAAGACATTTGATTGGTTACTGCTGACGATCAATTCCTGGGTATCCGAATCGAGGAGTGCAATTACGGTATCCGGATCCCCAACTGCCTGCTGCGATTCGACCAGGAAGTGTTCATCAATCTCTACCACCATCATAAGAAAGACCGGATCGAAACCCTCAGGCCTACGAATATCCGACCATATCAGAAGGTAGGGTTTTTGTTGGATGGTCGTCATCACCACCTCTTCCCTGCCGGAGAAAAAGGCTGTCAGACGTTCCAGCGGAAATGGTAGCGGGGTGCTTTCAAATATTTCTCGTGCCCCGCCATCAGAGTCCAATAGCACAACCTGATTCGGTTCAATGGAACTCAGAATCAGCTTCCCTGGCTCAATCCAAATCGGCGGCTGTCGGCGATTATATCGAATGGGGGATTCAAGGGAGTCCTCCCAGGCCGCGGAGCTGAGATGATCCACCACCTGCCAGTGCTGGGAGAATCTGTGACCAAGGCTACTCCACTCATGAAGGAAATTTTCAAAGCGATGTCGCGTCTCGGAGGACCTGACTTCAAGCCTTGCAGCCAGGTTTTCCTGGAAAATCTTTTCCAGGCGTTGATTCAGGATGGGATCAAGAAAAAGCCAGGTCACAAGACCGCACAACAGCCCAACCACAACCGACAGCCACGGCAGAGGGATTCGTGCCAGCCAGGCACGCTGCAGCGATGTTGTGATTTCTCTTATCAAGCGAAATGTGCCATTGATGTTTCTGTCGATCACACATGTGAACCAAGCTACAGGTTGCCACAAGCGGACCGGTCATTGAAGCCACCGGGGTCAGATCAGCTGATACCTTACCAGAAAACCCAAAATCTGCCGCGAGTGCCCATTCGATACACTGGCCAAAAAAAAAGACGCTGAATCGCGTCTTTGTAATTAGGGTTCCAGCTAGCTGGTAAGTTCTAATTATACAGGAGGTACTCTTCTTACTATGGGCTTTTACGCAACAGCTCTACCAACGGTAATTTCAGGTCGTTTGTGTGAATGATAGGCGCGCTCGGTCACCGTGGCATATCCGAAGATCAGCTTCCTCAACATCTGCCTGACGCCGGAGTCAACCTCACTGAACATCAAACCCACGCTGCCGGCTTGCTGGTGAACCACGAAGGCTTTTGCGCTGCACTCACGAGACTCATCTCCGCAATCCACTGGAAATGAGATATCGATAATGGTATTTAAGGATAAGGGTGTTTCACTGATATCGACCAGCATGCCGCTTAAGCTGACATTCCGGGTCTTACCTCTGATTTCTCCCTGTTGACGATCGTTTATGACGATTTCTAATGTGAGTAATTTACGGTGGTCACATCTGTGTTCCATGCTTGTCTGCCCCTACTGTTAATACTCAACCGTAGAACTCAAAGTATGGCCCCCCCTGTGCAAACTGAAAATACGGATGATTGCTCTGCCGAATAAGGGTTTTACCCTATAGCGGATTGGACATGTCAATTCACCGGTAGGAAGCCAATGCATCTGATTTCTCAATATTAGTTTAGTTAAGCCCCCACAAACTGACAGGATTAGATTCAATCATGGGTGACGGAGAGTTTCATAAAAAAGATGGGCAGGAAAAGAGCCCGGGATTCCTGCGTAGATTGGCGAGCATCTTTTACGATCTCTTACTGCTCCTGGCCTTAATGGCTGTAGCCACTGCAGTGATTACACTGCCTTTAGGGCTACCGAGTGGAGGCTGGTTCTTCCTCTACCAGTTTTTTATTTTCGAAATCATACCCTTGGTTTTTTTTACCGGCTTTTGGAGCTGGGGCGGGCAGACCCTTGGTATGCGAGCATGGCGAATGAAACTGGTGCGGGAGGATGGTAGTCAAGTAGCTTGGAATGACGCCCTCAGACGCCATATAGCCGCCCTTTTTTCCTGCCTCACATTCGGACTGGGATTTCTCTGGGCTCTGATCGATAGGCAGGGACTGACCTGGCATGATCACCTGTCCAAAACCCGTCTTGTTCTACTGAAGTAGGCCCTTGGGCCTGTTGGCGAGCCCCTAGCTTGACCCTTCCTCAAACAGCATGCGCATAGCCCCAAGCATCGCCTCAGGCGGTGTTTCGTGGGGGAAAGCGAAACGTAATACTCCTTCTTGATCAATAAGATAGATAGTAGCTGAGTGATTGACCACATATCCCATCGCGGAATCCCCGGTCTCGGTGTAGCTGTATTGAGCGCCATAAAGCCTTGCAGCTGTGGCGATATCCTCAGCGTCTCCTGTCACGCCGATGAAGTTCGGGTGAAAATATTCGACATATTCGGCCAGTGCGGTCACTGTATCGCGCTTCGGATCGACACTGACAAACATCCCGGCAATCTTATCCAGTTCGGCCGACTCAAGTTCATTGAGGGATTGAGCGATAAGAGAGAGAGAGGTGGGGCAGACATCCGGACATTGGGTGTAGCCGAAGTAGAGTAATAAGACCTTGCCCCGAAATGCCTCAGTGGAAACCGCTCCATCCTGGGATTGGAGCACGAAATCCCCGCCTTTTGGCGCCCCACTCATTGGAAGAAGCGAGAGCCCTTCTCCTGCCACCTCACTGGCGTATAGCTGAATCGACAACGCAGGCAGGATCATCAACCCTACCATCTTCCATAAAAAACGTTTCATTATTCGCCCCCTGGTCCTGCGTCTTTCATGCCCTGCACTAAAAACGCTTCAAATATTGCGGACGCTTTATCCAGCGTCTCTTGATACTCGGCCGCTTCCTCGGAATCTGCAACAATACCGCCACCCGTCCAGAAGGCCAGATTGCCATCTCGGACGGTAATTGTCCTGATGGCGATATTGGTATCCATTGCGCCATCGAATCCGATGTATCCGATACTACCGCAGTAGATTCCGCGCCGACAATCCTCCAGTTCCTCAATAATCTCCATGGCCCGAAGTTTGGGAGCACCGGTGATTGAGCCGCCCGGGAAGCAGGCTCGAAGAAGATCAAGCGCATCCCGGTCCGCTGCCAAATCCCCCTCCACCGTACTCACCATATGATGCACCTGGGCAAATGACTCGATATCAAACAGCTGAGGCACTCTGACAGTTCCGGGCCGGCAAACCCGGCCTAGATCATTGCGAAGAAGATCAACTATCATCAGGTTTTCCGCCAGATCCTTGTCACTTGACCTCAGCGCCTCCCGTAGCCTCCTGTCAGTCTCTGGATCCTGACTGCGCTTGGTTGTCCCTTTGATCGGCCGGGTCTGGACATGCCCTTCACGCAGATGCAAAAACCTTTCAGGAGATGAACTCAGGACAGAGACGGAAGGTCCATCGAAAAAGGCGCTGAAGGGCGCTGGATTGCTTAACCGCAACCGGCGATAAGCCAGCCATGGATCACCCTCCAGCACCCCCTGGAACCGCTGTGCGAAGTTGACCTGATAACAGTCACCGTCCCTGATATAGCGCTGAATCGCCCCGAACTGCTCTCCATAGTGATTACGGCTGATATCCGCCTCGATGGGGCGTGTGACCTGACACTGAGCACCATCGCCCGATACTGGGTGTGCCATCAGATTGAGAAGAAACTCCCAACGCTCGGCAGTCTGCGCATCTCGCCCCTCACAGACCAACCAGCTGACCTGCTCTTCGTGATCGACGACCAAGGCCCAATCATAGAGGCCTATCGCCATCTCAGCCGGTTCATCATCTTTTGGGTTTTTGGCCGGCATGCGCTCCCACCGCCGCGCCAGATCGTATGAAAAGTACCCTATTGCCCCGCCAGTGAAAGGTATGTCCAACGGCGGTTCTGTAGCCGTCGAAGCCAGGGCCTCTCTCAACAATTCCAAGGGGTCCGCAGTGGAAACCCTATGTCCACCTGACCCATCTATCTCTGTTTCACCGCCCTGTGTCACCAGTGTCATGAAGGGTGAGCTGGTAAGTATATCGAAGCGGCCTTGCGCAACCATGGGACGGCCGCTGTCGAGAAAGATTGGCCAGGGTTCATGACGAATCCGCTCAAACAGATCGGCGCTGTCTCGATAGTAGGGCAGCGTCTGAATTCGGCGGGTCATGTGGAAGTTGCGACCCTCCCCAGGTCCGGAGAGGGTCACGAGTTAGAAGAGATCAGCTGCTAAAGGGGTGTTGCCTGATAATAGTCTCCTTACGGTCCGGACCCGTAGAGACTATGTCGATCGGCGTTTCGCATAACTCCTCGACCTTTGCCAGGTAGTTACGAGCAGCTTGCGGTAGCTGATCGTATTCGGTGATGCCCACCGTGGATTCCTGCCAGCCCGGCATCTCTATATAGATCGGCTTACAGCGCTCGAAATGATCAGCACCAACCGGCGGTGTCGTCACTTCCTCGCCATCGAACTGGTAGGCGACACATATTTTGATCGTCTCCAGACCATCCAGCACATCGAGCTTGGTGATACAGATGCCGGTAACACTGTTGATCTCCAGGGAGCGCTTCAAAGCCACAGTATCGAGCCAACCGCAACGTCGCTTGCGCCCTGTGGTGGCGCCGAATTCATGCCCTTTGGTGCCGAGGTGGTCGCCATCCGCGTCAAACAGCTCCGTGGGGAAAGGCCCAGCGCCCACACGGGTGGTGTAGGCCTTGACGATACCCAACACATAGTCGATATAACGGGGACCAACTCCGGTACCGGTGGCGGCACCACCGGCGGTGGTGTTCGATGAAGTCACATAGGGGTAGGTTCCGTGGTCAATATCGAGCAAGGCCCCCTGAGCACCCTCGAACATGACGTTATCACCGCTCCGACGCAACTGATGCAACTCACCGGTCACATCCGCCACCATCGGCTGCAGACGCTCGCCCATCGCCAGCAGTTGATTCAGCACCTGCTGAACGTCTACTTCATCGGCTTCGAAATAGTTTTTGAGAGAAAAATTATGGTAGTCCATCACCTCACGCAGACGATCAGTGATATGTGCGGTGTCGAAGATCTCGCCCAGCCGAATGCCTCGTCGTGAAATCTTGTCCTCATAGGCAGGCCCGATGCCACGGCCTGTGGTGCCGATGGCTTTCTTGCCTCTCGCCTTTTCACGCGCGGCGTCCAGAGCGATATGGTAGGGCAAAATCAAGGGACAGGATTCTGAGATTCCCATGCGGCTGGCTGCGGGTATACCGCCTGCCTCCAGCATATCGATCTCCTCCAACAACGCCTCGGGCGACAGTACAACCCCATTGCCGATCAGGCAGCGGACGTCTTCGCGCAGGACACCGGAGGGAATGAGATGGAGTACTGTCTGGCGACCATCAATGACCAGGGTATGGCCGGCATTGTGTCCCCCCTGAAACCTGACGACCGCAGAGGCTTTGTCCGTGAGCAGGTCAACAACCTTGCCCTTGCCCTCATCACCCCACTGCGTACCGATAATTACGACATTTTTGCCCATTGTTCTCTCGATCTAGTCCATCCGGTCTCATGCCGGTCTGATTGTTAAAAACTGGAGAATTCTTACAGAATTTTTACCGAATTCAAACTGAAACCAGCTGCCATTCCCCATTTCGGTTGATCAAGGTTTCGCTACAACCCATCTCAACAGCCCCCCCCTGTTGTCCGGGCAGCCCACAGATTACACGACGCCCCGCGCCTCTCAACTCATCGATCAGCACCTTTTGCGATGTGTCCGTGGACCAGGGAGCAAAAACGGATTTAACGGCCTCGCTCTCTGTTGAATCTGGTGCCGCCGCACGAATCAGTGTCTTCAGGTCGGTACTGAAACCGGTAGCCGGCCTGGCCCGACCGAAAACCCGCCCGATATCATCATATCGACCGCCCCGGGCAATCTCCCTGCCGCTCTCCGGTACGAAGGCGGCAAATACCACACCGGTATGAAAGTGGTAGCCACGCAACTCGGCCAGATCGAAATGGACAGGAATATCCGGCAGCCAGACCTTGAGCTGCTGTGCCATCTCCCGCAGATAAGCCAACGCTTCTTTGACCGGCTCGGAGGCCTGCTCGAGCACTGATTCCGCCCTCTCAAGCGCATCATCTCCACTCAACTCCGCCAGCTGAGAAAACATGGCAGCAAGTGAGCTGTCGATATCGAACGCCTGTAGCAGTTGTTCAATCTCCGGCACGGCTTTTCTTTGCAGGGCGTCGAACAGGGCGGTCTCCTGCTCGGCATCAAGGTTTGCCTGTTTTGCCAGCCCTTTGAAGATCCCCACATGTCCCAGATCGAGATAGACCTCGCTGACACCTGCCTTCTCCATGGTCTGCATCATCAGGCGCAATATCTCGATATCGCTCTCAATCCCCTGGTGACCATAAAGCTCAGCGCCTATCTGCAGGGGGCTGCGCGTTCCCGCAAAGCCATCCGAGCGGGTATGCAATACCGTACCGAGATAGCAGAGTCTTGTCGGAGCTTCGCAGCAGAGATGGTGTGCGTCTATACGGGCAGCCTGGGGCGTGATGTCGGCCCTTACACCCATCATGCGACCGCTCATCTGGTCGGTCAGCTTGAAGGTCATGAGGTCCAGATCGCTGCCCGTACCGGTCAGCAAAGAATCCAGGAACTCCACGAACGGCGGTATGATGAACTCATAACCCCAACTGGCGTAGAGATCGAGCAGCTCCCGGCGTTTTTTTTCGATGACGGCCGCCTCTCTTGGCAACACCTCATCGATGCCATCGGGCAGAATCCAGCTTTCGTTTTGCATCTTCTTCAATCAGTTCACGAGATAGAGCAGTAGCACACCACAGACCATACTGACCAGTCCGCTGATGCGTAGCGAGCGATTCTCCTGCTGGGCCATAACGAGCAGCATCCGGCGCATGGAATCCGGGCTCAGAAAGGGCCAGACCCCCTCCAAAACCAACAATAGGGCCATCGCCACCCAGAGTTCATGCCACATGTGAAATCACCGCATAAAAAAACCGGGGTACATCCCGGTCCTGATCAGGTTGCCATAGGCAGCCGACATTCTCCCAGAGCAGGCAACGATTGTCTATGTGCGCTGCCTGCCCACTGGAAGAATCAAGGCCTGTCTGTTATTTGCCTTTTCGGTCTTTCAGATACCGGAAAAAATCGGAGTCCGGTTGTAACACCATCACATCTCCGCTATCGCTGAAGCTGTTTTTATAGGCGTTCAGGCTCCGGTAGAAGGCGTAAAACTCGCTATCCACATCATAGGCATTGGCGTAGATTCCGGCCGCTTTTCCGTCGCCCTCGCCTCGCAGTTGCTCCGCTTCACGATAGGCATCGGCAACGATGACAACACGCTCCCGATCGGCATTGGCACGAATTTTCTCAGCTGCCTCCGCACCTTTGGCTCGCAGGTCCCGGGCCACACGTTCACGCTCGGCACGCATACGTTGATAGACCGACTCGCTGACTTCGGGAGGTAGATCGATCTGCTTCACACGCACGTCGATTATCTCAACTCCCAGCTCCGCTGCCTTGGCATCCGAATCCTTAGTCAACAGCAACATGATCTCAGCCCGCTCTCCGGAGACAACCTCCTGCACGGTCCGTTTACCAAACTCATCACGCAAACTGGTATTGATTCTCTCCTGCAAGAGGCGGGAAGTTTTCCCGTCATCACCACCGGTGGAGCGAAAAAACTGCGCCACATTGGCTATACGCCACTTAGCGTAGTAGTCGACGATGACGTCCTTCTTCTCAGCGGTCAGAAAACGCTCCGGTCGGGCATCCATGGTCTGGATGCGGCCGTCGAATGTCTTGACGTTGTTGACTATCGGAATCATCCAATGGAGACCAGGTTTATAGTCAGTGCGTGCAATCTCGCCCAGTTGCAGCTTGAGAGCTACTTCCCACTGGTTGACGATAAAAGCAGAAAGATAGACAAGCACTGCCACTATCGCCAGAACAGGAATCATGAGTTTTGAGGCTTTCATCAACGACCCCCTCTTGTACGATCGGCATTGCGCCGAGTTGTCGAGCTCGACCGGCTACTGGATGAAGGTGCCGATTGCATGCTGCCAGATGATCCTTCCCTTCCTTCTGATCGACTCTCAATCAGCTTGTCCAGGGGCAGGTACATCAAACTGTTGTTTCCTTCGGTATCGAGCATCACTTTATTGGTCTGCCCCAACATGGTCTCCACTGCATCAAGGTAGAGCCGCTCTCGGGTCACTTCAGGCGCCAACTGATACTCCTTCAACACGGCAGAGAAACGGCTGACGTCACCCTGTGCCTCGGCGATCACCCGATCGCGATAGGCATTGGCGTCGGCCAACTGACGAGCCGCCTCACCACGCGCCTTGGGTACCACTTCATTGGCGTAGGCCTCTGCCTGGTTCTCCAGCTTCTCTTTATCCTCACGGGCCTTGATCGCGTCATCGAAGGCGCTCTTGACCTGCTCAGGCGGCTTGGCCGGTTGCATGTTCACACTGGTGATGATCAGGCCGGTCTTGTAATCGTCAACCAACCCCTGGGCACCGCTCTTGATACGATCCGCAATCGCGCCACGGCCCTGAGTCAGGATGAAGTCAAGATCACTCTTGCCGATTATGCCGCGCACAGCCGTCTCGGTGGCGTCCCGCAGGGTCTTGTTGGGATCCTGGTCCTGGAAGAGATAGTCGGCCGCATCCTGGATACGTGACTGGATGGTCAATTCCACATCGACGATATTCTCGTCCCGGGTCAACATGGTTGCCTTATGCCTGAACGAGGTGATCTGATCTACATTGACCGGAATCACCCGTTCAATGGGAAAGGGTATGTGCCAATGTGGCCCGGGCTGGGTTGTCTCGGAGTAGGCACCGAATCGCAATATCACACCTCGCTCCGCAGGTTGAATGATATAGATACCCGATGCCAGCCATCCAAGAATGGCAATGACTATCACTACGCTGACGGTTTTTGACCCTGGTCCGGATCCACCTGAGGATGAACCGGAGTTTCCGCCTGAGGGTTTCCCCCCGCCAAAGAGTCCACCAAATTTGTCCTGAAGCTTTTTGACCACTTCATCCAAATCAGGCGGTCCCTGATCGCCACCTTTACCACTCCAGGGATCCTTATCGCCACCCGGTTCATTCCAGGCCATTGAACACTCCAAAAAACTTTATTGATTGAAATTTCAAACAGCCAATACCGGCCATTGAAACTATACAGTGAGGATTGATTGAACCGTTTTCAACAATCCCCTGGAAAATTGGTGGCTGCTCTACGTCGCACTGACCACTGGCGGCATTCTAACAGCCTGTCCGGTTCTGGCAAACGAGAACCTGGATAGAGAGAGAACCGCTACGATTTTCAGACGTCTACACAACAGTGTTGCAGAACGGGCTCCTCTTTCAGCAGACGCAGAAACTCCCGCTCCGACATATCCACCTCCATCAACCAGCCGCCACTTTCGGTGTATCGTTCAGATAACACCGAACCACGTTCGTGGAGCAGGGCATGCAACCGGCCCGCAGTCGCCTGTAGATTCAGTCTCTGACGAACATGGTTGCGACGAAAGAACTCACCCAGCGCCTGCAGCAGGAGATCAATGCCCTCGCCTGTCTTAGCCGAGAGCCAGACACGAATAACCTGTCCTTCAGCATTCCGGTCGATACCGGCCGAGCGACCTTCCATAAGATCGATTTTATTGAAGACCTCGATCTGATGGACTCCCTCAGCGCCGATTTGTTGCAAAACATCGTTAACTTCAGTGATACAGGTGGCGCGCTGGTGACTGGCGGCATCGACCACGTGAAGCAGCAGTGACGCCTCTGTGGTCTCCTGCAGGGTCGATTTGAAAGCGGCCACCAGATCGTGTGGCAGATGGCTGATAAAACCTACCGTATCGGCAATGACAATCGGCCCTTCGCCCTTCAGATCAAGCCGTCTCAGGGTTGGGTCGAGTGTGGCAAAGAGCTGATCTGCGGCATAGACACCTGACCCAACCAGAGTGTTAAACAGGGTTGACTTGCCCGCATTGGTATAGCCGACCAAAGAAACAGTGGGAATATCCGCCTTCTCCCTGCCACGCCTTCCCTGCTCCCGTTGCGAATCGACTCGCATGAGGCGTTTTTTTATCTGCTCGATCCTCTGATTAAGCAAACGCCGGTCTGTCTCCAGCTGGGTCTCACCCGGCCCGCGCAAGCCGATACCGCCTTTTTGCCGCTCGAGGTGGGTCCAGCCCCTGACCAACCGGGTCGAGAGATGTTGAAGTTGAGCCAGTTCGACCTGCAACTTGCCTTCGAATGACCTGGCTCGCTGTGCAAATATATCCAGAATCAGGCCGGTCCTGTCGATCACACGGCAGGCGAACTCCCGTTCGAGATTGCGCTCCTGACTGGGAGATAGCTCGTGATCGAAAATCACCAGTTCGGCCTTCTCCGATAAGACTGCCTGTTTGATCTCCTCCGCTTTACCCCGACCGACGAATAGTCTGGGATCCGGATGCTGGCGACTACCGCCAATATAAGCCGCTGCCTCCGCACCGGCAGAGGCAGCAAGATCCTTGAACTCCTGCAGTTCATCCGGATCGGACTGGCCGGCCAGATCGATATGGACAAGCACGGCAAGTTCACCCGATTTGGGACGTTCGAACATTACTTGAGGTTGTGTGCAGTCGGTGACATGACATTACCCGTACACCATCCCCTGTCCAAGCGAACAGAGACTACCTTGAGCGTTACATAAACAGCGGCGAGGTACACTTGAGGAGATGATGAATGGCTGAGTCTGGTGAGGATCCCGGACACATCCGATATGGGATGTGTCCGATCCGTAGGATATTCGGGATCAGAAGTTTCCGCCGCCGACTGATGGAGGCGCTGTCTCTTCAGATTGCCCATTGGGCTGCTGAAAACGTACATTTCTCGCCGGCACCACCGTCGAGATTGCATGCTTGTAGACCATCTGGCTGACACTGTTTTTGAGCAGCACAACGAACTGGTCAAATGATTCTATCTGCCCCTGCAATTTTATCCCGTTGACAAGAAATATGGAGACGGGAACACGTTCCTTCCGCAGTGCATTCAGAAAAGGGTCTTGTAAACTTTGCCCCTTAGACATGAGATTCTCCTTATTGTGATCGTAAATAACTCAGTAAAAACAAATGGTAACAAAAACCAATCAAAAATATTCCGCGCTGCAGCACAAAGTTTAGCACAAACTTTTTTTTACCCACTATTCAATATTTAAATACCATTTAATGAGAATTTCTATCATTAAATCCATTTGACTGGCTCCGTAACCAAATTTATCCCTGAATATGCCCTTTAATCAGAGCAATTGCTTCCGCCAAAACGTCCTCGCTCTCATCGAGCCAGTGGGCGTCAGCGTCTGCTCTTAACCAGGTAAACTGCCGCTTAGCCAATTGCCGGGTGGCGATGACGGCGCGCATTTTCATCTCTTCCCTAGAACACGCCCCCAGCAGATAGTTCAACATTTGGCGGTACCCCACTGATCGCATAGATGGCAGGGACGGACTCAGATTTCCACTGGACAGCAGATGCCTGACCTCCGCTTCAAATCCCTCCGACAACATCTGTAGAAAACGCTGTTCGATTCTCTGATGCAAGAGCGCCCGATCAGTCGGCGCCCTGACCAGTTTTAGGACACAGTAAGGCAGTCCTTCCCCTGCCTTCTCGGCCTGTAGTTCTGACAGCGGGCGACCTGTAATCTCTATCACCTCGAGCGCTCGAAGGGTTCTTTGTGGATCATTCTCATGGATGCGCGATGCCGCAACGGGATCCAACTGCTGCAGTCTCTGATGTAATTTCGTCAATCCTATAACACGCATTTCATTGTCGAGACGGGCTCGCACTTCCGGATCGGCCTTGGGAAGATCCGCCAATCCCTGCTCCAGGGCGCGAAAGTAGAGCATGGTACCGCCCACCAGCAGGGGTATCCTGCCGGTGCGAGTAATCTCATCCATGGCCAGCAGCGCATCTTGCCGGAACTCTGCCGCTGAATAGCTCTCGGCAGGATCCCTAATGTCGATCAGTCTGTGCGGCGCCTCTCTGAGTAGATCTTCGCCGGGCTTGGCTGTACCGATATCCATACCGCGATAGACCAGTGCTGAATCGACACTGATGATCTCCATCGGTAGGCGCTTTACCAGATCGACCGCGAGATCGGTCTTTCCCGAAGCCGTCGGACCCATCAGAAAAACGGCAGGCGGCCGCGACTCTCCCACGTCTAACGTCCCCGCAGAAAAAAGCGATCCAGCTCGTGCATGGAAAGCTGCACCCAGGTCGGACGTCCGTGATTACATTGATCGGCCCGTTCCGTTCGCTCCATCTCTCGCAGAAGGGCGCTCATCTCTTCCAGGGTCAACTGCCGATTAGCCCTGACAGAACCATGGCAGGCCATAGTCGCTAGCACCGCATCCATCTCTTCGTCCAGACGGCGACTCTCCCCATGTTCTGCAAGATCTGCCAGCAGATCACGCAGCAGCCTCTCCACATCGGCCCCCTGCAACAGCGCCGGGATACCCCGAATGGCCAGTGAATCGCGTCCCAGCCGGTCGATTTCCATGCCTATTCGGGCGAGGGTTTCCCTATTCGCCTCCGCAAGGTCCGCCTCACTGACACTCACAGCGACCGTTACCGGTACCAACAACGGCTGTTTGATGATGCCGCCCTGTCGATATGTCTGCTTGAATCGTTCATAGGTGATGCGCTCATGAGCTGCATGCATATCCACCAGCACGAGCCCCGAAACGCTCTGCGCCAGTATGTAGATCCCGTGGAGCTGAGCCAGTGGATAACCCAGTGGCGGAACCTCACTATCCCCGCCAGTTTCATCCTTGGAACTTCCAACTCTATCCTCAGTGAAGGCCGGCCTTTGCGCTTCGAAACCGGCTTGATAGCCCGAGGGGCTCTCATTGATCCGCCAATTCAGAGGCTGTTGCCTTTTGGTGCTTTCCACCCCGGGATTTAGTTCAGGCTTTGCACGATCTCCCGGCATTCCACTTGTTTCAAGCACAGGATCAGGTGTCTGCGGACGAGTCTGCGAGAGTACGCGATGCAGTCCGCGAAAGAGAAAGTCGTGCACCGATCTGGCATCCCTAAAGCGCACCTCATGCTTGGTCGGATGGACATTGACATCGACTTTGCGTGGCTCCAGATCGAGAAACAGCAGATAGGCGGGATGGCGGCCGTGAAAGAGCACATCTTGATACGCCTGCCTGACCGCATGGGTCACCAGCTTGTCTCTGACCATACGCCGGTTGACGTAGAAATACTGCATATCCGCCTGGGAACGAGAGAAGGTGGGTTTCGCAACCCAGCCGGAGATCGTCAGATCACCCGCCTGCTCTTCGAGATAGATCGCACTCTCAAGAAACACGCTACCGAGCAATTCTCCGATTCTTGACTCCCTCTCGGCCCGGTTGTCGCAGGGTGGCAGGGTCAGCACCGCTCTCCGATTGTGCACAAGCGTAAAACCCACATCGAACCGAACCAGGGCCAGGCGCTGGACAAGCGCCTGTATATGGCCGAATTCAGTCTTCTCCTTGCGCAGGAACTTGCGACGGGCCGGTGTATTATAGAAAAGGTCACGTACCTCAACGGTGGTGCCTTGTGGATGTGCAGCAGGTTTGCGCTCACTGCCAGCTTCATCCACTTCACCCTCCACTTCGTAGGCGGAGTCGTGATCCTGATGACGGGAGACCAGCCGAAGTCTCGATACCGAACCGATACTCGGCAACGCCTCACCACGAAATCCCATGCTGCTGATCGACTCGAGGTCTCCAAAGCAACTGACCTTGCTGGTGGCATGTCGGGAGAGCGCCAGCGACAGCTCCTGTTGCGCGATACCCACCCCATCGTCACGGACTTTGATCAGCTTCGTGCCTCCCTGCTCGATTTCGATTTCGATCCGCCGCGCACCAGCATCCAGGCTATTCTCCACAAGTTCCTTGATGACGGACGCGGGCCGCTCAACCACCTCGCCGGCTGCGATCTGGTTGACCAGTTGATTGGGGAGTCTGCGGATCGGCATTCAGATTAGCTTTGATAATGGGTCAACAATCCCGCCTACCCGGGGATTAAGTTGTTGGGACCTGTTGGATTGGGGGAGCCCATTGTGCCACTCCCTGGGCCTTCGGGCTATGTATGCGGGAGGATATCAGCTACCCGGTATATGCAGTACCTGTCCGATCCTGATCGTGTCGCTTTTCAACTCGTTCGCGTTTCTCAGGTGTTTTACACTGACCCGATACTGCTTGGCGATGGCGATGAGCGTATCGCCGGAAGTAATGACGTGACTACGCGGCCGCTTGCGGGCCTGGTTCGCGGCCAGCCAGGTGCCTGGGGGCGGTTGAAACCTGAAATAGTTCACTATCCCTTTTTTCAGTGCCTTGGCGATCTTTTTCTGATGCGCGGGATCTCTCAATCTACGCTCTTCATCCGGATTGGAGATGAACGCGGTCTCCACCAGAATCGAGGGGATGTCCGGAGACTTGAGTACGACAAACCCCGCCTGCTGGACAGAACGTTTATGCGTTTTGCCCAAGGTCTTCAGCTGGCCCAACACGCGATCGGCCACCTCTGAGCTGGCCTGCAGTGTACCGATCTGGGAGAGATCCAGAAGTACGGAGACAAGTGTGTCCCCCTTTCCATCAAAGGAGACACCGCCTACCAGGTCAGCGCTGTTCTCCCGCTCGGCCAGCCATCGGGCAGCCTCACTCGAGGCCCCTTTGCGGGAGAGAGTATAGACCGATGACCCGCGGACTCTCGAGTCCTTGAAGGCATCCGCATGGATAGAGACGAACAGATCAGCCTGATGCTCTCTTGCCTTATCCATCCGTTTTCTCAGGCCGAGATAGTAGTCGCCATCCCTGATCAGGACCGCTCGCATACCTTTCTGCTGGTCGATCATCTTGACAAGCTTTCTTCCAATCGCCAACACGACATCCTTTTCGAAAGTCCCTCTGCGGCCACGAGCCCCTGAATCCTCTCCGCCGTGTCCGGGATCGATAGCGATAACCACATCCCGCTGACCCACAGCCTTAGCGGTTTTCACCGGTGTTGTGCGCTTTTTGCCTGTGGACTTGTGATCGTAGAGATCGACCACTAGGCGATGGCCATATTCGCGGTTGGGTTTGAGCAGGAAACTCTTCGGCCGGACAGGACTGGACAGATCGAAAACGACCCTCACATCCTGCTTGTTACGAGCAGCGGTACGCATACCCTTGATGATCTTATTCTCTTTCGTGGGATCGGGCAGATGCTTGGTCAGTGAGGTGTTCTGTAGATCGAGTACCAAGCGGTGCGGATCTTTGAGGGTAAAGATCTTATGCCCGATCATGGCGTCTGCATCGAACACAAGACGCACATGATCCGGTGCGGACCAGACGCGTAAGCTTTTGATTTCAGACTGTTTGGCCGCTGATGGCAGGCTGTAGCACAGCGCCAGGACCAGCAATATGACAAGCTTCCTCATTTCCCCTGACCCAATGGTTGGACGTCACCCCAAAAAATAGCATGACAGAAATATTTTTCCAAGGTTTTCTGAATGATAGCTATATTTTCTGTAAATTATCCTTAATCATTCCGCCAAACCTTTTGTAAGTTATTGATAATTTGAATCCCTTTATCACTTTGTGCCGTCAAGCTTAGCTGACGGCGATCCCCCCGATAAGATATCTCGATGAGACAATCCGGGAGCGGCAGTACGCCCCTGCCCAGCGCAGGCCACTCCACCAGAAACACGCTGTCCTCCCGTATCAGATCTTCAATACCGAGAAAACTCAGCTCCTCCGGATCAGACAATCGATAGAGATCGAAGTGATAACAGGAGAGTGCGGCAAAGTCGTAAGGTTCCAACAATGTATAGGTCGGGCTCTTCACCCTCCCCTCATATCCCAAACCGCGCAGGATCCCCCTCGCCAGAGTCGTCTTTCCCGTACCGAGATCACCTTCCAGGTAGAGAATGCATGGCGGATTTAGGACTTTGGCGATTTCACGACCGAACGCCTCTTGCTGCGCCTCGCCGATCAGCTCAAATTCAAGCACCGAGCCTCTCCGGGTTAAGCAGGGACCTGAGTTCCGGCAACAGATCACCCGCCAACATACCGACCTCACCCGCGCGGGCTGCCCTGTCACCTGCGGCCGCATGCAGACAGACTCCCAGTTCCGCAGCCTCCCGCTCCGTGTAATCCTGTGCTATCAATGCTCCCGCTATTCCTGCCAATAGATCTCCTGTACCGCCGGTTGCCATGCCCGGGTTACCCTCACTGCAGAGTGCAGGTGGATGGTCTGTACCGGTACCGATCAGCGTGCCGGCTCCCTTGAGCACCACGTCGCCACCATAGCGTCTCTGTAGCGCATCAAGGGCGGAGAAACGGTCCGCCTGCACCTCTGCGGTGGTGATTCCCAGCAATCGAGCCGCCTCACCGGGATGGGGTGTCAAAATCCGGCTATCCCGGCGCATGGGATGTTTCGCCAACCAGTTCAGTCCGTCTGCATCCACCACCATCGGCAGACCACTGCCGGTTGCTGCGAGATAGATTCTTTCAGCCCATTCGGATCTACCCAGCCCCGGACCGAGAACGATAGCATTGGCTTGTTGAATCAGCGGGGCCAGGTCTTCCATATCATCCACACCCCGACACATCAGCTCGGGACGACCGATATTCAATGTGGCCACATGATCCCTGTGGGTCGCCATCGTCACCAACCCTGCTCCGGTCCGTGCTGCCGCCTCCGCCGCCAGGCGAATCGCTCCCGGATAACCTGGACCGCCGCCGATCACCAGCAGATGCCCAAAATCCCCCTTATGGGCAGTGCGCTGTCTTGGCAGAAGCTGGTGGGAGACTTTCCGCCAATCGATTCGCCTCGTGGAGAGCAGTTGGCGCGAATAGATTCTCGCCGGCAGATCCAGGGCATCGAAGACGATCTCACCACAACAGTCGGGGCCCTGTCCCGTAAACATACCCTGTTTAAGGCCGATGAAACTGATAGTCGCCGACGCCTCAATAGCAGTACCCATAATCCGGCCGGTATCAGAGTTGAGACCCGATGGGATATCGAGGGAATAGACTGGAGCCTGGTGCCGATTGAGATCATCGATTGCCGTCGCCCAGGCATCCGTCACTTCGCGTTCCAGCCCGGTACCCAGTAAGGCGTCGACAATCAGGTCCGGCTTACCGGGAACACTATTATACGACTCGATCTCCTGGCCCATCTCCAACCAGGCATCGGCGTTCATTCGTGCATCGCCTTTCAATTTTACCGGATTGCCCATCATGCAGACACGTACCCGTAAACCCGCTTGCTTGGCCATTCGTGCGACAACGAATCCATCACCACCATTGTTGCCGACACCGCAAACCACGACAATTTCGTTCAACTCCGACCAACGTTCCTGCATCCATTGGAAGGCACGAGAGCCTGCCCTTTCCATCAACTCCTTACCAGGAATGGCAAACTCTTCGATGGCAATTCTGTCGAACTCTCTTACCTGTGCAGCCGTGTAGAGCGCGTAGGGCAGTTCATCGGTCATCGGTAAAACCCGCATCGATCTGATTCCTAGGGCCTGTTAACACTGATCAAGGGTGACTAAAGATACCGCGAAGCTCATACCTGTACCACCAGACTGTGTGAGATTAGCCGTCGCCTCGGCTATAGTGCGGCAATGACAAGCTTACCGGAAGATATCGACTGGCATGCACTGACGCTCAAGATAAAGCAATGGGGCGCAGAGCTCGGACTCGACGGTATCGGTATCGCCGAAACGGATATCCCACAAGCCGAGACACGCCTCAATCGTTGGCTGGATGACGGATTCCACGGTGATATGGCATACATGGCCGAGCATGGCAGCAAGAGGAGCCGGCCTGATGAACTTCTGCCCGGGACGCAACGGATCATTTCTGTCCGTCTCAACTATCTACCGGAAAACCAGCAGGCTTCCGAGGAAACGCTGGAAGATCCACAAATAGCCTTCATCTCCCGCTATACCCTTGGCCGGGATTACCACAAGGTATTGAGAAAACGGCTTCAGCGTCTGATCGATAGAATCCAACGTGAAGTCGACGACGGCAATTTCCGAGCTTACGTAGATTCTGCCCCGGTATTGGAGAAACCATTGGCACAGAAAGCAGGGCTTGGCTGGATCGGTAAACACACCAATCTCATCAATAAAAAAGCCGGCTCCTGGTTTTTCCTGGGTGAGATCTACACCAATCTGCCTTTAGTTGCCGATGATCCAGCAGTGGATCACTGCGGTACCTGCCAGGCCTGTATCGAGATATGCCCCACACGGGCAATCATCGCCCCATATCAACTCGATGCGAGGCGCTGCATCTCCTATCTGACCATCGAGCTCAAAGGCTCGATTCCCGAGGCCTTCCGCACATCACTGGGCAATCGTATCCTCGGCTGTGATGACTGCCAGCAGGTCTGCCCTTGGAACCGGTTTGCTCAACTGACTGGCGAAGATGACTTCCTCGCCAGGCATGACCTCGACAACTCAACGCTCATTGCGCTATTTCGTTGGAGTGAGGCGGAATTCCTGGATCGCACGGCTGGCTCGGCAATTCGCCGTTTGGGTCATGAGCGATGGTTGCGAAATATTGCTGTTGCATTGGGTAATGCACCTTATTCCAACGAAATAAAAGAGGCCCTCGAGCGTCAACAAAACAACCCGTCCGCGCTGGTGCGGGAGCATGTGGGTTGGGCACTGGCACAGTTGAAGTCCCGGCATTCGGAACAATGATCAGGCGGAAATTCGGCCTCGATATAACCACCTCAGCGCAACAACCGAAAGCCAACCCAGCGCGATGCCAAGCGTGTCCACCACCAAATCACTCAATCTTGGCGTTCTGTCCGGCACGAAAAACTGCAGAAGCTCGGTGGACAGCGCCAATAGTAGAAGTCCCAAAAAAACACGGAGAGCATCCCCCCCTTTTCCACTGAAGAGAATTGTCCCCAGTAACATGAACCCAAGCAGATGCGAGACTTTTGACAGATCCCAAACCTCTGGCCAAAGACGCCAGGCACTGCCATCGCGCAGCAGACCCACCGGCGCCGACTCAAACCCGGCGAAAGACAAAAAGGTGAGAAACTGCCTCTCTATCAGCAAACGTATCTCATTGGGCATCACTATTCCGGCTATCACCAGTGGCAATACAAGCAATAGATAGCGTCCCTGGGTACGCTCCCGATAATAGCGAAAGGCTCTCTGTCCCATCCAGAGCCCAAGCACAACCCAGCCGATCAACAACAGCCCCCTGCCCCACTCAAAGGCTTTAACTTTCACGCCTCTCTGTAGTGAAAGATGCCGTACCTGAAAGAGACCTGGCGACGAATAGAGAGAGATTTCGACACAACGGATGTCAGCCGTTTCGGGTCGGTTAAACGGTTTCCGGGCAAAACGCCAATCCCGATCGCCATCCATACTGAGTAGACGCGTTTTCGTCCGATAGATACCTTCGCCCCGGGTGTCGTATCCCACCAGGTCGATTCGGGCTTCATGCCAGGACGCATCCCCTCTTATTACGGAGCGGCTCATCGACTCGGCTGAGAGGATCAGCCTATCGGGAAAATCCTGGGCAGGACGGCACTGCGAGAGCGTGGTGGAAAGCACCTCAGCACCGTGGTCGATGCTCAGCACACCCTCCTCTATACGAACGGAAGCGGCTGCACCATCGAGCTCCCAAGCCATAAGCCCCTGGGAAAAATCCCGGTTATCCAGCAATTCGGTACCATCGGTCCGGAAGGGATCAACCAGGGAAAAAAAGATCAGATTGACCGTGCAGAACCCGAGCACGAACCAGTGATACCATAATCGATGCTGACGGAGCCTGTCCGTAGCTGTCAGTCGCCCCATCCGAATCCGCCTCAAGGAAGACGGAGAAAGTGGTCCCGATAGTATCTCAGCTCTGCAATGGAGTCGCGGATATCATCCATGGCCAAGTGCTTGCCCGCCTTGCTGAAACCCTCGCCCAAGGAGGGCGACCAGCGGCTCACCAGCTCTTTCAGCGTACTGACGTCCAGATTTCGATAGTGAAAATAGGCCTCGAGCTGCGGCATGGTTCTAGCCAGAAAACGCCTATCCTGGCAGATGCTGTTGCCGCACATGGGCGAGGCCCCTTCCGGTACATATTCGCGCAGAAACGCCAGGGTCTCCGTCTCGGCCTTTGTCTCGTTATAATCACTGGCCCTGACTCTCTCGATCAGACCCGATTCACCATGTTGCCGCTGATTCCACTCATCCATCCCGTCGAGCATCTGTTGAGACTGATGCACTGCAATCACCGGACCTTCAGCCAGGATATTCAAATTGACATCGGTAACGATGGTTGCAATCTCAATGATCTCATCACGCTGCGTATCCAACCCGGTCATTTCAAGGTCGATCCAGATCAAGTTGGAAGCATCAACTGGCATTTTCAATATCCTTAGCAAGTGTAGTGTTGGCTCAGCGGACAGATTCTAGCAGGAAGGAGAAGCAGACTGTATTCTTGTTGTCTAACCCTTAACCGATATTGGAAACTGACTGAAGATATGCCGCTGTTCACGCAAATTTTTCTGGCCGCCCTTGCCATCGGCTCCCTATTGCAGCTCTGGCTGCTCAATCGTCATCTCGCTTTCGTTACAGGTCACCGACAGAACGTGCCGACAGCCTTCGAAGGAAAAGTGGATCTTGAAGCCCACCAGAAGGCAGCTGATTACACTCAGGCCAAGGGCCGCCTTGCACGCATTGATATCATTATTGGCGCACTCTTACTTTTGATCTGGACCCTGGGTGGCGGGCTTGGCTATCTCGACGGCTATTGGAGGGGATTTGCCTGGGATACACTGACTACGGGTATATTCCTCTTCATCTCGTTTTTTTTCATCAATAGCCTGCTGGGACTGCCCATGAGTATTGTGCAGACCTTTCATATCGAATCCGCTTTCGGCTTCAATCGCACCACCCCACTCCAGTTCATCAAAGACAGGCTGTTGGGCGGCATACTGGGTCTTGTTCTCGGTGTCCCATTGCTGTGGGTAATCCTCTGGTTGATGGCTCGGGCCGGAGATGCCTGGTGGCTTGCTGCCTGGGTAGTCTGGATGATCTTCACACTCACTGTCACCTGGGCCTATCCACGTCTCATCGCCCCTCTCTTCAATCGTTTTACCCCCCTGGACGATGGCGAGATGCGTCAACGTATACAAGCGCTGCTGGAACGTTGCGGCTTTAAGAGTGACGGCATATTCGTGATGGACGGTTCCAAACGGTCCAGCCATGGCAACGCCTACTTCACCGGCTTCGGAAAAAACAAACGCATCGTATTTTTCGACACCCTGATCAAGACACTCTCTGTGAATGAGATGGAGGCGGTTCTGGCACATGAGCTGGGACATTTCAGTCATAGACATATACTCAAACAGATGGCGCTCATGTCTGTGCTCTCACTGGCGGGACTCGCACTGCTGGGTTGGCTCTCTGAACAGGCATGGTTCTATAGCAGCCTGGGTATCTCTCAACCATCTGATGCCATGGCCCTGTTGCTGTTTATGCTGATTCTGCCCGTGTTTACTTTTTTCATCTCCCCATTGGGCAGCTTCCTCTCCCGCCGATTTGAGTTTCAGGCCGATGATTATGCAGTGACGCATACTGGCGGGGAGTTTCTCACCCAGGCACTGGTCAAACTCTATCGAGACAATGCAAGCACATTGACGCCGGATCCCCTCTACTCGCTGTTTCACGACAGTCATCCGCCAGCTTCTGTTCGTATTGCCCATATCAACCAACAAGCAGCGGCTAAAGGAGCAACTGTATGAAAATGACGATTCTCACTGCCAGCCTCATCTCACTGTTCGCCGGCGCCAACACTATGGCGGCCGATGTACAGCGAGGACATGAACTGGTCTCCACCCACTGTGTGAATTGCCATGGCAGCGAGGTCTACACCAGGCCCGACCGGCGGGTAACCTCCCTGCCCGGCCTCTACAAGCAAGTCAGGTTCTGTGAGCAAAACCTTGGACTCACCTGGTTTGACGAAGATATCGATAATACGGCAACCTATCTCAATCAGGAGTATTACAAATTCGAATAAAACCCCTCAGGGCGCTTTATGGCTAGACGCCGTCTCACCAAACAACAGAAGAACAGAATCCAGGCCATCCAGCAGAAAAGGCGCAAAAGACTGGACACACGGGCAGAATCCGCACTGGCCGAGGCTGAAGATGGCGAGTCTATCGAAGGGCAGGTCATTATCCGCCACGGCGCAACACTCGTTGTGGAGGATGGCGCCGGCGAACTCATACAGTGCCAAACCCGGCAGAATATTGGAGATCCGGTCTGCGGGGACCGAGTGATTCTGGAAATGACCGGCAGCGCCTCCGGTGTCGTGACAGCTTTGCTGCCCCGCGAAAGCGTACTGAGCCGGCCCGACTTCAGCGGCCGTGAAAAACCCCTCGCCGCCAATCTGACACAACTTGTTATCGTTCTGGCGCCGAGACCCGAACCCAGCGGCTATCTTCTCGATCAATACCTGGTAACGGCAGAGACCATCCAGGTCAAGCCGATCATTGCTATCAATAAAACCGATCTGCTGGAGGGGGGCGCTGCGGAAGAGTTCTACTCCAGTCTCGCTCACTATGATGGTATCGGCTATCCGATAGTGCGTATCAGTGCCAAATTGGATCATGGACTGGATGCACTGATCGACAAACTCCAAGGGGAGACAAGCATTCTGGTGGGACAATCTGGCGTCGGAAAATCCTCCCTGATCAACTCTCTGCTGCCCAACCATGATGTAGAGACCGGCAGACTCTCCCAGGCGACAGGGCTCGGCTGCCACACCACCTCAGCCGCAACCCTCTATCACCTCGCCCAAGGGGGAGAGCTGATAGACTCCCCCGGCGTCCGCAGCTTCCGCCTGAGCGATCTCAGCCGAGAAGAGATTGAGCACGGCTTTCCGGAGTTTCGCCCCTTTCTAGGAGAGTGTCGCTTTCATAACTGCACCCACGAACACGAACCCGACTGCGCCATTCTCACTGCAATGAACGAAGGCAAAATCTCTTTGCTGCGTCTGGAAAACTTCCAGCGTCTCTGTCATAAAACGATCAGGAAGTCAGGATGACCGGGATCGAGCTGAAACTGCTGATACTCCTGGTAGCGGCCAATGGCGCACCCATTCTTGCTCGCCATCTCTTAGGTGAATGCTGTACCTGGCCGCTGGACGGCGGTCGGAAAACCTCTTCCGGACAACCCATCCTGGGCTCTTCAAAAACCTGGCGCGGTATTGTGGCGGCACTACTGCTGACGCCTGCGGTTGCGTATCTGCTGGGTTTCGAGTGGCATTGGGGAATGATCATCGGCGGACTGGCCATGCTGGGCGACATTATCGCCAGTTTCGTCAAACGACGGCTTGGCTACCCGCCCAGCAGCCAGGCCATCGGCCTCGATCAGATCCCGGAGTCATTGGTACCACTGCTGGCTATTGCTCCGTTTTATCCACTGAAGTGGTGGTCCGTACTGATCGTGGTCATCGCATTTGCCGTGGTCGTCCCCCTGCTTTCACGCCTGTTCTTTCTGATGGGTATTCGGCGACGGCCCTACTAGGGCCTGTTAACACTCATCCAATCGGCTCTGCTGGAGCTGTTTTTTTGCCCAGCAAGGCAGAATGAGCGAGGTTTAGCCGTGCTAAATGAGCGAATGATAACGCCGCTGGGTAGAAAAACAGCCCCAGCCCTTCGGGTTGCGCCCCGAAGGAAGTGCCCTTGGGGTGTGCCTGAAAAAGCGCCACTCGGTGTTGCTCGTCGCTCATTTGGAATCACCAAACCTCTCTCCTCTTGCCTTGATTGGCGTGTTTTCAGGCGCAACAGAGCCGATTGGATGAGTGTTAACAGGACCTAGGGCTGAGCCGGCTTCAAGGTATGCAAGACAATCTCTGGGGGACAATTGATCCTGACCTCTACAATTGAAGTTCCCGCCCCCGCAGAGGTATATCCCTGCATCTCGCCGTGATTCCAGGTTCCGGAACCGAGACGACGCGGACAACGGGCATCGAGCGTTAGAGGAAATCCGCCGGGCAGACAGATCTGACCACCATGAGTATGGCCGCAGAAGAAGAGATCGAATCCGGCATGAGCCGCCTGTCTGAATATCTCCGGTGTGTGGGAGAGGAGAATCGAGACCGATTCCGGTGGAATCTCTTGCGCGGCCTTTTCGATGTTGTCTACCCGATAGTAGTGGGCGTCATCAATACCCGCCAGGTGAATATGCTGTCCATCCCGTTGCACTGCAACCGATTCATTCAGTAGCATCTGGATCCCCATGGCCTCCAACTCCGGCACCATACGGATCGTATCGTGATTACCGAGGACACCGTACATGGATCCTCTCAGACTGCTGCAGAGTGCTCGCATACCGGCCATAGACTGTTCAAATTCACCGAAGGTCCACGCCCTGTAATCTCCGGTCAGTATTACGGCGTCATAGGACATACCCTCCACCCTGTCGATCAGCGCCTCTATTGCCGGCGGATACATATCCGCGTGAAGGTCACTGAGATGCAGCAGGGTGAAACCATCAAAGGCCTGCGGCAGATGCGGCAGTCGAACGGTATTACGTGTGACTTTGAATTTAAGCGTGTTGCTCCGCCCCCGCCAATAGAACCCCGTGGCTTTGAGGACGTTGCGCATGAGGGCGTGCGTGGAGTACCAGTTCTCAGGATGGAAAAAATTGAGCCCGCGACCGAAGACCTTCGGCATCGACTCATCCTCGATGCCAATGCGAAGGCGGGCGTGCACCCGACCTAAACGCCTCTCCAGATGCATAAAAATATCCGAGTCCATCTATTGAGTATAAGCCTAATATGATGAAACGGTGGGTTCGATTAATACTTAAAAGGTAATGAAAGGGTCATCTCAGTACCACCCAGTCTATCTGAGCGGCCGATCGACAGGTTACCTTTATAGGCGTTGACAATATCCATAACAACGGCCAATCCTATTCCCTGCCCTGGTGTCCTCTGATCCGCTCGATGACCTCTTTGCAGCACATCGGACACCTGATCGTTTGAGATTCCCGGGCCGTCATCCTCGATTTTCAGTATCAGATCGCTTTCAGCCATGCCGCTGATCCTGATCTTGCCCCTGCCATATTTGCAGGCATTCTCCATCAGGTTGCCCAGCATCTCCATCAAATCTGCCTCATCCCCCTGATAGCTCAAACTCTCCGGCAGCTCAAATCGCCAAGCGATATTCTTGTCTGCATAGACCTTCTGCAGGGTATTGGCAATCCGCTGTACGATCGGCTTCACCGGCAATGCACTGCTCAAGGAGGTTCGCCCGGAGGCGGCCGCCCTCTGCAGTTGATGCCCCACAATCTGGTTCATTCTCACCACCTGCTCACTGAGCAGGCGCTGTTCCTGATCCTCGATGGGTTCGGACTGATCGGCCAGGCCCTGCAGGATGGCCAATGGAGTTTTCAGGCTATGGGCCAGATCCCCCAGACTGTCGCGATAACGTTGTTGGCGAGCGCTTGCATGATGGATGAGTGAATTGATATTGGAAGTCAGCGGCGTCAACTCTTTCGGATAGTCGCCGTGCAGCTGGCTCGTATGGCCCGATTCGATATCGGTTACGGCATCCGCCACATCCCGCAAGGGAGCGAGCCCCCAACGCAATACCAACCCCTGGACCAGCAGCAACAGCAGGGCTGCTCCTCCAAGCCAGAAAAAGAGACGGTTGCGGAAGGTAGAGACCTGGTCAAACAGCGGTTTCAGATCCTCGGCAACTGCCAGTGTGTAGATCAGTTCACGACCCTGGAAATCCTCCCAAACGACGCCGAAACTCAGGCTCATGACGGCCTCATCACCGGGCAGCATAGCCTTTTCGATCCTGGATTCACCGGGTACGACCGTGCGGGAAAAGCTCAGATTGCGACCAAGTGCGGAACCCGAGCGCCAGCGGTAACCGCTCTCACTTCCCGATACCAGTGCATAGAGCCCGGAGTCGGGGCGATTGAATCGGGGATCCGTCAACGCATCCGGCATCGTCAACCTGCCTTCCGCGTCCTCTTCCGCCGCCGCCAACAGCGCGTAGACACTGCTGAACAGTCTCGCTTCCAGCGCCTCTTCGGTGGCGGAACGAAACGCATTGTCGAGTGCAAGACCCGTGAAACCGAAAAAGGCCGTCAGCACCAGACTGGCGGCCAATAACAGGCGTTGATGAATCGAGAGTCGGCGGATCAAACCCATGGCCCTCGTGTCCGCCACACTATCGTTTGCATTCCAGTGCGAAGCGATAGCCGCGTCCGCGCAGGGTCTCTATCGGTTTGTAGCTCCCTTCAGGATCCAGTTTCTTGCGCAGACGTCGCACGAACACCTCCAACGTATTGCTGTCCCTGTCCCAATCCTGTTCGTAGATATGCTCGGTAAGGTCGCTTTTAGAGACCACCTCGCCGGCATGCAGCATCAGATACTCCAATACCTTGTACTCATAAGCCGTCAGTTCCACGGGAGCGCCATCGAGTTTGACGCTTTTAGAGGAGGTATCCAGCACCACGGGTCCCCCATCGATCACCGGTTGAGACCATCCCGCCGAACGTCGAATCAAGGCATTCAGCCTGGCTAGCAGCTCCTCCACGTGGAAAGGTTTGACCAGATAGTCGTCAGCCCCTGCCTCCAGGCCTTCGACCTTGTCCTGCCAGTTACCTCGTGCGGTAAGGATAAGAATGGGAAAGTGCTTGTCTAGCTTACGCAGTTCACGGATGACCTCAATCCCCGAGAGCTGCGGCAACCCGATGTCGATAACACCCAGATCCATGGCATATTCACGCCCGAGAAACAGCCCGTCGCGGCCGTCCGCGGCCGCATCGACCGTATACCCCTCCCGGCGCAGGCGATCTGCCAGGGGTTCCCGGATATCGGCCTCGTCTTCGACTAACAATACTCGCATCGAACTTATTCCTGGTGTTAACGCCTGTTGCCTTTACGGCGCTCACCACCGGCATCGATTCTCAGCCGTCGCAGTTTCCCTTCATCCGTCAGAATCCGGATATTGTGTGTCCGGCGTCCATCGCGCTCCAGAGTTTCAGCGGAAATCACCCGTCCCCCCGTACGCTCCTTCGCTTGCCTCACTGCCTGATCCAGGCTGAGATCTCTCGCCATCAGCGGTACCGAGAGCAGCAGACTCAGGAAAAAGACACCGATTTGTAGGGCTTGCTTCTTCATACCAACTCGCCAGATCCTCAGTAAAAACACGTGGAGAATAACTCTCCACGTGTTAATCACGACTCATTCAGAGGCTTCACACCGGACCTGCTCAGACGACATCCGTTTAATATGAGATGTCGGGCCTGACATTCACCATAACGGGTATCCGCTTGCCAGGATGCTCCTGAGTGCGGGTGGTGAAAAGCCTCCCCTTGTAACGATATGTTACATCATAGCCGACCAACTCTTCTTCATAGGTCGTTTTATGGGTGACTTCGCACCGACGCTCCAGTGAGGTTGTCGTGTAACCTCCCCTATTGTTTTTATGGCTGATATCGTGACCGATGGAACTACCCAACAGTGCGCCCGCAACCGTAGCCACATCTTTACCGCGACCCCGCCCGGAACTGACTTTATTGGCCACCACACCACCGATGATGCCACCCAATATCGTACCCGTGTAGCTATGATGCTTCGGTTGCTGGCGGGTGACCTCTTCATCCCAACAGTGTCGTTCCGGATGGGAGATCTCAACCGTACGATAGACGGGTTCCGCCTCGATCACTTTGGCGGTATCCTGAAACCTTTCTCGATGTCCCGCCTCTACCGTTACTGAGGCTGCCATCAACAGTGCGCTGAGTGTGACCAGTTGCTTTTTCATTGTTGCTCTCCCGAAGCCGTTAAACCGTAAATCCAGAGGGTTTCCTCTATTCATGGCTACAGCTTACGACTGCTAAACTGAACAAAGGCTTAACCAAGTTCAGGAATACCCCGCCCCCCGATAGATCAGCGTTCAGAAATGCCGACAAACCTGCTGCAGAACCTTCTCTCCCTCTACCTGGATGCCGCACCCTGGCTGTTGCTGGGACTGATCATGGCGGGCCTCCTGAAGGCCTGGATGCCGGAAGGTCTGCTGCGACGAAAGCTGGGTGAAGGGCGCTTCTGGCCGGTCTTCAAAGCCACATTGATCGGCGCCCCCCTGCCGCTCTGCTCCTGCGGCGTCCTACCCGCCGCCATGGGATTGCGGCGTTCAGGGGCCTCCAAGAGCGCCACCGTCTCTTTCATGATTTCGACACCTGAAACAGGACCTGACTCCATTGCGCTGACCTACGCCCTGCTGGGCCCCTTCATGGCCGTCGTCAGGCCCGTGGCCGCCATTCTCAGCGCCCTCTTCACCGGACTGCTCAATACCTTCGCTGTGAAAGAGCAGGTGACTGAGAGACCAACGATATCTTTACCTGTCACAAACGCACCAGCCTGCGGCTGCGATAATGATGAGTGCGCCAAAACGGAAAAGGGTTCTGAATTACGTGGATGGCAGCGCAGCCTGAACGGGTTGCGCTATGCCTTTCAGGACATATTGGACGACATCTGGCTGTGGCTCTTCGCCGGCCTGCTGCTGGCGGCACTGGTAATGAGTTTCGCCCCCCCTGACAGCCTTGCCAGTTGGGGTGATGGGCTGCCGGCCATGCTGATGATGCTGGTCATCGGCATCCCCATGTACATCTGCGCCACCGCTTCCACACCGCTGGCGGCGGCGATGATCCTGGCCGGTATTTCACCGGGTACGGTGCTGGTCTTCCTGCTGGCGGGACCGGCCACCAATCTGGCGACAATGGGAGTCATCCAAAGAGAGATGGGCACCAAAACATTAATTCTCTATCTGCTCGGAATTTCACTGTCCAGCATTCTGTTGGGGCTGGTGACCAACGGCCTGGTCAGCGCCATGGATATCTCGATAACGGTTGGCCAAAGCGTGAACCTGGGTGAAACCGGTCAGTGGATGGCCTATCTCAGCGGTACGCTCTTGCTCTATTTCTCCCTCAGAAGCCTGATCAGGCAGACGCAATCACGAATCAAGCAGAGCCGGGTAACCTCTTGAACCGGGCAATCATCAAGGCATGACGGTAAACGTGTTTAATTCATGAAGTTTCTCTGAGACACCTGTCTCGTCAGCGATCAGCCCTTAATCTCACTGAGTTTTCGTTCTACGCTGGGGCATGCTTCGTCGACTTCTGATCATCTGGCTTGTGGTCTCCATTCACGGCTACGGGTTGGCAGCGGTCGCGCACGTGCACGTGCACGATGATCTCTCGACAAGCCATGCTCATGTCATCAACGGTCATAACATCGACCAGGACAGCATTGTCAATAGTGTGAATGGCCACTCCTATCATGACGTCGTCCATCTTCTTGGACTGAGCAGTTCTATCGACCTGGATACTGTCATTGTTCGTGGCAGTCGCCGATCACCCAATTCCGTGCGGAGGTGCAACGTCCGCTTGCAACCGCGGTGGTCGGCGGACTGGTATCAAGCACGGTGCTGACACTGTTTGTCCTCCCCGCGCTCTATCGACTCTTCTCAGGCGGGGTCATTTCAGATCGGACCGAATGATCCTGTGATCAGAGCATATATTCGGATATCGCCAGGGAGGGTGATTTTCGGAATCTGTCCGTTACGCGCTATCAGGGTTTCAGGAGATAAACCTGCTCCCACATCCGGCTGACACCTTTGCCGCCATAGCGCTCGGTATCCTCAAGAATATTGAGCGTATGCAGCAACTTCACAGAATAGTCGGATTCAAAAAGCGCTCTGACTTCCGACTCCGCTACGCAGTATGGCGGGCCCGTCATCTCATTCTGCGGATAGTCCATTGCTACAAGCAGTAGTTTGGCCTTGCTCGGCAGATGCTTCTTGAATAGGGCCACATAGTGGCGACGTTGTACCGGATTCAGAGCGATGAGTGAGGCACGATCATAGACCGCATCGATATCACTGTTGTCCAGTAAGGCGAAATCGAAGATATCCCCGCAAAAGATCTCATAGGGACCGGCCGTCCAGCGTTCGAATCCCTCCACAGACTCGACTTCGGGCGTAAGGTGGCACTCCTTGAAAAAAGTCTCCACAGCCAAAGGGCTCAACTCGATCCCGCGTATGCGATAACCCTGCTGCGCCAGCCAGACCATGTCCCGACTCTTTCCGCACAGCGGCGCCAACACCAAAGCCCCTTTTGGCAAGCAGAGTGCGTGCCAATGATTGAGCAAGTGGGTATTGAACTCCACATGGTGCCAACCGATATTCTCATCCCGCCATCGCTGTACCCAATTGGAATTGGGTTCCCGTAGATTGTCGGCTTCACTCATCTCCCTTCTCCACTGCACCTTTTCAGACACTACTATTACGACAGATCACGAGAATAAAATATCACATCGGCATGCAAGAACGGTGCATCGCCACCATCCTGCCCAGAAAGAAAAAACCCGCTCATAAAGAGCGGGTTTTTTTGTACGCGACCCGGTCATGCAGGGCCTGTCTCGTTTACTAAGCGAGACGGTCCTGGATCGCCTCGACAACTGCGTCACTGGAGGTGGCGCTGACGGTCAGCAGCATGTCCTCACCGCGATAGAAACCGACCAGGGGGGCGGTCTTTTCGTTGTAGACATCCAACCGGTTGGAGATCGCCTCTTCTGTCTCGTCGTCACGCTGAACCACATTGCCACCACATTTATCGCAGACACCCTCGACCTTGGTCGGCATGCTTTTGACATTGTAGATGGCGCCACAATCGACACAGGTGCGTCGGGTAGTCAGGCGATCCAGAATCACGTCGCGGGGGACATCGATCTCCACGGCGAAGTCGAGCACGACGTCGATCTTCTTCAGCAGTTCCTTGAGCGCCTCTGCCTGGGGAATGGTCCTGGGGAAACCGTCCAGCAGAAAGCCGTTGGCACAGTCGGGCTCCTGCAGCCGCTGCTCCATGATGCCCATGATAAGATCATCCGGCACCAGGTCGCCCGCCTTCATGAAAGCCTCTGCCTGCTTGCCCAGTTCGGTACCCGCCTGCACGGCACCGCGCAGAATGTCTCCGGTGGAGATCTGCACCGAACCATCCAGCTGTGTCAGCTGCTTGGCCACGGTACCCTTACCTGCTCCGGGCGCACCCAGTAGAATCAGTTTCATTGATCGCTCCTTTTGTTATATTTGTGCCGGTATTGAATCCGGTCGTCGTTGCCATCTGTTGGCATATTGATAAAAATCCGGGCGCTATTATACGCATTTCAGCCTCCAGGGAAGCCTTTATCCCTGCACGATGCAGGGGTCAAACAACTGATGCACCAAAAAGATAGTCATATTTATCTTTCAATACAGATAGTTAAGATAGTCTCTCTCTGCCTGTGCCTAGGCCTGTTGAGCGCCTGCTCAACCAGTCCGCCGCGCAACACCGCCAATGCCTGCGACATCTTTACAGAGAAGGACGACTGGTATGAGGCCTCCCAGGACGCTTTCGATAAATGGGGAGTACCTGTTCACGTCCAACTGGCGATCATCCATCAGGAATCCCGCTTCAAGCACGACGCCAAACCGCCCCGGGACAAGCTCTTCTGGTTTATCCCCTGGTTTCGCAAGTCATCCGCCTACGGCTACGCTCAGGTCAAGGACACTACCTGGGACTGGTACCGGGAGAAGACCGGCAATCGCTGGGCCGACCGGGACGACTACGAGGATGCGGTGGATTTCATCGGCTGGTACGGCAATGTCACTCACCGAACCCTGGGTATCTCCAAGTGGGACGCTTACAACCAATATCTGGCCTACCATGAGGGTCACGGGGGGTTCAAACGCAAAACCTATAAAAAGAAACCCTGGTTGATGAAAGTCGCCCGCAAGGTGGACAGTAACGCCAATCGCTATCGCGCACAGATCGGCAAGTGTAAGGATGAGCTGGAGAGTGGTTGGAGTTTGTGGCCTTTTTAGCAGAAAAAAATCGCGCCAATGACGCTGAGACACCGTCCTCTGGCATCTCAATGCATTTCAAATAGTTAACTCAACGCCCCAGAATCTCGTCCACCTCTTCTTGCGGCAGTACCTGCGCTGTGTACCCGCCTTTTCCGATGACGGATTCGATGGCTCTGACATAGGCGCGCAGGTGGCTCTTCGATCCATCCAGTAAGGATTCGTAGACGTTGCGGATATCCTTCTGGTCCGTGTAGGCCAGACCGCACGACGCAATGTCGTCAATACCGTTGTCCTGTTCAACGATGACTTTGGGGCACTGGACGATATCGAGCATATCCAGCTCTTCGATGAAGGCACCCACATAGAGGGCATCCATCTCGCTGGACTTGGCAAGGTTAGTAAGATATTCGTACTTTTCGGTGAAATAGTCACCATACGCCGCGCCGGTAAACATGCCGACGTTGTCGTTGGTATTTGGGTCGGCGATGCCATAGGAAGCCAATAGATTCTTCACCGCGTCCGTATGCTGCTGTTCCGAATTATCGATTCTCCCGAACACCACGGAATCGGGGTAGAGGGTGCCCAGTTTGGTATAGACATCCCTGGCCAGTTTCTCCTCTTCCCGCATGAAAATCATGTGAGTGGCCTCGTTGAAATCGAGTGTGGCACTGTTGGACTCGCTTTGGGAAGAGGTGCTCTCAGTTGCACTCTCCCCTGTTCCCGTGGAAGGTCTTCCGTTCTGTCTGGCATGTGATAACTGCATAGCCGCCAGTATGGCGACAAGCAGGAGCGTGATTACACTTTTCTTGGGGGTCATGGTCATTTCCGGCTCCAAAATTTTTGCGGGCAATATGCGAATTACGCCCGATGGGTCGATATGTGCCGAAAAGCTTACGGCTTTTAATCAGGGAAAAGGTTTCAATATGTTTCACTCACCCGGAGCCGGGGAAACCTTTGAAACAATTTGCGCTTTAAAACAACAATCACGCCATACTTAAGCGTCCACACACAAAATACACGGCAGTTATCTTATTGTTTTATATGAAATATTATCAGTCATCCTGCAGCCATGAGAATGCTGTCACAGATCGGACATCTTCCTCCCCGGACTACTCACTTTGCGGTGTGTCGATGGGAAGTTTCAATCTCGCCACTGTGCCACCCGCCTCCGTTTGATCCAACTCGACCCGCCAGTCGTTCATTCGACAGAGTTGATCGACGATAGCCAGACCCAAACCACTCCCACCTGATGTGCGATTGCGTGAACCCTCCAGGCGTTTGAATGGCTGGAACACGGCGCGACGCTGATCCACGGGTATACCTGGCCCCTGGTCGATGACCTCGATGCAGACCTGGTCGACTTGGGTGATACACGTTATCCGTACCGGCTTGGCGCCACTGTATCGAATGGCATTATCGATCAGATTATGGAGTACGCGACGAAAGGTCGAGAGTGGAACATTATAGGTAAGCCTCTCCTGACACTCACTCTCGATCTCATTGCCGTGTCTCTCATACTCGGCCGTCAGCTCAATGATTTCCCGGCACAGATCGGTCGGTTGCGAAGCCTCCTGAGTCAGCCCCTTGGAGAGTTGAAGCGTGGCGGTGATGATCTCATTCATTTCCACGAGATCGTCACGCATGTCCTGAACCATCTCTCTATCCGGGTTCTCTTCAAGCAGTTCCAGCTCCAGCTGCATTCGTGCAATGGGGGTTCGCAGATCATGGGAGATGCCGGCGAGCAGTGTGGTTCTGTTCTCCATCAGCATCTGCAACTGCTCCTCCATGCGATTGAAGTTACGTGTCAACTCCACTAACTCCTCCGCCCCTTTCTCTTCGAGGGGTGCGCCTCGCCGCCCCGCCCCAACTCTCGTCGTCGCCCTGACCAGCGCCGCCAACGGGTGAGTGACACGCCTGACGATGACCAGCGAAGTGATCACAGCGATGAGCGTCCCCGCAACAACCATAACGATCATCGTCAGCGGGATCTGGGTCGTGAACCGCTTTTGATTGAATCCCGCTCTGATAATCCTCCCACCCATCGGGATATCGACCCATCGCCACTCAGGCATCACATTGTCAAACAGAAGCGTATGACTTTTACCGGTCCGTCCATTCAATGATTGGATGAAGTAGTTCTCGTAGAATTCTGGCGACACATCAACTGACAGCGATGAATCGGCCAAGCCGATCAGAAACTGGTGGTGCTCGCGCATCTCCCGCTCGAAATCGGGACGTGTGCCGGGAGGAAGCTCCACCCAGATCTGGGCGGACAAAACCGCCATGGAGGAGAGGTCGTCGGCCACCCGTTTTGTCAGGGGCAAGGTGACAAAATAGATAAACAGGGAGAGAGAAAAGAGTGAAAAGATCAGAAATGCCAGTGTGAAGGCAAGTGCAGTTCGACCGAATAAGGTGCTGGCTCTGAACCGGTGATTCACGTCGTCGGTTGGTTCCCTTGCGGAGTGAAGATGTAGCCTTTACCCCAAACGGTTCGAATAAACTTCGGATGGTCGGGGTTGGACTCCAGCTTTTTTCTGAGACGGGTTACCCTGACGTCGATACTGCGATCATAGGGTGATCGTTCATAACCCTTGATCAGTTCGATCAGATGATCCCGGCTCAATACCCGGTTCGGGTTTTTCACGAAGGCTTCGAGCAAGGCATACTCCCCCGATGTCAGGCTGATCTCTTCACCATCGTGGGAGATCGAATTGGTGGTCAGGTTCAAGACATAGTCCCCGAACCGAAAAGTATCCATCGATTGGGGATCGAAGTTGCCCTGCTGATT
The DNA here is from genome assembly GCA_025655595.1 of Candidatus Thiodiazotropha sp. (ex Monitilora ramsayi). GTDB lineage: Bacteria > Pseudomonadota > Gammaproteobacteria > Chromatiales > Chromatiaceae > Thiodiazotropha. The sequence continues at coordinate 199,762 of JAHXIO010000010.1, forward strand.
CAACTCGTTTGTCCGCCGTAATATCGCCTTGATTCTGGCGGAAAGTTCCCTGGGATTGAAGGGTTTCGCAAGATAGTCGTCCGCGCCCACCTCCAGGCCGATGATTTTGTCGATATCTTCACCTCTGGCGGAGAGCATGAGAATTGGTACCGAACAGGTGGCCCGCAATCTTCTGGCGATGGAGAGACCGTCCTCTCCGGGTAACATCAGATCGAGCACGATCAGATCGACCTGATGATCGGCAAGATAGTCATCCATCTTCTGACCACTGCCCACACCGGTCACACGAAAACCCTCCTTGGTGAGAAATTTGATCACCAGATCCAACAGTTTTCTGTCGTCATCGACGACCAGCACTCTTTTCTTGTCTGTGTCCATTACCGTTCAATCCAAAGGAAAGTGACGGAAATGTAGCATGTCATGCATGCCATCAGGCTTAACTTGAAACATCCTGTAACAGATCACCCCATATTGGAAATCGGGCGGTAACAGCTTCGTTCTACGCTAAAAGTCATGAACGGGAAGATCAGACTGTAGGAGAACGATCATGAGCAATTCCATTAAAGTATTACACCTTTCACTACTCCTTGCCATGACAGTACCAGTATCAAACGCCATGGCGGAGAGCGACATCGATCGAGCCATTGATAGAGATCAACTGCAAGCATCCGTTGCCGAAGAAGTGGATAATGACGGTCATCAATTCAGCAACGAGTCTGAATCGGATCGCCTGCGACACCGTGTCAATGAGCAGGAGAGAGAGCAGACAAGATCGGAAGTGCAGGACGCACTTAAGAAACAGATGAAGCATCAATTCAAGCACAGGTTTCAATATGAGGAGAGGACCGCTGGACAAGCTTTCGGTAGCGGTGGTTCAATGAGTCGCGGCGGAGGCCAGCGAGGCGGTGCAGGGAGCGGCGGCGGACGCCGGTGAGAACTGCTGATAATCCTTGAGGTCAGAGAAAACATGCAATCGACATTCCCCGTTTACATCATAGCGATGACCCTGTGTTTGCCGCTGGGGAATGTCTGGTGCGCAGAAGCGATTGAGGATATGGCCGGCAACGATGTCACTGCCCCAGGACCGAAGACATCGAATATGGAGAGCTGGCAGGAGGATGAGCGTAAGGACGCCTGGACCTGGTTTGGTATGGGATACGAGTCCAGACGCGCGTCCTCCACTCCTCAGGGATCGCCTGCGGCGGGCGCTGGCGGAAAAGGTGGCCCCGGAGGACCTGGTAACGGTAAGAAACGCTAAGTGAAAATTGGTTTCACGGGTTATTATCAGGCGGCCCACACTCCCGTGTGGCCGCCTCTTCAGTCTCATATCCTTTTCGTAAAGGTGATCAGTTACTTCAGCACCGAGAGCGAGGAAACCAGAAACAATGATAATGTCCTGACAGCTTCGTGTTTAAGGGCTCCGCTACGCTCACAACGGCTATGGTGTCAATCTGACTTTGAGCGTCAGAAAAAAGAGATTTCGTTCGTAATCGTAGGTCTCTCTTGCACTACCCACCAATCCAAGGTCATTGGAGTCGTTATTGATATAACTGTAACTGCCGGAGAGCATCAGCTTCGTGCTCATAAAGTACTTCAAACCGAGATTGAGTGTCTGTGTCGAGTCTTCCCTACCCACGTCCTGAAACTCGGCCAGCCCGTAATTGTAATTGAGAAAGCCAAGTACATTGGTCGACAGTTTTTGATCTATCTGCAGATCGATTCCAGTATAGAGATATCCGGACGAACCCGTCTCTGTCGTTTCGTTGAGAGAACGGTCCAAGGCGGCAGTGACTTTCGTTTTCGCTGAGGGATACCAAAGGAGATCAAAGCCATAGTTGGCTTCACTGACCCGACTGAAACGGGGATCATCATAGTCCTGTGCGAGATAGCCGATATAGGCTTCCAATTGATGACCGCCGTCATACGCCTGGATCAAGCCGACGGCTGTCTTGTAGCCGTCTGAATCGCGCTCGAATCCATCCTTGTCTTGCGGCTCGTCATAGTGTCGTTGATTAAGCACCCCTTGAACAAAGAGTTGGCTTTTTGAAGTAATGGCTCTGCTAAGACGCAATCCCAATCCTCTTACCGTCCTGTCCCTATCGTCGTTGAAAAGGGTACCCACGTTATCGTAGTCCAGCATTTCGTGAGTCGCACCGATTTTCAATACCGTACGACCCAGCATACGATTCAGGCCGAACTGAAATCTCTGTGCATCGTAGGTTGTCGGCTCATCGATGCGCTGCTCAGAGCTCTCTTTGGAATCCCGGCTCTCGTGATTGCGGCTTAGCCCTGCCCCGGCAAAGACCTGACTTTCCTCACTGATATCGTACTCTGCATCCAGATCCAGCCAGAGGTCCTCATAATTCTCTGCCGAGATATCGAGATAGCGTCCGATACTCGCACCGCCGCTGAAATCTAGTGTGTGACGCTGCCATAAGGAGTCAATTCGAACAGATGGAGAGACCACACTCACAAGGTCGGATTCCTTGGCACGTTTGGTGGCATAGATATTGTCATCGTAGTAGCCGGAGACCTCCAGCTCGGGCAGAATACGGAAATCATCGGTATAAAATCCGGGCAGTTTCTTCTCATCCACGACATTCGTCGTCGATACACCTGCCTCAGCGGCATAGGCTGCCAACACATTCAATATCGCCAGAATCAAAATCAGAATAAAAATTGCGAAGGGCGGTGCTCTCATATTCGAATCAATCCCTGGTCAGTACACACTTCAGATTATACGCAGCAAACATGGCGCTAATACCGCTGCTGTAACATGTTGAAACAGGAAGGATACAAATTGGCTACATGTGCGAAATTTATGGGAAACGACCGGCTGCTAGATTCTCTTTACAGGTAGACAGGAGACGTAAACCTTGTCTTCTAGCCGACATTAATGACTTGTGGGAGCAGAATAATGAAAAGCAGATTGTTTAAACATACCCTACTGGCCGGATTGATCTCTCTTTCCGCCTCTTCGCTTGCATTCGCGGATCATATGAGTATCTGGGGCGAGGGGTGGGCCAACATGCCCAACGAGATCCACAACCTACGGATTGAATACAAAGACGACAATGAGACGTTTCTATCAGAGATACAGTACGGCGCAGGCGCAGTTACCGGCGGCGGCTCCAACAGCGACAATACTGAACCGGGCAGCGGCGTATCTGGTACGATGAACCAGGGTACCATGCCTGTTCAAATAGGTGGTCGTGCTCGGGGTCGCATGTAGCTCACTGATCCTGGTTTGGGCAGAGATCAGATAACAAAGCCCTCACTATCTCCTCATCTGACTTGGCTGTTGCATTGGCAGCCAAGTTACATCGCTAACATCTCAAACCGCTAAATGTGTCCCTGACAGTTACAACATAAGCTAGATGCCGGAAACATCATCATGCGATTCAGCACATGCACACATTAAGAGCGGTACGAGCAAGCTTTCTCAAAAAATCGTCCTGACTTGCTACATATATATACCGCCCCTCTCTCCCCTCTTCTTTTGAAAAAAGCCGGTTTTCCGTATACCGATCACAATCCAAATCATATTGATTTTTTATGAGCGTATAAACTATTGATGTGGAGCCACTTTTTCTGATAGGGCGGCATGGTTGAATTCATCCAGTATAAGTCTAGAGTTATCAATATAATGGGCCTGCGAGAGTCCATCGTAAGGGCGTGTTACTGAATAGCTGATGACCCAGTATTTAAACGAGTATTTCAGTAATTTAATACTTTCTATTGATTCCATTCCATAGATCAATACTAAGGCCAACATTACACTGATTAAGGTTTCAGATTGGTTACTGGCGAATGAAATTCGGGTTACGGAATGGATATTGAGATTGTTCTAAACGTTTCAAGCGCCATCCTTTTTATGGGTGTGCTAGGCCTGCTGCTCTCTTCCCTCTTGGCGTTTGCCAACAAAAAGCTATGGGTATTTGAAGATCCCCGCATCGACGAGGTCGAAAGCCTGCTCCCGGCCACCAATTGCGGCGCTTGCGGCAGTGCCGGCTGCAGACCTTTTGCTGAGGCCCTCATTGAAGGCAAGGTCGCTCCCGCCCTGTGCACAGTCAGCAGCGCGGATAATATCACTGAAATCGCCGATTATCTCGGTGTGGACAGCGGCGACGTAGTCAAGCGTGTCGCCCGCCTGGCCTGCGCCGGCGGCAGCCATGTGGCCCGTATGCGTGCCCACTATGACGGCTTGGCCTCCTGCCGCGCGGCGGCCGTCGTATCCGGCGGCCCCAAAGGCTGCACCTGGGGCTGTCTCGGCCTGGCCGACTGTGCCGAGGTCTGTGAATTCGACGCCATCACCATGGACAAACACGGACTGCCCGTTGTGGAATCCGCAAAATGCACGGCATGCGAAGACTGCGTGGAGGTCTGTCCAAAGGGGCTCTTCTCCATACAGCCGGTTGATCACCGCCTCTGGGTAGCCTGTAAGAACCTGGAACACGGTGACACCGCGGAGAATGACTGCGAAGTGGCCTGCACCGCCTGCGAGCGCTGCGCAAAGGACTCACCGGAAGGCCTGATCACCATCGATGACAACCTGGCTGTCATCGATTACAGCAAGAACGGACTCGCCTCACGGGTCGCCACGGAACGTTGCCCGACCGGGGCCATCGTCTGGTTGGATGATGACAGGGGCGTCATCAAAGGTACGCAGGCGAAGCGTATTATTCGCAAAGAGGCGCTTCCCATCTGAGCGCGAAATTACTGGCAGATCGGTATTGGGTTCTCGGTATCGCTTCATCACCTGCAAGCTCAATGCACTATTAAATGACTACTACATAAAGAGAAGTAATCTATGTTCGGCAAGAAAGACGAAAAGACCTTCAAGTACCCCGGTATTCGTATGGCGATGGACGGCAACGGCGCCGTCATCATGTGCGAGCGGGAGGCTTCGGACGCGGCGGGTGCCTACCCGATCACCCCATCCACCCAGATGGGTGAATACTGGGCCGAAGAGACCGCCAAGGGCCACGTCAATATTTCCGACCGCTCACTGATCTTCATCGAGCCCGAGTCGGAACACGCCGCAGCGGCGGTAACCGCCGGCATGTCCATGACCGGTCTGCGAGCCACCAACTTCTCCTCCGCCCAGGGCATCGCCTTCATGCACGAGTCGCTCTACGCCGCCGTCGGCAAGCGCCTCCCCTATGTGCTGAACATCGGCTGCCGGGCGATCACAAAGGCATCGCTCAACGTCCATTGCGGCCACGACGATTTCCACTGTATCGACGACACCGGTTTCTTCCAGGTCTTCGCCAACAATGCCCAGGGCGCCGCCGACCTCAACCTGATCGGCCGCAAGATCGCCGAACTCTCGCTGACACCGGCCGCGGTGGCACAGGACGGCTTCCTGACCACCCACCTGATCGAACCCCTGCAGGTACCCGAGCGGGAACTGATCAGCGAATTCCTCGGCCGTCCCGATGACGAAATCGAGTGCCCGACACCATCACAGAAACTGCTGTACGGCGAGACCCGCCGCCGCGTACCCGCCATCTGGGACGTGGACAACCCCATGCTCTCCGGCTCGGTGCAGAACCAGGACGCCTACATGCAGACCACTGCCGCCCAGCGTCCCTACTTCTTCCAGCATATCCCTGAAATCACCGACCAGGTGATGGACGAGTACTACGAGCTGACCGGACGCCGCTACAGCCGTATCGGCGACTACAAAGTGGATAAGGCCGACTACCTGATCGTCGGTATGGGTTCCATGATCGTCCAGGCCCACGGCGTGGCCGACTACCTGGAGAAGACCCGCAAGCTCAAGGTAGGCGTGGTCGATATCACCATGTTTCGCCCCTTCCCCGGCGATCTGCTGGGCAAGCTGCTGAAGGGCAAAAAAGGGGTCTGTGTACTGGAACGTACAGACCAGCCCCTGGCCGAGGACCTGCCGCTGATGCGCGAGGTGCGCTCCTCCATCTCCAAATGTATCGAAAACGGCCAGGCTGCCGCGGCGAAACAGGCGCTGCCCTACCCCACCTATGACAGCTACACAGGCTTCCACGATGCGCCATGCCTCTTCTCCGGCGCCTACGGCCTGGGCTCCCGCGACCTGCAGCCCGAAGCGCTGATCGGTGCATTCGAGAACATGTTGCCGGAAGGTGAACAGCGTAAATTCTTCTACCTGGGTATCGACTTCGTCCGCGAAGCGGCCAATCCCAAGCAGGAGATCCATATCCAGAAAGTACTGGAGGCCTATCCCGATATCGGCGAAATGGCGGTACACGGTTCCGAGAACCCCAACCTGATGCCGGACGGCTCGATCACCGTGCGTATGCACTCGGTGGGCGGCTGGGGTGCCATCACCACCGGTAAGAACCTGGTCATGACCCTCTACGATCTGCTGGGTTACGAGATCAAGGCCAACCCCAAATACGGATCCGAGAAAAAAGGTCAGCCCACCACCTACTACCTGGCGGCGGCACCGACCCCGATCCCGCTCAACTGCGAATACCACTATGTGGACGTGGTGTTGAGCCCCGATCCCAACGTCTTCGGCCACTCCAACCCCCTGGCGGGCCTGAAGAAGGGCGGCACCCTGATTATCCAGTCCAACCTCACCAGCGCCGACGAAGTCTGGGAGAGCTTCCCGCGCTGGATGCAGCAGCAGATCGTCGACAACGAGATTCACGTTTTCTACGTGGACGGTTTCAAAATCGCCCGCGAAGAGGCCAGTAACGCCGACCTCCAGCTGCGTATGCAGGGCAACGCGTTCCAGGGCGCCTTCTTTGCCGGCTCACCGCTGATGGAAATGGCCGGCCTGGATGAGAAGAAACTCTTCTCCTCCATCGAAGACCAGCTGGAAAGCAAGTTCGGCAGCAAAGGCCGCCGCGTGGTGGAAGACAACCTGCGGGTGGTCCGCCGCGGATTCGACGAAATCCATGAGATCACCAACAAGGTCGTTGGCAGCCAAGCACAACTGCCTGTGAAGAAGGAGCCTGGACTGCCCGTCATGCTCAAGCAGCTGCCCCAGGCAGACGGCGGCATCTCCGACGTTCACCGTTTCTGGGAGCAGACCGGCAGCTTCTACGCCACCGGCAAGGGCAACGACAACCTGGCCGACCCCTACCAGGCCCTCTCCCTGATGCCCGCTTCCACCGGTGTCTTCCGCGACATGACCCAGATCCGTTTCGACTACCCGAAATGGGTGGCGGAGAACTGTACCGCCTGCGGCGACTGCTACAGTATCTGTCCCGACAGCGCCATCCCCGGTCTGGTCAACAAGATCAGCGACGTTTTCAACACCGCCATCAACCGCATCGAGACCGGCGGCCGTCCGACCCAGTATCTGCGCCGCGAGAGCCGCAACGTGGAGAAGCGCCTGCGCGAACTCCTCGGTGAAGCAGGCGAACTGGCCCAGGTCCGCACTCTGCTCGATCAGGCTGTACTGGAAACAATCGCCGCCGCCGAGGTGGACGACGAGGCACGCCCGGCGCTGGAGGAGGAGTTCGGTCTCTTCCTGCAGGCGATGGTCGAGTTCGAGTTCTCCATCACCAAGCCCTACTGGAACAACCTGGAGAAGAAGAGCAAAGGCAGCGGCGGTCTCTTCTCCATCACCGTCAACCCCTACACCTGTAAAGGCTGTATGGAGTGTGTCACGATCTGTGAGGACGACGCCCTGGTCGCCACCCATCAGGACGAGGCCGCCATCGAGCGCATGCGCAGCGACTGGTCCTTCTGGCTCGACCTGCCGACCACCGACAGCTCGTTCAACCGTATCGACGATCTGGACGAGAAAATCGGCGCCCTCCACACCCTGCTGCTGGACAAGAATAACTACAACTCCCTGTCCTGCGGCGACGGCGCCTGCCTGGGTTGTGGCGAGAAGACCATCATCCATCTCTTCACCGGTACCGTGACCGCGCTGATGCAGCCCCGCGTGAAGCAGCAGGTCGATAAGATTGGCAAGTTGATCGAGCAACTGGAGCAGCACGTACGGCTCAAGCTCGCTGCCGGCGTCGATCTGAGCAGCGCCAGCGCCATCAATCAGGCCGCCGACACCGAAGGCGATCTGACCCTCTCCAATCTCAGTGAGAATCTCGACGCGGATCACGAGAAGACCGTGATCGACAGGGAATGGCTGCAGTGGGCTACCCAGTTGCTGGAGCAGCTGCGCGATTTGAAATGGCGTTATCAGGAAGGCATTACCAACAACGGCCGTGCCGAGATGGGCATCGTCAACGCCACCGGCTGTACCTCGGTCTGGGGCTCCACCTTCCCCTTCAACCCCTACCCCTTCCCCTGGGCCAGTCATCTGTTCCAGGACAGTCCCTCGGTCGCCATGGGCCTGTTCGAAGGCCATATGCGCAAGATGGCCGACGGCTTTGCCGCCATCCGCAAGGCAGAACTTGAGCTGGCGGGCAAGTACAACATGGTCGAGGACGACAAGTTCTTCGAGCAGTTCAGCTGGAAGCAGTTCACCGATGACGAATGGCTGCTCTGCCCGCCGGTTGTCTCCGTGGGTGGTGACGGCGCCATGTACGACATCGGTTTCCAGAACCTCTCACGTGCCCTCGCCTCCGGTATGCCGATCAAGGTGCTCGTGGTCGACACCCAGGTCTACTCCAACACCGGCGGTCAGGCCTGTACTTCAGGCTACATCGGCCAGGTCGCGGACATGAGCCCCTACGGCAAGGCCTGGAAGGGTAAAGAGGAGATCCGCAAGGAGGTCTCCCTGATCGGTATCGCTCACCGCACCACCTATGTGCTGCAGAGCGCCATCAGCAATACCACCCATCTGATCGAGGGCTATATCGACGGTCTTAACAGCCGCCGGCCCGCGCTCTTCAATATCTACGCTGTCTGCCCGCCGGAACACGGCGTGGGCGATGACGTGGCCTTCGAACAGTCGAAACTGGCTGTGGAGGGACGCGCCTATCCGCTGATGAAATACGATCCTGACGCGGGCGAAACCATCGAGGAGTGCATCGACCTGGAAGGGAACCCGGCGATGGAGGACGATTGGCCTGTCTACAGCATCAGCTACCAGGATGAAAAAGGCGAAGAGTGTAAGCTGGAAACACCGATGACCTTCGCCGACTTCGCCATCACCGAGGGCCGCTTCCGCAAGCAGTTCCGCATGGCACCACCGGAGACCTGGAACGACGATATGGTGCCGATGCACGAATTCCTCGATATGGATGAGGATGACCGCGAAGGCAAGTTCCCCTACGTCTGGGCTGTGGACGGCAAGAACCGTCTGATGCGGGTCATCTGCGCCGAAGAGATCGCCCGCTCCTGCGACGAGCGCCGCCAGTTCTGGCGCCAGCTCAAGGGTATCGCCGGTGAGCTTAATAAGGTCGACGTGAACGCACTGGTGGATCAGGCCAAGGTCGATATGGCCAACCGCCTCAGCTCCACCCTGCTCTCCATGGCAGCCAGCGGCAATGCGGATGCATTGGCCGGCAGTATCTCCGCCAACGGCGGCGGTAACGGCGCTGCTGCCGGTGGGGTAGCAGGTGGCGGTGCCGAGATGGGGGACTATGAACCGGTCTGGATCGAGACACCCGAATGCACCGCCTGCGACGAGTGCGTCGATATCAACCCGAAGATCTTTGCCTACAACGATGAGAAGAAAGCCGAAATCGTCGATCCGAAGGCAGGCAACTTCAAGGATATCGTCAAGGCGGCGGAAAAATGCACTGCTGCCTGCATCCACCCCGGCACACCCTGGAATGCGTCGGAAAAGGACCTGGACAAACTCGTAAAGCGTGCAGCGAAATACCAGTAGATCGATGGCATACTCGTTGATGACTGGCATCATGCACCTCTTCCTCGACAGGCGGACCCAAGGGTCCTCCGCCTGCTGACCGGCAAGGAAATTTATGGGACTGTTCGACCTGTTTTCCGGGCTGAAGACCTTCGCCCACGGCATCCATCCGCCCTACCATAAGGATACGGCGGACAAACCGATTCGTCGGCTGCCCTTCCCTGCCCAGCTGGTCCTGCCGCTGGATCAGCATATCGGCAAGCCGGCCATCCCCCTGGTCAAGAAAGGCCAGGAGGTGGTACGCGGAGAGCCGATTGCAAAGGCCGACGGCGCTTTTTCCGTACCGCTGCATGCCCCGGCTACCGGCCGCGTAAGGGGGATCGAGCTGATGCCCACCCCCAAGGGCCCGAAGTCTGACGCCATCGTCATCGATGTCTACGAAGGATCGACCCAGGAGGTACTCTGGAAGCAACCCCGGGAGATGAGCGAACTCTCACCGGCGGAGGCGATCCAGGCCATTCAGGAGACCGGCATGGTGGGCCTGGGCGGCGCTGCCTTCCCCTCGCACCTGAAACTGACCATTCCAGAAGATAAGACCGTCGACACCCTGGTCATCAACGGTTGCGAGTGTGAACCCTATCTGACCTGCGACCACCGTGTCATGCTGGAGCATCCACAGGCGCTGATGCGGGGCATCCGCTATGCCATGCGCGCCACCGGCACCACTCAGGCCATCATTGGCGTGGAAGACAACAAGATGGACGCGGTGGAGATCCTGCGCAACCATCTGCCCAAGGGCGGGGCGATCAAGGTCGAGGCAGTGGAGACCAAATATCCCCAGGGTTCCGAAAAGATGTTGATCAAATCGGTGCTCAATCGGGAGGTACCCGCCGGCGGTCTGCCCGCGGATGTGGGCGTTGTGGTTAACAACGTCGGCACCCTGGCCGGACTCGGACGTCTGCTGCCCGAGGGCGAAGGGCTGATCGAACGGGTCATCACCGTGGCGGGACCCGGTATCGTCAAGCCGGGCAACTATCTGGTGCCTTTGGGCACACCGATCCGCCACATTCTGGAACAGGTGGGCTATGAAGGCTCACGCACCGAATTCATTCTCGGCGGCCCGATGATGGGTCCTGCCGTCTCAGCCATGGATACGCCGATCACCAAGGGGACCTCCGGCCTCCTGGTGCTGAATGAGCCTTCCATCGAAGAGGAGAGCCATAAGATCTGGCCCTGTATCCGCTGCGCCCGCTGCGTCAAGGCCTGCCCGATGCACCTCAATCCCTCGATACTCGGTCAAATGGCGGCGAAGCGAAAATATGAGGAGATGGCTGAGGATTACCATCTCAACGACTGCTTCGAATGCGGTTGCTGTTCCTATGTCTGCCCCTCGAATATCCCCTTGGTGCAGTACTTCCGTATCGCCAAGGCGATCAACCGGGAGCAGGTGGCGTGAGTGACATCGACTGTCAGTCATCAGGCGTAAGCTATCTTTGGTGCGGCAAGCCGTACCCTACGCACGTATCCAATGTAGGGTGCGGTATTACCGCACCGAATGCTAAAGGCAATATCAATTAGCACATGAGTAAGAAACCGACAATCGAGCTGCGTACCTCTCCCCATGCCCATGCGGGAGGCGACGTGGTCAGGATCATGCGCAACGTGGTCTACGCCATGCTGCCCATCTGCGCCTTCACCATCTGGCAGTTCGGACTGAGCGCCCTCGCCCTGTTGGTAGTGGTAACCGCCACCTGTATGGCCAGCGAGCGGCTGTTCAATCGTTTGAGCGGCCAGCCCAGCAGTCTCGGTGACTGGTCGGCGGTGATTACCGGCATCCTCCTGGCCCTAACCCTGCCGCCCGGCTTCCCCCTGTGGATGGGTGCTGTGGCCGCCTTTGCGGGGGTCGCCCTGGGCAAGGCCCTGTTCGGCGGATTGGGTATGAATGCGATGAACCCCGCCCTCATCGGCCGTGCATTTGTACAGGCCGCCTTTCCGGTGGCCATCACTACTTGGACCCCTGCTTTCTTCGAGGGCCGTTTCACCAGTTTCGTCCCCACCACCCTGACACCCCCCTTTCTACAGCCGCCGGCCATCGGTGACTGGGTCTCATCGGTAACGGTTGACGCCTTCAGCGGCGCCACCCCCCTGGCCCTGCAGAAGTTTGAAGGGATACAGATGGACACCCTGGATATGCTGCTGGGTACCACCGCGGGCTCCGCGGGCGAGACCTCCGCGCTACTGATCCTGATCTGCGGGCTCTACCTGGCCGCGCGGCGCATGCTCGACTGGCGCATCCCGGTGTTGGTGATGCTGGGGGCCGCTGTGACGGCCGGGATCTTCTTTCTCATCGACCCGGTGAAGTATCCGGATCCGCTATTTGTCCTCCTCTCGGGCGGCCTGATGCTGGGCGCCTGGTTCATGGCCAGCGATATGGTCGGTTCACCCGTGACCCCACTGGGCGTGGTGATCTACGGCCTGATGATCGGCGTGCTCACCGTCATCATCCGTCTCTTCGGTGGCCTGACCGAAGGCGTGATGTACGCCATTCTGTTGGGTAACGCAGCGACACCGTTGATCGACCAGCTCACCCAGCCAAGGGTCTTCGGCGAACAGAGGGCAGGCAAATGAGTACGCCCGAAACCGAAGTGATGCAGCAACCGGCCACACCGACCGGTCCGATGATCCGCACCCTGATGGGTATCGCCATGCTCTCGGGCTTTCTGGTGGTGCTGACCTACCAGCTCACCAAACCGATCATCGAGGAGAACCAGCGCCGCGCCATCGAGGCGGCCGTATTTCAGGTCATTCCCGGCGCCGTCGCACGCAAGGATTTCGTCGTCAACGAGACCGGGGTGGTTGCAGTAACAGCGGATAATCCAGCTGAAGGCATACCCATCTATGCAGGCTACGATCAGGAGGGCCAACTGAAGGGTATCGCAGCCAAGGCTGGCGCCCAAGGCTATGCCGACATGATCTACCTGCTCTACGGCTATGAACCTGAGTGCCAGTGCATCCGCGGCATCAAGGTTCTCAAACTGGCGGAGACACCAGGTCTGGGTGACAAGATCATCACCGATGCGAACTTCGTCGCCAACTTCGATGCGCTGGATGCCAGCCTGAATGACGCCGGCAGCGACCTGGCCAACGACATCGTCACCGTCAAACACGGGACCAAGCAGAATCCCTGGGAGATCGATGCCATCTCCGGCGCGACCATCTCCGCCAAGGCGGTGGGCAAGGCCCTCAACCTCTCGGCAAAGGCGCTGCTGCCGAAGCTGGCGCCTCAGGTTGGGAAATTGAAAGAGAATCCACCCCGTCAGTCACCTGAACAGGGTGAAGAAAAGGTAAATTAATTCTCCTATGCCGGGTTGGGTTGACCCCACGCAAGGCTTGAAGCGGATAGGTAAACGATAATCCACTGGTTCGGATGAAAAGCGATCGAAATGAGTAAAAGAAGCAACGACAGCATCACTTGGGGCACCTTCAGCGAAGGCCTGTGGCGCGATAATCCGGTCTTCGTCATGCTGCTCGGTATGTGCCCGGTGCTGGCGGTAACCAACTCCGCAATCAATGCCCTCGCCATGGGCCTGGCCACCACCTTCGTACTCCTGGCCTCCGGCGTCCTCATCTCCCTGTTGCGTCACAGTATCCCCAAGCAGGTGCGCATTGCCACCTACATCGTCATCATCGCGACCTTCGTGACGATCGTGGACTACGCCATCCAGGCGATCTCCCTTGACCTCTACAATGCCCTCGGCGCTTTCATCCAATTGATTGTGGCGAACTGCATGATCCTTGGGCGAGCAGAGGCCTACGCCTCCCGCAACCGGCCGTTGAAGTCGTTGACCAATGCCCTGGGTATGGGAGCCGGTTTTACCATTGCCCTCCTCTGCCTGGGTGTGGTTCGAGAGGTACTCGGCGCGGGCAGCCTGTTCGGCATCGATCTGTTCGGTCCCCGTTTCGAACCCTGGGTGGTAATGATACTGCCGGCAGGCGGTTTCATCGTTCTGGGGGCCTGGCTGTTGTTGTTTGAATGGATCAAACAGCGCAAAGAGCGGCTGGACCTGGAAGCCGCAGCGGAAACACGTTAATGAATTTTGAATTGTTAATTTTGAATGTTGAATTGCCGGTGTGCGCTTCGCGCACGCTCGATTCATTTCAAACACAGCGTGAGCAACGCGAACCCATCAATTCAAAATTCATAATTCAACACTCAAAATTCGGAACGCAGTGACATGACAGAATCACTCAGCTTTATCTTTTTAAACGCCGTACTGGCCAACAACTTCGTACTGGCCCTGTTTCTCGGTCTCTGCCCTTTCCTCGGTGTCTCCGGCAAACTCGACACCGCAATCCCCATGGGCCTGGCAACCATGTTCGTCATGCTGGTCAGCTCCGTCTGCGCCTATCTGATCAATATCGTACTGGTCACGTTCGAGATCGAGTTTCTGCGCCTGATCGCCTATATTGCGGTCATCGCCAGTGCGGTGCAGTTGGTTGAGATGGCGCTGAAGAAATTATCGCCCGCACTGTTCCGTTCGCTGGGTATTTTCCTGCCGCTGATCACCACTAACTGCGCCATCCTCGGTCTGGCCCTGTTTCAGACCTTCAAGGAGTACAATTTCACCCAGTCTCTGGTCTATGCCATTGGCGCAGGTATCGGCTTCATTCTGGCCATCGTGCTGATGGCCGGACTGCGGGAGAAACTGGAGCTCTCCACCATGCCTTCCATTACCCAGGGCGCCGCCGTCAGCCTGATGCTCGGCGGCCTGCTATCGCTCTCCTTCATGGGATTTGCCGGGCTGGGGGGCTGAGGCCACGTTTCGGAAGACAGAGGCTGAATGAGAAGCACATGATCATGGATGCGCAGCACAACAAACGGCCGAAAAGTCGCTCGCCGGATAAAAAATACGGTATAAAGACGAATTATTTTCTTATGTGTGCATAAAAATGCTTGATTATCTCATCGCAATGACGATCATTCCCCTTTTGCTGCTCGGTTGGCTGATTGTGCAGTCGATCACGCGGCGTTTTGCGAAGATGCATCCCGAATTCGGCCCACCCAGGGAAGAGGGATCGGGCTGCGGAAAGAGTTGCCTGTGCAGCGGCAGCAGCTGCCAGCGACGAGGAGACCACCCCTGAGGATCAAAAACAATGAGTGAACCATCCAACCAAACCGAAAACCGAGGACAAGCGGTGAACGAACAAGTCATCTGGTTCGAAAATCTGAAAATGCACGATGTGGACCAGGTGGGCGGCAAAAATGCATCTCTTGGCGAGATGATCAGCGGCCTGGCCGATGCAGGGGTCAGCGTACCCGGCGGTTTTGCCACCACCGCGCACGCCTTCAGGGAGTTTCTTCGCCACAACCGCCTGGCCGAGCGGATCGATCCTCTGCTGAAACAGTTGGATGTCAGTGATGTCACGGCACTTGCCGAAGCCGGCAAGACGGTACGTCAATGGGTGGTCGAAGCGCCTTTTCCCGAAGCGTTGGAGAATGCCGTCACTGCCGCATACAAAAAGCTCACCGGTGATGCTGAAAACCCGCCGTCGGTTGCCGTCCGCTCATCGGCAACGGCGGAAGATCTGCCAGACGCCTCTTTCGCCGGTCAGCAGGAGACCTTCCTCAATGTCGAGGGCCTGGAAGATGTACTGGTCGCAATCAAGGAGGTCTTTGCCTCCCTCTACAACGATCGCGCCATCTCCTACCGGGTACATCAGGGTTTCGCGCATGAGGAAGTGGCGCTCTCCGCCGGTATCCAGCGCATGGTTCGTTCAGACATTGGCGCTGCAGGCGTTATGTTCACCCTGGACACCGAATCCGGCTTCAAGGACGCCGTCTTTATCACCAGCTCCTACGGTCTCGGAGAGACGGTGGTACAGGGCGCCGTCAATCCGGATGAGTTCTATGTCCACAAGGGCAATGTAGAGGCAGGCCGACCCGCCATCCTGCGTCGCAACCTGGGCAGCAAAGCCATCAAGATGGTCTACGGCCAAGAGGGTGAAGAGCGTGTCGTCACCGTCGATGTGGCGGATGAGGATCGGCGGCAGTTCTCTCTGACCAGCGAGCAGGTCGAGAGCCTGGCTAGCATGGCCATCACCATCGAAAAACACTACGATCGCCCGATGGATATCGAGTGGGGCCTGGACGGCAGTGACGGCAAGCTCTACATCCTGCAGGCAAGACCGGAAACGGTGGAGAGCCGGGTCGACACTGCAACGGTTGAGCGTTTTCAACTGGAGGAGCGTGGTAACGTCGTGGCCCAGGGCAGAGCCATCGGCCAGCGTATCGGTAGTGGCGTCGCGAAAATCATCCACAACGCCAGCGAGATGGCGAAAGTGGCCGAAGGCGATGTACTGGTGACCGATATGACCGATCCCGACTGGGAGCCGGTGATGAAGCGTGCCTCGGCCATCGTCACCAACCGGGGTGGACGAACCTGCCATGCGGCGATCATTGCTCGTGAATTGGGTATTCCCGCTGTGGTCGGTTGTCATGACGCCACAGAGAACTTGCAGGACGGACAAGAAGTCACTGTCTCCTGCGCTGAGGGCGACGACGGTTTCATCTATGAAGGACTCCTGAAATACTCGGTCAGTCAGGGTGATGTGGACAATCTGCCTGAACCGCCGGCAAAGATCATGATGAATGTGGCCAACCCGAGCCGTGCCTTTGCCTTCAGTCGTATCCCCAATGCGGGCATAGGGCTGGCGCGACTGGAGTTCATCATCAACACCACGATCGGTGTGCACCCCCGCGCTCTGATGGACTTCGACAAGCTCCCGGCGGATATCAAATCCACCGTTCAGGCACAAATGGCCGGTTACGATGACCCGGTCGGTTTCTATGTCGAGAAACTGGTGGAAGGCATCTCTACCCTGGCGGCCGCATTCAACGGCAAGCCGGTCATTGTTCGTATGTCCGATTTCAAATCGAACGAGTACGCCAACCTCATCGGCGGCAAACTCTACGAGCCCGAAGAAGAGAATCCGATGATCGGATTCCGTGGCGCATCCCGCTACATCTCTGAGACCTTCCGCCCCTGTTTCGAACTGGAGTGCCAGGCATTGAAGCGGGTCCGTGAAGAGATGGGCTTCACCAACGTGGAGATCATGATCCCCTTCGTCCGTACCCTCGACGAAGCTGCAGGCGTCATCAGGCTCCTTGAGGAGAATGGACTCAAGCGAGGTGAGAACGGCCTGCGCGTGATCATGATGTGTGAGCTCCCCTCAAATGCCGTTTTGGCCAAGGAGTTCCTCGAATATTTCGACGGCTTCTCCATCGGCTCAAACGACATGACTCAGCTGACACTGGGACTCGATCGGGACTCCGGCCTGGTGGCGAAAAGCTTCGACGAGCGTAATCCAGCGGTCAAGAAGATGCTCAGCATGGCGATCAACGCCTGTCGGGAAGCAGATAAGTACGTAGGAATCTGCGGGCAGGGTCCCTCGGACTACCCCGATTTGGCTGAGTGGCTGGTGGAACAGAAGATCGCCAGCGTCTCCCTCAATCCTGACACGGTGATCGACACCTGGCGACTGTTGACCGGATTGAAAGGTTAATCACGACAATGGGTATATGCAGGCTGGGCCGACATCGAAAGGCGCAGCCTGCATGCTGCGCTTCACTGCGCCCCAAAGCGAAATGATTCGGTTCCGTCACCCAACATGAAACGTACCGTTTACTTCCTCGCCGACCATACCGGCATCACTGTAGAGGCCATGGGTCGCTCTCTCTTGAGCCAGTTCGAGGGTTTCGAATATGAGACCGTACACTGGCCTTTCATAGACACACTTGAGAAGGCCAGGCGGGTGGCAGAGCGTATCAATCAGACGACCATGGAATCGGAAAAGAAACCGATAGTCTTCACTACCCTGGTCGATCCCAAGATTCGAGACTATTTTAAGAAACTGGATGTCCCGGTGATGGACTTTTTCGAGTCTTTCACCACACGCCTGGAAGAGGAACTGCAGATCCCCTCATCCCATGCACTCGGCCGTTACCACACCACTGATAACAGCCGGGCCTACGATCAACGCATCCATGCAGTCAACTTCGCCTTGAATAACGATGACGGGGCGATCACCAAGAACTACGCCACTTCCGATCTCATTCTGGTCGGTGTCTCACGTAGTGGCAAAACACCGACCTGCCTGTTTCTGGGACTTCAGCACAGCGTTCTCGCAGCCAACTATCCATTGACCGAGGATGACCTGCAAAGTGACCTCATACCCAAGACGCTGTCGCCCTACCGGGAAAAACTCTACGGTCTCACCATCGACCCGCATCAGTTGCAACGTATCCGCCAGGAGCGGCGACCCGACCGCCGTTATTCCTCTCTGGAACAATGCAAGATGGAGGTCAAACTCGCGGAGCAGCTCTACAAGCACTACAAGATTCCCTATCTCGACACCACCTCGATGTCGATCGAGGAGATTTCCGCCAGGCTCCTCCAGCATATCCATAGGGCTGCAGTTGCAGGGAGTTAATCGGTCAAAAACTGAAAACCAGAGTCTATCCCTAATCCCCACATATCCATGGCACTCAGTGTCTGCCGCAGTCGTTGAGGCGTGGTAAGACAAAGCTCGCCCGTCAGGCGAATGGCGTTATAATATTTCTAGCATTCAACGCGGCCAAATCTTTTTAAAACATAAAAAGGCCTCGTATCCAAATGAAAAAACAGGATTTTTCGTCACGTGTTCAATTGGTTGGTACAACTATTCCACAAGGCTCCTGTGCCTATCAGCATCAAGTGGACGATCTATATCGGCACACTGATCACTCTTGTCATGGGAATTTTGGGCTGGTTTCTCATAACCCAGCAAAACAGCTTCCACATGCGGGAGGTAAAGGGTTTTGGCGAAATCCTGGTCGAACAACTCGCCCACTCAGCCAGCGAACCCCTGCTTGCGGACGATCAATTCAATCTGCAGGGACTCGTTAGTCGTCAGACGCAAAACCATAATGTGGTCGGTGCAGCCATCGTACCCAGTGGTAAACCCTGGGTAATCTCCGGCAAAGTGCCTGGCGAGGTCCCTTCTGCAGACAATCTTGCGCCGATGATCTGGTCCTGGCGGGATGAACAGCAGTTGCGCCACCCAGCCATCACCTTCTTCAGCCCCATCAGTTTCCGGGACGTGGTTGCCGGTCATGCCATCATCACCCTCGACCGTGAGTTTTTGGACAGGGATCAAAAACGCACCATCGGCATCATCAGTTACGCGACGATCGGTTTGATCCTGATTGCGGGAATTCTCTCTTATATTCTCAGCAAGAGGCTCAGCCGCCCCATCACGCTTCTCGCTGAAGCCGGCAGAGTTGCAGAACACGGCGCGCTGGTGAGCCCACAGGATATGAACCGACAGGACGAGATCGGTCAGATCTACGCCCATTTCGACCGCATGACTGTCGGCATGCTGGAAAAGCGCCAGGTGGAAGATGCCCTCTCACGCTATGTCTCACCGGTGGTGGCGGAGAAAATCCTCTCCAACCTTTCACAACAACGTCTGCCGAACCAGGAGATGGAGGGCAGCGTACTCTTTTGTGATATCGTCGGCTTCACCCAACTGTCGGAAGACCTGCCGGCGGATGAGGTGGCTGATCTGCTGAACCTCTATCTCGGCGCCATCGCCGATGCCGCCCATCGCTGTCGCGGCGTGGTGGACAAATTTATCGGCGACAGTGCCATGATACTATTCGGCGTACCCGAGACCGACAGGGAGCATGGGATGCAGGCCATCAGTTGTGCCTGGTTGATTCAGGCCATGGTCAGACACATCAACAAGCAACGCAGACAGCAAGGCAAGGAACCCATCATGCTGCGCATCGGTATCAACAGCGGTCTCATGCTGGCGGGAAACATCGGCATCCCCGATCGTCTCGAATATACCGTGGTTGGCGATACGGTGAATCTGGCTTCCCGACTATGCGGTGCCGCACCGGCTGACGGCATCATGATGAGCGAAGCGACAGCGATATTTCCCGGCGTTGCGGATATGGTGGATCTGCATCAGCAGCCGGCACTCAAGATCCGCGGTAGAAAAAATCTGGTAAAGCCCTCCATTGCGGGAACACCCTCCCGAGAATTTGGTCAATGGTTGATGCGTACCATGTCACATATCCTGCACAAGAATACTGAATGAATCTCACTTCGATTAACCCGCTCTTTCTGCTCTGCCTTACCCTGCTCACCGGCTGCCAGGTGTTGGAGTTCAAGAAGACTTCTGTCGACCCCAAACCCAACAAAGACACCATCACTGCGGTCAAGCAATTGGAGGCCAAAGGGCGATACGGACAGGCCATCAGCCTGTTGGAATCCGCCATCAGCCAGGACGGCAAAGCCGAACCATACACCACTGCGCTGCGGGAGATCAGATTGCAGCAGACGGCATTGGAGCAGGAGCTCCTGGACCAGTTGCTGATCAGCCAGACTTCTGCGCTGAAAAATCAAGTACCGATTCTCGAGCAGTTGATACGCTCCAACCAGGAGGATCCGGAATATTCCCGTATGTTGGAACAAACCCAGTTACAACTCCAACAACTCAGAGAGAATCTGTCCGAATGCGGGTGGCGCCATTTCAAAAAGAATAATGCTCTGGCAAAGGACTGTCTGACGCTCTCCCTCTCCCTGGAAGAGGACGAGCAGGACGAACGCCTGATGACCTACCTGCTGGACGAACAGATACAGGATAAGAAAAAGACGGAGAATATGGAGCGGGCACAGCGTGAGATGGCTTGGAAACACAGGAATAGGAAGCGCCTGGAACAGGCGGAGCGATACAGTGAATCCGGACAACTGACTGAGGCCAGACGCATTCTTAAACTCATCCTGAAGGAAGATGCCAAAAACAAATCAGCTAAGAGTCTGCTGGCCAAGGTGGAGACCCGGCTCAAGAACTATATGGAAAACTTGCTCACGGCCGGTGATCGCCTCTATCGGGAAGGAGAGATCGAGGGCGCCAAGGCTACCTGGCGCGCCGCCCTGTCCCTCGATCCATCGGACAAACGGGCCAGGGAGAAGATCGAGCGGGCCCAGCGCGTGCTGGACAATCTGGAAAATTTACGAAAAAGTGGGCCGAATAACGGGAATTGAGACCAGGGTTCTCACACTCAATGACGTCTTATCTTGAAAATCGCATTCACTGGTGGCCGATCTCCGCCGATTGGTTATAATTCCGCCCTGTCGCAATCTTCCCTCCGTACTGGAGGAAGCATTGTTTCTTCTGAATCTTAAGGCTTGATAACTAGCCTAAGCAAATTAATTCCGGAAACGTATCCCCTGGTACCAACACCGGTCAAGGCGACTCGCAATCGTTTATTTGATGAAACAGAGTGATCCACGGTGTTGAATAACAGAAACCCTTCAGACCTTCGCCTGGCTTGGACGTGCCATATGAAATCCAGCCTGATCGTCCTGATAATGCTCCTACAATCAGGGATTGTGTTGGGTGACTCTCAGTGGCTCCCGGAAAGCCCACTCTCTTTTTATGAAACAGAGGCTGATCGTCTCTTTCTGAAATCGGTGATGCACGAACAGCGATTCGATTCTACGGAGTATGGACTGGGTGAACTGGATGAACCGTTTACCGGTCCGCCAGCCAGACCCTATGGCTTTGGCAGGGAGCTGGACGATCAGAGTCCGGCTGATTTCGATGGCCTCCAACGGGATACTGCCTATTTCTTTGGCTACCAGTTCTTCATTATCGGTGCGCTCTATGTGCTGCCGGAAAGCGTCTCGGCCTGGAGCGACGAGCAGAAAGAAGAGTACACATTCGAAAAATGGAAGGAGAATGTCACCCATCCCAGGTGGGATCCGGATGAGTGGTACATCAACTACATACTGCATCCCTACTGGGGTATGACCTATTACACCCGTGGCCGTGAGCGAGGACTGACCGAAGTCGGCGCATTCTGGTACTCCTTTACCCTTTCAGCGATTTATGAATTCGGTCTCGAAGCGCTTTTTGAGCCCGTGTCCATCCAGGACGTTATTTTTACCCCGACGTTAGGTTCAGCGCTGGGCTGGTACCTGGAAGACGTTCGCAGAGAGATTAAAGGCCAAAACGAATTCAGCGGCTGGGACAAGACCATTCTGATCGCAACCGACCCCTTGGGTACACTCAATACCATGACCGACAACCTGTTCGGTGTTGGAGTGGAAAGTGAGGTTGAGTTCCGCTCCTTTTATCAGAGCCCAATCATCACCACCCGGGAGGCATGGCAACTCAATGATGACTATGAACGCCGACTCAATCCGGTGGTCACCGACTATCTCGGACTCGAACTGACGTTACGCTGGCACTGAAACAATCCCGCTTGATCAAGCCTTTTATTGGCCTACCCGGCGAAACTTCCAGAGCGCATAACCAAAGAAGAGTAATATTGGTAAAATCGTTGTGACTATGGCGTTCAAGGCATAGACGACGGCCAGATATGAGAAAGCTCTATTGAGCAGGTAGAAAACAATACCAATCATCGCCCCGACGAAGATACGTTGTCCGATACCCACACTGCGCAGGGAACCGAAGACAAAGGGAATGCTGAGAAACAACATGACCAGAGTGACTGCCGGCGAGAACACCTTGCCCCAGAACGCCACCTCATATCTCTGCGAAGCCTGTCCGTTCAGTTTTAGATATTCGACGTAACGCCACAGGTCCCAGGCGGCAAGCATATGGGGTTTGACTGAAACCACATCGAGAACCGACGGCTCCAGCTGTGTCTGCCAGTGTTGCCGCTCGCGGGTCTCCACCTCTATCCTGCTATCCTTGAACCGGCTCTCCCGTATCGACTCCAATATCCACCCCGACTCCCCATAAACTGCTCCTCGTGCATGCAGCGCCCTCTGTAGCCGCTGCTGATCGTCATAGTGGTAGATCGAAATATTAGCCAGCTTCTGGTCTGGTAATATCTGACGAATATTGATGAATGTATTCTCATCCCTGGACCAGAATCCATATCGCGTCTTCAGCATGATCTGGTTCGATAAGGCTGCCATCTTCATACGCTGAGCCTGCAGCTCGGCCTGGGGTGCGAGGTTTTCCCCGATTAGCAGTATCACCAACAGCACCACCAAACCGCTTTTAAGTGTGGCAAGCACTATCCTGCCGATAGAAACGCCGGCTGCCCGCATGGCCATGAGCTCGGCGTTCCCGGCCAAAGCACCCAACCCGATCAAACTGCCCAACAAAGTGGCGAGGGGAAAGATCTCATAAGTGTAACGGGGCAATGTCAGTGCAACATAGGTGTAGGCCATGCCTGTGGTGTAGTTACCGTCCACATCCTCCAGTTCAGACACCACCTCGAAAAAACCGATCAGTACCAACAGCAGCAAAAGCACACCGGTGATACTCAGCAGTACGGCACGTCCGATGTATCTATCCAACAGGGAAATCACGCCATCCCTCCACTGAGCCTGCGACGCCAGCCTCGGTACCAGCCGGTATCGGGTAGCAATAGGAACAGGCCGACTGCTGCCAAGGTGACATGGACCCACCATATGCCCATCCAGTCAGGTGTCACGCCTTCAATCATCCATCGTTCCGCCGCTCCCTGGAGACTCAGATAGAGGGTGTAGAGCACAAACGCCAGTACCAGACGCCCGAAGGGGCCCTGTCTAGGCATTGAACGGCTCAGTGGCAGGCTGAGTAGGGCGAAGACCAAAAGCCCGAAAATCTGGGAGAGCCTCATCTGAAACTCCGCATGGTCTTCGATCGAACCCGACGCCAACAATACCCGATTGCTTAACGCCTTCCTCTTCTGCTCGATCTCACCTTTTCCCCGCTCTTGAATACGCAGGGCATATTGCTGAAACTCACTCACCCGATAGTCAGACTGCCCCGGGCTGCCCTCATACCGATAACCATTATTCAGTACCAGGTAGCGATCCCCGGTGGTCTCATCGATCTTCTGAAAACCACTTTCAGCACTAATCAGGCTAATCGTTCCTTGTCGACGCTGTTGTATGAAGATATGACTCATACGGCGCTCGTTTTCCGACATCGACTGGGCATAGAGCACCAGTTCTCCCTTACTGTATTCATTGAAATTTCCAGCGCTGATACCGGCCAACTCAGAAGCCTGACCCTGTTGGGAGGCGATCAGTTCCGCACTCACACGGTTGGCCCAGGGCTGCACAAACATGGAGAGCAAGGCGGTCAGAAACACTACCGGCAGCACCGCGAAAAAGAGGGAACGGTAGAGCTGCATCCCCCCCACACCACAAGACTCAAGCGCCACGATTTCGCTGTCCCGGTACATACGGCCGACGGCATAGAGCACTGCGAAAAAGAAAGCCGGCGGTACCAACCGGGCAAGATATCCGGACATCTGCAGGCCCAATAGCTGAAACAGGAGATGAGTGCTGAGCTCACCGGACGCCACCTCCTTAAGCAGCTTGATGAAACTGTTACTCATCAAAATCAGCATCAATACCAGCAGGATCGCCAACAGCGCCTTCAACACCTCCTTCAGCAAATAACGGTCGATGATCCTGATCATGGGACGATGGTAAATTGTTTAACTTTCGGTAGACTTGGATAATTCCGTACAAAAGCTGCGCGGACTTTGCCCGCAGTACTGTTTATCCTACAGATATCGATCATCGACAAGAACCTATTTTCACTCTGAGGCCCTAGCTCCCATGGAATACTCCATCAAATCCGGCGATCCATCCACTCAACGCACAGCCTGCCTGATTCTGGGTGTCTTCGCCCGCCGCCAGTTAACCCCACTTGCGCAACAGGTGGACAAAGCCAGCAAGGGTCATCTCAGCAGACTGCTCAAACGCGGTGATATGGATGGCAACACGGGACAGCAATTGATGATCTATGAGGTTCCGGGGGTCAGCGCGGAACGTATCCTGCTGGTCGGCCTGGGCAAGGCGAGTGAACTTAACATGAAGCACTATGCCAGTGCCATCTCGGGAGCGGTCAAAACACTCAACGAGAGCCATCCCATTGAAGCGATCTGCGGCCTCTGCGATGTGGAGATTGAAGAGAACAACCTTTACCAGGTCATACGTGAAACCGTACTGCAGGCCGAAGAGACCCTCTATGCATATACCGAGACCAAGAGCGAAAAGAAAAAGCCTTCCCGTCCTCTGAAACGGCTCAGCCTCTTCATCCACGACAGGCGCCAGTTGAAGGCTGCACGCAAGGCATTGGGACACGCGCAGGCAATAGCCAGCGGTGTCGCATTCACCAAGGACCTCTCCAACCTCCCCGGCAATATCTGCACACCCAGCTATCTGGCCAGCCAGGCCCGCGCGTTGGGCCGCAACAACGAGAAACTAAGGGTTCAGATCCTGGAGGAGAAACAGATGGAGAAACTGGGGATGGGAGCCCTGCTCTCCGTCTCCCGCGGCAGCCGACAACCTGCGAAGCTGATCATCATGGAGTACAAGGGGGGTAAATCCGGTGCCAAGCCGATAGTCCTGGTGGGTAAAGGTCTGACCTTCGATGCCGGCGGCATCTCTATCAAGCCCTCCGCCGCCATGGACGAGATGAAATACGATATGTGTGGCGGCGCCAGCGTTTTCGGTACATTGAAGGCCTGTATGGATATGGAGCTGCCGATCAACCTGATCGGTGTTGTACCCTCATCGGAAAACCTGCCGGACGGAGACGCCAACAAACCCGGCGATATCGTGACCAGCATGTCGGGACAGACCATCGAGGTTCTCAACACCGATGCGGAAGGCCGATTGATACTCTGCGACGCCCTCACCTACAGCGAGCGATTCGAGCCCGCTGCTGTGATCGATATTGCCACCCTGACCGGTGCCTGTATCGTCGCCCTTGGTAATCAGGCCTCCGGATTGATGGCGAATAACGACAAACTGGCAACCGAGGTGCTCGCAGCCGGCGAACATGCTGGAGACCGGGCTTGGCAGCTACCCCTGTGGGATGGCTACCAGGATCAGCTCAAGAGTAATTTCGCTGACATGGCCAACATCGGCGGCAAAGGCGCCGGCACCATCACCGCTGCCTGCTTTCTCTCCCGCTATACGAAAAAATTCAAATGGGCTCATCTCGATATTGCCGGTACTGCCTGGCGGAGCGGCGCCAATAAAGGCGCGACCGGCCGTCCGGTGCCACTTCTGACCCAGTTCCTGTTGCAGCGCTGTGGGCAGAGCGACTGATGACCCAGGTCGACTTCTATGTGTTGGACGAACAGGCCAGCGGTAATCGCTATACCCTCGCCTGTCGTCTGAGCGAAAAGATCTACCACCAGGGAAGACGTATCCTCATCCACACCGCCACAGCCGAAGAGACCCGTCACATGGACCGCTTGCTCTGGACCTACCGCCAGGGCAGCTTCATCCCCCACGGCACAGCAGGGGATTGTGAACCATCGGTCACTCCTGTCATTATTACCCATGAGGAAGCAGCGGGTGATGCGGAGCATGACGTACTGATCAACCTTTGTGCCGAAGTACCGGGCTTCTTCAGCCGTTTTGACAGAGTGGCGGAGATTATCGACAAAGAACCGCAGGTCGTCACTGCGGGCCGTGAACGTTTCCGTTTCTACAGGGACAGGGGGTATCCCCTCAACAAGCACGACATCAGATAGATGAACAGCCACGAAACAGAGAAAACCGAGGCTTCAGATATCCCGCTGCTGGAAGATGTGGTCACGCCGGAAGAGCTGGAGTCCGAATCGGAATATATCACTTTCGCAGAGGAGGCATCTGAAGATACTGAAACTCAGGTGCCCGAGTATGACGAAGTATTGCTCGCCATGCGAGACAGTATCGTCGAACAGTTGCTACAGGATCTGCGGCCGATGGTTGCCGAAGCGGTGAAATCGGCAATCGGCGAAACTGTCGGCCGAATTACACAGATGTTGCATGATGAACTCGACAGCCCGCTTGAACATCGTATCCGCTGTCTTATCGAGGAACACATGGAAGCTGAGTTCGGCCCCCGGGAGCAACACCTGAAAGGTAGTAGCGAGTCATAAAGTCTTACTTTCATGACAACCTGTAATGAAACTCGAACGGCTTGATCATCTGGTCCTAACCGTAAAGGACGTCGAAACCACCTGCGACTTTTATGAAAGCGTCTTAGGCATGCAGGTTATCGAGTTTGCCGGTAGTCGAAAGGCACTCAAATTCGGTAGGCAGAAGATTAACCTGCACGAATATGGCCGAGAGTTCGAGCCTAAAGCAGAGCGGCCGACACCTGGATCCGCCGATCTCTGCTTTTTGACCGATACGCCTATTTCAGAAGTTATCACCCATTTGAATTCATGTCGTGTTGAGATAGTCGAAGGCCCTGTGGAACGCACCGGTACGGAAGGTCCCATTCTGTCGGTCTACCTGCGCGATCCCGATAACAATTTATTGGAGATCTCCAAATCGATTGTGCAGCCGTAGCGGATGAATAGGGACGCCCATCCGGTTGCTGCAATACTGCCCGGTGCGATGTGGTACTGCATCAGCTCTCCGTACAGTGAAAATTAATGCCCATAGATCGAATGCATCTGGCTGGAAATGCGGCTTTGATCTTTCAACTCACTCAATGGGTATTTCACGATAACGCCATAGCGCTGCAGTTCGCCAATACGGATCTCGGCGTAGGGAATTTCGCTGCCGGCATCAGGCTCAACCACAATATTATGGTGTCCCAGGCAATCGGTTCTGTTTTCGAGTTCACAATAGTCATTCGCATGCGCAAGCACGTGTATCAGCAAGTCCAGGTACTCGTTGATCGTCTCCAATCCTCGTGCAGCCTTTTCGCATTTCAGCTCGACCTCAGCCAATTGCTTTCCCAATTGGCCGAGCTTGCTCTGTGTCTGATGGGCTTCCTCAACCACAAAATCCAATGCCCCATGTTCCGCCTGCAGAGACTTCAGCTCCATCTGTAGATGGATGCGTTCCCGTTCCAGATCGGCCTTCTCCTCTGTATGCCTGGCAACTTTAAGAACCGCCTCCGCCACCAGGTGACGGAATGCTCTTTCACGCAAGTCGTACCTGACCCCTTCCTCGGAGTTTGACGGTTTCACCAATTGGTGTCCGGTGAAATTGACAACCTGCTGCATCACCTCGCTTTGGATCATATCCCCCCTTTGGGCATGCCCCAGTACGCTTTTCTCTTGTCTGCTCATCAGCATCAGGGCATATCCGTGCGTCAGAGAATAGCTGTCCGGTTTCTTGGCAAATTCTCGAAACTCCTGTGAGTGGCTGAACAGATGTTCCAACTGTTCTGCTGAACCAAAATAGGCATAAACACGGGGATCGCTGGAATAGGCTTTGAGATTGACATCGACAGGACCAGGAAGCTGGGTAATCAATGCATCGGCATGGATGAGTGCCTGTTCAACCACAGGTATGAGCTTTTTCCGATAACCGGAAATCAATTTCAGACGGGAATCGAAATGCTCCACCGCCATATCGATATGCGAGTCAAGTTCATCACGGGTATAAACCGAGCCAGCCGGTTCCCTTTTTGACATCAGATTTTTCAGGATTGAGAACATTAAACACGGCCTCCCAACATTTCTTATGTTTTTCTCTAACGAACTATAGCCACCATCAGAGATACCGGCTGTCCGATAAGTGTTGATCAGGGTATCGGCAATGAACACCAAGACTTCATAGTACGAGACAACGGGCGTATCCAACATCCCGAATCAGGGAGTTTTCATGAAGTCACACGAAGTCTTGGATTGAGCTGATACGGACAGGCGTTTCAACGTTGCGATGCCATCATTGCACCGAGATAATCGCTCATACCACCACAGTTGTTCTGGGACCAGCCCCCATCGACAGGAATCACTGTTCCGGTGACAAAACCGGCGAGATCGGAAGCAAGGAACAGGCACGCCTTTCCGATATCTGCAGGTGTGCCAAGGCGCCCCAGCGGCACTCCCTCCGCCACCTTTTTTCTTATCGTTTCGCTAGGCGCCAGACGGGCCATACCCTCAGTGCCATCTATGGGACCGGGTACGACAGAGTTGATCCTCACACCCGCTTTCCCCCACTCCAGCGCCAGTGTGCGAGTCACCATGTCGACACCCGCTTTGGCGGCACAGACATGGACCTGCGCCTGCATCGGGATAAAGGCCTGAGGTGCTGAGATATTGATGACGCTGGCGCCGGGTTTACGTAAATAGGGATAAATCGCTTTCATCACATGGAAGGTCCCCAGCAGGTCGATATCCATGACGGACTTGAAACCATTCTCCGACAGATCATTGGCCAGTGCCGGAAAGTTTCCGGCCGCACCGGAGACCACCACGTCCAGATCTCCGAACTGCTCATGAACTTCAACCACTCCCGCTTGGATTTCACTCATATCCCTGACATCAGCGGCAAACCCCTTTGCATCGCTGCCCAGTTCCTTGAGTCGCCTGACTGTATCATCGACCTTCTCTTGGTTTCGGCTGGCCACCGCCACCCTGGCACCCTGCTCGGCGAAAGCCTCGGCCACACCCCGGTTGATGCCGCTGGTGCCGCCCACAACCAACACACTCTTTCCGCTGAAGTCGATCATGATCTCTCCCCTCTATGCAGACAATCATAGTCATACTGGGGCGAAACGTTGTCCCAAACTACCTCGCAAAAAGCGGTAGTTCACGCCCGAGACCAGCGATGACATGGCTACACATTGCCAATCCGAGCCTGATTGCGAATCGTAAAACCTCTTGTAGGGCGCGGCCCTGCCGCACCGATTTCTGGTTTTGGCATGGTGCGGCAAGGCTGCACCCTACTCGACGACCAATCATCCTCAGGATGCTTCAGGAGATTTATGCTTGATATTCTCCTGTAAGCCGATCGGAAGCTATAAACCAGAAGACAAACCTCGGTTCTGAGACTAAAAATACGCTGTCTTTTTCGGTTTGTTATTCGGTGAAGTTTCATCAGTCGAATTCTGATCATCGGCGCTGGCGGCGTCGGCCGGACGGTAACCCACAAATGTGCACAGTTGCCAGATGTCTTCAGCGATATCTGGCTTGCCAGCTGCAGGTTCGTAACGGAGATCATCCTGGTGTCATGCTTCACACCTATCGCCTGGGCAGCATGACCTGTCTGGCCGGTGATATCATCGGCGAATATTCTTTCGATCATACGCTGACCGTTGGAGAGCGGGTGATTTTCGAGGACATGATTACTACACTATGGTAAAGACCACCTTTTTCAATGGCGTGGCGCAACCAGCATTCGCAATACGGCATGAGGATGGCCGTGTAGAGATAGTGAGGCAATTCCGTTATTCCGACTATGAAGGAAGACTTTCCTGATCAGCAATGAGTTGTCTTTGAGAGCCTTGTAGCCAGTTTCCCTTTCCTTTTTGACCAGAGGAGATAAATCGCGCATAACTATTTGTTAATCAAGACAAATTCTATTTCTCAATAGCCCCAGAAGACTTTGCACTTCCCGAAAGAGGTTCCTGAGTCATTTAAAAATATCAATGAGATATCTACGACCCGGACCTATGATCACTTATACTATGCAGGCCAACAGATGAGGCTGATATCAGCCAGATATTTTATGAAAGCTTATTTCGACACGCTTCCACTCATCTCAATAACAGGTTAACCATGAGTCCCAAACTACGAGTCGTAAAGGAACACCATCGTTGTGCACACTGCCTTTTCCGGCGCTTTTTCGTCAATGTCGGTCTCGACTGCAACCAAATAGACCAAACGGGACAGACCACCACCACCAATATCGGGCCCTATCTTCCCGGTGAGTATCTCTACCGAGCGGGAGAGGCCTGTAATTCGCTCTATGTGGTCCATGCCGGTACGGTCAAGACAGAAACAGTTACATTCGACGGAAACCTGCATATCAGCGGCTTCTATATGGCTGGCGAGCTTTTCGGTGCTGACGGCATTCACCAACGCCGATTCGCCACGGACGCCATCGCCATCGAAAAGACCTGGGTGTGTGAGCTGACCTTCGACAACTGGTCAGTACTGGCCAAGGAATATCCCGATCTTCAAAGCCAGCTGATCGCCGAGCTGGGCCGGGTGATTGCACATAAAGAGCTCGAAGCCCTCTCCACTCATCACCATCTGTTGGCGCAAAGGCTGATGGGTTTTCTGACCGATCTTCTACATCGGGTTCGTGCAAGACAGAAGAGCCAGACCAACGAGATCGAATTAACCATGACGAAAACCGATATCGCACGCTATCTGGGCGCCACACCGGAATCGATCAGCCGGATGCTGGGCAAGCTGGACAAAGCGGGGTATATCGTCAATTCCAAGCGCCGGATCCGCATCCTAAAGGACTATACCGATCTGGATATTGCAATCTGATCTACAGATATCCGCGAATAGACTCAACAGATTTTCTGTCCCTCAGTGTGTGCGCCGTGACCAATACCCGGCCAGCATCGAACCTGAGAGATTGTGCCAAATAGAGAACAGCGCACCCGGCAGCGCCGCAGCGACAGAGAAATATTTCACCGCCAACGCCACGCCGAGACCTGAATTCTGCATCCCCACCTCGATCGCCAGGGTTCGGCATATCCGTTCATCCCAACCCAACACCCGTGGCAACCAGTACCCGCCAGTCAGACCGAGCAGATTGTGCAGGATAACAGCCAGTGCCACGGCCATACCCATGGTGGCAAGATTACCCCGGTTGAGGGCTACGATAATTGCGA
The DNA here is from genome assembly GCA_025655595.1 of Candidatus Thiodiazotropha sp. (ex Monitilora ramsayi). GTDB lineage: Bacteria > Pseudomonadota > Gammaproteobacteria > Chromatiales > Chromatiaceae > Thiodiazotropha. Next base: position 231,107 of record JAHXIO010000010.1, read on the forward strand.
TAATCACCACAATCGCCAGCACCGAGACTAAAGGAAAGAGGTGTTTGACACCGCTGAGTGTACGACCGAAGAAACTATTGACCAGCACCCCCAACGAGACAGGTAACAGAACAATTTTAAAGATGGACCAGAGCATATTCACCACGGGCACCGGCACTTTCTCACCCACGTAGAGCCAGGTGAGCAAAGGGGTCACCAAAATCGCCAGCAGGGTCGAGGCGGTTGTGAGCGTAATGGATAAGGCAACGTCGCCCCGTGCAAGATAACAGACCACGTTCGATGCCGTACCACCGGGACAAGCCCCCACCAGCACCAGCCCGGCCATCAGGTAAGGCGGCAATCCCAGCATCTCTGCAATCACCCAAGCCCCGAGAGGCATCAGTAAATATTGCAACAGCAGGCCCAATCCGATAACACGCGGCCTTTTCAGTACTTCAGTGAAGTTGTGCCAGGTAAGGGTCATCCCCATACCGAACATGACCACACCAAGCAAAGGCACAATGGCGAACTTTAAGTCGACAAAAAGATCAGGCACGCTGTAGGCGACAAGAGAGGAGAGCAACGCCCAAAGGGGGAACAGACGGGTGATGTTGTGGATCATAGGCAATATTACAAAGTTCAGGCCTATTATAAGCTCACAACAACCAGGGACTACTACTCTCCCACGACGATCACCACTGACATGATCACTTCGTGATCGCTTCAGCCAGCAACAGACGCATTAACAATAGAGGCCCTATAAGGAATAAGGCGCATAGTCCGACAGTCTTTACGGCTCAAGACAAATGATTACTTCCATAAGCAGGTCATCTATGAAGCGCATGGCCAATTTCACTATTCGAAACAGTCCCGCGAATCTGACGGGAAAACGCTGGAATCAAAATTGACTTTTCACTGCTTGCTCTCAGATGAACAGAAACTTCACGTCCGGTGAGACCGGAAGAGTCAAAACCCGCGCTCCTACTTGCGAATTGAGTACCGAGGATAGCCGACAGATTTCGGTAGAGCTGAAAGGCTGTATATGAGTGAAACTTCGCTAACCTATGGATGGAATCCCTGGTCAGTACGAGTGTTTTGGTGTTACTCATGGCAACCACTTTTGCACTATCCGTTCGGTACGCAACCATGGCGGCACAACCGAATACATCACCAGTCTTCAGGGGTATCGCATCAGATGCCGGCTCAGAAGTCAGCTCTGGCAACATCTCTCCCTCTCCCTCAAGGATGACAAACATTTCACCACCCTCATTCTTCTGGCAAATAATGGGTTCACCCGCCATATACTCCCGAACCTGACCGATACGAATGATGCGTCTGATCTCCCGCGACCCTAATCCATTAAACAGCGCACAATGACGTGTCAGGTCTTTCTGAACATGAATCGCCATGAGCTCCCAGATCGTTGTCAGTCGTATGGCAGAAAGTAGCATAGGGGTGATGAGGAAGTTCGCGCAGTACGCCAAAAGAATCACCATGCCGCTCAATAGGCCGAAATTGACAAGTGGTTCAAAGTTAGAAAATGCCAACACGCCCAAGCCCAACGACAGCGTCACTGCCGAAGCGGTGATCGGAATGAATTCTCCGTGAAGTACGGCCCCAATGGCCTCGTCTTCAGTTCTGTGCCGTCTCAGCTCATTGTTGTATCTCACTAGAAAGTGCATGGTGTTGTCGACACAGATACCCAGTGCAATGACTGCAATCATGGAGGTACTGGTATCCAGAGGAATACCTGCATATCCCATCACCCCAAACAGCACAATCAGTGGGAACGTATTGACCATCAGGGCAACCACACCCGCCCTTGCGCTGTAGAACAAAAATGAAATCACCAGAAAGACTACGAGGAGCATGATCCCCAGGGATTTCGCTTGCCCGGACGCCATCTGATCTGCCGCATGGTTACTGAGTATCGACTCGCCTGTGATATCGATATTGAGGCCTGCATCCGTGTTCTCCGCCATGAATGCGCGCAGTTCCGAAAGCGCTGCGTTCAGTGCCTGGGATGAGCCGAGATCGTGCCTCACAAGAATTCTGGTTCGGCTGAAATCCTCTGATGCGTATCCGGCAAAATATCTACGATCGATAAAGTAGGCCAGCTCCGTAATAACCTGGTCATCATCCGGCAATCCGGCCTCTCCGGTGTCGTTTACAGCGCCATTCAGAAGAGCGAATCGATCTGCAACGGAGAGACTGGCGTCAAATAGCGGATGACGTTCGAGATATTGTTGAATCTCTACAATTTCCAATAGATAGCGGGATTTCAGGAACGTATCCTCAATTTCGCCATCGAGGACGATGGAGAAGCTCTCTATGCCGGATAGTGTTTCATGCAGGGTATCCGTCTGTTCCTCGACAACCGAATCCTCCGGGAGATAGTTGCGTATATTGTTGTTCAGATGTACTGAGAAGGCACCATGGACGGATATGACCGTGATCATTAGCGTAAACAGAATGATCCACGGTTTTCTGCATCTCTGAAACTCACTGAGTTTTGCAACGATGTCATCACGTCGCTTTCCGATAACACCGGTCTTGTGCTGCCATCTGTTTTCACCCAGGTAACGCAGGCAGACAGGCACCAGTGTTGCGGTGATCAGAAAATTCAATAGCAACCCGGTCGATGCCACCAAACCGAACTCCCGCATTAGCTGGATAGAATTTGCCGATACGGCAAGAAAACCGAGATAGGATGTGAGAAAGGTCAATACGACAGCCAATCCTTTTCGCATCGCCATATGGACCAGCGCCCTGCGCTGGCCGTAACCGCTGATCACCGCTTCACGGTATTCGGAGATCAGATGGATATCCTCTGTGGAGCCAATAATAATCACCAGCACTGGCACGATCGCCGTCATTACGGTCACCGGTATACCCAGTGCCGCCATGCCACCCAGTATCCAGAGCACACTGAGACCAGCCGTCAACAATGGGATGACTGCAGCCAGACCTCTCAAAAACAGAAGCAGGGAGAGAAACAGCACCAGAACGGACAGCGGCAGCATGACCCGTTGATCCTGCGTAATAGCATCCCGAACAAATGTCCGGATGCTAGGCATGCCTATCTGAAACACCTCATCCACATTTGGTCTCAACCGGTGGATGGCGGTCTCAATGCCCTCCGCCGCACGTGCGCTGTAGTCAGCATCGTCTGCATCGTCGTTCAAATAGACATTGATTGCGAGAATAGTCCCATCCTCCGAGAGGAGAATGCGACGCACGAAAGAATTCTCCAGTGCAGCCTTACGTAGGCTATCGGCCTCACCGGCAGTCATCGGATCGGTTCCCAGGTAGGGTGCGGTAGAGACAAACTCATCTACCACCTGCAGATGAGGAACGTTAAACAGACTCTCCGTCTTTTGCACAAAAGGCAATGCTTCAATACGATCGATCGTGGACCGTATATGCCTTAATATTTCATGATTGAAGAGGTTACGATCTCTGATAACGACTTGAGTGATGCTATCGGCCCCGAATGTCTCCACAGATCGTTCGTAAATTCTCTTGGCCGAATCGCTTTCAACTGCCAGCGCCTGGGGTGAAACATGGATCTTCAACTGATACAACTGGGATCCTGACGCCACTGATACGAGCAGAATAAGAATCGCCACTGACCACGGGTGCGCGGCGGCAAGGTTGAAGTAGTTTTTCATCCCCACTCTACCCTGAGACACCGGCGCGAAGACTCGGATGATGCACAAGCATAGTGCACTGGGTGGTAAAGCGTATTATTTGCTTAAAGTGCATACGATCGCCTCCGATCCAATGAGACTACCCGCCTGTTGAGGTGGCTGTGAATCAAAGTATGGGAGACGCGGGTATCAGCTTGATTTCGTTATACTGATTTTATTGTTTACTTTGTTATGGCCGGATGAAACAGAGTTGAAACAATTCTCAGGCCTCTTCCAGCCGCGCAACAAGCGCGAGTACCTGTTCCGGGGTGAAGGGTTTTTCCAACAATGGGGCGCCGGTCTGCTTCAGAAACGGGGCGATGGCTGCCGAAAGCGTATCGCCGGTGATAAAAGCGGTGTGCGGAATCAACTCCGGGTAGTCACGCTTAATTACACGCCATAGACCGGGCCCATCGAGATCCGGCATGCGAATATCCGACAGAATCAGGTCGCAGTGATGGGTCTTCAACCAATCCCTGGCTTCATATCCGCTGTGTGTACAAGTGGCGGTCAGGCCGGCGGATTGAAGGATCTCCGCCAGCATCTCAGCGATCTCCGGCTCATCCTCAACAATCAGCACGTGACGATCGGTAAGCTCGCGTTTAGACAACGCCTGTGATGATGGCTGACTGTCTCTACTGGGAGGGCTCAAGGGTAATTTCAGCTCAAAAACGGCACCGCCCTCTTTCTCCAGCAGCTTCAGCTCTCCTCCATGTTCCCGCACAATACCCCGGCTGACAGATAGACCGATGCCTGTACCCACATCACCCTTTTTTGTGGTAAAGAAGGGGTCGAAAATACGTTGACGCAGATTTGTGGGCACACCAGGTCCATTGTCTGCCACCCGCAGATAGGTCGTTTCAGACAACACACCACTCTCCACCGAAATCCATCTTGGTTCCGGCTGCTCAACCAAAGCATGTTGGGCGTTGACGAGAAGATTGATCACGACCTGGCCTATCTGGTCGACATCGAGAAATTGGTCCGGCAGATCCGGGGCCATCTGCGTGGAGAGTTCGATACCTGAGGTGCGCAGGCTATAGCCGAGCAACTCGATCGCACTCTCCACGATTTCGTTCAGATTGCCCTGAATCCTTTCCGGCTTTCTTTGCCGGGCCATGGAGAGAAAGGTGTGTACGATACGGCCACAGCGCTCTGCAGCGGTGTGAATTTTTTCAACCTCGATCTTTACGTTGGAATCCTGGGTCTTGGCCTCGAGCAACGCGGTACGGCCCATCAAAATGGCGAGGGGATTGTTGAGCTCATGCGCGACACCGGCAAGCAGCTCCCCCATCGCCGACAGTTTTTCGCTCTGACGCAACGCCTCCCGCTGCCTGGCCAACTCCTTCGAGGCACGTTTCTGTTCAGTGATATCACGCGATATGGAGAGGACATGGGGCTTGCCCTGATACTGCATGGGGACGGTTCGAGTTTCCAGATTGACGACCGAACCGTCCTTGCGATAACCCTTAGCCTCTATGACGAAGGATTTGCCTTCGGTGACCGAGTGCATGAACTGTCCGAATGCGGTCTTGGAGGATTCATGGATGTGTTGCTCGATCGGTTTGACGAGGAACTCTTCCCGGGTGTACCCACCCATCTCCCAGGTGGCAGGATTGAGATCGACAATCTCGCCTGCCGAGTTCCACAGCACCATGGCGTCGCTGGTCGCGTTAAAAATAGAACGATACTGCTCCTCGCTGGCGCGCAGTTTCTCCTCAGCCACCTTGCGTGCAGTGATCTCCCGGGTGTGCACCAAAATCCGGTCAATACCGCCGATGGGTACCCGACGCACGAAGACCTCGTCCCAGTGGAGGCTGTTGTCGCGGTTTCTTCGATGCCATTCGAAATGGAGTTGTTCACCCTCTACAGCACGCCCCATCAACTTCATCGCATCTTCCTGGGTGTATGGCGGCACACCCGAACTCAGGGTTCCCACATCGATTTGCAGCATCTCTTCGTAACTGTATCCATAGATCTCACACGCCTTGCGGTTGACGTCAAGAATAGCGCCGGTATTAAGATCGTGTACAAAGATCGCATCCTCCGACGCCTCGAAAATAGCGCGATAGCTGGCCTCGGATGCACGCAACGCCAGGTCCGCCCGCTCTCGCTCCAATTCACTGGCGGCGCGACCAGCGAATATCTGCAGGATAGACTCTATCAGGGCCTCGTCCTGCAACTGTCTTCCATGGAGTACGGCGAGCAGGCCGAGAATCTCTCCCGAGGAATCGGAAAGCGGTATCGCAGCATAGCTCTCCATCTCGATATCCTGCAGCAAACGGTCCTCGGGAAACCGCTGCTGAATACCCTCCGGATAGAAACGGAACTGTTGACCAACCACGTTCTGACAGGGACTGCCTTCGAGTTGATAGGTGATGTTATCTTCAATGCGGCCATGGGCGTAGAGCGCCCTTGTACGAATTGCATCCCCATTCTCAAGCATGCCGATAAGGGCGTAATCGGCGCCGATCGCTTTCGACAGGTACATGACAAGGGAGCTGAAGATCTCTTCACCGCGTGCGGCGGAGACCCCCAGAGCCGCCTGACGCAATACCTCCTCTGAGCGTTTTCGTTTGGTGATATCCGTAGAGATGCCGCAGATTGCGTAGATCTCCCCGCCGGTGTCGTATAGTGGAAATTTAATGGATATGTAGGTGTGCACCCCATCCTCGAGGGTAACCTCCTCCTCGAACTCCATCACCTTGTTCTGCCCCAGCACCAGCCGGTCGTTTTCACTGAACGCCTTTGCGGTATGCGGCGGGAATATCTCATCCAGGGATTTGCCGAGCACCTCCGTCTCGCTGATACCCAGCAAGCGTTCAAAGGGTTGGTTCACGAGGAGAAAACGCCCTTCGATATCCCGCACATAGACCACTGCAGACGAATTGTTGAGTATCTGCTGCAGGCGCTCCTCGCTCTCCTGCACCCTGCGGGCGGCACTACGGGTTTCGGCGAAGGCGCGCGAGACCACATTGACCCAGGTTTGCCAAAGACTCGGCAGGTGAGGCTCCTCGGTAGCGGGTTCCCTTGATGCCTCACGGATGTAATCGACCAGCGCCAAGGCTGGGCTGATGAACTCGCGCCTGAGCAGGTATAGGGCAATGAACACTGTTGCCAGCAATGCAATCAGGATCACGCCAAAGGGAAGCAACCGAGGAAAGGTCAATTGCTGAATTTCATGGTCACTGACCAGATATATCAAGGTCCATGGTGCGTGCCTGGCATCGATAGTCACGAGGTAATCCGATCCGGCCTGTACCGGTTGACCTGGGTTGAGACGCACCTCTGAGAGCCTCGCTTCATTCAGCGATTGAGGGAGCGCATCAGTGACCTTGCGTATGGCATTCAGCGGTGAACCTGCGGTATCCGCCAGCAGCATCTGCCTGTCATCCATGATAATCAGGCGTCCCACATCAATGGGCAGATCGGACAGAAACTCCTCGAGCGTGACCAGCCTCAGATCAGTACCTACGGTACCGAGAAAATCCCCATCAACATAGACAGGTGCGCCGTGCGACACCATCGCACCGGTGCCGCCCGCATCCGCATAAGGCGCTGTCCAGTAGGGTTTACCTTGTGGGTTCTGATTGGGCGTACCCGCGAGATAGATCTCGTACTGGAACCAATCGTTTATCGCCGCTTTCAATGAAGGATAGTTCTTTGCCTGGACAATCTCTTCGGCGCTGAACCATGGATAGACCGACGCTGAGACACTGTCCGCAGAAAAGAAATAGGACCATTGAAAATAGGTCGTCACATCATGCGTGAGCCGGGCAAGAGAGAAAAACTCCAGGGCCTGATCGAGAACCACCTCACCGACTTCAGGTCTGCGCGGGTCGTCACCAATCCAGACCAATTGTCCGACGTATTGACGTTCATCGGCGGGCACTTCGTCCAGGGTAAATCCATCGAGCGCATCACCGATATAGCGAGGTCTGTAGTAGGCGCGTAGATCGCTGGGATAACTGGGCGGGCTTCTCAGGTAGTTTTCCGACCACGCCTTCATCTGCAGGACATGGTCGCTTGCCAGTTTTGCAATACCATCAATCGCGATAGAGTGACTGAGCGCATTCTGTGCCAGTGTGTGCAATACCTGCGCCCGCACATCTCGGTATTGTTGCGCGGCCAACACCATCACCACCACAAACAACGGCAGCGTGACGATCAGAAGAAGCCAACGATATCTTGCCGATAGCCGGTGATGGGGTTGATCTCTTGATGTCTGCCGACGTTCCGTAACGATGCTTGGCGCTGTGGTATTCATGATTTTACATACATGTAACCCACGCCGCGCACAGTCTTGATGGCCTCGGGCTTTTCGGGATCGAGTTCAATCTTCCTGCGCAGTCGCATAATACGCAGATCAATAGATCGATCAAACACATCCCAGTCCTTGTTATGGGCCAACTCCATCAACTGGTCCCGATTCAGTGCCTTGTTCGGATGATCGATGAAGACCTTAAGCAGATCGTACTCCATCGCAGTCAGGGGTTGCTCCTTGCCTGCTGCGTCATACAGCTTGCGCATCGAGAGATCCAGTTCACACGCGCCGAATGACACCCTACCCTGCCGCACTGGCGCCTTTGTTTGATCCGCGACTCTTCGTAAAACACTTTTAATACGAGCAAGTAACTCACGCAGGTCAAAGGGCTTGGGTACATAATCGTCCGCACCCATCTCCAACCCGACTACTCGATCAACAACATCGGCTGCTGTGGTAAGCATGATGATACCTACCTGCTTATGCTGCTCCTTGATCCAACGGGCCAATGAGAGACCGTCTTCTCCCGGCATACGAATATCAAGCAGTGCAATATCCGGTGCTTGGCCAGAGAAGAAAGATCTAGCCTCCTCAGCACTGGTGGCTGTGTTAACGTTGAAGCCTTGATCTCCAAAATATTCCGCCAATATTTCACACAGCTCTGGCTCATCGTCAACGACCAATATTCTTGCTGTTTTAAGCATGGTCTCTGTCGGAACGGAAATGGTTACTATGTAATATTCCTTAACCATAGCCGCCATGTATCAAATAGCAAAAGAGCACTGATACAATTGAAACAATCAAATCTGAAGGGACAATCCGAACCTGAGTTAAAAAGGAAAAGCTAAGTGCATGAACTATAGGAACAAAATGACTACACAACTTATCTAACTCTTTCCTTTAGTCATAGTCGGTGATTTACTGGTTACGCATGTTATGATATTGCCACGTTCAAGTTTACAGACACGTTTTATCGTTTGTTTTGAAGGATCAAGAATCAATGAAGTGCCCCAAATGCGGCTATGACAGCCTGAACGAGATCAGCTGCTCCCACTGCGGTATCATTTTTCAAAAATACGCCACTCAGGAATTTAGAAAAAGGCAACTTGAAGATGAACGTCTCGATCGCAGAGATCGACTGAAACGACAGTGGATTACGATCGGTGTTGTCACATCGATCGTACTGCTCCTTACCGGTTTTTTCCTATTACCTGACGATACGCCGGACGATAGTCTGAGTGCCGACCAGACAAGTCAGGATCGAAAACAGCCACGCTTCATGGTACCAGGCATCGGCCCAGGGTACTGGACTCAAGACGGTACACAATTAAAATGGGTTTCGACACCTGGAGAAACCAGGCTTAACAATGTCCGTGACAGCACTTTCAATTTCGGCCTGGGGATCGATAAGGGCTTCATCATCACAAATGAGTGCCATGCAATCATCAATAGTGACCTATCAAAACGGAAGGCATCCAAGGGTACCGGCCCTCTTAAACAAGACAAAGTATATTTAGACATACTGCTGGACTCCAGGGATGAGGCAAAAGCCATATACGAGGAGCATAGAAAGAAGTTCATTTCCAACTGCAAGGACTGTAGCAAAAAGGCTTTTGACAATTCCATGTATCAATATGCTTCCAAGCTTAAAGAGATTGAGAGGAAAATCTCTCAGGCGCAGGCGAAACTGGATCAGTCAAAAGAATACCAGGAACATAATGATGTTGTCTGGGCACATACCCATTATGGTCGCCTCAAAGTACGCCAGGTTGAGCATAGCGTAAAGCTTGGTCTCTCCTTGGTCATGCTGGACAGAGAGTATTGTGAAAACATCCCACGGGGCGATCCTGCAAGCCTGACTCCCGGTGAACCCGTATTCACCCTACAGGGGCACAAAGCGGTCGATTTATTGGGCGGAGAGTACCTAGGCATCAGTAAAACGGGAAAATCTTCCAACTATATCAAGCACAACATCAAAGTTAGAAAGGCGGACCAGGGGTTTCCACTGCTTGACCGGGATGGCAACGTAATTGGTATCACGATCGAGTCAAATTCGGGTAAATCTGTCGCCATACCGATCGATATGGCATTACGCGAACTCAAACTACTGATTTGATCTATGCGTTACTTCGTAAGAGTCTTGGTGATCATACTGCTACCGATCATGGCCTATGAAATATTTTCCGTATTTCTCGGCAATCGAATGGTCAATAAGACGCATATGTTCCATGCCTACAGCATCGGAATTGAGATTGCCAAGGACTACGAAACCAAAAAAGCCGTTTCTGACATCATCAGCAATGATCGATTCCAATACAGACTTCCCGGGGACACAATCAAGAACTCCATTATACGAAGCATTCAGTTTGAACAGAATGGATCCATCAGTATGATTCTGGATGAAAGATCCGGTGTCGATAACGGCGTGCTGAGCATTGTCCCTGTTTACGAAAACAATAGATTCAGGCAGTGGAAGTGCTTGACCAGAGACTTTCCTGATATTCAGGAAACGATTGACCAGTGTATATATATAGGGAATTTACAGCCTTAAATGTACGATGAGAACTCGAGCATAGCTGACAAACTGGCGCGCAATGACAGTTTTGACACCCCTCAACACTGACTTAATATATGCTTGGCAATTAGCAATCTTTTGGTATCTCTGCTTGCATATCATTCACGCTTTCTATTTTGTACAAGCCATCATAATCTGCAGCAAAACCATCTTCTGCCTTGCCGTTCTCCGAACCAATAAAACGAATGAATACACTTTCGTATGGCTTCATCGTATTTGACTGATGAAACTCTCTCAATAACCAATAGATTTCATTCTTGGCTTGAACCCAAAATACCAAATCTGACCCGCATAGCTGAATTGTATTTACTTCATGTCCCCATGTGTATTTGCCAGCCAGTGTAGTGCGTTTTTCCTCTACGGATGAACATGACACAAGAAGCAACAATACTAGACCAAAGTATTTTATTCTATACATGTTACATTCAGGGTAAGGTGCGCTTGGCAGCATCACTGTAAAATTACCATAGGGATCGGTAATTATTAAAATAGTATTGATTATTGTTTGTCACCGAGCCCTTTTTTCATTAAACGACTCCAGCGCTCAATGAGTGCTTGAAACACAGCCTCTACATATTCTTCAGTTTCATGCTCATAAACAGAATCAGGCCACCAGTCATTAAAGCAGCCATTACCACCTAGTGGTATTTTTCTATATTCTTCTACGGCTTTATTAATTGCTTTTGTCTCTAATGCTTTAAGACAAGCTTTTAAGTGACTCATTCTTTCGTCTTTATAGTCATGTTCCTCACAAAATTTAACTAGTGCATTTGTTGCTCTTAACTGCGAATCCAACCAAGCTGTAGAGGAACTATGCTTCATATACTTTTTATGCATAACGTTAAAGCTGTGCGGCGCAAACGAAGCGCAGTGATCTTCCCCCGATAATTCGGACACATGATTATGCTGTTCTCTTTTCATAGTCGATAGGGTTGGTATATCCGATCCCTGAATGTAGTCGAGATCGATTGTAAAAGCCATCGATGTACGAAGACAAAGCCAAACTCAAATCTTGTTTACAGTTGAATATTCTACCGCGTATCAACTCACCTTTAAGACTATGATAAAACGATTCCATATGCGCATTGTCAGTACAATACCCCAGGCGGTTGTAACTGCGCCTCAGGCCATGTCTGACAAGCTCCTCCTGGATCGTATATGCCATGAACTCAATGCCTCTGTCCGTATGGAAGATCAGCCCTGGATCGGGATCGCGTTTCCTGATCACGCGCCTGAGTAATTGTAGGACATCAGCTGCCGTTCGGCTTTGGCTCAGTGACCAGCCCAGAATGCGCCTCGAATACACATCCATGATCGTGATCAGGTGCTGATATTGGGAACCGACCTTGACATAGGTAAGATCCGCTACCCACTGTTTATCTTTTGCATTTGGAAAAGGGGTCTGAAGCCGAAGGTTCTTTCCATCCTGTTGGAATTGCCGAAGCCTTGGTGCTCGTCGTGTCACCTCCATTACTCGACCCTGTATTCCATTCTCTCGCATTAATCGGGCTACCCGGTTTTTACCCACCGCAACACCCAATGCTTTAAGGCTTCGGTGGACACGTGGACTGCCATAAGTATGACGACTGGCTCGGTGGATAGTGCGTATTCGCTCCAGCAACTCAACTTCCTCCTTGGCTCTTTTGCTTAGATCGCGCTTAAGCCAGTCATAGTAGCCACTGCGCGATACCCCCAACCATTGACACAGGTATCTGACGCCTACTTCTCGTCCATATCTCTGGATGAATCCAAATCGCTCTGATGTTGTTCCGCCAGATACCGTTGCCACTTTTTTAGCAGGTCGTTCTCCTGCTTTAATCGAGCCACTTCCTTTTCCAGGACTTTGACTCGATCCAGCTCCCCTTTTTCTTTCCGGATGCTGGTAAGCTTGTGTCTTTTATCCGCCAATATCTTGCCTTCCCGATATTCTTTGCGCCATCGTGACAGCATGAATGGATGAATATCCAGTGTTTCTGCTACCCTCTTGATCTGTACTCCATCCAAATAGGTTAACTGAACCGCCTTCGCTTTAAACTCATTTGTGTACCGCCAAGTCTTCCTTGGATTGTTGTATTTCGGCATTTGACACCTCTTTCTTTGTTAGAAAAAAGTGTCCGTTTTATTAGGGGAAGTTCAGTGTCCGAACGAGCGCCTTGTTATGTGCGAACTTCTTCAACAAGAACACCATTTAGCTTTTCTCTTTCTAAAACTTCTTTTGCTTTTTCCGACACCAATATCATTGGGTGTTTTTCGTTACCACTTCCAAACATGACATCCGTTCTGCAAATATCTGAATTTAGTTCGCTCTTAATAAATGCAGGTGTAGACCCTACTATCGATTCATGGTTTCCACAGAATTCGCATTTACTTTCAAAGCGTGTTTTTCTTCTTTCAGTATCGAATTTAACTACACAGGTAGATTTGAGTACATAATAATCTTTATCACTTGGTAATTGGTTAAATTGCATCCCTTGAAGATGGGCTCGCTCACAAGTTTCTTTAAATTTTAGCGAGACAACACAATAGCCGTCATAAGTGTACGAAATATCATTAGTGCGGCGCTTAACACGAAACTTTTTGTTAATGTAGTCAAAGTCCGTGCGGTAACCGCACTTTGGGCATACCTCTAAATCTTCCATGTACTCGAAGACTCGATCAGTGCTAGAGCACATATATGAGTCGTTATCATATCCACTTAGAGTGTAAGTCTTGCTCATCTTTTATTGCACATAACGCCGCAAGAAGGGGCAGACAAAGCGCGTAGCGTTTTGGCTATCCCTCTTGCTTGCCTTGTTAACTGTTTGCTCGATGAACTTCATTTGGATAAACCAAAAAATATATTTCACTGAACTCGCTTTCAATATCTATCTTGTCACCTGTAAACGTGAGCTGGCCGGAGCTAAACGTAGGATCGGCCACCAACAATAGCCTTATATCATTCAAATGCTTGTTGTACTTCCGAATCTTTTTTTCTTTTTCGGTGACAAACGAGGTTAGAAATTCACTATCGATTTGCCTTACCCACCCAACTCTATCGTCGACATACTCCCATCGTTTATAAATACCTATTTCTTCTGGAAGGTGGGTCGCATAGATTATAGAGCCATTTTCCGTTTCTATTCTTAGATTATCCCAATCTTCAGAGTCGCCAATAAACTTCATTAGCGCCTCCAAAATTTCTAACGCATTATCGATATTCCCTAGGATTCCTACCTTTAAAGGGATGTTCGCTTGCTGATAATAGCTATCTGCAAGTTTTTGAATCATCTTATTGTTTCGACTCTCATCGGCTCTTCGCTTGGAGCCCTTTTTTGTCTCTTTATCTTTAGTAATCTCTCTTACTTCTAGTCCAAACTGACAATCACTTTCACGAATGACTAAATCAGGCCATTCCAGTTCATCGGGCGGAAAATCAATAATCCAATCACACCCAAGTGCTTTAGACAATTGGGATGCGTAAACCATTTCTCGTTCTTTTTGGATGTCGGTGGTCATAGATACAGTTAACGCTTACAGCAGAGGAAAACCGAAGCGCAGCGTAGGTTTTTCCTGCTGGCTGTACTTGTTAGGTATTATTTTTTTCATAATTCCGACACCAAAATAACATAGTTTCTAGGCTATTTTTTAGCTCATCATCTTTGCAATCTGGGATAAGCTCAGTTATGAAATTCATTACAGTAGATTTACCAAATATTTTACACCAGTACCAAGGTAATTCCTCAACACTAAGATCCCAATATTTTGCTGCCGCATATACAGAAGCGTCTAAGGTCAGAGGTGACGAGGGTAGTACAGAATATAAAATTGTACCTGCAAGTTCTTGTCTCTCAGATTGATTAGTTTGTAGTGATGAATCATAGAAAAATGAGAAGAGTCCAAAGAATATTTCTTGCTCTTTAGCTTTCTTGCAGCTAAAAATAAGTTGTTTTTGCTGTTGTGGATTTGATGAACCATGAACATCAGCAGCATTGCTAACTTTTTCGATGACCTTTAGGCGATCCCATGAATTCATTTTAATACCTAACGTTTTGGGTAAGGGGCCGTAGCGAAGCGGAGGTCCCAGCGACCGCAGGGAGCGATTTTGACCCACTGGTTATGTGCGACAAACCTCACTAAACCTCCCGTACCTTTGTAAGCCTATAAAATATTTGAGGTAGCTCTTTCTTATCCCACCATTGAGCACCCAATTTGATCCATGCATTTTTTAAACCCTTACAGTCCTTTCCTGGATGCTCTTGTAGAAATTGATCTATTTCTATAGCTAGTGTGTTTAACTCACTCTCAGAAAGAGAGTTTAAATATGTATTTACACCATCCTCAGTGCTTTCAAATAATATCTCGAAATCTTGGTTGAACCATTGGGCAAACTTTTTAAGCTCCTTGTGTGGCACAAGCTATATTCCTAATTGCACATAACGGCCGGGCTCATTGGGGCGAGCGATAGCGAGCTTCCAATGGAGCCCATGGTTATACGAAGAATGCATTTTGTATATAAATTAA
>JAHXIO010000002.1 GCA_025655595.1 Candidatus Thiodiazotropha sp. (ex Monitilora ramsayi)
GAACCGGGAGTGCAGATCACCGACGGCCGCCACCCAGTGGTGGAGCAGGTGAGCCGGGAGCCCTTCGTCGCCAATGGCGTCACCCTCGATGAGAAGCAGCGCATGCTGATCATCACCGGCCCCAACATGGGCGGTAAGTCGACCTTCATGCGACAGATCGCCATTATCACCCTGCTCGCCTATGCGGGCAGCTTTGTTCCCGCTTCAGCCGCGCAGATCGGACCGGTCGACAGGATATTCTCCCGCATCGGTGCATCCGACGACCTGGCGGGTGGACGCTCCACCTTCATGGTGGAGATGGAGGAGACCGCCAACATCCTCCACAACGCCACCGAGCAGAGCCTGGTATTGATGGACGAGATCGGCCGCGGTACCTCCACCTTCGACGGGCTGTCACTGGCCTGGTCGTGCGCCGTGGAGCTGGCTACCGACATCCGCGCTTTCACCCTCTTCGCCACCCACTACTTCGAACTCACCACCCTGCCGGAGGAGTATGCGGGCATCGAAAACCTTCATCTGGATGCAGTGGAACATGGTGACTCCATCGTCTTTCTCCATGCGGTAAGAACAGGACCGGCCAACCAGAGCTACGGCCTGCAGGTGGCGACCCTGGCCGGCGTGCCCAAACCGGTGATCGTCCGGGCCAAGCAGCGGCTGCGCGAATTGGAGCTGAGTGCCCAGCAACACGCGGATCAACAGCAGAGTCAGATACCCCTGTTCGATCTATCGCCCTGCGAGCCGGAGGTATCGGCATTGGAATCGATGTTGCAGGAGATCGATCCGGATGAGCTGAGCCCGAGGGAGGCGCTGGAGGCGCTCTATCGGTTGAAACAGACGTTGGAAGAATCCTAAGTCGAGTCGTTTTTATAAATTTTGAATTTTGAATGGTGAATTTTGAATTGAAGTGCTCGCTTCGCTCGTTTTTGTCTCCCCTCACCCTAGCCCTCTCCCTGAGGAAGAGGGAATCGGAGTAATAAACAAGTTGTGTGCGCAGCACACACCGCAATTCAAAATTCACCATTCAAAATTCAAAATTGATAAAGAAAACCTGGAGGTTTAACAATGAGTGATCATGTCTATAAAAAAATCCAACTGGTCGGTTCATCCAACACCAGCACTGACGACGCCATCCGCAACGCTATCGCCCGTGCCGGCGAAACCATCAGCAATATGAATTGGTTTGAAGTGGTAGAGACCCGTGGGCATATCGACAACGGACAAGTAGCCCATTGGCAAGTGACCATTGAGATCGGTTTTCGTCTTAAGGATTGATTAAGACAAGCGTGAGGGATGACCCATTCCGGTCATCCTTGCCGCGTTTCCAGCAAAAAGTTAAGGGATACCCGCTGGATCATCAGTAATCTCCCCGATACCAATCCCCTCTCTCAACACCTAGATTCATTGTGACAATTCTATGACGGAATTTTCACACATGAACGCAAGAAAACATCCAAGAACAAAAACGTCGTTCCAGGTCACACTGATCAATAAGGCAGGATCTACCGTTCAGACTCGGATCGTCAACAACGTCAGCCATGCGGGCTTCTTCGTCTCTTCTGTAAATAATTTGAAGAAATACGATGAGTACGATCTGTTGGTAAAACGCCCTGGCACAGCAGTGTCCACGATGCTGCCGGCCCGTGTATCCCGGGTGGGTCCGGGCGGTTGTGGCTTTGAGTTTCTCAATCTGCAGGCAGAACAACGTCAACTGCTCAATCAGTTGATCAACCCCGATTGGGATGGAAAGGATCTGCTCGAAGGTGTGATGGTGTATGGTCCATTGGAAGAGACCACAGACTTCGCCTCGTGCATGCGGCTCACCTCTCTGCTCGGCCGTCGTTATAAAAGATCGGCCAGGGCCTATCTCCTTTCAACGCAAGCAGGTTTCTGAACGCTTTGGTGCGGCAGGGCCGCAGCCTACAAAAAAACCGTCGCAATCATTCATCACCGCAATTAAATGCGGAGAAATAATTTATTCGAAGTGGAAATAGTCGAGGCCTATCCGGGAACAGTCCCGTAGGGTGCGGCCCTGCCGCACCGAATGGTTAGAAGATGTCGCGAGGGGAGTGACCCCTACTTCAGAAATTCGAGAGAGAGCTCGCCCAACTCGATGCGATCTCCACTATGCAGCTCCACACCACCCGCCTTGATGGGATTGCCATTGATCAGCGGGTTGTTCTCCCCTCCCACTTTCAACAGAAAATAACCCGTATGGCGCTTGTTGATCAGCACCAGATCTCCTCCCGGGTGGCCAACACTGAAAAAGGCCTTATCAACGACTTTCTCCTCTCCCCGCTGATCGCCAGAGAGAAAACGCACCTTCGCCTCTATGGCTTCCGGTTTGGTTTGCACTTTGGGGGCGGCAGCCGGTTCGGCTGGTTTCGTCTTTTCCTGCTTAGGCTGTAGCTCCGATTGATGCACGGGCCGCAGTACCACTGTCTGATCCGAATCATTGGCCTCCTGCATCTGTTCGGCGGCAAGATAGCGCAGATGGTACTTGCCGATCTCAATCAGATCGCCATGATTGAGAAAGCGCTTAGTGATCGGTTTGCCATTGACCCGCGTACCGTTGGTACTGCCCTCATCCTGCAGTGAAAAGCCCCGGAAGACTCTTTGCAGGGTGGCGTGATGCCGGCTGACGGACTTGTCCCCCAAACAGACGGCATTCGTCTCATCGCGTCCGACTGAGATGCGCTGTTCCGTCAGCGGAAACTCCTCCGCAGGTCCGTCATCGGTGATTACGACGAGTTTTTCCATGATACGACTGCTAACCGATCCGCTATTCATTATTGGTGTTGTTCACCCGGGCAAGTATAACTGAAATATTATCCAGACCGCCCATACTGTTCGCCATTTCTACCAATTCATCATTGAGTTCCATCAGGTCCCCGTTAGGTTTTTCCAGGATGTTCTGGATCTGCTGATCAGACAGCATGCATGTCAGCCCATCTGAGCAGAAGAGATAGAGATCTCCCAGGCGTAAGTCCGTCTCCGCAAGATCTGCCGCCACCT
This sequence comes from Candidatus Thiodiazotropha sp. (ex Monitilora ramsayi), assembly GCA_025655595.1. Classification (GTDB taxonomy): domain Bacteria; phylum Pseudomonadota; class Gammaproteobacteria; order Chromatiales; family Chromatiaceae; genus Thiodiazotropha. The sequence goes on from JAHXIO010000002.1 coordinate 3,013, forward strand.
CTGGCTCGGCACCGAAGGCACGGGTAAGTACATTGGGCGGCACCCCCGCAAGACGGGCCTCATCCAGCGTTGCAAAGTCACCGTAATTGACCATCTCCTGAATCAGGGTGTGATCCGCGGTCAGTTGTTCCAGCACGCCGTTTCGCCAGCGATAGAGCCTGGAATCCCCCACATGGGCATAGGTGAGCGAATCATTTTGGAAAAGCCCGACCACAACGGTCGTCCCCATCCCCTGGTACTCAGGCGACTGCCACGATAGTTCGTGTATTGCCTGATTGACGCCGTGCATGGCATCCAACAGATCACCGCCGCCCAGCGGTTTCTCATCAGCGGTATCCTCTTCCCGGATCAGTTGACTGACCAGGAGATCGACAGCCAGCTGACTGGCCACTTCACCGGCATTGGCTCCCCCCATGCCGTCCGCCAGAATGATCAGCCCCTCCGAGGGATCACCGCCGATCGCATCCTCATTGTGTTCCCGTACCACACCCTTGTCGGTACGCATGGCCACATCAATGATCAAGTGTCGCTGCTCCCGGTTTTGAGATAATGACAAACAGGCATCCGGCAAGGCCCCACTGTATGTGAGTGGGAACACAATAAAGGGAACCTACTTCGCTAAGGTAGTCGCGATACCTGCCTGTTTCAACGAGGTCCTTTCTCACTCAGGATCGCCTGCATTTTCGCTGCAGGTACGTAGCCGGGTACCAGTTCTCCGTTTTCCAGAAAGATGGCTGGTGTCCCAGTCACGCCGACTCTGTGACCCAAGTTATATTGATCAGCTATCGTATTTTCGCAATTCTTCTGCTCGATATCCTCTCCAGCCTTGGAGCGCGTCATGGCGTCATTCTTGTCGTCCGCACAAAAGACGTTTACCGCTTTTTGATAAGAGGGACTGCCAACACCCGCTCTGGGAAACATCAGATAGCGAACCCGGATACCCAGGTCGTTGTACTGATCGATTTCGGCATGCAGTTTCCGGCAGTAGCCACAGTCGATATCGGTAAACACGGTAACTGTGTGCTGGTAAGCCTTTTCCGGCGAGAAGATCACCATATTCTCCTCCCCCATGGCTTCGATGGCTTTGGCTTTGACCTTGGCGAGCTTGGGTGTGGTCAGATCCTGACGGGTATCGATATTGAAGAGTTTACCGTTGAAGAGATATTTGCCATCGGCGCTGACATAGTAGAGTTGGGGTCCGACAAGCACCTCATAGAGACCGGGAACCGGGGACAGCATGATACTGTCGGCGGAACGTCCGGCGAGGAGTTTGGATATGCTTTTACGCACCTGCTCAATCTCTGCATTTTGCTGGGTGGGTGCCGCTATAGTCGAGCCGGTAAAGATGAGTGATATAACCGCTGCAAACCTCAACAGGCCGGTCGCAGTCTTTTTATCTAGTCGTTTCATGGATCAATCCCGAAAATTTTGAAATTGTAGCGGCAATCCGTAGTCGGCATCCCGCAGGAGTGCAATGACCTGCTGGAGATCATCTCGTTTTTTCCCTGTCACCCTGACTTGTTCGCCCTGTATCTGAGCCTGTACCTTGAGTTTACTGGCCTTGATCGCCTTGACCATTTTTTTCGCCAAATCACTCTCGATTCCCTGCTTGATGACCACAGACTGACGGGCGGCGTTGAGGCTGGATTCCGGTTCACCGATATCCATACAAGCGGTGTCGACACTGCGTTTGACCAGTTTCTGTCGCAGAATATCCATCATCTGGCCCAGTTGGAACTCTTGCTCGGCGCGCAAGGCGACCTCACTCTCTTTCAGCTCAAAGCTGGCATCCACGCCTTTGAAGTCAAAACGTGTGCCGATCTCACGGCTGGCTTGATCGACCGCATTTCTGACCTCCTGGATATCCACCTCTGAGACGATATCGAACGAAGGCATACGCCCCTCCACGACTGGTAAAAAATTGGTTGAGGACTCTACCACAAACCGACCGGGTAACTCATATAGGAAATCTCTATTTGCTAACCCCGTGGATGATGGACGGCATGAAGCTGCTGTAGGCGCTCTCGTGCAACATGCGTGTAGATTTGAGTGGTGGAGAGATCGCTGTGGCCCAGCAGGAGCTGCACCACGCGCAGATCTGCGCCATGGTTGAGCAGATGGGTGGCAAAGGCGTGACGCAGGGTGTGGGGTGAGATCGTTTTGGTAATGGCCGCCATCCGGGCATATTTCTTAATCCGATACCAGAAAGCCTGGCGTGTCATGCCCTGCCCCCTTCGGGTAGGAAAGAGATGCTGGCAGACTCTGGCGCCCAATAGTTCGTGACGGGCCTCCCTGTTGAAGCGTTCGAGCCACTGCTGCGCCTCATCGCCCATGGGCACCAGGCGCTCCTTGCCCCCTTTTCCCACTACTCTGATGACGCCCTGGGTCAGGCTCACCTGTTCCGGACGCAAGCCGATCAGTTCAGAAACCCGAAGGCCCGTGGCGTAGAGTACTTCCAACATGGTGCGATCACGGAACCCCTCAGGGTCCTCCAGGACGGGAGCATTCAGTAGCGCCTCCACCTCCGACTCGGTCAAAGATTTGGGCAGGGGTCTGCCAAGCTTGGGCGCATCGATACGGGCGGAAGGATCGGCAGTGACCCATCCTTCACGCAGAGCGTGCTGGTAGAACTGACGCAGACAGGAGAGCAATCTTGCCGTAGAGCGGGGTTTTCGTCCCTGTTTGGACAATTTGGCCAGATAGTCGAGCAGATCAGCCCGCTGAGCCTGCAATAGACCATAGCCCCGTTGTTCATGGAGCCAATCGACCACTTTGCGCAGATCCGACTGATAAGCTGAAAGTGTGTTTCGGCTGAGTCCGCGTTCCAGCCAGAGGGCATCGGCGAATCTCTCGATCAGTTGCTGATCCGCTTCGCCCTCAACGACATCCGTCATAATCTCCCCTCATGTCGCAGCAACCAACGTTTGATTTCTAACTTGCGGCCGCTTCGTTCACCCGCGAATCCACCCAATCCGTTTGCTGCGACAACCCGGTGGCAAGGTATGACCAGCGGACAGGGATTGGTGCGACAGGCATTACCGACCGCCCTTGCTCCGCTGCCGATACGCGCTGCCAGTTCCCCATAGGTCAGGGTCTCACCGGCGGGAATGGATTGAAGTGCTCTCCAGACCCGCTTTTGGTATGGAGTCCCCCTCAATAGAAGATCAAGATCGAAACGGCATTTGGCATCCGAAAGATAGTCCTCTATCGCCTGGAGAATACGACTGATTCCCGGTACCTCCTCCACATAGGAAGCCGCATCATCGTCCAGATAGGCCACACCACTCAATTTACCCTGTTGCAATGAAATGCCCACATTGCCAAAAGGGAGATTGATCACCGCCTGAAAATGCGCACGCTCTCTGCTCATTGATGATCGCCCATGAGAAAAATAAAAAGTACCGACCTATTGCCCGAACCCAGGTCACTAACCGGCTGAAATCGAGCTCCTGACTGTCCACAGTTCCTGTGGATAACTTTGTTCATAACCTGAACGAACTACGCGCAAGCCCGCAAGACCACTGCAATCCTTTTAAATTGTGCAAATTCTATACAATAACTATTATGTATTAATTATCAAATAGTTACAAAAACAATTAGAAGTTGAAAGTGAGAAGTTCCCCTTAAGACCTCATTGTATGATGGCGACAGCCTGAGGTGTGTATAAAAACATTGACAGCGCGCTTTTCCTTCGTTCCATGAAATCCTAGGCTCTAGCTTCTATCCGTGCAGTGAAAACCGATGATTGCACATAGCCTACTATAGATGTTCAAATCCCCCCAAGTCGTGAGCGCCCACCCCTGCAATGTCTGAAAACCAATCGAATTTCTGGAAAAAAACACCCCTCGACCGAATGTCCAGGCGTCAATGGGAATCCCTTTGCGACGGTTGCGCCAAGTGCTGCCTGCAGAAGCTTGAAGACGAAGAGACCCGCGAGATTTTCTTTACCAATATCGTCTGCGACCTGCTCGATACCGACACATGCCGTTGCACCGACTATGCCAACCGGTCGGTTCGGGTCCCGACCTGTGTGACGCTCAGCCTTTCCGATCTCAAGGATCCCTACTGGTTGCCGGAGACCTGTGCATACCGACTGCTGGCCGAAAACAAGAATCTCCCCCAGTGGCACCCATTGGTCTCCGGTGATCCGGACAGCGTTGAAGCAGCCGGGCATTCGATTCGCGGCCGTACTGTGCCCGAGGCAGAGGCGGACGATTGGGAGCATCACCTGATCGACTGGATCTAAACAAGGATTTTCATGCAGCAAATCACCACCCTGACCGAGTTCCTCGAGGCCGGCAATCTCAAACCCCGCTTCTACGACATGGGCAGGAGGATCATTCCCCTGCCCAGGGATCAATTCCTCAGTTTCGAACAGACGGAGACGGCCTATCCCCACCCCCTGCAGCAGCAGGCCTGGATAGCGTTGCTAATGCAACCGGACGACGATGAGGCCCAGGAAGATCCGCTGATCTGGTTTATCCGCTTCCCTTTGGATGAGCAGGGAAAGCTGCTCCAAGCGGCGCGGGATGACTTTATGTTCCAACTACTCGAGCGACTGGGCAGTGCCTTAGCACCGACCGAGCAGAGACAAGAGATCGAATCTGCACTGGAACAGAGCCCCTATGCGTTTCAACCGAAGCAGGATCGATTGGCTGCTTTCCACGCCCGCATGACAGTTGAATTGAATCTTGATCCTTCCCGCTACTACGAACACGCTATAACCTATTTTGACGGTGACCTGGGATGGGATCAGTGGTCATTCATCGGCTATCAGGGCATTGCCGATATTGCCGCCCGTTATGCAGTGGATGGAAATACACAACGCATTTCATCGGCGATCCCTCATCTGCCGCCCACCGCGCTTGAAGCGTTGTGTCACTGCCTCGAAAACGAGGTGATTCCAGCGACCATTGCCCAGGCGCTGCTCGATCGTGCCCTGGACAGCCTGATGTCGCCAACACAAGATCCACAGATCATCACCGCAACGTTGCGTGGTATCTCACACAGCGAATCGATGGGACTTCGACATCAGTTGATCGGCCATGTGCTAGAGCATACGATCGCCCAGCGTAGCGATGTACTCGCAGCCATTGCAGGGCGGCTCTGGGAAGACCTCAGTATCGATGACCTGCGCGGGCGCTTTCTGGAACGCCTGGCGGAAAATGAGGCCGGGCAGGATTTTTTTAACCAGATACTCGCTGACTTACTCTACCTGAGTGCCACCCGACCCTATCTACTGGGGAGCCTGAGGGATCCCGACCGTTCTGAAAACCTGAGCAAGGCCATCGGCAGTTTTTTCGCTCATATCAAAGGCGAGTGATTTCTCAGGTAGAGAGAAAAAAATGCATGGTGCCTTATTAATGGGATTGGTTACCCAAGAGTAGGGTCCGCATAGATTTCTGACATTCTCTGATGGCGCTGAGCCCCACCGTCGCGATACGGATATCGGACAAAACCCACCCTCAACCCTAGACGCTTTAGTTAACGCCAACCGCTCCCGAGCTAGCCACACAATCTGAGCAGTGTCCAAAAACTCTTGTCACCTGGCTCTGGTCCACCTCGTATTCCATTGCATAGGGACGAAATGAATATCAAAAAGATTAGCGGAGAACGCATTGCAAATGAGAATTAGTTGCATTATCATTTGCGGAAATTGATGAGATTGGACTGAATTGTGATTGAAAAAGACGAAGTAGTATCCCCTACTCATGTATCAATCGAGCGATCAAAAGGTCAGCACATGAGCATCCAGAGCCATGAGCTGATGCAGGGTCGCAGCCAGATTGAAATCATCCACAAGGATGAAGTCTATCTGCTGCGCATCACACGCCAGGATAAATTGATACTCACAAAATAGACGAATAAATAATGTAGGTGAGCCAGCCTTTCGCCAGCCAACCGTAATGAAACCAATTAACGTTTGGCTAATAGAAGGTAAGCCCCTATGCAGAAGAAGTATCTGTTTTCAGCCGTGCTGGCAGCACTGCCCGGCCAGCATCTGTTATCAGCTGAGCCCTCCATCGGTGAACGACTTGAGAGTACTGAGCAGCGAATCCAATATCTGGAGAACCGTATTCGTGATCAGGATACAGTGATCAATGACAACCGCTCAAGCAATGGCTGGTTCGAGCATGCTCACATCGGTGGTGTTGTCGAGGTCGAGGCGGGATTTCAGAATCCAGAGGATGGAGACTCAGAGAGCAGCCTGACACTCGCTACGGCGGAGCTCGCAATCGCACTGGAGATCACGCCTGTTGTTTCCAGTGAAATCGTCCTTCTCTACGAAGACGATGGCGAAGAAGCGCTGGATGTAGATATCGCAACCATCACCCTGGCCCCCACAGAATCCTGGTTCATCAATGCCGGTCAATTCTATGTACCCTTCGGTATCTTCGATACGCAAATGATTTCGGATCCCCTGACCCTGGAGCTGGGCGAAACCCGGGAGACTGCTGTTCAGTTCGGTATGGTGGCAGGCAGCGTATCAGGATCTATCTATCTGTTTGATGGTGATGCCAGTGAAAACAATACGTCGTCGATTGACAATTTCGGCGCACATCTCGATTTTGCTTTGGAAGGTAACAACCACAGCTTCACTGCCGGCCTCGGGTACATCAACGATCTTGGCGATAGCGACACACTGATTGACTACGCCGGCGACGTTCATAACAGGGTTGGCGGTTTCACCTTCATCGCCGGACTGCATTCAGGACCCTTCATAGTCATCGGTGAATATCTTGGTGCCAACGACGAATTCGAGACAGGTGAGAAGCCCGCTGCCTACAACCTCGAAGCCGGATACAGTTTTTCTCTGGCCGGCAGGGACACCAACGTCGCCATTGGTATCCAAGGTACAGATGACGCTGAAGGCATCGGGCTGCCGGAAGAGATCCTGATCACCGCACTCTCCTTGCAGTTGTTCGACAGCACCAGACTCGGTTTCGAGTATGCCAACACAGAAGACTACGACGGTACCAATAGCGACATGGTTACCGTCCAGCTTGCATCGGAATTCTAAGCCTCAGGAGAATCAACATGATGAAAAAGACACTACTGATCATATCTGCCGCCCTGGTCTCCTTTCAGGCGTGGTCGACACCAGACGAAAAGCAGGTACTCATCCACTACGCTGATCTGGCGTATGCTATGTATGAGGATTCCCTTATCACTGCGAAGCAGTTACAGCAGGCCGTGAACAGGCTGATCAAACAGCCGACGGAGGCCAATCTAAAAGCGGCCAAAAAAGCCTGGGTGGAAGCCCGTGTACCCTATCAGCAGACGGAGGCTTACCGATTTGGCAACGCCATCGTGGACGACTGGGAGGGAAAGGTGAATGCCTGGCCGTTGGATGAAGGGTTGATCGACTATGTCTCAGCGAGTTACGGCAAGGAGTCTGACGAAAACATCTATTACACCGCTAATGTTATTGCGAATCCGAGCCTGATGTTATCCGGACGAGTCATCGACGCCACAAAGATCACCAAGACACTGTTGGCCGACACACTGCATGAAGTCGACGGCATCGAAGCGAACGTCGCTACCGGCTATCACGCGATCGAGTTCCTGCTCTGGGGACAGGACCTGAACGGCGCAGGACCTGGCGCAGGGGCCAGATCAGCCAGCGACTTCAACACTCAAATATGCGCCTGGGGAAATTGTGACCGGCGAGCGCGTTACCTCGAAGTTGTGACAGATTTATTGGTGGAAGAGTTAAAGTGGATGACCCAACAGTGGACGACGGACGGTGAAGCCCGCAAGGTATTGCTTGAGCAGGATACCAAGAGCGGACTTGCCACCATATTAACCGGTATGGGCAGCCTCTCCTATGGCGAGCTGGCGGGTGAGCGTATGAAACTGGGATTGATGCTACATGATCCAGAAGAAGAGCACGACTGTTTCAGCGACAACACCCACTGGTCCCACTACTATGACGCGATGGGTATCCGCAATGTCTACACCGGCAGCTATCGACGCATAGATGGCAGCCTTGTCAAAGGTCCCAGTCTATCGGATCTGGTGGCCGCAGCGGATGCATCTACCGATAAAGCACTACGCAGTGCATTGGATAACACGCAGACGAAAATGCAAACACTGGTAGACAGCGCCATGGCGGGTAAGGCATACGATCAGATGATCGGCGAGAACAACGATAGAGGTAATCGCCGGGTGATGGCCGCCATCGACGCCCTGCTCCAGCAAACGCGTCAAATCGAAAAAGCGGTAACCTCACTGAAGCTGGATGCCATCGCCTTCGAGGGATCGGACAGTCTGGACGCGCCGAAAAAAGTCTTCTAGTAGACCACTTACCAATGTCATTCATCAGATCTGAGCAATCACCTCTCTGACGCAGGAGAGGGATTGCGATGAGTGTGAAGCCGTCAACTCACTCATTGATTGGATTCATCACGATGCGTCATTGATAGCAGGCATCCCTTTTTATCTTAAATAACTTCCTTCTTCTGAGTGGACCCAGTGTAATGCGCTACCTTATCCTCCTCACACTTCTCACGATCATTGCTCCTGCGGGTTCTTTCGCGGGTATCTCAGTCACACAACCGACCAACGACTTTTCCCAGGCGGAGGAACATGAGCGCTTTCCCGCAGGGACCGCCACCCATCGTAAAAAAACCAATAAAGACGTCTTCTCCCACGCCTCTGCGAATATGAGCTTCGAACGTGAGATCGATTTCAAGGTCGGCAACGGATTTTTCAAGCGTTTGTGGGTAACGGCACCCGCCTCCACCCAGGCGTCCGACGGTCTGGGTCCGCTCTACAATGCCCGTTCCTGTCAGCGTTGCCATTTGAAAGATGGCCGTGGACATCCGCCCAACGGCCCGGATGACAACGCCGTATCCATGTTCCTGCGCCTCAGCATTCCGCCGCAGAGCGATACGGAGAAGAATCTCATTGCTTCTCACAAAGCCAACAATATTCCAGACCCGGTCTATGGCACCCAATTGCAGGATTTCGCGATTGCCGGGCATAAGGCCGAAGGACAGATGCGCATCGACTATGAGGAGATAACCGTTCACCTCTCCGATGGGGAGGTCGCACATCTGCGCAAACCGACCTACCGGGTCGATGCGCTGGGTTACGGCCCGCTGCACCGGGAGATTCAACTCTCCCCGAGAGTGGCGCCCCAGATGATCGGCATGGGTCTGCTGGAGGCGATCGATGAGCAGGATATTCTGGCCCAGGCAGACCCCGACGACAGCAACCGCGACGGTATCTCCGGCCGGCCCAATCTTGTCTGGAGCGGGGAGTTCAATCGCGTCATGCCGGGCCGCTTCGGACATAAAGCCGGCGCCCCCAGCGTCAATGAGCAGTCTCAGGGGGCTTTTCACGGTGACATGGGTATTTCGGTCCCGCTGCACCCTTCCGGCAGTGGCGAGTGCACCGAGAGACAGCGCGACTGCCGTGAGGCGCCCACAGGCAACAGCCCTCAGTACGAGAGCCTGGAGGCGGAGACCCGGGTCGCCGACCTGGTGGTCTTCTACGCTAAGAATCTTGCCGTGCCCGCACGGCGCAAACACGACAGTGAGGCGGTACTGGCCGGCAAGGCGCTGTTCTACAAAAGCGGATGCATCGGTTGCCACACACCCAAATACCTCACACGCAAAGACGGAGTTGCACCTGAGCAGGCGGGGGAGCTTATCTGGCCCTATACCGACTTGCTACTGCACGATATGGGTGAGGGGCTGGCGGACAATCGCCCGGAGGGTGTTGCCAATGGCCGCGAATGGCGCACCGCCCCCCTCTGGGGCATCGGTCTGACACCGACGGTTAACGGCCACAGCTACTACCTGCACGACGGCCGCGCCCGCAATCTGCTGGAGGCCATCCTGTGGCATGGCGGCGAAGCGCAACACGCCCGCGACGAGGTTGTGCGCATGTCGAAACGGGAGCGCCAGTTCCTGCTGCGTTTTGTGGAATCCCTCTAAGTGAAAAAACTCAGTCTGCTAATGCTTTGTCTGCTGCCGACGACACACGTCGTCGCCGATGAGACCCGGTTCAATCTAATGACGGTGGACAACTTCATTATCCCCGGTTATCGGTCCATGGCAGAGAGTACAAACGCTTTGCACCAGGCTGCAGAGATCTTCTGCCGGCAACCTGACGAGTCCGGTTTGAGCATGTTGCACTCAAGATTCCATACCGCAATGGACAGCTGGCAGCGAATCCAGGCGATTCAAATCGGTCCCATCGAAAAGAGGATGCGAACCTTTCGCATACAGTTCTGGCCTGACAAACGCAGATCGGTCAACCGCCATCTCACATCACTGCTCGATAAGGCTGAACCTGCCCTGTTGGAGCAACAGAGATTTACCAATGGCTCTGTTGCCGTCCAGGGTTTCAGTGCCTTGGAGAGACTTCTCTTTCCGCTCGGTACTGTAGCGGGTCAATTTTCTGCGTCACCCGAAGGCGATTTTCGTTGCCGGCTGGTTGAAAGCATCACAGAAAATCTATCTATCATCTCCTCATCTATCCTGGATGAATGGCAGACCGGCAAATCATCGCACCGTCAGTTGATCGCTACCGCCGCCCAAGGCAATGCTCGGTATAACGACAGCTCGGAGGTCAGTGCCAGACTCCTCAACAATCTCTTCACGCAGCTGGAGCGGATCATTGAGCAGAAAATTCGCAGACCATTGGGAAAGGACGAAAAACACTCACGAGGCAAAAGGGCCGAATCCTGGCGCAGCGGTCGATCACTGCGGAATATCACGCTCAATCTGGAGGGTATAGAGCAGCTCAACCAGCACGCATTTCTCAGCCGCCTGTCGCATCCTGAGATAACAACATCCATTCACCATACCATGGCCGAGAGCAAAGCCATCCTGTCAAAGATTGAAATACCGCTCAATGGCGCAGTTGCCGATCCGACAACACGCAAACAGCTTGTATTGCTTGCAGAGTCAATAGAACTGCTGAAACATCAGGTGATTGGCAAGTTGGCTGCAGAACTGGATATCCCCATCGGATTCAACAGCCTGGATGGAGACTGAATCATGCGTCGTCGTGACTTACTCATTCGTGTGGCCGGCCTCGCAGGTATGATGCCAATAGGGCTCAGCGCATCGACAACCAATAAACCCGCTCTCGGTTATCTGAGTGTCAGAGCAGATATTCATAGACGTTACTATGTCAGTGGCATCGATCATCAAGGCAAAATAATTTTCGATCTACCCCTACACGGCCGGGGACACAGTATCGCCGTTCACCCCAACCAACATGAAGCCGTTGTGATAGCCAGACGACCCGGTCGCTATCTACAACCTATCGATATTCAGAACGGTAGGTTATTGAATCCTATTGAGTGCTGGGAAGACCGTCACCTCTACGGCCATGGCATCTATTCACCGGATGGCAGCAGATTTTATACAACCGAAAACGACTTCGATGGCAACCGCGGTGTTATTGTCGTACGAGACGTGAACGACAACTATCGCCGGATCGATGAATTTGAGAGTCACGGCATCGGCCCCCATGAACTGTGTCTGTTATCAGATCAGGAGACTCTGGTGGTGGCCAATGGCGGCATCCAGACACATCCCGATTTTGGCCGTACACCACTCAATCTGGCGCATATGTCACCCTCTTTAGTCTATCTGAACCGGCATAGCGGTGAATTGATTGAGAAGCGTAAACTGCAAAAAAGCTTACACAAAAACAGCATCCGTCATCTGGCTGTCGGCATCGATGACACTGTCTGTTTTGCCATGCAGTATCAGGGACCCCGGACGGACCGTCCGCCGTTGATCGGAGTGCATCGGCACGGAGAAAAGATATGTTTAACATCAGCGCCTCGCGATATTCTCGCAGCCATGCAGAACTACTGTGGCAGTGTTTGCGCCGATAGTTCCGGACAGGCTTTCGCCGTCTCATCACCCAGGGGAGGCCTGATCACTTTTTGGGCAGCCAAAAATGCAAAATACTTGGGTACCATCGAGATTGTCGATGGTTGTGGCATCGCACCATGCGCCTCACCTGGAGAGTTCTTTCTCAGCAGCGGCACCGGAGGCCTCTACAGATACCGTATCTCAGATAGCCGATTGGAACGTCTGCAACCAGGAAACCATGCCTCTCACTTGTGGGATAACCATATTTCCCATCTGAACCAACGCTCAGCCCAGGCCTGTTAGGGCCTGTTAACACTAATCCAATCGGCTCTGCTGGAGCTGCTTTTTGCCCAGCAAGGCAGAATGAGCGAGGTTTAGCGTGCTAAATGAGCGAATGATAACGCCGCTGGGTGAAAAACAGCACCAGCCCTTCGGGTTGCGCCCCGAAGGAAGTGCCCTTGGGGTGCGCCAGAAAACGCGCCACTCGGCGTTGCTCGTCGCTCATTTGGAATCACCAAACCTCTCTCCTCGCGTCTTGATTGGCGCGTTTTCTGGCGCAACAGAGCCGATTGGATTAGTGTTAACAGGCCCTAGGGTAATCGAACCGCCCCACTGCATTTAGCTATACTTATTTGGTCATCCTCTTGTTCGAGTTATGAGTTTGCATACTCTGGCTCGTACAAAACGGCAAGAGGACGATACGAATAAGATGACAACTAACCCAGTAATAGAAACCATAAACCCGTCAGAGCTGCCGATACCGCCTGAGGGCGCATTCCGGATCATACACGCCTGCAATAAGGAGAATTCCGACGCCCATCAACTCGGCCGGCTACTGGAGCGGGATCCGGTACTGACCATCGAGATCCTGCGTATTGCCAACTCCGCCTATTTCGGCTTCAGCGGCAAGATTACAACCGTTTCCCGTGCCGTCGCGGTTATCGGACAACGCACCTTGAGACACATCGTGCTCTGTGTCGCCATGCGGGATGCACTCAAGCCGGGACAACTGCCCGCCCTATCGGTAGAGACATTCTGGACCAATGCCCTGCGTCGAGCTGTCTGTGCCCGTGCGCTGGCTACAGAGACCGGTCTCGATGTGGACACAAGTTTTACCGTCGGCCTGCTGCAGGATTTTGGTCTTCTGGTGCTCTTCTACCTGAACCCCCATCGTATCGCCGAGTGGCCGGGGCTTGCAGAGTTGGCGCCGGACGATCGTTACGCCATGGAGCGGCAGCTCTTCGACACGACCCATGACCAAGTGGGTCAGCAACTCGCTGAGAGCTGGAACCTTCCTCAAGAGCTCTCCCTCGCCATGGGTTTTCATCACCGGCATCCCACCTACGAAATCGAAGAATCATCAGCTACATATTGCCATATCGCCCAATGCGCCGACTGGATGTCGGCGGTCTTTTCCTGCACGGATAAACGCCACTCTCTCGGCAACTGCCATGCCCTACTGGAGAAACATTTCGACCTGCCGCGCTCCGAGACAGATCGATTGCTTAGCCAGACCAATGAACAACTGACAGAGGCCGCACAGGCGTTTGGATTCGATATTGGTGAACAGGTCAGTTATGCCGCTGTAATACGACAAGCAAATATGCGCCTATTGGAAGAAAACCAGAACATACAGGAGATGAACTGGCAACTGGAAAACGTACTCAAAGAGCGCGATCGTGTGGCGGCTGAACTCAAGCAAGAGTTGGATCTGGCGAGAGAGGTTCAGCGCAGTTTGCTGCCGATGGACAATGCCGATCAACTTAAAGTATTCGGTATTAATCTCTCTGCCAAAGCCGTTTCAGGAGATTTCTATGACTTTCTCAAGCTGCACAATGGCAAGGTTGCCTTCTGTATTGCGGATGTCTCCGGCAAAGGAATGCATGCCGCTCTACTAATGGCGAAGACAAGCAGCCTGTTTCATTGCCTGGGTAAGAGCCTGCACGATCCGGCCAAACTTTTGACCATGATTAACCGGGAGATCGTCGAGACCTCGATACATGGCATGTTCATCACCATGGCGGCAGGGGTGATCGACCCTGAGACATCCGAGGTAATGTTATGCAATGCCGGCCACCTGCCGGTTTTACGCATGCGGCAGTCACAACCCGTCGGAGAGTATCCGGCCTTGTCTCCACCGCTCGGCATCATGCCCGAAACAATGTTTCGTAACGAAACTTTCAACCTTAAAGAGGACAGCCTCTATCTCTATACCGATGGTCTGTTGGAAGCAAAGGTCACAGCGCAAGAGCGGCAAGGAAAAGAGAGACTGTTAACCCTCTTTGGTAAATACGCGAATAAACAGCCAGTGGAAAGGCTTCAATTCATCGTGGCCGATCTACGCCAACAGAGTGAGGAGATCGAAGACGATATGACCTTATTGCTCATCGAGGGAACCATGTGAACGAATTGCAAGCACTGCTTCACCTCTGCCTTGAAGCAACAGCGTCCCAACTACAGAGTATGCGTGAGGCGCTGGATAAAGCATTGGCGGATATTGCTATCGAAAAACAGATTCGGGAGCAACTCATACTGGCGGTCAACGAAGCCTGTATGAATGTCATCCAACACGCCTACTGTGGTGATCATCAAGGAGAGATCAGGCTCACATTAGAGCACGATGGCAGACGGTTACGTTTTCTGGTTGAAGATGATGCTCCCTGCATCGATCCCACCTGTATCACACCGAGGGATTTAACGGATATTCGTCCCGGCGGCCTGGGAGTACACTTTATTCGTGAGATCATGGATGAGGTGCGCTTCTCTCCCACTGGTGGACAGGGTAACAAGCTTGAGATGATCAAACATCTCGATACTATTGGGCCAAATTAACTTAATCACAATCGGACTGATGATCCATTCCGGTTCCCTGTAGACTATTGAGAAATTGACACAGATGGAGTACGAAATAGAAGAAATTAAAGGCTACGCCATTGTCCACCTGAAGGGCGACGTGGATCTCAGTCGATCTCCGTTTGCACGCAAAGCGATTCTCGACTGCCTGCAGGAGCGCAAGGATGTGCTGGTGGATCTCACCGCTGTCACCTATATCGACAGCTCCGGGGTGGCAAGCCTGGTAGAGGGATTCCAGGTCTCACGGCGCATGTCATTGGATTTCGCTCTGATCGGTGTCAGTGACGCCGCTATGAGTGTCCTTCAACTGGCCCGTCTTGATCAGGTGTTTCCCATCTTCGCTTCTCTGGATGCCCGCATTGCGCATACGGAGAGAAGGACATGACACGGACCATGAGTTTCATCGAAGGTACCGGCCGCATCACCCTCAATGCCATTGAGGAGGTGGGTTATCACTTTGCACTGTTCGTCGAGAGTCTCTACTGGGTCATTGCGGGACCTTTCCTCGGCCAACCGGTTCGTATACCGATCATCGTGAGCGAAATGATGAAGATCGGCGTACTCGCGGTACCTGTGGTGATGCTGCTCTCTTTTTCCAATGGCGTGATGATGGCCATACAGGGTATCGCCACCTTGCAGGAGTTCGATGCCGAGTCACAGGTCGTACCCGGGATTGCCTATTCGGTCACACGGGAGTTTGGCGTCCTGATCGCCGCCATTGTGGTGGCAGGCCGCTCCGGTTCCGCCATTGCTGCGCGCATCGGCTCCATGCAGATGAGTCAGGAGGTGGACGCCCTGCGGGTGATGGGAATCGAACCGGTGCGCCACTTGGTGGCCCCCATCCTCCTCGCCATGTTGTTGATGATGCCAATCCTCACCCTACTCGCCGACTCTGCCGCCCTGATCGGCGGTGGTCTCTACACCGGCATCGTCTTGAAGCTGAGCCTGTCGACCTTCATTGATCGTGTGTTCGAGACCATTGCACTCTATGACCTGATGCAAGGCGTGGTAAAAAGTCTGGTTTTCGGACTGCTAATCGCACTGATCGCCTGCAGCAACGGTTTCTCGGTCCACGGCGGATCGGAGGGCCTGGGACGCGCCACCACCCGCTCAGTCGTTCTCTCTATAGCTGCCATCGTGGTGGCGGACATGATTTTCACCTACTTTCTGAATCGATGATGTCATCACCACTATGAATTCGCAGCCTATCATCGAAATCAGAGAGCTGGATGCCTACTACGGCGACCGCAAGATCCTCGATCAGATCGATCTGCAGGTGAACGAGGGAGAGATTATGGTGGTGATGGGCGGCAGTGGTTCGGGCAAGTCTACGCTGCTCAGACACCTGTTGTCGCTCAATCGGCCCAGCGCCGGCACCATTCGGCTTTTCGGGCAGGATATCAATGGCCTCCCCTCCCGCAAGCTGCATGAGATGCGGCAACGTATTGGCGTCTCCTTTCAGGGAGGCGCGCTCTTCAACTCCCTCAATGTGGAAGAGAATGTCGCCTTTCCCCTGCGTGAGCACACCAAACTTGACGACAATACTATCCGCATCATGGCCCGCATGAAGCTTGAAGTGGTCAATCTGGCCGGTTTCGAAAAACTGATGCCCTCTCAACTTTCCGGCGGCATGATCAAACGGGCGGCTCTGGCAAGGGCCATTGTAATGGATCCCAAGCTGCTCTTTTTCGACGAACCCAGCGCCGGCCTCGATCCGGTTGTCTCCGCCGATCTTGATGAACTGATTTTGCGTTTGCGCGATGCCATGGGTGTGACCATCGTAGTCGTCACCCATGAACTTGAGAGTGCGTTTCGCATCGCCGATCGTATCACTGTGCTGGACAGAGGTAAGATCCTCATCACGGGCACCACCCGCGAAGTTAAAGAGAGCGACAACTCCCGTGTACAAAATCTGCTTAACCGCCGTACGGAGGATGTACCGGTGAATGCCGACGAATATCTGCAACGACTGACGGATGATCTGACAGGATTATGAAGCGAGACAATATCAACTATCTGGCAGTGGGCAGTCTGGTCATTATCGGTTTCTTACTGCTGCTCTACATGCTCTATCGGCTGACAGGCGGGGTCGACGAAAACGATGCTTACACCGTCTACTATCCCAATGTGGGCGGGCTCGGAGAAGGAACGCCTGTCACCTACGAGGGCTACAAAATCGGTTCCGTATCAGGTATCTGGCCGGAACGCGATCAACAACGGACCCGCTACCGGATCGAGATACGGGTGAGAGACGGTTGGCGGATACCCAAAGACAGCGTTGCCCGCATCTATTCAGAGGGGCTGCTGGCGGAAACCGTCATCAATATCGATGAAGGCTCCAGTAGTGAATTCCTGCAGCCGGGCGACCGGCTGGATGGCGTGTTGGGCGCCGATGTCTTCGCCGCCGTCAACAACGTGGCAAACAGCGTCAACAGAATGCTGCAGAGTGACGTCCGTCCCTTGATCGAAAATCTCAACAGCCGGATCTCCCACCTCGGTGAACAGATGGATACACGGCTGCCGCAAATCCTCGACGGCCTGCAGGCCCTGGTCGACACTATGCAACAGGCTGCCGGGAGTCTTCCCAGGATGCTGAATGCATCCACAGAAGCCAAGGTCGGGCGTATCGTCTCCAACAGTGAAGAGATCTCGGGCAATCTGCTGAAATTATCACAGGGACTGCTGGAGACCCGAAAGGCTGCCGATACCTTGCTGAACCAGTCAGGTAGTACCGTCACTGAAAACCGCGATGATATCCGGCGCGCGGTCACTGCGCTGCGACTCTCGTTGGAAGAGCTCTCCGCGAACATGGAGACAATACTGAGAAACCTGGAAGGGGCCTCGCACAACATGAATGAGTTCAGCCGTCAGATCCGTCAGAACCCCGCTGCGTTATTGAATGCCAAACCGCCTCGTGAGCAGGGTGTCGGCAATGAATAGATCCAGCATTTTTTATCGACTCGTCCTCTCCAGTCTGCTGATGACCGGCGGGTGCGCTACCACAGCACCGGTGCCTGAAGATCGGTTCTATCGCCTGCTCGATACGCCAGAACTGAAAACACAATCAACCACTGTTTATAACGGCACACTCAAAGTGGAACCGATCAAAGCCTTCGGCATCTATCGTGAACGGGCTATCCTATTCACCCATAGCGGCAGTCCTGAAACCCTGCGGCAGCATCACTATCACCACTGGATCGATACACCAACCCGCTTGATACGAGACCAACTGGTGAACTACTTTCGTAAAAGCGCCATCGCCACCCGGGTCACAGGTGCACAACTGGCGGGCAAAAGCGATTTTCGACTCCATCTGGAATTGAAACATTTCGAGCGGGTCATCCATCCTTCGGGAGATGTCTCGGTGAAGATCAGATTGGATGCCATACTGTCAGATGCTTCCAATCAAACGATATTGACCGGGAGCTACGTTAGAGAGCCGATGGCCAGCGACAATTCCATTGCCGCGTCTGTGGCGGCGATGAATCAGGCGTTGGAAGATATCTACCGCCATTTGGGAAGTGAGATGAGAGAGCGGTAGATTGTACCCACCCATGTACTCACGGATAATTTCACAAACCCAATCATGACATCTGCGATTGCAGATAGTTTTTCAATCCCACCTTTTCGATCAGTCCCAATTGCTGTTCCAACCAATAGGCATGATCCATCTCAGTGTCATCGAGGAGTTTTTCCAGAATCTCCCGGGTTTCGAAGTCTTCAGCCTCCTCGCAGATAACAATCGATTCCTTCAGCAGGGCGTCCACCCCATATTCAACCTCAAGGTCGTTCTTCAGCATTTTCGGCACCGTTTCGCCGACACGCACCTTATCCTGGTTTGAAAAATCTGGCTCCGCTTCGAGAAAGAGCATGCGCTGGATTAAGGCATCCGCATGTTCTGTCTCCTCCTGCATTTCATGGTTGATCCGTTCATAGAGTTTATGCAGGCCCCAGTCCTGGTACTTGCGGGAGTGGGCAAAGTACTGGTCCCGCGCCGCCAACTCACTGTTGAGCAGCTTCTGCAACTGTTTCAGCACCCGTTTCTTACCTTTCATGCTAGCCCTCCCCCATCAACGACTGTAGATAGTTCTCCAGGCCGCTATTCTCAATCAGCCAATGCTGCGTCTCGATCCAATCGATCTGTTCCTCTGTCTCTTCCAGCAGATCATCAAGTATTTCGCGGCTGACAAAATCGCCGTTGCTCTCACAGGTCCGAATCGCCTCTTGCAGCTTCTGTCGAAGCTCGGACATCAGAGTAAGATCTCCGGACAGTATCTCCGGAACATCCTCTCCAATCATCAGCTTGCCCGTATCCTGCAGGTTGGGCAGGCCTTCCAGGAACAGCACGCGTTCGATTAGCTTGTCGGCCATCTTCATGGCTTTGATGGAACGCTGATATTCGTAGTCGTTGAGCCTGCTCAATCCCCAGTTTGCAGCGATGCGCGCATGCAGAAAGAGTTGATTGATGGCGGTGAGCTGGTCCCTGAGAGACCGATTAAGTAACTGAAGAACTTGGGAATCGCCTTTCACCTGATTTACCTCGCCAATAGGGGTTGATTTGAAATTTGGCTGGCTATCCAGGGCTGGAGTGGCTTGCGCTGTTTAGTTGGAAGCGTAGAAGAGGGAGTGTGACAGGTCAATTAAACCATTGATTCAGCATTGTTTTTAAATAAAACCAAAAATTCATGATAACGCTATTGCGAATCATTTTCATTTGCACTAATATGTTATTCAGATTGATCAGGAGACCCCCGACTTATGTATATCTGTATTTGCAACCGGGTGACAGACAAAGAGATTCTCGATGCCGCAAGCCAGGGGGCAACAACCCTGGAGTCTCTCGGCCAGCAGCTCAATGTGGGCACCTGCTGCGGTCGATGCACAGATTGCGCACATGAATTGCTTGAATCCCATTCCCATCAGCAGAGCAGTTCGAATTAAATGGATAAGGTGGTATTCACCCGGCAGAAGAGGGATCCCCCTGAATGGCTGTTGTGGATCCTGAGGTACTTCAAAAAAGACCCGAATCCCAATAACAGGACCTATCGCTCACGACTACTCAGGCGCTTGGCTTCGAAGCGGGACTAAACGGATCAACCTCTCCCCCACTCTCCATGACTCGCACTAGCGGAGACCATCAGCTATCTACGGCATTAAAAAACCCCTCTGCCCGTCCTACAGGCAGAGGGGTTTACCATTTAGCCAGCTGTGGGATATCTACATCTTGGCGATCATGGCATCGCCGAAGGCAGAGCAGCTCAGTTCCGTGGGGCCATCCATCAGACGGGCCAAGTCATAGGTCACCGTCTTGGCGGAGATGGCCGCACCCAGACTCTCGATGATCAGGTCCGCCGCCTCGACCCAGCCCATATGACGCAGCATCATCTCTGCAGAGAGGATCAGGGAGCCGGGATTGACCTTGTCCAGACCCGCATACTTGGGTGCAGTACCGTGGGTCGCCTCGAACATGGCAACCGTGTCAGACATGTTAGCTCCAGGTGCGATGCCAATACCACCAACCTGTGCCGCCAGGGCGTCGGAGATATAGTCACCGTTCAGGTTCATAGTAGCGATGACGCTGTACTCGGCGGGGCGTAGCAGAATCTGCTGCAGGAAGGCGTCGGCAATCACGTCCTTGACGATGATCTCATTACCGGTCTTCGGATTCTTGAAGGTGCACCAGGGTCCACCGTCCAGCTCCACGGCACCGAACTCCTCTTTCGCCAGCTCGTAGCCCCAGTTCTTGAAGGCACCCTCGGTGAACTTCATGATATTACCCTTGTGCACCAGGGTCACCGAATCCCGGTCGTTGTCGATGGCGTACTGCAGGGCCTTGCGCACCAGGCGTTTGGTGCCTTCGCTGGAGATAGGCTTGATGCCGATACCCGAGGTCTCAGGGAAACGGATCTTCTTCACACCCATCTTGTTTTGCAGGATATCGATCAACATCTTCGCCTCATCCGAACCGGCCTCCCATTCGACACCGGCATAGATGTCCTCGGAATTCTCGCGGAAGATCACCATGTTGGTCTTTTCCGGCTCTTTGAGGGGACTTGGTGTACCGCTGAAATAGCGCACGGGACGCAGGCAGACGTAGAGATCGAGCTGCTGGCGCAGCGCCACATTGAGTGAGCGGATACCGCCACCCACGGGAGTGGTCAGAGGGCCTTTGATTGAGACCACGTAATCCCTTACCGCATCCAGCGTCTCATCCGGTAGCCAGGTATCACTGCTATAGACCCGGGTCGACTTCTCACCTGCATAGACTTCCATCCAGGAGATCTTCCGTTCACCGCCATAGGCCTTCTCAACTGCGGCATCGATGACCTTCTGCATCACCGGCGTGACATCGACGCCGATGCCGTCACCTTCGATATAGGGAATGATGGGGTTGTTGGGGACGCTCAACGCGCCGTTGGCGTCTACCGTAATCTTCTCACCTTCTGAAGGGACCACAATCTTGTCGTAAGCCATGAATGATTCCTGTGTTGCGAATGTATGCGTTGTCCGGCCGAAACCTGCCCGCCACCCACGAGACGCTGTGACGTGCCGCATGCCGGAGCGGGCTATTTTAGCCGGGTTTTCGCATCCGTATACAGCCAAATGGGATCTGGCTCCACCTCATGACGGAGACATGCATGGTCAGAAATTACAGTAATAATTAAGAAAAGTGACGTTACCAACTGTTATGTATGCGTTTTTCTCTCCTAATAAAGAATGGATTAAGTGCGGACAACAAAACAATTGATAAAGAATGAGGAATATCGTGGTAATCCTTCGGCGTGCAAGTGGTAAGAACGAAGTCTGGCAGGGGTTAGGCAACAGGGTCTTCATCGTGCAGTTTCACTGCGCCTAAGCATGTTGAGAGAAGCCCACCGAATGAGTCATCCCGGACCGACCGCATCCGCAACATGAATACCTTGTGCCCCGCAGCATTCCGATATCACTCCATTTAATCAGGAAGCCTGTTTCAACAAAGCCGATATTTTCCCGAACTGCTCATGCCTTGAATCACGCAGCCATTCGAAAATGACTGACTCGGTATTGGTGATGATAATTCCGTGCCGCCTCATACGATCCATTGCGTTGCGATGATGGGCTGGATTGCGAGAACAGACTGCATCTTCGACGACAAAGACTTCATAGCCCAGCGCCTTAAGGCCGAATGCAGATTGCAGAATGCAGACGTGTGTCTCGATGCCGGCCAGTATGAGTTGTTTGTGGGAGCCGGATTCAACGGCTTTCTGAAATTCCGTCACACTGGAGACGGAGAAGCAGGTTTTGTCAATTTTCCTGATGTTGCCCGGCAAGTGTTCATCAATTGTTGGCTGCATGGGACCAAGGCCTTTCGGGTATTGTTGGGTACATAGTATTGGAACATTCAGGATGACTGCCGCATCGAGTAACAGCGTACAACCTTTGGTCATGGCCTCGACGATTTCCGGCTTCATCACACTGGTGAGGCGTTCCTGGATGTCGACAATGATCAGTCGGCTATCGGATGCGTTGCACAGGGTCATCCGGCAACCTCGGACAGGAGTGAAAGTCCCTTTGGGTTAGGTTTATTCATGGTGGTCATCTGCTTTTCGGTGGTAAGCGCAATGCACCATCCAGACGAATCACTTCACCGTTCAGCATCGGATTTTCGTAGATGTGTACAACCAGCGCTGCAAATTCATCAGGGTCACCGGCACGTAACGGATGGGGTGTATCGGCAACCAGATCATGTCGCGTCGATTCCGCATAGCGGTCAAACATCGGCGTGGCAAAGACGCCGGGGGCGACCGTCACCACACGCACGCCAAATGCCGCGAATTCGCGTGCCAGCGGCAAGGTCATGCTGGCGACACCGCCTTTTGACGCTGCATAGGACACCTGCCCAATCTGTCCATCGAAAGCGGCAATGGAGGCGGTATTTACAATGACGCCACGTTCATTGTCTTTGCCTTGCGGCGCATTGAATTGCATGACATTTGCGGCAGCGCGACAGACCAGGAAAGTACCGGTAAGGTTGATATCGATGAGGCGTTTGAAGTCGTCGGCAGGCATCAGTTCATCACGGCCGACGACGCGCTGCCCGGTCACGATACCGGCGCAATTGACAGTCAGGCTAATCTGTCCGAATTGTTCTAGGGTGTCAGATACGGCCTGGTTGATGCTCTCTTCCGAGGTGACATCGCAGTAGGTAAACAGCGCCCGCTCACCCAGTGTGCGTGCGGCCTGTTCCCCACTTTCGCGATCCACATCGAGCAGGGCGACCTGCCCGCCCTTTGCAATAACCGTTTTCGCCACGGCATATCCCAAGCCGGATGCGCCACCGGACACGACAGCTGTTGCCATTTCAATTGACAGAGCCATACTCAGGAACTCCTGCAAGGCCGACCTTGCTGCGGTTTTCTCGGGCCAGTGCTTTAGTGATGAATCGTCCGGTATCGATCAGTTTCTCCAGGTCGACACCGGTCCGGATGCCCATGCCGTGCAGCATATAGACCAGATCTTCGGTGGCCACATTGCCGGATGCCCCCTTGGCGTAGGGGCATCCGCCAAGACCGGCGACAGCCGCGTCAACGACACTGACACCCAGTTCCAGACAGGCGAGTATATTGGCCAGCGCCTGTCCGCGCGTGTCGTGAAAATGCAGTGCGAGCTGGCTGACCGGTACCCCCTCGGCTACGTTGGCGACCATCTCCCTTGCCTGCAATGCAGTCCCTGTACCAATGGTGTCGCCCAAGGAAATTTCGTAACAGCCGGCTTCGGTAAAGTGTCGTGACAGATCAACCACGCGATTGACATCGACATCACCTTCATAGGGGCAGCCGAGGACGCAGGAGATGTAGGCGCGCACTGCAATGCCCGCCTCCCGTGCCTGCCGTATCACCGGGGCATAACGTGTAAGGGACTCGTCAATGGAACAATTGATGTTCTTGCGGCAGAAGGTTTCGGAAGCTGCAGTGAATACAGCAATCTGCTTTACCCCGATCGCCAGCGCCCGCTCCAGGCCCTGCATATTGGGAACCAACACCGGGTAGGCCATGTTATCCCGTCGCTCGATACCGGCCCAAACCTGTTCCGCGTCAGCCAGTTGGGGTATCCATGCCGGGCTGACAAAACTGGCAGCTTCCACGACAGCCAGCCCGGTGGTTGACAGGCGATTGATGAGCTCGATTTTGATCACGGTATCGACTGCCGCAGGTTCGCTTTGCAGTCCGTCACGGGGACCGACCTCGACGACCTTGACCTGTTCGGGATATTTCAGCATTTCTGTTCATACACCCTATTGGTTTTTGCGGCGACTCAGGAAAGCCTGGATACGTGACTCTGCCGCTTGCGTCGCACGGATTCGCGCGGTTGATTCCGCGGTCTGGTCCGAGAGGTTTTCATCCATCTTCAATAGGCTTTGCAGCAAGCGCTTGCTTTCCGACTGAGCGACAGGCTCACCTTGCAGCAGATGCGCCAGTTGCCTATCGAAAACGGCTTCCAGTGATGCTTCGGTCGCGACATGATGGACCAGGCCCAATTCCAGTGCCTGGCCTGCTGAAAAACGCTCGGCAGTCAACAATAGTCGCCTTGCCTGGCGGGGACCGATGGCGGACTGGATATAGGGTGCGATCACAGCGGCAACCAGACCCAGTCGAACTTCGCTAAAGGCAAATTCAGCCGTGTCGACCGCTATGGCGATGTCGCAACAGGCGATGAGACCAAGGCCACCGCCAAAGGCGGGCCCGTTTACCAGCGCAAGTACGGGTTTGGCAAAGGCATTCAACCGCTGCATCATGTCAGCCAGCAGTCTTGCATCGTTCAGGTTGGCAACCTCACCCTGTTCAACTACCTGTTCTATCCATGCAAGGTCGGCACCGCTACAGAAGACCCGGCCATTACCGGTCAATACCACCACACGTGTTGCCTTGTCCTGCTCGAGTTTTTGCAGCTGCTCTACCAGTGCAGCCACTAATTCGCCATCAAGTGCATTACGGCACTCGGGACGGTTGAGTGTCAGGGTGGTGACACCCCGGTCGTCGGATTGGCAGAGTAGCGGTTGCGTGTTTGTCATTGCCATTGCCTTCATTACGATAGCCCCCTCTCCCATGGGGAGAGGAAACGGAATTTTGATGTTGCAGTGTTGCGCCATCAATTTCGTTACATCCGAAATAACCCATACCTCGTTTCACCAATCGGCACTTGGCAGGCCGTCGCAATACCCATTGCCAGGCGCTCACGTGTTTCCAGCGGATCAATAACACCGTCGTCCCATAAACGTGCCGAACCGTAGTAGGGCCTGGCCTGTGTTTCGTATTGTTCACGGATGCCCTGCATATAGTTTTCCTGCTCGTTTTCATCCCAAGGTTCTCCGCGAGCACGCCTTGCGTATGCCTTGGTTGCGGCCAGAACCATGGCGGCACTCTCACCACCCATGACCGAGACACGCGCATTCGGCCAGACCCAGAGCTGATGCGGCTGGTAGGCACGGCCGCACATGGCATAGTTGCCGGCACCGAAGGAACCGCCGATGATGACGGTGAACTTAGGCACATTGGCGCAGGCTACGGCGCTGACCATCTTGGCGCCGTGTTTCGCAATGCCACCGTGCTCGGCTTCACGGCCGACCATAAAACCGGTGATGTTTTGCAGGAATACAATTGGCAGGCGGCGTTGTGTGCATAGCTGGATAAAGTGCGTGCCTTTCAGCGCCGATTCGGAATACAACACACCGTTGTTGGCGAGGATACCGACAGGATAACCTTCAATATACGCAAACGCGCACACCAACGTACGGCCATAGCGCTTTTTGAATTCGTTGAACTCGGACCCGTCGACAAGACGCGCGATGATTTCGCGAACGTCGTATAGTTTACGAATGCTGTCCGGGACGATGCCGTAGATCTCTTTTGCGGGATAGCGCGGTGGCGTCGCCTCCAGCACGCCGGGTATCACAGACCTGAATTGAGGGAACCTGTGGATCAACTCCCGAGCGAGTTGTAAAGCATGTCTGTCATCATCTGCAAGATGGTCGGCGACACCCGATACGCGCGTGTGCATCTCCCCACCACCGAGACTTTCCGCGTCGATTTCCTCTCCGATGGCGGCTTTTACCAGCGGAGGACCGGCCAGGAAAATGGTACCCTGATCGCGCACGATGATGGTTTCATCCGACATCGCCGGCACATAGGCACCACCCGCTGTACAGGAACCCATGACGACCGCGAGCTGCGGAATCCCTAGCGCAGACAAGCGGGACTGGTTGTAAAAAATACGGCCGAAATGATCCCGGTCGGGAAAGATCTCATCCTGCAAAGGTAAGAAAGCGCCGCCGGAATCGACCAGATAGATACAGGGTAGCCGATTCTGCTCGGCTATTTCCTGGGCGCGCAGGTGTTTCTTAACCGTTACCGGATAATAGGTACCGCCTTTGACAGTGGCATCGTTGGCTACGACCAGTACTTCCCGGCCGTGCACAAAACCGATACCGCTGATCAGGCCACCCCCCGGCACCGGGGTTTCATAAAGATCAAGTCCGGCCAGGGGTGAAAACTCCATAAAGGGACTGTTGGGATCGAGCAGTAGCCTGATACGGTCGCGCGGTAACAACTTGCCACGTTCGAGATGCTTTTCTCGGGCACTGGCCGGTCCGCCTTCTGCCAATTGTTTTAGCGTTGCTTTGAGTTCACCGACCCGTGCCAGCATGTGCGCACGGTTTTCGATGAACTCCTCTGTACCTGTATCGATCTCTGTCCTGAACGCGGTCATGTGCCAAGCTCCAGTGCCAGTGCAGTGGCTTCACCGCCCCCAATACAGAGCGCGGCGATACCGCGTCTGTGCTGACGTTGCTGCAGGGCGTGCAGAAGCGTGACCACAAGGCGCGCACCGGTCGCACCGATGGGGTGCCCCAGCGCACAGGCGCCACCATTGACATTGACCTTTGCGTGATCCAGTTCGAGGTCACGCATTGCCGCCATCACCACAGCGGCGAAGGCTTCATTGATTTCGTACAAATCCACATCGGCATCTGACCAGCCGATCTTTTCATACAGCTTTTGAATGGTCGGTATGGGTGCTGTTGTAAAGTCTTCGGGACGATTGGCGTGGCTGCTGTGCGCGATGATGCGCGCAAGGGGTTTGATATTCAGTTCATCGGCGATGTCGGCTCGCGTCAGTAACAGCGCCGCCGCACCGTCGGAGATGGCGGCGGAACTGGCCGCAGTCACAGTACCGCCCTCGGCACGAAATGCCGGTTTCAGCACTGCGATCTTTTCCGGTCTGCAATGCAGCGGCTCTTCGTCTTCACTGACCTGTCGCTGGCCGCTCTTTTCCTTGACGGTAACGGAACAAATTTCGTCCCTGAAACTGCCTGACTG
This sequence comes from Candidatus Thiodiazotropha sp. (ex Monitilora ramsayi), assembly GCA_025655595.1. Classification (GTDB taxonomy): domain Bacteria; phylum Pseudomonadota; class Gammaproteobacteria; order Chromatiales; family Chromatiaceae; genus Thiodiazotropha. Next base: position 30,062 of record JAHXIO010000002.1, read on the forward strand.
CACAGCCTCACGGGCGCGCTGCACGGAAGCTGTCGCGTAAGCATCCTGAGCCTCGCGCGTGAACTGGTAACGATCGGCGCAACGTTCGGCAAAATAGCCCATGACCTCACCGTCTTCGACATTCTGCAAACCATCATGGATCATGTGATCGAGCATTTTCCGATGACCGGTACGATAGCCTGCACGCGCACCGGGTAACAGGTAGGGTGCATTGCTCATGGACTCCATACCGCCGGCGAGGATCAGATCGGCACTACCCGCATGCAGCAGGTCATGGCCCAGCATGATGGCTTTCATACCCGAACCACAAGCTTTATTGACGGTTGTGCAGCCAACCGAGTCAGGGACCCCGGCTCCACGCGCCGCCTGACGGGCGGGCGCCTGGCCAAGTCCGGCCTGCAGTACACAGCCCATGAAGACTTCGTTTATGGCGACCGGTTCGATCGGGATCCCGTCAAGCAAGGCCCTGATCGCACAACTCCCCAGCTGTGTCGCCGACAGGGAAGCCAATTGCCCCTGAAACGACCCGATCGGAGTCCGTTTTGCAGCAATGATTACAATGTCATTCTTATTCATTAATCTTCATTGCCCCCGCTTGAATTCAGGCGTGACGGGCTATGAATTCCGTGTCTTGTTGCATGTCGGTTTCTGCGAACAGTTCGCGACCGATCAGGATGTGTCGGATTTCGTTGGTGCCGCCACCTATTTCGTAGACCTTGGCATCGCGTAACAGGCGCCCGGCCGGTGACTCGTTCATGTAACCTCGCGCACCGAGTATTTGGATGGCATCCAGTGCCACCTGCACGGCGTGTTCGGAGGCAAACATCAGACAACCCGTCGTGTCCTTACGCAAAGCACGCGAGTGATCAAAACGGCGTGCAACGTCATACGTATAGGCACGCGATGCCTGCAAGGCCGTGTACATATTCGCTAGCCTGGCCTGCATCAGCTCGAAGTTACCGATCGGCTGACCGAACTGTTTGCGCTCATGCATAAATGGCAACACCAGGTCGAGTGCGGCCTGCATCAACCCCACCGGACCACCCGCCAGAACCAGTCGTTCGGCATCCAGACCATGCATCAGAATGCTCACCCCATCATTCACTTCGCCAAGGACATTCTCTTCCGGTATTAAGCAGTCTTTGAAAATCAGGCTACCGGTGTTGGAACCGCGCATGCCGAGTTTGTCCATGCGATCTTCGGTGTGGAAACCCGGCATGCCCTTCTCAACCAGAAAAGCGGTCACGCTTTTTGAACCAGCTTCGATAGCCGCGGTACGCATGTAGACAATCAACACGTCGGCATCCGGTCCGTTGGTAATCCACGTCTTGGTGCCGTTGGCAATCCAGTGATCATCTATTTGTTCGGCGTGACAGCTCATTGAACCGATGACATCCGAGCCCGCACCGGGTTCCGACATGGCCAGCGCGCCGACCCACTCTCCGCCGCAGAGCCTGGGTAGATAATTTTCGCGCTGCGAACGGTTGGCGTAGCGATACAGGTTATCGAGACAGAGGTTGGAGTGGGCGGCATAAGAGAGACCGATGGCACCCGAGGCGCGGGAAATTTCCTCCATCGCTATCGTGTGAGCGAGATAACCCTGATCACTGCCGCCGTATTCGTGACTGACCGTCAAGCCATGCAGCCCTGCATCACCCATTTTCTTCCACAGATCAGCGGGAAAATCATTGTCACAATCGATGTCGGCGGCACGCGGAGCAATTTCTTTTTCTGCAAAAGCGCGCACCCGATTTCTGAAAGTGTCCTGTGCCTGGCTCATTATCACCTCCGTCGACATGTCCTCAGGCAGCACCCGAAATAAACGCATACTTTCCAGGCGTTATCCTATTAGGGCCTGTTAACACTAATCTGATCAGCTCTGCTGGGACTATTTTTTCGTCCAGCAAGGCAGAATGAGCGAAGTGTAGTTACTCTACATGAGCGAATGATAACGCCGCTGGATGGAAAAATAGCCCCAGCCCTTCGGGTTGCGCCTGTAAACGCGCCACTCCGCGTTCCTCGTCGTTCATTTGGAACAACCAATCTTCTCTCCTCGCGCCTTGATTGACGCGTTTACAGGCGCAACAGAGCCGATCAGATTAGTGTTAAAAGGCCCTAAAACCATTTTCATCGTATAAACATGCCCTATATTTCAGACCTTGCCCGCTTGTATCCGTTTCAATTGAAAAATGCACCATGAATTAAATCGTTAAATGTTGGCACATAAACAAAAACAATAACCGGGTTCCGATATGAACCATGTATCAGGGTTAAAAACTAAACTTAATAGAAACCCTGAAAACCAAAGGTCGACGGATGGCCCAAGCTGCTGACATGCTGCAGGCATCGCTCCAGACTCACTGGAATGCCCCCTTGCGGTTTATTACATCAACGGCATTGTATGATGGCCATGACGCATCCATTAACGTGATACGCCGTCTACTGCTAGAGGCCGGTGCTGAGGTCATTCATCTGGGGCATAACCACAGTGTTTATGAGATTGTTCGCACCGCCCTGCAGGAAGATGCGGATGCCATAGCCGTCAGTTCTTATCAGGGCAGCCATATGGATTTTTTTCCTTACCTGGTGCACGAACTCGACAGACACAAGGTGCCGGGGCTGCCGGTATTTGCCGGTGGCGGCGGCACCATGACGGCCATGGAAGCCGGCGCCCTGGAAGCTACTGGCGTCACACGTGTCTATACGGCCGAGCACGGTCTGACATTGGGTCTGCAGGGCATGATAGACGAGATCATGAAACTGACCCGTACCAGGTTGCGCCAGCGCCTTGCCGAAGCGCAACCGCCACTGTCGGATCATCACGCCATTGCACAGACACTCAGTTGTATCGAACAACAAACACCCGGTGCATTGAATATTCTGGATCGATTACCCATTATAGATACTGGTCGATGTCCGGTTGTCGGTATCACCGGTACCGGCGGCGCTGGCAAGAGCTGTTTGATCGATGAACTGCTCGCTCGCTTCTTTACTCACTTCAAGGCATTGAACATCGCCTGCCTCACCGTTGACCCGACCCGGCACCGAACCGGCGGTGCCATGCTGGGTGACCGCATCCGATTTAACAACGCCGGGCACCGGCGTCTCTATTTGCGCTCCATGGCGACACGTCGCAAGCATCGGGTAACAGGTGAAGCACTGGCACAGTGTATCGCTTATATACGCTCACTCGGATTTGACCTGGTGATGGTCGAGACGGCCGGCACCGGCCAGAGTGACGCTGATATCGCGGAGCTGTCGGATGTCTCGGTCTATGTCATGACCAGCGACTATGGCGCACCCTCTCAGCTGGAAAAAATCGAAATGCTGGGTTATGCCGATCTGATCGTCCTGAACAAGGCGGATCGCCAGGGTGCCATGGATGCAGTGGCTGACGTGCAGAGACAATGGCGTGATGAACATCAGGACACGGTACGTTCCGAAGCACCGCCGCCCGTGTTTGCGACCCAGGCCAATCACTCTGCGGATAACGGGGTCGACCTGTTGTTTGCCAGCCTGTGCGACAAGTTGCAAGATCTGTCCAGTACCGCTGCTGAGAAATGGACACTCAAACCGCAAAGAGGTCTGAGGGAGGCCGATAACAAGCCCATCATTCCAGGGATTCGAAAACAGTATCTGGCCGAGATCGTCGAGCTTGGACACAGCATTGATGAACGTATCAGCGTCGAATGTCACGCGGCTTCCGAGGCGCAGGCCTATTACACCAGTTTGAAGGCACTGGATGACCCACTCCTACCTGACCCCCTGCAACCGTATTCCCAAAACGACGATCACATGGATTCCACTCTTCGGAATCTCAGAAAGCGTTACTCAGCATCGCTCGGAAAACTGACTGATGTCTCACAGCAACTGTTGCGGCACTGGCCATCGATTCGTGAACAACACGAACAAGCGCACTACCGTTATACTATCCGCAATCAGGAATACATTGGTGAAAATTACACGGAGACACTGAGTCACTCACAGATCCCGAAAATTGCATTACCGCATACCGGGGACTGGGGAGAACTGCTTCGTTTTCTGACAAGGGAAAACTTACCCGGCTACTATCCCTATACTGCCGGTGTCTTTCCCTATCGTCGCACGACGGAAGATCCAACACGCATGTTTGCAGGTGAAGGCATCGCGGAGCGGACCAATCACCGCTTTCATTTACTGGCCAGGGACCAGCGTGCGATCCGTCTGTCGACCGCCTTTGATCCCGTTGCCCTCTATGGCGAAGATCCGGACGGCCGACCCGATGTCTACGGCTGCATCGGCATGTCCGGTGTTTCTGTGGCGACACTGGATGACTTCAAGCGCCTCTATTCCGGTTTTGATCTCTGCCGCCCGAACACTTCCGTATCCATGACCATCAACGGGCCTGGACCGATCGCACTGGCCTGTTTCATGAATACGGCGATTGATCAGCAGGTCGAGAAGTGGTTGCGCAACAACGGCCGATGGGAAGATGCCGAACAAATGATACAGAAGAAATACAAGGACAACCCCAGGCCGGTCTATCGCAATGAACTACCGGATGGTCACGATGGACTCGGGCTTGGTTTATTGGGCGTCTCTGGTGATGAACTTGTAGGCGTAGAAACCTATGAGCACATAAAACACGACACACTGAGACAACTACGCGGTACTCTGCAAGCGGATATTCTGAAAGAAGACCAGGCGCAGAATGAGTGCTTGTTCCCGATCGAATTCTCGTTGCGCCTGATGGGTGATGTACAGCAGTACATTACCGACAACGAAGTCCGTAATTACTACAGCGTCTCGATCAGCGGGTATCACATCGCCGAAGCGGGCGCCAATCCGATCACTCAGTTGGCGTTTACCCTGGCCAACGGCTTTACGCTGGTAGAGTATTTCCTCGCGCGTGGTATGCATATCGATGACTTCGCATCACACCTCAGTTTCTTTTTCAGTAACGGTCTCGACGCCGAGTACGCGGTTATCGGTCGCGTCGCCCGTCGCATCTGGGCACGTACCCTGCGCGACCGCTATGACGCCAGTGAACGCAGCCAACGGCTCAAGTACCACATCCAGACCTCCGGTCGCAGCCTGCATGCACGCGAGTTCGCACTGAATGATATTCGCACCACGCTGCAGGCGCTGTATGCCATCCATGACAACTGCAACAGTCTACATACCAATGCCGCCGATGAAGCCGTGACTACACCGACAGAAGCCAGCGTACGACGGGCACTGGCGATTCAGATGATCATCAACCGAGAATTCGGCCTGGGCGCCAACGAGAACATCCTGCAGGGCTCGTTCATCATCGAAGCGCTGACCAACCTCGTCGAAACGGCTGTCTACCATGAATTCGAACGGCTCTCCGAACGCGGTGGCGTACTCCCGGCCATGGAAGCCCTCTACCAGCGCCGGCGTATCCAGGAAGAGAGCCTATATTACGAACAGTGTAAGAACGACGGTCGTCTACCCATTGTCGGCGTGAACACCTTTATCGGGGAAGAGCATGCGGATCAAGTGGCTGAAGAGACACCGTTGACACGCGCTACCGATCAGGAGAAACAGCTGCAGATCAGCGATGTGAGTGCTTTCAGGGCGTTTTATGCGGATCAGGCACCGAAGGCGCTGGAATCTTTGCAACGGGTTGCGGCAAGTGGCGGCAATGTTTTTGCGGAATTACTCAATACGGTACGCGTGGCGACATGGGGACAGATGACACATGCCCTGTATGAAGTGGCAGGGCGATATCGGAGGAGTATGTAATACCGATATAAGACCAACGCAGTTACCGACATAGATACAATCTTGAGGTGACCATTGGCTAAACATCGTAGGGTGGGGCCTTGCCTCACCGAAGTGGGTAGGTCACACAGTCGAAAGGTGCTTTCGCTGTTCTTCCAAACCACCCCAAAATGCTGCTACACCATCCAGCATTTCGTTGCCTACCCGGATAAACTGGTCTTCATCGATCTCACGCGTGCAGTACAACTCTTCCAACTCCTCCTGCGTGTGGCGCGCATGCTGCGCTTCGATGCGACTGTGCCAGGTAAAGAATGCCAGTGGCAGATCGGAATCGGTACGCTTGTTGTACCCTGTCAGTCCTTCGACGAGCTCATCCCAGAAACCGGCGGCGGCCCAGTTCTCGACGGCATAGCTGGCGGCCTGAGACGTCTGGTAATCGGAGCTGCCGTAGAGGCGAATCAGTTCATCGCAATAAAACAGTGTCGATGCCGTGCCGTGCACGCGCCTGCCGACCTCTGAAAATTCCAGTCCCAGCTTATCGGCAATTCGAATCAGCCATTCGAGGTGAGCGGCACGAAATCGAAAGGTGCCGCCCTCGACCGAACCCTGCGTCGCCACCAGTTCAGGATCACCTTCACGATCGGCGTCTTCCCTGCTTTTCAATTTTGGACGCGGCCCATTGAAGAGTACACCGATTTCATTGGCAAGAATCTCCTTGGAGGCCCGCATGCCTTCCAGGGTATCGGCATTGATGGTCTTCTGCAGTTGTGCCACCAGAAACTGATTGGAGAAGACTGAGAACTGGATGACAAAGTCTCGCACCTGGTCAAGAGTTTGTGTGCCCCGGCTGAACCAGGCCGTGTAGCGGTTGTCGGTTATGACACGGTGTTGCAGCAGCTCACGATTGATACGCTCCTGAAATTGCAGAAAGCGTCGGGCTTTTTCAATCGAATAGCCGGTACGGTGTTCCAGGATGGCGCGCAGTGAGGGCTCGGTCAGTCCGTCAAGGTGATACCGGTTGGCAAACTCCTGCAGTGTTTGACCTTTTGTTGCGTGCCTCATCATATTCTACAAGTCCTCCACAAAGCCCCCTCTCCATTATTGGGAGGGGGTTCTCTACTAAATTATTTAGACTGAATTTCGGATTTGTGGTTCTCGGACTGGATACCGGGTTTCATTCCGCGTCTCCCTGATTATCCGGTGCTGCCGTTTTGAATGCCGCTAATGAATTACAATTTTTATATATTTTTTCGACAGTTGGATATGCTGCAAGGTCGCACTTGTAACGTATCGCGTTATACACCTGCGGAATCAAGCAGATGTCCGCGAATGTCGGCGTATCAACATAGCAACATCGTCCCGCCAGTGAATGTTTATCCAGCAACGCCTCGACAGCGCCCAGTCCCTCAGCAATCCAGTGGCAGTACCAATCCTGTTTTTTTATTTCATCCACATCAAGTGTCTGCCTGAGATATCCCAGTACCCTGAGGTTGTTTAACGGCTGCGTGTCACAGGCGATGATCTGTGCCAACGATCGCACATAAGCACGGTCGCGAGCATTGGCCGGTAACAGAGGAGGATCCGGCCAGACCTCTTCCAGATATTCCAGAATCGCCAGTGACTGGGTCAGGCTACGCTGACCGTCCAGCAACGTCGGCACCAGACCTTGTGGGTTTAGCGCCAGGTATTCCGGCTGCCAGTTCTCCCCGCCCTCGCGTAACAAGTGGATATATCGCGGCTCAAACGTCAGCCCTTTCAGGGCCAGCGCAATTCTGACCCGGTATGCGGAGGAACTGCGGAAGTAGGTATAGAGCGTTAATCCAGACACGCAATCACCTCCTGCTCAATGGCACCAAAAATGCTGTGGCCTTCCCGATCCAGCATTTCGATATGCACACGGTCACCGACACTCAGAAACGGCGTCTTCGCTTCACCGCTTTCAATAATCTCCAGTACACGCTTTTCCACCAGGCAGGAGCAACCGCGTCCGGTATCCTCATTTGAGACAGTCCCTGAACCCACAAGCGTACCGGCCGACAGCCTACGAGTCTTTGCAGCGTGACTGATCAGTTCGGCGAAATCGAACTGCATACCCTCACCCGCGTCGGGTTCTCCGAAACACTCACCGTTGAGCCATGTCCTGAGCGGCAGGTGAACCTTGTTGTCGATCCACTCGGTATTAAGTTCATTGGGTGTCACAGCAACAGGTGACAGCGAACTGGAAGGTTTGCCCTGCAAGAATCCGAAACCCTTCGCAAGCTCCGACGGTATCAGATTGCGTAACGACAGATCGTTGATCAGCACCATCAGTTTGATATGGCCGGCCGCCTCAGTCGGCGTGACGCCCATCGGAACATCGTCCGTAATGACACCGACCTCGGACTCAAAATCCAGTCCCCAGTCTTCATTCAACAGACAGATCGGATCACGCGGTCCCAACAGGGTATCGCCACCGCCCTGATACATCAGGGGATCGGTCAGTAATCTTTCAGGCAGTTCCGCGCCCCGTGCCTTACGCACTCTTTCGACATGACTGAGATAGGCACTGCCATCCAGCCACTGGTAGGTACGTGGCAGCGGCGATGCCAGTTCACGGCTGTCGAGTTGGAAGCCTTCCCGTTCGTCTTCGTTGAGGTTTTCATATACCGCTTCCAGTTGCGGTGCGACTCGGTCCCAGGACTCAATAGCACGCTGCAGGGTATCGACGATCTGGGGCACCGGCATGGCACGGTTAAGCGAGCGGTCGACAACCACCAGCGTACCGTCACGCCCGCCATCCCTGAGCGTGGCGAGTTTCACGGCTTGCCGCCCTTCCAGGAATCCACATACCCGGACCACTCGACACCGTCAGGTAACTCGGCCACTTCCAGTGCATCCCGCGTATCGATCATCACCGCCACTTCGTCGGTCTCCTTGCGCAAGGACTTGCTGCCAATCTCGAGCGCTTTGGGATGCGGCCCATGGGTAATACCGGCCGGATGCAGGGTCAACATGCCGGGATGGATATTGTCCCGTGAGAAAAACTCGCCACGGTGATAGAAGATAACCTCATCGTAATCGTCGTTGTTATGGAAAAACGGCACCTTCAGGGCACCGGGATCGGATTCGATGGGGCGTGGTGCAAAGGTGCAGACAACAAAACGGCTGGAGGCAAATGTCGTATGTGCGGATGGCGGTACATGGTAACGCGCGCTCATCAGAGGGCGAATGGCGCGCCAGTTGATTCGCACGGGAGAGAGGGAGCCGTGCCAGCCAACCGCATCCAGGGGATTGAAGGGATAGTGCAGTGTGCTGACCTGCCCCCGTTTTTTTACCCTGACCTGCCAGGGCTCCTCCGTCTGCTGTGCAATGAAAGCATCATCAATGGCCGGCGTCTCGAGCATGGCCGGGTCGAATACTGCATGTGCACCGACGATACCCTTGTCCGGCAGGCGATAACTCTCATCGGTCGCTTCGATCATCAACAAAGACAGGGAATCGTGGTGCGCAATACGCCACATCGTACCGCGGGGTAACATCACATAGTCGCCCTCACGGATTTCAAGGTGGCCATAGTCGCAAAACAGATCGGCGGAACCGTGATGCACGAACAACAATTCGTCACCGTCGGCATTGCGGACCAGATGATCCATAACTGACTCAATACGCCAGAAACGGATTTTTACCTGTGTGTTGAAGAGCAACGCTACCGCATTCCAGGGTGACTCGCCTGTACACTCGAGCTTCGTGGCATCAAAGGCACGCGGTTGCAGAGGACCCTCAACGTCACTCCATCCTGTCGGCGGATGACGGTGATACATCTGCGTCGACGGCCCGTAAAAACCTTCCCTGCCCAGCTCACGCTCATAGGTATCGGCAGGCAGGTCCACGTGCGCTTGCCGGGATGCGATACCCTCGATACGTGGCAGGGATATCCAGTGCAATCGCGCCATGTCAGATCACCCCCCGCTTCAACTGATCGCGCTCGATCGCTTCAAACAGGGCCTGGAAATTACCTTCGCCAAATCCGTCGTGCCCCTTGCGCTGGATGATTTCAAAGAAAATGGGGCCGATCACGGTCTGGGTAAAAATCTGCAGCAATAGACCGCCACTCTCCTCTGCAGCACCGTCGATCAGAATCCGGTTGCGTTGCAGGCGTTGCAGATTCTCCTTGTGCCAGGGGATGCGTTCGTTGACGGTTTCGTAGTAGGTATAGGGCACATCCATGAACTCAACGCCAGCCTCGCGCAACGCCTCGACTGTGGCATAGATATCCGTGGTAGAGAGTGCAATGTGCTGAACACCTTCTCCATGATAGATATCCAGGTATTCCTGGATCTGTGATTTTTTGTCTGCCGGCTCGTTAATCGGGATCCGAACCTTGCCACAGGGACTCACCATGGCGCGCGAACGCAGACCCGTGGCCTTGCCATGGATATCGAAATAACGAATCTCACGAAAGCCGAAAATACGCTCGTAGAACTGCGCCCAAAGGTCCATATGCCCCTCGCGCACATTATTGGTCAGATGATCAATGCAACTCAGACCTACGCCTGTGGGATGAAAGGACGCACCTTGTATCGGAATAAAGTCGACATCATAAATCGAGTCATGCGCATAGTGGTCGATCAAATAAACCAGGCTGCGACCCACACCGTGTATGGCGGGAATATTCAGCTCCATGGGCCGGGGCTGCGCCAAGTAGGGTTCCGCACCCAGTGCAACAGCGCGATCGAATGCGTCGGCAGCATTTTTCACGCGCAGGCCGATAGCGCACACTGAAGGCCCGTGTACCCGCGCAAAGTCCTGGGCGAAACTTTCCGGCTCATGATTAACGATAAAATTGATATCGCCCTGCCGATAGAGGACAACATCCTTGGACCGGTGCCGCCCGATTGCGACAAAGCCCATACTTTCGAATACACGCGCCAAGGCCCGGCTCTCTTCCGCCGCATATTCGACAAACTCAAAACCGTCCACACCCATCGGATTTGTGTCAGACAATTTCATTTCTCACCCGGAAGGTGACCCTTACCTATTACTTAGACCAATTCACCGCAAATGGTTACAGAAATAAAACCGCAGGTGACATGGTTTGACACGAATACCGGCCGAGTGTCTTTGTCACACGCTATTAACCTTTTCCAACAGGGTTTTTTAGTGCTCCGTTTTGCTGAAAACACTTCTGCATCTCTGTCACTGCACGGCTATTCCAATAACAGAAACCTCCGCATCGTATGCCGGTCTAACACTACAATGTAAATCATCGATCCCGAGGTATGACACACGGGATATAAGGAGTCAGCTGTGGGGCGAACCAATACACAGCAGGTTTCAGACTTAATTGCTCGTGAAAAAAAAACGTGCCTGGATCTGTTTTCTACAGCGGAAGCACAGGGCTTCGGTGACATTCACTTCAAATCCGATCCTGCAAATCAGTTGCAGGCCATCATTGCCATACACAGTACAAAACTCGGCCCCGCCGCGGGTGGCTGTCGTTTCAGGCACTACGCGACAACAGACGCAGCCATCGAGGATGCTCTGCGCCTGGCGCGAGGCATGAGCTATAAAGCCGCGCTTGCCGGACTGAAGAGTGGTGGCGGTAAGGCCGTCCTGATTCTCCCGGATAAACTCCGTGACCGGGAAGCCCTGTTTGAATCCTTCGGTGACTTTATCGAAAGCCTCGGCGGCCGTTATCTGACGGCGGTCGACAGCGGTACCAGCCCGCTTGACATGGATATCGTCGCCCGTCGCACAAAACACGTACTGGGAGCATCGAAAAGCAGCGGTGGTACCGGAGATCCCTCGCCAACCACAGCCAGAGGCGTACGCATGGGGATAGAAGCCGCCGTCAGACATCTCCTGAACAGGGACAGCCTCGAGGATATTCATGTTGCGATCCAGGGCCTGGGGCATGTAGGTTACCCACTGGCAAGAGAACTTCATGCACAGGGGGCTCGCCTTAGCGTCACAGATACGCACGCAGACCATGTACAACGTTGCGTGGATGAATTTAATGCTCGTCCCATAACACTTGAAGCCATCTACAGCGTCGAATGTGACGTATTCGCGCCCTGCGCACTGGGCGCCGTCGTAAACGATGCAACGATCAAGCGTTTCAATACCCGCATTATCGCCGGTGCGGCGAATAACCAGCTTGAGTATGAAAGGCACGGCAACCTGTTGCACGAGCGCCAGATTCTGTACGTACCGGATTATGTGATCAATTCAGGCGGGCTGATCCACGTACTCCTGAATAACCCATCGGAATGCGAGTCACGTCTGTCACACATGACCGAAACGCTGGCCGAAATGTTTGAGCAGGCGGACCAATCCGGCATTCCGCCGTTCAGGCAGGCTGCCATCATGGCAGAAAATATTCTGGGTAGATGAGACAGGATTATTACAGGTAACTGAAGTACCACTCGAGAATAATGAAAATGTTTAGGGATGCTATTTCACAAATCTCAAAACCCACCTTGTCAAGCTTGGCACAGACGTATCCGGGTTTCTGGTTTCAAAGATACAGCATATGTATTCATGACTGGGAAAGCAGATATGTCCGCACATAAAACCACAATTAAATTAACCAGTGCGCACAGAGTACAAAGAGATGGACCTGAAACCGTCGCACGATTTGAAATCCACTATCACCAATATCTGAATGCACAGGGCGAACCCGTGCACTCCCTGCCGGACTTTGCATCCGACCCTGACCGACTGGCCCGTCTCTACCGGGCCATGTTGTTGACCCGCGTCTTCGACACCAAGGCCATAGCTTTGCAACGCACCGGTCAGCTGGGTACCTATGCCTCATCGATGGGGCAGGAAGCGATCGGGGCGGCTATTGGTACTGTTATGCGGGACGACGACGTACTGTTACCGACCTACCGCGAATACGCAGCGCAGTTTCTACGCGGTGTCAGCATAAGTGAGATCCTGCTCTACTGGGGCGGTGACGAGCGTGGTATGAATTATCAGCGGACTCGCGAGGATTTTCCGATCAGCGTACCGGTCGCCAGCCAGACGGCCCATGCTGTCGGCGTGGCCTATGCATTCAAATACCGTAAACAACCGCGCGTCGCAGTCTGCGTGCTGGGTGACGGTGGCACCTCCAAGGGTGACTTTTATGAGGCGCTCAACCTCGCCGGTGTCTGGAAATTACCCGTGCTGTTCGTGGTCAACAACAATCAGTGGGCCATCTCCGTACAGCGGGATAAACAGACTGCCGCGACAACGCTGGCACAGAAAGCGATTGCTGGCGGGATCCAGGGCGAGCAGGTCGATGGTAACGATGTCATTGCCTTATGTGACCGTATGCAACTGGCGTTGGACAGGATTCGCGACACCCATGAACCGATGCTGATCGAAGCACTCACCTACCGCCTGTGCGACCACACCACGGCGGATGACGCCAACCGCTACCGTCCGGAAGAAGAGGTTGAAGCGCAGCGCATCAATGATCCCTTGCGTCGACTGAAACATTACATGGTCAACAACGGTTACTGGAATGATCAGAAAGAGGAACAGCTGAACAAAGCCTGTATCGATGAGGTCGATGCAGCGGTTAAAGCCTATCTTGAAACACCGCCGCAGCCTCCGGAAAGCATGTTCGATTATCTATACGAAGAATTACCCGACGCCTTGAAAGAACAAAGATCGCATGCAGCAGGGAGGAAACGCGATGATTGAAGCCAACCTGGTCGAAGCGGTCAACCTTGCGCTGGCACAGGAGATGGCAACCGACGACAATGTACTGGTTATGGGTGAAGATGTCGGCGTCAACGGCGGTGTATTCCGCGCAACGATGAACCTGCAAAAACAGTTCGGTACCACACGTGTATTGGACACACCGCTGTCCGAAACAGTAATTGGCGGTATGGCGATCGGTATGGCTGCACAGGGCCTGAAACCCGTTGCCGAAATCCAGTTCATGGGCTTTATCTATCCGGTCATTGACCAGATACTGAATCATGCGTCCCGCCTGCGAAACAGGACACGCGGTCGACTGAGCTGCCCGATGGTCCTGCGCGCACCTTTCGGCGGCGGCATTCATGCGCCGGAACACCATTCGGAAAGCACCGAGGCGATGTTTGCCCACATACCCGGGATACGGGTTGTCATTCCCTCCTCGCCTGCCCGCGCCTACGGTCTGTTACTCGCCGCCATACGTGATCCGGATCCGGTTGTGTTCCTTGAACCCAAACGCATCTATCGTATCGCCAAACAGGAGATCGAAGACAACGGCGAGGCATTACCACTCGACACATGCTTTGTCTTGCGCGAAGGTCCCGATATCACTCTGGTCACCTGGGGTGCGATGACGCATGACACCCTGCAGGCGGCTGATGCACTGGCTGAAGAAGGCATACGCGCTGAGGTCATCGATATCGCCACACTGAAGCCCCTCGACATGGCGACCATCCTCGAATCCATTGCCAAAACCGGACGCTGCGTTATTGTCCATGAAGCCGCGAAAAGCGGCGGACTGGGGGCTGAAATCGCTGCCGGGATAGCCGAAAAAGGCCTGCTGCATCTACTGGCCCCGGTCGAGCGGGTAACCGGTTACGATACGGTCATGCCCCTATTCCGCCTCGAACAGTGTTACATGCCGGACAAACAACAGATCATGGACGCGGCCAGAAAAACAGTGGAGTTTGCATGAAAATATTCAAACTGCCGGACCTCGGGGAAGGCCTGGTCGAAGTGGAGATTATCGAGTGGTTCGTCAAGGAGGGCGATAGCGTCGGCGAAGATCAGCATATTGTCTCTGTCGAAACCGCCAAGGCGATTGTCGAGATTCCAAGTCCACAGGCCGGACGCATCAAACAGCGTTACGGAGAACCGGGGGATATTGTGCAAGTGGGCGATCCGCTGCTGGAATTCGATTCCGGTGAAGAGGAGCCCGCCGATAAGGGCACTGTCGTCGGCACGGTCGAGGTCGGCAAGGAGGTGTTGCGGGAAACGCCAACGGGAGTGGCCGGTGCAGGTGCAGCCAGTGTACGCGCCACACCGGCGGTTCGCGCACTGGCACGCCGCCTCGAAGTGGATCTCTCCGTCGTCACACCCAGCGGTCAAGACGGCACTATCACAGCGTCCGATGTTCAACGGGTGGCGAAGATATTTTCCGAAGTGGGACCGCTGGAATCCCTACGTGGGGCACGCCGGGCGATGGCGCGCAACATGGCGAAAGCTCACACAGAGATTGCTGCCGTCACAGTCTGCGACGATGCCGTCATCGAGGCCTGGGCCGAAGACGGCGATGTCACCGTACGCCTGATACGCGCCATTACTATTGCTTGTAAAACCGAGCCTTCACTGAATGCCTGGTACGACAGCCACTCGGTGGGCCGGCGTCTGATCAAACAGGTTCACCTGGGTATTGCCGTCGATACCGACGACGGTTTGTTCGTACCCGTGTTGCGTGATGTTGGGAACAAGGATGCAAAGACCCTACGCACTGAACTGGATGCGTTGAAGGAGAAGGTGCATTCGCGCAAGATTCCGCCCGAAGACCTGCGCGGCCAGACGATTACCCTATCCAATTTCGGCACCTTTGCTGGTCGCTATGCCGACCCGATTGTCGTACCACCCACGGTTGCGATTCTCGGCGCCGGCAAGGTCAGGCCGGAAGTTGTCGCCTGCGACGGCAATCCTGTCGTGAAACAGATCATGCCGCTTTCCCTGACCTTTGATCACCGGGCCGTGACAGGTGGTGAAGCCAGCCGGTTTCTTGGCGAGGTAATTAAGGACCTGGAGGCTCCGGAGTAGTTTCTTGCTGACAACTGCACAAAATATCTCCTGTCACAGTGGCCGTTGATCGATGCGATTGAAAAGCCAACCCTTACTCAAATTGGCTAAGGGGTCGAGGAGAATGGCGCTTACTGAACGGGATTTGGTTCGCAATATGAGAATTCGTGAGGGGCTCTCACCTATTTCGGTGGGGCAAGGCCCCACCCTACCAAATTGGATGACGCGTAGGGTGGGGCCCTGCCCCACCATGGCGATGTAGGATATCAGGGTGAATTCTCATATCGCCCTCCGGGCCTGAGGGACTCCTTTGCTTGGGTGCGTCCTGATGGGAGGGATTGATTCGTCTGCTGCGCTACGGCGTCCTGCGGCGCTTCGCGCCTTGTCGAACGAAGGGTTCGAATCAAAGCCTCCCTGCACCGCCAATTAAAAAGGGGCCTGCGGGACTCCTTTGCTTGGGTGCGTCCTGATGGGAGGGATTGATTCATCTGCTTCGCAGATTCACCCCTGCGGGGCGCCTTCGCTGCGCTACGGCGTCCTGCGGCGCTTCGCGCCTTGTCGAACGAAGGGTTCGAATCAAAGCCTCCCACACCGCCAATTAAAAAGGGGGCCCTTGTGGGGCCCCCTTTTTAATTGGCGGAGAGAGAGGGATTCGAACCCTCGATACGCTATTAACGTATACACACTTTCCAGGCGTGCTCCTTCAGCCACTCGGACATCTCTCCGGATTTGGGAGGCGCAAGATTAAACCACTTCCCGTCCGGAAGCAAATTGCCCGGTGCCTGAATGCTGAAGGTTACAGATGCCTGCCGATTTCCGCTACAAAAGCCTCCTCTTCCGCTTTGCGGAAGGCGCTTGCCTGCATATGCAATAGTTTCCCATGATCGCCCGATTCGCAATAGATGTCCGACTGACTCATCAGGTTTGAGTCCACCAGGGTATCGATGCCATATGGCATGCCAATCGGTGGCACTGCTCCAGCCTCACAGTCCGAAAAGGTCTCTTTCAGCTCATCTTCCGGAATCAGGGTGAATTTTCGACCTGTCAGACGCGCAACCTCATCCAGCCGTAACCGGTAGGTGGCGGGAATCACCGCCAGAAGATAGCGCTCATCATCACCCAGCAGAACCGATTTCGCCATTTGATCTCCCGGTATATGCGCCACTTCGGAGCTCATCAATGCGGAATCCGTGGGTAGATGGTCGATCTCCTCATAGTCGAGGGCATGGTTCTGCAGGTACTCCTTGAGGGTGATTGCAATAGCCATGTCAGCCTCCTTTATGATCTCATCCCAGATAGGAGTATAGTTCAGGCTTCACCCGCGGAAACTTAGCGGAAACCCCATAAATCTAACCCCTTTTTTTGATTTGCGAGCAGCAGGAATATGGCTAAGAGAAAGAAGAAAGTGTCCGTCACCATGGCCGACTCGGCGGATCGTCACAGGCTTTATGAGCTATCCGTCCAGTGTTCCGAGGCAGAGATCGACTTTGTGGACGAGACGTTTAAAAAACTACGCGGCAGAAAAGCCAGACTGTTGAGAGAGGATTTCTGCGGCACCGCAAACGTCTGCTGCGAGTGGGTACGACGTCGAAAATTCAACCGCGCTATCGGCGTCGACTTGGACAAGGAAGTACTCGATTGGGGACGCGCTCATCAACTTGGCGACCTCAAACCATCGGAGCGCAAACGAATTACTTTGCTGGAAGAGAATGTCCTCTCGGTCAAAACAGAACCGATTGAGATTATATCGGCAATGAATTTCAGCTATTGGTTGTTCAAGGATCGCAAACAGTTAAAACGATATTTCAAACGTGCCCATAACCAACTTGCGGATGACGGCATCCTCTTCATGGATGCCTACGGTGGGTATGACTCGTATAAGGAGATCGAGGAAGAGCGGGAGATCGAGGATGGAGACACCACCTTCACCTACACTTGGGAGCAGGAAAAATATGAGCCGATCAGCGGCAATCTGGTCTGTCATATCCATTTCGATTTCGAGGATGGCTCCCGCCTGGAGCGCGCTTTCAGTTACGACTGGCGTCTCTGGAATTTACCGGAGATCAGGGAACTGCTGGATGAAGCCGGATTCAGAAAAGTGACGTTCTACTGGCAGGGATTCGATGAGGACGGTGAACCTGACGGGAATTTCGTACCGGTTACTGAGGGTGAGGCTGACGCGGGTTGGATCTGCTATATCACTGCGGAGAAATAAGCCTCACCGCATCTTACACAATAGTCGGACAGTATCCGTAGGGTGCGGCCCTGCCGCACCGATAATTGGAAAACTCACTGACTTCACTATGACGAAAATCTCTCGCAATACTCCTCGATGAATCTGGCAATGGCGAGAGGATCATTCAGATCCAGACTCGGCAGGCCAGCGTGGTTATCAAGCGATTCGTCAGTGGCAATGGCAATTATCGAATCGTCCTGTTCAAACAGAAGCGGTTTTCCAAGGGAAGGACGATGCAGTTCAATCTTTGGAAATGAAAGATGACGAAAACCCTCGACCAGCACCAAATCCAGTGACGACAGGTCCATCCTGGCCAGAAGTTCGGGCAACTCAGGTTCTGACTCATCCGGTGTCTCAGCCATCAAAGCCCACCGATTTGCACTGGCCAGCAATACCTGCTCAGCCCCTGCCTTGCGTAATTCATAACTGTCTTTGCCGGGTTGATCGAACTCTACCCGATGGTGTGCGTGTTTGATAAGACCGGGATGCAAACCCTGATCCCGCAGTATAGGAATTACCTGCTTAAGAAGGGTAGTCTTACCAGTTCCGCTGAAAGCGGCAAAACCGAGCACAGGCAAATGAATATTGAGCATTTTTTCTGTTGTCATGAGTGGGATAGATTGATAATCGCTGCGTAATTAGCAAGGATCAGCAAACGCCTATGGATAAGACATGGAGAGAACCCGCAAATCCTGAGACTGGTTATTTCAACAGATGTCACTTGATGCCATGCATCATAATGATCAGATCAGCCGCATCCCGGCTGATCCCCAACTCACTAACCAGTTGATCCGGCCCTGCCCCGTTCTGCACCATCCTGATCGCATCTGAGTAAGGCGGATCGTCGGTCTGATTGTGTTGTTCTATATAGTCCTGGCGCTCTTCCAGATCCCGGCCATGGCGCTCCAGGCGGTTGACCCGTTTATCGACACCGACGGCACTGGAACAGAGTGCGCCTACCGTCTGTTTCAGGGTTTCGATGTCCCGCTTCTGCTGAGCTGCCGTTTCTCGACGACGGGACTCAAGATACAGGTAGACAATGAATTGAATGACAATCAATGTCAGCAGCGCAATCAGAAGGCCCCACATGAGGGAGGTATCATTTGACATCAGGCGTACTCATCAATGTGCGGTTTCCCGTCTTCTTCGTCATTGGGTTTTTGCTTGGGTTTGCGTTGCGCCTTTTCGTCCGCCGGTTTTGGCCGCTCACGTCTTAAAGGCGGTTTCGCCGGATTGACCGGATAGAGCGGATTCAGTGGTGATTTTTCACCGATTTCAGGCATAGCGGAGATCCTCCATGAGAGGGATTCTATCCTTTAGAAGGATAGCGTCAAAATTGCCTCGTGACCGGGTCATATGTGCAATCTGAGAACCGACCCGGTTCTGTCGACTTTTTGGGGCTTCCTATTTTGTTCAGAATTGGACGTCGAGGTACAACGAGCAGAGGCAGAGTATGCCACACACAGTGGTTGAAATGTCGAGAGGATGTCTTCAGCATTCAATAAACGAGTCGGCAACTGATGAATGGCTGGTCACCGGCTCCACCTCTCAATACATACTGATTTCCTGCCACTCCTCATCAGTCAGGAGTTTGTTCAAATCGACCAGAATCAACAGCCCCTCCTCCTGGGTCGCTACGCCCTGGATATAGCGGGAGCTGTCATCCGTTCCCACATTCGGAGCCACATCGATATCGCTTTCTCGCAATTCGACAACTTCGGCAACAGCATCGACCAGAATGCCCACGACCTGTTTTTCCGATTCGATAACGATAATCCGACTCGCATCGTCCATCTCCGTGGATGGCAGTCCGAAGCGGGTTCGGGTATCGATTACCGTCACGACATTTCCACGCAGATTGATGATTCCCAGCACATAGGGGGGTGCTCCCGGTACCGGAGCGATTTCTGTGACTCGCAGCACCTCCTGGACCTGCATGACATTGATGCCATAGACTTCATCCTTGAGGATGAAAGTTACGAACTGGATCAGTGGACCGCCACCGCTCTCTTCATCGTCTGTATGTGACATTACGCTACCTCGTATTTTCTCTTTTCTTGTCACCACTCATACGGCACAACTAACCGGCAAGCATCTCCATCACCCCGTCCACATCGATCATCACTGTCAGCTTCTCTATGATAATCCCAGCATACCAGGGGTGAGTGCCTTTAAAACCGCGCCAACGAATAGCCGTCTTATCCAGCATTTCGGTTCCTTTAAGCGATTCCACCGCCAGACCCCGCGAACCCTCTCCGATCAGGAGTATATGCCTCAATAAGGACTCATCCGTTTCGTCCAATTGCTTCTCAGGCATCAACAATCGTTGAGTATCCACTACAACCACCTTATTGTCTTGGTTGAGCACGACACCCAAAGACCAGTCCGGCTGACCGGGTAACTGACTGATCCTATCCTCAATCGGAAGGATGCCGTTCAGACGTGACAGCGGCACAGCCAAATTGACGTTATTCACGGAGAACGTCAATACCTGAAATGGTACCTCGGCCCATTCAGGAACCTCTGGATGTGACAGTGCTTCATCAACCGCATCCGGGACAACCGTTTCACAGGATATCTGAGGGTCTTTTTCACTCTTAAGCAGGATATCGGCCTGTGCAGTCTCTGCTTTAGTTGACGTGGAGGTAACAGGTTTTGCCGGATCGCCATCTATCTCAGACAATAGCGTATCCAGATAGTCGGCCAGTGCCACGTCGGGCTTGGCAACTGTCTTGGTCCGCTGCTGCTTCAGCCGCTCAGTCATCCGGCGTCACCAGCCAGGGAGACCGATTCCGGTTCATGCATCAGCTCCTGCAACAGCTTGCTATAAGCCTGTATGCCCCGGCTTTGCGGAGAAAAGATCGAGGGAGGAATCCCCGCCTTGCTCGCCTCCCTGAACTGGGTATCGACAGGTATGAGGCTATGCCAAAGATGTTCGGGATAGCTCTCTTTCATCACCCGTATACTGTCGACAGAAGCCCGGGTGCGGCGATCGAACATGGTCGGCACAATGAGGTAAGGCAGTGGGACATGGCGGGATTTCGTCACCATCTGCAGTGTATGAATCATGCGCTCCAGGCCCTTCAGCGCGAGAAATTCTGTCTGGACCGGAATGATCAGTTGTTCACACGCCGCCATGGCGTTAATCATCAGAATACCCAGAATCGGCGGGCAATCGAGGATCACATGGTCATAACGCCCTTCAAGCCGCTGCAGCGCCTGTTTGATCACCAATCCCATACCATCGAGACGGCCGGCCTGTCGATCAAGCGTAGCCAATGCCATCTCTGCCGGCATCAGATCCAACCCTTCGGTACCGGTGGGATAGATCAACCCCGCCGGATCAACATCGCGCTTTTCCGCCACGCCTTTGAAAAGGCTGTAGACACTCTCCTCGAGAACGTCGGGATCGTAGCGAAAATAGCTGGTGAGAGAAGCATGGGGATCGATATCGATCAGCAGTGTGCGCAAACCCCACTGTGACAATAACCCGCCTAGGGAGACACTGGTGGTCGTCTTGCCGACACCGCCTTTCTGATTGGCTACGGTCCAGATTCTCACTGGCCGGTACCGGGCAGATCGATGGTCTGGTCGGGCTGTCCGTTCATGCCCAGGATCACCAGAGTGACGCGGCGGTTCTTGGCTCGCCCAACCTCTGTATCGTTTTCCGCAGCAGGTCGGTGTTCACCATAGCCGATGGCAGACATCCGATCCGGATCAACGCCCATGCGCGTCATCAGGTGAACAACGCTGGCGGCGCGTGCAGCCGACAGCTCCCAATTGGAGGGAAACTCTTCCGTATGAATGGGACGGTTGTCGGTATTCCCCTCCACCTGTATCTGGTTAGGCACTTTTGCCAGTACCTGGCTGATATTGCGCAGAGCCGTCACAGCCGTTTTAGACAAGGTTGCGCGGCCACTGGCAAACAACATCTTATCTTTCATATTCACCTTGACCCGGTTCTTGGTATAGGTCACCTCCACCAGATCCTGTTCTACATAGGCACCCAACATGTCTTCGATGGTGGCGGCCAGAAAACTGAGTCGCTGTCCCTCCTCCGATGGTATGTCGGCCACAACATCCTGGTTTTCCCGATCTCTGCCGAAATCATCATAGGTACCCGGCCCCAATCGGACATCGGTCTGGATCAGCGCATTCTCCTGCTCAGCACCGACGATCTCACCGCTTTGACGCCGCTGTTCGCCAACCTGGATAGGGTCGAGACTGCGGCCACTCTCCTGAAACGCGTGAGTCAGCGTCTGTGAGAGAACACGATATTTCCCCTCGTTGACGGATGAGACTGAATACATGACAACAAAGAAGGCAAACAATAAAGTAATGAAATCCGCATAGGAGACGATCCATCTCTCATGGTTGGCAGGCTCTTCTTGACGTTTGCGTCTCCTGGCCATAGCGTCGCACTCAGTGCATGAAACCCTTGAGTTTGTTCTCTATGGTGCGCGGATTGTCGCCTTCCGCGATACCGACGATGCCTTCGATGACCATCTCCCTGAACTTGGATATATTCTCCGACTGTGTCTTCAGTTTGGCGGCGATCGGCAATAGAAAGAGATTGGCCAGGCCAACGCCATAGATGGTAGCGACGAATGCCGTGGCGATACCGCTGCCCAGCTTGCTGGGATCCGCCAGATTCTGCATCACATGGATCAGCCCCATAACGGCACCAATAATGCCGATGGTTGGTGAGTAGCCGCCCATGCCTTCGAACACCTTGGCTGCATGAATATCATGCTGCTCGCTGGCATCCACCTCCATCTCCAGGGTATCGCGCAGGTTCTCCGGCTCGCTTCCGTCCACGAGCATCTGCATGCCTTTACGGATGAAGGGGTCGGATTCATCATCGGCAATTGATTCCAGTCCGAGCAGTCCCTCCTTGCGGGCGATATTACTCCATGTCACCAGCTTTTCGATGGTCGATTGCATATCGAGCCTGGCAGGAATAAAGACGCGACCGGAAAGTCTCAGAGCGTGGAGAAAAACAGGTACGGGTGTCTGCAGTAAGATTGCGCCGATAGTGCCTCCGGTAACAATCACCATTGCGGGCCCATTGACCAGGGAGTCGATATGACCGCCTTCCAGCCAATTGCCGCCGATGATCGCCAAGAAGGCAATGAGGATGCCGATGAAGCTGAGAAAATCGAGTCTCATATCGTTCTCGCTAATGTGGGCCCGATCTCATCCAGGGTCAGGACCCGATCAGACAGACCCGCACTTTCCACCGCCTGCGGCATTCCATAGACCACACAACTCTTTTCATCCTGACTCCACACCCCCGATCCGTTTGTTTTCAATTTCCTGGCACCCTCCCTCCCGTCTGATCCCATGCCGGTCAATACAATGGCCAAAGCGTTGCCGTTTAAACTTGAGGCAACAGAGGATAGCAACAGATCAACACTGGGCCGGTAGATCTGGCCCGGTAACGGATCAGTCACTCGTACCTGATGGCCAGCCGGTCCACGTTCCACTGTCATCTGCCTGCCACCCGGCGCAATGAGCGCCAGCCCCGGCCTCAACGAATCACGATCCATGGCCTCTTTGACTTCAATGGCACAAACCGAATTTAATCTGTCGGCAAAGGCTTTTGTAAAACTGGCCGGCATATGCACGGCGATGACTACCGGTAATTTAAAGTTACGAGGCAAAGCCGCCAGAACCTCACGCAAGGCAACTGGTCCGCCGGTAGATGCCCCAATCGCAACAAGCGACGGTTTCAGTTCCTTCCCACCTGCCGGAGTTACCGGGGGGGATTGTCTAAGAGTCGTCGGTCGAAAATGTGGACTTGGTATTCTCTTTACTGGTAGTTGGGCTCGCCCGACCGCACGCACACGCTCCAACAACAATGATTGGGCCTCTTGCCCTACTCCGCCTGCACCCTGCATATCCTTCGGTAGGAAATCGAGGGCTCCCGCATCCAGTGCCTCTAGAGTCTCCTTGGCACCCTCTTTAGTCAGCGCTGAAAACATCAGAATCCGTGTCGGCGACTCTGTCATGATTCTGCGAACGGCGGAGATTCCATCGACGACCGGCATCTCCACATCCATGGTAACGACATCGGGCTTTAAAGTTCTCACCTTGTCTATCGCCTCCTGCCCGTTGCCGGCGATGCCCACGATTTCTATGTCTTCCGCTTGAGTCAACGCATCGGTAATTCGATTACGAAAAAAAGCGGAATCGTCGACGATCAGTACTTTGAGTCTGGGGGCCATCATCCTTTACCACTCGAACTTGCCAATATGTATCGATGCTGAACATTCCCACATGCGGCAACCTTAAGGCCTGTTAACACTAATACTTCCTGGCATATTTACGCATCAGACCCGGTACATCGACAATTAATGCGATATTTCCATCCCCGGTTATCGTTGCACCCGCCATACCTTCAAGACCTTGTAACAGCGCACCGAGCGGCTTAATCACAACCTCCTCTTGTCCGATCAGATGATCGACGACCAATCCGACCTGGATATTACCTACGTTGACGATTACCACATGTCCTCTCTGCCTGTCCTCATCCGTCAGCACTTTGGCTGGTGTCAGCCACTGACGCAGATAGAAGAGAGGCAAGGCACGTTCACGTACCATGATCGTAAGTTGTCCATCGACCACATTGGTTCGTTTCAGATCGAGATTGAATATCTCCACCACGCTGGCCAGGGGCAACGCGAAAGGCTGATTGCCCAGCACGACCATCAGTGTGGGCAAGATTGCCAGGGTCAATGGCAGCTTGATGGTGATGATGCTGCCGCGTCCCCACTCCGAGTCGATCTCCACCGACCCGTTCATCTGGGCAATTCTGGTTTTCACCACGTCCATGCCTACCCCCCGTCCGGAGACGTCTGAAATCTCCTTCTTGGTGGAAAAACCGGGTGCGAAAATCAGATTGAAACACTCTTTGTCATCCAGCCGGGCAGCAGCTTCCGTATCCATCATGCCCTTCTCTACTGCCTTTTGACGTAACACCTCGGGATCCATACCTTTACCGTCGTCACTGATAGACAACAGGATATGATCGCCCTCCTGGGCGGCGGAGAGGAGTACGCTGCCGCGTCTCGGCTTACCCGCCTCTTCCCGCTCGTCTGGCAACTCAATACCGTGATCCACGGAATTCCGTACAAGATGGACCAGGGGATCAGCCAGGGCTTCGACCAAGTTCTTATCCAGGTCGGTATCCTCTCCCTCCATCTCCAGATCGATCTCTTTCTTCAGGCTCCGTGCAAGATCCCGAACCACTCGTGGAAAACGGCCGAACACCTTTTTAATCGGCTGCATCCGTGTCTTCATCACTGCCAGTTGGAGATCGGCGGTCACTACATCGAGATTACCAACCGCGTTGGCGACCTCTTCATCATTCAGGGTGGCCTTCAGCGTGGCCAGGCGGTTTCTCACCAAGACCAATTCGCCAACCATGTTCATGATATCGTCGAGTCTTTGGGTATCGACACGAACAGTGGTCTCGGCTGGAGGCTTAGCCGCCGCCTTTGCGGGTGCAGGTGCACGCCCTGCAGATTTTTCAGCTGTTGCTGCCTTAGCGGCAGGTTTCGCTTTGCTGGCGGGCTTGGATTTGGGCTTGGGCTTGGCCGGCTTCTTGGTCTCAGCCGGAGCAGCCTCGGGCTTTTTCTGAGCAGCCCCTTCCCCACTCTTCACTTTACCCGGATCGAACTTGCCCTCCCCATGGATCTGATCCAGCAGGGCGTCAAACTCTTCCTCGGATATCTCATCATCCCCTGCCGGCTGTGGAGTCTTTGGCTCGGGAGCTGCAGCTCCATTAGGCAGTTTACCTGGATCGAATTTACCTTTGCCGTGAATCTGATCGAGCAGATTATCGAACTCCTCTTCAGTGATCTCATCCGATGCCGCAGTCGCAGCAGGTGCAGTCTTCTCTTCAGCCGCATCCGGTTTGCCAGTGAACTTGCCTTTACCATGCAGTTCATCCAACAGGGATTCGAATTCGTCTTCCGATATATCATCACTCTTGGCTGGTGCGGCCGGTTCGTGGATAGCCTGCAACAGGTCCTCGAATTCATCATCGGTGAGATTATCGTGTCCACCGGCCGATTCCGCAGGTGCTGTTGGGGCGGCTGCCGCTTCCCGTACAACCTCCGCTGTTTCCGCCACCGCTTCGACCGCATCAGCTACAGCCTCTTCCTCCGCCGCTTCGACAGGGGCCTCCTCATCTACGGGAACGGCAAAACCGTTGAGTCTCTGGATCAGTTCGGGATCGGCATGATCCGGCATGGTACCTTCGCGTACTTCGTTGAACATGACGTTGACCACGTCCAACACCTCAAGCACCGCATCCATCAGATCTGGACCGACGGGCCGCTGTCCTTGCCGTAAAATATTGAAGACGTCCTCGGCGCGGTGACAGACCTCTACCAGCGGATCGATACTGAGAAAGCCGGCGCCACCCTTGATGGTATGGAAACCGCGAAATACCGCATTGAGCAGATCGTAGTCATCGGGTTGCTGCTCGAGGTCAACCAGTTGTTCACTGAGTTGCTCGAGTATCTCTCCAGCCTCGACCAGAAAATCCTGTAGGATCTCGTCATTGACATCGATGCTCATCTATTGCTCCAGGCCTATTTGCCACACCTTTTCTTACAGCGGTTATCGATCTAGTTATCGGTCAATGAATCCATAACTAAAATCCCAGACTCGATAGCAGGTCATCCACATCGTCTTGACTCGTCACCTGCTCTCCCTGGTCCAGACCCGGGATAGCGGGGCCGGACAACTCCTTCGCATCGTGTTTGGCTGCTTTTCCGTCATCGAGTTTGTTACCGGTGATTCGAACCAGTTTGACCAGCTTCTCCTCAACGTCGTGCACCAGCGTAATAACCTTGCGGATGATCTGGCCGGTCAGATCCTGGAAATCCTGAGCCATGAGGACCTCCGACAGACTCGCATGAAGCGCTTTTGAATCCTCCGTTGACTGCTGCAGAAAATCGGTCAGCCGATCACTCAGGTCCTTGAATTCGTCTTTGTTGAGCATTCGTTGACGCAGTTTGTCCCACTCCTCCGACAAATCCGCTGAGCACTTCTCCATCTCAGCTACCACAGGCAGGCTCTTTTCAACCTGTGTCAGGGTCCGATCGGCAGATTGTTGCGTCATGGTAATGACATAGTTGAGGCGCTCTTTCGCATCCGGGATCTCAACATTGGTCATATCCGAGATTTTCGCATCAAGTAGAAAACCGTTGATAGCGTCATGCAGCTCTCTGGTCAGGCGACCGACCTCAACAAAAAGGTCATCGTTACTGCCTGAAGCCGGCGAGAGAGATTCGATAAGGCGTTCTGCCTCATCTTCATTTCCCGCTTCCAGACTTGCTACCAAGGCTCGGGCAGTTTCCAGACGGTCTTCGTTTTGTTCATTCTTCTGCGCCATGCCTAAACTCCCATGCTGCATCAATTAACCCACGCGTTCGAAGATCTTGTCGATCTTCTCTTCCAGGGTTGTCGCGGTAAACGGCTTAACCACATAACCATTGACGCCGGCTTGCGCGGCCTCGATGATCTGTTCTCTCTTCGATTCCGCCGTTACCATCAGCACGGGGAGTTTGGCCAGTTTGTCGTCGGCCCGGACTGCCTTGAGCAGGTCAATGCCGGTCATGCCGGGCATATTCCAATCGGAGACGAGAAAGTCGAAGTTTCCGTTCTGCAACATGGGGAGCGCGGTAAGACCGTCATCCGCCTCCTGGGTGTTGTTGAACCCTAGATCGCGCAATAGGTTCTTAATGATGCGCCTCATGGTCGAAAAATCATCCACAATGAGGATCTTCATGTTCTTATCCAAGACAACCTCCCGTCTCTGTGCTGCCGTAACCAATCAAACCAAGCAACCAATACATGCTATTAATCTTCCTCCTGAGCCAAAGAGAGCCACTCCGTAAGCCGCGACCGCAGACGCAACGTGGCTTGGCTGTGAATCTGACAGATACGGGACTCGCTGACACCCAGTACGCTGCCGATCTCCCTCAGATTCATCTCATCATCGTAATACATGGCAATGACCAAACGCTCCCGTTCCGGCAGGCCGGCAATAGCATCGGCCAGGGCCTCTTTAAAAGCGGATTTCTGTAATCCCTCAAACGGAGTGTCCGTCGTCCCCTCCGTCTGAAAAGGCAACCCTTCATTCACCGCTGTCAGTTCATCCAGGCTGAATATCCGGCAGCCTGTAGAGTCCTTGAGTATCTGATGATAGTCATGCAGGCTCATATCGAGTGCTTCGGCGACCTCTACATCACGCGCATCGCGCCCCTCGTTATTTTCGATCTCCCGCATCGCTTCGGCCACCATCCGCGCCTTTCGGTGAACGGAACGCGGTGTCCAGTCACTGCGGCGGATCTCGTCAAGCATGGCGCCACGAATACGTATACCCGCATAGGTCTCAAAGCTGGCACCCTGAGTCGGGTCATAATTTTTGCTCGCCTCCAGCAATCCCAACATCCCGGCCTGGATCAGGTCATCCGCCTGCACGTTTGGCGGCAACCGATTCATCAGGTGGTAAGCGATGCGTTTCACCAGTCCCGCATGCTCATTCACCAGGTCATTGAAGTTCTGCTGTTCCTGCATGGCGGTGTATGTCGCTAAACCGTTCACCGTCAAATCTCCCCGTATTGGCTTGAAAATTGAATCAGGCGCTCGACGAAAAACTGCAGATCTCCACTGACACCTGTGGGTACAGGCCAGTTATCGGCCTTTTTAGCCAGATTCTTGAATGCCTGTGAAGCGCGCGCCCTGGGATAGGCCTCGACCACAGGTTTCTGGCTCTTGACCGCCTTACGCAGTTGTTCGTCGAACGGAATGCTGCCCATGTAGCTGAGCATCACATCCAGGTACTGGTCGGTAACCCGACACATTTTATTGTACAGGTCTCTGCCTTCCTGCACGCTTTTCACCATATTCGAAAGAATACGGAAACGGCTGATGCCGTGTTCCCGATTGAGCAGCTTGATAATCGCATAGGCATCGGTAATCGAGGCGGGCTCATCGCACACGACTACGATCTGCTCCTGGGCCGCCCTGCTGAAACTGACCACAAGGTCGGAAATACCGGCAGCGGTATCGATGAGCAACACATCCACATCGTTGGAGACTTCACTGAAGGCATGAATCAAACCCGCATGCTCGGCTTGACTCATCTCCGCCATGTGCTGGATACCGGATGCACCGGGTATCACCCTCATGCCTCTAGGGCCGGTCACCATGATCTCTTCCAGGCTGCACTCGCCATTCATGACATGAGAGAGATTCCGCTTGGCGTGCAAGCCGAGGATCACATCGATATTGGCCAGTCCCAAGTCGGCATCGAGCAACATCACCCGGCGCCCCATCTGTGCCATGGCCACGCCCAGATTAACGGAGATATTTGTCTTGCCCACACCACCCTTACCGCCGGTGACGGCAATGACTCTGACGGGATCCGGATTCACCATCCGACGGAGTCCTGTAGCCTGGTCTTCAATCTGCTCAGACATGTGCATGTTCACCCATTCCTCCAAAGGCCATCGCCAGACAATCCTCATCGGGACTGTACTCACTGGAATCGCACAGTTCGATCGCCTGACTGATCAGGTTCTTGGCACTTGCGATATGGATATCTTCCGGCACCCGCTGTCCGTCTGTGACAAAAGCCAGCGGCAATCGTGAATCGATCAGGCCGGAGAAGACACCGCCCAACTCGGCCGCTTCATCGGTTTTTGTGACGATGGCTCCGACAGGCTCCGCATCGGCGAATGCCTGAACCGCACGAGTCAGCGCGGCACGCTGGGTAGTGGCGGATAGCGTCAACAGCGTTTTTATCGGGTGGTTGCCAGTCGTCATTATGGAGAGCCGCTCAGTCAGCTCCAGATCACGCAACCCCATGCCTGCGGTATCGATCAGAACCAACCGCTTATCGGCAAAGGCATGCAGCGCGTCACTGAGGTCCTCGGCGGAAGCGGCACTGCGTACCGGCACATCGAGAATGCGGCCGTAGTTATGCAGTTGTTCCTGTGCGCCGATCCGGTAACTGTCGGTGGAGATCAGTGCCAGGTGACGGTTGCCGTGGCGTAGACAGAATTTTGCCGCCAACTTGGCAATTGTGGTGGTCTTGCCTACACCGGTTGGACCCACCAACGCGACGATACCGCCGCGATCGAGCAGGTCTTCCTGGTAGATGGGTAATTCATGATTGAGATGAGAGAGAGACTGGCGCCAGGCCTGCTCCGGTGTCTCGGCATCTTCCACCCGGTAAGCCAATTCACGACAGTGCGCCGCATCGAGGCCGAGAGCAATCAGCCGTCTGAGTAATTCCTGTGTCTGCGGACGCCGCTGACCAAGATCCCGCCAGGTCAGCTCGGAAAGTTCGTTCTCCATCATTCGGCGCATGGCCTGCATCTCGCGACGCATCTCCCGCAGTACCGGATCCTGACTCCACTCCACGCGGGGCTGGCTCAGATTCCCTCTGACAGTTGGTTCAATTGTCGATTTGGCGTCAGGGGCTTTGTTTAAATCCTGTGGCAGATCAGACTGACGCGTTTGGTGCGGGCGTTTGGGAGCGGGTTTCGGTTTATCTGGGTAAGAGGTGGGTTGAGACGATGTAAATGCCGACTCGTCGTAATCAACGGCCGCCACCAGCTCGACA
This sequence comes from Candidatus Thiodiazotropha sp. (ex Monitilora ramsayi), assembly GCA_025655595.1. Lineage (GTDB taxonomy): Bacteria > Pseudomonadota > Gammaproteobacteria > Chromatiales > Chromatiaceae > Thiodiazotropha. The sequence continues at coordinate 60,400 of JAHXIO010000002.1, forward strand.
CCACCCTCTACGCTCTTATTGGAGAGAATCACGGCGTCCGCACCCAGGGCTTCCCTTACCTGGCGCAGCGCCCGGCGCATGTCGGCTGCAAAAAATCGGCGTATTTTCATCAGTGGCGATCCCCGTGTCTGTCTGCTGGATCGCAACTGTCAGCGAGCGACCCCTCAGCCTTCCTGTCTTATCTCTGCGTTTGTGTTACCTATGGTGGAAACCACCTTTATCTGGCGGTTGTCCGGCACTTCGTTATAAGAGAGAACATGCAGACCGGGTGCCGCGTGCTTGGCGAATCGGGCCATCCAGGGCCTGATCGGCGCAGCCACCAGGAGGATCCCTTCAAAGCCCTGCGCCTCCATGGCGGCGTGGGTCTCACCCAGTGCACTCTGCAGTCTCTCCGCCAGGCCCGGTTCGAACCCGGCCTGACCCTCTTCAGAGGACTGCATGGTACGTTGCAATAACTGTTCCAAATTTGCATCCAGTACGGCGACAGGAATTTCTTCAGTAGTTCCAGTAAGTTGCTGCACGATACCCCGTGACAGGGCGACCCTGACGGCAGCTGTCAAAACGCCGGGGTCTTGACTCCTGGGGGCCTGCTCCGCCAAGGTTTCGGCGATTCGGCGGATATCGCGGATCGGCACATGCTCGGAGAGCAGGTTCTGCAGGATCTTCACCACCACACTCATTGGCAGTGTGTTGGGGATCAGATCCTCAACCAGTTTGGGTGCCGTTTTGGCCAGCATGTCGAAGAGCTGTTGTGCCTCCTCGTGTCCGAGCAATTCACTGGACTGGCCGTGCAGGATCTCGCTCAGATGGGTGGCGACCACCGTACTGGCATCCACCACGGTGTAGCCCAGTGTCTGTGCCTGGTCCTTCTGCTCCGGCTCGATCCAGACCGCATCCAAACCGAAGGTGGGATCTTTGGTTGCCACGCCCTGCAGTTCACCGAAAACCTGTCCCGGATTAATCGCCAACTCCCGGTCAGGAAGAATCTCCGCCTGGGCCATCGAGACCCCGTTGATCGAGATGCGATAGCTGTTGGGGCTCAGGTCCAGGTTGTCCCGGATATGCACTGACGGGATGAGAAAACCGAGTTCCTGAGAAAGCTTGCGTCTCACACCCTTGATGCGGTTCATCAACTGGCCGCCCTGATTGCGGTCGACCAGCGGGATCAGCCGGTAACCGACCTCCAGTCCGATCAGATCGACCGGTTGTACATCCTCCCAACCCAGGTCACGTTGTTCAGGTTGCTCCTGGGGTTCCGCCTCCATGGGTTCGGGTTCGGGCTGTTGCTGACGCTGCCAGATCATCCAGGCACCCGCAGCCGCCGCAGCAGCCAGGGTCAGAAAGGCAAAATTCGGCATACCCGGAATAATGCCCATGAAAAAGAGCACCCCGGCAGCCACCCCCAGCGCCTTCGGGCTGGTAAATAGCTGGTTGACGATCTGGCCACCCACATCCTGGGAGCTGGCGACACGGGTCACGATGATCGCCGCAGAGGTCGACAACAGCAATGAGGGTATCTGTGCCACCAAGCCGTCACCGATGGTCAACAGCACATAGTTCTGCAGTGCCGTGGAGAAATCGAGATCGTGCTGGGCCATACCGATGGAGAGCCCGCCGATGATATTGATAAAGAGAATCAGGATGCCGGCGACCGCATCGCCGCGCACGAATTTACTGGCACCGTCCATGGCCCCGTAGAAATCGGCCTCTTGGGCGACGTCTTCTCGCCGCTCCCGGGCCTCATCCTGGCTGATCAGACCCGAGTTGAGGTCCGCATCGATGGCCATCTGCTTACCGGGCATGGCATCCAGGGTGAATCTGGCGCTGACTTCAGATACCCGTCCCGCACCCTTGGTGACCACCACGAAGTTGATGATCACCAGGATCAGGAAGACCACCAGACCCACGGCGTAGTTACCGCCGATAACAAAGGCGCCAAAAGCCTCGATCACCTTACCCGCCGCATCACCGCCGGTGTGGCCCTCCAACAGCACAACACGGGTCGAAGCGACGTTCAACGCCAAGCGTAGCAAGGTGGCAATCAACAACAGACTGGGGAACACGGAGAAGTCGAGCGGTCGACGTGTATAGACCACCACCAGCATCACCACCAGAGAGAGGGTGATATTGAAGGTAAAGAACATATCCAGTGCGATAGGCGGCAGCGGGATCACTACCATCGCCAACAGCATCAACAGTACCAGTGGTGCACCGATACCGCGGGCTCCCGCTTGTTTTACATTGGATAGGATTGCTGTTGCGTCCATCTTCAATACCTTGAATTATTAATTTTTAATTGTGAATTTTGAATTCTGGTGCTCGCTTCGCTCGCGCCTGATCTATCCATGAGCTTCGACGATCGCTGGTATTTGCCGATCACATCTTCCACCTTTGCCAATGAACTCATTACTGAGCTAAAACCAGTCGTGCACGAAGTGCACACATCCAATTCAAAATTCAAAATTAAATTACCCGTCGTACCTGAACTCATCCGGCACCTCAAGATCCTCCGGCATCTCAGGCCTCTCCCCCCCCTCAGTACGATAGGCCTTGAGCTGAAAGACATAGGCCAGCAGTCTGGCAACCGCCAGATAGAGGCCTGCGGGGATAAAGGCATCCAGTTCCGTGTGGTAGTAGATGGCGCGGGCAAGCGGTGGAGACTCCACCATTGGCACGCCGGACTCCTTTGCCACCTGGCGAATGTTCATCGCCACCAGGTCGGCACCCTTGGCCAGCAGCTTGGGTGCATGCATGTTTTCCGGATCGTATTTGAGGGCGACTGCATAGTGGGTCGGGTTGGTCACGATCACATCGGCCTTCGGTACCTCTTCCATCATGCGCCGCTGCGCCATCTCGCGCTGCAACTGGCGAATACGGCTCTTTACCTCGGGTTTGCCCTCAGTCTCCTTCATCTCGTCGCGCAACTCCTGGCGGGTCATCTTCAGCTGACGCTTGTGCTCCCACAACTGAAACGGCACATCGATGGCGGCGATAATGATCAGGGTCGAGGTCATCAAAATCACCGCCCAGCCGATCAGACCGTTGAGGCGGTCGATCGCCTGGGTCATATCCATGGCGTGCAGGGAGAGAAACTTCTCCAGGCTGGTATAGAGCAACAGAATGGTAATACCGCCGATGAGTAGGAACTTGGCCATCGCCTTGACCAACTCAATCAACCCTCGGGCGGAAAAGACCCGTTTAAGTCCCTTGATGGGGCTCAGCTTATCCAGCTTGGGTGTTAATGCTTCACCGCTGAAGGAAAAACCGCCCAAGGCAATGGAGCTGATGATTGCGGCGATGATGACTGCCAGGAAAAAGGGAATCAGACTAAAAAATATCTGGCCAATTCCCTCTCCCAAATGGATCAGCATACTGTTAATGTCGAAGATCTCTTCCCGGGTCAGAACAAATCGCTGACTCATCATCTCAGACAGACTATTACCCAGGGGCCGGCTCATGACGACCAGGCTCACCACACCGATCATGGTCACCGCCATGGTATTGAGCTCTCGTGAACGGGGAACCTGCCCCTTTCGCTTGGCATCCTCCAGCCGTTTCGCTGTCGGTTGTTCTGTTTTTTCCTGGCCGTCTTGGTTCTCAGCCATCACTCACCTCGTCACACGCAGGAGTTGCATCGTGAACTGAAACGACTCGTCGAGAAACTCGTTGAAGACGTTGAACAGGTTGGGCAGCGTTACCCACATCAGGGCGAAACCCAACAGCATGGTGATGGGAAAACCGACGGAAAAGATATTCAATTGAGGCGCGGCACGCATCACCACACCCATCCCCATGTTGACCATCAGCATGGCGCCGACAATAGGTAGTGAGATCAATAGACCACCGGCAAACAGACGACTGCCCCAGGCGACGATATCGATCATGCCGTTGCGTGAAATTCCATCTGCCGCTACCGGCAGGGTCTGAAAACTGTCCGCCACCAGCTCAATCGCCAACAGATGGCCATTGGAGAGCAGAAACAGAAGCGTTGCCAGAATCAGGTAGAACTGCGCCACCACGGGCACCTGCACACCATTCGTGGGATCGACCATGGAGGCAAACCCCAAGCCGGTACTGTAGGCCACTACCTGTCCACCGAAGACCAGGGCGCCGAAGACCATCTGCAGGATGAAACCCATGATGACCCCGATCACGATCTGCTGCAGCATGATCATGAATCCAGTGTGGCTCAGGACGTCCGCCGGCGGCATGGGGGGCAATGTCGGTATTATCGTCCAGGTGATCAGGATCATCAGCAACAAACGGTACCGTACCGGTACCTGGCGGGAACTGAACAGGGGCGCCGCCAGCAGCATGGCACCGATTCTCACCATGGGCCAGAGGTAGGCCGCCATCCAAGCGTTGAATTGTGCCTCGTTGATGACCATAGGATTCCCGATAGCACCGCTTCAGTGTCTGTTGGCGGAGCGGATCAATGGATCAGCTCCGGGATGCTTTCGATCAGATTCATTGAAAAATTCATCAACAGCTGAATCATCCAGTTACCGGCCAGCATCAACACCAGTCCCACCACCACCAGCTTGGGGATAAAGGTCAATGTCATTTCGTTGATCTGCGTGGCGGCCTGGAACATGGCAATCACCAGCCCGACGGCGAGTGCGGGCAACAACACCAAGCCGGTAAGAATACCGATCACTTCAAGGGTGTTCTGTCCGATTGACATGACGGTGTCAGGACTCATGTTGGATCCTCCCGGTTAGACCAGAAAACTCGACGCCAGCGTGCCGAAAACCAATGCCCAACCATCGATGAGCACAAACAGCATGATCTTGAATGGCAATGAGATGATCATCGGCGACAGCATCATCATGCCCATCGACATCAATACGCTGGCAACCACGATGTCGATAATCAGAAAAGGGATAAAGAGCAGGAAGCCGATCTGGAAGCCGGTCTTGAGTTCACTGGTGGCAAATGAAGGCAACAGCAGACTGAAAGGCACATCCGACGGCTCCGCCATCTCACCGAAATCACCGATGCGGGCGAACAGGGCCAGATCGTCCTCCCGGGTCTGGGCGAGCATAAATTCATGGAAAGGGGTAGCCGCCGCCTGCAGCGCCTCCACCGTATTGAGCTCCTCTGCCAGATAGGGCTGTACCGCTACCTGGTTCACCTCATTGAAGACCGGCATCATGATGAAAAGGGTCAGGAAGAGTGCCAGACCGATGAGGATCTGATTCGAGGGTGTGCTCTGGGTACCCAGGGCCTGACGCAGGATTGCCAGTACGATGATGATGCGGGCAAAGGAGGTCATCATCATGAGCGCCCCTGGCAACAGGGTCATGGCGGTCATGAAAAGCAGAATCTGTATGGTCAGGGTATAGGTCTGACCGCCCTCCCCGTCTGTCTCGATACTAAAAGCATCGATACCGGGGGCCGCCTGCAGCAGACCGCTCATCAGGAGACCGGCAATCAGTAGCCAGCCTCTCATGACGAACGACTCCGGGTTACGGATTGCTCATCCTGCCTGCCATGTGCCTTGTCCAGCTCCTGCTGAAAACTGGTGCTATCGGAGGGGAGTTCATAGAGGTTCCGTACCTGACCAGGCGCCACGCCCAAGAGTAGCCGTTTATTCTCAACTTCAACCACCACCACTCGCTCACGCGCCCCCACGGAGGCGCCGCCCAACACTTTGACATAGCCCTTTCCCGCCATAGGCAGATTGGCATAACGTTTGAAAAGCCAGGCGCCGCCAATGATCAGGACAAGAATCAGCAGGAGTCCGCCGGCGGTCTGAAAGAGGCTTTCACTCCCCAGCGGAGATGTCTTGACACCCAATCCCTTGCCGGTCGACTCGACCGCGAGAAGGGTTTCGCTGAACAGCAGCAGGAGTGGGGACCAACGCAACATCAACTCAATCTCTTGACGCGTTCCGAAGGGCTGATGATATCGGTGAGGCGCAGGCCGAACTTTTCGTTCACCACCACTACCTCCCCCTGGGCGATCAGGGTACCGTTGACCAACACATCCATGGGTTCGCCCGCCAGCCGGTCCAATTCCACCACCGAACCCTGGTTGAGCTGCAGCAGATTGCGGATATTGATCTTGGTGCGACCGATCTCCATGGAGATGGTCACCGGCACATCTAGGATGGCATCCATGTTGACGGCATCGTTTCCGGATTCATCGGTCAGCTCGTCAAAGGTTGCAGCGGCTGCCGACTCGTCGGTATCACCCGCTTCATCCAGCGCGGCAGCCCATTCATCGGCCAGGGCCTCGTTGGGATCTGTCTTGGTTTCTTCATTCATGCTTTTGGCCCTCTTCGGGGGAATCGTGATTTCAGGTATCGGTTACCTGTGGTAACGAATTTTTCGTCTCTTTTTCCTCTTCGATGGATTTCCTTTCCATCTCGAGATATTCATGCAAACCCTTGCGTTTCGATTTCTCCAGCCATTTCGAAACCTTCAACGAATAGTTGCCATCCGATACGCCCAGCCGAGCCTTGAAGACCGGCACATCCGCCGCCTCCACTTCAACCTCTTCAGGCATGTCGAAAGGAATGATGTCTCCTGCCTGGAGACCGGACAGCGCTTTCACAGACATGGTTACGTCCGCCAGGGTACTGCTGAGTTCAACCTGGGCGGCAAGAATCTCATCCTTTAGCGAGCGCTCCCAACGCTCATCCCTTTCACCCCGATCACTCTGCACGCCGGCATCGAGCAACTCACGAATCGGCTCCAACATCGAGTACGGCATACAGATGTGGAAGTCACCGCCGCCACTCTCGAGATCCACATGAAAAGAGGTGACCACCACCACTTCCGAGGGGCTGACAATGTTGGCGAACTGTGGATTGACCTCGGAACCGCTGTACTCGAAGTTGACCCGAAAGACAGGACGCCAGGCCTGGGTAAGATCCTCGAAGGCCCGCTTCAACAGGATCTGCACCACCCGATTCTCTGTGGGCGTGAAGTCCCGCCCTTCAATCTTGGTGTGGAAGCGGCCGCTGCCGCCGAAATAGTTGTCCACCACACTGAAGACCAGCTTCGGGTCGATCACGAACAGAGCTTTTCCGCGCAGAGGCGGAACCTTGATCATATTGAGACTGGTGGGTACGAAGAGGCTGTGTACGAACTCAGAGAATTTCTGCATCTGGATACTGGAGACCGAAAGATCCGCGGTGCGCCTCAGCATATTGAACAGACTGGTGCGAAACAGACGGGCAAAACGCTCGTTGATCATCTCCAGCGTCGGCAGCCGTCCGCGGACAATGCGGTCCTGGCTGGTGAAGTCGTAGGCGCTGGCGCCGCCGGGATCGGCTACCTCGCTTTCAGTCGCGACATCACCGTTATCGACACCATGCAGTAAGGCATCAATCTCTTCTTGGGAAAGTAGGTCGCTGGCACTCATAGCGTCACTGGGTCACAAAACTGGTGAAAAAGACATCATCGATCTGACCCGGGGCATTCAATTCACTCAACACCCGATTCAACTCATCCAACATCTTCTTCCGTAATGCCTCTTTTTCGCTACGGACCTTCAAGGCCTTGACATCGACAGCAGAGAGCAGGTTGAGCAGGTTATGCCGGATCATGGGATCGTTGTGGGTCAGAAACTCGGCGAGTTCACTATTCGAGAATCGAACGCTCACACCCACCTGCAGCAGGCTCGGCTTGCCGGTGAGGGTAACGACAAAGGGGGGATCGAGGTCGAGGTACTGTGGTGGTTCCGCAGCCGACGTCTCCTCGGTTGCCACCTCGCCCGCCTCACCTTCAGCCTGTTCTCCATCAGCGCTGAACAACAGGAAATAGGCGGCCAAACCGCCTCCAATCAAAAGCACTGCCACCAATGCGATGATGATAATCAGTTTGCTTTTTCCGGGTTTCTCTTCACCCAAATCAAGCTCTTCCGCCCCATTTTCGTCTGCCATGATGCATTTCCTCAAACAAGCTAAGCGAAGAAATGCAAAATAGATGCCACACAAGAACTAAATTATTTTTCCTTTTAATACAGAGTGTTACATTTCCCATTTTGCAGAAAGACAGAACTTTGACTCCTGTTTTTCAGATCTGTAGGCAATTTTCCGTCATCTGGCGAAAGTGGAATAAATCCCTATCTTGAATCATCGAGCCCCACTGTAGGCTGGTTGTGACGAGCCGGCATTGCGACATAGGGCAAATACTGATCCACATCCTGTGCCTAGTATTTCATGAGTAGTAGTTTCCCGACTTGTTGTCGATTAGACACCAGCAGAAAATTGAACTATTGCTGTCAATGGGCCTGACTGGATGCTCTGACCAAACGCTAAATTCAGCTTTATCCGGACTTAATTAAGTGCTATTAATAGAGCGCATAAACAGTTGTTAACCATATAATTTTAGGATATTCGTGCCTACTTCTCCTGAGAAAAAGCCATTCAGCGGAAAATTTGCCAACCTTCCGTCACCCCCGGCTATCCTCATTGAATTGATCGACAGCTGTAACGATCCGGAAGTCAGCGTATCCAAGCTGGCGGATATCATCCGCAAAGATGCCTCCGTCTCATCCAAGGTGATTTCCGCCGCCAATTCACCCTTTTACCGCCAGTGGCAGGAGATCAGCGACCTGCAGCGCTTGCTGGTGGTACTGGGTATGCGCAACGTACGCACGATCGCAATCAACAGTGCGGTTAAGCAGTTCTTCGGCCAACTCGGTAAGCAGATGGGACGCACTGTGGACCGCATCTGGTACCACTCGCTGGTCTGCGCCTACTGTGCAAGAGCCCTTGCCGAATTGACCACCTACACCTCTCCGGAAGAGGCCTACCTTGCCGGACTGCTTCATCGACTGGGTCAACTGGCGCTGCTCCAGGCCTATCCGGATGCCTACCAGAAAATACTCGATGAGCATCTCAGCGATGATGCATTGAGCATGGCGGAGAGGGAGATCGCCGGGTTCTCATCCCCGGAGGTGGCGGCAGAGCTGATCGACCGTTGGGAACTGCGCTCTTTTCTCTCCGATGCCGTGCTCTACCAACACGAACCGGCCGAGCAGCTACTCGACGGCTCCCACCTGGTCAAACTGGTCAACCTTGCCAGCCATCTGACCCGGTTTGAGAAGACACCGGACAATGAGACCCTGGAACGCGCAGACCTGCTGCTCGGTCTCAATCAATCGATCGTTGAAAAACTGCTGAATGAGAGTCAGGAGAAGTCGAATACGGCTGCACGCAGTCTGGGTATCGCCCTGCCCTCGGAAAAGAGCGATCCCAAGGCGCAATCACATCAGGAGGCTTTGGGCGAGAGAATCAAACAGGCGGCACTGTTCGGCAACAACCTGGATTCGGCACCGGAGAAAAGTGATTTGCCGATGACGTTACAGCAGATCCAGAGTGATCTCGATCTCCTGTTCGGCCTCAAACAGAGCTGTTTCCTGCTCCATAACGATGACAGCGGCAAACTGCAGCCTTTCGATCCCAGGCTGACGGATGACAATCTTCTTGAGGGCATCGAGTTTTCAACCGAAGCGGATCGAAGTCTCGCAGCAAAGGCATTCAACAGTCAGCAGACGTTGCACTCGTTCGATGCCTCGGCAGACGAACCCTTTCCTGTGGGTGACCGCCAATTGGCGCGATATGTCAGGTCGGACGACCTGCTCTATCTGCCGCTGACCAGTCAGCAACAGCGAATCGGCGTCATTGCCATTGGATTGACCGAATCTGTCTGGCATGCCCTGGAAGAACAGGAGTCCCTGCTGCAGCTCTTCGCCAAAGAGGCAGCCCAGACCCTGATCCGCCAGCGGGATATGGCCGATTCACAGCAGCAGGTCATCGAAGAGGAACGCGCCGCCTTCCATCTGGAAGCGCGCAAGGTGGTGCATGAGGCGAACAATCCACTGGGCATCATCAACAACTATCTGCATATCCTCGGGATGAAACTCGGTGAAGGTCACGAGGCCCAGGAAGAGATCGATATCATTAAGGAAGAGATTGATCGGGTAGGAAAAATAATCCTAAGAATGCGCGACATTCCCGAGGGGCTCGAACAACAAGAGAGAACAGTTGACATCAATCAATTAATCTCAGATTTGGACAAGCTGTTTCAGTCATCCCTCTTCCCGTCCAACAATATCTCATCTACGCTGGACCTGGATGGGAAAATCCCTGCGATACGGACACAGCGCAGCCATATGAAACAGATATTGACCAATCTGGTTAAAAACGCAGTCGAAGCTATGGAACAGGGAGGGAATCTCATCATCACCACTCGCGACAATGCCTATCTCAACGGCAAGGCGTTTGTCGAAATCCAGATAGTCGATGACGGACCCGGTATCCCGAAAGAGATCATGCAGCAGCTCTTTACGCCGGTGACATCAACCAAAGACAGTTCCCACTCCGGGCTGGGGCTCGCCATCGTGAAGAACCTGATCGACGAGCTTTCGGGCCACATCAGTTGTACCTCCAATCCGGGCCAGGGAACCCGATTCCAGCTCTATCTGCCGAGAACCGGTAGCGCGACATAACGAGTAGCCATGCAGTCATTCTACCCATCACGTTGGCGCGGCATTGAATCGGATATCAACAAGATTCCGAAGCGAGCCAAGCTGAGCGTCCCCCAGCGTAAATTTATTGCCCATGTTCTTGTGGTGGATGACGAGCCGCGCGCCAGATCGAGCCTCAAAGAACTGCTCAGACTCTCCGGCTACGAAACCACATTGGCTGAAGGCGGAGAGGAAGCGCTGCAATTGCTCTCCGACCAGAGCTTCGATCTGATCCTGCTCGATCTCAATATGCCCGATCTCGACGGGCATCAGGTGATGGCCCACATCTATCAGCACAACATCGACATCGATATCATCGTCGTCAGCGGAGAAACCACCTTCAACCACGCTACCCAGGCGCTTCGCAAAGGTGCCCAGGATTTTCTCAGAAAGCCCTATGCACCGGATGAACTGCTGCGCGCCGTATCCAACACACTGGAGAGACGCCGGCTCAAAAAAGAGAATCAGTCTATCCAGAAACGGCTCGAAGAGTCGGAGAACCTGCATAAGTTCATCGTCAACAACTCACCGGACATGATCTATCTGCTCGACGAGGATGGTTGCTTTTCCTACGTCAACGAAAGAGTCGAGTCATTGCTGGGATATAAGCAGGACGAGATTCTCGGCAAGCATTTCTCCACCCTGATATTCGAAGAGGATATCGACCAGGCGACATACACCTTCAACGAACGACGCACCGGAGAACGCGCCACCCGAAGCACAGAGTTGAGATTGTGCTGCAAAGACAGTGAGACCCCCAGATATTTCGAATCGCGCACGGTACCGATCGAGCTCAGTTCTATCGGCATCTACTCAGTGGACGAAAAGAACGAGAAGTCGTTTATCGGCACCTACGGCGTTGCGCGTGACATCACCGAGAGAAAGCAAGCGGAAGAGTTGATCAAGTATCAGCTCTACCACGACCTGCTGACCAACCTGCCCAACCGCACACTATTTCGCGACCGCCTCAATATGGCGATGGCGCAGTCCAAGCGTAGCGGCAAGAAACTGGCGATTCTCTACCTCGACATGGATCGCTTCAAAATCATCAACGACTCTCTCGGTCATTTTATCGGCGATGAACTCCTGCAGTCGGTTGCGCAGCGCCTGCGCAATGAACTGCGCGAGGCGGATACACTGGCACGCGTCGGCGGCGATGAGTTCAATCTCCTGATCCCTGAGATCAACGATATACAGGATGCGAGGAACCTGGCTGAAAAAATACTCCGCATCACGGCAGAACCCTTCATCATCAAGAACGAAGAGATCTTCATCAGCTTCAGTATCGGCATATCCGTTTACCCCAACGACGGCGACTCCAAGGATGCGTTGATCAAGAATGCCGATATGGCCATGTACAAAGTGAAGCGCGCAGGCAAGAACGGTTACGCCTTCTACGCCGAAGAGATGAAGTCGCACTTCTCCCAATCCCTCGACATCGAGAACGGATTGCGCAGGGCCATATCCACCGATGAGCTATGCCTCTACTACCAACCGCAATACGACATCCTCAATGGCAAGATGGTGGGGGTCGAGGCGTTGGTGCGCTGGCAACATCCGGATAAGGGATTGATCCAGCCGTGTGAATTTATCGATGTGGCGGAAGAGTCCGGGCTGATCGTGCCCCTCGGCGAGTGGGTCTTGCGCAAAGCGTGCAGCGATATCAGACGCTGGATGGATGAGGAGTCGGTCCAACTCAGTCTGGCGGTCAACATCTCCGTACAGCAGCTTGAGTTGGAACAGTTTGTCGCCAAGACCCTGAAGATCATCAAACGCCTGAATCTGCCGAAAAACATCCTGGAGCTGGAGATTACCGAGCATGCCATCATGCAGGATATGGATAAGGCGATTCAGACCCTGTCCCAACTTGCCAACAAGGGCGTGCGTATCGCCATCGATGACTTCGGCACCGGTTACTCATCGCTGGGTTATCTGCAGACCCTACCCATCAATACATTGAAGATGGATCGTTCTTTCGTCCAGGGCATCAAGTCGACAGGGGATAATTCGATCATCAATGCCATCATCGCCATGGCCAAGGGATTGAACCTGGATCTGATTGCCGAGGGTGTCGAGCATCAGCCGCAAATCGATCACCTGTTGAGTTCGGGTTGCCGTCTGGCGCAAGGGTTCTACTACTGTCGACCGTTGCCTGAAAAAGATCTGATCCAATTGATTCGGGAAACCAACGCGAATGCAAAAAACCAGAACTCGCCTGTGACTCCGCCTAATCCAGGTGCGACTTCACAAGAACACCCACCCATCTGACATCGAATCCACCCGGACTTAACGCTGAGAGTCTCTTAACCGCGCTTCCTACCAGCGCCTTTTCCCTCCGTGTTATCATACGCCGCCTTAGGGCCTGTTAGCACTAATCCAATCGTCTCTGCTGGAGCTGTTTTTTTGCCCAGCAAGGCAGAATGAGCGAGGTTAACCGTGCTAAATGAGCGAATGATAACGCTGCTGGGCGGAAAAACAGCCCCAGCCCTTCGGGTTGTGCCTGAAAACGTGCCACTCGGCGTTGCTCGTCGCTCATTTAGCACAGCTAAACCTCACTTCTCGCGCCTTGATTGGCGCGTTTTCAGGCGCAACAGAGCCGATTGGATTAGTGCTAACAGGCCCTGAAACCGGCAGCGGCTAACCTTTCCAAACAGACAGAGACACAATGGCTCAGTACATCTACACCATGAACCGGGTGGGCAAGATCGTCCCCCCCAAGAAAGTCATCCTGCGGGATATCTCCCTCTCCTTTTTCCCAGGTGCCAAGATCGGCGTGTTGGGACTCAATGGCGCGGGTAAATCGACCCTGCTGCGAATCATGGCGGGCATCGACACCGAAATCGAAGGTGAAGCCAGGCCTCAAGCCGGCATCCGCATCGGCTACCTGTCCCAGGAACCGCAACTGGATGAGACCACCGATGTACGCGGCAACGTGGAAGCGGCACTGGCGGATGTGAAGCAGGCGTTGACCCGCCTCGACGAAGTCTACGCCGCCTATGCCGATCCGGACGCGGACTTCGACGCCCTCGCCAAAGAGCAGGCCCAGCTGGAAGACATCATTCAGGCCACCGACGGACACAACCTTGAACGTCAACTAGAGGTCGCCGCCGACGCCCTGCGTCTGCCGCCCTGGGATGCCGACGTGAAAACCCTCTCCGGCGGTGAGCGCCGCCGCGTGGCCCTCTGCCGGCTGCTGCTGGAAAAACCCGACATGCTGCTGCTCGACGAGCCCACCAACCACCTGGACGCCGAGTCCGTCGCCTGGCTTGAACGCTTCCTGCACGAGTACAGCGGCACCGTGGTAGCGGTCACCCATGATCGCTACTTCCTCGACAACGTCGCCGGCTGGATCCTCGAACTGGATCGCGGTTACGGCATCCCCTGGGAGGGCAACTACTCCTCCTGGCTGGAGCAGAAGGAGGCCAGACTGGAGCAGGAGGCCCGTGAAGAGGCCGCCCATATCAAGAGCATGAAGTCGGAACTGGAGTGGGTGCGCGCCAATCCCAAGGGACGCCATGCCAAGAGCAAGGCCCGCCTGCAACGCTTCGACGAGCTGCAGTCGCAAGAGTTTCAGAAGCGCAACGAGACCAACGAACTCTACATCCCACCGGGTCCCAGGCTGGGTGACCTGGTCATCGAGGCCGAACACCTGAAGAAGGCGTTCGGCGACCGGGTACTCTACGACGACATTACCTTCAATCTACCCAAAGGCGGTATCGTCGGTATCATCGGCCCCAACGGCGCAGGCAAAACCACCCTCTTCCGCATCATCACCGGACAAGAGCAGCCCGATGGTGGTGAGATGCGCATCGGCGACACCGTCGATGTCGCCCATGTGGACCAGAGCCGTGATGCGCTGGATGACAAGAAGACCGTCTGGGAAGAGATCTCCGACAGCCAGGACATCATCACTGTGGATCGTTATCAGATGCAGTCCCGCGCCTATGTCAGCCGCTTCAACTTCAAAGGCTCCGATCAGCAGAAGCGCATCGGCGACCTCTCCGGCGGTGAGCGCAACCGGGTCCACCTGGCGAAACTGCTGAAACGGGGCGGCAATCTCCTGCTCCTTGACGAGCCCACCAACGACCTCGACGTGGAGACCCTGCGCGCACTGGAAGAGGCCCTGCTGACCTTCCCGGGCTGTGCCGTGATCATCAGCCATGACCGCTGGTTCCTCGACCGTATCGCCACCCACATCCTCGCCTTCGAAGGCGACTCCGGCGTGGTCTGGTTCGAAGGCAACTACGCCGACTACGAAGCCGACCGAAAACGCCGCCTGGGCGCCGAAGCGGATCAGCCCCACCGCATCAAGTACAAGCGTATCAGCGGATAGACAAAACGCCTTAAAGACTCGACTACAAGCGGAATAAACCCATCATCGATATTAATAGTGTCGTTGACGGGTTAAATAATCTCGATGGCGATGAAAATATCGTGGCCAACGAGTAAAAAAGAGAGGACAGCAAGTCGAATCTTCTCGGCGTTGAGTAAAAAACCGTCAGCAACGATTTAAATCGACTCGTCGTTGGCTAGATAATGAGTCAACGATGACTGATAACGACCCGATGTTGACTTAAAATGCGTCAGAGACGACTAAAATAGACTCGTCATTTACTAAAAACTCGTCGATGGCGAGTCAAAACATCTCGACGATGAATAAAAAAGTCTCGATGACGACTCGTAACAACCCAGCGTCGATTAAAAATTAGTCATAGATGAGTCTCGGAGAGTCTCCGTTGACTAAAATTTAATCAATTCCGACTCCCAGCGACTCCTCCTTGAATCGAATTTAATTAACTGCAAGTCAAAAGGAGTCAATGGTGAGTAAAACAGACCTGCTGTGTCCGGTCTCAGGCTCACCTTCCCATTCCTCGAATAGTATCGCGACCAGAACCACTTTGTCCCAAGAAAAACGATAAGTGACAAATGATAATCTTTCGTCTTTTCGGCCGTCACCGACCCCTTTACTTATTTCTTACAGTTGAATCAGCTCACAAATTAAGTAAGCGTAGCGCATTCGTAATTTGTCGAAACCGCCACGCTTGAAGTATGGGGAGTCTGCCTTTTACCATAAGATATCTATCGACGTGATGGGACTGTTGATCCAGGAGTTTGACCCCTGAATGGATGCTGCTGTATTCTCATAGATGTTTTCGGCACCAACTTATTTCAGCATCCGGGTTGGTATTTTTTCAAGGACAGACAGATAGTTATGCCAAAACCGCTCGACCGCACGTTGCTCCTAAGCAGAATCACTTCCGACCATTATAAGCCCTCCATGGCTATCTCTATGATAATGGAAGGCGTATCAAAACTTGGAAAAAAGTCCACGGAGATAGACAGACACCTCCTATCTCAGATAACAAAGCGTCTGTCTACATAACTGTTATGTGTAAATATGAAAATCATCACAACATTACTCATAATTTTACTTTCAAGTTTTACGCACAGCAATGCAGCTGAGAATATTCTCAATTTAGGTGTAATGTCACATGACTGTAGTAGTTTCAAACCAAGTGATAATAAAGCTAATTTACCTGAATATTTCAAATTAACGCCTGTTGAAGCAGCAAAAACGGTTAAGGCTAATTCAAAGTACGGTTGTTTTATAAAAATGGGTATTGGTGTTTATACTGATGGCAATTATTACTATTTTGCTAACAATAACTTGTTGTTTGGAAAATCAGTAACGTTTGAGCTTATCAAGCAATATTCATTTGTGGTAAATCCAAACACAGGCAATTTAATCTCAAAACCAAAGTATGAAGACAACACATAACCATGAGCTACAGTGGATGCTCGCTATCGCTCGCTCCACTGAGCCCGGGCGTTAAGAAGCAAAATGAAATATCTGACTTTTGCCGTTTTGTTGGTGTTTCAGACGCCCTTTGTTTTAGCGCAAACGTGCCAAGACGAAGTTCAAATGTTGAAGTGGGTAGAAAACGCTGATCCTGCGAAAGATGCAGAAAAAGCAATAAAAAGCGGAAACACTAAATTGATAGCCGTTTACGGTTTTGCTTTATATTTTCCAGGTGTAGATGAAAATCAGGTTACGAAAGCATACGAAACTGGTGATTACATTTTGATAGAAGGTACAGGTGATGATTTATGCTCAGAAGAGCACGCAAGATTAAATAATATTGCTAATGAGTATGCAGAAACATATAACAAAACCATATCAGGTAAGCAATAATGCTTCTTAACCATCGGCTCCAGTGGATGCTCGCTGTCGCTCGCTCCACTGAGCCTAGCTAATAGGGGACAGACCACAGTTTCTATAATAGAAATTTGCAAGGTTAATATATATCGTGATCTGACTCAGATTATTTACAAATCACACCCCGATACGTCAAGCCCCTCACTACAGGTATAGGCCTAAATCGAGAACATCATGATGAACGACGTTGTGATCGAGCCGATGACAGAGGAACTCATGCTGTGGCGATGTCTTCACAATGGACCGCTCACGCGTGACTCAATTGATCAATGGCCATGCGAAGGCACGATGCCGTGGGAAAGCTATCGCAAGCGGAACCTACCCCTTTTGATGAAGCTCACCAGAATCTATGGATCTTGCGCTATTCTGGCACGCGATGGCGACCAGATCGTGGGGTTCCTTCGCTTTTACCCCAAAGTGGTCTATAACATGGAGGGCGCATGCGGCCTTTGTCTTCAGCAGGATCCGCCTGCGGGCCCAGTTAAGGATTTTGCAGACAGCGACTTCCCTGACTTTGCAGATATAGAAGACAAGACACTTGTCGTCTATTGCCTGATGACCGGAAGCCCTCAGCAGAATGAGAATCCGTACCAGAGGAAGGGCATCGGCACGCGTATGGTTAAATTCTTGATCGAGTGGGCCAAAACAAACGGCTGGGATGGTATTGAAGCCGATGCATTTGAAGATCTTCCTATCATCTACGAAATCACTGGCAGTGCCGGGCATACATTCTGGGAGAAACTGGGGTTCCGCCTTGTTAATCGGCATCCACACCCGGACCTGATGGACCCTAGCAGATTCGTCGAATTCATCGAAACACTTGAAGCACAGGCATATTCCGCTGGAATCCCCCCCGAAAAGGCGAAGGATCGGCTCGTAATGCGACTTGATTTGAGATAAAAAGAAAAGGTCAAAAAACCATTGGAATAGCGCTTAACAACGCACCTCAGTGCAACTGCCAACAACCATTGAGACGACAATGACAACATTAGGTTATCGATCACTCAAGCTCCTATTCCTATTCTCCTTGGTACTCCTATTGACTTCATGTACAGCAGGCAATGCTCAGTTCACGCCAGAAAGCCCTGCCGGTTTCTTTTGGGGTTTATGGCACGGCGTCATTTCAGTCATCAGTCTGATTATTCATATCTTCAACGAAAATGTCGTTGTTTATGAACTGGACAATATAGGCGGTTGGTATGACTTTGGCTTCTTGCTTGGCGTGGTTCTGGTTTGGGGCGGCGGTTGTCATGCCAGCTGCAAATCCACAGAAAAGAAACAAAATGAAAAGGAGTGGGACGAGATAGGCGATAAAGTCGAGAAGAAAGTGATGCGCAAGCTGAAAGCCTGGGCTGAAGAAGAGGAGACCGGAGAATCCGACAAGGAGTGGGCGGAAATCGGTGATAAGGTCGAGAAGAAGCTGAAACGCAAAATTCGGGAGTGGGCGGAGAAGGATTGAGCCGATTCTGGTGCGGCATGGCCGCACCCTACGTTTGTCCTCTGGTCCAGAAGAGAAATCAGATAAACTCGATTGTGTTTCGCAGGCTGTGTATCGTTGCCACTGTATCTGAAGGGTTCTTCTGATGTTATCCTGCTAGGATTCCGACTTTGTATTTCCCGAATGGAGTGATCCGGCCGATGCCCAGAACAAAGATACTTCTCTTACTCATCATGATGATCTCCTCTTTGTCTGCGGTAGGTGAGAGACAATCCGGCAATCCCGATCCATTGCCCTTGATCAGTAGCGTTTCAGTTGCCAGCCCCGATCTGCTTCTTCCCGAGGGCACGACATTCACCTGGCACGAAAACGGTCAGGAGATCCACGCTGACGATCGGCTGAAGAACGCCAATTTCA
Source organism: Candidatus Thiodiazotropha sp. (ex Monitilora ramsayi) (assembly GCA_025655595.1). GTDB lineage: Bacteria > Pseudomonadota > Gammaproteobacteria > Chromatiales > Chromatiaceae > Thiodiazotropha. The sequence goes on from JAHXIO010000002.1 coordinate 78,954, forward strand.
AGGAGATGATCGATAGCGGTATCGAAAACACCTTGGTGTCATCGGGCTATAAATTCGTCGACCCGAAAGAAGGGGCCAAATATCAGATTGCCTATACCGCCGCACTGGAAAAGGATCTGACCGATCGGGACATCCTCTCACGCTTTGGTCTGTTGCCCGGTTACCCCGCCATCCATTCCGAGCAGACGCGTTTCGAACGTGGATCGTTGATCATCTATCTGGTGGATCCGTCACATCGTACGGTTGTCTGGCGCAGCGCGACTCAGTCTGCCGTCGATTTCAAAGCTGATAATGAGAGTCGTAAGCAGCGGATAACCAGGATCATTCATGAGATGTTGGAGACGCTCCCCCGATCCCGCTGACTCCGGCACAATATCAAGCCACGCAGAAAAGCGTGCAAGGCAGAGTCACCTCACGCCTGCAGCTTGACAGGCATACTCTCTTTTTCCTGGACATGAGGAGGTATCTTGCCGGTCTCAAGCCAGTAGATCAGCGCCGTCCACTGCATCATCTCTTTTTTCATGGCCGGATCTTTCAACTCAACGATTGCACACCCCTCCTCCGCAGCACGAACATAGCCCTGAGTATCCCTGAGGTAGGCCACTAATGGGATCTCCACATTCTGCAGGATATCTTTGAGATGTTTGAATGAGCGGGTATTGAGGCGCACCCGATTAGCCACGATTCCCATGGGGACGTTGATGTTCATCTGACGGCAGAGGATGGTCAATTCCTTCAGGAAGTCCAGAGTGACATGGCGGTCGATGGCGGAAGGGAGCAGCGGCACGATGATGGCGGAGGCAGACCTCAAAAGATCCATCATCTCAAGTCGCTTCATGGAGGCAGGCGTGTCGATGATGATACGTTGAGTTTCACCGGGCACCCGCATGGCGAAAGCACGAGTGACACCAGCCTGGGTGGGTTTACCGGCAAATACGCCGTGAATATCGGAGAGACGCTCAGGACGCAGTTCCAGCCAGCGCCTGCTAGACCCCTGGGGATCCTGGTCTATCAAAGCGGTATGCGTACCTGAGGAGGCGTAATATCCCGCCAGGTTCGTCGCAATTGTCGTCTTCCCACAGCCTCCCTTGCTGTTGAGGATCAAGAGTCTTTTCATCGCACGGAGCCTGCTCCAGTGGAGAAACTGAAGGAATAATCCTCCTATTGTACCGAGATTTCAAGTCATAAAGGCATATTAACTATTTGTTTTCTATTTGATTTCATTCTTGATGCCACCATCGAGCCACTCACTTGAGTTTTATCCCGGCATTCCTCGACAGATTAGCAGACAACTCGCTACCCATATCGTCCGATGCAGCGCCTGACAAACAGGGAATTATTCCTTCTCTTGAGGGGGGTGATCCAAAACGACCACGCAAATTTATTTTACTTGTAAATCAATCTGTTAATTACTCCTCTCTCAAGCATTTACAACAGGAATTAATCCCCCAGGCAAAGTGTGAACCAGTACCTGAAGGTTTCCCTCCCGCCGCCGCCAGAGGAGATAACAGGAGGCGCTTTCAGGCAGGCAATCATGAAAAGAATCAGCTCGCTCACTCTAGTAATCCTCGTCAGCATCATCCTCACCGCCTGTGGTGGCGGCTCCAGCGAAGCCATCAGCGACAGCCGTACTACATCGTCTTCAGTCGTCCTCTCATGGACAGCACCATCCACCCGGGCCGATAACAGCTATCTACCGCTTTCCGAACTTCAGGGCTACCGGGTGTATTACGGCACTTCAGAAGACGACCTCAATATGCTGGTCGACCTGAACGACGATACGATCACCGAGTATTCCGTCGACAACCTCCCGTCAGGCAGCTACTACTTTGCAATTACAGTTTATGACCTGGACGGTATGGAGAGCGGCTTATCCAATGTCGTCAATAAGGACGTATAGATCGCAGAGCACCAAGGATGGTACAGAGAACTCCTGACCTCCATATACAGACCTAAAAGCCCCCAATTCGGGGGGCTTTTTTTATGTATATCCGCCCTACCGGGCATCAGGCACGGATAGAGGTAAAAAACTCTAACCGTATGAGTAACCACAATTAATACACCGTAGAACCCCCTAACACCGGCCTGCAATCGCCCATACAATTTCATGTAAGAGCGGACCCTTTACCTGTCCCCGGCAGACTGTCTTTGGAGGCAAGAAATGGAGCAGTGGATTGAAGGCAAGATTGTGGAAAAGCGTCGTTGGAGCGATCGGCTCTACTCCCTGCGTTTCGAGGCACAGGTGGAACCATTCAGTGCCGGCCAATTCACCCGGCTGGCCCTGGAGATTGACGGTGAGCGTGTGGCTCGTCCCTACTCTTTCGTCAATCCTCCTCATGACAACTTGCTCGAAGTCTATTTCAATGAGGTTGTGGATGGCCCGCTGAGTCCCCGGCTTGCCGCCCTGCAGCCGGGAGACAATCTCTGGGTTTCGGCAAGGCCGAACGGTTTTTTCACACTGGACCAGATACCCGACAGCGAGAATCTCTGGATGCTCGCCACCGGCACCGCACTCGGTGTCTATCTTTCCATACTGAGGACACAGGAGAGCTGGCAGCGATTTCGCAACCTTCTTCTGGTACACAACGTCCCGAGCCGGGATCACCTGAGCTATAGAGACGAGATCTCCACGCTGCAGGCGACACACGAGTCTAACTTCCGATATCTGCCCATTACCAGCCGGGAGAACGCCGAGGGTGTGCTTAACGGCCGCATACTCGCTGCGCTGGAGGATGGCCGCTTGGAACGACAGGCAGAACTGACTCTCTCAGCCGAGAACTCCCATGTCATGCTGTGCGGCAATATCAACATGATCAAAGAGGTGTCGGCGGTTCTTGTAACAAGAGGTATGCGCAAGCACCGCAAGAAAGAGCCGGGGCACATCACGACCGAGAAGTACCACTGACCGATGCGGCCACTATTCTGATTCTACTTATGCAACTGGAGCAGTTGCTGAATCAGCTCGGGATGGTCGAACTCCCTGCCTCCCACGGCCCTATAGACAATTTTACCTTCCGGGTCTACCACGAAAGTTGTCGGTAATCCCATGACCTTCCATTCTGTCATGACACTCGAATCGGTGTCGAAGAGAATCGGAAAGGTGGGCGAGGGCTCGATAGCACCGAGAAAGGGAAAGACGGTATCCTCATCCTCCCCCACGTCCACCGCAAGCACCTTAACCCCTTCGTCGCCGGCTGCTTGATAGAGACGCTCCAACGAGGGCATCTCACGCCGACAGGGCGGACACCATGTGGCCCAGAAGTTGATCACCACCACTTCACCCCGCAGTGATGCCAGGTCGACGAGTTCATCGTCCATAGAGGTCAACTTCAGGGTAGGCGCCTCGACAGCGGGTGAGATGGGGGTCAAGCCGTGGGTCAAGGGCGGCAGGTCGGCCCAGGCTGAGAAGCTCAGCCAACCCATCATCAGTAGACTCCATCGACTCATGCTACTTGGCACATTGGACATCTTTCAGTCTCCCCTCGAAAGGTTTGCCATCGATATCCCATCGGGCGATCAGATCGAATTTACTGCCAGGAGGCAGACCGGCAGTCAGCATACCCTGGTTCCAGTCCCCACCGGGCTGGTAGGTCTGCTCCGGTGGGAACTGCGCCCAGCGAAAAGCGATGCGTGCCGATTGCGTGAGTTGATCACTCTCGAACCGCTTCAGCCACTCCGCCGCCACGATAGGCGGTTGCTCTCCCGAAGCCGTTACAACCGACCAGTCGGCCTGACGGAAGTGGACAGCACCCGGGGCGCTGTCGTTTCTCAGCACCGTCATGAAGACACAGGCTTTCGCATAGGCTTCGGTGGCAGCGGTCGGAAGACCCCGATTGCCATAGAAGGCACGAGCCTGATCAGGCAGGATCTGCGCCATCAGGAGCGTCACTCCATGGGCCTGCGTCTCCCAGGTGACAATACCCGTTTCAGGCGCAACTGTCCGGGTCTGCGCCGATAAGCTCGCACTCCACAGAAGGGCGCATCCGATAGCGGTCAATCGCTGGGTTCTCATTCGCAACACGAATTCTCGATAACTGGCATCAATTCATCATGCCAGTCTGCCATCAGAGAACAGAAAAACAACCGCCATCGGCAGCACAATCCCCGCTTGTCACTTGCGGCTATTCACGCTCTGCAACACAGTACGCCCGATCTCCGCCGCGTTCTGCACCACGCTGACACCCAGCTCATCAAGCCGCTTCATCTTGGCTTGGGCGGTATCCGACTCGCCGGAGATAATCGCACCGGCATGGCCCATGGTGCGTCCGGGCGGTGCCGTCGCCCCGGCGATAAAGCCGATCAGGGGCTTGTTCATGTTTTCCCGTGCCCAAGTCGCGGCCTCCACTTCCTGGGAACCGCCGATCTCTCCGATCATCAGCACAGCATCGGTTTCGGGGTCTTCGGCAAATTTTTTCATCAGGCTGAGGAAATCACACCCGTTTACCGGGTCGCCTCCGATGCTGATACTGGTGGAGATCCCCAAACCCAGCTCACTCATCTGCTCCACCGCCTCATAGTTGAGTGTGCCGGAGCGGGAGACCAGGCCGATCCGTCCTTTCGGATAGATGTGGGCCGGCATGATGCCCACCTTGCACTCTTCAGGCGTGATCACACCGGCGGTGTTGGGACCGACAATGATGGCGTCATGGCCGATCAGGTAACGCTTGACCCGCACCATGTCCTGCACCGGCACGCCGTCTGTGATCACCACGATCACCTTGATCCCCGCCTCGATGGCTTCCATGATGGCATCCGCACTGAATGGCGGTGGCACGAAGACGACACTCACGTCGGCACCCGTCTCCTTAACCGCATCTTTCACGGTATCGAAGACCGGACGTTCGATATGGGTCTCGCCCCCCTTGCCCGGTGTTACACCGCCCACCACATTGGTGCCCATGCGGATCGCCTCCTGGGCGTGAAAGGTGGCGTGTTGGCCGGTGAAGCCCTGAAAGATCACCTTGGACTGTTTGTTGACCAGAATACTCATGCGGCCTCCCCCTTCACTGCCTTGACCGCTTTTTCGGCCGCATCGCTGAGCCGGTCCGCGTGGATGTAGTCGAGTCCCGACTCGCTCAGGATTCTCCTGCCTGCCTCCAGGTTGGTGCCGGCCAGTCTGACCACGACCGGGACATCGATCGACTGTGATTCCATCGCCTTGACGATGCCCTCGGCGATCCAGTCACAGCGGTTGATGCCGGCATAGATATTGAGCATCAGCACCTCGACGTTAGGATCCTCCAGGACAATACGAATGGCATTGGCGATCTTCTCCGGCGAAGCGCCGCCGCCCACGTCGAGAAAGTTGGCCGGACGTCCGCCGTAGAGGCTGATGGCGTCCATGGTCGCCATCGCCAGGCCTGCGCCGTTGACGATGCAACCCACGCTGCCGTCGAGGGCGATATAGTTGAGGTCGTGACCGGAGGCCTCCACCTCCTTCGGGTCCTCTTCATCGAAATCTCGCAGATCCGCAATGTCGGGCTGACGAAACAGGGCGTTGCCATCGAAAGACATCTTTCCGTCCAGGGCCAGGAACTGGCCCTCCTGGGTGGTCACCAGGGGATTGATCTCCACCATCAGGGCATCCTTGTCGCGAAAACAGCGATAGAGCTGTTTCATGATACGTGCAGCCTTGTGGATCTGTTTGCCGCTGAGACCGATTTCAGCGGCCACTTTGCGGCACTGGAAGTCCTGCAATCCTACGGCGGGATCGACCACTTCGTTGATCACCTTCTCCGGGGTGGCTGCCGCCACCTCTTCGATCTCCATCCCGCCCGCTGCGGAGGCGATCAGTGTGATACGTTGTGAGGCACGGTCGATCACAAGACCCAAATAGAACTCCTGATCGATCGGCTGCATCTGCTCCACCAGCACCCGGTTGACCATGCGGCCCGTCTCCCCGGTCTGCTTGGTGACCAAACGGGAGCCGATGAGATTCTCGGCATGTTGTTGCACCTCATCCAGGCTTCTGGCCAGTTGCACGCCACCGGCCTTGCCCCGGCCGCCTGCATGGATCTGCGCCTTCACCACCCAACCGTCTCCCCCTACCTGTTCGGCAACGGAGACGGCCTTATTGGCGGAGTGGGCCATGCCCCCTTCCGGCACAGGCATGCCGTAGCTGCGGAACAGCTCCTTGGTCTGATATTCATGGATATTCATGCCACTACCGCCTCATTGCCTGACATCCGCTCGATCTGTTCAATTTTTTCGATCACCACCTGCGCCTGACGGATGGAGGCGGCGTCGATCATGCGACCGTCGAGGCTCACTGCGCCCCGGCCTTCGGCTGCAGCCTCTTCCATAGAGGAGACGATGCGCCTGGCCCGATCCACTTCCGCCTCTCCGGGGGTGAAGACCCGGTTCGCCAGTTCGATCTGGGAAGGATGGATTGCCCATTTCCCCTCACCGCCCAAGGCGGCAAAGGCACGCGCCACGGCCAGGTAGCCGTCGGGATCGCTAAAGTCTCCAAACGGGCCGTCGATGGGTCGCAGCCCATAGGCACGGCAGGCGACGATCATGCGGGACATGGCGAAGTGCCACTGGTTGCCCAGATAGGCCTGGCGATGACCCTCGCTGTCGGGGTCGTCCAGGACCAGATAGTCGGGATTGATCCCGCCCATGCTGGTGGTGCGGGCCTGGGTAGAGGCGGCATAGTCGGCCACGCCGAAAACCAGGGCTTCCAATCGTTCGGGGCAGGTCTGGGCGATCGCCTCCACATTGGCCATGCCCATGGCAGTCTCGATCAGAGCGTGCAGGTTGATGGGCTCGAACCCCATGGCGGTCTCGATCTGCTCCAGCAACAGCGCCACGAACTGCAGATCGGACGGCTGGTTGACCTTGGGTACCAGGATGGTGTCGAGTTTGTCTCCTGCCGCTTCGACAACTTCGATGATGTCGCGGTAGCAGAAGTGGGTGTCCAATCCGTTAATACGAATCGAGACCGAACAGCGGGACCAGTCATAGTGGTTCAGCGCATGGATGATGTTTTTTCTCGCCTCTTCTTTGTCGGACACTGCAACAGCGTCCTCCAGATCGAGAAAGACCAGATCGGCACCCGCTTCCGGGGCCTTTTCCAACATGCGCGGATTACTGCCCGGTACGGCCAGTTCGCTTCGATGAAGACGATTTCTGAAGGCCATAGTCGGATCCTCCGTCATTGTTATTTATGAATTCTGTTTTTAATTTCTGCCCTTTTGTGGTGCAAATCCACACACAAAGAGAGAAAGTATTTACCACAGGCGAGGCATGAATGACAGAAGAGAGGCTTTATCCCCCTATCTGTTTATACCGCGAATGGACAGGTGAATGAGATAGAAAAGACAATGAAAACAAAGTATATCTCATTGTTATATTTTCATTTTTATGATCACAAGAGAATCGATATTCAATGCGTCATATTGACGATAAAAATCTAAATCAATCAAGAAAACTGTGAAATGACGATCTTAATGAGAGATGGTGGGGCTGGGCTCCACCCTACCTGATGTGACAGCGCATTGGGCGGAGACCTGCCCCTCCGAAACCCCTCAACCGATTTTAGTGCGTAGGGTGGGGCTCTGCCCCACCAAAACGTCTCAACTGACTTTGCGCCAGACCAGAATCCGGTTGTTCACCGGCATCTCGATATCCTCAATGAATACCAATCCGTTAGTGGCGGCCAGTGCCTGCAGATCATCAAAATCACGAATGCCGCTTAAAGGGTCTCTCGATTTCAACCAGCCATCGAATTGCCGGTTGCTCTCGCTGGTATATTTCCCGCCGTAATTGAAGGGTCCGTAAAGCACGAACAGACCTCCCTGTTTCAACACCCGCCCAACCCCTTCGAAGCAGGTGATCACCTCCGCCCAGCTCATGATGTGCACAGCGTTTGCGCTGAAGACGGCGTCGTAGGGTCCTCCCGGCCAGTCGCCGTTGACATCTAGCAACAGAGGATAGTGGGCATTAGGTAGTGCGGCCTCATCCAACCAGGCACGAATACCGGAATGAGAGTCCTCCAAGTCACTGGTCTGCCAGGTGAGGTGGGGCATCGCAGCAGCGAAGTGGACCGCGTGCTGGCCGGTGCCGCTGCCGATCTCCAGCACCGTTTGGGTATCGGCAAATAGCCGCCGCAAGACCTCGAGAATCGGGGCCTTGTTCTGTTCACTGGATTCGGCAAAGGGCTTGGCGCTTGTCATCTCAGACGTCGATCCAGTCCCTGGGCTTCAGATAGTGCTCATAGAGTCTGGCCTCTTCACTGCCGGGTTCCGGCTGCCAGTTGTATTGCCAACGGACAATCGGCGGCAACGACATGAGAATCGATTCCGTTCGGCCGCCCGACTGCAGACCAAACAGCGTCCCGCGATCGTAGACCAGGTTGAACTCCACATATCGGCCACGGCGGTAGAGCTGGAAATTCCGCTCCCGTTCGCCAAAGGGTGTCTCCCGCCGTTTTCTGACAATCGGCAGGTAGGCCGGCACATAGTGATCACCCACGCTCTGCATGAAATCGAATGAGGCATCGAACCCCCACTCGTTCAGGTCATCGAAGAAGAGCCCGCCGATACCTCGGGGCTCCTGGCGGTGTTTGAGATAGAAGTACTCATCACACCATGCTTTGTATTTTGCATAGACATCATCACCAAAAGGGACACAGGCAGCCTTTGCAGTCTTATGCCAGTGGTGACAATCTTCATCGAATCCGTAATAGGGGGTCAGATCGAAGCCGCCGCCGAACCACCAGACAGGATCTTCTCCCTCCTTCTCGGCAATAAAAAACCGCACATTCGCGTGTGAGGTCGGTACATAGGGGTTACGCGGATGGATCACCAGAGAGAGGCCCATGGCCTCGAAAGCCCTACCCGCCAACTCGGGACGGTGTGCGGTTGCCGACCCAGGCAGTTGACTCCCGGTCACATGGGAAAAGTTGACTCCGGCCTGCTCGAAGACATTGCCATCACGAATGACGGCGCTGACACCACCGCCACCCAGGTGCTCGCCCGGCTCCCGCTGCCAGCTATCCTCGATGAATTTCTCCTTGCCATCCTCCTCCTCAAGAGCACAGCAGATGTCTTGCTGCAGTGACTGGAGGTAATCTTTTACCGCCATTTTATTCGGCTCGACCATATTGGAACTCTCGCTTCTATCTGGCTTGTTTGATTACCAGCTTATGTTTGCCGGCTTGGTACCTCACTACACTATACGACACCAGCGGATGAACAAGTCTCTCAGTCTAGCCTTTTGAGAAATACCTTCATCTCTTTCGCTGCCTGCACATCCCCTTTTGACTCCGCAACAGCAATCCCCTTCTGATAAGCCTCCCTGGCCTCATCGGTACGCTCCAACTGTGTCAGTACCTTGCCATACAGTTTCCAACTGGCCGAGTGTGTCTGATCAAAGTTCAGTGCCTGTTGCAGGTGTTCGGCAGCCTCCTTAAAGCATTTTTCCTTGAGGCAGAGGGAGCCAAGCGTATAGCGCAACAGCGCGTTATCCTGGCCATGCTGCAGCATCTTTTCCAGTGCCTGTCGATCCATTATGTCAGCCCTGCCGATCGAGTCCACAGGCCTGGTTGCCCGGCACCGCAATGTCGATCAACCCAGGTTTGTCCAGCACCATCTCATCCATGATACGGATGTACTCCTCACGGGTTCTCTCTCCGCCCAAACGCGGGTTGAAGCGCTTCTCCTCGCCAATAGTGCTACAGGTGAAGCCGCTATAGTCGTGTGCAGGATAGACCAGCGTCTCTTCGGGCAGGGTAAAGAGCCTGCCGGTGATGGAGTCATAAGAGCGCGCGGCGTCGCCTGACTGAAAGTCTGTGCGCCCGCTGCCGTGGATCAGGAGAATGTCGCCCGTAAAGATCACACCATCGGCCAGATAGCAGACATCGGTGTCTGTGTGACCGGGCGTATAGAGAACCTCAAGCTGCTGGCTACCCAGGGAAACGTAGTCGTCGTCGACTAATTTGATATCGGGACAATCGCTATCGACTTGGTTATGAACGCCGATTTTGCAACCGAACCGTTCCCGCAGCAGTCCGCTGCCGGTGATGTGATCCGCATGGACATGGGTCTCCAGGGCAAAGCGAAGATGCAACCCAAGCTCATCGATCAACTGACTGTCCCGCTCAACCTGCTCCCTGACAGGATCGATGATGGCTGCATCACGGGTATCCTCATTCCACACCAGGTAGGTGTAGGTACTGGATCGGTGGTCGAATAATTGCCGGAACTGCATAATGCCTCCTTAAAGATATGCAATATCGTTGAATTACATAGTATATTTCTTGGTTATTATTTGGGAGCAGTGGTTGACCTATTCAACCAGCTATTTATCAGGGATTTTCGAGCTTCGGCGGTGTAAGCGTGTTAGTGTTTCGTAACAGCAACCAGGGCCTTTTAACAGGCCCTAGCCACCTCCCTAATCCGAGAATACGGGAAATTGCGGGCAGACCGAATCGGATATACCGAGGGAATTCAAATATCGGAACTCAAGCGAATGTTTATGAATATGTCACGAGGAGCAATCCCATGACCCTTGATAAGGCGAGAGAGATCATCAAACAGCAAATCAGCTTCGGCAGTGGCTACAATCGAAACGCTGTTCGGCTCTTATTGGGGGAGATCCAGAGAGAATATGGTCTGCAAGTGGGAGATCAGCTTATCCGGGAATTCGATTTGGAGAGCGCCTTCGGCCTGAAACCTGGAACAGACTTTACCCGCGTAGGCCGCTGACCGAGCGTTCAGCCACCAGCATGGCCACATCCCTCACGCCTCTCGTTAAATCCCCCAGGCGATCCTCTTCCCGATAACATCTCACTTTCAGGGGTCTGAACAGATCGAGCAGCTCATTGTCGCCCAAGCGGAAATCGGGATTCGACGGCCCCTCATCACCCACGGCAATGGCCGTAAAGGTCTGATAGAAGATCAATCCGCCCGGCTTCAGCGCGCTGATCAAGGCGGGTATCAACGTTCGCTCAAGATAGTAACTGACAACAATCACATCAAAGCTGCCTGAGGATGGAGGCTGTCGCTCCACATCCCTCACTTCGGCCTGCAGATTGGTAAGTCCTTCCGCGGCGGCAATACCCTGCAGTCGCTCGATCGCGACCGGAGAGAGATCCCAGGCAGACACATCCAGGCCCTGTTCAGCCAGGACCAACGCATTACCGCCGAGTCCGCAAGCCAGATCTAAAGCATGACCGGACGGTGGCAATAGATGAAGATTCTCTTCCAGCACCCTGGCGACCGACGGAGATTTCTCCGCATCCCCATGCCGTGCATCCCATTTCGCTCTCAGGGAGTCATCCGCCATGGTTCAGGCTCAAAGTCGATCGAGACCTAAAGCCAGATCGTGCTGGATATCCTCAACGGATTCCAGTCCCACTGCGATCCGCACCAGGCCGTGCTCAATGCCGGCTTCCGCTTGTTGTTCCGACGTCAATCTCCCATGGGTGGTTGTGGCGGGATGGGTGATAGTGGTCTTGGTATCCCCCAGATTGGCGGTGATGGAGAGCATGCGTGTAGCATCGATGAGCGACCAGGCGGCGGTCTGCCCCCCCTTGACCACAAACGAGACGATGCTGCCGGGTGCGGTCTGCTGCTGCTGGGCGAGCTTATACTGTGGATGCGATTCGAGCCCGGGAAAATAGACCCGCTGAATCTGAGGATGGACCTCCAGCCATGCCGCCAGCTGCTGTGCATTCCGTGAGTGTGCCTGCATGCGCAGTTCCAGCGTCTCCAGGCCCTTCAGAAAGACCCAGGCGTTGAATGGGCTCATGGTGGGGCCGGTTGTACGCAGGACGCCAAAGACCTCCTCCCCCACCAACTCCCGGTTACCGACCACCGCACCGCCGACACAACGCCCCTGACCATCCAGGTACTTGGTGGCGGAGTGCACAACGATATCAGCGCCCAGATCCAACGGCCGTTGCAACGCGGGGGTACATAAACAGTTATCCACCACCAGCAGACAGTCGTTAGCATGGGCCAATTCGCCGAGGCGATGGATATCGGCCACTTCGGTCAACGGATTGGACGGGGTTTCAAGAAACAGGAGCTTGGTTTTCGGACCGATTGCCGCCTCCCAGGCCGCGTAGTCGTCCACCGGCACGAAACTGGTCTCTATACCGAAACGGGTCAGGTACTTATTGAATAGCAGGGTCGTGCTGCCGAAAACGCTGCGTGAGGAGACGATATGATCCCCTGACTGCAGCAATCCCAGGCAGGTTGCCAGAATTGCCGCCATACCGGATGCCGTGGCAACGCAACACTCGCCGCCTTCCAGCGCTGCCAGTCGTTCCTCGAAGTTCCTTACGGTCGGATTGGTAAACCTCGAGTAGATGTTACCCGGCTCATCGCCGCTGAAACGGGCTGCAGCCTCCGCAGCGCTGCCGAAGACAAAACTGGAGGTGGGAAAGATCGGCTCACCGTGTTCACCCTCGGGAGTTCGATGGTGACCGGTGCGGATCGCCCGGGTAGCGAACCCCAACTGATCCTCTTTGTTAATGCCCATGGTGAAACCTCTAAATCAAATCAATCGGACTCAGGCTTAAGACTGTATCAGAGTTGTTGTGAGAAATAGTCATCCAGAAAGGCATCGAAGCCAACCTCGTCTGCCGATTCGATATCCCGCTGCCTGCGCCAGGAGTCAGAAGCCTCACGCTCCAGTAGGCTCCGATCTTCCGTAGAGTACTCATGTTGCATGAAGTAGTCGTAATGCTCACGGGATTTGCGATGAGCAAAATGGTAGAAACCCTCCCCCAACTCACGCATCTCAGCCAGCATTCTCGCTGATGGTGTCAGATCAGCATCCTGCAGGCGGTCACGTTGCAACTGGAGACTGGACTGGTAGGGCGTCTCCTCCATACCCTGATCCAGCAACTCACATATCGGTTGCAGAGCATCGCATATCTCCTGACCCCAGGCCGCCAGCGCAATCTCATCGCCATTTCGCTTCAGTTTCAGCGCAGGGTCTCTCCCCTGGTGTGCGGCGGCCAGTTCATTCCAATCGATAGACCGCTGCTCCGCCACATTGATCGCGGGACTCTCATGCAGAAGGCTCAAGATCATCAATGCTTCCAGGAAAAAGATCTGCTCCTCTGCAATTCCCAGCGGGTGATAGGGATTGACGTCGAGGGATCTCAGCTCCACATAGCGCACACCCTTTCTCTGCAGGGCATGGATCGGCTTCTCCATCATCTCCGGCACCTGCTTCGGCCGGACGGTACTGTAGTACTCATTCTCGATCTGCAGGATGTTGGCATTCAGCTGCCGGTACTCCCCATCCACCTTCACGCCGATGGCCTGATAGATGGAACAGGGGGTCTCGATGGCCCGGGAGAGAGTCTCCACATAGGCGTCCAGGCAATCGTAACAGGCCTTGATACCCGTCCCCTCCTCCTTACTGTTCTGATAACCGATATCCCCCATACGCAGGGAGGTCGCATAGGGAGCATAGTAGGTGGCACCATCGAACTTATGCAGACTGGTCGGCCTCCCGCCGAGAAAAGATTTGCAGACCGCCGGTGATGCACCGAACAGATACGGTATCAGCCAGCCGAACCGCTGCAGGTTGCGCAACATGCCGAAGTAGCTTTCCGAGATAAAAGTCTGGGGTGAACGCCCATCGTCTTCCAACGACTGATAGGCCTGCCAGAATGCGTGGGGCAATGAGAAGTTGAAATGTACGCCGGCAATCACCTGCATCACTCGCCCGTAGCGGTGACCCAATCCCCGTCGATAGACGGTTTTCATCATACCAGCGTTAGAACTGCCGTAGTTGGCGATGGGTATCTTGGCGTCCCCCTCGACCACACAGGGCATACTGCTGGACCAGAGAATCTCTTCGCCCAGATGCTGATAGAGAAAATGGTGGGCATCGAAGAGAAACCGCAGGGGCTCCGCCCGATCGCCTGATGGCGGCGTGATGATTTCGGTCAGCGCCTCGGAATAGTCGGTGGTAATATAGCGATTGGTCAGTGGTGACCCGAGCCCCATGGGATGGGGCTGCTGAGAGATGCACCCCCGGGGTGAGACGCGAAGTCCCTCTTTCTCGAGTCCGATCAGGCCGCCCTTTAGCAATCCCGCATGACCTGTCTGCTGCAGCTGCAGCAAACGCTTTTCAGATGTCTCGTACAAACCCACGCATCCCGTTCAAAGAGCGCAGATTATAGCCTTTCGTTAAGAATCTAACACGGATAAATTGAACGCTCGGCATGGCAAATTCAGGCTGTGCTGTTTAGCGCATCACTGCCATTGGCGCCTCTAGGCGAATCGAGTCAACGAGTATTCTGGCCGCCTCATTGAGTTCTATCCGACGGGTGGCCTTGCTCTCCTCACCATCGTCATCCTCAGTGGCTTCCCGTTCATCCTTCTGCTTGATCGCATCGAGTCCCTGGGAGGTTCTGAAACGGTTTTTGTGTAACAAGCGCTCTTCTTCGCGCTGATCCCACTCAGATCGACGTTTGGATTCCAAAAGGCTGATTTCCGTACGTCGGTCGAGATCCTTAAAACGTTTCTCCCGATCGACCAGCATCTCAAAACCGGGATCATGGGAGATTCGACTCAGATGGGACTCCATCAGACGTGGGATCGACCCCTTGGCCTGTGCAGTAAACTTAGCCGGCTGTATCTGTGCCCATGGCAGCGCATTGTCCAGCGAACGTTCTCCATACTCATCAGAAAACCTGGCAGTGGGGAAGAGAATATCCGGCACTACACCACGATGCTGGGTACTACCGCCATTGATTCTGAAAAACTGAGCCATGGTGAGACGCAGTCTGCCGAGATCCCGCTTCCTGCCGGGGACAAAACGACCCAGATCGACCAGCGTCTGCACTGTGCCCTTTCCAAATGTCGGTTCGCCGAGCACGATGCCTCGCTTGTAGTCCTGGATGGCACCGGCAAAAATCTCCGACGCGGAAGCACTGTCACGATCGACCAATACAGCCAATGGGCCATCGTAGGCGATCTCTGCATCAGGATCCCTTTCAACCTCAACTTTTCCGAAGGCATCCTTGATCTGTACGACAGGTCCCGTCTCAATGAAGAGGCCTGTCAGCTCCGTGGCCTCGGATAGAGAGCCGCCGCCATTCTCCCTCAGATCGATGACGATGCCGTCAACACCCTGCCCTTTCAGATCGACAAGCAGGTTTCTGACATCCCTCGTGGTACTGCGGAAATCCTCATCGCCTCGGGACTCGGCGGCAAAATCGCGATAGAAGGTCGGTACTTCAACCACACCGATCCTGTAACGATCCATTCCCTCCAAACCCTCAATGATATAGCTCTTGGCTGCCTGCTCCTCGAGCTTGATCTTGTTTCTCACCAGGGTAATGGTCTCGGGATCGATCTCACTCTGACTCCCCTTGGGCACAATGTTCAACCTGACAACCGAACCCTTGGGACCGCGAATCTGTTCCACCACATCCTGCAACCGCCAGCCGACGATGTCGATGATATTGCCTTCAAGACCCTGTCCGACACCGACGATCTTATCGCCCGCATGCAGCAGCTTGCTCAGTTCAGCCGGCCCGCCGATCACCGTCTTTTGCACCACGGTGTAACCGTCCTCATCCTTCAATACCGCGCCTATGCCCTCCAACGAGAGGCTCATGCTGATATCGAAGTTCTCGGATGTACTCGGTGACATATAGCTGGTGTGAGGTTCCAGGCTCAACGTGTAGGCATTGATAAACGTCTGGAAAATATCGTTGGAATCGAACTGCATCACACGATTTTCAAGCCGCGTGTAACGTGCCATCAAGGTCTTACGGATCTCATCATCCGCCTTTTCGGTCAATTTTAAATTGAGAAAGTCATTCTTCACCCGCTTGCGCCAGAGATCATTCAACTCTGCCCGTGTTTGCGGCCAGGCAGCGTCTGCACGTTCAAACTGATAGACCTCGTCGACCGTAAAATCGAATTCACCCTCGATAAGCTTTTTGGCATGGGTAATCGCCTCGCCCACTCGCTGGCGGTAGAGACGAAAAATCTCGAATGCGGGCTCGATCCTGGCATTTTTCAGATAGTCGTCCAGCTTCTCCTGAAAAACAGAGAATCGCCGGATATCATTGGCAAGAAAGAAGGAACGATTGGGATCCAAAGCTTCGAAATAGCGCTGCAGAATCATCTCAGACATCTCGTCATTCAGCAGTACCTCCTTGTA
The DNA here is from genome assembly GCA_025655595.1 of Candidatus Thiodiazotropha sp. (ex Monitilora ramsayi). Lineage (GTDB taxonomy): Bacteria > Pseudomonadota > Gammaproteobacteria > Chromatiales > Chromatiaceae > Thiodiazotropha. The sequence continues at coordinate 95,094 of JAHXIO010000002.1, forward strand.
GTGGTACTTATCGATGACCTTGACGATGACATGGGCTGTCTGCTGCTGCTCCTGCGTAGGATGGAGTTCGGACACCGGCACCAGCTGTTTCAGCGCCCAAACCGGTGAAGCGCCCAACAGCAACAGCAAACAGAGAGAAACGGATCGGATAAGTCTCATTCAACCACCTAATTCGCTGCCAATTCGCCACAGGGGGCAGCTATCAACCTGATTGGAATACGATTTTGACTGGAATTCCAGCCTTCTGGTTCCATCAGGTATTAAAAGTGTGTACTTGTGCAATAATTTAGCACTCACTGCTCAGAACTTCTCGTGCAATCCCATGACAAGCTCCAGGTAGTTCGGGCTCTCAGGATTTAGAATCCCATGCCGGACAAAGAAATCGATCAGGACCAGATTACAATTTAGCTTGAATTCATCGGTCTCTCGAACCAGTCTGACTACCTCCTCGACCTGCAGCAACATGAACTCAGCCACTTCACCATCGGTATTGTGTGGTTGGAAATCGTCAGGCAGTTCCAGATCGTAGCAATATAGGGTGTCCGGCTTGAGGCCGACCTTTGTCTCCTTGCAGTAGGTCAATGCTCCCACCGGCTTGGCTCTGGCTGCCAGTTGCCCAGGAACCGAAGCCTCCTCCATGCACTCCTTTCTCAGGTTCTCCTCCAGGCTCAGATCATGGGGCAACCCTCCTGCCACCATGTTATCAAGCTTGTTTGGATAGACACGCCTGTCAGTGGAACGCCGGGCAATCCACAGCTTCAAACCCTGCGGGGTTCGAACATATCCGTTCAAGTGTTGACCGTAGGCCCTGAGTCCGAAATAGGAGGCCGCAGTACGGTCAATTGTCGCTATCGCCGTCTCACGACCACTGGATGTGACCGGGTAACGTTCACCATGCGCATGGGAGATGACGCCTTGGGTAACCAGGGTTCGAGTCACTTCAGAAAGAGCCTGAGTGCGAACCTCGAAGGTATCCAGCGCTCTATTGAGATGAACGGCATCGGACTGGACCTGAAAATAGGCCGGCCACTGGCGCAATGCCTCACCGAGGCCTGTCTTCAAATAGCCGACACGCTGGTCCCGATAATAAAAACCACGAAAATTCTCAGGGTTCCACTGATTCAGATCTTCTATGTGTCGCAGCAGACCCTTATCGTTCATCCTGCATCCTCCAATATTGAGCAGACAACTCTGCGATCGGACCTGGGCCCATCGAATTCGCAGAAAAAGATATTCTGCCATCGAGAGAGACCCATCACCCCGTCAACCAGCGGGACGGTTTCAGAAGGACCGACCAGTCCAGCCTTTAAGTGAGCATCTCCGTTACCATCCTGTGCATCATGCAGCCAAACACCCTGCGGAATCATCTTTCTCAGCAGATTGATAACGTCGGTCTGCACACTCTCATCCCAATTCTCCTGGATCATGACGGCAGCGGTCGCGCCTTGCGCGTAGACACTGACAATACCTTGGCGGATACCGCTCGTCCTGACGACCGACTCCACCTGTTGGGTGATATCGACCAGCGTCTCCCTTGCATGAGTCTCAAGATGAATTGTCTGTTGCATATCCCGGGGCTCCCTGGGGTTTTGATAAACTTCAATCTGCTTGACCATCGGCTCTGCTGGAATGCGGCCTCCCATATGACAGGAGGCACTATGTACGAAATCAATACCGAAATCGATCTTCCGTTTGCACAGGCGCTGGAGAAAGTCCGTGACACCCTGACGAGCGAGCATCTGGGTATTCAGCGATGTCGATGTGCAGGCGATCTTCAAGGCAAAAATGGAAAGGACATTCCTGCCTACCATATCTACGGCGCCTGCAATCCTAGGCTGGCCGAACGGGTGCTCAGCAGCGAAAACCCAATGCAGGTGCCCTACTCCCGTGCAACTTCATCCTGCGTGAAACCGAAAGCGGCAAGACGGTGGTCAGTTTCATGGACCCGGTCAGCGTGCTAGGGCCTGTTATACCGAAGAGCCAAAGCGTGTAGCAGCCGAAGCGAAAGAGAAGCTGTACGTATGATTGGAAAGCTCAATAGCCAGGTCCCTTGCACAAGTGATGCAGCTTCATCACCAAGATAAGTCTTCCGTAGACGTTCAGGCTTGTATTAAATCCAAGAAAGGAAAAGCGACCTTGGCGCTCCTCCATCAAGACAGGTTTTTCTACTGCGGCACCAAGAAAATCTCAACGGCCTTGCCGATACGACTCAAACAGGAGACGGATTGCCTTGCGATTGGTCCAGGATGTAGCCTGCCGCACTGCTTGTAGATAGGGGAGCCATCGATAGGCGCTGTGCTCCTGCCTGCTCAAACGGATCAGACGCCGCTGGGGTAACGGCAGGGCAAACCAATGTTCAAGATTACTCCTGGCATTGGAGGCATAACGTCCACGCCAGGCAGGCAGTATGGGGAAACGGACACTATGTGAGAGGTCAACCAGCCGGGAGCCGGCCATGATACCGGTCTCCTCATAGAGTTCCCGTCGGGCGGCATGGAGGGGAGATTCCCCCCAGGCCAGGCTACCTGTTACCGACTGCCAAAAATCGGCCGGTCGTGTTCGGCGCAGCAACAACACTTCACCCCCGGCGTTGTAGACCACCACCAGCACCGATTCCGGCCGTTTGTATCGTCGGGCATCAGGTGCCATGAGGATGCCCAGCTGCGAAGCCCCTTAAGCGGATGTCTCCTCACTGGCCGGCTTGCGTACCCGGATTGATAGCTCCCGCAATTGATCCGCTCCAACATCAGAGGGAGCGGCAGTGAGCAGACAAGCTGCCGTCTGGGTCTTGGGAAAGGCCATTACGTCACGTATGGAGTCCGAACCGGTCAACAGCATGACCAGGCGATCGAGGCCAAAGGCGAGACCACCGTGGGGCGGGCAACCAAATTTCAGTGCCGAGAGCAGGAAGCCAAACTTCTCCTCCGCCTCTTCTTCACCGATCTCCAGCAGTTGGAAGATTTTCTGCTGCACATCCTGCTGATGAATACGGATGGAGCCACCACCCAGTTCGACACCGTTCATAACCATATCGTATGCGCGGGAGTTACAGGCACCGGGATCCGAATCGAGCAGATCGAGCTGATCCAGTTTGGGCGAAGTAAACGGATGGTGCAGAGGTGTCCAGCGGTCGTGCTGCTCATCCCATTCGAACATGGGGAAATCGACCACCCACAGGGGTTTCCACTCCCCTTCCATCAGTGCCAGGTCCTCTCCCAGACGAACCCGAAGGGCACCCAGGGATTCGTTGACCACACGGGCCTTGTCGGCGCCAAAAAAGATCAGGTCCCCATCTTCCGCACCTGTACGTTCCAGGATGGCGCTCACCGCCTCGTCCGGCAGAAATTTCAGAATCGGCGACTGCAGACCCTCGACACCCTTGGCCTTTTCATTGACCTTGATGTAGGCCAGGCCCTTGGCGCCATAGATGCCGACAAACTTGGTGTACTCATCGATCTGCTTTCGGCTGAGGGTATTGCCGCCCGGCACCCGCAGGGCCGCCACCCGGCCCTTGGGGTCTTTTGCAGGTCCCGAGAAGACCTTGAACTCCACCGATGCCATCACGTCCTGCAGGTCGATCAGTTCCAACGGCACGCGCAGATCGGGACGGTCGGAGCCGTAGCGGTCCATGGCCTCATGGTAGGTCATTCTCGGGAAGGGATCGGGTAGATCCACATCGAGTATCTCCTTGTAGAGCGTGCGGATCATCTCTTCATTGAGCTGCATGATCTCGTCTTCGTTCAGAAACGAGGTCTCGATATCGAGCTGGGTGAATTCCGGCTGACGGTCGGCACGCAGATCCTCATCGCGAAAGCAGCGCACGATCTGATAGTAGCGGTCCATACCGGCCATCATCAGCAGCTGCTTGAAGAGCTGGGGTGACTGTGGCAAGGCGAAAAACTGACCGGGATGGGTACGGCTGGGCACCAGATAGTCCCTTGCGCCCTCCGGTGTAGCCTTGGTCAACATCGGAGTCTCGATATCCAGAAAACCACTATCGTCGAGAAAACGACGCAGTATCTGAGTCGCCTTTGCGCGAACCCGGATCTTCTCCAGCATCTCCGGGCGCCGCAGGTCCACATATCGGTAGCGCAAGCGTACCTCCTCAGAGACCCGCTCATGCTCATCGAGCTGAAAGGGAGGCGTATCAGCACGGTTGAGAATCTCCAGTTCCAGTCCCAGGATCTCGACCTCACCCGTGGGAAGATCGGGATTCACCGTCCCCTCGGGGCGGGGGCGCACACGGCCCTTGATACGTAGCACGAACTCGTTGCGAACATGCTCGGCAAGCTGGAAGATCTCAGGCAGATCGGGGTCGTAGACCACCTGTACCAGGCCTTCGCGATCCCGCAGATCGATAAATATCACACCACCATGATCCCGGCGGCGGTGGACCCAGCCGCAAAGTTCCACTTCCTGATCGATATGAGCACTGTTGATCTGTCCGCAATAATGGCTGCGCATGGGTATTTCCTGTGAAAACTGGTGATGGTCGCAAGAACGGGCCGCTAAAAGGCGGGAATGTTACGGCTTGGCCTCTGCCTCTGCAAGTCCGTCGGACTGGGTGGCAGCCTCCGGTAGTGCGGGATTCACGGCTCCCATGGAGAGCAGTAACTTCAGTCCGTCGTCTACACTCAGATCGATCTCCCGCACATCCTCTTTCGGCACCAAGACGAAATAGCCGCCGGTGGGGTTGGGCGTGGTGGGGACATAGACACTGATAAGTTCCTTTCCGATGGCCTGTTGAACCGGTCCCTGCTCGTCATTGGTCAGAAACGCCAGGGCCCACATGCCGCGCCGGGGAAACTCTACCAGCACCACTTTTCGAAAAGATTCCCCCTTGTCGGAGAGCATAGTCTCCACCATCTGCTTGACGGCTGAGTAGACCGAACGGACTAGCGGTATCCTGGAGAGCATATTTTCCCAAAGGCTAACCAGCTTGCGTCCAAACAGATTGGCGGCAACCAAGCCGGTCAGCAAAAGAATCAGCATCGAAAGCACAACGCCGAGGCCAGGAATATGGAATCCCAGTAAGTTGTCCGGCCGATAGGCTTCCGGCAACAGAAGCAGGCTCTGGTCCATCCAATCGACCAGAAGCCTGATGACGAAAAGGGTGGCTACCAGCGGCAGCCAGACCAGCAGACCGGCCACCAGATAGCGGCGAAGAAAATTCATTTTATATCAATTAGTTATTAAGAATGGCAGGCACAGCCGCTACTACAGCTTGATGATTTGCTGTCAGAATTGCTGCTCTTGTCCTCGGTTTTCTTCTTGCCGCCTTTGAAATCTGTCTCGTACCAGCCGCTACCTTTGAGACGAAATCCCGCGGCGGTCAGTGCTTTCTTCAGAGACGCCTGCTTACATTCCGGGCAATCCGTAAGCAGAGGATCACTCATTTTCTGTAGAGCCTCCAGTTCATGGCCGCAGGATTCACAATGGTATTCGTAGATCGGCATGGCGATTCCTCAAATGATCGATTTTTGGTACGCCGCCGTTCAGATGCGCACCACTAAAAACCTGGAATCGTAACATACTGGTAGCGAATAAGGGTCATTTCCCGCTGAGAATCGATCCGTTTGCGTGATCTTTCCAAATAGGTGAAGAACACAAACAACAGCTTGCCGAATGATCTCAATTGAATGAAGTCATTGGATTATGCGAGACGGTTTGAGAAATGTTCAAACCTTTATCAAGTACACATTGAGGCTATACCGTACTGATTGGATTTTACTGTCAGATAAATTGGGGCTTTCCAACACATGAACCTGTATTCGATCCATGTATCGAAATCATATCTTCATGGCAGTCAATCGACGGGCTATTCGTACAAGTTCAAGCGGCCAAGCTTGAACTGAACGGCTGACATCATCAACGACGCCAGCCGCGATTCTCTAGGCTGCAGCTTTTACATACATAGAGGTGATATTGTTCATATGATCCATGATCTTATCCGTAGTCGCAAAAACGGTGACGGGCAATCCACCCTTTTCAACATCCAGGAAGAAGGGGCGTATAACCCGCCAGAGCAGACTGACCCGGGCAAGATTATCAGTGATCTCGGGTGTATTGATCTTTTCGGCTTTGAGAAGGGCCAATGCCGATTCAAACTCGCTAACAGCTTTTTTTATCTGACTGATGGAGTCCGGGTCCTTAAAGCCTGACTGATAGGCAATGTAGTATTTGGCAATGCGTTGAGAGAGCATACGCTGCCTGCCGGAAATATTGATAATCTTCGGCTTTTCAACATTGGCCAGCGCCTCGATCTTGACCACGATATCATGGCTGGCTTCCAGAATGGTCTCACTCAAGTCGAGGACCTGGGCTGCGCTCTCTTTGCTATAGGGGCGACCCGCCAGGTCGATATACTCCTCAATGATAATATCCACAAAGGCCAGCATTTTCTGTACATTCTGATTGCTGATTTCGGCTTTCAATTCAGTGTGGTTCTTTATGAATTCAGCAATGCTGATATGTAACTGCTGCTCTGCTTTATCCCGTCTCACACCGTTTCCGAGAAAGAAGTAAGCCTTTGCAATTCTCTGTGAGAGCATGCGTTGTTTGCCAGCCTTGTTGACGGCTTGGGACAGGTCAATTTTTGCCGAATGGGCAGAAAATGAGAATGCCAGCATGACGCTAAGGCAGAAGGTTAACAGATATCTTGAGATCTTCATAATTACTTTCCTGATACATCTTGGAAGAGTGGCTTATCTCATTCTGCTCAATCGCATCATCCCTATCGGATCAGGATGCAGTCGTCGGCACGAATAGTGAGCGCGGAGACAACTTAGCACTCGAGGTACAGTGAAAAGGCTGCACGAACCCATTTACACTAGTTTGCGAAAACCCTGTTGAAATTTCATATGAAATATGTATCGACGATCTATGCAGAAGGTTTAGTCGGTTCGTTCTTAGATTGAATGCCGGATTTCAAATAAACGGCCATATCGGAAGGCGATTCCTAACTATCGCCATCGCAAGGCCATTCCAGGCTCTCCTCCCTGATCAAACTTCGCAATCACACAGTTTCCCACTTCAGATGACATGAACAGTTGCTGATCTGCACATAGTGGAATATGCGGATGGTCTATTAAGGCCGCCGGTGATCTTTCCGACATATTGATTTTCTTGGCTCGCTGACTGACGAGCCGAGTGCTGCTGGGAGCTGTGAAAACTGATACGGTTGGTTAATGGATCAGTACAAAGACTGAGATCCAACAACGTGTTGTAGTTTCTGTATGAACTTTGTTATGAGCAGAGATAACGAGCGAAGTCTCCAGGACCCATCAAGAACTTAACCAGGGCCTGATAGCACTATGTCAGTCCCTGCTGTTCTCTGCGCTGTCGCAACATCTCACCCTGGCGTCGCATGATGTGTCGGATCAGTGCCTCCTGATCCGTATCGCGGATAAGCGTGAAATTGATTCGCACATGGTGAGGATAATCGCTATCAGCCTCCTGAGAAGCCTCCAGGCCGACCACCTCGCCGTAGGCTAACACGCCTGTATATGAGGGCAACAGCAACAACTTGATCTCAATATGATCCCCGATAGCCAGCGGCTCGGCGATATCCATTGCCAGTCCACCGGCACTCAGATTGACAGAACGGGAAGGTTGCCCCAGTAGATCGCTCTCCTCCGCCAGAAAGCTCTGTCCAAGCAGATTGATTTTCTCATCCAGTGCCTTGAGGTAATCGGCCACATCCGGATCGCGTTGCTCAATTCGGTGCAGGGAGGCGGAAAGGTGCTGACTGATCACCTGCATCCGGGTCATCACACTGAATCGATCGTTCTGCAACCGATCATCGATAGAGGCCGGCAGCTCGGACGCCGGAATGGTGTGATAACTCACCTGAACGGAATCATCGATTCGGAAGAATTCTCTGCGCTCGTCGGTCATATCGCCCTACACTCCTCTCTTTCTCTTTCCCCATGCATGGTCCCGAGAAGACCCTCAGCCCTCACTGGCCTCGATCACCTCACCGCTGTCGATATCCTCACCCCGCTGGATGATCAGTTCCACCCGACGGTTCAGTGCCCGATTCTCACGAGTGTCATTGGGTACCAGCGGCCTTGAATCGGCGAACCCCTGGATCAGGAATCGGTTCTGATCCAGTGCCGCGTTACTCAGCATCGCGTGTACAACAGTCACTGCCCGTGCCGAGGAGAGTTCCCAGTTTGAGCGAAAACGTTTGGTCGAGATCGGGATATTGTCAGTATGGCCCGCGACAATGATCTTACCAGGGGTGTCTGCGAACACATCGGTAATTTTCGAGATGACCTCGAAAAAGTCGGGATTCAGATTGGCACGGCCGGAGGGAAATGATCCTTTTTCCTGGATGCGGATGATGATTTTGGCACCCTCTCTTTCCACTTCCAGAAGCCCTTCATCGATCTCCTCGTCCAGCTTCTCTTTCAACTCCTGTGCCTGCGTCTCGACCTCCTGTTCCAGCTTGGCCTGCATGGCTGCCTGTGCGACATCAATGTCTATAGACTCCTGAGCCTGAGACTCCTCCGCCTGAGCACCCTCCGCCCCAGACTCCTGAGCCTGAGACTCCTGAGCATGCTCTTCCACATCGAGGTTTTCCTTCTCGACATCGGTAGTCATTTGCCTAATCTCAGTAATGGGAGTCGGTTGAGGAATACCCGGGCTGAACTCCTGCTTGATCACGCTGGTGCCCTTGACGATCTCAGATGCCGGTATCTCCCGCTGGACACCAAAGGCATCCTTCATCGATTCAGCCATCTTTTTAAAACGAATCGCATCGATTTCAGCGAAGGAGAGCAGCAGCACAAAAAAGCACATCAGGAGTGACATGAGATCGGCGAACGTTGCCAGCCAGGGCGGCAGGCCCGCATCACATTTGGGGCAATCATCTGCCATTTTGTCAGTCTTCCTGGCTCGGACGCTTGCCAGTGGGCAGGTAGGTACTTAACAGCTGCTCCAACACCCTTGGGTTCATACCTTCCTGTATTCCGGATATGGTCTCCATGATCAAAGACTTGTTGGTCTTCTCCATACTACTGGCGCGGGCCAGTTTTTCGGACATGGGCTGAGCAAAGGCGTTGGCGATGATCGCACCGTAAAGTGTGGTCAGCAGGGCCACCGCCATGGCGGGGCCGATACTGGCCGGGTCCGACATATTCGCCAACATCTGTACCAGACCCACCAAGGTACCGATCATGCCCATCGCGGGAGCCATCGTGGCCATATTCTTGAACATGGTCTGGCCAACCTCATGGCGCTGGATGGTCAGATCGATGTCCTTTGTCAGCAATTTGTTGACCAATGTGGGATCGTGACCGTCAACGCAGAGACTGATGCCTTGTTGTAGAAAGGGATTACCAATCTCCTGCCCCTCCAAGGCCAACAGGCCGTTTTTTCGGGCGATATCGGCGAGCTCCACTGCCTCTTCGATCAATTTTTTAGGATCGTCAGTATTGTAGAAGAAGGCCTTCATTCCGATGCTGAAGGAACCGAGAAAGTCACCCAGGGAGACCTGCATCAGGGTTACCATGAAGGTACCGCCTACAACGATGAGTATTGAAGGGACATTGACGAACAACATGACATCGCCACCCGAAGCAATGGCGCCGATAATGATGCCGAACCCGCCCAGCAAACCGACCAGTGTTGCAATATCCACCTGTGCTAACTCCGACTCCCCGTTGTTGTATCAATATTGAAGAATCGGTACCCATGGTCATGACAATGCCAACAGGGCATAACTATTGATGCCGCTTCTTCAATCCATTCTGAACTGGTTAGCGGACGTCGCGAGTGAAACTTTAATTCCTTTTCCTGTACGGAAAGCCCGCCGGAGCCCTCAAGGAACAGAAGACAGAAATGTTAATAATCGAGTATTCTAGGCGCCATGTCTGTTGCTAAAAGCGTTCTCATCACCGGCTGTTCCAGTGGTATCGGGCGTTGTGTTGCCGAAGGGCTGAGAACAAGGGGATACCGGGTTATCGCATCTGCAAGAGCTGCGGAGGATGTCCAGCAGCTACAACAACTGGGATTCGATGCGCTCCATCTTGATCTGGATGACAGCGAGTCCATTCAAAATGCAGTCAAACAGGCTCTCACGCTTTGCGACAACAGGCTCTACGCCGTCTTCAATAACGGCGCCTATGGACAACCTGGTGCAGTAGAGGATCTCAGCCGCGACACCCTGCGACGCCAGTTTGAGACAAATCTCTTTGGATGGCACGAACTGACCTGCCAACTTATTCCTCATATGCGGCATCAGGGCGAGGGACGTATTGTTCAGAACAGCTCTATCCTCGGTTTCATGACACTCCCTTATCGCGGCGCCTATGTGGCCAGTAAATATGCCTTGGAGGGACTGAGTGATACTTTACGTCTGGAGCTGGCAGGGAGCGGGATCCATGTCTCATTGATCGAACCCGGCCCCATCGAAAGCCGCTTTCGCGCCAATGCATTAAAGCACTGGCAGGAAAATATCGATCAGGAGAACTCCTTTCACAAGGACTATTATCAGGCTATGCTGGCGAGACTGAATAAAAAGGGACCAGCCGCCCCATTTACCCTGCCGCCGGAAGCGGTATTGAAGAAGGTGGTGCATGCCCTTGAGAGCCGCAGGCCGAAACCCCGCTATTATGTGACCTTCCCGACCCATCTGTTTGCCCTGCTACGGCGAATTCTCTCCAGCAGGGGAATGGACCGTACATTGCTGAGGGTATCCGGCAAGGGACATCGGTAAGGACCTTTTTCATACAATCCACCGGTTGAAGCGGGATGCCGATCTGTGACATCATCCCGCACCTTCTCTTCGTAAGATTGACCGGTATCAGCATGCCCAAAGAGATCCCAGTACCCGTGGAAATCAACCTGCACCAGAAGTCACGCCTTCTGGCCCTGCGCTTCTCGGATGGTGCAAGCTTCGAACTGCCCTGCGAATACCTCCGGGTCTTCTCCACTGCGGCCGAGGTGAAGGCCGGTTCAACCCCGGTGACCGGCAAGGAATCTGTCAATATCGAACGGATCGAACCCCAGGGGCAGTATGCCATCCGTCTGGTCTTCGATGATGGACACGATACGGGCATCTACTCGTGGGAAACACTCTACCGGCTTGGAGAGGAGCTGGACAAGAACTGGCAATCCTATCTCGACAAACTGAATTCGCTTGGATACCAACGCAAGGAGGCTGTCGACCAGGAGCGCACAATTAAACTCTACTACTTTTCCTGGCTTGCCAATAAAGCTGGCAAAGAGAGTGAAGAGATAAGACTGCCTCAATCGGTCGTTACCATTTCCGACCTGCTGAAGTTACTGCGTAACCGCCGCCCGCAGCTGGCGCCTGTGTTTGATGAGTCATTGATAAGACCGACCGTCAATAAGCAGTTTGCGGAATTGTTTACGAAACTTGAGCAGGGCGATGAGGTCGCCTTGGTACCCAATCGTCCCACCCCTCCGGCAACCCCCGATCGCTGAGCGATACGAACCGATTAAAAATGGGCGAATTAAGGATTAATTGAGACTGAAGTTAAGCGACTGTGGCTGACCGTTCCGTACGATATCCACCTGCACCGAGGTCGCATCTTTCAACATCTGAATCAACTTCATGGCCTCTTTGTCGTTGGTCAGAGTCACGCCGTTGACAGCTGTGACAAGATCGGAAGGCCGAATACCCAACTTATTGTAAAGCTCACGATTCCTCTGCGGCAGCACACGATAGCCTTTCAGGCCATCCCTCGACCTGACCGGTACGAAACGCACATGTTCGAAGATCTTGAGCGGCTCTTTCTGAAAAACTTCCCTGTACTCACGAAGAGAGGCAGCTCTTACTGTCTTGGATCCTGTTGATCTGCCTGAAGAGGCGGATCTGACGGGGGCGACATTGGCGCTTCTGTTAGACACTTTCGGGAAACGCAAGACTTCAGATTGGCCGTTACGCAGCAGTACCACGCGATCATCGAAGACACCCTGGAGCTTTACACCGTTCATCACGTTGGCACCCACTTTATAATATTTCTGCTTGTTTCCGGATGTACCGATGATGGCTGCCCCCTGCTCCGGCTTATCTTCGACGAAAACACCATGTAAGGTCAGATTCAATCGCGTTTCCGGTGCCTTAAGCTCGATCTTCTTGGCCGGCTTTACCGCACCAGCCACTCCGAAGAGATGGAGGCTTGCCGTCTGGGCCAACTGCACTTTGTCATCCTGGCGATTCCCGCTGGGCAAGGGTTTGAAAACCTTCTGCTGTACATTGACGTTACCGCTCTCAGGAGTGGGCATCAGACGCCAGGTGAGTTCCGCCAACTTAGCCCCAATCACAACCACCAGCAACAGTACCACCAGTGTCGGTAACCTGTGTCGAAGGAAAGATTCCAACCATTTCGTCGAATGTCTATCCCTGAGACCACTGATGAATGATTGGGCTTGTGTCGCAATGTTCATATTCAAGACCGACGAATAATATCGTTATGCTATTCCGGATAGCGCATGACCTTAGGCGTGAGCTTGAAATCACGCTTTATCTTCTTTGCCATTCTTTCAGCGGTTTTAAAATCCACTTCCGGACCGACTCGAATACGAAAGTGCTTCTTGCCATCCACCGCAACCTTCTCCAGATGTGCAGGCATCTCTGCCTTTCTCAGGTCTGCCACCAATTTCTCCGCATTCTTTTGTACCGTCAAGCTTGCCACCTGTATCATCCAGGATGTGGGCGGCTTCTTTCCTGCTTTTTTACTGGGGGCTTTCTTTTCAACCACATCAGGCTTGGGTGTCGGCGGCGCTTCAGGTACCTGTACCGGTGTTTCCGCAGTTTCTGGTTTCGGCGGAAGAATTTCAGGCATCGGTTTAACCAAAGCGGGGGGTTTTTCCGGAATTCGATGATCGGACACCAGCTTGCTGTCTTGCGGTTCATCGATGAGCATGGGCACAAAGATCACAACCAGCGCAACCAATACGGCAGCGCCGATCAATCGTTGCTTTAATCCTTCCTCAAGTGCCATAGATGAGATCCGCTTAGTTCATAGTGTCCAGCCGGAAACCGATTCCGTTAAGCCCGCTCGATCAAGTATATCAGGTGGCAGATGGATGTCGGCTACCGAATACTCAAATATTGCATTGCTTCACCAACAACCAGAAAAGAGCCGAACACTAGAATCAAGTCCTCTCCCTCGGAAGAAGCCTTTGCGCCATCCATAGCATTCGCGACATTCGGGTAGGTCTTGATCGGCGCTTTGATACCGGCTTCCCTGAAGGTGTCCGCCAATTCTGAAGAGGCCAGCGCCCGGCTACCCGAGAGATCCATCAGGTGCCACTCAGTCACCACATCGCCCATGAGTGATGCGATGGCAGTGGCATCCTTGCCTCTCAGCAGCCCGAAGACAGCCCTGACACGACCCACTTGTTGATGCTGAGTGAGACAGCTTCTCAGGCTCTCCACCGCCTGCGGATTGTGTGCCACATCCAGTAAAACATTCGGACGCCCCGGGATAAGCTGCTGACGACCCGCAAGCCTCGCTTTTGCCAGACCGGCCGCCAGCGCTACATCCGGGCAATCCAACCGCTGCCTGAAACAGTGGCAGGCCATGACCACCGCGGATGCATTGTATATCTGCTCTTGACCCGGCAACGCAGGCAGAGGCAGGTCGATTGAAATACCGTCCGGGCCAGACCACCGCCAACCTGATCCGGTTTCTGTATACGTATAATCCCGCCCCTGGGCATAGGCATCGGCGCCGATTCGCTCCGCAGCTGCGAAAACCGATGCCGGCATATCCGGATCGGCGAGGACAACCGGCCTGTCCGGTCGCATAATTCCCGCCTTCTCACGACCGATTTCATCACGGGTCTCGCCCAGCCACTCGGTATGGTCGAGATCAATCGTGGTAATTAACGCCAAGTCTGCGTCGATGATATTGACTGCGTCCAGGCGCCCCCCAAGGCCAACCTCCAGAATCGCCAGATCCGGCTTTTCTTCAGCAAAAATGGTAAGCGCTGCCAGGGTGCCAAACTCGAAATAGGTCAGAGTCGTATCGCCGCGGGCCCTGTCGATGTCCTCGAAAACCTCACACAGACGCCTGTCATCAACCGCATCTCCATCCAATGTGATGCGCTCGTTGTATCGAATCAGATGGGGAGAGGTATAAACGCCGACACGGTATCCCGCATGACGATAGATACTTGCAAGCATCGCCACACAGGAGCCTTTGCCATTGGTTCCCGCCACAGTGATCACCGGACATTCGAGACCCGCCGGCTTCAGGCGCCGCCAGACAGTCAAGACCCGCGCCAGACCCAGCTCGATCTCCCGCGGGTGTAGCGTCTCCTGCCAGTCCAGCCACTGATCCAGCGTATCAAATCGCATGGAGAGGCGGTATCAGGGGCGTGCTTTGTCCGTCATGATGCTGAGCAGGTCCGCAATCCTGTCACGCATATCCCGACGATCGATGATCATGTCGATCGCACCGTGATCGAGAAGAAACTCACTACGCTGAAAACCCTCGGGAAGCTTCTCCCGCACCGTCTGTTCGATCACCCTGGGACCGGCGAAACCAATAAGTGCGTTGGGTTCACCGATGTTGATATCGCCCAACATTGCCAGACTGGCGGAGACGCCTCCCATGGTGGGGTCCGTCATGATGGAGATAAAGGGAAGCCCACGCTTCTGTAGCCGCTCCAACGCGGCGCTGGTTTTCGCCATCTGCATCAAAGAGAAGAGTGACTCCTGCATACGCGCGCCACCACTGGCAGAGAAACAGACCAGGGGGATATGGCGCTCCAGAGCCATATTGACAGCACGTACGAAACGCTCGCCCACGACAGAACCCATGGACCCGCCCATGAAACTGAATTCAAAAGCAGCAGCGACCACATCCAGTCCTTTGACCTGTCCACGAATCGCAATCAGTGCATCCTTTTCGCCGGATACCTTCTGCGCTTGACTGATACGCTCCTTGTATTTTTTACTGTCCTTGAATTTCAGCGGATCGACCGACTCGAGGTTGACGCCGATCTCCTCTTGAGGTTCCGGGTCGAGGAATGTCTCAACCCGGCGGCGGGCACTGATCCGGTTGTGATGGTTACATTTTGGGCAGACATCGAGATTCCGTTCCATCTCTGCCCGATAGAGAATCGCGTTACACCCGGGGCATTTGGTCCAGAGTCCCTCCGGTACCGCCCGTTTATGGCCGGCATCCGTTCGGATGCGGCTTGGCATCAATTTTTCGAACCAACTCATGGTTGTTTACAGCCTTTCCTGTTATTCATTGTCATTATGTAGCATCCATAGCCTGTCGCATGGATGACAGAACCTCACGCAATGCACCACCGATCTTTTCCGGTTCCCCGGCCAATGCCTCCACTCTTGAGACGAGTGCGCTGCCCACGACCACTGCATCGGCCAATTGGGAGACGGCGGCTGCGGTCTGGGCATCCTTGATACCGAATCCGACACCTACCGGCAAGTCAGTAGCGCTCCTTATCTCCTGTAGTTTCCTCTGCACTGCCTGCAAATCCAGATTGCTGGCGCCGGTGACGCCCTTTACAGAGACATAGTAGACGAAGCCGCCTGCGGCGTCACAGATGCGTTGAATCCGCTCAGGCGTGCTGGTGGGCGCAATCAGGTAGATCTGATCGAGCCCATTATCGCTCATGGCATCGAGCAGCTCCCCACCCTCTTCCGGCGGAATATCGACCACCAATGCGCCATCCACACCGGCATCGGCCGCCTCTGCTGCAAATGTCTCGTATCCCATTATCTCTATGGGATTGAGATACCCCATAAGCACCACTGGGGTATCGCTGTCCTGTTCCCGGAAATGTCGAACCATGCCGATCACGTCCCGCAGGCTGACATGGTGTTCCAGCGCGCGTTCACTTGCCCGCTGGATAACCGGACCATCCGCCATGGGATCGGAAAAGGGAACACCCAGTTCGATCACATCAGCCCCTGCAGAGACGAGTTCCAGCATCAGGTCCACAGTGATGCCAGGAGTTGGGTCTCCGGCAGTGATGAAGGGAATCAACGCCTTTTTACCGTCCGCTTTAAGCTGACTGAATCGTGCTTCAAGACGGCTCATAGTTCGATACCCTCCCGAGCCGCCACCGTGTGCATATCCTTGTCTCCCCGCCCAGAGAGATTGACCAGTATCGCCTGATCCCGGCTCATTTCCGGAGCCAGCTTTGCGGCATAGGCGAGTGCATGGCTCGATTCGAGGGCCGGAATGATCCCTTCGATTCTGGTCAGATCGTGGAACGCCTGCAGCGCCTCATCGTCGGTCACGGCCACGTAACTCGCACGACCGCTGTCTTTCAACCAGGCGTGTTCAGGTCCGACGCCCGGGTAGTCCAAACCGGCGGAAATGGAATGCGTCTCTATGATCTGACCGTCACTGTCTTCCATCAGATAGGTGCGGTTACCATGCAGCACACCCGGTTTACCGGCACACAATGGCGCCGCGTGAAGACCGGTGTCGATCCCATTACCGGCGGCCTCGACGCCGTAAATACTCACCTCCCGGTCATCCAGGAAGGGATAAAAAAGACCGATTGCATTGGACCCCCCACCAACACAGGCCACCAGCGCATCGGGCTGGCGACCGGTCTGTCTCTGCATCTGCTCCCGGGCCTCCCGGCCGATCACAGCCTGAAAATCCCTCACCATCGCCGGATAGGGATGGGGTCCGGCAACCGTTCCGATGATGTAGAAGGTGTTGTCCACATTGGTCACCCAGTCGCGCATTGCCTCATTCAGCGCATCCTTGAGGGTCTTGGAGCCGGAACTCACAGACCTCACTTCAGCACCCAACAGACGCATACGATAGACATTGGCCTCCTGCCGGGCGATGTCCACGGCGCCCATGTAAACCACACACTCCAGCCCCAGTCGAGCAGCCACTGTTGCGGTAGCGACACCGTGCTGACCGGCACCCGTTTCGGCAATGATACGGGTCTTACCCATGCGCCGGGCAAGCAACGCCTGCCCGATGGTGTTGTTCACCTTGTGGGCGCCTGTATGGTTCAGGTCTTCCCGTTTCAGATAGATCCGGGCACCCCCAAGCTCTTCACTCCAACGCCGGGCAAGGTAGATCGGTGAGGGCCTACCCACATAGTTGGCCAGGTCCTCATCCAGCTCTCTGAGAAAATCCTCATCCTGCATATAGCGTTCATAGGCAACCCGCAGTTCTTCCAGGGGCTCCATCAGAGTCTCGGAAACAAACAGTCCGCCATAGGGACCGAAATGCCCCTGTGCATCCGGTAAGGTACCGATGATTTTTTCAGTTGTTATCGACACGATTGACTCCAGCAATGAAGGCGGCCATCTTCCCGGCATCCTTGATGCCCTTGGCCGCCTCAACTCCGCCGCTCACATCCACAGCATAGGGATGGAGCTGATTGATCGCCTGCTCCACATTCTCCGAATCCAGGCCGCCCGCGAGTATAATTCGAGATGCCATCCCCTTCGGGATTCTGCCCCAATCGAAGGATTGACCTGTCCCACCCGGCACACCTTTACGATAGGTATCGAGCAGAAGCCCCGAAGCTGCAGAATAGTGCTGCTCCACCTGTTGCAGATCAATGTTTTCACGCATGCGAATCGCTTTGATCCACGGACGTTGAAATCCACTACACGCCGATGGGGTTTCATCCCCGTGAAATTGGAGCAGGTCCAGAGGCACTTCACGAATTACATGATCGATCCGTTCCCTGGTCTCGTCCACAAAGAGGCCCACCACTGTCACAAACGGCGGCAAATGCGCCACAATGGCTTTCGCCTGTTCGATGGTAACAACTCTCGGGCTGGGTGGATAGAAGACAAAACCAAGGGCGTCGGCGCCCAATCGCACCGCCTCCAGCGCGTCCTCCACCCGGGTGATACCACAGATTTTAATACGGGTTCTCATAAACCTGAGAAAGATACAGCATGGCGCCGGCTGACGCCATGTTTAGCGTAGAAGACTCAATAAAATCTCACCGATATTGCAGCCTGTCGTATAGTAAGTACAAAGATACAGCCTATGACAAACAGCCTAAGTTAACATACGGGCAAAGGGTTTCGGCCGGAGACACCAAAGGTCCTATATCCCAAACTCTTCCGGGTAATCCACACACGTCAGGCAAAGCCCCTGCGGCGGTGCGGTCACACCTCCCAAGGTGCGGTCGCGCAAGTCCAGGACATCCTTTGTCCATGAGACCGGCTGTTCTCCTTTACCGATGGCAATAAGAACGCCTGCAATATTGCGCACCATATGGTGCAGGAAGGCATTGGCATGCACCGTTATCGAGACCATCTCTCTGTCACGATTCACCTCAAGACTATGGATGGTCCTGACCGGGTGTTTGGCCTGACATGCCAGTGCCCGGTATGAGGAGAAGTCATGGGTACCCACTAAATACCGAGCAGCAAGTTGCATACTCGATGCGTCCAGAGGATGGTGTATCCAGACCGCTCGATCCCGCCAGAGCGCAGAGCGGAACTTTCGGTTGATGATCTGGTAACGATAGTGACGCCCAACCGCCGAGAAACGCGCATGGAATGATTCCGGCATCTCCTTCGCCCAGGAGATGCTGATATCATCAGGCAGATTACTGTTGGTTCCGAGAATCCAGGAACGTTCCGATCGATAAGCATCAGTCTCAAAATGGACCACCTGTCCCGTGGCATGCACGCCTGTATCCGTGCGACCTGCGCAGTGAACCGTGACAGGTTGATCAGCCACCCTTGATAGGGCTATCTCCAGCGACTCCTGGACACTGCGGACATCGCCCTGATACTGCCAACCGTGGAAGGCGCTGCCATCGTACTCTACGCCCAGTGCTATCTTCATTTTCAGCTTATTCTGGCCAAGTGTTGGTGGAGTGTGCACGTCTTATTGTAGGTTTGATCCATCCGCCAGGCATCGCCTGAATTCGGCATAATTTCGTCAACCCTACAGTCAGTCAGAATTTGTCTCAATAAAAAAGGGGCACACAATGTGTGCCCCTCGCATTACAGCCATTGAGGTATTAAACGCCGATACTGTTCATCAGCTCCTTGGCCTCTTCCTTCTGTTGATCACTGCCCTCGCTGGCAACCTCTTCGAGGATACTCTTGGCGCCTTCGTTATCACCCATGTCGATATAGGCTCTGGCCAGGTCCAGCTTGGTGGTAACCTCATCGGTGGAGTCCAGGTCCAGGGAGATCTCCTCACTATCGGCCTCTGGAAGCTCCAGCGGTTCGGCAGACTGACCGTCGAGATCATCTGACAGATTTTCGAGCTCTTGCTCAATGCTCTCGAGATCCAGATCATCAAGAGATTCTGAGTCTTCAAGCTCAATGGCATCTGCGGCTTCCACCTCAAGTTCCTCGATTCCCGACAGTTCGGATTCCGCTTCTAGGGATAGAGCATCAGACCCCATATCAAGACCACTCAGGTCGATATCCAAATTCTCTCCGCTCTCTTCTGCAGGGCCAGACTCCACCTTATTCAGAAATTCCGAATCGAGTGAGAGATCCGCCTCGAGACTTTCAGAGTCCATTTCATCCAGGTTATCCAATCCGCTGAGATCCATGGAGTCTATCTCATCACTATCAAGGGCTCCCTGCGGTTCCTCTGCCTTTGTGGCTTCGGAGAAATCCGAGCCGAGATCAAGCCCAAGATCCTCCAACTCGTCATCGTCAGCGAGCGCGACTCCGGCAGCACCTGCTGCTGCGGCAAATAGTGCGTGAGTGGGATTGAGCTCCTTGCCCATGGAGACGATCTTTGACCATGCATCGGGATTGCTGGTCTCCAGACCGCCATTGTGGAGTTCTTCCGCAAGACCGGTGAACTCATTGCCCTTCTTGGCGGAAAAGTAGATTTCCAGCAGTTTATGTCGAAGCTCTTCCCGCTCAGGAAATTTCTCAATGGCCTGTTTAATCAGCTCTTCAGCCTGCTGATAGCGACCGTAGGCGATATAGACATCCGCTTCAGAGAGGGGATCGACTTCTCCGGTCTCATCCTGCAGAGCGTCGATATCACTGGGTGAAAAATCGCTCATGAAGGAGGTTTCGTCACTGGGCTCATGGAGCGAATCACTCTCATCCTTACCCGCGGCGGCTACCTCACTGTCCGGAGAAACAAGAATACTCTCGGCAAACTCAGCTTCGGCCTCTTTACGCCTGCGCATGAGCATCCAGAGCATACCGATCAGCAGTACAGCCACACCACCTACGATACCCATCATGGTGGTGTTACCTTCGAGGTTATCGAAATAGCTGACTTTCTTTCCAGGAATTCTGGTGTCAGGTTTCTGAACAGGCTCAGCCTTTGCGGGAGCCTCCGCCACCGGTGGCGGTTCCGGCATCGTTTGGGCCACTGCAGGCTGTTCGGATATCGCCTCAGCAGCTTCCGTTACGGGTGCTTCCACCATTTCAGCCTGATTCGCCTGGGCGATTATCTCCTCGATATTGGCTTCTTCAATGACTGTGCCTTCGGGAATTGGCACAACAGGCGCCTTCTCAGCCTCTGGCGCCATTGCCATCTCTTGCTCAGGTTCCGGCTCAGGCGCCATTTCCGGTTGTTCTGTCGGTTGCATCTCCGACATCTTTTCTGATGCAATCTGCTGTGCAGCCTGCATCTCTGCCATCTCATCGCTCTTTAGCGTTACCAGACGCTGGATATCCTCAATCTGCTTCTCGAGTTCGCTGACCCGGTTACGCAGTGCATCGTTCTCCTGCAGCGCACTCTCGTTGGATTCCCTCACCAACAAAATTTCCTGTTGAAGACGGTCAATCTCTGCCTCTGCCTTACCCTCCCGGGCCATGGCTTCGCCACTCTCGGGCTTGGCCGACATCAGCTTAAGGCGATCTTTTGTGTCTGGCTTGGCAGGGGCTGATGGAGCAGGACCTGTTTTGGCGGCAACCGGCTTACCACTTCGCCATGCACGAGTCTGTGCAAGAAACTCGGCTCTTGCTTCCTGCTTGGAAAGAGAGGTGACATCCGCACCTTCAGGCAGACGCAGTACCTTGCCAACTTTCAGGTTATTGACGTTGTCATTGATAAAGGCATTCGGATTATGGCGCTGCAGGGCCATCATGACCTGTTCAACAGACTCATTCTGCTCTCGCATCGTCTTTGCGATAGTCCAGAGATTGTCGTTGGGCTTGACCGGGCCATACTCCCTACCCCCGACAGCAGGAGCTGCGGCAACCATTCTCGGTGCCGGTGCGGATTCACGCATGGGCGCTCTGGTCACCTGTCGCGCCGGCGTTGTGCTCACCCGTGGGGCGGCAACCGCCTGGGGTGCACGATTGATTGTCACCGGAGGATCAAGCAGCACCGTATATTCGCGTACCAGTCGACCTTTCGGCCAGTTGACCTCAAGTAGGAAATTAAGGAACGGCTCCCTGATCGGATCGGCGCTGGTAACCATGATCACCGGCTTCCCCGATGGGCTCATCATGGGTTTGAATTTCAGCCCGGAAAGGAGAAACAGTCGTTCTATACCCGCTTTGTCAAAAGCCTCCTGGGAGGCCAGACTGACACGAAGATCCTGAACCTCTTCCTGATTCACGGAAAGCAGATTGATCTCGGCGTTGAATTTTTGATTGAGAGCTGAATTGGAACGAATATCGCCCAATCCAAGCGCCCAGGCACCCATAGGTGAGAGGGCTGTTGCAACAGCCACTGCCAGAGACAGCTTACGAATCATGCTTCCTCCTTGCCAGAAAACACAACCCACCGGTCGAACTCGCTCCGGTGCAGTGGGCTTAAAGGCCCCCCTGAACAGCTCCGATAGGTTTAGAATAAACTTAACAATTTGCGGCTAACTATAGCTGAGAAATAATCTTTTTACCAAAACTTCAATGATCTTCACAGCATTTCCTGCAATACAATAGCGCAGGTTGTCCGCAACCCCCAAAAGTGAGAAATCGGTCTTACTTTTCGCCCTTGCAACCAGATTCCCTACCATCAATATATTCTTGCCGGATGCATCGGTTACCGCTGTCGGCGGTACCTGAGTATCCGTGCTCAATTCAACATATGGCAAACGCCCAAATATGTTTTTCAAACTTTCCTCGTCCACCGCTTGCGAGGTGGTGAAGTGGATAGCCTGTGTATGCCCGAAAAAGACTGGTACCCAGCAACATGTGACGGTTATCGGCAGGTCTTCGCTATCCAACATCTGACAGACCTCATCTGCCACAACCGCACCCGAACCCATCACCGCTTTATCCTCACCATCCTCCACTGCCAGCGGCACAATGTTGAATGCCATCTGGGCGGGGAACAGCACCGGTTTTGCTGGTGTGCCGTTCAACATCCGTGCAGTCTGGCGCGCCACCTCTTCTACACCGGCTCTGCCCAGTTCCGACACCGCCTGACAACAGAACAGACTCACCCGCTCAAGACCCACATTGTCCAAAAGCGGTTTAAGCAACGTAGCGCACTGCAATGTTGTCGCATCCGGCAGGGAGATGATAGTGCCAGGCGTGACCTCGTCGAGCACACCCGGATTTACATCTGCACCCACAAGCGGAAGCTCTGAATAACGTCTCAGCCCCCCGCCGATATCCAATATGACACAACCGGCTTCCCGTGCCTCGTCAACCCAATCTCCATCACAGGTAATCTCCCCGGTAGAGATCAGAAAATCGATTTCATTGAAATCGCATAACGCGACCTCGTCCATGGACAGGGTCTGCTGTCCAAACTCAACGAGTTCGCCCACACTCTCTTCTTCACCCAGCAGCGCAATTTCGCCCTGCAGTGATGTATGCTCGGCGATGACAGCCAAAAGGGACTCTGTCACCAAACCATTGGCGCCGACAATGGCGACTTTTACTCGCTTTTCCACTCGATCTCACGAACCTGAATAACGGAAAAACCCCGTCGCCAGTCAAACAACTTCACGACGGGGCCTGTTTAAGTTAATCAATGGCCGAAGGCCAGTTGATGTTATGCTTCCAGCAGAATCCTCAGCATGCGCCTCAAGGGTTCTGCGGCACCCCATAAAAGTTGATCGCCGACGGTGAAGGCGTTGAGATACTCGTCACCCAGGTTCATCTTTCGCAGGCGCCCAATTGGGACATTCAGCGAACCGGTCACCTTGGCCGGACTCAACTCCGACACAGTGATCTCCCGCTCGTTGGGTACGACATCAACCCAATCATTCGCGGCATTCAAGATCGATTCAACTTCGTCTATCGGCACATCCTTGCGTAACTTTACCGTCAAGGCCTGACTGTGGCAGCGCATGGCGCCGATACGAACACAGGTGCCGTCGATGGGAATGGGGTTGTCGCTGCGACCGAGAATCTTGTTGGTCTCCACAAATCCCTTCCACTCCTCCTTGCTCTGCCCGTTCTCCAGCGGCACGTCGATCCAGGGAATCAGACTGCCAGCCAGGGCTGCGCCGAAGTTCTCCTTGGGGAAGCTATCGCTGCGCAGGCTCTCCGCAACACCATGGTCGATATCGAGAATGGCAGATGCGGGATCTGCCAATTTGTCAGCCACCGAACGCTCAATCGTGCCCATTTGGCTGATGAGCTCCCGCATGTTTCGCGCACCCGCACCTGAGGCTGCCTGGTAGGTCATGGAGGTTGTCCACTCCACCAGGTCCTCCTGAAACAGCCCGCCAAGCGCCATCAGCATCAGGCTGACAGTACAGTTGCCACCGATGAAATCACGCTTGCCGTTTGCCAGGCCATCGCGAATCACCGAATCGTTGACCGGATCGAGTACGATCAGGCTGTGGTCCTTCATGCGCAAGCTGGAGGCCGCATCGATCCAGTACCCTTTCCATCCGGCAGCACGCAGCTTTTCATAGATGCCGTTGGTATAGCCGCCACCCTGACAGGTGAGGATCACCTCCATCTTCATCAGCTCGTCGATATCGGTGGCATCCTTCAACGGCGGAATCTCTTTACCGATGTCGGGACCGGCCTGACCCACCTGGGAGGTGGTGAAGAACACTGGCTCCTCAATTGAGGCGAAATCGCCCTCTTCCCGCATGCGGTTCATGAGCACGGAACCGACCATGCCTCGCCAACCTACAAAACCGACTCTTTTCATCTTTCAGACCTAAATAAAGTAATCGCTGCATGAGGCAGCATTCGTCTAACCATTGAGTGCCGCAGTAACCGCGTCACCCATCGCTTCGCAACCCACTTCCGTCATACCCTCGGACATAATATCCGGCGTCCGCAAGCCATCGTCTAGGACTTTGTCCACCGCGCGCTCGATGCGATCGGCCATCGCCGGCTCATCCAGGCTGTAGCGCAACATCATGGCGACCGAGAGTATGGTCGCCAGAGGATTGGCGATACCCTTGCCTGCAATATCGGGCGCAGAGCCGTGGATGGGCTCATACATCCCTTTACCGTTCTCGTCCAGTGAGGCGGATGGCAGCATACCGATGGAACCGGTGAGCATCGCGGCGCAATCCGACAGGATATCGCCAAACATGTTGGTCGTCACCATCACATCGAACTGTTTCGGCCACTTGACCAGCTGCATGGCGGCGTTATCCACGTACATGTGACTCAGTTCAATATCGGGATGCCCTTCACCGACCTTTGTCACGACTTCACGCCAGAGCTCGGTACACTCGAGCACATTGGCCTTGTCCACCGAGCAGACCCGGCCACCGCGCTTGGCGGCGATGTCGAAGGCGACCCGGGCGATTCGCTCGATCTCGGATTCACTGTAGACCAGAGTATTGAAACCTTGACGCTCACCACCCTCAAGCTCCCGAATCCCTCTGGGCTGTCCAAAATAGATACCGCCGGTCAGCTCGCGGACGATCATGATGTCGAGACCGGCAACGATATCGGACTTGAGGCTGGAGGCACCGGCCAGCTGGGGATAGAGGATCGCCGGACGCAGATTGGCAAACAGGTTCAGCGCGGAACGCAGACCCAGCAGACCCTTTTCGGGCCGGATCGAGATGTCGAGCGACTCCCACTGATGGCCGCCCACTGCGCCGAGCAGGATGGCGTCCGCCTCCTCAGCCAGCTCCAGCGTAGCCTCCGGCAGGGGGCCGCCGGTGGCATCGATAGCGGCGCCGCCGACCAGCGCCTCGTCGAGATCCACATCCAGCCCGGCGTCATCACGCAGCGTGGCCAATACCTTGACCGCCTCGGCGACGATCTCAGGACCGATGCCGTCACCCGGCAATACCAGTATCTTTTTACTCATTTTCTCTCACTTACCTAATATATACATTGTGAAGATGCAGTGAATCGCCAAACCACTGCTTCAGGTGAAAAGCCAGGGCGCTTCCGAGCGTCGGCGCGCTTCATAAGCCCGGATATCATCCACGTGTTCCAGAGTCAGGCCGATATCGTCCAGACCATTGAGCAGACAATGTTTGCGAAAGGGATCGACGTCGAACGGAACTGTCTCTCCGCCCGCATAGGAAAGCGTCTGCGCCTGAAGATCGACTGTGATTTCCAGTGCCTGTGGGCCACCGGACAATGCGAAAAGCTCATCCACCGTCTCCTCTTTCAACACGATTGGCAGGATCCCATTCTTGAAGCAGTTATTAAAGAATATATCGGCGAAGCTGGGAGCCAGAATCACCCGAAAGCCGTAGTCTTCAAGTGCCCACGGCGCATGCTCACGGGAGGACCCGCAACCGAAGTTCTTGCTTGTCAGGAGAATCTTCGCCCCCTGATAGCGGGCATCGTTGAGGACAAAATCGGGATTCAGCGGACGCTGGCTGTTGTCCATCCCGGGCTCGCCGTGATCGAGATAGCGCCACTCATCGAACAGATTGGGTCCGAAACCCGACCGCTTGATCGACTTCAGAAACTGCTTGGGAATAATGGCATCGGTATCCACATTGGACCTGTCCAGGGGACAGACGATACCGGTGAATGTCTCAAATTTCTCCATCGTCATCCCCTCCTAACTTCAAGGCACTGATATCGGTAAAGTGGCCGGCAACCGCAGCGGCGGCAGCCATGGCCGGACTGACTAGATGAGTGCGACCACCCTGCCCCTGCCTGCCCTCGAAATTACGGTTGGAGGTGGAGGCACAGCGCTCGCCCGGCTCCAGCCGATCGGCGTTCATGGCCAGACACATGGAGCAACCCGGCTCACGCCACTCGAAACCGGCCTCGGTGAAGATCTTGTCGAGCCCCTCGGCCTCCGCTTGCGCCTTGACCAGCCCGGAGCCCGGCACCACCAGCGCCTGCTTGATATTGGCAGCCACCTGTCGGCCTTTGGCGACGTCGGCGGCGGCCCGCAGATCCTCGATGCGGGAGTTGGTGCAGGAGCCGATGAATATCCGGTCGAGTTTGATCTGTTCGATAGGCGTTCCCGCTTCAAGCCCCATGTATTCGAGCGCCCGGCGCATACCGCCTGCCTTCACCTCATCGGCCTCGGCAACCGGGTCGGGTACCGACTCATCCACCGACACCACCATCTCGGGTGAGGTCCCCCAGGTCACCTGAGGCTTGATTGCGCTGCCGTCCAGTACTACCTCTTTATCAAATACCGCACCCTCGTCACTGTGCAGATTACGCCAATATGAGACCGCACTTTCCCAGTTTTCACCCTCGGGGGCGTATGGCCGGCCTTTCACATAGTCGATCGTCTTCTCATCGACCGCCACGAAACCGGCCCTGGCGCCCGCCTCTATGGCCATATTGCAGAGGGTCAGCCGCCCTTCGATGGAGAGATCCCGAATCGCCTGCCCGGCAAACTCGATGGCGTAGCCGGTACCACCGGCAGTACCGATCTCCCCGATGATCGCCAACACGATGTCCTTGGCGGTGATGCCGGGAGTCACAGCGCCTTCAACGCGGATCAGCATCGCCTTCGACTTCTTCTGGATCAGGCATTGGGTGGCCAGCGCATGCTCGACCTCAGATGTCCCGATACCAAAGGCCAGGGCACCCATTGCGCCATGGGTCGAGGTATGGGAATCACCGCAAACCACCGTCATACCGGGCAGCGTGGCGCCCTGCTCAGGTCCGACAACATGGACGATGCCCTGCCGCGGATCTAGCATCTTGAACTCGGTGATCCCGAAGCTATCGCAATTGTCGTCCAGGGTCTCCACCTGGGTACGGGAGATGGGATCGACGATGGCGCTGACACCGCCGGAACGTTCGGTGGTCGGTACATTGTGGTCCGGCGTGGCCAGATTGGCGCCCGTGCGCCAGGGTTTGCGGCCGGCCAGGCGCAGTCCCTCGAAGGCCTGGGGCGAGGTCACCTCATGCACCAGATGGCGATCGATATAGATCAGTGCGGTGCCATTCTCGTCCGTGCGCACCACATGGGACTCCCAGAGTTTGTCGTAAAGCGTCTTGGCACTCATCATCTATTCCTCCTGCTCGGTAGGCAAAACATAGGGGAGTGTGCTACATAATACAAATTCATATTTTTCATTTAATCTATTCATATTAGGAATACATATGGAACTTGCCAGTCTTCGAGCATTCGTCGAGGTCGCCCGTGAGGAGTCCTTCTCCCAGGCGGCGGAGAATCTCTTTCTGACCCAGCCCGCCATCAGCAAGCGTATCGCGGGGCTGGAAGAGGAGCTTGCCATCCGCCTGTTCGATCGGGCCGGACGACAGGTGATCCTGACGGAAGCCGGCCGACACCTGCTGCCGAGGGCTGAGCGGATCATCCACGAGGTGACCGATATCCGCCGGGAGTTAAGCAATCTCTCCGGTGAGATCTCCGGTGCTCTGGCCATGGCCACCAGCCATCATATCGGTCTGCACCGGCTCCCCCTGGTACTACGCGAATATAGCGACAGCTACCCGCAGGTCTCGCTGGACATACGCTTCATGGAATCGGAGAAGGCGTGTCTGGCGGTGGAACATGGTGAGCTGGAACTGGCTGTGGTGACCCTACCCCTGGAACCCGCTGCCTCTCTGCTGACGGAAACAATCTGGCGGGACCCGCTGACGCCGGTTGTCGGACCGGATCACCCCTTGGCGACACAGCCAGATACCGGCCTGTCAGAGCTGATCCAATATCCCGCTGTATTGCCCACACGTGGCACTTATACCAGGGCCATACTGGAACAACGGATAGGATCACTAAATCGCCAGGTGAACTGTACGCTCTCAACCGATTACCTGGAGACCCTTAAGATGATGGTGAGTATCGGTCTGGGCTGGAGCCTGCTGCCGGAAATCATGCTCGACAGCCAACTGCAACCGCTTGAGATTCCCGAGCTGAAGCTCTCACGTTCCCTTGGTATCGTGACGCATCGCAAACGCACACTCTCCAATGCCGCCCAAGCCATGCGGAAATTGCTGCAGATGCCTGAACACCATCAGACCCGAAGGCATTGACTTAAGGGAATTTGATTCGCAATAGGAGGATTCGTGCTGGCTTCCAGCCTGTTTTGGTGGGGCAGGGCCCCACCCTACGCGCTATCCCATTTTGTAGGGTGAGGCCCTGCCCCACCATTGCTCTGGCGAAATAAGTGACACACTACGATGTCCGGTTAAGTAACCGCCACTCTCATCAGACCCTGTGAACCACCACCCCCGATCGATCCTTCAGAACCGAAGATGGCTGGATGCATTCAGGCTCTTCTGCTGCCCGCGCCAGTTATCGATATGGAACTTGGTGAACGGCAGCTCCGTCAATTCGAAGAAACGTGTCCAACCGATCCGTTCCACCCAATCATTGATCCGCTCCCAGTCCCTGGCGTGAGTCTGATAAGCCTTGAGGATGCGTTTGACGATGGCGGTGGCCTCGGGCCAGCGCGGCGGATTGTTGGGAATCCCGGCCGCTACCAGCTTTTGGAATGTGGGCCGAGCCCGTGCATTTGAGTGATTACCACCGATCCACACCGCCAGTTTTGAATGTTCCGGGTCGTTGATCTGCATCGGCGGGCAGGGCGGATAGCAAGCGCCGCAACAAACGCACTTCCGCTCATCGACCTCCAATGAGGGCTTGCCGTTGACCATGGCGGGCCGGATCGCAGCCACCGGACAACGGGCCACCACTGACGGGCGTTCGCAGACATTGGCCACCAGGGTATGGTCGATCTTGGGCGGCTTGGTGTGCTGGATATTGATCGCGATATCCCCCTGACCGCCGCAGTTAATCTGACAACAGGAAGTAGTGATATGGACCCGGTTGGGCATGTTCCATTGACGGAACTCGTCCACCAGCTGGTCCATCATCGACTTCACAACACCCGAAGCGTCGGTGGCCGGAATGTCGCAATGCAGCCACCCCTGTGTATGAGAGATGGCCGCCACCGAATTGCGTGTGCCGCCGACCACAAACCCATTCGATTCCAGGGCCTCGATCAACGGTTCCACACGTTTGCCATCCGACAGCATAAACTCGATATTGCTGCGGATGGTGAAGCGGACGTAACCGTCCGCGAACTCATCGCCGATCTCACACAACTTGCGCAGAGTGAAGAGATCGAGAATCCGCTGAGTCCCCGCCCTGACAGTCCAGATATCATCGCCGCTATAAGCCACATGACGCAGTACACCGGGCCGGGGATCTTCGTGATAACGCCAGCGACCGAAGTTCTTTTTCATCACCGGATGCATATACTGAATACCGTCGGGACAGCCGCTCTCGATGGGAAGCCTTCGTTCTGCATGTGCCACTTTAAACCTCCTCAGGCCACATTGGCCGAACGACTATGACCGGAACGGCGCTCAAACCACTTCTGCGCCTCCTCCTCCCAGTGATCGGTGCGTACATAGGAGTTTTCCCGGGGGTGCACGATCATGTTGGGATCCATCTCGATATTCAGCGCCTCAAGAAAGTTGACCAGCCCGATGCGCTCGATCATCTCGCCGATGCGTTCGTGTTCCAGGGCATTTTCGGCAAAGAAGTCAATGACCTCCTCCGCCAGTTCCACCAGCCGTTCGTAGTCCGACTCATCTTCCAGCTTCATGAAGGGCACGATCACCGTGCCGAAACGGTCGCCGATCTTCAGGGTTCGCTTACCGCCAATCAGCAGGCTGACGCCTCTGTCCTCTCCGGGTGAGAGTGCCTTGGGCATCACGTTGAGGCAGTGCATGCAGCGCACACAGTTGGGATTGTCCACCTGCAGGGTGTCATCATCGGTCAGAGAGAGCGCGTGGGTCGGGCAGCGGGTGATGACGTTGTCGATGATGTATTGCCGACCTTTGCTGGAGACATAACGCCTCACCTCCGCCTGATCCACCTGCATATCGTCCCGCCAAGTGCCGATCACAGCGAAATCGGCCCGCTCGATGGCGTTCATGCAGTCATTGGGGCAACCGGAGACTTTGAACTTGAATTTGTACGGGAGCGCCGGCCGGTGCATCTCATCGAGAAAGTTATTGACCAGCCGACGATGGATCTCATGTTCATTCGCGCAGGACTGCTCGCAACGACCGGATCCCACACAGGACTGGGCGGTACGCACACAGGGCCCCGCCCCACCCAGATCGAATCCGTACTCATTGATCTCGTTGAAGAAGTGCTGGGTGTTCTCGGTGGTGGCGCCGATGAACATGATATTGCCTGTCTGACCATGAAAAGTGACCAGTCCGGAACCCCACTTCTCCCAGCTGTCCGACAGGCGCCGCAGTATATCGGTAGTGTAATAGTTGCCGGCAGGCGGTTGTACCCGAAGGGTGTGGAACTCCCTCGACTTGGGAAATAGATCGCCCACTTCGGAGAATCTCGGAATGATGCCACCCCCATAACCGAAGACGCTGACCGTACCACCCTTCCAATAGCCCTTTCGGGTTTCATAGGAGTGCTCCAGCTGGCCCAGGAGATCGTTGGTGGTTTCACGAATACGGGTGTCCGGATGGGTATCCCGCAGTCGCTTGATGCCTGTGATGAAACTGGGCCACTCGCCACTCTCCAGTTGGTCGAGCATGGGGGTTGGATGCAACTTCATCTATCACCTCCTAGAGCACCGTGCCGCTCATCGAATTGGTCATGTGAAAGCGGCGACATTGCGGTGAGAATGATTACCGGTCGTATTCCCTAACAATAGTTGATTAATTTAGTGAGTTAATATCACCTTTGGAATAGACGGATTCAATCGAATGGCATGACAGACCATCAGGGCAATCAGTCATCCCCTATGACCTTTGACTCCACCGATTAATGGCATCGGCATGACAGGAAGATATTGTAATTCAGCTACATACAGACAGAAAACCTGGACAGCCGGTCATTCCGGAATCTGTAAACCAATGGAATCAAAGAGGGTCTATACCCTTAAATCCCACTGTACTTATCACTGGCCAAATGCATTTTTTGATTTCCGGAAAAAAAGGTAAAATAATCACGCAAATTTTATATGGTTTATCCACGAGCGCCGATCCATGCCTAAGACAGAAAATCATCCTGCCGATCTCACAGCAGAATTTCAGGCACTCATGCAGAAAATTGAGGCAAACTGGCCGATTTCACCGTCAGGCATTTGGAACAGCTCCTCCATTCGACAGCTATCCCGATATCTGCACGACTTCACCCGCCGATGCGAAGAGACCGGGCAGTTAACATTACTCGATCTGATTACCGAGATAGACGAGATGACCGATGCCGTCATCGATAGCAACTCACCTCCCAGCGACCAGCAGATCGATACACTCAACGAGTCCCTTGTCCGATTGAAGGATCACGTCTCCAACTCAACACGTGTTGATCCGAAGCCTTCAGATCAAGTCAGCCCGTTCGACCTGCTCTATCTCCCGCATGGCACGGACGAAAGTGACCCGATTGCACAAGCCATTGAGGTTCAACCATGGCGACATCGCACATTGGCCAGTCTGGATGAGCTCAGTACTACCCTCTCCCAAGAGGGTGCAAAAGTGGCTCTGATCGATGTTGCCTATCTGGATCAAGACCCTCTCGACCAGACACTCAAATCGTTTGGTAAAAACAAGAACAGAGCGCAAACCGAACTGCTCTTCATTTCCGAGCATGGCAATATGGAAACCCGTTTAAGTGTAATGCGCACGGGTGCCAGACATTTTTTCACCAAACCCATCAATACCGACGATCTGATAGACACTATCGAGGCACAGATCAACCCGAGAACCGTACCACGTCATCGTGTACTGATAGTCGAGGATGATGAGTCTCAGGCCAATTTCGCCGCCAAGCTGTTACAAAAGAGCGGCATGGAAACACTCGCGATCTACAACCCCTTGAGCGTGATTGAGGGTGTCACACAATTTCAGCCCGACCTTATCCTGATGGACCTCTATATGCCGGGCGCGGACGGCATCGAACTCACCCGACTGATTCGAGACCGTGAGGAGACGCAGGCTATTCCCATCGTATTTCTGTCGGGTGAGAATGACCCTGAGAAAAAGTTATTGGCGCTCTATGCCGGTGCCGACGATTTCCTCACTAAACCAGTGCGACCTCAACAGCTGTTAGCCACTGTGAATACTCGCATCGAGCGGGCAAAAAACATCTGCACCGGTGCCGCCAGACAACTCACCGACCCAATGACCGGTTTACCGACGCGAAGACAGCTTCTCTCACAGATCGATCTGATGCTTTCTGAGTCTGGTACCTACCGTTCAATCCTGGTCTGCTGTCTTGACGACAGCCACGATGAAGTCATAAAGAACGAGACAAGAGACGCTTTCCTCAACAGGGTCGTGAATGCCATCAAACCACTATTACGACACGACGACACACTGGCAAGGAGCGGTAACCTCAGCCTGGCAATCCTGTTTCAGCGAGGTCAGGAACATGAGGTGGAACAGTTGGGCGAAGCCGTCTATTCAGAGATCTTTCAGGTATTGGATGGAACGGACCATGCCAAACCCGGTATCGGTATTGCGTTGATTGACAGCACGACAGGAGGCGCTCACGAACAACTCGGTCATGCCGAGTCGAGTGCACGCTTCGCCTATCGCCGGGGAGTGGCAGGTTATCAGCTCTACGGAGAAGCGCCACCGGCTTCCTCCGAACCAAACGAGCAGCCTGTCGAACCTTTGCCCCGGGAGAAGTTCCTGACCGCTTTGGAGGGCGGCTTGGTGACTCTTCAGGAGCAACGCTATATGGGCCGGCATGAACTGTCCCCCGCGACCATCGAGATGATCCCGGAGCTTGAGGGGGAAGCGAATAGTCCCTACCAGGTAGCGGCCAATGCTGGCGCCACGATCGAATTCGACCGCTTCATCTGTGAAGGGGCCCTGCAGAAGTTGGGACAACTTGTCATGCAGGGCAGCCGGGGAAGATTGATCTTCCGACAATCCGTACAGGTGATCAAAGAGATAGACTACCTCGATTTCATCAAATCGGAATTGCGCAGACGCCAGATCGTCGGTACAGGCCTGGTGATTGAGTTCGATCTGCCCTCCTTGGCTGCCGATCTGAAACAGGCTAGAACCCTGATAGGAGAGCTTACAGCCCTCGGCATCAGTGTCTCACTGGATAACTTTGCCTGTAACGAGACCGCCTACAAGGTCCTCGCCTACCTCGAGGGCAACGCTGTGAGACCACACCTGTCACTGCTGAAGATCGACAGCGAGAAGATTCAGCACATCGCTTCTCAAATCCACTCGCTGGGCGCAGAGATCATCCTCCCGCGTGTGGAGCACCACGGCCAGATCGGTCTGCAATGGTCGGAGTCCGCCGACTATATTCAGGCGGACTTTGCCAACTGAAGCCCTTAACGGGTACGTTCGCAAACACCCTCAGGGAAGAAGAAATCGATCTCCACCTTGGCGGTATCCGGACCGTCGGAACCATGGACCGCATTCTCATCCACCGTCTTGGCGAAATCGGCGCGGATAGTGCCGGGAGCGGCTTCCTGTGGGTTGGTGGCTCCCATGATCTCGCGGTTCTTGGCAATGGCGTTCTCGCCCTCCAATACCTGCACCATCACGGGACCGGAAGTCATGAAATCGATCAGATCGTTGTAGAAGGGACGCTCCTTGTGCACTGCGTAGAAATCACCCGCCTGTTCACGGCTCAGGTGGAGCATCCTTGAGGCCACGATCTTCAGTCCGGCCGCCTCGAAGCGGCTGTAGATCTGACCGATGACATTTTTTGCCACGGCATCGGGCTTGACGATGGAGAAGGTGCGTTCGATGGCCATTAGAGACTCCGGGATAGTTGTGAAAAGGAGACACTGAGAGGGTTCCTAAGACAGGACGCCCATGCTGCAGCGCAACAACGGTGCGCAAGGTACTGCGCCGCCGGGCTTGTGTCAAGCGGGCTGAGGCTCCGGATCGCGATCGATCCAACGCCAGGCAATGATCACGGCCAGCAGCGCATATCCCGCTGCGACACCGTAGGTTGCCGCCGGACCGATGCCGGTCCAGAAGTATCCACTCAGCAGACTGCCGAAAGCACCGCCTGCGCCAAAACTGATACTGCTGTAGAGGGCCTGTCCCCTCCCCTGGTGTCGACCGACGAAATAGTGGTGCACCAGGTGTATCGCCGCGGCGTGAAAAGTGCCGAAGGTGGCGGCGTGCATCACCTGGGCCAGCAGAACCAGAGGCAGATTCTCCGGCGCCATACCCACCAGAATCCAGCGCACCACAGCGATCACCAAACTGATGATCAGCACCTGCCTGGCGCCCCAACGATGGAGCAGGCGATGCATGACCAGGAAGACCAGCACTTCGGCAATCACACCCAGCGCCCACAGCTCTCCGATGGTGCTGCTGGAATAGCCGAATCCCTCCATATATATGGAGTAGAAGGCGTAGTAGGCACCGTGGCTCGCCTGCATCAGAAAGCAGACCACGAGGAAAGCGATGATATCCCCGCGTTTGAGTACCTGCATGATTGAGCCTTGATGCCGGTTCGGCATGGGAGCCCGCTTCTCCGGTACCGTGAGGCTACTGATAAAGATGCCGATGTAGATCAGCAGCACCATTTTCGGCACCAGACTGACCCCCATCTCGTCGAGTAGATAACCGAGCAGGGTGACCGTGAGGATAAATCCGATGGAACCCCAGAGCCGAATGCGGCTGTAGTGCTGGATCCGCTCCTTGAGATGGCTCATGGTGACCGCTTCGAACTGGGGCAGCGAGGCGTTCCAGAAGAAGCTGAAGAGCATCATGACCAGGGCCAGCAGCCAGAAACCCTCCGCGTAGAAGACACCGACGAAACAGACGATCGATAAGAGAGAGGCAATGCGCACCACCCGCATTCGCAGGCCGGTATGGTCGGCGATCCAGCCCCAGATATTGGGTGCGATCAGCTTGGTGACCATGATCACCGCCATCAGTTCGCCGATCTCCACCGGTGAGAAACCGCGATCCTGCAGGTAGAGCCCCCAGAACGGCAACAGGGCACCCAGTGAGGCGAAGTAGAAGAGATAGAATCCCGAAAGACGCCAGTAAGGCATCCCTATTCTGAACCGAGATCCGTCAGGCCGGAGTTGACATCCATATTCTGGCCGCGATGGCGCAATACATGGTCCATTACCACGATCGCCATCATCGCTTCGGCGATGGGGGTGGCGCGAATGCCGACACAGGGATCGTGACGGCCCTGAGTGACCACTTCCACCGGGGAGCCATCGAGATTCACCGTCTGCCCGGGCAGACGCAGACTGGAGGTCGGCTTGAGGGCAATACTGGCAATCAGA
The DNA here is from genome assembly GCA_025655595.1 of Candidatus Thiodiazotropha sp. (ex Monitilora ramsayi). GTDB lineage: Bacteria > Pseudomonadota > Gammaproteobacteria > Chromatiales > Chromatiaceae > Thiodiazotropha. The sequence goes on from JAHXIO010000002.1 coordinate 130,575, forward strand.
TCCTGACCGCTGGAGATACCTCCCAGCACGCCGCCGGCGTGATTGCTGAGAAATCCGTCGGGTGTCATCTCATCCCGATGCTCGGTACCCTTCTGTTCCACGCTGAGAAAACCATCACCGATCTCAACACCCTTGACCGCGTTGATGCTCATCAAGGCATGGGCCAGTTCGGCATCCAGGCGATCGAAAATCGGCTCGCCGAGCCCGGCCATCATGCCAGTGGCCACCACGTTGATGCGCGCGCCGATGGAGTTGCCTTCTTTTCTCAGGCCATCCATGTAGGCTTCCAGTTCGGGCACCAGGTCCGCGTCGGGACAGAAGAAGGGATTCTTCTCCACCTGATCCCAATCGAGCTTCTCCGCCTTGATCGGGCCGAGTTGAGAGAGATAACCCCGGATCACAATGCCATACCGCTCATTCAGGTACTTCTTGGCGATAGCGCCGGCAGCCACCCGCATAGCGGTCTCCCGTGCTGATGAGCGACCACCGCCCCGGTAGTCGCGGAATCCGTACTTCTGGTTATAGGTGTAGTCGGCATGACCGGGCCGAAAACGGTCCATGATCTCCGAATAGTCCTTCGAGCGCTGATCCGTATTGTGGATCAGCAGGCCGATGGGCGTACCGGTCGTCTTGCCTTCAAAGACACCGGAGAGAATCTGTACCTCATCACTTTCCCTGCGCTGTGTGGTGTGACGGGAGGTGCCTGGTTTGCGTCGGTCCAGATCCGGCTGCAGATCACTCGATGAGAGTTCAAGCCCGGGCGGACAGCCGTCCACGATACAACCGATGGCAGGCCCGTGGGACTCGCCAAACGAGGTGACCGTAAAGAGCTTGCCGATGCTATTGCCGGACATGGCGAATCAACGCTCCAACCAGGCATTGACGCGCTGCAGATCCTCTTCACTGAGGGTGCCGGCCGCAGACTTCAGGGAAAGACCGTTTAGGATATATCCGTAACGAGAGTTGAGATAATCACGCTGGGATGAGAAAAGATTTCTCTGCACATTTAGCACATCGACGATGGTACGGGTACCCACTTCGTAACCCGCCTGGGTCGACTCCAACGCACTCTGCGCCGAGATGGTTGCCGCTTTGAGTGCTTCCACCTGACTGATGGTGGAGAGTACACCACGGTAAGCATCACGCACCTGGCGATTCACTGCTCGTCGCGTTTGATCCAGGCCCTGCTGGGCGGCACGAAAGTTGGCCATCGACTGGCGTGTCTGGGCACTCACCGCGCCACCTGTATATATCGGTACCTCAAGTGATAGCCCGATAGAGGCCTGGTCCGCTTCGGTTGCGGTTTCAGAATCACTGCGATTCATATTGTAGCCACCGACCAGGTCGAGTGTTGGATAGTGGCCGGAACGACTGACATCGACCTCTTGCTTCAATGTCTCGAGATTGGCGTTGGAGGCAATGATGCCGTAATTCTGTTGCTGTGCCGTATCAGACCAAGCCTGGAGGTCCTTCGGTACTGGAGGCTTGAGTTGCAACCCATCTCCCAGCTTGGCGAGATTGCTCTTGGGTTGGGAACCGATGATCTCGAACAGTGCCTCCCAGGCATTGTCCAGGCTGTTCTCCGCCGCGATTTCAGAGGCCCTGGCCGCATCGTGAGCCGCCTGCGCCTCGTGCACGTCGGTGATTGCGATCAGACCCACGTCGAATCGCTGTTGCGCCTGTTCCAACTGGCGGCCGGTGGCTTCCCGCTCCGCCTTAGCCACCCTAAGATCGTCTTCTGCAGAGAGAATATCGAAATAAGCCGTGGTGCTGCGTACCATCAGATCGATCTCTGCCGAGGCGTACTGAGCCTCCGCCTGGGCGATGGTGCTGTCTGCCTGCTCCAGCTGAATGAAACGATCGCGACGATAGAGGGGCTGTGTCAGGTTCAATCCCAGCCCGCTCTCCTGAAAGGTGGTCGTGTCGTCTGTCCCCGTCCCGAACGGGCTCGATTTCAATTTACGCCTCACCGAATCATAGGAAGCGCCCAGTCCGATTGTCGGCAAAAGCTGAGATCGGGCGAGACTTTTGCTCTCGCGTGCCGCATCCAGCTGCTCCTTGGCAACCTGCAGTTGAGGATCGTTTTGCAGGGCCAACTGATAGATCGATATCAGATCTTCCGCCTGAACGGCGGTCAGGGTAAAAAATAGTGGCAGCAGCAGAAGACGCTTAATCAGTTTCATTTCCATTCCATCGAGTGTGACGGGGTTAAGACGGGATTCCGCAGGGGACTTTATCACATTTGATAGGGTCTATCTGAATGAGAATTGACAAATCCCCGCTATTTCCCGGGCTTCTCTGCGGCGGGCATCGGCGGCACCAGCAATTGCGGATCGATGCGTGCTTTTCGCAGGTTCATACGCCAATCGAGATGAGCGCCCGTGACGCGACCGGTAGCACCGATCTCCGCGATCAGATCCCCCTGTTTCACCTGATCTCCCACTTCCACCAGAATCCGGCTCAAATGAAGAAATGACGATGAGAGCTGATGGCCATGATCCAGAATCAGCGTCCCACCGGAGAAAAACATGTCGGGATGGGCGAGGGTCACAACACCATCTGCAGGTGCGTAGACCGGCGTACCGGTGGGGGCAGCCACGTCCACCCCGAAATGAGGCCGCCGCGGCTCGCCGTTCAGAATCCGTTGACTGCCGTAGACACCACTGATGACCCCTTTTGCCGGCCAGACGAATCCACCGAGAAAGTCGGTACGGGTATCGTCCAGCCTGCGTGCCTGTTTGATCTGAGCAGTCTCCTGTTTGATCCGCTTCCAGTCCCGCTTGGGCGGGGTCACTTTCGATTTCGGCAGCCCATCGATCCGCTGTATCTGATAGCTCCGTTTTCCGATCGATATCTCTCGCCGCTCGACAACCTTGCCGTTCCGCTTTACTACGAGATTGTGCAGCAAATCGTCATCACGGCCAAAACCCAACAGAAAAACCCCGTCATTGGAGACCCGGACAGAAGCACCGTTAATACTCACCTGATCACCAGGTGCTGTCCTACCTATCACTATCCCCCCCTGAAGGAGATCCCCTTCCAGAGAGAGCGCCTCGGCCATGAGCGGAAAGAGGCCCATCAACCAGAAAAACAGCGGCAGTAAACTGCGGTTGAAAGATCGTTTACTGAATTGATTCATGACGGTTCTTTTTTGAGTAGAAAAATCGATCAACTGATGCCCTGGCAAGCTACCACAGCAGGACAATCGATCCAACTTTGATAAAGTGCCGGTTAAGAATTGACAGACACCGAATCTGACGGTAGAGTTCGCGATCTCCAAGCCGGCCTGCCCGGTGGCCACACTTGCCGAGGTGGTGAAATTGGTAGACACGCTAGCTTCAGGTGCTAGTGGGGGCAACCCCGTGGAGGTTCAAGTCCTCTCCTCGGCACCATTCTCCCTTCCGATCCAAACCGAAATAGTCTGCCGAGACAGATGGTTTTGTTTCACTTGAATACAGCAATATACGATCAATGACAGATATAACTCTGTTTATCCGATCTTCCATTGCCCATTTGCCGTATCGAAATTCTGGGTTTCTACTATTTTCATGTCTGTCCTGAAGACTCTCTGACTATCAATATCGAGGGTCATCCTATCCAGTGTCAGAAAATCTCAAACAGCCTATCTGTCTCTCACATGTCAATCCGGCCAGAATCATACAGAACAGGATAAATCGAGATTGGGCAGATGTACTATATTTAGCTAGCTGATGGTGTAATCGAACCGATTGGGAGTTCCCTTGGAAATCGACCTATACCTGGTATTGAAAGACAACGGTTTGATTCTGCTGTTTCTTGTCATCGGCCTGGGCTACCTCATCGGCCACATAAAGATCTTCAGTCTGCCTCTCGGACCCACTATCGGTGTATTGGTTGTCGGCCTGTATTTGGGTCATCACGGTTTAAACATTTCCCCAGGCGTAGGATCTTTCGGATTCGCCCTGTTTATCTTTTCAATCGGTTTGCAAGCCGGACCCAGTTTTTTCAGCGTTTTCCGCGAGGACGGTAAAAAATACATAATGCTTGCGCTGACAGTTGCGTTTGTCGGGCTCGGACTTACAGTATTTCTTTCCCGACTATTTGGGATCGGCAATGGATATGCTGCGGGCCTCATGGCCGGCGCACTGACAAGCACACCAACCCTCGCTGCGGCACAGGATGCCGTGCAAAGCGGCGTGGCCAGTAGCCTGGCTGAGATTCCGGCTGAACAACTGATTGAAAATATCGGCGTCGGTTATGCTCTGACCTACCTTGTAGGTACAATCCTGGTGATCCTTATCATTCGCTATGTGCCAGGCCTGATGCGCTTAAACCTCGAGGCCATGGCTCGTACCTACGCGAAAGAGAAAGGCCTGCTCCTGGCACGCGGAAAGGGACTGACAACGGCTGACACGCTCCCGGTGGTCAGAGCTTATCGTGTTAGTCCCGATGGTCATGGAAAGACAATAGAACAACGACGCTTAGAACTGAAGCAGGAAGGTGTGGCGCTGAAAATCCGCAGGCGCGATCAATTGCTGGAACCGGATCCGCAATTGGAGTTACAAGAGGGCGATATTCTTTCGCTCGTCGCCAGCCTGAAAGTACATCAATGGGTACAAGACAAGTTGGGTTTTTCCGAGGTGCTCGATGCTGATCTGTTGGACTATCGCGTAGTCTCTGACGAGGTTGTTGTCCTCGATAGTCATGTTCTGGGGAAGCCCCTTAAAGAACTTAATCTGAGCGGCCGATTTGGCTGTTTTGCAACCGGTCTCAATCGCTCCGGCGTGGATCTGCCGATCTCGGATGAGGTCGTCTTAAATAAAGGGGATCGGGTACAGGTAGTTGGTGAGGAGTCCAGGCTCCGGGAACTGGCGTCGATGCTGGGTTACGTGGAACAGGAGGTGGAAGAGACCGACCTTGCCACCTTCTCATTCGGTATCGTTATCGGCGCCCTTATTGGCCTTATCACATTATCGATTGCAGGAGTTTCAGTAGGGCTGGGTACTGCCGGCGGACTACTCGTCGTCGGTCTTGTGATCGGGTATATGGGTTCGGTCAATCCAACGTTCGGTCGAGTCCCGGGTGCAGCCAGGTATCTATTGAAAGAACTGGGTCTAATGTTGCTGATGGCCTCAATCGGTGTCAACGCTGGTGGAGGAATCGTCGAAGGCCTGATTAGTGTCGGCCCCGCAATTATTGCCTGTGCCGTAGTTGTAGCGACTGTACCTCTCGCTGTCGGTTACCTGATAGGGCGCAAACTGTTTAAGATGAATCCAGTATTGCTCCTCGGGTCATTGGCCGGCGCGATGACCAGCACTCCGGCACTGGCTGTGGTGACGGATGCGGCAAAGAGCGGCGTTCCTGCCATCGGTTATGCGGGCACCTATACCTTTGCCAATGTCATATTGACATTTGCCGGGACCTTCTTGATGTCACTCTGATTTACCGATTGTTTAGTAACTGCTACAGACAACTATCTTCATAAGCAAAATTTTGGGTGGCCTTAGACTTGTTGAAAAACCATCTATCCGAGAAATTACATATTTTCTTTGAGCTCCCATGAATCATCCGAACTCTTTCGACATATTTCCAACTGCTTTTCATACAGAAAGTTCTTATCTTTCCTCACCTCGTGCTTCAGTGATTCACACTCAAGTCCTTTCTCCTGATATTTCCTTAATAGTGTAAAGACCCCCGAATTACCTGTTGATCGATTTTCCCAGGCTTTGGTCGCGCCCACATCTAACCGGGCGAGAGCGATCGCGGTAGTGGTCGCTTTTCGGATGTCGCTATCACTCAATTGTTTACCACCGCTAGCCACGTCACCTATACCGATAATCGCCTTGAATGGCGCCTTGATGATACCTGTAATCACGCCTGATACAGCCCCCTCAGTAGCCTTTTGACCCGCCTTGTCTGCTTTCTCAACGACACCCTCCAGACGATCCATCGTGGTGGGAATCATTTTTCTGGCTGCAGCGATCTCCGCACGGGTCGCTTCCACCTCCTTCAACACATCGGATACCAGGGGTTGAGTCGACTTCACCTGTCTGGAGGCCAGGCGAATAGCATCGGATGCGTTATCAATGGTTTTCAGAGTGCCGGGGACAAGCTGGCGAATTTGCGCAGATTCAGCGAGGAGACCGGGTACCAAGGCGCGTGTATTTTCGACCTCATCGAGTATCCCTGGTACTTCCTTACGAATTGCAGCCATTTCATCCATGATAAGTGGAATTTGCTCTCTGATAGCCGCCACTTCATCAAGGATGGGATCGACCTTTTCACTGGTTGACTCAATCTGATGCAGTATCGTCGGCAGTTCCCCCCTGAACAGGACAAGTTCACGGGTAAAGTAGATGATGGCGGCCGCCACTGAGAAAATGCTCATAGCAAGCAGTATGTTTGCAGCGGCTCTCTTATCCATCTCACACTCCCGGTGTTGGATCATCTCAGTCGATATATCCCTATACGAGAAGAGACTAGATTAGATTCAAGCATAGATAAACTGATGAAGAATGATGTCTTTAAATCATCCCCCCCGGAAAACCATGCAGGGAAATTTATCGGAAATTGTGTGGATTTACTTAGGGATGCAGCAGTGTCAGATCCCACAATATGCTATCAACCGAAAACCCCGTAAAAAATGAGGTCAGCAACTGCCCCCTTCAATCGATTCACTCACTGCCAGTTTTCCTTACAGCATGCTTTCAATGACAACCAGAGACAGTAACCAGTTTGAAAAACGCTTCCACCAGCTGGTATGGGGATCAGTTGTGAACTGGACCTGCTGGCCATTTTCCATGCCCAACCACTTTAGAGAAGAGCCATCCAGTACCAGTCGATAAGCAGACTCATTCAGGCTATGGTCAAATCTGTCACCCAGCTGCACACCCAAATCTTTGCTCTTAAACCAAACACCCATTTCAGTGTTCAGCTTGATCGATCGCGGATCAAGGTTGAATGAGCCAATAAAAATCCCAAGCCTGTCAACTCCAAAGACCTTTGCATGCAGACTGGCCCGTGAAGAACCGCTCCAGCGCCCTGATGGAGACGGGTTCTGCGACAAGGCAGAGTGCTTGAACTCATAAAGCTCCACTCCCTTTTGTAATAGCGATTTACGATATCTCCGATAGCCCGCATGAACGAGTGTAACGTCATTGGATGCCAGCGAATTCGTAAGGATGCGAACACGCACGCCTCGAGAGACCAGCCTGCCAAAATAGTTCACCAATCGGTCATTGGGAACAAAATAGGGAGTAATAACTATCAGTTCATCCTCCACCTGATCGATGTAGGAAAACATTTGAGGACCAATATGCGTTTCATCGGAGACAGTCTCAGCCAGTATCTTCTCCGGCGCATCGTAGACCAATCTCGCACTTCCCCAGAAAATGTCTAGTTCACCTCTATGTAGACGTTGGCTGAAATCAGCTTTTCTCAGTGCTACCGCAAAATCAGATCCCGACAGTTGCCGCAATTGTCTATCCAAATACTCCCTTACAATTTGAAATTCGCTCTCTACGACCGGCCCATCAACAAAAGCAGATACAGGGAATGACCAGTCACTGTTCCAATAGAGATCGAATGCTGATGAAACCTGCTTGACGACTTTTCCGATTGAGAGAACATCCAGATCGGCAAATACTGCCTCTCCCGCCGCTTCAAAATATTCATTACCGATGTTTCGACCACCGATAATGGTAATCTGATTGTCGGCCGTGAGGGATTTATTGTGCATTCTGCGATTGATCCGTTTCAGATCTGTCACAAAATCAAACAATCTTGCTTGCCGATAGACAAATGGATTGAACAGTCTGACTTCGATATTCGGATGAGTGTTGAGTGTCTGTAGACCGATCTCTTTACCTGCCGTATCCAAGTCGTCGAGCAACAGGCGAACACGTACACCACGATCCGCCGCCGCGATAATTCTCTGTATCAGAATCAATCCGGTATCATCGACATGCCAAATGTAGTACTGCAGATCCAGGCTCCTTTCTGCTGCATCGATGAGTGCGACTCGTGCGATAAACGCATCGAGACCGGAACCGAGCGGATAGAACCCTGATTTATCAAAATGTTGGGAAATCAGTGGTATGACTGAAGAAGCCAGCCTAGTGTCATGTGTATCGGACAGAGCATGACTAGGCGACTTTGCATAATCTTTTGGCAGGCTGCCACACCCTGAAAAAAAGAGTGTCATTGCACTGAGCCATACTGGAAACAGGCGGAATTTGGACAAACTGATCATTGTTGGAAATGGTATCCCACTCTACAGCCTCTGGCGCTAACACCGAAAAGCCGTGAAAGACTGACAACAAGAATTCCGTCAGCATTCTGAACGGTTCATTCTGCATACTCAATCATCCGATCACAGGCCAGGATAAAGTCAAGGTCTTTTGTTTGTGCTATTTCCATCCACGATGCGGTTCCCTGTAGGGAGGTTTAGCGCTAGAGTTAGATAAGATTTGTGTTCGTACAGAAAAGAATAATGCCAGACGACCGAAAGGAGCACATAGAATGCCGCGGCTAGCACATACCATCTTCAGCCTGATCCTGGCCTCGACGCTACTCACTGCCTGCAGTAAACCGCCTCCCCCACCTTCCGCCGAGGTGGTCCGCCCGGTGAAGACCTTCCTCATAGAAACCGCCGGTACGGGGGGTATCCGATCCTTTCCCGCCCGTATCGACGCTGGCCGCAAGGCCGAGATGTCATTTCGTGTCTCAGGCAAGGTCGCCAAACTGAGTGTCAAAGAGGGGGACCGGGTTGATAAAGACCAGGTAGTAGCGAGCCTAGACCCAACCGATTATCGGATTAAATATAACGATCGAAAGGCGAATTTCGACAAGACCGAGAAGAACTTTAAACGAGCACAAGAGCTGGTGAAGAAGGGCAACATCTCGAAAATGGACTTTGATCGCCTCGAAGCCGACTACAAGAGCGCCACCTCAGCCCTGGAGTCGGCGCAACAGGATCTCAACTACACCAAGCTGACCGCCCCTTTCAGCGGCAACATCGCAAAACGACATATCCAGGCCTTCGAGGAGGTACAGGCTAAGCAGATCATCTTCGATTTGCAGGACCTGACTCAGCTCGAGGTCAAATTCGATGTACCAGAGAACCTGCTGCGCGGGATTCAGGGCGTCAATGACAGGGACGCCGTACGGGACCGCAAGCCGATCCCCACCTTTGTCTCGTTCTCCGACAATCCGGAGGAGCGTTACCGTCTGAAATTCCGTGAAGTCAGCACCAAGGCTGACGCGAATACTCAGACCTTCGAGGTCACCTATACCATGGAGGAGATCGATGGCGTCACCATCCTGCCGGGTATGACCGCAAATGTGACCGCAGACCTCAGCAGCCTAAATAGCGAAGATGTCATTCACACCGTTCCCTCCAGCGCCATTGTCGGTGACTATAAGCTCGACCCAACTGCATGGGTGGTGGATGAGGAGTCGATGACGGTCAACCCCCAGCCGGTCAAGGTAGGACGTCTTCTCGGAGACAGGATCCAAGTCCTCGAGGGACTGGAGGAAGGCGACCGTATCGTGACCGCTGGCACACCATTCCTGATCGATGGGATGAAGGTCACGATAATGCCGGATCGGGAGCAGGCCACACCAAGACCCGATGATCTGAAATACCAGTAGCCGCCCTCTCCTGAAAAATAACAATCAAGGGATAAGCGATGAATATCGGCGAATATTCGGTCAAGACCCCAGTCATCTCCTGGCTGTTGGTGATTATCATGGTGGGCGGCGGCATCTGGGCCTTCGATAAGATGGGCAAGCTCGAAGACCCTGCATTCACCATCAAGCAGGCCAAGATCATCACCTACTATCCAGGCGCCACGGCCAAAGAGGTGCGGGACGAGGTCACCTACCATATCGAAGATGCTATCCAGCGCATGGAGCAGATCAAACGGATCAAGATGTCGATCTCCCGGCCGGGCATGTCCGATATCGCCATTGACTTCAAGGATAAATACCGGGGCGATGATTTCCCCAATATCTACGACGAACTGCGACGCAAGATCGCGGACATGAAAGCCAAGCTACCCCCCGGAGCCCAAGATCCGATCATCGTCGACGACTTCGGTGATGTCTATGGCGTCTATCTCGCCCTCAGTGGCGAGGACTACACCTGGCGGGATCTGTGGGATACCGCTGACAGACTCAAACGGGAGCTGGTACTGGTACCCGGCGTACGCAAGGTCAATATCGGCGGTACCCAGAGAGAAGTGGTCTATGTAGACATCTCCCGCTCCCGCCTGGGTGAATTAGGCATCTCCCCCACTCAGATCGCACAGTTGCTCGCGTCCCAAAATGCAGTGGTCACCGCTGGTAAATCGGTGGTGGGAGACGAGTATCTGCGCATTCAGCCCACCGGTGAACTCACTTCTGTTGCCGGCATCGGTGACGTTCTTATCGGATCCGGTGATAGGAAGCTGGTCTATCTCAAAGACATTGCCACCATCACACGCGCGTACGAGGAGATGCCGAGCCTGATGTACTACGTCAATGGCCAGCCAGCGCTGACGCTGGGCGTCTCTATGCAGGCGGGCGAGAATGTGGTGGCCATCGGCCGGAGTCTGGATGAGAAAATAGAGTCACTTAAGTCGGTCATTCCGGTCGGCATGCAGTTGACCTCGATCTACAATCAGCCTGGCGAGGTGGAGAAGTCGGTAAGCGGCTTTATCGTCAGCGTGGGCCAGGCAATGGGTATCGTCGTCCTTGTACTGCTCCTCTTCATGGGGCTTCGTGTCGGTTTCATCATTGGCTCGGTACTGCTGATCACGGTCGCCGGCACCTTGTTGATCATGCATCTCAATGGTATCGAGCTGCAACGTGTCTCCCTAGGCGCTTTGGTCATCGCTCTAGGCATGTTGGTGGATAACGCCATCGTGGTGGCAGAGGGTATATTGGTACGGATGCAGGCCGGCATGAGTGCATCCAAGGCGGCGGGTGAGACAGTCGGCAAGACCATCTGGGCGCTGTTGGGAGGAACTATCATCGGTATCCTCGCTTTCTCCGCCATCGGTCTCTCTCAGGATGGTTCGGGTGAGTTCGCCAACTCCCTATTCTGGGTTATCCTCTATTCCCTGCTCCTCTCCTGGATCACAGCCATCAGTACCACGCCTTTGCTTTGCGCTCTGCTCATAAAAACGAGACAGGGCGGAGACAACATAGGAGCCGACCCCTACGCCAGCGGCCTGTTCAAATTATTCAGGGGAATCGTCGACCGGGCAATCCGACTGCGCTGGATGACTGTCGCTGTGGTCGTGGGTCTCTTTCTGCTCGCGTTGGTCGGCTTCGGCAACGTGAAACAGGCCTTCTTCCCTTCATCGAACACCCCCCTCTTTTTCGTCGACATCTGGGAGATCGAGGGTACCGATATACGACAAACCCGTGAAGATACCCTGTTGGTCTCCGAGTTCCTGCTTCAGCAGGAGGGGGTGCTGCAGACCAGCACAGTCATCGGCGGTGCTCACCAGCGCTTTACATTAGTATACGGCGCAAAAGAGGCCTCCCCTGCTTACGCGCAGATCATCGTACAGACCGACACACTGGACCGAATCACTGACGTCTGGCAAAAAGTAAAGGTCTATATGGATAAGCATCTCCCCTGGACCGATCCCCTGATCAAGAGCATGCGCATCGGCCCGGGACGTGACGGCAAGATTGAAGCCAGATTACACGGCCCAGATCCCGACGTACTGAGAAAGCTATCCCTTCAGGCTATGAACATCATGCACGCCGATCCCGAGGCCAAGGAGATCCGGGACGACTGGCGTCAGCCGGTGAAACTGATCCGTCCGGTCTTCAATGAACAAGTGGGCCGACAACTGGGTATCACACGTGAAACCCTCGCAGCCGCCCTGGAGCACGCATCAGAAGGAATCGCAGTGGGCAGCTTCAGGGACGGCATCCGGGTGTTGCCCATCTATATGCGCGCCCCCGAGGATGAGCGGGAGGATGTGGGCAATCTGCAGGACATTACAGTCTGGAGTCCGGTGCTCAACCAGTCGGTGCCGGCAGGTCAGGTGATCAGCCACTTCGACACGCTGTTCGAAAACACCGTCCTGCGCGCCAGGGACCGTGTACAGACCATCATCGTCTCCTGCAACCCGACAGGTGAACTGGCTACCCCGTTGTTCAACCGCCTGAGACCGCAGATCGAGGCGATGGAACTACCCCCAGGTTACTCTCTCTCCTGGGGTGGTGAGTACGAAGACTCCCGAAACGCCCAGGCCGGTCTGGCCACCTCCCTGCCGGTCGGCTTCCTTGTCATGATCCTGGTCAGCATCCTGCTTTTCGGCAAGGTGCGGCAACCGCTCATCATCTGGCTGACGGTGCCACTGGCCGCTATCGGCATCACCGCAGGTCTGCTCGGTTTCAACGGCGCATTCGACTTCATGTCATTGCTGGGCGCACTCTCCCTGATCGGCTTGCTGATCAAAAACGCCATCGTGCTCATCGATGAGATCGACCAACAGATCGGTAGCGGCAAAGAAGCCTACAGCGCCATCCTCGACTCCACTGTCAGCCGTCTCAGACCGGTGGTGTTGGCAGCGGCAACCACTATTCTCGGATTGATACCGCTGTTGCAGGATGTCTTCTTCGTCAACATGTCGATCACCATCATGGCAGGATTGGGCTTCGCTACCTTATTGACACTGCTGATTGTGCCGACTCTCTACGCCATTATGTTTAAAATCAGACCGTCGAACTGAAATAAAATACCCACGGCTCAATAACAGGCCCTTCGGTTTCGAAGGGTCTACGCCGATTCCCATTGGATTGCACAATCTGTCTGGTTGCACTGCTTGCCTCTTCAGGTACCAACGCCGCATGAATCGGTGGTGCGTTAGAGATCGATGATATTGGCCCGTCTGCCGAACTGATCTGCAACTCACTACACACCCGGCATCCCAACCACTCGATCGAAATCACCAACCGCCAATCAAGTCGGGCGACCACGTGGCGACTGATTACACCGTTATTGAGCAGAAGAACCGTGTCAGTTAGCGATTAGTCGGATTGGAATGGATGATGGTTGAATCCATCGAGGCAAGGTCTGACTGACAAAAAACTGGGCTGGAGAATAAAAAAACGCCAGCCCTTTTTGACTTCATTGGATTATAACAACCCATCGATCACTTTGAAGAACAAGGGTACCGATATTTCTTGTCGTCAAGCGACGATGGCCTCAGTTTCCCTCATCACTCGAACCTGTTATCGCGTGGATAAAAAGCCTCTTGTCCGCCTCTCTGAGCCGCCTGCAGACCTCGCGTCCGAGGTTCATATAGATCATCGTATACTGCTCAGGATTCCGCTCATACAGCTTCGCAAGTTGTACGGCTGAAACCTGGATGGCGCTGGCATTTTCAGTGGCAACCACTTCCGCACTTCGCGGCTGGAAATCCATCAACGCCATCTCTCCAAAGCAGTCCCCCTCACCCAGCTCCCTCAGTTTGTATCGATGATCCTGCCAATGTCGGTATACGGCCACACTCCCCTGTTCCAGGACATAGACGGAGTTGTCCTGATCTCCCTCACGAAAAAAAAACTCCCCCGTTTTGACTTCAGTCCTGTCCGCATCATCCAGAATAAAGTTCAGTGTCGCCTCATCCACACCACCGAAGATCGGCATCGCCTGAAGTATTTTCAGTCGGGCATTTTGCATAGGTCGCTCCCGTTCCCGATAAAGAAATGGATGAACCCTTCACCTCCGACAGATCAGGTATGTCGCAGGGGCTATATTTAGAATAGACGAGGAGAGTGAGAATATGCCTGCACTGCACACCCCAGCCAGAGGATTGCAGTTCATTCTGGCCTGCCTGCTACCGCTCATCTGCACGGCAGATGACGACGTCAAACATTCGCGCCTGCAGATGATCGAGCTGATCCGGGACGACGTCGATCGCACCAGCCTCTATCTGGACAAGGAGGCTTTGGACCCGAAGGTCCTGCGGGTGATGGGAGAAACGCCTCGGCACCGCTTCGTACCATCCGATCTTCACAACCAGGCCTATGAAAACCGTCCCCTGCCCATCGGACACGGCCAGACCATCTCGCAACCCTATATCGTCGCTATCATGACCGATCTGGTTGCACCCAAGGCCACCCATAAGGCGTTGGAGATCGGCACCGGCTCCGGGTACCAGGCTGCTGTTCTGTCGCAGTTGGTGGACATGGTATTCACCATGGAAGTGATCGAGCCCCTTGGCAAGCAGGCAACGCAGCGGCTGGCGCAACTGGGGTATGACAATATCGAGGTCGATATCGCGGACGGCTACTTCGGTTGGGAGATCGAAGCCCCGTTCGACATTATCGTCGTCACCGCGGCGGCCAGCCACGTCCCACCTCCGTTGATCAAACAGTTAAAACCGGGCGGCCGCATGATTATCCCTGTGGGCAGCCGATTCATGACACAGCAGCTGTTACTGATCAATAAGGATCTGAAAGAGAAGATCACAGTCAGACAGATCCTGCCGGTCCGTTTCGTACCGCTGACAGGCGACCACTAACCAACGGGAGGTGGTAAAGGCCATGTCCGCCAAACCGCCCCTTTTCTCAATCGCCCTGCTCTCCGCCGCCGCACTGGCTTACGAGATCCTGCTGATGCGGCTCTTCTCCATCATTCAGTGGCACCACTTCGCCTATTTGGTCATCGCATTGGCGTTACTCGGTTACGGCATCAGCGGTACGCTGCTATCAATCGCTCAACACCGACTCGCTGATCGTTATGCGAACCTATACCTGATATCAGTGGTGCTGTTCGCTCTCTCATCCCTCCTCGCGTTCCTTTTGGCACAGACGATACCCTTCAACATGGAGGAGTTGCTCTGGAATGAGAGGCAGATCGTCAATCTGATCTGGCTATTCCTGTTGCTGGCGCTTCCCTTCGTATTTGCAGCCGCCGCCATCTGCCTGACCTTCATGGCATTTACCGAGCAGACGATCTCTCGCATCTACATGGTGGACCTGTTGGGTGCCGGACTCGGTTCACTGGGGGTCATCATGCTGATGTATCTGCTCATGCCGGAGACCATTCTGCCCATCATCGGTCTCACCGCTTTGACTGCCGCTGCGGTCGCGGTTTGGGAACTGAAAATCGTCTATCGCAAGATGGCTTATTTCGCCCTCACAATCACTGCCATTGCACTTCTCGCTGCCATACCTCACATCCAACTGACCTATTCCCCCTTCAAGGGGCTCTCGCAGGCCCTGCAGGTAAAAGGGGCAAGAATCATTGAGCAGCGATCCAGCCCGCTGGGCCATCTCACAGTCGTAGTAAGCGATGAGGTACCCCTGCGCCACGCACCGGGGCTCAGTCTCACTGCAGAAACACTGCCACCGGCGCAACTGGCCCTGTTTGTCGATGCCGATAATGTTTCAGCCATCACCCAAGCTTCGGAATCGATCGACACCCTGGCCTATCTGGACCAAACCACCTCGGCCATCGCTTACCACCTGCAGCAGCCCGAGACCATGCTGGTGATCGGTAGTGGTACCGGTAGTGATCTGTTACAGGCCCAATACCATCAGGCGGCATCCATCGATGCACTTGAACTCAATGCTCAGGTGACCAACTTGATCATTCGCGACTATGCCCGATTTGCCGGCAAAGCCTACCTTAACCCACATACGCATCTGCATATTACCGAAGCGAGAGAGTATCTGACCGCCACTGACCAGAAGTATGACCTGATCCAGATCGCTCTGACCGATGCGGCGGGCGCCTCTTCCTCGGGGCTCTACGCTTTGAACGAGAGTTATCTCTATACGCGGGAAGCAATACAGCTCTTTATCTCCCATTTAAACCCGGGGGGATACCTTTCGGTCACCCGCTGGATCAAAATGCCCCCGCGGGACACTTTAAAACTCTTTGCCACTACCGTTGAAGTGATGCAGACAGCAGAACTGCCGGAGGTCGAAAAGCGCCTGGCCCTGATCCGCAGCTGGCAGACCAGTACCCTGCTGGTGAAAAACGGACTGTTCGATACATCGGAACTCGAGGCAATCGAGAAATTCTGCGATCGAAGATTCTTCGATCTCGCTTACACCCACAATCTCACCGCCGAAAAGAGCAACCGATACAATTTTCTCAAGTCTCCCTACTTCTACGAGACGACGAGCGCCATGGTGGCCGGGGACCTGGAGAGTGTCTATCGACGCTACAAGTTCGATATCCGGCCTGCGACCGATGATCGCCCCTATTTCCACCACTTTTTCAAGTGGGAGAGTTTTTTTGAGGCCTTCGCCATGCGCGGCCAGGGCGGCATGCCGCTGATCGAGTGGGGCTATGTGGTGTTGATAATCACCCTATTGGTAACGGGTGCCCTGAGCGCTGCTCTGATCCTGTTACCCCTCTTATTGATTAAGCGATATGTGACGGCGCAAAGTACGACCAGGATCCAGCAATGGCAGGTGCTTCTCTACTTCTTCGGCGTCGGATTGGCGTTCCTCTTCATCGAGATCGCCTTCATACAGAAATTTCTTCGTTTTCTGCACCACCCCACGTACGCCATCGCCATCTCACTCACTGCCTTTCTGGTCTTCGCGGGCCTTGGCAGCCTGAGCAGTCAGAGACTGGCCGGTATACTCGGGTATCGTCGTGCTGCAAGACTCGCGATTGTTTCAATCGGCATTCTGAGTATCGGCTATCTGCTGTCACTCGATTCCCTGTTCATCTGGCTCGGTTATCTTCCCATGAGTATGAAGATGTTGATTTCCATGCTACTGATCGCCCCACTCGCTTTTACCATGGGCATGCCATTCCCTTTGGCGCTCTCAGTGCTGAAACGGGATGGAGAATCTCTGCTTCCCTGGGCCTGGGGAATCAACGGCTACGCCTCGGTCATCAGCGCCATCCTGGCAACATTGATCGCCATCCATCTGGGATTTCAGGCGGTGATCCTCATGGCGGTTGGCACTTATCTTTTACTGCTATTTGTTTTCCCTGATAAAAAACCCGGCTAACGTTACAGTGGTCCATAGAGTTAAGAAAAAACCATCCCAGTTTCGATTGCCATCTGTCTGCCTTATGACTGAAAACACCATGCAATACAGTCCCCATAGACTCATCCCCTCCTTAATTACCTTTACCAGGTGATGAGATGAAACACACACGATTGAAACAGGTCCTGAGCGGCCTGGCGATCCTAACCCTCTCGGCTAGCCTGACGGCGGGTCATGACCACGATAAGAGAGAGGATCGTGAGAGAGAGTCCGAAGGCTTCAGCTTTGCCATGATTGGCGACGTACCCTACGGTGTCGCACCCTACAGTGACTATCCACCTTTCGATAACCTCATCGATGAGATCAATGAGCGCCGGGATATCCGCTGGATCATCCATACAGGCGATATCAAGAGCAGTTCCACCGAGTGCTCCGACGAACTCTTTTATGACCGCCTCGATCGTTACAACCAATTCAAGAGGCCTTTTATCTATACGCCGGGTGACAACGAATGGACCGACTGCCACCGGGTCAAGGCGGGTGAATATAAACCCCTGGAGCGTTTACAAAAACTGCGCCAAGTCTTTTTCTCGGAACCGGGCAGAACCATCGGTGGCAAACGGATGCGGGTGGAGAGCCAAGCCTTTGTCGCCGGTTTTGAAGAGTTCCCGGAGAATGTGCGCTGGGAAAAAGATGATGTGCTCTTTGCATCGATTCATGTGGTTGGCAGTAACAACGGCCTCAAGGCGTTCGATCCCGCTTCTGCGACAATCCGTTCCGCAGCCGACGACGCCGAAGTAGCACGCCGGATTGATGCCGCCCTCTATTGGATCGATGAGACTTTCGATATTGCCGTGGAGGAGGATGCCCCAGGTGTGTTGATCATGATGCAGGCCAATCCCGTATTGGAGATCGGCTACGCCCTTCCCAAAGGTGACGATCTTGCGGCCGCCAGGACCGGATTCACCGAAATCCTGTCGAAACTTGAGCAGCGTGCCATCGAGTTCGACAAACCGGTAGTACTCGCCCACGGTGACTCCCACGAGTTTCGCGTCGACAAACCCGGACTGGTGGAAAACAGCTTTCTGCCTAACTTCACCCGGGTGGAGAATTTCGGTTCCAGTTGCGTCCACTGGGTGGAAATATCAGTCGATGCCGATTCTGATGAGGTCTTCAGTTTTCAGCCGATGGTTATCGAGGCCAACCATTAACCGGATATTGGTAGAGTGCATCAGCCGGATGGTGAATGCCATCCGGCTGGTTACTGCCGTACTTCTGTTGTCCTCTATTACCCTTGTGGTGTTATTGGCTTACTAATTGCTGTGCTGTTCCAACAATAAAAAAAAGATAACCGCCAGATGAGGAGAAACACACATGGCATGTCGAATCGAGACGTTGGTCAGCGAATCTGCCGTATCGCTCGACAGTGATACCGATGTTCAGACCGCAGCCGCCCATATGGCTGAACAGGGGCTGGGTTCTGTTGTAGTAACCCAATACGGCCGGGTCATCGGCCTCTTTACGGAAAGAGATCTGCTCACGCGCATTGTTGGTGCGGGCAAGCAGCCGGATGCACTAAAACTGGGCGAAGTCTGTACGCGAAACCTGATCTCTGTCTCCCACGACAGCTCCTGCGCCAATGCCGTCAAACTGATGCGCACCAACCGATGCCGACGCCTGCTTGTCTATCACAACGACAGACTACAGGGACTGGTCAATCTGAGTGACCTCGCACACGCCATGGCAGAGCAGAATTCAGGCAAGAACCTGCTGGTCAACCTGGTAGGGGGCATCACACTGATAGTGGTTATCGCCGTTATCGGCATGTTGATATCCCATATTCCCGATATGCTTCAGCTTGCGGAACGCACCATGAACTAGGGCCGCAAACTGGCATTCAATGATCTCATTCAAACAGATATTCAATCAATCGTTTGACTAAAGCAATCGTTTGAACTACATTCGCTGTATCTAATGGCACTCCCCCAGGTACGACAATGGTAAAAACCGAGGCAAGCAGTCAATCCGCTACACAAGAACGGCTCCTGACCGTAGCGCTGAAGGCCTTCGGTTCGCGGGATTACGACGATGTCAGCACCCGTGAGATCGTACAGGCGGCCGAGGCCAATATCTCCGCCATCTCCTACCATTTTGGTGGCAAACGGGGGCTCTATCTGGCCACTGTTACTTATCTGACTGAACAGCTGAAAACCGGCATGACCAACCGCCTGGAAGAGATCCGTCAGACCGCCAACGATTCCCCACCCGAGCGAAGCGCCGGTCTGATCTGCGATTTTCTCCTGCATTTTCTAGAGCACATACTGCTCGGCGAGATGGGACAACATGCCCCCGGCATCATCTTCCGGGAGCAGAATCGGCCCACCGAGGCCTACGATATACTCTATGAGAAGCTGCTGGCGCCCATGCACTTCACATTGGCGTCCCTGATCGCCCGCTACCGCAAGCGGGAGCCATCGGATCCGGAGATCATCATCATGGCACATACCATGATCGGTCAGACAGTCATATTCCGTATCGGCAGGACCACCCTGCTGAGACGGCTGAACCAGACTGCATACAACCGCGCAACGATGGAAGCCCTGAAGCGGCAGTTGCGCACCTACTACCTCGCATTGCTCGATGCCTCCACCGACGCAACCGAAATGGAAACCCGCGATCATGCTGAATAAACATCCCCACTTGAGAAAACTGCTCATACTGCCGCCTGTCGTGCTGGGTGTTCTGCTGTTGATACTGATGGCGGGAAACAAAGAGTCCCCGGTCAAAGCAGAAGATGGCGAACCCACCAAGCTGGTTCGCATTATCGAGGCGCCCCAATTGGAGCTCGTACCCGTCGCTGAGGGATTCGGTTCCATTGAGCCAGCCCGCGTCTGGTCGGCGGTCGCCCAGGTCTCCGGCCGTATCGTGGAACTTCATCCCCGACTCAGGGATGGCGAGATCATCAGTCAGGAGAATCTGCTGTTTAAAATCGATCCGACCGACTACGAGTTGAACCTCGCACAGGCTGAGGCGGCGCTGGCGGAACTCGACGTGGAAGAGACCAACGCCAAGGCCTCACTCTCCATTGAGCAGCGAAGTCTGAAAATCGCGCAGCGGGAGCTCGATCGGATCAAAAAGCTGGCCGCCAAGGGTACCGCCTCCCAGAGTGATGTGGACGATGCGGAACGCAACCTGTTGAACAGTCGAAATGCGGTTCAGAACGTCAAAAACAACCTGGCGCTGATTCCGACCAAGCGCAAGGTGCTGCAGGCACAAAAAACACAGGCGGAGAGAGACCTGGAGAATACCAGTATCTATGCTCCCTTTAATCTGCGTGTGGCGAAGATGGGCATCGAGGTCGACCAGTTCGTCTCAAAGGGTGAAATGCTGCTGGAAGGTGACGCCGTCGATCGGGTTGAGGTCATCGCCAGATTTCCCATCTCCTCCCTGCGCCGTCTCTTTATTGGGCGTGAATTGAGCGATATCAGCGGTGAGATCCTGGATGGCAAACTGGCGGAATTCGTCGCCTTCAAACCCCAGGTGCGCCTGGATATGGGCACCGCCATCGCCGACTGGGATGCGGAGTTCGTGCGCTTCAGCGACAACGTGGATCCAGAGACCCGGACCATGGGTGTGGTGGTTGCCGTCGACAAGCCCTTTGAAAAGGTCATTCCGGGACTTCGGCCGCCACTCTCCAAAGGGATGTTCGTGCAGGTGCTGTTGCAGGGCAAGCCGCAACAGAACCGAATCGTGGTGCCCCGCGCCGCCGTCAGGAACGGTATCGTCTATCTGGCCGACGACGAGAACCGATTGCGCCGCCAGCCGGTGGAGGTACTCTTCAACCAAGGTGAAATCTCGATCGTCTCCCAAGGCATAGAGGCCGGTCAGCGTGTGGTGGTTTCCGATCTTGTGCCCGCGGTAAGCGGCATGCTGCTGCAGACCGAACTCGATGAATCCCTGACGGCGTCCGTCGCCCGGGCGGCAAGGGGTCAACTATGATCGATTGGTTCGGACGACACCCCACAGCGGCCAATCTGCTCATGGCCGCGATCATGCTGCTGGGACTGACCGCCCTGCCCGGTCTGCAGCGTGAAACCCTTCCCGAAATTCAAAACGACGAGGTGGAGATCCGAATCGTCTACAAGGGCGCCACGGCGGACGATGTGGAGGATGCCATCTGCCGCCGGCTGGAAGATGCCCTCGAAGGCATCAGCGACCTGGATGAGATGCGCTGTGAATCCCGCGAGGGCGTGGGTGTCGCCACCGCCGTCATGATCGAGAGTGCCGACATGGCCCGCTTTCTCGATGACGTGAATGCGGAAGTCGACGCCATCGATGATTTCCCCGATCAGGCTGAACTACCGGTCATCAAGGAGCTGGGTCGCACGGAACCCGTCATCTCCATCGCCGTGACAGGCCCGGAAGATCCCGTAGCTCTCAAGGCCTATGCAGAAAGCCTGAAGTCCCGCCTGTTGGCCGGGGAGGATATTGCCGAAGTCACCATCGACGGCTTTTCCGACCACCATATCCGTATCGAAATTCCCGACTGGCGATTGCGTCAGTTTGGCCTGTCGGCGAGTGATATCGCCAATGCGGTGGGCCGTCACAGTGTCGGCACACCCGCAGGTCGTCTCGAAGGCGAGCACGAAGACATTTTGATCCGCTTTGACGATCAGCGTAAGCAGGCGGATGAGTTCTATGATCTGACGGTGATCTCCGGCAGCAGCGGTGCCACCATTCGCCTTGGCGACATCGCGAAGATCACCGACCGCTTCGACCGCAACGAAGAGAAGATCACCTTAAACGGCGAACGCGCAGCGGTATTGAATATCGCCAAGACACGATCCCAGGATATCCTCGAGGTCCTCGACACCATAGAAAGTTTCGTCGGGAAGGAGAATCAAAGCGCCCCTCAGGGGATACAGCTCACCCTCACACAGGACCGGGCTTCGGTGGTGCAGGACCGGCTCGACATGCTGGTGCGAAACGGCGCACAGGGATTGCTGGCGGTCTTCATGGTGCTGTGGCTATTCTTCAGTTTCCGCTACAGCTTCTGGGTCACCATGGGCCTGCCGGTCTCCTTTCTCGGCGCCCTCTTCGTCCTGCCCATGGTCGGCGTCACCATCAATATGATCTCCATGGTCGGTCTGCTGATCGGTATCGGTCTGCTGATGGACGACGCCATCGTGATCGCTGAGAATATCGCCTCGCGCATGGCCAAGGGCGACACCCCCCTGCACGCAGCCATTACCGGCGTCACCCAGGTGTTGCCGGGTATCGCCTCCTCCTTCGCCACCACCCTAATGGTGTTCGGCTCACTTGCCTTCATCACCGGCGACATCGGACAGATCCTCCGCATCATGCCAATCGTGCTGATCATCGTGATCAGTGTCAGTCTGTTGGAGGCGTTTCTGATCTTGCCCCATCATTTGAGCCACTCGCTTGCCCACATGAAAAAGCGTCAGCCCTCTCGCTTTCGGCAGGGATTTGAGGATCGGTTCAATCGGCTTCGAGAAAAAGGCTTCGGCCCGCTTCTCGATCGTGCCATTGAGTACCGTTATCTCACCCTCGGCTTTGTCTTGATGCTGCTGATCCTCTCCATCGCCATGCCGGTGGGAGGCAAACTGAAGTTTGTCGGCTTCCCCGACCTGGACGGCGACGTGGTCGAGGCCCGCGTCCTGCTGCCGCAGGGCACTCCGCTGGCCCAGACAGAAGCGGTGGTCGAGAAGATCACCCAGGCGCTGAAACGGACCAACCAGGCCTTTATGCCCGATCAGCCGGACTCCCAACCGCTGGTGCGGAACATCACCGTCATTCACGGCCAGAATCCGGACGCCTACGAAACCGGTCCCCATGTGGCACGGGTTGTGGCGGACCTGCTCGGTGCCGAAGTGCGAAATGCCAAACTGGACGACGTGATCAATCTTTGGCGTAAAGAGACCGGCGAACTCACCGATGTCATTTCGGTCAAGTTTACCGAGCCCACCTTCGGACCCGGTGGCCGACCGATCGATCTACGCCTGCTGGGTTACGATCTGGATCGCCTGAAATTGGCATCGAACGAACTGCAGCAGTGGCTTAACAGTTACCGTGGTGTCAACGATTTGAGTGACGATCTGCGTCCCGGCAAACGGGAATTCAGGCTCCATCTGAAACCGGGAGCGGGCGCGTTGGGGCTCGATGCCCGAAGTGTCGCGGACCAAGTCAGAGCGGCCTATCAGGGCATCAAGATCGACGAGTATCCGGTAGGGCCCGAGACCTATGAGGTCAACCTTAGATTGACCGAGGATGACCGAACCAATGCGGAAGACCTCTACAATCTCAGCATCACCGGACCGAACGGCTCCCTTATACCCCTCTCCGCTGTTGCCGATATCGAGGAGGTCCGGGGATGGGCACGCATCAACCGGGTCGACCGGCAGCGGGCGGTCACGATCCAGGGAGACGTAGACCGCGCGCTGGTCAACGCCCAGGAGCTGCTGGGTCTGGCCAACGCCACATTTATCCCCGGGTTGCTGGAGCGCTATCCCGATATCCAGTATGACGTCCAGGGAGAGAGTAAAGAGTCGGCGAAGACCGGCCAGTCCATCGTTCGCAATGTGTTGCTGGGACTGATCGGCGTTTACATGCTGCTGGCATTGCAGTTCAAGGGCTATATGGCACCGCTGACAGTGATGATCGTCATCCCCTCGGCATTGATCGGCGTAGTCTTCGGCCACATGGCACTCGGCCTGGACCTGACCATGCCCAGTATCGTCGGTATGGCCTCACTCTTCGGTGTAGTGGTTAACGACTCCATTCTGTTGGTGGTCTTCATCCGGGACGCCAGGGCAAGGGGTACCGAGGTGGTCATTGCCGCCAAGGAGGCCGCCCGTGCCCGCTTCAGGCCGATTCTGCTGACGTCGATCAGTACCATCGCCGGATTGACACCGCTGTTGCTGGAGAAAAGCCTGCAGGCACAGATTCTCATTCCCTTGGCCGCCAGTATCGCCTTCGGTCTGACCGCAGCCACCATGGTGGCACTCTTTCTGGTGCCCTCGGTCTACTGCATCCTGGACGACTTCGATCTGTTGGGAAAACTCCACGACGAGACGGATCAGGATGAGGTGAATGGCTCAACTTCACACAGCGGCGCTTGAATCACGCAAATTGAGGATTCCTCAAGGTGAGCAGTTGCCACGCTTGCTCAAGAAAATGAGCAAGCGTGCGCTAACCATTTCATCCGGCCAAGTTTCGCCGCCACCATAAAACCGAATAAGAATGAAAAAGGGACAACTCTTCTATCTGATGGGTGCATCCGGCGTCGGCAAGGACAGCCTGCTGCACTATCTGCAAACCCATTTGGCCCCTTCAGCCAGGGTCATGGTGCCGAGACGCTACATCACGAGAAATACCCACCTGGGTGGCGAACCCCATATCGAGATCACCCCGGAGGCCTTTACACGGCGGGTTGCCGAAGGTGGCTTCGCCATGCACTGGCAGAGCCACGGATACGCCTACGGTATCAGCATTGAAATCGACCGGTGGCTGAGCGACGGCTGCCAGGTCGTGGTAAACGGCTCCCGCAACTACCTGGAGACGGCCCGCGACCGCTACCCGGATCTGAAACCGATTTTGATCACAGTCTCCCACGATAAGCTGTATGAACGACTCACGTTGCGCGGCAGGGAGAGCCACGATGAGATTAAAAAACGCCTGCTGCGGGCCGAAGCACTCGATCGTACTCTCGCCGACTCGGAACTGATCCGGTTGAGCAATGATGGCCCCCTGTCCGATGCGGGCGAGCACTTGATGAAACTGATCCTGGATAACGAAACGTCTGACACTGATAGTCTCCACCGGACTGTTGCAATAGCGTAGGTCTGTGATCGACTGTCTATGGATTTAACTCCAATGCCGGACCGATTGCTGGTGACATCACTCCTTCCACGTTCAGCCCACACGCCTAACTAATACCCTCATCAGACATTTCTAAGCCCCCACAACGGGAATATAGGGGGCTTTTCACTTTCATTTTTACGGGTTCTCCTTTAATATAAGGGATTCATAATATTGGGGCCGCAACGGCTCCAGGTTAAAATCAACAGCTTACGAGCAGTTCGATAACGCCTCCGCGAAAATCAACTGTGAACGGATTTTGCGTCGTCCGCCTTGGACTCTATCAATCGATTCCGAGTGCGCCATTCGGGGTACGACGCAGAGGGTAAGCGACCAAACCCAGGGTGATCGAAAAATGTGGCAGCATGTACTGAGTCTTATGGCCGGATGGAAAAAGGCCTTTATCCCCTTCCTGGACTGGATCGGCGAACTGAAAAACAAAGACACGGTACGAGCGGATGTGGTGGCCGGCATCACAGTGGCACTGGTCCTGGTGCCCCAGTCGATGGCTTACGCCCAGCTTGCGGGTCTGCCGGTCTATTACGGTCTCTACGCCTCCTTCCTGCCGCCAATGATCGCCGCCTTCTTCGGCTCCTCGAGACAGTTGGCCACCGGGCCCGTCGCCGTTGTATCGCTGATGACCGCCGCCGCCCTGGAACCCCTGGCGACCTCTCCCGACACCTATCTCGCCTATGCCATGCTGCTGGCCCTGATGGTGGGACTGTTCCAGCTGTTCCTCGGTCTGTTCAAACTTGGCGTACTGGTGGACTTTCTCTCACACCCGGTTGTGGTGGGCTTTACCAATGCGGGTGCGCTGATCATTGCCACTTCCCAGTTGGGCAAGGTTTTCGGCGTCTTCGCGGAACGAGCGGAGCACCACTATGAAACGGTCTGGAATACGATCCTGGCCGCCGTTGAGGGGACACACTTCCCAACCCTGATGATCGCCATAATGGCCTTTGGCATCATGTGGGGCATCAAACGGTTCTACCCGGCACTGCCCGGCGTCCTGATCGCCGTGGTAATCACAACACTGCTCTCCTGGATGACCGGTTTTGGCGAAGCCGGCGGTAAAGTGGTCGGCACCATACCGGATGGGTTGCCGCCCTTCTCCATCCCGGTCATGGATGTCACCACGATCTGGTCACTGATCCCCACCGCCATCACCATCTCCCTGATCGGTTTCATGGAGGCGATCTCCATCGCCAAGGCCATGGCGGCCCAGACCCGGCAAAGACTCAACGCCAATCAGGAGCTGATTGGACAGGGTCTCTCCAACGTATTTTCCGGTGTCTTCTCCGGCTATCCGGTTTCGGGCTCCTTTTCACGCTCGGCGGTCAACATCAACGCGGGCGCCATCACCGGCTTCTCATCCATCGTCACCGGTGCGGTGGTGGGCATCACCCTGATATTCCTGACACCGCTGCTCTTCCACCTGCCCCAGGCCACCCTGGCGGCGGTGATCATCATGGCGGTGATCAACCTGATCAAGATTGAACCGATCATCCATGCCTGGAAGGCGCAGCCGCACGACGCCATCGTGGCCGTGGTCACCTTCGTGCTGACACTGGTTTTCGCTCCCCATCTCGACAAGGGCATCATCATCGGCGTGCTGCTCTCGCTGGGACTCTTCCTCTGGCGCACCATGCGTCCCCGTTTCGCTCAACTCTCCCGCTACGAAGACGGCACCATGCGTGACATCCGGGTGCATCCGCTGCCGACCAGCCCCGTCATCTCCGTCGTCCGCTTCGACGGCTCCCTCTACTTTGCCAGTGCCGGTTACTTCGAAACCAAGATGCTGGGCATCGTAGCGAGCAATCCCGACCTGAAATACATCATTCTTGACGGTGAGGGCATCAACCAGATCGACGCCACCGGCGAAGAGGTGCTGCACCATCTATGGGAACGCCTGCAGGCCCAGGGAATCACTCTGGTGGTGGCGCGCATGAAGAAGCAGTTTATGGACACCATCCGCAGAACCGGTCTGCGCGAGAAGATGGGGGACAACTTCTACTCTCGCATCGGTTTGGCGCTGAACTATGTGTGGAATCAACTGGGGGACACCTACGACCGGGAGACCTGCCCACTGCGTAGCCCTGAAAACGTCGACAAAGCCTGACACCGATGCCGGTATGTAGGTCAACGCGGCCTTTCCCACCCAGCAAGTTGTATCGCCGGGTGAGCTGCCATGCCTAGTCTCAGCTACTTACTGCTGGCGCCTCTGGTCGGTGCCCTGGTGATCGCGTTTCTTCCCCGCTCGGATTCGGGCGGCGCGATTCGCGCCACTGCGCTCCTGGCCTCGGGCATCACACTGATACTGTCCTGGACCTATCTACTCGAATTCGATATCAACCAGCCCGGCCTGCAATTTCTGCAGGAGGTTGCCTGGCATACCCGCCTTGGCAGCTCCTTCGCGCTGGGCCTCGACGGCTTCTCCTATCCCATGGTGCTGCTGGCCACGCTGCTCAGCTTTGTCGCCCTGCTCGCCTCCGCCAGTGTTAAAACACGGATCAAAGGTTACTACATCCTGGTCTTACTGCTTGAGACCGCCATGCTCGGGGTCTTCATGGCGCAGGACTGGTCACTCTTCTACATCTTCTGGGAACTGACCCTGATCCCCCTCTTCTTCCTGATCGACCGCTGGGGAGGGAAAAACCGTCACGGTGCCGCACTCAATTTCGTGCTCTATACCATGGGCGGATCAGTCTTTATGCTGATCAGCCTGTTGGTACTTTTTGACGCCGTGCCCGGACACTCCTTCTCCATGGCGGCGATGGCGGAGAGCGGCCGTGGACTGCCGCAGCACACCCAGGTATTGATTTTCCTCGGCTTCCTGATCGGATTCGGCGTCAAGATGCCGATCTTTCCCCTACACGGATGGCTCCCGCTTGCCCACGTGGAGGCGCCCAGTCCCATCTCGATCCTGCTCTCTGGTATTCTGCTGAAAATGGGCTCTTACGGCCTTTTACGTGCCGCCGGCATGCTGCCGGACGCGGTGGAGACTCTGCAGGGCCTGCTGGCGGTGTTGGCCTTCGTCAGCCTGATTTACGGTGGCTTGCTGGCCTGGCGGCACAGCGATCTCAAGGCGATGATCGCCTACTCGTCCATCAGTCACATGGGCGTGGTACTGCTCGGCATCGCCGCCCTCAATCTGGCGGGGTTGCACGGTGCACTGATGCAGATGGTCGCCCACGGCCTGGTTGCCGGTTCCCTCTTTCTGCTGATCGGCCTTCTCTATGAACGGACCAAGACCCGGGATGTGACCCACTACAGCTCCCTGGTCCGGGTCACCCCCAGATTTGCCTTTTTCACCACCTTCGCCTTCATCTCCGCTGTCTCCCTGCCCGGCACCGCAGGCTTCGTTGCAGAGCTGAATGCGCTGATCGGCGGATTCGCCCGCTGGGGCTGGGTTGCCGCCCTGCTGACGGTGGGCGTGTTACTGAGTGCAGCCTACGCGGTGCGATCTATCAGTCAACTTTTCACGGGTCCGGTCCGTCCGGGCATGCGCGAGGTGGAGGACCTGAAACCGGTGGAGCTGCTGGCGGCGGGCACCCTGGCCGCCGGTACCCTGATCCTGGGTTTCATGCCGAGCCCGGTACTCGACCTGGTGAACGCCTCCGCCACCCAACTCGCCCTGCTGTTCAACCCCTGATGACGGTAACCGAGAAATGAGTGCACAACAAACCGGCAGCGGAGACATCAGACAGCAGATTCGAGAGTCCCTCGAACATCTGGCCCATGTGCTGCCCGGTCAGGCACCAATCAAGGATTTCGTACACCACAACACCCTGCACGGTTATCAGCACCTCCCCTTCCCCGAGGCCCTGGCGGCCGCCCGCCGCCTCACTGGGGCGAGGGGCTACCAGCCGTCGGAGAAGTACCGGGAATACTATCGGCAAGGGAGAATCTCCAAGGAAGATCTGCTGGCCAGCATCGACGACGACCCGACGCTTGAGGCGGGCGTCGCTATCGTCGAAGCGGGAGAGATCGTCATTCGGCGACGGGACATCTACCTCGCGGCGCTCTCCCTGCCGCTGCAACCGGTATCCGGCTGTCAGCTCACCTGGCAGATCGATGAGGCCGGTGCCCTGGAGAAGCTCAACGGCGATCTGCCGGGTGAGACCAGAAAACGGCTGCTGAATCGTGCTGAGGAGAGCGGACTCTGTTCCGAAACTGCTGTGACGTCCGATCTCTGGCAGGCCTGTCTCGAGGCCCTGCATCTACAAGGGACACAACCCCACCCGGAAGAGCTGCTCGACCTGGCTCCCGAGCAGGCGGAGACGATGCTGCACGACATGCTGGATGACGCGACCAGCAACAATAACAGCAACGTTTCCACCGCCACCCAGCTCATGCGGCAGGCCGCCAACGACCGCCTGACCGAACAGATGGAGCGGATCGGCAAGGACCACAGTGTTCGCGATTTCCTGTTGGGTCTGACCGGGCATGATCTGATGGACGACATCCGTCCGCGACTGGTGAGGGAACTCTCCAATTTCCTCGACCAGGGTATCGCCGGGTGGCAACCGAAAGGCCTGGATCAGGGTTTTTACGCCTACTGGTGCGCCCAGGTTGAGAACGACCCCAACTGGCTGATGCAGGGTATCGAGGGCTGGCGACAGTATCTCGAACTGCTCCACACCGACCCCATGGACACCATCTTCAGTGAGATGCACCGGTTGGGACTACCGCAGGAGAGATGGGTCGCTTATCTTGAGCGGCTCGCCCTGGAACTGCCCGGCTGGTCGGGCATGGTGTTGTGGCGTCACAACCATCCGGGCTATGAGGATCTCACTGCGAAGATCGATATGATCGACTACCTGGCGGTTCGCCTGGTGCTGGAGAGGATCTACGCGCACCACCTCTGCGCCAAGCTGTTTCAGATAGAGTCCAGCCTCGATATGTTGCGCTGGTATTTCCGCCGCAACCATGACGAGTTCAACGTACGGGAGGCGCTCTTCAACGGCCGCCTGCCCGAATACCTCGCCAGCCGTGCGCAGCGTGCCGTCCACGCCCCTCTCAGACAGTCGGCACCCGGCGCCAGGTCACCCTGGACACACCTCTCCCACCTGATCTGGACCTGGCGTCACAGCGGCATGGAGGAGAAGACCGACCAGCCCACCCTTTGTCAGGGCGCCTGGCCGCTGTTTCAGATCGCCCAACGCCTGGGCCTCTATGGCGGTAATGTGCGTACCCTCTCCGACAAGCAGATCGAGACGATCTTCAACTGCCTGGACAGACTGGATGAAGATCGGGCCGGCTATCTCTGGCTGAAGGCCTACGAACGTCACTATCGCGAACAGATTCTCAAGGCACTGTCGCAAAACCATAGTCGCGGCGCCTGGTCCGACAGAGAGCAGCAGCCTGCCGCGCAGCTGATCTTCTGCATGGACGACCGCGAAGAGGGCATCAGACGTCATCTCGAAGAGCTGCTGCCGGAGGTCGAGACCCTGGGTGCGGCCGCCCACTTCAACGTCCCCCACAACTGGCGCGGACTGGACGACAGCGATGTCACCCCTCTGGCACCCGTGGTGCCGGCCCCGGTGATCCCCGTCCATGAGGTATGCGAACATCCCACGAGTAGTGACCGGGAAACGGGCAAAACACACCAACAAAGGCAAAACCGATTGGCGCAGATCGGTGAGACGCTGCTGCAAGAAGGTCGGCGCGGTCTGCTGGTCCCCTCTATCATGGCGGCGATCACAGCACCTTTTGCCCTCGCACACCTTTCCGGCAAGATCCTCATGCCACGCGCTTTCGGTCTCTTCCTGCAGCGAGCCAGAGAGTGGCTGGTGCAGCGAGTCTCTACAAAGATCGATTACATTGCCCCCAATGACAGCCCCGAAGCGACCGTGGAGTCTCCACGTTTGGGATTCACCGATACGGAGCAGGCCGACCGGGTGCAGACCCTGCTGAAAAATATCGGCCTGACCTACGGATTCTCTCCCCTGGTCGCCATCATCGGCCATGGCTCCCGCAACCAGAACAACCCCCACGCCTCCGCCTACAACTGCGGCGCCTGTGCGGGACACTTCAGTGGACCCAATGCCAGGCTGGTCGCCGCCATGGCCAATCGGGCCGAAGTTCGCGCCCTGCTGGCCGATCGGGATATCCATATCCCGGCCGGGTCACATTTTATCGGCGGCGAGCACGACACCTGCAACGACGTCATCGCCTGGTACGACCTGGACGATGTACCCGCTGATCTTCGCGATCATCTGCAGCATCTGCGAAACAAGCTACAGGAGGCGGCGAATCTGCATGCACAGGAGCGCTGTCGGCGCTTTGCCTCGGCGTCGGAGCGGCTCGATCCCGCTCGCGCCTACGCCCACGTCGCCGGCCGGGCCCTCGATTTCTCCCAGGCCCGTCCCGAGCTGGGTCATGCCACCAACGCCTGCGCCTTCTTCGGCCGCCGCAGTATGAGCCGGGGTGCCTTTTTCGACCGGCGCTCCTTTCTGATCTCCTATGACGCCACCCAGGATCCCAAAGGAGAGGTGCTGGAGAGACATCTCCTGATAAACGGTGCGGTGGGTGCTGGCATCAGTCTCGAGTACTACTTCTCCACGGTGGACAACGAGGGTTACGGCTGCGGCTCCAAGGTGATGCATAACGTCACCGGTTACCTCGGGGTAATGGAAGGGGCCAACTCCGACCTGCGTACCGGCCTGCCGAGACAGATGATCGAGATCCACGAAGCCATGCGACTGCTGGTGGTGGTGGAGGCCAAGACGGAGACCCTGACCGCCATCTACCAGCGACAGCCCCCGCTGCAGGAGTTGGTCGGCAATGGCTGGGTGCAGCTCACCGCCATGGATCCGGATGACGGCACCATCCACCTGTTCAAACCGGACAAGGGCTGGGTCAGGTGGCAGGCGGATCAGAAACCACTGCCTCAGGTGGACCGTTCGCCTGACTGGTATCTTGGTTATGACGGGCCCCTGGCCCCCACGCTGCTCAAGACGGCGGAGACGGGAGGTGCCCATGCCTGAACAGTACGCCGGCCTGATACCCCTGCTCTACTGGTTGGCCGCTGCCTGGATCGGCGCCGGTTATCTGCTGAACCTGAACCGCGGTGAGTCGGGAGAGAAGCATACGGCCCTGGTCGCCACTTTGGCCGCCGCGGCATCACTCATCCTTGTGCTTGTTCTCGCCGCCATGTCGGTATTTGAGGGTGCACCGGGTGCGGTTGAACTGGGCACCTGGTTTCGCAGTGGCGAATACTCCCTGCCGCTCAGTTTGATGCTGGACACCCTGAGTCTGTCGATCTCGACCATCGTCTCCCTGATCGCGCTGCTCGTGATCCGCTTCTCGGTCAACTACATGCACCGGGAGAGCGGGTTTCAGCGCTTCTTCATACTATTGTGCCTCTTTGCCGGCGCGATGAATCTGATCGTGTTGGCGGGCAACAGCCTCCTGATGTTTGCCGGTTGGGAAGTCGCCGGGGTCAGTTCATTCCTGCTCATCGGCTATGCGATCGAGCGACCCACCGCCACCCGTAACGGTGTGCGGGCCTTCGTCACCAACCGGATCGGCGATGCCGGTTTCATCCTGGGAATGGTCCTCTCCCTGTTGTGGCTGGGTGGGCTCGACTGGCAGACCCTCTCCCAGCGTGGCGGGGAGATCGAGACCCTGGCCGCCGGCCTGGTCGCCAGCGGTTTTGTCATCGCTGCCCTGGCCAAGTCGGCCCAACTCCCCTTCTCCCCCTGGATCGCGCGGGCACTCGAAGGACCAACTCCCTCCTCCGCTATCTTCTATGGCGCGCTGATGGTGCATGCGGGAGTCTATCTGCTGATTCGTCTGGAGCCGCTCCTGCAGCAGGCACATGCAGTCATGATCGGCATCGCTGTACTGGGCGCACTGACCGTGCTCTATGGCTGGCTCTCCGGCCTGGTCCAGTCCGATGTGAAGAGCGCACTGATGTTCTCCACCACCACCCAGGTGGGATGGATGTTCGTCTGGTGTGGACTCGGTTGGTTCACCCTGGCCGCCTGGCACCTGGGACTGCATGCCATCTGGCGGGCCTTCCAGTTTCTCTCCGCACCGGCTCTGCTCTATCAGGTCGAAGGGCCTGCCCGTCCGGTACCGCCATGGCTCTCCCGTTTCCGCTGGCTGCACCAGGCGGCCCTGCATCGCTTCTGGGTGGAGCCTTTGAGCGATACCTTGTTGGTACGGCCCACGGCATCACTCTCCCGCGATGTACAGTATTTCGATGAGCAGATCGTCACCCGGGTGGTGGGACTACCGGCCTATACCCGCAGCGTCTCCTCTCTCGCCCAGTGGGAGATGCTGAAGGAAAGAGCGTCTCAGTCTGATGCGGAGGCCATCGGCAAAGGCACCGGTCTGGCGGGCAAACTCATGACCTGGCTTGCGGACATCCTCCACTGGTTCGAGTCTCGGCTGGTGTTGAGCGGCGGCGGCGAGGGGCTGCTGAAACACCTGCATCGTATCGGCGGGTTGCTGACAAGGGTGGAACAGTTACTGGCGGAGCCACGCTATCTGATCGTGTTGATCGTGGTGACTTTCGTGGTGATTCTGTGAGGAACAGGAGATGGTGATAGAAGAGATCCACTGGTCATCGCAGATCGCCTACCCGATCCTGTCGCTGCTGCAGGTACTACCTATCGGCGCGGTGATACTGCTCTGGTTGCTGCGTCGCTCGCAGTGGATGGTCCCTGCCGGTATCGCCGTCGCCGCTCTGGAGTTTCTCGTCAGTGTGGATCTGTGGCGAAATTACGACGCCAGTCACAGCGGCATGCAGTTCAGCGAGTCGATGAAACTCTTCGACTACCTGCACTACCACACGGGGGTCGACGGCATATCGGTGGTCTTCATCCTGATGACCGGCCTGTTGACCCTGCTCATCACCCTCTACGGCGTGGTCAGGAATCTCAAGCCGTTCCATCGTCTCTACACCTTCACCTTCATGGTGCAGGCCACCCTGATGGCGCAGTTCGTGACGCTGAATCTGCTCTGGTTCGTTCTACTTTCGGCCATCCAGCTGGGACTGATCGGCTATCTGCTGTGGCGCTGGGGCAACTCACCGGATAAGGATCTGGCATTACGGCGCTTCTACCAGTTCATGAGCGTCAGCATCCTATTGCTGATCGGTGGAGCCGTCGTCCTGGGATGGAGCTACTCCGACAGCCATACCGGCACCTGGAGTTTCGATCTCATCCAGCTCGCCACCACACCGGTGTCGGAGGCTTTCCGCACCGTCGCCTTCTTCCTGCTCTTCTACGGCCTGGCGATTCGCACGCCCCTGTTCCCGCTGCACGGCTGGCTGCCGATGATCGCCGAGCACGGCAATGTGGCGGTGGCGCCCACCTTCCTTCTCGGTCTCAAGATCGGCATCTACGGCATGCTCAGGTTTGTCCTGCCCCTGTTGCCTACCGCCGTGATGGAGTGGCACAGCTATGTGGTGGCATTCGCTCTGACCGGGATCTTCTACGCCGCCTTTCTCGCCATGATGCAGGACAATCTTCGTCGGCTGCTCGCCTACGCAGTGATCTCTCACACAGGCATTCTGGTACTGGGTATTTTCAGTCTCGAACATGCCGCATTCATGGGGAGCGTGATTCTCTCCGCCACTTTCGGTCTGGCACTGGCAGCACTGGTCTTCACCACCGGCCTGCTCTACCGCCGCACCCATACCACGCTGCTGCATAACCTGGGCAGCCTGTTCGACACCTTGCCTTTTCTCGGCATCACCTTCCTGATCGGCGGTCTTGCCATCGTCGGCATGCCCGGTACGCCGGGATTCGATGCGGTCCATCTGATTCTGGAGTCGGCGATCCACCGCTTCGGCGCACTGGTCACCATCGCCGCCGCGCTGGGTAATGTGGTGGCGGCCGGTTTCCTGCTGTGGGCCTTCCAGCGGGCGTTTCTCTCTCCCCGTCCGGCCGGTGCGCGACCGTTCCAGGTGATTCCGGTCAATCGTGCGGAGATCTTTGTCGTCAGTGCGCTGATTCTGGTGCTGCTCGGCGCCGGTTTCTATATCGAGCCCTGGTTGACGCTGGTGGATAAACCGCTCTCGGCGCTGAGTGCGCTCTACGCAACACCATGAGACACCGGAACCATGACCAGTATTGAACAGATGAACAACCTGCCGGTGCTCTCATCCCTGCTCCTGCTTCCCTTACTGGGGGCCGCGGTGATCTGGATGCTGCCGCGGAGCAAAGCGAGACTTGTGGCGTTGCTCACGCTGATTGCCGCACTGGTACCGGCACTGATGACGGTGATCGGGCTGGATGCCGCCAATGCAGACTTTCAATTCACCGAACAGTATCCCTGGATCCCGGCGCTGGACGCCCACTTTCGATTTGGCGTGGATGGTATATCAGCGCCGTTTCTACCCCTGACCGTGCTGTTGTTCATTGCTGTGGTGCTCGCATCCTGGACCAGCATCCAGTCCATACCCAGGGTCTACTATACCCTGCTGATGCTGTTTGCATCCGCCACACTGGGCGTCTTCATGAGCATCGACGCCCTGGCGTTCTTCCTCTTCTGGGAGCTGACTCTGGTACCGCTCTACTTCCTGATCAGTCTGTGGGGCATCGGTCCCCATCGGCGCTACGCCGCCACCAAGTACACCCTGTTCATGCTGGCCGGCGGCATTCCCCTGCTGCTCGCCATCGCTTTTCTCGCCTTCAACCACGCCGAGGTCATGGGCGCAACCCCGCCCGCGGGCCTTTCGTTCGACTACCGAACACTGCTGGAGACACCGCTGACACCGGGACTTGAGATCATCGTCTTCCTCTTTCTGCTGATTGGATTCGCCGTAAAAACACCGCTCTTTCCCCTGCACACCTGGCTACCCATCGTCGCTCTGGAAGGGCCGGCGCCGGTCGCCGCCCTGTTGGTGGGCCTCAAGCTGGGCGCTTATGGGCTGATCCGTTTCACCGTGCCGCTGGCACCCACGGCGGCGCAGGAGCTTCACTGGTTGCTTGCGGGACTGGGGGTGATCGGTGTCCTCTACGGCGCTTTGGCGGCTTTCAGTCAGACCAATCTGCGCCGCATGCTGGCCTACTCTTCCATGAGCCACGTGGGACTGGTGGTGCTCGGTATCGCCTCCTTCAGCCACCAGGGTCTTCAGGGCGCGGTCTTTCAGCTGTTGAATTTCGTGGTCATCGCCGGCGGTCTCTTTCTCTTGACCGGCTACCTGCACCATCGCCTGGGATCGACCGATCTCATCCATCTCGGCGGCATCGCCCAGCGCATGCCCCTGCTGGCGGCGTTTTTCATGTTCCTCGGGCTGGCTTCGCTCGGTATTCCCGGCACCAGCGGTTTTCCCGCAGAGTTTCTGATTCTGTTCAGCGCGCTGGAGACCCACACCGGCGCCGGCCTGGCGGCGCTGTTCGGCATGATTATCGGTGCCGGATATCTGCTCAACAATTATCGTCAGAGTTTTTACGGCCCAGTGACCCAGGATCAGGTCAGGGTTGCGCAGGATCTACGCACCCGTGAGCTGATCACCATGCTGGCCTTTACCCTGCTGGTGCTTCTGTTCGGCTTTTTCCCCGGCCTCCTACTCGACCTGACTGATGCCACGGTCACCAGTTGGCTGACACGGATGCAATAGGACCTGTTAACCGGGTCTGCTCTCCTGCAGAACCTCCAGCTCCCTTGATTGCCAATTGAGCACGGCGGTCTTCTCATACATCTTTTTCGCCAGATCGGGAAAGGCGTCGCGGATCTGCTGGGCGGCGAATTCGCGCATGAACTGGGATTTCAGCTCGGCCCTGGCGCGATCGACACCCAGCTCCTGGTAGGGCACAGACGCCAGCAGGAGGAAACCGTCGTCGGGAATGCGCCCGGCGCTCATATTACTCTCGATAATGCCCGCCGCCTTATGGATCGGCACCGCCAGATTGGGGCTGTAAGGGCCGATGATCAGGGCCAGATTGGGCATGTGCAGAAAATCGAATCCCCGCCCGATGCAGATCATCCACTCACGGTGCACGTTGTCGAGCAGTCTATCCGCTTGTCTCGCTTCATCGATATGGTCCAGATTGCCTGATATCAACGGCAGAAGATCCTGCCGCATCTGAGCGCTCATATCCGGGAACAACCGCTCCAACCTGGGTAACAGGGTATCTTTGTCGCCTGGGCCTAAAGTGGACATATCGAGCTGCTCACCCTCGCTGCCATGCAGGATCAGCGCGTCCTCATCGGTCTCGAAACCGCAGACCACCGGATAGACCGTACTGTGACCCACACCAAAGACCTGCTCCATCTGCTTTTTGATCTGATAGGTATGGGCCTTAGCCGCCTCGGTATCGTAGTTGAAACCGGCACAACCCCGCTGGGGATCCCCCTTTGAAAAGTGGTAGGTGATGAGGAACATCGACCTGCGCCCATCAGAGACGATGTTCTGCAGATAGTTGGAGAGGACCTCGCCCAGGTGGGGCCAGCCCAGGTTGAACATGCCCCCGAGATTGCGAAACGGCTGGATGATGCCCCGCGGCGTATTGGTGGCGACCGGGATGTTGATGCGACCGTCCATACACTTCAGTACGGCGATCGATGTGGGGTGTTCGGCCAGGTAGCGGGTACGCGCCAGCCAGCTGTCGGGGCTGCTGTAGTTCTTGGAATGGCGGCTGGCATGCTCCAGCAACCATTCCATT
Source organism: Candidatus Thiodiazotropha sp. (ex Monitilora ramsayi) (assembly GCA_025655595.1). Classification (GTDB taxonomy): domain Bacteria; phylum Pseudomonadota; class Gammaproteobacteria; order Chromatiales; family Chromatiaceae; genus Thiodiazotropha. The sequence continues at coordinate 168,020 of JAHXIO010000002.1, forward strand.
CTCTCTTCGATGGGCTTGTTATGTATATCCATGATCACTCCTGCATTGACTGAATGGAACTTGCCGTATCTTTCACACAGTGTCAATTACACCGCTCAATAGGCTTATGCCTCCATGGCGCATGTCAGAACCGCTTTTCGGCAATTGGCGCTCACAGCCTATTCCCACACTGAGTGAGGTCTTGCAAAAGACTGCCCTCTTTCGCGTATGATGCGAAAATATTCGCCAATTGATGCACTGCCATCGGTTTTCCAATCCGGCAGTCAACAGCCCGCTCAAAGAGAGTGATGAACCATGAATGAAAAAGAGCTTATTACACGAATCAAAGACCTCTATCCAGACGCAGAGATAACCGTTGCCGGCGAAAACTGCAGCTTTGAAGTGAATGTCACCACACCGGCCTTCGCCGAGATGAAAAGCCTGCAGCGACAACGCTCCATTCTTACCCTCTTCAATACGGAGATTGCCAGCGGAGAACTTCACGCACTGACGGTGAAGGCGAAGACGCCCCAGGAGCAGCAATAGCCCAGGCAGACAAATCACCACACAATGAACACCCGATCTGCAGCCGGCATCGAGTGTGTTCGCAACTATCACCAGCGGACCAAACACCATCTGGACCGATATGCCGACGGTCCCGGCTTTCTCGATTGGGACCAGCAGCCTGACCCATTTCGACGTTTTGGGGGGTCGCCCCTCTTCCTTCTCCCACTGACCTTCGATCACCTCCCCGATCCCACCTTGGGTGAACTTGAGCGTCAGCTTTCCTACAAGCCACTGCAAAATTGGGGGCTGACCGAGATCTCAAGCCTGCTGCGGCACAGCCTGGGGCTCTCTGCCTGGAAAGCCTACGGCCCGGACCGTTGGGCGCTTCGCTGTAACCCCTCCAGCGGAAACCTCCATCCCACCGAGGGATACCTGATCATCAAGGGTCTCCCCAAGCTGAAGAGTGGCGTCTACCACTATGCCCCCCATGAGCACGCCCTGGAGTTGCGGGCAGCTTTCAAACCCGACAGCGAATCTATTATGGCGCCGACAGCCGAGATACTCCTGGGACTGAGCAGCATCCCCTGGCGGGAAGCCTGGAAATATGGTGAACGGGCCTTTCGCTATGTACACCTCGATCTGGGGCACGCCATTGGTGCGCTGGACTATGCAGCCGCCACCCTGGGCTATCGTCTCGAACCGGTTTCAACGAACTGGCAACAACTTACCCGCTTGATGGGCTTCGACAGGGACCAGGACTTTGCCAATACTGAAAGAGAACACCCCGATCTGCTGCTCAGACTGACTTCCGATACAGCAGCTGACATGCCATCCCCCCTCTCCTGGTGGCTGATCCAAGCCGAAGCCGCCGATTGGCAAGGTCAGGCCAACCGCTTGAGTAAACATCCCCGCCATCATTGGCCCATCATCGATGAGGTATCTGACGCCATTGCCCATAGTGAGGGAAAGTCGAAAATAAGCCACGGAGAGAATGATTTTCCATCAAAGATGGCCACATCCGACATCCCAGCCAGGCAGCTCATACTACAACGGCGCAGTGCACAGGCATTCAGCGGCCAGCGCTCACTGCCCAAGCGGGACTTTATATGTTTGCTGGACAGTCTGTTGCCCCGGCAAACTGCCGTACCCTGGCGGGCTTGGCCATACCTGGCTCAGATCCATCTGGTGCTTTTCGTCCACCGTGTCGATGAAATCACACCGGGACTCTACCTTTTTCCCAGACGACCTGAAATCCTCGAAACGCTCACAGGAGAGATGGACAGGCAGTTCAGTTTCGAAAAACCGGAGGAAATACCCCACCACCTGCCCCTCTATCGACTGACCATCGCCGACACCCAACAAGCCGCACGGATCATCTCCTGTCATCAGGATATTGCCGCCGACAGCTTCTTCTCCCTGGGTATGCTGGCAGAATTCGACAACGCTTTGGAGACCCAGGGTGCCGGCGGTTATCCCGGGCTCTACTGGGAAGCCGGTCTCATCGGCCAGGCACTCTATATCCACTCAGAGTCGCTCGGTGTCAGAGGCACCGGGATCGGCTGCTTCTTCGACGATCTGGTCCATGAGTTGCTCGGTCTCTCCACCACACGTTTCCAGAGCCTCTACCATTTCACCGTCGGAGAGCCGAAAGACGATACCCGTCTGCAGACACTGCCTCCCTACAGCCATTTATCCAGGAGTTAACCATGTTCATTGTCGCCAATCGTGTACCCGTCGCCGCAGGCTTCACCGAGCAGTTCGAAACGCGCTTCCGCAACCGGGCGGGACAGATCGAAAAACAGCCGGGATTCGTTCGCATGCAAGTACTCAAACCGGCGAAGCCCGGGTTGCCCTATGTGGTGATGACCAGTTGGAAAGACAGAGCGGCCTTCGAGGCATGGGTCGGCAGCGAGGATTTTCGCGCAGCCCACGCCGACCCTATGCCCAAGGAGGCCTTCAACGGCGAGGGCGGCATCGAAATGCACGAGGTCATCATCACCACCGAAGAGGGGATGTCATGAGTAGATATCGCACGCTGTAACGTTCAGCCGAGTGATCCTGCTGCGTAGTCAAACAACTGAAGCCGAGATGGAGCGGGATGCGCTCAAACAGGCGATCGAGAGCCGGACTCTTTCACCCTTAGTCGGGTTTTAACTCAACCGTGGACTCTCTGAACTGAATACCCTCTGCAAAAACTGCTGTAACAATCGACAATAGTGACTATAGATAAAATAAGCTGCTAGAAAGCATATAGATAACTATACTTATCACCCTATCCATCAAACTAATGAGAGGAATCGACACAATGAAACCAGCTGTAAAAGTCACGATCACCGGTGCTGCAGGACATATTGGCTACGCACTGGTCTTCCGTATCGCATCCGGTGCCATGTTCGGCCAGGAGCAGCCTGTGATTCTGAGACTGCTGGAGATTCCCCAATCGATGTCTGCGCTCAGCGGCGTCCGCATGGAACTGGAAGATTGCGCCTTTCCCCTGCTGCACGACATCGTAACCACCGACGACGCCGCCATCGGCTTCCGCGATTCCGACTACGCCATCCTGGTCGGCGCCAAACCCCGCAGCAAAGGGATGGAGCGCAAAGACCTGATCACTGAAAACGCGAAGATCTTCTCCCACCAGGGACGCGCGATCAACGATCATGCCTCACGGGATGTCCGCGTAGTGGTGGTGGGTAACCCGGCCAATACCAACGCCCTGATCGCCGCCGCCAATGCGCCGGACCTGGACCGCAGCCAGTTCACCGCCATGACCCGCCTCGATCACAACCGGGCGCTGGGTCAGCTGGCCAACAAGACCAATACCCTGGTAGCCGACATCAGTCGCATGACTATCTGGGGTAATCACTCCCTGACGCAGTATCCCCACATCGATCACTGCCTGGTCGATGGCAAGCCGGCCCTGGACCTTGTCACCCAAGACTGGGCGGTTGATCACTTCATTCCGCGGATCCAGCGCCGCGGTGCAGAAATCATCGAAGCCCGCGGACTCTCCTCCGCGGCCTCCGCGGCCGATGCGGTAGTGGATCACGTACACGACTGGGCCTTGGGCACACCGGAGGATGACTGGGTTAGTATGTCTGTCCACTCGGATGGCAGTTACGGAATCGACGAGGGTGTGGTCTTCTCCTACCCGGTTACCTGTAAAGCGGGCAAATACGAAATCGTGCAGGGACTGGACCTGGATGAGTTCAGCGTTTCCCGCCTGAAAGCCTCAGAAGACGAGTTGCTCGGCGAACGCGCCATTATCCAGGAGTTGCTTCCCTAGGGCCTGTTAACACTAATCCAATACGTCCTGCTGGGGCTGTTTTTGTGCCCAGCAAGGCAGAATGAGCGTGGTGTAGCCCGGCTACATGAGCGAATGATAACGCTGCTGGGCAGGAAAACAGCCCCAGCCCTTCGGGTGCGCCCCGAAGGAAGTGCCCTTGGGGTGCGCCCCGAAGGAAGTGCCCTTGGGGTGCGCCTGAAAAAGCGCCACTGGGCGATCGGTCAAAATGGTTGATAGATGAAATGGAAATTCAATGGTCTAAACGTGTATCTTGTCGTCAAGTGTCACTGTCATTGATAAGGTGCGGCTGAACCGCACCTTGAAATGCCAGCGGATGCAACCGTTGCCGATTTGTAGGGCGCGGCTATGCCGCACCTAAGGCTACAACCAAATAACAAGCACGAGAAGGGCCAGCCAGTCACCATGTTGCAAACACCCGCCCCGGAAAAATTCAGCGCCTCCGTCAGACCCCAGGGCAGTCTCGAGGTACTCTCACAGCTCGAGGTCAACGCCCTCCTCGACACCAGCGCAAGGGGGCTCTACCAACTCTTCCGCCGCTGCGCCCTAGCGGTGCTCAACTGCGGCAGCAACACCGACAACGCCCGGGAGATCTTCGAGACCTATCGCGATTTCGGCATCCATCTGATGCAGAGGAACCGGGGCGTAAAACTTCGGCTGGAGAATGCACCGGGTAGCGCGTTCGTCGACGGCAAGATGATTCAGGGCATCCAGGAGCATCTCTTCGCAGTGCTCAGGGATATCATCTATGTCCACAACGAGATTCAGAATGACTGCAATTTCAACCTGACGGAGTCGACACACATCACTTCGGCAGTGTTTCATATCCTGCGAAACGCCAGAGTACTACGGACCGGAACATACCCTAACCTGATCGTCTGCTGGGGCGGACACTCGATCAATCGCACAGAGTATGACTACACCAAGGAGGTAGGCTACGAACTGGGCCTGCGCGGGCTCAATGTCTGTACGGGTTGCGGGCCAGGCGCCATGAAGGGCCCCATGAAGGGGGCCACCATCGGTCACGCCAAACAGCGCAATTATGAGGGAAGATATCTGGGCATCACCGAACCCGGTATCATTGCATCGGAGCCGCCCAACCCGATCGTCAACGAGTTGGTGATCATGCCCGATATCGAAAAGCGACTGGAAGCATTTGTCCGCACCGGACACGGTATCGTCGTATTCCCCGGTGGCGCCGGCACCACAGAGGAGCTGCTCTATCTGCTGGGCATCCTGATGCACCCAGCCAACAGCGGCCACCCCCTGCCCCTGATCCTGACAGGACCCGCGGAAAGCGGTGACTATTTCGACGCTATCGACCGATTCATTACCCGCACGCTGGGACAGGGCATAAGAAACCACTACCGGATTATTCTCGACGATCCGCAAGAGGTGGCGCACACGATGAAATCCTCGATGAAGACCGTCAAATCATTTCGCACCGAGGGCAACGACGCGTTCTATTTCAACTGGCGACTCAAAATCGAGCACGAGCTTCAACAACCCTTTATTCCCACCCACAAATCCATGATGGCACTCAGTCTCAATCGTCAACAGGCACCCTATCTGCTGGCGGCCAATCTCAGGCGCGCCTTCTCCGGTATTGTGGCGGGGAATGTGAAAGAGGACGGTATCAGAGCCGTGGAGAAACACGGCCCATTCACCATCAATGGTGATGCCGATATCGTCTCTTCGATGGATGAGGTATTAGTGGCCTTCGTGGAACAGAACCGAATGAAACTCCAGGGGGACTATTCACCCTGCTATCAGCTTGTTTCATGAGGTAAATGGTACCGGTTTATGCGGACAACATAGTGTGATGTAAGGGTTTCTTTGACTTAAAACACCGTAATGGTGGGGCAGGGCCCCACCCTACCCATTCTGACAGAGCTTAGGGTGGGGCCCTGCCCCACCAATCGCTGGTTATAACTCACCCGAACCTCCTGACTGTGAGATGACTCACTCTAAGTCATTACCATTCAGTTCTCAGTGGTCACTTGTCAATCGAGCTTGCAGACTGTTTTTATCGCACAACATTCAATGCGGGCTTAGACAGCTGGTGTATCCAATACGACCACACCGTCCTCATCGGCATAGAGCCACTCACCCGGTCTGAAGATCACGCTGGCAAACTCGACAACTCCACCGACTTCACCGATACCTTTCTTGACGCTCTTACGCGGATGGGTCGCCATGGCCAGGACACCCAGTGGCATATCGGCGATCTCCACGGCATCACGAATGCATCCGTACATCACAACCCCCGCCCAGCCGTTATCCACAGCCAGTTGCGCCAGTTGATCACCCAACATGGCACAACGCAGGGATCCGCCTGCATCCACCACCAGCACACGACCATTTCCGGCCTGTTCCAACTGTTCCCTCACCAGAGAGTTGTCCTCGAAACATTTCAGTGTAGCGATGGCGCCGTGAAAGGCGTGATGGCCACCGTAGTGGCGTAACACAGGACTACAGACCTGCAGGGCCTCCTCGTGGATGTCATAGAGATCAGCGGTCTTTAATCTGCTTTCGTCCAGACTCATCGATTCATCCTCCAATAGGTTGGATCATATTTCCCCGTCCAGATTCAAACGCTTTTTTTCAGAGAAAAAAAAAGCCGTGCCTGGAGGCACGGCCGAAGGGCAGAAAAATGGTTGCTAGGCGTAGCCTGTTACAGGCCGGCTGCGTCGTCGAACTGGGCCTCTTCAGTCGAGCCGGTCAAGGCCGTCACAGACGAAGCGCCACCCTGAATCACCGTGGTGACATCATCGAAATAGCCTGCACCAACCTCCTGTTGATGGGAGACGAAGGTATAACCCTTTTCACGCGCTGCAAACTCGGGTTCCTGAACCTTCTCCACATAGTGCTTCATACCCTCGCCACGCGCATATTCGTGGGCCAGATCGAACATGTTGAACCACATGTTGTGGATACCGGCCAGGGTGATGAACTGGTACTTGTAGCCCATGTCGGAGAGTTCATCCTGGAACTTGGCGATAGTGGCGTCGTCCAGGTTGCGCTTCCAGTTGAAGGACGGGGAGCAGTTGTAGGCCAGCAGCTTGTTCGGGTTCTCGGCCAGCACGGCCTCGGCGAACTCGCGGGCGAAGCCCAGATCCGGGGTACCGGTCTCGCACCACACCAGGTCGGCGTAGGGGGCGTAGGCCAGGCCGCGGGAAATCGCCTGTTCCAGACCGTTCTTGACGCGGTAGAAGCCCTCGGAGGTGCGATCACCGGTGAGGAAGGGCTTGTCGTTAGGATCAACGTCGTTGGTCAGCAGGTTGGCCGCCTCGGAGTCGGTACGGGCCAGCACCAGGGTGGGCACGCCCATCACGTCGGAGGCCAGGCGGGCGGCCTTCAGCTTCTCGACGGCTTCCTGGGTTGGCACCAGCACCTTACCGCCCATGTGGCCGCACTTCTTCACCGCGGCCAGCTGATCCTCAAAGTGAACGCCGGAAGCGCCGGCTTCGATCATGTTCTTCATCAGCTCGAAGGCGTTCAGCACGCCACCGAAGCCCGCCTCGGCGTCCGCAACGATGGGCAGGAAGTTGTCCACGTAACCCTCGTCACCGGGCTCTATGCCGCGGGACCACTGGATCTCGTCGGCACGCTTGAAGGTGTTGTTGATGCGACGCACCATGGTGGGCACGGAGTTGTAGGCGTAGAGAGACTGGTCGGGGTACATGGTCTCTGAGGTGTTGCCGTCGGCAGCCACCTGCCAACCTGAGAGGTAGATCGCCTCGATTCCTGCCTTCGCCTGCTGCATGGCCTGCCCAGCGGTGATGGCACCCATGCAGTTCACATAGCCCTTCCTCGCGTCGCCGCGCACCAGGTTCCACAGCTTCTCGGCACCGCGCTTGGCGTAGGTGTGCTCGGGTTGTACGGAACCGCGCAGGCGCACCACGTCTTCGGCGCTGTAACCGCGTTTCACATCCAACCATCGGGGATTTTCCGCCCAATCCTTCTGCAAAGCCTCTATCTGCTCGTTACGTGTCATGTCTTATCTCCAGTGTTATCGCTTTATCGTCTTAATCTTCCCGGCCCGGTCGCTGAGGTTTTCACTTCAAATCAACCCTACTGCCGAGAAACGATGAAACAGGTATATCGATGCCGATCCTGCCTCGGTTATCCGGAGTCGTGGCAGGTATCAGCCGGACCCGACTCACTTGTTCACCTCATTTCCAGCCTCAAATATCACTTCGAGGGTGCAGGCAGAATGGCTTGTATCCACTCACGCCTGTGAATGAGTCAGTGCCATTTTTTTGTGCACTGCGTTAAAGCATAGTGAAAAGGTCAAGAAATTTTTCATAAAAATCTCAATAGTTAGCTTTGACAAAAAAAATAGTGCAGCGCAAAAAAATAGGCTAAACCTTAGTAAAACAGTCAACTAACTGACCGCCCTGATTTATGCGCGCCAAAAAATGATGCAAGACCTCTCACAACAGATCGCCCAATCGATACTCACCGGTTTCGACAGGCACTTTTCCTTCTTCCAGGAGATCAGCAGCGCTGCGCGTCAGCGTTTCGAGCGAACGGACTGGGAGTCCGTGCGGGAGGCTTCCGCCAAGCGGATCAGCTTTTACGACCTGCGCGTTCAGGAGGCCATCGGCAAGGTCAGCTCCAACTTCGGTATCAAGGAGCTGGATGAAGGTCTCTGGCAAGAGGTGAAACAGGCCTATACCACGCTACTGCACAAGCACAGTCGTCCGGAACTGGCTGAAACATTCTATAACTCAGTCTTCTGTCGCCTCTTTGAGCGCAAGTATTTCGACAACGACAAGATTTTCCTCGAATCTCAGGTCAAACGGCACGAGCTGGCTGAACGATACCGCGTCTATATGTCATTTCAGGTGGCTGATGGAGGACTGAAGAACAGCTTTTGGGAAATCCTCTCCTCGTTCTATTTCAATCTGCCCTATGAGGACATTCAGCGCGATAGCCAGCGACTGGCAGATGCGTTCATGGAACAGACCGGGCTTGAGACTATTCCCTCTGACCTCAGGTTTGATCTTCTCGAATCCCCCTTCTACCGCAACAAGGCCTCCTATCTGGTTGGGCGCATGGTCTATGGTGATGTAATTCGTCCGGTCATCATTCCCCTGATGAACAATGAGGCCGGCGCAATCTACGCGGATGCACTGCTGACGCAAAAACGTAGGGTCGAGGCGGTCTTCAGCTTTGCCCGAGCCTATTTCATGGTCAAGACCCCGGTACCCACGGCAACGGTGGAGTTCTTACGCAGTATCATGCCGGAAAAGACTCTGGCCGATCTCTACATGAGCATCGGCTTCCACAAGCAGGCCAAAAATGAGTTCTATCGGGATCTTCTCAATCACCTGGAACAGAGCCAGGATGAGTTCATCATCGCCCCGGGAACCCCCGGTCTGGTAATGCAGGTTTTCACCCTGCCATCGTTTCCATACGTCTTCAAAGTCATCAGGGATAAGTTCCCGCCCCAGAAAGAGGTCACCCACCAGTTGGTGAAACAACGCTACCTCCAGGTCAAGAAGCATGATCGTGTGGGCCGCATGGCGGATACATTGGAGTTTGTGGATGTCGCCCTGCCGCTGGACCGCATCGATACCCACCTACTGGAGGAACTCAAGGCCACGGTGCCCTCCCAACTGGAGATCGAAGGCGACAAGGTGGTGATCAAGCACCTCTATATCGAACAGCGTATGACCCCGCTCAATCTCTATCTTGAGGAGACCAACGAAGAGGAGACCCGTTCAATCCTCTACGACTGGGGCAAAGCGGTGAAACAACTGATGGGGGTGAATATCTTTCCCGGAGATCTGCTGTTCAAAAACTTTGGTGTCAACAGCCAGGGCAAAGTCGTCTTTTATGACTATGACGAGATCTGCTATTTGACTGAATGTAACTTCCGCAAGATCCCACCACCGCGTTATCCCGAAGATCTCTATCTCGATGAGCCTTGGTACAGCGTAAACCCCAATGACATCTTCCCTGAAGAGTTCATTACATTTCTCAGCACTGATCCCAAAGTCCGTAAGATTCTCAAAGAGATCCATCCCGAACTATTCGACGCCACCTTCTGGCAGAGCAATCAACAGGACTTGGTCGAGGGAAAACAAGCTGACGTTTTTCCCTATTCCAGGACCCTGCGCTTTGAACGTCCGGGCGAACTTTCCGACGCACTCCCGATGGCCTCCCTGGGTTAAAAGCAGAATCCTCCCTTGAGCCTTTGAAAGATCAGGCTTAATTGTCGTGTGGGACCCGTCATTTAAGGGATCCTGATGAGAAATCTCCGTAAAAACCCTGCCAAACCCAAAGGGAAAATAGTATTGTTTTTTCCTGCCTGACTGCTTAACTATATTTACCACGAAAGATTAAGGAAGAATTAAGACTTACCCATGACTGTTATGGGCGAGTAGAGATTCCCGGTACTTTTCAAAACAAGAAAAGGACACGAAAAATGGTAGGGGAAAAGAGATTTGGAATGGGTCCCGTACCCGCATCTCCCGAGCACTATCTGAACGAGACGCAGGTCAACGGCATGACCATCCTGAGAAAATTCGGCTGGAAGCTGGTCTGCGTCAGGCGTGCTTCTGTCACAGAGATCACCACCGTATTCAGAAACAGTCACGATAATATGGTGGGGGTATTGGGTGAAGACGGCATTCTAAGAATCAGCAATGACTTGAAAGTCCGAAGTACACCGATCTAGCCGGCATAACTCACACTGCTATCCCATCTCAAGATAGCCAGGGGATCAAATCTGTCTACCTGTTTACGGCATCAGACTACCCTTGGCAGCGGTTGAACCAGTGGTAGCATCAGCTCGGCCACTGAACCACCTTCCTCCAAATTCACCAAGGCAATCCGTCCCTCATGCAGTTGCGTCACTTCGTGTACAAAACTGAGACCTAGGCCACTACTGCGGCCGCCGCTACCTGGCCTGGGGAGTGAGTAGAAACGCTCAAAAACCTTATCGAGTGCATAGTCGGGGATACCCGGGCCCTGATCACTGATACAACAGTGCCAATACTCATCACTCACATGCGTTTGCAGCCGGATTATGCCGTTTGGCGGACTAAAATCGATAGCGTTGTCGATCAGATTACCGATAGCCTGTTGCAGCAGAAACCTTTCACCTTCTATCTGAGTCGTGCCACCCCACTCATATTCAAACTTGATCCCCTTCTGCTTTGCAGCCCACTGCCGCTCCTCACATATCCTATTCAGCATATCGGCCATATCGATCGACTCAAGGTGTTCCAGACCGCGCCGCTTCTCCAATCCCGCCAGGCTTAAAAGCTGTTCGACCACCTGGTGCAGGCGCCGGGCCTCGCTTCGGATATTGCCGATGAAACGCTGGCGATCTTTCAGTGGCATCTCCTCGCCGAGCAGTTCTGCGGTGCCCTGGATCAACGCCAACGGGCTCTTCAACTCATGCGTGAGGCTGTGGAGGTAGTTCTCCACGTAGTCCTTCCCTTCCAACTCGCTACGCATCGCCTCCATCGCCTCAGCCAGTTGGGTCAGCTCCTTTTCATGCAGGTTCGGCACTTGCACCCGTTTGCCATCCCTCACCGCACGCGCATAACCGGTCAGCTTGCGAATCGAGACGGTCAGCCAGTAACTGACCAGCAGCCCGAGCGCAAGCGCACCGAGCAGGACCAATCCCCCCTTCTCCTCCATATTGCTGATGGCACGCTCGATGAAAGGCTGTACCGTGACGCTGGGCTTGCCCACGGTGACCACACCGATGATTCGTCCCGCCTGTGTGATCGGCGCCGCCACATACATGACGCTGCTGTATTCATCTTCCGGATCCTCTCTGGTGGTTCGCGCACCATATTCTCCACGCAGGGTTTTATAGACATCGTTCCAACGGGAGTAGTCGCTACCCAGGTCGCGTCCACGGGAGTCATAACGGACGATACCCTTGGCATCGGTGATATAGACGATCAGATTCGGGTCGCGCTTTTTCAGAAACCAGATGCGCGCATCGAACCGCCGGTGGGCAAACCGGCTCATGGCCTCGGCAAATGCCCCATCCGCCACATCCTCAGCAGCCATCTCGCTGACCACCAGTTCCGCCAGCAGGTTGGCCGTGTCGACCAACACCTCTTCAAGGGATTGGCGCATGCCGGGGACCAGCCCGGCGGTGAAGGTCCGCATCACGAACCAGACGGCAAAGCCGATCAGCAGGAAATAGCCGAGAAAGATTCGGACACTAAGATTCACAGACACTTCCGCTGATGCTGTAACCCATCCCCCGATGGGTCTTAATCGGGTTCTCTTCCCCGCGAATCTGACGCAGCTTGGCACGAATGGTCTTGATGTGGGTGTCCACTACCCGATCGAGGCTCTCCTCCGGTTCGTTCCATGCCTGGTCCATAATTTGTGCTCGGGAGAAAATTCTCTCGGGCTGCTGCAACAATGTCTTCATGAGCTGGTACTCGTAGCGGGTCAGATCGAGCCATTGACCATGATATTGGATTCGGCAACGGCCAAAATCGATCCTGAAGGTGCAGGGTTCAATAGCGCTTTGATCCTTTTGCGGCAGACTGCGTTTGAGAATCGCCTTTACCCTGGCGGTCAGCTCGCGTGGGCTGAAGGGCTTGCCCATGTAATCATCCCCGCCGATCTCCAGCCCGACGATGCGGTCCACTTCATCGTTGCGGGCAGTCAGAAAGATAATGGGGATCGAGGAGAAGCGGCGGATCTCCTTACAGAATTCAAAACCGTTACCGTCGGGCAGGCCGATGTCGAGTATCAGCAGGGCTGTCTCGGGATGCTGTTGCAACCAATCGATACCCTCGCGCCCAAGCCGTTGCCACTCGCTATCAAAACCTTCACTTTTCAGCGCATACAGCACCATGTCGGCAATCGCCGATTCGTCCTCAATCAACAGAATGGTCTGCACTAAGCCTCCTTGGTATCAATCAAAAAAACCCCTACAAAAACCAGTCTACTCCAGCAGAGTGAGGGTCTCCATTCTCACATACCGGAAACGTTCAGCCTACCTGTGCGGCTTGTCTGTCTTGCACACATTGACCACATCATCCGCACACATTCCTTGAGTAGAGTGGTTACGTAACTTGTTATGGAGCGAAGTAATGAAGCGCGTACTAAATAAAAAAATATGGGTCATCGGTCTACTGATGGCACTGCTGATGATTCCGCTGACACTGATCGACCAGGTCGTGTACGAACGCAGCAGCTTTCGTGATGAGGCGAAAGCAAGTATTGCTCAGAGCTGGACTGCAGAGCAGCAACTGGTCGGTCCCCTGCTGGTGATCCCCTATAAGGCGCATTACCAGCAAAAGGTATGGAACACGGATCAAAAGGGCTACCGCCTCGAAGACCGCTTTTATGAGAAAAAGCTCTATCTGACCCCGGAGCAGTTGACCATCACCGGCGATGTCTCCACAGACAGTCGCAAGCGGGGTATCTATTCGGTCCCTGTCTATCAAAGCATGCTCAAGCTCAACGGCAGCTTCGACATGCGCCAACTGGCACAGTTCGAAAAGTCATCAGAACACCGCATCGAATGGCAACCCGGTTACCTCTCAGTAATGGTGAGTGACGTTCGCGGGGTTAAAGAGCAGCCACTGCTGCACTGGCAGGGAGAGACGTTCGAATTCCTCTCCGACACCCAGGTGGACAACATGCGCAACGGCATGCGCGCTCCCCTTGGGAGTGTGGATGACATTGAGGGTTCGGCGGCATTCGATTTCTCACTACCGTTGCACGGAATGGAGTTGTTGCAATTCTCACCGGTGGGTAAGAACACAGCCGTCAAGCTTCACGCAGACTGGCCCGACCCCAGTTTCATCGGCCGTTACCTCCCCACCGAGAGAACCATCGATGAGAATGGCTTCACCGCCAGTTGGCAAATCTCCTCCTTCTCCAGCGGTATGCCACAACTCATCAGTGAGTGTCAGGCGGGTAACTGCAATGCATTGATCAACGATGTCTTTGGCGTAAGACTGTTCAACTCTGTCGACATCTATCAACTGAGCGAACGCTCTGTGAAATACGCCTTGCTCTTTATCGGTCTCACCTTTGTCTGTTTCTTTCTGTTCGAAGTCATGAAGGGATTGCGGCTGCACCCGATGCAATACTTGCTTGTGGGTCTCGGACTCAGCGTCTTCTATCTGTTGCTGATCTCTCTCTCCGAACATATGGCCTTTGCCATGGCCTACCTGACGGCGACCCTCGCCTCAACGCTGTTGATCGGCTACTACGTCAGTCATGTACTGGGGTCATTCAGGCTGGGCGGGGCGATTACTCTGGGTCTGCTGCTGCTCTATGCCATGCTCTACGGCATTCTCCATTCGGAAGACAACGCGCTTCTCATGGGTTCACTGCTGATATTCGGCATTCTCAGTCTGGTCATGGTCGCAACACGTCGCATTGATTGGTATACCATTTCAGACAGTATGGCGAATAGTGCAAGCAACGGAGCTGAAACCGACCTGATCGCATCATCAGATACGCCTTGATCCAAAGCGATCCTCTGTCTTTGCAAGAAAAATAGTCTTGGTAGTGACGACCTGACCCACGCTCACACGCCCGAGTAAAAAAACGCAGAGTCAGAGGATCGCCCTTTCACATGTACGACGGAAATCGACATATCGTCATTGGTAAAATTGTCGGATTTCTGACAATTTCATTCCTCCTCCCTTCGTTGAGAAAATTCTTCCAACACCGACTATGCTAACGAAAGCAAATCACTTCGCTTCTATGGAAGAAATCAGGACCCGAACCCCGTCTCTATTTACGGGTATTCCCTGATAGTTGCTGCTTGTGATACAGATCTATAAAACGCTGAATAACATACTTTGACATCCGGGATCGGCCAGTCAGCTGACATGCAGCAATTGACAAGTGTCACGATCAGTGGCGTCATTGAGCGGTAACAAAAATATGTTCTGATGAGAAGCGACCGGACGTAGCTTCTCGTTCGGTTCACCGATAACAAAATCAGGTTGATAAATGGATGAACACCCCAATCCGTGAAACGTCAGACGGTACACTCGCACACGGAGTCTTCCTCTTTCTTCTGTTGCTGACGCTCTGGTTACTGCTTGCAGGCAGCCTCGATCCCGCTGAGCTGGTCGCCGGTGCAACGGTATCGCTGGTAGTGACCATGATCAGTCGCCCGCACCTCGCCATCTTCACCGGACTGAAATTGACACCGGCCGCAATCCCTCCTTTCCTCTCCTATCTTGGACTCTTCATGGTCGAGTTGGTCCGTGCCAACCTGGATATGGCAAGAAGAGTGCTGACTCCCTCGCTACCCCTGCAACCGGCACTGGTCGAGGTGAAGACAGAATTACAGTCGCCCCTGGGACGACTGATTCTGGCCAACAGCATCACCCTGACACCGGGCACACTGACCGTGGATGTGCAGGAGGATCGTTTGCTGATCCATTGGGTGGAAGTCCCGCCGGACCTCGATAGCGAGAAAATCGCCCAGGCAATCACTCAAAAGTTTGAACGGCATCTGAAAGGCTTCGTGAAATGACCCTGACGCTTCTGGAGATCATCGCTCTGGCGATGCTGGGTATTGCCGTACTGTTGAGTCTGTTCAGGCTAATTCTCGGCCCTGCCGCGCCCGACAGGGTGGTGGCGGCCGATACGCTCTCGGTGATTACCACTTCCGGGCTGGTTGTCCTGGCAGCGTTTCTGGGCAGTCCGCTCTATCTCGATGTGGCACTGATCTACGGCACGCTGGCCTTTGTCGGCGTGGTGGCCATCGCCCGTGCCATTGAGGGTAACGGATCATGAGACTGCTCGCCGATCTTTTTCTATTGGTGGGAGCCGCATTCACACTGCTCGGCGCGCTGGGACTAGTACGCATGCCGGATGTCTACAATCGGATACAGGCCGGCACCAAGGCGGTTACGCTGGGGGCACTCTCTCTCATCCTGGGAATCGGTCTCCTCTACCCGCAATGGTGGTCGAAACTGCTTGTCATCTCACTGCTGATTCTGGTCACGAATCCCCTGGGCTCTTCCACCATTGCAAGGGCCCTGCTGATGGCGGGGGTTGCTCCCTGGAAAAAAGCCGAAGCCAAGACCCCGCAGGAGTCTGAGACATGACCGAGATCGAACTCTGGATCGCCGCCCTGTTGTCGCTGACGGTATTGAGTGCTGCCGTTTTAGTGCTGCTGGTGAAAAACCATATCGCCGCTGTTGCCGCCGCCTCGGTTGTCTCATTGGGCCTGGCCCTGCTTTTCGTCTTGATGAGGGCACCGGATGTAGCCATGACCGAAGCGGCTATCGGTGCCGGACTGAGCAGTCTGATCCTGGCACTCGCCCTGCGCCGTTTGGGTCTCTGGCAGATAGACGGCGTGAAGTCCCGCCAAAACCTCATCAAAGCCATCAACGGAGTCGAGCGAGATGCGTAACCTCACCGGCCTGCTTTTTGCCGGCGGTCTCGGCTTTATGCTGCTTTCGATCGCCAGCGGTCTCGATTTCGGTGCTCCCCCCATGTTGGTGGGTGAAGCCATACAATCCGTGGCTCCTCAAGAGACAGGTGCGACTAACATTGTCACCTCTGTGGTCCTGGGCTACCGGGGAATCGATACCCTGGGTGAGCTTTCCATCCTCTTCGCGGCAGCTGCCGCAGCCGGATTGGTCCTTGGCCGCCGGCATACCACGGCTGGCACCCTCACCGAAGGAGGATTCGTTTTAAGATATGGCGGCGCCATGCTCTTCCCGCTGCTGATGACCATCGGTTTCTACATCATTTTCCATGGCCACCTGACACCAGGGGGCGGTTTCCAAGGGGGGGTGATTCTCGCGGCAGCCTTCTTTCTTCCCTTGCTGGCCAGACCAGGCGCCAGACTGCACCACGGCATGCTGAGCATGATCGAGGGCTTTGCCGGATCGAGCTTTATCCTCATCGGGTTAGTCGCCCTGGCCGAGGGCGAAGCCTTTCTCCAGCCCATGCTGATCCAGGACACGCTGGGACAACTGGTCTCCGCCGGTACCCTGCCGCTGCTCTATCTGGCGGTGGGTCTCAAAGTGGGTGCGGAATTGGCCGGGCTCCTCTCCCATCTTGCGCAGACGGAGTCGGAAGCATGACCCCCACCATCGATCTGGAGCTGATCCTCTATATCACTGCCTTGGGGCTGATCAGTATCGGCCTTGCGGGTGTGGTGCTGTCACAGCATCTCTTCCGCATGGTACTGGCCCTGGTGATTGCCGAAGCCGGCGCCAATCTCATGCTGGTACTTGCCGGTTACCGTTGGGACGCCGTCGCACCCATTCTCACTTCCCTCGGTGAACACCCTCAGATGGTCGACCCCGTACCACAGGCCATGGTTCTGACCGCCATTGTCATCGGTGTCGGTATTCAGGCCCTTGCGGTCAGTATCCTGATACGCATCCGCCAGCGCTTCGGTACCCTGGATCGCCACGAGGTGGCGGCACACATGGACGCAGAGATTGCCCAGATCGCCGGCACCTCAAGGGACATGAGCCAGGAGTCGCCGCTGGGTGAGCGCCCCCTGCCGCCGCTGCCGGGTACCCCGGCCGCATCCCGGGAGGGACGCTCATGAACAGCATGGTTGTACTACCGCTGGTCCTACCCCTGTTCGGCGCCTTCCTGCTGCCCATCATCATGCGGGCTTCAGTCGGTGTCGGCCTCTGGGTCGGTCCAGCTATTTTGCTCTACGGCTGTTGGATTCTGGGCAATCAGTGGATCAGCGGCACCGCCATGCCTTTTTCACTGGCGATTGGCGGATTTGCTCCGCCCATGGGCATCAATCTCTATGTGGATTCCCTGGCCCTGCTGTTTGCATTAGCCGTCCAGCTGCTGGGTCTGATCTTCTGGCCCTTCAAGCTGGACCCGGAAACAGCAAGACGCCAGGCACTAATGCTCCTGCTGGTAGCCGCTTCCACCGGACTGGCGCTCTCCGGCGACCTCTTCAATCTCTATGTCTTCTACGAACTGGTGGCCGTCGCCACCTTTGGGTTGATCTCCGCATCCTCCACCGGTTCGGCCTATGCGGCAACGATCCGATACCTGATACTCAGCGGTATCGGCTCCGTGTTAACCCTACTGGGTATAGCGCTGATCTACAGCCAGACGGGCACGCTGAATCTGGCGCATCTGGCTCAGCTGGCACCTGAGCAGTTGAACAACAAGCTAGGCCTGACCGCCTTCCTCTCCATCCTGATCGGTGTGGGTGTCAAGGCAGAACTCTTTCCGGTCAACACCTGGGTACCAGAGGTTTATGCCACTGCTGCCAGTCGTGTCTCCGCCTTTCTGGCCGGTCTTGTCTCCAAGCTGGCACTACTGATCATCCTGCGCCTGCTGGTACTTATCTTCCATCAACAGGAGGCGATCCAGGTGATGTTGTTTCTCGGCATCCTGGGTGTCGTCAGCGGCGAGCTTGCCGCCTGGCGCGCTAAAGATATGCGCCGTATGCTCGCCTTCTCCTCCATCGGGCAGCTGGGGATGATCTTCATCGCCCTGTCGATTCCGGATCAGGCGGGGCTATTGGCGGTGCTGGCGCTCAGCTTCCACCATCTGCTGGTGAAATCGGGTCTCTTCATGCTGGCTGACGGCTGGGGAGGCGCTATCGAAAATCTCCGCGGCGCCGCAAAGCGCTCACCCTTGGCCGCCATCGTTTTCATTCTCTTCTCCCTCTCATTGATCGGTATGCCCCCGCTACCCGGATTCTGGGCCAAGTTCACCCTGATTACTGAGCTTGCCGCGCAAACTTCTCCGCTCTATCTGATCGGTCTTGCGGTCTTCCTCCTCGCAACGGTGATCGAGGCGGCCTATCTGTTCCGACTCGCTGCGCTGCTCTACCGGCCAGTATCTGAGGAGAAACCTATCGATACCATTCCCAAACCCGCAGGCGTCTCACTCGTTTCAGCATCACTGTTTGGTGTGGGTTTGTTGGCCGCCGCGCTGTTCATCACCCCCGTCGGAGAGTTGCTGAATCATGTGGCAGGACAGGCAGCCAATGCGGAGCTCTATATCGATACCGTCCTTGCCGGTACCGGAGGCGGACGATGACCCTGACGCTTTTAGACGAACTCCTGCTCTTTTCCGGTGTGACCGTGCTTGTTGCTCTTTTCCTAGGACGGCGGCTGCCTGCCGGGTGGATGGTGACGATTCTCTACGGTATCCAGCTCCTCAGCCTGTTGAAAATGGCGCCGCTTGGTTACGGCGGCGACCCCATCCCATCCACTTTGATCCTCGAGGTGATGGGACAGACCCTCTCCTGGCGCTTCGATGCCCTCAGCTGGTACTTCGCCCTGATCACACTGGGTTCAGCGTTGTTAAGCAGCTGGTACGCCTGCGGTGAGTGGGAACAGCGCTTTCGTCAGGCGGGCGGTAATGTCTGGCTCTTCCATCTGGCCATGGCGTTGAACGTCTTCAGTATGTTGATCCTGCTGGCCAGCGGCGACCTGCTCTCGCTCTTCATCGGCTGGGAGCTGGTAAGTTGGGCCGGCTTTCTACTCATGGCTATGGCCGGCGGTGTGGCCACACGGGCCGCCATGCGCTATATCACCTATGCCATGGTCGGTGCGATGGCCATCTTCGGCGGGATCGCACTGGTCTACGTCTCCGCCGGTTCCCTGCAGTACGACGCCATCCTCACCGCCGTCAGCCAAATGGGTACCCCTCATCTCTGGATGCTGGTGATCCTCTTCAGCGCCGGCTTCGGTATCAAGATGGGACTGATGCCCTTCCACCTCTGGCAGGCGCCCGCCTATGCGGAGACACCAGGACCAGGCAGTGCCTTTCTCGGCGCCATCTCCTCTCGCATGGGACTGTTCGCCATCCTCCTGGTGCTGGTGAAACTCTTCGGCATCGTCAACATCGAGAGTCTGAAGATCCCCTTCACTCTGATAGATGCACGGGACCTGCTGGCCTGGATCGCGGTCTTCACCATCATCTTCCCCACCTTCACAGCGATGAAGCAGAACGACGCCCGTGAACTGCTGGCCTGGCACGGCATTGGGCAGGGCGGATACATGCTGCTCGGCCTTGTGGTGGCCGATGCCATGGGCGCCGCAGGCGGATTACTGCATGTTTTCAATCACGCCACCTATCAGGCGGCGCTCTTCATGGCGGTCACCGCGGTCATCCATCGCACCGGCACATCGGATCTCAACAAACTGGGTGGGCTGGTGGTACGCATGCCCCTCTCCTTCATGGTGCTGCTGGTCGGCATCATCGGCCTGGCAGGGCTGCCGCCCATGAACGGCTTCGTCTCCAAGTGGCTGGTCTATCGTTCACTGCTGAACGAAGGCATGCCCCTGCTCTTCGTGGCTGCGGTGATCGGCACCCTGGGCACCATCCTCTCGGTCTATAAGCTGATCCATAATATCTTTCTCGGTCAGCTACGCGTCGAGCATGAGCACATCAAGGAGGCCCCCTGGAGCATGATGATCCCGATGCTGATCCTGGCCGCCATCATCTTCATTACCGGCCTGCTGCCGGGTATCCCCTTGGCCTGGGTGGCCTCTGTACAAGAGGCGGTGGGTTTGTCGGTACCGAACTACACCCTCGGCGGCGTCGAATCCGCCAGCGGTTCTCTCGACATGATCTGGGTCATCGGCGTGCTCTTCGCGGGCTTCGGTATCGGTGCCCTGGTCTTCTACTCCGCGGGCAAGAGCAAAAGGGTGCATCAACTCGACAACTATGCCGGTGGACACTTCCTCACCGCCGACATCCGCTATCAATACAGCGACAACTTCTACGCCGGTCTGATGCATTTGATCGGCGGCTGGTATCGCGGCAGTTTCCTCTGGCTGGAGAAGAGCGTGAAGTCGCTGGTCGAGTTTCTGTCGCTCGGCATGCAGGGGATCTACCGGCGTGCCAATGCGGAGTTCTATCTCTTAAGCACGGCGCTTTTCGTCATTGCCTGGGTGGTGATCTGATGGCTCCCCTAGAACTGATAATCGAACTGGTTCTGATGCCGCTGGTCGCGTTCATCGTCGGCCTGATGATGGTATTGATGATGCGGCGCATCGCCGCCAAGCTGCAGCGTCGAGTGGGCCCCCCCTTTTTCCAGCCTCTCTACGACATCGTCAAGCTGCACGGCAAGCGGACGCAGGTCTCCCACGGCATGATCCATGATATCGGCATCGTCATGGCCATGGGCGGTTACATTGCGGCGGAGACGCTATTGCCCGTGCCTGGTATGAATGGCATTGCAGAGAAAGGCGGCATCATCACGCTGCTCTATCTGATGATGATCCCTTCGCTGGGTCTCGCCCTGGGTGTGGGGCAGTGCGCCAACCCCAATGGATCGATCGGCATCGCCAGGGCACTTACTGCCATGCTGGCCTACGACATCCCGCTGGTCATAGTGGTCTTCGGTGTGGCCTATGCTGCAGGGACCACCAACCTGGTGGAAATCATCGCCACCCAGCAGGCAGGCGGATTTGAGACCTGGGGCGCCGTGCAGATGCCGTTGTTGGCTATCGCAGGCCTGATCGCCATGCACGCCTCGCTCGGCAAGCAACCCTTTGAGATCTACATCGCACCGGCGGAGATCGCCACCGGTCCGATGGTGGAGATGGGCGGAAAATACCTGGGCGGTCTCTTCGTGATGCAGAGTTTTCAGCTCTACACCACATCGGTGCTCTACGTCAGCCTCTTTCTCGGCGGCGGCACAACCTGGTTCGATTTCCTGCTGAAGAGTTTCCTGGTACTGGCCATTCCGGTCAGCATCGCCTATCTGTTCCCCCGCTACCGGACAGAGGATCTGTTGCGTCTGATGTGGAAATGGCCGGTGATGCTGGGGCTGATTGGTATTGCCTTTGTTATGTAACATTTTTTATTAATTTTGAATTGTGAATTTTGAATGTTGAATTGATGTGTGTGCTTCGCGCACATCCTTTTCAAATAGAACGTGAGCGCAGCGGACACCGATAATTCAAAATTCATAATTAAAAATTCAAAATTACACAGGAGCCTTTATGAGCTCGATAAAACAGATTCCGGTCATCGAAGAGAAGAGAACCAATCCCCTCGCCCGGGTATTCGACGAACTGGTGCGCTTCTGCCGCTCCCGTTCTCTCTTTCTCCTCCACTACTGTACCGGTTGCGGCGCCATTGAACTGCCGCCAGCCATGACTTCCCGTTTCGATATGGAGCGACTGGGCATACAACCGATGGTATCGCCACGTCAGGCCGACATTCTTCTGATCACCGGTTATGTCTCGATCAAAACATTGAAGCGGGTCATCCTGACCTATGAACAGATGGGTTCTCCCAAGTATGTCATCGGTATCTGCTCCTGCACCGTCAACGGCGGTATGTATTGGCAGAGCTACGCCACCGCAAAGAAACTGGACGAGTATATGCCGGTGGATCTCTACATCGCCGGCTGTATGCCCCGTCCCGAGGCAGTGATCGAAGGTCTGCAACAGCTAATGCAAAGGATCAAGACCGGAGAAGCCAAAGGCTGGGAAGACTACTATCGGAACTACGACTACTACCTCGGCAATCAACAGAAGCTTTTCGGCAACGACTGGCAAACCCCTACAGATGTGATCACCGAAGCCAAGCACTATGATCTCCTCGGCGAAGGCACGTTGGGTGAACACACTGCGCTGCTGGAACAACATCAACAACCGCTCGAGGCGCTCGAAATGCGACTGGGTCATCAAGTGAAGGAGCCCGCAGAATGAGCAAGGAGATTGCCCACTGGCTGGATAACCTGCTGGAAGAGATCGAAGGCATCAAGGTACGGCGCAAAAGCAGCCGACGGGTGCGCGTGGATGTCCCTGCCGACGCCCTGCCCGCCCTGTTGGAACTACTGCAGGGCCGCGCCGGATATATCCATCTCTCTGCCATCAGTTGCGTCGACTGGATCGAAGAGGAAGAGTTCGAACTGGTCTACCATGTCTGGTCCTACGAGAGCCATTCACTGGTCTCGGCACATATCCGCATCGCCCGCGACCCCGGCGTCTATCTCTCGGTCTACGACCTCTATCAACCTGCCGCATTCTTTGAACGCGATATTCATGAGATGTACGGCATCCACTTCGAAGGCAGTCCCAACATGGAGAAGTTTATCCTCACCGAATGGAACGGCCCGCCTCCCATGCGCAAGGAGTTCGACAGCGAGGCCTATATCAACGAGCACCTGAGCTGGCAGAACTACAACCCGGAGTGGTTGCAGGAGCTGATTGCGGAAGGCGGAGGCATCATTATTCCGCCTGAAGAACAGCGGTTCAGTCAGAAGAAGAAGTAATGTTGAATTTTCAATTAGTAATTTTGAATTTCGGTGTTCGCTGTGCTCACACTGTATTTAAAAAGATTGTGTGCAAAGCACACACTTCAATTCAACATTCAAAATTCATAACTCATAATTAGCGAGCAACGCGAGCATGAGACCGGAAAACTACGAAGCCCAGAGACAGCCGCCGAGTAATGAGTTCGAACTCAACTTCGGTCCCAATCATCCGGGTATTGAAGGTAACTATGCGCTCAAGCTGAAGTTGCACGGCGATCAGGTTGTCGAGGCGAAGGCAGATGGCGGCTATCTGCATCGCGGCTTCGAAAAGCTGATGGAACAACGGCTGTGGATCCAAAACATCGCCCTGGTGCCACGGATCTGCGTCCCCGACCCCTCCCCCATGGAGCTCTGTTACTCCATGGCGGTGGAGCAACTCTGTGGCCTTGAAGTGCCTGAGCGCGCCCAGTGGATCCGGGTCATGCAACTGGAACTCTCCCGCATCGCTGCTCATCTCTTCACCTTCGGCGGCCATGCAGCCACCACCGGCATGTACAGCACCATGTACTGGGGTGTGGCGGATCGTGACCTGTTGCTCGACCTGTTCGAAGAGTTTACCGGTGGCCGGGTCTACAGCATCTATAACATCCCCGGCGGTGTTCGCCGGGAATTACCGGATGGTTTTCTGCAACGGGTCAGCGAGACCCTCGACTATCTCGAATCCCGCCTGCCCGATTACGACAACCTTTTTTTCAAAAATCAGGTCTTCGTACGCCGGGCCAAGGGCGTCGGCGTCATGAGCCAGGAACAGGCCCTCGCCTGGGGCGTGACCGGCCCCAATCTGAGAGCCACCGGTCTGGCTTTCGATGTACGTCGCGACGATCCCTATCTGGTCTACGACCAGCTTGAGTTCGAGATACCCACCGAAGAGAGCGGCGATGCCTGGGCCCGCACTCTGGTCCGTCGCCTCGAACTTGTGCAGAGCATCCGTATCCTGCGCCAGGTTGTTGAGGCCCTACCCGACATACGCGGTCCGATTCGAGCGCCGATACCCAACCCTTTGGCCTGGAATGTTCCCGCTGGTGAGGTCTATACCCGAGTCGAGTCATCCAAGGGAGAGACCTGCTACTTCGTCGTTTCGAACGGCGGCCCCAAGCCCTATCGGGTACACGTACGCGGTCCCTCCTCCATGCACGCGGTGCAAGTATTGGAAAAAATGTCGGTCGGATCCCGTATCGAAGACATTGCGCAAACGATGTTTTCACTCGATGCCTGTCCACCGGAAGTGGACCGGTAATTTTGAATTGTGAATTTTGAATGTTGAATTGAAGAGGAGCCCACGGTGGATTCGACAGGGAATGTCGTTAGAGAAAAGAGTTTTTTATTTGCCGTACGTATTGTAAATCTTGAACGGTATCTCTGTAGAAATCACAAAGAGTATGTGCTTTCAAAACAGCTGGTACGATCAGGAACTAGTATTGGCGCGAATATCGAAGAGGCTCTGGCAGGACAGAGCCGAAGGGATTTCATAGCAAAAATGGCAATTGCCTCTAAAGAAACTAGAGAGACCTGCTATTGGATTCGCTTGTTGATAGCCACTGGATATTTGAATAAAGAGAGAACTGCTGTGAAAACCTTGCAAAGTGATTGCGAAGAACTGACCAAGCTTTTGACTTCCATTGTCAAAACTAGCCAAGAGAATTAGCCAATGGCAAAGCCAATTCAAAATTCAAAATTTAACATTCAAAATTCGGCGATCGAGCACGAGGACCATGGCTCCATATTGTCGCCGTTGAAAGCGCTCCAGTTCTTTGCCCGCAAACCGGTTACCGTACCACTTGAACCCAGACCCGCTGCTGCCAACTACCGCGGCTTTCATCTCAACGACCATGAGAAGTGTATCGGCTGCAGCTCCTGTCAGAAGGTCTGCGACAACGCCGCCATCACCATGGTCAAAGTACCCCATCTGCCCGAAGATCCCATCAATGGCATTCGCAACCTGCGACCCGCCATCGATTACGGTCGTTGCTGCTGGTGTGCGCTCTGTGTCGATATCTGCCCAACCAACGCCATCTCCCTCTCCCGGGAATATGTCCATACCTGCACTCAGGATGAGATCGACAGTTACTTCATTCTGCCCAGGGAGACCGGTATCCATGGTCTCGACTACGGCCTGGGCTGGACCAAGACCGCAGACTCCGACCTGCTCGATCTGAAACGCCAGCCCATGGGCGAAATGACGCCCGAGGATCGCATCGACAACTTCAATGAGATCGTGGATGGGTTCACCGGTCAGCAGGCCGTGATCGAAGCCTCCCGCTGCGTACAGTGCGGCATGTGCCACGACGCCTGCCCCACCCACATGGACGCTCCGGAATATATTCGTGCCATCTGGCAGGGCAACCTGGAAGAGGCAGTTCGGCAAATCTATCAGACCAACCCCTTCTCACACGTCTGCGGCCGTGTCTGCACTCACCGCTGCGAGGAGGCCTGCTCCATAGGTCGCCGGGGTGATCCGGTCGCCATTCGCTGGCTCAAACGCTACGCTATGGACTCAGTGGATCATGACCGCATCAAGGTGATAGCAGCTGAAGGCAAGGCCGATTACCTGAGCGGACACCAGGTAGCCGTTATCGGTGCCGGACCGGCCGGTCTCACCGCTGCCTTCGACCTGGTAAAAAAAGGTCACGAAGTGACCGTATTCGAGGCCAGGAGCGAGGCCGGCGGGATGCCCAGATATGGCATTCCGGAATACCGCCTGCCCTACGACATGATGGACAGGGATATCGATGTCATCACTTCACTCGGGGTAAAGATTCAGACCAATACCAAAGTCGGTGTCGACATCACCATGGAGCAACTGCGCAAAGACTATGATGCGGTGGTGCTGGCTATCGGCCTGCATCTGGGACGCTCCACGCGCACACCAGGTTCCGATCACAAACAGGTGCAAAAAGCGGTGGACCTGCTGCGGATAATCACAGAAGGGAAAAAGTTCACGCCGCCCAGGCAGGCGGTGGTGATAGGCGGCGGCAACGTGGCCATGGATATCGCCCGCAGTCTCGCCCGCCTGCAGAAACAGCGCTACGGCGAGGTCAAAGTCACCGTGACTGCACTGGAAGACAAAGACCACTTTCTTGCCGACCCGGTGGAGGTCAAGGAGTGTGCTGAAGAGGGTATCGAGATCTTTGACGCACGCGGACCGCAAGAGTGTGTCATTGAGAGGGGCAAGTTAAAGGGACTCCGCACCTGGAGAGTCATTTCAATTTTCGATGAACAAGGCAGATTCGCGCCCGCGTACGATGACAAGGATGAACGGATGCACGAAGGCGACATGATCATTGAAGCGATCGGCCAGATGTCGGATGTCAGTCTTTTGGGAGAAGATCTGACTGAGGCGCTTGAATGGCATCGAGGGCGCATCCAGGTTGACGAGAATGGCCGCAGCTCTGTTGAGTGGTTCTGGGCGGCAGGCGACTGCGTCAATGGACCGGATGTGGTGCATGCGGTCGCGGACGGTCATCGGGTTGCCGCCAGCATCGATGCCTGGCTGGCAGAATCGGCAACCGCTTGATTGTCTCAGCACACATTGACTATGACCCACATGCATTCTCTGCCGACACAGATATCAACAAACCATGGCGAATTTGGCGTGAAGGAGTTCCATCATGAGTGAGGGCCAGAGCAGCAGTTACGAAAAACTACAGTCGAAAAAAAGTCTGGAAGAGATCCTTGAGGTCGCCATAGCCTTCGAACGTACCGCCAGGGACTTCTACACCGACCTGATACCCAAGGTGAGTAAGCAGATTCGTTATCTGGTTGAAGAACTTGCCGATGAGGAGCAGCGCCACTTCGATCTCTTCAGTGAACTCAAAGCACGCCCCGACATCGATGAACAGATCAAGACCATGGTCGATACACCCGCCAGTGACAAACGTTTTTCCGACGCGGTTCATCTACCCAATCTGGGTGAGCAACCTGACGATCAGGCGGTGTTGCAGTATGCACTAGGCCGTGAACATGCGGCCATGGAACAGTATCGCGCCCTAGCCAAAAGCACCAGCGAAGGCCCTATCAAAGAGCTGTTCACCTTCCTCGCCAACGAAGAGACCCTGCATAAGAATCAATTGGAAAAGCTTTACTATGAGATCATCCATAGTGGCGGTGTCTGAAAACCCTTTTGTTATACGAATTTCCCGATTTGCTCTGGCACATTTTCTTTATTAGTCTACCCTTATGCAGTAAGGGAGACTGCATTCATCTTAGGTTGGCAATCTAATAAACTCTGCTACCACTACGCGTAGTGTGTTCATGGTGGAACCCGTCGCCATACAGAGGACAAAATGAACAACGGGCGAGCCGAGAAGACGAGATCACGTCTTCTTGACGTAGAAGAATCTGATTTTTCACTGATTATAACCCTCCTCCTCTGCGCGATATTCCTGGTATTTATCTCGGATATTCTCCACGCAGACGATTCTCCAAAAGCCTATGACCTGCAACAGGCAATAGCAGTCGCACTGGAGAACAATCGCCTGAGGACTATCTCCCAACAATCCCTGGAGATTGCTGAAGAGCAGTATCAGCAGGCACGCTCTGCTTACTGGCCAAACCTGAGCTTGAATGCGAGCTTTCAGAGACGGGACGAAAGCGTCAATTTTGAATATCCCGCCCAGCGCTTCGATCTGATGCCGGGTATGCTTCCCCCTGTCAATATACCCCCACAAGAGATCGATATCCTGGGTCGCGACACCTCACTCTACTCTCTAGAGATGACCTACCCGCTCTATACCGGCGGCAAACGTTCTAGCCTGATTGAGCAGGCGAGACTCGGGGTTGATATCGCCACCCACGAGGTACGACGTACAAACCTTCAGGTGGTACAGGATGTTAAACGCTACTTCTATGCAGCACACTATACCCAGCAATTGAGAGATCTCGCGGAAGAGATCACCATCTCATTCGAGGTACTACGCGATATCACCCAGGCCTTCTTTGAGGGTGGCTCTAACTCTGTCAACAAGCTTGATCTACTGCAAAGTCAATTGGCGTACAGTTTGGCCGCGGCGACCCATGCAGAGGTTGCATCCAAGCATGAGTCAGCGCTTGCCGCACTCGCTTTTGCCATGGGACTGGGTTGGCAGGAGAAGATCCATCTAAAAGACTCTGATTACACCCTATCCTTACCGTCAGATGCTCTCGATACTCTGGTAGACCAGGCGCTTCAATTCAACCCACAGGTACAGCAACTTTCCCTAGCGGTTGAAGCCTACGAAGCCAAGATCGATGAAGCGATGAGTGACCGCTATCCTATGATAGGGTTGGTCGCCTCGGTGGATGGTTTCAACAATAATCTTGATGGTGGACTCGACACAGAAGCCAATCAGGACTCTTGGACACTCGGTATTGGCATGCAGCTAAAACTGTTTAACGGCGGACATACCAGGCATCGTGTATCGGCAGTCCGAGTGGGCCATTCCCAAAAAGAAGAGCAAAGATTGTTATTGAGTGAGAGCATCGCAGCACAGGTCAAACACCTATTCATACAGACGCATGCGGCACAGCGGCAGATAGAAATAACACAACAGGCTGTAAATACCGCACAGGAAAACCGCGACCTGAGTAGCCGCGCTTATCAGACTGGTGCGGTCAAAACAGAAAAAGTCATCGAGGCCAATCTCATGGACGCCTTGGTTCGTGCTAATCACTACCGCTCCAAACATGACCAGGCATTACATCTCGCGGAAATTACATACCTTCTAGGCAAGGAGGTTGTGGAATAGAAGGAACTTAACCCGCTGATCATGAACGTATCTAAGCTGAATGGGATTATTTTTTTGAGCCTGTGGGTATCATTTGCCACAGCCAGTGATGATAAAGCGACGATACTGGCGGGAGGTAGTGCCGAGTCGTTATATGACACAAGCGTCACTGACGCCAAGATCGTATTCACTCTCATTTTCAATGAAGCCATCGAGAAATCCAACGAACAATTTGAACTTGAGATTTATGATACTGATGAGGAATTGAGTGAAAATTTACTATCCGGTGTACTTGACGCTGTCTTTACCAACACGCTCCACTATCTCGAAATCGAAAAACATCTGAATCCTAACGGTCGTTATGTAGTTCAACATGGACCAGATGTTAAATCTCTTTACTATCTTCTCGTCAGACATGATAGCGGTATCGACAAACTTAGCCAGCTACAAGGAAAGAAAATCAGCATTCCTTTTGGCCATGATGTTGGCCGGCTGTTTCTTGATGTAAAACTGATGGGGCAGGATTTACCCATGGCAGATCATTTTTTTTCGGAGATCCGCCAGACAAGGGAGTCCAATTCTTCTGTGGTCAACCTTTTCTTTGGTAAGGTGGATGCGGCTTTGATCACCGACTTTTCCTATAGCGTTGCAAAAGAACTTAATTCACAGATAGACAAGCAGTTAAACATTATCGAAATATCTGAACCGCTCATCTACCACATAGTCTCTGTTCGGCGTAACTTTCCTCAGTACCGTATAGACAGAATAGAGCCATATATACTGAATCTACAGGGATCACCTAGAGTCGCTGAAATTCTAAAAACCCTTAAAGTGACTGCACTTCATAAAGTAACCGACAACACTTTGACAGAACTGCGAAGGCTCAACGATGAGTACCATAAACTCTTGAATACAGTAACACCACAATGAACAAATCGTCGATATTCAGACATCTTTTCACACGTGTCGCACTGATACTACTGGGAATCAATGTCATTTTTTCACTGGTGTTATTGCCTATCTATCAAGACAAGCTGATAAAAATGATAGCAAGTCAGGGAGATACTTTTGCCAACTCTACGATCGCTGCTTGTGGTGAAGCGTTGTATACTGAGGACTACAGCTTCATCATCTCTTATATCAGCAAAGTATTAAAAAACACACCTGAAGTGATTTTTGTAACATTCTCTTCTCATAACGGACATGTCATTAATCTCACCAGCGACGGATGGAACCTTGACAAGGCAAAAAGCAATCAAGAATTCATCCCGAAGCGTACTGATAATTCATATACAATTGAACATAAAAATAATATCGATGGCAGCACAACAGGAAATGCCTTTATCTTTTCGAAACCTCTTATAATCAGCGGCTTTGATTGGGGATATTTCACTATTGGTTTATCTGACAGTGAGTACGAGTCACTCTTATCAAGCTACTTCAGAAACGTTATACTATTTAGCATACTTCTCGTCATTATCTCACTGCTTCTTTTACACGGCAGCTCGCTCAGCCTGGGGCATCAACTAGCAAAACTTCGTGAAACCGCATCAAATCTCGCGAAAGGTGATCTCACCGCTCGGGCACCTACCAATGCCATCGGTGAAATCAGCATCCTTGCCAAGACTCTTAACAGCATGGCAGTAAGCCTTGATGAAAATACAAGGGATCTGAGAAGACTGGCCAGACTAGTTGAAGATACTAACGATTCCATTGTTATTTTTGACAATAACCACAAGATAATCTATACAAACTCTGCGCTTGTTAACTTCATTGGTATGCATCAAGGCCACTTTTTAGGGATGAGCCTTGCTTCTTTTTTGTCTCACCTGAAGGTAGGCCGAAGCAAGCAACTCACGATTAATAAGGAAATTACAAACGAAAATTTTCACGACTGGTCAACAGACATAACCTACAGCACCTCAAGAAGCAATACCTTTCACCTAACTATGCGAATTGAAAAATTCGACATTCATGAAGTAGAGACTGGTGGCTTTTTTATCGTTCTTACTGATATTACCCGCCGAAAACAGCTAGAGCATGAGTTGGAGACACTGGCCTATGTCGACAAATTAACCCGATTGCCAAACAGGCGATATTTCATGGACAGAATGAATGAGGCTGTTGAAGAAGCAGAAGCATTTAATTCGAGTTTTACCCTCTTTTTTCTCGATATCGATAACTTCAAAATCATAAATGACTCACTGGGTCATGAAGTGGGTGACAAGGTACTCACCGAAATTGGCTGGAGAATACAGGAAGCGCTGCGCTCAGACGATACCGTGTGCCGACTTGGAGGGGATGAATTTACAGCTATCATACGCGGCGTCAATGATTTTGAAGCAGTCGGCCGTGTCTGCGAGTCGATCCTCAAGAAATTCGAGTTGCCTGTCTATATCAACGATCATGAGCTGAGAACTAGTGCAAGCATCGGCATAGTGGCATATCCCAACGACGGCATTACCACTAAGGAGTTGATTAAAAACGCCGATACTGCGATGTATGCTGCCAAAAAAGGAGGAAAAAACGGTTATCGCTTTTTCTCAGAGGACATGCATCACGATATGCGCGAATATCTCGATATCGAAAGCTCTCTAAGAAAATCGATTAATAGTACAGGGCTACACCTTGCCTACCAGCCTTTTGTCGACATAGAAAACAACGTGATAGAGCACTGTGAAGCCCTATTGCGATGGAATCATCCTAAAAGGGGAATCATCCCACCAGGAAAATTTATTCCCATAGCTGAACAGTCTGGCCTTATTGGATCAGTTGGCGAGTGGGTGTTCGATGAAGTCTGCATGCAGATCAAGCAGTGGGATTTCGATATCAATGTCTCCATCAATGTATCAGGAACTGAACTTCTGGAGAGAAATTTTATTGATCGGTTACATAACAAGCTGATCGAGTATGACATTGCACCCTACCGCATTCAGCTTGAGTTTACTGAGCACGTTCTCGTCAGTGAGGAGGGCAACAATCTTCCTCTACTCAATCAACTTAAGAGAATGGGTTTTCAATTGGCTGTTGACGACTTCGGTACGGGCTTTTCCTCATTGAGCTACATCTCGGAACTTCCCATCGACGTCATCAAAATTGACAAATCCTTTATTAACAGACTACCAGAAGACAAACGTACCGTTGCCGTCGTAAATTCGATCATCTCACTCGCAAACAGTCTCGACATCAGCACAATTGGTGAAGGTGTTGAGCAGAAAAAACAGGTTGATTGGCTCAAAGCACACGGCTGCAATATCATCCAGGGTTATTTTTACCATAAACCCATGGATGCCCATTCACTTGCTTGTCTGATAAACAATGAACGTACCCACACGATCGTACAAACGCTCAGGCCCAATCAAGATGCCAGCACTTAACGATGTTTGTCTAAATATCAATAAACCTGAATAGTATTCGTAGACCAATCATATGGCCACATTCAGTCAAAGCCGCCTTATTACGCTTGCATTCATGATTTGCGTTTTGAGCACTTCAATAGCCGAGGACTTACCCGACCGATATAAAGAAAGCCCTGAAATCGGTTATTTTGGAAGAATGTCTAAGGTTCTATTCGATGCCAATGTCACAGACACGACTATTGCAACTGACATGATAATCAGAAATGTATTCGGTCTAATGGACATGCAATCCAATATCGTAGTCTATGATCAGAAAAACAAACTGATCGAGGATCTCTCAAAAAATCGCCTTGATGCTGTTTTCATCAATTCCATTGACTTTCTTGACATGCAGCATTTAGTTGATATGGATCACCTTTACTCTCTCATATATGGCAAGAGTGCTGAGCAGAGTGTCTTTTTACTTGTCAGAAATAACGACAATATCAACGCAATTAGCGAATTAAGAGATAAATCACTATCGATTCCCAAGGGACACTTTTTAGGCAAAAAGTTCCTCGAAGTTGTCCTCATGGAGAATTCACTTCCAATTACTGAAAGTTTTTTTTCATCGGTTAACGAAACCCTAGATACCAATACCGCCATAGTCGATCTCTACTTCAACAAAACAGATGCTGCACTTGTCTCGGATATAGCTTTCGAACTTGCCGCTGAACTAAATCCGCAAATAGGTAAAAGTCTCTCTCCGATAGTAAAATCGGAAAAATTGGTACCACAAATTATCGCCATTAATAAAAATGTGCCTGATTCTATTTTAAAGAAAGTCGATGCGTTTCTAGTAAAGTCCCATAAGAACAAACGGATCAAACATCTTCTATCAATGTTCAGGGCAAAAAAATTTGTAAAACTTAATCATATCCACATTAACTCTAATCAAAAACTCATTAACCGACATAGCCAGTTACTCATGGCAAACCAGTAAGCCATGCAAGCATCTATAAATCCAAACCACTTCGAATTGTCACTTCATAAGTTACTACTTCTGATATTTGCGATCAGCAATTTCATCTTATGCAATCACCTTGCAGCACAAACGACGGAGGATACAATTGCCGATCCATATGATAGAGACACAGCATATGTTGGAATCATGTCTCGCCTTCTATTTTCGTCACACAGCACAGACACTCGCGTCGCAACCGAGATGGCTTTTATAGAATTCATGAAAAACATAGAAAAAAAGTGCTCTTTCAGAGAGTTCGACAATCCCGACGACGTTATTACACAAATGCAGGAACATAGACTTGATGCCATTATGGCAAATCCCATAGATTATTTATCGTTCGAGCATCAAATTGATCCTAACTACCACTATTCCCTGATATTCGGCGATCGACTTCAGCAAAAAATTCTTTTATTGGTAAGGAAGTCAGACGAGGTAGAAAATATCTCGCAACTGTCTGAGAAAATCCTGGCAGCACCCAAAGGACATCAATTGGGAAGAATTTTTCTCGATCTTAATCTCCTAAAAAACAACCAGCCATTGGCTGAAAAACATTTTTCTCAAATTAATACAGTTAATAGTTTAAATGATGCCATCATCGATCTTTTTTTCCATCATGTCGATGCAGCTCTCGTCACAGATGTCGCCTTTGACCTTGCCCGTGAACTCAACCCTCAGATCAACAATCAGATTGTACCTCTGCTAACCTCTAAACCTACAATTCAGCTTGTCATCGGTATAAATCGTCCTGTACCTGATAATTTCAAAGAACAGATTAACCAAATGGTAGAAAACATAAGGCAACACCCAAGAACCTTACATCTCCTTTCCCTGTTTAAATCAAGTGGTGTTGTAAGAATCGATCAATCTTCACTCGATCCAATACGTGAGATGATGCGGGACTATCAACAATTACAGAGAACTCATGCAAATAACAACCAAAACAACTGACCACTCATGTTTAGTTATTGTTTATAGTGAAATAACTTTATTCGATATCTTCTCACCCACCCTGCCGATCTATTCACAATCCAAGCAACCATTTAATCCATTTTTTGTGTAATTTATCCAATCAAGGCTGTGTGTCCGTATAATTATTTCTCAAGGCAAAAAAAAAGCCGCGCGCAATCGAAATCACACGCGGTTAGGGGAAAAAACGTAATCAGATTAACAATTAAAGTTCGTTCTCATGACAGTGTGTACAGGTCACTGGTTCGCCCAATGCGATCTCAACTGTTTCACCTTCGTTACTCAGTATCCTGTCTGTGGCCGCGCGAGAGAGTACGGTACCTTCTCCGTTCCTACCATGACAGGCCCGACAGGCATCCGGATTTTTCTCGGCCAGAGATTCATGGCCCCCATCAGAGAATCCGGTATCGCCGACCGGGTGCATACCATGAGGTCCTTCCAATGTATTTCCCAGATCTCCCTCGTGGCAGGTACTGCATTCGATAATGGTTCCTTTATGGCCCTGCAGTTGATTGGACGCAACATTGTCGTTTGCCAGATCGTTTTTATTCGGCCATATACCATGAGTTGCACCGTGACAGGCCTCGCAGAATATACCCTCATGCCCCGTACTCACGCGATACAACATCGGGTTTCCAATCCTCGGATCACCTGGACCCGATACCGCAGGATTGTCAGCTTCAATCACGTTCTCAGCGAAACGCTTGTTACCCGGTAAGATTGGCGTTGCTTTGTCATCATCTGAGAGGTAGGCCTGGAACAGCCTGATGTTGTCAGGATTACCATTCGAGTCAGCGGGATTGACCACTGTCCCCGGCATACCGGCTAGGTTATTCATAGCATCACCAGTGTGACAGGAACCGCATCCGGGTTCGTTGGCCCAGGGCACACGCGGCTGATCCGCATTGGTGTAGAAGTCGCCACCAAGCTCAAATGCCCCGGGGTTATCCGGCGTGACATTGCGAGTGAAATCACTACCTACCTGGTCCATGTTGCCATGACAGTCCTGACAGAGCATACCGCCATTGGCCATCGCACCACGCAGACAGTCGGTTCTACGGCCTGGATGGCACTGGTAACAGGTCTCTTCGAGCACCTCGCGACGCTCATCGTGATTTTGCACGAAACCGAACTCATCCTTGATCGCTGCCGGCATTTCTGGAAAGAGCTTATTGCCCTCCGCATCCGTCACATCGCCATGGTGACTGTGCATCACATTGGACATACTCCTCACATTGCCCTGCATGCGGCCATTAGCCAGTGATCCTATCGGACCATCGAGTGGACCAAGTTGGGCTAAATCCAAAGCCGGCGTGTAATGGCACTGTTGACAGACAACAGGCGCATTATCTTCCAACAGTCCAAACTCTGTGTATTTATGGCTGTGTTTCAGATCATGTAGCCGGACCAGGTTGAGGTCAGCGGCGTACTCTTTACTGACTTCCAACGGCAGCGAACCAACCTCCGGATCATCCAGTGTGGTTGCAACGCTTACACCTTCATCAAGCAAGCGAGCGATTGCCGTCCCATTGCCACCATCGATCTCCGCACCGTGACAGGCACCGCAATTGGCTTCGCCCGAGATCGGAACAACCGTATCTACGCTGGCCACCGTGTTTCCACCAACCTTGGCCTGAATCCGATAGAGCGGCCAGGGGTTTTCACGGCCATAGTCATCGAACGCAGACACCGGTATACCTGGCGCCTCATACCAATCGACACCCTCTTTCACATAACCAAACTTAAAGTCGGGATTGATAAAGAAGGGCTGATCTATCACAAAGGCTTCGAACTTCTCTTCCGCATTGATAACATAGGGACCGTGACGGCCAGGCATCGACTGCTGGTCGGCGACAAGTTCACCATCACCCAGATAGAAGCGCTCTACGTTAGGCATGGGCAGACCAAGATCCAGAATACCCTCCACGGGACCGGCTGGGTAAAACATGGGAAGTATGCCGGCCGGATAGAAGGGGTCGTAGGCATCCCGAGCCACATCCCAGAAATTGGTTTTGAACACAACGCCGTTCACCATGCTTGAGTAGACCGGCCCGGAACCGGCGGAATTGATGCCGGTCAGAATCGGGTCATCCGGATTCGATGCCGCTGTGTAGTAAACCTCCACGCCATCTTCCGGCTTCATAACATCCGGATCCTCACCTCGACGGATCACCGTTGCATGTAGCACATTGAAGGGCGGCAGGATACTGGAGATACGGGTATCGAAGTCTCCACAGTGCATGCCAAGATCGTTGATGGCAAACACCCGATATTCATTGGTATTGATGAACGGCTGCTCTGTCACAGGGTCACCCGGCATACCGTTTTGACTCGTGGAATTGATGGAAACACTGGGACCCGGCGGCACATCCCCTATCACAGCAGCGGTTGTATCGCTGCCTGCATCGCCCTCCGCATCCAAAACGGTCAAAGTCACACTATACGTACCTGCCAGGCGATAGATGTGACTGGGATTCGCCTGAGAACTGCCGTTGCCGTCACCAAAATTCCACTCATAAGAGACGATAGTGCCATCAGGGGCATTTGAACCCGCACTGCTGAAAAGCACTGTAGCCCCGGCACTCGCACTATAGGGACCGTTTGCATCGGCTATGGGTGAGGTGTTTCCGCCCCCGTTGCCTGTATCGCAATCTGCAGGAGCATTTCGTACATCACGCTCCGCAACCTGTCCATCGGACTGAACGGCTGAAACCCTACAAGGGATAGTGGATGGATTCCTAACTATTACCTTCCAACCTTTTCGATCAACGGCATCACTACCCACTAGCGCAGAACTGTCGGCATTTGAGACAATGACCGTCTCTCCACGAAGGCCATCTCCTTTGACTACCAACTTATTCTTACGCGCCACCCACTTAGCAGAATCGATACTGAGAAAACCTGAACTTCCATCCCTCTCATCACGATCCGCAAAAACCGAGCCTGAGATCAAAATCATCATGGATAAGCAGATAGTGGAAACCGTTCTTTCGAGTCTGAGTCTGCCACTTTTTCTCATAGTCACACCTCGTCATTGAAAAATGGGTAGTGAGGTGGTCGTCGTCTAAAAGCAATCCATTTCACAACGCGTGAGAATGGACTGACGACAACTATGTAAAGAAGCTAACAGATCAGACTTAAGAGAGGATTAACCGGGCAGGAACAGGTTCACAACTAAACCCGAACTTTCGACTTTATCATTTAATTTAATGGAGGCTTTATGAAGTTTACAGATTTCTTTGACGATAGAGAGACCCAGACCGCTCCCGCCACCACTGGGCACCCTGTTGAGACGCTCAAACACCCATGCCTTCTTCTCATCGGGAATACCCGGTCCCGAGTCTATGAGAGTGAGCATCACGCCATTGGTGGCTTCAGTGAGATGCATCCTTATATCGCCTTTTTCGGGCGTGAACTTGATGGCATTCTGTAATAAATTTCCAACCATAACAGCAATCAGATGTTTATTACCCTTGATAAACACAGGCTCAGTCGCATCCAGTTCAAACTCAATCTGTTTATCGATCATGGTAGGTGAGTATTCGGAAATCACTTCTGTGACCAATGCATTTAGATCAATACGCTCGAACTCCTTTCGCAGTTTTTCCGGTTCGATTGATGCCAGCGTCAACAACTGATTCACCACATGGCTCAACCGTTTTAAACCAACAGTCACCTTATGGATAATCTCCTCCCGCTCCACATCCGTCAGGCTCGCATCACTTGACTGGAGTTGTACCAGCATACCTGCAATAGGCGTGCGTAACTCATGCGCCACATCTGCGGTAAAGCGGCTGTTGCGCTCAATGGAATCTTTCAATCTGCTTAGCAGCGCATTGATCTCGTCGACAAGACGAGAGCTCTCTTCCGGGATATGTTCCACGGTCACAGGATGGAGATGCGTGTAATCCCGCTTGGCAATCAGGCTGGAGACATGATGCAGTGGTGCAAGACCGCGGTGAACGATGTACCACAACATACCGAACAATGGTAAAGCCAAAAGCAGGGGTTTGATCACATCGATCACGAAATCGGTAACCATCCGGTCCATCACCGCCTGCGGACGGGCAACCTGCACCCGAAAATGCCTATCTTTCAGATTCAGTGTATAGACACGCCAACCGACCCCTTCGAAGTAACTATCGGTATAGCCGTCTTCTGTCGATGAGGTCAGGGGTTGATCAGGTGCCTCCGGCCCTTTGATGCTGAGGTGATTATTGTTGGTACTCCAGATCTGGAAGACCATCGGGAAATCGTAACCCGCTTCGCTCAGGTCCGCTTCATAATCATCCAGATCATGCTCATCTGCCTCGTGCGCAGTGGTGACCGCCAGCAGCTTAGCCACTTGCTCAAGCTCTCCATCAAGGACCTGATTGATATCACGGCTTGTTTGCCACCAGGTAAATCCGATCACCGTTGTCCACAGGAACAGCACCGACAGCAGGATCATCACCAGCAGCCGGAAGCGGATGGAGCGGCTAAAAGTAAACGTCATCGCTCCTTCTCAATGACGTAACCGACCCCCCTTACTGTTCGAATTGGATGATCACCCAGCTTCTTGCGCAGATGATGGATGTGAACCTCAATAGCGTTGCTCTCCACCTCATCATCAAGACAATAGACTGTCTCGTTGAGCTTTTGGCGTGACATCACCCGCCCCATGTTCTCCATCAGGGCCTGCAAAATATCGAACTCCTTGGCTGAAAGAGAGACATTATCGTTATTGACCGTTACCGTCCGGGCGGCCGGGTCGAGAACCAGGTCTCCATGCTGCAGACTGAGCGGTTCCTGACCGTGGTGCCGTCGATGCAGAGCCCGGATTCGCGCGCAGAGCTCGTCGATATCAAATGGCTTAACGACATAGTCATCCGCCCCGCTATCCAGTGCCGCGACCCGATCCACAACTTCGGAACGTGCAGTCAACACCAATACCGGTATCTGATTCCCCTCCTCGCGCAGACGCGCCAGCACCTCCAAGCCTGAGAGCCAGGGAATGTTCAAGTCAAGTAATAAAACATCGTAGCGGTAGGATTTCAGCGACTGCATGGCGGAGACCCCGTCACGCACCCAATCGATACCCAGACCACGGCGTTGCAAAACCGACTGAACGCCATCACCCAGCATCTCGTCATCTTCAACGAGGAGTAGATCCATAGCTCCTGACATAAGCGGCCTCCACCAATTATATGATTTTCTCGTGCCTTCGGGAGCGAATGATGCCCGCATCGACAGAGAATCAGGTTTCTTTATTATCCTTCTGTTTTTTTAACCTTCCTGAGCTGTTATTACAGTGTAGCAGGTACGGCTAGACTGAATAATTGGGAATTATAGACCAATTTTTACACGAAATGAATCGGCGGAATTCGCAAAATGGCCCATTCCGGGCTTAGACCAGGAGAAAAAAAGCGATGGCGGCGGCTGTCACCAGGCTGATGGTCGTCGGCAGGGTCACCAGCATGACACCGGCTCCCAGCATCAGATAGGCGGTCTCAGCCACCAGAATGGCCATGGCAATGCCCAGGGCGCGGGGTGTCTCCACCCATTTGGTGATACCGGCCAGAGAGATAATGGCCAGCCCCAAGAGCGCGGCCCCCATCATACCGGCAAAGGCCTGATTCACCGGCTCAGCACTGAAAAAGCCCGCGATCAGATAGGGATCGACGATCAGTATCACCCCCCAGGCAGTCAGCATGACAATGGCGAGTATCAGCGCGAGACGCTGCAGGACCCGGTTAGGCATGGCATTCCCCGAAATATCTTTTATTTATCATGTAAATATAAAGAGTTTCTCAACCAAAGAAAAGAACAGTTAATAAATGACCCATATGAATCTTGAATCGGCCACACATGAAGCGCATCCATCAAATTCAAAATTGACGCCCAACCTGCCCTGTTTACAGTTCTCCAAATGTTCTATATTCTGTATTGAGTGAGAACATTTGGAGAATCCACATGCTGACCGCCACGCAACACAAAACCCTGGCCTTTATCCGTCGGTATATAAAACGGCGTGGCTACGCTCCTTCGTTGATCGAGATTGCCGAGGGCATCGGCATCACCTCCAAAGGTACCGCCCATCGCCATGTACAGGCCTTGGCCGATGCCGGACGCATCCGTCTGATCAGCGGCCGCAAGCGGGGCATCGAGCTGGTGGACGAGGACGGCATTTCAGCAACGAGTCTGCCCCTGCTGGGTGCCATCGCGGCCGGCCAGCCCATCGAGGCCATCGCCGGCCAGGACCGGCTCGACCTGGCCGACTACCTGCTCGGCCCCAACCGTTACGCTCTAAAGGTTAAGGGGGACTCCATGGTCGATGTCGGCATTCTCGACGGTGACCTGGTGGTAGTTGAGCGCTGCGACACCGCAGACGACGGCGCCATCGTGGTCGCCCTGATAGACGACGAGGAGGCTACCCTCAAACGCCTCAAGCGCCTCAAGAGCGGCCGCATCAAATTGATCGCCGAAAACGCCGACATCCCCCCCTTCACCTATGCGGCCAAGCGGGTGCGTATCCAGGGGGTGCTGGTGTGTCAGTTGAGACGGTACCGGTAATGATAATTTTGAATTATGAATTGATGCACGCGCTACGCGCGTAGCCGTTTTGAAAAACGTTCGCGAAGCGAACTCCTCAATTCAAAATTCATAATTAAAAATTCAAAATTGGTCCCAGCATGCACTACGACGATACCAACCCCGCAGCCTACTGGTCCCGCGCCATCATTCTGGTGGATATGAACGCCTTCTTCTGCAGCGTGGAGCAGATGGACCATCCAGAGCTGCAGGGGCGGCCCATCGGCATCACCAATGGCTCCCAGGGCACCTGCATCATCACCTGCTCCTACGAGGCGCGGGCCTACGGAGTGCGTACCGGCATACGCCTGAAAGAGGCCCAACGGCTCTGTCCCGGTTTCCTGCAGGTCCCTTCCCACCCGGAACGCTATGCCCAGATCTCCTCCCGCATCATGGAGGCGCTCTCCCATATCACCCCGGACCTGGAGATCTTCTCAGTGGACGAGGCCTTCCTCGACGTCACCCACTGTCAGCGGCTGCTCGGCACACCGCAGCGGATCGCCCGGCTGGTCAAACAGACGGTGCTGGAAGCCTCCGGCGGCGTGCTCTGCTCGGTGGGTGCCAGCGGCGACAAAACCACTGCCAAATATGCCGCCAAGCTGCAGAAACCCAACGGCCTGACCCTGATCCCGCCGGGACGGTCCCGGGAGGCCCTGGCCAGGGTACCGGTCACTGAGCTGTGCGGCATCGCCAGGGGCATCGGCCGCTACCTGGCGGAACGGGGCGTACATACCTGCGGCCATATGCGCCGTCTGCCCATTGGAGAGATCGGACGCCGCTTTGGCAATCCCGGACGTCGTATCTGGCTGATGACCCAAGGGCTCGATCCGGATCCGGTCCACACTGGCGTGGAGGCCCCCAAATCGATCGGACACGGCAAGGTGATGCCCCCCGACACACGGCAACAGGAGGTAATCGAGGTCTTCCTCCTGCATATGACGGAAAAGGTGGCCGCCCGCCTGCGTCTGCACCATTTTCGCGCCAGTCTCTTTTACATCGGCGTACGCGTCGATGCGGGTTTTCTCAGCCGCAAATACCGCTGTGATCCGCCCACCGACCATGCCCCCGACATCCACGCCATGTGCCAGGATTTTTTAGACAACCACTGGGGCGGCCAGGGTTGCCACCAGGTACAGGTCACCGCACTCGATCCCAAGTACGCCGATTATCAGATCGACTTCCTGGAGCCCACCCACCAGCGGCGGGACCGGCTCAATCAGGCCATGGACAGCATCAACGGGCGCTACGGTGAATTCACCCTCGCCCCGGTCCGCCTGCTCGAACGCTCCCGTATGCCCAACGTGATCGCACCGGCATGGAAACCGTTTGGGCATCGGGAAACGATTCTTAATAAACAGTTATGAATGTTGAATTATGAATTTTGAATTGCGGTGTTCGCTTCGCTCACGTATTTAAATCGGTTGTGCGCGGTAGCGCACGCATCCATTCAAAATTCATAATTCAACATTCAAAATTAACCTCACCGTGGAGTGAATGATGCCTGGCGGCGCCTACTACATGATCGACGGTCAGGAAGTACGCACCTACTTCCCCAACCCCAAGGCCTGCCTGCCGGTAAAGACAAAACACGGCGGCATCGAGTTGCTGCCCTGGGGACGACGCCAGTCTCAGGCGGGAAAACTGCCTCTGGGCGGCTGGGCCAGGCTCGATTCCATCTACGGCGGCCGCTGGGACCGCTGGCGCCCCGTCCCGGTCAAACTGTCGATTCTTCAGTTCATGGAGAAGGATATGGAAGGCACCAGTCACTGGTTCGATGTCACCCCGGGCAAATGGATACAGGGCCTGGTCGCCCGCTGGGAACATGAGCGCCGAATCTACGTGGTTACCATCACCCCGGAGATGGAAGACGTGGCACACGATCGCTGGCCGAGAATCGTCAGTGCAAACCTGGCAGGCATCTGACATCACCTCAATTCTTTATGAACAGCCGCTCTGAGGAATTAAATGCCTCAAACAGTTGTCAGACGGCCAAAATGCCTAGTCATCATACCTACAGCTTAAAAACACAAAGAAACAGGCCACATAAAATCACTGCGAATTTCTAAAGTATTTTCAGATACGCCCGATAAGGCCAGTAACAAGAAAAAGTGAAAGGGAATTCAGCAGTACCTTTTCCATACTCACTCAAATAAAACCAGGCGAGTCTTTGGGCGGCTCAGTATAACCATATGAGCACGCCTGTCTAAAAAAATAACAACCGAAAAGGCGCCTTTGGAATTCGGCTAATACGTACTGAGGGAAATGACCATGCTGACATTTCTGAATAGATTGACGATCCAGATGAAACTGTGGATCGGCTTTACTCTTATCCTCTCCATTCTATCCATCAGTTCCGCGGTAACACTGATCAGCCTCGGTAATGTGAGCAGTCATGTACGGGAGGTGGTGGAAGAGAGACAGCCTACCCTGATTATGGCAAAGGATCTGGCCACAAACCTGAAACAGGCCGCCGGGTCATTGGGGTTTTACCTACTGACCAAAGAGGAGGCGCACAAGAAAGAATATATCCGGCAAACCCAGCAAGCGGGACAAATAATCAAATCATTGAAGACCCTACCCGCAGTCTTACATGATGATACATCCACCCGGTTGGTCGGTCAGCTTGAAAGCGAACTGCAGATGTTTGAATCAACCGGCGAGGAACTCCTCACCAAAGCAGTTTCCTACGAAGGTAATTTTCCCGGTATCGCTTTTGCCAACGAGAATATCAATCCTATCAGCAGGGTCCATCTTCAACTCACCTCACAGATGATGATGTCGGAAATGGAAGAGCCCGCCGACGAGGATCGCAAACATTTGCTGGCAAGCATTGCCGAGCTGAGATATGCATGGAGCAATATCATGAACGGTATCCGCGGCTACCTCGCATTCCGCAGCGATACCAGCATTAATGACATGAAGCTGTACATTGACAAGACAGACAGCTTGCTGAATGAACTGAACGAAAATAACGACTTATTGACGCTCGATCAGGCAGACTCCCTGGAGCAATTCATAGAGAGCATGGCAGTCTTCAAGCAACACTATGAAAAACTGCTTGAAATCCATGGCAGTGAACAGTGGCGGACCGATTCATGGCTGGTAAGCAGCGAACTCGGCCCATTGTTCAATCAGTTGGACAAAAGCCTCGCAAACCTGATCGAGCAACAGGAATCCGCCATCAGCGAAACCAGCAAACTCATGATGCAGAGCTCCGATACCACATACAACCTCGTTGTTATTTTGCTGGTCTTCGGTGTCACAGTAGGACTGCTTATCAGTTGGCTGATGTCACGCGCTATCAGCCGGCCCATCATCACAGCAGCGGACTGCATGCAGGACATTGCCCATGGCGAAGGTGACCTGATGAGAACGCTGAACAAAAAAGGTGATGATGAGCTCGGGCGGCTGGCCGATGCTTTCAATCAGTTTGTGGCGAAAATCCGCAGTTTGATACAACGCACTGCCCATTCAACAGAATCAGTGATCAGCGCCGTAGCGCAGACATCGGAAAACACAAATCAGATCATTACCCGCATTCTGGCCCAGGAGCAGGAGACCGAGCAGGTCGCAACCGCCATGAATCAGATGACCACCAGCATCACAGAAGTGGCGCAAAACGCGAGCTTCGCCGAAGAGGCGGCGAGTGCCGCCAACAGTGAAGTGCAAAACGGCCGCCAAATGGTCCAAGAGACGTCCATCGCCATCAACAAGCTTGCCGATGAGGTGCAGCGCGCCGAGCAAACAATCCAGGGTGTGGAATCGGAGAGTGAACGTATCGGCAGTGTGATCGACGTAATCAAGAGTATCGCCGAGCAAACCAACCTGCTGGCGCTCAATGCGGCCATCGAGGCGGCTCGTGCCGGCGAGCAGGGACGCGGATTTGCCGTTGTTGCGGATGAGGTACGCAGCCTGGCCAATCGCACCCATGAATCGACTGGAGAGATCGAAGCGATGATCCAGTCTCTCCAGAACGGCACGCAACAAGCGGTCTCTGTAATGGCCTCCGGCAGAGAGAGGGTGGACGCCAATGTCGCTCAGGCGGATAAAACTCTGGAATCACTGGCTGAGATCAGCAATGCAGTCGAAACGATCAATCAGATGAATGCCCAGATCGCCACTTCTGCCGAGGAGCAGCGAGCGGTAGCTGAAGAGATCAACAAAAATATCTGTAACATCAGTGACGGCAGTAAACAAACTGCCCATAGAGCTAAGGAAACCAAAGAGACTTTCAAGAACCTGGGTGATTTTGCCGCTGATCTGCAGTCGGTTATCCAGCAATTCAAATT
The DNA here is from genome assembly GCA_025655595.1 of Candidatus Thiodiazotropha sp. (ex Monitilora ramsayi). Lineage (GTDB taxonomy): Bacteria > Pseudomonadota > Gammaproteobacteria > Chromatiales > Chromatiaceae > Thiodiazotropha. The sequence goes on from JAHXIO010000002.1 coordinate 212,948, forward strand.
TTCCGGCGACAGCGGACTCGATTTTACCGCCGCCAAATCAGCACACCTGGCCTGGAAAGCCAGACTGAGATCCTTCCTCGATGGAGATGCCTCGCTGACTCAGGAAGAGGTAGTCTCGCACCATGATTGCGTCCTGGGAAAGTGGTACTATTCAGAGGGTCTGAAGCGGTACGGCAATATCCCGGAGATGCAGCAGATAGAGACGCCGCACAAAGCGATGCACCAGTTGATCGGAGAGATCGTCAAGCTGAAAGAGAGCGGGAAAATTGACGAATCGGAGCAGCTTTTTGCAGAGATCGATCCACTCTCCCGGCAGATTATCCAGCAACTATCGGATGTTGAGAAGGTGATCAGCGAGGAGAGACAACAGTAATACTCATGGGCCTGTCAACGAAAATTGAACGACCACTGATGATCCAGTTAGTATTGACAGGCCCTGATACAGATTGAAAAATCCCCTTAAAAATGACCATCGATATAGATGGCGATAAAATTCCTCTTGATCTTCTGATGAAAAAATCAGGATAATTCACCAGCTAGCGCCATTTTCCCGCGCTACCTAAGCTTGTGGCCCCCACTCCGCCACGTCAAATTGGCATAAGCCAAACCCGAGAGCCAGGCCTCTCACACTCGGCCCTATCCCCGCCAGAAAATGATATCGACCAAGATGGTTGTATCGGACTATTGACGTCAACTATTAAGGTGCCGTTAATGGTAGTGCAATGGACATCACCAGGATGATTGATGAATGCGAAAGCACAAAATGGAATCTCTAATGCGCCTTAAAACAGGGTTCGACGCCCTCATGGGCTATTTACGTCGCCTAGCCCAAGTGCCACTGTTCAAAGAACGGTACGAAACATCGCTTTCCGACAGAATTCTCTCTACAATCAATGACGCAATTCTTGTGACTAACCAAGATCTCAAAATTGTTGAGATCAATCCCGCATTTACTCAGGTAACAGGATACGCAAGGGAAGAGATACTCGGACGTACGCCAAGCCTGCTCTCGTCAGGAAGGCATGATAAGGAATTCTATGACAATATGTGGCACTCGATAAACGAGAGCGGGCAATGGAAGGGCACCATCTGGAATCGCAAAAAAAATGGGGATATCTACCCGGAGTGGTTATCTATTAGTACATTGGTAGATTCCGTCGGTAAGACAACACATTACCTGGCTACCTTCTCTGACTTAACTCATCAGAAATCTTCTCAAAACCAGACACATCTGCTTGCTTACTACGACAGCCTTACCGGCCTGCCCAACCGGGTGCTCTTCAAGGACAGGTTGAATCTGTCTTTATCTCAGGCACGAAGGGACATGAAGACAGTTGCTCTGTTTTTTCTGGATCTCGATAATTTTAAATCGATAAACGACTCGCTGGGACACGCCATAGGAGACCAGGTATTACAAGGGGTTGCATCCAGACTCAGCAATAGTCTCCGGGAGTCAGACACTGTCGCCAGACTCAGCGGCGATGAATTTTGTGTAATTCTCTCCGGTATTACCAGCCAATCCCATGCCATAGACATGGCAAAGAAGATACTGGATTGCTTTAAACATCCCATCATGGTCGGTCAGCGAGAACTCTATGTAGGCACGAGCATCGGAATCAGCCTCTATCCAGAACATGGGAAAGATGCAGAGATACTCTTGAGGCATGCTGACTCAGCCATGTATCAGGCAAAAGAAACAGATAACAAACGCTACCATATCTATAACGCATCACTGACCTCTCAACGTGAGCGAAAAGTAAAACTTGAAAATGACTTATGTGAGGCACTGCAGGAGAATCAACTTAAACTGGCATTCCATCCTCAAATCGATTTATCAACTGGGAGAATAACCACCATCGAAACACTAGTGCGGTGGCAACATCACAATAATGGTGAGATTCCCCCTAGTCAATTCATCCCACTCGCGGATGAAACAGGCCTGATTCTGCAGCTTGGTAACTGGATTCTTGATAGTGCCTGCAGGCAAATGGCCGAGTGGAGAAAAAACGCAGATTTGGATATTCGCATTGCACTCAATGTTTCAGAACAACAGTTGTGTTCTGGACGCTTTCCCGACCGAGTTGCACGCGCGCTACAAAAGAGTGGGCTACCCTCGGAGGCACTGGAACTGGAAATCAGTGAAAGTGTGCTGGCAAAGGACTGTGAAGAAATCACCAAATCTCTCTACATGATCAAGGAGCTTGGTGTACAGATAGCAATTGATGACTTTGGTATTGGATTCTCATCACTCTGCAACATCATGCATCTTTCAATTAACAAATTGAAGATCGATAGATCTCTCATTGCAGATTTGCCCAATAATAACTGCGACAATCAGCTTGTCATGGCAATTGTCAATCTTGCGCACAATCTCTACCTGACAGTCTGCGCAGGAGGAATAGAAACACGAGAGCAGTTTCAGCTTCTCAAACGACTGGGATGTGACCAGGCTCAAGGCCACCTGTTCAGTGAGCCGATAAATGCAGACAAGATGGCAGCTATATTGCAGTCCGATACAGAAAAACATGGCCATATAGAGTTACTTCAAATATCTAATACTGAATCATAGATACATTTCAAATGACTCACACGATACACCCATAACTCTCAATGTTTGTAAATGTAGATACCACTTTATGGGCCAGCAGATGCAATTATTACCTGCACTAAAAGCTCTACATATCATGGAGAATTGATGAAACATCATTTCTTATTCAACAATCGACGTACGACACTCTATAAACAGGAACCACCTTCAATATGGCCAGGACGAACCAGGATAAAATTATTCTTCTCTCTGTTTACTCAAGAAAACTAATTCCTTCTCTACGTCTTAGGATCTATCGATATGTGTAAGAATGGAAAACTGTTACTGGTAGATGCCAATCCCATATCCAGAGATAGCCTTAAGAAAATTCTCCTGGATGTCGGGCATATGGTTTATGACACCAGCTCAGTCGATGAGGCGTTAAATTTAAGTAACAGTGAAAAACCTGACCTGGTAATTCTGGATATTCATCTACCTGATCTAGCTGGCATTGACCTTGCCAGCGAATTGCTGGATTCAGGAATACCCTTTATTTTTCTATGTCAGTCCAGTGAGATTGTCAAAACCAAACTGGCTCACTTGGCAGACTCTCAAGACAACCTCGAAAAAACATATAATTACACTAATCAATTACCCGCCATTGATGCTGCTTTGACATGGGCCAAGGAGTTCCAACGATTAAAAGACACAGAGACCCGCTACACCCGTGCCATCGAGACCGGCAGGGTTGTCGATGTGGTGGTTGGAATATTAATGGAAAGGCACCACCTTGAACGTGAACGAGCTTTTGACATGCTGAGAAACAAAGCCAGATCAGAACGTAAAAAACTGCGCGATCTGGCGCAGGAAATACTTGACGCGATTAGCAAAGTCAACAAACTCTCACCCTAATTCCATGCTGTCGTATTCTACCCTTTTCAGACATTTTTCCACTTCAGCCTGGATTAAGTCAGCGACGGTGTCACGCTGACGCATAACACCGTCGCTGTATACCAATTTGCGATATTAATGATAATTTTCAGTTTGTTTAAACTTTTAAATCATCATTTTGTCATGCCGACGTAAGCTCAAGTCCGGAATATGCAATCAACGATCACCCTAAAATTGACTTTCGCCCTAGTGGCATCACGTTTATGTTCAGAGAAGACAGCTACGATCAAATATTGCTATCCTTTCCCGGTAGAATCCGATAGCCCAGCTTCTTTCTGACTACGGAGGAATCACCCGGCCTGCTTCTCTCAGGTACAGCCTCAGGGCCGTACAGTAGCTCCAGCGCAGTGTCCCAGTTTTCATCGGCAATAATCTCACTACCCGCAGGCACCGCATCGACAAAGGCCATAGTCAGGAATCCACTCTCACCGTCTTCCGCTCTTGCCTTGGATTGTGCCGAATAGAAATGGAAGCAGGCTGGCTGCATGGGAGCTTCGCCTCGCTTCTTCTGCCCCGCATCGTAGTAGCCACATTCAAACCGCTCAAGTTGCACGTTGACCTCGTGCCCTTCCAGGCTGGAGACCTTAATCGCTCGATGCTTTAGCTCATTTAGAGAAACCACTTTCTGATCCACACCGGCTGGATACAGAACGGGCCAGTCAAAATCAAAACCGAACACAGTACCGTCATTGGCATAGAGGATTGCAATCTTCGATCCCTTGCCCAGAATATCCACATCATTGAATATGCGGCTAAATACAACGGCAGCCGCCACTGTTGCCTCCTCCTGTGCCTGCTTGCCATCGGCAGACTGTTGGACATTGATCTGGTACTGCACACCAAAAGGAACCAGGGCTTCACCCTCAGTTAAGAGAATATGCTTTCCCAGAACCTCAGTAATAAAACGACTTCCCGCCTCCACCAACTGTTCGGGTTTCAGAGGCGGCAATTTCGCCATGGCATATTCCTTCTCATCCATATAGCGATAATTACGGAAAGCGGCACGGGAACCGTCACCGTACACTTTGAGCTTCCAACCATCGCCTAAAGCAGTCAATTGCCTCTTATTCTGATCAAATTGCTTCACGGATTTAATATCAATACCCATCCGACTCAAGACGTCCAATAGATTATTCATTACTTCGTCGCTACCTTGAGCGCTCTCACGCCACAGCAGTGGAGCCGACGTTACGGGCATACCTTCTCTTAGTGAGGTCTGATTAAGCCGGAATCGATATTCCGATATCGGATGTGATGGTTTGTTTCTCTCCGCATAGGCGTCCGGGTCGAAATAGTGTGCCTCCTCCATAGCGGGATTGGCTGCAAGACTAAGTGATGATTGCGCGATAAGGCCGACAAATGCCATGACCAGCATACGTTTGGTCAAACTATTCGGGTTCATTTCGATCTCCTTGATCTCATTCATTTCCAATTTTGTTAATCAATTACAGATTGTTCCACCAGGTCCAACAATAGTAGCCGATATTGCCGGACGTACGGCGGGCATAGGCGTTGTAGTTGGTCCATCGCATACCGCTTCGCCTCGCTGAACAGTCAGCAGCATTCGTCCCAGTGGTCATGACAGTAGCATCCTGGGCGTGGTACCAGTCTGAGACTCCATCTCGCCAGGCATAGCGAATAGTGTCACCATCGTTCAGATTATCGGCATAGTCCTCTCCGACTTCGTCCGTGGTCCAACCATCGTAGAACTTGTCGTGGCTGCCGGTTGTATAGCGCAAACCCCCGGCCATAACACTGTCGTAGCGTCCGATAATGTCATCATGTTTCAGCGTTTCACAGGAATAGGTCGAGAGAATACTTAATCCCTGGTTTTCGTTACCCAGCATCATCTGATTCGATGAGGCCAAAGAGCCGTCATCCCACATAGCCCATACAGCTCGGTTGGCCCAAGCACCGCCATGTGTCTCTGAATAATAGATATCGACGGTTTCCGGCTCGTACTGGTCTTTTGATGTCTCCCAGTATGGCTCTGCACCCGCCAGATTATAATAGAACTGCACATTGCCGATCTCATTCTTGAAACCGCTGCAATTGTTCCAGGCATAATTCAGTTTGGTCTGCCATCCGTTCTCATAGCTCTTTTGGCAAGCGACACCTGCCTCACCGTGAATCCCGGCGCTGGCAGCTGTAGCAGTGAGAAGCCCCGTGCTCAATAAAAAAACCGGCGGCAAAAGATGTTTGCGTAGCTTATAGGTGAACAAAGTTGATATTTCGGCGTTCATGTTTCCTTACTCTCCTCAACTGTTTGATTGACGCCTGTAGCGGATCCTCCCGCCAGGCGACAGCAGTATCACCAAACACGGCGGCCTGGTTCAGGAAAAATCTCACTCATACGAGTGTGAATATTCACTGGCTCATGAAGTCGACTGATGGTAGGGATATCTAAACACCAGGATGAGTTACCCGTACCAGCAAATCACACGTCCTATCTTATTGTTTTGTAGTGCTTTTTTACATATTAATGATTGGAATGCGTCCATATAGTTATAGGAAGGAGGAATCACGTATGAGCTGATGGGATCGAGATTACAGTAGAATATTATCTGTGCTTATTATCTTAAATAGTCCTAATAGCCACCTCGACCGGCTCTAACCTGAACCCCAGTACCAATCACCAGCGTGGCTCGTCGTGTATAATCCCTGGCAGTCATTATCACCACTTACTATGCAAACATATAATAAAGACCTGCCCGTTTCTTCCCGCGTCTCAATACCCCTTACCGAGATTGAGATGACTGCTATCCGCTCATCGGGACCAGGCGGTCAAAATGTCAATAAGGTCTCCTCTGCGATACACCTTCGATTCGACATCATCAAATCATCACTACCAGAATTCTATAAGCAACGCCTATTGAAACAACAGGATAAACGAATCAGTAAGACTGGCATTGTCATCATCAAGGCACAGAATCACCGTGATCAGGAACAAAACCGAGCTGAAGCACTTGAACGTTTACAGCACCTGATACAGAGTGTGGCCATTCCTCGGAAAAAGCGTATTACGACTAAACCCACAAAGGGATCTCAAAGAAGGAGGATTGATGAAAAGAGAAAACACGGTCTGCAGAAAGCACTACGACGAAAACCTCTCCTATAGGACATCCACCATTGGCACTCAAAGCAACGATATTCAAAGCTGATTTACAAATCTCCGACATCAATCGTAACCACTATCAGCAGTATCTACTGACACTTGCACGTCATCCGTCGGAAACCGACGAACGTATGATGATACGACTACTGGCCTTTGCTTTGAATGCGGATGAAAGACTCGCCTTTACCAAAGGGCTAAGCACAGATGATGAACCTGACCTTTGGAAAAAAAGCCTCTCAGACGAGATCGAACTTTGGATTGAATTGGGTCAGCCAGATGAAAAACGCATAAGAAGAGCTTGTGGCCGCGCAAAAGAAGTGATCGTATACCCCTACTCCGAAAGAAGTTCAATCATCTGGTGGCAACAATTTGGGGCAGATTTTAATCGATTTAACAACCTATCCGTTGTCAAGCTTATGAGCACAGATGGCGTACCTATCGATAACCTGTCTCAGCGAAATATGAATCTGACATGTACCGTTCAAGACAATCAGATTTGGCTTAGCGATAGCGAGCATAACGTAACAATTTTGACTGAGAGATTGTACTAACTTAATTTGCTTACATTTAATAACCTTTCATGTATGGGACGGCTGGCGATGCCTGTCATCCCGCGCAGGATCGAAAGCCAGGAGTGAACTTGAACGACTTTACTATGTGTTGCTAGATGCCTAGCTATCCTTAGCGTTCCTAGATAACTCTTTGTAGTTGCTACTCGTCATTGATATAAGCCACAGGACCCCAAATGCCACTAAATAGTAGAGTGGTATTTTCCATGAGCGAAAAAACAATGCTATTAGAATATTTTCCTGATCTATTTCTCTAAGCACAAAATGGCTCAACATAAATATCAAGATAAACAGCAAACTTATGCTTGCCCTTAGTATCAAGTACTGTTTGTTGTACATGATTTACGCGTAACGCCGCAAACAGCGGCAGATTTGGAGCGGCGAAGCCGCGGAAAAGCTGTCCAGCCCACGTAGTGGGCGGTGCTGCTTTGCTTTGTTAAGTGTGGGGGCTACCATGCATGTCCCAGGAACATAATGGCCACTAATGTAACCCCAGTACAACTATACGCTTTGAGTAAAGGCTTGATTCTTGACCTGAGCAATAGAGTCAAAGAGACCGCAAGGCCGATAGACGCAAGCAAGCCAGTGACTAAACTCGATGTAGCATAAGCACTTGAAGACCGATACTTATCACCACCATGCGCGATCATGGCTTCGGCTCCAAAATTGTAACGCTCGATCTCTTCGGGGTCAGCTACGACGCCAATGACCCAGTAGTCACCAATTCCATACTCTACGAAGAGCAACAGAGCTAGCACGCCTGGGAGATAGAGGAGAAGTTCTTTAATTTTACTTGATGCTTCCATAGCTTCGATTATTGGTGACACTTAACGCTCAGCGAACCGGCGGAGGTGCGTAAGCGCCGAAGTCCGCGTTGTGCTGCTTGTTACATGCTCAGGCCTCACCATTAACCACCAGATTGGTAACCTTTTTTAGTTCAAAGTTATACTTAGCCTGAAAGTAGCAAGAACCACCATCAAATACCTGTATAAACTTTTTTTCTAGTAGTTCCTTATCTTTAACTTCGCACAGAGCGTTAATTAGTATTTCAGTGTCAGTAATCGCCTTATATTGATAGGTGTACGATTCTCTAGGCTGAAACACTAACCGAGATTCTTTATGAATGTATTCCCATAGCATATTCTCTAGAGCTACCGGATTGACTTTAACTTTAACTGTCCACCCTGGTACCTGTACCCATTGCCCTGCTAATGCTGGTAAGGATACAAGTGCAATGATTAGAGCGATAATCTTTTTCATTCATAATGCATGTAACGTTTTAGCTTTGGAGAGGCCGAGCGTGAGCGAGGTCGTCCCTGCGAACGATAGTGAGCGACAACAGCTGCTGGTTATGTTTTGAGTTCACCAATTGTCACCACCACAATATGATTGCCTACCGGCGTTACTAAACAAGCAGAGATCCTGTATTCCTTAGAAGTTAGTTCAAGTAAATAGGAATTTTCACGCGAAAGTGAGCTAAAAGGATTGTCTATGTGAATACTTGTTGAAGCCAAGCCATAGTATTCATAGAACTGCCACTCATACTCGCGCAAAATTGCCTTATCTTTTATTTGGACTAATTTATCAAATACATTTTCCCTGAGTATTCTTTTTACCTCTTTTCCACCTACTAAGGATTTAGATTTACACACAAAATCTTTCTTTATTTCGTCCACATACCAATCAACTGTATGTTCAAAATCTCTATTGATAGGAAATTTATTTATCCACAGTGTTGTATTTGGAGTGCTCAAAAACCTTAAGGCGTTTAGAAACCCTCTTGCCTCATCAATGTACCTGTACCAAGCCGGTTCTTCTTTAAACATAACGCCCACATAAACGGCCGAGCGATAGCGAGGTCCGGGAAGCCTCCCCCTCTAAAGTGGACGCCTTCATTGTTGTCATCTTATAGTGCCATTCTTTCATATTCATCTGGAACTTTGAATCCTAGCGA
>JAHXIO010000019.1 GCA_025655595.1 Candidatus Thiodiazotropha sp. (ex Monitilora ramsayi)
GGCTATTCATGACACCCCCCAGCGTTTCGATACCGAGAAGAGAACTGGCGATACGTGACAGTGCCGATTTAAAGATGCAGCGGATCATGGGCGAAACGATTGCCGTACGCATCTGGGGTGAGGGTCCCACGGTACTGCTCTGTCACGGGTGGGGCGGTCGAGGTACGCAGTTTTTTACACTAATCGAGGCGCTGGTGGCGTCCGGCTATCGAGTGGTTGCCTTTGATGCGCCGGCCCATGGCGACTCCTCAGGGAGACGCACCAATATGCTTGAGGTGACCCGGACCATCTCCGTCATTGCGGAAAAAGAGGGCCCAATCGATGCAGTGATCGGTCACTCGTTCGGATGCGGTACCGCGTTGCTGGCCATCGATCGATACCGGCTGCCATCCAATAAAGTGGTACTGTTCAGCTGTTTTGCCGATACCTTATGGATCACTGAACAATTCGCTCAAGCCTTTGGTATCAGCGAAGCGGTTATCTTGGCCATGCGAGATGTGGCGATGCATCGTTTCGCGGATCATTTCGATACCCCATGGGACTGGTTGCAACTCTCTCCGGTTAACACCATCCGGCAGGTGCAGGGGGATCTGCTGTTGATACACGATACACAGGATGCAGAGGTTCCCTATAGCCATGCGCTGAAACTCATGGAGATTGTACCCGATGCAAAGCTGCTGACCACCGAACGGTTGGGACACAAAAAAATTCTCAAGAACCGCACCTGTATCGATGCCTGTATCGAACATATCAGCAGTAGCTGACAAAGATTGATTAACCTGTAGGGTGCGGCCCTGCCGCACCATCATCTTAGGGTGGATCTGGTGCGGCAGGGCCGCACCCTACCTTATCCATTGATCACTATTACCCAGGAAGAAACGACCGCTTCTCAATCAAGCTGTGTGCCATGGCTGAAAACTGAATACCCAATGTGGTGAATGAAACATGTTCGATCGCTTACTGGTATTTACCCAGCAACACCGCCCAGACGCGATTTCATGCTGCACTGCGAAAATCCTGCTAGACTGCCACCTTTGAGCCAAGCTGAGCGGAAAGCGGAGTGACAATGCGTGCAAAGCGATATGACGTTGTAGTGATCGGCAGCGGCCCGGGTGGGGAGGGCGCCGCCATGAAGCTGGTGAAGTCGGGCAAGCAGGTAGCCATTATCGAGGCCTTTGACAAAGTCGGCGGGGGCTGCACCCACTGGGGAACCATCCCCTCAAAGGCATTACGGCACAATATCCAATTGTTAAGAGACTTCCGGCGAAATCCCCTGTTCCAGCATACCCACGATCAGGTGCAGATTGAGTACTCGGATCTGTTACAAGCCGCAGGCAAGGTGATCAATGAACAGGTGCGCAGCCGCCTGCGCCACTACGCACGGAATCGGGTGGACGTTATCCACGGCCGCGCCCATTTTACCGGCCCCCACCAAGTGGAGGTGGTGCAAAGCGGTGGTGTTGGAGAGACGATCGAAGCAGAACACTTCGTCATCGCCACCGGTTCGCGTCCCTACCGTCCCGATGATTTGGACTTCAGTCATCCGCGGACACTGGATAGTGATTCGGTCCTGCGACTCGATCGTACGCCGGACTCCATTACCATCTATGGCGCCGGTGTAATCGGATGCGAGTATGCCTCCATCTTCTGCAATCTTGACGTAAAGGTGAACCTGGTCAACACGCGCGACCGCCTGCTCTCGTTTCTGGATGATGAGATCACCGATGCCCTCAGCTACCATCTTCGAAATCAAGGTACGGTGATCCGACATGATGAAGAGTATGAACAGGTTGAAGCATTGGATGACGGTGTCGTACTGCATTGCAAATCGGGTAAGAAATTCAAGACTGATGTCCTGCTCTGGGCCAACGGCCGCAGCGGCAATACAGAGGCGATGGGACTGGAAGAGATCGGCGTATCGGTCAACCATCGCGGACAGATCGAGGTCGATAAAACCTACGTGACATCACTGCCCCATGTCTATGCGGTCGGTGATGTGGTCGGTCCTCCCGCCCTGGCCAGCGCCAGTTACGATCAGGGTCGTTTCGTCGGCGCGCAGATCGCCACCGGCAGTGCAGACTGGCAGCTTATTGACGACTTTCCCACCGGTATCTATACCCTGCCCGAAATCAGTTCACTGGGTCGCACCGAGCGAGAGCTGACGGCACAGAAGGTGCCCTACGAGGTGGGACAAGCAGGGTTCCGCACCATAGCCCGGGCGCAGATTACGGGGCACGATGTGGGCATGCTGAAACTACTGTTCCACAGGGAGACCCTGGAGATCCTGGGCATCCACTGTTTCGGCGAAGGGGCCTCCGAGATCGTTCATATCGGACAGGCGGTCATGGCCCAGCCGGACAAGGCCAACAGCCTGCTCTATTTTGCGGAAACCACCTTCAACTACCCGACCATGGCGGAGGCTTATCGGGTTGCTGCACTCAATGGTCTGAACCGGATATTCTAAGCGGGTATATTTGTTTCTTATTTCATTTGAACGATAGTGATAGCTTTACTACAGAGAGAGGATGAAATTCACTAAGTAATCTGATGCTCTGTAAGCGGGCTGGGTGTCATGGCAAAATCGCCATGGACAGGATTTTGTCTATTTCATGGAGAGAGAAAATATGAAAATCGTCATCTATTTGCTTGTTGTGTTCGGCTTGATCTATTACGTCATGACACACCACTCTCCCTTTCAAACCGAAGTTACAGATCCCTATTTCGTCGAAATCCGACTCGATATTAAAGAATCGGATGTGCAACTGGTGGGTGTGGGTAAGATGTTCTCCCTGGAGGATTGCCAGGCGAGGGCGGCAGTGGTTTGGCTCAATACACTGAAAGATATGGGTCAGGTGAAGGTCAGTTCGGAATGTAAGAAAACGCTACCTAAAAGATATTTGAAACTGTTTGATAACCAGAAATCATCGGCAACCTATGTGGCCTTCGACAAGGGAGACGGCGGGGAGCGTGATGGGCGGTTTCTGTTTTACGGTATTCCCTCGAGTTACGTCTATAAAGCGTGTGAAACACTGATCAAAGAAGCAAAAGGTTCTTACTCGGGAGATATCTATTGCATTCAGGGCACTGTAGGTTGAAAGGTGATAGAAAGTTTTGAGTATGCAACTCAGCTGTGATCTTCACGGCCTCATTTGCGTTGCCAATGTAGCTCTTTTCAGCTGATATTGCTTATTGAAATGCCAGCAGAGTGAGCTCGCTGAACGATCGTGAGGTTGATATCCTTATTCTATCTAACCAACACTGAGCGAGTATTCACTGTGCCGGGAACTTGAAACAGGAAAATCGAGTCTCCATATTAGTCCTATTCATATTTTTCTCGGGGTGCATGAATAATGTTAAGAATCGCACTTTTCTTGGGTACCAATCTCGCTATTGTAATGCTGATCAGCATTACTTTTCGACTGCTCGGTGTCGAAGGCCTGCTGATGCAGAATGGCGTGGATCTCGATCTGAACACCCTGCTGATTTACTCGGCAGTGATCGGTTTCAGCGGCTCTTTGATCTCGTTGTTTATCTCCAAGTGGATGGCCAAGCGCAGTATGGGGGTCCAGCTCATCGAGCAGCCGGGTAATGCGGTAGAGCGATGGCTGGTCGATACGGTGTCCATGCAGGCGAATCAAGCCGGTATTGGTATGCCGGAGGTGGGAATATTTAATCACGGTTCCCCGAATGCATTTGCCACGGGCTGGAATAAGAACGATGCTCTGGTGGCCGTGAGCAGCGGCCTGCTGCAACAGATGAGCCGTGATGAGGTGGAGGCGGTGCTGGCACACGAGGTAAGCCATGTGGCCAACGGGGATATGGTGACCCTCTCACTGATTCAGGGGGTGGTGAATACCTTTGTGATCTTTCTTTCCCGCATTATCGGCCATACCGTCGACCGTGTGGTCTTTAAAACAGAACGGGGTTACGGGCCGGCCTTCTTTATCGTCTCGATGATCGCCGAATTCGTACTCGGTATTTTGGCCATGACTATCGTGATGTGGTTCTCCCGCTGGCGTGAGTTTCGTGCCGACAAGGGTGGGGCGGACTTGGCCGGTCGCCATAAGATGATCGCTGCCTTGAGGCGTCTGCAGCAGGCCCATGAGCCAGAGCCCATGCCGGATGAGATGGCAGCCTTTGCCATCAGTGCCGGAAAAGTACAGAAGATGTTTGCCAGTCACCCCCCCCTGGAAGATCGGATTGCCGCGCTGGAACGTCTGAGCTGACCAGCTAGATATGAGCCCCGGGGTGGCGGGTATCAGGCGTTGATCAATCGTTCGTTGTTTCGGATACGGTTCACTGCTTCGATGACATGCTGCAGGTTCTCTTTCGCCTCGCTGGGCGGGACCTCCATGACTTTGCGTGCCGCAGGGAAGCTATGGTCGAGCAAGGAGAGGGCCTCGAAGCTGTTCCAGGGGGCTGTGTAGTCGTCTATGCCGCAGATATCCATCCAGTCGCCTTCTATAAACGACAGGTGTTCGTCGGAGAGGCCTCGATTGGTGTGCAGGTGTAGATGAAGGTTCTTTCCCCATCTTTCGAGTTGTCGCATCAGCTCCAACCAAGTTTGCAGTGACCGTTTCGACCAGACTTTGGCGTGGCCAAAGTCGAAACAGAAGTGGATCTGGTCGAGCTTGTGCCGAACCACGTCACCGAACAGGCGCTGGTATAACGCCACATCGTGATAGGTGTTTTCGATATAGACGGGAAAGCGGTATTCACGGCAGAGCCGATTGAGGATGCGCAATTGCTCGATCAGTTTTTCATGTAGAGTATCCTGATATTCGGGTCTTCGTGTGAGGGAAAAGGCGGCGAGGTGATTGATACCGTAGCTGCTGCCCCACTGCAGTGAAGTTTCAATCTGACGCCGCAGCCGATCGAGCATATCGTCGTCATCCAGGCAAAAGACATTGAGGTACCGGTGATCGAAATGGGTATTCAGCGGGAGGCCACTCTTTGGCAGCAGGTTGTCGAAGAAATCGTGGGTGGCGGGATCGTGAAAATAGAGGCCGATTTCAAAGGGTCTCTGTTCTTGTATGGATTGGAGCAGGAGGGGTTCCACCTCGTCCCGCCTTCTGTCCACCACTTTGTATCCGAATGTGCTGAGATGTCGGTCCATGTTCATGGCCGGGTACTCTACTCTGCGTGGGTTACAACATTATGAATGGCTGTACGTGACGGGCAGGGGAGTGAAGAGAGTGACCACGGAATGATCCGTGAATCTCTTGTTTATTGGCAAACAGAGACTTTTGTAGCGACAAATGTCCAATCTGTCACTATTGGCTCCATAGGTCGACCATGGAGAAAGAGAGATGTCTGAATGTTGGTGACCGGAAACGGACCGGTCACCAACATTTGCCTGTCAAATCAAGCGGAGGCGCCAGCTTTGACAGTATGGGGCGGTGCTTACCAGCGACCGCCGCCACCACCACCGCCACTGCGACGGGGCTTTTCCTGAGCTTCATTGATTCTCAGATCACGGCCTTGAAAGTCCTTTCCATTGAGCTGAGAGATGGCACGTTCGGCATCTGCCTGGCTCATCTCGACAAAAGCAAAACCGCGCGAACGGCGGGTTTCACGGTCGAGAATCAGGTTTGCGGACTGCACCTCTCCAACAGAGGTGAACAGTTCACGGATATCTTCTTCAGTGGCAGTCCAGGGCAGATTGCCGACATACAATTTCGTCATCGATATATTCCTAACAATATAGAGAGTTGTTCAAAATCTGACGGTCCCATTTAAAAAACCTGCCAGACAGACCTTGAACAGATTAACTACAGGGTCAGTGACCATGTATATCAGCCTGGAAACCAAAGGAATCCGATTCTCGACAAGAGGGAAGCTCAAACGGGGAAGCGGGTATGGGTCTGTTTCTTAGCTCGGGTCATCATACTCCGCCATTTCACGGGATGCCAATGGTTTTTCATCACCGTTTCGTGACAAAAAGAGGGGATTTGTCATGTTTGTTTAGTAGGTACCAGTCAGACGTGATTCCTTCCTTCTTGGCTTACTGACAGGAGCGGCACTCGTATAGGTCCATCTTTGTGGTGATTCCAGCCGTGATCAGCAGGACAGGGAGAGGATGAGAATCAGCGGAGTGAGTGAGAGGCCGTCAAAGAGGAATATCCGACGTGAGTAGTGAGCGCCAGCCTTATATCTGGGGTTTTCGGACCGGTGTGATGAAGAAGAGGATAGCGAATAACGTGACTGAAATGATTAGCATCCATTTAGCTAGCTGGTAGAGAGAGCGAATACGTTTATTGGCTTTTTGCACGATTTCGAACTGTTCCAGATAGATGGTTTCGCAAGCACCGTTACCACTGTCAGTGCGGGTGGTACTGGTATCACGGATGAAACCATTGGATGGGTTCTCGTATCTGGCCAACAGGCCTTGCAGCCGAATGTGGTCGCCAGGCTCTGCTGACATCAGCTGCCGCTTGAGTTCCATGTCATCGGTCAGGATGTGGTTGTTGGAGAGCTGTGGTGGAACGAAACGGGAACCGGTTTCGGCATCCGGCCAATAGGCCCAACAGGTCCAACTGTCGTTCTCGAACGACATCTGCTGGTAGACGCCACTTTCAATGTTACTACCCCAGATCACGCAGAGATCCCGCACATTGATGAAGTCCTTCCATTTGTCATGATGCCAGATATCGCTGAAGGCATCGGCGTTGTGGTAGCTGACGATGACCCCCTCCAGCCAGTACGCATATCTGGGGGTGATCGTATAGTGTTCTCCACCCACTTCGACCTTGAATGGCTTGCGCGTAATTTTCTCCTGCTTAGGATCGCTCAGACGTTCCAGGTCGAATCCGTTCGGCTCGGGAAGCTTGTCTTTGCCCATAAGGGCGTACAGTAGTACGGCAAGCGAGAGGATGGCTATCCACTTGGTCACGGATTGCAAGGTGTGCAGCATGGATTGGGCTCCGCTCGATGAGGATGTCTGTAAGAGTGGTAGCGGCAGATATGACGATCAATTCAGCAGAAATTTGAGGGGCTGGGCCATACTACCTGACTACTGAGATGGTTGAAGGATGACCTAACCCTGTTCAATACTTCTTCGATATGAATTGCGGAGTCAACGGCGATAGTTATCAGCGAGGGCGGGTTTCCCGGAAGATACAAAACCTACAGAGGATTTGATCTTTTTGAGTGACTGAGCAATGTCTCTAGATATAAAACCTCGGGCAGTACTTGAATTCTGGTTCTCTGCGAGAGTCCAAAGGCACTGGTTCGACTCGACTCCAAAACTGGATGATGAAATCCGTGAGCGTTTTGAGCGGCTCTGGATCTCCGCCGGGGACGGGGAGCTTAGTGATTGGCAGAAATCCGCAAAAGGAGCACTGGCACTGGTGGTTGTGTTGGATCAGTTCCCCCTCAATATGTTCAGAAATCAACCTGCTGCATTTCAGACTGAGCAGCAAGCTGTATCTGTTACCAGGCAGGCTATCACCGACGGACTTGATGATGTGCTTGTAGGGAATCGGTTGGCATTTCTCTACATGCCGTTGATGCATAGTGAATCGATGGCCGACCAGGACCTCTCAGTCAGACTGTTCGAGACGGCTGGTTTGAGGGAAAGCGCGAAATTCGCCCGCCACCACCGGGAGATCGTCAAACGATTTGGCCGATTTCCCCACCGCAACGCTATTCTGGGTCGTGACAGCACACCTGACGAGATCGCCTATCTCGTATCGACGGAGGCCTTCAAGGGGTGACCCCGGAGGCTTTCTTCTCACCCTCCTCACAGTTTTTTTTGACCAACTCCAGCAGCTGTTCCAGATAGGCAAGACGTTTCAGTGAGACCTCAAGCTTGTCTTTTAGCTCTTTATCATTTTCAGTGTCGTCGATGAGGTAGAACATATCCTCGAAGAAGAACACAAAAAAACTGTCGAGAAAGAATATCTCACGGTTGGTGTCCATAACCAGGTTGTCCAACCCGAAAAGGTCGATCATTCTTGGATTGTCCGAGTTGCGCCACGCCTGAGCAGCTCGTACGAATCTGGCCAGTTGGATGCGTGATTTGGGGTTGGCGCAGAGGAGGCGGATCGCCTCCTCCTGGTTCTGCTGGTTCGCGATATTGAACCAGACGTTGACTGCCTTGGCGAGGACGATAACACTGGGCACACCATTGATCTTGGTGACCACAAAGAGTGCATCGGGAATGATTTCATCCAGTGTCTCTTTCAAGAGTCGATAGTGCTTTGCGAGCAGATGTGACTCCGACTCGGAATGGCGGGAGAGCGGCCATTTAATGACGAATTCGGTATAGCTTGTCCCCCCTTCTTCGTCATCAGACGCGGTACGCTTGCTGCTGCGCCAGACTTCGCAGTGGCTCCCGGTGGTGGAGATGAGAGAGGCGCGCAACTGTTTGTAATCAAGACAGGCAATATCGACGAGTAGTCGATCAAACTCTTTCCCGGGCGGGCTGTTCATTCAAATATCAACGGCAATCTGACAGATGACGACAGCCTATCAGACATACGTGAAGAGGAGAATAATGGTGAGCTGATTACCTGGCTGTACTATTCAATTGCTGTTTGAGGAACGCTGGTATGCGCGATTCAATCCAGTAGCTTTGTTTCCAAGGGTAGCGCCCGCTGATGAAGCCCACATGTCCACCCTGCCGGGAGAGTTCCAGCGTAATGCCTGGTCCCAATTGTTCCTCATTGGGGGTGGAGCCGGACGGCATAAAGGGGTCGTCGGCGGCTTGTAGAATGAGGGTGGGTGTTACGATATCTCTAAGAAAACCGATGGAACTGCAGCGTCGATAGTAGTCATCGGCATCATCAAAGCCGTTGAGCGGTGCCGTGATCCGGTCATCGAAAGCGTAAATGGAGTCGATGGCGGACAGGTCCACATCGAGTGGAGCGGGGCGATTGGAGAACTTTCTCCGGTAGTTCGCAAGCAGCTTGTTCAACAAATATCGCTGATAGATTCTGGCGGTTCCCTTCTGTAGATGTTTTGCGGTTTTATCGAGATAAAAGGGCACGGATACAGCCACCGCTGCAGAAAGCCGCGACCCTGCACCACTTTCGCCCAGGTATTTCAGCAACAGATTTCCACCCAGAGAGATGCCGATGACCGCACTTGGTTTTTCATCTCTCAGTTCCAGTTGTTCGAGTATCTCTACAAGGTCTTCCGTTGCGCCCGAGTGATAACTTCGTGCAAGGCGGTTCGGCTTTCTCCCGCAACCCCGTAAATGCATGAAAACCGTGGTGAAGCCCGCTTCTGTGAGGGCCTCTAACATGGGAATGGCGTAATGGGACTGCAAGGAGCCCTCCAGACCATGAATCAGCATAACCAAAGGGCCATCGCCGCGACGCCAAACAAGCTCGATGAAATCACCATCTCTCAACTCCACCGACTCCCATTCACCCTGAAACCCTCTGCCTGGTCGCACCAGTGTTGGCCAGATGGTCTGAAGGTGGGGCGACTTGAGCCACCAGGGTGCTTTGAATTGGCTGGCTGCTAATTTTGGCATGTGCAAAATAGTGAAAGGTCTGGATGTATTCTGTCCAGCAGAGATCCTTTTACGCGCGGGGCATCCCTACCGGTTTTCACCCCGATGACGTCCCAGTTTAAAACAGTTCGATATCAATCGATATGACGATAGCGAAATATTTCAGCAGGGAGTCGTGGCTTCCACTCCTGGCAGGGTCCACTGCCTAGTGACGCAGGTGGGGCTCTCCACCACTGCCCATCATTTCGATAGTGCTTGTGAGCAGGAGATAGCGTTCCGAGAAAGGGACGGTTTCGAGAATGGCCTGCTTTTCCGTGTGGGATAAAGGAAGGAGTGTTGTCAGTACATTCAACACCTGTGCGAAGGGCAGCTCCTGCAGCGCTTCCCGGTTCATCTCCAGGTTGTTGGACTGCAGGTAGCTGTCCAGAGCAGCGAAAAAAGCGGGTTTATCAGCCGCCTCATCCAATGCGGAGAATTCATAGTCCGATGCAAAGCGATGCCAGTCCGGCTCCACCACTCTGTAACCACGAGCGCTTGGGATCTCCTGTTTGATGTCAAAGCGACAGATACCCGTCAATATGATTTCGATACGTCCGTCGTGGGTTTCGTTATAGAAGGTTATCCGGCCCGCGCCGCCTGTTGTATGCACTCTGGGAGGGTTATCCGAATTTTCATCATCGACGGGCTGCACCAAGCCGATCAGATGATGGCTGGCCAACACATTCTGCACCATTTCGAGATAACGTGGTTCGAAGATATTGAGCGGCAACTGGGCACCAGGCATAACCAGTGCGTTCTGCAGCGGGAATATCGGCAGAGTGGACGGCAGCAGATCGAACCTGGGAAGAAAAGGATTTTGCATGGTTTTTTTTCCGACGGATTACAGTTTTTATGAGCCTGACGAGGGCTGAATGTTCCACCAAGAGAAACGGGGTGTAGTTTTCTGGTGCACTCTTCTTACATAAATTCTTGCTGCTCCTATACTGGATATGCGTCAGATATAACAACTTGTACTTTGAGGGCATGACTGTGACCGATATCGATAAGCTCCTGGGTGCGGAGTCAGAGAGCCTCCTATGTCATTCTTGTCAGACTATCCCGCGGGATATGCTCCATCTGCCGGGTCCCGATTATGTCGACCGTGTGCTGGCTGAGAAAGATCTAAAACCCGGCGTCTTGCGATCTTTCCAGACAATCATGAACAGTGGACGGCTTGCCGGTACCGGTTATGTCTCTATTCTGCCTGTGGACCAGGGGGTAGAGCACTCCGGTGGCGCCTCTTTCGCCCCCAATCCCATCTATTTCGATCCCGCAAAGATTGTGGATCTCGCCATTGAAGGCGGATGCAATGCGGTGGCTTCCACGCTGGGCGTCCTGGGTTCGGTGGCTCGTCGATATGCCCATAAGATCCCTTTCCTGGTGAAGATCAACCACAATGAAATGCTGACATATCCCACCCTCTACGATCAGACCCTGTTTGCCTCTGTGGATCAGGCCTTCGATATGGGGGCGATTGCGGTCGGTGCCACGATCTACTACGGCTCTGAGGAGTCCCGGCGACAGATCCAGGAGATATCCGACGCCTTTCAGCAAGCTCATGAACTGGGCATGGTGACCGTGCTCTGGGCCTATCTGAGAAACCCGGCCTTCAAGGTAGAGGGTCATGACTACCATACTGCCGCCGATCTGACCGGGCAGGCGAACCACCTCGCTTCAACCCTGGAGGCGGATATCGTCAAACAGAAGCAGGCAGAAGGGAACGGCGGCTATCGGGCTGTGAAATTTGGTAAAACCCATGAAAAGGTCTATACGGAACTGACTTCGGATCATCCCGTCGACCTGGTTCGCTATCAGGTTGCAAACTGCTATATGGGACGCGCGGGCCTGATAAATTCGGGTGGTGCTTCCTCAGGAGAGGGTGACTTGGCTCAGGCTGTGCGGACGGCTGTCATCAACAAACGAGCAGGCGGAATGGGGATGATTTCTGGCCGCAAGGCCTTTCAGCGGCCGATGTCAGAAGGTGTGGAACTTCTCCATGCTATCCAGGATGTCTACCTGAGCGATAAAGTGACTATTGCCTGACCTGTTGATATATTCACAACAGATGTCGAGGATTGATGTGTATGGCAAAAGCGCTACACATATCTAATGATAATAAATAGTTAAAATTAAATATTAAAGTTATATATTGCTTGTAGTTGTCCATGTAATGGGCAGAATCCGGGGGAGAAATGTGGGTTTTCATTAAGGGGATACCCGATGAAATGGGGTCTAGGGATCTTGAAATATTTATTAAACAGTTGCTCAAATCAACATGGATGCCATTTAGATTACCGGGACGCATCAGAATTTCCGGAACAAAAATCCTCAAGATTGTACATACCAGAAGTCGTCTGACTGAATTCCATGGTTTGGTTCAGATTGAACCCAGGGACAAGTTGATGGGCGTCATCGAGAAGATCAATCAGTCAACGTTGTGCGGGCGTCGCTTGGAAGCGCACGTCTATGCAAAGCGATTAACCAGACGGGATCGAAGGAAGGTACTGACTGCTGGAGAACAGCATCGGCAAAATGATCGGCGAATAATTGAGCGGCGCAGAAAACACCTGGTAAGCCAAATCATCGATGCATCCCTCTGATCATAGGCCGGTATCTGAAACTCAATTGCCTTTGAACAAAGCAGGATGACCCGAATGCCGTCAGTGTGTGCAGCTCGATACTGAGCGTCGAAAGTCTGTTCAGGTTGACGAAATGTCGATACCTTTCTCAGCCATCCAACAATCTATGAACTCATTGTTTGAATTGATAGCTTGCTCGGCTGGTGGCGGGTGGTTCGCTCAGCTTTGTGTCTACAAATCCGGCTAACGCTGACTTCCACCGGGTTTCCCGAGAAATCACCAATTTCATATGTCTGGTTTTTTGAGTCATGCAACATCTCAGAGAGAGATGGCAGTATATTACTTTTCATTCAAGAAGTTAGCATATGGTGTTGTCTCCAGGGTGGCATGATCAAGTTCTTTGAATTGAGATAAGTGATCGGACGCTTCTCGTCTCGGGTAGGGTTGTCAGTAAAAAAGTTTACAATTCTTTTAGCTTCTCCGGTTTGCCGACAATCGATCATCCTTCTAGACTCGAACTGTCCAATGCGGACGATAACCAAAAAGAGTAGAGGACAATGACGAAATTAGTAGAGATTGAGGGCATCGGAGAGACCTACGCAGCCAAACTTCAGGCCGCCGGCGTGAGCAGCCTGGAGAACATGTTGCAAAAGGGTGCGACAAAAAAGGGGCGCAAAGAGGTAGAAGATGCAACCGGTATCAGCGGCAAGCTTGTTCTCCGCTGGGTGAATATGGCTGACCTCTTCCGTATCAAGGGGATTGGTGAGCAATACTCCGATCTGTTGGAGGCGGCCGGTGTCGATACCGTACCTGAATTGGCGCAGCGTAAACCAGAGAACCTCCATGCGAAAATGGTGGAAGTCAATGAAGCGAAGAATCTGGTAAGGGCCTTACCTCCACTTTCATCGGTGGAGTCCTGGGTGGCATCCGCCAAGGAGCTTCCCAGGGTAGTGACTTACTGAGCCTATGAATCCTGGTCGGGAGGCCATTGATGGGTCTGCTGATGGCCTCCCTCCGACTGTATACCATTGCCACTTTTATCGGGTCCCTATTCAGGGCTCTCTCGTGTTCGGTTAATATAGGGAAATCATCGAGACAGGAGTTTCCAAATGCCGACATACGACTACTTTTGCGAGTCCAATGGCCGCAAGATTGAGGTGAGCCACAAGATTGACCAGAGTGTTACCACTTGGGGGGAACTAGCCGTTCTGGCCGGCATCGATCCCGGTGATACACTGCTGGATGCGCCGGTTAAAAAGCTGATTACCAGTGCTGCTGTCATCAATAGCGCTACCTTGTCGAATCCGGAACCTGCATGTGCCAGCGGTGGGTGCTGCCCGGGAGGCAGCTGCGGTATCTAGGCAACACGACAGCCTGCTGTAGCGATGGCTTATCTACTGCTGCTGGCAATAATACTGTTACTCCTGTTGGGTCCCCAGTTCTGGGTACAGTGGGTGATGAAAAGGTATAGCCGTCAACCGGAAGAGAATTTCCCCGGTGACGGAGGTGAACTGGCGCGCCACCTACTTGATCGCTTTTCGCTGCAGTCAGTGCGTGTGGAAGTCACGGATATCGGTGATCATTACGACCCGGGGGATAAAGCGGTTCGTCTCACTAAGGAGAAGCTGGAGGGGCGATCACTGACTGCGATTACCACTGCGGCCCACGAGGTCGGACACGCTTTGCAGGATGCAGCGGATGAGCCAATGTTCCGACTGCGGACTCGTCTGGCCGTGTTTGCGCAGTATGCTCAGAAGCTGGGTTCATTCCTGCTTTTTGCGGCACCGCTGTTGACCATTGTGACAAGAGCCCCGGCCCCCGGGCTGATCACGGGATTGGCGGCATTCCTGATTATGGGGACGAATGTGATTGTACAGTTGGTTACTCTACCCGTGGAGCTAGATGCCAGTTTTAAAAAGGCGCTGCCATTGCTGAAATCGGGCTACCTTGAACCAAAGCAATATCTGGCCGCAAAGCGGATACTACGGGCAGCGTCTCTAACCTATCTCTCGGCTTCTCTTGCGGGATTACTGAACTTTTGGCAGTGGCTCAGGGTCGTTCGGAGATAAACGGATATTTTTCGCAGGAAGATGTGAAAGGATAGTCTGATGAGAGCGACAAGAATTCCAGACAAAAAAGAGCATGGGGAAAGCATCATGAAACGATCTCGAACTGCAGTGGGGGGGGATTGGCAGTGGCTTTATCTTCTGTTGGCTGCTTTTTTCTCTTCCCAGGTGTGGGGTGAGGCAATGCAGGAGTCGCCAGTGCCTGATGCCTATGTAGCACGTGCACTGTTTACCACCGGTATTGCCGATCGTGAGCCGGTAGATCAGGTGGTGAGCCTTGAAGCATTTCAGGGCGAGATCTTCTTCTTTACCGATCTGAGAGGCTTGCAGGGCAGGTCAGTCACTCACCGTTGGGAGTTCGAGGGTCGGTTTATGGGGCAGATCGAATTTAAGGTCGGTGGGCCGCGCTGGCGTGTCTATTCAAAGAAGGCGTTGAATCCAGATGTTTCAGGTAAATGGACTGTACTTGTGCTCGATGAATCGGGTTGGCCTCTCCATGCCAGCATCTTCATGCAGGGCGCACCGCGGGAAGAGTGAAAAGGTGCTTTACTCGGTAGCTTCCTGCTGGGTGGAGGCTGTCTCACTGTGAGGTTCGTTCATAGGTTCCGGCAGGATTGAAGTGGTATCAATCGTTACTGGCGTGTCGGCAGTGTCAATCTGTCGCAATTGTTGGTTGAACTCCTCTTCAGCCATCTGACGGATAATCAGTTCAGCTTGGAGTTTGGCCTCATCCGATATAGTTGTATGAGTGAAAGTGATATCGCTTTCGTATGTCTTCAAGTTTTCGGGCGTGTAGGGCAGGGGAGAGGAGTTGGCAGGTGTTTGCTCTTGTCCAATGACTTCGTCATTTTCAGGCGTTACCTGCTCTGTGGTTTGTGGTTGAGAGTTGCTCTCCTGCTCATCTGATTTGTTGGCATCGCTTGCATTGGCGACATCAGGCACCACTGTCTCGGGTTCATTCTGTAAGTAATTGTAGAGATAACCGCCACCCAGTCCGATCAGGATGATAAGAATCAGGCTGGCGATTGTGAACGATGAGAGTGACCGCGGTTCTCTTGGCAGTTTTTCCGGCTCCCGCCGATAAACGGGTATGGATAGAGGAACAGGATCGACGGCTGCCTGTTCAGGTTTCGTTTGCTGGGGGGGAACCGGTTCTGTATCGGGGAATATCTTGACGACCGGCGCCCTTGTCTTAGGCGCATCTTCGGTTGTGGGAAACCCGTTAAAGAGCTGCTCACTCTCAGTGGGTTGATCCAATATCGAACTATCGCTGTTTGTGGTTTCCGGCAGAGTCTCTTCGATCTTCTTAACGGATTCAGCTGCCTGTGCTTGTGAAATCAGTGCCTGCTGCTGTGTTTCGATAAGCTGTTGCTGAACCTGCTCAAGCTGTTCACGTAACAGGCTGATATTGTCTTTCAGGCTGGTATTGAGCTGATCGGCATCTCTATAGGCCGTCTCAGCCTTCTGAGCCCGGTTGCTTAGGGCGTCGAGTTGACCTTGCAGTCGCAGGTTCTCCTCTTCGTAGAACTGGTTGGCCTGCTTGAGGGTGGTAGTGCGCTCTTCCTCATTTTCGATCAGTTGCCGCTTTTCATGCTCAGTCTCTTCGACACGCTTCTGGAGATGATGATTGGCAGTCTGCAGTTCGGACAGTTTGAGATGGATTTGCTGCTGTTCGCTTTCGAGTTCGAAGACCCTTTGCCTGAGTTGCTCTGATTCTGCCGATTGCTTATACCAGCGATCGACTTGGGTTTGCAGGTCCTTGTTCTCGTCAACCACTAGAGACAGCTGTTTTTGCAGATCGGTGATCTGGTGTATGGCTGTATCGCCGTTATTGCCTTGGCTTTGACTGCTGAGCTGTGTAGATGGGGAAGCGCTCAGGGCATTGTCCGAGCCTCGACTGGTAGCTGCGCCTGAAGCAACGGTATGGCTGAATAAACTACTGTTCTGGGCGCTGTGATCCTGGGAACTGTCGGGTAAGGAATCGACCGGCGTGAGTGTGTCGTTGCCTTTGTCGATGACGCGGTTTCCCCCCAGGTCCATGGCGGCTTTGAGTCGTCCCTCAGCGAGCAACAGAAGTTCTCTGAGGCGTGTGCCATGTTTGATCTCAGGCGCCGAGATGCCAATGCTTGCGCTGACGGCATCATCTGATTCACCCAGATAGAATTGCTTGGCTGTCAGATCTTCCAGAATTCTGCGGCCGATATAGCGTGTGCCTATAGCGTTCGAGGCAGGGCGCAGGATGGCGAATAATCCGTTACCGAAATAACCCATCGTGTCGTCAGGATGGATATGTTGTCGGATAATCTCTGTCGTGGCCATGAGTATATGCTCAACAGCGTGCCCACTATAGTGGTTGCTGATGCTGTCGAATTGATCGATTTTCAGCAAGGCTACGGCTAACTCGTTCTTGTTGCGGATGGCGAACGAGAGTTCTTTGCTGGCAGTCTCTGTGAATTGTGACTGACTTGCGATGCCTGGGAGTAGTTCTGTCTCATGCGATTCATCCGGCAGAATGAGATAGCTCTCATTCTCCTGCTGGGTGATCAGTGTGTTGGCGAAATTGACTATGTTGGCGGGGTCGAAAGGTTTGGTTACGATTTCGGTTGCCCCGTTTTCCAGAAGCGATTGACGGGTGCCACTGTCCTCTTCATTTCCTGTCACAATGATGAAGGGAAGATTTTTTATTCTTGTGATTTCTGACTGTCTGATCTTTTTGAGCAGGCCTCGACCATCGAGCCGGGGCATGGAAAGGTCAGAGAAGATCAACCGAATATGTGGGTGTTCGAGTAGAAGCTCCCAGGCTTGCTGGCCATCTTCCGCCTCAACGAGATGGCAGTCGTTCTTCAGAATATTTTTCAGGGAGACACGGACCACTCTGGAGTCGTCGACAATAAGGATGACCGGCTTATCCTCAGATTCTGTAGATAGCCTGTTTATTGCGTGCTCAGCCATGTTTGTCGTTTCTTGTTAAGTCATTGAACATAGGAATTCTGCCCTTTTCATCGACAGTTTAAACATATTCTTGAGTCGGAGAATGTAAACTTATAGTCCACAAAATTAAGTTAAGTAACTGTAATGTATGGGAATTAGAGTATTTTATCTGCTCTATATTTATAGATGAAATGAGAGGTGAATCACTAATCGGGTATCGCCATTCTGAGCCTTGGCGCCTGCCTGCAGATGAATGGATGTTTGGGGGGAGGGAACATCCGAAAAAGCATGCCGGTGACTGAATGAGGGGCGATCGGTTCGAATCCAGATTGAAACCTAGTCTCCAGGATCCTAATCGTTGCAGTTCAACGCACAGTTTGGGAGCGTTTTTTTGAGGCGGACTAGTGGGATAGCAGGTTCATGGGCTAAACTTAACGGACCGAATGCCCGCTCATCCGAAGTGAAGAGGTCAGTGGCTGATGGGACTGACTATTGAAACGGTGCAACCCAATTAATGAGTAAATCGGTATTTCATCTTTCCGATGGCGACCCCGTCGATCAGGAAAAGGAGAAAAAAGAGAAGGAGAAAGCGACGGACGACGCTTCGGTCAAGGAGTTTGTCCAGTCTGTCCGTGAAGATCTCCACGCAAATAATATCTATCTGCCCACCCTGCCGTCACTGGCCCTTGAAGCCCTGGTAGTGATCAACGATGTGGACAGCTCGTCAGCAGATCTGGAAAAGGTCATCGCACGGGATGCGGCGTTGACTGCCCGTCTGATCAGATATGCCAACAGTCCTCTCTATCGCGGGCTGAATACCATTACTACCATCCGGCCGGCCATTACCCGAATCGGATTTCAGCGTGTAAAAAATGCAGTTTACGCCGTCTCAATGAAAGAGGTCTTCAGGACTTCTGTTAAAGAGATTGAAAAACGCATGGAGCAGCTCTGGTCCCATTCAGTCAAAGTCGGGGCACAGGCTGCGATATTGGCAAAAAGCCAGCCGGGCATGGATGCCGATATAGCACTTGTGGCGGGTCTGGTACATGACATCGGCCATATTCCACTCTTGATCAAGGCGACGAAGCACGAGGAATTGATCCGCAAACCCGAGCTGCTGGATCGTGTGCTGGAAAAGCTCCACACTCAACTGGGCGGCAGTATTCTCAAGCTCTGGAAATTCGATCCATTAGTGATCGCTGCGGCAGCAGAACACGAGGATCTGACCCGCAATCCTGGGGAGACACCCGTCGATTACGTGGATGTGGTGCAGGTCGCCAATATCTTGGTCTATGAAGGCAGTGATCACCGCTTGGCGAATGTGGATAGATCGGCTATTAAGGCCTTTTCAAGACTGCAAAGAGGCGAGGAGGAGAGCGCGCCATCTGTGGATGAGGATACCAAGCACGTAGAGGATGTGGTCTTCTGATCTTAAAGATCGAGCACATCGACACCTTCACTGCGGAGCATATCGATAAGGCGGATCAAGGGCAGCCCGATGAGTGATGATGGATCATCTCCCTCCATGCGCTGAAAAAGACAGATACCCAAGCCTTCCGATTTGAACGATCCTGCGCAGTTATATGGCTGCTCTCGATTCAGATAATTCTCGATTTCCGTACGGGTCAGTGTGCGGAATTCCACATGGAATGGTTCACACAGCACTTGTGTACGGCCAGACGAGCTGTGCATAAGGCACAAGCCGGTGAGAAAATTGACCCGTTTGCCCGACACCTGCATCAACTGCTCGACAGCTTTGTCATGATTACCGGGTTTACCGAGTACTTGACCTTCTATGGTGGCGACCTGGTCGGAACCGATAATCAGTGCCTCAGGATGGGTCTCGGCAACAGCCCGCGCCTTGCTTTCTGCCAGTCGGGAGACCAGTGCCTGCGCGGTCTCGTTCGGTAGGCGGGACTCGTCAACATCAGGTGAGACGCTGCTGAATTCCATGCCTAAACGACTGAGGAGTTCCCGCCGGAAGGGGGAACTGGACGCGAGTATTAGTGGCGGATGTGATTTTGGCATTGGCGCTTCCTACTCAGATAAATGCATAGTCTCAGCCGTTTGATCTGGCTCGTGAGTTAGAGGGGCCTGCATGGTATCAGATGCATTTGCACTTTGAAGAGTCACGGGCTATTTTTTATTGCGCTACAGTATTAGCATTAAGTGACTCAATGCTTACCATGGATATTCTAAATACATACGGGGTATTCAATGCAAATCAGATTGTTACGGCCATTCTGAAAAAAAATTGCTGCTTGACAACAAATCGCAGGACAACGTAGAAAGGGCCGATTGTCGACAACGAGATGAATTAGACTGATGCCAATAACAGATATGCTTATGTCGGGCGCAAGCCTGATGCTGGTCGGAATGGGGATTGTGTTTACTTTCCTGCTGGTGTTGGTCTTCGCCATGAAAGGCATGTCAAAGTTTGCGATCTTTGTTGTTGAGAGACACGGCAGTTCAGAGATTCAACCCCATCATCCATCGTCAACCGAACAGGGGCAGGCTGGCGTTAGGGGGGATTTAATTGCGGTGATTTCGGCAGCAGTTTCACAGTATCGTATGAACCGCAGCTAAACCTGCTGGAGCTCCTCTTCTTTTAATTAACACCTGTTACCAGGCTGTTCACAGACAACGGCGGCTAGTTTATGAGCGAAACCAAACCACTCGGTATCACAGATGTTGTTTTGCGCGATGCGCATCAATCTCTCTTTGCAACCAGAATGCGAATTGAGGATATGCTTCCCATCGCCGAGAAACTCGACAAGGTCGGATTCTGGTCTCTGGAGACTTGGGGCGGCGCGACTTTTGATGCCTGTATCCGCTTTCTGGGAGAGGATCCCTGGGAGCGCATTCGCACACTCAAGGCGGCTATGCCCAATACCCCAATGCAGATGCTGTTCAGGGGGCAGAATATCCTCGGTTACCGTCACTACGCGGACGATGTGGTGAAAAAGTTCGTCGAACGCGCCGCAATCAATGGTGTTGATGTCTTCCGCATCTTCGATGCGATGAATGATCTGCGTAATCTGGAGACTGCCGTCCAGGCAACACTGGATGTGGACAAGCACGCGCAGGGCACCATGTCCTATACCGTGAGTCCGGTACACAATATGGATTACTGGCTCGATATGGGCCGGCGACTGGAGGATATGGGGTGCCACTCTATCTGCATCAAGGATATGGCCGGTCTACTTAACCCCTATGTCGCCTTTGATCTGGTGACACAGCTGAAAGAGAACGTCTCCATCCCCATCGCCATGCAGTCCCATGCCACAACCGGCATGAGCACAACCACCAATATCAAGGCTGCCGAGGCGGGCATCGACATGCTCGATACTTCCATCTCCTCCATGAGTATGACCTATGGTCACTCAGCGACGGAATCGGTCGTGGCGATTCTGCAGGAGAACGAGCGCGATACGGGGCTTAATCTGGAACTTCTGGAAGAGATTGCCGCCTACTTTCGTGAAGTACGTAAGAAGTACGCCAAATTCGAAGGTTCGCTTAGAGGTGTCGATTCCCGCATATTAGTCGCCCAGGTGCCAGGCGGAATGCTGACCAATATGGAGAATCAGCTGCGAGAGCAGGGTGCAACGGAAAAACTTGACGATGTGCTTGAAGAGATCCCTCGCGTGAGAAAGGATCTCGGGTATATTCCACTGGTGACGCCCACCTCGCAGATTGTGGGTACTCAAGCTGTTATCAATGTCCTCATGGGTGAGCGATATAAGACCATCGCCAAAGAGACGGAAGGTGTACTCAAAGGTGAATATGGTGCGACACCGGCACCGGTTAACGCCGAGTTACAGGCACGAGTACTCGGAGATGACAAAGAGGCAGTGACCTGTCGCCCGGCTGATCTGCTGGACGATGAGATGGATAAGCTCACTGCCGAATTCAATGAACTGGCCAAAGAGCATAATATCGACGTTGCCGATGCGGAAGTGGATGACGTGTTGATCTACGCACTCTTCCCACAGGTCGGATTGAAGTTCCTCAAGAACCGGAACAACCCGGATGCCTTCGAGCCTGCACCGGGCAATGAGCCGGCACCTGTTGCAGCAGCAGCGCCTGCGGCTCCCGCCGGAGGCCCCGAAGCCTACCAGGTGGAAGTCAATGGCGTGACCTACAACGTCAAGGTCTCTCCAGCTGGGGCTGTGACCGACGTGGCGCCGGCTGCATCCAGTGCGCCCGCTGCTACGCCCGCACCCGCACCTGCTCCAGCGTCGGGAGGAGGTGCAAATATCACCGCGCCTCTGTCAGGCAACATACACAGCATCAAAGTGGCTGCTGGACAGAGTGTGAATACAGGGGACGTGGTTATGGTGCTGGAGGCCATGAAAATGGAGACTGAGGTTCGAGCCTCTTCCTCTGGCACTGTCGCCCAGATTCTGGTCAAGGAAGGCGATGCGGTGCAGGTCGGTACCCCTTTGCTGAGTTTGTCCTGATATGGTTGAGATAGGCGTAGAAGCACTTTGGCAGTCCACTGGGCTGGCCAATTTTACTTGGGGGCAGGCGCTCATGATGGGTGTCGGCGGTATTCTTATCTACTTAGCAGTGGTCAAGAAATTTGAACCGCTGCTGTTGGTACCCATCGGTTTTGGCGCCATTCTCAGCAACATTCCATTGGCGGGCATCGGCGGCAGCGAAGGATTGTTGGGTTATATCTATCAGGTGGGGATAGAGACAGGCGTCTTCCCGTTGCTCATCTTCATGGGCGTTGGGGCATTGACCGATTTCGGGGCATTGATCGCCAGGCCCTCGACACTGTTCCTTGGCGCGGCAGCTCAGTTCGGCATCTTTGTGACCCTGCTGGGCGCCTTGGCGCTGAACTTCATTCCCGGTTTTGATTTCACACTGGCCGATGCCTCCGCCATTGCAATCATTGGTGGAGCGGATGGCCCCACGGCAATCTTTCTGGCATCGCGACTCTCACCTGATCTGTTGGGTGCGATTGCAGTGGCAGCCTATTCGTATATGGCGCTTGTGCCGATTATTCAGCCGCCAATCATGCGATTGTTGACGACGGAAAAGGAAAGGAATGTGGTCATGCAGCAGATGCGGCATGTGAACAAGCTGGAGAAGATCCTGTTTCCGTTTGCCGTGTTGTTCCTGTGCCTCATTTTTCTTCCTTCTGCCGCCCCCCTGATCGGGATGCTGACATTCGGCAACCTGCTACGTGAGTGTGGAGTGGTCGAGCGCCTCAGCCATGCCGCACAGAACGAAATCATCAATATAGTGACAATTTTTCTCGGTCTGGCTGTGGGCTCCAAGCTCTCGGCAGATAAGTTTTTGGCTATCGAGACACTGGGTATTCTCGCTTTGGGCGCATTCGCTTTCTGCGTCGGTACAGCGGCAGGTCTCCTTATGGGCAAGGTCATGCACCGGGTGTCAGGTGGTAAGGTCAATCCGCTGATTGGCGCAGCCGGCGTGTCAGCTGTACCCATGGCTGCACGTGTGGTCAACAAGGTCGGTTTGGAATCCAACCATCACAACTTTCTGCTGATGCACGCCATGGGGCCCAATGTGGCGGGTGTGATCGGTTCCGCAGTTGCGGCAGGTGTGCTGCTTGCCATCGTTGGAGGCTGAAATAATCCCCCAGTAGACTCCCGTGTTATTTTGACACGGGAGTCCCTCCCGTAATAATATTGCCCGCTTATGTCGCAGCGCATGCCCGATCGTCTGGATCCCTGGCGTTTCGCAGATCTTGGTAAAGAGATCAGTGGACAGATTCCGTTGGATTCTCTGCCCAGGCTAGGTGCCTGCCTGTTGGATTGTGCGGGAGAAGTTACTTTCGACCTGCACTTTCAGAGGGACCTGCAGCGGCGAGCTACCCTCACAGGAGTGATTAGGGCTGTTCTGGTACTTGAGTGCCAGCGGTGTCTGGAGGCGGTGAACCTGCCTGTCGAGGCTGAAATGGCCGTAGCATTTGTCGAGGGGTACGACCAGGCGGCGCAACTGCCTGAAAGCCTTGATCCGTGCATGGTGGAAGATGGACAGGTTCAATTCATGGATTTGATCGAGGATGAGTTGCTGTTAATGCTGCCGCAGGTTGCAATGCATGAATCAGATGTTTGTCAGAAGCCGTTGACTGAAATGGCTGATGAAAAGCCAGCGGTGCAGGAGGCACAGACTGGTGAAAATCCGTTTGCAGTTCTATCCGAACTGAAACGCGAAAAGTAATAGATTTTTTTGACTTAGATTCAGGAGATCAGCCATGGCTGTTCAAAAAAGTAAAAAGACCCCTTCACGACGTGGCATGCGTCGTTCTCATGACGCACTTAAAGGTGAAACCCTGTCCATCGATTCCACCTCTGGTGAGGTGCATTTGCGTCATCATGTAACGGCTGATGGCTTTTACAAAGGCCGCAAGGCTATCGACAACACCAAGGGCGAGTAATCTCTCGATCTCCCTTATCTTTGGTGAGTTATGAACCCGTGCACTGGGCCTGTCCCTCTGCCGGGTTCTTTACATATGGGTGTTTTCAGTAGCGAATGAGTAAGCCAGTCACAATCTCGTTGGATGCCATGGGTGGTGATTTTGGGGCTGAAGTGATTGTGCCTGCGGCACTCAAGTATCTCTCTCGCGACAAAGAGACCCGGTTGATCCTGGTCGGTCGGGAGGAGGTTCTCAAGGATAAGGTGGGTAACCATGCTTTTGGTGAGCGTTTGACCATTAAGCATGCCTCGGAGACGGTGGAGATGGATGAGCTGCCATCGAAAGCATTGCGCGGTAAGAAAGACTCTTCCATGCGTGTGGCGATCGACCTGGTCAAGGCTGGCGAGGCGGATGCCTGCGTCAGTGCCGGTAATACCGGCGCTCTGATGGCCACTTCACGCTTTGTTCTGAAAATGCTGCCGAACATCGATCGGCCGGCTATCATCACGGCACTGCCATCCATAGAAGGTCAGACCTACATGCTGGATCTGGGCGCCAATGTGGATTGCACCGCCGACCACCTATTTCAATTCGCAGTGATGGGTAGCGAGCAGGTATCGGCGGTAGCGGAGATTCCCAATCCCCGGATCGGCCTGTTGAACATCGGCCAGGAAGAGATCAAGGGTAACGAACAGGTCAAGGGCGCGCATGAATTGCTCTCCAACAGCTCGCTCAATTACGTGGGTTATGCGGAGGGGGATGATATCTACAACGGTGGGAACGATGTAATCGTCTCAGACGGCTTTGTGGGGAATATCGCTCTCAAAAGCAGTGAAGGGGTGGCGAAAATGATCAGCCACTTCATGAAGCAGGGATTCAAAAAGAACATATTGACCATGCTGGCCGGACTGATCGCCTTACCCGTGTTGCGCAGTCTGCGCCGTAGGATAGATCCGCGCCGTTACAACGGTGCCAGTCTGTTAGGGCTCAGAGGCATCGTTATCAAGAGCCATGGCAGCGCTGATGAACTGGCCTACATGAACGCGATCTCCATCGCGAAAAAAGAGGTGCTGGCCGATGTGCCGGGCCGAATCGCCGAACAGGTAAAGACGCATATGGAAAAGAGAGAGATCGCGTGATCTATTCCAGAATTACAGGCACAGGCGGTTATCTTCCCGATAATGTGGTGACCAACAAAGATCTGGAGAAGATAGTCGACACCACCGATCAGTGGATCGTCGAGCGTACCGGAATACACAAGCGCCATATCGCCCGTGAAGATGAATATACCTGTGATCTGGCGGAGAAGGCGGCCCTCAACGCCCTCGATATGGCAGGGCTATCGCCTCAGGATATCGATCTGATCGTGGTGGCGACAACCACGGCCGATCAAGTCTTCCCCAGTACCGCCTGTCTACTGCAGGCCCGTCTGGGTATCCACGGTCCCGCGGCTTTCGATGTGCAGGCAGTCTGCACCGGGTTTGTCTATGCACTCAGTGTGGCCGATCAGTTCGTCAGGAACGGTTCGGCTACCAAGGCGCTGGTGGTCGGTGCGGAAACGGTTTCGCGGATCATCGACTGGACCGACCGCAATACCTGTGTCCTTTTCGGCGACGGTGCGGGCGCCGTGGTGATCGAAGCCAGCGACGAGCCGGGTATCATCTCCACCCATCTGCATGCGGACGGGGCCTTCGAACAACTTCTGCGGGTACCGGGTGGTATCTCCCGGGGCTATGCCCAGATGCAGGAGGGCAATGCCTACATGGAGATGCGGGGTAATGAGGTCTTCAAGATGGCAGTGACCACCCTGGGTCGAATTGTCGATGAGACCCTGGCGGCCAATGGTATGGAGAAGTCCGATATCGACTGGCTGATCCCCCATCAGGCCAATATCCGCATTATCAACGCCACGGCGAAAAAGCTGCAGACCCCGATGGACCGCGTTGTGGTAACCGTGCACGAACACGGAAACACCTCAGCCGCCTCTGTGCCGCTGGCACTGGACGTGGCTGTCAGAGACGGCCGCATCAAGCGGGGGGAGACCTTGTTGATGGAGGCCTTCGGTGGCGGTTTTACCTGGGGCTCCGTGTTAGCCAAGTTTTAATTCAATTCCAATCTCCGAATTCTCATGAGTGACTCCAGCTTCAGTATTGTTTTCCCCGGTCAGGGTTCCCAGTCGGTCGGTATGCTCAGTACCCTGGCCGAGGCCTACAGCAGTGTGACTGAAACATTTTCCGAGGCCTCGGAAGCCTTGGGTTACGATCTCTGGTCACTGGTCCAGAATGGCCCGGCCGAAGATCTTAACCAGACCACACGAACACAGCCCGCCATGCTGGCATCCGGTGTGGCCGTCTGGCGTGTCTGGCAAGCTCTGGGTGGTGCCAAACCCGCTCAGATGGCAGGCCATAGCCTCGGGGAATACACCGCACTGGTCTGTGCCGGTGCGCTCTCATTCAGTGATGCCGTCAAGCTGGTGGCTGAACGGGGCCGTTACATGCAGGAAGCCGTACCCGAAGGGACTGGCGCCATGGCTGCGATTCTCGGCCTGGATGACGATAAGGTCAGGCAGGTGTGTACCGATGCCGCGGATGGCGAGGTTGTGGAAGCGGTCAATTTCAACTCACCAGGACAGGTGGTGATCGCCGGTAACAAGGCGGCTGTTGATCGTGCCTGTGAGCTGGCAAAGGGTGCCGGTGCCAAGCGCGCATTACCACTGCAGGTCAGTGTGCCTTCCCATTGTGCGTTGATGAAACCTGCTGCTGAGCGGTTGTCGGAAATGTTGGCCTCGGTATCGATAAGCACACCTGTTATTCCGGTTCTGCACAATGTGAATGTGGATACTGCTAATGATCCGGATGCTATTCGTCAGCTTCTGGCGGCACAGCTCCATAGCCCGGTGCGCTGGGTCGAGACGGTTGAGAGGATGGCGGCAGCCGGTTCAACCGTCCTGTTGGAGGCCGGTCCTGGCAAGGTATTGGCTGGATTGACCAAGCGTATCGATAGAAATCTCAAAGGGGTTGCGGCATTCGATCCCGACACCCTGAACAGTGCGTTGGAGACAATAAAATGAATCTGGAGAACGAAATTGCTCTGGTGACAGGTGCCAGCCGTGGTATCGGTGCCGCCATCGCTGACAGGCTTGCAGCGGCCGGTGCGGTAGTGATCGGAACGGCAACCTCTGAAAAGGGTGCGGATGCCATATCAGAGCGTATGCAGGCAGCGGGTCAGAAAGGCAAAGGCATGGTGCTCAATGTCTCTGAACAGGGATCCATCGATGCCCTGATGGAGGCGATCACCAGCGAGTTCGGTAATCCAACCGTTCTGGTCAATAACGCCGGTATTACACGGGACAACCTGCTCATGCGCATGAAGGACGACGAGTGGGAGAGTATCATCAACACCAATCTCAGCTCTGTCTTCCGTCTCAGCAAGGCAGTACTGCGCGGCATGATGAAGGCGCGTAAGGGCAGGGTGATCAATATCTCCTCCGTGGTCGGCACCATGGGCAATGCCGGGCAGACCAACTATGCCGCCGCCAAGGCCGGCATCCACGGCTTTACCCGCTCCATGGCCAGGGAGGTGGGCTCCCGAGGCATCACTGTCAATTCGGTGGCTCCGGGTTTTATCGAGACCGACATGACCAAAGAGCTGCCAGAAGCGCAACGTAAGGCGCTTGAAGAGAATATCCCCCTGCAGAAGCTTGGCCAGCCTGAGGATATCGCCAATGCAGTCCTCTTTCTCGCCGGTGAATCAGGACGCTATATCACAGGCGAGACACTCCATGTGAATGGTGGAATGTACATGGTATGAAGCATATTGCGTGCACATGCGCATGTGGTACAGCATAAAGAATATTCTGTAATTTATTGTTTTTTAAAAAATAATAGGGTTTTTTATGGCGTATGAATCTTCTGAGGATTACGCTTTTCTCAACAGTTTTTTGTTACTACAATACCGCATCGGTCCTATTCGAGGCCGTCGGTTAATCCAGAGGAAATTAATAACATGAGCGATGTCGTAGAACGAGTTCGTAAAATTGTCGTAGAACAACTGGGCGTTAAAGAGGAAGAGGTGACTTTAGAAGCCTCCTTCGTGGATGATCTTGGCGCTGACTCTCTCGACACGGTGGAATTAGTGATGGCCCTCGAAGAGGAGTTCGAAACCGAAATTCCCGATGAAGAGGCTGAGAAGATCACGACTGTGCAGTTGGCGATTGACTACATCAACGCACACAGCTGATCAGCTAAACACTTTCATGACAGGCCGCCTTGCCCCCCTCGACGTTGGGGCGCGGCCTTTTGCTTTTCTGCCACACCACAGCATTGGGGGGTAGTCTACATGACTGCAAGAAGGGTTGTTGTTACCGGATTAGGCATGGTCTCACCGGTGGGATTGGATATTCCCTCGTCCTGGGAGAGTATCGTTGCCGGGAAGAGCGGTATTCAACCCATCACCCATTTCGATGTTGAACCATTCTCAACCCGCTTCGGCGGTCCCATCTACGGCTTCGAAATCACCGACTATGTGTCGAAGAAGGAAGCCAAAAAGATGGATAATTTTATCCATTACGGCGTCGCAGCGGGTATCCAGGCGATTAAGGACTCAGGGCTTGAGGTCACCGAGGAGAATGCCGACCGCATCGGTGTTTTGGTTGGCTCCGGTATCGGGGGTATTACCGGTATCGAAAACAGCTACCAATCCTACCTGGATGGCGGACCACGCAAGATCTCTCCCTTCTTCGTACCCGCCAGTATCATCAATATGGTCTCGGGCAACCTCTCCATCATGTATGGTTTGAAAGGGCCCAACTACTCTATCGTTTCTGCCTGCAGCAGTGGCGCACACAGTATCGGTGAGGCGGCGATGATGATTCGCTATGGCCGTACCGATGTGATGATCGCCGGTGGTGCGGAAATGGCGACCTCACCTGTGGGTCTGGGTGGTTTTGCCGCTGCCAGGGCGCTCTCCAAGCGCAATGACGATCCCCAGGGTGCCAGTCGTCCCTGGGACAAGGATCGTGACGGTTTCGTGTTGAGCGACGGTGCAGGCGTGATAGTGCTCGAGGAGTATGAGCGCGCCAAGGCTCGCGGTGCCAAAATCTATGCGGAGCTGATTGGTGTGGGGATGAATTCAGACGCTTATCATATGACGGCCCCCTCAGTTGACGGTTCGGGTGCCGCCAAGTGTATGGAGCTGGCACTCAAGGATGGTGGATTGAACAAGGAGGATGTGGACTACATCAATGCCCATGGCACCTCCACCCCGGCCGGTGATGTGGCGGAAACCATGGCGGTGAAGCGTGCTTTCGGCGACCATGCCCACAAGCTCTGCGTCAGCTCCACCAAATCGATGACCGGACACATGCTGGGTGCAGCGGGCGGCGCTGAAGCGGTCTACAGTATCCTGGCTTTGCATCATCAGGTTGTACCGCCAACCATCAACCTGGAAAATCCGGATCCGGATTGCGATCTCGACTATGTGCCCAATACCGCACGTGAGATGAAGATGGATGTGGTGATCTCCAACTCATTCGGATTCGGCGGAACCAACGGTACGTTGGCCTTCCGAAAAGCGGACTGACACGGATAGCCCAGCTCCCGACTTGACAGAGTCAGGCCATTTGCTTGTAAACGGCATCCCAACCGACCAGGTTCCCCTCAGCGACAGGGGTCTGCAATATGGTGATGGCCTCTTCGAGACCATAGCGGTTATCGATTCTAAGCCTCGTGCCTGGCATCGCCATATGGTCAGGCTGGCACGAGGGGAGAGTGCGCTGGGGATACCCGAGACCGATAAAGAACAGCTATATTCAGAGGCCCTCTCTCTCTCTCATGGGTTGCTGAATGGGGTGCTGAAGATCATCGTCACCCGCGGCAGTGGCGGACGAGGCTATCGGCCTCCTGAGGTCTGTAAGCCGCGCCGCATCCTCTCCCTGCACAATTGGCCCGATTATCCGGATCACTGGTTTACGGAAGGTGTGCAGCTGCGTGTCTGCGAGACCCGATGGAGTCGAAACAGCCGTCTCTCCGGACTTAAACACCTCAATCGGCTGGAGCAGGTTCTGGCCCGTCAGGAATGGCAGGATCCTGAGATCGCAGAAGGCCTGATGCTGGACGAAGCGGGTAGCGTCATCTCCGCTACACAGAGCAATCTGTTTGCCGTAGTGGATGGTGAGCTGGTCACACCGGATCTGAGCCAATCGGGGATTGCCGGCGTCATGCGCGAACTGGTTATCGAATGCGCCGGGAAGCTGGGCATCCCGGTGAGGATCGCCGCTATCGATGTCGAGGGTCTCAAACAGGCAGATGCACTCTTCCTGACCAACTCGATTATGGGGATTTGTCCGGTTGCCGCATTGAGTGATCATCGCTTTAAGGATCACAAACCTGCGGCAAAACTGCGGCACGAGATAATCGAAGCCATCGCCGGCAGTGCCTGATTGTGAAACAGTGGTTATTTATTCCTTTCGACCACTACAAACTGTCCGTTATTCAGTAGAATAGAGTTCATGCTGAATCGACTGCTCGGAATCACCATCTTTGTCATAAGCATCCTCCTGGCCTGGGGATGGATGCAGTATGACGACTTCGTCAGCAGGCCACTTGATTTGCCGGAAAACGGTATTCGATACGACCTCACGTCAGGCACTACCATTAGAGGATTGGCTGACGATCTCAAACAGCAGGGTTACATCAATAAACCACTTCTTCTTCGTGTGCTGGCTCGCTGGACCGGTCAGGCCAGTCGGCTAAAGGCGGGTGAATACCAAATTCCTCATGGCACCACGCCGCCCCAACTATTGGAGATTCTGACTTCTGCACGGGTGGTACAACACGCCTTGACTATCATTGAGGGCTGGACCTTTAAGCAGCTGATGCAGGCCGTCAGAGCGAACGATGCCTTGACCCATACCCTGGGTGGTGTGGAGGATCTACAGATCATGCAGGCGCTGGGCTATGCAGAAAAACATCCGGAAGGCCGCTTCTACCCCGATACCTATCACTTC
Organism: Candidatus Thiodiazotropha sp. (ex Monitilora ramsayi); assembly: GCA_025655595.1. Taxonomy (GTDB): domain Bacteria; phylum Pseudomonadota; class Gammaproteobacteria; order Chromatiales; family Chromatiaceae; genus Thiodiazotropha. Next base: position 30,473 of record JAHXIO010000019.1, read on the forward strand.
CCCAAGGCCACCACCGATGTAGAGTTTCTTCAACGCGCTTACCGTCGCATGGAAGAGAGCTTGCAAAAGATCTGGGAGAAGCGCGATGAGAATCTCCCCCTGAAATCACCCTATGAGGCTCTGATTCTCGCCTCAATCATAGAAAAAGAGACCGGTTTGCCCGAAGAGCGGGGCAAGATTGCCGGAGTTTTCGTGCGACGCCTGCAGAAGGGGATGCGTTTGCAGACCGATCCCACTGTGATTTACGGCATGGGAGATGACTACGACGGTAATATTCGGCGACGTGATCTGACCACCGATACACCCTACAACACCTATGTGCACAAGGGCTTGACGCCCACGCCAATTGCCATGCCAAGTGGGGCAGCCATCGAGGCGGCGCTCCACCCGGAAGCAGGCGATGCCCTCTATTTCGTAGCCACCGGGAATGGCGGCCACCACTTTTCCGCCACCCTGGAAGCACACAACAAGGCCGTACGGAAATACCAGCTGAAAAGATGAAACAGCAACGCGGACGATTCATTACCGTCGAGGGTGGCGAGGGTGCTGGTAAAAGCAGTAACCTCGCGTTTATACAGTCGATGCTCGAGGCGGCGGGCAAGCCAGTCCTGTTTACCCGCGAGCCAGGCGGCACGCCGCTCGGGGAGTCGATTCGCGAATTGCTGCTGGGACATCAGCACACAGGCATGGCCGAAGAGACTGAACTCCTGCTCATGTTTGCCGCCAGGGCGGAGCATCTGCAGAGTAAAATCGTGCCGGCGTTGGAGGCCGGGACCTGGGTTCTGTGTGACCGCTTTACCGACGCCAGCTACGCCTACCAGGGGGCAGGGCGGGGGATTGCACGCGAGCGTATCGCAAAGCTGGAGGACTATGTACAGGGAGACCTCAGACCTGATCTGACTCTCTTGCTCGATCTGCCGGTGGAGACCGGTCTGGAGCGTGCAGGCAATCGGTCAGCGCCAGATCGGTTTGAGAAAGAGGCTGTGGGTTTTTTTGAGAGGGTGCGCCGGGGTTATCTGCAGATCGCCGCCGACGAACCAGAGAGAGTGCGCATCATCGACGCCTCGCCAGCACTCGAGCAGGTACAGCAACAGATCTCAACTGTCCTCCAGGACTATCTGGCCACCGATGGATAATTCCGTTTATTCCCGCCTGCCTTGGCAGGAAGATCAATGGCACCGGTTGCAGCAGGCCCGGCGTCAGGGCAGGCTACCACACGCCTTGCTGCTTTGCGGGCCCCGTGGAGTGGGAAAGGAGGCCTTTGCGCTGGCATTCACTCAGACCGTTCTCTGTCCCGAGAGCGATGAAGCGGGGCGGCCCTGTGGTTCGTGCCGTCACTGCCACTTGCTCCACAGCGGCAGTCATCCCGATTTCCAGCGGGTTGTGCCGGAAGAGGAGAGCAAAAGCGGCGAGATCAAGATTGAGGCGATCAGAAACCTTACCGCTGGTGCGGCACTGACCGCGCAGAGTGGCGGTCACAAAGTCGTGCTTATTCAACCGGCTCATCGTATGAACACGGCTGCCGCTAACAGTCTCCTAAAGACACTGGAGGAGCCGACCGGTGATACCCTCATCATCCTGCTGACCGATCAGCCTGCCAGGCTGCTGCCCACCATCAGAAGCCGTTGCCAGCAGGTGCTGTTCCAGATACCGCCATACGAAATCTCTCTGAGCTGGCTGGAAGGTAAGGTCGAGCACGCGGATGGAGATACGCTGCTCTCCCTCGCCAGTGGTGCTCCGTTGTTGGCGCTGAACCTCGATGACGGCGAGTTGTTGGCTACCCGTCAGCGGATGCTGAAACAGTTTCTCTCCCTGGGGATGCGGAGAGAGGACCCGGTTGCCATCGCGCAGGACTGGACCGGATTCGACGGGCGCCTGCTGATGGATTGGCTTGCAGGCTGGGTCATAGACCTGCTGCGTCTGAAGACGGCACAGCAACCACCGCAGCTCTTCAACCGGGATCAAGCTCAAGCTTTGCACAGCTTGGCCGACAAGATAAACTCAGGGGTATTGCATCGTTATCTCGGCTCGGTCTATGAGGCTCGTGCCCGGATCGACAGCAATCTCAATCCCCAAATGGTGCTGGAACAACTGCTTATCGAGTGGCATGCCTGCCGCTGAGATGCCTACAGAGAGAGGAACGACGAGGAATCGACATGGCTGGTGGACCCAAACAAGGTATTCTTTCGCTGACCATCAAGGACAAGAACGCCCTCTATGCGGCATATATGCAGTTCGTTCAATATGGGGGTCTATTTATTCCTACCACCAAGCAGTACCGTCTCGGTGATGAAGTCTTTATGCTGCTGACACTGATGGATGAAGCCGAGCGTTTGCCGGTTGCCGGTAAAATTATCTGGATCACCCCGGTCGGCGCTGAAGGTAACCGCGCAGCGGGTATCGGCGTTCAGTTCAGTGACCAGGATGGCGGTGCGGCCCGCAATAAGATCGAAACCTACCTTGCCGGCGCTCTCAAGTCGGATCGTCCAACCCATACCCTCTAACCTAACCTTCCTGTTTGTCCGGTAGCCGGACGGTTCACTTCTGGTAGAATCCTGGCGCAGTTGACCTGCCGCTCATGCGCCGGCTATGCCCTTGAAGCCCGGCGGCATAGCCACGTCTTACAAGGAGAAGAGCGTAGGGTGCAGCCCTGCCGCACCAATTACCCATCGACCGCCAACTGCGGCAAAATAAACAAGCGACAAACAACGACTAACAGGACCCTAATCATGCTGGTGGATTCCCACTGCCATCTCGACCGCGTTGCGCTCGATCACTACGACAACCGCTTCGATCAATTCGTCCAACAGACCATTGAAAGCGGTGTCGGCCAAATGCTCTGCGTCTCCATCGACCTGGAGTCCTGGCCTGCCATGGTCAAGCTGGTTGAACCCTATCCACAGATCAACATCTCGGTTGGTGTTCATCCCAACGACAAGGATCGGCGGGAACCCAGCGTGGAAGAACTGGTTGAGCTCTCACAGACCTCCAAGGTAGTTGCTATCGGCGAGACCGGCCTCGACTACTTTCATGGCGAGGGTGATCTCGATTGGCAGCGCGACCGGTTTCGCCGCCATATCCGTGCAGCCACGACTGCGAATAAACCCCTTATCATCCACACTCGAGACGCCAAGTCCGATACTATCGGTATCATGCAGGAAGAGAATGCAGCTGAGGCGGGCGGTGTAATGCACTGCTTCACTGAAGACTGGTCCATGGCGGAGCAAGCGTTGGAGATGGGTTTTTATATCTCTTTCTCCGGCATCATCACGTTTAAAAATGCTGCAGATCTGCGCGAAGTGGTCAAGCAGGTTCCCATGGATCGACTGCTGATCGAGACTGATTCTCCCTATCTGGCACCCGTTCCCTTTCGCGGTAAGCCCAATCAACCCCGCTATGTGAAAAAAGTGGCGGAGTGTGTTGCGGAGCTGAAGGGAGTGACCTCCGAGGTAGTGGCAGATCAGACGAAGGAGAATTTTTTCCGTTGTTTCCCATTGGCAATAGGTTGATGCTGTGATTTTTCGCCATTTTTTTAGATGAAAATCCCGGTGTTTTATCCGATATGACAATCACGGACTTTTCACACCTTCACGTTGATTGTCTTGATTGGCTGTTTGCCTTTGAAATCAATTCTCCAAAAGCTTGCAACGGTTAGATGAGGCTAGCTCTTCTTCACTTTTCTTATTGAACCTTAAGTGTGTCGACACTTTTCCAGTTAAGAATCATAGACTTGATTTCGTACGAATTGAGCTTTTTCTGCTCAGGATCAATAAGCAAGCGATCAGCAACTGTTATAATTCCATGATACTTGCTTCGCTTGATATTCATCGATATGGGGTCCCTTCCTTGATAACAAACGACTAGCTGTTTACACAGTGCTTTCTGGAGTGGCTTTCATGCTACAACGCCTCAACATGACCGGCATGGTGAGGGATAAAGAAAACCATCCAGGGACGGGACTTTTTTCAGAACAGATCAGACTGATCTATGCCAATGCGTTGCCTTCCACCGTAGCGATCCTTGCGGTCACAATATTGGCCTGGATCGGACTGGATGAGGCTGTACCCGCTTGGATGCTCAACCTTTGGGCCGGCTACATGTTATTTGTAGCGACAGGTCGAATGACACTCTATCTTTTATACACGAAAAAATTCGATGGATCCCGAATCAGACTCTGGGCAGGCTTGATAATCGCTTCGGCATCATCTGCCGGTATTGGTTGGGCCGGTGTCAGTCTATTTGCCCATATAGCAGTGGACCCGGCTTACAAAATCGTTATCGTCATGGTTGTCCTCGGCATCATGGCGGCTACCGTTCCGGTTCTCTCTGCACTATTGGTCGCTTTTTTTACGGCCAGTTTGCCACCGGCATTGACGCTTTATGTGGTGATTGCCCAATGGCAGAGTAACGGTACACCTCTCCTACTGACAGCACTCTCCGTTTATACGGTGCTCGTAATTTATACAGCGATCAACACCAATCGAATTCTGTTACGGACGCTCAGTCTGCAGAGAGATAAAGAGACATTGATCGATAACCTGAATATTGAGATCTCTGATAGACAACTGGCCCAGGATCAATTGGAGCTGCATAAGCAGAATCTGGAGAGTGTCGTACACGATCGTACCCAACAGCTGTCCCGTATTAATGAAGAGTTGAAGAAAGAAATTGCCGTAAGGCAGCAATCGGAAAGCGAACTGCGTGAATCGCATGATCGGTTTACCGCGGTATTGAATACGCTGGATGCTGCCGTCTATGTAGCGGACATGGAGAGCTATGAGGTTCTGTTCATGAATCAGCGAGCTGTTGCTCGCTGGGGTGATTGTGTTGGAGGAACCTGCTGGAAGATGATGCAGGAGGATGCTAAGGGGCCATGTGAATTCTGTAGCAACAACGAACTGCTCAGCCGTGAGGGAGATCCAACAGGAATATACTCGTGGGAGCACCATATCGAGGAAACCAATGAGTGGCTGGATTGCCGCGACCAGGCGATTCAATGGCCGGATGGCCGACTGGTACGCATGGAGATTGCCACAGATATCACCCATCGGGTGCAGGCTGAACAGTGTGTTCGGGCGGAGCATCAGTTCCTACAAACCATTATTGACGGTGTAGCGGATCCGATCATGGTGGTGGATATGGACTACAGCGTAAAACTGATGAACAAGGCGGCTGAAGAGACGCCTGTGATGATGAACGATCGGGCCGAACAAAAATGCTATCAGGTGAGCCATGGGCAAGATTTTCCCTGTACCGGAGATGATCACAGTTGTCCGCTTGAGATTGCAGAGAAAACCCATGAGCCTGTTACTGTCATTCATCGTCACAAGACTGCGGACGGGTCCGATCGTTTGTTTGAGGTGGTTGGCACCCCCTTGTTCGATGAACAGCATAGGGTTTCCGGCATTGTACAGGTCTCACGAGATATCACTGCGCATATCCAAACTCAGCAGGAGCTGCAGGAGAAGAAGACTCGTCTCGAGCACGTGGCCTATCATGACAGCCTCACCGGCCTTCCCAACAGGACGCTATTGGCAGACCGCTTAAACCAGACTATGGCACAAGTTAATCGTCGGGATAATCAGCTTGCCGTGGCCTACCTGGATCTTGACGGCTTTAAGGAGATCAATGATACCTATGGGCATGAAGTCGGTGACCTGTTTCTTGTCGCCTTATCCCACCGTGTCAAAGAGATATTGAGAGAGGGCGATACTATCGCTCGTCTGGGCGGAGATGAGTTTGTTGCTGTGTTGGTGGATCTGAAGGATTCCAAGGACAGTATTCCGTTGCTGGAGCGTATGCTCTCCGCTGCTTCACAACCGGTCCATCTGGGAAAAATCAATTTGCAGATTTCCGCCAGTATCGGTGTCACCTTCTATCCTCAATCCGAAGATGTCGACGCGGACCAACTCCTGCGTCAGGCCGATCAGGCTATGTATAACGCCAAAGTGACCGGCAAGAATCGTTACCACTTCTTCGAGGCAGACAAGTACCGGGGTCTGCGCGGGCGTCATGAGAGTGTGGCAAGGATAAGTCAAGGATTATCGCGGAATGAATTTATCCTCCACTACCAACCCCGGGTCAATATGCGTTCTGGTGAGATCATTGGTGCTGAGGCATTGATCCGATGGAAGCACGCCACACGCGGGCTGCTATTGCCGGGAGAGTTCCTGCCACTGATAGAGGACGATGAGCTGGCAGTAACCCTGGATGAGTGGGTGATTGATGCCGTACTGAGTCAAATGGAGCAGTGGAAAGCCGATGGTCATATGCTATCGATTAGTGTCAACATCGGTGCCCGCTTTCTGCAGAAGAGTAATTTTGTCGATAAACTCAATGCACATCTGCAGGCACATCCTCAAATCGATGCAGGTAAATTGGAACTCGAGGTTCTGGAAACCAGTGCGTTGGAGGATATGGCCCAGGTATCGGAAGTGATTAAAACCTGTCGCGAGATGGGAGTGATATTTGCTCTGGACGACTTTGGTACCGGCTACTCCTCGCTAACATACCTCAAACTGTTGCCGGCTGAGTATCTCAAAATCGACCAGAGCTTCGTTCGCGACATGCTTGACGACACGGAGGATCTGGCCATCCTAGAAGGCGTTCTCGGCCTGGCAACGGCCTTCCGCAGAGAAGCCATTGCGGAGGGTGTGGAGAGTATCGAGCACGGGCAACTGCTACTGCAACTGGGCTGCGATCTGGCACAGGGTTATGCTATTGCCAGACCGATGCCTGCCGATCAACTGATAACATGGATGCAGACCTGGCAACCCGATCCGATCTGGGTAGGCCAGAATACCGTCCCGAGAGAGGACGTTCCTCTCCTCTTCGCCAGCGTTGAGCACCGTTCATGGGTGCGAAATGTAGAAAATTGTGTGAAAGGTCAAGCGGTCAGTAATCAGATAATGAGTATTGACGACTGTCGATTCGGTAAATGGTTGCATAACATAGGGCACAAACAGTATGGCGACCATGAAGGATTCAAGAAGGTAGAGAGACTGCACCGTCAGATCCACAATCTGGCAATCGGTCTCTGCGAATCTAAAGGCTTGAAAAACGACCTGCCCATTGAACAGGGTCTGAACGAACTCAACAGTCTCAAGGATGCGTTGATCCGAGCGTTGAATACCCTGATCCTCAGACAAAGATCCTAAACGTATCTAGAACCTCGGTTGGCTAAAAAATTTAGCGCGAGAACTGCCCGCAGCTACATCCGGCAAGTTGTACCGCGTATGGCCATGCATGTCTGAATGATAGCGGGTATGGATAGATACCCGCTTTTTCACTCAATGCCCGTCATACAACCCCTTCAACTCATCCGCATAGCGTTCATAAATGGCTTTGCGTTTGAGTTTCATGGTTGGGGTGATCAGCCCGTTCTCGATGGTCCAGGGCTCCTTGATCACAGACATGTTGACGATCTTCGCATATCCTGGGAAGTTGTCGAGCTGGCTGTTGACTCGGTCAAGCAGGTCCTCTTTCTGTTGCGGTGAGAGCTGGCTGGGATCTAACCCTTCCTCTTTTGCACCCTCCTCACTGAGGACGACAAGGGTACTGAGGTAAGGTTTGGCTTCACCGATGACGAGCACCTGTTCGAACAGGCTGTCCATGGCAATACACATCTCCATATCGGCGGGCGGTACCTTTTCGCCGTTGGCCATGACGATGATCTCTTTCAGACGCCCGGTGATGAAGATGTGGCCATCCTCCATCTTGACCTTGTCGCCAGTGTGCAGCCAGCCCTCTTCGTCGATGACGTCAGCAGTGGCATGGCGGTTGTTCCAGTACCCGAGCATCACATTGGGTCCGCGCACCATGAGTTCATCAGCATCACTGATCTTGATATCCAGTCCCGGGAATGGGATACCGACACTGGCCGGTATGTTGTTCTCATGGGTATTGGCGGAGATGATGGGACTGGTCTCGGTCAAACCGTAGCCCTGCAGGATGGGCACGCCCAGACCAATGAAGACCTTGGCGATATCGGGTGCCAATGGTGCGCCGCCGGAGACGGCGATACGCAGCCGACCACCCAGCTTCTCCTGGATCTTACCCGCAACCAGTTTCTTGTAGAGCGGCCAGAGAGCCAGCTTGGGTGACCAACCTGTACGGCCATGTGAATGTTCGAATCGCAGCCAGCCTGTCTCTACAGCGCCGTTGAAGATCGCCTTGGCGATGGCGGAGTCGTGCTGCAGTTTGTCCTGGATCTTGGCGTAGACCCGCTCGAAGATGCGGGGTACCGAAATCAAAACAGTGGGCTTGATCGCCTGCAGGTCCTCACCCAGTTGGGGAATGGATCGAGCGAAAGCGACACTGGCGCCAGCCACCATCGCCAAAATACAGCCGACGGTTCGCTCAAGTGTATGTGAGAGCGGCAGAAAGGAGAGAAAACTGTCGGTCGTATAGATATCGATGATCTTAAGACCACTCTCGATATCCCAGAGCATATTGTGGTGGCTCAACATGACGCCCTTGGAGCGACCGGTGGTACCGGAGGTATAGACGATAGTCGCAAGCGTTTCGCTTGGAATATCGATCGCCTGAGGTTCCTCAAGGCCCTGATTGGGCAGCCAGTCGTCGATATAGACCAAGCGCGGCTGCAGCCCCATGGGGTCGACCCGTTCCAGGGTGACGATGCGGTTGAGACCGGCTAGTTGGTTACGAATCTTCTGCAGGTCCTGCCACTGTTCGTCACTCTCCAGCAGCAACAGGCGTACGCCGGCATCCTGCAGGATATAACCGATGTTCTCGGCACGGTCATTGGTATAGAGGGGAACGCTGACAAGACCCAGTCCCTGTGCCGCCATATCGAACAGGATCCACTCGCTGCAGTTGCGCAGCATGAGCGCCACCCGGTCACCGGGTTTCAGATCCTCTTTTTGAAAAGCCGCCTGCCAGCGTGCGACCTGCTCACCCATCTCGGCCCAGGTGATATCCCGCCAAGCGGACTGTGCTTCATCGTACTGCGTATAAGCGGTTTTATCGGGCGAGCGTCTGACCCGCTCGAGAAAAACACTGGCCAGGGTGTCTGCGTCCTTCAGTTGGATATAATCGATATTCGCTCTCTTCATGATTTGCGCTTCGTTGTTTTCGTTTTCTGCCCCATCAGTCACCTTCTTTCCGGCGTGACCGACCTCCTCGAATAGTAACATCTCACACCTCACCTAATTGAGTCCAACCCGAATCGGGGTGAAACTTACCGCCGTGGCGTTGCTCCAGCACCTCGAGCCGGTGACGTTGCTGTTCCAGTCCGCCGCTGTAGATAGTATGCATGGGTCCGCCACGGAAGGGGGCGTAACCGGTACCGAATATGACGCCGGCATCCAGCAGATCGGCGTCTTCCACCACACCTTCGCGCAGACAGGCGACCGATTCATTGAGCAGACGGAAGATCATGCGGTCTGCAAGATCGGCCGGTGGTTGATAGTTGCTGTCTACCTTTTCACGTTGCAAGCGGCCTTTCTCGTAGCGATAGAAACCCTGTCCCGTCTTCTTGCCCAACAACTTCTTTTCCACCACCAGGTTTTCGAGCTTGCGGGGAATGGTCAGGTCAAACAGCGGGGCCAGCTTCTTCGCTACGGCAAGGCAGATGTCGAGTCCCACTGCATCAGCCAATTCCACCGGTCCCATCGGCATGCCGAACTCGACTGCCGCCCGGTCAATGGCGGGAGCGGGCACCCCTTCATCCAGCAGGCTCATGGCTTCCAGGAGATAGGGCATCAGAATCCGATTGACCAGGAAACCGGGACTGCTCTTCACCGGCAGCGGTAAGCGGTCGATTCGGCGAACAAAAGCAGCACCCTTGTCGATCAGTGCCGGATCGGTCTTTGCTCCGCGTACCACCTCGACCAGTTGCATCTTGGCTACCGGGTTGAAGAAATGGAGGCCGATGAGCCGCTTTGGATCGTTCAGACCCTCCGCAATATCCTCCAGCGGAATACTGGAAGTGTTGGTGGCCATGATCGCCTCCGGCTTGAGTTGACTCTCCAGGCTCTGGAACAGCTTTTGTTTGGTCTCCAGATCCTCGAAGATCGCCTCGATGGCCACATCGGCCTGGTTCACACCGTATCCCTTGGGATCGGGAATCAGACGGTCCATGGCGGCGCTAACCAGACGTTTCGAGCGCAGTTTGCGCTTGAAGAGCTTGTGCGCCCGCTCGACCGCCTGAGTCAGATATTTAGCCTCCCGGTCCTGTAGGGTGACGCGCATACCTTTGAGGGCACACCAGGCGGCGATGTCGCCTCCCATGATGCCGCCCCCCACGACGTGGAGGTGTTGCGGCCTGAACTGCACATGGGAGCCGAGTGACTTCATGCGTTCCTGCAGAAAGAAGACACGGATCAGGTTCTGAGCAGTCTCACCGGTCAGCAGACGGCTGACTTCAGCAGCCTCACTGTCGAACATCGCTCCTCTGTCGCCACCATGGGCTTTCCAGTGGTCGATCAGGGCATAGGGTGCAGGGTAGTGTTTAGGCCTTGCGTGCTTGGCGGTCTCCTTGATAAACATGGGGGAGAGTAGATGGCGAGCTGGCAGACTGTTGAGCAGTTGCTGAAAGCGGGAGGCCTTGCGTAACGCAGGCCGGTTCTCGATAAAGGAGATGGCGGTTGCCCGCATCTGCCGCTCGGGAACGGCTTGATCGACCAATCCCATCTTCTTTCCCTGGCGACCGCTAAGACTGCGACCGCTCAGCATCAGCTTCATCGCCTGCAGTGCGCCAATTCGTTCGATGCTGCGTACCGATCCACCATAGCCGGGGAAGAGGCCGAGTCTGACTTCTGGAAAGGCGAGTCGGGTTGATTCATCGTCCCGGGTAACCCGGTAGTCGCAACTGAGGGCTAATTCGAGGCCACCGCCCAAGCAGAATCCGTGGATCAGGCTGAGGGTGGGGAAGGGCATATCCTCCATCCGTTGGTAGAGGTTATGCACCCAGCGGATGTGTTCTTCCGCCTCCCGCCTGTGCATGCCGCTCCTGAAGTTCTCCACATCGGCACCGGCGATGAAGCCGTTCTTTTTGTCAGACAGGATGATCAGTCCTTTTGGCAGGGTCACTTCCAACTCGTCCAGAATGTCGTCCAGCTCCTGTAGTGCCTCGATGGAGAGGATGTTGACCGCACTGTCGGCATGATCGAAACGAAGCCATGCGATACCTTGGTCATCAGTTTCCAGTTGCAGGTGTCTGTTCATGACGCACTCTCCAGTAGCATGGCGCCGCCCTGGCCGCCGCCGATACAGAGGCTGGCAATGCCGCGTTTGGCATCGTTCTGTTTTAATGTCTTCAGCAGATGCAGGACTAACCTTGCCCCACTGGCGCCTACTGGATGACCGATGCTGATGGCACCGCCGTTCACATTGAGTCTCTCATCCGGGATCGGCGCGGGAAGCTTGTCCAGGCCAACCTCCTGTTGCATATACTCGCTGTCTTGCCAGGCGGCCTGGCATGCCAGTACCTGCGCTGCGAAGGCCTCGTTGATCTCCCAGTAGTCGATCTCTTCACTGTTGATATTCTGTTTCTTAAGGAGTTGTCCCATGGCATGCACGGGACCCAGTCCCATCTGACTGGGGTCGAGTGCCGACCAGTGGGAATCGACAATCCGGCCAAGCACTGGGAGATCGTGACGTTTGACTGCTTCTTCGGAGGCCAGCACCAGCATGGCCGCGCCATCGGTGATCTGGGCGCTGTTGCCGGCGGTGACCTTGCCCACCGGGCGATCAAAGGCCGGTTTGAGTTTGCCCAGTTTTTCCAAGGTGCTCTCTCTGCGTAGCCCGTCATCGGTTTCGAACAGGTGACCGCCGTTGTCGAAGATGGGTTCAATTTCGCCCAGTCTGCCGTTATCGGTGGCCTCCGTCAGACGCTGGTGGCTGCGCAGGGCGAAATGGTCCATGGCATCCCGGTCGATATGGAATCTCCAGGCCAGCTTCTCAGCAGTTTGCCCCATGGAGAGACCTGCCAGAGGATCGGTCAATCCCCGCAATAGTGCGATGATGAGCTGGAAGTGGTGCGGTCTGAGAGCGACCAGTTGACGTCCTCTGGCGTTAAAACTCTTTGCGCGGTTCCAATCGGCGAGCCAGGCTACCATACGCTGATTGAGCAGGATCGGGTGGTGGCTCATCGATTCGGTACCGCCTGCCAGCACGAGCTCTGCACGGCCACTGCTGATATCGAGGGCGGCGCTGTCGATGGCCTGCATGCCGGAAGCGCAGTTACGCTGTACCGTCCAGGCGGGAACCTTGTCGCCGCAGCCGAGACGCAGGGCGACAATCCTGGCGATGTTGGCTTCGTCAGGGCCGGGGGCAATGCAACCCAGTATCACTTCATCGAACTGCTCGGGTGAGAAGGATTGCCTCAATAAAAGCGGCCGGCCCGCGCCGACCGCAAGATCGGATGCCAGGAAGGGACCCGGCTTACCCTGTGCCTTCAGAAACGGGGTGCGACTGCCATCGACGATATAAACGGCCCTGGCAGCGGTCGACGTCTTGCTCATGAATAGCTCCTCCGGTTACTTTCTTTCTTTTCCTCACGCGACACCCAGCCTGTCCAACAGGGAGACTTTGTCGCCGGTTTTTCTTTTCTCTGTCACATCCTCGCTCAGACCCTCGAATGAGTTCACCTGGATGACCTGGTTGCGCAGTTGTCGGGCCTTCACGATTTTCTCCTGATCGGAGTGGGTCAGAATACCCAGGGAGATCGCCTCTTCGATGGCGCTGTCTTCGTCTCTTGCGTTCAACTGTCCTGCCCGTCTGGCACGGAGCAGTGTCTTCTCGATAGGCGCAGCATCTGTGACAGCCGTCAGTGCCTGCTCCAGTTGTGCGATCCGTTGTGTCATCAGATCGGTCAAGTAGATACCGTGGGTCAGGCGGTCCCGTGCCTCACCGGGTCGCAGTATCAGACGGGTGACCTGATGATCGAGGGCATCCGTGGGCTTGTAAAAGGGGAGCCCGGTGGGAAAGATCAACAGACGTAACATCCAGGCCAGGGGTCTGACCGGCAGATTTCTCAATAGCGCCCGCAGGGCATGCTGTATCCGGTAGAGGGATTCGTCCATGGCCCATTGCATCAGGGGGAGATCCGCCGTTTGCATCCCCTCTTCATGGAAACGCTTGAGGGTGGCGCTGGCGATGTAGAGCTCGCTCAACATGTCGCCCAACCTGGCGGAGAGTCTCTCCTTGCGCTTGAGTGAGCCGCCCAGGGTCATTAGGGCCATATCGGCGGTCAGGGCGAAGGCGGAAGCCATCCAGTTGAGACGCTGAAAATACCGCTTTGCCGGGCCGTCCACAGGACTTTCTGAAAGTCTGCCGTGTGTGATGCCGAGCCAGAAGGTGCGGGCAAAGTTGGTGAGCACGAACCCGACATGACTGAAGAGGGCCTCGTCAAAGGACTTGAGTGCTGTTTTCGGATCGGGGTTCTCTGCCGCATCGAACTCTTTCAGGACATAGGGGTGGCAACGAATCGCACCCTGGCCAAAGATAATCATGCTGCGGGTCAGTATGTTCGCCCCTTCCACAGTGATGGCAATGGGAATCGCCTGATAAGCGCGCCCCATCAGGTTGTCTGGGCCCAGGCAGATGCCGCTGCCACCCTGTACGTCCATGGCATCATTGATCACCTGGCGATAGCGTTCCGTCAGGTGGTACTTCACGATGGCGGAGATGACCGACGGCGATTCTCCGTCGTCCAGGGCGCTGAGGGTGAGCTTACGCGCCGCGTCCATCTGATAGGTCAGGCCTGCGATGCGGGCCAGGGCCTCCTCTACGCCTTCGAACTCACCAATCGGGGTACCGAACTGGCTGCGAACAGCGGCGTAAGCGCCCGTGTATCGACTTGCCTGTTTGCCGGCACCGGTGGAGAGGGCGGGCAGGGAGATCCCCCGGCCTTCGGAGAGACACTCAACCAACATGCGCCAGCCGTGACCGATGCCGTCACGACCGCCGATCACCCAGTCCAGCGGAATGAAGACATCCTTGCCGGTGATGGGGCCGTTCTGAAAAGGGAGATTCAGCGGCATATGACGTTGGCCGATAGAAACACCCTCGGTGTTACTGGGTATGAGGGCAACGGTGATGCCGGGATAGGTCTCGTCGCTCACCAGATGCTCAGGATCCTCCAGTTTGAAGGCGAGTCCGATCAACGTCGCAATCGGCGCCAGGGTGATATAGCGTTTATCGAACTCGAGACGAATACCCAGGGTCTCTTCACCTTCGTATTCATCGTAAGTGATAACACCCCGATCCGGGATGGCACCGGCGTCACTGCCGGCTTTGGGGCCGGTAAGGGCAAAGCAGGGGATCTCCTCACCGGTGGCGAGCCCGTTGAGATATTGGGACTTCTGCTCATCGGTGCCGTAGTGCATCAGCAGCTTGGCCGGTCCGAGCGAATTGGGCACCATCACAGTGACAGCGGCGGTAACACTGCGGCTGGCGATCTTCATTACGGCCTGGGAGTGGGCGTAGGCTGAGAAGCCGAGGCCGCCGTAGGATTCGGGGATGATCATGCCGAACAGGCCGGCGTCCTTGATGAACTGCCAGACCTCCTCTGGCAGGTCCTGCTCCTTGTGGGTGATTTCCCAGTCATCCAATTTATCGCAGAGCTCCTGCACCGGACCATCGATGAAGGCCTGTTCACGCGCTGTCAGTCTGCAGGAGGGGTGTCGCAGCAGGTGGCGCCAATCGGGCTGACCGGAAAAAAGCTCACCATCCCACCAGACGTTACCGGCATTGAGCGCCTCCTTCTCCGTGTCGGACATGGCAGGCATTACCTTGCGGAAAGCCTTCAACAGGGGACGGGTGATCCAGGCCTGTCGTTGTTCGGGCATCAGATAGAAGAAGAGGAAACCCGCATAGAGCAGCCAAAGGGGAGCGGCAACCGGGCCGCTCAACAGGCCGGCCAGTTGCAGGCTGACCAGCAATACTGGAGGCACAAGGATCCAGACTATCGATCTGGCCGATCCATACGCCAAGCCCCATATGGTGATGAGAATGAGGGTTAAACCGAGTATGCTCATGTGTCAGCCTCCCTGACCTTTGGCTGGATTTCTGTGGAGTCTGTCTCTGCCTTACTAGACTTGTACGTCTTTGGCTTCTTTTTTGGTTTCAGTCGAAAGACGGTACGGCTCTCTTTGCATTCCGGTTCGCCCTCGCGGGTGACGGCGGCGAAAGCCCGTTCGTCGTCGTTGAAGAGGATAGTCTCGTCACACCAGGGCAGTTTGCGGTAGACACCCAGATCATCCAGCCCAAGAAAGGGGTATTTGATGATATTGAAGTAGGGTGAATAGTCGAAATCCTTGGGTGTGAAGAGACGCGGATTCCGTTTGAAGAAACGAATGCTGCCATCTTCATCCCGGTCGATGAATGGCAGGATAGGGAAGTTGACCCGGTTGTAGGCGGAGGCGATCAGAGAGGAGCAGACTGCACGGGTGGGCGTTCCCGCATTGTGCTCAAAGAGACTGGATCGCCATTTCCTCGGAAGGATGGTCCAGGGGAAGAAAAAGCGGGCCAGGTCGAACAGATGTCTTACATCGTAATCGAGACCCAGATGCTCGAGGGAGTGGGCCACCACCCTGTGGGCATCCTCAGGCTCCAGTCCAGCCGGGCGACAGATCCGCAGATGGTCGTAGCGGTATTTCGACACTGGCACGATGATGGTGCCTTCACCCAGCAACGCCTCCACCAGCAGGGGCTCGGAGAGGTCGCCTTGATAGGCCATTCTGACCCGCTGCTGGAGGTCGGGATCGCGGATATCGTAGATCCGGCCGATATAGAGGGCGGAGTGGGTCCACGAGGTCTGGGTAATGGCCTTGATGACATTGCTGACCCGGCTACGTCCCTCGACGAGCAGAACATCCCCTGGCCGCAGCTCGTAACTGAGCCGGGCAAAGTCGCAGAGTGGGGACGTGGGTGGCGGTCCTTCCTTCGTCAACCAGTCCGTGATCCACTTCATGAATCGCTGGCCAAAACGTCTCATCTCTAAAACCCAGTAAAATACTAAGTATTGTGCTCAGTATAGACCGTAAAAATGGAGTGTGGGTTTCAATTCAGGAGTTTAGAGAAATGGAATATAGGTTTAATAATATTAGTTATTACAATAAATTAAAGATATTTATTAATGTGTAACGATAAATATGATGGCTGTGAAATTATGCACAGGATTCTTAAATATAAGGGGTCTGAAGCGAATGATGCTTCTATATAAGGGTGATCTGAGATTGAAGCCGTATGAATTTCTGAGCTGTTTCGGTGGGGCATGGCCCCACCCTACAGATTGGGATATTGCGTAGGGTGGGGCCCTGCCCCACCAATTACTATCCACAGCACTCCTTTGAAGTAAGTATTGGCCTGGGTTTCTACTCGTGATCTGTGGCCCGATCCGATACCCGCTCCCTGATACCGCCGCTCCACCAGATACGGCAGGCACCCTCATCAGAGACCATACAGGGACCGATGGGATTTCTGGGTGTACAGGCCTCGCCGTAGAGCCTGCACTGGTTGGGATATTTGCGGCCGAGCACCACCTGGGCGCAGTCGCAGCCCGGCGGCATCTCTCCGGCCCTTTTTCGTTCAGGCGTGTCGTAATCGGGGTAGCGTAGCCTGGCATCCCACTGGGCATAGCCCGGACTCAGGGCGTAACCCGATTTCGGGATGATCCCGATACCGCGCCAGTTGGCGTCCACCACCGCCAGGGCTTCCTCCAGGTGCTGCTTTGCACTGGGATTCCCTCCCGGTCTCACCAGTTCCGGATAACAATTGTCGAGAAACCGCCGCTCGTCGAGCCACTGGCGAAGCACGGAGTAGGTGGCCGCCAGCAGGCTCTCGGGTGTGAAGCCGGCCACGGCGGCAGGAATATCGTGATCCTTGACCACGAACTCCCACTCTTCGGGTCCCATCACTGTGGAGACGTGTCCCGGCGCCACCAGGGCATCGAACCCGGGTGTGTCCGAGTCCAATAACATGGAGACTGCAGGCCAGGTGAGCCGTCCCGAGAGAAGTATGGAGAGGTTATCCGGTATGCCCTGAACCAGTAGAGACGCGACGGGAGCGGTGGTGGTCTCGAAACCGGCGGCAAAGAAGACTACCGGCTTGTCGGGTTCAGAATTGGCAATCTGTACCGCTTCCAGCGGTGATGCAATGGGGCGGATATCGGCTCCCGCGGCATGGGCCTGATCCAGCGATCTTGGCTCGCCCTTGGGAACATTGACCGGTACCCGCAGCATATCGCCGAAGGCGACCAAGGTAATCGGTTCATGCAGCGCCAGCTGCATCGCCTGATAGATGTCCTCTTCGGGACAGACGCAGACGGGACAGCCGGGGCCGGGAATCAATTCTATCTGCTTCGGCAATGCACCCCTGAGGCCCGCCATGGTGATGGAGCGCTCATGTCCGCCGCAGACATTCATGATACGCACGGTTTGGTTCAGCGGCAGAGCGTGTATCCGAGACAGCCAGCCTTTGGCATCCAGTGTCATAAGGCCTGCAATCCCCTCAGCCGTGTGCGTGAAGGTGTTGGCCTTCGGGGGCAATTGTCGGCGTGGCCGTTTTTCCTTCGCGCCTTCTCGCCGACTGTTCTGCCATCTGTTCTTCCAGCCAGGAGAGCCAGAGGTCGAGTCCATCGCCGCTCTTTGCGGAGGTCAGGCTCACCGGTGCCTCAACGGCAAGGTGTCGTACGGCCATCTCAGCCTTGTTCGGATCGAACTCGTCCAGTACCGCAAGTAGATCTGACTTGGTGATCAGCACATGATCCGCGGCGCGGAAGATCACCGGGTATTTAGCTGGCTTGTCGTCGCCTTCTGTCACGGATAACAGGGTGACATTGCGGTGCTGTCCCAGGTCGAAGCTGGCAGGGCAGACCAGGTTGCCTACATTTTCTATAAAGAGGATATCGATGCTATCGAGATTCATCTGATGCAAGGCATCGTGGATCATGTGTGCATCGAGGTGGCAGGCCGTACCCGTTGTGATCTGTACCGCCGGAACCCCTTTGGCGCGGATACGCTCGGCATCGTTCTCAGTCTCCAGATCGCCTTCGATAACGCCAATGCGATACTTGTTCCTGAAGGCGTCGATAGTGCTTTCCAGGAGACGTGTCTTGCCGCTGCCGGGGGAAGACATCAGGTTGATCGCCAACACCTGATGACGATCGAAGTGCTCCCGGTTGTGGGCAGCCTGGTGATCATTCTCACTCAACAGGTTCTGCAGCACCTCCACGGCGACCTTGCCGTCATGGGTATGCTCATGCTTTCCACCTTCTTCCACCAGATGCCGGTTGCCCGGGGTGATATTACAGCCGCATGTGTCGCACATTTACCTGACTCCTGAAAAGGGGACTGTTTGAAAACAAATAGATTGTGGTTGGACGTTTCTTGTCATGCCGGTTGCTGGATGGACTCATCTGTATGGCGGTTCAGTTCCACGCTGGCGAGGAGTAGTTCGTCACCGCTGATGACCTGGGTGCGATAACTGTCGCAGGATTGGCAGAGCAGCCTGTTGGCTTGTGCGTCCGACTCTTTGCCGCAGGCCAGGCACCTGACACGAATTGGCGCCTCTTCCGTCACCAACTCGGCATGGTCGGCAATGGTACCGGCACGGGCGATGGTAAACGCCTGCTGCAACAGGTCGGGTACCACACCGGAGAGGGGGCCGATACGAATCACAATGCGTGTGATCTCGCTGGCGTTCTCCCGCTGCGCGATCTCCTCGACTTGGGAGAGCATCGCCTGGCAGATGGAGAGTTCATGCATGCGTGGAGTATCTCGTGAACAAGCCGTCAGCGATCAGTGGTCAGTGGGAGGATTCGACAGACTCAACATTTCGTCGTAGATCTCCCAGGCGGATTGCGCCTCCTGCGGTGTGACCTTCTGAATGGCGTAGCCGACATGCACCACTACGAAATCATCCGGGACCAGTGTTTCGTGCTGTAACATAAAGAGACTCACTTCCCGCTCGATACCCTTGGCTTCGCAACGGGCGGTGAAACCGTCGATCTCTTTTATCTGCATCGGTATGCCGAGACACATGGTATAACCTTATCTGGTTTATCTTAAGTTTCATTCTCACCAGGAGTCATGATTTGTCAATCGAAACCGTATTGATTCTCGGCATCGGAAATACCCTACTAACTGATGAGGGAATCGGCGTGCATCTCGTGGAACGCATGCGAAATGAAGTGG
This sequence comes from Candidatus Thiodiazotropha sp. (ex Monitilora ramsayi), assembly GCA_025655595.1. GTDB lineage: Bacteria > Pseudomonadota > Gammaproteobacteria > Chromatiales > Chromatiaceae > Thiodiazotropha. The sequence goes on from JAHXIO010000019.1 coordinate 49,633, forward strand.
GGGAGATGAAGGGTGTCGAGTATATGGATGGGGGTACGCTCAGCTTTACACTGGCAGAGCCCATTGGTCGAGTCGATGGTTTGATCGTCGTGGATGCGGCACGCATGGGAGAGGCGCCGGGAAGTTTAAAGGTCTTCCATGACGAAGAGATGGATCGCTATCTCTCCGGCAACCGATCCAGTGTTCATGAAGTCAGTCTCACCGATCTGATGGACATCGCAAGACTCTCTGAATCACTACCGCAACAACGCTGTCTCATCGGCATTGAACCCGAGTCGGTCGATTGGGGTGAAGCACCGACGCAAAAGGTTGACGCCGCAATCAAACTTGGCATCCAAGAGATACTCTCTATACTCAACACGTGGATGAAAAACGATCCGTAAAAAATTACGTATCTTTAAGAAAACGGAAACAATTCGAACAAAAAAAATCAATCACGATGCGCTTTAATGATCCAGGTCAGTATCACTATCAGTTATTGCTGATATTCTTTCGATTAGACCAACAATCACGGTATTCGTAATGCAAAAGCTGCAGGATATCGCTGTGAGGGTTGAGTCAAAGGATGTGCCACTCAACCACTCCAATGCGACCCCCATCTTGCATGAAATTCACCATGCGCTGCAGAGGCTGGCGACGCAGCAGGAAACCACGACGATCGATTTGCGCGCCATCCCTTTCGGTCCTGGCGATGAAGAGGATCTTTTAAACCGCCTGGGTACCGGAGAAGTCCAAATCGAACTCGATTCACTGGGTACCAGCAAGCTCTGGGAGACCGCCTTCAGCGGTGTCTGGATCATCGACCATCGAAACGCCGAAGGTGAGCGAGTCGCCCTACAAATCGAAGTGACCCGGGTGCCGGAGATTATCCAGACCCACCCCGACGATGTCACAGATTCTTTGCAACTGCTTGATAATCAACTTAACCCGAACCGTACCGAGACTTCAGGTCTGCGGGAGGAGTAGTGATGGCTGACCATATGAAGCGATTCAGGCAAACTCTGGGTGAGAGCTTGCGGGAACGAGGCGTCTCCAGACGCGGTTTTCTCAAGTACTGTACCGCCACGGCATCGATGATGGCGCTGCCGCCCACCATGGTGCCGGCCGTGGCAGCGGCGCTGGAGAAGGCGAAGCGACCGTCGGTAATCTGGCTCTCTTTTCAGGAGTGCACCGGATGTACGGAATCGATCACCCGCAGCCATTCTCCCTCGCTCGAGAATCTGATCTTCGATCATATCTCCCTCGATTATCACCATACACTACAGGTCGCCTCCGGTGATGCGGCAGAAGCGGCGCGCGAAGCCGCGATGCATGAGAACGAAGGCAAATATCTTGTGGTGGTGGATGGTTCGATCCCATTGGGCAACCCGGGATTCTCGACTATTGCCGGTATCAGTAATTTGCAGATGATGGAAGAGACAGTAGCCGGCGCCGCTGCGGTGATTGCCGTCGGTTCCTGTGCCGCCTTCGGCGGTCTGCCCCAAGCCAATCCCAATCCGACGGGGGCCGCCTCCGTTTCCGATATCGTGCATGACAAGCCTGTGGTGAACGTCTCCGGCTGTCCACCGATTCCAACGGTGATCACCGGTGTGCTCGCCCACTTTCTGACCTTCGGCTCTCTGCCCGAGCTGGATGCCCTTGGCCGTCCCATGGTGTTCTACGGACAGAGCATTCACGACCGTTGTTACCGGCGTCCGTTTTACGACAAAGGCCTCTTCGCAGAGACCTTCGACGATGAGGGGGCACGCAAAGGCTGGTGCCTCTACCGGCTCGGCTGCAAGGGACCCATGGCCTACAACGCCTGCGCCACCACCAAGTGGAATCAGGGTGTGAGCTGGCCTGTAGAATCGGGACACGGTTGTCTGGGTTGCTCAGAGCCCGATTTCTGGGATGCGGGCGGTTTCTACAATGCGCTCTCCATCCCGGACAGCGACATAATCCGCAATGCAGGCATCGTGACCGCAGCCGGTGTCGCCCTCGGCGCCGCCGCAGGCGCGCTCAACCGCAGCACGCGGGCCAAGGCCGCCGCCAAACATGAGACAGTTACCATCGACGATCTGGATAGAAAATCATGACCACACCGACAGACTTTCTTTTATGGGTTAGGGGACCGGGCTTCGATATCGCACTGGTCGTCTTCATACTGGGTGTCATTATTCGATTGCTTGAAGTTCTGGTGCTCGGTCGCAAACATGACTATTCGGAGCCGAGGGGCGGCGAGTTGGGTCCGGGTCTGAAGACCGTAGTGACGCGTACGTTGCCGGAGACGGGCTCGTTCAAACGGGCGCCGTTTACCGTGATCGGCGGCTATATCTGGCACATCGGATTCTTCATCAGCCTGTTTCTGTTTGTGCCCCATATCGAGCTGATCAATGCGACCCTGGGACTGAGCTGGCCGGGTATTGCCAGCAACCTGGTGGATGCGGTCGCGGCAGTGACCATCGTGACCCTGATCGCGATGCTCTTCAGCCGTCTCACGCATCCGGTCAAACGCTATCTGAGCGGACCGGAGGACTATCTCACCTGGCTGGTCACCTTCCTGCCCATGTTGACGGGCTATCTGGCCTACCATCGGATGATCGATCCCTATCCGCTGGTGCTGGGTCTGCACATTCTCAGTGTCGAAGTGCTGATGATCGTGTTTCCATTCACCAAGCTGATGCACGCTTTCACCTTTTTCATCGCTCGCTGGTACAACGGTGCCATGTCCGGCCGTAGAGGAGTTCAATCATGAGTGGCGCAACCCTTGAGAGAGGCCTGAATGCCTTTCGTGAACAGATGAACGCACCCATCGCATCATTCTTCTCCAGTTGTGTGAATTGCGGCATGTGCGCCGAAGCCTGCCTCTTCTACACCGAGACAGAGGACCCCAAGTACACCCCTATCAACAAGCTGGAGCCTTTCCGCCGTGTATGGGAGCAGGAGTACACCCTCTGGGGAAAACTCAAATCGATGATCGGGCTGACCGAGCCGGTGACCGATGAGCTGCTGGCGGAATGGGAGGAGCTGATCTACGACGGCTGCACCCTCTGCGGACGCTGCTCCATGGTTTGTCCCGTGGGCAACGACATCAGCTACATGATCCGCCGCGCCCGTGAGGGATTCGTCGCCGCCGGTTACGCGCCGGAGGGAATCAAGGGCGCCAGCCGCCGGGCCGTTACCATCGGTAGCCCCATGGGGGTGAAGTTGCCCGCCCTGCAGGCGCAGATCAAACACGTGGAGGCCGACACCGGGCTCACTATCCCGATCGATGTGGAAGGGGCCGACTATATGGCGCTGCTCTCTTCCATGGAGATCATGAACTTCCCCGAATACCTGGAGGCGCTGGGTCGCATCTTCAAACAGGCGGGCGTCAGCTGGACCATCAGCTCCGAGGCCTTCGAGGCGACCAACTCGGGCATCCAGATCGGTTCGTCGGACATCGCCCGCGTGTTGGTCAGCCGCGTGGTCAGCGCCGCCGAGAAGCTGAAGGTCAAGTATGTGATCAGCCCCGAGTGCGGTCATGCCTATACCGCCATTCGTTGGGAGGGACCCAACCTGATCGGCAGGCCCTACGACTTCAAAGTGGTGCATATCCTCGAACTGCTCGATGAGCTGCGCGCCAGCGGCCGCATCAAGACCGAGGGCACAGAGGAGGACCGCCTCACCTTCCACGACCCCTGCCAGATCGTCCGCAAGGGCGGTGTGCTGGAACAGCCCCGCAACCTGTTGGAGATGGTCACCAGCGACTACGTCGACATGACCGACCATCGGGAGATGAACTGGTGTTGCGGCGGCGGTGGCGGCGTCAGCGCCAACGAGCGGGCGGAAGAGCTGAGGATCAAGGTTTTCAAACGCAAGAAATCCCAGCTCGATGAGCTGAATGTGGATACCCTGGTTACCGCATGCGCCAATTGCCGGCTGATCATCGAAGAGGGATTGGAAGAGTACCGTATGGAGATGCCGGTGGTGGGCCTGACCGAAGTGATCGCCGAACACCTGGTTGAAGACAAAGAGTAGCCCCAACTGAGTGCGGTCAGTCCGTACCGATAGGAGACGAGAAAAAATGAGTGACAGAATCGTCGTTGATCCCATCACGAGAATCGAGGGGCATCTGCGTATAGAGGCCCAGATGGAGGGTGACCGGATCGCCAGCGCCTATTCATCGGGAACCATGGTTCGCGGCATTGAGGTGATACTCAAGGGCAGGGACCCGCGTGACGCCTGGGCCTTCGCGCAGCGTATCTGCGGGGTCTGCACACTGGTACACGGCCTTGCTTCGGTCCGGTCGGTTGAAGACGCCCTGAACTATCAGATCCCGCAGAATGCCCAGCTTATTCGCAATCTGATGATCGGCGCCCAGTACATCCACGATCACGTAATGCACTTCTACCATCTGCACGCGCTGGATTGGGTCGATGTGGTATCGGCGCTCTCCGCCGATCCGGCCAAGACCTCCGAACTGGCCCAGTCGCTCAGTAACTGGCCGAAGTCCTCGCCGGGCTACTTCTCCGACATGAAGAAGAAGCTGAAAGGTTTTGTCGATGCCGGGCAACTGGGTATCTTCGCCAAGGCCTACTGGGGGCACTCGGTCTACAAGCTGCCGCCGGAGGCCAATCTCATGGCGGTGGCCCACTATCTGGAAGCCCTCTCCTGGCAGCGCGATGTGGTGAAACTGCATGCCATCTTCGGCGGCAAGAATCCCCACCCCAACTTTCTGGTTGGCGGTGTGGCATCTCCTATCGATCTCAACTCCGACTCCGCCATCAACAGCAAGAAGCTGGCGCAGGTGCAGGACGTAATCACCAAGATGCGTGAGTTTACCGATCAGGTCTACGTACCCGATACGCTCGCCGTTGCCAGCTTCTACAAGGATTGGGGCGAGCGGGGCGAAGGGCTGGGTAACTTTCTCTGCTACGGCGACCTGCCGATGACCTCGATGGACGATCCCGACAGCTTCTTCTTCCCGCCGGGTGTAATCCTGGATCGGGATCTGTCGACCATCCATCCCCTCGATCTCAACAACGCGGATGAGATCCAGGAGCAGGTGGCTCACTCCTGGTACGACTACAGCGTCGGCAAGGAGCAGGGACTGCATCCCTACGACGGCGAGACCAATCTCAACTACACCGGACCTGAGCCTCCTTACAAACAGTTGGATGTGGAGGACTCCTACTCCTGGCTGAAGTCACCCCGCTGGAAGGGTAAATCAGTTGAAGTGGGACCCCTGGCCCGTGTCCTGATGCTCTATGCCAACGGACATGAACAGACCCAGGAGCTGGTCAACATGACCTTGAGTCATCTGGATCTGCCGACAAGGGCGCTTTTCTCAACCCTTGGCAGAACAGCGGCCCGTACCCTGGAGACAAAGATCCTGGCCGATGCCATGCAGGGTTGGTACGACCAGTTGATCGCCAACATCAAAGCGGGGGATACCAAGACCTTCAACGAGACCTTGTGGGATCCCTCCACCTGGCCAAAACAGTGTCAGGGCGTCGGTTTCATGGAAGCGCCTCGCGGCGCACTCGGCCACTGGATCGTGATCGAGAACGGCAAGATCGCCAACTACCAGGCGGTGGTGCCCAGCACCTGGAATGCCGGACCCCGCGACGCCCAGGGACAGGCCGGTGCCTATGAAGCCGCCCTGCAGGACAACCACCAACTGGCCGATGCCAAACAGCCTGTGGAGATACTGCGTACCATCCACAGCTTTGATCCCTGTATCGCCTGTGCTGTTCACCTCTCTGACGAAGAGGGTGAAGAGATGTTGCAGGTGAAAGTGAAATAACCAACTAACAACAGCACGACAATACATGGGTGTTGGGCCTCTGTCCGTTAGGGCAGGGGCTTTTGTTTTTATCGGTGTCAACTAAAAAAACACGACAGTGAGTATAAATATGTCGACGGCGATTCTAAAAACGTCGGTGGTGACTTAAATCATCTTGTTGTTGACTAACAATGCGTCGGCAATGATATGAAACAGCTCGACGGTGACTATAAATGAGTCAACAATGACTCTAAACAACCGGATGCTGATTTAAGAAAGAGTCAACGATGACTCGAATCAACCCAACAATGATTAAAAAAGAGTCAGCAGTGAGTCGAGATACCCCGACAATGCCTGGAAAAGAGTCGGCAATGAGTCGAATCATCCCGCCATTGAGAAAAAGAGAATAATCGGTGAGTTGAATCAACCCGACGTAGAAAGAAATAGTGTCATTGCCGAGTTCAGAGAGTCTCTCAGCTGATTGTTTTTTAGTCATTAGTGACTAAAAAGAAGTTAATCATGACTTCTATCAAGTCACCATTGAGTTATTTTTTATCGACAGTGATTGAAAAAGTGTGATTGGTGAGCAAAACAAACCCATTAGAGCAGGTCTGATATCCCCGTATTCCCCAATTTCGAGTAGAGCGATATCCAATGTCATCAATCCGGGTTGGGAAATAGAATGATACATTCCTCTCATGTAGGAAATTGACTACAGACATACTGCTACGTTTCTGGCATCTTTGGGTAAGGTTATGATAAATAGAAAGTAAATAGAGTCATTCACGATGATCTCTAGGATTTCTAATCAATTCAAGGAAGGCGTTAAGATGAGAACTTTTTTCCACATAACGCAATATTTGTGACGTCTACATAATCACCTGTTACATGTCTTAGGAGAATTTTTGTGGAACCTGAATTGTTGGCAGACAAATTAAAGGAAATGTATTTTAATTCGGATGAAGGAGAGACCGCAGTTTCTATACATCTTTTCGGCATTAAATATGCGGCCGAAATAATGGAATGTGGTGCATCACCTAAGCAATTAGCAAAGCTGGCAGGCGTACCTGAAACTTATGGTACTGAAATCAACAAAGGCCGAAATCTGGCTAAATATGTGAAATTGAAATAGAGCCTGAGTGTATTTAGGCTGATAGGGGGGATAGGTCAGGGCTCGATTCCCTGGGCGTTTGTTGGCTCCATAGCCCTACTGCTGTTTTTACTGCGTTATTATTGCCACATGTTGATTCTATCTTTCAACGGCAACAGTATTAAGGAGGTGTCTATGGTTAAAACATTAATTGCTCGTACTCAGGTTTTTTTAAGTTCTGTATTGGAAACAATCTGGGCTATAGGAGTCGGCAACGTTGGTGGTCACCTATCAACCTAAGTGCATTTACCATGTAACAAGAGCCTGCATAGAATTCCAGCCGCTGCGCGGCTTTCACCTGTGAGGCTGGCGTTATGCGAATGGAGAGAATTAGCGTTGGATAAATTTGAAGCTGTTAGGTTTTATGGTCTTGCTAGTAATTTTTGGCAGCTTACTCTAAACGTTGCTGAGGAATTGATCGAACGTGGAAACCCTAGTTCGATGTCGTATGAGGGATGGGGCTGGCCTAGTGATGAAGAGTATGAAGAACACACGAAATGGTCTGATCTAAATATAATTGAACCAACTTTATTTAACTTTTATCACGGCATAGAGTTAAGCCTAAAATCTCTGATCTTAGCCAAAGAAGAAGAATTAAAAAATGATCATAAACTCTCCAATCTACTAACCATAGTAAAGGAATTGTATGGAGCTGTAGGCTTTGTAGAATTTTACGAAAAATATATTTATCAGAAAAAGCTTCCAGAGGTTATCAACAACTTTTGTCGAGAAACTGGAATGACAATGGATCTTTACTTTCAAAGCTTGAAATATCCAACAAGCACTAAAGGCCATGAGTTTAACCATTCATCATTGAGAGCCTTAGATGATATCGGTGTTACTCTATTTCAAGAAATATCAGAAGATTTAAGGTCGGCTAGAAAAGAAGTGCAAAAATACATTGCTAGCGAGTGCAGCGATGTTCTCGCATAACAAACAGCTGCAGCGGATCAATTTACGCTGCGCTTCAATTGCCCGCTGAGCTGGTCGTTATGCAGCTAAACAACCATGAAATCAATTCTCTTTGAGAAAGCGGCAGACATATTGGATCTCGCTTCTGACAGCGATTATCAGGTGCTCGATTTTGGATGCGGAAATGGAGAATTGCTAGGAACTCTTTCTGGAAGGGTCGGGACAAGGTCACGCTTAGTGGGATACGATGCAATGGAGAAATCCATTGCAATTGCGCAGGCACGCCATCCGAATGCAGAGTTCATCTGCGAGCGATTTGGCGAAGAATTGCCGTTCCCAGATACCTCGTTCGATGTGTTTGTGACTGTTGACACACTGGAATGTATCAAGAACAAAGAGGCGCTGTTAGCTGAGATTCATCGCGTTCTAAAGCCTGGCGGGGAAATCCTCGCCATGCACTGGGACTGGGATACACAGACATACAATATCCCAACCCGAGATCTTGCCCGGAAGGCCGTACGGGCCTTTTCCGACTGGAAACAACCGTGGATGGATGAGGCGGACGGCCAAATGGGTAGGAAGTTGTGGGGGTTGTTCGAGGGTAGTGGAAAATTCCATGGAAGCTCTGATGCTTTTTGCTTGATCGAGACCGAGTACGAAGCCGGGCAGTATGGCTACGACCGCGCGCGAGACTTATCCGGGCTGGTTGAAGCTGGAGAGTTCGATGAGGGAGAATACAAGCAATTTCGCCGCGAGCTATCCGAAAGTCATCAAGGAGGGGAGTATTTCTATAGTGTCACATCCTTTGTCTATCACGGGCGGCGAGCATAACCATCGGCTGAGCCGTTCGTTAGAGGCGATAAACAGAGTACATACGCAGATGGATGAAATACAAATAGATAGCTTCAGACAGCAGTTGCTCGAGCTGCGGTCAGAACTCATAAATCTAAGCAGCACGTCTGACGACGCAGCAAAGCCTGTGGAACTGGATCAATCAGCCGTTGGCAGGCTCAGTCGAATGGATGCGATGCGTGCGCAAGGCATGGCAATTGAAGCAAAAGGACGGCGTGAAGACCAGCTCTTAAGAATTGAGGGCGCATTGCGTCGAATTGCCGCTGGTGATTATGGCGTCTGCCTCACGTGTGGGGAAGAGATAAACATCCGCAGACTAGAGGTGGATCCTACTTACACTCAATGCATCATGTGTGCGGATAAATAATAGCTTATAACAAGCCGTTAAACCCGCTCACTTCACACTCTAGGATGTGTCACAGCTACACTGCATCGTGTCTGTTAACGCAGCGTTATTTTTATATAGAAGGAATTCAGCAATGAACATTTATAAAGGAATGGTCGCTCTTCTGGCCATCTTGGCTATCGTCGGATGCCAATCCAATCAAGCAAAAATGGATCCAGCCGTTCGAATGTCAGTTAAAACGGTTGCAATTGTTGCCTCAGATCAACTTCCTGAAGAGATCTTCTATATGGGTTCAGAGCATGCATTTAGTGTTGCACTTGGAGGCGTGGTCGGGGCGCTAATTGCCCAAGGTGCTAGTACCACGGGTGAGAAAATCGATATGCACCTTAAGCAAAACGTCGATATGCCTAGTATTTACAGGTCACAATTCATCGAAGTCTTCAACAAGAATAATCCACACAATATGAGGATAGTTACCGAAGAAGAGGCAGATGCCGTGATTACTCTTGTAATAACTCGTTACGGCTTCGGTAAGGCAAACGCTTTTGCAAGCAACCTCAGGCCTCTCTTATTATCGGTGGGATAAAGATGCAAGAAAAGTCTGGAAACATTATCTGGAGCGATGGTGCATCGGTTAGCCCACTGAACTCAGATATTTATGGAACAGACATCGAGAGCTATTTTAGAGATCCAGCGAACTTCGAACGGTCACTTTCCAGTGCGTTCAAATCAATCTCGGAAGAATTGGTTCAAAAGCTAAATAATAATACATAACAAGGTGCTCACTACGCTCACTATCGTTCACTGGGACAGCCTACGTACGCTGCGCTCTGGCTACCCGTTACCACAAAGTTAAGTGTCAGAACAATAAGTCATATATTTAAAAAGATACGAATCTTAAGGAAAATATTCATGATAAAAATTTCAGTGAGTATTGATGTCTCAGACCTGAAGCAGGCGGAGAGCTTTTATATAGAAGCTCTAGGTTGTAAAAAACTTAGAGATCAAGGCTCAGATATGTCTGTTCTTTCTACAGATAATTGCGATATATATCTCCAGGAAAAAGAAGCTGGAAGCAAGCCTCTCGTATCAGATGAAGTTGTCCGTGATTATAAGCGTCATTGGACTCCTGTTCATTTGGATTTTCTAACAGAGAATGTTGATGAGATTGTCAGAAAAATACTCCGGTTAGGTGGTTTACATGAAGGCGGAGAAAGTGGGGATTGGGGGTCTATTGCTTATTGTGCAGACCCATTCGGTAACGGTTTTTGTGTGATCAATGAATGATACAAATAGTAATCAGGGTTAACGCGTCAATTATTCTATCTTAAAAAACAATTAGTTATGATATTAAAAAAACACCTAACAGTGCTATCAGCATGGACATCAAAAAGCTACGCATCGCTTCGCTTTTTGCCTCCGGTTATGGCAGGCGATATACACTAAATTTTCATTATTAGGAGCAGTTAATGGAAACATATGAAAAAGGCGTTGCTCAGTTAGTAGCTATGCTCGGTGAGGAAGGAGCGGGAGAAATAGCCAGAAAGTTCTATGATTTAAGTCCTGCGTTTGAAAGGGAAGCTGTTTCTGTAGTATTTGGCCGTACTTGGTCAAGAGATCAGATCGATTTAAAAACAAGGTCTCTTTGCAGTATTTGTATACTTGCATCACTAGGTCGAATAAATGCGCTAAAGATCAACTTTACTCTAGCAATTCAAAATGGCGCAACTAAAGAGGAAATTGTTGAAGTTCTGTTACAAGTTGCTGTTTATGCAGGCTATCCGGCCGCGCTTGATGCCTTGGCAACATTCAAAGAAGTTATTGGTGATAGCAATACATAGCTGGGCTAGGCACAATCACCTTATAGATGTTGTTTGTTCTCAGAAATGGACACGATGGTATGGCTCGGGCTGAATTATGCGGAGGAGAAAATGGAGATATCAACATATATATAATAAATAGCGTGAATCTTCCTGATGCAGAATCTATAGAGTTTAGGTCCGTGAGTCATCCTGTCAATTATCAAGATAAAAAATGTGAATATACTAGCAATGTAAATATAGATTAATTACTTTCACTCGTTCGACGCACAGTCTCGAGCGGCTTATTTTCAACGTTATCTTGCATTGTCAGGTTTGTGTCGTTACCAACCTTAGAATGATATGACATAGTGCGAATTTTATGATTACCCGATGAGGTGACACAGTGTGATAAAGGAAATTCGAACTTCTAAGGGCTGGACACAAGAGCAACTGGCTCAGTTTAGCGGGCTAAGCATTAGAACAATTCAGCGTATTGAGCGTGGGCATAATGCAGGGTTAGAGTCGTTAAAGTGTCTCGCTGCGGTATTTGATATGGACCTGTCAGAATTACAAAATGAGAGTTGCACTGGGAGTGAGCTCTTCCTGGGTGCTGACCCAATTTTACCGGTTAAAAGTGTTAATGAGACCGCTAAGTTCTATAAGGAAGCATTAGGGTTCGAAATAGAGATACTTTGGAATACACCTCCTTACGCAGTTGTTGCTAGGGATAGAACAATTATCGAGTTTGGAGAAGGAAGAAAAGAATACGCTGGTACTGGTGTTTGCGTAATCTTTGTGAATGATGTGGATGCGGTTTATAAGGAGTATTCAGATAAGGATGTAGAGTTCTTTGGGGATATAGCAAATCGTGACTACGGCAGTCGTGATTTCCGCATAAAAGATAATAACGGCAACGTTTTGATATTCAGTAGCCCTCTGATTAATCAGAAGGAGTTAATCGATGCTGGAAACTCCGTCAAAAGGAAAGCGGTAAGTTAACTAGACTAGACTGGTATCACTCGGAAACCGAAAAGTACCGCTTCGCTCTACTTTTTGGTTCCGGTTAATTTCGACATTAGGAGGCGTATCTAAAAATGAAGAAGCTAAAAAATGAGAAAGAACTGGTTAAGAAAGCAATTGCCGAAGGTATGAAATACGGAGAAGAGAGAGGTGTGGTTGAATTTGAACCCACAGACTCCGCAAATGAAAAGATAGAGTACATTTATCGCTTACTAGTGCACGATAAAGTCATACAGCCAATTCCTCAGGATCAGATTTCTCAATTGTCCATGAGGCACAAACTGGCCATATGGGCATCTAAACTAAAGTAGGGAGTGGTTCTTGGAGGTCTGGATGATATCCATGATCTGTAATGCTGCAGTGTATACATGCGAGCGCATGCGCACCGATAAAATAACCGAGGTGAGTTTCTATTGCTGCTGACACAAGGTATTAGCTGAAAATCTTTTCAACCTAAAGAATACGAAATGAAAGAAATTACTGGTATCAATCACATTGGAATCAGAGTCACTGACCTGGAAACAGCTAGACGGTTTTATGCGCAACTAGGATTCAAATTACTAGCAGGTCCTATTGGTCCCGAGCCAGTCGCAATTTTGCAGCATCCCTCTGGCGTAACTATTAATTTGATACTCAATGCAGATTCTGGTGTTACTGATAACGTACTTATGGATATTCCTGAAAGGCATCCCGGTTATACTCATATAGCACTCGATGTTAATGACATAGAAGCTGTGGAAGCGTCGGTAAAAAAACTAGGTATTAAGATCACTGAAGGTCCGATCACGTTACCAGACGGTGGGGTGATGTTTTTTATCCGGGATCAAGACAGAAATGTAATTGAATTTCACCAAAACGGCTGATTCAGCAGCTGACAATTGTGCCAATACGGACGCGATAAGGCATTGTATGCTGTTGCTCACGCCGCCTTTTATTCCCGGTTGTGAGATGAATTAGCGGCGTCTGCCACCACGACCTTTTTTAGGGTTGTTAATCCCTACACCGATGGTACTGCCGTCAATGCTTTTTCCATCAAGCGCGCTTATGGCGGCACGGCCTTCATGTCCTTCCATTTCGACGGTGGCGAAGCCTTTGCACTCGCCTGAGAATATATCTTTAACAAGTTTGATTGAGCGCACTGCGCCATAGGTGGAAAAGAGGGAGGTTACGCTCTCTTCAGTGGATGAGCGCGGAAGGCCACGCACGAATATCGTTATCAATGATCTGGCCTGTTTTGAGCGCCGGGAAAACGCGTTTGCCGGCTATGTGTGGTGTCGAATCAACGAAATTGGGCTTGCCGAAACAAGCCCAAAATAGAGATTGCTGGATAGCTGCTACAAAGGGACAACTTCGTTAGCCTGGGGTCCTTTCGCGCCTTCAGCCTCGACGAACTCGACTTGTTGACCTTCGGTCAGGGACCGGTGTCCCTCGCCAACGATCGAGCGAAAATGAACAAAAAGATCTTTGCCGTTTTCACGGGCGATAAATCCATAACCTTTTGCACTGTCGAACCATTTGACAGTTCCGGTCTGTTTTTCAGACATGCTTACTGAGCCTCGAATATTTTGATGAACTGGAAAAAATGTACCTGCTACTGAATAGAGATTTGGCAGGCAAAATATGAGTCGATCTGGATGGAACTCTGAATAGTAACAGCAGACGAGAGATCATATGCGGGACAAATATCAATCAGATACAGAAACGTTATGCGAAAATGTCTGGAAAAGCAATGTTTTATTCCAATTGATGAGAACTCATGACTTCCCTCATCCTGTAACTCAAGACTGAGAATAAAAATCGATACGTCTGGGTGAATTCAACACACCTCTCTTTCATAAAGCTCTCATATGTCCGGTTTTTTACGAAATCGTGACCCGGGGCGAGAAGGTATCAGATTCAGTTTGTTTTCATTTTCGTCTGCCAATCTTCGCTACATCACTAATAGATTGGGAGAATTTCAATGAGTCAACAGCGTGAAATCAATGTCTGGGACCCGCTGGTAAGGCTGTTCCACTGGACGCTGGTGGGAGCGTTTACCGTCGCCTGGCTCACCGAGGATGAGTGGATGACGCTGCACAGCTATGCCGGCTACCTGATTATGGGTCTGCTGCTGTTCCGCCTTTTCTGGGGGGTTGTCGGTCCCCGGTACGCCCGTTTCAGCGACTTCGTCAAGAAGCCGGATACCGTCCTGGGTTATCTGAAGGATCTGACTGTCCTGCGGGCAAAGCGCTATATCGGCCATAACCCTGCCGGCGGAGCGATGATCGTTGCATTACTGCTATCGCTGTTAGTCACCACGTTGACCGGCTTGCTGGCCTATGGCGCTGTGGGTTCGGGGCCGCTCTCCGGGTTTTTACCCGTGAGTTTTGGGTATGGCAGCGAATGGATGGAGGAGCTGCATGAGTTTTTCGCCAATTTCACCCTGCTACTGGTGGTGATCCATGTGGGTGGGGTGGTCTTCGAGTCACTGTTCCATAAGGAGAATCTGGTTCGCTCCATGTTCACCGGCACCAAGCGGGCCTGATCCTTTTCAGTTTGAATTCAGACCCCGCCATTAGGCTTTACACAGAACATACCTAACAGGAGAGAGAAGGATGATCAGATCTAGGTTCTATTTCGGGATTTGCCTGCTGCTGCCATTGCTGGCCCAGGCCGGACCCGTAGAGACATTGCTTGACAACTACCGGCAACAGGGGGGCAGCGATTTTTCCTCCACTCAGGGGGAGACGCGTTGGCAGCAGGTCAATCGGCATCCCAAGAACGGTAAAGAGAGAAGCTGTAGTGATTGCCATACCAATGACCTGACTCAGACCGGCAAACATGCCAAGACTGGAAAGCGGATCGAGCCGATTGCGCCTTCCGCCAACCCGAAACGGCTGACCGATACAAAAAAGATCGAGAAGTGGTTTAAACGAAACTGTATGTGGACCCTGGGCCGTGCCTGCACGCCGCAGGAGAAGGGCGACTTTCTGGTCTACATGCAACAGCACTGAATGAGAGAGATTAGGAGAATTTCCGATGAAAAAGAGAACGATTTGGTGGGTTGTACCAATTGCAGTCATGCTGCTGGCGGGGGCCGGCCTGGTCTTCGCCGACCGGGATGAACATGAGTATGAACGCGAGCATGAATCGGAGCATGAAGAGGGATTCTTCAGCCGTTGGTTCAAAGATGAATCCATGGCATTCAAGACGGAGGAGAGCGCTCTCTATCTGGAGGAGTGCGGCGGTTGCCACTTCCCGTTCCAGCCTGGATTCCTGCCGGCCGATTCCTGGGTGAAGATCATGCGGGGTCTGGAGGACCATTTTGGTGAATATGCCGAGTTATCGGAGGCGGACAATCAGCGGATTCTCGACTACCTGAAGGCAAACTCAGCAGGGGAGGTGAATCGGGAGATTTCCAACAAAGTCATGTGGTCCATGCGGTATACTCCGGAGACCGACCGTATCACGGAGACGGCCTTTTTCCGCCATGAACACAGAGAGATACCGCCCCGGTTCCTGCAGAACAAGGGTGAAACTATCAGCTTCTCCAACTGTGACAGCTGCCATACCCGGGCGATGCAGGGCTCATATGACGATGACGAGATACGGATTCCGGGTGTCGGCCGTTGGGACGACTGATTGAGCGATGTTTTCAATGAATCGTACTTCCATCATTTCCGCCCTCGCTGGCGTACTCCTGATCGGCTCCGCCCTGGCCGATGATGGCTATCTGCATGCCAGACGCCTGGTGGAGGAGGGCAGGATACAGCCCCTGACCGCCATTCTCGAGCAGGCGCAGCGCATCCAGTCGGGTAGTGTGCTCGAGGTGGAACTGGAAGAAGAGGATGACTTGTTGATCTACGAGATCGAACTGCTGGATGAGTCTGGCCGGGTCTGGGAGCTGAAGTTCGACGCGGCGACAGGTGAACTGGTCGAACGCGAGTTGGAGGATTGAGGCTTGCGACTGCTGTTGGTGGAAGATGATCCTTTGCTCTCCAGTTCCCTGAAGGCTGACCTGGAACAGCAGGGCTACGCGGTCGACCTGGCCGAAAACGGCAGGGACGGAGAGTTCATGGGCAATGAGATCGGTTACGACTTGATCGTACTCGACCTGGGACTGCCCGAAAAACCGGGGCTGGAGGTGCTGGGGGACTGGCGGGCTAAAGGGAACAAGACCCCTGTGCTTATCCTTACCGCCAGGGACGCCTGGCATGAGAAGGTGGCAGGTTTCAAGGCCGGTGCGGACGACTATCTCGGCAAACCCTTTCATGTGGAGGAGTTGGTGGTCCGTCTTCAGGCGCTGATTCGTCGCTCTCATGAGGTTGTCGGACAGATGCTGGAATCGGGCGGTCTCAAACTCGATGAGGATCTGCAGCGGGTGATCTTGCCCTCGGGAGAGCAGTTTGACCTGACGGGAACTGAGTTTCGGCTGCTGCGTTATCTGATGCTCAACAAGGGAAAGATTCTCTCGAAGACCCGTCTTACCGAACATGTCTACGAACAGGACTTCGACCGGGACAGTAACCTGATCGAAGTCTATATCCGCCGACTGCGGGAGAAATTCGGCAAGGGGGCCATCGAGACCCGGCGGGGACAGGGTTACCGTTATGTGGGTCTTTCCGATTAACTCCCTCGAAAAGCGCCTGCACCTGGGATTGGCCCTGAGCCTGATCCTTTTGATGTTGCTGCTGTGGCTGATGGGCAGCCGCTTCCTGCAGACGATGACGGAGGATTTCATCGCCTCACGGTTGGAACACGATGCCGAGGCCCTGCTCGGATCTTTGATGATCACACCGAACAAGTTCAAGATCCGTCCCGCGCGGATCAATCAGGTCTATCACCAACCCTTTTCCGGACACTATTTTGTCATTCGCAGTGAACAGGGTCGTGAAACCGTCTCGCGTTCCCTATGGGATTTCAAACTGGAGATACCCCAGCTCGAACCCGGGGATCAGCAGCGGTTCCATATCGAGGGACCCAATGGACAGCAACTACTGGTGCGTGCGAATGGGTACCGCAAGCAGGGCAGTGAACTGACGATCGGTGTGGCTGAGGATGTCACGCCGGTCGAACGACAGAGAGAGCAGTTTCTGCTCAATTTCGCGCTCCTGTCTCTGGTTGGGCTGACACTGCTGCTGCTCTTGCAACACTGGGTCGTACGCCGCTCATTTCAACGGCTTGAACCGCTGCGCCAGGAGGTCAAGGCGTTGGCGGAGACCGGTGGTCAGCAGATCAGCGAAGAGGTGCCTACGGAGATCCGCCCGCTGGTACAGGAGGTGAACCATCTTCTTGGACTCTTGGCGCAGCGCAATGAGCGATCGCGCAACTCGCTGGGTAATCTGGCCCATGCGTTGAAAGGGCCGCTCAATCTGCTGCAGCGCTATTTCGATCGCTTGCCGGCGGAGGCGCCGCAGGAAGAGGGCGGACAGGCGGCGGTACAGGCCCAGCGTCTGCAGCTGTTGATTGAACGTGAATTGAAGCGGGCACGTATGGCGGGCATGGGAGCTCCCAGTCAGCGATTCGATCCCCACGGCGATATGGATGATCTGATCGAGGTGGTGAAGCAGGTTCACCATGAGCGCGCACTGTCGGTCGAGCGGCAGGTCGATCGGACACTGGGCCGGTTCGGGGATCGTGAAGATATGTTCGAACTGATCGGCAATCTTCTGGATAACGCCTTCAAATGGGCTGCCAGCAGAATCCGGGTCGTTATCGCCGAAGATTCGGTGATCAATATTACAGTGGAAGATGATGGCGAGGGACTGACGGATGATCAATTATCGCTGTTGGTCCATCGTGGCAGCCGGTTGGATGAAACAGTGGACGGTCATGGATTGGGTCTCTCCATTGCAATGGATATCGCCAAGCTCTACGGCGGCGGGATCGTATTCGATCGGTCCCCCGATCTGGGTGGGCTTCGTGTCTCGGTATCGCTTGCTGGAAGTTAGGGCCTGTTAACACTAATCTGATGGGCTCTGCTGGGGCTGTTTTTGTGCCCGGCAAGGCAGAATGAGCGAGGTGTAGTGACTCTACATGAGCGAATGATAACGCCGCGGGGCGCAAAAACAGCCCCAGCCCTTCGGGTTGGGTCTGAAAAAGCACCACTCGGCGTTGCTCCTCGCTCATTTGGCATCACCAAACTTCGCTCCTCGCGCCTTGATTGGCGCTTTTTCAGGCCCAACAGAGCCCATCAGATTAGTGTTAACAGGCCCTAGTTTCATACACCATTTTCAGGGTGAGTTCAGGTCACTTCTCTAGACTGAAAAATAGAGGGGAGCAGGGAGGCTTGCCGATGTTCTAGTTGCAGTATGGGATGCCATGGACAGGTATCAGGTGCAGTTAAATAAGAGAGGATCCAGAGATGAAGATGTTGAAGCGTTGGTTGCTGTTGGGTCTGTTGGTTGCCGTTACTGGCATGGTGTCTGCACAACCACCCATGCCTGCGCGGGGTCCTATCCCTTTTAGCGGTTTCGACCAGGATGGCAATGGCGCCATTACCCAACAGGAGTTTGAGTCGATCCACGCCCAGAGACGACAGGCCTATCCGGGTAGAGGCCGTATGGGCCAACCCGATTTTAGTGCCTTCGATCTGAATGGAGATCAAATGCTGAGTCCCGATGAATTGGCCGCCGGACAGCGACAACGTGCCAGGCAGCGTCAAGGGATGGGAATGGGTAGGGGCGCGGGTCCCGGTATGAGAGGCCCTGGTATGGGACCGCGTGCAGGTCGTAACATGCCGAACTTTAATGAGTTCGATCGCAACGGGGACGGCGTGCTGCACGAAGAGGAGCTGGAGCAGGCTCGAACAGACCGTATAAAGCAGCGGGCACAGCAAGGATATCTGATGAGGAACCTGCGATATGCACCGTCATTTTCCGAGATTGATTCTGATGGTAACGGTATAGTCTCGGCTGAGGAGTTCTCAGCCGCGCAACAACGCCATCAGCAGAAGGTGCGTCCACAATAGTAAGACAAGGCTGACGGTGGTGCTATCATCGCCGTCAGCGAAGTGTTTTAGCTATGTTGCAGGGAGGCGACATCGATGCGTAACAATCTGCCGGCTATGACCATCAGGCCGGGACAATCCAGACATCAGCTTCTTTTTCTCGTCGGCACACATCTGTCGGCGATCGCCGCTCTCATCATCGCGCCGCTTGATCCGATACCGCAATTCCTGCTGCAGAGTCTTGTGCTGTTGCATGCAGGGTACTGTCAACGACGCTACTACAGCAGTGATTATGGCAAGCGTATCTCCATAGCGAGAATCCAATCGGATGGCTCGGTTGAGTTGACGCTGGAGAGTGGCGATAAAAAGCGGGGTAAGATCAGCCGTGAAACCGTTATGACACCCTGGTTGCTGATTCTGCGATTTACCATCCGGCACCAGTTTCGGCCAGAGATTCTCCTACTCTGGACCGACACGTTGCCCCCGGATGAATTACGCAGATTGAGAGTATTGCTGAGGTTCAGCCGGATCGATCAATAAGGGCTATAGCTGTCAGGGATCAGTATGGTCGGTTTTTGCTGCACGCGATCGTCGCTGTAGGGGAAATCGATGGTGTGGTGCAGTCCACGGCTCTCACGCCGGCTCATGGCGGAGCGGATGATCAGGTCCGCCACCTCGACCAGGTTTCGCAGTTCCAGCAGGTCGTTGCTGACCCGGAAGTTGCTGTAATACTCGACGATCTCCCGACGCAGCAGATCAACCCGCCGTTTGGCCCGCTCCAACCGTTTGTTACTGCGTACGATGCCCACATAGTCCCACATGAAGTGGCGCAGCTCATCCCAGTTGTGCGAGACCACCACCTCCTCATCGGGTTCGGTCACACGGCTTTCATCCCAGGGCGCGAGCGGGGGTGGGGACGGTGTCGCTTCATCCTGAGCGTGAATGTCCATTGCCGCCTGTTCCGCGAAGACCAGGCACTCCAGCAGGGAATTGCTGGCCATGCGGTTGGCCCCGTGCAGGCCTGTATAGGCGATCTCTCCCACGGCGTAGAGTCCGACAATGTCGGTTCGGGCCTGGAGATCGGCCATGACGCCGCCGCAGGTATAGTGGGCGGCTGGTACCACGGGGATGGGCTGTTCAGTGATATCGATACCGAAATCGAGGCAGCGTTGGTAGATGGTGGGGAAGTGCTCGCGAATAAAATCGGCCGGTTTGTGGCTGATGTCAAGATAGACGCAGTCGGCACCGATACGCTTCATCTCATGGTCGATGGCATGGGCAACAATATCCCTGGGAGCCAGTTCGCCTCTCGGATCGAATTGATCCATGAAACGCGTACCATCGGGCAGTTTCAGTTGCCCGCCTTCGCCTCTTACCGCCTCTGAGATAAGAAAACTCTTCGCCTCGGGGTGGTAGAGACAGGTGGGATGGAACTGGATGAACTCCATGTTGGCCACCCGGCAACCGGCACGCCAGGCCATGGCGATGCCATCACCGGTGGCCACATCGGGATTACTGGTGTAGAGATAGACCTTACTGGCGCCGCCGGTGGCGAGCACAACGAAGCGAGCGCTGAAGGTCTCCACCTTGTCGCTCTCCTGGTTCAGCAGGTAGGCGCCGTAACAGCGTTTCTGGCGCTTCTCTTCGTCTTTTTCACTGGTGATCAGGTCGATGGCGATATGGTGAGCGAAGACCTCGATATTGGGTCGGCTCAATACCTGGGCCTGAAGCGTGGTTTCCACCTCTTTACCGGTGGCGTCGGCTGCATGGATCACCCGACGGTGTGAGTGACCGCCCTCCCGGGTGAGGTGGTAACCGCCACTGCTGGCAGAGGTGTCGTCTTTGGTGAAGTTGACGCCGCCCTGGAGCAGCCATTCGATATTTTGCGGGCCGTGCTCCACAACCAGCTGCACCGTCTTCTCATCGCAGAGACCGCCGCCCGCATTGAGGGTGTCCTGTACGTGGGATTCGATACTGTCCGTGGAGTCGAGTACTGCGGAGATACCGCCCTGTGCATAGTAGGTGTTGGTCTCTTCCAGCTCGCGTTTTGCGACGATGGCGATTTTCAGATGTTGTCCCAGGCGGAGTGCAAGGCTGAGTCCGGCTGCTCCGCTGCCGATAATGAGAACATCGTGGTTGTGGTTGGTGGTCATATTTGCGGGGGCAGTCAGTTACAGCGATAATGCGTATCAATTTTGATCCGCATCTTTGTGCGGCGGCTCTTACGTTTGGACGATATCAGAGGTACGTCGATGCCTCAAGACGCCTAATTTTATGGCACCCAATCGTCCGCACGTCGGGTCGACCGGACAGGTTCAATACGGCTTTTTACTGAACCATATCAATTGAAGTGCGGATTGCGAGAACTATTCCAATGTCAGATTGTCAATGGGACTGTGCACAGGATGTGCCCGTCGCGAGGAGGTAAAGGCCCGGATGGGCGAGCGGTTGATCGATCAGGAACTCGTCGTCAGGGTTCAACAGGGTGATAAAAAGGCGTTCGACCTGCTGGTGCTGAAATACCAGCAGAAGATCACCAATCTGATCTCCCGCTATATCCGAGACCCGCACGAGGTTTTGGATGTCACCCAGGAGGCCTTCATCAAGGCGTATCGGGCACTGCCCAAGTTCCGTGGCGACAGCGCGTTCTATACCTGGCTGTACCGAATCGCCATCAACACGGCTAAGAACTATCTCGTGGCTCAAGGGCGGCGTCCTCCGACCGATGATGTGGAGGCGGAAACCGCTGAACAAATGGATATCGGCGTGCGTCTAAAGGAGACAGGTACGCCGGAGAACCATGTGTTGACCGATGAGATTTCGAGGACGGTGCAAAAAGCGATAGACGATCTTCCAGAGGATCTGCGCACGGCCATCATCCTGCGGGAGCTCGAGGGCATGAGTTATGAGGAGATCGCCAATGCCATGTCCTGTCCGGTAGGCACGGTCCGGTCCCGGATATTCCGGGCGCGAGAGGCGATTGACAAGAGATTGAGTCCGTTACTGAAACCCTAATATCAGGCATCTGAACATGACTGAACAAGAGTACGAAAGACTATCTGCACTGGTGGACGATGAACTGCCACCGGAAGAGATTGCAGGTGAGATCAATAAGTTATATCAGAGTGATGAGGGCACAAGAAGCTGGTCGAGTTTTCACCTCATCGGTGACGCCATGCGTGGGGACATGGGACCGCTGCACAGCCCGTCACTCGCTGCCGAGATCAGCCGTAGGTTGGAAGACGAGCCGGCTATATTGGCTCCTGCCGCGTTGAAAGTGAAAACACACCATAGGAGACGAACAGTGACCGGTCTGGCGGTTGCCGCCTCATTGGTGGGTGCGGCCGTTGTCTTCGCGCCTCAGCTGATCAGTCCACAGAGTGTCGACGCGCCGCAGCAGTTGGTCGAGGCGCAACCGCCGGCCGCGGAGAACAAAACATTCTATGTGGCTCAGGATGGCACCCGTTGGGAGCTGTTGAAAAAGCCTGAAGTCGAATCCCGTCTGAATGCCTATCTGGTTAATCACCGGGAGCGTTCGCCTGCGAGCAAAATCAAGGGCATCATGCCTTACGCGACTTTTGTCAGCTACGACGGTAACAATAAATAGGCCATCCTGATAAGAGTGAAGAGAATGAGACAACGGCCCGTCAGATTCTACCATCACCCCATTCTGGTTCTCTTCACTGCACTGGTTATCAATCACTCTGCCTGGGCTGATGATGACCGCTCAGCCAAGCAGTGGCTCGAAAGAATGATGGATGCCGTTCAGCAACTCAGCTATCAGGGCACATTCATCTACCTCCACGACAATCAACTGGAGACCATGAGAATCGTTCATGCTGTGGAGGATGACCGGGTTAGGGAGAGTCTGATGTCTCTCAACGGCACACCCAGAGAGGTGATGCGCGACAATGATTCAGTCACCTGTGTGCTACCCGAATCGAGGCAGGTCTCGGTGGATCGTCGTCCTCCCAGTGATAAGTTCCTCAATCTATTGCCTGAAGACCTCGATCTCCTGGAGGATCACTACACCTTCCATCTGCTGGGCAGCTCGAGAATCGCCAATCATCAGGCCCAGATAGTGACTATCGTCCCCAAGGACCGCCTGCGCTATGGCTATCGGTTTTTCCTTGATGAAGACACCGGTCTGCCGCTCAAGTCTGACCTGATGAACGAATTGGGTGAGGTGGTCGAACAGACGATGTTTACCGATCTCCAAGTGGGTGTGGCTGAGATCCGCGATGTTTATCGCCGTACCTCTCTCTATACCTATCAACTGAAAAACAATGCGGATGCAGTGGATACGATGGAGACCGGTCATGTCAGTCGTTGGGATTTCGAGCGCCTGCCGAGTGGATTCAAGCTGAGTCTTAAACACTATCTACCCGATCCCGAGAGTCTGGAGCCTATCGAGCAGTATGTGTTTACCGATGGGCTCGGGTCTCTCTCCGTATTTGTCGAGGCTGGAGGTCGAACTGAGGCATTGTCCGGTGTTTCACGCCTGGGTGCGATCAATGCCTGGGGTGGACAGGTGGAAGGGTTTCAGGTTACCGCAGTGGGCGAGGTGCCTCCCATCACGCTACTGGGTGTCGTCCAAGGTATGCAGTTGAAACCCTGAGATGATTGAGGAGACCGCTACCGTTGTCGGCTTGGAGGATGGGTATGCCATCGTCGAAACGCAACAACAGGCAGCCTGCGGTAGTTGTGATAGTGCAGGTAGCTGCAGCACAACAATTTTATCCGGTCTGTTCAAACGTCGACGCAATCAATTGAAGGTTCACAATCCGATCCAAGCGCAACCGGGAGAGAGGGTGGTCATCGGGCTAAAGGAATCTGCCTTTCTCAACGTCTCTTTCACTGCCTATCTCTTACCATTGCTCTGCTTGATACTCTTCGCAATTGTTTTCCAGACTATGGCGGATCACTTTGCGCTGCAGGCAGGGGAACTCCCGACTGTAATCGGCGGTCTATTAGGTCTCATTGCCGGACTTGTTCTGTTCAGACGGATTGCCCAGAGAAAGGTGACAGACCCCTCTTATCAAGCTGTCATCCTGCGGCAGGCGGACACTCAACCCGTACGATTCGTTTGACGAAAAGTCCTTTGTGAAGCACCGGGCGATAACCGGTTTAAAAAGTATTCCTCAGGAGTTGTTTTGATGAGAATGAATTTGATCTTACCCAAATTTTTCACGCTCATTGTGTTGGCCTTTTGTTTCGGCTTCCCACTACAAGCTGCCAATCTGCCCGACTTCACTGTGTTGGCTGAAGATAATGCCGCTTCGGTGGTGAATATCAGTACCAAGCATAATTCTGCCAGACAGCAGTTACGCCAGTTCAACATCCCCGAATTTAACGATATCCCTGAAGGCGGGCCGCTTGGTGACTTGATGCGGCGGTTCTTTGGTGAGCACGGTCTTCCGATGCCCGAGGAGGGGCCGGAGAAGCGTTCTCTGGGATCAGGTTTTATCCTCTCGGAGGACGGCTATATTCTGACCAACTACCATGTGGTGGACGGTGCCGATCAGATCATTGTCAGAATGAACGATCGGCGGGAGTTCATTGCGGAGGTGATAGGTAAGGATGAGCGCAGTGACATTGCGTTGATCAAGATAGAGGCACAAGGCCTGCCGGCTGTTAAAGTTGGCGACTCCAAGGACCTGAAGGTGGGGGAATGGGTGTTGGCCATCGGATCACCTTTCGGTTTCGATCACTCGGTCACTGCAGGTATCGTCAGTGCCAAGGGTCGTAATCTGCCGAGTGAGAACTATGTCCCCTTTATCCAGACCGATGTGGCAATCAATCCGGGTAACTCCGGCGGGCCTCTGTTCAATCTGGACGGGGAAGTGGTTGGCATCAATTCCCAAATATACAGCCGCTCAGGTGGATTCATGGGCCTCTCTTTCGCCATCCCCATCGAGATGGCGATGGATGTGACTAACCAGCTGAAGGCGCGCGGTCGGGTTAGCCGCGGTTGGTTGGGTGTGCTGATTCAGGACATGAATACCGACCTGGCCGAGAGTTTCGGCCTGGATCGCCCACGCGGCGCCCTGGTGGCTCGCGTGCTGCCGAACAGCCCTTCGGAAAAAGCGGGCCTGCAGGTCGGCGATGTGATCCTTGAGTTCAATGGTGAAAAGATCCATACATCATCCGAGCTGCCGCCACTGGTGGGCAGAAGCAATATCGACGAACCTGCCAAAGTGAAGATCTTACGTAACGGCAAGGAGCGGGTGGTCAAGGTCAATATCGGTGAGCTGCCCCCCGAGGATGCTGTCGAACTTGCTGGTACCCATCCGCCCAAGGTGTCCGAGAATCGCCTTGGCATGATGGTCTCCGAACTCAATGAGCAGATGAGAAAAAAATACAGTCTCTCATCCCGGCGAGGTGTTGTGGTGGAATCGGTGACCGGACAGGCCGCCAGGGAAGCGGGTATACAGCAGGGAGACATCATATTGAGTATGAACAATGTCGAGGTTCAGGATGTACGACACTTCAATCATTTGGTCTCTGAATTGCCCACTGACAAAACCGTAGCACTCCTGGTGCATCGCAATACAGGGCCCATCTTCCTGGCGTTGCGTGTGCCTGAGTAATGAAGCAACTGCGACTCTACTATCGTTTGGGCTGCCACCTTTGTGAAGATATGCAGGCCCATCTCGAGCAATTGAAGGCGTCGCAGGTCTTCCACTTGGATAGGGTGGATGTAGATAGTGATCCAAGCGTAAGGGAACGATATCACCATCGGGTACCCGTACTGGAGGATATGAGCGGAACCATGTTGTGTGAATATTTTCTCGATCAGGCGGCCGTGTTGCGCTATTTGCAGGGCCCCTGATTTGGTATGATTGCCAGCTTTACGCTTTCAGGCGATAGAGAAACGCCCCGGATTGGGGCGTTTCTCTTTTATCGCCAATCACTTAGGCATCATGGCTGATTTAAAACATATCCGCAATTTCTCGATAATCGCACATATCGATCACGGCAAATCGACTATCGCCGACCGGTTTATTCAGGTCTGCGGCGGTTTGAGTGAGCGGGAAATGGCCGATCAGGTTTGTGACTCCATGGATCTGGAGAGAGAGAGGGGTATCACCATCAAGGCACAGAGTGTCACCCTCGACTATAAAACCCAGGATGGTGAGACCTACCAGCTCAACTTTATCGATACACCAGGGCATGTGGATTTTTCCTATGAGGTTTCACGCTCTCTGTCTGCCTGTGAAGGCGCGCTGCTGGTTGTTGATGCCGCTCAAGGTGTAGAGGCGCAGAGCGTAGCCAACTGCTATACCGCCATCGAGCAGGGCTTGGAGGTGTTGCCTGTCCTCAACAAGATAGATCTCCCTTCAGCAGAACCCGATCGTGTTATCAATGAGATCGAAGAGATTATCGGTATCGATGCCGAAGACGCCATCCGTGTCAGCGCAAAAACCGGTGTGGGCATCAGTGAGCTGCTGGAGCAACTGGTGGACACCATACCGCCTCCCGAAGGGGATTACGATTCGCCCCTTCAGGCACTGATCATAGACTCCTGGTTCGATTCCTATGTGGGTGTAATCTCTCTGATAAGGGTTATGAACGGGGTCATCAAATCGAAAGACAAGATGCGGATCATGTCGACCGGCCGTACCTACCAAGTCGAGAAAGTGGGCGTTTTCACTCCCAAGCAGACTGAAAAACCAGAGCTCAAAGCGGGCGAGGTTGGCTATCTGATCGCCGGTATCAAGGAGATCGATGGCGCCCCAGTGGGTGACACGATCACTCTGGAGAACCGTCAGGCCGAGGAGGCCCTGCCCGGGTTCGAGGAGATGGTGCCCAGGGTCTTCTCAGGGCTCTATCCAGTCAGTTCGGACGATTACGAGGATTTGCGCGACGCGCTGCAGAAATTGAAGTTGAACGATGCGGCATTGCATTATGAACCGGAGACATCACAGGCACTGGGGTTCGGTTTTCGTTGCGGTTTTCTTGGCATGCTGCATATGGAGATTGTGCAGGAGCGGTTGGAGCGGGAATACGATCTCGATCTGATCACAACGGCACCATCGGTCATCTATGAAGTGCTGAAGTCCGACGGAGAACTTATCCGCATAGAGAACCCGGCAGCGCTGCCCGAGCCCGGCAAGATAGAAGAGGTGCGGGAGCCGATCATCATGGCAACCATCCTGGTGCCGCAGGACTATCTGGGCAACGTCATTACGCTCTGTATCGAAAAGCGGGGTGTTCAGAAGAATCTCCAATATCTGGCGGGTCAGGTTCAGTTGAGCTTCGAACTGCCGATGAATGAGGTGGTGTTGGATTTTTTCGACCGGCTGAAGTCGGTGAGCCGCGGCTATGCCTCGTTCGAATATGAATTTGTACGTTTCCAGGCGGCTCCCTTGGTCAAACTGGACATTCTGATTAACAGCGAGCGGGTTGATGCCCTGTCGATAATCGTACATCGTGATCAGTCGCAGTCACGGGGCAGGGATCTCACCAGTAAAATGAAGGACCTGATACCCCGGCAAATGTTCGAGGTGGCAATCCAGGCCGCTATCGGTAGCAAAATCATTGCTCGAACCACGGTCAAGGCGCTGCGAAAAAATGTGACGGCTAAATGTTACGGCGGCGATATTACAAGAAAGCGCAAGCTATTGGAGAAGCAGAAGGCAGGCAAGAAACGTATGAAGCAGGTTGGACGTGTGGAAATCCCGCAGGATGCCTTTCTTGCTGTCTTACAGGTGGGTAAGGATAATTGACGGCAACGGGAAATTCCCGTGAATATGGCAGAATTAGCCAGCAGATATAGGAAGCAAGTTAAGTAATGAATTTTGATTTCCCAACATTTCTGGTTGTCGCCAGTGCGATAACAGGTGGTATTTGGTTGTTTGATGCGGTTTTTCTGGCACCGAAAAGACGTAAGTTGGCTACAGCCGAAGGCCAAACGGAGGAATCCGATGAGGCACTGCCGAAAGAGCCGCTGTTGGTGGAATATTCACGATCATTCTTCCCGGTCATTTTCATTGTTTTAATACTGCGCTCGTTTCTGGCTGAACCTTTCCGTATTCCTTCCGGCTCCATGATGCCGACGCTGCTGGTGGGTGATTTTATTCTGGTTAATAAATTCAGCTATGGCATTCGTTTGCCGGTGTTGAATAAAAAGATTATTGACCTGGGCGATCCTCAACGTGGTGATCCTGTGGTTTTCCGCTATCCCAAGCAGCCGAGTATCGACTACATCAAACGTGTCGTAGGCATACCTGGCGATACAGTCTACTATCAGAACAAAACTGTCTATATCAATGGTAAAGCGATGGAGCAAACCCCCCTGGGACGGTATACGGGGAACGGATCCGGCACGAGGATGACCGGGACAATCAAATCTTCTGAAAACCTGGACGGCACTGAACACAGTATTTTGGTACATCCCGGTGCACCGGACTTCCCGATGGGATGTCAGGTGTTGATGTTTGGCCCGAAAACAATTCCTGAAGGTCACTATTTTGTCATGGGAGATAACAGGGATCACAGTAACGACAGCCGTTGCTGGGGAATGGTGCCGGACGATAATCTGGTTGGTAAAGCCTTTGGTATTTGGATGAACTGGGATTCAGAGCTTGATACATTCCCCCCTATTGCCTGGGAAAGAATTGGAAAGGGTATCGATTGAGAGACTG
The DNA here is from genome assembly GCA_025655595.1 of Candidatus Thiodiazotropha sp. (ex Monitilora ramsayi). Classification (GTDB taxonomy): domain Bacteria; phylum Pseudomonadota; class Gammaproteobacteria; order Chromatiales; family Chromatiaceae; genus Thiodiazotropha. Next base: position 78,036 of record JAHXIO010000019.1, read on the forward strand.
GATGGTTAAAAAGAGGTGACTTGGATGCATAGCAGACAGAGACAGCAGGGCCTGACATTCATTAGCTGGTTGATGATTCTGATTGTAATGGGTTTTATGGTAATGGTCGCTCTTAAGATCACACCAGTCTATTTAGATCATTTTGCTGTGAGAGAATCATTAGAGTCTCTGAAATCTGAACCACTCATTGGGCGCAAGCAAATTTCAGAAATCAGGAAACTGTTAATGAGAAGGCTGGACATAAATAATATTAGGCATCTCAATAAGGATGACTTTACTATCAGGCGCTCAGGTGGAATCACGATGGTTCAAGTCAAATATGAAGAGCGACGAGAGATAATCGGAAACCTCTCTTTGGTTATGACATTTGACGACTCGATCGAACTCATCTCCAATTGATACAGGATATTGAAAAACTCTGTCGGCGACTGGATCATGAATTCACCGATTCAAGATTGATCGGGCAAGCTTTGACTCACCGCAGTGCTGGAGGGGATAACAACGAACGTCTAGAATATCTGGGTGATGCGATTTTGGGTTTCGTAATTGCCGATGCATTGTTTCATCGGTTTCCCGGTGCCTCTGAAGGGGAGTTGAGTCGTCTCCGTTCTTCTCTCGTAAAGCGAGATACCCTGTCTGATATTGCTAGAGAATATAGCTTGGGTGACTATCTGACCTTGGGTTCGGGAGAGCTGAGAAGTGGAGGGCATATGCGGTCGTCAATTTTGGCGGACGGCCTCGAAGCGATATTTGCGGCTATCTATCTTGATGGGGGATATCAAAAAGCTCGTGATGTAATATTAACCGTTTTTTCAAACCGCTTGAAACACCTTAAAATCGAAGATCAACAGAAAGATCCGAAAACTCGACTGCAAGAACTCCTTCAATCCCGTAAGCTCAATTTACCAACCTACGATGTCACTAAAATCAAGGGTGATCCCCATGAGCAGGTATTTTATGTTTTATGTGCTGTTGATGAACTTAACCAAAAAATTGAAGGTGCTGGTTCCAGTCGTCGCAAGGCTGAACAGGATGCCGCAGCGCGTATGCTGAACATTTTAGATCATGACTAACCCAACTGAGCACTGCGGCTATGTCGCAATTGTAGGCCGCCCGAATGTAGGCAAATCAACCCTCATTAATCGGCTCTTGGGGGTCAGGCTCGCTATCACTTCACACAAGGCTCAAACAACTCGCCATGCGATTCTTGGCATAAAAACATTCGATCAGGGGCAAGTGGTATATGTCGATACACCGGGTATCCATGAGCGTTCAGACAACGCGATGAATCGCTATCTGAACCGTACTGCAAAGAGCGTGTTGAATGATGTGGATCTTTTAATTTTCGTTGTTGAGGCACTACGTTGGACCAAGGAGGATGAGAAGGTATTGACGATGATTCAGCAGTTGAAGGTGCCGGTCATGCTTGCCGTCAACAAGGTCGACAGGGTGAATCAAAAAGAGACACTATTACCATATCTGTCAGAGATCTCATCACGCTGTGATTTCGTAGAGATTATTCCGATTTCTGCAAAACGTGGCAGTAATTTGGAAAATCTTGAAGAACGGGTTTTACAGGTCTTACCATATGCTGAAAAAATCTTCCCCGAGGACCAGCTGACGGACCGACCGGAAAGATTTTTTGCTGCAGAAATGATTCGCGAGCAAATTACCCGGAGATATGCAAAGGAACTCCCTTACGCAACGTCTGTTGAGATCGAGAAGTTCGAAGAACTGGAAGGACGCTATCGGATACATGGTGTTATCTGGGTGGAGAAACCCGGTCAAAAAGGCATCATTATTGGAAAAAACGGCCAGGCATTAAAAGCAATGGCAACAGAGGCTAGAAGGGCGATGGAAAAGTTCTTCAACACAAAAGTACACCTAGAGGTTTGGGTTAAAGTGAAGAAGAGCTGGTCTAGCGACCAGGCAGCACTGGAGAGATTGGGATACAGTGACTAGAATTCGCTTTCCTATTTTATGTGGCTGATTGCCTGTGGCCCAGTATGACTTTATTCCGGCCTGTATCATCCATAGGCGGGATTACCGTGACACCAGCCTGCTTTTGGAATTGTTCACTCCTAAAGAAGGTAGGCTGCCTGCGATAGCCAAAGGTGCAAAATCGGCGCGGTCTCAAAAATCCGCCGTCCTGCAGCCATTTACTCCGCTCCTTGTTTCGCTGGGTGGGCGAGGTGAAATTAAACAGCTTTTTAACTCAGAACTGGATGGGCGACCCTTCGCTCTGAATGGTGAGCGGCTCTATTGTGGTTTCTACGTGAATGAACTGCTGATGAGATTATTGGAACGTAGAGATCCCTTTCCCGCGCTCTATGTACACTATATGCACACGTTGGAGAGACTGGCATCACCGGAGTCAGCTGACCAATGTCTACGAGAGTTTGAAGTGACATTGCTGCAGGAACTCGGTTATGGACTTCTTCTTGATTACACTGGAGATAGCGGTGACCCAGTGGTGCCTGAAGAAACCTATCATTACGTAGTGGAGCAGGGGCCGATCAAAGCAAGTGGCAGTCAGATCGGACAATTGCTGCATGGACGAACGCTGCTTTGCCTGCATAATAGACAGAACCTGGATGAGATGGGTATAGCCGAGGCAAAACAGCTGATGCGGCGTATTATGGCGTTCTATCTGGGTGATAAACCCCTTAAGAGCCGTGAGCTCTTTAAGGGAATTCATTAACCGATATCGATAAAGGTTGATCAGCGTGCAAAACGAGATACTTCTTGGTGTCAACATTGATCATGTGGCGACTCTGCGTCAATCCCGCGGAACCCGTTACCCCGAGCCGATACAGGCAGCTCTGATAGCAGAGCAGGCGGGTGCTGATGCCATTACCCTGCATCTTAGGGAAGATAGGCGGCATATTCAGGACAGAGATGTTGAGATGCTGTCGGATATCCTGCAGACACGCATGAATCTGGAGATGGCAGCCACCTCTGAAATGGCCGCTATCGCCAACAGATTTCTTCCTCACGACTGCTGTTTGGTACCGGAAAAACGGGAGGAGCTGACCACTGAAGGCGGGCTCGATGTGGCGGCAAATCTGGATTACATGAAAGACTATTGTGGCGAGCTGTCAGACGCAGGCATACGGGTATCACTTTTTATCGATGCAGATACCAAACAGCTGGATGCTGCCAAGGAGGCGGGGGCACCTGTGGTCGAGATACACACCGGACACTATGCTGATGCACATAATGATAAAATACGGCGGAAGGAGCTGGAACGGATTATCCAGGCCGTGGACTATGGCCTACAGTTAGGACTTCAGGTCAATGCTGGCCACGGTCTCGATTACCACAATGTGAAAGCGATTGTAGGAATAGATGGTATTACAGAGCTCAATATCGGTCATGCCGTAATCTGTCGGGCAGTTTTTACAGGACTTGAACAGGCGGTACGGGAAATGAAGGCATTGTTATCAAAGTAGTCTAACAGTGGTTGGCAGCAGCTGATCATAGGGGCAAGGTGGATCCGTTTTTTACGGTTTGTCTCTGTTTCAGTGAAGTGTGACATTTTCACGTTGCCCCAGTTTGTATATCATCTACTATCTGAACCATATGTAGAGCAATGGAGTGTTTCAAATGGTCACAGAGAATCGCGGGGGAGAGAGCCCCATTCCAAGTAATCTGAAAGATGTACTGAATAGCTTGCAACTGCAGGCACTGCAACAGATTGAGAGATTTGGCTGGAAGTTGAAATTCGTCAGAAGACCGCTTTTCCAGGAGGTAATCCCAGTTATTTCCAATCCGGATGAGACATTATTCGCTGTCCTGGAGAACGACGGCGAGATCAAAATGGAGCCTGGGGAAATTCTACGTTCGTCAGATTTAGAAAAGACACTTGTATCTATGAGATAGGCACATTTAGCCTCTTATTCGATGGTGCAGGATCTGCAGTCCTCATACCCGAATTGATGATTCGGCCATCTCGCCTATTCCAGATGAGTTCTGGCTATAATTGCTGCGACAATGAGTGTCAGTGTGACAACCCAGCCCATGATGTAGATCGACATGGCGCGTTTGGCTTTTTCCTTTTCCGCCCAGGTGCGGGGTCGAATGCCTTTCACGAGAAAGACCAGTTTAGCAGACAGGTTGACGCAGACGATATTGGCCGCCAGTAGCAGTGCTGCACCCTGAGCCAGTTCCGGGCGGGCATGTCCCAGCGTCAGGCCGACGGCTGCGGCTGGCGGCAGTAATGCCACGGCAACCATAACGCCGACCAACACACTGGGCAGACCCGTGGTAAGGGAGAGGGCCGCAGCAGCACCGGATGCCAGTGCAAGAGCAAGAGAATCCATGCCAACATAAGTGCGAGCAAGTAATTCTGTACCCGTAATGCCGAAGGGCCAGAGGAGCCCGATCACATAAGAGAGTGAGATTGCGATGGCGATCCCGGCAAGCAGGGTCTTTAACGATTTTTTCATCAGGTGTACATCACCCAGAGCGGTTCCCAGACCGAATGCCAGGTTGGGACCCAGTAAGGGGGCGATGACCATGGCGCCGATAACCACTGCTACATTGTTCTCCACCAGGCCTATTGCGGCCACCACTGTTGAGAGAATGACCAATACTACATAGTTGATATCCAGTCGGGCATTCTTATCGACCGAGGCATACATGGCTTCACGTGTGGTACTTGCTTTGTCTTCACGCCTTTCAGCCTCGCTCTTGGCGTGGGGCAGGGTGGCATCCACAGGAAACACGATGATGCGTGCCATCGGCTGAGCACCCAAAACATTCTGAAGCGCATCGAGCACCAGTTGGACATTTTCATCGGTGACCAACATGCGCATGGCAAGACGGCTATCATCGCCTTCACGGCCCAAGCGAAAATCTCTTGCTTTGTACTTCTCAGCGATGGCTGAGACGGTGGGGATACTACCTGTGTCAGCAATGACTTCTATAAGTTTCACGAATGCTTAGCCCTTCAGATTGTATCTGTTATCAGTAGCATCTAATTATTGAGGTGTGGCTGATCCATACCAGAGGTGTAGGCCGACGATGAAAAAAGTGATGGCGAGAGAGAAACAGGCTGCAGCAATGAATAGGTTACTCCAGCGCCTTCCGCTTTGTAGCAGGGTCCTCACTGCCACAACACCACCGGCAGTTGTGACCAGAAAGCCGAACTCACTGATGAATAGCAGTGTCAGCAGGGGCAGGGAGAGACTTTCCTGAGAGGACAGTGCACCGCTTTGCATCAATACAAGGGTCAGTACAAATCCAATACCCGCTGCCAGCCATGGGAAAGTGAAACTCATTCGCGATTACCACCTGGATAAATATATTCTTGTAATTTCTCTATCCTACAGGAATCAATGTAAAAACGTTACGCTGGACATTCATCGGTAGTAGCGGAAGGTTTCAGGACAGTTTGATACTCTTTTTCAGTAAATCAAAAAATTGGGCTCGGCAGTGAATGATGTGATGGTGCGGCATGTTGACATCGCCCATTAGGCTCAACATGGTCTCTTCATCCAGGTCCAACATTGCAATAGCGCTGATCGCCTCTCTTTCCTTATCGTTAGTGGCCTCCTCAAGGAGTTTTATTGTTGGTACTTTGTCGACGTATCGTCTTTTGAACCAGACCTCCAAATCTTCGAAAGCAAGTTTACAAAAGCAATTTCGAGGATGTTGGAGATGCTGCAGTAGTTGATTCTCTTCCTCCTCTCTTTTTTTATTATTCAAGCGCCGGGTCAGATAGAGGGTCATTGAGACTATTAGAAGCGAGATAGAGAACGCAAAGAGAATGCCGAATACGGATCGACTCTCAACACTCTCCACGGTTTCATTCACCAGCTGTATCGTGAAGGGTGACAGCAGCGCAGTCAGCAGTGCAAGAATGAACAGTGGTAAAAGATAACTGTAGCGTCTGCCGTGTTGAACGGCAGGGACACCACTTGTGATCTTGAATCCGTTAGTCTGGTGACTCATTTAAATCTCTGATTTCAGAGACATGCTGAGTCACCGGCTGTCAGAAGAGATCGAACAGATAAAAGCACAGATTCTCTAAGGATGTGTGTTGCCCTGAGCGTTGTGGTTTTTCTTGATGCATATACAGGTCTTGGAATAGTTCACATGAAACGAGATATCATGCCAACCTCTTATCGAAATCAGCCATTGATGTATCTGACCAGCTGCTCGATCACAAACTGCTGATTTTCAATGATAGCCTTGACTAGGTCGCCTATTGAGATGATGCCGACCAAGGAGTCTCCCTGCATGACTGGCAGATGGCGTACACGTTTCTCTGTCATGACAGCCATACATTCTTCGATGCTTTGTTCCGGGTGGGCTACAACAACCGGTGTCGACATGATCTCGTGAACCTTGGTCTCTTTGGATGTTCTGCCCTTGAGAATGATGTTTCTGGCATAGTCTCGCTCCGAGAAGAGCCCCGTTGGTTTACCCGACTGCATCACTACCAATGCACCTATACTCATCTCGGCCATCACGGCCAGGGCATCGTAGACTGTGGCATCTCCATCGATAGTCTCGACATGTGAGCCTTTGCTGTTGAGTAATTGACTGATTGTGTCCACCTGAATCGCCTCCTGAATGTTGTTTTTTCTTAACTATAGAACATCCGATAGAATTCGTAGGTTATTGTGCTGGCGGGTAATATTGGTTTGGCTGTCTGTCACAACACGCTGAAATTGCTATTTTTTCTGATCATCGGGGATAAAACAGGTAGAATTATTTCCATGCGATACAAAACTATTGAAGACTTTGTCGGAAATACCCCACTTGTCAGGCTACAGCGCCTGCCGGGTGATTCCGACAACACGATATTGGTCAAACTTGAAGGCAACAACCCTGCAGGATCGGTTAAGGACAGGCCGGCGTTGAGCATGATTCGGCATGCGGAGATGCGCGGGACGATAAAACCGGGCGATACCCTGATCGAGGCAACCAGCGGGAATACCGGCATTGCACTGGCGATGGCGGCGGCAATCAAAGGCTATCGGATGATCCTGGTGATGCCGGAGCATATGAGCATGGAGCGCAGGGCGGTGATGAAGGCCTATGGTGCCGAATTGGTACTGACACCGAAGTCCGGCAGTATGGAGGCCGCCATCGACAAAGCTCGTGAGCTGGAAACCGCGGGTGTTGGGCTGATACTTGACCAATTCTCCAATCAGGACAATCCTCAAGCGCATATCGAAGGTACGGGTCCGGAGATCTGGCGCGATACCGGGGGGGCAATCACCCATTTTGTCAGTGCCATGGGTACCACTGGTACGATCATGGGGGCCTCACAATTTCTCAAGTCTCAGAATTCCGAGGTTGAGATTGTCGGTGTACAGCCGATGGAGGGGGCCAGTATCCCTGGTATCCGTCGCTGGCCAGAGGCCTATCTTCCCAAGATTTACGACGCCAGTCGTGTGGACCGCATCATCGATGTGTCACAAGAGGATGCGGAAGAGACCACGAGAGCGCTTTCTGCCAGAGAGGGCATCTTCGCCGGCATCTCTTCTGGTGGTGCCGTTGCGGCAGCGCTTAAGCTCTCATCGATGGTGAACAATGCGGTGATCGTTGCGATAATCTGTGATCGGGGCGATCGCTATCTCTCGACCGACGTCTTCCCGGCCAGTTGATATGGGACGTAGACGCAGAAGAAAGCAGCTGCCGACAGAGCCGGTGGAGGTCGAAATCGAATCGATGACCCATGACGGCAAAGGGGTGGCCCATCTCGATGGAAAAGCAACCTTTATCCACGGGTCCCTGCCTGGTGAGCAGGTGCGTTTTCTCTATACGGGACGGTGGAGAAAATATGATGAAGGCCGTGTGATTGAGGTGCTCAGAGCCTCTCCGGACCGTGTCGAGGCGCGCTGCGGCCAGTTCGGAAATTGTGGAGGTTGTTCATTGCAGCATCAGGCACATGAGGCGCAGATTGAATCGAAACAGCAAGCCATGTTGGACGCGCTAAAGCACATCGGAAAGGTGACGCCTTCCAGTGTTCTGCCTCCTCTTGTTGGCGATTCCGAGTGGGGATATCGTCGAAAGGCAAGATTGGGTGTTCGATATGTACCAAAGAAAGGGGGGGCGCTGGTCGGATTTCGTGAGCGAGGCTCATCCCGTGTTGCTGAGATCGATTGTTGCCATGTCCTACACCCTCGGGTGGGGGAGTTGATTCCCCAACTGCGTGCCATGATCGACGGTCTTTCGATCCATAACCAGGTACCACAGATCGAGATGGCCATGGGTGATGAAGAATGTGTACTGATCTTCCGGCTACTGAGTGAGCCCAGTCAATCGGATCTGGCGATATTGAATGACTTTGGGATTCAGCATCGGATCAGTATCTATATACAGGAAGGTGGCCCGGAAACAGTCAAGCCATTAAATGGTGCAGGAGTGGATTTGAGCTATGCACTGCCTTCATTTGCGCTCAAGCTGCAATTTCTGCCCAGTGATTTCACGCAAGTCAACAGCGATATCAATCGTCAGATGATAGATCGGGCGCTGGGGATGCTTAATCTTCATTCTGAAGACAGCGTGCTTGACCTGTTTTGTGGATTAGGCAATTTTACATTGCCACTGGCGACTATGGCGGGAAGTGTTACTGGTGTCGAAGGTGATGCGGGATTGGTCGCCAGGGCGAGGGAGAACGCTATACACAACAATATCGGCAATACGACTTTTTTTACTGCGAATCTATACGAAACGCTGGATCAGGAGCCTTGGCTCAATCAGCATTTCAATAAAGTATTACTTGATCCCCCACGCAGCGGCGCTCTGGAGATACTCGGTTTTTTGCCAAAGTTGGGTGCTGAGCGGATTGTTTATGTCTCCTGTTATCCCGGCACACTGGCGAGGGATGCGGGTATTTTGGTTCATGAGCATGGCTATAGTTTAGTCGAAGCAGGTGTTATGGACATGTTTCCACATACTGCACATGTCGAATCTATCGCGCTATTTGAGAAAAGTTGAATATGGGATTGGAGATCGAACGTAAATTTCTTGTGGTAAACGAGAAATGGAAAGCAAATGTAGAGAGTAGCAGTCGTCTGATACAGGGTTATCTCTCAACTGAAAAAAATGCCACGATTCGAGTGCGTGTTGCCGATGACTGCGCAATATTGAACATCAAAGGGAAAACCACTGGCATCAGGCGCAATGAGTACGAGTATGAGATCCCGTTGCGCGACGCGATGGAGATGCTGGAAAACAATACCCGTGGTAGAACCATCGACAAGGAGCGCTATAAAGTGCGATGTGGAAAACATATCTGGGATCTCGACGTTTTTCATGGCGATAATGAGGGGCTTGTTTTGGCTGAAGTGGAGCTGGCGGCGGAGAATGAGAGCTTTGAACTGCCGGACTGGGCTGGGTTGGAGGTCTCTAATGATGTGAAATATTATAACGCAAACTTAGTTGAGCACCCTTATCGAAATTGGTAACCGCATGTAATTTTGGCGTTTATTGTACATCACTCTTTTGGATAGAACATGATGGAATATAAACTGGAGGTAGGTGTATTAAGAAAGACGTTACTCTGGATAATCATTGTATTGCTGTTATTGAATATTGCGGTTTTGTATTCAAAGCTGTTTCTGGGCCATGGAAGACTTTTTGGCCTGGTGTGGTTGTTTAATTTTAATGAGGAAAAAAATATCCCGGCACTGTTTGCTACTTTCCTGATACTGATAAACAGCCTTCTGTTTTATCTCCTTTATAAGGAAGGAGTGGCTCAACCAAAAAATGCACGGTGGCGGATATTGTCATATGTATTTGTTTTTCTTGCCTTGGATGAGCTGTTGTCTTTTCATGAAGAGCTCATTGTGCCGTTAAGAGAGTTCTTTGACGCATCGGGATTATTATATTTCACATGGGTGATTCCCTATGTAATTATCGTTGCCGCACTGTCGATATATATGATTCCGCTATTCATCAAAATGGATAAAAAATACCTAGCCATGTATCTCGTTTCCGGCATGCTTTTTATTTCAGGCGCTGTGATTGTGGAGCTTTTTGAGGGCAGGCATTTTGAGAGATTTGGTGATGATGTATGGTTTTACGTATACGTCACATTTGAAGAATTACTTGAAATAACAGGTATGACGCTTTGCATGTTTACAAGTATTCACTACTTACATACAAAGTGTGAATCGATTGGTTTTTTCTCTATAAAAGTCGTGAGGCGAATATAGATTCAATCGTTTGGTTTGGCGAACTCCTTGATTTTCGTTCTACTTTCTGTTTATGAATATTCATGGTATGAGCTATGTCTTTATTTTTAAGAATGCAGTACATTCTCTGTTCCTGATCTTATTCACTGTTTTGTTAACGTCCTGTTCTGTGGAGCAGGTCGTTGATAAAGGTAGTATTAGATTTGGCATATCGGCTCGCCCTCTGAACCTTGATCCAAGATTCGCTACCGATGCACTATCGACCAGGCTTAATAGACTATTTTATCAACGCTTGGTTGAAGTGGATAATAACAGTTTTCCTGTACCAGGAATTGCTGACTGGTCGATAATTAATCCAAAACAATATCGATTCATATTAAACGAAAATGCAGGTACTTATCCCGATGGTGAAATAATCAAGGCCAACGATGTGGTGCAGACTTATCGTGCTGTCTTGGATGAAAGCACGCTATCTCCACATAGAGCCGCGCTAGAACTGATCGAAGATGTCAGATTGATAAATGATAAAACGGTGGATTTTTTTCTCAATAGACAGGATCCGCTGTTTCCAGCATATCTGGAACTGAATATCTTGCCTGCCAAGCAGATCAATAACGGTCATCCGTTTGCTAACAGGCCATTTGGTAGTGGCGAGTTCATTTTCTTAGAGACGGACACGGCTGGCGTTATGAAGATTCAACGCAAAAGGGATGGCCATATATTTGAAATTGTTGAGGTGAAAAATCCTTTGGTTCGTGTTCTGAAGCTGCTTCGTGGTGAGATCGACCTCCTGCAAAATGATCTTACACCGGAATTACTTGGCTTTTTAAATAGTCATGAATCTATCGGTATATTGAATAATCCCGGGAGCAGCTTTTCCTACCTCGGATTCAATATTCAGGACCCGATCGTCAGCGATCTACGTGTCAGAAGGGCGATTGCACACGCTATCGATAGAAAAAAAATCATCGAGATGGTCATGCAGGGTTCTGCTCGGGAGGCTGAATCACTTTTTCCACCTGAACACTGGGCGGGAAATTCACAATTGACACCCCATAGATTTAATCCAGAAAAGTCCCGTGAGTTGTTAAGAGAGGCGGGATACGGGCCAAATAATCCTCTGCGATTGGTTTACAAGACTTCCAGTGATCCATTTCGTATCCGCCTCGCCACCATCATCCAGGCTCAACTCAGTCAGATTGGCATTGAGGTCGAGTTGAAAAGCTATGATTGGGGGACATTTTTTGGTGATATAAAGGCGGGAAATTTTCAGCTCTATAGTCTGAGCTGGGTAGGTGTTCGTACGCCAGATGTTTTTCGCTATATATTTGCCAGTGATTCAATCCCGCCAACTGGCGCCAATCGTGGCAGGTATAAAAGTGCAGTGGTAGACGAGCTGTTAAGGGAGGCTGAACAGGCGACGACCATTGAATCCCAAACTGAGATCTACAGGCAGGTCGCACTCCAAATTCACAAGGATTTGCCCTATGTGCCCCTCTGGTTCGAAGATCAGTATGCTGCATACGGTCATCGGATTACCGGGTACCGTGTCTCTACTGATGGTAACTACGATGGGCTTAACCATATTGAAATTGTAAATTCCAAGGGGAATCTCCATGCACAACCGATCTCTGCGCATTGAAGTTCTCAACCAGAAGTTGATGTGTATGGATGATGGACATCCGGCTAGGACCTATCCCGTCTCTACTGGGCTGGCCGGTTCCGGTGAGCAGATTGGTAGCGGTTGTACGCCTAGGGGAAAGCATCAAATCCGCTTGAAAATTGGTGAGGGATGTCCGCTGGAGACAGTCTTTGTCGGGAGAAGGCCGACGGGGGAAGTTTATAACAGCGCGCTGGCAGAGCGCAGTCCCGGGCGTGACTGGGTGCTTACCCGCATCCTATGGCTGACCGGTCTCGAATCCGGCGTTAATAGAGGAGGCGAGGTCGATACCCTCAGGCGGTACATCTATATCCACGGTACCCCGGAGGAGCACCTGATCGGACAACCTGTATCCCATGGCTGCATACGCATGCGTAGCCGTGACCTGATAGAGCTGTTTGATTGGACCTTTAACGGTATGCCGGTGGAGATTGTCGATTAGTCATGATCGATTTTCTCATATCTCGCCTGATCAGTGCCATGCTGGTTATTGTCGGCGTTGTCTGTCTCGTTTTTCTGCTCATTCATTTGATCCCGGGTGACCCGGTAGATGTGATGCTGGGTGAATCCGCACAACTCGTTGACCGTGAGTCGCTGAGGCGTGCTCTGGGGCTTGATCAGCCGCTGTCTATCCAATTAATCCAATATCTTTCAGGTGTGTTGCGGCTGGACCTGGGGTACTCCCTGCATTCAGAGCGGTCAGTTGTGAGCCTATTGGCCGAACGGATTCCCGCAACGTTGCAGTTAGCCTTTGCTGCGATGTTGTGTGCTTTTCTCATCGCATTGCCCATGGGAATCCTGGCAGCGTTCAAACGAGGTGGGGTATGGGATTGGGGTGCAATGAGCTTCTCCGCTTTGGGTATCTCTATACCCAACTTCTGGCTGGGGCCTATATTGATACTTCTCTTCTCGCTCTGGCTTGGCTGGACACCTGTGAGTGGTCGCCAATCGGTCTCCAGTCTGGTGCTGCCGGCAGTGACACTGGGTACTGGGTTTGCCGCCATCCTAGCCCGTATGATTAGAAGCAGTCTGTTGGAAGTGTTGGGGGAGGACTATGTCAGAACCGCTCGGGCAAAGGGGCTCGATGAACCTCGGGTCATGTGGAGGCATGCCATGCGCAATGCTTGGTTGCCAGTTGTTACTCTGATCGGGTTACAAATGGGGGCCTTATTGGGTGGGGCGGTAGTGACAGAAGTGGTGTTCGATTGGCCCGGCATCGGGTCATTGATGATCGATGCCATTCATAAGCGGGACTATCCGGTAGTTCAGGGGTGTGTACTTTTTGTCAGCCTTACTTATGTGTTGATCAATACACTCACGGATATTGTCTATGGCTTGGTAGATCCTCGAATACAGCATGGGGGCGGGGTATGATCTGGCGCTGGTTGCCGGTTTGCGTCTTGCTTCTCTGGGCGATGGCGGCGTTTTTTGGTGATGTGCTATCAACTGGAGCAAATAGAATCGACTTGGAGCACATTCTTACAGGACCTGGTCAGGCCGGTCTATTGGGTTTCGATGATCTAGGCAGACCGGTAATGCAACGACTGTTGGCCGGCGCGCAGACATCCTTTGCAGTTGCATTTGGCGTTGTGTCCATATCGCTGGTATTGGGAACCGCTATTGGCCTGTTGGCGGCATATCAGGGAGGATGGCTGGATCTCTTCATTGTCCGATTGATCGATATCTTTCTGGCATTTCCAGGAATATTGCTTGCGATAGCGTTAGCCGGAGTGATGGGGCCTGGGCTCGATAACCTGATTATTGCCTTAACAGTAGTGGGGTGGGTCGGATACGCCCGGTTGGCGCGGGGACAAGTGCTCTCTCTCAGAGAACGGGACCATGTCACAGCCGCTATCGCATTAGGCAGTTCCCGTTGGTTCATCATCACCAGGCACATGCTGCCATTGGTCGCAGCACCGCTAATCGTCGAGGCAACATTCGGTATTGCCGGTATGGTTATCGCTGAAGCCGGCCTGTCCTTTTTGGGGTTGGGTATACAGCCGCCTGATGCCTCATGGGGCAGTATGATTCGAGATGGAACCACCTATATGTTGGTGGCACCTCACTTGGTATTGGCTCCCGGCTTGGTGATGATGTTGGTTGTGCTTTCCCTCAACCTGTTGGGTGATCGATTGCGGGACAGGCTGGATATACGTCTGGCTACTGAACAAAGAAAGTCGTAAAAAAGAGTGCACTCAGACCCTCTTTCCCGGTCTGCTCCTTCATTAGTGCATTGACCTGAGAGAGGGCCTTTTTACGTAGAGCCTCTTTGCCTTCCGGTTTTTTGATGGCTTTCCCGTCCTGTTCTGACAATAGCAGTAGTAGGGTGTGACGTATTGCCGGGTCATGCAATTTGAGTGCCTCTAGAAAGGTGTCATCCTTGGTCATTAACTGAATATCGCAGCGAATGTAGCGGCCGCCACTGGCCAGATTGGCCACCAGGGAGGGCTTGATCTGATAGTAGCTGATAGTCGCCACCTCTTGTTGTCCCTCCTTCTCTTCCTCCTCTTCTGCCGCTGAGGGCAAGGTAAAGGCGAGCAGAGCCGTCAGGATTAGGACCGTTACACGCTGATGGATCACCTTAAGGTACCTCGATCACATTGTCTGTCCGGCTGATAACAACCGTATTTGAAATCATTGTTTTCCGCACACCTATCTTTACGGCATACTGCAGGAAAAATTGAATGAGGCAGTGTACAGGATGAGTCTCGGACCGGTCATGCTCGATCTTGAGGGAACCACGCTTTCGCAGGAGGAAAGGGTGTTGCTGAGGCATCCCGCTGTGGGAGGCGTGATCCTTTTTTCCCGTAATTACACATCCCATGAGCAATTGAGTGCCCTTTGCCGGGAGATACATGAGCTGAGATCGCCTCACCTTCTCATCGCGGTGGATCACGAAGGAGGACGGGTACAGCGCTTTCGGAAAGGCTTCACCCATCTGCCTCCTGCGGCCTGGTATGGCGAACAGTACGAAAACCAGCCTGGTCATGGCCTGAAACTGGCCGAGCTGGGCGGCTGGCTGATGGCCGCCGAGCTGCGTACCTGTGGGGTCGATTTTAGCTTTGCGCCGGTACTCGATTTGGGACACCCGATCAGTCGGGTGATCGGTGATCGTGCATTTGCTAAGAGTCCTGATGTGGTGGGCCGTCTGGCACATGCCTGGATGAGAGGTAGCCACAGTGCCGGAATGGCGGTCGTCGGCAAGCATTTTCCCGGTCATGGCGGTGTGGCGGGTGACTCCCACACTGAGCTGCCGGTGGATGGCAGGCGATATGAAGATATCGAAATCGAGGATCTGCGTCCCTTTGATCATATGATCCGGTCCGGGATGGAAGCCGTTATGCCCGCACATGTCATCTACGAACGGATTGATAAACATTTGGCAGGATTTTCTAGATTCTGGCTGCAGAAAATTCTTCGGGGTCAGTTGGGATTCCAAGGAGTCATATTCAGTGACGACCTCAATATGGCGGCAGCGGATGCGGCGGGTAACTATGCAGCCAGGGCAGAGGCGGCGTTGAGGGCTGGTTGCGATATGGTACTCGTTTGCAACAATCGGCCGGCTGCTCAGGAGGTGGTTGAATATCTCAAAGACTATGACGATCCGGCAACTCATGTACGCCTGGTCAGAATGCATGGGAGAAAACCCAGAAGCCTCCAGGCGCTACACATGGATCCGCTGTGGCGGGAGGCGGTGGATAAGCTCGCTCAGGATCCCGATGAAATCACACTCAGTCTAAACCTCGATTGAAGAAGTCTCTTATGATTACACCCAAAGAAGCCGCAGATACCCTTGCTACAGCCGATGAGCTCTATTCGAGAGTCGAAGTCGAACAGGCGCTGGACAGACTTGCCGAAGAGATTTCCGCAGCACTGTCGGAAGAGGATCCCATCGTTCTCTGTGTGCTAAATGGTGCACTGATTCCGACAGGCCATCTATTGACGCGTCTCAACTTCCCTTTGCGGCAGGACTATGTTCACGCAACTCGTTATAGAGGGGAGACATCAGGCGCGGACCTGGAATGGATCGGCCAGCCCAATACTTCACTGCAGGGAGAAGCAGTATTGGTGGTTGACGATATTCTCGATGAAGGTATCACCCTGGCTGCAATAGTTGAGGCCTGCCGCAAGGCCGGGGCCAGGTCGGTCTACAGCGCTGTTCTGGTTGAAAAACAGCACGATAGAAGTAACGGTTATACTGCCGATTTTGTCGGCATACAGGTGGAAGATCGCTATGTCTTCGGTTTTGGAATGGACTACAAGGGCTATCTCAGAAACGTGCCGGGTATACTGGCCATCCCTGAAACCTAGGAATTTCCCTAGTATGCATGGGTTTTTCCGAGGGAATACCCCTAGGAATATCTTAGTAAAATTCTAATAAAATTAAGTACCTATTGCCATTTTTCCATAGATGGTACAAGCTTATGCCGTAAGCGGGCTAAAGTAACCGGCAGAGATCGGTTAGCCATATGTTGTATCGCAATCCTTTCGCATAGCGAATTTACACGGATGCATGTTGAATTTTGGAGGGTGGTAGTGAGCGCATTAGATAACCTAAAAGGCAGTCATTCTGAGATGTTGGATATGATCAGTGACCTTAGGGCAATGATGACCAAGGAGCAGTTGAGTATTCGTCCCAACGCCATGACAACGCACAAGCTGATTTGTGATCTCGCGGATAAGATGAAGACACATATGTCGGAGCAGGATAAGTCCATCTATCCTGATCTGCTGATCCATCAGGATCCCAAGCTCAAATCCATGGCATGGGGATTTCTCAACGGACAGAAGCCGATGAAGAAGCAGTTCGACAGATACCACGCAAAGTGGCTGAAAAACTGCGACTTCAATTTCAGTGACGAGTTCATCGCGGAAACCATGGAGGTTTTCGATATGATCGAAGATCGGATACAACGCGAGGAATCGATATTGATACCCACCTTGGAAAGCTCCGGCATTATGGCGCGTGCTGTCTGAGACTCGGGTTAGCTATTCAATAAGAAGAGAGTAGGCGGGGGAAGCGTTAAGGCGCTTCCCCCGTACTATTTGAGCGGAACGTCAAGGTACTTGAAGGGATGGAATCCTGAACTTGGCGAGTATGCAGTCGCCCTATTTCGATAACCCCCTTGAGCCCAATGTGGGTGTCGGGTGATGTTATTGTCGGCTCCAGTACATCTGTTTCTAATCATGATGGCTTCAAGGTAGAATTGACTGAAGTTTTACCACCCACAATCGAGAATAATGCCAGAATTAGCCATCATAGGCGGAACGGGACTGGATAAAATACCCAATCTTGAGATCGTTCATCGGGAGGTTTGCCACACACCCTTCGGTGAGCCGTCAGCTCCACTTACCCACGGCAGACTCGCCGGCAGCGATGTGGTTTTCCTGCCCCGGCACGGTCCTGCCCATAGTATTCCTCCCCACAGGGTGAACTACCGCGCCAATCTTTGGGCTCTGAAACATGCCGGTGTAAAAGATATCATCGGTGTCGCAGCCGTCGGTGGTATCCAGAAAGTGATGGCGCCGGGAGAGATCGTGATTCCAGATCAGATCATCGACTATACTTTCGGTCGTGAGCACACACTCTATGAGGCAGACCTGCCTCACGTTACCCACATCGATTTTACCGAGCCCTATTGTCAGGCGCTCCGTCAGCAATTGTTAGATGCGGGAGAGCACAGTGGAATCAAGCCGGTCGCCAGTGGTACCTACGGTGCTACCCAAGGTCCGCGGCTTGAGACGGCCGCAGAGATTGACCGCATGGAACGTGACGGTTGCGATATCGTTGGTATGACAGGTATGCCCGAGGCGTCACTGGCGCGGGAATTAAACCTTTGTTACGCATCATGTGCGGTTGTTGCCAACTGGGCGGCAGGAAGGGGTAGTGAGCCAATTAGCATGAAAGAGATAGAAAAAAATCTTGTTCAGGGCATGGAGCAGGTAAAGACATTGCTGATTGCCCTGATGGATTTAAGTCGTAGTACAGCCGGTTGATAACTCAAAGTTTTCACGCTTTTTACTTGATTATGGCATTTAAAAATAAATTACTATCAATAAGATATCTAATATATTTAATGTTACTTGTAGTGCCTCAGTCTCAAGCGCAGAGTGGTCCGTTTGAGATGGGAATGACGTCATTGAAAGCAGGTGATTTTGCAGAGGCCTACTGTCTCTGGCGACCGCTGGCCATGCGCGGCCATACAGAAGCCTCCTATCATCTCGGGTGGCTATATGCGAACGGAAATGGTCTGCGTGTTGATATCCCCAAAGCCATTTACTGGTGGGGGCAAGCAGCAAACCGTGGACATGATGAAGCCATGTTCGCGCTCGCCTTGGCTTATACCCAAGGCGAGGGTATTAAAAAGGATGAGGATGAGGCGATTCACTGGTATTTAAAGGCGGCGAGAAATGGCCATGAGGATGCCCGTGAGATCCTGAAGGACAAAATACGCACTGAATCGAAAGCGGTTCAACCCTATCTGCCCGAGATTCTCAAAGAGGCGTGGATAGGGGTTGAGATCGAAATCCAAGCTACAGAAGCCAACCTTCGTACGGGTCCGGGGGTAGACCGGCCCCTGGCCGGCAAAACGCGGCAGGGCGAGCACTTTATCGCCATACACCGGGTTGGCAAGTGGCTTCAGGTTATCAGGCCGGAGGATCGTAAATCTGCATGGATCGCCGAGTGGTTAACAGATTTAACACGCTAATTTGATAGAGATATTTCAAGAGAAGCCTGGTTTAGGCTGTGCTAGTATGTAAATTCATGACCTGCTTGTAGAATGGGGATTAGTACGATGGCGGAAGATAAGAACGACACTGAGAATACAGTGGCTGATGTGGCGGAAGCGGAGAAAAAAGAGGCCACAGTAAAAAAGAAAACGGCCAAGAAGAAGGCGGCGAAGAAGAAAGTTGCCAAGAAGAAGGTGGCGAAGAAAAAAGTCATCAGCAAAAAGGCTGCATCAAGTAAGAAAGTTTCGGCTGCAAAACCGGCGCCAGCCGAGAAATCGCCAGCCACGAAACAACCGGAATCTGTTCCGGCGACAGCGGCGGCCAGTACTCCCTCGAGTAGTAGTGGTACGAAACAGGCAGCTGAGTCGTCAAGTGCACGTTCATCCGGTGAGTCATCCGCCTCCTCAAGTGTTATCGTTCAGGCAAAATTAGATAAAGAGGAATCTTCGGAGGAAAGTTCTATGTCAACGGCATCAAAGAGCTCGGGTGGCTTTTGGGTCAAAATCGTTTTTTGGCTGCTCATCATCATCCTGGCTTTCATCTATATCCGCTCATTGGCCAAGCACCCCGGGGGTGAGGAGAGCGTAGCAGAGACTGGGGTTGCAACCGAGCAGACCTCTCAACCTCAAACTGCTGATACCGCATCCGAGGCAGCAGCTCCTGCCGAGGTAACCCAGACCAAGCAGGTTACCGGCGACAGTGATGAATCAGATAAGACCGCAGCTTCAAATGCGCCTGCAGTCGCGAGTGATCAGGCCAAATTCGATCCGGCAGGATCGGATGAGTCGGTGTCCACATCAGTTGCAACGGTTGACTCATCCGATGTATCGACTGGTACCGCTGCTGAGACCGCCTCTGCGGAGTCGCCTGCCTCCAGTGGTGAAATGGGAACTGCCGGTGGTGAACCTCAAACCGCAAGTGAAAGTGGTGCAGCGGTTACCGACCAACGCGCTGAATCGGTCTCTAAAATCCTGAAAGAGTTCGATGAGCTGCGTGAAGCGGCAAGGGCCGAGATGGAAGCAATGCGTAATCTGATTCAGGCTGAGAGAGAGCTCAGGGAAGCCATGGCGCCACCGCCCCCATCATATCCGCGTGGTTGGGGCGCGCCCGGATACAATCCCTATGGGAATGCGCCGCAGTATTCGCCTTACGGCAGACCTTAGCGAGACGAAATATACGCATAAAAAAACGGGCACTAAGTGCCCGTTTTTTTAACTCAGTCTAAAAACAGATCATCAGTCCAGGTGTGCCAGGGCTGAATCGTAATCAGGTTCCTGCACAATCTCCGGCACCAGTTGTGTGTAGATCACTTTGTTATTTTCATCCAGCACAACAACAGCTCTTGCGGTGATACCGGCCAATGGACCGTCGGTAATCAATACACCGTAATCCTTGGCAAAGTTACGGCTGTGCATCATGGAGAGAGACTCAACGTTATCAATGCCTTCCGCACTGCAGAAGCGGCTTTGGGCAAAAGGCAGATCAGCTGAGACAACCAGTGCGACAGAATTGGTTTTACCTGCCATCTCCTCGTTGAATTTCTTGGTGGAGGCGGCGCAGACACCGGTGTCGAGGCTGGGTACGATGTTGAGTAATTTCTTCTTGCCGGCATAGTTGGCCAGGCCGACATCGGAGAGGTCAGCTTTGGTGAGTGAA
This sequence comes from Candidatus Thiodiazotropha sp. (ex Monitilora ramsayi), assembly GCA_025655595.1. Classification (GTDB taxonomy): domain Bacteria; phylum Pseudomonadota; class Gammaproteobacteria; order Chromatiales; family Chromatiaceae; genus Thiodiazotropha. Next base: position 98,238 of record JAHXIO010000019.1, read on the forward strand.
AAATCGGGCGCTTCTGCTCCGACAGCCGGCAGTTCGCCGTTAGTGTTGATCTCATTGCCTTCTAAAGTGATTTTGGCCATTTTTTTATCCTGTTGTTGGAGAGTAAAAGTATCGAAATCTTTTCTATTCTATAGCCAGCTCTGGTTCCCTAAAACCTATAGTCACTATTTGAATAACCAAGGGCTGTGGAAAGTGGCGGGATTGTTCGAGACATCCTCATTATGGTCGAAAAATTGCGGTAAATGGTTCATGCCATCGGAATGCGCAGTCACTGCGGTGGATCTGTTCACATCAGGGCGACTCAGCATATGAGAATTTATTCCTGAGTGGCGAAATATTTAATTTATATAAAACAAAATGATATTAAATATATTCAATGTAAGTTATCGCTATGTTTTCTAAAGCTCAGCTAACCACATACGTGCCTTGAGGCCCAATGGCGTGGTATAGCCAGCCGAGACAAATCTTATGTTGTTCTGTTTATCCACGACATAAGCTGTGGGTACGCCTTTGACGCCCCATGTTTTGGCAATGCGGCTTTGCGGATCGGAGATTACCGGGAAATTCAATCCCTCCTTCTTAAGATATCGCATCAACTCATTCTCACTGCCTGATTGCATGGCAATTGTAATGACGTCATGGTGTTTGGCGAGCTTGTCGATACTGCTGGAAGAGATGCCGCATATCGGGCACCAGGAGGCCCAAAAGTAGACCAGCAAAGGCTTTTCCCTTTGGGTTTTAAGAGAAAATACCCCCCCTGTAACAGAGTGACCCGATAACGCAGGAGCATGTCCTTCGGCAGCATCCCAAGTCTGCCAGAGATGGAGGAGATAGAGAGCAAGTATCAGCGCAAGCCCTTCAAGCAGCCAGCGAATGAGGCGTTGATTCCAGGCCGTTTCTGTTCGGGAAATGGGTGTCATCAAGTCGATACAGGATGGTAAATGGTATGGCCAATTAAACCAGACTGATGAACGGCTGTATTGTGACGTATTCTCCAGGTTCGACACCATCGCAGGATGCTTCGAGAAGAATGAAGCAGTTGCCATGGCTCATTGAGGTCAGGATTCCCGAACCCTGTCGCCCCAGGCTGACCACGCTGTAATCGCCATCGGGAGTCTGTTGCATGGTGCCCCTGACAAATTCAAAGCGTCCCGACCGTTTCCTTATTATATTTTCGCTGCGGGCTCTTAGTGTGAAGGGCTCATAGCGCTTGCCGGTGGAGAGGACATGCAGGGCTGGCAGTACAAACTGATAGAAGGTGACCATTACCGCCACCGGGTTTCCGGGCAGGCCAAAAAACAGAGCGTCATGCAGATGACCAAAAGTGAGTGGACGGCCCGGTTTCATGGCAATCTTCCAGAATTGCATCTTCCCCAATGATTGGAGGATCGATTTCGTATAGTCCGCCTCACCGACCGATACCCCACCGGAAGAGAGCACCACATCCGATACACTGGCTGCCTGTGTAAATGCTTGCCGCAAGGCATCTGGATCATCTTTTATAACCCCGAGATCGAGGATCTCCACGCCTGCACGAATTAACATGCCGTAGAGGGTATAGCGGTTGCTGTCATAAAGTTCACCCGGCAGCAGAGGCTCACCAACGGAGCGCAGTTCATCGCCGGTTGAGAAAAATGCGACCTTGGGGCGTTGCCGTACATTGATCTCACCGAATCCCAGTGATGCAAGTATGCCGAGGTCTGCGGGCAGCAAGCGTCTCCCGGCTTCCAGTACCACCGATCCTTTGGCGATGTCTTCTCCTGCCTGGCGTACATTCTGGCCGGCCCGATGGCCGTTTCCGATTCGGATATGGTCCGATTCAACGGCCATTGTCTGCTCCTGCATGATCACCGTGTCGGTTCCTGCTGGCATGGGAGCACCGGTCATGATGCGTACGCACTCACCCGATCTACAGACACCCTGAAACGAGTCGCCTGCATAGATGGTGCCGATCACCTTCAGATTGACGTAGTCCTCCGGTAGGTCCGCTGCGGAGAGAGCGAATCCATCCATTGCGGAGTTGGTATGACCGGGTACATCCATGGGGGAGACAATATCTTCTCCCAGAACCCGGCCAAGTCCATCGCGTATAGCCAGGCGTTCAGTGGCTTCGATTGGCGAGATGCATTTTAAAATACGCTCTCTGGCTTCAGTGACTGACAAGGTCTCCGGTGATTCAGGATCAGCACAGCTTGTGAGAGTGTTGAATACTTTCTGGTTCATGACGCTTTTTTTCCTACTGTCTGATGCAGAAAGTTATATATGAATAAGGCGATCTCGACAGGATCATTGAGATTGAGTTGTGGCAATTTTGTAGGGATATCCGGCAGGGGTGCGTCTGTGGCAACAGCGATGACATGAGGATCATCCAGGCAGAGTAGTGGCTTCTTCAGGTCTGATCTGTGAAGTTCGATTTTTGGAAAGTCCTCCCGTTTAAAGCCCTCCACCATAACCAGGTCGATTCCATCCGGGTCGAGTTCTGAAAGGGTTTCGCGTAACGTGGGTTCAGGGTGATCCTCGCTGAACTCGGTTACCAGCGCCATGCGTCGTCGTGAAGCGATAAGGGTTTTCACCGCTCCTGCTTTGCGAAGTTCATAACTGTCCTTGTGCGGGTGGTCGATCTCGAATTGGTGATGGGCGTGTTTGATCATTACGATGCGCAAGCCCCGCTTTCGGAGTAGCGGAAGCAGTTTCGTCAGCAGCGTCGTCTTACCCGTCCCGCTAAAGGCGGAAATACCGATCAAAGGAACGGGATAATCGATCATGCAGCATCTCCGCCCTGAAGCCTATCACGCTCTTCAGGGGTGTTGACGTTGACAAATGTCGAGGGAACATCAGAGAAATCCGCATATGCCACACGATGTTGTGCATACCAAAGATCGATCTTTCGATCACCTCCATCGAGATAGGCTTGCAGGCTGGCCTGCAGGCGAAGGGGAATCAATGCATAGACCGGCTGCAGGCGATTGCCATCATGCGCCACAGCAATGTCGGCGTTATCGCGCATACGGGCCTTGGACAGTCTCCCGACTAGATCGTCGGCGAGCAGCGGGCCGTCACAGGGTACTGTTATCATGTCACTACTCTTTACGGCATCCATGGCTGCGAGGAAGCCTGCAAGTGGGCCCTGATAATCTTCCATTGAGTCTGAAATAACCGGATAGCCGAAAGCTGCGTAGGCATTTAGATTCCTGTTGGCATTGATAATCAGCGTTTCCACTTGGGGTGCCACGGCAGAAATGACATGCTCAATCAGGGGTTTGCCATTCAGTTCGATCAGTCCTTTGTCGACTCCGCCCATTCGGCTGCCTCGGCCACCCGCGAGTATTATTGCGGTGATATCCAAATTGCGACTCATGCTGTGAACCTCATTGGTGAGGGGAGGTGAGATGGTGACAGGGGCATAATCTTAAAGGGTTCCGTTTCCACCAGGCGGCCCTCGTGTAGAAGCAGGCATCGATCAATCAATGTGCTGAGGTGTAGCGGATCGTGACTGGCGAGTACCAGTGACATTCCCGTCTCTTTTAGAGAGGTGAGCAGATTCAGGGTGCGTCGACGTGATTCACGATCGAGATTGGCAGTGGGTTCGTCCAGCATTAGCATCCTCGGTTGTCTTAGCCATGCCCTGGCAAGGGAGACTCGTTGGCGTTCGCCTCCGGAAAGCTCTTTCGCTGATGTATTGCGAATAGGTTCCAGGCCCGCCCAGTCCATTGCCTGTTTGATTCTCTCTTCCCGTTCATTTGCCGATAACCTGTTCGGCAGTGCATAAGCAAGATTATAACGGACTGTTCCATCAAACATATATGGTTGCTGGTGAAGATAGAGGGTTTGTTCGAGTAGACGTCGTCTGATCCGCTTCCAGGCGATGCGACCATCGCCACAATCGATCAGGCCCTGATCAGGCCGTTCCAGGCCGGATAGAATCCTGAGTAAGGTTGTCTTGCCGGCACCGTTGGGACCCCCCAGTTGAAGGCAGTGGCCAGACTTCAGATCAAGCTCAATTTCACGCAGTACCTCCCTGCGACCGAAACGCTTCTTCACTGAACGTACCGTAAGCAGAATATCGTCTTTCATGAGACTGGATGCCCCCGTCCCTGAAAATTCTGTAGCAGGGCGTTAAGTGTGAACGCTAGTACAAGAAGAACAATACCCAATGCAATCCCCTGAGAGAATTCACCTTTGCTGGTTTCCAGTGCAATAGCGGTGGGAATGTTGCGGGTATAGTGGAGGATGTTGCCTCCCAGCATCATTGAAGCTCCAACTTCTGCGATGATACGGCCGAATGCAGCGAGTAAGGCGGCCATCAATCCGAATCTTGCCTCACGTATGACAGTGGAGAATGCGCGTAAGGGTCCAGCACCCAGAGTGCGTGCGGTTTCCCACGCACGCCTGTCCACTCCCTGTAGCGCGGCATGCCCCATGGCAGCCAGAATCGGGAATGAGAGGGCGATTTGACCCAATACCATGGCTGTCTGGGTGAAGAGCAGTTTCCATTCACCCAGAGGGCCCTGGCGGGATAAGAGTATATAGAGGGTCAATCCCACTACGACGGCAGGAACGGACAGGAGGGTGCTATTGATGGAGATAAGGAGTCGTCTTCCGGGAAAGTGAAGGTAGGTTAAGGCAAAGGCAGTCATCAGCGCCGGCGGAACCGCGACCGTAATGGCGATAAATGAGACGCGAAAGGAGATACCGATAATCTCCCACAGCTCCGCGTTGCCACTGAACAGCAGTGCCAAAGCGTTGACTGTCGATTCGCTGAGTGACTCCATCAGTATGCTTTACTAAATGCGGCAAATTCACCAGCGTCGGCGGACGGTGTGAAGAGCTGATCCTTGCCGATGCGGAATTCACCGATCATTGTTTGGCCGTCAGGTGAAATGAACCACTTGATGAGGGCCATGGCACCGTCATGGTTCGTATCAGGATGGCGTACTGGATTGACGGCGATAATCCCGTAAGGATTATAGAGTAAAGGGTCAGATTCAAATCTGATTTCCAATGGTGATTTGTTGTGATATGCCAACCAGGTACCGCGGTCTGTCAGAGTGTAAGCATCCAGCTCAGCAGCGATCTGCAATACTTTTCCCATACCCTGGCCCGCTTCACGGTACCAAGTTTTGCTTGGCCTCGTTTCGGATTTATTCCAAAGATATTGTTCCTTCTTATGGGTACCTGAGTCATCCCCGCGTGAGACAAACAATGACTGAGTCTGGGCGATGAGATCGAGGGCCTGAGTCACGGCTTTGGCGCTTCGAATGCCGGCGGGGTCGTCCTTGGGTCCGACGATGATAAAATCGTTGTACATGACACCGTACCGTTTCTCACCATAGCCTTCGGCGACAAATTTATCTTCAGTTGCACGGGCATGGACTAATACGACATCTACATCTCCATCCCGCCCCATGCGAAGCGCCTTACCGGTCCCCACGGCAATGACATGGACTTCGTAACCGGAGGCTTCGGTAAATTTCGGTAAAAGGGCTGCGAGCAGTCCTGAGTTGTCTGTGCTGGTGGTGGTGGCTAATCTGATAATGTTTTTGGGGTATTCTTCTGCATGCACACCACTGATCGCTATAAATGAAACCGACAGAATCAGTGATATCAGACAAAAACGCTTGATTTTCATTTATGCTTCCATACTTGCCGTTGGGTGATTCCAGCTATTGATCTGCAAAAGCAGTGCCAGTCATGAAACCTTGCAGAAAACGCGTGAAGTAGAAAAGGTATATGTTTTGTCTACTATGAATAGATATTGCCAGTAATCAGATCTGTGTTTTGGAGGAAAACCCGGGTCAAACACCGCCGGTTGTCGGAGAAGTGTCCCGAAATTGGGTCATATGTTCCAAGAACATTGACGATGAAAGGGACAAAATGACCCAACACTCATCGACGACCCAAGTGGGTGTGAGTGTATTTTCAGAAAAACAAATCAGGAAAGAGTGGAACTGACCATGGGAAATAGCGCACATGACCTGAAGAGAAAACGTGATGGAAGAACGATTCTCAGACCCAGTGAACAACCGATAAGAATGGCATCGGTATTGGTGGTCGATGATGAACCGGGTATACGTAATTTTCTACAGCGGGGTTTGGCAAAATATTTCGGATTAGTCGAAGCTGCAGAAAATGTTGCCGCAGCGGAAGACCTTAGGCAACGCTGCCATTTTGACCTGATCATCACCGATATCCGTCTGCCAGGAGAGATTGGTGGAGTGGAATGGGTCAAGGAATTACGCAATCAAGGCGGTAATACCGGTGTGATCTTCATGACGGCACATGCGGATCTTGAGACTGCAATTGCCGCACTCAGGGCTGGTGCGGAAGATTTCATCATGAAACCTTTCCGTATGGAGCAGATGATGGCGGCCGTCGAGCGTTATCTGGCACGCCAGAAGATCCAGAGAGAGAACTTTGTACTGCGAAGGCAGGTGAATCAGCTCTACGACAGTGCCGGTGTAATTGGTAATTGCGACCTGATGCGGGACCTTTGCGAAGTCATCAAGCGTGTTGCACCCATGCCTTCAACAGTGCTATTGGAGGGTGAATCCGGCACCGGTAAGGAACTGGCGGCACGGGCCATACATGAATTGAGCGGCAGGGCAGGAAGTTTTGTCCCCGTCAATTGTGGTGCGGTATCGGCTGAGCTGCTGGAGAGTGAACTGTTTGGTCATGTCAAAGGCGCTTTTACGGGTGCGCACCAAGCCCGGGAAGGCCTGTTTACCTATGCAGAAGAGGGCACACTTTTTCTCGATGAGATTGGTGAAATGCCCCTCCCTATGCAGGCGCATCTCTTGCGTGCTTTGGAGGAGAGATCTATCAGACCGGTGGGGTCAAATCGTGAGATACCGGTAAACGTCCGAATTATTGCTGCAACCAACAAGAATCTTGTGGATGAGATTAGAGATGGTGAATTCCGTGAAGATCTCTATTACCGGCTTAATGTGATTTCTCTGCACATACCGGCTCTACGTGAAAGACCTGAAGATATTCCACTGCTCGCCAACCACTTTATTCAGCAATTATCAGTTGAATTGGGTGTTGAGGCCAGACAACTGGGTGAGGGGGAGCTCTCTCAACTTTTTAGCTATAACTGGCCAGGTAATGTAAGGGAACTTAAGAATGTTATCGAGCGTTGTCTGCTATTGAACAAGCCACCCAGCAGTTGTGTCATCGGTCTCGCATCGAATGACAAGGATCATGGGACAGACGAGAGTGATAATTTACAACTCGACAGTGTTGAAAAGCGCCATATCCTGAGAGTCTTGAATATGGAAGGAGGGAACAAGTCGGCAGCAGCGCGCATCCTCGGAATCTCTCGGAAGACCTTGGAGCGTAAGGCGCAGGCTTGGGGGTTGGACTAGTGTTGGGCTCTGGTAAACCAAACACTATCTATGGAGACGCCACGTAAAAGCTTCAGAGAAATGATCAGGACATCCCTGCGCTATAAGCTGTTAGTGCTGGTTTTGTTTCCAATCCTTCTCATCATGCCGATCTTTCTATTGTTCGCGGTATTCTGGGGATCAAACTTCAGCTACGAACAGTTATTGATAAAAGTCAATACCGATTTGGCAGTGGCGGATGACCATTTTATAAGAATTCGTGAAGACTATCTAAACAGCCTTTCCAACTTGGCGGAGTCTCATGGTTTTTATACTGCGCTGGAGTCGAAGAGTGACAGTGCAATCGCAACGCAATTACAGGCACACCAATTAAATGCAGGGTTTTCCTATCTTTATCTGTTGGACAGAAATGGCAATCGCTATTTTGATCCTGCAATACATGGTCATACCTCACCCTCTCTATTGGCTGCAATGCAGGGGACGCCACGTGTCGGTATAGAGATCCTTTCGGCAGATGAGCTGGAAGCCGTATCGCCAGGCCTGGCCAAACGAGTCAAGTTATCCCTTATCGATACGCGTCGCGCGAGACCGACAGAGCGTAAAATCGAAGAGCGGGGAATGATGATCCGTGCAATATACCCAGTAAGTGATTCGAGAGGTGAGGTTATTGCACTACTTGACGGCGGTGTTTTATTAAATGGCAATTTTGATTTTGTGGATACCATTCGTGATCTGGTTTATGGTCCCGGCAGCCTGCCCGTGGGTAGCTTGGGGACTGTAACGGTATTTCTGGATGATGTGCGCATAACAACTAATGTTCCCCGGCGCCCTAAGGAGAGGGCTCTGGGTACACGTGTGTCCGATGAAGTCCGTACTCAGGTTTTGGATCATGGTGAAAAGTGGATAGATCGTGCTTTTGTTGTCAACGATTGGTATATCTCATCTTATCAGCCCATATTAGATGTCAACGGTGATCGCGTAGGTATGCTATATGCGGGATTTCTCGAAGCTCCGTTTCGGAATGAACTCTGGCAGGCGTTGATCATTCTGATTCTTTTCTTTCTTGGTTTGATGCTTATATCCGGGTTGCTTTCCGTTTGGGGTGCAAAGTCCATATTTAAACCGCTAGAGATGATGAGTGAAGTCGTACACGCGACCCGTCAGGGTATCTCGAAGAGAATTGGAGAGGTTGATTCACAAGACGAGATCGGCGTGTTGGCCCGAGAACTCGACGTGTTGTTAGAGTTGTTGCGAAAACGTAATCAAGAGATACAGGAATGGGCGGATCAACTGGAGGACAAGGTAGATGAACGCACGGGTGAGCTGAAACGTAAGAACGAAAAGCTTGTCAGCACCATACAGGTGTTACGGGAAACACGGGCCCAGCTGATCGCCGCAGAGAAATTGGCGGCATTGGGTGAGCTGACTGCCGGTGTTGCACACGAGATTAATAATCCCACGGCTGTAATAATCGGTAATCTCGATCTTTTGGTAGATGATCTCGGTGAGCAGGCCGAACCGGTACGCAACGAAATTGATTTGATCATAGAACAGGTGTTCCGCATTAAGGAGATCATCCACAATCTGCTTGATTACGCAAAACAGGAACAGGTAAGCGACACACCTTCACTTATAGATGTGAACGAAGTCGTACAAAATACGCAAGCGCTTGTACGCCATCTTCAAAAAAATAACAAGTTTGAGCTTAGGATTTTTTTACATGCATCACAACCTGTTTCAATCAATCCCAGCGAGTTACAGCAGGTACTGGTCAATCTTGTGGTGAATGCTGTTCACGCACTTAACGATGATGACGGTCAGATTGAGATAGAGACAAAGAACTGGCTAAATAAGGGTGTGGTTATTTGTGTGCGTGATAACGGTATCGGTATGGATGAGCAGACTGCCGGTCAAATATTCAATCCATTCTTTTCCCAGATGCGAAATGGAAGAGGGACCGGTCTTGGACTCTCTATCAGCTACGGATTGGTAAGGAAGTATGGTGGCGGGATTACAGTGGAGACCAAGCCCGGTGAGGGTGCTGAATTCTCAGTATGGTTGCTACATCAGCCGCCGCGCGAAAAGAACAATCTGGAGTCAGGGGTTGTCAATGAGTTTAATGAAGGAGATGTCTTAAGTGGATCGTTTGTAAAGACAGGGCAGGGTTGATGCAAAAAGCTGCTCATTAGTATCGCTGATCACCTTTGTGTCGACTCTGATAGGAGTGTGTATTCGCAGTATAGATGGAGTGACGTATCAGGGAGGCTACTTTGAATGGGGGTAGTGTACAGCTGGTCTTTTCTGTCGAAATATTTTACACAGGTACTAGATTTCATCATATATGTATTGTGTAACCATCTGAATCTATGAGATTCATATCGATATGGCTCCAATCTTGCTATAACGTTATATAGGAGATCACCAAATGGACTATAGGCATTAAACGACTATGCATCGGACCATATATACAGCTGATGCGGGCGATGAGGTATAAGCATCATGTTAGTGATGAATCTATTTAACGATCAAGTAGTGGAAGAAGACTTGGCCTCTGATGAGCCGGAATATCCGGATGAAGTTCTTGAATCTGAATGGAACCCGGTACTGGCTGAGATTCAGTCCACCATCAGTTCAGATAATGACGGTGCTGACACAAAGAAAGACGAACAGATTGAATCAAAATCTTGATTGCTGACCTTAGAGTTACCGTGCATGCTATATGTATGATGCATGCAATTATGAATTAGAATCTGGCAATATAATAGATTGAAATCGTAACAGGATTTGATACCCAATAAATCTGATCTCAGAGAATCTTTCGTTTTCTCTACGTACCCCGTTATACCTTAGCATAGCCATCATCGGCTGAGTGTAGCAAGCCATTAAGCAATAGCTATACAACTCAGGTAATTGAGTCAATGGCTATGCCTCATCCGATTAGTGTATGATTCACTATCTCTGATTGTTTTTATATTCAAGATCAGTGGGAAGATCGAATGATCTTGAGTGATCTGTCGATATAATTTTTACGTAAATAGTCGTCCCCCTGTCATCAAATTTATAGAAAAAGGATGATCTGTCTGTGAATACTTTAAAGTATCATGTTTTACTTGGTATCCTGCTGATAACACTTTCAGATGTCAGTTGTTCCCAATCTCCCGTCTGGAAAGTCACAAATGGAAATAATACTCTTTTTTTAGGGGGGACGGTTCACGTTTTAAGCGAGTCTGACTACCCACTACCAGTACAATTCGAGGAAGCCTACAGACAATCAGATTCCCTGGTATTTGAAACAGATATTCAGAAACTCAAGTCCACCGAATATCAGATCGCACTGTTGGGTGAGGTGGTATACACAGACGGTAAAAATTTACAGACATCGCTAAAGCCTGATACTTATCAGGCACTGGAGGAGTACCTTACAAGCCGGAATATTCCTCTCTCGATCATTAATCATTTAAAGCCCGGTATGGCCGCATTGACATTGACAATGATCGAACTACAACGGTTCGGTCTTGTCGGTACAGGCGTGGATGAGCATTTCAGTGCAAGGGCAATCAGAGACAATAAGAAGACCGAGGGGCTCGAATCGCCGGATCAGCAGCTGGCCTTTATAAAGAATTTTGGTATTGGGTATGAAGATGAACTAATTCTTTATACCCTGCGTGATGCAGAAAATTTACCCGATATCATGAAGAATCTGAAAAATGCATGGCGCAGAGGCGATAACGCTACGCTCGAAGATCTTGCGCTGACGCCGCTCAAAGGAGAGTTTCCGAAAATTCACAAGATATTGATCGCTCAACGTAATCAGGCATGGATAGAGAAAATAGAAAAGATGCTGGATACCCCGGATGTAGAGTTCGTCCTGTTTGGCGCATTACATCTTCTGGGTGAAGAAGGTATTCTCAGGCGGTTGGAATCCAAGGGGCATGAAGTAAAAATGTTGGAATAACAATTATATGGAAACGATATGTCGAATATTTTATGAGCATGAGTGCACTCTTTTCGGTACTAAAAGCACACGATCAATGAATGAACTCTTTGCTTGTACTCAGGAAGATCGATAGATCAAACGCTAAACTTGTAACAGCGTGGTTTTGTAATGACTCTATGAAAGGGATTAGATCGATGTCGCCACATGAGACTAAAAACAAACTTGATCTTATTGTAGAAAACGCCCGTCGTGATCGTGAGGAGAGGGAGAAAGGCTACCGTGCTCAGGCGCTCAAGATGTACCCTTGGATATGCGGCCGATGTGGACGAGAATTTACGCGAGAGAACTTAAGAGAACTTACGGTACATCATCGTGACCATAATCACGATAACAATCCTCCGGATGGCAGCAATTGGGAGCTACTTTGTCTTTACTGCCACGACAATGAGCATTCTCGATACATAGATGAAGACAATGCAGTCAACGTAGTAGATAAGAATCACAATACGACAACACATCAACCATTTGCGGGTTTGGGGGATTTGTTGAAAGGTAAAAAATAGGTATTGACAGTAACAAGCTAACCACTGTGTCCCTGCCTAGTCAGGCATCAACCAATTTCATGAGCAGTCATTAGTGATCATTTTCAATATCATGTTGTAAATTGGTATTCACCAGATCATATTTTAATTCCTATCAGATATGTATTTATTTCTTTAAATCCTATTCACAGGGGAACATCTCCATGCTAATTGGATAATAAAATCAATATCTTAAGTGCATGTAATTCTGTCGTTTAACATAGATCAAGGATGCCGTATCTGTTCAGAATCAAAATTCGCCGATGCTGTTTCGACCTGGCCAAACTGCCTTTGTCTTCAAGGAATTGCACATGCGCGGACAGAAAATTTATTATCTCTATCTCCTCCTGGGTTTGTTTTGTCTCTTTCCAGCCAATATTTATGCAGATGCCATAAAAGACTACGGCGAAGCCATCAACCAGGCTGGTCGTCAGCGTATGTTGAGTCAAAGGATGGTCAAGGCGTTTGCCCAGATTGGGCAGCAGGTTTTATACGCAAATCCGAGAGGGCAACTGAATTCAGCTATTAAGCTCTATGAAAAGCAGCTAAATAATCTAAAAGGTTTCGCTCGATCGGAACAGACAAAATTTGCTTTAAACAATGCTGAAAAGGTATGGGGACGCTACAGGAAAGTGGCCGGCGGTGATGTGAGTCTCGAGAGCGCAATCAAACTCAACAAATTAAGTGAAGAGTTGCTTCAGGCCAGTCAGCGAGTTGTGGAGGCTTTGGTTAGAGAGGCCCGAACGGAAAAAGCCCATATCGTCGATATCTCAGGTCGTCAACGAATGCTCTCCCAGCGAATGGCTAAATTCTATCTATTGCTATCCTGGGGGCTGGAGGATCCTGATTACCATAATGAGTTTAAAAAAGCAGAGTCAGAATTTTCAGAAGCCTTATTGGAATTGAATGGCTCGTCGCTGAATACAGTAGAGATCAAACAAGTTCTCGAAAAAGTAAAAAAGCAGTGGCGTTTTTTTCAGTTGACGAAAATCATGGATAAAGGACAGTATCTGCCGTCAGTGGTTGCACGCACTACAGAGACATTATTAAAGGATATGAACCGTGTGACCGGTATGTATGCGAAAGTTTCAGTTATGTGATCATCCGTCTATCTGGTGCTTTAACCAGAACAAGATATCAGGAAGAACTGTCTGGATTTCTCACTTATAGATAGACTCCCTGACTATTCATCTCCCCAAATTAAATCACCCGCCTCAGCGAGATCATATCCAGTCAGACTCTCTGCCATGGCTTGAGAATCAGGTGAGCGCAATCTTGCAATCAGATCCTGAAAAAGTCGTCTGAACCAGATACTTCTCTGTAGTGCAAGGTCAAATGACTCCCAGCCGAAAGAGATGAAGCCTAGTCCGTACTCAGTTGCAGCTGCCCTAGCACCCGGTGCAACATCGGCTTGTCCCATGGCTATGCTTGCTGCGGCTTCCCTTTCCGACAAAGCCGTGGCGATACAGTTCAACCGGTCTGCACTGGTTTCATAACGGCTGAGTACTTCTAACAGAAATCGTTGTGCCCCGGCTCCGCTCTGTCTCAATGCCCAGCGATACTTATGATCGATCATCGCTTCTGGATCCAGACCTTCGGCCTCCAGTGCCGGGGATATCATCAAACCCTGTTCACGGCGGAACATGCGTATCAGCACCCAATGGCGGAATTGGTTGTACTGTTTCAAAAGTGCGGGATGACGGGTATGGCTCTCTTCGTTAGGCCCCCAGTGGATGCCACTGGCATCTACACGATTCGCCTGCAGCAGATCCAGACCGAGCCGAGTTCCGGTGGGTGTATAACTGACCAGTGCATGGGCGCCTGTGTCCTGGGCAAAATTCATAATCAGGCGATAGAGTAAGGGGTCGTCGCTACCCGCGATAATCAGACGGTTGGTCATCAGACCACCATGAGCGGAGTCAAGCATCCAGCGATCCACCAGTTCTCTGGGAAAGAGCCACTTGCCGGTGATCTTGGTGGCGGGAATACGTTCTTCATTGACCAGAGAATAGATCTTCTTTTCGTTCAAGTGCAGATATTCCGCTACTTGTTTGACATTCATAAAGACCTGCTGCTGTTGTGACATGACTGCTGACATTTTGTCTTCCCTCCACTCAGCTCTTTGCATGTTCCACTAACCCTGTTGTACGGCGTATCCCATGCCCCTGCGGAATGGCATCGAAGTCGATCCACTCCGCTCCGTGATAGACAAGGAAATGATTCCCCTTGGCGCGTGCGATGAGAATCACTCCAACCTGTCTGGCAATATCCAATCCCATCTGAGTGACACCGGATCGCGAAAGCAGTATGGGTATGCCCATCTGCGCCACCTTGATAACCATCTCCGAAGTGAGTCGTCCCGTGGTGTAAAAGATTTTATCGTCGCCGGAGATTTCGTTGAGCCACATGTGACCGGCAATAGCGTCCACGGCGTTGTGCCTGCCCACATCCTCGATAAACAGCATCAGTTCTGCGTTGCGACAGAGAGCGCAGCCGTGTACGGCACCGGCCCTTTTGTAGATCTCGTTATGTTCATTGAGATTCTTCAACAGGGCATAAATACCGGATTGTCTCAAACCGACGCTGGGCAGTCGTATCTTGTCGATCTCATCCATGATGCCGCCGAACACGGTACCTTGACCGCAACCGGTGGTAACGGTTTTCCGGCCCATCTTTTTATCCAATCCATCAATACCGTCAAAGGTGGTTACCGCGACAGAGTCAGTCTCCCAGTCGACCTGGATTGCCTTGATCTGTGTAATCTCCCTCACCATGCGCTGGTTACGCAGCCAACCGAGCACCAGTAATTCCGGTCTCGTGCCCAGTGTCATGAGGGTGACAATCTCTTTTTTGTCGATATAGAGGGTCAATGCGCGTTCTGCGGCAATATGCCCATCCCGTGCATCACTAAATTCGTCGATTGCAGTAACAGGCTCTGCAGCATTGAGACCGGCATCGGTCATTTGCGGTTTGTAGGGGAAGTATCTTGCATCCACGTCTGGCTCCCGGTGGTTACCCACCTGTAGCGTTCATATGGCGGAAGATGACAGGTTTGGCGGAAAGATCGAATTCATGTCCTTTCGGCTTGATCTGCATGCTGTCGATGATGGCCTGCCGCAATGGTTCATCGTCTGTCGGATGTGCACGCACCACACGACGCAGATCCACCGAATGTTCCTGACCCAGGCAGAGCAGCAGTCTGCCTTCTGCGGTAAGGCGGACACGATTGCATGTGTCACAGAAATTGTGGCTATGCGGGGAGATAAAACCGACTCTGTGTGGACTGCCGTTAACACGATAGTATCGCGCCGGTCCGCCGCTGCTCTCGTTTGTGGGGGTCATCTGATAGTATTTTTGCAGATCCATCAGGATCTGGTCGCTTGAATAGTAGACGGTCGCCCGGTCGTGATCCCCAACGAATCCCAGTGGCATCTCTTCAATAAAGCTGATATCCATTCCCCGGTCCTGTGCAAATCTGACAAGATCGGCTACCTCGTCGTGATTGTGGTGCTTGAGAATGACAGAATTGATCTTTACCCGGTCGAAGCCGACGGCAAGTGCCGCGTCGATGCCATCGAGTGTGGCCCGGATATCACCTTTTCTGGTGATTCTAAGGAAGCGGTCTGCCCTGAGTGTGTCCAGGCTGATGTTGATGCGATTGATGCCAGCTGCTTTCAATGGTGCTGCATAACGATTCAGCAGGGTACCGTTAGTGGTCAGGGTGAAATCCTTCAGTCCCTGGAGTTGTCCCAGTTGCTCAAACAGTTGCATCACGTTGCGACGAGTCAGCGGTTCGCCCCCGGTGATGCGTATCTTGCTGACACCCAGATCGACAAAGTTCTTTCCGACCCGATAGAGCTCTTCCAGTGTGAGTAGCTGTGAGCGGGGGACAAACTTGATATCCTCCGACATACAGTAGATGCAGCGCAGATCGCAGCGATCGGTGACCGAGATACGGAGGTAGCTGATCCTGCGATCAAAATTATCGATCAGCGTCGGTGTTCCGCTTTCGTGGTGGCCGCTTGTCTTGTTCATACACGGTTTCTCATCGTATTTGTTGTCTTGCAAGGACATAAAGACCAGTGCGTCTCCCAGATGGGTACGCAATTACCGTACCCAACTGCGACGTTAGGGTAATTCTCTTGGTCTCATCGCAATCCTCACTTCTGTATGTGTTTTGAAGATGGCTCAGGTGGTGTGATTTGTACCAATGATGCACCGGCATCGGGACATTTTGCCCTCACTTACTCACACTCCGTTTTTCGGATTATTTTCCCTCTGCTGACTATATAAAGGGCCTGAGGGCCGTCTGTTATGAGTTGGTACGCAACTTGCGGTTTCCTACTGAGAACCTTATCCCTATGAGGAGGGTGGTACATGTCTCTACGCTACGCTGATGAGGTGGGTGAGGCACTGCCTGATACCTTTGCAATCTCGATCATCATGCAGGAGTCACCCTCGGAGAGTCCCTGGCTCGCCTCTGAATGGGAGGCGGTTGGCATACTGGCGGGTGAACTGCGTGAGGATGACGAATGCCAGGATGCCGAGTTGGTCATGAGCGAAGGGGGCATCAAGCAATACCTCTATCGTGGTTTTACCATCAGGCTGCATGTGGATGAGTGCGAAAGCTACTATCACAACCTGATGTCACCCTCACCCCATGCATATATCGTGGCCAACACAGATGATTCTGAAAGGCCCCTACCCATGATGGTCAGCCTCAGTTTCGACGAGGCGCATGCCTACCTTGAGGGGGATGAGAATCTCTACACGGTGCCGATCCCGCCTGAAATCTACCAATGGATCGAGGCGTTCATCCTTGCCCACTATGTACCGGTCAAGCGCACCAAGCGAAAACGTCAGGATTGGCGGCATCAGGCGCAGGGGAACCGTCGATGAAATCCGTTGAACCGATTGAGAGAAGCGGTGAGACGGATGAGGGTTTCCTGAAGCGCTGGTCTCGTCTCAAACAGGATGCAGATCAACCGCCGGTGATCGAGGAGGAGCTGGAACTGCCTGCCAAATCCGAAGCGCCCCCGCCATTGACCGATGCCGACATGCCGCCCCTGGAAAGTCTGGATGAGAACTCCGATTACAGCGGATTTCTCTCTCCCGAAGTGACCGAAAACCTACGCCAGCAGGCGTTGCAGAAACTCTTTCGCAGTGCCTGTTTCAATGCCTGCGACGGCCTGGATGACTATGCGGAGGATTTTACGTCGTTCGAGAAGCTGGGAGATGTAATGACCGCGGATCTGAAATATCGCCTGGAGCAAGAGGCGAAACGAATGGCGGAAAAGGAGAAAGCTGCGCCGGATAAAGAAGAGATCGACACATCAACCGCTGATCAGCAATTGGCACAAACCTCTGAAAGTGCGGACATTGCGGATGAGGCACCACTACCGAAGAGAGCATCGACAGAAGTGCAAGACGATCAAGAGAGTTCATCATGACCCCGCAACAGAGCATCAACCTGAAAGCCAAAACGGCAGCATTGGCCGCCATGCAGCGCCTGCCGATTGAACCCACCAGCCTGGTGAACTATCGATCGAAAGGGCGTGTGGTGATAATCGGTGACAACCAGGCCCTGGAGATTGCGCCAAGACTCAATGAACGGCTCCACGCCATGGTGATCTTGACCCAGGGTGTCGAAGAACCCGGTGTGCCGCTGATTCCGCTGGGAGGGAGGGCTATCCATATAGAAGGTTATCTCGGCGACTTCAGGATCCTGCTGGCAGGCGGCGGCGAACACAATACAGAGACGATAGCTGCAGACCTGATTTTGGATCTGAGCCCAACACCGCTGATCAATGCCCAGATGAAACCGCCGGGCTATGTCTATTCCGAGATGGAAGAGGTCGCGCTGCAGGCGGCGGTCGAGGAGTTGGAGGAGCTGACCGGCAGCTTCGAGAAACCGCGCTATTTCGACTACAACCCCGATATCTGCGCCCACGGACATGCGGGCAAGACGGCCTGCAACCGTTGCATCGAGGCCTGCCCCGCGGATGCCATCAAAAGTTTGGCGGAGACGATCGAGGTCAATGCCCATCTCTGCCAGGGTGGCGGCGTATGTGCGACAGTCTGTCCCAGTGGGGCCATCCGCTATGCCTATCCGAATCCCAAGGACAATCTGGATCGGATGCGCAGGCTGTTGTCGGTCTATCGGGAGGAGGGCGGCTTTGACCCGGTGGTTGTCTTTATCGCCGAGTCCGATGACTTTGTTACAGATTCACTGCCGACCAATTATCTGCCGTTTCTCGTCGAGGAACTCGCCAGTGTGGGCTTGGAGTTCTGGCTCTCGACGCTCGCTTTCGGCGCCCACTCAGTGTTGCTCCTGAACGGAGGTGGCGTGCCGGAACGTTCAGTAAAAGCCCTGGAAGAGCAGTTGCGTACAGTCGACGAAATCATCACCGCCATGGGTTATGCGGCCGGTCTGGTCAGCCTGATCGCCCCAGAGGATCTGGATACAGAGCAGATAGTATCGATGCCGGCTATCAAGCCTGCAGGCTTCTCAGGTTTGGGAGGCAAACGCCAGACCGCCTATCTCGCCATTGATCATCTGTTTACAGAGGCGGAAAAGCCCAAACCCATGGTCAGCCTCACTGTAGGTGCTCCGTTCGGGAAGGCCGATGTGGACGCAAATGCCTGCACGCTCTGTTTTTCCTGCGTCGGCGCTTGTCCCGGCAAGGCACTGCAGACCGGCGGTGAAGGTGTACCCCAGTTGCTCTTTATCGAGGATAACTGTCTGCAGTGCGGTATGTGTACCCGGACCTGTCCGGAGGACGCTATCTGGATTACGCCGCGCCTGCTGTTCGATGCCGATCAGCGTAGACAGAAACGCAAACTGCATGAGGAGGCGCCATTCCTGTGCACCTCCTGCGGGAAGCCTTTCGCCACCCGTTCGGTGATCGACAACATGCTCAATAAGCTGCAGGGCCACTACATGTTTCAGAATGAACGGGCCCGCAAACGCCTGACCATGTGCGAAGACTGCCGTGTCATCGACATCGTGCAGGATCAAGAGGCCATGAATGGCGGTATCGATGGCCGGTTTCGGCAATAAATAGGCAGGGGCTTGGTGATTCTGCTCCCTTTTTGTCCCTATTTTCTCACCAACTCTGGCCCGCAGCTTGCCACTGTTTTTTAGAGGAGTGTGCGATGACGAATCATAGCCGGTCTGCCCGGGCAGACGAGCGAACTGAAGATCTAGCCCGAGCCGTCACACCGCTTTCGGCAGCGGCAATGAAGAGTGAAGAGCAGATCTATCGCAGCGGTGCCTACAGCATGCTGGCCAGGTTGCTCAGATCGCCACCTGACAGACAGGTGATGCAACAGGTGGCCGGATTCGCCAAAGTGGAATCGAAGCAGGATGAGATGACACTGGCCATGTCGATGCTGGGACTGGCCGCTTCCACCTCCAGTCCGGAAACGGTGGATGATGAGTTTCATGCGCTGTTCATCGGAATCGGTCGCGGAGAGCTGGTGCCTTACGGCTCCTGGTATCTCACAGGTTATCTCATGGAGAGGCCCCTGGGTCGGTTGCGCGATGATCTCGCAGCACTCGGATTCCAACGCCAGGATGGCGTGAAGGAGCCGGAGGACCATGTGGCCGCGCTCTGTGAGGTGATGGCCGTGTTGATAGACGAGGGCAGTCCTGCACAGATGCAATCGCACTTCTTCGAGAGGCATCTCGCCGATTGGATGGAGCATTTCTTCACCGATCTCAGCGAGTCCGGATCGGCAGTCTTCTACAAGGCCGTGGGGCGCTTCGGCGCCGCATTCGCCGGACTGGAGAAGCGCTATCTGCGTATGCCGGTGTAACACAGACATTCAATGACAGACCGGGAGGAGATCCCATGAAAAAAGCGAAGAAGTATTCACTGGATCACAAGCGCAGACGCTTCCTGCGGAATACGGCAACCACCGGTGCCGGTATTGCGGTTGCAGTGACGCTGCCCGGCCTGGCTGCCACATCGGCTGACTATGAAGTTTCGGCCGAGACCAAGAGTAAGAAAGGCTATCGCCTGACCCCACATATCGCCGCCTACTACGAGACGATGACCAGCTGATGATACAGGGTGATTCGAATGAAACTGCGTAAGACCTCCGATCTCGCGATCGACCAAAGAGCTGAGTCCGAAATTTCTTGCAAGAGTGACAGCGGCGGTCAGACCATGACCCGACGCGACTTTCTGCGAAACTCCGGTCTGATGGCCGGTGGCGCCGTTTTGGCGACCAACTTCGCACCAGGTATGGTCAAACGGGCCAGTGCCGAAGAGATGGGTGCGGGCTCCGTCAGTAAGGTGAAGACCATCTGTACCCACTGTTCAGTGGGATGCGGCATCATTGCCGAGGTGCAGAATGGCGTCTGGATCGGCCAGGAACCGGCCTTTGATCATCCGTTCAGTCACGGTGCGCACTGTGCCAAGGGTGCCTCGGTAAGAGAGCACGGCCATGGTGAAAGGCGTCTGAAATATCCCACCAAGTTGGTCGGCGGCAAGTGGAAACGGATCTCCTGGGAACAGGCGATCAACGAAATCGGCGATCAGATGCTGCAGATCCGCGAACAATCGGGTCCCGACTCGGTCTACTGGCTGGGGTCCGCCAAACACAACAACGAGCAGGCCTACCTGTTCCGTAAGTTTGCCGCGTTCTGGGGCACCAACAATGTGGATCACCAGGCGCGAATTTGTCACTCCACCACCGTAGCCGGTGTGGCCAACACCTGGGGCTATGGTGCGATGACCAATTCCTATAACGATATCCATAACTCAAAGGCGATATTGATCATTGGCGGTAACCCCGCGGAAGCGCATCCAGTCTCTCTGCAGCATGTCTTCAAGGCAAAAGAGGAGAACAATGCCCCCCTGATCGTGATCGATCCGCGCTTTACCCGAACTGCTGCCCATGCCAACCAATTCCTGCGTCTGAGACCGGGAACCGATATCCCGGTGGTTTGGGGCATGCTTTGGCATATCTTTAAGAACGGCTGGGAGGACAAGGAGTTTATCCGTCAACGTGTCTACGGTATGGAGGATGTAAAGAAGGAGGTCGCCAAGTGGACGCCTGATGAGGTTGAGCGGGTCTCAGGTGTGCCTGAACATCAGGTTTATGCCGCAGCCAAGACCATGGCTGACAATCGGCCCGGTACCTTCATCTGGTGTATGGGCGGAACACAACACACCATCGGCAATAACAACACCCGAGCCTACTGTGCATTCCAATTGGCACTGGGCAATATGGGTACCGCTGGTGGCGGCACCAATATCTTTCGTGGCCATGACAATGTACAGGGTGCCACCGACTTCGGTGTCCTTTCCCACACATTGCCTGGCTATTACGGTCTTTCTGCAGGTGCATGGAAACACTGGGCGAAGGTCTGGGATGTGGACTATGAGTGGCTGGCCGCTCGTTTCGACGAGGGCAGCTATGAGAAGTCCAAGGGCAAGGATATGCCGATCATGAATACCAAGGGTATTCCGGTCTCCCGTTGGATCGATGGCGTGTTGGAAGAGAAAGGCAACATTGCGCAGAAAGACAATATCCGTGCCATGGTGCTCTGGGGACATGCCCCCAACAGTCAGACCCGTGGTAAGGAGATGAAGCTGGCGATGGAGAAGCTGGATACCTTGATCATCGTCGATCCCTATCCGACCGTTTCCGCCGTCATGCACGACAGAACCGACGGTGTCTATCTATTGCCTGCCTGTACACAGTTTGAGACCTATGGTTCGGTGACTGCCTCCAACCGCTCTTTGCAGTGGCGCGACAAGGTGATTGAACCCATGTTCGAGTCTATGACGGATCAGACCATCATGTACCGGCTTGCGAAGAAACTGGGTTTCGCCGATGAACTGTTCAAGCACATCAAGATAGAGAATGATGAGCCGCTGATCGAAGACATCACCCTTGAATACAACAAAGGTATGTGGACGATCGGTTACACCGGCCAGAGCCCGGATCGCATGAAGAAGCAACAGAGGAACTGGGGCACCTTCGACTACACCAGCCTGTTGGCCGAGGGTGGACCCTGCCATGGCGAATACTACGGACTGCCATGGCCCTGCTGGGGCACGGCGGAGATGGGACATCCGGGTACGCCGAATCTCTACGACACCAGTAAGCCGGTATCCAGAGGCGGTCTCAACTTCCGCGCCCGTTTCGGTGTGGAACGTAACGGTGTGAATTTGTTGGCTGAAGGATCCTATCCGGTGGGCAACGAACTCAAGAGCGGACATCCGGAATTTACCGATAAACTGCTGAAGAAACTCGGTTGGTGGGATGATCTCACCGAAGACGAGAAGCAGTTGGCAGAAGGTAAAAACTGGAAGACCGACCGTTCCGGAGGCATACAGAGGGTTGCTATCAAACACGGTTGTGCACCATTCGGTAACGCCAAGGCAAGGGTCGTTGTCTGGACCTTCCCCGACCCGGTACCGATTCACCGCGAGCCGCTCTATACCAGTCGGCGGGATCTGGTGGAGAAGTACCCCACCTACGAAGATCGCAAGTCCTACTATCGTCTGCCGGTACGCTACGGCTCGATACAGGCGAAGGATTACTCTCAGGACTATCCTATCATCCTCACCTCGGGACGACTCGTGGAGTATGAGGGCGGCGGCGATGAAACACGGTCCAACGCATGGCTGGCGGAATTGCAGCAGGATATGTTCGTCGAGATGAATCCGCGCGATGCCAATGATGTTGGTGTCAGGGACGGCGACGATGTCTGGCTGGAAGGTGCAGAAGGCGCCCGTCTCAAGATAAAGGCGCAGGTCACCAGAAGAGTAGCGCCGGGTGTGGCATTCATGCCGTTCCATTTTGGCGGTCACTTCGAGGGCCGGGATCTGCGCAGCAAGTATCCGGAAGGTGCCGACCCATACGTCTTGGGTGAGGCCTGTAACACGGCGATGACCTACGGTTACGACTCGGTGACACAGATGCAGGAAACCAAGTGCAGCTTGTGCCGGATCAGCAAGGCTTAATCAGAGGAAATCATCATGGCACGTATGAAATTCTATTGTGACCCCGAACGTTGTATCGAATGCAACGCCTGTGTGACAGCCTGCAAGAACGAGAACGAGGTCCCGTGGGGCGTCAATCGCCGCCGGGTGGTGACCATCAAGGATGGCGATCCTGGAGAGCGGTCACTTTCTGTCGCATGTATGCACTGCTCTGATGCGCCTTGTGCAACGGTGTGTCCGGTCGATTGTTTCTATACCACACAGGATGGTGTGGTACTGCACGACAAGGATATCTGCATTGGATGTGGCTATTGCTTCTATGCTTGCCCGTTCGGTGCACCACAGTTTCCGGAAGATGGCGCCTTCGCCACCCGCGGCAAGATGGACAAGTGTACCTTCTGCGCAGGTGGGCCAGAAGCGGATCACAGTGCGGACGAGCACCGGAAGTATGGTTCAAACCGATTGGCGGAAGGCAAATTGCCGCTTTGTGCCGAGATGTGTTCGACCAAAGCGTTGCTCGCAGGTGATGCGGATGTCATTTCCGATGTCTACCGGAAGCGCATCATCAATCGTGGTGCCGCAGTTTTGGCCCGTGGTGTCTCTTTTCAAGATGCATCTTTCCGTGCACCCAGTAATTTAGGCGGCAAGAGCAGCTCACAGGAGTAATGTAAATAATAATGGATCTGTCCCGGCGCGGATCGAAACGCCGGGACAGTCTGAATGACTGAGAATACTGGTCATCAACAGACGAGCGGAAGCGGGGAGTGGATCCGATGAGAACGCCGGCACACCATAAGACCGTGCCTCATGCGCTGGGTGTTTTTGGCATTTATTTACTAGGTTTGTGCCTTCTGCTTTTCAGTACGCTGGTAGACGCACAGGAAAAGCAACCCAAGGAACTGCCAACTGTCCAGATGATGAATCCTGCAGCTGAGTTCTGGCGTGATGTCAGACAACGCTCGGCGCCGGTAAGTGGAAAGACTCAGGTCGGCGGAGTCGAGACAGGTGTGCTGATCAACGCTACCGGTGATCGATGGCGCCAATTCAGAATGAGTCAGCTGATACCGATCAGCGGTTATATCCTCGGCGGTATGGTGATTCTCCTGGTGGCTTTCTATGCCATTCGGGGACGTGTACCCATTGAGGGTGGTATGTCGGAACATAAGTTGCCGAGATATACCGGGTACGAGCGCATGATCCACTGGTTCATGGCATCGATATTTATCTTTCTCGCCGTCACTGGTCTGATTCTGCTGTTTGGACGTCCACTGCTGATTCCCGTTCTTGGGAAGGAGGGTTTCTCCATTCTCGCCTCGGCCAGTAAGGAGGGACACAATCTGATGGGGCCGCTCTTTCTGCTGGCGCTGGTTATGATTATCATCCAATTCGTCCGGCGTAATATCTACCAGAAAGGAGACCTGAGCTGGCTGATCAGGGGGGGCGGTATCATTGGCAAAAAGCATGTGCCCTCAAACTTCTTCAACATGGGCGAAAAGACAATGTTCTGGCTGCTGGTCTTCGTCGGCGGTCTGATCGGCGTTTCGGGACTCATCCTGGTCTTTCCTGTACTGGGGCTGGGAAGGGAGATTATGGCGCTGGCGCATGTGGGTCATGCGATAGGTGCCATTCTGATGATCACGGTTATCATCGGTCACATCTATATCGGTACTGTCGGTATGGAAGGGGCCATTGAAGGGATGAAGACCGGTTACTGCGATCTCAATTGGGCCAAGGAGCACCACGATCTCTGGGCAAGTAAAGCAGAAGAGAACGGCGAAGCTTTATCCAATCAAGAGGTAGCGAAAATGAGAGGCGATCGTGGCTCTGTACCGCCTGTGCACTCCGGCCTACAGGAGTCAGGTAAGTGATCGGTGAATTTATCGATGGACCGCTATGGTATTTCTCGATCACCGCATTCGTGATCGGCGTTGTCTGGCGTATCGTTGCTATCGTCAGAGCAGGATTGAAGCCGGATCTCTCCATTGCCAGGGGCAGTGCGGGGAGTGGGGCGGTAAGAGCGATCTTCAGCCGATTCGTGCCAGAGCGCACAGTGACCACAAGAAGCCGGCTTCAATTGATTGCCGGCTATATGTTTCACGTCGGTCTTTTGGTTCTGCTTTTTTTCGCTCAGCCCCATGTCGATTTTATCGCTGAACGGATCACGGGGTTTGACTGGCCGGCAGTCCCTCATTGGGTGTTCATCGTTACCGCTGAGTTTGCCTTTGCGGGACTGATTCTGTTGTGGCTGCACCGGGTGCTCAATCCGGTAACGAGGCTGCTGTCGGATCTGGATGACCATATCGGCAGTATCTTGGTCTTTCTTGTTATGCTGACAGGCTGTCTGGCTCTGGCACAGTCCCACGAATCACTACGCCTGCTCCACCTCTTTCTTGCGGAAGTGTTTTTAATCTACTTCCCCTTCAGCAAACTGATGCATGCCTTTACCTTTGTCATGAGCCGTGGCTATACAGGGGCGACCATGGGCAGGAAAGGCGTCAATGCATAAGGAGAAGCGGAGATGAGTGAACAGTTCGAACAGGGAGTCGCGGCACTGCGAAATCAGATCGATGCGAGAATCTCATCCTACCTTTCCAGTTGTGTCCATTGCGGTATCTGTGCCGAAGCCTGTCTCTTCTATACGGAGACCCAGGATCCTCGCTATACGCCAATCCACAAGATCGAACCGCTGAAAAAATTGTGGAAAACGGAAAATACCTTCTGGGGGAAAATGGCTAAGTCTATGGGCCTGATCGAGCCGTTGACCGAGTCCGACTTTGCGCAATGGGAAGAATTGATCTATGACAGCTGCACCCTTTGCGGCCGCTGCTCCATGGTCTGTCCGGTGGGGAACGATATCACCTACATGATTCGTAAGATCCGGGAAGGGTTTTCCGTAGCAGGATATGCGCCGGATGGCATGAAGGAGGCGACGAAACGCGCGCTGAACATCGGCAGCCCGATGGGGGTTACGCTCAAGACCCTGAAGGCTGCATTGGCGCACGTGGAGAGGGACACCGGATTATCGATACCCATTGATAAGGCGAATGCGGACTACATGACGCTCTTTTCCTCCATGGAGATCGTCAATTTTCCGGAATACATCGAGAGTATCGCGAAGATCTTTGATACAGCCGGCGTGTCATGGACCATCAGCAGCAAGGCGTTCGAGGCCACCAACAGCGGTATACAGATAGGCAATCGTGATGCGGCAGCGGAACTGGTGGGGCGGGTAGTGAATGCGGCCGAGACGTTGGGTGTCAAGTATGTGGTCAGTCCTGAATGTGGACATGCGTATACGGCGATTCGTTGGGAGGGTCCCAATCTGATCGGTCGTGCATATGATTTCGAAGTGATACATATCCTCGAGCTTCTGGACAAGCTGAAAGTCGAAGGCAGGATTAAACTGTCTGGCAAAGACGATACGCCGATGACATTGCATGACCCCTGTCAGATCGTCAGACGAGGCGGGGTGGTTGATCCGCCGCGAAATCTGCTTAACAGTGTTGCCGACCACTTTACCGAGATGCAGGATCACGGTGTGATGAACTGGTGTTGTGGTGGCGGTGGTGGCGTCAGCGCCAACGAAAGGGCTGAACCCTTGCGGCTTAAGGCCTTTGATCGCAAAAAACATCAGCTGGAAGAGTTGGGTGTCAACACCATGGTGACGGCTTGTGCCAACTGTCGAATTATCCTCGAAGAGGGTCTGGAGCATAACGAAATGGATACTGAGGTAGTGAGTCTTACAGAACTGTTGGCAGAGCATCTCCAGTCAGGAAACACTTAAAAGACTCTCAAGAAAATAGACTGTATCGCCATGAACTGGACCGGTACTGCCATTCATGGCGCCATTTGGAGGTTGTTATGAGTCATATGATTTCAAAATCAGTTAGCCTTTTACTCCTTCTCTTCGCAACTGTGTTTACAGCAATTGCCGTCACTCCAGCGACCGAGGGTACGGTTCTCTACATCATCTCACCACAGGATGGGGATGTGGTGAGCAACCCGGTAAGGGTCCAGTTTGGACTGCGTGGTATGGGGGTCGCTCCTGCCGGGATAGATAAACCGAAGACCGGTCATCACCATCTGTTGATTGATGTGACGGCGATGCCAATGATGGACAAGCCTCTGCCTTCTGATGACAAGCACCGCCATTTTGGCGGAGGACAGACTGAAGTGGATTTAACCCTTTCCCCAGGCAAACACACTCTACAGTTGGTATTGGGGGATATGAATCATGTCCCATTCTCGCCACCCATTATGTCAGAAAAGATTACTATCTCTGTGAAATAAAGACTATTCAATCACTAGAGAGTCGGGATGTTTCAGGATGGGGTATTGATCGGACATCCCATGTGCCGATCGTACCTCGGTATTTTTGATGGCTGGGTGATTTTTAAAAAAACACCAAAAAACAAAAAGAAAAGTCATGTTGTGCATCTAAATTATGAGTTTCCGTGAACTGACTCACAATTTGATAGGAACTTTGAGTCGTCAGGAATATCATAATTAAAGAAAATGCTAATATAGTCGATATATTTAGTAGGAAGAGGGTACTGCTCCAGCTTGGATACTGTCTGAATTGATAATTGTCACTGAAGAAAGTAGCCAAGTTTGTAAGAATATTAGCAATACCTTAAGTAGTAGCGAGGTACATCATGTCAATCCTGAACTGCAAACGTTTACGTCAAGTCGTCATCCTGGCCGGTGTGTTCTTGATTGCAGGCATGTTTCTTGAAGTCATTGCCCACCAGCTTTTGGCAACCTCCAGTCTGATACTGATTCAGCCAATTGCTCTCGGCATGGTACTGGCGAGCCCGGTTATTATCCTGTTGACTGTCGTCATCTCCTTGATACCTGGTCTTAGCTTAAAAGATTGCGTGCACTGAGTCAGAGGTTGACTGAGAAGCCTACCCAGCTTTGAAGTTGGGTAGGCTTTTTGTTATTCCACTACCTTTAATCTCTGGTTGCCAGCCACATCGTGCCGGATAGGGGTTTGTGAGGATATCACCATATTGACAGGTATGATCCTGACGTCCCTAGCTACTAATTTGTATACTCTCTGAGTTGCCTCCTTCAAAAAAGAAGACGGAGAACGGCAAGTACCGACTCGGTAGGGTTACTCTTCAGCAAGAATACGTGCTGCAGCTCCGGGCTCAAGGCCAAATTCCTCTTCGATCATTGCATTCCATTTTTCCCGTTTAAAGGTTTTCTGATCGGGCACCTTCCTGTGCACCAAATTGATATGACAATGTATACAGGATTTACCTTCAGTCTCTTCTACGTGGATGGCATTGGTATCGGGGCGCTTTCCCTGGATTGCGTTTAATGTATGACAGCGCATGCAGGTCGCTGAGTCACGTTCCTCGAACCACTTGCGGGCGGAAAAGGCGGCGTCAGGCAGGTGCAGAGCATTCACCACTGGATCGTCATAATCAGGACCGAATATCTGTGAGAAGAGATCCTTACTGCCCATGAAGTGGTCCCAGGTTGCTTCAAACACCCCCTCTGAGACATGACAGTCACCGCAAGAGGCCCTGACCCCGGATACCGGGTTATAGTGAGTGGATTGGCGATAGGTCTCAGCCGCCAGCTCCATCGAGTGGCATGTGGTGCAGAACTCCTCTGTACTGGTGAGATGGTCGAACTCGATCAGAAAAACCATAAACCCGATACCGGCGATCCCCCCCAAAAACAGAGCATAGAGGAAGTGGCGTGTGATATAGACCGGCAGTTTCCAGCTAGTCATCTGACAGTCTTCCCTTACCGTAACCGAGTATCGGATTTTTCTTGTTGGGGTGCTTCAGCCACTCATGCCCTTCTCGGCTTAGCACGTGTGAAGAGATAATCTGTTCCCCCCTCTCTTTACCGGCAACCTCAAGTATCTGAGGCAGAAAGCGTGAATAAAAATTTCTGCCTACCAGATACATTCCCTCCCACCAGGTATGATTGGGACTGGCCATTGAGGCGCCGTGGCGTGCTCTTGCCCCTTCATCATGCCATAGCTCCCAGTAGGTGAATTCAATGGGTTCATCGAATGGAGTAGGGGTAAGCAGGCCCTCACTATAGAGTTGCTGCATTATGTTTTCCGCCGGTTGACCAAATTTCTCATTGTAGAGGTTTACAACCGCATCAAACTGATTCATAAAACTGTTGGTGAAGGGTTTTGAGTGGCACTCCAGACAGACCATACTCATGGCCTGGCGCCTCCTGGCAGGGGTCGCGGCTGCTTTTACCTTACCCATAGTGCCATCCATTTTTGAGATTTCGCTGCCTCTTCTGGGTGATGGCATCGATTCCGGCAACTCTATTTTTTCCCCATCCTCGAAAACAACCAGTTGCTGCTTCTGTGATACCGGCGTATTCAAGCTCCACATATTCCGCATACCCACATCATGGGTGGCTTTCAGTTTGCCTGCGGCTCCCATATGGCATGTGACACAAGTAGGTGCTGCCACATAGTCTTTCCCGGCAACCCAACTGTCGCTGTTGAGCGCCATTTCCTCCCTCTGTGACTCAAACAGCATGCCGTGTTTGGAGGCTTCATAGATGGCCTTGTCCGGAGAGTCCGGTCCCGAATGGCATCGAACGCAAGCGCTTGGTTCACGCGCTTGTGCCTTGGAGAAACGGTGCCGGCCGTGGCATGAGGAGCAGGATCCCTTGGAGCCGTCCGGGTTGATACGGCCAATACCGGAATTGGGCCAGGTGGCCGGATCGAGTGTACCGTCGCCACGCACACGGACGGTCGATCCGTGGCACTGGTCGCAACCTGCAGCCACAATAGCGGCTCCCCCTACATGCCCTGCCAGTGCCGGCAGACGGTTTTCGATCAGTGTAACCGCTTCCGAGTGGACTGAACCCCTCTGCTGCTCATATTCGGTGGTGTGGCAGCGGCCGCAATCGAGCGGTGAGACGATTGTGGCAATGATGGCCCCTTCGTGAGTGATGGCATCAGCGTCGTCGATATCCGCTTTATGACAGTCAAGACAGTTGACTCCAGCTTCAGCGTGCTGGCTGCGTTTCCACTGCGTAGTCAGGCCTGCTGAAGACTTCTCATGGCAGGAGACACACTCCTTACCGGCAGGGTCGCCCCACTTGTCGGGACTCAGCGACACCTTTGCGGCAGAAATAGGAAGAGATACGCTCAAAAAAATAACAAACAGCAACAGCCGATTCAGAGGCTGATCCATTTTTCGACTCCTTCGCTTTTTCTTATCGCAAGCAGATAAACCAGAGTACAGTGTCTGCTTGTTGGTTAATTATCAATGCTGGCGTTGGAGCCTGTTTGACCTTTGAAACCAGGAAGGCTCGCATACGATCGGTACTGCTGATTGTGTCAACGCGCTGAATACATCATATGCGAGACTCATCATATCAACTCAATGATGTAAATCCATGATAATTGTCATGTATACCACTAACTGCCAGTAAGAGTCTCTACTGGATATTACCAATAAAATACTGGGTAAATTCAGATCAATGATTTTTATCCGTTGAGCCTAATCAAGATTACTTTTGATATTCATTTGATTTTTCTCCCTCCTATGTAAGAATTTTGCGTGGAAGCGATAAAGCAGTATCAAAAATGCTTCCTCTCAAAAACACTCTAACAAGGAGGAACTCCATGGATGCGATTCATGCGCCAAGGCTCCATCGCGCTTATTTTTTAGTCTTTTTCATTTTTTTGTTTTTCACAATGGGAAGCAGCAGTCTGTTGGCAGGCTCGGATGTCAAGACACATCAGATTTCATCCGAGGTCTGTAAAAACTGTCATAAGGAGATCTATCAGCAATGGAAGGGGTCGATGCATGCGCAAAGCACGGCATTAGCAGATCCGATTCATGCAACTTTTTATAAAAAAGTCGTGGGAAGTCCCACCGAAGAGGGAGTCAAGCACAAAGCCTCTGGCAAGTATCCGATCTGTCTGCAGTGCCACGCTCCGAATGCTGCAGTCGATAAGACTACAAAACTGGATGCAAAGCCTGCCTATTCGGAGGGAGTGAATTGCGTCGTCTGCCATACATTGGCCAAGTTCAAAGGCACTGAGGGCAAGAATGGCAAGATGTTATTGGGTCTCAAGGCATACGAACGGTCTGACTTGATCCAGGGCCCACAGGGCTTCAATCAAGAGCTCTCCAAATTGACGGCAGCAGACGATATGTTTGGTGGTATGCCCGCAGGTGATGATTCAAAACCCAACCCTCATACACAGGGTGCGCTTGAAATCGATGGACAGAAGATCCCTGCGCTTCCGATGGAAGGCAATCCAGGGCTGATGAAAACCAATGCTGCCTGCATGGGGTGCCATGACAAGCGCAATAATCCACACGGTGTCCCGCTTTGTCAGACAGGTAATGAGTACGCCGGCAGTAACGTCAACTGTCAGTCGTGCCATATGCCAATTGCGGGCGGTATGGCGGACCATGGTATGAGCGGTGGTCACGGCGATGCCATGCTCAGGCGTAGTGTGGTATTCACCCTTGACGCCAGTAAACAGGGCGACCAGTTGAAAACTACCGTCACCATGAAAAATATGCAGCCTCACAGCTTGCCAACCGGAGCACCCTTCAGAAATATATTTTTGAAGCTGTCAGCCTATGACAATCAGGGTAATCTGGTGTGGGAGAATGCATCCGGACACCCGGGTAAGGAAGATTCGAAGGCTTACTTCGCCTATAGGTTGGCGGATGAAAAGGGAGATCCGGCGTTGCCGCCGGTCGCAACTCAGCTTGGACTCGATTCACGCCTTAAACCTCACGAGGAGCGGGTTCTCTCCTATGATATACCGGCTAAAGGTGTGGTTCTGGTCAGGGGCGAGCTTTTCTATAACCTGCTCTGGCCAGTGCTGGTGGAAAAATTCACTCACCTGCCGGCAGAGTTGACGGCACCTAAGTCCATAGCTGTTTCAGAAGTCAAAATATAAACCACTGGGCAAGTGTCACAGGCCGTATAAAAACGGCCTGTGACACTTGAAAACCTTGGAGTATGAGGTGAACTATGTCTATAGCAGCATCTGTCTCCTTGCGTATTTTCGTACTGATTACCGGGATGGTGGTTTTCGGTCTGTGTCAGGCTGCTGTTGAGTCTGGAAAAGGAAATTCAACGGCAGACCACACGAAATTCGAAGAGCTTCAGCAAATATTCAAAACCGGACCAGAGGTCACGCAGGCCTGCCTCGGCTGCCATACAGAAGCGTCCAAACAGCTTCATCAGACCAAACACTGGAAGTGGCGGCTCAAGCACCCGGAAACCGGTGAGATCCTGGGCAAACGTGATGTCATCAACAGCTTCTGTGGCAGTATCGAAACCAACTATGCCAGATGCACCAGTTGCCATATCGGGTATGGATGGAAGGATAAATCTTTCGATTTTACATCTGAGGTCAATGTCGATTGTCTGGTTTGCCACGATACCACCGGTACCTATAAGAAATTTCCTACAGGTGCAGGTCATCCGCCATACAAGGACAAACCTTTTCCACCCAAAAGCAAGAAGATCTGGAAGGCGCCGGATCTCACACATGTAGCCCAAAATGTGGGAAAAACAAGTCGTGCAACATGTGGCGCATGCCATTTCTACGGTGGCGGGGGGGATGGCGTCAAGCACGGTGATCTCGACTCCTCCATGACGAATCCCAGCAAGGTGCTGGATGTTCACCTCGGTACAGACGGGCTCGACTTCACCTGCAGTACCTGCCACAGAACTGACGGTCATGACGTGGCTGGCAGCCGTTATACCACAGTGGCGAAAGACACCCATGGTATCGATGTGCCGGGGCGGGACGATAAGAGCAGGGCGACCTGCGAATCCTGTCATGGGAGCAGACCGCACGACGCTCAGGTGAACGACAAAAATAACGACCACACCGACAAGGTGGCCTGTGTGACCTGTCACATACCAACCTACGCCAAGGGTGGAAAACCAACCAAGATGTGGTGGGACTGGTCGACTGCAGGCAGAAAAACGCCGGATGGCAAGCACATCAAGACCAAAGACGAGAGGGGGTACGTCACCTATGTGACCAAGAAGGGAAGTTTCGAATGGGGTGAGAACCTGATACCGGAATATGCATGGTATTCCGGAAATATGCGCTATACCCAGCTGAATGAGAAGATCGATCCTTCATCTATCGTTGAGATCAATTCATTCGACGGCAGCTACGCAGACCCGAACGCACGTATCTGGCCTTTTAAGGTTATGCGGGGCAGGCAGGCCTTTGATAAAGGCAATAATACGCTGGTTATGAGCCATCTGTTCGGCAAGGATGATGACGCTTATTGGAAATCCTTCGATTGGAACAAGGCCATCAAGGCAGCGATGCTGTCCCGGGGAGCCGAATACAGCGGTGAGTTCGGTTTTATCGAGACAACTTATCATTGGCCGCTTGCGCACATGGTTGCACCCAAGGAAGAAGCGCTGGGCTGCAGTGATTGCCACAGCCGGGAAGGAAGATTACAAAATCTAACTGGTTTTTACATGCCCGGGCGGGATGTCAATATCTGGGTTGATCTGATCGGTTGGCTGGCAGTGCTTGGAACTTTGGGCGGGGTATCGCTTCACGGCCTCGGTCGTCTGTTGATGAGTAGAAACAGGAGGGACGGAAATGGCTAGAACGATCTTCTACACCCGTTTTGAGAGATTCTGGCACTGGACGCAGTCGCTCCTGATAATTTTGATGCTGATAACAGGATTCGAGATTCACGGGACTTATCAGCTCCTGGGTTTCGAAACAGCGATCAACATCCATACGATCGCAGCCTGGGTTTTGATTGGCTTGTGGTTGCTTGCACTCTTCTGGCATACCACCACGGGAGAGTGGAGACAGTACGTGCCGGCCGATGCGGATAGCATGTTGGCCATGGTGAGATATTACAGTGTGGGAATTTTCTTCGGTGCCGCGCATCCATTCCATCGCAGAAGGGCGGAAAAGCACAATCCTCTGCAGAGGATGGCATACCTGATGTTGACCATGATCATCTCACCTGTCATATGGCTGAGCGGTCTTCTCTACCTTTTTTATCAGAAATGGTCTGTCATTGGCCTACAAGGGTTGCCATTGGAACTCGTTGCTCTGACGCATACCCTTGCAGCATTTGCCATGTTGGCCTTCATTGTTGCACACGTCTATTTGGCACTAACCACCAGTGAGCGGCCTTTTGGTCATGTGAGAGCAATGATTACGGGATATGACGAAGAGTAGTTAATGATATAACGACCGTGTAATTGAGAAACCCGATTCATAGAGAATCGGGTTTTTTTCAGCAGGCGAATCATCAATCAGCCAGCCTCTTGTTATTTTTTTAAAGGATTCAATCCAAGACTGCCAACAGGCAAAATCTATGTAGGGATGATTTTCCCATTTTTAGTTCTATCTAAGCCCTAAAGATCAGATCAGTCCAGACGCTATAAACATGCACAATTCATATTCAGTTTATTTTTTTAGTAAATTGAATTAAGTGATAGTTGAAGAAAATGAATTGTGAGATAACCCGTATCAAGCTTTAAAAAGATGATCTAGAGATAATTTCATAGATAAAACATGAAATTATTTTTATATTAGGCTTGTTATCAATAAGTTATCGAACTATATTTGTAGCACTTTTATAAAATAGCAATAGGAGTACTAATGGCTGTTAAGAAAACCGTTAAAAGAACTGTTAAAAAGCGTCGTAAAGCGAGAAAGGTTGTACCTCTCGATAATATCATCGCTTCGTTACAGGAAAACGCATCACTTTCACCAGTCAACAAGAGAACGCTGAGTCGTCTGAATAAAGCGGATGCTGCCGTTGAAAGAATGGAAAAACGTGTTGCCACTGCTGCCGAACGGGTTTCAAAAGCTGTTTCTTCAGTGGCAAATGCAAAAACGGCAACTGCCAAGCAGAACGCTAAAGCCAGAGTGGCAACGGCAAGAGCTGGCTTAAAAGAGGCAAAAGCATCTCTTTCCGCCGCTGCTTCCGAACAGAAGAAGGTGCAGCGTCTGGCCAGAGGCCTGGGTAAATCTTTAGCTAGCGCTCAAGCTAAATTGGCAAAGGAATATGACAAGCTTGCGACTGCAGCGGAAAAAGCGGCTGAAAAAACACGTCGTCGCAGGACAAGAAAGAAGAGGGCTGTGAAAAAGGCTTGATCTGATTTTTTTAGAGACCTGCCTGTATTCTTTTCAGGTTGCCTCTCTTAACCGGCCTTAAGGAAAATGGACAAACAATTACCTTGTTTTTTCCGGATATTGGTCAATAATTAGATCAGGGTTGGTAATAGCTGACCCAAGAACCGCTCTAGGAATCGGAACAATATCGCCTCCTAGAGCGGTTTTTTCATGCCTATAACCCAATGATCTTAAATAAAATATCTGTACGGCACATCCGGCTGCCGCGGTGAATACTGCTAAAACGTAAAGACTGAGAGCGGCTGATCTTTGCTTCTCAATACTCTGCGAGTCTATGCACTCTGCCTGTCATTTGATAAAGAAAAGTTCACTCCTTGACTCACTCAATGTAATTGTGGGCGCTCACTGTCCACTGTCAGGACCCGGATCAAATTCGTACCCCCAGTTGCCTGGCTGGAACCACTCGTGGCGACTACCAGGTCGCCATTGTTCAATATCTCCCTTTGCATCGAGATTTTGATGCAAAAAGCGATTTTCTCATCATCAGTACCATCTGCATGATAACGAATTGGTATGACTCCCCAATTCATGCATAGTTTCCGTGTGACCTGGGAAGAGGAGGTAACCGCCAGAATGGGACACTCAGGCCGGTGCTTGGAAACCAGCCTGGATGTGAAGCCGGTTTCCGTCAGGCTGATGATCGCTGCAGCACCTAGTTGATCCGCCATCCTCACTGCAGAGTGGCTGACCGCCTCGGTGACCACATTGGAAGCATGTGGAATGATGCGTTGTAAGTAGCCGTATTCACGTAGCGAGGCTTCCGTTCTGACCGCCAGCATGGACAGGGTCCTGACCGATTCCACGGGATACTTTCCCATGGCGGATTCACCGGAAAGCATCAGTGCAGAGCTGCCGTCCAATATAGCATTGGCCACATCGCTCGCTTCGGCACGTGTCGGTTTCGGGTTTTTTTCCATGGAAGCCAGCATCTGTGTGGCCGTTATCACCGGTTTACCGTTACTCACGGTAATACGGATAATTTTTTTCTGCATGCTGGGCACATCGGCTAATGGCAGCTCAACCCCCATGTCTCCACGTGCCACCATGACACCGTCCGCGGCAGCGACTATCTCTTCCAGATTATCAATGCCGGCTCTGTTCTCAATTTTTGCGATAATCGGAATTTTGACCGATTTCTCCTGCAGAATTTCCCGCATCCGATTGACTTCATCTGCACTCTGGATAAATGAGGCGGCGATGTAGTCGACTTCATTCTCTGCGGCAAAAGTCAGCTCCTTGATCACGTCCTCTCTATGTTGCGGCTCGACGGTGCTCATCATCAGCTGAGTACCAGGAAGATTAACTCCTTTGTTCTCTTTTAAAACCCCTCCCAGGATCACACGACAACGAATCTCCCTCTCGGCAACGGACAATACCGTCAGTTCCATTGCTCCATCGTCCAGAAGGATGACATCGCCGGGGTTGACTTCCTGAGAGAGTCGTTGATAAGTGACAGCGATACCGTTTTCATCACCAGGACGGTTATCGGTATAGATTGAAAATTCATTGCCAGCAACCAGTTCCAGCGTGCCGGTGGGAAGGCGGCCTGTGCGGATCTCAACACCGCGGGTATCAATCATGATGGCAACTTCGGTTCCAAGGTTCTCTGCCGCTTTGCGAATTCGCTGAATACGCTGTTTATGCTCATCAAGACTACCGTGGGAAAGGTTAAGGCGTGCAACGGTCATTCCTGCATCCAACATGGCCTCGAGAGTTTCCACCGCATCAGAGGCGGGTCCGATAGTGGCTACAATTTTTGTCTTTCTTATTCGGGGTTGAGTCATCTGTAATAATCTTCTATTTCGTTTTATATATCTGACTAAACATCAGGCTGGGGAGGTATGATGGAGCGCCTATTGTCAGTACTGACAGAGTATAGGCTATTCTGTAAGTATACCGGTACAGGATGACTGTCAGGTAATAATCATTGTTCAGTTGTTTGAGTAGGACATTTATAGCGCCAGAAAACACACCAGCAGACCTTTACGACTGTTATGCGGCTTCCGGACTATCAGGGCGGTAGTATTGTCAATCTTATGGCCTCGCTTCAGGTGGGGTTAGGTGGATTGGATCATCCATATCCACAATTAAATCTCCTGCCTGCTGATGAGATTTCACGACATCGCCAGGTGTTGCTTTGGATTATTGATGGTTTAGGCTTCAATTTTTTACGATCTCATCCTGATGCTGTGAATCTCAATCGCGAGCTCCGTGGTGCAATGACATCGGTGTTTCCGCCCACAACGGCATCCGCGGTTACCACATTTCTCACTGGGGATGCCCCCCGGCAACATGGCCTGACGGGGTGGTTTACCTACTTCAGAGAGTTGGGAAGTGTTTTTGCCGTACTACCAGGCGTGGCACGATTCGGTGGACCGTCATATTCAGCATGTAATCTGGATGCTGCCAAATTACTTGGCCATACGCCTTTTTCCGATCGGATCGGTGTGGATGCCTACCTCATCTCTCCAAGTAGTATTTCCGGTTCTGATTTCAATCGGGCGCATCTAGGTCGAGCAGAGGGACTCAGCTTTTACAGCATGGAGGAGATGTTGAGCGTTACGGTCAATGTATTAAAAACACCCGGGAGCCGTTACATCCATCTATATTGGCCTGAACTCGATACTATCGGTCATAGAGTAGGCATCCAGAGCGAAGCGGCACATCAACATCTGCTGCTATTGGATCAGGCATTCAGCTCCCTGTTGGAGCGGATTCAGGGTACGGATACACTGGTCATTCTCTGTGCCGACCATGGGCAGGTCGATGCATCACCTGATGAGGTACTGGATCTTGATAATCACACCGATCTATCGGAGATGTTGGTTCTACCCTTGTGCGGAGAGCCCAGAGCGGCTTATTGTTATCTAAGGCCGGGCTGTGAACGTGCTTTCGATGACTATGTTTTAGACAAGCTGGGCAATCTTGCAAAAGCCTATCCATCACAGCAGCTGATCGATGAGAATTGGTTCGGTCTGGGCGAAACGCATCCGAATCTCTCACAAAGAATCGGAAACCGTCTGTTATTGATGCAGTCTCGAGCAATCATTCGCGATTGGCTGGCACAGGAACGGCGCTTTGAAATGGTCGGTGTGCATGGCGGGTTGAGTGACGACGAGTTATACGTACCCTTGATTATGGCCACAGCCTGATTTAACTGTCTGTATAAGAGGTGATTTTCATTCTTTTGTACAAAAGCAGTCTAAATGGACGAATCCGGAACGGCTTTCATCTCATCGATATCAGTATGCCTGTCGACAACCCGCTCATGGTAGACATCGGCTCTCCCCAGGCTGATTCTGTTCCAGGCCCGTTCATGCAGATAGTAGAGCACCATTTTGGTTACCACCTCGGTAGAGCCGATGGCAGCGGCTATTTTCAGGTTACCGGTAAAGAACCAGGATAGCAGCAGCGTATCGATCGAGCCGGTCAGGCGCCATGAGGTCGCTTTAACCAAACTGCGAATAGGGCGTTCCGATCCGGAGGCCGTCGCCGGCCGCTCGTCGGATTGACTGTTGTAAAACCTTTTAGGCATGGTGGGCCAGTCAGGCTTCAAGGGCGACGGGTTCGTAGCCGGCCTGGAGTGCGCCTATTTCATGCAGATAGCTCAAGAGCTGGTTAACGGCTCCCGCGACCGTGACCTCACCCGCCCGGATATGCACCTCCGGTTTTTCCGGTACCTCGTAGGGAGAGTCGATACCCGTGAACTGTTTTATCTCACCGCGTGCCGCTTTGGCATAAAGGCCTTTGGGATCGCGATCCTGGCAGACATTGAGAGGAGCATCCACGAATACCTCGATGAATTGTCCCTCCGGCAGGATTTTCCTGACCAGGCGCCGGTCAGCCCGGAACGGTGAGATGAATGCGGCAAGGGTAATCAGGCCGGCATCCGCCATTAACTTGGCCACCTCACCGACGCGACGAATGTTTTCCTGGCGATCTCCGTCACTGAATCCAAGGTCGTTGCAGAGACCGTGGCGAACGTTGTCTCCATCAAGGAGATAGGTGTGGTAGTTCTGCCGGGTCAGAATCTGCTCCAATGCACCGGCAATGGTCGATTTACCGGATGCACTCAAACCTGTGAACCAGATAACCAGTGGACGCTGCGATTTCTGATCCGATCTGACCTGCTGGTCGACCGGATGTGAATGCCAAACGATATTGTTACTCATGGGGATGATTCCTCTCTAAATTAACAGTGGTATTGCGGATTTCTTAAGAGCTCAGTGATGGCTCACTCCATCACGGCCGATATGTCTGTCTCTATTCGTGGATGCCGCACTCACGCTTAAGACCGAAAAAACGTGTCTCTTCCTCGCGCATACCCAGCTCGAGAGGACGACTGGTATGTACATCGCCGACGGAGACGTATCCTTTCTCCCATAAGGGGTGATAGGGCAGTCGGTGGCGTTGTAGATACTGATGTATGTCGCGATTGTGCCAGTCGATAACTGGATGGACCTTGTAACGGCCATCCTGCTTTCGTATGACAGGCAGTGAGGCGCGGCTGGCAGATTGTTGTCTGCGAAGTCCTGCAAACCAGCTGCCGACCTCCATTGACTTGAGCGCTTGTTGCAGTGGTTCTACCTTGTTCAGGCGGTTGTAGTGCTCAATACCGGCAAGTCCCTGTTCCCACAGACGGCCATAACGATTTTCCTGCCAGGCGGGTGAGTGATCAGGACGATAGACCTGCAGATTCAGCCGTAGACGGTCAGTCAGTTGGTCGACGAAACTATAGGTTTCTGGAAACAGATAACCGGTATCCACAAAAATTATCGGAATATTGGGAGCAATGCGGGTGACAAGGTGGAGCATCACAGCACTCTGGATACCGAAACTCGATGTGAGCGTATGCTTGCCAGGCAGGCTATGAAGCGACCATTCGATACGCTCCTCAGCCCTGACCTTCTCCAGCTTTCGGTTCACCGCCTTGAGGTTGTGTTCCTCATCTGAGAGTGGAGCAGAGAGTGGCTTATTCGGTTGCATGGTAGTCCTCCGCGGGATTGACCACCGCCTTTACGAGACCGCTTCTGATGACATAATCGCCAAATCTCTCATCCTGTTTTCGATGGGTTGAATAATTACGAAACAGTCTATCCAGGGTGTCGAGCAGTTCACTCTCATTCAGGTTTTTTCGAAACAGACGATTCAATCTCTGTCCTGTCCCGTCACCGCCCAGCTGCAGGTTGTAACGGCCGGGACCCTTGCCGATCAGACCGATCTCTGCCACATAAGGCCGGGCGCAACCGTTAGGACACCCGGTCATGCGCATCACAATAGCGCTGTCATCAATGCCGTGCTGGGTGGCAAGATGCTCTACCTTCTTCAATAGATCGGGGAAATAACGCTCGGCTTCGGCCATCGCCTGGGGGCAGGTGGGAAGTGCTACACAAGCGATGCTGGCAAGTCGTGTGGGACTCTCAGTATCCGCTATCAGACCATACTGCCTTGCCAGGGAATCGATCAATTCCTTATCGTAATCCGCTATTCCCGCCACGATCAGATTTTGGTTTGGGGTAATCCGAAAGTCGCCCTGGTGTATTTCGGCAATTTTGCGCAGTCCGGTCATCATGCTGGATCCATCAGAATCCGAGACACGCCCGTTTTCGATGTAGAGTGTCAGGTGCCAATTGCCATTTTCATTACGAACCCAGCCGTAGCGGTCACCCTGAGTGGTAAAACGGACTGATCTCGGTGGCTCAAATTGTACGCCGGCACGTTTTTCAACCTCGGTTTTGAAGTTTTCCAAGCCCATTTTTTCGATTGTGTATTTGAGTCGTGCGTGGCGGCGACTGATACGATTACCAAAATCCCGCTGTACGGTGACCACAGCTTCAGCCACAGCCAATGTCTGATCGGGACGGATGAAGCCCAGTTCATCAGCCAGGCGGGGGAAGGTGGTCGTGTCGTCATGAGTGACACCCATACCGCCACCGGCCAAGACATTGAAGCCCTCGAGTTGTTCTTCCTGGGCGATGGCCACAAATCCCAGGTCGTTGGTATAGACATCCACATCGTTATGGGGTGGGATGGCAACTGCTGTCTTAAACTTTCGCGGCAGGTAGGTTTCGCCGTAAATCGGTTCCGATTCGCCACCCGCCACAGGTTCGCCATCCAGCCAGATTTCGTGATAGGCCCGCGTCTTCGGCAGCAGATGTTCACTGATGCGTTTGGCCCAACGGTGAACCTCTGCATGCAATCCGGAGCGCTCAGGGTTTGGGTTGCACAAGACATTTCGGTTCACATCGCCGCAACCACCAATGGAGTCGATCATGGCTTGGTTGATACGTTGGATGAGAGGTTTCAGCTGCCGCTTGAGAATGCCGTGAAACTGGAAGGTCTGACGGGTTGTCAAGCGAATGCTACCGTTGCCTAGCTCTCGGCCCAGCGCATCGATTACCAGCCATTGATGGGGCGTGCAGATACCGCCTGGCAGGCGTGCTCGCAGCATGAAGCTATAGAAGGGCTCCAGGAATCGTTCCTGGCGTACTAGGCGCAGGTCGCGGTCATCCTGTTCGTAGAAGCCGTGGAATTTACTAATCTGCGCATCATCGGGAGAGAGGGCGCCGGTTACAGGATCTACGATGCTCTCTCTCAGCGTGCCGCGCAGGAACCGGCTTTCGGCCTTGATGATTTCATTGGGATTGATTTTGCTGTCCATCAGTAGACGTCCCTCAAGTAACGCCCCTGCGAGCGCAGGGATTCGATTCGTTCACCGGCGGTCTCTGCGTTTACACCGCCATGCACGCGCAATACCTCCTTGAGTGATTGGTAGACGGCTTTCTCCATTTCCAGTCCGCCGCAGACATAGAGATGAGCGCCATCTTGTAGCCAGGCGTGCAGCTCAGCTCCTTCATCTAAAATCCGGTTTTGTACATAGATACGCTCTGTATTCTCTCGGGAGAAGGCAACACTGATACGATTCAATAGTCCGTCTTTACGGTATTTGATCCAGTCGGCCTGATAGAGAAAATCTCGGTGGAAATGACGGCTACCGAAGAACAGCCAGTTACGACCCTGACTCCCCAGAGCCTCACGTTCCTGCAGGAAGGCGCGGTAGGGTGCAACGCCGGTGCCGGCGCCGATCATTATTATGGGTGTGTCCCCATCTTTCGGCAGTCTGAAGCCGCCATTCTCAGCGATATAGATACCCAGGTTGTCACCCTCGTTGATGTGTCGCGTGAGGTAACCGGAGGCACCACCCAGATGTTCTCTGCCGATGGTTCTGTATCGCAGTGTGGAAACGGTCAGATGAATCTCATCTTCATAGGCGGACTGGCTGGAAGCGATCGAATAGAGCCTGGGTTGCTGGGTGTGCAGAAGGTCTACCAGTTCGTTGGCACCCACGCTGGCAGGATATTCAGTCAGCAGATCGACGAATTGACGTTCATGGCAGTAGCGTCGCAGCTTCTCGCTGTCATCACTCAGAGCGTTTAATTGATCTGAGTTTGTGTGGGAGGCCCAGGCCTTGGCCACCGAAGGATGCAGTTGAGTCAACTCGAGCCTCTCGCAAAGCGCTTGCGAAAGGGGTAGCGTTTCACCACGCAGATCGATGCCGGCGTCACCGGATAGCTCGGTCCGAGCCAGGATTTCGTCAATTAATTCCGGGCTGTTACGAAAGTACAGGCCTAAGGCGTCTCCCGGTAGATATTGGATGGCATCTGTGTCGATCTCCATGGCAAGATGGTGAACTTCGGAAACAGCATCATCGGTGGTGATACGGCGTCTTTCCAATAACGCTGCCGGATAGGGATGATTTCGATCATATTGAACAGAAGCTTGTGATGCCTGAATCGGGATGATCCTGGCCTGGTCGGCAGGGAATAGCTCCTCTAAATGTTTTAAAACCGTTCGGTTCCAGTCGGGAGTCAGGGTCTCAAAATCCACATCCGCGTCTACACGTTCCACCAGGTTGTGAGCACCGTGCTGTTGTAGCAGTCGATCGAGATCTTTGGCCGCTTTACAGAAATACTCATAGCTGGAATCACCCAAACCGAAGACGGCATATTTCAGCTTGGGTAATGCCGCAGCTCTATTGCTACTGAGGTATTTGAACAGTTCGCGGGCGCTCTCAGGAGGTTCGCCCTCACCTTGTGTGCTGATAGCGATGATCAGCAGTTTCTCCTTGCCAATATCTCGTGGGCGATATTCGTCGACAGAGAGCAGGCGGGGAGAGAAGCCGCGTTTCGTTGCGTTAGCGGCCAGTGACTCGGCCACGCTGCGGGCATTGCCTCCATGGGTCGCATACAGAATCGTAATCGCTTGGGACTCGATAACTGCAGGCTCTATTCGGGAAACGTGATCAGCCCGTCCAGCCAGATAGCCGCTGGCCCAATTCAGTTGTTCCGGTGTCAGTCCCTCAAGCGCCTGCTGCAATCGGGATATCTGTAATCCGGTCAACGGCGACACCGGACTCTCTGTCACGGTTTCGGCTGCGATCTGCATGGCGGGCTACCTCAATATCAATAATTGTCGATGATTGGGTAGTAATATTGGTCATCAGCATATATCTTTTGAAGTAATTAAATTTAATTGTCAATCACGAAACGAGATATGGACTTAAAGCAACTGACCTCTCTCGTGGCGCTATCAGAGTCGGGATTCAATGTCACCGAGGCGGCGGATAAGCTGTGTCTTGTGCAGTCAGCCGTCTCTCAGCATCTGGCACGGCTGGAACAGGAGTTGGGCACGCAGATCTTCGTACGCAAGGGTAAACGCCTTGTTGCGCTGACAGCGGCGGGGGAGGAGGTTTTGACCTATGCCCGTCAGGCATTGGCCATTCGGGAGAATATCCTCGCGGTCGGACGTGATCACGTGGAGGAGGCGAGTGGTGTCATGCGCATCGGTACGACCCACACTCAGGCACGTTATGTACTACCGCCTGTGATTCGTGCCTTTCGGCAGATTTTTCCCGCCGTCAGTCTGCAAATTCACCAGGGTACTCCCCAGCAGCTGGTAGAAATGGCACTCACCGATCGGGTCGATTTCTCTATCTGTACAGAGGAGTTGGGTGAACACTCCTCGTTGATGGCCATTCCCTGCTACCGCTGGAACCGAAGTCTGATTACACCGGAAGACCACCCGATATTAGGGCGCCGTCCTCTCTCATTGGAGACGATTTGTGACTATCCCATGATCACTTACACATTCGGATTTACTGGCGCCAACCATATGCAGACGACATTCGCCCGTGCCGGTCTGCGGCCACAGGTAGTTTTGACTGCCGCCGATACCGATGTGATCAAAACCTATGTTCGCGAGGGGCTGGGTATCGGTCTGATTGCCAGTATGGCTTATTCTGCCGATCAGGACAGTGACCTGGTGCCGTGTGACCTGAGCA
The DNA here is from genome assembly GCA_025655595.1 of Candidatus Thiodiazotropha sp. (ex Monitilora ramsayi). Taxonomy (GTDB): domain Bacteria; phylum Pseudomonadota; class Gammaproteobacteria; order Chromatiales; family Chromatiaceae; genus Thiodiazotropha. The sequence goes on from JAHXIO010000019.1 coordinate 142,560, forward strand.
ATCTATTACCTTGGGAAACCACTTGGGTGGCCTATCACAAGGATAAATACTTACGCCGGTTTCAACAGCAGTTTATCGATCTGTTGGACGAAATGGTGCTGGAGAATGGGGTGACCAAATCCATATGAAAAATATTGGATTTCACTATCTACTGGTTGCTGCTGTATTAGGGGGATTTATTGACTTCCCCCTCGCTTGGGTAAGGGGATTGGATTGCTAAGGCTTCGATTGTCTCCCGATCCGGATGCTTAGTATCAACCCATCACCCAAAATTGATTCTTCTTGCTGCATGAGACCTGGACCTGGGGTTTCTTCTGATGAGTCTACTACCTTCAGGAAGCATTTTCCGCTATAATCGCCGCCTTTCTTATGTGCGGGTGGGGTGAGATGTACTGATGCCTCGCATTGTCCGCCATAGCATTGTGATTCTTTAGCCGCTTCTTGCCGGTGTCTGGATTACCCATCTGTGGATCATCAATTCTCATCCATTTTTTGGATGGTTGCCCGGTATTGTGTAATTCCGCAGGGGGTCTAATAACAGTTGTGCTTGAGATATCACTTTTAGTCAAAAGTCAGCAGGATTTATATTTCAACCATGTCCACCGAAGTAGTACCGACCACATCCAACGCATCACGATTCAATCTTAAATTAGTTGTCGCTGGGTTTCTTTTCCTCCTGGCGGCGTTAGTACTTGCCATGCAGGTACCTTCCATAGAGATCGCCTGGACGGGCGGTCTGCTCTTACTGACTATCTACCTGTTTGCATTCGAGGTGGTCGGGGTTGATGTGGCAGCCATCACGGTGATGGTTCTGCTTGGTCTTACAAGTTTGTTGGCACCGATGATCGGTTTGGATCAGGGGTTGGTGGATAACCGGCATCTGTTTGATGGTTTTTCATCAAACGCTGTGATGTCCATTATCGCCGTTATGATTATAGGGGCCGGTCTTGATAAGACCGGTGTCATGACCAGTGTGGCTGCATTCATCCTGAAAATAGGAGGCACTACGGAGACACGCATCATCCCGATCATCTCCGCTACTGTGGGCGTCATCTCCTCCTTTATGCAAAACGTTGGGGCAGCGGCACTGTTTTTACCCGTGGTTTCCCGAATCTCGGCACGGTCGGGCCTACCCATGTCGCGATTGCTGATGCCGATGGGTTTTACCGCGATTCTCGGTGGAACCATGACAATGGTTGGCTCCAGCCCTTTGATTCTGCTGAATGATCTCATATTAACCTCAAACAAGGCCCTGCCTGCCGAACAGCAGATGGAGACATGGGGACTTTTCTCAGTAACACCGGTCGGTTTGGCGTTGATGGCAGCGGGTATTATCTATTTCGTGCTGGCGGGCCGGTTCGTCCTGCCTGCCACCAAGAGTGAAAGCAACACCAGTGGTGCGGACCCCATGCAGTACTTTCATGACGTTTACGGTGTGGACTACGCGTTGAGTGAGTTGGTTGTCACCGATGGGAGTGATCTTATCGGAAAGCAGTTGGACGATGTGGAGACAGCCTACCGGGTACGTGTAATCGCATCCAAGGTGTCCGGTGAAGCCAATAGAATCGGACCGGGAGCGCTTGCTCGTGATGTGGATCTGCAGGCCGGAATGGTACTGGGTGTGGTTGCAGACCCTGACTCATTGGGTCGCTTTGTCGAGGCCTTTAACTTAAAGACACGTCCGGTTCTACGAACATTTTCCAATGACCTGTCAGCCAACAAAGCGGGTATCGCCGAGGTGGTAATCCCTCCTGGTTCGTCATTGATCGGTAAAAGTGCACGTGATGTTTGGATGCGTAAAACCTACGGCATTGCCATGATTGGGTTGCACAGGAACGGGGAGACTCTAAGGGAGGGGGATGATATTCGTAATCTGCCTTTGATGGCTGGTGATACGCTGGTCGTTCATACACCTTGGGATGCTCTGTCGAGGATTGAAAAGGATAAAAATTTCGTCGTTGTGACAACAGAATACCCCCATGAAGAGTTACGGCCGCACAAGGTTGGCTGGGCGGCGCTATTTTTTACTATTGCTCTCTCCATGGTGCTTTTTACCGATATTCGTCTTTCTGTAGCATTACTGACAGGTGCTGTGGGAATGGTGCTGTCGGGTGTGTTGAATATCGAGGAGGCATATGAAGCCGTCAGTTGGAAGACGGTTTTCCTGCTTGCCTCTCTCATACCTCTCGGTTTGGCGGTTGAGACGACAGGAACGGCAAAGTGGATTGCAGACCAGGTATTGTCAGTCGTGGGACATATGCCGATTTGGGTGATTCAGTCTTCCGTAGCGATATTGGCGACATTCTTTACGCTGGTGATGTCCAATGTGGGAGCAACCGTTCTATTGGTACCTTTAGCGGTTAATATCGCTATAGGCGCCGGGGCGAACCCTGCAGTGTTTGCATTGACAGTTGCCATTGCAACCTCAAATTCTTTTTTAATCCCCACACACCAGGTGAATGCGTTGATCATGGGGCCGGCAGGCTACAGGGTGACCGACTTTATGAAAGCCGGCGGCATCATGACGATTCTATTTTTAATCGTTACGATATTGATGATGAACCTTGTTTTTTAGCGCTATCAGAATCTCAGCCAGGATCCGGCAACCCGTATATCTGTGTGAATTTTGATGGATGGGAGACACTGAGAACATAGTACTGTGAATACAGAAGCTTCAGGTTCAGCGTGTACCTACCTGCGAAGAGAGATACACGCTTACGCAAAAGCTTCTGTATTCTAGCTATGCAATCTGTTAATTGTCCAATTTATACTTTCCAATCTCTTCATAACCACTCGCCCCCAAAGGTGCCATGACGAGAAAATACTGATCGGATAATTTCTCAAAGGAAATTGCATTGATATTGGATTCATGAGTCACGATCACCAGATTTCCCTTACCGCTATATGATGATATTCGTTGTTCCAGGGCCTCTGTATATGCAGTTGCCTGACTTTCAGGCAGGTCACTTAATGAAGCGAGATGATCCACTGCTTCGACTTTACCGAATGCGGTATGGGCGGTCTCTTTTGAAAAGCATTCGGGGCTTGAAATGACTTTATCAATGGTAATGCCTTGTGATTTGAACTGTTTTCCGATCCTCATCGCCTGCCTTTTAGCCTGATCAGACAGCTTTTGGTTTTCACCACAAGATGAATTGCTCTTGGCTGATAACAGTACCACTAAACCACCATCCTCTAATTTACCCCAGATTTGGTAGAGTAGTCTGATATAACTGACCAGTCCGTCAACCTCATCCTGACTAAGAATACCTCGCCAGGCGGGCATGAATCGTCCCTTGCCCTCGATGATACTGCGGGAGAGATCTTCGTTGCTCATCTTGTCAGTTCTGGCGGGGTTGGTATGGTCGATAGGTTTTAACCCAATCAGATTGATCATTACGCCTTTTCCATCACCATCCTTGCCATGACAGATAGAACAGTATTGTCGATATAGCCGCATGCCCAATTCAGGATCACCGGTAAGGGTGTGTTTAGAAGTGCTTAGGAATCGAAGATACGCAATTAACGCATTGATCTGATCGCTGGTGAAGACATCCTTCCATTTTGGCATATCGTTACTGATCTTCCCGTGTCCGGAATCATCGGTCATTTTTTCTCTGTCTTCACCGGTAATGATTTTCATCAGTGTATTATCGCTTCGTGAGCGGACTGCAGATGTCAGGTCCTCAGCATTGATGCTCATTTTTCTTGCGAGAGGACCATTCCCCTTGCCATCGCTGCCATGGCAGATCAGACAGTGTGAAACGTATAGCTTTCTGCCTTCGAAAGCGGGGGGGGACGTAGCGAATGCGTTAGGAGCCAATATGACTAGTAATAAGATTGAAGCCAACGATTGAGTTAGGATTTTCATGGATTATCCCCATAATGGAGTTATTAGTGTTGGACAAATAATCTATTTATTGAATTAAACTATCTGGTGAATTTATTCTTAATTCACTAACCGGGAAAACTGATGCTAACTACTATTTGTTCTTTGCATCTATTGGCTTTGGATAAAGGCATTATCTTTAGCCAGCAAAGATATATTTCAAGAGAGCAACAAACAACATTTTCATCCGGTAGAAGCCTTATCGTATCTTTTTCAGGTAAGAAAATTGTGTTTTAAGTTTTTTTGCTTTTTTTAGATGCCACTGAATCGATATATATTATTCGCAGAGTTATTAGCTTCATTCTAGCTCAAGAAGCTGGTACAAGCTAAAACAATACTGTCATGAATCTCTTAGTATCTAATATTATTTAGTATCGAATATACTGCCATAAATAAATCAGCAGGAATTCATTAAAAATCCACACAAAGCAAATTATCTTAAGGTTAGGTTAAGAAATGTCCCTCCTTTTTAAAGTATTTTAACTTCGTCAATGTTAAATGCTTGACCGATACATTACTCCCCGTTATTTTTTAGATCCTAGCCATTGCATGTTTGTATCCTGCCAAACAATCCGAAGGTCTACTGACGAAGACCAATGAATAGAGATTACGACAAAGATGAGAAATCTTACCGCCATACTTATGATATGTTTTCACGTGTCTTGCCTATATGCGGGTGGAGGTGATCCTGAGAGAGGTAAAATGCTTGCCGAAAAAGATTGTGCGGACTGCCATGGTGACGATGGGTTGGGCGATTATGACAGACCTCCGATCGCAGGTATGAATCCGCAAGAGCATATTCAGGAATTGATGGATTACAAAACCGGTAAACGTATAGATGAAAACGATGATATGGACGTTGCTGACCTGAGTGAACAGGATATGGCAGACTTGGCGGCATACTATGCAACATTGCCATCGCCACCCGTGAAGAAGAAATAAAACCGGTTTCATTCTATATCTAAATCTTTTTGCTGTTTATAACTCTAGATTAAGTAATTATCATAATTTTCCCTGATCTCAGATGGATGACTTCAATAGTCGAAGCCGTCATGTACTTCGCCATGGCAGTTCAGCCAGCAGATACCATTATGAAGTCCATTGTCAATCCATGTGGGCTCTGCGAATGAACCTGCCCCAGTTATTTCTCGAACCTGCCCGCCCACGTTGGAGAATGTTAGAAAGTTGATTAAGTGTGGATTAGATGCGGATCCATGCGGATCATGACAATTGATGCAGGCGGCATTGGCGCCAATCACATGTTCTGTATGAATAAATGACTGATCCTGAAACAGATTGCCGGAATCATGGCATTTGAAACACAGCTCATTCGAAAGGGATGTGGCGTTGAGCGGATCAAAGTCATATGCCTGGGCTAGAATCCCTTCTTGTGTCGACCCGTGAGGCCCTGCCGGTCCTACACCGCCTGCAGCGGGAGAGGCATTACTGCTATGGCAGTCGCTGCAATAGATCTGACTTGTGTTGGCATCAAGCGGAATATCAGTACGCAGGCTGGGAACTTCGCCGATATTATTCGGATTGTTCAGCTCAATTGGGTGATAGGAGACCAGAGCAGGATTACTTGAGTTGACCTTGTCTCGAAGATTATAGATTCCATCCTGTCTGATCATATTATACCCACTTGCAGTGGAACAGCGTTGATTGTCACAGGCACTCTTCCCAGGAACGCCGTGGCATTTAAAACAGACCTCGTACTCGTAGTCAGCTTCTGATTTCAGACTACCATTGATATCAATCCCTGACACACCTGCAAAACTTCCATTGATGAATGGCGCTGTTGAGTGATTGGTATCCAGCGGATTACTCGGATTGAATGAGATCATTGGCGGTGAGCTGAAACTGGCATGTGGATTATGGCAATCTTCACACTCCACATGGAGTGTCATGGTGAGTGGATTTTCCACACGCGATGAGTCGTGACCTATACTTGGCGTCTGTTCGACGGGGTGGTTATAAAATTTTTGAAATTCTGTCTGGATATCTGTTTGTGCCACTGTGCCGTTGTGACAGAGATAACAGGTATTCTCCTCCTGATCCTTGATCAGTCGTTCGGGGGTTGCCGCGTTGTGCGGCATATGGCAGTTCATGCAGGCGTTTTCCTGAACAGTCTGCCCCACCCATTCGGGTTTTCGCTCTGACCATGGATTTGCTGCCTGTGGCGTGGCATTTGATGTGGCGTGAGAACTACCTGTCCAATCCCATGTTGTACCGGAATGTATATGACATGTGATACACAACTCTCCATTCAGTGTCGATTTATGCAGAAACGGAGAATGAATATTTTCATGTGGATCGTGACAGGATGAGCAATGGAGTTCGTTGTTCGTCAATGGCAGATCGATATTATTGGGATGGACCAAGTCCGGGTCTGTCGGTAGCAGGTTGGGTGTATAGAGAATAGAAACAGGATGGTCATCTGACAGGTCGGTGCCGACGAGTGCGCGGCCAGTAATAAAAGTATTACCCAAATCTGTCGCACCACCGGGATTGAGCATATCGCCAAGTGCGATAGTGCCGTCGTGACAGGAGAGACAAAGTGCTGAAGATGAACTCATAGTGCCTGCCTCAGCATCCTTGGTACTACTCTGATAGTCGATATACCCACCACCCGAGCGGCGGTTCCAGAGAGGTGAATCAGGTGCGGCAGAGTGGGGGGTGTGACAGAAAATGCAGATGCGGTCTTCTGTCTGGCTCTTTACCGTACCGGGGCCGGTAACGGAAAGATTGTGCACCGTATCGGCGACCCCGCCTATGGCCGCTGTTGTAGAGATGAGAAGACACACTGAGAGTAGAATTACTTTTCGCATGTCACATACCCGCCTTCAGGTACTGAAATACCTGTATTCGTTGATTGTAAGAGTCGGCTATATAGATTTTGTCATCCTGGATGGCGAGACCCGAAGGCATACGGAAGGTGCCGGGGTCACTGCCAACGGAGCCGAACTCAAGTAAAAATTGACCGGCCTGATCGAAGATCTGTATACGATTTGCCAAAGCATCCGCGATATAGATATGACCATCGGAATCAATCGCCACCCCCTTGGACTGGGTTAAATATCCAGAAGCGTTACCCTGCTTGCCGAATGTATCCAGGTGATTTCCATGCTGATCGAATATCTGAATTCTAAAATTCATTGTGTCGTTTACGATCAGTTTATTGTCGGCGAAAGCCAGATGACTTGGATAGTTGAACTGGAGGTCTTCTTCGCCACGCCCGCCCATCGTGTCGACCAGATTTCCTTGCTGATCAAAAATCTTGATGGTATGTGCCAGCGTGTCGACTACATACAATTGGTCTCTGTCGGGATCATAAGCAAGGCTGGTTGGGCGCATGAAATCGTCCAGCACCAACTGGATTTCCATATCACTGTCAAGCACAAATACTTTATTCAGCATGGAGTCGGCAATAAACAGCCTGTTATTGCCAAGTGCAACCCCAATGGGGGAGGAGAGATTGGTTTCTCCTGCCTTTTCGATTTTCGTATATTTTTTTCTATGTAAATCGTACAGATGAACAATGGCGGCGTCAGGATCTGCGACAGCGATCATCTCCTGTTCGACCGATAATGTATACGGACGGGTTAAATTACGATCCTCGCTACCGACAAAGAGGTCGATGAAACTACGAAAAATACTCTTCTTTAGTCCCAGATCTTCCGGCGTTTTGAAGGCGGTTACGAATTTAATTCTCGAAGTTTCTGGAGCGGGAGGCCAAACCAGATGTGATGTATCACTGGAGTGATCAAATGTCTCTGGTCCGGTCGTTGAGCAGGCAACAAGCAAGAGTCCAATTAGCATGCCCAGATATCTGGTCACATAATCCTCCGTCTCAGGGTAAACATTAACCTATCATCGATGGTTTCTGTAGTTCCGTTCGTGATCGGTCTCTCTACAGTACGTTCATCATGATGATAATTTAAGTCTAGATCGACTTGACGATATCGCCAGCGAGCCCATAGCCCGACAGTGAAAAATTCATCGTCTCTCCTGCCGCCTGTAACATTGACACCTTCATCAGTTCTCTTCCATGCACTCAGTATTGGACGAATGGTCAGATTTGGGCCGGGTTTCCAGTTTGCTGACAGGTCAATACGGTAGAGATCTGTATCCTGGGTCTCTTGTTCCGTCGTTGACTGTGTGGCGCTCAGGTTCCATAGAATGCCATTACGGGACCCACCATTCCCCGAACTTTTCCAGGAAAAATTCTGCCGAAGTGTGTATACCGTCGACTCAAAGCCGCCATAGAGCGTGAAGCGTCTTTCTGCACCAAAAAGCGCATCGATTCGACCGAGTTTCGATTTGAATTCAATATCGCTGTGTGTGTTACGGGTGTCTTGCAGGAAACTCTCACTGGCGCCGGAAATCAGCTTATCATCCGATTTACTGTCTGTATGAGTAAGCCGGAACCAGTTGTAGTCAATTGTCAGGTTGTAGTGAGTATGTGTGGTGGAGAACTCCTGCGTTGGCAGTTGTTCCGCACTATAACTCACTAGTATGGTGTCACCGGTGTCAATCCTTCCACCTGGAATAATATTGAGTTGAGTGCGATCGCCTGCGGCACTGACAACGATATAATCGACTCCCTCATCGTAGACGATGGTTCCAGTGCTGTCGGTTACAATGATGGTACTGGTGACGATAAATCTCTGATTAAGGGTCACAATGCCACTTAGAGACACCACATGGCTTTCATCGATAATATCGACCAGCCCCAGCTTTGAATCACGGTCGGTTTCTCTATAGGAGGCGCCGATACCCGCCCAGATATTTGCGCCGAACAGGTTGTTTTTGTGATATTGCGTTTTTAAACCTGCACGCCATTTATCCTCGTCAGCGTTGTCGGATTCCAGTGAACTGGAATTTACGAATACAGTCGTGTCAAGATTTCTATGCAGTCTGTGGTTTAATTCAAAACTCCCACCATGTTCTTCGCTCTCAATTGCGGTAGTTACATTTTGATAATGATACGATGTGCGGCTGTAGATGTTGTCCAGATGCTGAATTCGGGCAGTTTCTTTAATCGTAAGGCGCTCATTTGCATTGAATCCTGTGCGATCATTGTAGTCCACCAATGAGAATAGCTGGCTGTTGCGTCCCCATTTCAGACTATGGGAGATAAGACCTTTATCCAGCTCATAGTCCTGGTCACGAGTGACGATGCGGTCGTCTAGAGTGTCATGTTGGAAATGAACGTTTAGTTTGCTGCTTCGACCCTTTAGGATCCAGCTTTTTAGAAACTCGTCTCTCTCTGTGATGGCGCTATTGAGGCTGGAACGGAACTCTTCATCGAATGTTCGCTCTTCATACTTAAGGCTGGTGGGGAAAGCATTGTTTTTCCAATTGATCGACGCACTATTGGTTTCAACTACGGTATCAAACCTGCTGCCTAATGAGCCGGTATTGAGATTCGAAGTTCGTTGTGAAGTCAGGTCGAAACCGAATGGTCCAGGTGTACCCCGGAGAAGATTCGTTTGGAATAGGTAATTGAGGAGTTCGCCGTCATTTTCCTGGTTGAGTTGGTCAGAGTCGAATTCACTCCAGGTATAGACCGGTTCAACATCGATAAGAAACCACGCAATTTTCGGGTCCAACACATAGCCTGCCTGACCGATTCTGAGACCCGCTTCCCATTCGGTTTCTCTGGAATCATTACTGTTACGTCTGTTAGTGCCGTCGAAGTTGACGAGAACATCGAGTTCAGTCGGATAGAAGACAATGTCATCCGATAGCTGGGCATTGCTATCTATAGCAAAGACAATGATAAGCAGACAGAATGACCAGATGTGTACTGGTGAAATCATGATCTTCTGCATGGTCTCTCTCCGAGCCATGCTTTTTATTTCTCTTCGAGCAGATGACAGCGATTGCAGTTTGCAAAACCATCGTCAAAGGCATCCTGGCCATTATGGCAAATCGCGCAAGTCTTACCCTCTTCCATGACATCTTTATTGATCGTTGTTGCTCCTGTTTTCATCTCAAATATTTTGCTATGACAGGCATCGCAACGATAATTGATGCGGTGTATCCAGTGAGGAAAAATCGAAGGCGGAAAAGATTTCAGCTTTTCCGGATCGCCACCTTCACGGGTATATTGGATATCCCCTGGCGCAGACCAGAGAGAAGTACAGATTGCCGTTAGGAATAAGAAGATAGTGAACTGTTGGTATCTACGCATAGGCACACCTTCTGAAAGTGCATCGCTATACGTTTATATCCGATGCCTCTTGGTTCTTTATTATTAGCCTTCATCTTCATCCTCATCCTCATCCTCGTCGTCATCTTCGTCATTATTCAAATGACAACGATCACAGGCCTTTAGAGAGAAGGAAACTTTCTTTTTGCCATGACAGGCACCGCATGAAGCGCCCTTCTTCATCTCCTTCATTGTTGCCGGATTTCTCTTATAGGGATAAAGGGTAGGGTTGTGACAATTCTTGCAGCCTAGCCATTTGGTATGTTCAGAGTGGGGGAAAAACGCATCGTCTTCGGCTTCCTCTCCCTTAATAGTGAAATCCCACTGAAACGCGGAAGCCCATAAGGTACGAGGATCTTCTCCAGGTCGCGGTCTTATCAACCCCTGTTCCAGTGCATCAGACCAGTCGATGTTTTTCTTGTAGTCCCTAGGCAGCATCTTTTTGACTTTGTCCCAATCTG
>JAHXIO010000026.1 GCA_025655595.1 Candidatus Thiodiazotropha sp. (ex Monitilora ramsayi)
CCACCTTGATCGCCTTCTGGCCGTCGACCCAGGCGGCGAACTTCTCCTGCGAGACCGACTCCACCACGATGGGCATGCGGGAGTGCCAGGTACCGCAGAGCTCCGCGCACTGGCCGCGGAAGGTACCCTCCCGATTGAGCTCAGCCCAGGTCTCGGTGATATAGCCGGGGATCGCATCCTTCTTCACCGCCAGCTCAGGCACCCAGAAGGCGTGGAGGACGTCGGCGGAGGTGTGCAGGAAACGGATCTTCACACCGGTGGGCAGTACCAGGGGGTTGTCCACCTCACGCAGATAGAGATCGCCGGACTCCTCCTCAGGGACATAGCGGCTCTCCACCTTGATATCGTGATCCAGGTAGTCGAACTCCCACCACCACTGGTGACCGGTCACCTTCACGTCCATGATGTTCTCCGCCTTGGGCACGTCCCAGACCTTCTTCAGTACCGCGTCCGCTTTGCCCGCGATGGTCAGGTCGACCGCCAATACCATCACCGGCACGATGACCCATGACCAGTGGCCGAACCAGGAGTTATGGAAGTTCTGGTCCGCCTCGTAACCCCGGCTCTTGCGATGGAAATAGAGGGAGTAGAAGACGATGGCGAAGACGATGAGCAACAGTACGGTAGCGATCCCCATGGTCAACATGTGGATGTTGTAGATCTCCTGCGCCACTCCGGCCGCCGGTTCCGGAAAGTTGAGCCCGTATTCGGCCCTCGCCGAATTGAGAAAAAGCAGCCCGGCAAGCAGCAGTCCGGACGGCACGATCATCCGTCTGTCCAGCGGGGGCAGGTTGGAGAGTCGTGCCCGTGGGCGGGAAGGGAGATAGGGTCTTTTGCTTTTATTGGTATGACTCATACTCGTCAAGCGCCCTCGATTGCGCATCTTAGTTGGTGGGCGAGCTGCTCACGCTCGTCATCGATGAGGTATTTGCCGATCTCGACAAACTCCCCGTGGGAGCCGATCAACAGACGGCTGGGGTACCAGCCACGGCTATCGCGGATCTGGATCACCTTCGACCAGGCTTTGGGAAAGGACTTCAATGCGTTGCGGTGGGGAGGTTCGTCGATTTCGACCTGGGTCTGGTCGACACGGATGATCTGCTTGCGGTGGGCGCAACAGCTCTGGGCATAGATGGCCCCACCGACCAGGAGGATCTCCAATCCGGTGAAGGGGAGTACCAGCCAGGCGCCCAGGCTTGCGAAGTAGAGAGAGACGGTGGCGATACAGGCGGCAAGAAACAGGAACAGCCATTTTGACTGTCGCCAGCTCAGGTTCCTGTTTTGTTCAACAATAAAGACAGTTTGGGTACTGCGACTGCCGATTTGCACATCCGAGCGGACCATAACGCACTCTCTAACGGGTGTGACAACCGGGTACAGCTGGTGTCAATTTAATTGATCTAGATCAACTGTATGACAAAACTCCCATTAGTGGCAATAACTAAGTAGAAAAGTCGGGTATATAAGGAGTTGATGATTTCGCCTGCGGCATCACCGGTGGCATCAATAGAGTGAAAAGTCGCACCGGCTGCTCTCTTCATGCGGTCAGCGAAGAGAGTCACTCCACATTCAGGGAAGATGATCTGGCATGTGCAGCTATTAACGTGGCTAACGAAGTAAATACTTTCACGAGCGGAGCAAATAGCAGAGTCAACGAAGTAAAAAGCATCGCAATCGAAGCTAAAAGCTTCGTTCGTGGAGTAAAAAGCTTCGGTAACGTAGCAATAAACCTCTCAAACGGAGCTAAAAGCTTCGCTCAAGGAGCAAAAAACTCCAGCAACGAAACACAAAGCATCGCCCACGGAGCCAGCAGCATCGATAGCGGAGCTTGAAGCATCGTTCGCCGAGTAGAAAGCATCGATCCCGGCGTTAAAAGCTTCGCTTGCACCAGAAATAGCATCGATAACGGATTAAAAGGTATCGTTTGCCGAGCAAATAACTGCGCTCATAGTGTCAAATGCATCAACAACGGAGAAAAATGCACTGTCCACGAATCAAATGGCGTCAATCTGGGTGAAATAGACATCGCCAGTGAAGATCAATGGATTGTAAGCGACGAAAAGCGTCTCGATAATGAAGGCAATGGAGTGAATATCGAAGGATAAAGGCCCGTTCGCAGACCTAATCTCTTAGATTACAAACGACACGCCATCCATCCTGCATTCCCGGGAGTCACACATCCGAGAGATCAAGGTCCCATCCGCAAAGAGCTCGGTACCAGAGATAGGTAAGCCTCAACCTAGATCCGACAAAGATAGAGTTAGCGGCTCAAACTTTGCGAACGAAATATCGAAGAGGGCGAAACCAGACAACCCTCCTCAGCCGCCGGCCAAACAACGGCACCTACCCATATCAAGCACCCAATCTATCTCGCGGGAGTACATACACTGCGGGATCAAACGGCCAAATCATGCGACGGCCAGCCACCCATAGGAAATCAGACGGACAATACGATTGGGTTGACCAGATTCGGCTCTACGGGGATGGCGTAGAGCTCAGCACTAACGGTATCAACCGGTACAGATGCTGCTAGTCTTGGATACAAAACAACCCATCAGAACCACCTGTAGGATAAAGATTGCAGTGGAGGATTGATTATCTTATTAAATCAGAGGCATGGAGAGCCATGTCATGAAATGTGCTGCATTGTTGAGCAAGGCTTGGTTTCAGAAAAACAATGAGAGCATTTTTCAAGCTATCCCGATATTAGTGTTGGCTGGATAATCAATTGTTAGGCCATACGGAGGAGAGACGCCATGCCGAATCATCCCGTAGTTTCACAGCAGGAATGGATCGATGCCCGCAAGGAATTACTTGCTAAGGAAAAGGAGTTCACCCACCTGCGAGACGACCTGGCCCGGCAGCGACGTGAGCTGCCCTGGGTGAAGGTAACAAAGCCGTATATATTCGAGGGACCGGACGGTCGACGGTCATTGAGTGATCTGTTCGCCGAGCGGAGTCAGCTCATCGTCTACCACTTCATGTACGGACCGGACTGGGATGAAGGTTGCCCTAGTTGCTCTTTTTGGGCGGACAACTTCGAGGGCATCACGATTCACCTCGCACACCGGGACGCAACGCTTGTGGCCATTTCTCGTGCGCCGTACGAGAAACTCGCATCCTATCGCCGGCGGATGGGGTGGACGTTTCCCTGGTATTCGTCGTACGGAAGCGACTTCAATTTTGATTACCAAGTGTCGTATACGCCGGAACAAGTCGAATCCGGCGACGCCGAATATAACTACACCCACATGAAGGTGCTAGATGAACTGCCCGGTATCAGCGTCTTCTACAAAGATAACGCCGGCGACGTGTACCACACCTATTCGACGTACCAGCGTGGCTTGGATATGCTCAACGGTGCTTATCATTATATGGATCTACTGCCCAATGGGCGTGATGAAGAGGACCTGCCCTGGACTATGGCGTGGTTGCGTCGCCACGATCAATACGAGGAGTAAGTATTTATTTGTCACTGGCGCCTTTAATCTTGCCTTTTAACAATTTGCTTGTTGTAGTTGAGCTACTATGAACAGCGTATGGTCAACTACAGACAGGGGATTGTTATGAAGACTCTCAACCGAAGTATGCTATTGCCAGCCTTCATGTTAGTCGCATGCGCCGTTCTTTTTTCCAACCTGTGTCTTGCACAAGAGACCGCAAAGTCAAAGTCAGACTACTCCATTCCTTCAGATTTAAAACCGGTCTGGACGTGGAAAAACGGGTATTCGGCGGAGGAAAGTCAACATTACCGACAGGCATACCAGCCAGACTCGGGGACAAATGCGGATGACGTTGGGAGCTGGTCCGTGTCGCGATGGAGTGAAATAGGGCCGTCCGCCATTGTTCATCGTTATGGCCCGGTTTCCGAGCTTAAAACGGAACCGATGCCAAAGATTGCCGAGGTCGTTGCAACCACTGCTCTCGGCACAATGACCTTGCGTGAGATGATGAATGACCCACGTTCGCGGTTCAAGGCAATTGCCGTCTTTCACAAAGGCAAACTGGTGTTCGAGGAATACATCGGTATCCGTGATTGGGATAATCACATCTGGGCTTCGGCAACGAAAATTCTTGTTGGAACCCTGGCCCACATGATGAGCGAAGAGGGCTTAATCAAACTGGAGAATCCCGTCACAGGCTATTTGCCGGAGCTGCAAGGCACTGCTTGGGAAGGGATAAAGGTAGCCGATGTGCTGCACCAACGCTCTGGTCTCGATATCAGTGAGAGCCGCCTGGGCAGCTCTCCGGATCATCCGGTGACCCTGTTTTATGCAATAGCGGGAGGGGATCCGAACCTACCGTCCGGCACCTCATTGTTATCTGCTGTCAAGACCGCTAAAAAGCAGCTGGAACCCCGTGAGGCCTTTGAGTATGCTTCGATCAACACCCATGTGACGTCCCTGATTCTGCAAAAGGTGGCAGGGAAACCGATTGAAGATTTGATTACTGAACGGATCTGGAGTAAAGCCGGTATGGAAGGGGACGGGGTTCTAGGGCTTTCGGCCAGTGGTGAACCGATGGCGTTCGGAGCCTATGCCGCCAGGCTGCGCGATCTGGGACGTTTTGGCCTCCTGTTTACTCCCAGCTGGAATGCCGTCTCAAAGGAACGCGTCATATCCAAAGACTACTTAAAGAAGGCTTACGTCGCCGCAAAACCTGAGATATACGGTAAAGATTACATGAGCCAGCGCCTGATAAAGGATTTGGGTGAAACTGATCTCGGTGCTTCTTATCAGTGGGACGCGGTTTTCTCAGATGGCGATCTCTACAAGTCCGGGCGTACCGGCCAATGTTTGTATATTTCACCTGAAACGGACACGGTCGTTGTCTATTATTCCTCTTCGTATAAAGCAGAAATCTGGGTTCACGCCTATGCTCGTGAAATCGTAAAAACGGTATTCCGGAAAAAGTAAATCCATAAAAAATAGAAGAGGAATCAAATTTGTTTAAAGTATGGTGCGGCATACTAAATTGCATCGTCGGAAACGCTAACCGTGTTCTGCACCAGGCCGGTGTATCGCTGGGTAAACGGGTCGGTGAAAAAAGATAGTCTTTCGTATTATTTATTGTCACCAAACCCTTTTATCGTAGGTATAACAAATCAATCAAAGACGCCCCTAAGGGGCTGGGCCTCGACGCCGCGGTTTCAGCGCTGCGTTCCAGCCCTTATATTGAGGCGTTATTCGACTTGAAAGTGCTTCATTATGATCGAACAACCTGTCTTTGAAACTCTGCGGCTTCGGCTTCGCCCGCTTGAGCTATCTGACACGTCGGCGGTTCAGAGGGCTGCCAGTGCCCGTGAGATCGCCGATACCATGATCTCCCTTCCGCATCCCTATCCCGATGGAGAAGCCGGGCGGTACATTACCCGGCAGCAGGCTGAACGGGAAGCTGGATGCTCCGCTACCTTTACGATAGAGCAGAAGACGGAAGGATGGTTCTGTGGCCTGGTTGAGATGCGCGATATCGATCGCGAGCATTCGCAGGGAGAGCTGAGTTTCTGGCTGGCTGTTGAAGCTTGGGGGCGAGGTTACATGGGCGAAGTTGTCCAAGCCGTGGTGCGATACGGATTTGAGGGCCTCGGCCTCAATCGGCTCTATGCGTACCATATGTTGCGAAACCCGGCTTCAGGCCGTGTCCTTGAGAAGAACGGCTTCCAGCAAGAGGGTCTGCTGCGCCAGCGTGTGCGGAAGTGGGGACAATTCGAGGATGTAGCGCTTTGGGCTATCCTGCGGCAGGAATGGCAGGCTGCGCTAGAAATTAGAATTCAAGAAAGGGGTCGGTGACAAATGATAATCTTACGAAGTTTTTATTTGTCACCGACCCCTTTAATCGTTTTTAACATTGGCGTTAGATTTCCAGCCTAGCCATAATTATTCAGGAGAAAAAAATGATAACGAAATTATATTCTGTTTTATGTGGTCTCATTGTTTTTTCGTCATTTGGGCATGTAGTCAATGCCAATGAGGTATTTGGTTATTCATTGAAAACAGATGTCGTATACGGAACAGGTAAAATCACAAAAGCTGACACTGTTGTCGAACGGGATCTCCTTATGGACGTCTATTTGCCATCCGAACCATCCCTAAATACTAAGAACAAGCCCGCAATTGTATTGGTTCATGGGGGAGCATTCCATCGGGGAGGATTACGGCAACCTAATTACAGGGAAGACGGTGCCGTACATTCCGTTATGCAGGACTGGGCAAGGCTGTTGACACCGCAGGGCTACGCCTGTTTTGTTATTGAATACCGCCTCATCCCCGAGACTCCAATTCCTGATATGCCGCCTGATGCTGAAGGACTTCAGCCATATAAGGAAGCTATAACAGATGCCGGCCTGGCGAGAACAAATTTTGCCAGAGGGGCTATGGGACTGCCTCCGGTAAAGAAGGAAGACAAATTACTCCTCTGGAATGGGATGTTATCAGCGGCCGAAGACTTAAATAAGGCAGTTCTGAAAGTTAGAGCATCTGCGAAGGAGTATGGTGTAGACTCTGAGCGTATTGCCGTAGGCGGACACTCGGCTGGTGGTACTACGGTTCTCAATGCAGTTTATGGTATCAAATCCCCGGTGAAAGCGGCTTTCCCTCTGTCACCTGCTGTAGTGGGTTATGATTTCAGTGAAACTATCAATTCACCAAAACTTCCTGCAATGCTTATCCTCATGTCTCAGTTTGATGTGGACGCAACCCTTGAAAGTGTTCCGCACCTTAGGGGGATCGTGGAAAATGCAGGTCTTGACTATAGCCTTGTCTGGGTTCCAGGCTTTGGCCACTTCTATCCTACAGGTGCTGTTACGCTTGGGGATGATGGGATCAGAACCTCAGTTGGAGAGAGGGTCGCTCAGTTCCTTGAGAAACATTTAAAGAATTAAAACTAACAACGGCTAAAGAGCAACGGCGAAAATGTCGCTGCAGCCTATTTTCATAAGATAAAAGGGATCGGTGACAAATGATAATTTTCGTATTTTTATTTGTCATCGCCCTCTTTAATCTTTAATCCATCATTAGGTAGGCATTAATCTGGAGGAAATCATGGGTAGAGAAACAAGACTGTTTAAATCTGAAGAACGAAAAACTATGACGGAAACAGGAGATTTTCTTCGTCTACTGGCCGATAAAATTACGAATGGGCAAGTTGTATTGAGTCAGGGTGGTGAAGAAATTACGTTGCAACTGCCCCAAAACTTAATCCTCGAAGTACAGGTAGAAGATGAAGAAAAGGGAACAAAAGGTACTCAACACAGCTTAGAGGTTGAAATCAAGTGGTTTGATAACGACGAACACCAAAGCGGATCACTTGAATTAAAATAAAACAACCATGCGCTTGAGTGAAACTCGGAAGCCCCGGCGGTTTCTCGCGTCTCAACGCAGAAGTTACGCAATTCATATGGATCTTCGGACACTACTGCCACAATTACTGCCTCATGCGATTGCATGGGCCGAGTTTCAATCCAACCATGTAGCCTCATTAGGCATCGCTTTGCCTGAATCAATGATAGCTGTCGCGCGCCATGTAGGTGTACAGCGGCCTGAACGAATTCGAGTGAAGCTTGTCGACCAGATACCACTCCCAGAGGAACCGACCCTAAGACAGGCCGCTATCGAAGCGGGATTGCTCGGGCCAAATATACTTGGTCTAACCTTGGGCTACAGCATTTTTATAGTTCATGGTCATGATGACGTGCGTCTTATCTCTCATGAGTGCCGCCACGTGTACCAGTATGAAGTTCTTGGGTCAATTGAGAAGTTTTTACCTGTCTATTTACAGCAAATAGTAGAGTATGGATACGATAATGCACCGCTAGAAGTCGATGCCCGTAATAATGAATTACATATGGCCTGACCACTATATAAATAAAGGTAATTATTTTCGATGGGATACTCTGTTTCTTTATGAAAGGAAAAGGGACGGTAATAAATGATAATCTTTGAATTTGTCACCGGCCTCTTTTATCCAAACCCCTCTAATCCTGCTCCAGAGATGGTGGCTGTTATTTGTGGTAATCGCCCACTACTAAATTATTAAATAAGAAATCCTTAACAAAGTGATCAGCAACGCACACTATCGTTCGTTTGAATAGACTACACTGCGTCACCCAACTGCCCGTTACCACAAAATTTGTGTCGCAAAGCATTAACCTGTTGTGGCTACAATTGATTAGGTTGATGGGAAAGATAAGAAATATAAGGAAAATGAGAGTATTTCTATCACTCGCGCTTGTAAGTGTCGTAACGAGCGCCTGCACTAGCATGCAGGTCGCACCCGACAGTGCCACTCAAAATCAAGCAGGCGAGCCAACCTCCAAGGTTGTATTGACATCCGAAGTCAAGTGGGAGCCGCTTAACCCTGCACGTGGTGACAAGAGCCCAATGGCGGGTACGCTTTGGGGTGATCGAAAGGGCTCTGTCCCGACAGGCTTTCTCGTTAAGTTTGTGGATGGTTTCTCGTCGCCACCCCACATTCATAATGTCTCTTACCGCGGAGTGGTCATTAGCGGGCTCATTCACAACGATGATCCTAATGCCGCTGATATGTGGATGCCGGCCGGTTCTTTCTGGACGCAGCCAAAAGGAGAAGTGCACATTACCGCTGCCAATGGTAGTAGCAATGTGGCGTACATAGAGATTGAGAAAGGACCGTATCTCGTCCTTCCTTCAGAGGAGGCGTTTGATAGTGGAAAAAGGCCGGTTAACGTCGACATATCGAACCTCGTTTGGCTTGACGCATCGAACATATCTTGGATCGATCAGTCCGGGATACCGGTCTCTGCCGTTGGGCCAAAGGTTGCCTTTCTTTGGGGTAGCCCACAGGATAGTCTGTTGAACGGGGCTCTTGTAAAGCTGCCGGCTGGATTTACTGGAAAGATAAATAGCCACGGTTCAGCATTCCGCGCAGTGGTAATCAAAGGTTTACTAAAGTACCTAAAGAGTGAAAAAAACGTCAAAACCCTAGGGCCGGGTAGTTATTTCAGCTCGGAGGAGGAGTCGGTACATCAAGTTTCGTCCGCAACGGGAGAGGAGTGTATTATCTACGTTCGCTCAGAAGGTAGGTTCAATGTCACTATAGACTGAAGAGGGAAACTCCTTTTTGTGGTGCAGAGAGCGGGCAATTTCGCAGCTCGAATAAACAAGTTTATTAGCTGCTCAGCATCGGCACTAGACGCAGCAAAGCTGTACTGGTTAAAAGGTGTTTTTGCTAAGGAGAACCTTCAGTGAGCTACCAACTACTGAAATCTATTCACTTGCTTGGGGTTGTGATTTTTCTCGGCAATATTATTGTAACGGCCGTTTGGAAAATGTTAGCGGATAAAACGAAAAGTCCAGCTATCGTTGCCTATGCTCAACGACTTGTCACAATTACCGATTTTTCGTTTACCGCTGCAGGTGTTTTATTAATACTTGTTACGGGAAGAATGATGGCTCCGAGAATTGGTGAAATCAACGAAGTATTATGGTTGGCATGGGGGTGGTGGCTCTTTATCGCGTCTGGCGTTGTTTGGGTACTAATTTTGATACCACTACAAATAAAACAAGCAAAATTAGCTAAAGCGTTCTCCACTAAGAGTGAGGTGCCAGAAAAATACTGGTTACTATCCAGGTATTGGGTTGTGTTCGGTATTATTGCCACAATTTTGCCGCTCGCAAATCTATATTTCATGGTTTTTAAACCAACGTGAATACCATAACTCTAACTCGACAATTTTTTGTTTCGTGCTCGGATGCGATAACTCGAACCGGCTAACTTGGCGAAATGTCTCACCAATAGGCTATATTCCTACCAATTAAATAAAGAAGAATCTGGAGGAAGTTTTCAATGAAAAAATCATTTTTTTGTATTTTCTCGTTACTGATGTTTTCCACAGTAGTTAATTCAGATCCTGTAGCAATGGATACGGTACCTGCAAAACCGGAATCGCAAGTCACTTTGATGAACTGGAGTGAGCAACCCTATAACCATTGGAGCTTCCGTAATGTAGGTGTGAGTCCAAGTTTAATGGTGCCTCGTGCTGGCAAAATCACTCCTCTTCCCGAAGCGCTCAATCCGGAAGTGGCCGATTTTAAATTCGAGTATCAGGGAAAGCCCTACACTGTACGTAGCGCTATGATTGAGGATAGTACTGACGGCTATATCGTGATTAAAGACGGTAAAATCATTCACGAGGAGTACTTCGGCAAGTTTGGTGAGCATGATCACCACTTATGGGCATCATGCACGAAATCTCTCGTCGGGCTTTCTATGGGTATTCTCGTCAATCAAGGAAAAGTAAACGTCGAAGACAGGGTTGAATCCTATCTGCCAGAACTCAAAGGCACATATTTTGGACGGCGTACAATACGTGAAGTAATCAACATGGTTTCCGCTCTAGACTACACCGAGGACTATGAAAATTTCTTGCCGGGTGCTGTCAGTACAGAATACTTTCGTCGTCTGGGGTTTGTTCCAGCCTTCGATCTTATGGCTATCGATCCTACTCAAGACAAAACACCCCGGGGAATTCTCGAATATATACCTCGTTTTAAGAAAAATCCTGAACTTGAACCGAGCGTGAAATATGAATATCACTCGCCCAATGTGGACGTGGCCGGCTGGATCATTGCTCGTGTTTCAGGAAAACCTCTAAATACGTTTATTACTGAAAACGTTTGGACTAAGCTAGGTGTAGAACACGATGCCTTCTTCATGGCAGATGTCGCCTTTAATCCTATTGCTACAGGAGGATTCAATACCACCCTGCGCGATTTTGCGCGCGTTGGGTTGACAGTATTGAATGACGGGAAGCTCAATGGTCATCAAATCTTCCCGGCCAACTGGGTAAAAGATTCTTTTTCCTTGACGGATAGTGAACGCCAGCATATGAAACGCAGCGCCTACAAAGACAGTAACAGTCCCGTCTATGATGAATGGCTGGAAGGCTACAAAAATTACCTATGGGTTCATGATGCAGAAAAGGGCATTGCGACTTTTCGTGGTGTATTCGGTCAGAATTTATATATCAATAAAGATAAAAATGTGGTTATTGCTACATTCTCATCGGCAGCCAGCGCTTCAAATGCCGCGCGTGTCACCAACAAGCCGCGTATGGCTGCATTTGAGGCAATTTCCAATCATCTGAAATGAAGATAGAACATGCAGATAACAAGACGTTCGAGCCGGATTGCGGGAACACACTCCACAACCGCTCGACTCCTCATTCGGCATAAGGAGATAACATGATAAAGGCATGGGTAACTACAGTCCTGTTGTTTTTGCTTGCAGTGCCAACCAGCCAAGCGGTGGACAACATGAAGGCATTTCCTCCGGCAGAGGAGGGGATGGTTCGGCTTGTTCTACATCTCCCGAAGCAGGCTGATGAAGCTGCTTTCAAGGTGGAGCTGATTGTCGGTAAGACGGTCCAGGTAGACGAGGGGAACAGGTACTTCTTCGGCGGTAAGATAGAAAAGGAGACAATCAAGGGGTGGGGGTTCACACGATATATGGTCAGCAAATTTGGGCCGATGGCCGGTACGCTTATGGCAGTTGATCCCAATGCACCAAAAGTAGACCGATTTATCACCCTTGGCGGGGAGCCGTATATCATTCGCTACAATAGCCGATTGCCTGTTGTTGTCTATGTGCCAGAAGGCGTTGAAGTGCGTTACAGGATCTGGACTGCAGGAGCGGAGGTAAAAGTAGTAGAGAAGGGATGACAATGGGGTGCCCCTTCTAGCAGGAGTTGCCGAACAAGCTCATTCATGCGGACACTGCAATGCAGCGCCCGTGCTGCGTGAGCTATATGCAAAGGTTTCATCAGTCGAGGAGTATAGAGATGATCAAATTCATTATGTGCATGACCAGACATCCCGATATGACACGTGAAGAGTTCAAAGATTATTGGATGAATAAGCATGGTCCTTTCTTTATGAGAAATGCTGATGCGATGGGTGCCAAAAAATACGTGCAATCGCACACACTGGATACACTATTGAATGAAAGCTTGAGAACCTCCAGAGGAATGCTACCTGAATATGATGGGATTGCCGAAGTCTGGTTCGAGTCTGAAAGCGCACTTATGACGGGAATGAGTTCGCCTGAGGGACAGAAATTAGGTGCAGCGCTGCTGGAAGATGAGGGAAATTTTATCGATCATTCAAAGTCTTCGGCATTCATTGTTGAGGAACACGAATTTTAAATGGTTGTCAGGTTATTGTTGACGCCATCGTTGCGGGCCGGGAGGTCTCATCGCTTCGCGACAAGCCGTGCATGAATAAAAGTTTGAGAGCTAAAATAACGAAATGAAGTGCCTCGTAGTCATCACTCACCCCCTGAGTGAAAGCCTTTGCAGTTTTCTTGGTGAACACATCACCACTCGGCTTGAAGAGCAAGGCCATGAGGTCGTTGTTGAAAATCTGTACGAGTCTGAGTTCAATCCCGTTCTTTCGACGGAAGAAAGATCGTCCTACTACAGTGGTTCCTATGATACCTCAGGCGTAGAAGAGGAGGTGCTTAGGCTAAAGGAGGCAGAGGCAATGGTTCTCGTCTATCCTACATGGTGGTTTAGCTTTCCGGCAATGTTGAAGGGGTGGTTCGATCGGGTGTGGGGTCCTGGGATTGCCTATGATCATGCAGATGATCTCGGTCCAATTCGCCCGCGTCTCAATAACCTTCGCAAGGTGCTGGTGGTCACGCCCCTGGGGGCGCCCTGGTGGTTCGATCGCATAGTGATGAGGCAGCCTCTCAAGCGGGTAGTAAAATATGCGCTTCTTGGCGCCTGCACCCGCGGTAGCCGGCTGTCTTATCTGTCGCTGTATAAAAGTGAGAATGCGGATAAAGCTAAAGTCGGGAGGTTTATTCAAAGGATAGATGGTGTTCTGCGTGCCTGGAGATAATTCTTCTCCAGTTATGCGAACAGTCTTTGTTATTGTCTTTTTTATAAACCGCAATTTCACGATCATTTATTTCATCAAGCAAAGCGCGGCTTTATCGTCTTACTCTCTGAAGCCAGAAGCATCTTCTTATGTCACTGTTTTTTAGACTAATGTGCCGCGAGGCATATTTACGAGCCCATATTTCTATACTTTACGTACAGTAAATTCACAGCTGTCAGCTGCTATTTTCAATATGGTAGGGTCAAAGAAAACAGGGTCGGTGTACAAACACCACTAATACTACGATTTATTACACGCTTGAGCAGAGAATTAAGGCTATACGTCCATGTTAGTCGATGAAACTCATATTGAGTTCGCGAAATTATCCGATGCCAATGAAATCGGCATAATGTCGAAAAACGATATAGAGCGTGGTCTTGGTTGGAGGTACACACCGGAAAGTGTTGTAAAGCTGATTCATGACAGTGAGAAAAATGTAGTGGTCGCCCGGGTAGCATCGAAACTCGTGGGCTTCGGAATCATGACGTATCATGAAGATCAGGCGAACCTCGATCTCCTGGCAGTAAAGCGAAACTATCAGAGAATGAAGATTGGAACTCAAATCGTTCAATGGTTAGAGAAGGTTGCCATAACGGCGGGCGTATTTAATATATTTGTTCAGGTTAGAGTCAGTAATACCGGGGCAGTAGCGTTCTATAAACGCCTTGGGTTTTTGGTGCTGGAAGAAAAAAAAGGTTATTACAGGGGTATAGAGGCGGGGATCATATTAGCTAAAAGCTTAAGACGCATGTTTAATGCCCAATAAACCGCACATCGAGTTCGCAGGTAACAGTAAAGGCGTATTGATCAACTGCAAATAATGTTATTGATTATTTAAAATCGCCTCAAAGCCTTCCGCGGTAATCGGTCTTCCCAGATAGTACCCCTGCAAGGCATCGCATTTTTCTCTTTTCAGGAATTCCATCTGCTCTTCGGTTTCGACACCTTCGGCCAGTACCTTTAACTCAAGTGCATGACCGAGTGCAATAATGGATCGGGTGATGGCGACATCATTGGGGTCACCAGGGATATCCCGGATAAATGATCGGTCAATCTTCAGTTTTTGGATGGGCAGATGTTTCAACTGACTCATGGATGAGTGCCCGGTACCGAAGTCATCCATTGACAGGCCAATCCCGAGCTCTTTAATACTGAAAAGCTGCTGTATCGCTTTGCAGCCGCTCTCCATTAGAAGACTCTCTGTGATCTCGAACTCGAGTAAATGCGCGGGAAACCCGGTTGTGTCGAGTATCCGTGCAAGTTTGAAGGCGCAGCTGTCGGATAACTGATGAGGTGAGAGATTGATTGCCAGCTGGAACTCTTTCAATCCCTTCTCTCGCCAGGCCTGGGCCTGGTGGCAAGCCGTTGTGGTGATCCAACAGCCCAGCTCATTGATCAGCCCAGTCTCTTCAGCGATCGGTATAAACTCAGAGGGTGGGATCAGGCCGCGTTGCGGATGATGCCAGCGTACCAGTACTTCCGCGCCGATCAACTCTCCATTGGAGGCGTTGAATTGCGGCTGGTAGTTCAGTGTAAACTGCTTTGTATTCAGTGCTCTTCTAAAGTCCCCCTCAAGGGAGACTCGGGCCTGAACAGTATCTGTCAACTCCGGCGTATAGAAGGCTACCCGGTTACGCCCGTTCTTCTTCGCTTCATACATGGCCGCATCAGCATTTCTCAGCAGTGAATCCCGGGTTGTTCCGTTATCCGGATAGATGCTGATTCCTATACTGGCACTGATATTGAACTCGATATTATTGACATGAACGGGATGTCTCAGGTTTTCCTGGATATGGTCGGCAATGTGCCTTAGCTCTAGTGGATCTTCTATGTCCTCGATAAGCACGAGAAATTCATCGCCACCGTGACGGGCAATGACATCATGCTTGCGCAGGGATTTATACAGTTGTTCTGAAACACGTTGCAGCAGTTCGTCGCCAACCTGATGTCCCAGCGAGTCATTCACATTTTTGAAGTTGTCGAGGTCGAGAAAGAGCAGGCCGAGGCGTTTCTCCATACGGCTGGCGTGACTCAAGGCCTGATCCAGGCGATCCTGAAAATAGAGGCGATTGGGAAGGTTGGTCAGGGTATCGTGGTGGGCCAGGTGTCTCAGCTTCTCTTCGGCTTCCTTCAACTGGCTGATGTCGGTCAGGATAGAAACGTAATTTGCTACCTCTCCGTTATCGTCATAGACACACTTAACGCTGAGCCATTCGGTAAAGACTTCACCATTCTTTCTCCGGTTTCTGATTTCGCCGCTCCAATGGCCATATGTTTCCAGGTCATGCCAGAATTTGTGGTAAAACTCCGGTGACTCCAGTCCTGATGAAAGCACCCTTGGGTTTCTGAAGATCACATCTTCAAGTTGGTAGCCGGTGATGTCGGTAAAAGCCTGGTTGACTTCGATGATGCGACGATCCGCATCGGTAACGATGATGCCTTCGTTGATATTCTCGAATGCGATGCTCGCCAGTTGCAACCGTTGCTGATGGTCCTCCCGTTCGAGAATGATGGCGACCAGGTGGGCACTGGTATCGAGCAGGCAGCGATGAAAGTAGTCTGGCTTTCTATTTTCAAAGCTGGTCAGTGCGAATGAACCAATGGTCGTTTCATTGGATGATCGGATCGGCATCGACCAGCAGGCGTTGATATTGAATAACTTGGAAAAGTCCCGAAACTGGTGCCACCGGTAGTCGGTGAGGGTGTTTTCCACGAAGACCGGTTCGCCGGTAAAGACAGCCGTGCCGCAAGAGCCGGACTTGGGGCCCGGTTTCAGTCCATCAAGATAAGCGATACCTTCTGCTGGAATGCTCGGGGCCGTGCGTACATTGAGATGATGCCTTGTCTCATCAAAGAGCATGATGGAGGCGACGGAATTTGGCAGCATGGCCTCGCTCAAATAACACAGTTCCTCAAGCACCCGATCGGTTTTCATGTCATTGGCAATCATCTCAAGGATGCTCAGTTGCATACTGAGCAGCTCCTCGGTCTGACCGGGATCAATACAACCGTATTCTCTGTGTTCTGTGAGTTTTACTGCTGTATTCATGGGTTATTGGCTCGTTTTCATTCTATGCGCGTTGATCTCACACCTGCTTCAACTGAATAAGATCGATTTTAATGCCTGAACTGGGTAACCAGATTATCCAAACGCCGGATGGCGCCAACCATCTCGTCTGTGGCAGAGACGCTCTTCTGAGCCCCTTGGGAAGTGGACTCGGCAATCTGGTTGATATTGACGATGCTCTGATTGATCTCCTCAGCCACAGCGCTCTGTTCCTCAGATGCTGTTGCGATCTGTTGGCTCATATCTGTAATAGCGTCCATGACTTCAGACAGGTTATCCAACGCTCTACCCGCATTGGCCGCCAATGCGACGGTGTCTCCCGCTTTATTCCGGCTTTCATCCATGACGGCGACCGCCTGATGACTGCCCGATTGCAGGACTTCGATCATCTGTTCGATTTCACTGGCGGATTCTGTGGTTCGTCCTGCCAGTGTGCGCACTTCATCGGCCACGACGGCGAAGCCCCGGCCGTTCTCGCCAGCGCGGGCCGCCTCGATAGCGGCGTTTAACGCCAGCAGGTTGGTCTGCTCTGCGATACCCTTGATCACTTCCAATACCTTCACAATGTCCATGCTCTGTTCTGAGAGTTGGCCAACAACATCTGACGCCTTCTGAAGTTCATCAGCCAATGAGTTGATCGCTTGAATGGCCTCTCCAACCACCGCATTGCCATTACCGGTTTCGTGCTGTCCTTTGACGGTGGACTCGGCGGCGTGGGATGCGTTGCGAGCGATCTCTTGAACAGTGGCGACCATCTCTGTCATGGCAGTGGCGACCTGTGACAGCTCCGTCTGTTGTGCCTCGACACCTTGATGAGCCTGATCGGACGTTTCAGAGGTGACTTGAGCCACACAGGATAGGTTTTTTGTCGTGTCCGTGATGCGACCGATAATGGCGTTGATTTGTGAGCTCTGCATCTTCATCGCGAGTTGGATCTGTCCGATCTCATCGTCTCTGCCGGTATAGATACGGCGCATAACCGGCTGGTCGAATATCTTGCCGGCTTGACTCGCAAGCTGATGAAAGGGCCGCATCAACCAGAAATTCACGCCAATTGAAAGCAGGGCGGTGAGAAGCACCCCGATTGGCAGCAGGCTTGACAAAGCGGGGGAGAAAGCAAAACCGATCAACGGCAGCAAGGCCAGCAGATTACCGATCATCAATTTACCGCTCAGCTTCATTCTGGAGCCAAGACTGGGCTTGTACCCCTTACCCTCAAGCAGGCGTTTATAGATGGGTTGCGCCCGATCCACCCATTCGCGTTCAGGTCGATAGCGCACAGACTGATACTCAACGGTCTTGCCATCCTGTTTGATCGGCATGACGAAGGCGTCTACCCAATAGTGGTCGCCGTTTTTGCATCGGTTTTTCACGATGCCCATCCAGGGATGGCCCGATTTTACCGTCTCCCAAAGATTCTTAAAGGCGATGGGCGGCATATCCGGGTGACGTACCACATTGTGGTTTTTGCCTATCAGCTCGGTTTTATCAAATCCGCTGATTTCTATGAAGTCGGAATTGATGTAGGAGATAGCCCCCTTGAGGTCTGTTGTTGAGAGAATATTTTGCTGGAGTTTGACCTCAACTTCATGCTGCGTCACGGGCTGGTTATTTTTCATATTTGTAATCCCACTCTGGATGGCCGCTTATCTGATTAAAATACTCGGATATTGTTGGAGTTTTGCGGCTGAGGATTTACATTCTTTAATATCAAGAAGAAATTTTAGGAAGGAATCGCCTATACTATCGGCATTTATCGCTATGGTTTTCGTATTAACGAAGGCTTGTCTATATCGTCAAGTCAATCGATGGGGTTAGTAACGATCTGATGTCGTTTTTATTTACGCGTGATACTCATAGCATGAAGAAGCTGTCCGATCCTGAGATTACTCAAAAATGGGTAGAGGCTTTAGCGCGACTACCAATAAAGTATTAGTTCCTTACTAATCAATGAGTTGTAACTAGTAAAGCGATAGAAAGTACTTATAATTCAGTGCGGGGATTGATAAAACGACAACAAACAAACGAGAAATAATAAATACAATCAATGGATATGCATGCGCATCATTTTCGCCCGGTCACCAGCGAACCGCCCTGTAGTCAATGTCAGGCTGGACCGTTCTGCCTCCAATCGACATTCAGCGGTGACCACTTAGCCCTGTTTAAGAAAGCCATACGTGTCAAAGGGCCATATAAACGAGGCGAGATGGTCTATCGTGCCGGCATGGCTTTCAATTCCATCTATTTTATCCAGAAAGGTTCCGTCAAGACTGAGGTCTGTACGGTAAGTGGTGTACTGGAGGTCACAGCCTTCTATCTGTTGGGTGAACTGTTGGGCGTCGATGGCATCGGCTGTGAGAGCTATCCTGCCGATGCGATTGCCCTGGAGGAGACCTGGCTCTGCGAGCTGCCGTTCAATGAGATCAAGATGATGTGCAGTGCCTGCGATGAGTTTCATCAGGCGCTGATTCAGCGTCTGGGCCGAACCATCAATACAGATGTCTATCAGTGGGCCTTGGCGCGTAATCTCAAGGCAAAACAGAAGGTGGCCTGGTTTATCTACGATCTGTTCAAGCGGATTCGTTCCCGACAGGTCTCGGATCTGCGAACGATTCCTCTACCCATGAGAAAAACTGATATTGCCAACTACCTGGGTCTGGCGCCTGAATCTCTCAGCCGAGCGTTGTTAGCGCTGGAAAAGGACGGTTTGATTGTCAACGAGAACAAACACATCTATCTGGTCGATCTGCAAAAAGTCAAAACAATGAGAGTGATCTGACGAGTTCGACCCGAGCGCGTTGAGATATTCAGATCATCCCTCGATACCCCGAGCATCAGAGTGGCAGTTCTTACGCTGCTGTCAGCATCACCCAGTCTACTCGTACAGGATCTTGCGCGACTTTGCGGGAGATGCAGGCCTGTAAGGAGTGCGATCTCTCCAAAACTGATCTACAAGCCAAGCTCAAGAATGCCAGACTGGCAGGGGCAACACTGGAAAACATAAAGGGCTGATTTCAATCAGGCCGATCTGGTTTATGTCGATTTACGCAGAACAGACTCATCGCGATCTGCCGATGAAACAGCTGCTTCGTATCCTGCAGGTGCTGGTACGAGGAGGATATCTCAAGCCATTATGGTTGCTTCCTGTGTTTGAACTATAGCCGCGCATAGGACATGGATCGATAATGGCTCTATAGGGAGATTGAAATGGAAGTACTGCTGTTCCATGATCGCGAATAAAATCGATGGATGGGGTGTTTTACGGCGCCCTCTACCCCCATCGCCTATGATTAAATGGTAAGACTCTTTGTGAGTCACGTAGATATCGTTTACCGGTTCATCCAATAAACAGTTACGATATTTACGCAGTTGATTGTTGTCAGACTGATGTGAATCGAGAGGGACCGTGAAAGTTCGCATGCTTGTCTCGTCTGTTGTGGGACTGCTTCTATTTGCGGCAACGATCTTTTGGCCTGCTGGAAATCTGACCTGGATGGCAGGGTGGGTCTACCTGATACTGATTATCATCGGTTTTCTCATCAATATTGTCTATCTACTGCGTGTCAACCCGTCGGTGATCGAACATCGCCTTCGAATGGGTAAAGGTACTAAACGCTGGGATATCATTTGGAGTCTTGTTTTTACTCCGCTCTTTCTCTCCATCTATATCGTTGCGGGGTTTGACGCCGTTCGGTTTGGCTGGAGCTCAATGTCGATCTGGTGGTGGCCTTTGGGTTTATTTCTCTGGCTACTGGGTAATTTTCTCTTTACCTGGTCGATGGGTGTCAATCCTTTCTTTGAAAAGACGGTAAGAATTCAGCATGAGCGTGGTCATCACGTAATCGATACGGGTCCCTATCGCTTCGTTCGTCATCCGGGCTATCTGGGCTTTTTTGGATGGGGCTTATCCGCACCCTTGTTGTTGGGTTCTTGGTGGGCATTGCTGCCCGCTGTGCTGACCGTTTTGGTGATTGTGATTAGAACCCGATTGGAGGATCTGACACTGCAAGAGGAACTGATGGGGTATCGGGAATATGCCGGCAGGGTTCCTTATCGATTGATTCCAAAAGTCTGGTAATGAGAGAGGTTACGAAGTACGGATTTCATGTTATCCGGATCGATCGCTTCAGTAATATCGCCCTCTGCACCGCTGACCCATTCAATGGTATCCCTGGAGAACTTCTTGCCCCCGCCCGGTATCTCCATCACCAGGCGGGGGTTAATCGAGCAGTTAAGAAGATTGTTGTTTGAACTTGTCCATGAGCTGTTTCTGGATGTTCCCAGGCATCGCTTCATAGTGACTGAATTCAATGCTGTAGCTGCCTTCGCCACCGGTCAAAGCCTTGAGGTCGGTGCCATAGCTTTCGAGTTCAGCCAGAGGCGCTTGGCCCTTAATGATCAATGTCCCGTTACGGCCGGTCTCCGTGCCGCTGATCTGTCCACGCCTGCCTGCCAGGTCTCCGGTCAGGTCTCCCATGAAACTGTCTGGGGTAGTGATGGAGATATTGACCATTGGCTCCAGTATGACAGGGCCTGCACTCTCAATGGCTTCCAGGAAGGCCTTCTTGCCCGCAGTGACGAAAGCGATCTCCTTGGAGTCGACGGAGTGGAACTTACCGTCATAGATCGTCACCCTCAGATCCTGCATGGGGAAACCGGCGATCGCACCTTCCTCCATGGCCAGCCTGATGCCTTTCTCGATGGCGGGAATGAACTGGCCGGGTATTGCGCCGCCCACAACGGCATTGACATAGTCGAAACCCGCGCCGCGGGGTAGTGCCTCGACACGCAGGAAGACCTCACCAAACTGCCCGGCGCCGCCGGTCTGTTTCTTATGTCGGTAGTGGCCTTCCGCGTTGCGGGTGATGGTCTCCCGATAGGCGATGCTCGGCGGATGGGTATCCACCTCTACATTGTATTTGTTCTGTAGTTGGTGCAGCAGTATTTCCAGATGCAGATCGCCGAGACCGCGCATGACTGTCTCGTTGAGGCTGACATTGTGCTCTACATGGAAACAGGGGTCTTCGTCTTCAAGCTTGTGCAGGGCATCGCTGAGCTTCTGCTCATCACCGCGCTTTTTCGTGTTGATGGCGAGGCCGAAGAGGGGCAGGGGGCACTCGATGGAGCGCAGATGGTGATGATCCTCATCGTGGGAGTCGTGTATGACCGCGTCGAAGTGGACCTCCTCGATACGGGCTACGGCACAGATATCGCCGGGAACGGCCTGGTTCATCTCATCCTGCTGACTGCCCTGCAGGCGGAACAGGTGGTTGACCTTGAAAGGCTTGCGGGCATCTCCGATGTAGAGTTGCGCACCATTCTTCAGGGTGCCCTGGTGAACGCGGAAGATACCGAGTTTGCCACGGTAGGGATCGTTGAGAATCTTGAAGACGTGTCCGATCACATGCTTGGCCGGATCGGGATCCACATCCACCGGCTTCATGTCGGCCCCTTCTCCTTTCATGAAAGGGGGCGGATTGCCCTCGCTGGGATCGGGCATCAGACGCGCGAAAAGGGTCAGCAGTTCATCGATGCCCGCACCGGTTTCTGCAGAGGTGAAGCAGACAGGGATCAGATGACCTTCACGCAGTGCCTTCTCGAAGGGGTCGTGGAGCTGTTCCGGTTGCAGTTCCTGACCTTGCTCCAGGTAGACCTCCATCAAAGCCTCATCGACCTCCACGACCTGATCGATCATGCTGTCGTGAGCGTCGGACACCGATGAGAAATCGGTGTCGTCTCCTCCGGGTTGGAAGAAACAGTCGATAACGCGGGATCCGCCGTCGGTCGGCAGATTGATGGGCAGACACTCCTTGCCGAAGGTCTCCTGCAGGTTCTCCAGCAGGGTGGCATAGTCAGTTGACGCCTGATCGATTTGATTGACAATGATGAAGCGGCAGAGATTCCGGCGTTTCGCCGCATCCATCATCCTGAGAGTGACCGGCTCAATACCCGTACTTGCATTCACCACAACGGCAGCTGTTTCCACCGCCGGTAGAATACTGATGCCACGACCGAGAAAATCAGCGTATCCGGGAGTATCGATCAGGTTGACCTGCTTGCCTTCGTGGCTGAGGTTAGTGATGGCGATATCAAGTGAATGCTGCAGGGATTTCTCCTGATCGTCGAAGTCACACACCGTGTCGCCTGCCGTGACACTGCCTTTCGTGTGGATGGCGCCGCTTCGGTGGAGCAGCGATTCGATCAGGCTGGTTTTGCCTGAACCGGCATGTCCTACTAATGCGATGTTACGGATGTCGTGGATTGAATAGTTGGCCATTGTGACTCCTGAATCTACGTAAGCCGCAGGTGCAAGTATATTGTTGTTGGAAGCTGAGACCGTACCAGTATATATAAATCCTCTCCCGGCAGGTATTGCGCTCAAGCAGGAAAATGGCATAAAAAAACCGTCGCCGTGACAAGACGGCGACGGTTTCTACAGATCCGCGGGGTTTCAGGGGTGAATCGTACTGATTACCACGTCCACCTGTTCGCTCTGTCCCGGTACGACGGGACGCACCTCACCTTCGAGATCTCCGCTTTGTGGGGTGGGGCTGCCGGAAAACGAAATCCGGGCTCCTACCGCCACTTCCGGAAAACCGGAGAGTTTCATCTGCGGCATCATGGCCATGCTATCGTCCAGCTTGATGGTAAGCGGGAGATCCCTGACCTTTTTTCTGGCGGCGGCCAAGGGCATAGGCGGACCACTCGTCGCCTTGGCATAGATGAATACCAGGTCGTCCGGACCGGCTTTGGCGCTCAACTCAGGTGACAGACTGACTTTGACCTGGATATTTGCACCGGTGGTATTGGTACTGGGTGCCGGTTTAGCACTACTGCGCGTGCCGGCCTGTGCTATTTTCGGGAGTTCCGGTTCGACAGGTGTCATTCCCAGTTGTTTGCGGGCATCGTCGATGGCACTGTTGACGGACTCCAATTCACTGCTCTGTGGCGTCAGCAGGCCCTGAAGTTTCTCCCAGCGAGCCAGTGCTGATTGATAGTCGCCTTGCTGGTAGGCCACGATACCCGCCATCCAGAGGGTATTTGGATTTTCCGGTTCAAGCTTGTGTGCCTTCTCGATCAATGGCGCCGCTTTGCCGGTGAAGTTGTTACCGGATATGCCTGCGATGGCCTCACCATAGGCCAACAAAAGTCCGACATTGTTGTCATCCAGCTTCATGGCGCGATCGAAAGCGTCCATCGCCTCCGGAAACTGCTTCAGTGCCATATAACTGCGACCGAGCATGATCCAGCCTTCCTGGTTATCCGGTTGCTCCTCCATCTTTACCGCGAGCCTTTTCACCAGTTCGTCCATGGGAGGCATACCTTCCATGCCTTGATTCTGGGCATGGGACTGTGCCTGGTTAGCGGATGGAGTCACAGGCTGTTCGGCCAATCGCGGTATGATTTCTGGTGATCCGATCAGCTGATATAGCGCCAGGGCGAACACAGGTATCGCAAGAGCACTGATAGCCATCCAGCGACCTCCGGCCGATGCATGGACATCCTCCACATGATCGCCGGCAACATCGCTCAACAGCTCCTTCTCCAGATCTTTTTTTGCGGCATCGTAGCGCTGCTGGTCCAGAATGCCTGCCTCGAGATCGCTGTCCAGTTCGGCGAGTTGCTGCTTGAAGACGGAGAGGTTGAGCTCGTCGCTGCTGATGCCTGTGGTGAAGCGCTTGCGCGTTATCGGCAGCACAATAAATGCCATTGCCAGGGCGATCAGCCCGGCGGCTATAATCCAGAATAGGGTCATTGGTCGGCGTTCCTGCTGTCTGTCGACTGCTTCAAAATATTATCAAGTCGTTGTTGTTCTTCTGCGGAAAGTTCTGCCTCCCTGCTGCGGTTCTTTTTCCTCAGAATGCTCAAGAGGACAACGGCTCCGATCACAAAGAAGAGAACGGGACCGAACCAGAGGGGATAGGTCGATGGTTTGACAGGCGGGCTGTAGAGCACGAAGTCCCCGTAACGGGCAACCATGAAATCGATGATTTGGTCCTTACCCTGGCCCGCTTTCATCATGTCGTAGATCTCGTTACGCAGATCCACTGCGAGTTCCGCGTTGGAGCCAGCCAGGGATTCGTTCTGGCAGACCAGACAGCGCATCTCCTCGATGATGTCACGGAAATCTTCCGACTGCTGGGGATCCTGAAAGCTGTACTCCGCCAGTGTGGCGGCAGTCGCTGATTGGAAAAGAAACAGGAGAGAGAGTACGAAAAAGAGCTTGCGCACGTGAATTATCCTTTGCTCTTCAATTGCTCGACAATCGGCATGATGGTCTCATTGATCAGCTCCATCGTCACCGGTCCGGCATGTTTATAGTGAATGATGCCCTGGCTGTCCACGAGGAAGGTTTCCGGCGCCCCGTAGACACCGAGATCAATGGCGGTCCGGCCCTTCTTATCGAAGATATTAACGGTATAGGGATTGCCCAGTTGTCGCAACCAGACTTCCGCCTTGTCACGCTCGTCTTTCCAGTTGAGGCCGACGATATCGATCTTGCCGGAGCGGGAGAGCTGAACCAGTGTCTCATGCTCCGCCCGGCAGGAGGCGCACCAGGTGGCCCAGACATTCAGCAGGTAGACGTTGCCCAGCAGATCTTTTTCGGTGATTGTCGTCTCGGCCTGCTCCACAGAGGGAAGGGAGAAGGTCGGTATCGATTTTCCGATCAAAGGAGAGGGTATCTCCCGCGGGTTCATACCTAAACCCTTGTAGAGAAAGCCGGCGATCACCGCGAAGATGACCAGAGGAATCGAATAGCGAAGGTAGCTTTTCATCTGTCACTGACTCCCTGCGGGTGCTGTGGCCGCTTTGCCATCAATTTCAACACCTTTGGCGGCACGCACTCTTGAAGTGCGATAGCGTCTATCGGTAATGGAGAGGATACCGCCCAGTGCCATCAGCACAGCACCCAGCCAGATCCAACGTACGTAAGGCTTATAGTAGAGTCGAAGACTCCAATCACCGCGACCAAGCGGCTCGCCGAGAGAGACATAGAGATCTCTGGTAAAGCCCCAATTAATGGCTGCCTCGGTCATTGGACGGGTCTGTACGAAATAGGTCCTTTTTTCCGGTTCCAGAGTAGCGATCTGTTCTCCATCCCGGGTGACCTGAAAGCGACCCCTGTGTGCATTGTAGTTGGGACCGGGAAATTCACTGACCCCTTCAAATTTGAACTCGTAGCCGGCGATCTC
Organism: Candidatus Thiodiazotropha sp. (ex Monitilora ramsayi); assembly: GCA_025655595.1. Lineage (GTDB taxonomy): Bacteria > Pseudomonadota > Gammaproteobacteria > Chromatiales > Chromatiaceae > Thiodiazotropha. Next base: position 25,176 of record JAHXIO010000026.1, read on the forward strand.
ACTGACATCGCCCGGGCTCATCCGGACATCGCTCTCGATACCGTAATTGCTGACAAGGGTGACACCGACAATAAACATCGCCACGCCAAAGTGGGCTACTATCATGCCGTAGTAGCTGCGTCCGCCAGTCTTGAAGTCACTCAGGAAGCTGGAGAAGCCCTTCTTGTGTTTGAGGCGTTCTCTGAGATTGACCACGTGGGAAGTGGCAATCCACATAGCCAATCCCATGCCGAGTCCGACCGTCCAGTTGGTGTCCGAGAAAATCGGCAACATGCTGATAATACCGAAGGCCAGACTGACACCGAAGGCGATACGCAGCTGTGTAACCAGTGCCGACGGTTCCGCATGTTTCCAGCGGGCGAGGGAACCGACCCCCATGAACAGCGCGAGAAACGGGGTGGTGAGCAGAAACATCTTATTGAACCAGGGGAAACCCACTGAGATCTTGCCCAGTTCCAGCGCGTCGTAAATCAACGGTGCCAGGGTGCCCAGGAGCACCAGGGCGGCGAATACCGAGAGCAATAGATTATTGCTCAGCAGGAAAGTTTCACGGGAGATCAAATCGAAACGGCCACCACCGGAGATATAGGGTGCACGCCAGGTGTAGAGCATCAATGAACCGCCAATCACTACCAGGAGGAAGGCTAGGATAAAGACACCGCGGGCTGGGTCGGAAGCAAATGAGTGGACTGAGGTGAGCACGCCGGAACGTACCAGGAAAGTACCGAGCAGGCTGAGTGAGAAAGCCGAGATGGCCAGCAGCACGGTCCAACTCTTGAAAGCGCCACGCTTTTCCGTGACCGCCAGAGAGTGCATCAGCGCGGTTCCCACCAACCAGGGCATAAAAGAGGCGTTCTCTACCGGATCCCAGAACCACCAGCCGCCCCAGCCGAGTTCGTAATAGGCCCACCAGCTTCCCAAGGCAATACCTAGCGTCAGGAATATCCAAGCCACTGTGGTCCAGGGTCGGGACCACCGTGCCCAGGCAGCATCAAGGCGTCCACCCAGGAGAGCGGCAATGGCGAACGCGAAAGCCACGGAGAAGCCCACATAACCCATATATAGCATAGGTGGGTGAATGGCCAGACCGGGATCCTGCAGCATGGGGTTGAGTTCACGACCTTCAACCGGGACCGGAAATGTCCTGTCGAATGGATTGGAGGTCAACAGCATAAAGAGCATGAAGCCAATACTGATCATCCCCATCACCGAGAGCACGCGGGCCACCATGGTCAGAGGCAGATTCCGGCTGAACACTGCGATCGCTGCACCCCATGCAGCGAGCATGAACGCCCATAGCAGCAGTGAGCCTTCATGTGCGCCCCAGACGGCAGAGATTTTGTATATGTCAGGCAGTTTGGTATTACCGTGCTGCGCCACATAGATGACAGAGAAGTCGTTCACCAGAAAGGCATTGGTCAACACAATCATGGAGACGGTGAGAAAGACCAATTGCCCCCAGGCCAGGGAACGGGAGGCCGACATCCAGGAGACAGTATTGGTATAGGAGCCGATCAGGGGAACGACCGCCTGGGTCACGGCCAGGCATAAGGCCAGGATAAGTGCGAAGTGTCCAAGCTCGGGAATCATTGCACGCTCACTTTCTGGTTGGCGCCAACTGCTTGATCATGCGCGGTTTTCAGGGAGTCGGCCACTTCGGGTGGCATATAGTTTTCGTCGTGTTTGGCCAGCACTTCACTGGCGACGAAAACACCACTTTGATTGAGTTGCCCCATGGCAACGATGCCCTGACCCTCACGGAACAGATCCGGCAGGATACCGGTGTATTCGACGGTGACCGTTTCTGCGTTGTCGGTGACTGTGAAGCTGGTGGTGAGGCCATCCGATTTCCGTTTCACGCTATCAGTGGCAACCAGACCACCGACCCGGAAAGGATGACCGGCAGGTGCTTTGCCCTCGGCGATTTCTGAAGGAGAGAAGAAAAACATCAGGTTTTCATCGAACGCATTCAGTGCCAGCCAGGTGGCGACACCGATGCCGGCGACCATCAGGCCGATGAGGGTAAGACGTTTCTTGCGGATTGGATTCATGATTGCTCTTTCCTGGCCCGGCGCAGTTTGCGGGCGATTTCTGTCAAGACTTTTTTGCGCTGCTGCAGGGGGGCGACGATATTGGCCACCAGGATGATCGCTGCCAGCAGGAATGATGGCCAGACGTAAGCGGCGTAACCGCCCATGGCGAAGAATTCGCTCATTTTGCCTCCTGTTCGACCAGATCCTGCACCCAGCGGGAGTTTCTCTCCCGCTCGACAATTTCCGCTCGCGCGCGCATTAAGACCACGGCCCCATAATAAAGTTTAAAAGAAATCGCCATGGTGAGAAGTGGTATCAGCATACTCATATCCATGGAAGGTTTGCCGAATTTGGTGATCGAAGCCGGCTGGTGGAGGGTGTTCCACCACTCAACCGAATAGTGAATGATCGGGATGTTGACGACGCCGACCAGGGCCAGAATCGAGACGGCACGGGCCGCCACGCGTTTGTCTTCGATAGCGCTGTGCAGAGCGATAATGCCGAGATAGAGAAACAGCAGCAGCAGCTCAGAGGTCAGCCGTGCGTCCCAGACCCACCAGGTGCCCCACATGGGCTTGCCCCAGAGTGAACCTGTGGCCAGTGCCAGGAAGGTGAAGGAGGCGCCCACTGTGGCGCTGCTGATGACGATGACCTCCGTCATCTTGATGCGCCAGACTAGGCTGATCAGCCCGGAGACAGCCATCACCACGTAGATGAACATCGACATCCAGGCGGCCGGCACATGGATATACATGATGCGGTAGCTCTCGCCCTGCTGATAGTCGGGTGGGGCAACGAAGAGCCCATAGTAGAGGCCCACTACTAAGGTGATCAGAAAACTGACCATGAACCAGGGGATTAGCTTGCCGGCTACACCATAAAAGTAGCGGGGTGAGCCCATTTGATGAAAGAAACGTACGATCATATCAACTCAGACTGATTCTCAGAGAAGCGGCGGTGGCGAGCGGAGCCAGCACCAGGGAACCCACCAGCATGGCTGACAGGATGGAGAGCTGTGCGGTGGTCGGTATGCCGACGATGGCCGTCTTCACCGCATCGGTGGCGAAGATGAGCACCGGTACATAGAGGGGCAGTATCAACAGCGACAGGATGACGCCGCCACGGCGCAGCCCAACAGTGAGCGCAACGCCCACTGAGCCGATCAGACTCAGTACTGGCGTACCGAGTATCAGGGTCAGCATCAGGGTGGGAATGGCATCACCCGGGATATTCAACAGAACCGCCAGTAGCGGGGCTGCAATAAAAAGCGGGAGACCTGTCACCAACCAGTGAGCCAGGACCTTGGCCAGCACCAGAATCGAGACCGGGTGGGCACTCAACATAAACTGTTCCAACGAGCCGTCGTCATAGTCGGAACGGAACATGGCGTCGAGGGAGAGCAGCGCAGCCAACAGGGCGGCAACCCAGATGACGCCGGGGCCGACCGCTTCGATCAGTTTCGGGTCGTTACCGATCCCCAGGGGGAACATGGCGGTGACGAGGACGAAAAAGAGCAGGGGATTTACCAGCTCGGCACGACGGCGATAAGCGAGCGTCATGTCTCGCTTGAGCAGCAGGGTAAAGGCGCTGGTGAGGGAGAGGGTGCTCATTGTTCCGATAGATTGATACGGACCAGTTTGACCTCTTCCTTAAAGCCTATCCGGTGGTGAGTGGTCATGGCCGCCATGCCGCCTCGCTGCAGATGGCCTTCGAAGAGACGCTCCATCTGTTCAATCCCCTTGCGGTCGAGGGAGGTGAAAGGCTCGTCGAGAATCCACAACTTGGCGTCCGTGACCAGCAGTCTGGCAATGGCGAGGCGCCGCTGCTGACCCGCCGACAGATTACGCGTGGGAACATCCTCGAATCCGTACAGGCCGACCTGCTCCAGGGCTTCTTCCAGAGTGATATCCTCTCTTGCCTTGCCTAGCCCCTGAGCTATACGAAGGTTTTCAAGGGGGGTCAGGTCCTGTTTGGAGCCGTCCTTGTGGCCCAGGTAAGCAGTATGTTCGTGGAACTCAGGTCCGAGTCGAAAAATATCCTCGCCCTCCCAAAGCACCGCTCCCGATTCAGGTAGGCGAATCCCGCAAATTATTCGCAGCAGGGATGTCTTGCCACTGCCATTGCGTCCTTCCAGCACCAGCGCTTCACCGGGATTGATGGTGAAACAGAGATCATCGAATAGCACTCGGTCGTCCCGGATACACTCCAGTGAACGCGCTTCAAAAGTGGCTGTAGGTACGGCTGTGGTCGTCACGATGCGGTGAACTATATAGTTATCTTCTGTCTTGTCTCTGAAGCGGCTCCGACCGCTCACGCGAGTTAGGTCAGCAACCATACCCGATATGAACCGGATGCCTCAACAAAAAAGCGAAGTCGTTTGATTCAGTTCCAGTTTGTCATCTCTCAGCTCAATGAGATCCTGCTTGCATAATCTCGCAAGAATGAGATTGGACCTGTTTGAGATAAAACAATTACAGAAAAATATTATTTTGTAAGACTGTTATAAAGATATTTTAATAAATACAGTAAGTAATATAACTAACTTAATTAAATTTGTAATGTCAGTTCCTGGTCAAAAAGCAACATGTTCCGGTGTCTGGGTCAATACGAACGCGCTGATAGCATACGCTGCCAAACAATGTGGTCTCTTTTCCGATTGCTGATGGTTAGTTAGATGGTTCTTAAAGAAGGGATGGGAAGGAATCCGTCCATCAAGTAGCCTGGGGGGTTTTGATGATGACTTCCTTGTTTTCAAAACTCTGGAGATTTGGTGTTCTATCCGCAATATTCGAGGTTTGCCAGATGATGGTCAGGCTAAACGCGACTGCCAATACGAACAGATATTTCACCGAAACTCCCCCCAGTTTTATTATTTAATGGTGAAATCATTGCAGCCTTGCAGCTGCTTGAAGTGGGAGAATATATAGGAATTATTCTCCGGTTGCTAGTGTAGGAAATGTCTGATCTTTTGATCTAGATCACCAAAAGAAAGCCTCTATGGTTTTTTTCTTGTTTTTATTAAGACTTTCTTAACGTTTATACGTGTTTCGTAGGTCCCAATCGGTTCGTCCGCAGGTGCCTCAAGGGGCTCCCCTGTCTTTAGGCTGAACCGGCTTCCATGTAGTGAACATTTGATATTTTCACCCTGGATACAGCCCAGATAAAGAGAGATGTCTTCATGGCTGCACTGGTCGTCCACAGCGTAGATATTTCCTTCCGCATTGGCGATAAGGTAACGATGACCCTCAATTTCAACCCGCTTCATTTTGCCGATCGGCAGCTCATCGATAGTGGCGACTTCAACCCACTGTTCAGTCATGACATCGGCCTTAAATGCTTGTAGGCGATGCCGTTGTCCAGTACCTGGCGAACCTGGTCCGCCGCTTGAGAAATCGAGCCAGCCCTTCCGGTATGCCACAGAATCAAAGCGCAACTATAAACCAAGGAATCGTAACCGGGCCCTTTCTCTCCTTGGAGTGCACGGATACTGGTCTCTGCTGCTATGTTTGCAGCGCCGGAGACGTCACTGATACGGGCGATTTCATCCTCCCCACCGATAATGCTCGGATCGTCGGGTAGCGGTACCGCCCTGACAGGTTGCTCGATGCCGAGAGCTTGTGGATTTATCTCCACCGGCTCCTCGATACCCAAATCGTCATAGCGGAACAACATGCCGGGCTGGCGAAGGGATGGAATCACACCTCCCTCAGTACCACGGATCAACAGACAGCCATCGAATTCAGCAAATCGGGCGAGGGAAGCATATTTTGCAGGATAGGGTTTGTGCACGTAACCGGTTACCAGATGGGTCTTTTTCTTCGCGGTAATGGGTTTGGCTAAAACCTCTACAGTGGTCAGCGCTTGTCGTTTGACAATTCTCTGTCTTAGGGAAGTCAGGTCATGCAGACCTGGACAAAAGGTACGCTGATCAACATAGGCCCAGCCAATATCGGGGTCTGCAATACGATTTGCGGCGCTAGCCAGCGAAATATCCACATCGATTCCGGCAGCCTGCAGAACATGCCGGTGGGTGACACCGAATTTTGGGCCGACAGCATCGAGTCCGTGGCTGACAGTGGGTAAACCGCAGGCGGCCAGCACACAGGGGATGAACGGTGAGACCGGTAGATTACGGTTGAAACCGTCGTAAGGGTCCGCCAGGGAGACCAACTCGTCGACATCCGCCATAAGGCTTTCGGAGACTTTTAGAATGGCGTCCAGGACGCCTTTATTTTCATCGTCGGTTTCGCGTTTCATGCGCAGTGCGATGAGGAAAATCGCTGCCTGTACATCGTCGATATCACCTCTGAGTATTGCTGCGGTACCGTCACTCGCCTCTTGCAGAGAGATGTCCTTACTGAGCTCTGGTCCGGTGGCGATACGTTGAATGATCGAGTGCATGAGGCCGGTGGTGGCGGTGTCGGTCATGAGAGGGTACTACCTATAGGAACTTAAAAGTGCTGGAATTATAAAAAACCAAGCAAATCAGTCAAGAATATATTGGGGTTGATTTCTTGGGGGAATTTTACTCGGGAGTCTTAACGGTTACTCAGGTGGGCGGCAGGGCCTGTTCTGGGCAGGCCATGCCGTGGAATCACAAAGTCTTAATTTTAATGGTGGACGACAGATGTCAGAACATACTGATGCTCGAAGAAAACGGAATAGTTACTGTAGTCCCAGCGGGTGATGGGCGGATGTCCTACCCAAGGGTACTCCACATCCGGATTGCCGTATCTCTGCTTTACCTGGTTCATGGTCATGCCCCGTGTAGGACGTGGCAGACCTTCCTCGCTGTTGATGGGTTCCTGATTGATGGCATCGATCAGTAGCACATCGGCAACAGCCGGTTGTGCAAAGGCGGTAATCAGGAAGGCAACAACAGTGAAAAATCGAAATGTCATCTGAGCAACTCCAAATTTGTCTCTCTTAAACAAGAATATAGCACCCATACCTAACTATAGGAAACGATAAGTTTTTTTAAGCAGCGAGATCTTTCAGCACTATATCGGCTCACCTGTTCGATCCTTAAGTGTCTGGGGTTCGGAGCAGTTAAACATGAATGTCTCGGATAATTCGTGATCATGGTCTTTTTTAACACTTGTAAGATGTCATGAAACAGGCTTGTGTGTTTAAATGCCCACCCATGTTTAAACCGATCGAATTCTATATCGGCCTCCGTTATACCCGTGCCAAGCGGCGTAACCACTTCATCTCTTTCATCTCACTGGTCTCCATGCTGGGGATCATGTTGGGTGTGGTCGCGTTGATCGTCGTCCTTTCAGTTATGAACGGCTTTCACAAAGAAGTCCGTGAACGGATTCTCGGAATGGCCTCTCACGCAACCATTTCCGGCGTATCCGGTGAATTGAGCGATTGGCGCGAGGTGAGAGAGAAGGCCAAGGATTTTCCCCATGTAATCGGTAATGCCCCCTATGTGGAGGGGCAGGGGATGCTGATCAGCGGGCAGAAAGTCAGCGGCGTTCTATTACGCGGTATCCTGCCGGATGAGGAAGGGGCCGTCTCCGAGGTGGTTTCGGCAGTTGACAGGGGATCAATCGATGACCTGCGTCCGGGAGATTTCAATATCATACTGGGTCGCGAACTGGCATTGATCCTCGGTGTCTCCGTGGGTGACAAGGTGACGCTTGTGACACCTCAGATCAATGTGACACCTGCCGGTATCATGCCGCGTCTGAAACGGTTCAAGGTGGCAGGCATCTTCGAAGTGGGCATGGGTGATTACGATCGTGGGGTGGCGATTCTTCATCTTGAAGATGCCGCCAAGCTGATGCGTCTGAAAGATTCAGTGACAGGTGTCAGGCTCAAGCTCGACGATCTCTATCTGGCCCCTGAGGTCTCCCGAGATCTGGCGCTCAAGATGGGCGGTTACTATCGGATCAGCGACTGGACCATGCAGCATCGCAATTTTTTTGCCGCCCTGCAGACCGAGAAGCGCATGATGACGATCATTCTCTCTCTCATTGTGGCAGTAGCGGCCTTCAATATCGTCTCCACCATGGTGATGGTGGTGACAGACAAACAGTCCGATATTGCCATCCTGCGTACCTTGGGTGCTTCGCCCGGTTCAATTATGGGCATCTTCATGGTGCAGGGTGCGACGATCGGTGTGATCGGCAACCTGCTGGGTATCGTCGGTGGCGTGCTTTTGGCCAATAATGTGGAATCCATCGTTAGTTGGATTGAGCATCGCCTGGGAATAGAATTTCTCGACTCAAGCATCTACTACATCAGTAAACTGCCTTCCGATCCACAGATGGGGGATATCCTTTTTATCGGTATCGCCGCCTTGCTGATAACCTTGCTTGCCACACTATATCCCGCCTGGAAGGCCTCCCGAACGCAACCGGCGGAGGCTCTTCGCTATGAGTGATCGGCAACCGGTGTTGCAGGCCGAGGGTCTCACCAAGACATTCGCACAGGGCAATCTTAGCGTTGAGGTACTCAAAGGGGTGGATCTGGAAATCGCCCGTGGTGAGCGGATTGCGATTGTGGGCGCCTCCGGCTCCGGTAAGAGTACCCTGTTGCACTGCCTGGGGGGACTCGATCGACCGGATGGGGGAAAGGTGTTGGTCAACGAGCAGAATCTGCTTGCCCTGAATGAACGCGACAGAGGGAAATTGCGTAACCGCAGCCTGGGTTTTGTCTATCAGTTCCACCACCTGCTGCCGGAATTTACCGCATTGGAAAATGTAGCCATGCCGTTGCTTATCGGAGGCGTTCAGGTGAATCAGGCGAGACAGCGGGCAGCTGAGATGTTGGATCAGGTGGGATTGGGTCAGCGTATGGTCCACAAACCGACAGAGTTGTCCGGTGGAGAGAGGCAGCGGGCGGCTCTGGCCCGTGCACTGGTACATCATCCCGACTGTGTGCTGGCGGACGAACCGACCGGCAATCTCGACCGCAAGACAGCAGAGCAGGTCTATGAATTGATGCTGAAACTGAATCGGGAGATCGGTACCAGCTTTGCCGTTGTCACCCACGATCCCGAGTTGGCTAAACGCATGGACAGGACCTGGTCTCTGGAGGATGGAAGGCTAGCGTTGTCCTGATACCGGATGTGTTTTCGACTTGCTTCGCTGGCGGCGAAGCTTCCACCTCTCGACCACATGCCAACGCCAGATCCAGAGGATCAGGCTGTAACCCAGGAGCGCGGATACACTGGCGCAGATAAAGCTGCCTACCAGCAACGGTAACCAAACGTCATTGAGCCCGCCATTCTCAATCCACTCCAGGCTGAACTGGAAGGGTTCGGCATCCGGTGGCGTACCGATGACCCAGGTGCCTACCATGTAGGCGAAAAAAAACATGGGGGGAATGGTGACCGGATTGGTGATCCAGACCAGGGCAACGGAGAGAGGGAGGTTGACCCGGAAGAAGATGGCTGCGGCAGCTGCAAAGACCATCTGGAAAGGTAAAGGCACAAAGGCCATGAAGAGACCGACTGCGAAGGCGCCCGATACGGAGTGACGATTCAGGTGCCAGAGGTTGCCGTCATGCAGGAGATCACCGAAGATCTTAAGATGCTTGTGTTCGCGGACCTTGTCGTGATGAGGCAGCAGGCGCTTGATGAGTCTTTTCGGCATCTTTGAGACAGATTGAACTGAATCGGTATTCCACTAAGGGATAGTATTGAAGCACGAGTAAGCATAGTACACCAGAAGACTTTAACCGGTCGGAGGCTGTAACGTCGAGCACACAGGGAAGTGTCATGAATCGGATTCTTATCGCTTTCGTCGCAGGTGCGACGCTATTTCATTTCAGTGACAACTTGCCGTCTATCTGGTGGATAGCGCTCCTTCTGCCCATCCCATGGATGTGGCGCTATCCGTGGATGAGGCTGCCAGTGGCCCTGTTTGCAGGCGCTTGCTGGAGCCTGCTCTATGTCTCTTTCCAACTCGACCAGCAACTCCCGGCATCGCTGGAAGGTAAGAATCTGCTGGTCGAAGGCATCATCGATTCACTCCCGCAACAGCGAGGTGACCTACTGCGATTCCACCTGCGAATCACGCAACTGACAGATGAAGCTGGCCAGCCGGTGGATCTCGATATGATTCGTCTCAACTGGTATCGGGCCTCACAAACAGTTGAGCCGGGGCAGGCCTGGCGATTCCTGGTAAGACTCAAGCGTCCCAGGGGCATGCAAAATCCGGCTGGTTTCGACTATGAAAGATGGCTCTTCAGCCAGGGGATACAGGCCACCGGTTACGTCAGAGACAGGGATGGAACTCGGCTTGAATCGAAATATGATGGATTTTTCCAGCTTGATTTATTGAGGGCTTCAATAGCGGCCCGACTGGATTCAATCGTGCAGGACAGCCAATCTGCTGCACTGATCAAGGCATTGACCATCGGCGACCGCCGTGGGCTTGAAAGTGAAGACTGGCGAGTGTTTACAAACACGGGCACTAGTCACCTCATTGCCATCTCCGGCTTGCATATTGGATTAGTGGCGGGATGGTTGCTGTTTCTCGGGCAATGGCTCTGGCGTCGCAGTGAACGGCTGTCGCTTCGCCTGCCTGCGCTCAGGGCGGGCGCTTTTATCGGTTTGCTGGGTGCGGTCATCTATGCCGCCCTGTCGGGCTTCGCTTTGCCGACACAGCGGGCACTGGTGATGTTGGCTGTCGCGTTGGGAGGGATGATGCTGGGGCGTGAGATCAGCCATGCAAGAAGCTTGTCCGTGGCCCTTTTTCTGGTTGTCTTGATCGACCCACTTGCACCCTTGTCGGCAGGTTTTTGGCTCTCGTTCGGTGCCGTAGCGCTAATTCTGCTGGCTGTCGACGGTCGCGTTATGGGGGACAAAGGGTGGCGTCAAATGTTGAGGGTTCAGGCGAGCGTGACAATCGGATTGATGCCGCTGTTATTCATTTTTTTCGGTGAGGCATCCGTGTTGGCTCCCATGGTGAATCTTCTGCTGGTCCCCTGGTTTGCCCTGGTTTTGGTTCCGCTATCACTGCTGGGGCTACCTTTAACGTTTCTGCCCGATCTGGCGGGTCCCTGGTACGCGGTGGTGACATACCTGATGTCACATACGTTTGGTCTACTAACATGGGTCTCGGAGAGCCCGCTGACTACGATTCAACTGGCCCATCTGCCGTCAGCGACATGGCTGCTCGCCACGCTGGGCGGGATCTTGTTACTGGCGCCCTTAGGGGTTCCTGGGCGTGTGTTGGGGCTACTGCTGATCTGTCCGGTGGCGTTGATCGAACCCGAGAGACCTGCTGAGGGGGAGGTCTGGTTTACCATGCTGGATGTGGGACAGGGGTTGGCCTGTGTGATCGAGACATCCGACCATCTGTTGGTCTACGACACCGGGCCTGCCTATGCTTCAGGTTTTAATGCGGCTGAGAGTGCGGTGCTGCCCTATCTTGATGCCAGAGACTGGCGCCAGATCGATCGCCTGATTGTGAGTAATGGGGATCAGGACCACGCAGGCGGCCTTGCCTCGATTTTAAAAATGATCCCGGTAAGAGAGGTTATCTCTGGAGAATCACTTGCTCCCTTGGCGACGAGAGCATGTCGCGCAGGGGAGTCCTGGTCGTGGAATAGCGTGGATTTCTCTTTTCTACACCCTGAAGCGGAGGATCAATTCCGAAATTCCAACAATCGCTCCTGTGTCCTGAAGGTAAGCAATGGCGTCTGGACGTTGCTACTACCCGGTGATATTGAGGCGGAGGCCGAGAGGCTGCTGGTGTTGCGCCATGCGGATAATCTCAAAGCGCATATTGTCGTGGCACCTCATCATGGATCAAAGACATCGTCGGGAAATGCCTTTGTCAGGGCGACTGATCCCACATGGGTGCTATTTTCCAGCGGATATAAAAACCGGTATGGATTTCCCAGGCCTGAAGTTGTCGAGAGATGGCTCTCGATTGGCGCCGACACCCTCAGCAGTGCCCGACACGGTGCCGTTAATTTTCGTCTCAAAAAGGAGAGCAGGACAACGGCACCGCAGCTTTTTCGGCAGAAAAATGCCCGCTACTGGAACGATAGCCTGGATCACGGAGAATGATTTGGCGACATCTTAGAGCCTGTTAACACTAATCCAATACGCCCTGCTGGGGCTGTTTTTGTGCCCAGCAAGGCAGAATGAGCGTCGTGTAGCCCGGCTACATGAGCGAATGAAAACGCCGCTGGGCGTAAAAACAGCCCCAGCCCTTCGGGTTGCGCCCCGAAGGAAGTGCCCTTGGGGTGCGCCTTGATTGGCACTTTTTCAGGCTCAACAGGGCGTATTGGATTAGTGTTAACAGGCCCTAGTAAAAAAGACCAATGAGAAACTGGGGCAATCCCTTTCAGACAATGGCCGGGTTCAAGTATCATGAGCTGCAATTCCCGCAAATGCCTTTTTACCAGTCATGAAGATTGTGAGGCCTCAGCGGCCCCGGGTTGTTTTTTATTGATGCTCATTCAAATTTTCGCAAGCAGGAAGGGCGAAGGGCAATGAAAAATGGCTTATGATGGGGAGATAAAAAACGACAGAGATCCCATGTGGTTATCTGATTCTGTGTACCAGGATTTCAAAAGGACAGAGACAAAGTGTTTGAGTTCGTAAAGTCTGGCGGTTGGCTGATGCTCCCCATCATCGCTTGTTCGATCGTGGCGTTGGGTATCGTGTTGGAGCGATTCTGGGTGCTGCGTCGCAAGCGCGTCATGCCTGAGCATCTCATGAGACAGATACTGCAACTGCATCAGGAGAGGAAGCTGGACAGGGCGGATTTGAACAAGTTGCGCACGAGTTCGCCCTTGGGCCGGATACTGGCTGCCGGTTTGATCAACCGGAACCACAGCAAAGAGGTGATGAAGGAGGCTATCGAGGAGGTGGGGCGTCAGGTTGTACTGGAACTTGACCGCTATCTCAATACACTCGGTACCATTGCATCCATTTCACCTCTGCTGGGGTTGCTTGGCACGGTGATCGGTATGATTAAAGTCTTCAGTGTGATCGTGACGGCTGGCGTTGGCGATCCCGGCGTTTTGGCTGGCGGCATCTCCGAGGCGCTGATCACCACGGCGGCCGGTCTCTCTGTCGCCATTCCCAGTCTGATGTTCCATCGCTACTTCAGTGGTCTCATCGATCGGCTTGTGCTGGGAATGGAGGAGCAGGCGCTAAAGCTGGTTGAGGTCATGCATGGCGAGCGTGAGTAGGGAAGATAACAGATGAACCTACGCCCGCACCCTCGAAAAACTCCCGAAGTCGACATCACTCCGCTGATCGACGTGGTGTTTCTGCTGTTGATCTTCTTTATGGTCTCAACCACCTTTGACCGCGAGGCGCAAATTCTGGTGGAGCTGCCTGAGGCGACCGGTGAGGAGGCGCAACATGAACAAGAGGAACTGGATATTACCATCGATGCCGCGGGTGTGTTCTTTATTAATCAGCAGGAAGTGATTAACACCGAAATCGAGACGCTCAAGCGCGCTATCCAGAAGGCAGTGGGTGACAACAAAGACCTTCCGGTCATCATAAATGCCGATGCACGAACGCCACACCAGGCGGTGATGACTGCTATGGATGCCGCGAGTCAATTGGGATTGGTGCGTATGACATTTTCCGCACACCGACCGCCAGCAGAGTGAGGCCATTGCACAGTTGAATGCCATTCAGCGATCCTGGCAGGGCTGGCATCCGATAACCTTGCTGTTACTGCCAATAAGCGGTCTTTTCTGCCTGCTTGCCGCAATCAGACGTTTCGGTTACCGCATCGGTATACTGAAGCCCAGGAAGCTGCGAGTACCGGTCATTGTTGTTGGGAACATCACTGTTGGCGGAACCGGCAAGACACCACTGGTGGTCTGGCTTGCCAAGCGGCTCATGCGTAAAGGGTATAAGCCCGGCATAATTACCCGTGGTTACGGTGGCAACTCTGACGTCTGGCCATGCGAGGTGACAGCAGACAGCAGAGCATCGGCAGTTGGGGATGAGGCACTCCTTCTCCACCGCAGAACGAACTGTCCGGTTTTCGCCGGCCCGGATCGTTGGGAAACGGGAGAGGCGCTACTCGCCACTCATGATTGCGACCTGATCATATCGGACGATGGACTCCAGCACTATGCCTTATATCGTGATCTTGAGATTGTGGTAATCGATGGAGAACGCCGTTTCGGCAATGGCCTCTGCCTGCCTGCCGGGCCGATGCGGGAGCGACATTGGCGCCTGAACAGAGCCGATCTGATCATCGCCAATGGCAATGGACGGAACGATGAACATACCATGCTGGTGAATGGGGATCAGGCATTGAGTTTGGATGGAGTAATGGAGCAGCCGCTTACTGCCTTCAAGGGGGATGCTGTTTGTGCCGTCGCGGGCATTGGTCATCCAAAGAGATTCTTTTCCATGTTGAAAAAGGCTGGGCTGACACCGGAGTGTTTTTCTTTTCCCGACCACCATAAATTCCGGAAAGAAGAATTGGAGGCACTACCCCATGAAACGGTTCTCATGACAGAAAAGGATGGTGTCAAGTGTGAGCAATTTGCGCAACCCGGTTACTGGTATGTGCCTGCATCTGCCAAACCTGACAAGGGGTTTGAAACCGAATTTGACGCGATGGTGAAAAACCTAGAAATCCCGTCAACCTGATTTAACGGGTCTTGGTTTTCAATAGTATCTCCATCATGTGTCGTCCGGGAAACAGGCCCTTTATATGGCTCCGGACGGATTGATTTTTCTTATTAGCTCACTGATGAAAACAGCATTATTAAAACTGACTGAAGAAGTGCTACAGTGGCACTTTGACCTCCTGCCGATCGCAGGTGCTCATCGATTGAATACGTTTTTAGTTTTTCGGGTTTAGAAAATGATGGATAGCAAACTTCTCGATATTCTGGTCTGCCCTGTCTGCAAGGGGAAGCTCTACCATGACAAGGCTGCCGCCGAGTTGATCTGCAGGGCAGACAGGCTGGCCTATCCGATACACGACGAGATTCCGGTGATGCTGGAAGAAGAGGCACGAAAGCTGACACCTGAAGAAGAGATACCCAAGGCCTGACCAGTATGAAATTCAAAGTCGTCATTCCTGCCCGTTACGCTTCGGTGAGGCTTCCCGGTAAACCCCTGTTGGATATCGCCGGAAAACCGATGATTCAACATGTCTGGGAGCGTGCTGTCGAAAGCGGCGCCGCTGAAGTGGTGGTAGCCACTGACGACTCGAGAATCGCAGATGCCTGCCAGGGTTTCCAAGCGGATGTCTGCATGACCCGTGAGAATCACCGTAGCGGATCGGACCGTATTGCAGAAGTTGCGGCAATTCGAGGCTGGGGTGGTGAGGAGATTATTGTCAATCTGCAAGGTGACGAGCCCTGCATGCCGGCAATGTTGCTTTCCCAGGTTGCTGAGGATATGGAGAGACATCCTGCGGCTTCTGTCACAACGCTCTGTGCACCAATCACCGATCGTCAAACCCTGTTCGATCCCCATACGGTAAAAGTCGTCACTGACAGTGAGGGTTATGCACTCTATTTCAGTCGGGCCCCGATCCCCTGGCATCGCGACGAATTTGTGGAGGCGGAAAGGCCTTTACCGACCAATACCGGATTTGCCCGTCATATCGGACTCTATGCCTATCGTTCCGGTTATCTGGCCAACTTTGTCGAATGGAAGCATGCCCCTATAGAGTTGGCTGAATCGCTGGAGCAGTTAAGAGTGCTTTGGCATGGCGGGAAGATTCATGTGAGTCAGGCCAAAGAAAACCCGGGGCACGGTGTAGATACTCGAGAGGATCTTTCCCGGATTATCGCGGAACTTGGATAGATATATCCGTCTTTCTTTTCGGAATTAAGTAATATCAAATTTTGTATTTGACGCAATAATCTGCCCGTGCCGGATTGCCGCGCTTCACCCATAAGCAACAGCCCAGGTAAAACTCTCACGAATCGTCTGAGGGTGGTTTTCCTTTTTTCCTTAGGCACTTAAGGGATTTCCCCCGTAAAAAAAATCGACACTTAACATCTGCTATGGCATTTGGCATAGAACAAGTGCGGACTATTCCCCTTGATTTGTCGGAAAAATTTACACTAATTCGTCATGTCTGGAAATAAATAAGATTAGGAAGGATTTTTAACTATCTGAAATATATATGGTAACTAAAAGCTTGGCATTAAACGTGCACACGGGATGTAGGCTTAATGGATTGAGTGAAATATCGTTTCAATGTGACGTCAGTAACATCTAATGACTGTTACAGCCATAAGTTGGTTCAACGGAGTGAAACAAAAAAACAATTGAAATGAATCTGACAGACCAAGGCAGAAGAAATGACCCAGAACGACCGGATCAGCCATAAAGCCCCCCAAGAGCCCAAACTATCCCTTGTCAGAGAATCTGTCGACCTCAATCAAAAGACAGTGTCCACTCACAGCCTGAGTTTACTGGCAAGTACATACATCAACGACGAAGCACTGGAGGCTCAGGACCGGCCAATCGAATCTATGAGTGCGGAAGAGGAAGAGAAGAAGCGTATTTCCCGCGAACTTCATGATGGTCTGGGACAGATACTCACCAGTATCAATATACATGTTCAAAACTGTATCAACGGTTGCGCATCTGCGAAGAGGGACGAGCTGCCGCAAGAGTTACAGGATTCACTGACAATCATATCCGATATGACAAAGCAGGCTATGGGTGAGGTTCGTTCCATATGCGGTGCTTTACGTCCGGCCATTCTTGATGATCTCGGTGTTCTGGCCGCAATCTCATGGCAGTGTCGTCAGATCTCATTGGGCTGCTCGAAGCTTACCGTGGAGACAAAGTTTGATGTGACCGAGTCGATGATCCCTGAATCGTACAAGACAGTGATCTATCGTATTGTCCAGGAAGGTCTGAATAACGCCGTCAAATATTCCCAGACGGAATCGGTCACTATCTCCATGTATCAAACAGATGAGTCTATCGAGCTCGTCATCCGTGATTACGGTATTGGTTTCGAACTGGATCAGGTTCGTTCGGAGCAAGGAATGGGGATGGGGCTGAGAAGTATGCGCGAACGCGCCGAGTCAATCGGCGGTAGCTGTGAAATCAATGCGGCGTCAGGACGAGGAGTTGAGGTTCGTGCCTCGTTTCCTGTTGAGAAGGTCGTTCTCAGCGGCTGATAATCCCTTTTTCCAGCGCATAGGTGGTTAGCGCTGAGACATTATGCAGATCGAGTTTCTTCATCAGGTTGGCTCGATGCTTTTCAACGGTTTTCACACTGATACAAAGATATTCAGCCATGCTCTTGTTGGTATGGCCCTCCGCAATCAGCTTTAGGATCTGGCGCTCCCTTTGCGTGACCGTGTCCCAGCGAGTTACAGGTTCCTGACTCACATTGCTCGTGTTGAGGTAGCTGTTGACCACTTTTTCCGTGATATCCGGGCTTAAAAAGGTCTTTCCGTCCAATACGCGTTCGGCGGCAACCAGCAGTTCGTTATGCGTGGCGTCTTTAAGTACATAACCGTTGGCGCCTGCCTGCA
This sequence comes from Candidatus Thiodiazotropha sp. (ex Monitilora ramsayi), assembly GCA_025655595.1. Taxonomy (GTDB): domain Bacteria; phylum Pseudomonadota; class Gammaproteobacteria; order Chromatiales; family Chromatiaceae; genus Thiodiazotropha. Next base: position 42,671 of record JAHXIO010000026.1, read on the forward strand.
GGCTCGCTAATACGTACTCCTCTTCCGAATGGACGGTCAGCACCAATGCTTTGACCTCTGGCATCCGGTCCTTTATCTCTCTGACTGCGTCCATGCCGTTCATCCCGGGCATGCTCAAATCCATGATAATGAGATCGGGTTTGAGTTCGATCACACGTCGGATGGCATCTCTACCGTTATCGGCTTCACCCACAATTTCAAAGTCGGGATTGGAAGTCAGGAGCGCTATGAGTCCAGCTCTAAGGATCGTGTGATCTTCAGCAATGACGATTTTTTTCTTGTCGCTATTCATCTGTCCATCGATACAGTAGTTGTGCTGGGTAGGGTATGTGAAAAATAGTACTCATAAACCCAGAATTTACCAGCATTATTTATACATTCAGCCAATTTCTGCAACCCTGATGGCCGAGGGGTATTTGGGTAAAAATTCCCATATTGCATAGGAATATAACTCCCTTTCCGGCAATAAATCAAAGCATTTTTATTTTTCTATCAACCCTACCTTTTTGGGTAGGGTCTTTTCCTCCTTCTAACTACTGACTCACAGGGTGGGGTGAGTGGGGGTGAAGGCCCAGCGAATGCGTAGTACCACGCAAAGACCCAAGCCTGCTCTCTATATAAAGTTCCTGGTAAGCCGCCGAAAGGGCGGTGTGCGTCTATTGATCGATTTTGACGTGCAGAAAGAAGATCGAACGATCACAAGAGATCTGGAGAATTAATCATGATACAAGAGAGCCAGGTAAACAGAAAACAGGGAGCGATGGTCTTCCTGTTGTTTTGTCTGTTTTTCGTATCCGCGAGCCTGAATGCCGCAACGCTCACCATCAATATGGTGGACAGTGACGGTGTAGCAGTTAGCGGTTTCCGTTATCAACTGGAGGAAGATAAGACCTTCGACGTTGATCCCAACAATCCGGCAACGAATCCGGACGATCTGCTCTCTATGAGCTTCCATGCCAGTAATCATCCTGTAGCAACGTCTACAGCTGATGGCTCAGCTCTAAGCGGTAATGAAGATACCGGTACGGCAACTGTCCTCGATGTGGCAGCTGGCCGTTACTATGTTTCTGTATTGCCCTATGAGGGATACAGTATCAGCGGTAAGAACGTTGCTGTTGCAGAGCCTGGTAGCGAAGTGACCGTGGTCGTGCAGAAGCAGCCGATCCCAACCGCTCAGATCTCGATCTATCTGTTCCATGATAATTACCCGATCAATGGCGCGCCCGATCTGCCTGAGGAGACCAATCCTGAGCCGGGTCTGCCTGGCCATGTTGACTGGAGCCAGTTTTCCCTGTTTCTGGAAGAGCCGGGCGGTCGCTACGGTATCGCTGGTGGGCAAGTCATCCAGGATGCGTTTGGTAACGGTCTTGGCACCACTTATGTGAAAGGGTGTGATGCCGACGGTAATCCGGATGCGAATCCCTTCACCGATTACGGCTGTCTCGATGCGGACGGTGCTCCCATGGTTGCATCTGTAGGCGATGGCACTTTGCATCCTGATGAAAACGGCTATCTGACCGTTGAGAATCTCGCCCCCGGTAAGTATGGCGTGGTCATCATTCCTCCGCCTAATTCAGGTTGGCAGCAGACCAGCACGATCGAGGGTTCCAAGGTCATCGATGCCTGGGTCAAGGCCAACGAGCCGCCTGTCTTCGTCGAGTTCGGCCTGCCTGGACCTCATGTCTTCATGGGCTTCGTCAGATCTACGGCTGACGGCGGTTTCGACCCGCTACAGCCCCCGCTTGCCGGTCAGCAGACTGCAAATGTCAGCGGTGTGGTTACCGACATGCACATGTCCCGTGCGCCGAACTTTCAGTTCTTCAGCGGCCGTCCTTTCCCACAGTGCTGGATTGGTCTGAACGAGACGCAACCCGGTGGTCTGTTGGGTGCCGGCCTTTACGCCTCTCCTTGTGACGGTGACAGCGCTTTCTCCATTGCGAACGTCCCCCCGGGCAGCTATCAGCTGGCTATCTGGGACGCCAACCTGGATGTAGTCTTCGCCGCTCAGCCTTTCACAGTAGATGAGACTGGCGGTACCTGTAACAACGGCAACTCCTGTGATTTCGGTGAAGTGGCTGTTTTCAACTGGTTCACCCGTCTCAACACCGCTGTGTTTAAGGATCTGAACGAGAATGGTTTCTGGGATGTGGCCGGTGAAGACGGCATTGAAGGCACCATCGATGACGAAACGGGTATCGGTCCTGAGAGTCAGGAAGTTGTCTTGCGCTGGCGCGATGGTTCGATCTATCAGGCCTTCCCCACCGATGGTGACGGTCTTGCGCCTTTTGATGAGATCTTCCCCTTCTTCCACTGGTTAGTGGCTGAAGTCAGCTTTGGTAATAAAAAAGCAACCGGCGCTACCTTTGTCGTTGATGCCGGTGGCGAAGTCTTGGCTGACGATGGCTGGAATTATCCTTCTTTCGATGAGCTGACTCCACTGCCTCAGGTCTGTACTTCTGCACAGTCCAACAATCCAGAAGATCCGAATGCCGGTTGTACTGTCGGCGATCCTCTGATCAATCCGAATACCGGTAATAACCTCTCAGTGACTGAGACCGGTCAGGTGCTGACCGCAGCCTTCCAGGGCTTCCTCGGTCAGACCAGTGTCATGCAGTTCGGTAAGACCGACTATATGTCATTTACCCCGTTTGACTTCTCAACTTTCCCGCCGACGCCTTCTAAGTATGTCGGTGAAAACGGTGGTATCTCCGGTATCGTTTTCTACGCGACAACCCGTGCGGAAGACGATCCTCAGTTCGCCGCAGCGGAAGAGTGGGAGCCGGGTGTGCCTCGTGTGCAGATTGCTCTGTATGCCGATGGCGATGTCGACTGCTTCCCGCAGGGTGATTTCCCCAACAGCGACTGTGACATCGACTGGAACCAGAACGGTGGCTTACCAGATGCTGATGATGGCGTCATCGATGATGTCAATGGTAGTGGTGCTATAGAGCTTGCCGATGTCGATAACTATCCGCTGGATAACTTCCCAGGGCCCGAAGATGTGGACCGCAACGGAAACGGTGCATTCGACTACGGCGATGCACTGGCGGTTACCTGGACCGATAGCTGGGACGACAGTCTGCCTGAGGGTTGTCAGGGTGATAACCTGATCGACTTAGACCTGGACGGTACAATTACGGAAGAAGAGAACCACCGTTGTTTCGATGGTTTGCGTAACTTCAACCAGATCCGTCCCGGTGTGTTCGACGGTGGCTATGCCTTCAACAACTACGATTCGGCAGTGCTGCCGGCAGCCATTCAGGCCAAGCTGGGTGCATTTTACGCCGATAGAATTGCCCTCAATCCCAACTTGCCAGAAGAGTGGATTTTGCCCTCTGACTACATCGTCGAGGCAGCTACTCCTGCGGGCTATAAGCTGATGCGCGAGCATCACAAGAACGTGGATTACGGTGATGCCTATATTCCGTCCACTCAGGCAATCGCTCCCTCTTGTGTAGGTGATTTGGTACCTGTTCCGGAGCTTCTTGCCATGGCAACCATGGACGGCAGCGGTGATCCGGCTCAAGTGATTCCTGGTGCCGATGCAATACCGGCTCCATTCGCTACTGAATCACGTCCCTTATGTGATCGTAAACAGGTACCGCTCTCTGCCGCGCAGAATGCTGCAGCTGAGTTCTTCCTGATGACCGATGTGCCGAAAGCGGCCAACGTCTCCGGTGTGATCCTCAACGACCTGGCTAACGAGTTCAACCCGAACTCTCCGGCCTTCGGTGAGAAGTTTGCACCGCCTCAGGTACCGGTTGCTTTCTTTGACTGGAACGGTAACGAAGTGAGCCGTGTCTACTCCGACACCTTCGGTCGCTACAACGCGATGGTGCCTTCGACCTTCACCGCCAATCTGCCGATACCTTCGGGTATGTCGCCGAACATGCTGGTCTCCTGCATGAACGATGCCGGCCCGATCGCGAATCCGGCTTACAACGCGGCAACCGACGACGGCTCCGGTGTGGATGCCGATGGCAACCCGGCTCAGATTGTCGATCCTTTCTACAATCCGCAGTACAGCCAGTTCTGCTACACATTCCAGTATATGCCGGGTGTTATCACCTATCTGGATACCCCGGTAGAGCCGATTGCCGCTTTCGCCGGCCCCGGTAACTTCCCGGTGGATTGTGAGCGCGAGGCTCAAACGCCGGTGATCAGGTATGTGAAGCGTCGTGGCGGTGGTCAGATCGGACCGTTCGTCGTTGACGGACAGCAGATCCGCATTCAGTCTATGGGCAACAACGTGATGGTACCCAATCCCGCGTGGGACGGTATCGATCTGGCTCAGAAGCTGATCGGTCGTGACTACCGTTTCGACAACAACAGTAATGTTGTCGAGCTGGAAGCCGCTGATGGTACGCGTACCGCGCTGACTATCACGGGTCAGAACCGCAATCGTATCTTTGCCAGTGTGACTGGGGTTGCTCCTGGCGATTACCAGGTAGTTGTGACCAGTACCTATAACAACGGTAGAGTGGCGGAGAGCCCGATCGGTGCGACCCTGACGGTCGGTACCGTAGTCGGCGGTCAGGAATTCGGTGTCCGCCCGAACGGTAACACTTACAACGTCTGGAGCGTGCCGGGTGATTTTGCCACTATCCAGGAAGCCATTGGTGATCCCACCAAAGGTCAGCCTGGCGTAGCACCTGGTGATATGATCCTGGTTCGTCCTGGCGTCTACGAAGAGCTGGTCGTCATGTGGAAGCCGGTCAAGCTGCAGGGCTGGGGTGCCGGTGCGGTAACCCTGAATGCTCGTCAGTCCCCGACCGAGAAGATCCTCGACTGGCGCAACCTCACCAGCGTCCTGGATGCCACGGGTCAAATCACACGTCTGCGCGGTCAGCAGTTGGGTGCCCTAGGCTTCCCCGGCCTGGCTGAGAACCTCTTCCCCTCGGAAGAAGGTGCCGGCATCTTCGTGGTCGGCCGTGAGACCGGTGCTAACCGTTTCAGCGCACTGGCCAACCGTGGTTCCCGTATCGATGGTTTCACCATCATCGGTGCCAGCCAGGGCGGCGGTATCGTACTGAACGGCCACACGGGTGATATGAATGTCACTAACAACCGTGTGACCTCTAACCACGGTATCTTCGGTGGCGGTCTCCGAGTGGGTCATCCCAACATCAACCACGCTATCGCCGATGAGCAGGACTACAACCTCGGCGGTGTGGATCAGAATGAAGTGGGTGACGTAGTCTACGACGACGCACGCAACGATCGTGTGCGTATCCGCTACAACCACATTGCCCAGAACGGCAACTCAAACGGCACGGGTGGCGGTATCTCCCTGCACGTGGGTGCCGATGCCTATCGGGTTCAGAAGAACTGGATCTGCGGCAACTTCAGCAAGGGTAACGGTGGCGGTATCGCCCACTTCGGCCGCTCCAACGGCGGTGTGATTGAAGACAACAACATCATCTTCAATGAGATCTTCAATCAGCAGGTGGGTACTGCGCCTTCCGGTGCGGGTATCTTCATCGGTGGCCAGCCTGCACTGCAGCCCGCTGGCGAGACCGGTCTGATGCTGACACCGGGGTCGGGTCGTGTCGTGGTTGATTCCAATATCATCCGCGGTAACCTCGCCGGTGCGGGGGACGGTTCCGGTATCCGTATTGATTCCGTCAACGGCCTCGATGTGGATCGCAGTCTCGGAAATCGTAATGCCTGGTACTTCGTACAGGTCTTCAACAACATGATCAACAACAACGTGGCCGGTGTGGCGGGTGCTATCTCCGTCACCGACACGCTGCGGGCGATCATCCGTAACAACACGGTGGCCAACAATGACAGTACCGCCACCGGTTCGCAGGCGTTCGATATCACTGAGCCTAACCTCTCGATCCCGCAGCCGGCAGGCATTGTCTCCAGGTTGCATGGACCGGTGATGTCTCAGCTGGTGAATATTGATGAAGCGGTTGGGGACGTCTTGATCGATCCCACCGAACTGGGCCCGAATCGGAACAATCTGTTCCGTGCATCGGAAGGGTCACTGTTCTCGGATCCGATCCTGCGTGACAACATTGTCTATCACAACCGTTCGTTCTTCTGGATCAACTCTACAGTTCCGGCCACGGTGCCTGGTGAGCTGCCGATCAGCAACACCGGTATCTACCCGGCGACCGATGCCTGTCTGGCGAGTGTTCCGGTGGATCTGACTACCTTTGATCCGACAACCTGTGAAGGTGAACTGGTCAATACTGATGACTTCTCGGATGACCTGGCTGTGATGAGCGGTACCCAGGATACCGGTGAGTTGCTCGATCCTCTCTTCTCACTGCTGTTGGTGGGTGAGCAGGTCGCGCGTCCGGCTACCAACACCTTCATCACGGGTGATCCCGGCTTCGTCAACGGCTATCTGAACGAGAGTCGCGACGGCTTCTTCCAGCCTGAGTTCAAGACGCTGCAGACTGCCGGTGCCTTCGATGAGGGTGGCAACTTCATCCAGGTGGCTTTCGGTCCGCTGACACTGCTGGATCTGGTGAATGGTGGATCGTTCGACTACCACCTCGGTAATGGATCACCGGCTGTCAACAACGGTGGACCCACTCCAGGAACAGGACGCCTGAGTGTGGATATCGATAATGAGCCTCGTCCAACAGCAGCGAATCTGTCCGATATCGGTGCGGACGAGATGCTGTAAACAAGGCGAGATGAGGCAGCAATGTGCTGATCTTTGACGACAAACAGGCCCGCCCCAGGGCGGGCCTGGAGGAAACAAAGCGAAGCCGTTGCTGTTCTGCCAAAAATCCAATAGGAGAGAGCAAATGCACAAACTTATGAAACGCACTCTGCCGGCAGCCATCTCGCTTATGCTGCTAGGTGGATTTCACAACGCACATGCGCTTGTGAACGTACAGTGCCCAGGTGATGACGGTTCAAATGGTGGTATTGCAGGCGATGCCGTGATCGATGATCCAACAACACCTGCCAATGTGAAATGTATGCACCTGACCGCCGGCGACAGTTTTGCCATCATGTCAGACACCAACCCGCTATATACTTTCGGATTTGGTGATCGAACGGGTACGGATCCGGCGAATGTCATTGCCGACGGCATCTTGTCCAGCGAATGGTCGGGGCCGACTATCGTATTGGATGAGGGTGACGAGTTTTATCTGAACCTGAGTAACGTGGGTACGGTTATCCGTCCCGATCTATTCGATCCCCATACAATCCACTGGCACGGCTTCCCCAATGCTTCTACCGTCTTCGACGGCGTGCCGGAGGTCTCGATCAGTATCAACATGGGTTCGACCCTGACCTACTACTACAACGTTATCGAGCCGGGGACCTATATCTACCACTGTCACGTGGAGGCGACTGAGCATATGGAGATGGGCATGTTGGCCAATCTCTATGTCAATCCGGCGCAGAATGGTACCGCGATACTCAATCAAGCCGATGGAAACACCTATACACAATTCGTCTACAACGATGTTGACGGTACCACCGGCTACGATCAGTTCAAGGCGCTGCAGCTGGCCAGTTTCGATTCCGTGTTCCATGATGCCAGCTTGTTCGTACAACCTTTGCCTTTCGCACTGCTGGAGGGTGACTACCCGCAGATCAATGGACGCGGTTATCCCGACACCATCAATCCCGCTGCACTGCCTGCGCCGGTTGATAACAGTGTAGCAGTCGACGGGTATGACCCAGGCAAGGTTACCGGTACGGCTGGTGAGCCTCTGACCAACATCGATGTTAATGGGGGACAAACTCAGTTGCTCGATTCCGGCATCACGGTCGCTCAGGGCGAAAAGCTACTGCTGAGACTTTCCAATGTCGGTCTGGACCGCTTCTGGACGGTCACGGCACCCGGTTTGAAGATGCAACTGGTCGGCACCGGTGCACGCCATATGCGGGGTGTGGACGGCAAGAATGTCTACCGTACTGCGACTTCCTTTAACTTTGGTGGTGGTGAGACCCACGATGTTCTGATCGATACCAGCAACGTTGCGCCGGGTACTTACTTCCTGCACGCCACAGAACTGCATCAGATGAGTAACAAAACGCAGTTCGACGGCGGCATGATCACCGAGATCGTCGTGAACTAAGGCCAAGCCGAGCTAGGAGATGATGATGATGAGAAAACTACTCAAAAAACCTGGGCGGCTGATGAGCGTCCTGATGCTGGGTGTGGCCAGTCTGCTCCCCTGGGCGCAGACACAGGCCAATCACGATATCAGGGGAATCACACCGCAAGCGGGCGGCGTGTTCAATCTCTACGCCTTTCCTTTCAACATGAACCTGCCGGAAGGCACCTCACTCTATATGTGGGGATTTGGTGACATGAACAGCGGAACGGGTGCGACCCATCCTGAGGGTGTGGGTTACAACCTGCCTCAGTATCCTGCACCGACATTGATTGTGACGGAGGGTGAAAATATCACAATCAACATGACCAACTACGGTGTACCGAATCCGGTCTCTATGGTGATTACCGGTCACCAGGTAGCGGCAACAGGCGGTTCACCTGGCTTGGTCACCAACAGTTCCATCAATGGGGCTACTGTCAGCTACTCGTTTACTGCAGGAACGCCAGGTACCTACGTCTACCATAGTCTGGATGGTGATAATCCCGGGCTGCATGCGGAGATGGGTCTGCAGGGCGTGATGATTGTGCGTCCTTCTGACTTTGCTACAGGCCGTACGGCATATGGTGCAGGTACCGGTACCGATTACGATCAGGAAAATCTCTACTTGATGACCGAGATCGATCCCGATATCCATCTGCAGATGGAAAAGGGCCACTATGCTCATTTCACCAACTCTGATCGTTATGCCAAGGTCTGGTTCATCAACGGCCGTGTTTTCCCCGATCTGTTCCAGGGCGATTACAATCCGTTGTTCCCCAATCAGCCATACCAAGCACTGGTCCTGGCCCATCCGGGCGACAATGTACTGGTGCGTAACGTGAATGCGGGACATGATCCTCACCCCATGCACTACCATGGTGAGAACCTGAGATTCATCGGTCGTGACGGCAAGGTGCTCAGCTCCGACGGTGTCGTGGCCAATCTGGGACGTTCCGACAACACCATCAACTCTCAGCCCAAGCAGAGTGTCGATGCCATCTGGACCTGGACGGGTAAAGGCCTGAACTGGGATATCTACGGTCACGATACCGCACATGTCTGTATCGATAATGATGGAGACGGCTTCGGTGATAGTGCAGCCGGTTCTACCTATGAGCATGAGTATTGCGCCGACCATGGCAAAGCACTGCCAGTGCAACTGCCGGGTGTTCAGGATTTGACTCTCGGTGGCTGGTGGAGCGGTAGCCCTTTCCTGGGTGATACCGGTGACCTGCCTCCGGGTGAAGGTGGTCTGAACCCCTTCGGTGGTTACTTTCTGGTATGGCACTCCCATGCGGAGAAAGAGCTGACGACCTTCGATATCTTCCCGGGTGGTTCGTTGGGCTCCGTCGTCGTGCTTCCACCTAGTATCCCGATTCAATAGGAGGGAGCGACAATGAAAAGGTTTAATTCCATGAAAATTAAAATGAAACCCATCGTTGCTGCCTGTGCACTGGCGCTGGCCAGTAACTCAGCCATGGCTTTAACAGATGTTTGGCTGATCGCAAAGTCTTTCACGAAGACATTGCCGAACGGCGACACTGTCGAGATGTGGGGTTATGCAGAAGATGCGGGTGGCGCCTGCTATAATACAACACCTGCCTCAGCCAGACGGACAAGCCCCGATTGCTTAAATCCAGTTGCAACAGCACCTGGACCCCGTCTCACGCTACCTGCTGGTGATCCGCAATTAAGGGTACGTCTGACAAACTTGTTGCCTGTCCGGACTTCGTTTTTCATTGCCGGTCAGGAGCTGCCAAGTAGAAGTGCTGCAAATAGAGGCCCGACCTGGGATGATAATTCGATAGGCAGTCGTACGAACCTGTCCCAGAGAATGCGTTCATATGACCGTGAAGCAAATCCGAACGGTGGAAGACGTGCCTATCAGTGGCGTACCAGTACGAATGGCATCAACAATGAGTTTATGCCGGGTACATTCGTCTATCACAGCGGTACCGTGCCGCAGAATCAGGTCTATATGGGTCTCTATGGCGCTGTAACGCAAGATGCCGTAGACGCTGGTCCTACAACACCTGCTGAAGTCTATTCTGGTGTTACCTACGATAACGAAGCAGTACTCTTCTACAGTGAAATCGATCCAGCACACAATGCAGCAGTGGCGGCGGGTGACGCTACCTATTCACCTATCGATTTCCATCCAAAATGGTTCCTGATCAATGGCGAACCCTATGTGGACGGTGTGACTGCACCAATCCCGGCGGGTGTCACGGGTGAGTCGACACTGGTGCGTTTCCTGAGTGCCGCCGGTGAGAAACATGTACCGGTCTTCCAGGGTCTCAATGGCGCTATCCATGCGGAAGACGGCATTCAGTACACTTGGCAGGATGGCGTTGGTGGTGAAACACCCGCGCCAAAACAGCAGTATTCGGTTGGCTTGCCGCCGCTGAAGACCAAGGATGTGATCGTCACACCGAATGCCGACGGCCTTTATGCTGTTTATGACGGTAACGGTTATATGACCAATCCTTCCGATCCGGGTGACCCCGGTGACGGCGGTGATACTGTCGGCGGTATGCTGCGATTCCTCACTGTCGGTGCCGATCTGACCGATACCGATGCTGATGGTATCCCCGATACTGCAGATAACTGTCCGGTTGATCCGAATCCGGCTCAGACCGATACCGACGGAGACGGCATCGGTGACGCATGTGATCCGCTGACCGACTCCGACGGTGACGGTGTGGCTGACACTGCAGACAACTGTCCGTTTGACGCAAATCCGGGTCAGGAAGACACTGACGGTGACGGCATTGGCGATGTCTGTGATCCGCTGACCGACTCCGACGGTGACGGTGTGGCTGACGCAGTGGACAACTGTCCTGCTACCCCGAACCCTGGTCAGGAAGATGATGACGGCGACGGTATCGGTAATGTTTGTGACCCGGTGAATGATCTAGACACAGACGGTGACGGCATCCCGGATAATGTTGACAACTGTCCGGCAATCGCAAACCCAGGCCAGGAAGACGCCGACGGTGACGGCATCGGCGATGCCTGTGATCCGCTGACCGACTCCGACGGTGACGGTGTGGCTGACGACGTGGACAACTGTCCTGCTACCCCGAATGCCGATCAGTTGGATACTGACGGTGACGGCATCGGTGATGTCTGTGATCCGCTGACCGACTCCGACGGTGACGGTGTGGCTGACGATGTGGACAACTGTCCTGCTACGCCGAATGCCGACCAGGCTGACTCCGACGGTGACGGCATTGGTGATGTCTGTGACACAGGCGGCAACAATGCACCTGTGGCAACTGGCGACGCCTATGTGATGGATGAGGACGCAGTTCTCAATGTAGCGGCATCGGGTGTTCTCGGTAACGATACGGATGCAGATCCGACTGACACACTGACGGCGGTATTGGATACCGGACCGACCAATGCACTCAGCTTTGGTCTGAATGCAGATGGTTCCTTCCAGTACATCCCGAACGTGAACTTCTTCGGTTCCGATTCGTTCACCTACCATGCGAATGATGGTATAGCCGACAGTAACATTGTTACCGTCGATATCACCGTCAATTCGCAGAACGATGCACCGGTGGCTGTGGCCGATGAGCTCTACATGACGGCCATGGGTTCTATCACCTTCGCTGCACCGAGTGTGCTGGCCAATGACGGCGATGTGGATCTGATCCCCTACGATCCGTCACAGGTCTTCGCAGTTCGTGAGTCCAATCCGAATCGCGGTAGCATCTCCGGTTGGCCGCTGAACGGTGATAACACCACACCGGGTGCTGACGGTACCTTCACCTACAACTTCACCAACGGACGCGTGGGTGTGATCGCCAGCTTCAACTACCACGCCACGGATACGCAGGCTGATAGTAATACGGTGCAAGTGACCATCCGCCGTGAGCTGTCGGTGCAGAAGGTTGAGTGTGAAAACGATACCGAGAACGGTGTCTGCAAGTGGGTGATCGAAGGTCGAGTATCCAATCGACTGCCAAATGGTTCCACCACCATCGAGGCTGTCCTGGATCGTACTGGCCAGGTGATCGACACTGTTGTTGAGCAGGGTGGCGCGGCTTGGAACATGACGCCGGAAAGCACCATCATTCCTCAGCCGGGTGACACCGTCAGTGTGAGGGCAATCCACGCGACCGATCCGGATGCGGCGAATGCCTTTATCAACAGCTTCCCGGTAACCATCCAGTAATCGGGTAAGTGATGGAGGAGACACCCCCGCCTTCGGGCGGGGGTTTTTCTCTCAAACTGAATCTTTTAACTAACCCAGGGATGCGGGATGACAGGTCGGTATTATGAGAAGTGCGAACATATCAGACAGTCTGATAAATGCGTCGAATTTAGAGTCGTTTGATGAACTCGATCATATAGAAAAGGATCTGGCAAGTGATCGCCGGGCAATTCTACTGGTGGTCTTGTTGTCATTCTTTTTTGGTTTGACAATAGGTGTTCTGACTACATCGGTGTTTGCGGATGAAGGAGTTACATCGCAGACACAGTCTTCGCTCGAAGCTGCAGATAAGAAGGACTCAAAACCTGCGTGGAAGCCGCCTGTAGCAAAACAAGCTACTGCACCAAAGCCAATCGATGCGGAATTGACAAAGAAAATTATGCAAGAGAAGGGCGTGGAGATACTCAGTCTTCAACTCACCGCCGCCGGCTACATGATGGATTTTCGATTCCGTGTGCTTGACGTGAAAAAGGCAAAAGACTTTTTCGACTATCGAATTAAACCGTATTTGCATGTTGAAAAATCAAATGCGAAACTACCAGTCCCCATGGCGGCAAAAGTCGGCGCATTCAGATCGACAGACCGTGGGAAAAATATAAAACCGAATAAAACTTATTACATCGTTTTCGGTAATCCAGACGCCCACGTAAAAAGAGGCGAAAAGGTCACCTTGGTTATGGGTGACTTTAAAGTGGAAGGCATGACAGTGAACTAGGTTCACTGATTGCCTTTTTTAGGGGATATCTCAACTAATTAAATTATTAAGAGATTATCCGTATGCGCATTAAATACCAGTTCAAAATTTTCGTTTTTTTTCTCGTCCTCTTCGGGGCTGTGCCCGTACATGCGGCATTGACGAAGTTTACCGATGAAGCATCTTTTCTTGCCGCATTAGGCGCAACCTCTTATGACACGCTTCATGAGAGTTTTGAGACTGGCACCTGGACAAGTGTACGATACTTCAATTCACTACCCACAGTATCGAGCAGCGGTATCACCTGGGCACCACTTGCTGAAGCAGGAACCGGTAACTCGATAACGACATTCAATGCTGATTTTCATGAGGGTGCTTATGAAATGTTCACTTTGGACAGTTCATCGATTCAGCATGCCTTACCAGACGGATATACAGTTTCAGCTGGATTTACGCTGTATGCGGTAGGCGGTTGGTTTCGCGGAACCGATGCCAAGCTCTCTTTTACGCTTGATGGTGCGCAGGTAGTCGATTTTACAGGCCCAGAGGCCACAGTTGGCGCCACCTATAAATTTCTCGGCTTTATTGAAACCAATGGTTTTAATACCCTCGAGATTCGCACCAGCGACGAAATCGGGAATGAGTTTAATACCTTCTTCTCAGACGATTTTAATGTCGGTGCAGAACCCACAGCTTTTAACGATTCTGATGGAGACGGTGTTCCCGACTTGGTAGACAACTGCCCTGCGGATGCCAACGCTGATCAGACAGATACCGACGGAGATACTCAGGGTGATGCTTGCGACACTGACGATGATGGCGATACCGTACTCGATGCTACAGACAACTGCCCCCTGATCTCAAACCTTGACCAGGCTGATAATGATGCTGACGGCACAGGTGATGTCTGCGATTCGGACGACGACAACGACACTATTCTGGATGGTGCCGACAACTGTCCCCTGACAGCCAACAGCGACCAGGCCGATAACGATAATGACGGTAGTGGCGATGTCTGCGATTCGGACGACGATAACGATACGATTCTGGATGGTGCCGATAACTGTCCTCTCAATGCCAATGCAGATCAGGCCGATCTGGATGGTGATGGCCAGGGTGATGTCTGTGACAACGACGATGATGGCGACACTGTTCTCGACGTGGATGATAACTGTCCTCTCGTATCCAATGTCGATCAAACAGATACCGATGGCGATGGTCTCGGGGATGCTTGTGACCCCCTGACAGATACGGACGGTGACGGCGTGGCCGATGGAGTGGACAACTGTCCCTTAAACGCCAATCCTTTACAGACGGACACCGACGGTGACGGCATTGGCGATGCCTGTGATCCGTTTACCGATTCCGATGGTGACGGTGTTGCCGATTCCGCCGACAACTGCCCGGCGGTCTCCAATGCGGATCAGACCGATACGGACGGTGACGGTCAGGGCAATGCCTGTGATGCCGATGACGATAATGATACTGTCTTGGACGGTGTCGATAACTGTCCGCTCAACGTAAATGGCAACCAGGCCGATCTGGATGGTGACGGGCAAGGCGATGTCTGCGATACCGACGACGATGGTGATGGCGTCGCCGATGGTGCGGATAACTGCCCCGTCAATGCCAACCCCACACAGACGGACACCGACGGTGACGGCATCGGTGATGCCTGCGATCCGCTGAACGATTCCGACGGAGATGGTATCGCAGATTCTGCTGACAACTGCCCGGCGGTATCCAATGCGGACCAGACCGATACGGATGGCGACGGTCAGGGCGATGCCTGCGATACTGATGATGACAACGACACGGTGCTGGATGGGGCAGACAACTGTCCTCTGACTGCCAACACAAATCAGGCCGACCTGGATGGTGACGGCCAGGGTGATGTCTGCGATACCGACGACGATGGCGACGGCGTGGCCGACGGTGCGGATAACTGCCCGGTCGACGCCAATCCCACCCAGACGGACACCGACGGTGACGGCATCGGCGATGTCTGCGA
The DNA here is from genome assembly GCA_025655595.1 of Candidatus Thiodiazotropha sp. (ex Monitilora ramsayi). Classification (GTDB taxonomy): domain Bacteria; phylum Pseudomonadota; class Gammaproteobacteria; order Chromatiales; family Chromatiaceae; genus Thiodiazotropha. Next base: position 57,676 of record JAHXIO010000026.1, read on the forward strand.
TCCGTTAACCGACTCCGATGGTGATGGAATCGCTGATTCTGCAGACAACTGCCCAGCGGTATCCAATGCGGACCAGACCGATACGGATGGCGACGGTCAGGGTGATGCCTGTGATACGGACGATGACAACGACACAGTGCTGGATGGAGCGGACAACTGTCCTCTGACTGCCAATACCAACCAGGCCGATCTGGATGGCGACGGCCAGGGTGATGTCTGCGATACCGACGACGACGGTGACGGTGTAGTCGACGGTGCGGATAACTGCCCCGTAAATGCCAACCCCACACAGACCGACACCGACGGTGATGGCATCGGTGATGTCTGCGATCCGTTGAACGATTCCGACGGAGACGGAATCGCTGATTCTGCAGACAACTGCCCAGCGGTATCCAATGCGGACCAGACCGATACGGATGGCGACGGTCAGGGTGATGCCTGCGATACCGATGATGACAACGATAGTGTATTGGATGGTGCCGATAACTGTCCGGTCAACGCCAATGCGGATCAGGCCGATCTGGATGGCGACGGCCAGGGCGATGTCTGCGATACCGACGATGATGGTGATGGTGTCGCTGATGGTGTGGATAACTGCCCCGTCAATGCCAACCCCACACAGACGGACACCGACGGTGACGGCATCGGTGATGTTTGCGATTCACTGTTGGATTCTGATGGTGACGGCGTCGATGATGGTGTTGACAACTGTCCGGCAACGGCCAATGCCGACCAAGCAGACCTGGACGGTGATGGCACAGGTGATGCCTGTGACACCGATGACGACAATGACGGCGTATTGGATGGCGCTGACAACTGTCCGGTCAACGCCAATGCGGATCAGGCCGATCTGGATGGTGACGGCCAGGGCGATGTCTGCGATACCGACGACGATGGCGACGGCGTGACCGACGGCGTGGATAATTGCCCGGTTGACGCCAATCCCACTCAGGTCGACACCGATGGTGATGGTATCGGCGATGCCTGCGATCCATTGACCGATTCCGATGGTGATGGTGTTGACGATTCCACGGATAACTGTCCGGCTGTCTCTAACGCGCTTCAGACCGATACAGATGGTGACGGGGAGGGCGATGCCTGTGACACGGATGACGATAACGATACCGTCCTCGATGGTGCCGATAACTGTCCGCTGATCGCCAATACCAATCAGACCGATACGGATGGCGACGGTACCGGCGATGCCTGTGACAGCGAGCAGGCAGTGATTCAGTTCGCCAGTGGCACGGCAAGTGTTGTCGAGAGTCAGACCAGTGTGACTTTTACCCTCTCAAGAAGCTTGAATCTGGCGGGTACGGTCTCGGTCGACTACGCAACGGTTACTGGAGGCAGTGCCACAGCGGGGCAGGATTATACGGTTATCAACCCGACCACTTTGAGCTTTGCGGACGGGGAGAGCAGCAAAACGTTTACCCTGTCGCTGACGCCGGATTCTGTCTACGAAGGGGATGAAACCGTCAATCTGGCATTGAGCAATGCTCAGAATGGTCAAATTGGTGCTCAGGATACTGCTGTACTGACTATCACGGAAGACGACCCGATACCACCGGCCGGTACCCTACAGTTCAGCGGGAACAGCTATACGGTGGCTGAGAACGGTACCAGTATTCTGATCACTGTCTCACGAACTGGCGGTAGTTTTGGCACTGTTTCGGTTGATTTCGCGACCAGCGATGCAACTGCAACCGCAACAGAGGATTACACAGCCAATTCCGGGACGCTGACGTTTCTCGACAGTGAGATCAGCAAGACATTCTCTGTGAGCATCTTGAACGATGCCGACTATGAGGGTGACGAGATTGTCTTACTCAGTCTTAGTAATCCAGTGGGTACAACAATTGGAACAATCGATTCTGCAGAGTTGACGATTCAGGAAGATGATCCAATTCCACCGGCAGGCAGTCTGCAGTTCAGCGGTAGCAGCTATCTGGTCGACGAGAACACCGCCACGGGCCAGGTGGTATTGACAGTCGTACGTACCGGCGGCGATTTCGACGCCGTGAGTGTTGACTACTCGGTAAGCGACAGCAGCGCTGTGGACGGTGAGGACTATACCGCCGTTACCGGTACACTGAACTACCCGGATGGCGTCATCACGGCAGATATTGTTGTGCCGATATTAGACGATACTACCTATGAAGGTGACGAGACCTTTATCGTGAGTCTGAGTACAGTTGTCGGTGCCGTCCTGGGTACACCCTCGATGGCGACTGTCACAATTGTGGAAGACGACCCCTTACCACCGGCAGGTTCACTGCAGTTCCTGGGTAGCAGCTATATCCAGACGGAGGATGGACTGGCTGCGGCGATAGAGGTCTCCCGTGTGGGTGGCAGCAGTGGAGCGGCGAGCATCGACTATGCCTCATCTGATGGCACTGCTCTTGCGGGCAGCGATTATACACACACTGCGGGTACGCTTGACTTCGCCGATGGGCAGACATCGAACACCTTTGCCGTGCCGCTCCTCGACGATACCGTCTTCGAAGGGGATGAAACCGTCAATCTGACATTGTCCAACCCTGTCAACGCATCATTGGGCAGTCTCAGTCAGGCGGTATTGACCATTTCTGAGAACGACCCGGTACCTGCGTCCGGTACCCTGCAGTTTTCTGCAAGTGACTATACGGTTGCAGAGAATGGTGGCTCGGCCAGTGTGACTGTCACCCGTACAGGGGGTACCAGCGGCATGGTTTCTGTCTCATATGCGACCAGCGATCAAACCGCAACGGCAAGCAATGACTATACAGTGACATCAGGAGAGGTCACCTTTGCTGATGGGGTAAGCAGTCAGGCCATTAACGTGCCGATACTTGATGACATGCTGTATGAAGGGGATGAGAGCCTATGCCTGACACTGTCGGATCCAGTAGGCACGGTTCTGGGCGCCTTGACAAGTGCAACAGTGACGATCACCGATGATGATCCACAACCTTCATCGGGTGTAATCAGTATCGGTGCAGCCACGTACACTGTCACGGAAAACCAGGTCAGCGTTACACTGACAATTACCAGAACCGGAGGCAGCACTGGTGCAGTGGATGTCAATTACTCGACGTTGGATGGTACGGCTACTGCCTCGAATGATTATCTGTTTGCAACAGGTGTCATCAGCTTCGCTGACGGAGATACGCTGGATAAGACCGTTACTGTTACGCTCCTTGACGATTCGATATTCGAGGGTGATGAGACCTTCTCCGTACAGTTGAGCGGAGTCTCTGGTGGTGCCAGCCTTGGTGCGATCAGCCAGGCAAGTGTATTGATCCAGGAAGATGAACCGCAGCCTTCTTCTGGTGTTATTGGATTCACCATTACGGATGCTTCGGTGAATGAAGGTACATTGTCTCTGGATGTCATTGTGACTCGCACAGGAGGAAGCTACGGTGAAGTCAGCGTCGATATTAGCCTGACGGGTGGAACCGCAGATCTTGGAAATGACTTCAGTGTGACCTCAGGTACGATCACCTTTGGTGACGGGGATGACACTGACAGAACCATTGTCATCACTATCAATGATGACGGGACAAATGAGGGCAATGAGACCCTGGTGCTCACGCTCACAAATGCAACAGGTGGCGCAACAATCGATCTTAATGGTGATGCAATCACTGTGACGATTGTTGAGAATGATCTGCCGGCATCCAGTGGTGGCGGTGGTGGAGGTGGCAGTATCGACACGTTGATCTTGTCGATACTCCTGCTGATTACCCTAATTAACTTCTATATTCAGACCTATAGGGTGCCTGTATCTTCCAGGCAAAGACCAAGCAGTAGGATGACTAGATATGAAAAACCGTAGATATCAACTGACGTGTGCAGCTTTATTCCTGGCATTCACATTTGGTAACCAGGGCGTTGTCGCCGGTAACCCGGAGGCTTATGAGAAGTTTGATGTGCGCAATTTAACGCAACCGGTCAAGATGGACTGTTTTCAACAGCACGGCAGGTTTTTGCCATCCGTCAGCAATCCAAAGGGTGAGGGGCTGCAGAAGATCAGCATGCAGACCGGAGATCACGACATGATGGATCATAGTCAACATCAGAAGATGATGTCCGGCAAGGGGTATCGGGTCTCCCGTGAGGCGTACTCAATTCCAGATGTCACGCTGATAACCGAAAAAGGTGAGAAGAAATCGATCGTTAACGTACTCAATAGTGATAAACCGGTGATGTTGAATTTCATCTTCACCACTTGTACGACGATCTGTCCTGTCCTCTCTGCCAGTTTTAATCAGGTACAGGATGAATTGGGTATCGAGGCGAATGACATATCCATGGTTTCCATCTCGATCGATCCCGAATATGATACAGTGGATAAGCTATCGGCATATGCTGAGCGGTTCGAAGCAGGTCCACAATGGGAATTTTTTACCGGCACACTGAAGGATGTGGTTGCCGTTGAAAAGGCATTTGATATCTATCGCGGTTCCAAGATGAATCACGAACCCATTACCCTGATGCGCGTCAAAGGCAATCAACCCTGGTTGAGGATCGATGGCTTGGCAAATGCCAATGAAATCGTTACTGAATACCGAGATCTGATTGCTGATGCTGAATAAAACCACTACCAATTATTCGACACACATTATAAAACTCCTCTGTCTGCTAGTCTTTTCTGCCAGTCTCCTGGCAGAGGAAGCGATCCAGATAGGAAATAAAATCTACAATGAAGGGCGATTGCCCTCTGGGGAGTTTATCCCCGCGACCATACACGGTGATATCAAAGTCACTGGTGAACAAGTGATCTGTGCTTCATGCCACCGCAAGAGCGGGATGGGGACATTAGAAGGACAGCAAGTTGTACCTGCAATCGCGGGCAATATGCTTTTTGAACCACTTCGCCTGCCCACCAGCAAACCTCCTCTTCCACCGGCCCTGAGGCCGGCTTATGATAGAGAGACGCTAAAACGTGCATTGACTGAGGGCATTGATGCCAACGGGGATACGCTTGATCCTTTCATGCCTCGTTATGAAATCAGTGATGAAGATTTAAACAGTCTTGTCCTCTACCTCAATTCGTTGTCGACAAAGCCTGACCCAGGTGTTGACGACACCGACATTCATTTTGCAACGATTGTGATCGGTGATGCGAATTCACCGAGAAACAAGGCAATGATTGACGTTTTCGACGCCTATATTCATCAAAAGAACACTGAAACCAGAAATGAGTCGTCCCGTGCCGCCAATGCTCCCTGGCACAAAGAGTGGATGATGAAGACATACCGTAAATGGAATTACCATGTCTGGAGCCTGACAGGTGAGATCACAGACTGGAAAGCACAGTTAAAGGCTCATTACGACAAGCAGCCTGTGTTCGCAGTCATCAACGGCGTGGTGGATGAAAGCTTTGCTCCCGTTCACCAGTTTTGTGAAGAGAGCGGTATTCCCTGTCTGTTCCCGACCACCATGCTGCCGACACTGGATGAGGATGACTTCTACACCCTCTATCTTAATCGCGGTTATATCTTTGAAGGTGAAACACTGGCTGCATACCTGAATCAGAAGGCGCCGGGAAAGAGTGTTATCCATATCACGGATATCGATGACAAACATGCTTATCATGCTGCTTACGGACTGCGCGCCAACCTTGATAGAAGAAAATACAAGATGATCGATCAGGGCTGCGAGATGGCTGGTGCATCGGACGTGTCACTCGGGGAGTTGCGAGGGCATCAAACGGTCGTGATCCATCTTGACAGGCAGTGCAGCAACCAATTACTGAACACGCTGGCGAATGGAGGAAATACGCAACAGATCTATCTCTCGAGCAGGCTCTACGGCACAGACCTTGACGAGGTGCCTGCACAAATTAAGTCAAAAATCAGGTTTGTTCATACACAGGAGTTACCCAGTAAGAGAAATCGACTCCTTGCACGCTCCACCGGCTGGTTCAAGCATAAGCGGATTTTAAATCCTGATGAAATGGAAGTGCAGGCTAACGCCTATTTTGCATTAAAAGTGGCTGGAGATGCCTTAAAGCACATCCGGGGCTATTTCTTTAGGGACTATTTTATCGAGAAGATAGAGCACACAATAGATGATGTCCCTTATACCTCGATCTATCCAAGGTTGAGTCTCGCGCCTGGCCAAAGATTCAGCTCTCGGGGATACTATATAACGAAAATAGACGAGAAGCGTAACCGCTTGTCTGCTATTACTGAGTGGCAGGCTCCGTGACAATCGGTTAATTCATATTTTTTTACTTTCTCTGTTCTTTCAATCATTTGCGCTAAAATGAATAGTGTCTATGCTTGAATAGTCCAGCCTCTGTTATTATGAAAAACAATGCTTCGTAAAGATGGCACATATCGACTTGCTACCAGCTATGGGATAATCAGTCTCATTGCTGTTGCTGTGACTGCCGCCTGCATTTTTCTCTTCTTTCGCTACCAGACAATCCAGATCATCGAGGAAGCAAGTCAGCGCAGTAATGAAGTGCTCACCATTGCCACCGAGTATGCACTGAATGATCACTTTGTGATGTTTCTCAACATTGTCAATCAGCAAAAGTCTTTCAACAAGATAGAGCCTATGTTGGAGCCGATGCTGGATAGGGCAATTAAGAGATTATTATTGGATACAGTGGTCGTCCGTTTGAAGATTTATGACAAGGAAGGCATTGTTGCTTATTCAACCAAAACATCCCAGATTGGAAGTGGTCAGGAGGACAATGACGGCTTCAGGTCCGCTTTGAAAGGTCGTCCCACCACAGTCCTGATCTATCGTGATACCTTTAATTTTTTCGACCAGGAAGTTGAGGATGAGAATCTGGTTCAGACCTATGTGCCTATAAGGGTCTCTCGAAGTGGCGAAGTCATTGGTGTATTCGAGGTCTATTCCGATATCAGTGACTATGTCAGTCAATCCAATCAAACCATTATCATCGTCTCGGTTATCGTCACTGTTGTGATGATGATTCTCTATTCATTTCTACTGCTTCACATCAAGCGTGCTGAGGTGATTATCACCGATCAGAACAAGGAGACTCAGGAAAAGAAGAAGATGCTCGAGTACCTGACAGCAAAAATGATTAATGCTCAAGAGGATGAGAAAAAAAGGATCGCATTTGAGCTGCATGAGGATGTTGTACAGACGATTTCCGGTGTGAAAATGCAACTCGAGCGTTATATCTATTCAGTGGAACAGATCGAAGACGAGAGTTCCATCAAGCAACTGTCAAAGGACATCGTGCCAATACTGCAGGAGGCTGCACATAAGATTCGATCTGTGGCCATCGACTTACGGCCGCCAAGTCTGGATGATTTTGGGCTGAGAGCCGCTATCAACTCATTGATCTCGGAGTGTCATACGATGACAACAGGTCTCGCCATCAAGGTGGACCTGGCCATCCAAGAGGATGAAATGAACCAGGAGCAAAAGACGATTTTCTATCGTATCTTCAAGGATACGCTGAAAAAGGTCTGTTTTGAGGAACAGTTATCCGGCACCATGAACCTGACGTTGGGTAATTTTGATCAACAACTGGTTCTCAAGGTAGATATATCCAGTGACGATCTGGATCAATACGGTCAGGATGGTCAACTACCGGCCTATTTTGAATCCATGCAGGAGCGTACGATTCTTTCCGGCGGTGAATTCACGGTTGATCAGCAATCCGGCGATACAATTACAGTCAGGTCAGTCTGGTTTACCTAAAAGAAGAGGGGATAACCGATCAGCTTTCTTCTGTTGAGACCTTATCATCATCCGGTTCTGTCTCTGCCTCTATGGACTTCTCGCTATCTTCCTTTTCATCCTTTACGCAGCCGCTGGCATCAACACCACTGTCAGCCGTACAGTCCGATGCATCGTTGTCTGCCTCAGCAGCTTCACCGTCCGGCTGGATGACTGATTCATCCAGGTTCCCCCCCAGTGTCTGAATATCTCTGAGTGCCGCATTATCGACGCCTGAATACCCTCGTAAGGACAAGTCGAAGATTTTTAGTCCGGATGAGCCACTGCTATCTTTTGAACTACCATCGTTCTCGTTCTTTTTCGAAGCGAAACCAGTACCTCCCAACCCCCCGATGGAGCCTGAACCCGCTGCGGAACCACTGTAACTACCGGCACTGAGTGAGACATTGGGTAGCGCATCGTCATTTCGAATCCGAATGATGGCGGCAGAGGGTTTTGCGATGCGTGATTCACTGTCTGCGTTGGAGAGGACCAGAGTAAAGCTGCTCTCCTCTTCATACTTACCATCGTCATGGATATCCAGGATGATCTCTCTGCGAGTGACTTTAGGCCAGAATGTCAGTTTTCCACTCTTGGCCCGATAGTCCTCACCGGCTTTGGCTGAACCGTTTACCGTTTCATACTCAACGGTGGTTGTGGAATCGCTGTTACCGCTTCGCAGAATCCGAAGTGTGATGCTTCCACCGTTTTCGCTGACAGAGTAGTTGACTGCCTCCATGTGGATCGAGGCAATGCTGGTATCCGGATCGTCATCAAGAATCACTACGGTCGAAGTAGACGGGGTTTCGATTTCACTCTCATCGATCGATGAAAGATGGATCGTGAAACTCTCATTACCCTCGTGGATTTCGTCCTCGATCAGAGGAATTTCCAGAATTTTCTCAACTTCTCCATCGCGAAATGTCAGTGCCATCTCTTCCGGAAGCAGATAATCGGAGTCAAGCACAGCCGTGTCATTCTGCAGGGAGATTTCCGCTGAAATTTTTCCTGTTGTGCCACCGGTTCTCAACACGGTGACCTTCGCGCTGGAGTGGGTCTCATTTACCGCATAGCTGATGGCGCCAAAGGAGAGGGCACCGGGACCGTCATCGTCTAGGATAGTGACAGGAACCTGCGAACGACTGCCGATCAGGGCATCGCCGCTCGGATTGGTAAGATTCAGATAGAAAGTCTCGTTCTTCTCGTCACTGTCATCATCAGTGATCTCCACCTCAAAACTGCGCAAGGTCTCCCCATCGGCGAACATCAAAGTGCCTGAAACCGCTTTGAAATCGCCTGATCTGCTGGAAACCGCCTGATCGTCACTGGAGTGGTAGTCAAGTGTGACCTCGCCGGAACTTCCTCCCAGGCGTCTGACATTGATAATCAACTTCTCAGTCGACTCATCGATGCTATAGAGCGATTCACTGAAGATGAAGAGACCCGGACTGTCCTCGCCAAGCTCACTGAACAACATATCGTAGGCCGCTGCGAGATCGAGAATGCCATAACCGTAGTGATCGTCCTCCCCGGTATCACCCAGGTCGGCCGCCGAGTCATAGAGTGCGGTTTCTATCTGTGAAACCGTTGCCGTAGGAAAGGCACTTTTCAACAAGGCTATCGCGCCTGTTACGTGAGGGGCCGCGAACGAGGTGCCTGAGACCACGTTGTAGCCGATTGGCAGAACATCTGCGGAAAAGACCAGGCTGCCCGGTGCAACGAGTTTTGGAAAAACACCGCCGTCACAGGCCCCAGGGCCCCGGCTGCTGGTTCGCTCTATGTCCTGAAACTGGTCAACAGAGCCTACGGATATCACGTTCGGGTCATTTGCAGGACTGATGCTGGTTTCCGCGAACGGTCCGAAGTTACCGGCAGAGAAAACCACTGCGATACCGGCTTCCTTGAGCAGGCGAATGTCTTCACTGAATTCCTGGTAGCACTGATTGATCGTGTTGATGAAGCCCCAGGAGTTGTTGACGATGTCAGGTGCGTCGTCAGTCTCGGGGTCGCCGTCAGGATCGAGCACCCACTGAAAAGCCTCGTGGATGGCGCTGAGGCTGGTCTGGTTGTTGTTGTCGAAGATCTTTGCCGCTATCCACTCGGCATTCGGCGCCATACCGACCTGATACCCGCTGGCGTCACCTCCCAGTACGAGACTGATTGCCTGAGTGCCATGGCCATCGAAATCGACAGGTATCTCATGTTGCCCGTAGGGATCGAACCAGCTGTTGCCGCCGCCACGCCAACGGGAGACAAGGTCAGGATGGTTAAGATCGACGCCGGAATCGAAAATCGCGACCACGACCCCCTCACCGGCAAAGCCCTGATCCCAGAGGTATTCGGTATTGACGTCTTCAAGATTCCATAGCGGCTCAGTCGTCACGGACTCTGTGGGCGAGGCGTTCATGGTCAACAGCATATCCACTGATATCCGCTCGATCCCCGGCAGTTTCGCCACTTCGTCAACCAGATGGGCAGGAAGCTTCAGGGCAACCGCATTGATGCTCCAGAGCGATTTGAGATCCGCTTCGACACGGTATTGGTGCAGAAGTCTCTCAAGTGCTGCTCGTGGGCTTTTCGCACGTGCTTTCAGGCCAGTGACGATTTTATTGCGCAGCAGTTTTTTACGTCGGTCCCTGAGATCCATCCGGCTTGATGGAGCATACTGCAGCTCCTGGCTGACGGCACCGCGCAATGTTGTGATCTTTAGAGGATCCTGAAACTTAACGATGACAGGAATCAGGGCAGTACGATTGGCTTCAGCGATCAGGTTCTCCAGATCGACTGTCAGGTTCGCACTGGCCTGCACTGTGGAAAGCTGGCCACAAAGTACGAAGGTCAGTAGAGTGAGACAGAGTTTCCGCATATTCTGGTGGCATACTGCAGATTTGCCGGGCTTAGCCGCCATCTGCGAATTCAAGATACCTTAATTAACTGAACCTGAGTTTTAACTATATTATTCCGCTTTATTGCGGGTAATGCGGGCTACTACTACCTGTCGCTCAGGTAAACTACTACCTTTTTATACTTGTGAGCGGAGTTGTACGAAACCCTGAGTTTGAATTATGGATCATCTGATTCGATCCTTGTAATGTCGGAATTTTTAACAGTCGGTAGGAAACAAACGCTTAATTTTCAAGGGAATATTGTCTTATTAAGGACTTAAGCGCTACCTTTAGAGAGACAGTAGATGTCGGGGTAGGGTTTTTATGCATCAAAGGTATGATTTCGCCCCATGTGTAAATACACTATCCAATCAATCATACAAAAACGTCAATTCTGCTGATATAGAGGTACGGGATACCCGTGTTCAACAGCACCAGTATCTTTTGATTGCTAGTGAACAGTGGGTTACTTATAGTCAGGCCAGAACAACATTAGCGGGTTAATGGGTTGTCATCGCGATTTCACAGCTCCCCACTATACTTGTGAAACGTCCTCGCTTTGATAGCTGGACCGGGCCAATAACAGCGAAATGCGGCAATGCTGAAAAATAATACTCTCAAAACCGGGTTGGCTATCGTCCTCTCGCTCATTCTCTCCTCCTGTGCAACACAGCAGGGGGCAAAAACGGGTGATGAGTCAAAAAGAGCAGGCTTTGCGGCTGCGCCGCCAGCTGTGGTTGCGGCTGCGGATGATCAGGAAGCCCTGGTGCTTTCACAGGAGACTTCCAAGGAGCCGGAATACTTTGTCAAAAAGGGGAGCGGTGTATTTCTCAATCAGCGGGCCCAGGCGAAACTAGGTGCCGCACAACCCGCCAAGGGAGATATCACGCTTAACTTCGAAGGCGTTGATTTGAGAGAGGTGGTCAAGGTTGTTTTCGAAGAGATCCTGCGCGAAAACTACGTCATCGATGATAAAGTCCAAGGCGTGGTGACAATCCACACAACCTATCCCGTTGCCACCGAGGCCGTTCTACCGATTCTCGAAACCATCCTGAAAATGAACGGCGCGGCACTGGTTCGAAATGGCTCCCTTTACAAAATCCTGCCGGCGGCTGATCTCAAGGACATTTCCTTGTCGCCCTCCGTCGGCAAAAGCACCGGCAAACTGAAAGCGGGGCAGGGCGTCCAGATCGTGCCGCTGAGGTACATCTCAGCCAAAGAGATGAAGAAGATTCTGGATTCCTTCTCAACCGGTGGTGAGCAGATCAAGGTCGACAGCGGCAGAAATCTGCTGATTTTGACCGGCTCCTATCAGAAGATCCGCAATCTGTTGCAGACCGTTGAAATGTTCGACGTGGACTGGCTCAGCGGCATGTCTTTCGGTCTCATTCCGCTCAAGTTCACCGATGCGAAGACCATTACCGATGAATTGAACAATATACTGGGCGAAGAGTCCTCCCCCTTGGCGGGATTGGTTCGCATGATTCCGGTTCAGCGCTTGAACGCAGTGATGGTGATCAGCCAGCAGCCGAAATATATTTCCGAAGCAAGAAAGCTTATCTCCCAGTTCGACCAGGGTAGCGATAAATCGCCGGAACGCAGGCTCTACGTCTACCACCTGAAAAACGGCAAGGCGGAGAGCATTGCCACGATATTGCAGAATATCTTTGGCAGCCAGGTCTCCTCACCGGCTTCCAGCGGCCCTAGCATTGGTAGCGATCCGCTCTCCAGGTCTAATGTAAGATCCCCGACCAGTTCCGGCATCAGTATCAAAACCAGCAATGCGGACAAAGATTCAAACCTGGCAAAGGATGCGCCTATAGCGGCCACTGCTGAGCCGGCATATGCCTCGGCTACAGAGGACCAGGGCTCGCAGGATCAGCCGGCCACGATTATCGCCGACCCCGACAATAACGCGATCCTTGTCATGGCAAGTCCCATGGACTACCAAAAGATCAAATCGACTATCGCGCGTCTGGATGTCTCCCCCAAACAAGTGCTTATTGAGGCTACGATTGCCGAAGTCGTGTTGAGCGACAATCTGAGTTACGGCGTACGCTGGTTTTTTGAAGGCAAAACCGGTGGTGGGCGGGCTTTTGAGGGTGGTCTTGGGACCCCTCTGCCGGGCGGCATAGGCGGCGATGGGTTCTCTCTGGGAATATTCGGCTCAAGTGGTGAATTAAAAGCCTTCTTCGATATCCTGGAGAATGAGTCGGCGGTTAAATTTCTTTCTGCACCCCAGATTATGGTGATCGACAACCAGACGGCGACCTTCCGTGTAGGTGATCAGATCCCCATTGTCACCCGTTCATCCCAGAGCACTACGGATCCCGATGCACCGATCGTCTCTGAGGTGCAGTACCGGGATACGGGTACCTTGCTGCAGGTCACTCCCCGTATCAACGAGGGGGGAATGGTCACCCTGGAAATCAGCCAGGAGGTCAGTAACCCCGGTGCGGAACCGGCCATCGGCGGTGGTGGCAATGTCTCTATCTCACAGCGTACAATCGAGAGCACGGTGGTGGTCCATGACGGCCAGTCCATCGTACTCGGTGGGTTGATCAGGGAGAGAGAGACGGATTCCAAAGGCGGTATTCCCGGTCTTATGAACATTCCCGTTTTGGGTAACCTTTTCAGTAGTACCAGCAAGGATCTGAACAGAACCGAACTCATTATCACCCTGACACCCAAAGTGGTAAGAAATCCCCAGGAGGCCTACGAGATCTCTCAAGAGCTGCGCGAGCGGATCAAAGAGGCTACGCTATACCAGGAGGAGTTCAATCAGCGCGGAACGGTCCGCTAATGATGTCAGGGTTGTATGAATGAGATAGAAACCAAGATTCCGAGCAGCGTAGAACCAGAAGAAAACGCCGGCAACGTCATATACGCCGATCATCCCCTGTGTGTGGCCCTGGTCACCACGGGTAAGCTGCGTCCTGCCGATGCCGACAGGGCGTTACGGCTGAAGGAGAATCAGCAGAGTGATGAGTCGATCGGCAACATTCTGCTTCAGCTGGGTCTGATCTCCGATCAGGATCTGGCACAGACCCTCTCCCAGCTCAACGGAATCCCCGTCCTCGAGAAGAAGTCCTATCCCGATTTCGCCAGTCTCGATGAGCGTATCTCAAGTAACTTCCTCAAGCAGCACCGGGTTGTCGTCTATCACGATGAAGAGGATGAGGTGCATGCCATTCTGGTCGATCCGACCGACCACTATGTGGTGGATGCACTTGAACTGATCACCGGAAAATCCATTCGGCTGCACATCGGCATTGCCTCTGAGATCGAGGAGGCGCTTCAGGAACAACTGATTGAGGCCAAAAAGCGCTCAGGCGAATATGACGATGAGGGCCTGGAGCACCAACTAAGCTTCCAGGATGACGTTGAGCAGCTGAAAGAACTGGCCAGTGAGGCGCCGGTTATCAAGCTGGTCAATCAGGTCATCCAGCGGGCGGTAGCGACAAATGCCTCTGATATCCACATCGAACCGTTCGAAAACACCCTGAAGATCCGCTACCGTGTGGACGGTCTGCTGCGGGAAACCGAACACCCTTCTGCACAGATGGCGCCGGCACTGATATCCCGTGTCAAAATCATGGCCAATCTAAATATCGCCGAGCGCAGGCTGCCCCAGGATGGACGTTTCAAGGTTCGCATCATGGGCAATACCCTCGATCTGCGTGTCTCCACGGTACCGACATTGCACGGTGAAAGCATGGTCCTGCGCCTGCTGCAGAGAGACGAGCAGGCCCTGGACTTCAAGACCCTCGGCTTTGAGCCGGCGACGGAAAGTCGTCTGCTGGAGATTCTGGACAAACCCCATGGCATCGTAGTGGTGACTGGCCCCACCGGCAGCGGTAAAACCACCACCCTCTATGCAGGATTGAATCATCTCAACCGGCCGGAAAAAAAGATTCTCACCGTTGAAGATCCGGTTGAATACAATATCGAGGGGGTTAATCAGATACAGGTCAAACCGGGTATCGGGCTTACATTCGCCAATGCCCTGAGATCAATTGTCAGGCAGGATCCTGACATCATCATGATCGGTGAGATCCGTGATCAGGAGACGGCAAAAATCGCCGTTCAGTCAGCGCTCACTGGCCACCTGGTGCTCTCATCCCTGCATACCAATGATGCGGCAGGCAGTATCACCCGTTTCATCGATATGGGCGTTGAACCCTTTCTGCTGACCTCCACGGTCAATGCGGTTCTCGCCCAAAGGTTGGTAAGAAACCTTTGCCCGCAGTGCAAACAGTCCTATACGCCTCCAGTAGAAATTCTGAATCGGTTCAAGGCGGAAGGGCTGGATGATAACAAGCCATTGCTTTTCTACCATGCCGTCGGTTGCGAGGCTTGCGGCGGCAGCGGCTACAGTGGTCGCAGTGCCATCATCGAACTGTTGGAGCTCTCCGAAGAGATGCGATCGCTGATCCTCCAGGGCAGGGACAAAAATGCACTGGCAGCCTGCGCCAAACGTGAGGGAACGCTTTCCATGTACCAGGATGGGCTGATTAAGGTGGCAAGGGGTATTACCACCCTGGAAGAAGTGCTCAGAGTTACGAAGGAGAACTGAACATGGCCGCTTTTCACTATAAAGCGGTCGGAAACGATGGCCAGATCGTACAGGGAGTTCTGGAAGCGACCAGTCGTGATGCTGCAGTGAGCCAGATCCACCTCAAGGGCCAGGTACCCATTCGGGTGGAAGAGGGCGGTGGTGCCAGCAAAAAAGGTAAACGCCGAAGATCAAGGCGAAAATCAGTTACATCAGATCAGATCGCGTCATTTACAAGGGAGATGGCGACACTTCTGAGATCTGGCCAGCCGATTGATGGTGCGCTCTCTATCCTGACTTCGATTTCAGGAGAAGAGGCCCGACTCACTGAACATATCATCAATATCCGCGACAGCCTCAAAGGAGGGCACTCATTCGCCGATTCCCTCGAAAAAGAGGATGGACTGTTTTCAGATTTCTATATTCAGATGGTCAGGGCAGGTGAGGCCGGTGGCGCCCTGGAAACAGTGCTGGAACGGTTGGCCGTTCATCTTGAACGTTCGAAAGAGGTCAGGGATTCACTGGTTTCGGCACTGATCTATCCGATGATACTGCTATTTGTCGCACTCACTTCAATCATGATCCTGATGACCTATGTGATACCGCAGTTCAGCGATCTCTTTGCTGACATGGGGCAGGCGTTGCCCCTCTCGACCCAGATTACTATGGCTGTGGCGAATGGCCTTCAGGATTATGGTTGGGTGCTGGCACTGCTGATCATCGCTCTCATCTTCTTTTTTAAATGGCAAATGGGCCGCAGGTCATCCGCAAAGCGGTGGCATGGCCGGATCCTGGGACTCCCGCTGATCGGTGAAATCGTCAAGCAGGTGGAGGCAGCCAGATTCTGCCGTACACTCGGTACCCTGCTGGAGAACGGCGTGCCGTTACTCAAATCGGTCACAATCGTGAAAGAAACCATCGGTAATTTTGTCATCGCCGACGGTATGGACTTCGTGGTCAGCAACTTGAAGTCGGGCCAACGCCTGGCCGACCCCCTTGAAGAGCACTCTCAGTTTCCCAGCTTTGCCCTGCATATGATCAGAATCGGCGAAGAGTCCGGACAACTGGAACCCATGCTGATGCAGACAGCGGATATTATCGATCAGGAGACACAAACACTGATAAAAAGGGCCCTAAGCCTGGTCGAACCTATCATGATTCTGGTTCTCGGTCTGATCATTGCCGGGGTCGTGATGTCAATTCTGGTCGCAATTCTCGGCGTTAACCAACTTGTAGCACTTTGATGGATGGAAAATGACTCAACAGAAACACACAGCAAACGGCTTTACCTTGATAGAACTCCTGGTAGTGCTGGTCATTCTTGGTCTTTTGGCAGGTTTGGTGGGACCGCAGGTTCTACGGCATCTGGGAGGCGCCAAATCGGATACCGCGCAGTTGCAGATTTCAGAGTTGGGGGCCGGTCTCGATCTGTATCACCTGGAAGTGGGGCGTTATCCCTCCAGTAGCGAAGGTCTACAGGCGCTGGTAGAGAATCCGCCAGGTGCTGAGAACTGGCATGGCCCCTATCTCAAGAAACGGACGATTCCCAATGACCCCTGGGGCAATGAGTATCAATACCGCTATCCTGGCGATAACGGACCATACGATCTCTTCTCTTATGGCGCCGACAACACCGAGGGTGGCGACGGTGACAATAAGGATATCGTGAGCTGGTGATGAAACGCTCCGGGGCGAGTCAAAAGGGGTTTACCCTCATGGAGTTGCTGCTGGTATTGACCATTACCGCGCTCCTGCTCGCTGTTGCCCCCGCGATGATCCAGAAGGCATTTCCCACGCTCAAACTCAAAGCGGCAACCAGGGACTTGGTGCAGGAGATCCGTTATATACAGAATGCCGCCATCATCAATGGCCAGACGGCCGATATTCAGTTTGATGTCGAACAGGGGAAGTATCGAAGTGACTTGGTGAATGCCGGTGAAATCAGATCGCTACCTGCCGGCCTGCATTTCTCTATAGCGCAGAATCAAAGGCGACTGTTGAACTCAGGTCCAACACGGTTCACTTTCTATCCGGATGGCAGTTCCAGTGGCGGAGAGATTCATCTCGGCATCGAGAAAAAGCGGCTAAAGATCAGTGTTGACTGGCTGACCAGCAAGATTCAGGTCGATGAAGCACAAACAACGCTTTAAACCTGGCTGTACGACATCCGGAGGACTCTCTCTCATTGAGGTACTGGTTGCCTTTGTCATCCTCAGCATGGTCATGAGCGTGATAATGAGGATCAACGCCACTTCACTGCGAAATCACAACGTGTCTTCCCAATACCTGCAGGCAGTACAGGTTGTCCAATCACGTATGGTTGAAATGGGCATAGACGACCAGTCAGAGCACTTGGTCAGTGAGGGTATCGAGCCGGGCGGCATCAACTGGCACTATGTCAGGCAGCCCTATTTGGAGTGGTCAGAAACGCGATTCCAATCAGCGCCGCTGGTGCCTGTGGAGGAGCGCATTACCATCAGCTGGGGGGGAGATGAGACAAGGGAAGAGACTCCTCGCCAACTTACGTTTTCCAGGGTCAGTCTGATAACGGCATCGAGATGAGAAGCATCCGATCGATTCTTGTGAACAAAGCAAGGTTCCAGCTACGCATGGGAGGCTTTACTTTGCTTGAAATCATGGTGGCCATGTTGCTGTTGACCGTCATCGTGACCTCATCGGTATCACTGCTCTTTCTCAATATCAAAGGATGGGATGCCCTGACGACTGATGGTGAGGCAGCCCTGGATCAAATGTTGATCAATGAGCGTATCAACAGCATCCTGAGTGGTCTTTCCCCCTTGGTCTGGCAAACAGGTAACGGTAAGAGGCTCGCCTTTGAAGGGGAGCCCAAACGTCTGCATTTTGTCTCGAAAGCCCCTCAGCAGTTCAGGTCTGGCGGTCTGTTTGAATATCTCCTGCAGGAGGAGTTGGATCGTGATAACAGAGCGGCTCTCGTCCTCTATTATGCCCCTTATCTGCCTGATTCGGGTGAATTCCGTTTGCCTGAGGAAGGGAAGAGACGAACGCTGATTGCGGATACGGGAGGGCTCTACTTCTCCTATTACGGTAGCAAAAACAGATCAGGGCATACCGAATGGTGGGATCTCTGGGAGTCCGATGCCAATCAGTTTCCTGAAGTGATTGGCCTCAAACGGGTCGGTAACCGGGGACTGGGGGCAGAAGAAAAGCAGTTCATCCGACTGATGACCTCAAGCGCGTGGCAGAGGTGATCAGCATGCAACCAATTCCTGTGTGCGGCAAACCCGGTAACGTCTTATACCGGCGACAGGATGGCATCGCCTTGGTGATGGTACTCTGGTTGGTAGTGTTACTGACCATTGTGGCCGCCAGTTTCGCCACTCACTCCCGTGTTGAGACACGAATGGCAGGCAATCTTGTCGAACGTCAGAAAGCGAGATTCATGGCGGAGACGGGGTTCAATCGTGCAGTTATGGAACTGATGGCCGCTAAGGATGAGGAGAGCTGGAACTTGAACGGTCAGGTTTATGAGATTCAAAACGCCCAGGGTATGCTGCGTATTGCTATACGGAGTGCATCAGGACTGGTTGATCTTAATAAGGCGTCTAGGCAGATTTTATTGAATACATTCAAAATGTTAGCGGAAAACGATGAAGACAGGGCGCAACTGGCCGATGCCTTGGAGGATTGGCGTGACAGTGATGATTTACGACGTTTAAAGGGTGCGGAAGATACCGATTATGCCAGTGAAGGTTACGCCTACGGTGCATCGGACAGAGACCTGGAAAGTGTGGATGAGCTCGGTTATGTTATGGGCTTCAACCGAGACGCAGTCGAGAAGCTGCGCCCGTATGTCACCGTCCATTCAGGGCAGAGCAGTGTAGACTATCAGTTTGCCGCTGAGTCTCTGACGGAACTACTGAAAGATG
This sequence comes from Candidatus Thiodiazotropha sp. (ex Monitilora ramsayi), assembly GCA_025655595.1. Taxonomy (GTDB): domain Bacteria; phylum Pseudomonadota; class Gammaproteobacteria; order Chromatiales; family Chromatiaceae; genus Thiodiazotropha. Next base: position 76,716 of record JAHXIO010000026.1, read on the forward strand.
GCATGTCCCTTGACAGCGGGGTTGCAGAGGCATTCGACCAGATAGACAGCGACTTGGCAGAATTAGAGGACATCGACGATTTCAGCAGTCCCGGACAGGCATCCGGTAAAAATTACCGCATCAGCGTGGAAGCCCTGACAAAGGGCGGTGCGAGATCCGCCATTCATGTCGATATTGAAATGAAAAATAAAAACGATAAACCATACACGATTCTGGACTGGCACCATTCTCTCTGATTGGCATCAGATAGACAGATATACCTATGGCAGTCAGTACGATAAGTTACCAATTACGTGTTTTTTTCACCTGGTGGGGAGAAGAGCTGTCATCTCTGTTGCCGGAATTCCTGCTTACGCTTTTCCGAAATGGTAAGCCGGTAAAACTCTACTATGCCGAAGAGACCCTGAGACTGGTCAACCACGGTGTGACCGGTGAAGAGGTCCACAATAATTTTCTCGATGGTATTGATTTCGAAGACACTGATCAAAAAAGGGTTTTGACCGGTGCAAGCGAGGTACGTCTCTGCCTCGAAAAGAAGAAATACCTGATAAAAAAAGTCACGCTGCCGATCGAGACGGAGGAAAACCTGCGTGAGGTCCTCTCATTCGAAATGGACAGGCAAACACCGTTCACCGCCAACCAGGTCTATTACGACTATGTGGTTAGCGGACGGGATAAAAAAGCCAGAACACTCGAAGTCACACTTGTACTGGCACCGATTGAGAGACTTACCTACGCACTTGATGTGCTGCAGGAAAACCAGATCGTCATTAATGCCATATCACCCTGTGAGGAACATATCGGCATCTTCAATCGGGTGAATCTGTTACCACCCGAGAAAAGGCAAAAGCCGAAAAAGGGTTTTCGCTATATCAACTATTTTCTTCTACTGATCCTATTTCTACTTTTGCTCGCTAACCTGGCACTGCCGATATGGCAAAAGTCGACATATGCAAAAAAATTAGAAATGGAGGTTGATGAGTTTAAGCAAAAATCCGCAGAAGCGGTCGCGCTCCGAAAGAAAGTTGATCAGGCAAAGCTTGAGAATAAGTTTTTGGAAGAGAAAAAGAGGGATACCTTTCAGATACTGCAAATTCTCAATGAATTGACCATGGTCGTACCTGACGATACATGGGTGAGTAATTTTGAGGTGCGCGATAAAGAGGTTCATCTGCATGGCCAGTCAGTCGCCTCAGCATCGCTGATCTCCCTAATCGATGCCTCGCAGCTATTCAACAACGTCTCGTTCCGATCGCCTGTTACACAAAACAGAAAGAATAATACTGAACGCTTTCATATTTCGGCCGAGTTGGATCTGCCCGGGGAGTCCGGAAAATGATATCGAGACTCCCGCAAAGCCAGCGTAGATTCATAGCTGTTATGCTCTTTTTATTGGTTTTACTGATACTGTTCGCTGCAATTGCATTACCTGCCGTGACTATGAATCGTCACTATGATGATCTGATTTCATCGATGCAAAACCAGCTTGAAATCTATCAGCGTGTGTCTGATCACAGTGGCCAGTATCAGAAGGAGTATCAAAGACTCGTCAAGTCGCAACGAGGTGATAAACGGTACCTGCAGAGTGCCAATGAATCACTTGCCACGGCCGAGTTGCAGCGAAAGGTAAAACAGCTTCTCGCGGGTAAAAGGGGAGACGTACTCAGTACTCAGGTATTACAGACAACCGAAGAGGATGGATTCAGACGGGTTGTCATCAGAATACGCATGAAAAGCACACTGGAAGATATGCTTTCAATCTTCCATTCTCTGGAATCCAAAAAGCCCTATCTATTCGTCAGTGACCTCACAATTCGCAGCCGCCAGGTAGCGAGACGACGCCTGCCTTCAACCAAAGAACTCAACGAAGCGCTCCGTCTATTGGATATCGACTTTCAGCTCTCGGGTTATATGAGGGGTGAAAAGATATGACAGGTATCAGAGCATACTTTGGTGGGATGACATTGATCCTTCTTGTGATCTCATGCCTGCTTGGTGTATTGCTCTATCAACAATGGAGGCAACCGTTGACCATAGGGGATGTTCAGACCGAGAAACAACAAAAGATCTCACGGTCTGACAGTAAGGATAGAGCCGCATCGCCCCGGTCTTTTAAAGCGTTGCCCATCAGCAGTTTCTCTGAGATAACACAACGTCCCCTGTTTGTTGAGGGGAGGGTTCCGCCAGAACAGCCGGTTGCAAAAGGACCTTCAAAGTCGCCTAGAACGCCGTTAAATCTCAAGTTGGAAGGCGTTGCCATTACACCTGACAGCAAAACTGCCGTCATCATGGACCTGACCAGTAAAGAGTTGTTGCGTCTGCGCGAAGGTATGAGCCATAAAGACTGGAAGGTGGTATCGGTTGAGAGGGAGACAGTAAAGATCAATCGCGGCAAGCAGGAGCTGACGCTTATACTGGAGATAGATGCAAATCCGGGTGCGCGCAAACCCAAGCCGAAATCAAAACCGCCTTTTCGCAGATCGGTGAGACGCCCGGTAGCCGTTCCCAATCAATAGAGGATGCGTACTCACATTCGTTTCAAACATTGCCACCAAACCAATGCTACAATCCTGATCTTATCAGGCTATCGCAATTGATTTGAAATCTCATCTGTCCTCTTTGGCTGTATGGGCAACATTGGGTTGCAAAACCAAGATGTTTCATAAGTGAGGCGGCAATAACCACCTGTTTAAATGGAAATAAATCAGTTGGCTGGAGTTGCAAAACGGGTTAAATCGCTCCGATCCCGTGTATACGAACAGCATTAACGCAGGTTTCGAAAACCTTTCAGACAATCGCGTTAAAAGCCCATCCCACGACTATAAAAGAAACCGCCAGGACCAAGGCAAACCGTGCCAACGCTTGCCATTTAATGACTTTTCGAAGGATGAGCATCTCGGGTAGTGAGAGGGCCGCGACACTCATCATCATCGCCAGTGTCGTGCCTATCGCAACGCCTTTCCCCAGCATGGCTTCGGCAACCGGGATAATGCCTGTGGCATTCGAGTACAAGGGTATTCCCAATAGTACGGCGGCGGGCACGTCATACCAGCTGCCAGAAGCAAGGTGACGGCTAACCCAGTCTTCTGGTACGTAACCGTGGAACAAGGCCCCTACGCCAATCCCCAGGAACACCCATTTCCAGATTCTGCCGATAATCTCCCTGACCTCAGAGAGTGCGTATTGGTGTCGACCTCTGAGAGAGGTATCCACAGCGGGTAGCGCCATCTTGCCCATCTGAATATTCCAGACATATTCCTCGACCCAGCGCTCGGTTCGAAGCCATTGCATGGCTAATCCACCAAACCAGGCAACCAGCAGTCCTGCTGCCACGTAGAGCAGAGCGAGTTTCCAGCCGAGAATGCCGATGAGGATGACGACGGCGACTTCGTTGATCATCGGTGACGCGATCAGAAATGAGAATGTCACGCCAAGCGGAATGCCAGCCTCTACAAAACCGATAAAGAGGGGCACGGATGAACATGAGCAAAAAGGTGTGACTGCGCCAAGGCTGACTGCCATGCCTCTTGCCTGCCAGTCAGGGCGGTTGCGGACGTATTCGCGCACTCTCTCAGGTGAGAGGAGCGCACGTAACAGGCCCATCACATAGATAATGACGACAAGAAGAAAAAAGATTTTCGCCACATCCATGACGAAAAAATGCAGGGCTGCACCCAAGTGCGAATCGGCACTTAAGCCGAGTAACTGGAAAACAACAATTTGTGCGAATGTGTCGAACAACGGGGGATTGCCTGTCACTTCTGGTTGCGATTCCAAAAATGTGTTTTCAGGTAATCGAGATGGACAGGCAATTTCAACGAATTGGGCCGCAGGCTTCGGATCATTTCGGTCGCTTTGTCTTCACCTATTCCCAAATCGCTCAGTATAGTCGCAGCCATGAACCCGGTTCGACCTGAACCGCCACGGCAATGTACAGCGATGGTTTCTCCTCGATCAAGCAACGCCATGATTTGGCCGCGATTCTCCAGCCAGCGTGACTGAAAAGTGTTGGTGGGTGCGGCATCGTCTTCTACGGGCATCTGATACCACTGCATGCCAGAACGTTGCACACAGGCGGGCAACTCCACCACGCCAATTTCGTTCAGCTCGTCATTGAGCATCATGGTAATCACAGCTGAGGCCCCGGCATGTTTCAACTGATCAACAGAGGTTTGCAGGGCAACGCCTTTCGTGCCGGGACAAGGTGTAAAAATCAATTTGCCCTTGTCAGGGAGGGAAAGCACATCAAACGGGTGAGTGGCCAAAACAACGGTTTCCTTCTTTATTTCTTGGTCAGGGTCAAAGGTTTACTTGTCTGCTACCCAATGGCGTACCTGATCTGGTCCGGGCACACCGCCAGCGTGGACGACTTCGCCATCGATAACCACTCCGGGTGTGGACATCACGCCAAAGCTCATGATCTGAGCCATGTCGGTAACTTTTTCGAGTTCGATTTCGACACCGACCTGCTCAGCTGCAATGGCGATTAGATTGGCGGTGGTCTCACAGTTCTTACATCCCGACCCCAGCACCTTGATATTTTTCATCTCTAATTACCTCCCGGCTTCAAACTGCATGTACGTTTAGTGAATATTCCGTTTGTGCCAACCTTCAAAGAATTTCAGGCGAGCAAAATCAGGCGCATCCCCCCAGCTGTTCGACGGTGTCACCGAGTTCCTGCCAGTCATCCAGTGCTATGCCAACTTCCTGGGTAAGCCAGTCCAGGTAATTGCCGGTATTGCGGCGGGCCTTGTCGAGATCAGCGGGATAACCGTGTCGGCCTCCTTACCGATCTGCGCCTTGAGTCTTCCCAAATGGGCTTCGGCTTGCTCGCGTTGATTGTCCACAGTGCGTTTCAGTGCCTTGATGGTGATGCCTTTCTGCGCAAAGCAGCTGTTGCCCATCCAATGGTGATCCTGGACTCCAATAGTGACAACAAGCCGTATCGGCTTGTCGGTCACACGGGCAACGGCCTGTTCCAGCAATTGAGCACCGGTAGGCGTAGCACCTGAGCCGACCAGGACCACACCGTCTTCCGTGACAACAAAGCCAAGCGTGTTGTTGAGGGCATGGTTCTCAGGTGTGCGAGGCCCAATTTCGCCCAAGATGGCGTAGGCGTTTTCACCGACTGGCTCGACCTTCAACTCAAAGGCTTGTGCTGCGAAGGAGATGAGGGCAAGCCAGACAAACAGGGCAGGACGCATCACAGGTTAAAGTCTCCGGCGAATGGTTTGTCGCCTGTTACAGTCGGGAGGTCCAGCCAATTACCCCAATGTGACCATCCGCCGTTGTACAGACGAACATCTTTGTAGCCGAGGTGAGTGAGCTGTTGATAGGCAAGGCTCATGCGGAAGCCATCATCGCAATAGACGTAGATGGTCTTATCCTTTGCTAAGTCCTTGTACAGTGTTGCTATGTCTTCGTCTGGCAGCCATGTTTGTGACTGACCATCCGTACCTTCCATACTAACAATGTTGATCGCACCTGGAATATGGCCTTCAGCCACGCCATGGTGGCTTCCTCCTGCATAGCGTTCGCCGGGACGAGCGTCGATCAAAACGATATCTGACTTCTTGCCCATGGATACGTGGTCATATACTTGCGGGAATTCCACGAATATGGATTGATCTGCCGGTTTGAGTTCGATCTTGGAAGGATTGCGCGGAGATGTGACTTCCTGGGTGATCTCTTCAAACGCGGTCCACGCAATAGTGCCGCCATTCAGCACTTTAACCTGGTCCATTGGGAAACCGTAGAGCTTCAACAATACCCATAGACGAGCGCTGGTGACCGTGCGGGTATCGTCATATATGACGATGGTTGAATCGAATGTGATGCCCCAGCGGCGAAGCGTTTCCTGAAACTGTTCCCGTGTAGGAAAGCGGGTGACCGTCAGCGAGTTGTTGTCTGCCAGATCGCTGAAGCGTTTGACCTGGATGGCCCCTGGAATATGTCCAACCGTATGGTAGCGGTGGGGATGATAGCGCACTTCCAGTACCACCAGATTATCATCATCAATGTGTTCGGATAGCCAATCTGAGTCAACAAGATAGTCGGGTTCGGCAAGCACCTGAGCCGGGAGTGTCAATATGGCTACCAGCAAGAGCAAAGTAAGTTTAGTTTTCATCATTATCCCCCTCGGGATGTCAGGCCAGACTCGTACCAACCTTTGGTGTTGTTGACGATTCGCACAACAGACAACATGACCGGCACTTCAATGAGTACGCCGACCACAGTCGCAAGAGCCGCCCCGGAATCGAACCCGAATAAGACGATGGCCGTAGCCACCGCGAGTTCAAAAAAATTACTTGCGCCAATAAGCGCGGATGGCGCAGCCACGCAATGCGCAACGCCGAATTGTCGGTTCAACCAGTAGGCCAGTCCCGAGTTGAAATACACCTGGATCAGGATTGGCACAGCGATCAGCAGAATAATCAGTGGCTGGGATAGAATCTGTTCGCCTTGAAAACCAAACAGAAGTACCAGTGTCACGAGTAGGGCGACCAGAGACACAGGTCCGAGTGTCTTCTGTGTTTGTTCCAGTGCCTTTTCACCACTGGTGCGCAAAATCCAACGTCGCCAAGCCTGGGCAACGACAACCGGGATAACGATATAGAGAATCACTGACAGGAACAGCGTATCCCAGGGCACGGTAATGGCCGAAATCCCGAGCAGCAGACCGACGATGGGCGCAAAGGCAAACACCATGATGGTGTCGTTTAGCGCCACCTGCGTTAGTGTGAAATGTGGCTCTCCGTCAGAAAGATTGCTCCAGACAAAGACCATGGCAGTACAGGGTGCTGCTGCCAGCAGGATTAGTCCCGCAATGTAGCTGTCGATTTGCTCAGCAGGCAGCCAATCCGCAAACAGGCCACGGATAAACAACCAGGCGAGTAGCGCCATTGAAAAAGGCTTTACCGCCCAGTTGATGAACAAGGTGACGCCAACGCCGCGCCAATGTTCCTTTACATGACTCAGTGCATGAAAGTCGATTTTGAGTAGCATGGGAATGATCATCAGCCAGATCAGTAGCGCTACGGGCAGATTGACCTGCGCGATTTCCATTTGACCCAGCTGCTGAAAGGGCGCTGGAAGCCAGTGCCCGAACGCAATCCCAGCGACAATGCACAAGAACACCCAGACGGTCAGGTAACGTTCAAAGAATCCCAGTTCACTCTCTGCGGCTTGTTTTGCCGTCACTTCACATTGCGCACTCATCGTTGTTTCAAGCCATGCCTTCCTTAGAGGACGAGATTTTCTGACCAAAACCTTTTCCAATCTCGTCCAGTTCCTTTTGGAGTTTCAGGCGATCCAATGAGTCCAGTGGCAGATTGACGAAGCTTGAAATGCGGTTTTGCAATTCGCGAAATGCGGTGTGGAACGCGGCTTTTTTGGTCAAATGATCGCCTTCAACGGCAGCGGGATCAGCAATGCCCCAGTGAGCAGTCATTGGTTGTCCTGGCCACACAGGACAGGTTTCAGCTGCGGCGTTGTCGCAAACGGTGAAAACAAAATCCATCTGCGAGACATCTGATCCAGAAAATTCCGACCAATCTTTGCTGTGCAGTTCGTCGGTGAGGAAATTGTTGTCCTTCGCCACTTCAATTGTCAGTGGGTTTACCTCCCCCTTGGGATGGCTTCCGGCGCTAAAAGCACGAAAACGTCCCATTCCGAGACGTTGCAAAAGCAATTCGCCAAAGATGCTCCGAGCTGAATTACCGGTGCAGAGGAACAGAACGTTGTAGACCTTGTTTGTCATGACCGCTTCCTAAGCATGTCTTGATCTGAGGTTTGTTCTTTGCATGTGAGGGCTACGCGCATCTGGGTGCACCCGGCCTATTGGGCATTTTGGTGAGGGTGGCATGGTCCTCCTTGAAAGGGGGTGCGTTCTTGATCCCATGTAGGGTTTCAGACAGAACACTCAGAACCCATGAGGGGAGATCGGGGTTGATCCTGTAATGAATCCAAAGACCCTCTCGACGGTCGAGGATCAATCCTGCTTCCCTCAGGTGTGCCAGGTGCCGTGAGATATGTGGCTGCGCCGCACCAATGGCATGAGTCAACTCACAGACACATAGTTCGTCGTGTTGGAGTAGTAGCGATACGCAACGTAGTCGTGTCTCGTGAGACAGACTGGAGAACAAGTCCATTGGCTTTATATTCATGAAATCGAATATACGGACAAAGGTATATATAGTCAACCGAATATATGGATGGCGGAATATATTTGTTTGATTGAGGGGTTGTCAGTCGAGTATCGATACTTGGCGAATGGGAATTGTTCTCTCTGCTTTTTCCTGTGTTTCCTTTAGAATATCGACAATTTATGGTTGCAAAACTCAACGTAACCAATTGGTTTTGTTAGGTGTCCAGCGTCGTTCAAATATTCGCGCCTAACTTTAATAAATAGGCGTAAGCAGTATGAATGATAAGAAAAAAATACGAGTTCTCTTTTGCTGCATGGGCAATATCTGCCGTTCACCCACAGCTCAGGGTGTTTTTCGCGCATTGATTGAGCGTGAAGGCTTAGGGAGCCGTATACTCACCGATTCTGCCGGTACTATCGCTTACCATGTGGGCGAACCGCCTGATCGTCGGGCCAGGGAAACAGCCACCAAACGGGGAATAGATCTAAGTGATCTCCGTGCTCGTAAGGCGATGGAAGAGGATTTCGAGAGATTCGACTATGTCATCGCTATGGATCGTGCCAACTATCATGATTTACAGGAGATCTGTCCGCCGGGCCGTCAGGATAGGTTGTACCTCTTTATGGATTTCGCTCCACATCTGCCAGAAGATGAGGTGCCAGACCCCTATTACGGCGGTGTAGCCGGGTTCGACAGGGTGTTCGACATGGTCGAACAGGCATCACTGGGGCTGCTGCAGCATATTCGCGATAACAATATGCCCTAAGACCCGACCCGCCCGTAAAGGGCGGGTTGTTGACCGAAGGCCTATTCGCTGCTGTCAGTTGAAGTGACTTTTGTAGCCGGCGCTGAATCCACCGGCTTTTTACTCTCTTCAGGTGAAACAGCCGCTGTCTGTTTTTTCTCAGTCGGCCTGCTCTCAGCTACCGGTTTAGGTACCTCGGTTGGTACTGGAGCCGGTTTAGCCTCTGGCTTGGGAGCTCTTGGCTTGGTCTCAACCTGTTGCAGCTTTACCGGCGCAGAGGGGGTGGATTGAGCGGCTGGTTTCTTGCTGACTTCGGCGGATACGGCCGGTTTCTTGCTGCCTTCAGTGGGGCCGGCCGGTTTGGGAGAAGGCTGACTGGCCTCAACAGGCGATGATGGTCTATCGCTTTTTGCCTTCGGTACAGGTTTGGAATTATCGGTGTCTCTCACTTCTGTCGAGGGCTTTTTCGCCGTTTCAACTGTGGCCTGTTTTTCTACAGCCACCTTTTCTGCTGGGCGATCTTCACGCTTGGGTGCCGGTTTTTCCTCTGCACGTGGTCGGCGGGGAGGTTGCTCCTCCTGCTTGGTTTTCTCAACCGGTTGCTCAGAGACAGGTGACGTGTCAGATGTTTGCTCCTTCCTTGGGCGCGAATCGGCAGAGGTCTCTTTTCGAGGTGCGCGTGGCTTTCTCTGCTGCTTTGGTTTGGGAGCACTATCCGATTCGGGCTTTGCGTCCGTCTTCTCCGTATTTACCTGCTCCTGAACTGCACCACTCTCCACCGCCTTGTTTTCCGAACCGGTACCGGAACGACGTCTGCGTCCGCCACGACGTCCTCTGCGGGAACCCTTCGGCTTTGGCGCATCACTTTTTTCATCGGTGCCTGGAGTTGGTTGTCCCTGTTGCTGCGGTTTTGCTTCCTGCTTTTTTTGTTCACTGGGTTTGGTAGTGCGACTACGTCCGCCCGCACTATCTTTGCTTCGGTTATCGGCTCGGCCGCCGCCACGCCTGTTGTCTCTGCGCGAACCGCTACCCTGAGGTTTTCGGTTACCGCTGGCGCGACGAGGTCGCTTTTCACTGCTGGATTCGGTTTTCGTTTCCTCAACCTTTTCTGCAGGGGTCTCCGGTTTCGGAGAGAAAAATGAGGTGAAGATTCGTTTCAGGAATCCCGTATCGTCACTACTGTTCTCTGCTTCAGGTTGAGGTTTACGCTGGGGCGCCGGCGCCGATGGTGTGATCGCCCGGACAGCAGGCTTTTCCGCCTTGGGTTGATTGGTCTTAGTGGATTCGGGAGCCTCATCCTCAATCTCTCTGACCATCCGATAGCTCGACTGGTCATCCTTCTCTGTGGGAATTTCGCTGACTCGTACCCGCTCGAGGGTATAGTTTGGCGTCTCATAGCGGCTGTTGGGGATCAGGACCACATCGATAGTCTGACGTTTCTCAATGTCATGAATCGCCTGACGTTTCTCATTCAGCAGAAAAGTCGCCATATCCACCGGTAGCTGCGCAACAATTCGTCCGGTGTTCTCCTTCATAGCGTCTTCTTCAATAATACGCAGCACAGAGAGGGAGAGAGACTCGACACCTCGGATAGTGCCATGACCGTTACAGCGGGGGCAGGCCTGTTCGCTTGCCTCTCCCAGAGAGGGGCGCAGGCGCTGTCTCGACATCTCCAGCAGGCCGAAGCGGGAGATCCGGCCGATCTGTACCCGGGCCCGGTCCTGCTTGAGAGCGTCCTTGAGACGATTTTCCACCTCTCGCTGGTGGCGCGAAGGTGTCATATCGATGAAGTCGATGACAAAGAGACCACCCAGATCTCGCAGCCGCAACTGCCTGGCAATCTCGTCGGCTGCCTCCAGATTGGTATTGAGCGCTGTCTCTTCGATATCGGCACCCTTGGTCGCGCGGGCGGAGTTGATATCGATGGAGGTCAGAGCCTCGGTGTGATCGATGACGATGGCGCCGCCGGATGGGAGGCTCACTTCACGTTGAAAGGCCGACTCGATCTGACTTTCGATCTGATAACGGCTGAACAGGGGAACCTCGTCATCGTAGTGACGCATTTTTTTGCTGTACTGAGGCATGACCTGTGCAATAAACCGCTCGGCCTGGGAGAAGACCTCCGCATCGTCAATCACGATCTCCCCGATATCGGCCCGCAGATAGTCGCGGATCGAACGGATGATGACGTTACTTTCCTGATAGATCAGGAAGGGGGCGGGTTTCTCTGCCGAGTGCTCTATTGCCTGCCAAAGCTGGATCAGGTAGTCCAGATCCCACTGCAGCTCCTCAGAATTTTTGCCAACACCAGCGGTGCGGACGATCAGCCCCATATCTTCAGGGATCTGCAGTTCACTCATCGCCTCGCGTAATTCGGTGCGATCCTGGCCTTCGATCCTGCGTGAGACGCCGCCGGCCCGTGGATTATTGGGCATCAGGACCAGGTAGCGGCCTGCCAAGGAGATGAAGGTGGTGAGGGCGGCGCCCTTGTTGCCGCGCTCCTCCTTTTCCACCTGGACGATGACCTCCATGCCCTCTTTGATGGCATCCTGAATGTTCACACGACCGCCGGAACCCTTTGCCTGATCCGAGTAGTAGCTGCGGGATATCTCTTTCAGGGGGAGAAAACCATGACGCTCCGCACCATAGTCAACGAAGGCTGCCTCCAGGCTTGGCTCGACCCGGGTAATTCGTCCTTTGTAGATATTGGCTTTTTTCTGTTCCCGGCCGGGAATCTCTATGTCGAGATTGAATAGTTTTTGGCCATCAACGATGGCGACACGCAACTCTTCAGGCTGAGTTGCGTTAATCAGCATTCTTTTCATTAAATTTTCCAGTCAACTGACACACAGGTTAACACTGGATCGGGCAGACGGGGACTGGCTGGGCTGATCGGCGTCTGATCGCCAAATATGGCCATGACTGAGTCCCTGAGTGCAGACCTGTCGGACAGGTCCGTCGCCAATCCAGAAAACTGGCTCGGTCAGTCGAAAAACTGTTAAAGTTCGCCGCTCGGGCTCTGCTGATGTCTGAACTTGAAGGCGCTCAAAGCAAGTGGAAACCAACACGGTCAGCCCACTCGGCTGCCGGGTTTCACTGACGCTGCGTGAGCCTATTGGTCAAGGCTGACGTGCTTAAATTGCTTTGGCGCGGCTGCAAGGCTTCAGTCGAAAGCCTGGCCCGATGGGCACCAATGCGCTTGGGCAGGCGACAAATTGCATTGCGATCGATCGTCAGTGCAGTCATTTGTCGAGTGCCGCGCGGATATCGGCGCAGAGAATTGATATTTGCGCCGATATCGGAAATCCGCTTGCGAATATAACAATCTTCACTCGTGACATCAATGTTACGGCCGAAATTATTTGGACCTAAATGTCAGAAACAAAAAAGAATTCTCCATCAGTCACTTTTCTTGATGTGGCTCAGGATGATGCAGGCCAGCGGATAGATAATTTCCTCATGCGCCATCTGAAAGGGGTGCCCAAGAGTCGAATCTACCGGGTGCTTCGCAAAGGGGAGGTGCGGGTCAACAAGGGCCGGATCAAGGCGACCTATCGCCTACAGGCCGGTGACCGTATCCGTATTCCCCCCATAAGAATGGAGAGTACCCAACCGGGTACCCCCTCAAAACAGCTGCAATCGCGCTTAAATAACACGGTTCTTTATGAGGATGAGCGTATGTTGGTGCTCAACAAGCCCTCTGGCATGGCGGTACATGGGGGCAGCGGGCTGAATTGGGGGGTCATCGAGACATTGCGATCTCTCAGGCCGGAAGAATCCCGGCTTGAGTTGGTACACCGGTTGGATCGTGAAACCTCCGGATGCCTGATGATTAGTAAAAAACCCGCTGCGCTGCGTACATTGCATGAACTCATGCGGGAAAACCGAGTCGATAAACGATATCTTGCACTGCTTGCGGGGAGCTGGCGCAAAGGTAGGAAAAAAGTCGATGTGCCGTTGAAAAAGAATACCCTGCAGGGCGGGGAGCGTGTCGTACGAGTGGATCCTGAAGGTAAGGTGGCCGAGACCCATTTCAGACGGCTGACCCGGTATGCCGATGCGACCTTGGTCGAGGCCGAGCTGGTGACCGGCCGCACTCACCAGATCCGCGTCCATAGTGCCTGGTTGGGTTCGCCGATCTTAGGAGACACCAAGTATGGTGACGAGATTGAAAACAAGCGGTTTCGATCCCTTGGGCTGAAGCGGCTTTTTCTCCATGCGCATCAGATTCGCTTTCGCTGGCCGGGAGAGAAGCAGGATAGGATTATCGAGGCACCATTGCCTGATGAGTTGGAATTGATTCTGCGACAATTGAAACAATATCATGAAGTTTGAGCTGTTAATCTTTGATTGGGATGGGACTTTGATGGATTCAGAGGCCCGAATTGTGGCTTGCGTCGAGGCAGCGGTAAAAGACCTGCGCCTCGATTCGCCAGGTCAGGATGCGATTCGAAACATCATCGGTCTTGGTCTTCGCGAAGCGGTACACAGCCTCTTTCCGGATGCCGGCGACAATCTACATCTCGAGGTGGCTGAACGCTATCGAGCGCACTTCTTCTCATCCAATGAAAAGCCGTCCGAACTCTTTCACGGTGCGAGAGAGGTCATCGAAGGGCTGTTTAATGAGGGCTACTTTCTGGCGGTTGCCACAGGCAAGGGTCGCAGCGGATTGAAGTACGCCCTTGAGACCACTGATTTGGGACGATTTTTTCACACCACCCGCTGTGCCGATGAGACCTTCTCCAAACCCCATCCTGAAATGTTGCATCAGATTATCGATGAAATGGGCGTGATGCCTGGACAAGCGCTGATGATCGGTGACACCGAATATGATATGCAGATGGCTGCCAATGCGAAGATGCCGGCTTTGGGCGTTAGTTATGGTGTGCATAGCAAGGAGCGTCTGCTACAACACAAACCTCTGGGTTGTCTGCACAATGTGTCAGAGATTCCTGGCTGGCTCAATGGCTGGCAGACAGACAACAAAGATTTATAATTAATCATTTAATCAAAAAGATAGAATGGATTTATCATGTCAGACTTAAATAGTAATTCCTCCCGTCATCAAGCGGACCCGACCCAGTGGGAGAGAGATCTCCTGCATGAAATGCTGATGGCAAGCGTTGCGGAGAAACGTCGTACCCGGCGTTGGGGGATCTTTTTCAAGTTCCTCACATTCGGTTATCTGTTCCTGCTATTGGGCCTCTTTTTCTGGTCAGACGAACTGGCGATCAGTGATGCCGCAATCAAGGAGCACACTGCACTGGTGGAGGTGGATGGTCTTATCTCTTCCGAGACCAAGGCCAGTGCGGACAAGGTGATCACAGGGCTGCGCAATGCCTTCGAGGACAAGAAAACCAAAGGCGTCATCTTGCGCATGAACACGCCGGGTGGGAGTCCGGTCCAGTCCCGCTATATCAATCGGGAGATTGTACGTCTGAAAGAGAAATATCCTGATATACCGGTCTATGCGGTGGTGATGGATATCTGTGCATCCGGCGGTTACTACATCGCGGCTGCCGCTGACAAAATCTACGCAGATGAAGGCAGTGTGGTCGGGTCCATCGGTGTTTTAATCAATGGCTTCGGCTTTGTCGACGGCATGGAGAAGTTGGGTATCGAGCGACGACTGATGACGGCAGGGGAGAACAAGGGCATTCTCGATCCCTTCTCACCGCTGAGAGAAAACGATAAAACCTATATCCAGGGACTCCTGGGTGAGCTGCATCAACAGTTCATCGACACGGTCAAAGAGGGGCGGGGAGATCGTCTGCAGGATACGGAAAACTCAGAGATCTTCAGTGGTCTGTTCTGGAGCGGAGAAGAGGCCAAACGCCTGGGGCTGATCGACGATTTCGGCAGCAGCAGTTATGTCGCCAGAGAGATCATCGGTGCTGAAGAGATCGTAGACTTCAGTGTTGAAGAGGAGTTCTGGGATCGATTCGCCAAAAGATTGGGTACGGGGGCTGCCAATGTGCTTGTCCGATTTAGCGGCCTGGGCAATGGGTTACAAATTCAATAGCACGGTTCTTCTCCCCAACAGTTGCTAGCTGAAATTGGAGCGGTGCTTTTCTGCCGCGAGCAATGCAAATCGCCGCCAAAAATCGCAAAGGTTCTAAATGGATTGAAGGGTTTGCGGTGATTGGCGGTGGTACACGTTCAGTAGCGGCCAATGTTTCAAGCTGGTGGTCCATGCGGTAAATAAGGTAACTATCAGAGACCAGCTCATGGGCCAAGGCAAGGCGTAGTGCGCCGGGAATGGCAAGCCCTTTCCAAGCAGTACAACGCAGCATTGGCTCATGAGCTGGGCTCCCTTCGGGCCGGCCCACAAGCCTCAGCTGCGGTGTTGCGCTCACTTGAATTGGCCTGCCAGTCCTGCGTTCGCGCGCCTTGCTGCTGAGGCTTGTGGGTCCGGCTGATAGCTACCTTATTTACCGCATGGACCACTAGCAAATGCGGGGCAGGGGGTCGTCCTCCAGCTCCTCCAGGATACGGGCGCCTCCCAGCTCCGTTTGCAGCACGACATAGGGATCTTCTGCGGTTACCTTGCCGATGACGGCAGCCGACTCACCTTCCGGCAAATCTCGCCACCGCTGAAGGGCAGCCTCTTCGCTGCCCTCTGCCACCACAGCCACCACACGTCCCTCGCAGGCGAGATAGAGTGGATCGTAACCGAGCATTTCACAGACCGAGGTCACCGGTTCCCGGATCGGGATATCGGATTGAGAGAGTTGTACCTGATAGCCGGTGGCCCGGCTGATCTCATGAGCAACTGTGGCCAGACCGCCACGGGTCGGATCACGCATGAAACGGAGCCCCGGAAGATCCAGCAAAGACTGAGTGAGTGAGAGCACGCTGCCTGCATCCGAGCGTAAATCACCTCTAAGGCCGAACTGCTCTCTCGCCAGCATGACTGCAATACCGTGGTCTCCAACCGGTCCACTGACCAGCAAACGGTCGCCGGGTTGAATCTGTCTCAATCCCAACTGCAATCCGGATTGACGAAATCCGATACCGGTTGTGGCCAGGTACACACCGCCTCCTTCGCCGCGACGGACCACCTTGGTGTCTCCTGCAACCACCTGCACATCGATGGTCCTGGCCGCGTCGGCAATGCCTTGGATGATGCGTTCTAACTGATCGACTTCGAATCCCTCCTCGATGAAGACGTTCAGACTGAGATAACGAGGCGTCGCACCGCTGACCGCCAGGTCGTTGGTAGTGCCATGCACGGCCAGAGAGCCGATGTTTCCACCAGGGAATTCCAGGGGTTGGACGGTGAATCCATCCGTGGTGAAGAGAAGCTCGCCTGTCGAATCGATAGGCAAAGAGACGGCATCGGCCTGGACATCGAGTTGGGGATTGCCCAGGTGTTGTGCGAAAAGCTCTTCGATCAATTCGCGCATGAAGCGCCCGCCGTTGCCATGGGCGAGGGAGATATGGCTGTCTTGCATCGTCGTTCTATTACTCTGGATATCTTCATGAATCGGCTAAAAAAAACCCCGCCATTGTGGCGGGGTGCGAGTGTTTTATCCAGCAGATGCTTATTCTGTGGTTGCTGGCGCAGCCGGTGCCGCTGGTGCAGCCGGAGCGGCATAGGGGTAGCCGTAACCATATGCTGGGTAGCCATAGCCGTAGCCCGGGTAGCCATATCCGTAGCCCGGGTAGCCATAACCGTAGCCAGGATGGCCGTAGTAGCCGGGATATCCTCCCCATGGGCCACCATAGCCGTAAGGGCCATAACCATAGCCAGGTCCATACCAGTCGTCATCATCGAACCAATCGAAGGGTCCCCAGAATGCTTGGGCAGGCAGAGCAACAAGCAGGGCGGAACCGGTGACCAGTGCGGCAGCTGTCATTTTCAGGGTTTTTTTCATGATAGACATTCTCCTTCGTATCTTTATCTGTAACTGGACGCGTCAGAGGAATTGCGTCTTGTTTCACCTTTTTTTAAATGCAGGCTCACTGATAAATGGTGTCAACTCCCTGTGAGCCTGATATTTAATATATGCCAGCTACAATAAATTTTCTTGATCCAAATCACTAAATTAGCAAACATTAATATGTCATTAAGCAAGTAGCCTATCCAGGCGATGGAAGGCCTGGCTGATTTGCTCGGTGGTGGTATGAAAATGGGGGGAGAAACGGATACCCCCACCTCGATGGGCACAGATGACCTGCGCCCCCATCAACTGCTGCTGTATCAGGGCGTTGTCTCCCTCTCTCACCTGAAAGGTGACAATGCCGGCACGCAATAGCGCATCACGAGGGGTGAGCAGTCGAAAACCTCTCGCATCCACCTGTGCAATAATCTCGTTGCAGTTGTCTGTTATCCGGCGATTTACCTCATCTATCCCCATCTCAAGCAACAGACCCAGACTCGCATGAAGGCCGTGGATGCCCAACATGTTGGGACTGCCGCACTCGAATCTGCGTGCGTTTTTGGCCGGTGTCCAGTCCTCACGGTCGAAATCTCCTGCATTCTCTACCATGTGCCAGCCATATTGGTGCAGGCGCAATTTTTCCCGTAACGATTCCGTGCAGTAGAAGAGGGCCAGCCCTTCTGGACCAAGCATCCACTTGTGCCCGTCCGCGACCACAACATCGGCATGAATGGCTGTTACATCAAAGGGCAAGGCGCCAAGGCTTTGGATAGCATCTACAACGAAGAGGATCTGTTGTTCCCGGCAGAAATCCCCAAGCCGCTTAAGTTGCATTCTGCGGCCGACTGCATACTGTACTGAACTCACTGCCAGCAATCGGGTGTTTTCATCGCACAGGTTAATCAGTGCCTCTTCAGGGTCCGTTACCGATGCCAGGTCGAGCAGTCTCACCTCGACACCTTCGGACTCTAGGGACTGCCATACGATCCGGTTGGACGGGAACTCCTGTTTGATGGAGACGATGTTGTCAGTTGATCTCCAATCAATGCCATGGGCGACGATCGAGAGTCCCTCCGAAGTACTTTTCAATAGCGCGATGGACTCGGAGGAGGGTGCGTTGATCAACTCGGCCATGCGATTGCGCAGTGCTGTCTCTGTTTTTAACCATTTTGGGTAGTGCATGGCACCGGCCGATCCGTTCTCCTGTGCGAATTGAATCACCGCCTCAACGGTCTCTTGCGGCCAGGGAGCAACAGCCGCATGGTTGAGGTAGATCATGTCGGGATCCAGTGAAAAATGTTGCAAACTCATGGTCTCTCTCAGCAAGGTTGGTTAGCATGCAGTCTGGCGTCTTACAGCACCACATGCAAGATAGAGGAATCTTAATGCAATCGAAGGTCATTCCATACTCAGCGGACAATGAGTACTTTTTTCAAGAAGGATGTTTTATCAACGAAATGTCGAACAGTACCGAAGACAATGCCCTTTCGATTGCTCGTGCCTGTGTAAGACCTCAAGAGAAGACGCGCTGGCATAAGCTCAGGGATCGGATCGAGCGATATGTCATATTGCAAGGAACAGGCTATGTGGAGATAGGACAGACACCGCCACAGCGAGTCTCCATCGGTGATGTGGTTCTGATACCGGCAGATTGTCCCCAGAGAATAGAGAACCGGGGAGACGAGGATCTGGTTTTTTTGGCACTATGTACACCTCGCTTTACCCCTGACTCTTATATCGATATCGATGATGAGGAAAAAGGGTCCTTTTGATTCGAGGGGTACTTCTTTAGAGGGCGTTTACTCGATAACACATGTGGTTCTGACAGAGTAGGGTGGAGTCAACCTCAATAATACCGGTAAGGAAACCAGTGAACCTTCGCGTTATCATGTTTGAGAGCAATTAATCTTCCATCACGGTTAGTCTTTTTTTCAGGCGTCTGTTTAAACCATCCAGTATCAGACCTATCACCAGCCCAGCCGCCACATTGATCGCTACACAGCAGATGCCTGTCATGACAATCACAAGCAGTTCTCTTCGGTCCGACAGGAATAGCAATTTACTGTTAGCCAGTTGCAATCCCGCATATACCAATAGTGCACCCAAGGCAGAAAGTGGAATCAGTGAAAGTAGCTTAATGGCATCAGGCCCCAGGAACAGCCCCAGGGAGAGACAAGTTAAACCAAATATCGCGGGAGCCAGCCCTGTTCGTGCACCAAATCGATGTTGCACCACAAGTCCTCCTGCGCCGTGGCACATGGGAAATGCGCCGAAGGGAGCCAGTATCAGATTCAGTGCGCCGGTGGTCAGTGCCAACCGTTTTGGTGTGATTCGATCACTATCCGATGGGAAATAATTTGCTGCAATGGCGGCAGTAACCACCACCGCATTGGTCAATGTCAGTGCCAATTGAGGCAAGAGAACACTCATTGCAGACTCTCCAATATCTCTCCATGACACTCCGATTAAAGATGGCGGATAAAAATTGATATTGATGGGAGGGAACACCTGTTCTCCGCTGAGTACTGACCAGCAGGAAACACCGAAAACAACGGCTAATACGGTAAATGACTTCAGACGGGTTCGCTGGAGAATCGCAAGCACTATGAGCGCAATACCACCCAGCATCCATGCATCCGTCATCAGTTGGAGGCCGGTCCAGGCAAGTGCGAGGCCTACGCCCAACTGGATACCGGAAAGGACAGTCTGGGGAATATGTTTAGCGATGGCGGCAATCACGCCAAAAACGGCTAACAATATTAAAATAAGACTTATCAGAATCCCGGTTGCCGCGATATCACCGGCACTGAGATGAGAAGTAATGACAACCGCCGCCACAACCTTCATGGGTTGGATGGGTATGGGCCGTCGGTAGATGATTGCAACTGCCAGCGCGAAGATTCCGAAACCGATAAACAGGCCTGAGGGGTCGATACGTTGTAGCGCAAGCACTCCCAAGACAATGGGAAGAAATGTTCCCAGGTCAGCAAAGGCTCCGGAAAGATCTCCTACAAAACGGTTCGGTCCCTGCATGGAAAGACACAGCAGTGGTTATCAGCGGTTCTCGATGGGTATGTACTCCCGGCGGGGACTCCCCTTATAGATCTGTCTGGGCCGACCGATTTTTTGCTCAGGGTCGCTCATCATCTCCATCCAGTGGGCTACCCAGCCTACGGTACGACCGAGAGCAAACATGACAGTAAACATATTGTTGGGAATTCCAAGGGCCCGATAGATGATACCGGAGTAAAAATCGACATTGGGATAGAGTTTACGCTTGACGAAATACTCATCATGCAGTGCGATCTCTTCGAGTCTGAGTGCGAGCTCGAACAGAGGACTATCATCAACCGGAAGTTTGTCGAGAACCTCTTTACAGACTTCTCGCAGGATATCGGCTCTCGGATCAAAGTTCTTGTAGACACGATGCCCAAATCCCATAAGACGAAATTTATCGCTTTTATCTTTCGCCTTCGCGATGTACTTGTCTATTTGTGATACATCGCCAATATCGGTCAACATGTTTAATACGGCCTCGTTAGCACCGCCATGTGCCGGGCCCCAGAGCGAGGCGATACCTGCTGCAATACAGGCAAATGGGTTGGCAAGTGAACTGCCCGCGAGTCTGACCGTGGACGTACTGGCATTTTGCTCATGATCTGCATGAAGAATGAAAAGCAGATTGACCGCCTTTTCCGCAGTCGAGTTGACTTCATAGGGTTCACAAGGCGTGGAGAACATCATGTTCAGGAAGTTCGCGCAATAGGAGAGGTTGTTATCGGGATAGACAATGGGTTCACTGATGTTGTGTTTGTAACTTGCTGCGGCTATCGTCGGCATTTTCGCCAAAAGACGATGGGCCGAAACCTCTCGATGATGAGGATCGTTGACATCAAGTGAATCGTGATAGAAAGCTGAGAGCGAGCCTACCACGCCCACCATAATGGCCATTGGATGAGCATCATGATGAAACCCGTCATAAAAGTTCTTCAGGGTTTCATTGAGCATGGTGTGATAGACAATGATCTGCTCGAATTCACGTAGCTGCACACTGCTCGGCAGATCGCCATGAAGCAACAGATAGGCGACTTCTAGAAAGGTAGCTTTCTCCGCCAGTTGTTCGATGGGATAACCTCTATATTCGAGAATCCCAGCCTCTCCATCGATATATGTGATACGGCTTTCACAACTGGCCGTGGACATAAATCCTGGATCGTAGGTTAATACACCGGTGTCACGATAGAGTTTACTAACATCGACCGCGTGAGGTCCCTGTGTGCCTTCAATTACCGGTAGATGTTCCTTTATGCCTTTATGTTCATTGCATAGTTCATATGTGTTGTCTGCCATCGATCTCCTCCCATAACATTGTCTTTTCTGCGTTTTTTTATCAGCAGAAGATCAAAAGGGTTATGTGTGAGTATAGAACTTGATGACGCTACTGTCGGATTTGTCCATTATCCTATGGCTTCTGAACAGGTAACCTTGCATGCAGGAAGATGCGTTCGTGATGAATTACTGTAAAACGGAAAAGGAGAGGCGAATTAATAGAATACGTTTGCTGGATGGAGTTTGGTGTCTTTTCTTATATTCCTAATTAATACTCTTGAAGTCAGGCTTAAGGATATGTTTTATAAGAACATATATATTAATAACACTGTCAGCCGTCAGACAATGCCTGCTAACCGTATCGGCCTTCAATATAGTCAGCTGTCTCCTTCTTGTCAGGTGTGACAAAAAGATCCTGTGTCAATTGATGCTCGACTACCTTACCCATGAGCATAAAAATACACTCTTCACTTGCACGCCTCGCCTGAGCCATGTTGTGGGTCACAATCAGGATGGTGTATTCGCCCCTGAGTTCCCATATTAATTCTTCCACTGCTGCAGTGCCCTTAGGGTCCAATGCGGAGCAGGGCTCATCCATTAGCAAGACACTGGGCTTAACAGGTAGTAAACGTGCGATACAGAGCTTTTGCTGCTCTTCCAGAGAGAGTTCCGTTGCTTTCTGGTTAAGGCGATCCTTTACCTTGTCCCAAAGCAGTACTTGCTGCAGTGCCGACTCGACGACTTCGTCCTGTTCGCTCCTGGACGATTTTTTTCCCTGGCTATGCAGTCTATGGCCATAAAGGATATTGTCCCGAATTGAGGTGGGTAGTGGGTTCGGGCGCTGAAACACCATCCCGACCTGCTTGCGTACCTGGACAAGCTCTACATCGGGGTCATAAATATTCTTGTTCAGAACGTCGATCGTTCCATCGATCCGTACATATCCCAGTCTTTCATTGATGCGGTTGACACTTCTCAGAAAAGTCGATTTTCCACATCCGGATGGGCCGATCAGAGATGTGATCATCCCATTCTTGATGTTGAGGTCCACATCATAAAGCGCCTGAAAATCACCGTACCAAAGGTTGAGTTTGCTGGTACGGATCGCATACTCGGGTTGCGTGGTATCTGTGATCATTGTGCTGGCTGCTTGCATGGAATGTCCTAGCTATTGGGTAGTGTATGAGGCTGTATTAACCAAATTTACCTTCGATATAGTCCAGGGTTCTCTGATCCTTTCCCTGGCCGGTGAACAGATCTTCAGTTACGCCGACCTCGACGCATTCACCCTCAAGAAAAAAAGCGGTCCGATCTGCCAGGCGACGTGCCTGTTGTACCAGGTTGGTCACCAGAATGATCGTCATGTCCTGTTTCAATTCTTTGAGTACATCTTCAATCCGCATGGTCGTTACCGGATCCACCGCAATGGAAAACTCATCCAGCATCAACAAATCCGGTTCCTGTGAAAGGGCGCGCGCGATGGTGAGTCGCTGCTGTTGTCCGCCCGACAGCAAACTGCCCAGCGAGTTCAAGCGGTCCTTGACCTCATCCCAGAGAGCGGCACGGGTGAGGCATCGCTCGACAATCTCGTCGAGCTCGCGTCTCTTTTTAATGCCACGCAACCTGGGAGAGAGTGCGACATTTTCGTATATCGTCAGCGGGAGACCTACCGGTAGAGGAAAGACCACACCGATGCGGCTGCGTAAAGCGTATATATTTTTCAGATTGTGAATATCAAGGCCGTTGAAGCGTATCTGGCCGTTGACACTCATTGACGAATTGAAAGTGTCCATTCGGTTGAGAGATTTGAGAAACGAAGTTTTACCTGCGTTGGCAGGGCCGATGATGCCGAAGATCTCATGCTCTCTCACTGAAAGATTTACATTGCTCAGTGCCGGTGTGCCGTCATAACTGATGGTCAGATTATTGACTTCAAGCTTGTGCGCCACCTCAGTGGCGGTGGTCATAACTGAGTCGCTCATACTTGAGACGTCGAGGCCGATATTTACCATTTCTTTTTGCCCCTGAGATACATGCGGAAAGCAATGGAGATACTGTTCATAATCAGCACCATGGCGATGAGCACCAGTGCCACACCAAAAGGAAGGTCTTCCGGTACGCCGGGCACCTGGGTAGCGACTACAAACAGATGCAGAGAAAGCGCCATGGTCTGATCAAAGACGCTCTGCGGTAGGAAGGGGAGGAAAAATGCAGCGCCAGTAAACATAATCGGTGCTGTCTCCCCGGTTGTGCGTGAGACCTCCAGGATGACACCTGTCAGGATGCCGCTGACCGCATTGGGCAGCACGACCCGGCGGATTGTCTGCCAGCGTGTGGCCCCCATGTTCCAACAAGCTTCACGAAAGGCCTGAGGAACGGCGCGCAAGGACTCCCGTGTCGAAACGATAACCACAGGCAATGTCATAATGGCGAGGGTCAGGCTGGCAGCCAAAATGCTCGTGCCAAAGCCGAAGAAGATGACAAACGCACCTACACCGAACAGCGCGTGAACGATCGAAGGCACACCGGCAAGATTAATAATGGCAAGTTGAATCAGTCGGGTAAACCAGTTGTCGCCGGCATATTCATTCAGGTAGACAGCCGCCATGACACCTAAAGGAACTGAGGCCAAGAGTGCCACGGCGACAATCCAGATAGTGCCGAGCAAGGCGGGGAAGATACCACCAGCCGTCATGCCATTGGTGGGATCGGTAAAGAGGAAATCGAAAGAGATAATACTGCCACCCTTGTAGATCAGGGTGCCGAGAATAATGATGACCGGTACAACCAACAGAACAGTCATCAGCATAAAAAGAATCCGAAATAGATTTTGAACTCTTTTATTGCGTACATTGAGTGATGATTCTGCAAACATCTCAATTATCCTTTGCGAATCCCGCGGACGATGAGGTCAGCTGTCAGATTGATCAAAAATGTAATGATGAAGAGAAAAATGCCGATGGTGAAAAGGGCCTGGTAGTGGGGTGAGCCCACTGCCGTCTCACCCAGTTCCGCGGCGATGGTGGCGGTTAACGCCCGCACCGGATCGAACACGCTTCCCGGGATGTTCACTGCATGTCCCGTTGCCATCAATACTGCCATGGTTTCGCCGAAACCCCGTCCCATGCCCAACAGCACGGCACCCAGCAGGCCGTTCTTGGCCGCCGGCAGAACTGTTTTGAAAATAACCTGCCATCGCGTAGCGCCCAGCGCCTCAGCGGCTTCCCGATATCGATCCGGCACCGCTTTCAAGGCATCCTCCGCGATCGATGTCATGATGGGCGCTGCCATGAGGCCCAAGATGATGCCTGCGTTGAGAACGTTGAGGCCCACGGGCACATCGAATATTTGAATGATCAGTGGATTCATAATAGAGAGGCCGATAAATCCCCAGACCACAGAGGGGATGGCTGCCAGCAGTTCGACCAGGACCTTCAGGAACTCCCTGGTTTTTCCGGTGGCGAATTCGCCTATGAATATGGCGGCGCCGAGCGAGAAGGGGATGGCGACGATCATGGCCAGCCCGGTGACGCTGGCGGTGCCGGCAATCAGCGCCAAAATACCGTATTCCGGAGCGTCCTCATCGGAGGGTTCCCAATATTGTGAGAGAAAAAACTCACGGAAACTGAAGTCCTCCAGCAAGAAACCGAAGCCTTCTATGGTGATGAAGACAAAGATGCCGATGATGAAAATGATGGCGGATATACCGGCGATGAAGACCAAAGCCTGGATAATCTTATCGATATACCAATCGAGGTTTCGTCGATCGAAATCCAGGGCGGCGGTTTGGGAGAGGGTATTGGTATCAGACACGTCAGCCGGCTCCTTCTCCGCGCAGCAGCTTCATCAGATCCTTGACCCTTGAAGAGATCTCACTGTATACAACCTCGAAATCCCCAGATCCGCACTCTTGGGTGATATCCCAGTTGAGTGCCGATGAGTGAAAGGGTAGGGCGGGAAGATAATCCGCTGTCTTTCCCTGCAGACTGACAACTACATGCTGTTCGAAAATATCGTGTTCGGACAGCTGACTCAGTGCGGTAAGCGAAGCATCTTTGTGATCAATCCCCTTTGCATCTAGGTGTGCCGTCATCCCGCTATCGAGGGAAGATGCCGGGATGCGACCTGCGCTGAGATAGATGCCGCTCTTCGGATAGAGGTGTCTTGCAATCGCCTCTGCCATCTGGCTGAGACAGCCATTGTCCTCGTCGATAAAGAGAATCTTGAATACCTTGGGCTGTTTCTGTTCGCCAGTCACCGCGAAGACGGTGTCTTCACAGAGATTTTTTGCCTGATCGGAAACCCTTTTCAGCTGGGTGAATACCACAAAGATCGCCAGTATCTCTTTAACTCGATCTCTTTGGTCATTGATCATCATTTCCGAGTAGACGGTGTCAAGATTGTGTTCCAGCTCATCTGCCAGTGCCATGGTATTTTTTGCCATCTCCGCATCGAGATTACCAAAGGCAGTGATGGCCTTGCTCAGCATCAGCATGGTTTCATCGGCGATACGGTCCAGCTCCTCACCCAGAGCACCGCTGGGGGGTTCAGAGAGCTGTGCCGCCTCCCGGGCAATGGTTACGGCGTAGTCACCGATCCGTTCCAGCTCAATATTGACCCGGATGACGGAGGAGAGCAGTCGCAGATGACCGCCACTGGGTATGTGCACGGCAAAAAAACTGTGGCAGACCCGATCGATCTCACGCATGCAGCGATTGATCGGGTTGTCTTTAAGGACGGTCAGATACGCGAGCTCATGGTCCCCAGTCTGTAGCGCCTGTACTGCGTTTTTTACCGCGTCCTGTACTTGCTCCCCCATCTTCGCAACTCGATCATGGACCTGATCCAGGTCCCGCTTCAAACGCTCTTCGAGATGGCTCATTCTCTGCCCCTTTGGTTTGCCGTCCACGCTTTGCTGGCACGCCCATTCGATAAGATGATCGAACGGGAGAGCACCGGCAGTGACTCATTTAGATCAACTGCAATTCACGTCCCGGAAGGGGGCATAACCCTTCTTCCGCAGGATGCACTGACCTTCATCGCCTTTGATCCAGTCAAGATATTGCTTGATTGCCCCTGCAGGCTCACCGTTCGTGTACATAAACAAGGGGCGGGCGATTGGATAGCTGCGATCACTGGCGGTTTTTACGCTTGGATTGACGCAGGCCTCACCGTCCGCTTTTGCAATACAGGCCATCTTTATGTGATCGGTGACATAGGCAAGTCCGCTATAACCGATGGCGCAAGGTGTCTTCTCCACGAGATCCACCACGTCCTTGGAACCGTGCATATCCAGCGTGCCCTGGCGAAACTTACCTTTCTTGCCCAGTGCCGCTTTTTTGAAGTAGGCGTAGGTCCCGGAGTTATTCTGGCGACTGACTACGACGATCTTGTCTTTCTTACAGCCAGGCACCTTCAGACCGAGATCGGACCACTTGGTCGCACTACCGCCCCGGCCGAAGATTGCTTTCAATTGATCGAAAGAGAAAGACTCAGCGGGATTGTTCTGATGGATATAGACAGCCAGTGCATCAAAGCCAACCACATGTTCAACCGGATTCTGGCCCTTCTTTTTGGCCAATTTCATCTCTTTTGATTTCATGGTGCGGCTTGCATTGGCGATATCGACCGTTCCATTGATCATCGCCGCTATGCCAGTACCCGACCCGCCACCGGAAACTGCAACAGCTACATTGGAATCCACATTCCGATACTCCTCGGCCCAGGCCTGAGCAACATTGACCAGGGTGTCGGAACCCTTGTTTTGTATCAGTTGACGATCTGCAGCACTTACTGAGAGCCCAAAACAAAGGGTTGCAAGTGCAAATGAACTGATAATAAGAGATCGACTCTTCATGATTCCCCCTAGTCTGATTGACAGACTGCGTAAAACGCAGAAGTCGTATAGATGAAAAGAATATGTAAACTTAATTAATACAGATAGTTATATTAATATTATTAGAATATGAATTAAGTATTAATTTAATCCATGTGTTACAGATGGATGACTATTCTATTCATGAATTATTACAGTTTGGTGACAGTGCGCGTTTGTATCAACATATCACCCAAAAAAGGTTCGCCCTATTGGGAATGTGCCTGTATGGGAAATTACGTTATCCAGTAATATACCTTATTTATACTAGGGTTTTCCCGGGATCAGAGCTGTTTGGGAGCTATGGATTAAACGTGTGCCTGGTTAATCTCGGCACCTTCTTTGAGTCCAGTCCGAATTTTTTTGGAGTACCGACTTTGAAGAAGAGATCCCTGTTAAAAATTCTCGGTTGGCTACAAAGTGTGCCCGGTACCATAAAAAGTTACGTTGTTGTTCGGTTTCATTCGTAAGCTTTGATGACATGAAAATAGTATATGGATATAAAGACTGGAGGCGTCATGCGCCAAATACTTGTCTACGCCGATTCGCTTAGCTGGGGTATTATCCCGGATTCCCGCCGGCGTTTCCGATTCGATCAGCGCTGGCCGGGTGTGATGGAACTCGAACTCATTAAAAAGGGACTGTCCGTACGGGTTATCGAAGATTGTCTGAATGGTAGGAGAACCGTATGGGAAGACCCAATCAAACCGGGCAGGAGAGGTATGTCCGATATTGAACAACGCATAGAAATCAATTCTCCTCTCTCTTTAGTCATCCTCTTTCTCAGTACCAACGACTTCCAATCCGACCTACATAACAATGCCTGGCAATCGGCACAAGGGGTAGGAGCCTTAATCAAAGCTGTCAGACGCGCACCCATCGAGCCGGGTATGCCAATACCTGAAATTATCGTAGTTGCACCGCCAACAATACAGAAAGCGAAAGGTACCATAGCGCCAAAATTCCTCGGCGCTGAAGTTAAGGCTGCCGGACTCGCCGGTAATATTCAGAAAATCACTACCGAGAATAACTGCTATTTTTTCAACGCCGGTAGCGTAACTGAAACCAGTGAAGTTGACGGTGTTCACTTGGATGAGGAGCAACACCTTTTATTAGGAAAGGCACTCGCCTTATTCATTAGCAAAATTAAATTGAGTAACTGAATGATGGGATTGATATTGAATAGCTGATTCTTCTGCATTAAGTGTAATGATATTCAACAGGCCGAGGTGGCAGGTAGCCCTACTCAATAATTGGATGATCTGATTGGTAGCAAAACTCATGGAATCAACCATGATAGATTTCCACAGCGATAGTATGCGAATTATATTACGATATAAACAGACACTAATGTGCACTATGCATTGCACAATATTGTCCTACTGCTAAATGACACATACTTTAAATATATCTGTGTTTAAAACTACCCCATTCAGGGTATCTGCTTACGGCTTAATGCGATTGAGTATGCCTTCACGCTAAAGATTCTCAAAAACCAGTCGTTATTGGATCCTAAGATACCTGAAGGATCCAGCCCTCGTCCTTCAAAAGCTTTCTGCTTGACCTTAATCGCCCAATCCCTGCGATACATCCAATCCCATACCATTTGATATGCGAATAAGGGGGTAATCAACATGGGCTTAATGAATAGATTAACGATCAGGCAGCGTCTGATAATCCTGGTTGGATTTGCGGCGATTGTTATGCTGGCAATCAGCGCACTAGGTCTGCACGCCATGAGGGGGGCAGAGGCATCCTTGAAAACTGTTTATGAAGACCGTTTGATCCCTACCGGTCAAATCAGTCAGATCATTGAGTTAATGCGGGAAAACCGTACTCAGCTGCTGTTCTCTCTTCAGCATGATCCGGAATCCAAAACCGTAAATATGCACAAGCACAATGTCTCACGGCATTTGAAGAGTGTTAATGAAAATATCGAGACGATAACGCAGGTCTGGAAAGCGTATATGGCAACTTATCTGACACCTGAGGAAGCAGTGCTGGCCGAAGAGTTTGCTGAAAAGCGTGCTATCTATGTTAATGACGGCTTAAGACCGGTGATGAATTACATAAACAACGGCGACTACTTCAATGCTTCCATCCATTTGGCTGAAAAAACCAACCCTGCTTTTAAATCCGCATATGAAGTTGCAGAGGGTTTGTGGCAATTGCAACTTGATGTTGCAAAGTCTGCCTATGATGAGGCAACAGATCGTAATGATTCTGTGAGTATGATCGCCATCGTCATGATGACAGCAGGTATCGGATTTCTGATCCTCCTCTCTGTCATAACGATCCGCGGTATTGCCGATGTTGTAGGGAAACTGAATGCGTCTGCGAATCGTATGGCTGATGGAGACCTGACGGTTCAATGCGATTCAAACTCTCAGGACGAACTTGGACATATTATAAAATCTTTCAATGAACTGGGTGTGAAATTTCGCAGTGTCATTACTGAATTAAAAGAATCGACGGTACAACTGGCATCAGCCGCAGAGGAGACATCGG
This sequence comes from Candidatus Thiodiazotropha sp. (ex Monitilora ramsayi), assembly GCA_025655595.1. Lineage (GTDB taxonomy): Bacteria > Pseudomonadota > Gammaproteobacteria > Chromatiales > Chromatiaceae > Thiodiazotropha. Next base: position 106,203 of record JAHXIO010000026.1, read on the forward strand.
TCATTACCGGAGAGACCAGTCATCGCATACAGCAACAGCAATCTGAAACTGAACAGGTTGTGACCGCGATGAACGAGATGACTATTACCGTACAGGATGTCGCGCGGAATGCCGGGGTTGCAGACGAGGCAGCACAGGATGCTGATGATAAAGCAAATGAGGGAATAACTGTGGCCGCAACAGCATTAACTGCAACAAAAGATCTGGCTGATGAGGTTCAGTTTGCAGCGAATGTAATTCAGAAACTGGAAGCTGAGAGTGAGAATATTGGTGCCGTGATAGATGTGATTCGGGGTATTGCCGAACAGACGAATTTACTTGCGCTCAATGCAGCTATAGAAGCGGCTAGAGCAGGAGAGCAGGGAAGAGGATTCGCGGTCGTGGCTGATGAGGTACGGACATTGGCGGGGAGAACTCAACAATCGACGCAGGAAATCCAGGGCATGATAGAGCGTTTGCAACAAGGAGCTAAGGAGGCAGCATCCGCTATGGTTCAGGGACAAGATAAGGCAACACACAGTCTGGAGCAGGTGGGTAGCGCTGATACCGCATTGAATGAAATCAGTCACGCAGTGGCCCGTATCAAGGAGATGAACGCTCAGATCGCTACTGCGGCAGAAGAGCAGGGTACGGTCGCCGAAGAGATCAATCGGAATATCGTAGCAATCAGTGACTTGTCATCTGAATCCGCACAAGGAGCTGAAGATACAGCGCAGGCCAGTACGGAGCAGGCTCAACTCGCGGTAAGGCTGGAAAGAATTGCCAGCAAGTTTAAGGTTCAATGAGAGGGGGCAAACAATGTCTAAACTGATGCAATCTATCGATGCTCGTACTCAGCTGGCCGGGAATAATCGCCTGGAAGTATTGCTTTTCAGCCTGGGAAAAAACAGCGTCAGTGGTCGTGATGAGGTTTTCGGAATCAATGTATTCAAGGTCAGGGAAGTGATGCATATACCTGAGATCACACACGCGCCCGATATGCCGGATGCTGTGGAGGGAATGGTGAGTCTCAGAGGGAACATGGTACCCGTCATCAATCTGTCTGAGTTTTGCAATGTTCAATCAGAGGATCCACCTGAAATTCTCATGATCACCGAGTACAACAAACACGTACAGGGGTTTCTTGTCCACTCGGTTGACACAATAGAGCGTTTGAATTGGGATGGCGTCAAAGCGCCTCCATCGATGATCACGAGTCGTTTAGGAGGATTGGTGACCGCCGTCGCAGAGCTACAGGACCAGAGACTGGTCATGATTATGGATGTAGAAAGAGTGCTTGCAGAGACTGCGGGATTTTATGATGGTCAGGACATATACCGCGGCATCGAGACCCGGAAATCGGGTAAAAATATCACGGTGTTATTCGCTGATGACTCCAGTGTCGCACGAGGCCAGATAGTGGGGACACTCGATCACATGGGAATCAGACACTTAGGGGTATCAAACGGTGCCGAGGCCTGGGCCAAATTAAATGATATAGCGGAAAAATCAACATTAGCCGGTGAAAAAATAACTGACAATGTCAACTTTATCCTGACGGATGTGGAGATGCCTGAAATGGACGGATACGTCTTAACACGCAAGATAAAAAGTGATGACCGCTTTAAGGATATTCCTGTGGTGATGCACTCATCTCTGACTGCTGAGGCGAATCAGGCCTTGGGTAAAGGTGTCGGTGCGGACGCTTACGTTCCTAAGTTTGAACCACAGGAGCTGGCCGCCACCCTAGAGAAGTTACTTGCATGAGATTGAGTAAAAGAAAGATATCTCACATAATGAATTAAGTAAATAATATAACGTATTGTTAATATTGATTATTATAATCATTTAAGAATAATTTAATATACCCTGTTGATTTGAACTGTTTCAAGCAGTTATAGTTTTATTGCTACGTGTTCAATACGCGGTATAAGCCATCCTGAGACCGAGCCCCCGTCTCAAATCTAATCACTAATAAGAATCTCCCAGCCAGGGCCGACTGACCAGGCGTCAGGAAGCTATTTCGCCTCTCAAGGCAAGGCTGAACTGGTGCTCTCCTGGAGTGGTTTGCTTGTTTAATTCATATTAACAATCAAATAGTTGAGTTATTTTATTAATAATTCAATTTAGATATTAGATAGCTATCGGCAACGAAGAGATTGGTTGGCTTTTCGCCATTAATAGAATTTTCAGTAGAAATACGTGACGAGTGTAGGGGTAATACAACAATAACAATGAACATGGGCCAACCAATCCTTAGCGATATTCTCAACCGGGATATTCTGACGGTAAGTCATGATAGGCCGTTGAGCGCTGTTCTCAGGCTCATGAAGGAATGTAGGACAAATTCGGTACTGGTTAATACAGGAGACGCATCAATTGGAATATTCACCCTGCGTGATGCAGTTGTTTGTGCTTCATCTCGGAAATGTGCCGCAGCTGAACCCATTGCAATCCACATGAGCTCACCACTGTTGTATTCATCAGATAGCATGAGTCTGGATGAATCGTACCGTTTTATGACAGACCACGGTATACGCCATCTGTTGATGAACAGTGATGAAGATGTTGTGGAGGGTATTGCGTCGGAAAGGGATCTTCTCATTCATCTCAATACCGAGGATGAGAGACTGAGTGATCGTGTGGAATCGGTCATGAAACCCAATGTCATTGGTGCACAGTTCGATGAAACCCTATCGCAAGCACTGGATAAGATGACCAAACGTGGCTTGAGTTATCTTTTGGTCGGCTTGCAAGATAAGCCAATAGGGATTCTAACTGAGTGGGATGTTGCACGACTCATTGAAACCGGTGTCGATTCAAACAGCACGGCAGTGGGTGATACTGTCGGCCCACCTTTGCACGCCATCAGAAAAAATGAACCCATTCGCCAAGCCAGAGAGCTGATGCTTTCTAATGACGCGAACGATCTCATGGTGACCGATGAGAATGGCGAATGGGTAGGGGTGATATCCCAAACGGACTGTCTGGGAGTGATATGTAAAGGGAACTCCGACGCATACCAGTATAGAGATGACAATTTTCACCGTCTGTACGGCGCTGCCCCTTTACCCTATCAATCGCTTGATAAGGATGGACGGCTATTAGAAGTTAATAATGCCTGGACTGATGCGCTTGGGTATCTGCGTGAAGAAGCGATAGGGCGATATATTGGCGATTTTCATATGCCTGGCCAGTCTTACAAGTTGTCCAAAACACTCAAAGAATTTGCAAAAAGGGGATCTGTCGCCGGTGCCGAATTCAATTATCGCTGTAAAGATGGTAGTCGGAAAATCATGGTCATACACGGCCATATTGAACATGACTGGCAAGGGTGTTTTGTAAGAACACACTGCATACTCAATGAAATAACAAAACAGAGGGAAGCGGAAAGAGATCTCAAGAAGAGTGAAATTCGTTACCGGACGCTTGTTGAACAGATACCTGCCTTGGTTTATTCCGCACAGATAGATGAATTTTCGACAACCCACTATATGTCACCTCAGGCGTCTGAGATTATTGGGTATCAGCAGAGTGACCTGGAAGCCAACCCGCGAATCTGGGACCAGGCACTACACCCTGATGATAGAAACAGGGTTCTCGAAGCCGTCAAAAACTGTCATCGCAATGAGTCAAAGCTGTCAATTGATTACCGGATGATCACGAAGGATGGCCGTACTATCTGGGTATGGGATCAGGCTACAACTGTTGCATCTAACGAGGGACGATACTTCCAGGGTGTCATGCTCGATATCACCGCACAAAAAAAGGCAGAGGGTGCATTAAGGGCGAGTGAAATTCGTTTTCGCTCGATCTTCGACCATGCTGCTGCCGGTATGATAATGGGTACATCTGATTGCCGGATTGCTGAGGCCAATAAGGCATTCTCCGAAATGCTGGGTTATCGCAGTGATGAAGTGGTGGGTATGTCGTTTAAGGATGTCACTCATCCTGATGACTGGGAGGCAAACCGACTTCAGCTGGAGGCTGTTCGAAGAGGTGACATATCCACATATCATATAGAAAAGCGTTATATCAAAAAGAACGGAGAACCTGTCTGGTGTTTATTATCAGCTACGTGGCTAAAGGATGAGAGAGGGAGTCCAGCCCATGTTATTGCGCTTGTACAGAATATCGATGAGCAAAAGAGAGCGGAAGCACAGCTGCATAATCGACTCAAAGAGTGGAGCACCCTGATCAATACGGCACCTATCGGCATAGGACTTGCCATTAACAGGGTGATTCAGTGGGTGAGTCCCAAACTCCTTGAAATGTTGGGTTATACGGAAAAAGAGGTGCTGGGAAGGAATACCCGATTCGCATATCTCAATGATGAGGAATACGAGCGCGTCGGCAGAGAAAAATATAGTCAGATAGAAAAGTACCATAGCGGCGAAGTTGAGACTCAACTGAAACGTAAAGACGGCAAAATAATAGATGTCTTGTTGAGATCGACTGTGCTGGATCCCAATGATCTTAACGCGGGAATCATATTTACCGCAGTGGATATCAGTGAGAGAAAAGAGACAGAAGACGCATTGCGGCTCTACCGTACGTTAAGCGACAAAGCAAAGGATGCGCTGTTTCTCGTCAATGTCGCAACAGCCAGCTTTTTCGATTTCAATCAAGAGGCTTGTCGCAGCCTTGGATACGAAAGGGATGAACTTCTACAGCTTCAAGTACCTGATGTCACCGATTTCTTTGAAAAGAATGGGATAGACTGGAGTGATTTATTGGCAATGTTTTCTTCTAATGGAGATTTGACAATCGAGGCCATGCATCGAAGAAAAAACGGAACAAAATTTCCGGTTGAAATCAACGCCACTCATCTGACGCATCATGAACACGACTATATCGTCGGTGTGGCTAGAGATATTACAGAGCGAAAACAAGCTGAACGGGCACTTCAACGTAAGACCACAGAGCTGGAGGTTTTGTTAAACAGCATTCCCTCGCCTGTTTATCTCAAGGATAAGCACTCCCAATATCAGGCTGTTAACAAAGCGTTTATCGACTTTATGGGTGTTGATGAAAAGAAAATACTTGGAAAGAGTGATCTGGAAATTTTTCCTGAGGAAGTAGCAAAATGCTGCCTTGAAAGTGATAGAACAGTATTCATCGATAGAAAGGTAGTTCACAATATTGAAGAAGAAGTACTTAATCATGAAGGGGAAATGCATTGGTTTTCCACGACCAAGAAACCTCTATTCGATGCCGATGGAAACGTGGAAGGTCTTGTAGGTATCAGCTTCGATATCACAGAAAACAAACTGGCTGTTGATCGCAGAATCGCAGAAGAGAAAACAATGCGAGAGACGTTGGTTCTAGAGATTCATCATAGAATCAAAAACCATCTACAAGGTGTCATCGGTCTTCTGAGAAATTTCTCCGGAACGCATGGGCACACTAAAGAGGGTCTCGACACGGCAATTACACAACTACGTACTATCGCGACCGTGTATGGTTTGCAAAGCCGTAGAAACGATCAACAGATACAGATAAAAGAATTGGTGCAGGCATGTATCGATGTGCATCGTCATACTTTGCCAAACCATGTTGAATACAAAATCAATCAATCATCATCGATGCAGATCCACAGAGAAGAGTCTGTACCCGTTGCGCTTATCATCAATGAACTTATTACCAATGCGCTTAAACACAGCGCTGTTGATGTCAATGAGAAATTGGTTTTTGTGTCTTTTGACTGTGATGATTCCTTAGCCAAATTGCAAATTCGAAATCCCAGCAAAGGATTGCCAGAGGATTTTGATTTCAATACCGGCCATGGGACAGGCACTGGCTTAGAGATACTCAAGGCGCTATTACCTCAGAAAGGTGCAGTATTCAAACTATTTGAGGATGCTGGTTATGTAGTTGCAGAGCTGGATTTAAGAACTCCTGTTCTATGGGCGCGTACTGGTAAGATTTCTGGGGAACAGGTTCTGTCATCAAGTATCGGAAAGAGATATAATTAACCTTATTCGTTTATTCTGATTTGCATATTATAAGGAATAGGTCGAATAGCATCTATCACGCTGAGTTTTATGAGTAACGCAAAAGTATTATTGGTTGATGATGATCGGCTCATACTGTCTGTCTTGGTGGCCAGTTTGAAGGATGTAGGCTATGAGGTTGAGACAGCCTCAAGCGGAGAAGCCGCCATCGGCCTATGTCAACATGTGACACCGGATTTAGTTGTACTGGACATGAGAATGTCGGGTATGGATGGTGTCGAAGTTGCGAGATGGATACGAACCCATACGGATATACCCTTTATTTTCCTCTCGGCTTACGGTGAGGAAGAGCTTGTTACCAAAGCGGTAACTGAGGGTGCAATGGGATATCTGATCAAACCTGTGGATCCACCCCAGTTACATGCGATGATCCATGCCGCACTGGAACGTAATAGAGAATACCGTTTGTTACGGGAAAAAGAGGCTCAATTGACTCAGGCATTATCAGGTGATCGTGCGATCAGTACAGCCATAGGGATCTTGATAAGTCGAGAGTGCCTGAGTGAACAGGAAGCATTTGAACGACTTCGTCGTTGTGCAAGAGATAGTCATAGAAAACTGGGAGAAGTGGCAAAAGAGCTGGTAGAGACAGCAGAAAAGTTGAATAGAATATGCTTGTCTTGAATATGTGGGTTTCGAAAACATCGATATATTTTAAAATCAAACCCTAAAGAATATAATTCTTCTGCCGACCTTGTACAAAAGACATATTCATAAATGTTTCACGAAGGCCTCGAACTGCCTTCGTAATAAAAACTAAAGGGTTTATACATACCCGGTTTGGCCACGACCCCGCCAGAAAACATTCCCTGTTGTCAGATGGAGGCGTGTGGCATGGCTCAATTACAGACCAAAACGGTCAAGCCAGAAACGAAACGCACTAGTGTTACAGACCGGTTATCACGACGTATTCTGTCACAAGCTTTAGAGCAGACAGCAGATATAGTCATGATTACCGATGTTAGCGGTAACATTGAGTACGTCAATCATGCCTTTGAGAACTGTACTGGATTCAGCCTTACTGAAGTTCTCGGTCAGAAACCCAACCTGTTGCGCTCCGGCAAACACAACGACATTTTCTATAGCAAGTTATGGGATACGATCAGGCGAGGGGACGTATTCAGAGGTGTCATTGAGAATCGCCGTAAAGATAATTCAATCTATTATGAAGAAAAGACGATTACTCCACTTATCGATGACAATGGCGTGATTACAAATTATGTCTCAACTGGCAGGGATGTCAGTGAGAACATATTGACACAGAGTCGTCTCAGACATCTGGCCTATTGCGACATTCTGACCGGCCTTCCAAACCGGGTCCAATTACGACACGAACTCAGTCAAGCTATCAGTCATGCAGAACGCCATAATGAGTCGCTCGCAGTTCTTTTTCTTGACCTAGATCGTTTTAAAAACATTAATGATTCACTAGGTCATGATCTTGGCGATCGTCTGCTTAGAGATGTGGCGCACCGGTTACGGCACACTTTAAGGAATGATGACACCATTGCCCGCAATGGTGGTGATGAATTCGTAATACTTTTGAGAGGGCCGGTCGATGAGAATGATGTCGTAAGAGTGGCAGAAAAACTTTTCAATAGTTTGACTGCTCCTTTTATACTGGACGGTCAAAAACATCAGGTAAGCGCAAGCATAGGCATTAGTCTATATCCGCAGGATCATGTAACCATGCGTGACCTGCTTAAAGGCGCCGATATCGCAATGTATCAGGCAAAAGGTCAGGGTGGTTCACGTTACTGTTTCTACAGCCATGATATGGAAGTCAGAGTGCTTGAGCGAATGGAACTGGAACAGTGCCTGCAACGAGGAATCACAAATAACGAGCTGTTTAATGTTTATCAGCCACAGTACGAGTTATCAAGCCAACGTTTAATAGGTGCAGAAGCATTGTTGCGGTGGCATCATCCCAAAATGGGCTACATATCACCAGACCGTTTTATCCCAGTAGCAGAAGATACCGGAGATATAATTACATTAGGTGAAAGAGTACTCTCAGAAGCATGCAGGCAACTAATAAAGTGGAGACAAAAAGGGCTCATTTTGCCGCACATTTCTGTCAATCTTTCACCACGGCAGCTATCGCATCCGAATATATCCAGTAAAGTCTCAGAGACCCTTATCGAGACAGGTCTTGAACCGGATGCACTGGTACTTGAATTAACGGAATCTGCGCTCATGCAACATCCTGAGCAGGCAGCCCGCTCACTAAATAAATTAAAATCAATCGGTGTCAGATTATCTGTCGACGATTTCGGCACAGGCCACTCAAGTCTAAGTTACTTACGTCGATTTCCTCTGGATTGCATCAAGGTTGATCGAAGTTTTGTTCAGGATCTACCCAACAACAAAGAGGCATCTGCTTTAGTCGAAGCGATTGTCAAAATGGCCCATAGCTTGAGTATGTCTGTCGTTGCTGAAGGTGTAGAGACAGATGAACAATTGGAATTTCTACAACAAACCGGTTGTGAAGGTGCGCAAGGGTATCTACTTGGAAGACCGATGTCTGCCAATGACTTTGCAAGTCAGCAGAGATATTAAGCAAAAAACGAGGCAAAGTGTCTGCGCAGAGCAAGGAAGTCCTGAACATAGCCTCTCTTATATCTATAGCAGGTGAAGAGACCGGATGTTTCAGCCGTGTCCGAATCATTCGGCTTCAACAGAGGTCCGGATGACGTGTGCCGCTTGAGCAGGCAGGAAGTACGAATAAACGGGTGCAGAGTGGTCGGGATTGCCAGGTTGATAGCCAAGTCCGTAGTGATCGAACAGCGAGGAGGCCAGCTGTTGTCGCATTTCACGGCGGGCGACAAGTTCGATTAGTTTGCCGTTCTCTACCTGGCGAGGCAGTTCCGGATCGAGTGCCGCCAGTTCGGCGGTGATCGCAGCCGGGATGTCCGGTGTATGCGAAGGGCGGGTGAATACTTGTTGCAGTAGACCGGCAGTATATCCGCCGGTCGGTGTCATGGTTTCCACATCATAGCGGCGCAAGGCGTCACTCAATACCGTAATTGGAACCGACTGCCAACCGTCGTCACCCATCTCACATACCCGAAATGCTAAATGATGCGGTGTATATCCGTATACACGATTCCAGTGTTGAATAATCTGGCGCGAATTACCCGCGGAGGATTCGTCCACAAACATTCGCACCAAGCAACCATTGTCCAACAGCTTATACAATGGATAGGCATCCCAGCCATCGTCGAATCGGTAGCAGCGCTCTCCTTCTGCCTGTGCCGGAATATAACCATGGTAGTCGCGCAAGAGCTGAACGACCCTGCAGGCGTCGCCACGCTCCTCGGAGCCACATCGGATCGCCAGGTGATCGAGGTGAACGATCCAGTCATGTTGCTCGGCAATCGCAAGCAGAGCCCGATCGGCATCACTGTTGGCAAGTGATTCAAGTGCTTTGACTGCGGTATAGATATCGAGCTTGCTCAACCAAAGCCCAATGCGTTGTGCCTCGATGTCATCGATTTGGTTTTTTGCGCGCGATAGCAATCGGTCGCGGAACTTCGCCGCGAACAGGCTCACTCCCGCCATCGCATCCGGGTCGTCCCATTCAAGCGGCAGTGCGGTACAGGCGGCACGGTATGCACTTATCAGTTCGGTTGCATCACTGACCTCGGCAAAATAGGGTGCGGCCGTGGCGGGTTGCGGCGTGAGATCGACAGGTGTCAGGTCGATACTCACGGTGACGCCATCGGGCCGTCGCGCCAGAATTTTTGAAGAAACGTCCGTCGCAGCCGTTAGCGCTGGTTCCTGTTTCAACAGTTCTACCACCAAAGCCGAAGCGAATGAGTTACACCATTGACTTACTGTCGTCATGGACCGATCTCCAGGCTGATACGCGGTTCTGCCATTCATTGCATGGTTTATTGACGATTTGAACCGGTATAGAACCGTCTTATCTAAGGCTATAGAGCCGGAGTTGCATTGGTATGTTCCATAAGTAGTGGGTATACCGAAGCCCGTCTGGGGTTATTCCGGATCGTCTGATCGTATCGGAGGCACGCATGCACCGGGTGTTGATTTTGGGTTCAGGAAAGATCGGTCTACCGACGGCAGCACTGCTGGGTGGCTGTGGAGATTACGAGATCCACCTGGGTGATCTGCAGCCAGAAACCTTGAAGCAAGAGGTGGAACAAGTAGCATGCGGGAATATACGGGCGACTCGTCTTGATGCGCTTGAACAGGGTGCCGTGGCGGGATATATATCGGAACACAACATCCAGGCCCTTATCTCAGCATTACCGTTTCACTGCAGCGTTCCGTTAGCCAGGGTGGCTCGATCGACCGGCGTACACTACTTCGATCTGACCGAAGATATAGAGGCGTCTATCCAGATCCAGATTATCAGCGCCGGTGCCAGAAGTGCATTCGTGCCTCACTGTGGGCTGGCGCCGGGTTTCATCAGTATCGCCACCGCAGCACTGATGGATCATTTCGAACGTGTGGATACGGTGAAAATGCGCGTCGGCGCCTTACCGCTGCATCCCAATAATGCACTCGGTTACTCGCTGACCTGGTCAACCGATGGATTGATCAATGAATACGGAAACCCCTGTTATGGCATCGAAGACGGAAGCAAGGTGACATTACGTCCGCTGGAAGGACTGGAGACCATCACGCTGGATGGGGATGAGTATGAGGCATTCAATACCTCGGGGGGGCTCGGTACGCTGGTGGACAGCTCCCTTGGCCGGGTGCAGGAGATGAACTACAAGACCATGCGCTACCCGGGTCACTGCGAAAAAATCCGTTTGTTGATGAACGACCTCAAACTTAACGACGACCGTAACACACTCAAACGGATACTGGAAAATGCGATCCCCGAGACCCTGCAGGACGTGGTGTTGATCTACGTCTCGGTGACCGGCCGTCGACTCGACGCGCTGTTCGAGGAGACCTATGTACAGAAGGTCTATCCACGTACTTTGGAGGGCCGTCGATTATCCGCCATTCAGGTAGCGACGGCGGCTGGGTTGTGCAGTCTGGTTGATCTTGTGTTTCAGCAGGAAGAACGATACCGGGGCTTTGTCACGCAGGAGAGTTTCGAGCTGGTGAAAGTTTTGGATAACCGGTTCGGCCGTTGTTATCGGGACGGCAGACAAGCCCCCGAGTCTTTGCTGGAGACCGATCAGCGGCCCGTTCGATTGGTCGGGGAATAAGTACCGTTCGGGATTCGTTAGCGGAGAACCGCCATGCAGAAAATACTCGATACGCTAGGGATAAAAACCATCAATCCAGGTGCGTGTTGGGGGCCAGGCGCATGGTCAACCACGGAGGACCGCACCCCCATCATCTCTGACAACCCGGCGACCGGTGCCGAGCTTGCCCGTGTCGCCGGTACGAACCAAGAAGACTTGGAACAAGTCGTCGATGCCGCAACCGAAAGCTTCCGGCGATGGCGGGAGACACCGGCCCCGAAGCGTGGCGCTCTGGTGCGCGATATCGCTGACGAGTTGCGCCGCTACAAGGATCCATTGGGCAGTCTGGTCACCCTCGAGACCGGCAAGCTCAAGGAGGAGGGCGACGGCGAGGTACAGGAGGCGATCGACATCGCCGATTTCTCGGTGGGGCAGTCACGAATGCTCTACGGTCGCAGCATGCAGTCGGAGCGTCCCAGGCACCGAATGTATGAGCAATGGCATCCGCTGGGTGTCGTCTGTGTTATCACCGCTTTTAATTTTCCGGTAGCGGTGTGGGCCTGGAATGCCATGATTGCTGCAATTGCCGGCGACACTGTGATTTGGAAACCGTCCCCCCAGGCACCACTGACTGCGTTGGCGGTACAGCATATCTGTAACCGGGTGATGGATGATCATGGTCAACCCGGTGTTTTCAATCTGTTGGTGACACTTGGCACCGAATTGGCTGAGCGTCTTGTCTCGGAGCGGCGCATTCCACTGGTCTCTTTTACCGGTTCCAGTGTCGTGGGTCGGCAGGTGGCTGAAACAGTGGCACAACGTTATGGTCGCGCACTCCTGGAGCTCTCCGGCAACAACGCCATTATTGTCGATGAGAGCGCAGACCTTGACCTTGCAGTACCGGCCATCCTGTTCGGTGCTGTGGGTACAACCGGGCAGCGTTGTACGACCACGAGAAGGCTGATTGTGCATGCATCGATCCATGATGAGCTTCTCTCTCGTTTAGTACGTGCCTATGAACAGGTTAGGGTGGGCGACCCAATGCAGCGCGGGATACTCATGGGACCATTGATCAGTAGAGATGCCGTATTTCGATTCGAGGCTGCAGTTGAAGAGCTGAAAGCAGCGGGTGGTGAAGTTCTGTTTGGAGGCGAGCCTCTGGATGCCCCGGGATATTTTGTTAAACCTACACTGGCGCTTGCGGAGAATCACTGGCCCCTGGTGCAACGGGAAACCTTCGGTCCGTTACTGTACACGATGCCCTTTCAGACCTTCGAGAATGCCATCGAGTTGAATAACGGGGTATCGCAGGGCCTCTCTTCGGCCCTATTCACGAAGGACCTGCAGCGTGCGGAGCAGTTCCTGTCGTCTACCGGCAGTGATTGCGGTATCGCCAACGTCAATATTGGTACGTCCGGGGCCGAGATCGGAGGGGCATTTGGTGGTGAAAAGGAGACCGGTGGAGGTCGGGAGGCCGGGTCGGATGCATGGAAGGCGTATATGCGACGGCAAACCAATACGATCAACTGGAGTCGTGAGTTGCCGTTGGCTCAAGGCATTCGTTTTGAGGTTGGCTGAAGCAAGTCGGGGTAGAACATAGGCAGATAAGGAAGAAAGAGAAAATCAGAGCATCCGCTTAATAAAGTTGAATTACATATCGGCTGTTACATGGCTGGAGACCGGTATGAAAAATATTCTGAGTGGTTAACCTGTGACGCGCCAAGGGTGGGAGTATCCCGGAAGGGCTGATGAGAGAGGAGGGGACCTCACTCGCGGGGAGATCGCCTCCTATCTCATCAGCATTCGATGGCAATCACCAAACCCTTTCCTGTAGACTTTATACCAATGAATCAGATTATATCGATGATATACAAGGCGGCTCGAATCATAGAAATAGCCTCAAGGCTGTTCCGCCGAAAGCCCACACAATTGGTATTGCGCTGCTACCAGAGTTCTTTGTGATCAATGATATTCGTGACGGCCGATTGATTTCTTTTCTTGAATCTAACGTACACTTTAGTGGTGGCATCTTTGCGGTTTACCCGCAACATCGACACTTATTACCCAGTTTGCGAACGTTCATCGACTATCTTGTTGGCCACATCGACCAACTCGAACTGTTGTATGGAAATCGGTGACATAAATATCTAACTACACAAAGGTCTGCTATGGCACCGAAACCCGAGTGATAATATTCAATACGATTCACACGATCATCGATATCGCAAACTTCCGCTTTTGTCACATAGCGGACTTGCGAACCTGAAACTGTTTGTCAGATTAAATCTGAGTTACTAAAGATTATGGATTGTTGATCGAACTTCAAACGATTAATAGAGAGCAATACAGATTTCCGATTGAAGTTCGTTCATTTGTTTTTGAGCATGGCGGGCCTCTGATTGAGGCGTGAGCAAATAATATTGAAAACGACGAGATGTTGATTGAGGATCACGAGAAAAATTTCCTGGCTCACGTCAAAAATAATCTCGGCATTGACTAAATTTTAGTCAATGCCGAGTTGAAATCATCTCGTTATCCGGACTTTTTATCCCATCGGTTTCAAAAAACATCGGGCGAACCTCGAAATTAGTCTCGTGACCCAGTAAAAAGATCCCACGATTTTCGAAAATCTTCCGATGCGTTTCAAAAATCATCGGGAGCGGTACCAAAAACCATTCGTGAGTCTCAAAAAAGGCTCCACAAGGCAGGAAAAAGGGGTGCTGGGGTTATCTATCTGGTTCTTGTGGTACCGTCAGATGCAGACCGGCCGGTTAATCAACCGGCCGGAGGTACGATAATCAGGCCTCGGCCTCCGCAGGAATCTGAACGCTCTTGCCTCGGAACCGGTCACCCAGGGCTGCTCGCAGGTCTTCGAGTCCCGTTACCCCTTTGGTGATCTTCGCATAGGCGTAAACGTCCAACGCGGTGGTGTAAGCGTCACTACCCACTGCCATCAGGGTGCCGTCGACCAGCTCGCTGAGTTTGCTCAGGGCGGTGTTGATCGGGTAGAGAGCGTTGTAGAGTGCTACATCCCGCTCAAACTCCTCCAGGTCGAACCGTGAAGGGAGAATATCCGGATTCTGTCTGGCAACACTGAGCGCTCTATCCACAAAGGTACGACTCTTGTCGCCCATTTTGCTGAGTTTGCGTTTGTCGGTGTTACTCAAACCGATGAGGAAGGAGAGGGACTGAAGCTGTCGAATGGCTTCCAACGCGGCTTGCTGATCTTCGAGGGTGAATTCCGCAGTGATGAGATTTTGTGACATAGATTGTCTCCTTGTTTCTGTCCATGAAAGGGTCCTTGTCCGCAGGCTATGGGAGTTATCCGATGTCGTCATGACTGCCTACGGACCGGCATAGGTTAGCGGGTTCCATGAAAATTGCAAAACGGTAAATCAAGTATGTACGCAGTACAACGCAATTGAGACTATGGGGATTCAGCGAATAACCTAGTATTTCACTTCTCTAAAAGTGGCCGTGTAGGAAAAAGACTACAGACAGACTCCGATTATTCTGGCATCTTCTAAGTTTATTCTTGTAATTCTTAGAAAATCAGATGCTTGAAGGACTTTTATATATATCAGAAAAGATGTCCGTCATTGTTATAGTAGGAACAATATGAGAACATACTTGCAGTATATCGCAATATCAGTGCGCGCTATATATTCCAATATCAGTGCGTGCAAGATAATACGCTGTTAGATTAATTAAGGAGAGATTGGTTATGTATTCTGCCATATACATTTTCAATTTCATTATTGCATTTGTTTCTATGGCAATAGCAATATTTAAATTTATGTGCTTGTTAAATGAAATACTCCCTGAAAGAAAGTTTGTTGCGAACTTCGTAGCACCGTTTATTCTTTTTTATCCAAACATGTTCACCGACAAAGGCAATAAGTGTCGCTTACGCTTTTTCATTTATTTTTCGATATCGATAGCCTGTGTTGCAATTGCGATAGGACTGGAGGATTTATATGGCAAACCACCTTACATGAAGGAATTGAATGAATAGAAATCTAACCAGTCATTTCAGCGGACAAGCCGCTGAATTCGGCGTTAGGATATAGAATATGAGCAAAAAGCCAAACATCGGACTTGGTGGGATTTATCTTGTTTCTATCATCTTATTATCATTTAATTCTGCTAATACTTTTGTTGGAGGTGTTCTAGGGGGCTTTGGAGCTGCAGTGTTATTTTCTGTTTATCTATTATTACATTTCCCAAAGTTTATCCATTTAGCTAAAGACTCAGTTACTTTTGAATATTATTTTAAGAAACCACAAGTTATATATTTCAATAATATACGCAGCATAAGAAAAGATGGTTTTTTTGTGTTCAGAGGAAGAATTCTATTCAAGAATGGCACTTGGTCAGATGTTTTAAATTACAGTTTACTTACAGCCTTGGACAAAAAAATAATAATCGATGCTTTCCTGAAATATTTAGAAATCAATCCTAACCAGGAGGTAGAGCTGGACGCGCAAAATTCCTCGTGCCTCTCACCTTGATCGTTGCGCGAAAATGACATGAACACCCGATCAATCAAATTACTCGCATTAGTGTTATTGATCATGTTTCCCTTGACGAGTATAGGAGGCAATGCTCCTACCATGGAAAACAGAGATATTGTTATACATGTAACTCCACCTTCACCACCGAAAGGCCCTCAACATCCACTGAAAGACTTACTAGGGACTTACGAAGCAATAGGCCTGGAACGACACAAAGAAACATCTGGGATCTTCTATCAGTTCCTTAATATTGGTGAAGAAACTGGTCGTTTCAAGTATGTAGAAAACTTAACTGAAGGAACTCCACTAAGGTGCACCTTCAGCACAAATGATATACAACCATACAATGGATTTTATGTAATAGATCTAAATGGTTGTAACAAGGAGGGCGAATATTCACTGCTTGTAACACCGCAAATCACACTCACGCATCAGGGTCCATTTCCAATCAACTCTGATCTATCAGTTTCTTTACTCGTAAGCATTAATTCTGCAATTATCGAAAGAACCACACAGAGAATGAAAAAAATTAATGGGGTTACAATTCTCGAAGCACTAGAAAAGGAGAGACTAAATGAAGCCAAGCGCAGTGCTAACAAGTAGCTCCACAGGACACAAAACTCGCTACGCTCGCATTAAACCGGTGAGCTAGGCGTTATGCGAAAAAGGAGACATAGATGAGCCCAAGTGTCTATTCATCTCTTGGTAATAGGCTTCATTCAAAAAAGCTCAATCTATGGATTGTTTCAGTTCTGTTTACTCTTATAGTGATAACCAATATTGCGTTTTCTAAAGGAATTAATGAAGTAATTCCATATCAAGTACCTTTTGGAATCGCCCTTTTAACTTTAATTGTATCGTGGGGAATTCTTTTAGCTGTTTATTTGTACGGCCCAGAGGGAAAGCTTGAGCCAAGTAGAATTCAGAGCTATGAAGGAGTTAAAAGATCACTTAGTAGTTTTATTTCGTGGTATGGAGCAATACTCCTTTCTGTATGGTTCTTGTCTGGTGTTATTATCCTTCCATGGTTTCTTCTAATGCAGGTGTATGGTTGATGGTAGCAACGCATAACCAAGGGCTCCATTGGATGCTCGCTATCGCTCGCCCCACTAAGCCCAGCCGTTATGTGTAAATATGAAAAACATAGCATCATCACTCTTACTGCTACTGACTAGCTTTGCATACTCCAATGCAGCTGAGAATGTTCTTATGTTGGGTCTAATGTCACATGACTGTAGTAGATTCACGCCAGATAAAAACAAAGTGCCAAATAATTTTAAATTAACGCCTGTTGAAGTAGCAAAAATAGTTAAAGAAAATTCAAGATACGGTTGTTTTATAAAAATGAGGTTTGGTGTTTATACTGATGGCAAGTATTATTATTTTTCTAACAATAACATGTTATTTGGAAAATCAGTCTCGATTGAACTTATTAAAGAATATTCATTTGTTGTAAGCCCTAACACGGGAAAACTGATCTCAAAACCAAAATATGAAGAAAACACATAACCATGGGCTTCAGTTGATTCTCGCTGTCGCTCGCTTAACTGAACCCAGCCGTTATGCGAAAAAATCAATATGAGCGTTCTAAAGAAACAAATTGAAAAGACACTGCTTCCAGGCATGGATATACCGGAGCCACTCGTTCTTTTGTTTTCATGGATTGAAGAGAATAATCTATTTGTCGACACAAAACACGGCCGGATCGGGTTTCTGTATCCAGAAGAGGAACTCAAGGCTGTCTGGACAGATACAGAGCGTCCTGGTGGTACAATCATAGAGTTTTTCGCTGAGGGCACATCAATATGCCGTACTGGTTCGGTCACGAACGGCTAGAAGTTATGAATCGTATCTGCGTCTTTGCCAAAACTGGCACTGAAGGTTCTATGGCAGCTTTCTGGCTTGACGATGAGGGCGAACAAAAAATTGTTCACCTTGGGTCAGGTTCGGGATCTGCCATGTCGTGTGTTTTAGCTGATGATCCGATTGATTTTATCCGCTTGCTAGCAATTGGTTATGATGAGATATGTTGGAACTCAGAGTTTTCGGCACCACCGAATATAAATCATTCAGTTAGTGAAATGTTTGTACATCCAAACTCTCAATTCCAAAACTGGGTTAAAAATACATTTTCAGTAACCATACCCAAAATCGCTATAGAAATTGTCGAGCATCCAGCAGAGATGGGTGATGTCGAATCGCCAGATCCTTTTTGCCGTTGGGTGGAACAAAATGTTGCATAACAAGGCGATTTCACACGGAAGCAAAAAAGCATCGCTCGTTCCTCGCAATGCTTTTTGCCTCCGGTGAATTGCGGCGTTGGGTGCAAAAGAGGAAAATATGAAAACATTTAAAGTTACAACATTATTACTACTTTCTATCGTAATAGCAGGATGCCAATCAACTGGCGGTATAATTGGCGGTTTAATTCCAGCCCCCAAATTCTTAGATGGGGAGATAGAAAATAACATTTACACATCAAAAGATAAGATGTTTTCTGTTCGAATACCTCATATTCAAGACTCATATGAATACAAATACATGGAAGTAAAAGAGCAGTATTCTGATTTGGGTGTTTATATAAGCTTTGGTCCTGCTGCTTTTGATAAAAGCATATACAGAATTGAAACGGGCTACAGGCTAACACCTGAAAGTAAACAAATTGACGTTGAATCCATGCTGCCTCAAATGGTTGGCAGCTTTGTAACACAACTAGAAAATGGTTACGGTACTAATCTAGAACTTCAATCAAAAGACAAAACAATAATTAATGGTAATAATGCCTGGCATTGGGTATGGAAACAAAACATACCCGCAGGTAAACACATAAGTAATAGAAGCACAGTATTTAAACATGAAGCATATGTTGTTGAGTTGAATAACATCGTTAGCCTTCTGTGGGTGCAGACACCTACAGAACACAATAGCTCTCCAGATGGAAAAGCAATAACGCCACTAGCCTTTGCTCAATCATTAACAGAAAATACTCAACAAGGCGTTCAAAAATGACCGCCAAACAGCGGCGGCCTTTTAACTAGGTGTTAATGTCCGCTTAGCGGATGAGCAGAGGCTTGTCTTAAAGTCTGCTTCGGTCGCGAATCAGACATGTCTCACTTCGGCTAAAAGTGGTCGCTCCAGCTTTTTGTCTTGAATCGTATCCGTGAATAACACCCGGAATCAGGCCGTGTGCGCCTGAGACATCGATACCGATTCCACCCTCAGCCCACTGGTCGACAGCTCTCGGGCAGATTCCTCATGGACATGGGTGTTAAAGAACGACCACATCATTTTGGAGATATCCGGAGCCTCAGGATAACTGTAGTTTCCCGGAGCCCCGCCGTACCAACCGTGGCCAGGCCCAGAGAGAAACAGGGTTTCGATCAGTGTTTGACGGTGCCCGCCGCGATAGCGGATGTGCTCCCAGTGCGTTTCACCTGTCGTACCGCTGCTTGTGACAGCCGGCTGCTGTAGATCAAGCTGATGACATGCGGCCCAACTGTCACGAATGTTTTTTGCAGCCTGGATATTCACCGTCTCATCTTCGTGGGAGTGGACCACCATAATTGGGGGCGGCTTTTTGTACGGTCCCATTGCGTCCTCCATGGCCCGCACGATCTTCCCAACCGGCTTGAACATACCCTTGTAAAAACGCACAAAGCTGACGGCCCGGGCTGTCTCCGAATAGGGAGCACCCGCAACCACCGCGCCGGACGCAATCTTATCAGCATGAACCACCATCATTGCCACAGCCATTCCCCCGCCTGATGAAAGCCCGGTGACGTGAATACGGCGTGGATCGATGTGATAATAACCCTTTACCTCCTCGATGATTTGCCACAGGTCCTCGACCTCACCCCGCCCGGGAGTGATCTCGTTCTTGAACCACCAACCCCAGCAGTTTCTAGTACGAAATCCGCTATAACTGGTGATGTAGGGATAGAGCACGATAAACCCCTCACGATCGGCGATGGCATCAAATCCTGAAACTTGACGAATATCCAAGTGGGTCTGTCGACAGCCGTGCAGCACCATCACCAACGGCACCGCACCGCGTCCGTTATAACCGGGCGGTACATGCACCATGTAGCTACGATTGCGAGATCCCGGGTAATTGCGTACATGAAACTGATAGATGAGATTGCGTTCATTGAGTGGTCGTTGTCTTTTCTGCAGCAACCACAACCGCAACCGCTCGGGCAATTGAGCCAATCGGTGAGTCAGTGTTTTTACGCCGCGGCAGAGCCGACAGTCAGATGTCGCCCGCGTGGCAAATAGCCTCCTAGGATCAAACCAGGAGTACTTATTGTCCTTCACCTGTTTCTTGCGTCGGAAAATCTTCTTCATGTCGATTGGTACGCACCACCCCTGCCAATGGGCGATAAAATTCAAAAATCGCTGATGAGTGTAGGCGGGTTGGAGATTCTCAACCCGGACCCCCGTCACAGTTAATATGAATAGGTTCCTAGGAGGATGGTTGCAGAAGAGGGCGTCGTAAACACTAAGGAGTGATCCTGCAATATATCATTGATATTCAAGCTTGAGCAGTCTGTTTTGGTCGAGCGTTATAAGTCGGACAGGAGCGGACCAACACGTTAGGCCTTCTCCGAAGGCCTCATCCGTCTTACGCAGAAATCAAGGCACGAGATCACAAGATTGTTCAATCATTTTCTATAAATCGAGATAATAACGGTCCGACTCCCGAATTGATCAACGAGCTATCGCACGATTTCGTTCGTCACTGCGAAAGACCACAGTAATTAAGCCTTCTTTTCAATAAAGAAGTTTTAATTCGCCATAATCAGGAAAGAAGTACAAACATTGTTGCAGTTCCCGTCACTTGGCGCATTGATCCCGCGGTAGGAGATACATTACGGAACGAGTCAGTAAGCGACGAATAACCTGGGGCGACAATAATTGCTGAGAAGAGTAATCAGGATCGCTGCGAGATACAGATCGGCAGTAAGTTCTTCACATCAGACGGCTCAATATCGAGGTCAGCAAAGCTCAAAGCGTCTTTTCCAACCACGTTGTCCCGACGCATCAGTGCAACCTGGTCACGGGTGACCGGTGGGTTTGGCAATAGGCTCGACAGAACTGCTCCAAGCTCCCAGATAGTATAGGGGACTGGCAGCAGGAGACGCTTGATTTCAAGGTGTTTGAGTAACAACTCAATCAGTGTCTTGTAGCGATAGACATGCGCGCCGCCAAGCTCGTATATTTTCCCTTTTGATCGCGGTTCCTCCAGTGCCTTGACGACGGCTGCCGCTACGTCGCCAACATAGACGGGCTGTAACAACGTCTCACCCCTACCAAAAAGCGGCAGTACAGGCATGACACGCACAATTTGCGCTAACGAGTTAAAAAATGCATCACTGGGTCCAACAATAACACTGGGTCTCAGGATAGTAGCCGTTTCAAGGGCCTCCTGCACCAAAGTCTCACCCTTAGCGCGTGCGCGAACATATTTTGAATCAGCATTGAGGTCAGCGCCTATACCCGAGATCAACACCAACCTTTCGACACCGGCAGACTTTGCTTGCAAAGCGACTTGCTGCGCACCTACCGCATGTACGGAATCGAAAGTGTCTTTGCCACGCTCAACATAAAGGCTAACGGCGTTTACAACCGCCTCCGCGCCCGCTATTGCCTGCGCAACCGACGCCAGGTCCCTTACGTCGGCATATTGCGTCGTCACCCGATTTTCTTTTCCACCTAGTTCCGGAAACGATGCACGACCCGGGTTACGCACGCCAACACGCACACGAACCCCATTCTCCACCAGTCGCCTTACGATTTGACGCCCCAGGAAACCTGTGCCTCCAAAAACAGTGACTAAACGACTACTCATAACCTCTAGTGGCTACCGATAACCTTCACGAGACAATTGTAGACGTAGAATGCGATTCATGATTTACAAATATCCGGTCGCGACTCGACGGTATTTCCCAATTCAATGTCCGCTATCTACCTAAACTGAGAACCAGTCGAGAGGTGGATCACGTTTAACGTAATGTATTCAATTTTCCACGACTTTCATCCGGTCATCCTATGGGAACAATTACCGACTAAAATGCTCAGTATTTATGAATATGCTGAAAAGCTGATTTTTCTGTGAGGTGTATCATGAACGGTTTGATTTCCGATTTTCCTGTAGATGGTGTGGTTACGGTAAACCGGGTCATTCTGAAATCCGAATATACGGTCGATGAGCTGCAGGAGCGAGTCGCGCTTCTGTGCGAGAACGTCAAGACCTACCATTCGGACACGGGCTTTATCGGCGGGTTTGTCGCCCTGAACAGCGGTGACATTTCTAACGAAGGCAGCACGATTGGTCAGGCCGTTGAGAGTCCGCTGAAAGACAAAGAGTCCTTGATTATCACCTTCTGGCGTTCTTTTGCCGACCACGAACGGTCCCACCGCAGCGATACCTTCCAGCCGCTGTTTCAGAACGTGCTGGAACTCTGTGAAAACGGCAACGAGGAGGTTGCCTACGAGATGCTTTGGTCAGGCAAAGCCTACAACGCAGAGGAGGCCAAAGCGGCTCGTGAGGCCAAGATCAGCTATGCGGCCTGAGGCCGCTTTAGCTCGCGCTTGCTAATGACAGAGCCTATTGCTATTCGGAAGACTGCTTTCACAGACGATGAACAGTAGTTGGGATGTGGCCTAGGCCTATCTATAGCTTTGACTAAGTAGTGGCTAATACGGAGGACAATCCAGATGTTCACCAGCAATCCGTTTGCCGAACTAACGGTTTTCCTGCCGCCTCTTGTCATGCAAATCTACATCGTTCTGATGATATTGGCGGTTGCGCTTGGAACGCTGTTTGACATGCTTCATAAAAGAAGTGCCGTATTTTTCGTGCGACAGTGGAAGAGATCCAAAGCCGCTTCGAAGCGACAACTTAAGGGGACGGAGACCGCTTCCCTGGCGGGCCAAACCTTTCTGAATGAGGTGGCAATCTCCGGCGAATTCCACAACCCGATGAGAAGGACTTCCCATCTCCTGATGTTCTACGGTTTCCTGCTCTATCTCATCACGACCATTGTGATGGTATTCGGCTATCCAACACCAGCCGCGCTTACGCCGGTGATCTGGCCGGCCCTGTGGAACATCGGCGCGCTGATGGTTCTCGTCGGTGGTTGCTGGTTTTTCTTCTTTATCCGGGTAGACGTCGCCAAAGAGGGTCATTCACCTTTCCGCCTGGTGCGCGCGGATCTATTTATTGTAAGCCTGCTGGCGAGTGTAACCTTTGCCCTCATATGGCAGTTTGTACAAATGACAGGCAACCCTACAGCTACCCAGATCGCCTTTGGGATCTACATCCTGTTCACGACGCTGCTCTTTGTTGGTGTGCCCTGGTCGAAGTTCGCGCATATGTTTTACAAGCCTGCTGCGGCCTTCCAGCGAAGGGTGGAGGAGGCTAACGGTTCCACTGACTTGCCGTCACCTGGAGCCCACGACGAAGGGAGGTAATCGGTATGCCCACTTTCGTTTATATGACGCGATGTGACGGTTGCGGGCAGTGTGTTGACATCTGTCCCTCCGACATCATGCACATTGATCGGACATACAGACGAGCGTACAACATCGAGCCCAATTTCTGTTGGGAATGCTACTCGTGTGTGAAGGCCTGTCCGCAACACGCCATCGATGTTCGGGGATATGCGGACTTTGCCCCGCTGGGCCACAAGGTCAGGGTGCTCAGGGATCAGGAAAAGCGAATGATCTACTGGAAAATCAAGTTTCGGGACGGGCGGGTGAAGGAGTTCGACTTCCCGATACGGACTACCCCCTGGGGTTCCATAAAATCGCCGTCGGATTATGCGGTGCCCGACGCAAGCGGTCTGGGCGCTCCGGAACTTGCACATGAGCCAACGGCACTCGAGGTGGAAGCTCTCCCAATGCTGCCCCCTTCCGGGAAAACTAAGGTGTGATGCCATGAGCCTATTCTCAACCAGAAAAACAAAATATGTCGATTCCGACATCCTCATCATCGGCGGTGGTTTTGGTGGATGTGGAGCCACATACGAATCCCGATACTGGGGGCGGGATCTGAAGGTTGTCCTCGTCGAAAAGGCAAACATCGAACGTAGTGGCGCCGTTGCGCATGGTTTGTCGGCGATCAATTGCTATATGGGTATGCGCTGGGATGAAAACCGGCCGGAGGACCATGTGCGCTACGCACGCAATGACCTGATGGGTCTTGTGCGTGAGGATCTGGGTTTCGATATCGCTCGGCATGTCGATTCCACGGTGCACAAATTCGAAGAGTGGGGTCTGCCAATCATGAAAGATCCGAAGACCGGTCGGTATCTGAGAGAGGGGCGATGGCAGATTATGATTCACGGTGAGAGTTACAAACCGATCATTGCTGAAGCCGCCAGGAAATCAGCCACAGAAGTCTACAATCGGATCATGGTGACCCATCTGCTGATGGATAAAACTCGTCCCAACAGGATCGCCGGTGCTGTTGGCTTCAGTGTCAGAGACGGTGCTTATTACGTATTCCGGGCAAAGGCGGTCATCGTGGCCGCCGGCGGTGCTTCACACATCTATAAGGCTCGATCGATCGGCGAAGGCGTAGGAAGAACCTGGTACGCACCATGGAGCAGCGCATCGGCCTACGGTTTGCTGATACCGCTAGGCGTCAAGATGACGCAGATGGAGAACAAGATCGTACTCGCCCGCTTCAAGGATGGCTACGGTCCGGTCGGCGCCTGGTTCCTGCTGCTTAAGTCGTATGCCACAAACGCTTACGGAGAGAGATATGAGGAGGCTCACTTTGAGGCGCTGAAGGCACTCGTCGGAGCGTATGCGGAGAAAGAACCAGTGCCGACCTGCCTGCGAAATCACGCGATGCTGGAGGAGATCAAAGCGGGCAGGGGACCCATCTACATGCAGACGCAGGAGGTGCTCGATACGCGGGAGAAAGAAGAGATAGGGTGGGAGGATTTCCTCGACATGACAATCGGCCAGGCGGTGGTCTGGGCCTCGCAAAACATCGACCCAAAAGAGAGACCGTCCGAATTGATCACCTCTGAACCCTACGTCATGGGCTCACATGCCACCTGTTCCGGTGCTTGGGCAAGTGGCCCGGAAGATTGCGCACCAGCGGACTACCAGTGGGGATACAACCGGATGATGAGCATTGACGGGTTATTCGGGGCAGGGGATACGATAGGCGGTTCCGCGCACAAGTTCTCCTCTGGCTCGTTTACAGAAGGACGGATAGCCGGCAAGTCGGCCGTCAAGTATGTCATGGAGTTGACAGGGGAGGCGCCTCAGGTGAGCGAGCATGAAATCGACAAACTCAGAGTGACCCTATTCAAGCCCCTGGAAAATTATAAAATTGACAGTAACGAAATCGTCGCCGGTACCGTATCACCAAGCTACATCTCCCCACTTCAGGGCCTTCAACGACTGGAGAAGATCATGGATGAATACGCAGGCGGCATCAGTACCTACTATGTGACCAACGAACCGATGCTAAACCGGGGCTTAGAGCTTCTCACCATGCTAAAGGAGGATCTCGAACATCTCGGTGCCGAGGATCTCCATCAACTCCAGAGGGCATGGGAGCTCCATCACAGGGTCTGGACTGCTGAGTCCGTGACCCGGCATACGCTGTTCAGAAAGGAAACCCGATGGCCGGGTTATTACTATCGTGCTGATTATCCAAAGCTGGATGACGATGAGTGGCATGTTTTCACCGTCTCTCAGTATGAACCGAAGACGGGTGAATGGTACTTGAGCAAATTGCCCGTGCACCACATCATAGAATGACGACTCTGAAGGCGGAGAAAGGAACATGGTAGCTGAAGCCTTTAATCACCGTGCTCTTGACTTGTTGTTCTTCCACGCACATAGCAAGCCATAATTTTCGGGAAGCTAGTATGACCTATGTTGTTACCGAGAGTTGTATTCGTTGTAAATACACCGATTGCGCAGAGGTATGCCCCGTTTCCTGTTTCCACGAAGGCCCCAACTTCCTTGTCATCGACCCCGAAGAGTGCATTGACTGTGATGTTTGTGTCCCGGAGTGTCCGGTAGATGCCATATACCCGGATGATCAGATACCAACTGGACAGGAAGGGTTTCTTGCTTTAAATGCCAAACTGGCCAGAGACTGGCCGGTGATCGATACCAAGAAGAATCCACCATCAGACGCTGAGAGATGGACGCAGGTCAAAAACAAACTGAAATATCTTCTGAGAAAATAGTGCTCTGAAGTAATTCAGTGACAATCGGACGATTAAAGCCTGGTTTTTCTGGCAGTGGATACAAATACAAATGACAATAAATGTCTGTATTAGTGGCAAAAAAGGAATGTGGCTGAACGACCACACTGAAAATTACAACGTACAGA
Source organism: Candidatus Thiodiazotropha sp. (ex Monitilora ramsayi) (assembly GCA_025655595.1). Lineage (GTDB taxonomy): Bacteria > Pseudomonadota > Gammaproteobacteria > Chromatiales > Chromatiaceae > Thiodiazotropha. Next base: position 132,244 of record JAHXIO010000026.1, read on the forward strand.
CACTAACCGGCAAGAAACGGTCATTAATCTAATCAATTAAGCCTGAAATCATTAATTATCAATCACTAATAGACCTGCCATATATAGACCTTCTTCGCATCGCGCAAATGCTATTGTTTATGTTATCAGAGTGATTTCGTCTAACAGACGGGGAGAAGAGTACGGATATGAAAAACGATAAGTTCAATATGGAAATGCGTAAATTTTTAAAAAAGGTTGGCGTCACCTCTCAACGAGAAATTGAAAACGCCGTAAACCAGGCCATTGCCTCAGGTGTGATAAAAGGTGATGAAGCACTAAAAGCCAAAATGACATTGGAGATCAGTGAAGTAGGACTTACCTGGGTGATCGATGGCAATATTGCTCTAGAGTAATATGGCAATGATTTACAAAGCTGAGACTCATGTATCTAGTGCGAGTTAACGCCCGGGAATAGGGCCACGATACGGAATGCAAGGGCTGAGCCATCAAACAGATATTTCAGATACCTGTGCACGTGTTGGTGTTTTCTACTGCAATAGATTTTGCACTAAATGCAGAACTTATAACGAGATCGGGAGGGAGTCACGTTTAATACAACTGTGAAGATATTCGAATATGTTGACTTATGGATGACGAGAACAAGCCGTGGATTGAGACATCGGCTGTAATACCGATGTTTCCTACGTTGATCTGGAAGGTTCAGGTCAAGGCGAATTTGCACGAAACGATATCAGCGAAGATTCTGTCTGAGCTTGCAAGAATGAGACATGATGCACCCAAACTGGCACCTGGTCAGGGTTGGCAGTCAGAGCAGACGCTCCATACATTTGAAGCATTAAAGAATCTCGTATCCTGCATCAATATGATGACCAAGAGTGTTTTGCGATTCTTGAGAATTGGTTATGAGGATTTCGAGATCACTGGATGTTGGGCCAATGTTCTTCCTCAAGGTGCCGCGCACAAAGTCCATAGCCATCCGAATAACTTCTTGAGCGGGGTCTATTATGTCCAAACACACGAGGGCGGAGATACCATCAACTTTCATGACCCGAGAAACCAGACTGGTATTATCAGGCCACCCGTTGTAGAGCTCACTGCCGACAATACCGACCAGGTTGTGGTGAGCGTAAAGAGCGGAACACTTCTCATCTTTCCAGCCTATCTGCAACACAGCGTTGATACTAACAGAAGTGAAGAAGAGAGAATTAGTATTAGTTTCAACATTATGTTTTCGGCCTTCACCGAAAACCTTAGCAAGCCGCTATGGTGAAGACGTAATCTGTTGGATGAGTTGTCGATCCGATGTACTGAGCGCCCTTAATATCTTTAACGGACTGGAATCTAAACCTTTGAACGCAAAAACCTGGGGGCCATTTATTCTGCGTTGGTCCCTCATAATCAGTCTCACCTTGGTGGGAATAATCTATATGATCCAAATGCCAGGAAAATCCTATTCCGGCCCTTTCCAACCATTGGATGAAGCGGAAGTCGGGCTACGTGATTGGCTGAAAGAGCATGTAGAGGTCCTGGGTGGCAGCATAGGTGAACGAAATGTCTGGCACTATAGTGAACTAGAAGCAGCGGCAGATTATATCCGAGGTCTTTTTGAGGAGTATGGTTACAGTCCGGAGGTCCAGCTCTTCAATTCCGGCGGAAAAATGGTAAGAAACATCGCCGTTGAACTCCCCGGAGAAAACATACCAGAGGAAATTATCGTGGTCGGCGCCCACTATGATTCGGTCCACGGAAGCCCTGGAGCGAATGATAATGGAACAGGCGTGGCTGCGATTCTTGAGTTATCCCGCCTTCTCAAAGATGAACAGCTGAACAGGACAGTAAGATTCGTTGCTTTCGCGAACGAAGAACCACCATTTTTCTACAGCAAAGAGATGGGTAGCCAGGTTTATGCCGCTCGCTCCCGCGAGCGCGAAGAACGCATTGTCGCCATGCTCTCACTTGAGACTATCGGTTATTATTCCGATATGCCGGACAGCCAGCACTACCCGATGCTCTTCAATCTGTTTTACCCGGATACCGCCAACTTCATAGGATTCGTGGGCAACCTATCCTCACGCGAGCTGGTGCGGCGTTCCGTTGACACATTCCGCCGAACCACCGCATTTCCTTCCGAAGGTGTCGCAGCCCCTGGTTGGATTACCGGCATAGGCTGGTCTGATCATCTATCGTTTTGGCAGGCCGGCTATGATGCCATCATGGTCACTGACACAGCGCTTTTCCGCTATGCCCACTACCATTCCTCAACGGATACGCCGGATAAAATCGACTACACGCGCACCGCTAGGGTCGTAAAAGGGCTCAGTCATGTTGTCACGGCACTGGCTAATGAACGGTAGATCCTGTTACCGTCGGAAGAGCTGATGAGAGAGGAGGGGACCCCGCTCGCGGGGAGGTCGCCTATCTCATCAGCATTCGAAGGAAATCACCAAACATTTTTCTGTAGACCTTATACCAATGAATCAGATTATATCGATGATATACAAGGCGGCACGCATCCTTGAGGTAGAGCCTCCCATGCACTGCACATAAGCACAGGGAAAATTTGCTCCCGTTCTTTGAAATCGGGCTTATTGTAAATCTCGATTGCAGAAAGGGCGCAACCCGGCGAGTGATCCAGAAGATACTGGTAGCGTTGTTTTCTCCCTTTCATTCTAGAAGGCTCCCTTTTGCTCTAACGAAGATGTCACAGGTTAGCTTTAGCTTATCCTGTGTAAACCCTTGTTTGGCAACATTTCACAAATCTTGTTTTCTGAAAAACGACCCTTAATCTTTAAGAAAAAGTTACAAAATGATTTTTCCATAGGTTCTAAAGTTATTGACCAATATCTTACCGTAATAGTGCGCTATCATGTTTTTTGGGAAACATTAGGACATCACTTTACGCGGATGAAGATCTGATTCTACTTATCAATCCTATAGCGTTTCATCTTCTCCCACAGGTTCTTTCTTGAGATACCAAGCGCATCGGCAGCCTGGGCTATTTTGCCATTACTCCCAGCCAATGCCTTATTGATTGCCTTTCGCTCGGTCTCTGCGAGAGATTGACGCAGTGTGGTAGCCGGTTGATCGATATAATTGTTATCAAGGGTCTGCAGGTCGACGGCGGTAATCCAGGGGCCGTCGCTGAGGGTAACCGCTCTCTCAATAATATTTTTCAATTCACGCACATTTCCGGGGAATGACATGGTTTGCAGCAGTGATTCGGCGTCTCTGGAAAGTCCCTTTATGGATTTACCCGATTTAGAAGCCTGTTCGTTGACGAATATTCTCGCGAGATAAGTGATGTCCTCGCAGCGATCGCGCAGGGGTGGTATGTCGACGTGGATAACGTTCAGTCGCCAAAAGAGGTCAGTTCTGAACGCACCTTTCTCAATCGATTTTTCCAGTACTACCTGGGTGGCGGCGATCACCCTGACATCGAGTGGAATGGGTTCCATACCCCCGACACGTTCAATCTCACGTTCCTGTAGGACACGCAATAGTTTCACCTGTATTTCAGGTGAAACCTCGGCTATCTCATCAAGAAAGATGGTACCTTTCTGGGCCTGCTCAAAGCGCCCGATGCGCTGTTTGCTGGCGCCGGTGAAAGCGCCCTTTTCGTGCCCGAACAGTTCGCTTTCAATCAAATTCGGTGCGAGGGCGGCGCAGTTGACCTTGACCATCGGGCCCTGGGACCGGAGGCTGTTGTTGTGTATCAGTGTGGCGACCACCTCCTTGCCGACACCCGATTCACCGGTAAGCAGTACGGAACTATCGCTATCGCTCAATCGGGCAACCAAACGTTCGATCTTACGCATTGCCGAGCTTTTACCGAGATGTCCGCTGCCAGGTTTGAAATAATCCTCAGGGCTCGAGCTCGGGAATTTCAGCCGGGTATCGGCAATACAGGAGAGATGATGTTCAACCTTGCTGATAAATTCATTGATATCGAAAGGCTTGGTCAGATAGTCTAGGGCACCTGCCTTGACCAAACTGACTGCATCGGAGATGTCGCCGTAGGCAGTCATAAGAATGACCGGTATGCCGGGAAACCGTTGGGTCATATCGGAAAAAAGCTCTATACCCGTACCATCCGGTAACTTGATATCGGAGACCACCAGGTCGATGTTACCGATTTCGAGTGCACTCTTGGCACTGTGCGTATCGGAAACGGAACGTACCGGAATATTCTCTAGCCTGAGTCTGTCTTCCAACGATAAACGCATGATCTCATCATCTTCAACCAGAAGAACGCAGTAGTCTCGGTAAGTGTCCGTATCAAGCATTGGTGTGTTCATGATCCGCTTCAGGCCGCCTTGTGACTTTTTACAGGAATCGCAACATGGAACGTCGTTCCTTCTCCCTCCTCACTGATCACCTGAATGATGCCTTCCATACTCTGAACCAGGCGATAGACTATCCAGAGCCCCAGTCCTGTACCATTTGCCTTGGTGGTAAAGAAGGGATCAAACAGTTCGCTCCTTATCTCTGGTGGTATACCCGGCCCATCATCGCTCACCTCGACGATAAGATGCGCCTTGTTTTGATACATATGAAATCCAATGTGCCCTCGATTCGGCAGAATTTCGAGTGCGTTTTTCAATAAATTGCAGATTATCTGTTCTAACCTACCCGGAACCTGCAGATTGTCGATCACGTTATTATGCCAGCTGACTGCAATATTCCTGTTGCCGATCTCTGCTGTAATAAGATGATGCAGCTTATCGATATCTTCAACGGATATGGTTTCATCACTCTCTTCGATTCGCAGGCCCACAAGCAGACTGTGCACGATATCCTTGATTCTGTGCAGACCCTGATCGATCACCGGAAGGTAACGATCGATCAGTTGTTTGTCATTTGGGTGTTTGCGAAGGGTGTCGATGCAGTTTAGGAGTCCAGCCAACGGGTTATTCACTTCGTGAGCTACCCCTGCCGTAATGCGTCCAAGTGCAACCAGTTTTTCACTCATGGCAATCTCTTCTTCAAGTATCTTCTTTTCAGCCAACTCGGCCATAATCTGATTGAAGGTAATACTGAGACGCCCGATTTCATCCTGTTCCTTCACAGGGATCGGGGAGAATTCCGTCATTGTGCCTCTACCTACTGCCTCCAATCCCTGGGTGATGGCCGTAAGCGGTTTCACCATGCGTCTCGAAACCAGAATGCCCAGCACGCTACCGACAATTACAAACAGGAAGACAATGGCGAGAATGATCAATGCACTATCTATCGCCTTATCGTATAGCTGCGCCGTGGAGAGTCGTACTCGAACAACACCCATATATTTCTGATCGGAAAAGAGCGGTACTATACCTTCTTGAAAATTGTCCTTTGTAAAACCTGAACCGCTCAAGACGATCGGCTTTCTGGCTCCCATAGCCTGCTTGAGCAGTACCTTTTCAGATGCATTGGGCGGTGAAAACGGATAGGTCATTGGGTTATCTGCCGGATGCAGATGTGCCTGTACCAAACCATTCGCATCCAGAACCATAGCGGTTGTAATCTCATGTATTCCGCTGGTACCCGGACGTCCCATAGCCAGATTCTTCAAGCTCAGATAGAGCGACCAGTTATCCCTGCGCAATATCGCTTTAGGCGCAGTAATGGCGATCGTCTCAGCCAGTAGGAGTGCCTTCTCGCCCAATTCATCGTGAAATCTTTTCCACTCCTGCACGATCATTACTGCCCCGATCATGAAACCGACCGCCGCTATCGCCGCTGTGAGAGTAAGCGATAGCTTGACCGCGAGACTCCAGGATCTTGGGTTGTGTAGCAGCATCGTCATGAGTGAATCAACGGGATGGTTTAGTGGCGTATTTTCGGATGGCTGTCATCTGGACGCTGTTTGCCATATCGCGGATATTATTGAAGAGAGAATCGGGGAAACGATTGAACCCGTCCAGTTTCAGACGGGAAAGAAATATCTTGCCAGCCGGGTCCTCATCCATGCGCTCCAGTATCTGTTTCATCAGGTTAACCATATCCGCATCGGCACCCGTACGGGAAACCACCGGCGGGAATCCGAACTCAGGCGATTTATTGATGATTCTGGTTTTTTCTGTGATTTCCGGTCGATAAATCGCCAGGTACTCCCAGATATAGGAATCTACAGCGCCCCCGTCCGCTACCTGATCGGAAACCGCCTGTATGGTTTCCGCATGATTGAAGGTAAAGAAGGTATGTCTGAAAAAAGATTCCGGTTTCTCATTCTTGTCGGCCAGCAAAGACATGGGATAGAGAAATCCTGAGTTGGAGTCGGGGTCGGAGAAGGCGAATATTTTATTCTCCAGATCTGACAACCGCTTGTAGGGGCTGCTGTTGTGAACAATGATATAGGACTGATAATTTGGCTTGCCGCGGTATATGGGTACTGTCAACAATTCGATGAGATTTGAATTGCTCGCCTGAACATAGGGGTAACCGCATATCCAAGCGAATTGGATACCGCCTGACCTCAGCAGGTCCATCACCTCCCGGTAGGATTTTCTGAGGACGAATTCAACCTCGCGGCCCATCTTCTCTTCGAGGTATTCACTCCACTGATCGAGAAATCTCAGATTCTCCGTCAATACTACCGCTGTCAAACCGAAACGGATGGGTGGCTCCACGCTGACAGCATGGATGGGAGTGATCAACAGGAGCAAGACTAAGTAGATATGACGCACCGGAATACCTCGCAACTCAATTAACTTTGCCAATCATGTTGCGACAAGATGCTGCTTTTATCGCAAGTGGTTTACAACGGTAGAAAAATGCAAAACACCTTGTGCTTATTGCCTCCTGTAATGCAACTGATACGGCAAATTAACATGCTTAAATTTACCGCCTACTCAATGTTCATGTTCAATCCACTGGTGACGGCAGTTAGATGCTGATTACATAATCGCATCCTGTTTTTATCTCTCTGATATTGACTATCAGCCGGGAGTAACATGCGGCTGGATATTCCCATATTATAACAAAGGTAATGAAAGGCGGTTCACGATTGGTGCAAATTCAGTTGCAGCGAGCGTATGTAGTAGTACGAATGGTTAATTGGATACAGGATATAATCGACTGCTGTAGTTTGCCTTTGTTACCGTTCGGTAACTCCAATTGAATCAAATCTAAATTAACAGACTGAATTCAAAGCGGTTCGTTATCTGGTTACCGATCATTCCAACATGTTACCGGCTGGTAACAAAATCACGCTCATGTTTCGCTACCTTATCACTTTTTCTTTTTTTCTCATGTAGATAGATAAATGGCCCGAACCTTGCGTTGTCAATGTCTTAAATCTGTCGACTAAATGCGGTTCAGTTCAATAGCAGAGAGAAAGGAAAAGAACATTATGGGCGAAAGAGATACAGGCGGTATCAGAGTCACACGGCGAATGTCGATACTGACGCTGGTCGCTCTGATGCTTTTTCTGCTCATGGCCTATGGTGGAATCGAGGTCTACACTTCGCAACCATCCTTCTGTGGTGGCAGTTGTCATACCATGACAGAGCAATACGACTCCTGGAAATCAAATTATCACCACAAGAGCAACAATCCGGATGGTATGCAGGCAGACTGCATCGACTGTCATTTTCTACCAGGTGAAAGCCGTTCTATCAAAGCAAAGCTTGAGGGTCTGCGTCATTTGGCGGCCTATCTCTATGACCCGACTGCCCCTTTGCCCATTCGGCCGGTGATAAAGGATGGTGCCTGCCTGTCATCGGGCTGCCACACCCGTGAAAAGTTATCGGAAACAGAGATCCAGTACACAGAGAAAGTGCGCTTCAAACACGGCATCCACTTCAGCGATAAGGCACTGGATGGCTACCCAATCACCTGCGACACCTGCCACTTCAAGGTGACCGAAGAGAAGCACTTCGAGGTGCCTGAGGATATCTGCTATTTGTGTCACCTCAAGCTGGAGAAACCCACCCTGGATAAGGCGAGGATGGGGGGCGACGAGATCAAGCGGATCACTTTCGGAAGCATGGCGTCCATCGATTTCAATCGGGGGGCATCCCGCTGTGATATCTGCCATGTCATTCCAACGAGATCATTGCAGAGCCAGCTCAAGGTTGGAGATAAAAGTCTTACCAAGAAGCCGATTACACACCAGACCATTCAGGAGGCGGGCGTCACCTGTGAGAGTTGCCACTTTGAAGTGGTGAAGGGTGGTGGTGAGATCGACACGGGCAACGTCGTTTCCAACGGATGCCTCACTTGTCACAACAGAAGTCAGACGCTCTTGGCGGCCGCGGCAGACAAGGAGCTGATGCACGGAAAACATATACCCGAAAAGGCGGACTGTTTCGACTGCCACAGCGTAATCGAACATAAGAACCGAACCGATCACCTCGACTTTGTACGCGAAGATTGCCGGCTCTGCCATGCGGATCAGCATAAATATCAGCGGCTGCTACTGGCGGGCAGCGCGGTGGATGAAGGGATATCCGGTCCGCCGCATCTGATGTACGAGGTCAACACCAACTGCATGGCCTGTCATCTGAAAAAGACAGTCAACAGGGGACACGACGTCCGGACCGCTGCAGGAGATACCTGCGCAGCCTGTCATACGGAACAGCACAGACAGATGCTGCTCGACTGGAAGGCGTCTCTCGAGAAAGAGGTTGCCGACGCTGGAGAGATTGAGCAGGAGGCGGTGCAGCTGCTGGATGAACACGGATTCAGACTGGAAAAAGAGAAACGACAAGAAGTTGAGGCGATGGTCACCAAGGGCAGCGAACTGCTCAATATCGTCCGTTATGGAAATGGCGTACACAACAAAAAATATGCCATCACCATTATCGACGGGGCCTTTGGTTATTTCGAAGAGACGATTGAGCTGCTGGAAGAAGTCGGATCATCGGAGTGAAAGATCAATTCATGACACCTGCAACAGACGCGGAGGGTGAGGCGATGAATAGGAGATACCGATATGAGTGATACCAAAGGGCCGGAGATCAGTCGGCGAAAATTTCTGAGCGGTGTCGGCACAGCGGCTGTCGGTACGGCGGCGCTGGTAGCACCCGGCGTCAATATCGAGGCGGCTTCGTCGAAAAAGGCGCCTCGCTGGGTGATGGTGATGGATCTCAGGAAGTGCATCGGCTGCAGGGCCTGCACGGTCGCCTGCAAATCCGAAAACGATGTCTCTCTCGGGCGTTTTAGGGCGGTGATCCAGGAAAAGACCATGGGGACGTTCCCCAATACCAAAAAGGCCTTTCTGCCATTGATGTGCAATCACTGTGAGGGCAATAAGGAGGATGGCATACCGCCCTGTATCAAGGCCTGCCCTGAGTATCCGGGGGAGCGGGCAAAATTCAAGACATCGAATGGCAAAACCATTCGATACCGGAAAGGCGCCACCTACAAACGGCCGGACGGTCTGGTGCTGATCGATAAAGAGAAGTGTATTGGATGTGGCAAGTGCATCGATGCCTGCCCTTACGGCGTTCGATCGTTCGACCCCTTCGTCAAGGCCGGCGGAGATCCCAGCAAACAAGCTGTGGACAAGTGCGACATGTGCGCGCACCGGGTGGATAACGGCGTTGAGCCGTCCTGTGTCAATACCTGCCAGGGGCGTGCTCGCATCTTTGGTGATCTCAATGATCCGGACAGCGAGGTCTCGAAGCTGGTGAAAGCGTACGATCTGGCCAAGGCGGATAACGTGCTGTTACCGGAAGAGGGTACCGATCCGCATGTGTTCTATATCGATCCGGATAACATTCTGAAGACCCTCTATACACAGCGGAAGAAAGGCAAGCTGGACCATTTCGTGGATCAGATGCCCTAGATACTCAATGCTTGTATAGAGAGAGGAATTGCTATGACTAAATTGAATCGTCGAAATTTCATGAAGTTCGCGGCTGGCAGCGGTATCACCATGGCATCGGGCCTGGGGGCCAGCCAGAGCGCGTTTGCCGGAAGCATCAAGATGCAGGCCGGTGGTAGGGACTTCTCTCCCATCACAAAGAAAGAGCGGCAGGCGATACCCACCGCCTGCTGGCAGTGTGTGACCCGAGACTCCATGATCGGCTACGTGGAAGATGGCCGACTGGTGAAGCTTGAGGGGCACCCTGACTCGATACGCACCCTGGGTAAACTCTGTGCCAAGGGACAGGCGGGGGTGAATCAGGTCTACTTCCCGGACCGGATCCTTTATCCGATGCTACGGGCCGGTAAACGCGGAGAGCACAAATGGAAACGGATATCCTGGGATGAGGCGCTGGATCTGATCGCCTCCAAGCTCAAACCCCTGCGCGATGCGGGTACGCCCGAGTTGTTCATGTACCAGTACGGGCGCCATAAGGCGTCCCAGGCAGCGACCATGTACGACTTCATGGGCGCCTATGGCACCAAGACCATCGGCAATCACACCTCGGTCTGCGAGGCGGCCAAGTGGGTGGGCCAGGAGAGTCTGTGGGGCGGTATGTACGATAACTGGGATTACGACAAGACCGACTACGTGGTGATCTTCGGCAGCAACCAGTTCGAAACCCACACCAATCACATACCGACATCCCAGCGGCTGATCCGGGCCAAGGTGGATCGTGGCGTACCCCTGTACGTATTCGATGTGCGGCTTACCAACACCGCAGCCAAGGCGGATCAGTGGGTGCCCATCAATGTGGGTCAGGACGGTCTGGTGATGCTCTCCATGTGCAATGTCATCATGAACGAAGGGCTGTACCGCAAAGATCACTTCAAGTTCATGCGCGTGACTGAAGACTATCATGCAACCGACGAGCAGAAGATCGCTGCCGTGAAGAAGAATGTGGCCAAGTACACACCGGAGTTTGCCGAGAAACACAGCGGTGTGCCGGCCGATACAATCCGCAAGATCGCGCGCGGTTTTGCCAAAGCAAATTCCGCTTGCCTGGTCACCTACCGCGGTACGGTGATGCATTATCACGGCGCCGACCAGGAGCGGGCCGCCATGCTGCTCTCGGCCATCACCAACAACCTGGATCGGCCGGGTGGCCGTGTGATGGGCGTGGGAGCAGGGTGGAAACACCCCTCGTCACCCAAGGCCAAGGTGCACAAGGGACTGGATGTGAACGACGGCTTCCCGGATGAGGCCGCCTATCCCACACACCACGTGAGTCACCAGGTGCTGCCGATGATCAAGGATGGCCACGCAGGTCGTCCCAAGGTCTACTGGTGGAGCTGTTACAACCCTGGCTTTATCAACGGTGACAACAAGGAGCTGCAATCGATACTGCAGGACGAGAGCCTGATGCCGTTTCTGATCACGTCCACCATCGTCTACGATGAGTCCTCACAGTTCGCCGACCTGATCCTGCCCGATGTCACCTATTTGGAGCGCTGGGATTGGGAGGATATGGTCTCCGCCAACCAGATTGCCGAGTTCTACATCCGGCAACCGCTGGTGAAACCCCTGGGTGAGTCACGCTGTCAGGGGGATGTCTGGCCGGAACTGGCAAAGCGCATCGGTTTCGAGCTTGCCTACACCAGCAAGGAGGACTTTGTCAGGCAGTCCTGCGAGATGACACCCGGTGTGAGAGAGGCGGGCGGTTTCGAGTACATGAAGAAACACGGTGTCTGGCACGATCCCGATGCCAAACCCAATTACGGCTTCTACGAAGCCAAAGTCGATGTATCCGGCGATGGCATCATCCTGGATGAGAAGACCGGGGTCTACTGGAACTGGAAGAAGGCCGGTGCGGCCAGCGAGGCGGAGGCAAAGAAGAACGGGTATCTGGGTACCAAGGGCGCCAAGGGTGCCTATGTGGCCCAGGATATCGGCGGCACAGCTTATCTGGCCTATCCACCCAAGACCAAGTTCACCAAGGCGGGTTATCTGGACTTCTATTCAGACAACTTCGCCAAGAAGGGTTTGCCTGCCTTCCCCACCTACACGCCGATACCCGAGCATCAGAAGATGGCGGAGGATGAGCTGAATCTCACCACCTACAAGGTGGCGGTGCATACCCATTCACGCACCGCCCACTGCAAGTGGCTGACCGAGATCAAGCATGACAATCCGGGTTGGATCAACACCAAGACTGCCGAGGCGCGTGGCATCAAGAACGGCGATAAGATCCGGGTCTATAACGATCTTGGCGAGATCACCACCACCGCCTATGTCACAGAGGGCATTATCCCGGGTGTGATTGCCATCTCCCATCACTTTGGGCGTAAACACTCCGGTGTCTACGGGTCGGGCAAGCGCTCACCGCTACCGGGAGAGGCCGCAGCCGATCCGGATGTGAAGAATATCTGGTGGAACAAGCATGGTACGCATCCCAACGCCATCATCCCCAATTCTTCCGACCCGATCAGCGGTACACAGCGTTGGATGGATACGGTGGTAAGGGTAGCCAAGGCGTAAGTCCAATATAATAACCATTACAGGAGAGTCGAGATGGAAACTGACTGGAAAAAGCTGGCCGATATCGCCAGGTCGAGAGCTACGATCTACGGACTGTTGACCGCTGTGTTCAGAGAAGTGCCCACCGAGGCTCTGATTGAGGAGCTGAGAGGTCCCCGGTTTTCGGGGGCACTCTCAGAGATGGGTATGGATCTGGGTGACGATTTCTACGTGGCGCCGACGTCGACCATTGTTGATCAAATGACTGTGGAGTTCACCCGCCTGTTCATCGGACCCGGTCAACATATCTCGGCCCACGAATCGATCTTTGTGGATCTGGACGGAGGCAGGGGCGGCCTCTGGGGGCCAAAGACCGTGGAGGTGAAAAAGTTTATCGAGACCACCGGTCTTGAGTACGCTACCCAGTATACCGGCCTTCCCGATCATGTCAGTGTCGAGCTGGAGTTTATGCAGCGACTGGCCAGCTTGGAGGCGGAGAAGTGGGGCAGGGGAGACCGACAGGGCGCCGAGTACTGCCTCTCAGTACAGCGGCTGTTCCTGGAACAACACCTGCTCAGCTGGCTGCCGGTGTTTTGTGACCAGGTAATCTTGCAGGCGGAGTTACCCTTCTACCTGGCCATGGCCGAGCTGACCAAAGACTATATGACGTTCGAGCGGCAGCGCTCTTTGACGGTGACGGCCGCTTAGTGTCGTCTCTCCTTGATTGAGTGAGCGCAGTCTATCGGGATGTTCAGAATTCACCCTTCGCAACCCCGGCGAATGCCGGGGTCGGTTCTGTTAAGACTCGTCAGCTATTTTGAATGATGTAATCGATCGACCTTATCGGGGGCGCTTCCCGGCAAAACGACGGCGCAGGCCGCTCTCCGCATTCGCACCCATGCCCAGCTTCTTACCCTCGTTGATCGCAAAATCAAACGGTGCACCCAGGTTGATCAGGTGCGCGGCCCACATGCTGCCCAGCAATTCGGCACTGGGTGCGTAGACTAACAGTAAGCTACTGCTGGCATCGACCACGCTTTGGGTGAACAGTAAGATCTGATTCCTCTCGGGTAGGGTGCCGGCAACCGGAATATTGTAGTAGCGCATACCCAGTGCTTCGGTCTCCTTCCGGTGCAGATGCGCCGTATCCGCGGGTGTACCCAGATCGATAACTGCAGCATAGTCGAAGGTGTGCAATTCGCCGATGGTATTGACAGGCCGGCCGAGGGTGGTCTGCAGGTATGGGATGGCACGACCCGGATCGGGAACGGCGATGCCATAGCCCAATCTTCCCGGCAGTTTCGCGCTCTCAGGCGCGATTGTCTGTGGTAGGGGATGACCATCGATACCGATGAGCCTCGGCTGATCCTCACGGTTCATCTCCCCATCGCCCCACCAGCCGCAGGCTTGGAGTGAGCCGGAGTTAATTCCCCAAATGATCAAGGTGCTTATCAGGAGACGTATCGACTTACTAAAAAGCTGTAGTATTCTCATAGGATTGGGAGGATAGCGGATAAAATTCACTCTACGCTTTGAGATGGGCGGATATTCGAAATCGAGCTCGTTTATTTATGCATCCATAATCAGTGACATCTTAAGCCGGCCTCATTTCTCGCAGAAATTGATAACGAATGCTTATAAAGCATAGACCGCTCAACACCAAGGAGAAGGAGTCTCGTTTACCAACAGGACGAATACTTCCACTTGGTGAGATCTCGAATCTCATTAATACATGCTGTAACGATATTATTGCCAGTGGGCCGAGACTTGATAAAAAGATGTGAAGGTCATCGGTAAAGGAAACAAACAGCATAAGGATTGG
>JAHXIO010000027.1 GCA_025655595.1 Candidatus Thiodiazotropha sp. (ex Monitilora ramsayi)
GGACCGTCAATTTTGACCAGCCAACGCCATCGAAATGGTCACCGGGATCGACACGGACCATGGGCTTGGTCAGGTGAGGGACACCCTGAGGTGCATACGGCCAGGGCCAGGCGGTGGCAAGCATACCAATCGAACGCATCGCACCGATCTCGTTGTACAGTACCTGGTGAGTATGTCCGTGAATGTTAGTGATGTTCTTGAATGGTTTGACAATCTCATGCACTTCACGCCAATCCCGCACCCAGAAGTTCCATGGGGGGTAATACTCATAAAGCGGGTTATGGCTGAAGATGATCAGCGGCTTATCCTTTGGCCAGTCGGACAGGGCATCGGCCAGCCACATGAGCTGTTTATGCCCCAAACCAGCCCAGGGACCGGCTACCGAACCATCGAGGGTAGCCATATGTCCCATCCGCTCTTTTGCCGTCATCTTCTTGGCCGACCAATAGTCCGGGGCCTGACCGACGGTATTGAGGCCAATGAAACGGATGCCTTTGTGGTCAAATTTCCAGGGGCTCTTGCCGAACCGCTTTTCCCAAAGAGCGCCCATGTCCAGATACCAGTCGTGTTCGCCGGGAATGAAGAGTTGCTTAATATCCAGCTCCTTCAGAAGTTCGGCACCCAGATTCAATTCCAAAGGATCGCCGAGCTGAGCGAGATCGCCACCGAAGATGAGAAAATCTGCAGGTGGATCCATCGCTTTCACTTCTGCAATAGCCCGGATCGTCTTTTCCACAAAGCGTTCATTAAGCTCCCGCGGATAGAGGTGGGTATCGGATATCCAGGCGAACTTGAAGTTGCCACCGGTGTCCGCGTTGGCCATATCGATGGTATTGAGAAGCGGGAAGAAACCGTATGCGGCCACGCCCACCACTGTGCCGGAAAGGAGCGCTTTGTGCAGAAAAATGCGCCGGGTGATATTCAGGGATCTGTCCGGATGCATCCCGGGTTTGCGTAACTCCTTGTCCATTTCATATCGCTCACCTCGATTCATATGCACCTCCATTAACTGTTGAACTCATGGATCCTTTATTCGCTACCTTTTCAGTTCAATGGTTATCTGCACTGCCTCATTCTCATTGACCGTTACAGATGATTCAGTAGCTCCCAAGTACTCCTGTTTTGCGACTAGGGTATATTTTCCCGGGGGAACATCACTGATGGTGAACGCACCGTTTTCGTCGACAAGAGTGTAGTAAGGGCTCTCAGCCACATAGACCCAGGCCAACATCCAACCATGGGCATCGCATTCGACGCGGACCTCTCCTGGCCGCTTCAGCTTCTTTCTTATCACATCACCTTTGTTGGGCAGGGCAAGGTTAAACGCTGTACGCCTGCCATAAAAACCATGCGTGTTGTGCAGCACGGGATCGGAATTGAGAATGTCTATATCGCCTGGACGAATGACTTGTATATGCGGTTCAAAGCGGCAGTCTTTGTTATTAATCTGTGGTGTCTTTGGAGCCTTACCCCACGCCTTGCCTTTCCTCACCTTCTTCAGATAGACAACAGCATCCTGTACACCATCATCGGACCCGATATGAATCCGTGGTACATCACGTATGCCGCCGCAGACCTCCTTATCCTTAGTCGGGATGATTTTCTTTGTAGGGACATGCCCTTGATAGATCACTCTGCCTCCAATGCTGCCGCCATTCGCTACCTCGATCTCCTGGTATGCTGTTACAGCACTTGCATACATCAATAGCGGTATAGCTGCTAACGAATTGAAAACTCTTGATGAGGATCTCATTGCAACTGCTTCCTTGATATATTGCGGACTGAGAGATTTCTAACGTTCGCATAATTAAGTGAAGCAATGGACCAAAAGAAAATCCAGTCGACGTTGTAAATAAGATTGATCGATTTCGTAGATTAATGCAGCGCCAAGCGTGTAGGCACTTACGTGAAAAATCCGACCCTTACTTAGCGTGCACTGGATTAACATTGGGGGGGATAACCTGATGATCATCCAACATTTACACCACAGTCTTTAAATGGGAAAATTCCATCCTAAAAAATAAGTCAATGTCTTCTAACTAGGGCCTGTTAAGACTATTGAGATAGCTCTGTTGGAAATAGTATCGGTAGGAGGAATTATGGTGAGGGGAAAGCTTTGATCAACAGATCGGCATGACATCCATGATAGGCTTCCCAGGCGGGTACGGCCCCGGGTCTGGCTTTTTGAATCATACGGATTGCCTGTTCGGGATCGAGACCTTCAACCAGTGTCAGAAACCCCAGAACGGTAAGTGGCGACCACCCCAACCCGGCGGAGCAGTGAACGTAGGTGCGATGATGGATTTTTTGCAGATTCGCGAGGGAGGTGATGGCACCTGGCAAACGACGACAGGTAACTTCAGAATAAGCAGGGATTCATTACTGAAGACATGAACACAGCCTAACTACCGCCGGATCTGCGAAACTGCTGCGGATCGATCCCGTGTTTCTTCAGTTTCTGGTGCACAGCGCGTGGGCTTATACCCATCTGACGCGCAACCGCGCTGACATTTCCGCGCAGGTTCTCAAGCGCCATGCATATGAGCTGCTTTTCGGTGCGCATCGCGGCCTGCTTTGTGAGGTCCTTCAGTTTTACCACACTGGCCGATTCACCTCTTCGACCCATTTGCGAAGTCTCGCCGTCGAGTGATAGTGATTCGATCACCGGGCCGCGCGAAAACAGATAGCTGCGTTCGAGCACGTTTTCAAGCTCACGAACATTACCTGGCCACGTGTAGCTCATCATTTGATGCCAGGCGCGTTCGCCAAGTATCTTTCGTGTACCGCCATACCGAGAAGCAAGACGTCGCAGATAGTTCTGTGTCAAAGCATTGAGGTCGTCGCGTCGCTCGCGCAGCGGCGGGATCATGATCGGTACGACATTCAGACGGTAATAGAGATCGCGCCGAAACTCATTGGCTGACACACACTCTTCAATCCGACGGCTGGAGGCGGCCAGGATACGCACATCCGCATGCATGGTGTGGTGCCCGCCGACGCGTTCGAACTCATTTTCCTGTAGTACTCTCAGTAGCTTGGCCTGGGCCGAGATCGGCAGACAGTCGATCTCGTCGAGGAAAAGGGTGCCGCCTTCGGCACGCTCGAAAAAGCCGTGATGTACGTTATAGGCGCTGGTAAAAGCGCCTTTCTCATGACCGAAAAGCGCATTCTCGACCAGATCCTGCGGAATCGCACCACAGTTTACCGCAATAAACTCCTCATCACGGCGATCGCTCAGCGCATGCACCAACCGTGCGACGACTTCTTTGCCTACACCGGTCTCACCGCTGATCAATACTGTCGCCAAGGTCGGCGCAACCAGTTCCGCGGCCTCAATTGCACGCAGCATCGCCGGGCTTTCAGCGACGATCTTTGACCGTTCGGTGTCGTCCGCAGACTGATTCCCGCGAGTCACGCACCAGGCCTGCTCTTCATCGGTCGTCGTCTTCACGCAGCGCGCACCGCCGGCCGACCGGCTGACCAATACGCCCTGTTCGTAGTGATATTCGTCGCCTTCCTGATCTGCCGATTTGACGGGATCGATATGAATACAAACCTCGCAATGCGTATCCCCGACCGCGATACGGCGGCGCAAATCGATTTTCGCATAACCAAAATTACGCGCGGCTATGCCACCGAATACGCTCGATGTCATTCGGCATAGCTCAGGCGCCTCGCGCACCTTGTCGCCGAAGGGGCATCTTGAATTGACCACGCGGATCATGCCCGGATCGCTCGACGCACGCGAGAAGTTACCGCCAATCTGATTTTTTATGCTAAGAATGATGTCGGCATATTGATCAAGATCGATCGGCCCCTGCAGGTTGAGCTGCTCGCGACAGACGCGTTCGAAGCAGGGTCCGGCGGTCAATCCGATCGACTCGACAAAGCCGACGCTGGACTCGCACTCGGCACAGCCCAACTGGCCTGCTGTGCGCAGGCTCTGGGTAACGAAAGTCTGCAAAAAGCTGATCGGATCCAGCGATGGTACGGTCGGTTTGGGCATATCGATAGCCTCGTTGACGCAGTACATGTGCCGCTGCACGAGCCGCTCCCGTCCAATGGCGAAAGTGCGAAGCGGAAACTGCTGTCGTCCCTGAACCGATTTTTTAAACAAAGCTTCAGTCGATCATGCAATCCTGCCCGCCGCAGTGTCGACAGTTACGGCAGAAGAAAGCATTGTATAAATGCGCAATGACCAGCGTGCCACCACCCAGCACAGTCGCGGCGACCTCGGCTGATTCACTCAACATGCCTTCTGGCGCGGTCACGCCGAGCGAGATCAGACCAAAGCCCACAATCGCGGTTATGATGATCTGCCAGCGACCGTGACGCTGGTAGCCAGGCCAAAAGGCCAACAGTCCCAACGCGAGAATCGCCAATGCAAAGGCAGCGTGGGTCTGTTTCTCGACCACCTCGAGAACCGGCAGAAATACCACCAACAAGGGTGTTGCCAGACAGTGCAGTACACACAGGGTCGACGTGCTGATACCGGCCACATCCCAAGGCTGTCTTTGTATCAGGTTAAAATTGAGTATAGTCATAAAAGTTCTCCTCGGAGCTCTTATCTTTCAGACATTGCGAGAGCGCGCACGTGTCACACAAGCAGTCTGGGGGGACGCTCATGGACAGCAACGACAGCCTCTGCCGCACACCGGGATGGATTTGGCAGCCAGCTCCCGCCCCCGGGCCATGGTTCCATGTACCGCCGGTGCCGACAGGATCATGCGCACGGCCGGCCCACCGCAACGTGGACAGGGTGGAGCCACGGCCGCGATCGCCTGCCGAGCTTCAAATCGGTCATGACAAGCTTGGCATTGATAGTCGTAATAAGGCATTGCAGCATCTCCTTGTAGCTAACGGCATCACGCCCGGTCCGGTCAGCGAGTGACCGGACCGGGTGATAGCCAGAAGTTCAGCTCCAGCGTGGCGGCTGCGGACCCTTTACACCCATGGTCCCCGTTGAATATTGCGTTCTGGCACGGACATCATCGTTCGTAGTCGGTGCGCGTAAACGGCGGAACTCAGTTTCCCAGATCCAGCCGCTGATCACGATGTCATCCGGGATCAGTGGATGGTTCTTGATATAATCGACCGTCTTCATGCAAGTCTCGTCAACGTCATCCATCATGCCGATCCACTTGCCGAATGCACCGGCGCCGAGGCTCATTTCCGGCAATGACGGGTCGATCGGTACTTTGTCGACATCGATACCCTTTGCCTCCAACGCAGCGACGAGATCACTTCCATTCGCGGACAACATGCCGCAACCCGTGTGCTGTAACACCACAATCTCTTTGGTACCGAAGAAGTTGATCGTGAGCATTGCCGAGCGAATCGCATCATCTGTGACGATCCCGCCAGCGTTCCGGAACAGGTGGGCATCACCACCGCCGACCGGTGAATCGGCGCTGATACCGAGCGCTTCGTCGACCGGCAGGCGTTCATCCATGCAGGCGAGCACCCACAAGCGACGCATGTTGGGCCCTTCTGCACCATATTGGCGACGGATCTCCCACTTCGTGTACTCCTCGACGCGCGCGGTAAGCTGGTCTTTTAGTGTGGTCATTACTGAGTCCTCCTCACTAAAGTATTAAACGCCGGGCTGACAGATTGAGTCCCCGGTCTTGGAGGTTAAGCTGCATTAGCTATGCCATACATTACTTTCGCAATAAATACAGTATCTTACGCTTGATATTAAGGGGGAATTAAGGATACGCTTTTTCACGCATTTTGCCGTGATCAGCGCTAACCTATTGATCTATAGTGATCTTTTGTAGTGCGTACTTCCACTTCCCGGTGTGAAGTAAAAGTTCGCACGACAGGACGTGTCATTAACCGGGAAGGTCACAGTGGTAATGCAAGTGAGGTTGACATCAGCAGGTGAAATACCACGGTTTTCTTTAACTATTGCTGTATCCATCGCAAATAGACCGTGGCCTGTCCCCACTATGCCACCACTAAGTTAATAAATACAAGTAGGCACCTTTTGGTAACCATGAAAAAACATCAAGCGGATACTTCTAAAGGTAGTTGCGACTCAGACAGTTGCGGAGTGCGTGATGCAATACTGATTATTGGTGGGACGTGGAAAAGCATGATCATGCATGCATTGGGACAGCATGTATTTATCCGGTGTAACCGGCGTAAATCGATGATCCCTACGATTTCACAGCAGATGCTTACGCAAAACAATTGCGGGAATTGGAAAGAGATGGCCTTATTAGCCGAAAGATTTATCCTGAAATACCACCTCGTGTTGAATATTCCATTACTGAGATGGGCTTGAGCATCGGCCCCACATACAAGGCCATTCATCAATGGCAACAAAAAAATGTAAAAGAGATTGAAAAAAAACTGCGAAGAATATGATGCGCATTCCCAGTAGAAGTGACTTACTCCGTTAAGCAAGATTATTTAGGTAAGTGATCAATAATAAAATTCAGTATGTAATAGAGTCCTCCTCCGAAGCAAAGCATCATAAACAGATATGAAAGATCCAAGCACCACTCAACAAATGTGTCGTTTGTATTTACCCAGCAAATATCAGTGGTTTTTCCCCATGCCAATTTCACCCACTTTGCTGAAAAATAATAGTATAGAACCCCTAAACCTATAGATATAGCCAATAGATTCCACCCAAAATAAACATCAGGCGTAAGAGCGTCAGCTACTGTCATTGTGCCGGTGATATTTACTATATCCTTCAAAAACAAAATAGGTAGGACAAGTGCCGCAGTTGAAAGGCTTGTAACTAAAGCGACTCCTTTTTGGTACCTATCATTGACATCCATTTTCGATTTATCTGGTACATCACACATCTATTCCTCCTTAAATGCCTAACTCCCGGTCTCAGTTGCATCAGTGGGTTCAGAGTAAATTTACTCTATGTGAGCATCTTAGGCTGATGGCACTAAAGACCGATAGGCATGCCAGCTTGCGTGCCCCATCAGAGGTAAGGCAACAATCAATCCAATGTAATAGGTAATCAGTCCCAGGCCCGTAATCAGTACGATGAGAAACGCCCACAGCATCATGGCGGGTATATTTTTCAACACCGACTTAATGCTAAGACGAATCGCGGTGAATCCATCGATCTTACGGTCGATCAGTATAGGTACGGTTATCACGGAGATCATATAGGCACACCAGGCGAAGAAAAAACCGACGACAACACTCGCCATAGCAAACGTTCTACCCTTTTCCGATAAAAATACGTTGACGAAGAAGTTGTCTAGTGGTGGAGAAATCCCTTCGTAGAGCAGGGAAAAAAGCACGTAATTTGAGGCTATCCAGAGCTGCATCATGATGATAAATCCTGCGCTGATCATGCTGATCTGAGTATGATTTTTCTTCCAAGCCTCCAGTGCATTACAGGTTTTGAGCGTTTCTCCCCTTTCCAGATGCGCACTCATTTGATAAAGCCCAATACCTAAGAATGGAGCAATCAGAAAAAATCCGGCAACGAGAAACGGCAAGAGAAACATACTGTCTGTTACCAGTAAAACAAACGTCAATAGGCCGCTGATCAGTACGATACCCGCACCATACATAAGGCTGTACCGTCCTGCATCTCGCATATCCTTCCAACCTTTATTCAGCCATTCGAAAGGTTTGGTAAGCTCGATTTTATTGACAACGAGTTCAGGCCATAGGGTACTTCCGGTATACGCTGTGGTCTCCATCTTCAATCCTCTTATTGAAAAGACGTTTTGGCTAATACTTGATTTGAGGTCAGACGTTTACGAAAAGCGCTTACGTTGGGTGTTTATTCTGAATAATTGTCTAACTCAGTATCGATTGGCCGGTTTGAAACAAAGAATTATTTTCATCAGTCGTTAATCCAGTTTAGCTAGCTGAGTGAAGATGGCGCTCTTTTTACCCGGATAAATTACAAGGTTTAACTCACTCGATCTCTGCTCTCGGTGGAAGGGGTCACCATTGATTTATTTCGGAAACAGCAAGGTGATCGCGAGTTTGATGCCCCAGTCTTCGGGACCAGCGCCGTCCGGGCTATCAAGCCAATAGCGCACACCGCCACGCAACTGCACCAGCTGCCCTCCTACCTCGGTCACTTTACCGACGACCAGATTGAGCGGGGCCGACCATTTCTTGGTCTCCCAGTCGTAGGTGCTCTCGGTCTGCAATGTCACACTCACTGCCGACGGCGTGGTGTAGGTAAGAAATGGCTGGATAAAACTGCGGTCGTAATCGTCACGATCGTCATCACCGGCAAATGACCAGACATGGTTGGCTAGCATGCCGTAGGTCCAGGGACCCTGCTGGCGTAAAGCCACGGCAGTCGGTCCCAGTCCCCACTTTTCGCTACCGAGTGAGTCTTTACTCGCAGTCGGCAACAAAGCGATGGCGCCGGCTCCCCAGATCCAGCCCCCAGATGTCAGCGCCTCGGGTGAGAAGAACAAACTTACCTGCAGATCGCCGAGACCGGATTCATCGTCGATTCCCGGGGCGATGTCATCCAGTTTGATAAACGGGATAATGGTCCGGGTTATCAGATTCCAATCCTCATTCAGCGAGAACGGCACTACCGGCTTTGTCACCAACAGGGTACGGTCTCCATCCCGATCAGGTCCGAGATTGCTGTCGAATTCGACATCAATCGGTACACTGATCAGTGACGCAACCGGGTTCGCAAGCTGCTTGGCTAAATCCTCGCTCTGATCGGCCAGAGAGAAACCAGGCATGAGTGCAATCCCAAAGACGACATACTTTTGCATTGAGGAGATCTTCATAAATGCAAAGTCCACAGAAACGGTGATAAAGACATATACCTTCCACAGAAAGTTTACAACAGGGAATACCCCCAATCAGCGGCCACCATCCTATTTACAATCAGCCGGCACCCGCGCTACTGGCAGGCGGATCAGCCTGAAACGGCTTCTGTTCAGGCGTCAGGTCCTTGGCGCTGGTACCTGGCATCATCTCAAAACCGAGATCGAACTGCACCAGCATACCCTTCAGCTGCTCATAGGGCTCACGGTTACCTTCCAGCTTGGCCTTGCCTGACTTGAGCTGTTCATCGAAAGACACCACACCCATCATGGTCTGTTCGAGATCAGAGCGATTAATGGTGATGCTCAGATCGGCATCATCAGCCTGGAAGCCAACGATGCTGGTCAGGGTACCGTTGCTCAGTTCGACGACAAACTTTTCATCGTTATCCGGCGTGACCAGATTGATCTTGAATGCCTTACCCTTGGCCAGCCTGCTGTCCAGTCGAATACCGAGGAAATCAAGCCACATGTCTGACCTCGGCTTTGATCTGTTTGTAATCCGGAGCCGCAATAAAGCCCTTTTTGGCTTCGTCGAAATCACGCTAGTCTTCAAAGGGTAACATTGCGCGCTGCTGCTTCTGAGCCTCAATCGTGAACGCGGATGGTCACTTGCCTTTCGAATCAAAGTGCGTTGTCGGATCGACAGCAACGACCTTACCGCCACCGGCTGCCCAAGCCGTGCCAAGAGAGACTGCAAGCAAGGCGGCCAGGACACATTGTTAGAAATGCCTTGGAAGCATAGACCTCTCCTCCGGTTGTGCTTATATTTGAGAAGACACGTGAATAGGCATGGAATAGATCAGACGATGTATTACTGGTATTTCGTGCTCACTTGTCTATGGTGTTGTTTCTTAATTGTCATTCTAGTGTTGCCTATCCGTGCTATCCCATTTAATAATCGTGGAATATTTATACTACATAGGATCCGTCGACATCCTGTCACTCCACTCATTCAAACCAGTCGCCTGCACCAAACATGCTAATCATTAGCGACGTCTGAATTTTTCAGCGTGCAAACGATTACAACTGGCTTTGAGCATAGACATTAAATTGGCAGTTTCGAAATTCACAGATGGGCTGACATTCATTCTGCCGAATAACATTGATGAGATTAGAATCGATTTACTCTGGCTCGACGCAATATAGTTATAAGGGTTATGAAGAACGACTTTCCTGACCGCGAGCTAGCTTTGCAAGAACGGATCAACCGTCTCCCCCCTCAACGGATACGTCCTGACCAATACCATGCCAGCATCGAACCGGAGAAATTGCGTCATGTGGAGAATAGCGCACCAGGCAGCGCTACTAATTAAGGCGGAATACCCAACTGTTCAGCTATCAGCCATACCGCCAGTGTCATCCTCAAACTATGCAAAGAGGGTCAGAGACTACTTTTAATTTTTTAGAGATTATTGTTCTCTGACCCTTTATTCTGGTCCCTTTTTTAGTCACACTCAACCTTGCAGGGCTTACCGTTGGCCCCACATTCGGCACGCATGACCTCCAGTGAATTCTTCACACCGGGTACCCGGCATACACTGCGGGTACGCATTGTGAGCCTCGCACCACTCTGATAACTACATGTTACTTTATATAGACCGTTTTTCTGTGAGACCGCAACACTTGTGGGTTGACCCTTTTTGATCTCCGCCGGGGGTACAGCGCAGTTCACATAACCCATGAACTCCTTGTCTGAGGATTCCCACAGCGCATTATATTTACGACGCTTATACTCTGCGTAGCTGTCGCAAAGTTCAGTCTGTTTTTTGGCATTTGGATCACGCTCAAAGCCACAATGGATCTTGAACATGCGCTTCATGTCATCTTCCGTAGGGCAATCCATTAATTGTTTGGCCTGGGAGATATCGGGACATTGAAGCGAACTGCCGGCCATAACCGATCCGGAAATAAGAAGTGCACTGATGCTATTCACCAGAACAAAAGCGTAGTGTTTCATGTATGACTCCGTGGATGTTAATCGGGACGATGCAAGATAGATACTCAAATCCCCATCATCAATCATTTCAGTTAGGTATTTTGTTTTCCATCGAAAGAGATGGCAAAGACATAAGTCAAATTGAGGAGAATTCTTACCTAAGACGAAGCGAAAAACAATAAGCAATTAGCACGATTGATAAGTAACGAGTAGTGAACAGTAGAAACAACGCAGGGATCAAATAATGAAATAAACAGGGTCAGAGTGCCATTGCTTCGTATATTAGAGAAGGACGATCTCTGACCTTGTTTTTCTTGTGAATGCAAATAGTTATCAGTTGCCACCGGCACCTTTTTTATTCAAACCGGTACAGCCTGATAATTGGGCGATCGTCCATACTGGAACGGCAATTATAGTTTTCATCTTCACTCCTCCAGAACCAGTTTATCTGACGCGACATAACCATCAGGTACAGACTTAGGTTTTCGACCCTGAACCAGAACAAAGAACAGCGGCACAAAGAAAATGCCCAGCAAGGTTGCCGATAGCATGCCTCCCAGAACACCAGTGCCAATCGCATTCTGGCTTCCGGAGCCTGCGCCTGAACTTAGCGCCAGGGGCAACACACCGAAACCGAAGGCCAACGATGTCATCAGGATCGGGCGCAGACGCATCCGAGCCGCTTTCACGGTCGCATCAAACACTGACACGCCCTGCTCAACCAGCTCCTTGGCAAATTCAACAATGAGAATGGCATTTTTTGCTGAGAGCCCGACAATGGTCAGCAGTCCCACCTGGAAATAGATATCACTGGGCATGCCCCGCAAACCGGCGGCCAAGAGGGTGCCCAGAATACCCAGCGGCACCACTAACATGACGGACAAAGGGATGGCCCAGCTTTCATATAGTGCGGCGAGACATAGGAATACCACCAGCAAGGACAGCACATACAGCATCAATGTTTGCTGCCCTGACGCACGTTCCTCATAGGACAATCCGGTCCATTCCAGATTATTACCTGGTGGCAGCAGATCCGCCAGTTTTTCCATACTTTCCATGGCCTGCCCTGTTGTCCATCCCGGTGCGTTTTCACCCAGCAGTTCCACCGCAGGCACACTGTTGTAGCGCTCCAGTTTTGGCGATGCCAACTCCCAGCGCGTGCTGGCGAAGGAGGAAAACGGTACCATGTCACCACTGACATTGCGCGCACTCCAGTTAGCCAGATCTTCGGGTGACTCACGATATTGTGCTTCAGCCTGCAAATAGACCTTCTTCACCTTACCCTGATTTATAAAGTCATCTACATATGCACTACCCCATGCTGCTGACAAGGTATTGTTGATATCGCCCAGTGACAAACCCAAGGCCCCAGCTTTCTCCCGGTCCACATCGACACGCAGCACTGGCGCACGCTCCTGACCATTTGGGCGGACCACGGCCAATGCCGCTTCCTGCTGTGACATACCAAGAATCTGATCCCGTGCGCTATAGAGTGCATCGCGGCCGTTTCCACCGGTATCCTGCAGGAAAACATCGAACCCTTTAGAGTTACCCAACTCAGCAACCGCTGCCGGACCGAATGCCACCACCCAGGCATCCTTGATCTGGAAAAACACCTGATTGGCTCGAGCGACAATAGCGTCTGAGGACATCTCCGCTCCGGGGCGCTCTTTCCAGTCTTTCAGGCTGATAAAAGCCGAAGCTGTATTCTGTCCGGTACCTGAAAAATTGAAACCCAATACCGTCACCAGATCCTGAATGGACTCATTTTCATTCTCAAGAAAATGCTGCTCCATAGCCTCTATCTGCGCCATAGTCTGTGCCTGTGTAGCACCAGGAGGCAACATGATCTGCGCCATCACCTGTCCTTGGTCTTCATCGGGCAGAAAACCCGTGGGTGTAGTCACGTACAAAAAGGCTGCTCCACCTACCAACAGCAAGTACAACGTCATGAAACGCAGAGGACGCTTGATCACACCACCTATACTGCTTCCGTAACCACGAGTTCCACGATCAAAAATGCGGTTGAACCAACCAAAAAATCCACGTTGGGATTTCTGCTGTTCACCCGCGGGTTTCAGCAAAGTTGCACATAAAGCCGGTGACAGTACTACGGCCACCAATACTGACAGCACCATTGCCGAGACAATCGTCACAGAGAACTGACGATATATGACACCGGCGGAGCCCGAAAAAAATGCCATCGGGATAAACACGGCCGACAACACCATCGCAATTCCCACCAACGCACCGGTGATCTGTCGCATGGATTTGAGTGTGGCCTCTTTGGGAGACAGACCTTCTTCATGCATCACACACTCGACATTTTCCACCACCACTATGGCATCATCCACCAACAAACCGATAGCCAGCACCATGGCGAACAACGTCAGTGTATTTATGGAATAACCGAACATGGCCAGTACTCCAAAAGTACCGAGTAGTACCACTGGCACAGCGATGGTGGGTATCAGCGTGGCACGAAAGTTTTGCATAAACAGATACATCACCAGAAACACCAGCAGAACCGCCTCAGCCAGTGTTTGCACCACGTTATTTATTGATATACGGACAAATGGCGTGGAATCGAAAGCAACAAACGCCCGCATACCCTGCGGGAAAAACGGCGTCAACTCATCCAGTTTCGCCTGTACCGCCTCAGCAGTATTAAGTGCAGCTGCTCTACCAACTAGAAGCAAACGGACTGATCACCCGTTCAGTACAGGCGCATGACAAGCGCAGCAAATTGGTGCATCTCACCTATGCAGGAAAAGTTTTGATTGAGAAAAGCATGACTGAGGTGCACAAATTTGATCGCAGTCTATTAAATGCAACACTGAGCAAAAAAGAACTGGAGCAGTTGAACACTCTGCTGGGAAAAGTAACACGGGCATACGAACAAAGGGACGGCCAATTCACAGCCGGCTAAACCGAGACCACATGGTCTCTTTATCCGACACCAAGAAAAAATCAGTGACGCCGCATATAGTGAAATCTAATCAGATTGAGTTCTGATTGCTAATGACTATCAGTTGTTACCGATCCCTTTTATAGAACCCCATTTATTGCTGTGCAAGGGCCTCTCGGACGAACCGCTTCCAATTATCCATTCTTTTCTGCAACAGCAGCATCCCGTCGAAGTAAGGCACCACCTGATTCCGGCGGATGATCTCCCTTCCCTTAGACCCCAAGGCGAACTGGATGAACCGATCTGACTCTCGACTATTTTCCGAGCTCTTGTTCTGCACCAGATAGAGCGGTCGATAGAGCAAGTAGTTACCCGTGCGGATGTTCTCAAAGCTCGGGTCCATGCCTTCCAGCTTGAGAATCTTGAAATCCCGTTTTTGCGCACTTGCGATACCGGTTACCGCAATGGCATTAGGACTCTTAACGACAGTTTTCTCTAAGGGTCCAGAAGAGGGAAAAACATGCTTGCTCTTGAATTCAACCGCCGGGTCTTCGAACAGATGCTCACGCAGTGTGTATCCGACACCAGAAATCTTTCCCTTGCGGATGAGCAAATCCACTGGCTGATCCTTACCACCCAGTTGAGACCAGTTTGTGATCTTACCCTGGTAGAGCTCACGCAGCTGCACCAGGCTGATCGAATCAACGGGATTGGAGTTGTGTACCACAACCACCAGCGCGTCCCAGGCGACAGGAATCATATTGGCGCTGGCTTCCACCCGGCTTGAATCCAGCTTGAATCGACAGGCGCCACCAATATCGGCCTGCTTACTCGTGATTTCGCGGATACCTTTGGTAGCGCCACCGCCTGCGATTGTGATATCGACCCCCGTTTTCTCCTTGTAGGCAGAGGCCAGGTCGGCCATAAATGCGTTGCGGGTAATGCCGCAACCGACCCATGAAAGCTCGAGCGCTTGTGCAGAGAGTGGAAAGAGTGCCAGGAACAGCAGTTGGGATACGAATCGGTAGCGCAAAATAACCATCCTTTTTAGTAGGTCTTAAGTGAGTACAATATAGTCAATCCACTCAAATATTCACCATAGAATAGGAATTTTTTTCTTTTTCCAATGAAGAAATTTTCATAAATTTGACCAGTTGCTCAATCTCTCATTGAAATCAACTTTCAAGATACGCGATTAATTCGAATCCACCTATGCTGATCGGGAGTTGCGCTAACAACAAAGCACCTGCTAAGTGTAAGGGTAAATAACCCGACAGCAAGTGGCGCTACCGGAGAGAGTCAATGTTGGTTCACAATATTTCTATTTAGGAATGGTTGCCGGTTTGCTCTTCCGTATGAAAGCGATTGACCGATGACACACCAATCGATATTGGTGAGCAATCAATGAAAAAAGTACTAAAGAATCACAATGTTTAAGACAATCTTAATTATCGCCGGACTGCTCGGCATAGTTTCATCAGCTGCATCGGACGATGTCACTCAAAAAGATGAGATACTCGGCATCCGTAGTGAAATACCGGGCGGTGATTTCATTCTCCATTCAAGTCAAGGCAAGTTCTCATTGAAGCAACTGAGAGGAAAAGTTGTACTGCTCTTTTTCGGTTATACCCAGTGCCCCGATGTCTGCCCCACTTCCCTTTCCATTCTCGCTCAAGCCTTGAATGAACTCAGCGAGGACGAATTGAAATCCATTCAGGCTTTATTTGTCAGCGTCGACCCTAAGCGGGATACGTTCGAAGCTCTGGATGAGTATGTCAGCTACTTTCACACCAACTTGATGGGCATAACCGGTAGTGAGAGTGAAATTGCAGAGGTTGCAAAACGCTATGGGGCACAATACGAAGAAGTTGCACTTGAGGGATCCAGTTTCGGCTATGCGGTCAACCACTCAGCGGAGACCTATCTGATCACACCAGAAGGTGAGCTGCGTTTCATGTTTCCTCACCAAACACCCTCTTTCGTCATCCTGGAAGCCATCCGATATCTACTCGCATGTCAGTAGTAAAGCCGCTTCCTGTTACCGTGGTAAGGGGCCTGACTTCTTTAATTCCTAATATAAACAGTTATCAGTAGCAACGACCCCTTTTATTAGTTACTTATCTGAATGAGCTTATTAGCCTTGGCTACCAGAACACTATCGACAGCGTCGATACCGAGGCGCTTCGCAACACCAGGAGGATAGCGGAGATATCGAAGTGTCGCACCGACCTCTAGATTACCGGAGATATCTGTCGGTAGGGTAAAGCGATACAGCTCACGTCGCTCCTCGCCTGCCTGCAATCGGTTATCGAAAACCTTATCGACTGCCTCCCACTTATTGAGTGTCGGCTGACCCTCTCTATCCACTAAAATGGCCCGGTAGAGTCGGCTTCCCGGCGATATAGCTGTACCGTACAGTGCCTTATCCGCAGGATTGGCTCCCGCCACATCCCATTTCGTCTTCGCAGCTGGTTTTGCCTTAAGTTGCCACTCCTTATCCTGCATCCTGAGCTTCACATCCAACCAGGCCAGGCGTAATTCAATCGCGCCTGTCGGCATGCTATGCCCAGCCTCTGAGTTATCCAGTTCAATACCGATAAACATCGTTTGACCCGGTTTCAGCTGCTTTGGAAAACTATGCACCTGTAGCTTTACTGCGCCATGAAGCTGGTTATCGATTCTCGCACCAGGAAAATTATGACTATAGATCTTTCCGCGCGCTTTCGGTGTTATAAGCGCGTTTACGGCCAGAACACCCGAGTCAAAGACAGGCTTTCCCGATACCAGGCGTCCGCTCGCACTCATATGGCAATCCTGACAGACGATCCCCTTATTTGGCCAGGCACTGGCACTCCACTCGCTGTAGGTCGTGTGTATCGGCACCCCAAATCTATTGGTCGCCTCGTGGCACACGGCACAGATCTCGCTCTGGCGCTGAAATTGTGAGTAGGCACGGTGCCAGTCGGAAGAAAATTTCAGTGGGCCATACTTGATCGGTCCCGGTGAAGGACGGTAGTTGGCATTGCCCGGGCTCGATCCTGTGTACCCCGTCAGTGTGTGGCAAAAATCACAGGTCACACCCGGTAGTGATTTATCCCCTGCGTCACGGGCAGGCAGACGCAGATCCTGGGAGAGAAAGGTCGTTGGCGAATGGCATGCCAGACAGGCAGCTGCATCGTAAACGCTATCGTTATCATTCACCATTTGGGGTAGTAATACATCGTAGAATTGATATTGAAAAACAGGATTCTCGAATGCCCTGGCATGCATTGAATGTTCAAATTGTTCATACAATCGGATATGGCAGTTTGAACAGCTTTCTGAAGATTGATAGCTTTGTGGGAGAATCTGATTGAGTCTATTGGATTGAACTGTACTGAGTTCAGCATGCGCCACAGATACCATGAGCGGCACAGCAAAAATAAGAGAGAAAGTGCATCTCATGACCCTCTCCATATCAAGAATAAAAAACGCCTGAAACCGTGAGCTTTGGTTCCCTAAACTCAGTCTAGTACTTTAACGATTATTTGGTATCTGATTTGACTCTTGAATCAACAATTTTCTTTTTATCATGAGAAGAATTCTCAATGATCGGACTGATCTTCTTCTGGACATAAACAATTATGGAAAAGAAGATCTTGTTTATGCGAGCGAGGTGAGAAACTCGCGAGAATTATTTTCGATTTGTTCGATAAAAACAAAAAAGAAAAAGGAGTCGGTGGCAATTAAAAATTCAAATGATAATTACTTGTCACCTCACCGCCCCCTCCTTTTATCCACATAAATACTGTTTCGCGGTCATAGGGTAAGAAATCATCTGACCCCAATTATTTTTTTCGCTGACTCACTTCAGCACAACACCTGCCCTTTTATCTGATACCACTGTCGCATTGGCCTGCATAGGCGGCGTGGTGCGCGTTTGTACCTGGTAATCACCAGGCGGCAGTTCGACACCGTTGTCGCCAACCGTACCGCTGGCGACAATCATGCCGGTTGAGTCGAGCACGTCATAAGGCGCTTGCAGGGCATGGTTCATCGAGCGCTTCAGGTCTTCGGCACTGGTGGCATCATGATAGTCGCCGCCGCCCAGGTCGGCCCAGTAGCGAAAGCGGGACTTGAGGTTCTCATCGTCGATGGCGAAACCGACGATGTTGACCCGGACATCAATACCGGATGCCTGCAACGCCTCGATCACGGCAGCGGGGTCGCCGTCACAGGTCTCCTCGCCATCGGTAATCAGGACCACGACGCGCTCGCCAGCGACCGTTGCCAGATCCTTTGCGACCAATTCCAGCGACTTGGCAATCGGTGTCTTGGCAAGATTCATCGCCTGCAGGCCCTTTATCTTTGCGTCCACTTTGGCAACATCCAGGGGCGCCAGCGGCTCCTCCAGGTCGGTCCTGCAGGAGTCGGCTTCCCTATGACCGAAGACGCGCAGGGCGAACGGGGTGCCTTCGGATATCACCTCGCCGGTCAGACCCAGCAGGACTTCGCGGGCGATCTCGATCCGGCGTCGGCCGTCCTGCTTCTTCAACATGCTGCCCGAGGCATCCAGGATGATCTCCACCGCATCGTTGCTCCCGAAGCCCGAGGCGGCGGAGTCCAGCATGACGTTGAGATGGCCCGGCGGCATGGGGGGTGGCGTGACACGCAACGAGCGCGTTGCCAGAATCTTTGCCGACTGCCCGGTCTGATAGCGAACTTCATAGAGACCGGGTTCCAGGGGTGCCCGTAAGCCGGCGGGGCTACCATGACGTGAATAGGCCCATCCACCTTTGGCCGAGGAGCGTTTGTCGGAACCCGCTTCCATCACGGCAATGAAGTCACCGGCGTTGTCAGGCCCGGTCCAGGTCACCTCGAAAGCCGACCCGCCCTGCACCTCCTTGGGACCGTCCAATGCCGCAGTGACTGTATCGACGGTGACAGACCGGCGTGCCAGTATCGTATAGGACTGCCCTGTCTGGTATCGCACCTCATAGGTACCGGGTTCATCCGGCGCATTCAGGGTGACCGGCGAACCCTTGCGGGTGTATTGATAGTGATGGTACTTGCGAACCTCGGCATCCTTCGGCGAGATGGCGATAAAGTCCTGACCGTGATCCGGCCCGCTCCAGCTCACTTCGAACTGTTGTCCCGCCCCAACTCTGTCAGGCGCTTCCACCGAGGCCTCGGTACCGGCTACGATCAGTGTCGCTTTGGCCAGAGTGTAATATTTCCTCCCGCTCCGATACTGAATTTCATAGGTGCCTGGCTTGTCCGGGGCGACCAGCGTAACCGGACTGCCCTTTTTCGTGTAGGCATAGGTAATCCACTTGCGTTGTTTGGCATTCCCATTCGGATCGCTCAGGGAGATGAAATCCTGCCGGTTGTCGGGGCCGGTCCAGGTCACCTGAAACTTTGCACCCGCATCAACTCGATCCGGGGCCTGCACGGTTGCCTGAACAGGGATAACAGTCAGTTTCTGGCGTGCCCGGGTGGCATAAGGCGGATTGGCATCCAGGTAGCGTATCTCATACTCGCCGGCATCTTCCGGGGCCCGCAGCTCGAGGCTGCTTTTGGAGCGGGCGTACTGATAATCAGCGTATTCGCCTTCCGGCTTGTCCACCGGCACGATGGTAATGAAATCGCGCTTACCAACGTCTCCACTGAATATGATTTTTACCTGGGCACCGGCGTTTATCTCAGATGGTGCGGAAAGGCCGACCTCAGCCTGAGCCACAATGGAATAGAGGCTAATTAATGAGAGAAGCCAACGAAAGGTATGTCGCATGAATTTTCCCCTGGATAAAACGATTATCGAATCAGAGCCGATTTAGCCTAACCCCGTTTTTCCACTGCCCCAGTTATGTACTGGCTCTATTTCTACAATTCTGATCCCTTGATCTTGTGACTACATGAATATAGATGGTTATCAGTTGTCACTGATCCCTTTTATTCTGGGTCAGCAACCCCCTACGTAACACCTCAACCTCTGCTTGCGTCCAGTCCTGAAGGGCATTGTCATTGATGCCAGCCATATACAAGCCATAAGCATGCTGCGCGATCTGGTTGCGGAACTGTCTCAACAGATCGGCACGACATCCATGATAGGCTTCCCAGGCGGGTACGGCTCCGGGTCTGGCTTGTTGAATCATACGGATTGCCTGTTCGGGATCGAGACCTTCAATCAGTGTCAGAAGCCCCAGAACGGTAAGTGGCGACCGCCCCAACCCGGCGGTGCAGTGAACGTAGGTACGATGGTGGAGATTTTGCAGATTCGCGAGGGAGGCGATCGCACCCGGCAAACGCCGACGCTGTGCATCGATATTAAAATCCCGCATGGGAAATCTGACCATCATCATTCCCGATTCCTCTCCGGCACGCTGCATCTCTCCGTAGCTGATACCCCAGTATGCGAGGCATTCGTCGTGTTGAAGAGAGAGCACCGCGGTTGCGCCTGTTTCCGCTTTGATACGCCTTTGATCACCCGGCTTCATCGGGCAACTGCCGATAATCAATGAAGGCGTCACCTCTCCCCAATTGAGAGACCAAGTCCACATGTAACAATCCAGGCAGTAGTTAATCAGAACGATATCAAAGGGTCCCGGCTCTATACCCAGCGCAACGACAGGGTATTATTTTCGTGCAAAACTGCACGGGTTCCCAATGTCCCTCCCTCACGGTCTAACAGTTGCTTCAGCCATTCCGCCTCTTCCCGCGAAGCCCGGTTGACCCTGAAGCGACGCATGCGGGTCGGTGTCAATTCAATGGCCGCCAGATTTTTGCTGTCTACTTCGAAAGAGACAAAATACATCAGACCCAGCTCGCTCCGATATTGCTCGTTTCCGCTGATACCTTCATAGTCGTTGATGAAATCACCGCATCCGTAAAGGATGGGACGCCCATGGTAGATTTCAACACCCTTGGGATGGTGGGAGGAGTGGCCATGGATGAGGTGAACACCCGCCTTATCGATCAGTTCATGGGCGAATCTCCGCTGTTCGCGTGGGATCCGGTATCCCCAGTTGCCACCCCAGTGAATGGAAGCGACTACGATATCTCCCGGTCGTCGGTAGTTGTCTATGACCTCAGCAATGCGGTTGACGGCGTGGGTTGAAAGGTCTGTCAGTAGATTGATGCCAGATCTTCTCCTCGATGCGGCCCATCTCGCCGGAATGCCGCTGGAACCTGCCCCGAAGGAAAACAAGAGCACACGGCCTTTGCCGGGAAGCACCATCACTTTCGGCGCTGTTGCCTGATCATAGTTGCGTCCGGCACCGGCATAACCGATACCGTTCGCTTCCAGCGTCTCTAATGTTTCGATGAGTCCACCGTAACCCCAATCGAGCACATGGTTGTTGGCCAGGGTGCAGCAGTCGATGGCGGCGGCTTTCAGGCATCCGATGTTTTCGGGGTTCATGCGGTAGTTGATGCCTTTTGGCCAGTAGTCGTTGCTGGAGGTAATGGAGGTCTCCAGGTTGATGATTCGCAGGTCCGGCGCATGGGACGCCATCTCCGCCAAAGCATCCCCCCATATGTAGGATAATGCGGCCGGTTTAGGGATAGGCCCGTTCATGCGCTCAGCCAACAATACATAATCCCTGGCGTCCTGCACGTAGGATTCGTAGAGAATCGGGTTGCAGGGGTGTGGCAGTATCTGGTCGATGCCGCGACCTGTCATGACATCACCGCAGAGAAAGAGAGTGATGAGATGAGACTTTTCTGATGACTGCCGCATAGACCTTTCGATCTGCCCTGCATGAGCCGGCGGAATGGCTAAGCTGGAAATGGCTTCCAGCAGGCCTAGACCGGTAAGACCCAAGAAGCTTCGCCTCTTCATTTTTGCGCCGTCCATCCGCTATTGGTTAGCCGGGTATCAACAAGTACCAATAAATCTTTGTTCCTCTGTATGTTTCCACCAAACATCCGGCTTGAGTGGAGAGAATTGTTCCCCGCACCGCCAAATGTCCTGATCATATTAAGGATAGATAATGAAGGAAGCGCTGTTAACACTAACGATTGGCGGGGTCAGCGTTAATGATTCTGATCCCATTGTCCGCAGACACTCATTTATCAACCCCTCACATTATCCCCTTTTTCAATGCAAGAATTTAAAAGGTTATATACAGCCGATCTTATTGCTTAGCGTTCTCTGCACAACTATTTTTTATATGGGAGCCAATTCAGGAGAAGGAGGACAAATATGACCAAACAATTCACAGCGTGGTTGACAAGGTTCGCATTTATATTTTTCTCTGGAACGATATTCTGCGCTGCGCCGGTCGTTGCCGGTGACATAGAAAAACATGGCAATGCTTTTGTCATCTACCTGCCGGGAAACCTTGACTACCTGGAAATTGTAGATCGGTTGAAAAGCGAAATCCTTGCCGCTAATTGGGAAATCACGGACGTTCAGGAGGTGGATATCGGTCTTCGCCAATACGGCGTCAAGACAGAAAATAAGGTCATTTCCGCATGCAAGTCCCAACTCTTGGCGCAAGCAATCAAAGAGGACCCCTTCATTTCCCTCGCCGTACCCTGTCGTTTTACAGCATTCCGAGACGAAGCCAACAACCGGTTCGTCATCGGATTTAGCGATCCGGCTGCAGAGGCCAAGTCACTCAATGTAAGTCGGTACGGCGCAGCGGAGCAAGCGACCGAAGAATTGAAAGGAGTCTTACAGACGATTGCCGATTTTTACAAGTAATCCACTGATCGGGCCGGCATGTACCAGCGCATGTTTTCGAGTCTTGCACGGCGGCAGTAAATTAGTTTGTGTAACGTAAAGAAACAAAAGGGATTGGTGACGATCGCAAACAACAGTGGACAGACCACAGTTTATGACATTAATAACTGCTATTACTGAATATAAATGGTGGTCTGTCCCCTATTACAAATGACTTGGCAAGGGATACCTGAAAGGTACATCCGAGGTTTTCTACGTACTGCATACTGCTTTTGTTCCGCTGGGCTTTGAAATACCTTAATTATTGATTTAATTAATTTTAATTAGATTAATCTCGGAATAAAAAAAGTTATCAGTTGTCACTAATCCCTTATATTTTTTCTTTTTTTTAATTTTTAATGATTTCGTAATCTCCTGTGAGGTAAGTCACAAATCTCTGAACAGATTTGATAAACAGCCAAAATAACCTGGAAATCTTCAGCGTTTCTTAAGGTTTATTTAGTATTTTTTTTCCGACTAGAAAAACGACTAACCGGAGGAAGAGATGAACCAGGTAAAGCTGTTTGCTATTTCGTCTGAAGAGAGATCTGAGTACTACCACAAAAGGATTTCTGAACACACGCCGCCGGCCAATGAGCATGACAAAGAGATGATACTTATGTA
Organism: Candidatus Thiodiazotropha sp. (ex Monitilora ramsayi); assembly: GCA_025655595.1. Taxonomy (GTDB): domain Bacteria; phylum Pseudomonadota; class Gammaproteobacteria; order Chromatiales; family Chromatiaceae; genus Thiodiazotropha. The sequence goes on from JAHXIO010000027.1 coordinate 22,968, forward strand.
TCAGCGCTTTCTCGATATGAATAAATTGGAGAATGTCCTGATTGGACAATAATACCCAAATCAAAAAGCACTGTGACGATTGAATTCACTTTGTAAGTGTCTGTCATGGTTTGGAGAGTGCGCTAGATAATGATTAGCTAGTGTCAATTCCCCCCATTACCCTCTATCAATTTATTACCTTATACCAGCTCATGGGGAGGTATATCGACAAGATGGTAGGTCAATTACTACTGCTTATAATGCGAGACTGTGTCTACGCTCTATTGTAAGTATTGATTGTAGGAGATTTCCGTGGATTACTTGGAGCTTTTTTCAATATCACGTGAAGATAGAAGTGCGTATTACCGGGCCAGGCTAGCAGAGCATACCCCTCCGGCTACTGCTTTCGATAAAAAGATGATTGGGGTCTATCGGCGTTTACTGGATCTCAATGAATCCGACACCGGTCGATTGACCGAAAAAAGAAAGTATGATTTTTACAGACCGCTCTCTCGGACGCAATTTCTTAGATGGTCATCCATGTGCAGGGTGATGGGCAATCTTTTCTAATCATCGTGGGTCGTCGTCATTAACCGTTTTACACAGGGACGGTTGAGACCGCGTTCCCACTTCCGTTCACTCCAATTCGGATTGGCGAGATCTGACCTCTTTAATTGCTTGTATGGATATATTTCCATAGCCTGTCCTCTATGGTTTTATGCTTTTTTTAACTAACGTTGCGCAGATTTCACATCAGCGTAATAATTGGTCCCCAGCCACGTAGCGATATTCTTCCTCAGCCAGGCTGAGCCGGTAACATTTATTTTTTGCTCCCGCATGGCTTTCTTAATACTGATCTCACCCATCCATACAGCGGTAAGCGTTTTTAAATCACTCGAGATAGTCAAATCCACATCATAGCCCTGGTCTTTCAGGCAGACATCGACATCGCCATCCTTTATCACGATCCACCAGTAGCGAAATTTCGAAGTGTAATCGGTGAATTCAAATTTGATGACCGTGCGCTCATCTTTGAAAAAATCACTTTCGATGGTTCGATGGATATCCCAGACCAGCATCGATGGGTCGAGATCGTCCTTCGATAAATCGCTGCGTACCCATCGCTGTCCCCAAGTGCCCAATTGCCAGATAATCTGAACAAGCTCTTCCCCCGACTTGGTCAATTGGTAGCGTACATGTCCATTCTTCTCGTTTCGCATGATGACACCAGCACGCTCCAAAGACCTGAGACGCGTTGATAGCAGTGACGGCGACATCAAAGGCAGGCCTCTGCGTATATCGTTAAAGGTTTCGCTTCCGGCACCCAGCTCACGCAGTACGAGGTTGGTCCAACGCTCACCCAACACCTCTGATGCCTTGGCAATTGGACAGAATTGACCATAACCTTTCATTAGGTCGCCCTCCTTCATACTCTTTTAATCCAACAATAAGCAGTCCATCTGTATCATTCCAGTACAGTTTTTGTACCTTGTAAACAGACATACCACACAGTCACCGGGTTAGGCATCGCATGTTCATTCTGGATGTACGAGCAATCGGGTTGGAAATAATCCAGTACAAATATTGTACTGGAGAGATCGCATACTGCGTTCCACTATTTAAGCGTAGTCACAAACGCAATAGATGCGAGGAGAAATACTATGGCCCTGTTACCCGAAAATTTCCGTTACAAATTGTTCGACAATCTGTCCCTGAAAACCATGCGTTACGTGGACGCCGTTTCCAGTAAAGACGCTGGCCCGCTGGTCAAGGAAGTCTATGACCAGATCGCCGAGGACTTTTTTATCAATGGCTCCCTTACCAGTCGCTCGAAAGTCCCAGATGTGCTGGCTGCAATCTGGAGTCTCGGCCGCGAAGCGATCCTGGTCGATGACAAAATCGATCGCACCACCAAGGAAGCGATGGCGGCGACCGTATCTTCCATCAATGACTGTCCCTATTGTGGAGACATGCTGGTCAGTTTGGTGCATGCGGGCGACCGTGCAGAAGAGGCAAAGCAGATCCTCGACGACAGGGAAGATGATATCGATGACCCGGTTCTGCGTGAGCGTCTACAGTGGGTCCGTCTGGTGGCCACACCAGGCAGCGTGCTACCGGCATCGGTGCCGTTTACGGACGAACAGCTACCCGAAGCGATAAGCACCATCATGGCGATGAACGACATCAATCGTTTCAGTCATATCGTGATGGACGGCTCACCAGTGAATGCACCGTTCGGTCTGCAGGGTATCAAGCAATTCGCCCTTGGCATCTTTGGCAATGAATTGCGCACCACTCATATGGCGCCCTTGGTGCCGGGTCGAAGCCTGCATCTGACACCAGCTGCTGATCTGCCGGAAGACATGCACTGGGCCAGCAGGAATTCCCGTATTTCAAAAGCGCTGGCACAGTGGGCGGCAGCGGTTGAACTGGAAGCCCGTGGTGTCGTGCCGACCCGCGTTCAGGCACTTGTCCACGACAAGTTGCAGCAATGGAATTTCAAGCCTATGCCCATGAGCAGAAGCTGGGTCGAAGAGGAACTGGACGATCTCGAAGGCGAAGCACGCAGCATCGCAAAACTGGCCCTATTGCTCGCAATGGCCGCCTACCAGGTGGATGAAAAACTGGTGATTGAGGTAATGGGACCCGATGCCGATCAGGAACGCTTCATCCGTATTCTTGCCTGGTGTTCCTTTACTGCATCGCGCTATGTCGGGAGTCATATTGCAGAGGTGGTAAAACAAGTACAACACGGCTCTCGTATGGCCGCATAAGCCTGAATGGGCCGTAAGCATCCATCCACACTCATCAACAGCAGATATTTCGCCCCATTGATAACGAAAACCGTATTGAGGATGGTAACAAATGATTGCTGAAAAATGTGATAAGCGGGGTCAGGTGAATTTACTCTGACCCCGCTATCTTTCAATAAACCGGGGTCTGTCCCCCATTATTGGGGGTCTGTCCCCCATTATTGCGCCCCGCCCCATAAGTCCATTATCGAATATCGATGCCAATGACGACAATCGATCGATGAGCGGTTTTTGGGGTCTGAAGGTAACTTGGTAAAGCTCTGCTGTTTTTCTGGCTTCCTGCAGGTAATCGTCACTGGTGCATAATTCATCGACAAGCTTCAATTCCAGGGCTCGTGTCCCATACCAGTGCTCCCCGGTCGCTACAGTAGCGATATCAAGTTCGCTACGCTGGGACTTTATGAACGCCTTAAACAGCCGGTGTGCCTCGTCGATCTCCTCACGAAGCTTGTCTCTGTCTTTGTCAGTGTTTTCACCAAAAAGGGTGACCGTTCTTTTATATTCACCGGCTGTGATCTGCTCAAAATCGATATCGTGTCGCTTCAGAAAACGGTTGAAATTTGGCAATTGTGCCAATACACCAATGGAGCCGACCACGGCAAATGGTGCCGCAATGATATTATCGGCCACACAGGCCATCAGGTAGCCGCCACTCGCGGCGACCTTATCCACCGCTATTGTCAGCCGGATATTCTTGTCCTTGAGTCTCGTGAGCTGGGAGGCCGCCAGGCCGTAGGCATGAACCAGGCCGCCACTACTCTCCAAACGCAGCACGACTTCGTCTTCTGCTCTTGCCACGGAGAGGATGACAGTGATCTCTTCGCGCAAGGAGGCCACCGCTGAAGCACGGATATCACCGTGAAAATTCAGCACGAATACTCTCTTGTTATCTTTTGAACGGGCATCGGGTCCCTGTTCCCGGGTTTTCTTGAGATCCTGCTTTCGTGTTTTGAGAATCTGTTTAAATGCCTTCTTTGGCAGCATCGCCGACTTGAGGGTATGCGCCATGTCATCATAGTCCCGGTTCAAGTATTTGACTTCAAGACGCTGTCTACCCCGGGGTCTGCCTCGACCGGCGAGCGCAATGATACCCCCTGCAACAGCAAGAATCGCCAATACCACGGTGATCGATTTAGCCAGAAACAGGCCATAGTTGGTAACAAATTCCATTCATTGCTCTCCCATACTTTGCCTCATTTAATCGGTAAGCCTTTGTGCACCTGGAGCATGTATCAAGAACCCTATTCGTTAAATTCCATTGAAGGACTCAAGAGTTCATAAGGTATACACTCAGTAATCGAGTATTATTCACAGGCAATCAGCTGAACTGGAATATGGACCCTTGATACCTCTGTATAAACCAGGGATTAGCAGCGCTTCCATGCCGCTAAGTATTAAAAGGATTCTAGTTTGCAGCAGTTAAAAAGCCAGAATGTGCGGATTTGGAGAACGCTGGGTTTGTGATCTAGCTAGCATCAAGAACTCATACTCTCTGACACGCCTTCACCCCTATGAATGCTCTGATACTGGCACATCAACTGCTTATTGGATTACGTCCTTTATTCGTATATGGAATATCCCTGCCCCACCAAAATATGTTGGAAGCCCACACGAATACTCCTATTGCGAATCAAATCCCCTTAAGTCAGTGCCATTCGTCACCGATTCCTTTTATTGTTTTTCATCATCGTCATGTCCACTAGCGTACTATCGATAACATTCTCCGGCAGCAGCAACGGTCCCTCCTCATACATGAAGTCGATGAAGGTTTTTGCTGCAATCGACAATCGCTTGCTACGGGGGTGACCGATATACCATTGCCAGGAAATGGGGAAACCTTCAACATCCAGGACGGTCAATTCGTTCATGTCACCGCTGGTCAGGGTGTGCAGCGACAACACCGCAATCCCAAGTCCACCGGTAATGCCCTGCTTGATGGACTCGTTGTTCCCAAGTTCCATCCCGATATTGAGTTCAAGCCCGGCATTGGCAAATTTATGCTCCACAGCAATTCTTGTTCCGGAACCCTGCTCGCGAAGGATAAACGGTTCATCGGCGATTTCCTGTAATGAAACTGACTTCCGTTTCGCGAACTTGTGATCCACGGGAGCTACAACAACCATCGGATTCGGCAGATATGGCTGAAATTCCAGTTCACTGGATTTGGGCGGTTTACCGATCAGATAGATATCGTCACTGTTGCTCAGCATGCGTTCGAGGATATGTTCACGATTGGTGACTTCCAATGTGACCTTGATACCGGGGTACTGGTGTCGGAACTGCCCGAGCAGGCGCGGCGCAAAGTAGTTGGCCGTGGAGACCACCGCTAAATGCAGCTGTCCGGTACGCAGCCCTTTCTGATCTTCCACCTCCATCTCGAACCGGCCCAGTATCTCCAGAATGTCATGCGCGGCCGCCTGAAGCGCCTTGCCCGTTTCAGTCAGCGAAAGCTTTTTTGCCACCTGTTCGATCAAGGGCAATCCGATATCGGACTCCAGTTTTTTTATCTGCATCGACACGGTCGGCTGCGACAAGTACAACTCCTCCGCGGCACGAGTGAAGCTGCGCAACCGTGACACAGTGTCGAAAACCTGGAGCTGGCGAATGCTGATGCGACGCGCCAGGTTGGAGATAGCCCCCTTAGACATAGACTATTACCTATGCTGATAATTAATAATATTTATTTTTATTTATGCACACTGTGCATACAATGTCCATTAACCGAGTAATTTTCTTGGTTTTGTCCACCGTATGAGGAGGATTCGAAATGCCGGATAGATGGTTACAAATCAAGGGCGACCCTTCTGTCAGGGCCTTCCTTTTCCAGCAGTCGCGAGTCGAGAGCCTGTTTGACAGTCAGATCGACCGCATTCACGAAATCGTCCATGCGCTGTTGACCCGTAAAGGCGCATTTCACGTCAAGATTCACCATTCCTCCAGCCAGTTGACCTGCTGGTTCGCTGATGATGCTTACCGCTATCGGGTGTTTGTGAAGGAGGAGGTGCTGGCGCCAGGCTTCCTCGGCCAATTCCGCGACAGCCTGATCGATCACCTGCAACCGGTAATACATGCCGAAGATACGCAGGCGATACTGAACGAGTTTAGGCGTCTTCGCACGACGGACAAAAACATCTACCTACGCAACGGTTCGATCAACCGCGTTAACGGCCTGATCGGGATGACCTTCTCGTGTGACGGCTCGCATTACATCGACCATAAAACGTTCTTCGAGAAACTCGATACGTTTGCGACCAGTGAACCACCACTTCCTATGAGTGCCTGCGCATAGACAACAGGACCAGGAGAATTAATGATGCGAGAGAAATCAACAGAGAAGGTTCAAAAGAACGTACATAATACGATTAAATGGCTATTAACCTCGCTTTCTGGTGCGCTGACAACAGGCTTTATCCTTATGTTGGAAACCTGACTCCATTTCATCTACAAATATGAAGCCCCGCATACGCGGGGTTTTCAATCAGGTATCGGAAGAAAAAACGTAATATTGCCCCGTCGCAGACATGCAATTCTGACGACTCCCGGCTTCTGATTAATGAGGTCAGAGTAAATTTACCCTGACCCCGTCATTTGTAATTGGCGCTTTAAGGATAATCATGCGAGGAGATCACATGTAGTGAAGGCGACTATGACTCCAGCGACCATTGTTTTCGAAGTGCTTTTCCAGTTTCTCGCGCACCTTGGTCTGCTGCTCCGGTGTTAGACTTTCCCAGAAACCGGCCAATGCTGCGATAATACGTGGTGCTTGTGCAGAGATATCTTCAACATGACTATTGACGAGGGCCACAGCCTTGTCCTGGTCAATAACAGGAGCTGAAAGCAGGTCGTGGACAGTATTTCTGGCCTCCTCGCGTTTGCCCTGCATTTCCTCACGTACAGCAAGCAATTCGTCCTTCATCATATCGAGCTTAACTTTCTGCTCGTCATTTAGATCAAGTTTTTTTGCAATCTTCTCCGTAAAGTAATCCGCACGCTGTTCCGGGGTCTTGTAACGATGTGCACAGCCACCAAGCACCAGGGCAGCGATGGTAAAAATTGAAATTAGAGCAAGTGTGATCTTCATAATTGTCTCTCCGGTTTGTGTTATCGACAGAAATCAATTTAGTGGGAGAGAAGCTAATAATCCTTTCAGGGCGGTAACACAATGTATCGGTAATGTAACAATTCTGCTGATTCGTAGTACCCGCGTAATAGCTGACATCTTATCTCCTCAATGGGGGCGAGTCTTTCGGACCAACGTGATGGAAAGCCGCAAAAAAGCTAAATCGAGAACAGCAGAGAACGGGAAACTTGATACGGAGGATGCAATAAAAAGGGTCTGACTTGAATGGCACTTACTTAAGGGGATTTGATTAACAATAAGAGGATTCGAGTGGGTTTCCAGCCTATTTTGGTGGGGCATGCCCCACCCGACGCGCTGTCCCACTGTGTAGGGTGGGGCCCTGCCCCGCCACTGCGATGGCGGAAATCAGGGAAATTCTCATATCACACGACGATGTCCGCTTAAGTAAGTGCCATTCGGGTCTGACCTCTTAAATTTTTAACTCATAATTATAATCGTTGTCTGACCTTATGGTTATTCTTATCAGTTATATATCCAGCATCAAATGATCACCCCTGGCTCGTGAAACACAAGGGCATATTAGTCGAGCATCTTTCCGCTCGACATCTGACAACACTGAATCCTGGTGATCAGGCTCGCCATCCATGACCACCATGGCACAGGTTTTACAGTTACCCGTTTTACAGCTGTAGGGAACGTCAATGCCGGCTTCAAGAATAGTATCCAGTATGCTCTTGTTGGCATCAACTTCCAGCTGTATACCCGAACGATGCAATTGCAATTGTATGGGTCTTGCATCAGTGTTCGAACGGGCTTCAAATCGTTCGTAATGAATACGGCCAGTATCAATATTCAACGTTTCCGCGGCCCTGTTTATGGCATCAATCAGACGACTCGGGCCGCAGACATAAAAGAGTGCTTCTTCAGGTGCTGCTGAGAGAATCCGCTCGATATCCATACGCTCTCCCCGTGCAGAACGATATAGGGAGATCGCGCTACCGAGCTCACGACTCAGCCGATCAGCAAAGGTCATCTCATTGGTACTTTGACCCGCGTAATGCAACTGCAGCGCATTGTCCCGTGCCTTTAGTACCTGAGCCATCGGCTTGATAGGAGTAATACCGACACCTCCGGCAATCAGCACGGCCGGACGATCATCGGAATGGAGGGGAAAATGGTTTTTCGGTAACGCACAATGCAGATGGAGACCCAGGTCGAACAACTCATGCACCGCAACCGAACCGCCCGCACCCTGGTCATCACGCAATACGGCAATTTCATAAATATCACGTCGCGCCGGATTCGAGCAGATCGAGTAATGGCGTATGACTGTTTTACCACCCGGTATTTGAACCGGTACCTGGAGGTGAGCTCCAGCTTCGACAACAGGCAAGTCTGCACCACTCGGATCACGTAACTCATAGGCCCGAACACGGGGCGTTAATTGACGTACCCCCGTGATAACCAGTTTCAGCGGCCCGTCTCCAAGCACCGTTGGTTTTGCCGGGGTAGCGGACTCTTTCTGTAGCCTTTGATTCTCTTCAGTCAGCGGTCTCATCAACGCTTCGAGCTGCTCATCGGTATAACGTGGCGTGATGTGCTGCGGACAGTTCCAGTCAAACGCCTCAATGTGAATGATCACGCCACGCTCCACATGGGCGCGATAATTTTCAACTTCCAGTTCCGCCATCAATTCAGAGTCAGGCGGGTCGATTAACTGGACCCGGCCGAGCATCTTAAGACGGGTTCGGTTGGGATAATCCATAAAAAAGAGCGCAACACGATCATCCTTTGCGAAATTTCCGACACTGACGTATTGGCGATTGCCGCTATAGTCGGCAAACCCAATCGTCCGCTCATCGATGATACGAACAAAACCGACAGGGCCACCCCGATGTTGCAGATAAGGCCAACCGGTTTCACTTACACTGGCCATATAGAAGCTGTCGCGAGCGGCAATAAATGCGGCTTCACGATCTCCCAGGCGGTAATTATAGTCATCACCCTGATCCAGAGCCGCATAACCGGCACGACTGCCGAGCGCTTGCTGTACGTCACGGACCGACTCGGTAAACGCAATTTCTGCAAATCTATGTCCCATGACCCATTCCTCACTTTATGGTGCGCTACGATCCAAGTTTGTCTTAGGACTGGACTATCGCCGCTCACAGCACCCGACAGTCCCGTCTTGAGCCAACGCCTAAGAGGCCAGTTTGAGATCGACCTTGGGAAAATCGATCTCGACACGGCTCGCCTTACCTATGATATTGCTGAGAATGTTCAGCCCAACGTGGGTGATGATCTCGACGATCTCCTCATCGTCATAGCCGGCATTTCGGACTTGAAGGAGCTCTGCGGTAGTGATTTCACCGCTATGCTCAGCCAGCGCCCGGGCAAACTTCACAGCCGCTGCAGCCCTGACATCCTGGCTGGTGCCCGCACGGTTTGCCTCAATCTCCTCTTTCTCAAGACCCGCTTTACGTCCAAGGGCGCTGTGTGCTGAAACACAGTATTCACAGGCATTTTGCTGGGCCAACGCCAGGGCGATGCGTTCTCGGGTCATAGCATCCAGGCTGCCTTCACTGGCAATTTCGTGTAACCCCAGGAAGGCCCTTAAGGCCGCAGGAGAGTTGGCAAAGACCTTGAGAAAATTAGGCACCATGCCTAATTTCGCCTCAATTGCATCAAGAAGGGCTTTCTGTTCCCCATTGGCATTTTGCTGATTAACGACATTGATTCGGTTCATGTTGGTTCTCCAATTGAAATCATCTTGGTTACTTTGCAGCACCGTTTGCGGTGCTTGATTCATACTGTGGTTAATTCCACTTGAAAAATGAATGGCCACGAACAACAATTAATTATTTCTCTAAACGGAATAATATATGGACCGCTTTCACTTGATGAGCGTCTTCATTGCCGTGGCAGAGGAGCAGAGTTTTGCCGCGGGTGCCCGAAGACTGGACATGTCACCACCCGCCGTGACTCGCGCCGTAGCGCATCTGGAGGAGCGGCTTGGTGTCAAACTTCTCAATCGAACCACACGCTATGTGCGCGTCACAGAGGCGGGACAGCGCTATCTGGAGGATGCGCGCCGCATCCTAAGCGAGGTTGAGGCGGCTGACGAATCGGCTGCCGGAATCAACGCCAAACCTCGGGGTCATCTGGCCGTTACCGCGCCGGTTCTCTTTGGACGCATGTTCGTTATGCCGGGGATTGTTGAATACCTGAAGCGTTATCCAGACACCGAGGTCTCTGCCGTTTTCCTGGACAGAGTCGTCAATCTGCTGGAAGAGGGGCAAGATGTCGGCGTGCGTATCGGCCAACTGCCTGATTCAAGTATGCGGGCACTCCGGGTCGGATCGGTGCGATTGGTACTTTGTGCATCCGATAAATACCTGACTCACTATGGCGAACCGAAAACGCCTGATGAGCTGGTCGAGCACACAACAATCGCATCAAGTGCCGGCAGCGGTGCTTTTGACTGGCGCTTCAACTCAACAGCAGGGAGTCGGTCCTTGCGACTTCGTCCCAGATTGACGGTCACGACCAATGATGCAGCTATCGAAGCAGCCCGAGAAGGATTAGGTATTACCCGGCTCTTGTCATACCAAGTGGCACCCTATGTCGCAGACGGCCAACTCAAATTGATACTGCAGGAATTTAAGCCTGCGCCAATACCTGTCCATATCGTGCATCGAGAAGGGCGTTACACCTCGGCTAAAGTTCGAGCATTTATCGACTTGTTGGCTGAACGGCTTAAAGCTGAGACCGCACTGAAGTAGACTGCTATTTTCCAGAGATGGCCTGCGGCCAACGCTCGCGAATAACACCCACCGGGCATTTGTCACCGCCCCCTTTACTCTCTGTTCTTTTTAATAATTTCCCGGGCTAGTTGGACGCGCTTGCGAGCATTTGCTTGTGTGATAGACAGTTGCTGAGAGATCTCGGTGTAGGAGTTGTTTTCAACAAAATGCATCTGTGCAGCAGCTCGCAAATGCTGTGGAAGATTCTCAATAGCGTGAAGGAGTTGATCGTCAATATCATCTTCCATTTGGATACCTCCTTACGTTTAAACTTTAACTCATCAACAAGACACAGTGCCAAAGATTATGACGTATTTAAAAAGTTGGTGACTGATGTCATTCCTGCGTTTATTAATTTTTTTCAATCCCTTTTAGTTCATACCTCGAATTTGATCAAAAAATGTTTTAAATTCCAATGGTTATCAGTTGTCACCGCCCCCTTTAATTAATATCGGTTAACACTCATCAGCACGCCTATTGATAGACTATAATAGCTGAACAACACTTTATGGGGGTTTAGGGATGACCACTCAAACGACGTATTTTGGACCCGAACGGCGCATTGAGCAGCGCAGAAAGGTTGTTGATCGCCGTGAGTTAATAAGATTCGAACCCGACAAGGAGCCTCGCCGCAGAGGACATGGTCGCCGTAGGGGGGAGATGAATGATCCCTGGAATCGGCTGGATATTTCGGAAAAAGATGTCTGACCCCTTTAATTCTGACCCAGTTTCCGTGTTCCCTATTGTACTCGACATAAACCGTGGTCTGTCCCCTATTGTTTGGTTCAGAGTATATTTACTCTGTTCCGTTTCATTTCGCTCAGTCTAGTCGGTTTCGCATGTAACAAGAGCAACGGTATATTGTTTACGCAGCTTTCTTCCTACTCGAAAAAAGTTATCGTCAGTCAGTTTCATTTGCATAGCATTATCTTGAATTTCATCGATATTAATTGTGCCGTCGATAAGCTCATGTATCGATGCCAATGTCGACGTGGCAGTCGCCGTTTGTCCTACATAGGCACTGCCATATCCTTGCATTACACTGATAATCTCTCCTTTTTTGTTTAGAATCGAACTACCACTAAATCCAAAGAACTTACCCTGATAGGCATCTAATCCCTGTTCAATCGCCCATATTAGAGTGTATTCTTCGGCATCGGCATTTGTATGGCGATATTTGTTGCTGCCGAGCAAATTCATGTAAAGCACACCAGATCCCCCCATCGGGAAACCGGTGACATAACCATTTGCATACCTTGACGGAGAAGAGTTGGCTATCTTGAGATAAGGAATATCCACAGGCTTCGTGAAGAGTAGAGCCAAGTCCTTTTCAGGGTGAAGCCGTGCCTTTTTCACATAAACTTCTTCACCCTGACCGCTGCGCAACTTAATTCTCGAACAACCATCGACCACATGTCTTGCGGTTAGCCAATGTCCTTTATTGTCGATGGCTGTGGCAGTCCCGGTGCCAGAGGTTGCATTGTTGGATACCTCAAAACCTGCAACTCCGCCCCCTTTCCACTCGAAAGTATAGTTGCAATAGGGGCCGGAGCAAGACTGGACAAAGTACTTCTTTAAATATTCGCTGTCTTTGGGAATCCGTTTTGCGTGGAGTTCATATACAGGCTCCTTGTTGACATGCCAGTCCAGGTTATATTCCAAGGCGGCATAGATCATTGCTCCCAACACGATAAGTACTACTATTGTTTTCATCCGTATAAATCCCAATTTATCTTAACAAAAAAACATATGATAAAAACATTGCCTGAGAGCAATATGATCTAAATTAGAAAAAACTGCTCCCTGGCCACGTTTTACTTCTTGATCGATCCCCAATTAATCAAGGTCCCTAATTGTAATCAACTGTCACCGACCCTATTATTAACTCCCTTTATTGGAGCATCTACTCTCAATCTACTAAATTGTCTCAATGTACCTAGCAATTACGCTTAATTGCAGTTATCACCATAAGCCATAGAGATATGACCACTTTCCTGGCCCACTAAGACATCTACACAATCCTTGACTTCAAACCCCGAGTGTTTGTGAAGGATGATAATTGCCCTAGAGTCTGCTGTTTCTATTGTGTAACGGTAAGGTTCTCCTGGGATTGATGCATCTACGATATTATCGGCACTAGCACCAACCATTGCACCACCAATAGCTCCTCCAAGCGCACCCCCAAGGCCGAATAAGAACAAGGAAATACGATGATTGGTCTCTGCCGCTTCGATTTCCTCCTTCAAGTTTGGATTAACAATTTTAACTTTCTCAGTGATCCTACCTGGATAACGGTCCTGAGGCTCTATTGGCTCATATGTGGCGCAGCCAGCGAGTGATACGGATATAGAGACTATCAAGGTTACCTGCTTTACAAATCCAATCACTTCTACTCCTGTTATCTATTTCGACATAGCGTCTCTTTGTAAAAATTCTCCGTTAAACTGGGGGAGGTTCAGTCAGACCCCTTTATTCATTAAATCTAAAATTATCGACTATTTCTTTTAGCTCAGCTACGTCTGTATCATCGCTATAACTTAGAATAACTGAAATTACGTAATCTTTGACTCTTGCCGCATAATATTCCTGACGAACCATTGTAAAGCCGGTATCGATTTGAGCCGGCATCACATCAAACGATAATGCAGAAATATTTACATTATAGATATCAGCTGGAAACTGATAATTCAGTTGTCCTGAATTAAGGTGTTGCTTGACATGATAGAGATAATCTGACCCTCTTTTTACACCAGGCAGGTGCTTTACTCGCTCCGCGACTGCGATAATACTTGGATTGAATGGGACAGGTGCACCTTGCTCATACTTGAATAAGGAAAGCAATGTAACACTTTGTTTGTCAGATTCCTCCAAAATAGCCTTAAGATTATCATTTTTTCCTGCAAGTAGTGATGTTCCTGCCTCTGTAAGTTCTTTCTGCGCAGCTTTACTTTGAACAAACCAGGTCTTAGGTACTTGTACTGACATATTGAAGTAACTATTGGTATAGTGACCATTCTCAAGTACTCCGTAACCTACTTCCTCTTCAGGCTGCTTAGCACATCCAATAAGCACTAATGTTGTCGTGAGAATAATTACAAACGATTTAGTCATTAAACTTATTCCTTTATTGATACTTTTAACGGATAATTGTTTATGTCGACTGATGGTTCAAAGGGCGATCAAAAAGGATAGACCGCAGTTTGTTACAAAAAAGTTGAAATTACTGACTCATAATCGTGGTCTATCCCCTATTATTCTTGCTTATTCATGCTGAATCTGATCATGTCATCAACATGAACTCCGAGTGGCAATGATTTTCAGTTGTCACCGACCCCGTTTATTACCGATCCCTTATATTTTGTTAACTAGTAAATTTCAGTCACCACTCTCGGCTTTTTGCCTAGAGTGCTTTATCTCAAACCCTCGAACAATCACGTATGCAATTAAGGCAAAGACAAAAACAACAAGATACATCCATGCTAGACTTTGTAGTGTTTCGATAACTGTACGATACACCTCCAATGTCCAGCGTTCTGGATTGAGCACTAAAACTTCTGTGTCTTTGTGTCTTGCGCTTATGTATTGCTCTAGTTGATATATTCTTACCCCACCTGATATGCCAACTACATAAGCTGCAAACTTAATATATTTTCTCCAGACGTTTGATATTTCATCCTGTATTACTCTCTGGAATATTGAGTTGATCGGCTTATCAAATGTTTTAACAACACCAAATGAGACAGCAATTGCGAGTAAAAACGTGATTAATAGTAATGCGAAAAACATGCCATATCCTTATTTAGCTATACTACGCAAATGGTTCTCAGTTTTCACCGACACCTTCTATTCTTTTTTGGGTCAGAGTGAATTGACTCTGACCCAGTTATTCAATTACACAAAATGGATATATTCTCTTTTGTGTCCTTAATTACGTCTTGAGCCTGTTTACCTTTCATCTTTTGCAATTTACCAGTTGCTGGATTAATACCCATAACTCCCTCCGCCTGATATTTTTTTAATCTATCCTTGTATTTTTTACACAATGGATCTTCTCCTTTTTGTGCAATTTTATATATGCTATCGGAATAAGATGCATCACTCCTCTTTATATTTAGATCTAGTCTTTTATCTAGATTAAGTGCATTATTGATGACAGCTGATATATTTACACATTCTCCTCCCGTTAAGCTGTTATTTCCAATACATGCCCCGTTAACAGACGTCATCTTAAACATATTATGTGCAGAAAATGCATTAAATGAAATGCATAACAAAATAAGTGTGGAATAGATTTTCATACCAGTAGTTCCTTTTTTTAAAACAATAAGCAATTTTAATATGATACATCTGATGACTTGATATTACTTAATTTACAACTCTCCTTTCTGTTTAGCGGGGCCACGGTTATTCTACTCCGACACCGTCATACCCGTAATTAACGATAATTAAATCTTTCCTGTTTTTATTCGCTTATGTAAAAGGGGTCCGTTCCTTTTTATAGTTCCGAATGTAAATAGTTATCAGTTGTCACCGATCCTTTTTTTCATATCAAATTGATAAAACGTGGTCTGTCCCCTACTATTCCGACAATACCGATGCCTACGATGAATGTGGCGATTCGCTGCGCTGTAATAAACAGGGTCAGAGTGCAATAATCTCTATTATTAAAAACAATTGCTCTCTGAACCGGTTTTTTATACTTTATTATTTTTTAATCCAAATAATCCAACTAAGCTGGCACCAAACAACCATATAGATGCAGGCGCTGGAACTGGTGATACGTTGAACTCACCATAATATTCCGTACCGTATGCAACTAACTCTATTTCTATGGACAAGATGTCCAATGATCCAGATAAAGACTCAAGTCGAATGAATCCCTGTAAATCCTCTACAAATGCTTCATGCAAATTCAGAGACCAAAAACTTAATGCTGGTCCATCTAAAATATCAGTATCTATAGGTGAGTCTGATAAGGTATTTTCATGATATGAAGCTACTAAAATATCGCCGGTAGAGAAATCAGTGAAGTTTATTATGGCAAAACCGAATGCAATATCATCAGGATAGTGAGTTGGTCCAATAACAGTCAAACCATCAATTTCAACGACTGCAATGTCACCAGCTTCTAACATTGTTGCGTAACTCTCTGATGAGCACACAAAATTAACTAAAACTGTCAACATAAAACCAAAAAGAGATAATTTTGATGTCCTGTTAAGAATATTCATACAACCTCCTAGTTTTTAATTAAACACACCTAAATAATGAGTATAAAAGGGGGCTGACCCCTTATAATTTTTGATCAAACGTGGTCTGTCCCCTTTATTTCCTCTGATATCTAATTTGGGAAGTCCCATTAAATCTAAGCACTAATGTAAATAGTTATCAGCTGTCACCGACCCTTTTTACTTCCATTATTACTTGTTACCGACCTGGTATATTCAGTTCGCTATTGATATTTAGTAATATTAAAGATCGCAAGCATGATCATTAAAATAACAAACGCGATCATCCACATTTTTGCGCCCAGGCGATCCATCCAGTCCACTTGATGCGTCCTGAATGGGAAGCGGTTGATGCTACGCTGTCGCATCGCCTCCACATCATTCATATAGGCCTGGAGATCACCAGCCGGCACGTAGGATTTACCCGGTACGGTCTCGGTAAGA
This sequence comes from Candidatus Thiodiazotropha sp. (ex Monitilora ramsayi), assembly GCA_025655595.1. Taxonomy (GTDB): domain Bacteria; phylum Pseudomonadota; class Gammaproteobacteria; order Chromatiales; family Chromatiaceae; genus Thiodiazotropha. Next base: position 39,316 of record JAHXIO010000027.1, read on the forward strand.
AAGTGATAGGCATTCTTCGTCGCCCTCACTTCATCCCGGTAACTGAACCACTTATTGTTTATCCTCTCATTCTCGTTAGTCTCTGAACCGGCAAGTCGGTAGAACACATCGATCTTGTGCGATTTCCCACCATCCAATTCATGCTTTAAGGGGTATTCAGAAGAGTTAGTGAGCGGAAAACTGTTCACGTGGTCCGTCCTTATCTCCAGTGTTCGATTATCATCAGCCTGATCCAGTCCGTGTATCCGATACTGCTCGTAGGTTTCCAGACGATTGTTCTCAATATCATCGTTTTTGATGTGGATCGCAATCTCCGATTCCAGACCCACGTTCAGATCATCCCGGGCGTAGTTCAGAAACTCGTCAGCCAACAATTCAGGTGATTTCGACGACAGGTAGTAGCGCATGTTGTCAGCACGATGCCCATAGAACGTCCGTTGAATGCCGAAGTAGTAATGATCGGTCCTTTCGTGTGAGAAATCCAGCGTGTGCGCCAGATTGAATACCGGGTTCAACGGGTGCTTCGGCAACTCTAGGAGATCACAACCCTCCTCGCACAACGGCAGCACACATGCGTATGGCAGATCGGCCAGATGGTGAAGATCCCCACCCTGCTTTTTGATAGTGGGGTCAACGAAATACGCCTTCCCTTCATGGCGGATACGCAGAATCATATGATCAAACCAGAGTGGAGAAGGCGGCAGGCTTTTGATCTTCTTATCCAGTTCAGTATTGACCAGCACCAGATCCGCAGCAAAACCGATCTGCTCCAACAACAACTTCAACAGAGTCGCTTTGTCCTTGCAGTCCCCGTAACGCATGGCCAACGTCTTACTCGCCATTTTCGGTGTATGGGAAAATATGCCGCTGCTTTCACTCTTGTAACGGACTTCGTTCTGAACAAAACGCAACAACTGGATAATGGCTTTTTCGACATCTGTCGTATCGATATCTACCACACCTGAAAGATCAAGAGACTCTTCCCATATTCCCATCGCACGAAACTGGGCAAACATCTCTCGCGAGACGGCAATCCAGTCTATATCAGTCGCCAGCACCATGAAATCGGGCCAGAACCAGGGAGGCGCCATTTGGTCGATCTGCGTGATTGGAAGATCAGTCAGTGCAAGCTCATGGTTTTCACCCGAGGCGATAACTCCTTCCTCCTGTGTAAACGACTGATCGGCATACCGACCGATAGACCAGCGAACCGGCTGTTCTGCATGGTTCAATAAACGCACGAACTGCAGCTTCACTGGTATATTCCAAGTCAACCAACGATTGGATAGATAGTAATCTCCGTGTACCGGGTGCCCCCCTGCCCGAGTTACGACGGTATAGGCATAGTCGATCACATCACCGACACGCAGATCCTCGATGGAGTAGCTGATCGTGGTGATACCATCCACCACATGTGATTCCAGACCGCGCTGACGCTCGTTTACCGCGATACGTTCCGGATCCAGTGCGTCGATGGTAGCGTCACTACGTATCAGGGAAATATGGTGTAACAACATCTCCTGCTGATCGTTCAATTCCATTATCAACAACGAAGCGTCTTCCAGCCGGGACTCATCGTTGATCCGCTCAACGGTATGGCAGTAGCGCTCAATACCTTCACCGGAAATACGATCCTGATAATCCACCAGTGCAAACTCCGATGGCGATGTACGATCTAAACCCTCGAAACTGGCAGATTCTCGTTGAATTACCCAATCTGCTGCGTCGGTAATCCGATACTTACACATAGTTCCCTCTTCGAAATCCAATAGATCTCACTGAAATCTCAGACACTGTACCAGAATGAACCGACAGGCATACAGCAATCTCCCGACCTGCACTAAAAGGGTTCTGACCCTTTTTTACTGCTTACGGCCTGATCGGAATGACCTTCTCGCGTGACGGCTCGCATTACATCGACCACAATACGAAGCCCCGCATACGCGGGGCTTTTCAATCAGTAAAAGGGGGCAGTACCCTTTCATCACACTGACCCCTTTAATTACTGAATCCTCTCCATGATAGCTGTCTGAAGCAGACTGGCCCTGTTCGCGTTCCAGGTGGTTTTCCTGTTGGTGTCTGTACACATTCCCCCTCCGGCGGCCTAAGCCTCCGCAACGCCAGCTACATTTGGAATGAAAGTGTAATCTGGTGTAGTATTACCCTGCATAAACGTTATGTTATAACGTTTAGATATTTAGCGGCCAAGAGAAAAGCACCATGTTCAAAACCGGAATAGGATTCCTCTCCCTCTCTCTGCTTGCCCTTTCAACACTACTGCAGGCATCCGAATCTGACCACGAGCAACATGACAGCCATGTCCACGGAGAGGCGAAGCTGTTGATAGTTCTTGAGGAGAACGCCCTCGAGATCGAATTTCTCAGTCCGGCTATGAATATCGTCGGTTTTGAGCACCAGCCAAAAAGTGAAGAACAGATGGGGAGGGTGAAAGCGGCGCTTGAGACCCTGAACAACCCCGATCTGCTATTTGGCCTTCCCGCTGCGGCGAAATGCGTCATTGAGTCGAAAGCGGTGGAATCTCCCATGGCAGTGCGGGATGAGCATGAACACGAGCATGAGGAGGAAAACCATAGCGACTTCGCCACCCATTACCATTACCAGTGTGCTGAAACCACCCACCTGAACAAAATCGACATCCACCTGTTTGATCACTTCCCTGCAACGGAATCTATTGAAGTACAGGCCATTTCAAATCGGGGACAGCAAAAGATAGACTTGACTCCAGGACACAGCACCCTGGAACTCTAGGGCGCATCTAGTGTGGGGACTACCGGAATAACTTCATGCCACAAATCAATGCAATAGAGGTCGACAATCTTCGATTTGCATGGCGACGGGAACTTCCGGAAGTACTACACATACCGCAGCTGGAGGTGGCGCGCGGTGAGCGGATCTTTATCCGCGGTGCCAGCGGCAGTGGAAAGAGCACCCTGCTGGCACTGATGGCGGGAGTGAATCTCCCCACCAGCGGAGAGGTGAAGATACTCGGCGAGACAATCAACCGCCTGGGCAGCGCCAAACGGGACCACTTCCGCTCCGATCACATCGGCTTTGTTTTCCAGCTGTTTAACCTGATCCCCTATCTCTCCGTGCTGGAGAACGTCACCCTGCCCTGCCGCTTCTCTCGCCTGAGAAAGCGCAAGGCAACCGAATCGGGAAACAGTCTGCATGACGAAGCGATGCGCCTGCTGGCACATCTGGATATGGCGCATACGGATCTCGTGCATCGACCTGTTACCGAGCTCAGTGTCGGACAGCAGCAACGAGTGGCGACGGCGCGGGCACTGATTGGCGCCCCGGAAATCATCATTGCCGACGAACCCACCTCGGCGCTGGACAGCGACATGCGACAGGCGTTTCTCCGTCTCCTGTTCCAGGAGTGCGAAGAGACGGGCTCCACCCTGCTCTTTGTCAGCCATGACCGGCAGCTTGAACCGCTATTCAAACACCACATCGCCCTGGACGAGATCAACCAGGCACCCGAGAGGAGCGTGTAATGGCGATCCTCTCCCTTGCCTTCAAAAGCCTGTTGAATCGCCGCTTTACCGCGACCCTGATCCTGGTCAGCATCGCGCTCAGCGTCTCGCTGCTGCTGGGTGTGGAACGGTTACGGGTGGAGTCACGCAACAGCTTTGCCAACACCATCTCCGGCACGGACCTGGTGGTCGGCGCCCGTAGCGGCGCCATCAACCTGCTGCTCTACTCGGTATTCCGGATCGGGGACGCCACCAATAACATTTCATGGAAGAGCTACCGCAAGTTTGCCGACCACTCCCTGGTGAAGTGGACAATCCCCATCTCGCTGGGGGACTCACACCTGGGCTACCGGGTGATGGGAACCAACCAGGACTACTTCCTGCACTACAAGTACGCCCGGAAGCGATCCCTTGCCTTCGACCAGGGTCAGCCGTTTGAGCAGGTCTACCAGGCGGTTCTCGGCCACGAGGTCGCAGAGATGCTGAACTACCGCATCGGCCAGAAAATCGTCATCGCCCACGGCGCAGGCAAGACCAGCTTCGCCATGCATGATGACAAGCCGTTTGAGGTGGTAGGCATACTCGAACCGACGGGCACACCGGTTGATCGCACGGTCCATGTGCCCCTGGAAGGGATCGAAGCGATACATTCGGACTGGATTGCCGGAAGACAGGTTCCCGGACTTAAACTGAGTGCCGAAGATACCCTGAAAAAAAACCTCACGCCCAAACAGATCACCGCGTTCATGGTCGGCCTGAAGAGCAAGCTCGCCACCTTCCGGGTCCAGCGTGAGATCAATGACTACCGCAAGGAACCGCTGCTGGCCATCCTGCCCGGCGTGGCGCTGCAACAGCTCTGGGACCTAATGAGTGTGGCGGAGAATGCCCTGCTGGTTGTCACGATTCTGGTAGTGGCGGTAGGGCTGATCGGCATGTTGACCGTGATGCTGGCCGGACTCAATGAAAGGCGGCGTGAAATGGCCATACTGCGCTCGGTGGGAGCCCGCCCGGGTCATGTCCTGCTGCTGGTCACCGGAGAGAGCCTGCTGCTGAGCCTGGTCGGAATGGCCCTGGGCCTGCTCCTGCTCTACCTGGGGCTGTTTATCGCCCAACCCTTTATCGAGGCTAACTACGGTCTCCACATACCGATCGACTTCCCATCACTCCGTGAGTGGATGATACTGGGACTGGTGGGAACTTCCGGCATGATTATCGGCCTAATACCCGGATTTCGCGCTTATCGTTACTCCCTGTCCGACGGAATGAGCATACGTCTGTAAAAGGCTACCCATGAAACCCCGATTCACACTTGCGCTGATCCTAATTGCGTTACTCTGCCTCAACACCGCGTTTGCCGAACAGGTGCCGGAGCTGGAGTGGGACGCCATGATTCCCGAGGACTATCGTCCGGACAAGATCTTGTCGCAGTTTGGCAATATCGACGATCTGGCTGACGATGACCCCAGAGCCCAAAAGGTGCTGGAGGAGCTGCAAGCAGCCTGGAATGCTGCCCCGGTGGTGGAGAGCCTGGACGGGAAACGGATCAAGCTGCCCGGCTTTGTTGTTCCAATCGAGGGTGATGGAGAGAAGCTCAGCGAATTTCTTCTGGTTCCCTACTACGGCGCCTGCATTCATGTACCCCCGCCTCCTGCCAACCAGACAGTCTACGTCAAGGTACCAGAGGGGGATGCAAAGATACGCCAAGCCTTCGATACGGTCTGGGTAACCGGCACCCTCAGCGCAAAGCCATTCAACACCGATCTTGCAAACGCCGGATACCAGATCCAGGCTGAAGAGGTAGAGCCCTACGAATGAACACTTGGTGGCGAGCGTTTCAGGGAACGATCCTCATCACCCTCTCGCTGTGCTCCCAGGTTCAGGCAAGGGAAGCCGCGTGCCATCTGCACGCACCTGATGATTTCCCAACCTTCAGCAAACAGCCCCTGATCATACCTTCTGTAGGAAATCTCTCGGCATGTGAACGGCTGAATTCACGCCGGTTCAGCGCCCAGGGTAGATGTCACTGCACCCGGGACGGGATCGACGCTGACAACGCCCTGCCTTTTGGATCCCCCTCCGAGCCGGAAAGGCCTGATCAACTGCTCTGATCGACCCGTTGACGAACGCGTAATAGGGGACAGACCACGTTTTACTGATTAGTCACTAAACATATCCAGTGTGTCATTCTCTTTATTCAACCTCGGCCGACCCAGTATTCCTGGTATAACTCTTCTTCGCAGTGCTATTTCTATTTGCTTTTGAAAATGCTGATTACCCAGAACATAATTACCATTTGTAGCTGTTCTTATTTGATCTATCAGGCCATCTTCTAAGTGATAACGAAACAGATCATTGTATGCACTTCTTCTTGATTCTTCAGTAAAGCCAAGCGTCTGATATGCATTATGTGGCGTTAACAAGTTAGATTCCTCTCCTTGAGCGTTCGCCCCGTAGCTAGACCAAGGATATTCTGCAGGATGCGCTACCATCTTAGCTCGTATCGGATTAAGCTCAATATAACGATAGCAACTTAAAACGTACTCTTCATCTTGAGTCAAACAGGATCGAAATCGCCCTTCCCAGAGCGTACCACTTCTACGATATGTACGATTGATATATTGGACATATCTTTGACCTAGTCTTTTCATTAAGCTGCCAACCCCGTGAGCCGTATGAGGTGTCAGTAGCATATGAACATGATTAGTCATCAATACATAAGCGTGAATGTCACAACGTGACTCTCTCGCATACTGACCTAGCCAATTTAGATAGAATCGGTAATCATCATCTGCAAAGAAGCAGGCATGCCTGTTATTTCCACGCTGGATAATATGATGGGGTATTCCTGGAAGGGTTATTCTCGCTCTTCTTGGCATGTGCAATCCTCCTTGATCGTACATATTTTTCAGTATCTAGCAGATAAAACGTGGTCTGTCCCCTATTATTTTTAGCAGATAAAACGTGGTCTGTCCCCTATTATTTTAACTCTCCGTTTTATTGGGGGAACGTCAGTCTGTCCCCTATTATTTTATTTTCCATCTTAGCTCGTACCGGATTAAGCTCGAAAACGATAGCGAAGTCAGAAAACGATAGTGGGGTCAGAGTAAATTTACTCTGTCCTCGTCTTTGTTGTCTCAATGGCGCATCCACTAGTACGAGTCGAGGGCGCACAGTTGGCCTTCACGTCATGCTAGAAAAGAGCTCTGACCCCTAAATCCCGCTTAATGGATCACAAAAATGATAAACTCACCGGAAATGTCGGTGGTCTATATCGTATTATTTGTACGAGAGGGTTTGTAAGGACATAGCCATGTTCATTACGAGAATCAGTTCAAAGATCATAAAGGTGTTTAGAGCATCTGCACTTATTTCTATATGTGGAGTACTTTTATTGTATGGTTGCGAAGATACCCAATATTATGACTCTGTGGAATCGATATCGACAAAGCCATGTGTCTGGTCTATAGGATCTTATCCTGGCTGGATTCAGCATTACCTACCGCCAGAAGAAATAGACTATACGCCATGGACACACATTCTTCACTTTGCGATGTACCCTACACACTCAGGTCGTCTTGGAAATGGGGAGATATTAGATACTGAAGCAGACGCTGCTGTATCAGCAGGACACGCTGCCGGTGTTCCTGTTGTCCTTGTGGTTGGAGGTGAAGGGTATGGCGACGAATTCATTGTTGCAACCGATGAAGTACATAGACCTCAATTCATACAAGATATCATCAATCGCGTTACCAACCATGGATACGATGGTATATCGGTTGACTGGGAAGAGAATGTAGCTGGACATGAAGATCAGCTCATCGCCCTTGTACAAGAACTTCGCAATGCCTTAGACGGAATAAACACAAACTTACTGTTACTCATAGACGTTGTAGAAGGCTTGGTACCACCCTCGGTTGTAGCTCAGATAGTGGATGATGTCGACTCCGTCAATATCATGAGTTACTGGGATGAAGGAGTTGATCAAGTAGATGCGTATTTGGCATCGGGTATCCCAGCTTCAAAAATCGTTTTGGGGGTTGGTCTTTCCCACGACTACTTTGACCTGACACCAGAGCATGTCGAAAACAAAATTTCTATTGTCAAAAACCTCAAGCTGCGCGGCTTAGAATCATGGGCTATGCATGACATTGATGATTGGAATGATCCGCGCTTGCAACCTTTACGCGATCTTTTGGCAGACGCGGATAATTTCTGTTCATAAAATAATTATTTGTGTACCGATCAGCGGGGTCAGATTAAATTCACTCTGACCCCATCATCCAAATATGGTCTGTCCCCTATTATTCTTTTTCTGCACCTAACAGAGATAACGTGGTCTGCCCCCTATTATTTCCAATGCGGCATTCTCCTTGCTAGCGTGTGGAGAATCATCTCAACGCGCTCTCTTTTTGCTTCTTCTGGGATATGGGAATTGTCTTGCAGTTCTCAAACGAGATGTTGCCAGGTAAATAGAATCGTATTTGCGCGTTCATAATCCCGGTTACTTCCATGCCTTCAATCACTTTGCAGCCGGCTGATTTGACCACATCGCGCACGGTTTCGGTTGCAGAGTCGCAGCCCAATACTATTACAGCATCATACTGTTCTGCACATTTCTGTAGCCTCTTCCGCTTTCCTGATGTCCACATACACATAAACCATTCGTGAGAAGGAATGCTCCTGAAAACTTTTGTTTTTACGCCATGATCTTCTAGTCGGGATTGCAGCGTTGCTATGTATTGTTCGAAAGGAGCTGATTTCAGGAAGTTTCTAAAGAACCGAATGAAAGGCTTCTTCTCTCGCACTGCAACAGTCACTGCAGGACACATGTAGCAGGGAACGATCAAGGCTGAACTTAGTCCTACAACTTCGGAAACGACATCTAGATCATTGAAATGGATTGGCATTTCTCTCTCCTCCTTTCTTCACCGTTTCTTTAAGCCTAACAGGTGGATTTGTGGACGCCTTGAATATTGTAATATATGAACATAGTTCAAATATGGTTCTCACATACGACAGAACAGACACACGGGCAGGATGGAAAGATTGAAATGACGCCTGCATCCTGCTTGAAGTGATTTTCACCTATTCATCAATAGGTTAACAGGTCATCCCTTAAGGTAAACTTGATTGAGGTCATCTCATGCGTTGGTAATAAACAGGGCTAGATAGGAATAATCTCTAATATTAGAAACTATCGCTCTCTGGCCAGTTTTTTGCACATCATGAATACTCATTCAGCTTCAACTCAGAATGGTAATGATTATCAGTTGTCACCGACCCTTTTATTGCGGTTTTTTCATTGCTCTCTGACCCGGTTTTACGCTTTATCCTGTCAGTAATCATGGTCTGTCCCCAATTGTTCACTCGTCATTTGGATACTCCTCTAGCGACATTGTCGCTGATTTAAAGTATCCGTTAAACTGGGGGAGGTTCAGTCTGTCCCCTATTGTTCTTTCTTGGCATGTGCAATCCTCCTTGATCGTACAAACTCGCAAGTATCTAACTGATAAAACGTGGTCTGTCCCCTATTATTACTTGGTCTGTCCCCTATTGTTCAAAAAGGCTTGGTAGATACGTCAGCAGCGTTAAAAATGTGTACGCCGCCAAAGACGTTTCCCGGGTTGGCTCTTGCATGAAACAAAAAGAGGTCTTCGTCTGGCGAGGAAAGCTCCCAACCCCATAATGGCCCCTTGCTGTAAAACATTGATTTCGCAATACTAGGTACAATTTTATTTTCGCTTTTTTTCAGCTGACCCTGAATATCTTTGTAAAAAACCTCAAGTGATTGTTTCAATGAATTTCTTATCGCTTCTTTGAATTCATTGCTGTAGCGAATTTGTTGTACCTCGGCCATACCAAAAATATGGCTGACATACTGCCCGGTCCATTTTCCATCTCCTTGGGTAATGCGCAGCACCAGCATCAGATCTGAGCGTTTGACCCCGTCCGTTTCCAGATACATGAACGGCTGAAGTTTATACGCATCACCACTGACGGGATTACTACTGAAAGTAAGGGAGGCTGGCATTTGTCCGTTTTGTTGGGACTTGTTTATTACATCCGTAGCCATATTTGGCAGATCAAGAACCGAAAACGAAGCCATACCTTTCGTGGCTCCTTCGGTGTCGGCGGACATAGATGAATTCATTGCTGCAACACCGAGAGGGCCGAAAAGTACCGCACCTAAAAGGATACCATTGCCAGACGTTGGAGATTTACGTACAACTAGATTGCTATCGGAAACCACATTTGCGCCAATTGGTAGATCCCACTCCGATGGAACAAAGCTCTCTGCATAGATTGATGAAGGCTTTGAAGCATTTGTAGAGGGGCGCGTCATAGTGCTGACGCAAGCTGAGAGGTTCAGCAACACTAGGGAAAGAAAAAAAGTTTTTATGAAGAGTTTTTGTTGAAACATTGGAGTTCCTTTGTTCTTTAATTAGAGATCCTAAACATGCCTAACGTCCCAATAAATGGCAGGAACGCAGCGGCGAGGTATAACAGGAGGCAGACCGCAGTTAAATACAATAATTATAGTTATTGCTAACTAATAATCGTGATCTGTCCCCTATTGTTTCCTTTAATGCAATTTTACTCTGACCCCATTTTATTCTATTACAACTATTGCTAACTAATAATCGTGGTCTGTCCCCTATTATTTCTCCCGGTAACTTGAGAAAAGGGTACTGACCCCTTATATTGCTATAAACCGTGGTCTGTCCCCTATTATCAACGGCATAGTGTCGCTCAATAAAAGTCTCCGTTAAACTGGGGGAGGTTCAGTCTGTCCCCTATTATTTTCTTTTAATAGTTGAGAAATTCGGAGAAAGTGTTTCCGTTAACTCCTGCGATTATGACTACAGTACCAAAGAAAATAGGTATACCAACATATGCCAATCTATAAAGCCATAGACCTTTGCCTCTTCCCCAATAGTCAATCATTGCCTTAAGCTTTCCAGTTGCCTCATCATGATTTAGGCTTCTATATAGAAACAAACATGCTATTGAAACGAAAAATACCCCAATCGCCACAGTTACTAAATTCATTTATATCTCCATATTTTTCTATTTGTATACCGCTATGCATAGCAGTATAAAAGTAGGATCAAAGTATACTTACTCTGACCCCGTTATTTCCGCTTTCTGATAAAACGTGGTCGTCCCCTATTATTCCGTATTCCGGGTCAAAGATGAATAATCGCTAATATAAGAAACAATTACTCTCTGACTCGGTTTTTCTTGGGATCTGTTTATTTTTACTCTGACCTGATTTCATGTTCAAACGTGGCCTACCCCCTATTACTCTAATTCGCCTGTATCAAACTGATAAAACGTGGTCTGTCCCCTATTATTCGATTATTCCTTTTATTGTTATTCGTCATTCCTGTAAACCGTGGTCTGTCCCCTATTATTCAATTTAAATGATAAACCGTGGTCTGTCCCCTATTGTTTATCTTCCTTGATAAGTATATTGTCAGGCTACTATAACCAGAATCTCCTGATGATTAAAATTAGTTTTTACACTGACCCAAAACTTTAGTTTTTACACTGACCCAAAACTTTACAAACTTTATGGTCTGTCCCCTATTATTCTCAATAATTAATCACTATTTCCTATGTATATAAATATACGCACAATTGCATCTTTTCTTGTCAGATGGTAGATATCCAATCTAATGATATTTTCACTGCCGGAATTTTGAAATATAACTCCGTATTTATAGACTTCTTTCTCTTTAACTTCATCAATTTTTTCTTTTGTTGACAGACCGCGACTTAGTACAAATGAAGCGATATTATCAAAATCGACATCAACCACACCTTCATTTTCTTCCATATCAAATTCACATTGAACTGCTAACTCAGTATCAAAATCTAAGTAAATTGAACAAAAGGGTGATAGTTCTTCATTAATTACGGTATTTAGAGAGAATAACTTTTTGAAATCTGAGTATAATATACCTGCAAAGGACTCATTTGTAATAAGTTTTAAAGCTTGAGATACAGTATCAACCCTCAGAGACTTTAAAGCTTCAAAACCATCATGGTCGGAAATAAGAGAGTCATCAGTCTTCTCAGTTTCTTGCTCTTCGAAATCTGACTCAACTGAGTCATCGTCGAGATAGTCATCTTCTACCTCATAATCTGCCACACACTTTGATCTGGCATATACTGCGCCTAGTCATTTTAATAATTCGGTGAAATCATCCGCAAACATATCGCCAGTACTACCGCTTAGAAAATCAAGCATTGTTGTGCTCCCTTTGTTTATTCGAATGTATTCAAGGCCTTCTAAATCGTTTGAATATTGATCCGTGAATTTATGAAAGTCATCAGTATCAAATATGTTGGTAAGCAATGCTTTGAACTCATTGGCTCTTTCTAAATCGCTTGAATATTTATTCTGGTTTGGATAGTCATAAACCTTGACGAAAGCTTCCGTTAATTCACGTTGAATATCTTCATCTTCGAATCTGAAGCTAATACTTACATTCATTTCCATAGTGTTTTCCATATTTCTTAGTTTAAGTTATAAATGCAAAAATTATCAGTTGTCACCGTTCCCTTTATTGCTCAAACCGATGGAGGTCAAAAGGATGTGGAATAGCAGGGGGCAGACCACGGTTAAATACAATAATTACAGTTATTACTTACTAATAATCGTGGTCTGACGTTCCCCCAATAAAACGGACAATTTTAGTTAAGGGCATGGACTTACTTCAATTCAGTGGACACCCGCTCGATTAACGTCATTTGCTCCTCATAAGCCTCTGGACTTATATTTCCTGAGAGTTTGGGGTCAGTGTAAAAACCCATTATCTCCCTTCCCCTTTGGTTTAGGACCGCGCTTTAACGGTATAACCCTACGACCACTCAACACCTCTACTTCTCTTTTGAATCTATCATTACCCAGCACCATTCCTTGGTTGACTGTATTTCGTATCTGATTCAACATTTCAGAATCAAGGTGCCCTGTAAACAACTCACGATAGGCCTTTGCCCTCTCTGTAACTGTTCTTCCAAGATTCTGATAAATGTGATGTGGTGTCCAAATCTTTATTTGCTGGCCTAACCCGTTAGCCCGATAACTTGACCAACAGTACTCTTCTGGAGCAGACACCATTCCTGCTCTCACCGGATTAAGCTCAATATATCTTTGGCATACCAGGAGATACTCATCTTCATCAACGACACTTGATTTAAAGCGCCCCTCCCACAAGGTACCAGTTCTTTGATAAGTATGATTGAAATAGCGAACGTAATATCGTCCAAGTGTTTGCATCATCTTTGAAGCACCATCCGGTGTCGAGGGTGTCACCAATAGATGCACATGATTTGTCATAAAGACCCAGGCATGTATAGCGACCATGTACTTTTCGGCACATTCACCTAACCAATGGGCATAGGCGGAAAAATCTTCCTCTGAAGCAAAACAGGGTTGTCTATTTGTGCCGCGCTGAATAATATGTTGAGGCATCCCTGGCAAACAAAGCCTTGGTAGTCTAGCCATGTATCTTCCTTGATAAGTGTATTGTCAGGATACTATAACCAGAATCTCCCGATGATTAAAATTAGTTTTTACACTGACCCCAAACTTCGGATCAAAGTATACTTACTCTGACCCCGTTATTTCCGCTTTCTGATAAAACGTGGTCTGTCCCCTATTATTCCGTATTCCGGGTCAAAGATGAATAATCGCTAATATAAGAAACAATTACTCTCTGACTCGGTTTTTCTTGGGATCTGTTTATTTTTACTCTGACCTGATTTCATGTTCAAACGTGGCCTACCCCCTATTACTCTAATTCGCCTGTATCAAACTGATAAAACGTGGTCTGTCCCCTATTATTCAATTTAAATGATAAACCGTGGTCTGTCCCCTATTGTTTCCCCTATTGTTTTCTATTGTTTTGGTCTGTCCCCTATTATCACTTTTACGTTTTTGCTTTTTATGGAGCTGTAAGTAAAAGGGTATTGACCCCTTTTATTTCATTCGCTACCAATAGCCTAATCTCACGATCATTTATTGAACTAATTGGCGGTGATAGCGCAATTCCTGAGCGATTGTAATTATGAACCCCTCCAGACACTGAACCATAAGCTGTTCTGTCAGACCTATGCATGAACGTCGCGTTTTTACTTATGTCAATTAATTCCTGTCTGCTGATTTCATGCCATAACCGTATTGGTTTATTCTTGTCAAACGGGATGAAAAATCCCCCAGTATCTGTCATTGTAGTATCACTGAATGTGCCTGACCGGATCATACAACCATCATCTCCTTTGAAAAATACCCCTTGTTCCGTCTTATATTTTGCAGAAAATTGACCTCTTTTTACCCTAACTTTGATTACGTCCATGTTTTCAGTGCGTAACAATGAAAACGATTCTTCAATATCAAAGAGTATTTTAAATTCAATATCTTCATTGACAGGTATGTGATGATACAAGCGCGTATAGTAAGTATTATTAGCATTACAGGCCGTCAATATAGTCAACAATGAGACCATTAATGTTGTAATGTTGAAAACAGAATATGCGCTCATTTTATACTTTAATAAAATCCATCTATAAGTCAGATTTCGCTAATCTGGTTTTAGTTTCTATGCTCTATATCCATTTCTTAACTGAAAAGGGTTCTGACTCTTTAGCTCAGTTTATTTGATTACGTTTCTTTTGATTGAGTTATGAACAAAATGGGTCAGTACCCTTTATTAAGTTACAGCGAAAAAAGGGTACTGACCCCTTTTACTATTATATTTGATAATTCCTAAGGTAATTGGACTGAGATAAGATTACCAGTAGTCACCGACCCCTTTTATTTCTTCAATCCTCCTTTATAGTACAAACTCTCCCGTATCTAAATGATAAACCGTGGTCTGTCCCCTATTGTTTACAACTATTGCTAACTAATAATCGTGGTCTGTCCCCTATTATTAATACAATCATTACAGTTATTGCTAACTATTAATCGTGGTCTGTTCCCTATTGTTCCTATTGTTCTAAACCCTCTAATTAATAATTAATCGTGGTCTGTCCCCTATTATTCTTAAAACAGAATATGTGCTCATTTTATACTTTAATAAAATCCATCTGTAAGTCAGATTTCGCTAATCTGGTTTTAGTTTCTATGCTCTATATCCATTTCTTAACTGAAAAAGGGTTCTGACTCTTTAGCTCAGTTTATTTGATTAAGTTTCTTTTGATTAAGTTATGAACAAAATGGGTCAGTACCCTTTGTTAAGTTACAGCGAAAAAAGGGTACTGACCCCTTTTATTAGACCCCTTTTATTATCAGCTTTATTAGCTCGGATAGACCCGCTTGTTATCCTTTAGATTCGTATCGCGAGTATTTCAATCAATGCTAGGCGGACATAATGCCTAAGGCGAAGAACCTCATCGCGATCTGTTGGAGTGTGAGTTGAGATGTTGGATCGGGTATAGACCGACCGCACGAACTGGCCGATCATCTCATCAACGAGTTCGACAGCCGAAGCTGTTGGCCCAATCTGGGCGCGTGAACGCTCACGAAGCTTTAGAATGTATTGAACTTTCTGTTTCATTGTTGGACCCGATACATCTTTTACCTGCTTGTAGCCATCCATTGCCTTGACGTCCTTATCAGGAGCAAGATAATCAAGAGTCTCTCTAAGAGCTTCGCGCATGTCGGTAGCTGGACCGCGATATGAGAGTCGGTCACTTGACTGGAGGTCTTGGAGAGCTTGCTGATAAGACTTAGCTGCGAACGGAAGAATGCTGTCCAAAGTTTCGACGATTAGTTGATCAGTCGTATCGTAAAGCGAGTTTGTCCCCTCTGTAGTCGAGCGAGACATGAACTCGGCGTCGAGCGCCACAAGGAGCTTCTTCGCAGATGTAAGCTTTGTGATGTAGGTGGTTTTGGCGCCACGTTTATGGGTGAGCTCGATGAGGCTCTTGAGCACCTTGTCCAGCTCGACGGCGGTCTCTGTCAAGTGTCCGTGTCCGTCCAACGATGGCCGCAGGATCTGGAAATACTGCTCAACAGTCTCTCTTACTTCTTTCTTAAGCGCTTGGTTCGCAATCTGCTTTCCGGGAGCCTTTCGGATCTTTGCGCGCGCTCGATCAAGCGCTTCAATAAGCGATGATGGAGTGAGTTCCATAGAACGCTTATTCTCCACCGGCTGGTAAGCCATGCGTAACCAAGTTGTAACCCACGGCGTTCAGTTTGTAGTGTCCTCTCTCCGCTGATTCGAAGTATCCCGCGCGCTTTGCATTCTTGAGAACTTGCTTGATGTCTTCCGGGAGTTTAAAGCCGGCCTGCTTGAAGTATTTTTCGAGGTCGGCGGTCGTAACTGTTTCTGAGCGCTCGTCCTCCCCTGCAAGTTCAGAGAGATAGTAGGCAACAACACAAGCCATTTGCTGAGCTGATTTTGGCTGTTTTTCCTCTTTCAAAGTTCGGATGTCTTTTGCTGCACGCCGCGAGGGGGCGGGCGGCGGATCAACCGACGGCATGGCGGGAGGAGCGGCTCCAGGCTTTGCCTCCGGTGATTGCGCAGGCAGCGATGTGGTGCCTCCGGGCAGAGAGATTCCAAGGTGATCGCACACTGCCTTTAGTGCAACTGTCCTGCTGTCCGGCTCAAGCGAGGATAGCGCTAGGGAGATTTGATCAATTGCCTGTCCTAGAGATAGTTTTTCTTCTGCCATATGTATCGACTCCTACTTCTTGGGATAACGATTAAATATGGGGAGCTGGCGCGAGTGCGTCGGCGTCCCAGTGAACGATAGTGAGCGACATAATTTTCTTGTTAGGCTTCTTTTCCATATTGCTGTATAAGCGACATAGGTTGCGAGGCCTCTAACATTAGTTTTGGAAGTGCTTTATTAAATAAATCTACCGCCTCATAGAAAGAAGCGAGTATTTTCAAGGTTTGCATAGCATCTAAACTAGAAATCGTCTTGTATTGATATAATGCGTCTGCATCTCTATGCGCGATTGTTGAATGACGAATATGAGAAAGAAGCTTCCTGGCTTTATTTTGTGCTTTATTCATTGTTCTTAAGGCAATAGCCATCTCTTGTCTAAGTTCCTGGCTTATCCCTGCATTTTCATAAATATTGTTCATTTTATTTGCTGGTGCCACTTTGGACATATCCCACTCATGCATTACAAGCAACATAACCCGTAAAGACAAATTTCTTTGCCATTTATCAGGATGAGTAAGAGCGTCAACCTTTAAAGCTTGAATATCTCTTTCTGCCAGCAAAAAGAAAAGTGATATATTGAAAATCTCCTTTGTTGAATGAAACTCTCTCTTTTGCGCCTTTATTGACTCTCTAACTATTGTGTTAAATGTAGATTGAAGTGCTTTCTTTCTTTGCCTTTCGCTTACCTTTAATTTGATTCTTAAATATCTTCGTGCAATGCCTTCAATATAGGGTCTAGTGATTTTAATTACTTTAATTCTAAACCACCGATTGATTACCTCTTGCGGTTGATCAAAGAGCTTTCGTTTACTCGATTCTGGCACTCAGATGTCCTGTAAGCCTAACGTTAGAGTTAAGAGGCGACACGCTTTTGTGGCGTCCATTTTTCAATGATTTGTTAGCTTTGCATCTTAATAACAAAGAGGTACAAGTGAGTTTCAATATTCGCAACTTGTTCTCTAGATATTACATATTCATTATAGTCAGAGCGAATTCTTTCTATATGTTGAGACGCTTGTTCAATAGTTTCTAAATATATACCCGATTCACAAGAAATAATTGACTCATAAAAAGCGCCCCATCTCATAGATGACTTTTCACATTTGTATGGAGTTCTGGCTGATGAATTATCGAACCATATGTTATAATCGATGTCAGATCGCGGCTTCCAGAAAATACAGTGTTCTAATGCATTATTCCTTAAGTCTCTGTTTATAAAGGTAGGTAAACAATAGAAAATTTCTTTATGTTTTTGAATTAGTTCAAATTGACCTGATGGATGATGTAAAGACCATTTTAACCTGTCTGTCGCTATTGCCCCGGAAGCCATTTTTGCTTGCTTCATTTGTATACCAATAAGCTTCGAATTTACAAAAAGTGACTGATCTGCTGGCCATGCAGTTTCATCTTGAGGAGAGATAGCCCAAACCTCATATTTAACTTTTAGTGAACTGAGATACCCTTCAATTCCTTGAATAATCCATGCCTCATATTCACGCTCTATTGGCGGTGAAAGTTTAGTTACTAAATGATGCGGCACATTAATTTCCTATAAAGCTAACGCCACACATCAGGCGACCGAAAAACGCGCAGCGTTTTTTGGGTCTCATGAATGTGATTGTTAGCGCTCATTTGCCAGCTTTGCTCGTCCACTGGGTGTAAATGTTGTCAGCCCACTGCTGACCATACCGAGACGGTTTTGATTTGAGGTTAAATGCTTTTGTAGCGTGTTTCATTGCCTCATCCGCACCCTTTGAATCCCACCCATTTTTGATACACCACGCCCTAATGTTTTTTGGATCTTCGATTTGATTGTGGGCGCGCAGAATGCGGAAAGCGTCTTTTACGGCATCCTCATCACGCGGATTCAGGATACGGTTCGCTAGATTTATTCTGCTTGTAATTGATTCTAAAGCAGCTTCAACAACAGGGTTTTCGATCAGTACAGTATCAGTTTGTTGTTGCCCGGGGGTAATGGGGCTCCAAGTTCGCTCCCATTCTTCAACTGCATCTGGAGCATGAGGAACGCATATTACGATTTTGAAATTACCATTTGAATCAACAGAATCCATCATGCGCTGATCTGCGTAGACGACAAGTACCGCATCGGCCCTTGTGTAGCTTTTGAACGATCTTGCTGTCTCTAAGCGTAACGAACAATTTCCAAGCCGGACAGGCTTGCCAGCATTTAGTATTTTGGATGCATTTTTACCTAAAACAGCTGACAAGGTTGTGTGCTGTAAATGCGCTTTAACAGGAATAAAAAGAACGCATTCCTTAATGCTTTTTTCGTCGCTCGCGAGCCCGACCAGAACTTGCAGGGCGGTTTTTATTGCCGCTCCGTCATATTCTTCGTCTGGGATAACAACTCTTCTTGTGTCCATGTATACGCCTTCTTTTTTGTAGCGCTAACAGTTACTTATACAACCGGCACAAATAATGTGTCATGTGGCTAGCACAGATAATGGCTTATACCGCCAATGATTCTCAATATGTACTCATAGCCGTAAGAGTCACCCTGATGGGCAGTATGGAAAGGTTGAAAAATCAGCCAGCATCCTGCTTGGGAGGGTTTTCCCTTATTCGTCAACAGATTAACAGATTTTCTCTGAAAATATACTTGATCAAAGTCATCTCAAGTGATGGATCTATCGCCTTCAGAGCCCTTGATCACGACTGTTATATACTCAGAATCGATCTGAATTACTTGTCCATCAATATATAACATTGATTAATTACTCTCTCGACATCAAACCACCTAAGTCAAGAATCTCGATCCTAAAAGAGACACTCAACAGCGACCACTTTGACAAGGACAACGTCGTATATTGATGCAAGAGGCTACTTCATTTACCCGCTGACCAAGATAAAAAGCAACTCGGCTTACCTCATCCGGTACTTAACGAGCTAAATATTGAACACCACAACGCCTCTTTTCTAACTAACGAAAAGATTTTTCGAATTCACAGGATTATTTTAGAAACTCACGAAAACATTTCAGAAATTCGCCGCTTTATTTTGGAACCCGACGAGCTAAAAAGCGAAACTCACGAGCCTTTTTAACTCGCCATTGACTAATTTTCAGTCAATGCTTGTATTTATTTTGCTCAACAGTTCGTTTAAAAGCGTCGCGATTTAGAAAAAAAGCCTCGTCAACCGGCAAAAATGCTTCGTGAGTTTCAATCAGGACGCCATCAGTTTCACTTTTCATCCCGTGATGTTCGATCAGAGAAGGGATCGTTACATTATTCTTCCCATACAGTTCAGAAAAGAATGATTATGTCTCTGATTACTTCGAGATATCGGGATGCTGCAAACAATGCATTGAAGAAATCACTTAATGCACAGTACAAACCATACAAGGATCAAACGACCTGACGATATGCTGCACCGACACGGGCTCCTTCTCCCCTGCCCTCAGCGTCGCTCCCTCCAACGCGATCTCCAACGCCCCCGGCTGACCTTCGCTGTCCCGCGGTGAGAAGTTCCAGGTGGTCGGCGCGATGATCTGGTAGTTGAGGATGCGCCCATGCTTGATCTTGATCCAGTGCCCCAGACTGCCCCGGGCCGCTTCCACCAAGCCGAAGCCCTGGGCCTCCTGGGGGAAGGGTTTGTGGTTGCAGATGGCCTCGCCCGGTTTGAGCTCCCTGGCCCAGGCCTCCATTTGCATCACCACCCTGGCAATCTCCAGCAGGCGGGCGATGACACGGTTGCGTACATTGCCGCCGCTCTCTGAGACCAGGTCTCGGATCAGGGGATGACCGTCCACCTGTTGACGGGCCAAGGCGCCGACTTCGACGACTCGGCCATCCAGCCTTGGTGCCTTGCACCAGGTATAGGCCTGCGCCACATCGGCGTCGGGCAGAGTGATACCTTCGAAGGGGTGTTTGGGTCCTGTCTGATGGGCCATCCAGCTATGGCTGACATCTTCGGTGATGCGTGAGGTGTCCAGCGGTTGTGTTTCTTGATCCCAGAGGCCCTGTTTGAAAATCGGCTCACCCTGCAGCCGGTAGGCGCCGTAGCTCATGAACCGGTCGTTGCCCCGCCCGAGCTGTTGGAGGTCGAGCTGTCTGGCCACTTCGAGAAAGCGTCGGAAGTCGCTGCTCTCGGGATTGTGATTATCGATCCACTGCTCCAGTGCCGTTATGGAGTCGAGCGCGACAATATTTTCCAGGCTGTCGCCGTAGAGGGTGCTCTCGAGAAAGCGTCGGAAGCCGAAAAGGATCGCTTGTAGTCTTGCCTTCTCCTGCATCTCGACGGCGCGGGTGGTGCCGCCGGGCTGGATGGCCAGGCTGTGGGGCCACTTGCCCGCCATTATTCCCATCAGGTGCATGAACTGGGCCCGGGCCGGGAGCATCTCCTGGGCGGCGGTGCCGGTCTGGGCGCGGAAGCGCTTTTCGATCATGGGATACCAGGGTTCGCTGCGGTAGGTCTCGCGGGCGAAGTCGGGCATGAAGAAGAGGTAGAAGTGGGTCAGGTGATCGGCCACGTTTTCGTTGGCCAGGATCAGGTTGATGGAGAGGTCGCCGTTGGGGGGTGGGGTCACGCCCTGCAGGTCGGCCAGCGCCCGGGCCGCGGCCACTGATTGTGAGACGGAACAGATGCCGCAGATGCGTGGGGTGTAGACCAGGGCATCCCCCGGCTCCTTACCCTGCAGCATCTGCTCGAACCCCCGGTAGAGGGATGAGGAGACCTGGGCCGACTTGACCCGCTCATCCTCGATATCCAGCGTGACCTCCAGGTCGCCTTCGACCCGATTGAAGGGCCCCATGATGCGGCGGGTCACGACTTGCCACCGACGCGTCGCTTGGGCGGTACGCGGATGTGGTCCGCCACCGCATTCTCTTTCAACCGTTTGGGGGTTGCCGCCTTGGAGAGAGAGGCCAGGGCCACGAACCAGGCCTTGGGCATATCGGTGGGCAGGCCCACCGGGATGCCGGCGATCTTCGGTGTCTCTGTAAATGGATGCCCCGGCTCTTCGAAACCCGGCGCGGTGCAGTTGATGCAGGCGTAGCCACCGCGCAGGCAGGAGCCCTCCCCGTTCCAGAGCCGGGTGTTGCAGTCGGCGTGGGCCTGGGTGCCGAGACAGCCCATGTGCTCCATCATGCAGCCCAGGTCGGAGGGCTTTACGGCGCTGGCTTTGTATTCGTAGAACTCGTTGCGCGGGCAGCCGTGGTGAACCAGGTGGTCGGCGTAGCTGCGGGGGCGTCCCCATTCGTCGAGATGGTCCCGCTGCAACTCGCCGGCGGCGATCTGCAGCAGGGTCTCGGTCACCCAGTTGGGGTGGACCGGGCAGCCGGCGATGTTGATCACCGGCAGTCCCTGCTGATCGGTGAAATCCTTGCCCAGCAGACCGCCGTCGATGGTCTCGTCGTACTGCAGTCCGCAGGCTTCGCTGGGATTGCCCCCGGCGGCGGTGATGCCCCCATAGGCGGCGCAGCTGCCGACGGCAACCACGTGACGCGCCACCCCGGCAAGCTTCGCCACCCACTTCATCATGGGTTCGCCGGTGCCGGACAGATGGTGAAACCTGCCGCTGCCGTTGGGGCCGCAGACCACGGCGCCCTCGAGACAGAGCAGATCGAGACGCTCTTCGCCCTGGATGATGCGCTCCAGCAGTTCGATGAATTCGGACCCCGACGCCTCGCTGACCGAGGGGTGCCAGAGGATATGGATACCGGCGCTCTCGAAGGTAGTGAAGAGATCGGGACTCTCCGCGCACAACAGGGATAAAGTGCAGCCGCCGCAGCCGCCCGACTGCAGCCAGAGCAGGTTCAACGGTTGCCGCTCGGCCTCAGCCATCGTGCTCTCCGTTCAGCGGCAGGCGCAGGGTGAAGGCGGCACCGCCCACCGGGACGTTTTCCGCCGACAGGTTGCCGCCCATATCCCGGGCCAGGCCGTAGCTGATATAGAGGCCCAGTCCGGTGCCTTTGCCCACGTCCTTGGTGGTGAAGAAGGGGTCGAAGAGTTTGTTCATATCACCCTCGGCGATGCCCGGGCCGTTGTCCTGCACGCGGATCCAGGCATCGTTCCCATCCCGGCCGCAGGCGATGGAGAGCCGCATGGGTTGATGTCCCTCCATCACATCGAGCGCATTCTGTATCAGGTTGATCAGGATCTGATGCACCTGTCCCTGACGGCCGGTGATCTCACAGTTGTGGGGCAGATCGTAATCCACCTCCGGCTTCTCCCTGGCCGCCTTGATGACCCACTCGGTGGCGGTCAGGACCACCTGCTTCAACTCGAAGGGCTCCGGCTTCTCTTTCTGCACGCCGGAGTAGCGCCGCAGGTCGAGCACGATCTTGCTGATGCGCTCAGCCCCCTCCATGGTGCCCTCGATCAACGGTCCCATATCCGATTCGATCCTGTCGATGCGATATTTTTCCCTTAACCCCTGTTGCAGCGTGGGATCGATATGCGCCCCCACGTCGGCGATATATTGATTGATGCGTTCGCCGTATCGCTTGAGGGCGTGCATGTTGCCGAAGACCACGCTGATGGGGTTGTTCAGCTCATGGGCCACACCGGCCACCAGACGGCCGAGGGAGGCCATCTTCTCGGAGTGGACCAGTTGTTCCTGAGTCTGTTTCAGCTCGCTGTGTGTTTTGTTCAAATCCTCGTAGGCACGGCGCAGCTCCCCGACCGGACGGCCCATCAGCACCATACCCATCAGCCTTCCCTTGACGTCATAGCGGGAGGAGCAGTTCATCGCCAGCGGCATGGCCTCCCCTTCCAGGGTGACCAGATTGACCTCGCAGTCGACGATGGCGTCGTTGCCGAGCTTTTCGGCGAACTGTTCGACCAGGGGTTGTGAGTCGAGACCGAAGAGCTCGTTGAAGGGGCGACCCAAGAGTTCGCTCTCCGGCTTGCCGGTGAGGTCTTCCAGGGCCTGGTTGACCTGCAGGATGCGGCCCTGGATATCGCAGACGATCAGCACCTCGGTCATCGATTCGAGCACGCTGCGGATGAACTGCTGCGCCTCTTCCAGCTCGGCGTTCTTCTGCTCCAGTTCCACCTGGTAGTGGACCAGGTCGGCGTAGACCTTGTCCATCTTCTGGATCACGTCGATCCAGGCGCTCTCGGTGGTCTCGTCGAGCGCCAATGGTGCATCCATGCCGACCTTGTCGATCAGGCTGCTCTTGATCTGGGTTTTGGTTTCAGCCATGACTGTTCCCTGTTGTGGTGATTCCGTTGATGAACGCGGATGGGTTCATGTGAGTGTTGATGCCGTTAGTCTTTACGTCGTTGGTGCGGCGGGGCCGCAGTCTGGGTTGATGTTACTATTTTTCTGTTGGTGTGAATCATCGTAATTTTGTAGGGATTGGTGCGGCGGGGCCGCACTCTACGTCTTGATGAAGTTAATCATCGTTTCTTAGGTGATTGGTGCGCCAGGGCGCACCCTACGTCTGTCTTACCTGTAGGGTGCGGCCCTGCCGCACCGAATTGTCTCAAACAGGCATGGATTCGCAGAGGTGAATTCATGCCGTCTTTTTCCCGATAGACGAAATGTAACCGCCTATCCCACCATATCTTCGTTCTCGCGCAGTTGCTCTATCTTCTCGAGGCCGTAGCGCTCCAGCTTGCTGCGCAGGCCGACCCGGGAGAGGCCGAGCTCTTTCGCCGCCTGACTCTTGTTCCAGCGGTTGCGGATCAGGCACTCTTTGAGGATGCGCGCCTCCAGGGACTCGACTCGCTCCTTGAGGGTGCCCTCCAGGTCGTTCATCAGTTTCAGATCGGCCTCATCGGCTTCCGGTGCCGCCTGCAGGACCCGGGGCGAGAGCAGATCGGCGCTCAGTAGTTCGCTTTCGGTCATCACCAGCATGTGGCGGATCTCGTTTTGCAGTTCGCGCACATTGCCCGGCCAGTGGTAGGCCTGCATGCAGGCGAGGGTCTCGTCGGTGAAGCCTTCCACCTCTTTGCCCAACTGGCTTATGGATGAGGTCAGGATCGACTTGGCGATCAGGGGGATATCCATCTTGCGTTCGCGTAGTGCAGGCAGCTGGATGGTGACGGTGGCGAGGCGGTAGTAGAGGTCTTCGCGGAAGCGGCCCTCGCGCACCTCCTGTTCCAGATCCCGGTTGGTGGCGGCGATGACGCGCACATCCACCTGCCGCGTCTGGCTGCTGCCCAGGGGACGGATCTCCCCCTCCTGCAGTACCCGCAGCAGTTTTACCTGAAAGGCGGGGGAGACCTCGCCGATCTCGTCGAGGAAGACCGTGCCGCCGCTGGCCCGTTCGAAGAGTCCCGCGCGGTCTTCCACGGCGCCGGTGAAGGCGCCCTTCTTGTAGCCGAAGAGCTCGCTCTCCAGCAGTTCGTCCGGCAGTGCGCCGCAGTTCTCCACCACGAAGGGCTGATCCCAGCGATGGCTGTTGTAGTGCAGCGCCCGGGCCGCCAGCTCCTTGCCGGTACCCGACTCGCCGGTCAGCAGCACGGAGATATCATAGGGCGAGACGCGGCGGATCTTTGCGCAGACATGGTTCATACCGCTGTCGTCGGAGCGGACGATCTGGTCCTCGCAACTGTAGTCTTCGCGCAGGCGCTTTCGTTTATCCTCCATGGCGGATTGGAGACGGCTCGGTGACATCTTCAGCTCCACCGAGAGGATCTCGTTCTTGCGCTGCAGCTCGAAGAGTTGCGCCGCGTTCTTCAGCAACAGGATCAGGCTGTCGGGGTGCCAGGGCTTGGTGACGAACTGGTAGATACCGGCGTCGTTGACGGCGCTGATGATATCCTCGGAGTCGGTATAGCCCGAGATGATCATGCGGATCACCTCCGGCCACTGCTCCCTCACCTGCTTGAGAAACGCCACGCCGGTGATCTCCGGCATGCGCTGGTCGCAGAGGATGATCTGCACCCACTCGGTCTCGAGTATCTTGCGCGCCTGGGTGACATTCTCCGCCGTCTGTACATCGAACTCGTCTTCGAGGATGCGCTCCAGGGTCTCCAGGCTGCGCACCTCGTCATCCACGATCAGTACGGTGGGTCGGCTGCTCATGACACCCTCCTCAGCGGCACGGTGCGGCGATGGTTGGCCAGGGTCAGCGGTGTGCGTGATTTAGGCACCTTGTAGACAAAGTTGTACCGGGCCACGTGGTAGCTCGGATCGAACCCGTAGAAATTGTGCTTCATTTGCTCCAGCTCCTCCTCGCGATAGCGGGCCAGCGGTTTGACCGACTCATCGGCCTGCCTTCGCGCATTCTTATAATGTAGACGCTCGTTAAACGCCGGTGTGCGGATCATGGCGGTTGCCAGTTGGCGAACCTGCGGCACGAATGCCGCGCTTGGGCCGTCGATCACCTGGTCGATCAGACTCAGCGCTTTCGCCTCGTCGACGCCCATGGGCAGGCGGCTCTCCACGATGCGCTCCGCATTCTCTTGGCCCGCATAGCGGGGCAGCAGATAGGTCCAGTACTCCGAACCGTAGAGGTTGCCCATGTCCTTGTAGTGGGGATTGAGAATCACCCCGCGCCGGGCCCAGACCTCGTCGGCGGCACGGGCCAGGAAGACCCCGCCCGCCCCCGCGTTGCCCTGCAGGGCGGCGATGGTCAGATGGCTCTCGGTCTCGATGATCTCCCGCGCCAGATCGTCGATGGCGTTGATGTTGCGCCAGGACTCGTCCGCCGCGCTGGAGGCCGCCTCGATCCGGTTGAGATGCATGCCGTTGGACCAGTAGTCGGGACCGCCCATCAGGAGGATCACTTTGGTCTCCCGCTGTTTGGCCTGGCGGTAGGCCTGCAACAGCGCTTCGCACTGTTCGCTGCTCATGGCGCCGTTGTAGAAGGGGAAGTGGAGCAGCCCCACGCCCTCGGCCTCTTCGTACCAGATCTCGCGGTAGCCCGACGCTTCGTCGGCCTCGATCTCGTGCAGGTGTTCGGTCTCACTCGCCAGCAGCTGGGTGGCGGGGAGTTTGAAGGGGTGCTCGCTCGCCTGCTCTTTCAGGTGGCCAATCCAGACCGCGCCATCGACGGTGGCACGGCAGATGGCGGGACCGCAGCGGGCGATCAGCTCGCCGGGGTTTCCTGTTAGATTTATTTCCAGTCGGGCGTCGTAGAGAAAGCATTCCCGACCAAAGAGCGTGTCTTTGACACCGGGCACGCCATCACCACTGCGGATCTTGCTCAGAATTAACTCGCTGCTGTCCCGTTGCCAATCGATCACTCTGTCGGTCTGCTTGGCAAGCGGCCGCCACTCGCCTTGGATATCGGGATCGGATTGATCCAGTGGCTGCGGCCGGAAGTCACCGGCAGCGAAACGGTCAACCGCCAGACGCATCGCCTCCACCGCCGCCTCGGTCACTTCGTTACGGTAGAGACTGCCTTTGGAAGCCTCCCGCATCTCGAATTCGACACTGGCCCAGATATCCCCCGCATCCATCTCCGCGTTGGCCTGGAGGACGGTGACGCCCCATCGCGTCTCGCCTTTGAGAACGGCCCAGTCGAGGGACGAAGGTCCCCGGTCGCCACGAATACCGGGATGGACCACCAGACAGACATAACGCCGCCAGATCGATTCGGGGATCGCCCGTTTGAGGAAGGGGGCGATGACCAGATCCGGCTGATAGCGCTCGACCGCCTCCTGCGCCACGGCATCGTTGATGTCGAACTCAACGGAGACCTGGTGGCCCAGGGATCTCAGCTCCACATGGAGTCGTTGGGTGAGGCTGTTGAAGGCGTGGGTCAGAAACAGGATACGCATGGCACGATCCAACCTTGCTGGTGCGGCGAGCCGCACCCTACGTGAATGGTGAGGTAGGGTGCGGCTCGCCGCACCGAAACCACCTCTGATTGATTGGCTTTGGCGCTCATCATGTCGTCTCAACAGATCCTCGGCAGCTGCTCGCCCGAAAGCCAGTCGACCACCCGGCTGCCGCCGAAGAGGGTCTCCATCTGCACGAAGTGGTGTTCGTCCTCGACCACCGTGCCGATGATCCGGCTGTCACGTCCGAGGGGATCCGCCTGCATTATCGGCAACAGCCGCTCTGCATCTTCCGGCGAGCAGATGCAGATCAGCTTGCCCTCGTTGGCCACATAGAGGGGATCGAGCCCCAACAGTTCGCAGGCGGAGGTCACCGCCGCTTTCATGGGAATATCCGACTCTAGCAGACGCATGCCGACGCCCGACTGCATGGCCAGTTCGTTGAGGGTGGTGGCGAGACCGCCGCGGGTGGGATCGCGCAGACAGTGGATATCGGGGGCCGTCTCCACCATTTTATCCACCAGCTTGTGCAGCGCTGCCGAGTCGGACTCGATGGTGGTCTCGAACTCCAGATTCTCACGGCTCGACATGATCGCCACACCATGATCGCCGATGCTGCCGCTGACGATAATCTTGTCACCGGGGACGGCGCGATCTCCTGAGATGTCGATGCCCTGAGGCACCACGCCAATGCCGGTGGTGGTGATGAAGACGCCGTCGCCCTTACCCTTCTCCACCACCTTGGTGTCGCCGGTGACGACGGGCACACCGGCTTCGCTGGCTGCCTGTCCCATGCTGGCGACGATGCGGTCCAGGTCGGCTAACGGAAAACCCTCTTCCAGAATAAAGCCTGCCGAAAGATAGAGCGGTCGCGCACCGGACATGGCCACGTCGTTGAGGGTGCCATGGACCGCCAGGGAACCGATGTCGCCGCCGGGAAAGAAAAGCGGTGAGATGACATGGCCGTCCACGCTCATCACCATGCGACCCGCGGAGACGTCGAAGGCGGCCTGGTCGTTGCCCTGCCTCAGCAACTCGTTATCGAAGTGTTTGAGAAACAGCTCCTCGATCAGTTGCGCCATGGCCCGACCGCCGCTGCCGTGGGTCATGTCGACTCTGGCGCCTTTGGTATCGAGCCTTAAGGGGAAGCGTTTGACCACTGCGTTCATCGGTGGGTACCTGTGTTCATTGTTTGATCAAGGTGTTCGGTGCGGCAGGGCCGCACCCTACGTGTCTGTCTTTCCGGTGTTGTTTCGGTGCGGCGAGGCCACACCATACGGCCTGTTGTTCCGCTGTAGGGTGCGGCCTTGCCGCACCAATCCCAACTGCCGGTTGATGTATCCCATCAGGCACTCTGCTGTGCCGGTTGACGGAAACGGCCGTAACTCCAATAGGCGGCACAGGCCCCCTCGGAGGAGACCATGCAGGAGCCCATGGGATTCTCCGGTGTGCAGACGGTGCCGAAGAGCTTGCAGTCGGTGGGCCGCTTCGCACCGCGCAGGATGGCGGGACATTCACACCCTTTCACATCCTTGGCCTGGGAGACCGGGATGGTGAAGCGCTTCTCCGCATCCAGCGCTTCGTAGCCCTTTTTGATCTTGAGCGCGCTGTAGGGCACCAGGCCCAACCCCCGCCACTCGAAGCTGCGGCGCAGTTCGAAGGTATCCGCCACCAGTGACTGGGCTTTTTTATTACCTTCGCGGCTCACCACCCGTGTGTACTCGTTCTCCACCTCGTAGCGCCCCTCGTTGAGTTGCCGGATCAGCATCAGGGCGGACTGCATGACATCGAGGGGCTCGAAACCGGCGATCACCACCGGGCGTTGGAACTCCTCGGCAAAGAACTCATAGGGGCGGCTGCCGATGATGGAGCTGACGTGAGAGGGGCCGAAGAAACCGTGAATCGAGACCGATCCCAACTCGCGCACCTCGGGGGATTCGAGGATGTTCTGTATCGCCGCCGGTGTCAGCACATGGTTGCAGAAGAGGCTGAAGTTCTTCAGTCCCTCCGCCTTGGCCTGCTGTAGCGCCACGGCGCTGGGTGGCGTCGTCGTCTCGAAGCCGATGGCGAAGAAGACCACTTCGCGGTCGGGATTCTCGCGGGCGATCTTCAACGCATCCTGGGTCGAGTAGACCATGCGCACATCGCCGCCTGCCGCCTTTACTTTGATCAGGCTCTTGCGTCCGCTGGCAGGCACCCGCAACAGGTCGCCGTAGGTGCAGAGGATGACGTCGTGGGCCTCCACCAGATGGATCGCTTCGTCGATTCTGCCGATGGGCAGGACGCAGACCGGACAGCCCGGGCCATGCACGAACTTCACGTTGTCGGGCATCAGGTCCTGCACGCCATAACGAAAGATGGCGTGGGTATGGCCGCCGCAGAACTCCATCAGATGGTATTGGCGTTCGTCGTCAGCCTCCTGCCGAATGGCCTCGGCCAGCTGTTTCGCCAGGGTGTGCTGACGGAACTCGTCGACATATTTCATGGCGTCATCCCCGCTTGCGCGAAGAGCTCGAGGGTCTTCTCGGCCTCCTCTTCGCTCACCTTGTTGAGGGCGTAGCCCACATGGATCAGGACGAAGTCGTCCACGGAGACATCCTCCACCAGGGCCAGGGAGACCTGCTTCTTCACCTCGCCCAACACCACGGTGGCGGTATCACTCGCTTCATCGATGGCGACGACTTTTGCCGGTATGGCCAGGCACATTTTCGTTCACTCCAAAGTTAGAGTCTGACAATCAATCTCAAGCCGAAAGCACCGGATGGCCGATCAGGGCCATCTGCCGGGTCGCGTCGATCCAGCGGTACCAATCCTCCATCCCCTCGCCCGTCGTCGCGGAGACCTGCAGCACCCGAATGCGGGGATTGACCTGCTGCGCATAGGTGATGCACTTCTCCACATCAAAATTAAGATGAGGCAAGAGATCGACCTTGTTGAGCAGCAACAGGTCGGAGGCGTAAAACATATCGGGATACTTGATCGGCTTGTCCTCGCCTTCGGTGACCGAGAGGATCGCCACCTTGTGCGCCTCGCCGAGATCGAAGGCGGCGGGACAGACCAGGTTGCCCACGTTCTCGATGAAGAGCAGGCTCCCCTCCTCCGGCTGCAGACTCTCCAGCGCGTGTCCCACCATGTGACCGTCCAGGTGGCACCCCTTGCCGGTGTTGATCTGCAACGCCTTGGCGCCGGTGGCGCGAATGCGCTCCGCATCGTTGGCGGTCTGCTGATCGCCCTCGATGACCGAGATGGTGTGCTTGTCCTTCAACGCCTCGATAGTGCTGGCCAGCAGGGTTGTCTTGCCGGAGCCGGGACTCGAGACAAAGTTAAGGGCGAGTATGCCCTGTTGCCGGAAGTGGTCGCGGTTGGCCGCCGCGTACTGGTTGTTCTTGCTCAGGATATCCTGCTCGATCTGCACCATGCGTTTCTGGCTCATCCCGGGGGCGTGGGCGTGGGCCGGTCCCTGACCATAGTCGTGGGTATGGTCGTGATGATGGTGATGGTGCGCATGCCCATGATCATGGTGATGATCATGCGCGTGGTCATCATGGCCTTCTATCCGGGTCTCACCTTCACCACATCCGCAAACAGTACACATATCAAACACCTCGGTTGATGATGAATTTTGAATTGTGAATTTTGAATGTTGAATTGAGGTAGCGCTTCGCGCTGCTTATTTCCCTCTCCCTGAGGGAGTACGCCTATTCAAACAACACGAGCGAAGCGAGCCCATTAATTCAAAATTCAACATTCAAAATTCATAATTAAAAAAACCCCTAATCCACTTCCAGCTCTTTGATCCGCATCTCATCGCCTCCCGTGACCTGCAACTGATAGCTGTCGCAATCGGGGCAGGCATCGAAGCGCGCCTTCACCGTAACCTGCTTGCTGCACTGCATGCACCAGGCCAGGCCGGGCAGATCGATGATCTCCAGTTCAGCACCATCGGCCAGGGTGCCTTTCATCACCGCGTCGAAGCCGAAACGCATCGCCTCCGGGTCGACGCCGGCGAGCGCGCCGATCTCGAGCCACACCTTCTTCACCTGGGTGAAACCCTGGCTGACGGCGTGGTCCTCCATCACCTGCAACACACCCTCGCAGAGCGACATCTCGTGCATCAGGTCACCTCGAGGCGATAGCCGACACAGGGATCGACCGCGTTGATGAAAAGGCTCGCCTGCCTTCTCAACTGGTCTTCATCGCCTGCCGGCAGGCCCGTAAGCGCCTGGGCCACAATACCCGCGGGATGGAAGTTCCACTCCGTCGGCGCAAGAATCTGGTATCGATTAATCAAATCACCCTCAAGCAAGACGCGGTGGGTCAGACGGCCCCTGGCCGCCTCTACGATACCCACGCCGACACCACGGCTACCATGAGCCAGCTCAATCTTCGGGACATTGCCATTCAGCAACGACTGCAGCTTGCGGGAGAGTAAGCGGGGGATCTCGGCCAGCTCCAGCAGGCGGGCCACCATGCGCGTCATCAGTCCGTTACCGTAATCACGCTGCAACGCATTGATAAGAGGGTGTGCCGACTGACGGGTCAGGGTCGTGCTCTCGCAGGGGATCTCATCCCAGTCGGGTGCGGAGACGAATCTGTCCGCATCGGGTGCCTGTAAACGTTGGTCAATCTCGTCGCAGTCGAATGGAGGAAGCGCACAAACCGGCACATCGCCCAGTTGGCCGATCTCTTCGGCTTTGATCATTGATAAGAGACGCGCAGGGGCTGTGGCTTTTTTATCGACCCAACGATGAAAATCATCGGAATCCGCCATGTCATACCAATGCTCGGGCGGCAGGCCGAATACGGCCCGTTCCGAGGTCGTGGAGAGATAATCGATGACCTGTTGAAACCGCTCGGGATCGAATTGCAGTTCAGGCTGCAGTGAAAAGGCCTTGCTCTGGTTACCGAAGCAGGCGCTCTTCGCACGCTTCATCAATTCGGGCAGATCCTTCAGCTGGGTCCGGTCGACTGTCTCCCCGGCAAATGCCGGCCAGTCGATGAGGATGCGCCACAGGTGTTCACGGCCTGTTTCACACCAGACGAGCATCGATTCGGCCGCCGCAACACTGGGGTCCGCAACCTGATCTACTGCTTGCCGACAGGCCGTGACCGCTGCTTGGGCCTGGGCATTGGCGCAGACGCTGTAGAGCATGGGGATCATCTGCAGCACGTCGTCCATGGGCTTGCCTTTAAATATCAGGGGCAACTGCATGGGTCGGCTGGAGCGGATATTCACCTGCTCGACATGCCGGTCGCGACACATGAGGTTGATATGCAGTTCACCCTCGACACTCATGGTTCCGCATCCTGGGAGAGACGCCCCCGCAACAGATCGCGACGACTGAGGGGCTGTTCCAGCCGGTCACTCAGACCGACCGCCTCGGCTTCATCCGGGACGGCATCCGACGTATCGTTCTCTGTCTCGTCTTCACCGTACCAGCGCCGTTGTATCTCCGCTTCATGGGTGGAGATGTCGTCCCGGTTCTCTTCATCCATCAAGGCTGTCATCACGGCTTCAGCGGTGGCCACGGCGGTCTCCTGGTCGGCAAATTCGAAGACCGGAGAGAAGAGCGAGCACATCTGATAACGTCCGATCCCCGGCTCTTCACCGATAATGAACTCATAGGGGCCGGAAGGGAACTGGTGGAGTTGTTTGTCACCGATACCCCGATCCTGCCAGTCGTCGCCTTCATTCGGCAGCAGCATCAGGTTCATGAACCAGGGGGTGATCAGGACACCGACACAGTAGTCCTGCCACACCTGGAATCCCACGGCTTGCACCTGGAGCGCAGGATTCAGCAGCGGCAGCCCCTGCATGCGGTCATGTCCGATCCGCATGAAGTGACTTTCCAGCCCTTCGGTCAGATACTCAGGACAGATCATGCCTCCTCCCGGACCACCATGAAGTCGCTTTTGTTGCCGTCACAATTGGGACAGCTCCAGTGCGCGGGGAGTTGCGAAAAGGGGGTACCCGGTTGTATCTGCCAATATTCATCGCCCGCCTTCGGGTCGTAGACATACCAGCAGATCTTGCACTCCAGGCGGGCGTCGTCGTCGATTTTGCTATCGTCACCGCCATAGGAGCCACCGAAGAAGGCGTCGTTCACAGGTAGGCCTCGATAATCTCGACCAGCCGCTCCTTGCTGTCTTCGATATCTTCTTTGGCCGCCGCCGCAACGGCGGGGATCTCGCCGATCTCAAGAGTATTGAGGATATTCTTGTCCTGCGAATTGAAGTACTGCACCCACCAGACATTTTCCACCGCTGTGCTGGTGATGCGGCAGTTGCCATACCCCCTCGACAGCACGGTCAACGGGCCCTCGCCCAGCCGTTCGATGAGGAAGGCCAGGTCCTCCTCCGTCTGCGGCAGGAGGGTCAGATTGATCACATGGGTCTCCGCGCCCGGCCGGAACTCGGAGACCTTGTCGTTGATCTCGGCCAGTAGAGGCGGCGCGTTGAGAACGCCCTGGGGAATGGCGTCGCCACCGATCTCCACCCGATGCGCGGCACGGGTAAAGACGTGACGACGACAGAGCCGGGGAATAGCACCCACTTCGATCGTGTCCCGAGTCAGCCGGTCATCACTATCGAAATAGCGGATCCGCCAGACACCTGCCAGGACGGACTCCTGGACCTGAATCCTGCCCGTGTCGCTCTGATGCAGCATACTGACCTCGCCCTCACCCAGAAGCTGATCAATCAGGGTTCGCTGCACATCGGGCATTTCCGTAAGGTCGAGGGGATCCGAATGCACGCCCGGGGATTTCGACTGCCGCGTCAGCTCAACCTGCAGCTGATGCAGCAGTACCATCGCCTCCGGATGCGTCGACAAAGCCTCCGGGTCGGCAATCTCCGGCATGCTGAAGGTCTGCATCTCATCGGGCAGCTCGAGGATATCGAGGTTCGCCCCGTCCTCCTCCTGGGGTTGGGAACCGGCACCGATCAGGGATACGGGGATCTGGGTCTCTTGCATGATTTCTCTCCGCTCAATGACAGGCGCTTTGTGCGCTCACCACCGGGATGGGGAAACCGGATGACACCGCCGGCTCGGCGTTGAGGAGTCTTTCGATCTCCGACAGGTAGACGTCCCAGTCCTGCATACGGCTGATGGCGCCCACATATCTGCCGGCCTTCAGGTGGACCAGGGCCGGCCAGCCGTCGAAGGGGAAACGGGCATGCAGCTGGCGTTCGCAACTGCGATCCACCACCGCCACATGGAAGCGATCGCCAAAGGTTTGCATCAGGAGCGGCAGCACCACCGCCACGTCGTTGCTCTCCGGGAACTGCACCGGGTTCTCGGTAAAAAAGAGCAGCACGTTGGGGTGCTCAGCGGTAAAGGATTCAAGCGAAGCCTCATCCACCACCGGGACACCTTTATTGTCGATGAGATCCCGAATCAAGGGAGATGGCATAGTCAGACTCCTGTGGCCGGTGTCACCGGCTTGTGGGTTGAAGATGTGCTGGCAACTGCGGTTCGCGCTCGACTAGGTCGGCGAAGAGATGGCCGACCTCGGACTCTCCCTTTAATGCCAGATCGAGCGCCTGCAACGCCTGGCCGATCTGAACCGCCTGCTCCTCAGTCAGCACCTCTCTGGCACTGTCGAGAAAGACCAGCAGCCAACGGCCGACGGGTTGTTCACCCACCAGCAGCGTGTCCACCCTGCGCTTCTCACCCATGCCTTCACACAGCGCGAAGCCCGGCTCTTTCGCCACCACCTGCATGGGGAGACCGATACACATCAATCGCTACCGCCGTTGCGATACTTGTCCAGGTGGGCATCCACACCCACGGAGAAACCGTTACTGTCAGAGAGGGTTTTGCGGGGGTCGGGCTGAAAGCCTTCCATCTGCAGCACGCGGGCATCGCCCACCCGGCAGGCCTGGGTCTCTGCGGGACGTTCCGCTTCGTAAAGCCCCATGTCGGAGATGCTTCCCTGCCGCATGGCATCGGGTGCGAGCTGCGCCACCCGCCGACGACCCGTCACACCGAAACCGTCCAGGTACTCAAGTACCATATTAATTGCGGGTTCGATCTGCGCCTTCACCCTATCGCGCAGGCTGCCGCCGTAGTCTTCCAACTCGACCGGCTGTACGCCCACCAGCAGCAGGTGTTCCGGATAGTCGCCCAGCATCTCGGCCATGGCGAGGACCTCCTGGAAACCGGTCTGGTGGAGGCTGACCTTCTTGGCGCCCATGAACTTCGGTACCTCGGCCCCCTCGACCCGCTTCAGGGTTCCGCCCGGCAGGCCATAATCGACCGCATCGAACACCACCAGGATGTCGGCTTCGCGAATATGCTGGACCAGATAGATACCCTGGGTGCCGCCGTCCAGGAGGCGGACGTGTTCGGGAAACTCGTAGGTGCGCTGCAGGGTCTCCAGGGCACGTACACCGAAGCCCTCGTCGGCCCAAAGCAGATTGCCGATACCGAGAATCAGCACACTGGGTTCAGCCGCCATCCTCTCCTCCAGACATCGTTTAATATGTTGATGAAGAAGGTAGGGCAATGGGCGTGCCAAAAAGAGAAGGGTTCTATGTTGCTGTTATTGTTAAAAATAAAGAAAAAGGATAAGACAGCTCGCAGATTGACCGGTAAGTTAGTATGCAATAAGGCATCTATTCGGATACCTACTTACCAGGCAGAAGCTAAAACACTGATACAGCCGGATAAAAAGTCAGGTTATTTTGCACCCTCGGGACGATACCGGTTACTGAGTTATCGATATCTCTGCCGAAAGACGACCCATCTATGTTTTGCATACCCCAAAGCGAACCGCCAGGACATCACAGTTCGCACTATGCAACACACCGCTGGCGGTCGAGCCGAGGATGCGCTGCAACCCATGCCGACCGTGACTGCCGAGCACGATCAGGTCGACAACATGCTCCTGGGCAATATGGACTATCTGCTTCGAGGGGGAGCCGACTTCGACATACTGTGGGGCACCTGCTGCGCCTTTACTTTCGGCGACCGATGAAAGCTGCTCCTTAGCCTTTTCAATGAACTGCTGCTCAAGATCGAGGTCGACAGGCAGCGGCGTATCCGGAGGGTACAGGTAACCCGAATATTCAACCACATGGATAAAACTGACTTTAGCGCTTTGCCCTGCCGCCAGTTCCAGCGCCTTGTCGATCACACAGTCGGATTCCGAGGAAAAATCGACCGTGACAAGAATGTGCTCATAGTCTGCCATGGTTGCGTCTCGATAATTACCCTTCGCACAGAAACACTGGATACGAATTGATATTCTGCTTGCGCACCGGCATCTGGATTAACTAAATGGCGATACAGATACGTCCAGTGCTGCATTTATTATGGCACTCTATTGAGATTTCGATATCAGATACTAAAGCATTTCTGCCGTAAATTTAGCGCTAGGATCTTGATGCAAGACAGGTGTCAAATTCATTGAGATACTGAACAAAACTCCGGAAAACCTCTACACTCTACGACCTATGAAAACCGGCTTTCTTACACTGGAAACCCATCCTGATCGCGCCGGGCTGGTACGCGTCAATATCAGGGATAAGGCGCCGCAACCGACAGAGCGGCCGGACGGTTCCAAAATCCGCTATGTCGCCAGATTTAAAGACATCGAAGCGGGTCGCATGCATGTACAGAATATGATGCGCCGTTCATTGGTGGATCTCGAAAACCGCATCTATCGCAGAGACCTTGACGAAATGATCGCCTGTGTTGAAGCCGACAATCTGGACCACACTCGAATCTGGATGGATCCGGACATCAATCAACAAGCGTCACAACATATCGAACACCTGGTCGAAAAATACAAAACGGACCAGAAGTGGCTGGACCTGATATGGCGTATGGTCGGCTTTGCCGCCATCATTCTCCTGGTCATTACCGCCCTGCGGCTTTAGCGGAAGAACTGCCGCGATCAGCCGGGAATCTTCACAACAGTACGGCCCCGGATCTTACCGGCCAGTATCTGCTCTCCCGCCTGCGGCAACTCATCAAAACCGATCTCGACGGTCATACGCTCCAGCATGTCGAGATCCAGCTCCTTTTCCAGCCGGCGCCAGGCTTGCTCACGCTTATCCAATGGCGCCATCACCGAATCGACACCCAGAAGTGCTACGCCCCTGAGTATAAAAGGAGCCACCGAGGCGGGTAGCTCCATTGAGTCTGCGAGACCGCAAGCGGACACCGCGCCACCGTAGTTGACCTGACTGAGTACATTGGCCAGCGTATTGCCGCCAGCCACATCCACGGCTGCGGCCCATCGTTCCCGCGACAAGGGCTTCGCCTTGCCCGAAAACTCATGCCGGTCAACGATCTCTGCCGCGCCCAGGCCCGTCAGATACTCCTGCTCTTCCGGACGCCCGGTCGAGGCCACCACGCGGTAGCCCGACCTGGCAAGCAGGGATACGGCCACACTGCCCACCCCACCGGCGGCACCGGTGACCAGGATATCGCCAGCGCCTGGAGTCAGGCCGTGACTCTCCAGCGCCATGACGCACAGCATCGCCGTATAACCGGCTGTACCGATAGCCATCGCCTGACGGGAGCTGAATGTCCCTGGCAACGGAACCAGCCAATCACCTTTTACACGTGCGACACCGGCAAATCCGCCTGAATGGACCTCTCCTACGCCAAAGCCGTTGAGCACGACCTTGTCGCCCGCATTGAACCGATCATTCGCCGATTCGATGACCTCCCCGGCAAAATCGATCCCGGGCACCAGGGGAAAGCGTCTTACTACCGGCGCCTTTCCTGTCAGGGCCAGGCCGTCCTTATAGTTGAGCGCCGAGTACTCCACCTTCACCGTGACATCACCCTCCATCAGGTCATCGGTAGAGAGCTTACGTCGTTCGGCTATCTGGCCATCGTCGGTCTTACTGATCAGGTAGGCGGGAAATGTCTCAGTCATCACTCTTCTCCTCTCAGTTTTCTGTCGATCTTATTTGTCTGACAAATACATGTCAAACAAATTGGAATCGATGGTATGATGAGCGCTCTGACGCCCTATTTGTGAGTAGACACCCGTGCAGCATGAGCCGATCGTCAAGAGCAGCATTTCAAAGCAGATTGCAGAACAGCTGCGCCATGCCATTATCAACGGCCAATTCAAAACGGGGGAGCGTCTTCCAACAGAGGATGAGCTGGCAAAGCGTTACGGCGTCTCCCGCGCGACGGTCCGGGAGGCCCTCAAGCGTTTGGCGGCACAAAACCTGATACGTTCCCGCCGCGGACCGACAGGTGGCAATTTTGTCACCCAACCCACCCATGAAGAGCTGGCGGAATCGCTCAGCGGTGCGGCCACCCTGCTGGTCGGGCTGGGGAGCATGAGTATCGATGAGATCATTGAGGCCAGGCGCGTACTTCAGGGGGGGTGCCTGAAACTGGCCGCCAGGCATGCGACTTCAGATCATATCGAACAGGCGCGGGCCGCCTTGGACAGACAGAAGCTGACCGGACTTACCGATGAGGCCTTCTGTCAGGCAGATGTCACCTTTCATCGGGCATTGGTCGACGCCTCCGACAACGGTATGATCCGGTTTGTCATGTACGCCATCATCGAGGCCCTGGTACCGATTACCAATATGGTGCTCTCCTACGTCAAAGAGCGTCATGAAATCATCGCCATCCATGAGCATCTGCTCACTGCGCTGGAAAACAGGAGTGAAGTGGATCTCGATCAGGCCTTGAATCGTCTGCTGGACTACCTCACGGAGACGTTTCAGGAAGCGCAGATACAGAGGGATGGCCACAAGCTGGCTGTTACCCCGCAAGAGTGAAACGCCAGCCGAACGGCACCTTCTCACGGATCAATGATTCGCGCGTGATGAGGCAAGCACAACCGCCGCAGTTACCTCAATGCCTATCTATACAGCAAGTTCTTCCACTGCCGGGACAGGCGTCGACAATCCCAAAACCTGCTTGAGCATGACAGCAGGAAATGGTTTCGATAGACAATCCTCAGCACCAGCCTCGATGATTTCGCGTCTGCTTTCGTTTGTGCAGTATCCGCTCATGGCAATGACCCTGATAAAACGAGTCTGCACATCAGCTTTGATCAATCTGCACACTTCGAAACCGTCCAGGCCAGACATCTTCAAGTCCAACAGAACCACGTCAGGTTTAAAACGGGGTATGAGGCTCCCTGCCAGATAGCCTGAGTTTGCCATGGCTATGGCTGAAACCTCAGGGATCTCTTGAAGATATTCTTTGATGAACTGCGAGAACTGCTCGTCGTCATCGACAATCAGTACACGAAGCGAAAGGTCATCCGGTAGTTCGAGTTCGATACCCTTCTTTTTTGCCAGGCGCAAAACCTCACTCACCGGGTAGCGTCTGTGACCGCCATCAGTGGTTTCCGCGCGTAACAAACCCCGGTTCGTCCAGCCCCTGAGTGTCGCGGGCGTCACACCCAGGATATTTGAGGTATTGCCTGGGGAAAGATAGAGCTTTTTCCAAGGCTTGTAATACATAATAGGTACTCTTGTTACCCAATTTAATCATACACGCAATTACCGAAAATATTCTTCGTAGCGAAGTAAAAAATGATCTAAATCAAGCAATGTTAAGACTCATTCAATTTCTAGGTCATATCACACAAACTCAGCGATTCACTGGGTTAAATGACACAGTTCAGTGCTTGATAATTCAACTTTCAATACTGATATCCTTGCGATTATGATCAGTTCATCAACCCATATTTCCGGTGTATCTCCTTTCGTATCGGGCAGAGGCAGAGAGCGCCATTGCCGAAACTCTGCCCATAGCCGCAATCCCTGCACTGGTCACCGAAGATCACCATTACACCGCTCTCATCATCGACAAAATCGATTCTGCACAATTCGAATGCCGGGTCTTCGAGGCAGACATGACAATCCAGGCATTTTTGCGCCGCCTCAACGATCTCAACATCGATTTCGAACCTACTGTTGGATCGATCCATCTTTGATGTCCTGTGTAAAGGTGATGAGAGAGTTTTCATTCAGTAAATTGTGTGAGTTTTCTTACGAAA
Organism: Candidatus Thiodiazotropha sp. (ex Monitilora ramsayi); assembly: GCA_025655595.1. Taxonomy (GTDB): domain Bacteria; phylum Pseudomonadota; class Gammaproteobacteria; order Chromatiales; family Chromatiaceae; genus Thiodiazotropha. The sequence continues at coordinate 79,187 of JAHXIO010000027.1, forward strand.
ACGCATTAAAAAATCTCAATTATAAAAAACTTCTGCATCTCCAGAAAAAGGACTTAATGAGGGCAACTGATCGAACTTGAACGGTTCAAGTCCGTCACTGATTATCTTGTGGGATGCATTCATTCATCGCCAGAGATACCGTGTTGGGATAGAACGCAGCCGACTGCTTGAAGGCGGCAAATCACAGTAAGCGGACATCTCTATCAATTCTGCCTGACGGCATGAAAGTACTCTGGCCCACCATAAGTGATTGATTTATTGAGTATGCGTGATTGAAGTCGAACCGACGATCCTTAAAATACCGAAATACAACTACTCAGCAATCAATCCGATACTAAGGTTGAGCTATCATCAATCACTTTCTCTTCGAGTACGAGTTTCGTATTTTTTGAATGACCGGGTTTATTTTGAGATTTATACCTGATGTGCTGTTGCACAAATGTTTTTGAATCAGCGTATTCAGTTGCCGTTTTTTCATCGATTGCGTTTGAGTCATAAAGACCGCACAGTGATTGATCAAAGGTTCTCATGCCATAATTATCGCCCTGCTGCATTGCAGCATTCATGCTTTCGTAGTCCAGTTTGGATATTAGATCGATCATTCTTGGTGTATTCACCAATATTTCTATTGCAGCCACCTTTCCACCATCCTTCGATGGCACTAATCTCTGGCAAATGATCGCTCGAAGGTTTTGCGATAGTCGTTTGGCTTCCTGCTCAACTATTTCCCTGTCATAAAAACTCAGCAGCCGTTCAATCGTGGATACCGAATTATTCGAGTGAATGGTTGAAAGACACAAATGCCCGGTATTGGCAAATCTGACAGCATATTCCATCGAATTCAGATCACGTATTTCACCCATTAGAATCACATCGGGTGATTCTCGCATTGCTGAACGCATACCAGTTTCAAAACTCTGTGTATCAGCTCCTATCTCACGTTGTGCAACCAGGGATTGCTTGTGGTCATGAATGTATTCAATCGGATCTTCTAATGTGATTATGTGGCCTCGTATATTCTGATTTCTATAGTCAATCATTGAGGCTAAAGTCGTTGACTTGCCAGAGCCTGTTGCTCCTGCTACTACAATGAGTCCATGTTTTGTCGCAATCAATTCCTTGAGAACATCCGGAAGCCCCAGAAACTCAATCGATGGAATGTCTGCCTTTACATGCCTCATCACTATAGAGACATCACCTCGTTGCCGAAAAGCATTTCCACGAAATCTACCTACTTTTCCTATGGAGTAGGAGAAGTCCACTTCTCCATTGTCAACAAACTCCTCTGCTTTCTTCTCACTCAACATACCTAAAAGAATTTTTTCGGTGGCTCCAGGCTCAATAACCGACCCCATCCTCTTGTATCCAAAATTGCCTTTTATCGTCGGTTTCGCGCGCGTATGGAGAAACAGATCAGCGGCTTGATTCTTCACCATAACTGACAAGTATGACTGCATTGCCTTCATTAGGTCGTCTCGGTCGTTGGTCATTTTTAGTCTGCTCTTTATTGGAGTTATCACATTACTCCAATCAGACATCGGCCAGACCGATCAGAAATAAACAACACGTAACAAGAGTTAACAATTCATTTTTGAATTACTCAGAAACAAAAAGAATTCATGATCGGAATGCGGTGAACACCATTCTTCAACAAACAGGATATCCCTGGAAACTAAACGCATTACCCTGCATCCTGCTCAGGAATAGAAACCACGCCGGGTGCATATGGGATCAATACGCTCTTCAAGTCCTATGGTAAACCGGGATCCGCTATGCAAGCTTAATTTGATGAACTGAGCTATCGACCAGATTCAGGTCTCACTTGAAGGCCGGTCTTATGACTTGAAATTGGCGCTTGATTCAGACTTGATCTATCGCCCAAAAAAAAACCCCACTGAGACGGAATTCCGTCTGTGAGGCTTTCGGAAGAAGGAGTTAGCATTACTAACCCCTTGTTTTTATTGGTAGGCGCGATTGGAGTCGAACCAACGACCTCTACCATGTCAAGGTAGCGCTCTAACCAACTGAGCTACGCGCCTGTGAGACGGCGAATCATACAGGCTGCCGCCTGCCGATTGCAACCCTTCTTGGGTCCTATTATTTGGCCCCTTTGATGGGGTGTGATGCGGATAGATCAGTAGATGGGTCGAGCGAATCATTTTACAGACTCATTGGAACGAGTGGCATCCGCTTACAGACGGGAATCACCTACACTAGACCACCAAGTCGATCTGCTGAAGGGTTCCGGAACCGCCATCTTCCTGCAGATAGAGCCCGGTCTGCCTCACGACACCCTCAAGCTGGTTGTCACCGCTTTTCATTTCGAACGGCGTCGCGATATGGCCGAGGTAGAGCGCGCCCACCCCCCTCACGCCCAGCGCGACCAGCTGATCCCCACCCTGCGCATCCCTGGACCAGACCCTCAGACTATCAAAAATGGCGTCACCCTCATCGATCCAGCCGTTCCCATCGTCGTCAAACCGGGCCAGATCGGCAAACCCATTGCCGCTCAAGGCGCCGAAAAGTTCCGAACCGTCATTGATCGCGCCATCCCCATTCCTGTCCAGCGCGAGAAAGCCGCTGTCACTTGAGAGGAAGCGGACCTGGTCGGCGCTGCCATCGGCATCGATATCGAACTCAAACCGCTCACGGGTCAGCTCGGCCGCCTTGCCTGAGAAGTTGATCACCAGGGGATCCTTCAGAGCATCACCGGCACGCAGGGTTGTGGATGTCTCTGCAAAGAACTCACGACTCATATTCAACTGGATATCGACAGCGATTTCATGACCATCCGCTGTTTTTACCACGCCCTGGGCCTGGAACCGGGTCTGTTCCGACTCAAAATGGGATTGGTAGCGTGTATAGACCAAGCCCCACCCCGCCCTGGTCGTTTCCGTTTGAGTTACTGCGGGCGACTCCAAGGCAGCGGAATCGCTACGGGTTGGGGTTAAATCCTCAGGTATCGTGACCTGAATTTCTCTTCCGGTGAATCGCTCAACCAAAAGCTTCAGTAGAGAAATCTCCAGGGAGTGCATTTTGTCCAGTGATTCCTCACCAACTTCAACAGCCCGGCTGAGTGTTACCTCACTGGAGAGCACTCTGGTCTCAACGGGAGGCGCAGGCGGGTTCAACAGCAGACTGCCGGCTCGTTGACGCAAAAGCCCCACGGCCGCTCCCTGCGTTTCACTTTCTGTTGTCTCTGCGCCATCCTGCCAGACACGCAGAGACTCCTTGTCCACCTGCTTTACCTCGGCCTGGCGGCTGGACGCTAGCGTCAATCCGGTGTCTGTGATCTTCATGGCTGGACTCATGAGATGATCCTGGTACGGGATATATCGGCTGCGCCGGAAATCACTTGATCATTTGAGTCATTAAATACCTGGAACCTCACCTCGACTGACAGCACAGATCCAGTGTGGGAGTAAGAAAAATGGGTGGATAATTGCCGGGTATGAAGGATTGAGGGAGAGGTTAGTGTTCCCCTGCCAGTGGCATAAAGGCCACGGGTAGGAGGCGAGTTGAGCGGACATCTCCTGAGCCGTCCTTCTGCAGCAGCATCAGGTCCTGTGAAAAAGAGTGTTTGCCCACAGGTACGATCATGCGGCCGTCGGGTGAAAGCTGATCCAGCAACTCCAGAGGAATCTCCTCCACCGCTGCTGTCACCATGATCACATCGAAGGGCGCTTCTGCTTCCCAGCCGTAGTAGCCGTCTCCGATGCGGTAGCTGATGTTGTCATAACCCTCTTCCTCGAGCCGCTGCCTGGATGACGCCGCAAGTTCCGGGATGATTTCAATCGTGTAGAGCTGTTCCACCAATTGGGCCAGAATGGCTGTCTGGTAGCCGGAACCCGTACCCACTTCCAATACCTTGTCGGTACGCTTTGTCGCCACCAGATCGGTCATCAGCGCAACAATGAAAGGTTGGGAGATGGTCTGCCCGCTGCCGATCGGCAGTGGACTGTTCTCGTAGGCATGGCGGCGAAAGCGTTTACCCACGAAATGCTGCCTGGGAACTCGGCTCATAGCCTCCAGTACATAGTCATTGAGCTTCTCTCTGCCAGTCATACGACAGACATAGTTCGCCTCGGCACGAATGTCCTGCAACATGCTGTCGATATCAACCATGGTGGCAAGTCGCCTTTCTGGAAAACCTGAGCAAAAAAATAAACTACTTTAAATCTAGTATAAACACCATAAATTTAAATGGTTTATATTGATTTTTTATAAAAAAACAACATCTTTACCAAGGTAATCTATCAGGCAACGAGCCCCCTTTCCTGGAGGGATTTGATGAGATCCCTGATGCGGGCCGCCTCCTCAAACTCCAAATCCTGCGCATGGCGGTACATCTCATCCTCCAACTGCCTGATACGTTTTGCCATCTGTTTGGGCGTCATTTCGGCGTATTCCGCCTCCTCTTCAGCCACTTTTGCAAAACGTTTGGCATTGACCTGCGCCCCTGGGTAGGCGCCTTCCATGATATCCGCGATGGACTTAAGGACGGTCTGGGGCGTAATGCCGTGCCGTTGGTTGTGGTCTAACTGTTTTTCGCGTCGCCGGTCAGTCTCATCGAGCGCCCGGGTCATTGAGCCGGTCATCTGATCGGCATAGAGAATCGCCTTACCATTGACGTTTCGCGCGGCACGGCCAATGGTCTGGATCAGCGACCCTTCCGAGCGGAGAAAACCCTCCTTATCCGCATCCAGAATCGCTACCAGCGAAACCTCTGGCATATCCAGCCCCTCTCTCAGCAGGTTGATGCCCACCAGCACATCGAACTCGCCAAGACGCAGGTCACGGATGATCTCTACCCGCTCCACCGTGTCGATATCCGAATGGAGATAGCGGACACGGACATTGTGATCGTTGAGATAGTCGGTCAGGTCCTCCGCCATGCGTTTGGTCAAGGTGGTGACCAGGACCCGCTCTTGCTCTGCCACACGCAGATGGATCTCCGACAACAGATCATCCACCTGGCTGGAGGCCGGGCGCACCTCGACCTCGGGATCGACCAGACCGGTGGGACGCACCACCTGCTCGACGATGGCCCCGGAGTGTTCGATCTCATAATCTCTCGGCGTGGCGCTGACATAGATTGTTTGCGGCGAACGGTGCTCGAACTCTTCGAATCTGAGCGGACGGTTATCGAGCGCGGAAGGAAGACGAAACCCATACTCCACCAATGTCTCCTTCCGGGAGCGATCACCCCGATACATTCCCCCCAACTGGGGAATGGTGACGTGACTCTCATCGACCACCAGCAGTGCTTCATCCGGTAGATAGTCGAACAGGGTCGGAGGGGGTTCTCCAGCGGCACGACCGGAAAGATAGCGGGAGTAGTTCTCGATTCCCGAGCAATAACCCAATTCCATGATCATCTCGATATCGAAGCGCGTTCTCTGGGCGAGCCGCTGTGCCTCCACCAGCTTGTGTGCCGATTCGAGCTGGGTCAGTCGCGCCCGCAGCTCCTCCTTGATCTGGTCCACGGCATTGAGCAGGGTCTCACGAGGGGTGACATAGTGGCTTTTGGGATAGATCGAGTAGCGTGGAACCTTGCGCAGTATCTCCCCGGTCAGGGGATCGAAGACCGACAACTGCTCCACCTCGTCATCGAACAGCTCGACCCGCAGGGCTTCCGCGTCGGATTCCGCAGGATAAATATCGATTACCTCGCCGCGTACGCGAAAGGTCGCTCTGTGCAGCTCCACGTCATTGCGTTTGTACTGCAGCTCGGCCAGGCGGCGCAGGATCGCCCGCTGGTCGATGATATCCCCCCGGGTGATATGCAGCATCATCCCCAGATAGGAGCGCGGATCGCCCAGGCCGTAGATGGAGGAGACGGTGGCGACGATGATAGTGTCCTTGCGCTCCAACAAAGCCTTGGTCGCGGAGAGCCGCATCTGCTCGATATGGTCGTTGATCGAAGCATCCTTCTCGATGAAGGTATCGGAGGCCGGCACATAGGCCTCTGGCTGGTAGTAATCGTAGTAGGAGACGAAATACTCCACCGCATTATCCGGAAAGAACTCCTTGAACTCCCCATAGAGTTGGGCGGCAAGTGTTTTGTTCGGCGCCAGGATCAGGGTCGGTCGTTGTATCTCCTGAATGACATTCGCGATGCTGAAGGTTTTGCCGGACCCGGTGACGCCGAGCAGGGTCATGCCGGCCTCACCGTCCCTCAGCCCCTCCACCAGACCCTCGATGGCCAACGGCTGATCGCCTGCTGGCTCGAATTTGGCATTTAATTGAAAGGTTTTACTCATTTGGGGATTCTGTCGCGTGCGTAATTTGGCTATTATGACATCCCGACCAGGCCATCACCGAATGGCAATCAGTTAAAGTCGATCAGCCTGAGCACCACGGACCATAGAACAATGAATTCACTACTCTCCAGTCGCGTACAAGCCGTCAAACCCTCCCCGACCCTGGCCATCACCGCACGAGCCGCCGAAATGCGCGCTGCGGGAAAAGACGTTATCGGTCTGGGCGCCGGCGAACCCGATTTCGATACCCCGGACCACATCAAGAACGCTGCGATCAAAGCCATCAATGACGGTTTCACCAAATATACCGCCGTCGATGGCATGCCGAGCCTGAAACAGGCCATTATCGACAAGTTCCAGCGGGACAACGGATTTGACTACGCGATGGATCAGATTCTTGTCTCATGTGGCGGTAAGCAGAGCTTCTACAACCTGGCCCAGGCGGTACTGGACCCGGGCGACGAGGTGATCATTCCGGCGCCCTACTGGGTCTCCTACCCCGATATGTCGATCCTGGCAGGCGGCGTGCCGGTCCTGGTCTCCGCCGGTGCCTCACAGAAGTTCAAGATCACCGCCCAGCAACTGGCGGCGGCCATCACCGAGAAGACCAAGCTGTTTGTCATCAACAGCCCGTCGAACCCCACCGGTATGGCCTATACCCGTGAAGAGCTGGCGGCCCTGGGCGAGGTGCTGAAGGAGCACCCACGGGTCTTGATTGCCACCGACGACATGTACGAACACATCCTCTGGCCGGGCAACAGTTTCGTCAACATACTCAATGCTTGTCCCGAGCTGAAGGACCGTACCCTGGTTCTCAACGGTGTCTCCAAGGCCTACTCCATGACCGGCTGGCGTATCGGTTACGCGGGCGGTCCGGCCGACATCATCAAGGCGATGAAAAAGATCCAGTCACAGAGCACATCCAATCCCACCTCTATCTCTCAGGTGGCAGCTCAGGCGGCCCTCGAAGGCTCCCAGGACTGCATTGGCGAAATGCTGGGCGCTTTCAAGGAGCGTCACGACTATGTCGTAGACCGCCTCAACGGCATGGACGGTATCGACTGCCTGCCCAGCGATGGCACCTTCTACTGCTTTCCCAATGTGGAAGGTGCACTGGCCAAACTCTCCAGTGTCAAGAACGATCTGGAGTTTTCCGAATACCTGATCACAGAGGCCGGCGTGGCATTGGTGCCGGGAACCGCTTTCGGGCTCTCCGGTCATGTGCGCATCTCCATCGCCACCAGCATGGAGAACCTGCAGAAGGCGCTGGACCGCATTGAACGGGTTCTCAAGGCCTGATAGACAGTAGAACTTAACCAGCGGGCGCAGGATGCGCCCTATTACATTTGGTGTTCCAGGGAGGGACCATTTATGCAAAGGATTGCAGATCTCACTCGTGCCGTATCAAAAAACGGCTTCACGCTTATTGAACTCCTGATTACCCTTGCCGTAGGTGTCATCGTGCTGGGCATCGGTATCCCTTCGCTTCAAACACTGCTCGCCAGCAACCACCAGAGCAGTGAAATCAACAATTTTGTCCGTCACCTCAGCCTGGCCCGCAGCTATGCCGTAAAAACGGGATATGACCACGTCCTCTGTCCCAGTAACGACGACAGCAGCTGCCTGGATGCAACGCACTGGGATGAGGGCTTTATCCTGTTCCAGGACAGCAACGAGGACGGGGCCAGGGACATGGACGAGACGCTACTTCGTGTCAGCCAACCCTCCGGCAAATTCGGCATCGATATGCAATCGACCCAGGGAAGAAAAAAAATCACTTATCGGGCCGACGGACGATCGGCCGGCAGTAATCTTACCCTCACATTCTGTGATCCTGAGAGTGATGTTGAACCCAAAGCCGTTATCCTCTCCAACACCGGCCGGGCGAGAATATCCAGGACCCGATGGGACGGCACTCCACTCACATGTGGGAGCTGACACAGGATGAGAAACTATTGACGCACGGTGCCAGTCTCATTAATATGCGCCCTCTCGCACAATTCCCCGGTAGCTCAGTCGGTAGAGCGGGTGACTGTTAATCACTAGGTCGGCAGTTCGAGCCTGTCCCGGGGAGCCATGCAAAAACAAAGGGTTAGCAATTAATTGCTAACCCTTTTTTATTACCGGGCAATTAATCCCAGTACGTTTTCAAATCGATAAAGACAGCTACGATTTATCACTTGATGAACGGGCATCTCACAAACCCACATCAGCCACCTGTTGATGACATAAAGTGCACGACCTGCTCAGGACGCTCCTTGAACTCATGCCGTTCAGGCTTGAGCGCTACCGCGGCACGAATATGATCCCCCAATTCTCCATCTGTAACACCTGATCGAAGGATATCGCGTAATGGATATTGATGGTTTTGCCCCAGACAGAGGTGAAGCGTACCGTCAACCGTCAAGCGCAATCGGTTGCAGCTTTCACAAAAATGCTGGGATATCGGCGTGATGAGTCCAAAATGGACATTCAGGTCGGCCACTTTAAAGTAGCTGGCAGGCCCGCCGCCCGGCAACAATTCGCGTATCAGCTCGTATCGCTGCTCGAGACTATGCCTGACTTCCTGCAGATCAATATAACTTTTATGCGCACGCTGTCCCGGCCTTCCTACCGGCATGGATTCTATCAGCCTGAGAATGAAACCATTTTCAGCGCAATAGTTAAGAAGATCGTCCACCTCATCGTCGTTTACACCACGCATCAGAACCGTGTTGATCTTGATAGGGTCGAATCCGCATGTACGGGCAGCTTCGATACCTGAAAGTGCTTTGTCCAATTTACCGCCGCCGGTGATTTCCCGATAGCGTTCAGCACGCAGTGTGTCCAAACTGACATTCAGCCTACGTATCCCCGCACTATAAAGGTGATCGGCAAGCTGACTCATTCGTGTGCAGTTACTCGATAGAGACAGATCATCGATACCTTGGATATGCTTCAACTGATTGGCAAGTTGGGGCAGATCATGTCTGAGCAGCGGCTCTCCACCCGTGAGCCTGACACGCTTCACGCCCAGTACTGCGAAGGCATCAACAACCCGCGTAACCTCATCAATCGTAAGCCAGTGATCGGGCGTGGTGAAATCCTTAAATTTCTCCGGCAAGCAATATCGACATCGCAGGTCACAGCGATCGGTCACAGAGACACGCAGATAGTCGATACTGCGCCCGAACGAATCTATCAATCCGCTGCATTTATTGTTCATGGGGGACTGCAAGTCAGTCGATGTCATCTTCATGGCTCCCATCCGGCGGTATCAGTTCGTACTGATTGATCATGCGGCGAAGTCTGGGACGGGATACGCCCAGAATTTCACATGCCTGGCCCTTGTGCCAGCCTGTCGCTTCGAGCACCCTCATTACATGGGTCTTTTCGATATCTTCCAGGCTCAGCTCGGTCAGTAGCGTGTGATTGGCACTTTGTTGACCGGTTTTGTTTCGGGTTGAGATCATCTTTGGCAATAATGCACTGGTAAATGTGTCATCTCTGGAGAGCGCCACACCTTTCATCAGTACATTCTCCAATTCGCGAACATTCCCCGGCCAATCGTAAGCTTCCATACAATCAAGGGCATCCTTCGACAAATGAGTGACATTGCGATGAAGCTCGCGATTGATGCGTCCGAGCAATGTCTGTATCAGATCGACCAGGTCTTCCCGACGTTCACGCAAAGGCGGCAAATGAATGTTGACTACCTGTAATCGATAGTAGAGATCCTTTCTGAATTTTCCTTCATTCACCTTCTGTTCCAGGTCCACGTTTGTCGCAGTGATGACGCGTGCATCTGTATGCTGAACCTGCTTGGCGCCCAGCGGCGTGAACTCTTTGTATTGAAGCACTCTGAGAAGCTTTGCCTGCATGGCCGGGGAGAGTTCACCCACTTCATCGAGAAAGATCGTCCCTCCACGCGCCAGACTGAATTTACCCTCCTGCCGGCTGACAGCACCGGTAAAGGCGCCTTTTTCATGACCGAACATATCGGATTCGAGTAACGTCTCCACCAAGGCGGCACAGTTGACGGCGACAAATGGTCCATCCGGTTTATCACCGGAGTGCTGTATGGCACGGGCTACGAGCTCTTTACCGGTACCCGACTCTCCGGTAATCAGTACGGTTGCGGGGCTTTTAGCCACCAATCCAATCGTTTTGAAAACCTCTTTCATGGCGCGTGAACGACCGACCATCGTGAGGGTATCGCTGGGATCGCCGGCACTTGTTGTGATCAGCAACTCATCGTCGGTTTGCGGGCGGGTCAGAAGTTTCTCGATAGCCGTGTCCAGCTCATCGATATCGATCGGTTTGTGGATATAATCATCCGCACCCTTCTGCATCGCTTCGATGGTACTTTCCATATCGTGAAAGGCAGTGATCATGATAATGCGCACACCTTTAACCGATTGCTTGAACTCAGGCAGACCTTCGAGGCCGGAGCGGCCGGGCATACGGATATCAAGGATAATCAGTGAAGGATTCTCACTCGAAGCCATCTCCAAACCATCATCCACACTATGAGCGCTCGCCACCTCATGCCCCTGGTCTGTGAGATGGAATTGGAGTGTGCGGCAGCTGGCCACATCGTCATCAACTATTAGTATTCTGCTCATATTCGGCGACTTTCTGCTCGGCGTCGGGTAACTCCACCGTTTGCATTGGGGTGACTGGCAGGACAACGATGACACAGCTGCCCTGCGGACTGTTGGGTTCTATCCTGATACTGGCCTGGTGTTGATCGAGGATGCGTTTGACGATGGCCAAGCCCAGACCTGTACCTTTGGCCCGTGTTGTGTAGAAGGGTTCGAAAACCTTGTTGGCCTCCTCCGCATCCAGACCGCAACCGTTATCGCAGATCTCCACCCGAAGACCGGTGCCGGTACTTCCCAGCTCGATCATGACATTGATATCGACCCTGGGCCTGTGGGTCTCTTCCGTGGACTGGGCGGCATTGGCGATGAGATTGGAGAATACCTGACGCAGCTTTGTGGCATCTCCGTGAAAGGTCGGCAAACCAGTTTGATAGTGGGTGGTGAGATCAACCTGGAACTCATCCAGGCGCCGTTGGGTGAGCGTGACGGCCAGATCGATAACTTTGTCGATCGTCAGCCACTCCGGCTTCAAGGCATCGGGGCGTGAGAATGTGAGCATATCCGACATGATCTCTTCCATGTAACGAATCTGCTCCAGCGAAGTATTGCAAAGCCCTTTGACTTCATTGTCCGCATCAATGTCCAAACGCTTGTCCAGTATCTGCAGCGTCATCTTGACCGATGACAGCGGATTGCGCAGATCATGGGCAATCATGCTCGCCATACGACCCAGAGCTGCCAGCGTTTCCGCACGAGCCAGCTCTCTGTGTTGCTGTTCCACTTCGGCCTCGAGCCGCTTACGTTCGGTGATGTCCTCTTTCACCGCCAGAAAGTGGGTGACATGACCCTCGCTGTCTCTGATAGCCGAGATGATCGCGCTCTCCCAATAGAGCTCTCCGTTCTTTCTGCGATTATGGAATTCACCGCGCCACTCACCGCCATTCAAGACCGTTGTCCAGAGTTCCTTGTACTCTTCCTGGCTGGTTTCGCCGGATTTGAGAAAACGCGGGTTTCTTCCCAAGGCTTCCTCGGGTTGATAGCCGGACACTTCGGTAAACTTCGGGTTAACATACTCGATCAGCCCCTGATCGTTGGTGACAACCACTGCACTCGGGCTCTGCTCCACCGCCTGATAGAGTTTCAGCAGATCTGTTTCCGTCTTGCGCTTATCCGTTATGTCCTCACCGATCCCGGTAACCCCGACCACATGGTTGTCGGCATCGTAGGAGAGGGTGTTATTCCATGCAATGAGAAGCAGCCCACCATGCTTTGCCTTGACATGGTTTTCATATCTCAACGGAAACTTATCGGGATCATTCATACACTGAATAATCTGAACGATTTCATCTTTCAGTTCATCGGGAACGAATTGATGCAACCAATTACGACCGATAACCTCACTTTTTTTCCAACCTGTAATTCTCAGGAAATAGTCGTTACAGAAAGTCACCTCTCCCTTGAGATTGAGTGTCACCGCCGCCAGCTCTATATTTTCCAGGGTATATCGAAATCGTTGTTCATAGTCCCGCTGCGCCATCGCCGCACGATGGTGCTGCTGCGAATAGGCCAGCAACCACGCCACTCCTGCAATCAGGATCAGCATGGAGAAGTAGAGTGCATAGTGGTTCTGAATAAAGAAAGGCAGCGTAGCCGAGAGTTCTCTCGATGAGATACGGGATACGATTTTCCAGTAGATGCCGCCCGTGTTCTCAGTAACAGCGTCCAGCAGGTTCAATGACCTGACAGGCTGAGTCGCTATACGCGGCCGAATAGTCGCATAGGTAAAAAGGCCGTTTTCCGTCTGAATCTGTCCCCTGTCTTTTTCAATGATCCTCATCCACTCATAGGCATTTTCGGTTTGAAAACGAGCCTCATGACCCAACATGAAACCCCACTCTTCTTCGTTTCTTGGGCTGCTGAGCCAATAACCGTTCTGGTTGACCAACTCGATATGGTCCGCAATATTGGCTGCCGCACGAGTGAAGTTCTGAATCAGGCGATCACCCAGATAATTCAGCAGAACGATGCCGCGCTTCTCACCCTGGCTGTCGAACACCGGCGTGCCGAATCTGATTACCGGCTTAAGCGGGTATTCGATCTTGCCCTCTTCCATATTCAGATCAAATGGGGAGAGATAAATCTGCCCTCTTTCCATTGCCAGCGCTTCTCGAAAATAGTAGCGGTTCCCTTTGTCCTGCAGCTTCGATTCGGGAACGACCCGACTCTCGCCATGAGAGTAGTTGATCCTGACGACCTCCATACCTGCGTTGTCGATATAACGAATCTGATCGTAGAATCTTTTGTTTTTCGCGAAGACCTTGAACTCTTCTGAGATTCTCTGCTCTCTGGCCCAGGGCAGCGCTTCCGGCAGGCCACGACGCTCGATGTGCTCAGCAAGAAACAGCAGGTCGCTGACCACATCGGCGATATCGCTCTCGATCATCCGTTTGGCCAGATCCACATTGAGTAACTCGCTCGACTCGATCGATGAACGCTCTGTGGTGTAGAAGGTGTAGTAGTGCATGGCACCGATAATCATCAACACCAGGCACATGACGACAAAAATCGCCATGAAACTCTTGAGCAGTCCCAGACGGGTGACAGGCGGTGGTGGATGGACTATCGGCATTGTCTTTCGATATGACGCTCTAATCTTTCGATGTAATTTTTCTGGCTCTCCTCGCTCTGACGCGGTACCAGGAACATCAATCTGGCGGCAATGATGTATGGCTTGCGATCGCCATCACCGGCAGGCGTCTGCTCATTCAACACCAGCTCAACCCGGTCAATCACACCGTCCGGATACTGACAGTATCGGGGCATGGTGACCTGCTCGCCGTACCATTGGGCCGCCAGGGAGATCAATATCAGTATGGACAGAATCGCCAGCACCAGCCTGATTGGACGAAACTGCGTTCTCCCGTCTTCGTGTAGACCGTCACTGTCTGCCATCCTCGACCGCCCGTCATCTCACCAATACGGGCGGAGGCATCCCATATGAGTATCGCTCTCCTGATTTCAGTGTACCAGCTATCCTGTTGGCCAGTTGCCGCCCCTGAAAAATCCGTTCCCTTATCGAAACACCATCTTTGTAATTGGCGCTCAAATGGAGTCCCGAGAGGATTTTCACCCGGCTTTCAATCTGTTCCATGCGCGCCTGATAGCGACCGTGATAGAGCGGGAGTCCACGGTGGTGACGATCAACCCTCAGATACTCTTCGGTGTCTCCAATACCGAGCAACGGTTTCAGGCCCGACAACGCGATATCCGCCAGTTGTCCGTCATCCAGGTCGACCTGATGCGGATGCCGCGCCCCACCGAGGTAGGTGGTCAACAGGGTGTTCCCGCTTGGCGCCCTCTCGGGAAAAAGCCGGCTCATCCATAGGTTCCCATTAAAAGCGAGGTTGTTTTGCCGGGAGACCAAAAATCCTGTCCCATCCAACGGATGCTTGATGGCACTGTTTTTAAACCCGAGATGCAGTACGGCAATCGGCGCATACTCAATCTCCGACAGCAGTTGTCCCAGGGATTTATCAACCGGTCCCAACAGTTCGGCTGCAGCATCCGCCGGTGCGCTCATCACCAGGTGAGGCGTGGAGATCCGAACTCTCACTCCCGCCCTGTCGGCTTCTATACGCCATGCGTCTCCCACCCGGCTGACCGATTCAACACGCATGCCGCAGCGCAGGGTCACCCCCGGTGTGTCAGCCAGTGCATCGATCAGGTCCGACATGCCGCCGGTGAAAGAAAAGGTATCCGCCTTGTTGGCGCGACGGCGTTTGAGAATACGATTGACCAGCATGCCCATGGTGAGACTGCCGTAACGCTGTTCCAGTGCCTTTAGCCTCGGCAGCACGGCGCGCGCCTCGGCCAGGTCAGGATCGGAGGCAAGCGTACCCGCCACAAAGGGGTCCATCGCGGTGTCGAGAATCTCCCTGCCCAGGCGGCGTTCGATGAAGGCCGATACGGTTTCATCCTGCTGCTGGCTTCGCGGAATCAAGATCTCCGTCATCAACCGCAGCTTCGCGGAGAGACTCCAGAGCGGTGACGCCAGCAGTGCGGGCATCAGCATGGGGACCTGTGTCAATCTCCCCTGGTGGACCACATAGCGATTGAGTGTCTCGTCGCGCAACCGCTTACGCTTTGCCAGACCGGCCTGTTGAATCATCCGGTCGATCTCATTTCTGAAATTCACCAGCAGGCCGGCCGCCTGTTCAGTGGTATATCCCGATGCCGTGGTTGTTTTGATCTTTCCACCCGGCCGCTCGTTCGCTTCCCAGATCTCCACCGACACGCCCTGTTGGGCCAACCACCACGCGGTGGAGAGACCTGATATACCGCCACCGACGATGAGAACTTGGGTTTCGCTCATTGCCGTTTCAGCTCCGCTTTCATCTTCTCAAGCATCTCACGGTCTAGCAGCCCCAGCCCGCCACCGTTCGGATCCTGCTTCGACTCCACATACTCCCTGATCTCCGCGAAACGTTTTTCCGCCTGCCGGTTCTGCTTCAATCGGGGAACGCGCTCTCTGGCAATGGCGAAGGCATCGAAATTGAGTTCCTGCATGCCGAAGCCCTTCATCCGGCGCACCGCTTTCATCATCGCCCGATTACGAAAGCGGGTCAGATCCGCCGAGGTGATCCGCGCCAGTCCCTCGCGTCGCGCACCGAATTCGGCCGCCTTCTTGATCCCTGCACGGACGAAGTCCGGTGCTGACGCCACTCGGTTGAGCGCATCCTTGTCCCATTCAACACCGGCCAGGTCTGTCGCGATCACCTTTTCCACGTCGCCGACGGAGACCACGATGGCTTGACGGCGTTTCGCCTCACGCTCCGCCGCAGCCTCCATGGTGGGTTTGACGAAGAGGTGCACCTGGGGTGGGCGATCGACCAGCGATGCCGTTAGCAAAGCCTCTGCTTCGGACTCCCAGGGGAGCTTTCGCCCAGGCGCATCCTCACTCTCCAGGCGTTGCAGCAATTTGACATTCACTTCCAGACGGCCTTCGTTGCGTGCCACATCTTCCGCCACTGCGAAGACACCCTCCCGCAGAAATCCAGGTATGGCCTCCAGGTAAGCTTTAGCTTCGCGGGTCCAGGCAAGCCCACTGCTGGAGAGATTGGGCGTCGTGTCGGATGGAGCGCCGTCAGCCACATTGGGCCGCTGCATGGGAAACTGATCGCCGAAACGCTTTGCCGCCAAGGCAGCCATATGTTCCGGGGTGACCCGTTGCTCACCCAGTTCAATGACATATGACTCGGCACGCTTACGCACCATTTTGCGCAGAAATCCGGGCACCCTGGAGAGACGTTGTTCCGCCTCAGGGCTCCAGCTCACCGGCGAATCGGTTGTCTCCTTCAGCGGCTCGATCACCGGTCTGCCGGTAGGATAGTGGCTACACCAGGGATCCGCGTCCATGATCGTTCCGCCCATGGCGAGCGGTCGAGCACGACACCCACCGCACAGTTTTTGAAACTCGCACTTGCCGCATTTACCCCCGAGTGTCGGATTGCGCAACAACTCGAAATCCGGGGTGTTGTCCCAGATCTCCCAAAAGCGCTGCTCGCGAATGCTGCCTGCCTGGTCCGGGATATAGGGACAGGCCGTCACCCCCCCTTCGGGCGTGATCCGGCAGTAGTGAATACCGGCCAGGCAGCCGCCCCCTTCATAACCCTGGGCTCGTGTCAGGTTGGATTCGGGATCGACCTGATAGGCCACCCGCTTGAAATGGGGTGCGCAACGGGCACGGATCATCAGACCGGAGGTCTCCGCCTGCGCCGCCACCAGTTGGGAGAGCACCTGCTCGTATCGGGCGGGGGTGATGTCAGACATCGACTCCCCTCTGCCGGTACAGATCAGGAAAAAGATGTTGAGCACATGGGCGCCCACCGCCTTGGCGAAGTCGATCATCCCCTGCACTTCGTGAGCGTTCTGTTCCGTGACCGAGAAGTGGACCTGAAACGGAAGATCCTGTTTTCGACAGTGATCCATGGCGGCGAGGGTCTTCTCCCAACTCCCCGGACAGCCGCGAAAGGCATCGTGGCTTTGGGGTTCGAGAGAGTCGAGGCTGATCCCCATACCCATGACACCGGCCGCTTTCAATCGCTTGACCCGGTTTTCATCCAGCAGCACCCCATTGGTGCCGACCACCATGGAGAGTCCCAGATCCCGCCCGTGGGAGACCAGATGTTCGAGATCTTTACGTAGCAGCGGCTCGCCACCGGTGAGCACCACCATGGTTTCGTTACTGCGGGAAGCCACCTCATCCAGCAGACCCGCCACCTCATCGGTGGTCAATTCATCCCGGCCGCCGGTGTGGCGAGTCTCCGCATCCATATAGCAGTGGGCGCAGGCGAGATTGCATCGGCGAGTGAGATTGACGGCCAGCAGGTAGAGATCGCCGTCACTCATGTTATTGACGGATCAGAATGGAGCCCGGCAGAAGGTTCTTCACCGGTCGATGGCGCCTCTTTTCCACCCATTCGGCTTCTGGGGTCGGCCGGGTCGAGGTGAAACACTCCCCGTGCCTGCCACTGGGCCTTGACCGCATCGACCGCCTCCAGCTCGATCGATTCACATCCCTCTCTGACGGCCCAGCCTTCGATCTCCCGCACCAGCATGCCGCGCACGAAGTCCGGCACCTTTTGCAGACGCTCGGTCGCCGCCCGGCTCCACGGCATGCTCGTTTCGACGGCTTCCGAGCCATTCTTGATGGTATCGAGTACCTGCCCGAGAAAGGCCTCATCCACCTGATCGACGCCGTTATGCCTGGCGATCGATTCAGCGGCGTTGACCGTCATGTCCCGGCAGAAACCGACCGGTACGCCGCCGAGCATCTGCCTGGCGGCATCGGTCCAGGTCGGCTGGTCGGATGCCGTTGTCTCCTTGTCCTCGGTTTTGGTCTTACCCAGTTTGGCGAAAGGACAGGCACTGCGCTTGTTCTCACCTGTCGATTCGGATGACCCCGCCTGCATGCTCTGCATCGCTTGCCTGGCTTCCGCCAATCCGGCCTCTACGGTCTCCAGGCCAATCTCAGCGAGACCCTCTCTTGCCGCATAGGCCTCGATTCGCTGCTTGGAGCTGTCACGCATGAAGCCTTCCGGCACCCGCATCAGGCGGGCAAGCGCGGCAGCATGCCACTGGAAGTTGGATGGGGAGACGCCCTTTTCATCCGGGGGGGTCCTGGACGGTTGGGTCGTTGCAACAGACGTCTCCCCGTTGACCGGTCTGTCATCGAGAAATGACTGCAGATGCGCCGCCTCGACCAGAGGGCTGCCTGCGGCCCGGGCCTTCTTCTCGGCGCGCATGCTGAGATTGCCGCGCAGGCTAAGATCATCGATGCCGAGCAGCAGTTTTGTCGCCGCATCGCTCCAGCGCATCGCCGCCTCGGCATCTGGCTTGCGTTTGAGTTCGCCCCGGTCGTAGGCTTCGACTATCTCGCTCATCGCCTGCTCGGCGTGACCCGGCATGAGCTGAGCTGTGGCCTCCTCCACGATGCTCCCGGTGATCACCGTGTGTCCTCTCTCCTGGGCGTATCGCAGAATCGCCATTCGCGCCATGCTGCGAACGAATGAAGGTACGCGTTCCATGCGCGCCTCGGCTTCATGGGTCCATGAGGTCGAGACCGATGCGAGCCGGTCGATCTGCGGACTATGCTCGCGCTGACTCAGCAGCACGGCACAAGTGGCATCATTCAGCAGGTACTCGCTGTTTCCGCCGATATCCAACCCGTCATCCGCATGGATACCCGTGGTGCCGAGCACCAATAGAGAGGGCTTCACCCCTTGCAGGTAGCGATTGATCACTTCGTGGGGTTTGCCGTCGAGCAGTACCGTCTCGATCTCAACACCGTAGTCATCGGCAATCGTACGAGCCACCGACAGATGACCCTGGTAGATCTTCGCCAGTCCGGAATCGATGATCTCCTCGTGCAGTTTCTCCTGCTCCTTGAACTTGAACACCTTGCCCGCCTCCTCAGAGAGCACACCGGCAATCCGGTTGAAGGCGACATAGTGGTAGTAGGGATCGAAAGCGGAAACCACCTTTACCTCGACGCCCCAGGCTTTGGCCAGAGACAATGCGGTCAGCAGCCCGCCGTAGGCTTTCGCCGAACCGTCGATACCCACCACAATCGGCCCCTCTTTCAGCGCCTGTGTCGGGTTTTTAACGATCAGTGTGTCGATCTGCGAACGGCGTGAAACCCGCTGACAGACTGTGCCCAGGCGGGAACCCTTGACCGCACCGAGTCCCAGGGCGCCCATGACCAGCAGATCGTATTGACCGCTGTTGGCCTCCTTCACCAGCTCGCGGTAGTTTTTCCCCTCCAGAGATCGCCTGTCTACCGGGATGGCGGCCGTTTCGGCAGCATTGTCCACCTGATCGAGATAGGAGTCTGTGATGATGGAGAGTCCACGGGTGATCAGATCGTCGTGGACATCCCGTTGCCGCTCCAGCTCCTGCTCTTCGCGAAACTGTTCCGGCAGTCCCCCCTCCATTTGGCGAAAACGCAGATCGTGCAGTTTGGCCGCATAGACATGGGCTGCCGTCAACCGGCTCCCGTAGCTGCCGGCCAGTTCAACGGCCTCGATGACACCGCGATTGGCGTGATCCGAGGAGTCCACCGCCAATAGGATCGATTCATAGACAGGCAGTGAATCGGCGGCCGGTTTCTCTGTGCGAAGCTGTAGGCTCAAGGTGGATGCCTCTCTCGATGTGTGGGGGTGAATCGCGATCCACCCCCGTGAGTCGAACTACTGCATGAACCAGTAGCCGAGGATGAATCCGATCACCAGCATATTGATGATGCCGCCGACGACGGCCATGTAGTCCATCAGGCTCAATCGCCGCCATCGTCTGTTCATCACGGCAGGACTCGGTGCCATGGCTTACTTGAAGGTAAAGTCGACGGTGGCGGTGCCGTCGGCATCGACTTTCACCTTTGCCTTTTTATTCTTCAACATGCCGTGCCAGGCCTTGATGGTGTAGGAACCCGGCGGCACATCGGTAATGGTGAAGGTCCCGTCATCCGCCACTCTGGCGTAGTAGGGGTTTTTCGCCACGAAGACGAATCCGTGCATGAAATCGTGGGCATCGCACTCAACCTTGATCGCAGGTCCCCTTTTCATTTTGATGGTATTGGTGACCGTACCGGGATCGGGCTGACTCACATTGGTCAGGGTCTTCTTCGGTCCCTTGGCATCGCCGCGAATCAGCTCATAGGTGTGAATGTTGTGCAACACCGGATCGGAGTTGACGGCCGAAAGCTTGTTTTTGTTTTTCATCACCTGCAGGAAAGGATTGAACTCGCAACCTTTCTGATCGATGGTCGCATCTCCCAGGTCGGCGGGAAAAGGCTTGCCCTCTTTCACCTTCTCCAGATAGACCACCGTATCCATCAAGTGGCCGTTATTGACGCGCACGTAATCGATCTCCCTTTTACCGGTGCCGCAGACATCGTTGTCTTTGGTGATGCCGTATACCTTGGGCGCCTTATCCTTGCCGGCGAATTTAACACTGCCGGTAATCGTCCCCCCGTTACTGACGTCACCTTCTTTATAGGCTGCCGCGTATCCTGCCGAAGACATGGCGCAAAGGCCTGCCAGGCTGAGATAAACTACAAAACTTTTCATACTTGTTTCTCCTGATTTCGATCCTGATTTCAGACGACCCTTTCAGGCCGCCTCTGATCCGGGTTGAGTATCTCTTCGATCATTTCGATGTAGACACTTCTTTTGATGCTGTCTTCCGCCGTTCTTAACTTTGTTAGTAACGTGCGATTGCTGATCGTTGAATCAAAGGCACGTAACGCCTGACCGATCTGTCTTGCCTCTTCACCGGTGAATTCAACGACACTGGCAATAATCTTTTCTATCGATTGCTCCGTCAGTTGTTGATCCTGAACCTCAGCCAGCACCTTTGAGAGGGCGTTGGTTGCGGCAACTCGCACGCCAATATTGTCGTCGCTCAGGCATCTCAAAAGTTTTCTCGCCACACTGATGGCGGGCACCTCCCTTACCACCATGTGTCCCGAATCTTTCGGATCGAGCCCAAAGATGGTCAGGCGGGCGAGACTTTGAATGGCAGCGATGCGCACATTGGGTTGCGGGTCGTTCAGCGCATCGATGAGCGGCACCAATGCCGAGCGATTGCCAAGAAAGCTCAGACTGCGGGCACAAGTGATCTTCTGTTCCAAATCGCCGACTGCCAGCTGCGTGATCAAGGTGCCCACCGAATCCATCAATTTGGGATTACCCGGATTGCGCAGAGCGATCTCTCCGATGGCTTCCGCCGCTTCACGTCGAATCAGATCATCTTCATCACTCAATGCCGTGATCAGGGCATCAATCGCCTCGTCATCATTCGCGGCAGCGAGCACTCTGGCACCCAGTAAACGGACATCCTGATCAGGTGTAATGCGCTTGCTGGCACGAATGCGCTTCATCTCCGCTTTGTTGGCTTCGACGACATCGAGATATTCCTGGGTCGTTTCGTCTGTCTCGGGTGTCTCCTGCTCCGCTTTATCCTCTCCCAACATCATCTCGACATTTTCTATGGCGATAGCGTCAAGGGTCGACATTGCCGGCGCCACCTCACCCTCCTCAACGATTCTGGCCGGGGTTTCGGGCAGTTTTATCGTCTCGGCGATCTCTTCAGGAACCGGGTTTGTGAGGGTTTCATTACCAGAAGTCGTTTCAAAGAACTGCCTCTCCATGTTTGGCTCGAAGTCGACAACAACGCCATTTTGCACAGCATCACTTTGTGGCGCTTCACTCTCCATTTGTATCTCTTCGTCTTCCACCGGCTTATCGCTGGATTGAGTATCTCCCGGTACCCGTATGGCACCGTTTACAGCGTCAATAACAATGGACAGTGGTCTCGGCAGGGAAGTTTGTTCATCGTCATCAATGTTTACATTCCCGTACTGCGGATCCAGACTCATCAATGTGGTGAGTGCGGCCAGTCTCACCGGTTGCTGGGCATCGCCAACTGCATGTATCAGCGCATCGATAATATCGTCGGATATCTCGCCGAACTCCCCCATCGCCAATATCGCCTCACGACGGACCATGGGGTGTCCGTCTTCGTTTCGGATATGCTCAAGCAGTGTGGTTATCGCTTCAGCGTTACCGTTCTTACCCAACAGTCGACAGGCTGCAGTTGCGGTTTCCGCGCTGTTCTCGAAAGTACTGGCAACCACGATTTTGAAATATTCATTGGAAAGCGGATTCTCACCAACAACCGGCACAAGGATATTAAACAGTGTCGCTCTAACCAGACTGCTGGGATCATTCAGCATCATCAGCAGGGTCTCCTGTAGATCACCTTGGAGACTTGCCTGACCTGCCAGTTCGGTCACGGCCCTAATGGCAGCATCCCTGACTTCCGGACTTTGATCCCGCAATAGGAGCAACAATGCACTGAGATAGCGTTCCTCCTTTTTCGCAGCCAACGCCTGAACGGCTTCAGCCCTAACCTCAGGATCCTTATCCTGCAGCGCCCGCCCCAGCACCTTGGTCGCTTCAGGCGTCTTGGCACCCGCCAGGGCGCGTGTGGCACGGCGACGGCTCAGTGTTTTATTCGCAGTATTCTGCTGACGCTCGATGACCTTGGTAAGCCCGGGGCCGGATATCGCAACCAGTGCAGTCAACACCTCATTTTCGATATCCTGCGAAGCCTCGTCATCGATGAATGCCACCAGACTCTCCACCGCCTCTTCAGCCCCGGCGGCGCCGAGCGCTTTCACCGCTTCCAGTTGGATATCCCACCAGGTATCCCAGTCTCCGTCCCACTCCAAACCCTCAGGACGTTCAGTCAGCACTTCGAGGAGTACATCCACGCAATCCGTATTGGCAATCCTTCCCAATGCTTCCGTGACCATGGAACTGATCTCTCCGCTGGTCTCATTCTGTAGGGAGTCGATCAGTGCGGGAACAGCGGATTCGTCTGCGATCTTTCCGAGGGCTTCCGCCGCATCGACGCAGACATCCACATCCTCATCGCGGAGTCGTTCTATCAGATAGGGCATGGCACTTCGGCTGCGCAGTACACCGAGTGTCCTTGCCGCATAACAGCGATCGGCCTCATCGCCTGTCTGTAGCAACTCACACAAAACTTCAACGGTTTCGGTCTCAAGGCTGGTGTTCACGGAATCTCTCTTAAAATGGAGTGGATCAATCAGGGTAAGCAGAATCTATACCAGCCTGAGACATCCCGGTTCTCCCCACTATCCAAGACTTTTGATCGCTTCACATCTCACCGTCGTTGAATGAATCATTCAATACCGACGATTCAGCCAACCACGTA
>JAHXIO010000008.1 GCA_025655595.1 Candidatus Thiodiazotropha sp. (ex Monitilora ramsayi)
CACCCATACCGGACATGCCACCCATACCGGACATGCCGCCCATGCCTGACATACCGCTCATGCCACCCATACCGGACATACCACCCATGCCGCTCATACCGGACATGCCACTAGCCGGATAGAAGAAGATTTGTCCCTGGGGTGTAATTTTGAAATAACCAGACATGCCGCTCATGCCACCCATACCGGACATGCCGCTCATGCCACCCATACCGGACATGCCGCTCATGCCACCCATACCGGACATGCCGCTCATGCCACCCATACCGGACATGCCGCTCATGCCGCCCATACCGGACATACCGCTCATGCCACCCATACCGGACATGCCATCCATACCAGACATACCGTACATACTGGCGGACGCCAAAGGCGCAACAGCAAGCGCAGCTGCCAGACCCATGGCTTTAATCACTCCCCTCAAGCTTGGCATTCGAAATTTTTTCATAGTTTTAATCCTCACAATGTGGTTGATTTATTCATCTCGAATCGAGACCACTTTCATGCCTCCCACTGCCATCAGAAGGAGCGCTTTAGTCCCCTATTCACTGTGCCAACACTACTGATGCCATTTTCTAAGATCGTATCTGCCCGTCATGCCTGGCCGGTTGAAGGGCGTGTACCAATCCCCTTGGTTATCGAGAAAGTAGAGACTCTTGGGGTAAGGCTGCTGAATGCCTGTCAACGAGGATTCATACCAAGCCTTGTTATGATTTACCCATTCAATTGCGGGTGCATTTTCGGGTCGTATCGAGGGCTCGACACCGGCAATGGGATAATCAGCCGACAGTGGCGTACTCATCATCAGAAAAACGCCAATATATGCAGGCAGATATGTCCGCATACCGTTACCCTCCTCGGTTTCTCTTAGTTTGTTAGCCGGTTGGCATCAGCCTCTACGCAACAGCTGTGCCAGGAGGGTAAATTCAACGATTGTCCCTTGTTTTTGCTTGCTTTTTTGTCTGACAAGCAAACGCTCTGCGGTATAACAGGGCAAGGAAAACCTGTCGATTTGTCAGAAGAAAAACCGTTATTTGGTGGTAATTAAAACTCAGCCATCACTCAATGTTTTTTCTTATCAGAACTTTATTCTGATTTTTCATTGAGTTAGATGCTCTCTTGGAGGCGACTATCAAGTCCGTGAAAAAATATGACAATTCGTCATGTAAAAAACAGCTTGTGATCATTAAACCCCACGTGGTTGGGTGCAAGTCCTGTTCTATAAATTGGACTTGATGCCCAGATGATCTACGACAGGATGAGTATTTCAGACAATCTGAATTACCCTTTACAGCATGGAAGCCAACATTGACCTCCATGCATACAGCAGATCGGTTTTATGTAGCCGATATTGTCTTTTCAATTCATGCCGGACAGCGACTAATAGATGAGAACAACACCGCCGTCAGACTCACGAATCGCAAGCTGATGTATCAGTCGGTAGGGTTCTCTGTTACCCACCAGGCTGACCAGATAAACTCGACGAATCTTACGTATTCGACCGACCTGAAGCTGCCCCTGTGCTGATTCATCAATCCATCTTTGAGCCAGTTCGTACGCCTCCGACCACTCATTGACCGGGATAGTCACCGTATCAAGCTGAAACTGATGGCCTGCACACTGCCCCAATAGGGATTGACCTGTCCCAGGTAGTGGCTGCTCTTCGGGAAGTCGGCTCAAGGGATGAAAAAGCAAAGCCCCCTGCCGATCTTTTTCAATTCGCCAGTATTTGAACCCAGGCATATCCGGCACCACGTCGGCTGATGACAATGGTGAAACATCCTCTGCCGTTTGTGTAGCAGGAGATTCTGCGACCGCAGGCTTCAGAATCAGCATACCTTCCGGATCCCACTCCACCCGCCAACCCCGGTCCTGCAAAGCACCGCCAAACTTGCGTATGGCTGGCAGTTCAGTGGAATGTGACTGATTGTCAGTCTCGAGTGTCACAGACGGCTGACGGAAGATAGTGCTTCCGTCGGCTGCAACATACTCCTGCCAGCCCTGTGCCAGTAGCGACTCCCGTAACGATTGTGAGAGACGCAAGTCTGGCTCTGCAAAAGAGAGGGCTGGGATGGAAACAGTTATCCAAAGCAGTAGATTTCTAAAAAGCCGGACTCGATTGTTTTGTTCTCTATTCACTTTCCTGGACTCCTCCAAAAGTAATGATTCGCAGAATCCTGGAACAACGAGCAAAACGTGCGCCAAAAGCCCGACCATATGGATTTCAACCCCGAAAAAGCTCGATCAACAGGCTAAGACCTGACAAAATGTCAGAAAAAAGTTGGTTTTAAGGATTTACAATCAAGACAGCTGAATCCGATCAGCAGAGCCGACTTCACTTATGAACTGGATAGCCAACAGTCTGAATAGAAAATTCATCCTGGGCACCACTTCAGGCCTTGCCATCAGCTCTTTGGTCTTTCTCTTACTCTACATACCGCTTTATCAGTCTGAGCTGGGCGGAGAAAGAGCCCACACCGCTACCCAGATCAATAACCTGCTACAGGCATCGCTGGAAAATGCAATGCTCAAACGTGACTTGCCCGGCCTGAGTGAAATGGTGAAAAAGCTGGGCGCCCAACAAGGCATCGTTTCGGTTTTCATCACCAATCCCGCTGGTGAAATCAGATTCAGCAGCAGAGAGGGGGATTTCGGTAAACAATTGGCGAGTCCCTATAAGGCCAAAACCCTCTCTACGCAGTTCATCCACAATGAGTATGGACAAGAGGTTCTGCGCAGCATCAATCCGGTGCATAACAAGGCCCCCTGTAAAGAGTGTCACGGTCCGGCTGAACTCAACCCGATCAATGGCATACTCTATGTGGATTACGATGCCGCCCCACTCAGAAAAAAAGTACGCGACACGACCCTGCTGCTGATGAGTGCAGGCGCACTGATTGTCATTCTCAACCTTGTCGGCGGCTGGTGGTTCATCCATCACTATATCCTCAAGCCGGTAAATCATCTGACCAGAGCCAGTGAGGACCTCACCGGAGGCAATCTGCAATCCCGTGTCTCAATGCAGGGCTCGGATGAACTCTCAAAGCTGGGCAGCACTTTCGACCTGATGGCCATGCGGCTGCAGGAAAAACTACAGGAACTGGAAGAGCAGAAACGTTTTCTGCAAGCGCTGGTAGACGCCATACCGGATGGTGTCAGGATAATCGATGATCAATTCAACGTCATACTGACCAATCAAGCTTACCGTGACCAACATAAGCTGCAGGATAAGACTGAGGTGGGAGATCCGTGTTATCTCATCACTCACAACACGACAAAACCCTGTCCACCTACACTGATCACCTGCCCTGTTCATGAAATCATCCAGCATAGAAAACCGATCAAGGTCTTGCATCAACACCACCGAACCGATTCTTCCACACTCGAGGTTGAGATTTTTGCCGCTCCCATGAGCGTCAAACAAAACGGTCAGGAAAAAACGCTAATTGTTGAATCGATCCGGGATCTTGCAAAAGAGATTAAGTATTCCCAGGAACAAAAACTCTCTGAACTGGGAAGATTGGCCACGGGTGTGGCGCATGAGATCCACAATCCCCTTGCATCGGTTAAATTGGCGCTTGACGCCACAGAAAATGCCATTGCGGATCATGAAAACTGCCCGGATTCCATCCTGGATCATATAAAACTGGTAGACAACGAAATTGATGCCTGTATCGAGATCACCGGTAAATTGCTGAAACTGGGGTCCCCTCCCGTAGACAGCCTGGAACTGGTGGATATCAACATCGCCCTGCAAGAGACATTGAGCCTCCTCGCCTGGCAGGCTGAGCAAAGCCATATCGAGATCGAAGAGGCCTATGAAGACAGACTGCTGCGCGTACTCTCATCGGAAGGCGAGCTGCGTATGGTCACCCTCAATCTTGCTCAAAACGCCTTTCATGCAATGCCGGTAGGCGGAATGTTGAAAGTATCTACCTTCAGCAAGAACGAGAGAATATTCATTCAGTTCTCTGATACTGGTGCGGGTATCCGTGCAAAAGACCTACCCTACATCTTCGATCCCTTCTTCAGTCGCCGGGCAGACAATGCAAAGGGTACCGGCCTTGGCCTCTCCATCAGCCTTGCCATTGTCGAGAAATATGGCGGCACTATTAAAGTCGATAGTGAATTTTCCGCTGGTAGTGCATTTACCATCGAGCTGCCGGATGCAAGTCATAAGCTGGAGGTGGACGCATGAGGTTGAAGGTCCTGGTGATTGAAGATGACGATCTGCTGAGACAGTTGATTCTTCAGCACCTGAATAATCTTGAATATGAGGCGGACGGTCTCAGCCGCTGGGACCATGTACAGAGTTATCTTGAAAAATATGAGCCATCTCTGATCATCACGGATGCGCGCTTACCGGACGCGAATAGTCTTGAATACATAGAAAAGCTTTCACAAAGCTATCCGGTGATCGTACTAACCGCATTCGGATCAGTCCGCGATGCAGTGAGTGCAATCAAGGCTGGCGCCGCTGATTATCTTCTGAAGCCGGTCAGCCTTGACACACTCTCTCTAACAGTTCAGCGAGTCCTCGACAATGCCGCGCTGCGCAAAGATCACCAGTTCTGTAAAAGACAGTTGCAGCAAACCAATCAACGTAACTCATCAATTGTGGGGGACAGCGAAGCCTTACTGAGGGTCAGGCAATTGATTGAAGCCGTCGCGCCTAATGACATTACTGTCCTGATCCAGGGAGAGAGCGGTTCCGGCAAAGAGTTGGTAGCACGATCAATCCATACCCATAGTCATCGAAAGCAACATAACTTTGTTGCCGTGGATTGCTGCACACTCCAGGAAAACTTATTTGAGTCGGAACTGTTTGGGCATGAAAAAGGCGCATTCACCGGCGCGGACAAACAAAAAAAAGGACTCATAGAAGGAGCAGAAGACGGCACGCTGTTCCTGGACGAAATCGGCGAAATCAACAGTAGCGGGCAGGCAAAACTTCTACGCATCCTGGAGACGGGCCAATACCGCAGGCTGGGTGGAACAAAGGATCTGAATGCAAACGTACGGATACTTGCAGCGACCAATCGTGACCTGGAGTCAATGTCCTCTGATGGATCATTTCGCGCCGACCTCTTCTTCCGCCTCAATGCCTTTAATATTGTCGTTCCGCCACTTCGTGAAAGACGTGATGACATTCCCGCACTTGCTGAGCATTTTCTGACTAATCACAATTTTTCAACACGAGTCAATAAAATGCTTTCCTCCTCGGCGATTCGAGCCCTCGTCTCCTATAACTGGCCGGGCAATATCCGTGAACTGAAAAACATGATTGAGCGAGCCATCATTTTGTCGGGAGATCGTCAAGTGATCCGTACAGAACATTTTACATTCAGCCAAGCCGGTAACGGGCGGGACGATATCGTCAACCTCAGCTTTGACCATGACCCGACGCTGGATGAATTGGAAGCCCACTACCTTGCCTGTCAGTTAAAAAAACAGTCGGGACGCAGGGCGGCTGTGGCAAAAGCGATGGGGATAAGCGAACGAAGTGTGTATCGCATGATAAAGCGATATAAGCTGGAAGAGGGTGGATGAAAGGAATCAGATTTTTTAGATGATAATTTGATCGACTGATTTCTATTGGGATAAAAAAAATGGCTGCCTCATAGAGAGGCAGCCGGTCATGAAGCCGAAAAGTGGCTCAGTGCTCAGAGAGATCGTAAGGGTCGTTCCCGAAAGGATCGGGCCATGCCGGATCCTCCGGCCATGCATGGAATTTCAGTCTGTCTGTCAACATCTTCCCGCTCCATGTGACTTCTCTTGCTTTATTCGTTGCAAGTTCGCTGCCAGATTTAAAATAATCCAATAATTCAACAGGTTAATAACATTTACATCGATCATCAGTTATTCATATGTAAAAAAGATCGACGAAGTCTCCGTCAAAAAACGGACGATAACGGGCTTATACGAAAAAAACCGGTCTATCCTGTTGATTTTAAATTGTTTGTTATTGTCAAATAGCTCGACACTCACTGAAACCAAGTATGAAATCAACATAAACCAGACCGTCTCAACAGAAATCACCCAATGCAAAAGCTATTGATTATTATCGGTATTACAGCGATTACCATCGGCCTACTCTGGCCATGGTTAAGCAGACTGCCATTGGGTCGGTTACCGGGTGATATTTTGCTGGAAAGGGAAAATTTCAGGCTCTATCTTCCGCTCACCAGTATGATATTGGTCAGCGGACTGCTGACACTGATTTTCTGGCTGTTCCGACGTTGAGGTTACTGGTTACTGACAGGCCTGGAAAAAGGGTGACTCATCTGCGAGCACATCCCTGCACTGATCACTCGCGGCATTCATGTCGGGGGCGTTGAATCTATCCTGCAGCTCCATATTGAGCAGTTGAAGAGCAGCATCACAGGCCCGGGACGATTCACACTGGTTTTCACTACCACAAACCCGCCTCACCAGGTTTTCACAACTGGTAGCTCGATCACCAGGCTGACGCTTGGCACAGCGACTGAAATAGTTCTCGTTACCCAATGCTTCGAGACAGAGAGTTGAACTCTCCATGACAGAGCCCGACCAACTGCTGTTGAGCTCATCTCGCTCCATGGCCAGCAGTTGCCTGGCCGGTTCGCAGGCAGGATGGGAATCACACTCGTTATGAGGTCCACAAACCTTTTTCACCAATTGCATACAGGCGGCATTGAGTCTGTCCCGGGCCTGCTGTTGCTGTGCCTCGATAATTGCGGCGTCCCTCACCACCACGCCCTCACGGACGATAATCACCGCTCCATTATTGAGCTGATGCACCCCATCCCATAACGGTGTAGCCCCGCCCTCAATGGCACGTGTGGCCTTGTTGGTCTTGGGGTCGATGACGATCTGGCTACCGTCAAGCAGCCACCCCCTCCATGCTCCTTCTTCGGCAACAGCAGAGAGTGAAACAGATATCAACAGTATGGGTAACATGCGGAACAACAGCATGGGACGTCCTCTCCAGGGATCTGACCATCAGTAAATGCTCCCAAAGAATACCACAGATTCCTGTAACCAAAAGTGTGGTTAAACCGGCTTCAACCTCTCCGCCAGGCATGGAAACGGGCAACCCATTGCAACAATTTCTCCGGTGCGTGGGCCTTTTTCCATACCCCTGCTGCATATTTGTTGGCTTCGAACAGTGTCGGATAGATATGGATGGTCCCAAGTATCTTATTGAGGCCGAAACCATGTTTCATTGCAGCGGTGAACTCACCGATCAGCTCTCCCGCATTCTCACCAATGATAGTGGCTCCCAGGATTTTATCCTTACCGGGTACAGTGAGAACCTTGACCATGCCATGGGCCTCACCTTCGGCAATGGCTCGATCCAGTTCGGCCAGATCGAATTTAGTCACCTCGTAGGCAATCTCCTGCTGTTGCGCCTCCAATTCATTTAGGCCGACACGCGCCACTTCAGGATCTGTGAAGGTGGCGAATGGAATGACTGAGTAGTCGACCCTGAACCGCCGAAAACCGCCAAAGAGACTGTTGACTGCTGCGTACCAGGCCTGGTGACCCGCTGTGTGTGTGAACTGATAGGGCCCCGCCACATCGCCGCAAGCATAGAGAGTTGGCATACTGGCCTGTAAAAACTCATTGGTCTGTATGGTGCCATTGGGATTTAAGGCGACACCCATTTCCTCGAGACCAAAGCCCTGGGTATTCGGTTTACGGCCCACGGCCACAAGGGCCCTGTCAAAGGCGACCTCTACCGTCCCCCCTTCACCTTCGCATATCAGTAGATTCTCTCCATCCCGCTGCGTGAACTCCACTGCTTTATGTCCGACCAGGAGATTGATCCCCTCCTCCCTGAACCGCTCCATGACCAGTTCAGCAATATCATCATCCTCACGGATCATCAGGCGTGGCAGCATCTCAACAATGGTGACTTCGCTGCCAAATCGGGCAAAGGCCTGGGCGAGCTCACACCCGATAGGACCGCCTCCCAGCACGAGTAGACGCCGGGGCAGTTCACGAAGCCCCCAAAGATTATCCGATGTCAGATAGTCAACCCGATCCAATCCCGGGATTGGCGGTACAAAGGGTCGTGCACCGGTGGCGACAATAATATTACGGGTTCTCAATTCGACACCGTTGACCTCCACACTGTACGGTGAAGTTATGCATGCCTCCCCCTCGATGACATCCACACCCAGTCCTGTATAACGCTCTACCGAGTCGTGAGGTTCCACCTCCTTGACCACACGCAGCACCCGCTCCATGATCTTGGCGAAATCGAAATCCACATCGATCTTGTCAAACCCCCACTCCTGAGCACGACGGCTCTGACTCAGAATGCGTGAAGAACGGATTAGCGCTTTGGAAGGGACACAGCCCGTATTGAGGCAGTCACCACCCATCTTATGCTTTTCGATCAGACTCACGTCAGCCTTCACTGCCGCTGCGATATAGGCGGAGACAAGACCGGCGGATCCACCACCTATCACCACAAGATTACGGTCGAAGTTGTCCGGTTTATCCCAACCCTTGAGAGCCTGACGCTCTTTAATCACTGATAACAGCTTCTTTGCCAACAAAGGGAAAAGGCCAAGCAGGATAAATGATCCAATCAGGACGGGGGATAGAATACCCGATGCCGACTCCAACGAGCCCAACTGTGTGCCGGCATTCACATAGACCATGGTTCCCGCCAGCATACCAACCTGGCTGACCCAGTAGAAGGTCCAGGTACGTAGGGGGGTCAGGCCCATGACCAGATTGATAATAAAGAAGGGGAAAAGAGGCACCAGACGCAGGGAGAACAGATAGAAGACACCATCCTTTTCGATACCGCTGTTGATTGCCTTCAGCCTGTCGCCGTAACGACTCTGCACTGAATCACGCAGGACGAATCTGGAAATCAGGAATGCCAGCGTGGCACCGATACTTGAGGCAAAGGAGACCAGCACGAGACCCCAGAAAAACCCGAAAACCGCACCTACTGCCAAGGTCATAATCGCAGCACCCGGCAGTGAGAGTGCGGTCACAGCAACATAGATAATAAAAAAAGCTACGACTGAGACGAGTGGATTGGCTTCCCGCCAGGCAATGATTTCATCTCTGCTCGACTTGAGTGACTCAAAGGTGAGATAGCTACCCAGGTCAAAGACAAAAAAGGCGATAATGAGCAGCGCTACCACTGCCAGAACGATCAGTTTGCGGACATTCATTTAGATGGACCCCAATGTTTCGTGGTTTTGATATTGCTTTATCATACGAAACAAATAATTTGATGGATGCAGGCCCAAAGAAATACTTTATCCACTGAGCCACGCATCCAATCCTAGCATGCCATTGATCACGAACTTATCCCAATTTCATCAGGAGATGATATTGAGATGCTGTTTTATGTCATACCCGAGTCATTGCTGATATGGCAATCCAAACAATGGCGGCAACTGGAGTCACGATTGGCCAATACCGTTAAGCTTTATGAATCAGCATCATGAAAAAACCCAGATTGTAATAACAGTGGAGGATCATCGATGGTATGGTGCTGTGGTATCTGTCCCGTAACTCACCGAAAATCAATGAGGGCACGAAGACAAGTGAGGCCAGTAGAATAGGTGTGTAGATAATATGTGCTGCTGTGAACAACAGGCTCGTAACCCAGTTTGCACCTGTGAGTTTCACCCTTCGGATGCTCATTCCTTTCACGCCCGAGAGATAGCCTTGGATCAATCCGCGAAAGGCCAGTTCTTCCAGCACAGGATAGATCAGAACCAACAACAGCAACTGGCTTGCGGAAAAGTCTCTCCCGGTAATCGGCAGCAACGATGTAGCGTAGACCAAAAACCAGATGATGGGGCCGGCTGCCACCGCCGCGAGAAAGAAGCGGTCTTTCGACAGTACTTGAATCCGCGGTCTAGGCATTTATCGAATATCTGATCTCATTCTGAAACCAACTTCAGCTCCACACGACGATATCGCCGGCGACCCAGCTCGGTCTAATTATCGGCAACACTATGACGGTCGCCATCAATTTTCACCAATCATCCTTTGGTATCGACGAGGGAACCTATTATGGTTTCGGGACAACGATCCGCAGCATCCATCACCCAGTCAGTGTCGGCATTCCTCGGCAGGAGAACTGCTTCCACAACCGGCTTGGGTTCAGCTTATCTTTATTCACCAAAACGCTTGGCTACACTCAGGATGAGAAACTGTGAATCCTCATCATAGAGATCGATGTCAGCCCGCACGGTAAAGCCATTATCGAAAGTATAACCACCTCCCAAACCAAACATCACATGAATGTTGTGTACTCTCTCGTATGGCAATTCACTATCATTTTTCATCCAGCCCAGTCCGGCCTTGAGAAATGCTTCCCAACCTTTGTGCCGTTCATCGTGCTGCTGGTAGAAGTAATAGAGTCCTGAGGCTCCGAGGTCCTTATATGAAACCTCACCGTGTGGAGACATCTCTGCCTCTCCGAGATCGGAATAGTAACCTTCGATGGAGACCTTTTCAGACCAGTCATAGCCCAGGTAAAGCTTGAAACCAGCACTTGATTTGTCGGCCACGGAGTAGATCGTGCCGTTTCGGTCGGGCTCCAGCCGCGAGACGCCCAGACCGGCACCTGCATACCACTTGTTGTCATTCTCTCCCTCCGCAGCGATTGAGGCGGCAGGCAAACAGATCGCCGTCATCAATGCCAGAGAGAGGATTCGTTTTCGCTGTTTCAACATATTACTTCACTCGAATTGTTATGCTTTGGCGTCGACGCCAGCCCAGGTATGTCAAAGAGAGCAGTGCCAGCAGCGGCAGCATGGGATCGATACCACTCGCCCCGCCGATGGAACAGCCACCCACACCTTTCAGACCAGTCTGCAACGGTGTCTCACCGGCAGGAGTACTGATGTCATCCTTCAGATCGGGTATACCGTCGTTATCACTGTCTGGCAGACTAAGAGGCGCACCTTCCAGCGCATCATCCAAGCCGTTACCGTTGGTATCCGTGAAAGCGTCCAGCATGCCATCCTGGGGAGAGGTATCAGTTCCACCCACACCGGACTCCAGTAAGTCGCTGACGCCATCATTGTCACTGTCGGTATCCTGCCAGTCGGGCATTCCATCCCCGTCGGTATCGGTGGAAACAAGACCGCCACCGGTCAACGGTACACCCGTATTCGGATCGACCGATGGGGTTCCGCTACCGGTTACGCCATCTCCATCCGGGTCATCGCCTCCGGCTTCAAGCGTGTCGCTCACACCATCATTGTCGCTGTCCAGATCCACCGGATCAGAGACACCGTCACCATCGGTATCAGGCGCCGGCTGGCCCGAACCGGGGGCTTCACCGTCACCATTGACGGTAGGCGTACCACTACCCAAAACTCCGTCATTATCAGGATCACTGCCACCGGTTTCGGTGACATCGTAGAGACCGTCGTTGTCGCTATCGAGATCGCGGAAATCGGCAACCCCATCGCTGTCGCTATCTCTCAGCACACCGCCGTTGTAGTTGATGGCGCCACCGTCGACAACTGACTCGACAGCATCAGCAAATCCATTGCTGCCCACACTTTCAGTAGCGTCGATACGGCCGTCATCATTCGTATCAAGCGCAACCGCGTCGGCACCCGACTCATCCAGGTCATAGAGGCCGTCGTTGTCGCTGTCGAGATCGATACTATCCGGCACGCCGTCACCATCGGTATCGACTAAACCGTCACCTTCCAGATTATTGGGAATGCCGTCGTTATCGAGATCGAGATCGAGACTATCGACTATACCGTCATTGTCCAGGTCGTCGTTATCGAGAAAGTCGAGGATGGTGTCACCATCGCTATCCGGCAAGGGTAGCGGGGTACTGGCAATCAGATCATCGAGTCCATCACCATTGCTGTCGGTGAAGCCATCCACCCGGCCGTTGTTATCGGTATCGATTCCCCCTCCCTCGACAATATCGAGCAGTCCGTCGCCATCCGCATCCGTATCGAGATGATTCGGTGTACTATCGCCGTCGGCGTTACCCGGCAGGATGGGTGAGCTGGTGACCCCATCTGCATCCACCACCGGTGCACCGCTGCCCACCAGACCGTCACCGTCCGGATCGCTGCCGCCAGCTTCAGTAACATCGGGTATACCATCATTGTCGCTGTCGAGATCGTGAAGATCGGCAACACCGTCACCATCGGAATCGATCAGTGTCGAACCGGAACCAGCGGCCACACCATTGCCATCCACAACCTGCGGTGAGTTGCCCAGGAGGCCGTCCCCGTCGGAGTCAGTCCCACCCACTTCCGTGACGTCATAGATACCGTCGTTATCGCTGTCGAGATCGAGGTGATCTACTACCAGATCTCCATCGGTGTCCGGATTCGGTAGCGGTGAACCCGAAAGCGCGTCGTGAAGTCCATCGCTATCCAGATCACTGTGAGCGTCGATGCGGCCATCGCTGTCCACGTCAGTGCCACCGGCTTCCGCCAGATCGAAGCGCCCGTCACCGTCACTGTCCAGATCGCGGAAGTTATGCACGCTGTCGCTGTCGGTATCGAGCAGGGTGTAGTTTGCACTGCCACTGTCAGCACTGGTCTCCAGCACATCGGCCAGTCCGTTGCCGCCCACTGTATTACCGCTGTCGATACGACCGTCGTTATCACTGTCCAGTCCGGTTACTACAGCACCAGACTCGATCAGATCGAACAGCCCGTCGTTATCACTGTCGAGATCCAGGCTGTCCGGCACACCGTCACCATCGGTATCGACTGCCTCACTGCCTTCTGCGGTATCGAGGATACCGTCATTGTCATCATCGATATCGAGGCTGTCGACCAGACCGTCACTATCAGTGTCGGTGGCATCCTGAAAATCGGGCGTGCCGTCACTGTTGCTGTCGGTCAACGGCAGCGGACTGGCTGCAACACCATCATCAAGACCGTCACCATTGACGTCGGTGAAACCATCCACCAGGCCATCGTCATTGGCATCGGTACCGCCGGCTTCAACGATATCGTTGAGGCCGTCTCCGTCCGCATCGAGATCCAGGGTATCCGGGGTACCGTCACCATCGGTATTGACCAATCCGTTACCTTCAGCACTGTTGGGAATGCCGTCGTTGTCGAGATCAAGATCGACGCTGTCTAGAGCACCGTCACCGTCGCTATCGCTCGCATCCCTATAGTCCGGAAGGCCGTCACCGTTAAAGTCCGGTGGCGTCAGCGGGTTTCCGGATAACGCATCATCAAGACCATCGCCATCCCCATCGGTAAACCCGTCCACAAGACCGTCGCTATTGGTATCGGTACCACCGGCTTCGATGAGATCATTGATGCCATCATCATCACTGTCCAGATCACGGAAATCGTGCACTGTGTCCGTATCGGTATCACGCAGGGTGTAGTTGACACTGCCGCTGTCGGCACTGGTCTCAACCACGTCAGCCAAGCCGTTACTACCCACAGTTTGTCCGCTGTCGATACGGCCGTCTCCGTCACCGTCGAGGCCAGTCACAACAGCACCTGATTCCACCAGGTCGAACAGGCCATCGTTGTCACTGTCGAGGTCGAGACTGTCGGGCACCGTATCGCCATCCGTATCGACCGCCTCGCTCCCTTCTGCGGTATCGAGGATACTATCGTTGTCGTCATCCAGATCCACCGAATCGACCAAGCCGTCACCGTCGCTGTCGGTGGCATCGAGGAAGTCCGGTGTACCATCGCTGTTGCTGTCCGGTAGCGGCAGCGGACTGGCGGCCACAGCGTCATCCAGACCATCACCATCGGCGTCGGTCAGCCCATCCACCAGACCGTTGTTGTCGGTATCGGTACCACCGCCTTCGACCAGGTCGAAGAGGCCGTCACCGTCCGCATCGGTATCGATCTGATCCGTCAAACCGTCGCTGTCTGTATTGGGCGGATTCAAGCCTGCCCCTGTTGGCACACCGTTACCGTCGACCACTGGTACCCCAGTTCCGATGAGACCGTCCCCGTCAGCATCGTTGCCACCCGCTTCGGTCACATCCGGGATCCCGTCGTTGTCGCTGTCAAGATCGCGGAAATCATGCACTGTATCGCTGTCGGCATCGCGCAGGGTGTAGTTGACGCTGCCGCTGTCGGCACTGGTCTCCAGCACATCGGCCAGACCATTGCTGCCGACACTGTTGGCAGAGTCGATACGCCCATCATTGTTGACATCGAGACCGGTGACCGTGGCACCCGACTCGATCAGGTCGAACAGACCGTCATTGTCGCTGTCGAGATCAAGACTGTCGGGCACAGCATCGCCATCCGTATCGACCGCCTCGCTCCCTTCTGCGGTATCGAGAATACCGTCGTTGTCATCATCCAGATCCACGGTATCGACCAGGCCGTCAGCATCGCTGTCGGTGTTGTCCTGAAAATCAGGCAGTCCGTCACCGTTGGTATCTGTCGGTGTCAATGGACTTGCGGCGATGCCGTCATCGAGACCGTCTCCATCCGAATCGGTAAAACCGTCGACCAGTCCGTCAATGTTTGTATCGGTACCGCCGGCCTCTACCAGGTCACTGATGCCGTCGTTATCGGCATCCAGCTCTTGTTGATCACCGGTTCCGTCACCATCCGTATCGACGATAACAAGGCCTCCGCCGGCCGGATTACCATCGCCGTCCACACTGGGTGTACCCGTTCCGATGATGCCGTCACCGTCACCGTCGCTACCGCCGCTTTCGACCACATCGGTAATGCCATCGTTGTCGCTGTCCAGGTCGCGGAAGTCATGGACACTGTCCGTATCTGTATCCGCCAAGGTATAGTTGATCACACCGCTATCGGCCGATGTTTCCAGAGTATTCGCCAGGCCATTGGCACCCACTGTGTTGGCCAGATCGATTACACCGTCTGCATCGGTATCAAGGCCTGTCGTGACGGCACCCGACTCCAACAGGTCGTACAACCCATCGTTGTCGCTGTCGAGATCGAGGCTGTCGACCACGCCATCGCCATCGGTATCCACCGTACCGTCATCTTCGCTACTGTCCGGGATACCGTCATTGTCATCATCGATATCATTACTGTCGGTGATCCCGTCTCCATCCTGGTCGTTCACACCGTTAGAGACAGCGACCCGCGTCTGAGCCCCCCCGATCGCATCAAGCTGATCCTGGTATCGGGCGGTGATTGCATCACCATCCCAGACCTGCAGTGATCCGTCGTTATTGGTTCCCACACCTGGACCTGAAACCGTGGGCATAGCAAGACTGAAAACACCAGAGTTGACGGCCGTCTCGGACAGAGTGATTTGCTCAACCTCCCCTGTCCTGCCGTTGGTCACTTCGACCACCACGATCTCCGTAATGGCCGGCAAGATGTTGAGATCGCTGTCGGTGACCTCAATAGTAAGACTGTTCCCCGGCGTCAATGCCGCCGGCGTACTGGTCACCACGCCGTTCACACCGGTCATCAGTGTATCGTCTGCAGTAATCGCTGTTTGCGCTGTGGCGTATGAGCTCAATCCGTATACATAAGTATCGATATAGCTATTATTGCCGACACTGGTGCCCGTAAAGTCTCCCCAAGTGTGTTTACCCGCGGCGGTAGATGACAGACCACCATCCGGCAGGTTGGATGTACCACCCGCACCGGAAAGAAAGGTCTCGTCATCCCAGTAGACATAGGTATCCGTTGTGCTGCCATCACTGTTGGCCAGAAAGACGGCGAGTCCATCTTCTCCTCCAGGCGCACCGAGACCACCACTTGTCTCTGCATCCTCTGCAATGAAGTGATACTCACCCAAGCGAACCTGAATCCTGGCATTGTAAGTGCCCACGGGAAGTGGATTGCCATCCGCATCATCGCCTGACCATGCCACCTGGTTCGATCCAACAACTGCATTACCCAACAGAAGCTTATCGTTAGCACCGTAAACACCATTACTATCGGTATCGATAATGATGGAATATGTCCCTTCCACATCGCTGGTAAATTCGAAGTTACCGCTGTCCTGTACGCCGGGAGAGGTGGTAGGTGTAATTCCGAAGTCCATACCGGCATCATCGATAAAACGGAAGTTACTGATAACCGGCGGATCATCAGGACGATTTTGAGCCACAGCAGGATAACCTACATAGATCGGAAACTTTGGGGTGACGCTACCGGAGGCAGTAGGAATACTGTAACCGGAGTAAGGGGCATCCACACCCAGATCATTAGCACTCAGAACATACAGATTGCCGGAAAACTTGTTCAGGTCCAGTTTCCAGACATAGTTCGTATTGGTTCGGCCACCGGGCACCAGAGGATAGTAGTCTGAATTGGTCGAAGCCGGTTCACCGAATGAGTGCGTATAAAAACCCCATTGGTAAGCCCAGAGTCGGCCAGTAGCAGCTGTCGGATCGGGATTGGTGACTGCATCGGGCGTGACACTGACATCGAATCGGTAGAGTTCCGTACCGTTTTCGTTGTTCAACCTCACTTCGTAACTGCCTGACTTCAACGAAGTGTGGCGAACGGGGTTCGTCAATGGTGATGTAAAGGCGTCAGTACAGCCGACATTACTATCTGTCAGTGTTGTATCCAATACTGACAGGCCATCGGGATCAAACAACTGAATACGGATATCGTGTGTTTCGTCCCCTTGGCCACAGACGGAAATATTGATGACCTCCCCCACCGAGAGGATATCGACATACATGGGAAAACCACTGGCCTCGTTCTCTTCCAACAGTGGTTGATTGAGTCCAACTTGATAACTGCCTTCCGCAAACAGATTCTGAGCCACCAATATCATGAAAAAACCGGCAATAGCCGGTAATGATTTACGAAACATATTCCTGCCTTTTGAGAATACCATCACATTTCATTGATCAGTATTCGGCAGTATTGTAATTAATCTTTAATGATTTTTTGTTAAATCTTTTTCAAAAATTCTAACCGTAGGCAGTTGTAAACATGAGAAAAAGCCGCCATCCATGGCGAAGTAAAATCCCTATTTCGTCTGGATTGGCATTTACTGTTGAAGCAGGCTCGCGTGGGCGGCAGCAAGTCTGGCCACCGGCACTCTGGGTGCGGAACAAGAGACATAGTTCAAACCGGCACGGTGGCAAAAGTCGATCGAACTGGGATGCCCGCCGTGCTCCCCACAGATCCCCACGCTCAATCTGGGATTAACCTCTCGTCCCCACTCCACCGCCAGTTGCATCAGCTTACCGACACCCTTTTCGTCCAGCACCTCGAAGGGATTGTCCTTGAGAATGTCGTTCTGGTTATACATGGGGAGAAACTTGTTCTCCGCATCTTCGCGGGAGAAGGAGAAGGTCGCCTGGGTCAGATCATTGGTGCCGAAGGAGAAGAACTCGGCCTCCTCCACCAGTGAGTCGGCCCGCATACAGGCGCGCACCACCTCAATCATGGTGCCAAAGCGGAAGTTGAGTTTGTGGCCTGATTTCTCTTCCACATCGGCGCGGATTTCATCCACCATCTGCTTGACCCGTTTCAGCTCTTCGGCAGTACAGACCTGGGGCACCATCATCTGCGGGTGGACCTCGAGATCCTTGGCTGCACACTCAGCGGCGGCTTCGAGAATGGCCCGGATCTGCATGGCGTAGATCTCGGGAAAGGTGATGCCCAGCCGCACACCGCGATGGCCCAACATGGGGTTGGTTTCGGTCAGGGCACGCACTTTGCGCAGCATGGTCTCCTTCTTCTCGATCGCCTGTTCGACCAGGCTCTCGTCCACCATATGCCTGAGGGAGTCGGCCTCCTGCTTCGCCTGGGCGGGATCCTGTAACAGCATCATGCTGCCGGCAAGCACATTCATGCCGCGCACGGAGTTGCGCAGGTGAAGCAGCTCGTCCAGATCGCTCAGCAGTTGCTGCTCGGTCGGAAGAAACTCGTGGATCGGTGGATCGAGCAGCCGGATGGTCACCGGCTTGGGTGACATCACCTCCAGTATCGCCTTAAAGTCGCCCCGCTGCATGGGCAGCAGTTTGTCCAGCGCGGCCTGACGCTGCTCCGGGGTCTCTGCAACAATCATCTCGATCACTACCGGCAGGCGGTCCACCGCGTTGAACATCCGCTCGGTGCGGCAGAGACCGATGCCCATGGCACCATACTTGAGCGCCCTGCTGGCATCAGTGGCGGTATCCGCATTGGCCATGACCCGAAGGTAGGCCGTTTCATCGGCCCAACGGAGCAACCGGTTGAGCTCCTCGGTAAAGTCGGGCTCCACCATGGGAATCTCCCCCAGGAAGACATTACCGCTGCTGCCGTCGATGGTGATCATGTCCCCTTCCCGGATCATGGTGCCTTTAGCCACTGCCTCACGACGCTGCACATCGACGCTAATCCCTTCGGCTCCCGCCACACAGGGCTTACCCATACCGCGGGCGACCACCGCCGCGTGGGAAGTCTTGCCGCCGCGACTGGTGAGAATGCCCTGTGCTGCGAAGAAACCGTGGATATCCTCAGGTTTGGTCTCTTCCCTCAACAGAATAACCTTGAGCCCCTGTTCCTTACCCATCAGCTCGGCGCGGTCCGCATCGAACACAGCCAGGCCGCTGGCGGCACCGGGAGACGCCGGCAGACCCTGGGCGATTGGCTCCCCCTTGAAGTCACTATCGAGACGGGGATAGAGCATCTGCTCCAGATAACCGGGATCGATGCGCAGCAGCGCCTGCTCCTTTGTGATCAGTTCCTCCTCCACCATCTCCACCGAAGTGCGCACCATTGAGATGGCGTTCATCTTGCCGTTGCGGGTTTGCAGACAGTAAAGCGTGCCGCGCTCGATAGTGAATTCGAAATCCTGTACCTCTTTGTAGTGGCTCTCCAACTTCTGCCGCAGCTCCTCGAGCTGCTCCGCCATCTCCGGCATCTCTTCCGCCAGCCGGGCAATAGGCTTGGGGGTACGGATACCGGCGACCACATCCTCACCCTGGGCATTGACCAGGTACTCGCCGAAGAGTTTGTTCTCGCCGGTGCCCGGGTTACGGGTGAATGCAACACCAGTGGCGGAATCGTTGCCCCGGTTGCCGAAGACCATGGTGCAGACATTGACCGCAGTACCATTGGCCATCTCAGGGGTGATGTTGAACTGACGACGGTAGTCCACCGCCCTTTTACCCATCCAGGATCCAAACACCGCCTTGATCGCGATCTCCAGCTGCTCGTAGGGATCTTCCGGGAAGGGGCGACCGGTATGGTGCTCGAAAACCTTGAGAAACCGCTCGCTGATCTCTTTCAGATCGTCTGACGAGAGCCCCACATCCTCTGTCACATGAGCATTCTGTTTGACCGCTTCGAACTCCTCGTCGAAGGCCTCGTCCGGCACGTTCAAGGCCACCTTGCCGAATAGCTGGATAAAACGCCGATAGGCGTCATAGCCGAATCGTTCATCGCCGGTCTGGGCGATAACACCCTGCAGGGTCCGGCTGTTAAGCCCCAGGTTCAGGATGGTATCCATCATGCCCGGCATCGACATGGCGGATCCGGAGCGAACCGATACCAGGAGCGGATTCTCCGCATCGCCGAAGCCCTTGCCGGTTGACG
This sequence comes from Candidatus Thiodiazotropha sp. (ex Monitilora ramsayi), assembly GCA_025655595.1. Lineage (GTDB taxonomy): Bacteria > Pseudomonadota > Gammaproteobacteria > Chromatiales > Chromatiaceae > Thiodiazotropha. Next base: position 19,476 of record JAHXIO010000008.1, read on the forward strand.
TCTCCACTTCCGCCATATGCTTCCTGACATCCTCCATGATATTGGCCGGCAGCGTCTTCGATTCATTGGCGAGATAGTCGAGACATGCCTCAGTGGAGATCACGAACCCGGGGGGTACGTTGAGTCCGAACTGGGTCATTTCACAGAGATTGGCCCCCTTGCCGCCCAATAGTTTCTTGTTTTTTCCGTCACCCTCTTGAAATGAAAAGACATGTCGTTTTTGTGTCATAGGTTGTCTGCTCCTTGAGATTGGCCGGTTGGCGCTATCTTTTATTATTTCTCGACTCAACCTAGGTATAATAGCGCCTTTTTGTTGCTGAACAATTACCGGACCCATGGATAAGACTTACGACCCCCACGCAATCGAACAACGCTGGTACCAGACTTGGGAGGAACGTGGCTACTTCACCCCGAAAACGGCTGGTGATGAAAGTTACTGCATCATGATCCCGCCCCCCAACGTTACCGGCAGCCTGCACATGGGGCACGGGTTCAACAACACCATCATGGATACCCTGATTCGCTACCATCGAATGAAAGGGGACAAGACCCTCTGGCAACCCGGCACGGATCATGCCGGTATCGCCACCCAGATGGTGGTGGAGCGTCAACTGGAAGCGGAAGACAAGAAACGTCACGACCTCGGCCGGGACGCCTTCATCGAGCGCATCTGGGAGTGGAAGGCGGAATCCGGCGGCAACATCACCCGGCAACTACGCCGGCTCGGTTCCTCCCTCGACTGGGAGCATGAACGTTTCACCATGGATGACGGCCTCTCCGACGCAGTGAAAGAGGTCTTTATTCGACTCTATGAGGAAGGCCTGATCTATCGCGGCAAGCGCCTTGTCAACTGGGATCCGAAACTGCACACCGCGGTCTCCGATCTGGAGGTGTTGAGCGAGGAGGAGTATGGCCATATGTGGCATATGCGCTACCCCCTCACCAACGGCCAGGGCCATCTCATTGTCGCCACCACCCGGCCCGAGACCATGCTCGGCGATTGTGCTGTGGCTGTGAATCCCAATGACGAGCGCTACAAGCATATGATCGGCGAGCTGCTTGAACTGCCTTTGACCGGCCGTCGTATTCCCATCATCGCCGATGAAGAGCATGTCGATCCGGAGTTCGGTACCGGCTGCGTGAAGATTACCCCCGCCCACGACTTCAACGACTACGCGGTGTGGCAACGACACCGGGATGAGATCAACATCAGTGAACAGATCCACGGAGGCCTGATCAATATCTTTACTGTCGATGCCGCGATTCGTGACAACGATGAGAATGAGGATGAACTGATACCGACCAAATATATCGGCATGGACCGCTACGACGCACGCAAGCAGATCGTCACCGACCTGGAGGCAGCCGGTCTGCTGGAGAAAATCGAGGACCACAAATTAATGGTCCCCCGTGGCGACCGTTCCGGCGCTGTCATCGAGCCCTTCCTGACCGACCAGTGGTATGTGAAGATCGCCCCCCTGGCCAAACCGGCCATCGAAGCGGTGGAGAGCGGCAAGATCCGTTTCGTGCCCGACAACTGGAAAAACACCTACTACGAGTGGATGCGCAACATCCAGGACTGGTGCATCAGCCGCCAGATCTGGTGGGGGCACCGAATCCCCGCCTGGTACGATGATGAGGGCAACGTCTATGTGGGCCGCTCAGAGACCGAGGTTCGCCAACGGCACAACCTGGACGACAGCTATCCCCTGCGCCAGGACGAGGATGTCCTTGATACCTGGTTCAGCTCTGCGTTGTGGCCCTTCTCCACCCTTGGCTGGCCGGAGAATACGGAGCGACTGAAGGATTTCTATCCCACCAGCGTGTTGGTCACCGCCTTCGATATCATCTTCTTCTGGGTGGCGCGCATGATCATGATGGGTATCAAGTTCATGGGCGAGGTCCCCTTCCATGAGGTCTACATCCACGGCCTGATTCGTGACGGACACGGAGACAAGATGTCCAAGTCCAAGGGCAACGTGCTCGACCCCATCGACCTGATCGACGGCATCACACTTGAAGATCTGCTGGAAAAACGCACCAGCGGCATGATGCAGCCGCAATTGGCGAAAAAGATCGAGAAACAGACCCGCAAGGAGTTCCCCGACGGCATCCCCAGCTTCGGTACCGACGCGTTGCGATTTACCTTCGCCGCCCTGGCGGCCACCGGACGCGATATCAAGTTTGACCTTGGACGCATCGAGGGCTATCGGAATTTCTGCAACAAGCTGTGGAATGCCACTCGATATGTGATGATGAACGTGGAGGGAGAGGACTGTGGCGTAGGAACACCAAAGACCGGCTACTCACAACCCACAGCGGAACTGGAACGCTCTCTCGCCGACCGTTGGATCCTCTCCCGTCTGCAGAAGACCAAGAAAGCATTCACCGAAGCCATCGAAGGATACCGTTTCGACCATGCCGCCCAGGCGATTTACGAGTTCACCTGGAATGAATACTGCGACTGGTATCTGGAGCTGAGTAAGCCAGTACTCAACAGCGAGCAAGCTTCGGAGGCCGCCAAGCGCGGCACCCGCAGAACCCTGGTGCGGGTACTGGAGAGCCTGCTGCGACTGACCCATCCCATCATGCCCTTCATTACCGAGGAGATCTGGCAACGGGTGGCACCCATCGCGGGGGTTACAGGGGAGACGATCATGCATCAGCCCTTCCCCACGGCTCGTCAATCCCTGATCGACGAGGATGCAGAAACAGAGATGGCATGGGTCATGCAGTTCATACTCGGCATCCGACAGATTAAGGGCGGGATGAATATCGCCCCAGGTAAACCCGTGCCGGTACTGCTTGCCAACACCAGCGAGACCGATAAAGAGCTGGCACAGAAACACCGCCACTTCCTCGACTTCCTCGCCCGTACAGAGTCAATCGAGGTATTAGCCCCGGACGATCATGGCCCCGAATCGGCCACTGCCCTGGTGGGTGAAATGAAGGTGCTGATCCCCCTCGCCGGTCTGATCGACAAAGACGCTGAGATCAAACGTCTGGAGAAAGAGATAGCCCGTTTGCAAGGCGAAGTGGATCGCATCGAGAAGAAGCTATCCAACCCCAACTTTGTCGACAAGGCGCCGGAGGCGGTGGTGCAGAAGGAGCGGGACAAGCTGGCCGACTCGAAAAAGGCCTTGGAGAGCCTACAGGCACAGTTGGATAAAATCCGCCAGCTCTAAACCTGTTGCAGGGTGCGGCAACGCCGCACCACAGACAACTACCCGGGCTAAGTTCAGTTTCCGACAGATCGTCTCACTGCTGTTTGGCGACTGAGAACGACCGCTTATCTGTACCCGTTAAGAGAGAAAACGGTTGAGAGCGCGATGATATTGCTCGGTATAAAATGCAATTATATCTTTTGTCCAGCAAGGAACAGAGAGCGTAGATCAAGCGTCTAACTGATTCGCTCAGGGACCTTCCCACACCCTGAGGTTCCAGCTTAGCTTAATGGAATACGGATCTTCTGACCGGGATAGATGAGGTTGGGATCCTTAATTACTTCACGGTTTGCCTCAAAGATTTTCGGATAGGCGGAAGCATTGCCCAGAAAACGTTTTGCGATTCCTGAAAGCGTGTCACCTTTCTCAATCACATAATATTCCACCTTGGCGTCCTGCTTCGGTGCTATCACCTTATCGGCTGACACCTCGCCGACTCCTTGTACATTCCCCGCAATGAGGACAGCTTTCTCCATGGCCTCTGCACTCTCTGCATCTCCTGACAGAACAACCTTTCCTTCATCGAAACTGACATCCAGATTTTTGATGCCAGGATTGTCAGCTTGAATCTGAGCCTTTATCTTTTCAGCCGGATCATCATCACCACCAAACAGCTTTTTCCCCATATTCACTGCAAAATCAAATAAACCCATTGCTTAGTACTCCAATATAACTTCTTATTCTTTGTATCACCGACAGTTCGGGCTCAGCACATATACCATCAATTTCCGGTAGACTCGTGCCTTTGGTAACACTTATATCTCATTCCCGAACTTATCGGCATCGACTGCTGATTAACCTTTCAAAACAAAGGTTACTTTCAGTGTGACACGGTACTCTGAAACCTTTCCGTTACTGACGGACACCTGTTGATCTTTCACCCAAGCACCTTTGATATTTTTCAGGGTTTTATTGGCACGTTTGACACCCTGACTCACAGCATCGTCAAAACCTTTTGTGGATGTGGCGATAATCTCTGTCACTTTTGCGACTGACATAGGATTCCCCTCCGAAATGTGTACTATTGGTGGAGCCATATCATGGGTTTTACCCATCCATGACACGGGAGACCCAACTGGTTTGAATGGAAACCTCACTCAAGCAGTCGTGGCTATGGGGGTAGAATAGATGAATGCGCTCAGTCAATGTGGGCGGAGAAACCCTTAGTCACAATTGTTTTCAATTGCAACCTGACAACAGATTCCCCCGCACAAATCTCAGTTCTGCTGACCAGTTACCGCGGCACCCTCAAACGGTGGTACCGGCATTGTCTCCGGCAGGTGGACGGTCGAGGTTGGGAATGCCACTTCTGCGCCACGAGCGACGATAATTTCATAGATTTTCAGCAAGACATCATGCTTGATTTCGTGGTACCGGATCCAGTTTGTCGTGTGGGTGAAGGTATAGACGAAAAAGTCCAGCGATGAGGGGGCAAATTTATTGAAATTGACAATCAGCGTCTGGCTGGTGTCGATTTCCGGATGATCTGTCAGCATCTGCTTGACATCAGAGACAATCTCGCTCAGGTGGGCCGCATCGTCGTAGCGAATTCCAATAGTCTCATAGATTCTCCGGTGACTCATGCGGGAGGGATTTTCCACAGCGATATTGGTAAAGATATTGTTCGGCAGATAGAGCGGGCGTTTATCGAAGGTGCGGATACAGGTGAGACGCCATCCTATCTTTTCCACTGTGCCCTCAATGTCTCTATCCGGCGAACGAATCCAGTCTCCGACCGCAAAGGGTCGATCGAGATAGATCATCAGACCGCCGAAAAAGTTAGCCAGCAGATCCTTTGCGGCGAAACCTACCGCAATACCTCCAATACCACCAAAAGCCAGTACGCCTGAGATACTGAAGCCCAGGGTTTGCATGGTCACTAAGGCTGCAGTTATCACGACCGAGGCTCTGAGCAGTTTGGCGATCGCATCCATGGTTGTACGATCGAAACCCTTGCCATCAGCTTTCTTCGCTGAAACAAGATTATTTTCTGCCCGGATGATGAAACGAATCAGAAACCAGGTTATGCAGCCAATCACACCTACATCTCTCAAGGGACCAGCAATATCAAAAATCGGCAAGCCGGATACATCACGAACAATCTCAACCGCCAAGGCCAATCCTACAATCCAGACCACCCAATTCAAAGGCCGTCGCGCAGCATCGACCAGAGCATCATCCCAAGGTGTCTTTGTTCGACTCAACTGCTGGTGAAGTCGGTTCAACATCCGCCGCAGAATGAAATTGGCAAGTAATACTCCAAAAACAACTACAAAGACCTGGATTACCCAGCCCCACTCACCATCGATCACAATCAGCTGTTTAAAGTCCTGGAGATTCATTGATGACTACCTGCGATAGGGTTTTGAATACGGGATGGAAATTTTAAGAACGAATGAACCATTTTAACAGCCATGAAAAAAAACCAGTACCTATAGATGGAGCTGACATATCAATCAAGGTCATTGCTTTCTCGGCAACATGCCGTCGGCGATAAAGCAGAAAGCGAACTCATCCTGTATATCCGCGAGAACTCAATCACAAATCAATCCATATAAACATGCTACGTTTCACTCCTGTTTTAGCAAGACAAAATATTCTTCATGGAGTATCAGATAAATATGGATTCTAAAAATCTTTTCACAACCATCGCAACTTGTACCATCTTGGTATCTTCCATTTTCCCTGGCTCAATTCAGGCTGCAGATCTTGATTATAACTACATAGAAGGCCGCTATCTGATCAACGCCGATGAGGATGACAGCAACCTGGACGGTGATGGATTCCGTATCGCCGGCTCGTATCGATTCACCAAGGAAATATTTGCGTTTGGCAAATGGGAAGACGTTGATTTCGATCGTGGTTATGACGCCACAATAATCGAGTTTGGCGCCGGCTACATTTTTCCAATCAAGCCGAATTGGGACAGTAATTTTACCCTTTCCTACGGCAGTGTAGACCTTAGCGGTCCGGGTATTGATCAGGATGAAAGCGGGATCATTCTCTCCGGTGGGGTAAGAGGCATGGTGACACCCGAGATCGAGGCCCGTGCAAAACTCACCTACAATGACTCGGGAGCTGATGATGATACTTACTTCACCATCGCTGGGGACTATTTTTTCATGCCGAATCTGTCTGCCGGCCTGGAGGCCGACCTAGGTGGGGACTATGAAACTCTGTCCATCGGTGTGCGATATTTCTTCAAATAGCATCATGCTTAATACCAAGGGCCTCTGTACTGAAGCCCTTGGATAGGCTATGCCGTCTCACATGAGAGTGACTCCAAAGTGATCAAGCCGGATTGACCAATGACGCTCTCATAAGAGATGCCATTTCCCTCCATCAAAGTGCCACCAGACAGCTGATGTTTCAGCTAAAGCTGTATTTAAATCCACATCTCCGACTCAATCGGAAATAAATTCACCACTTTCTTAAGAAATTCTTTCGGCGCCCCGATAACCCGATAGAAGGTCTTCCAGCACCTTTCCATTCGGAGTATCGATTATGACTTGGTTTGGTTGGCAAACCCACCGCCGACAGCTTGGAAAAACCGATGGTTTCACATCGATTGAGCTGTTGGCGGCCCTAGTCTCCAGCCTGCTTATAATTTTCGTGGGATTTCCCGCGTTTGAATTTCTTACTGACAACGGTGAAGCACATCTTCTCGAGCAACCCTCTCTTGCCAACCATCTTGACTATGCCCGCAGTGAAGCGATCAGGCGGAAGTTGACGGTAACCGTTTGTCCTTCAAAAGATAACCGGAACTGTCAGAACCAGGGTAATTGGCAGGATGGATGGATCATCTTTACCGATAACGAGGGTCTGCCTCGGCATGTCAGTGTCGGGGATAAGATGCTGCACAATCAGAAAGGTGTCAGCGCAGTACAACCCCTCATTGCCCATGTCGATGTGGTCCAATACCGGGAAGACGGCTCTATCAGGTTGGATTGAACCCTACCATTCAGTATGCACAAACCCCCATTCAGGGTGATCCACACGTTCATAGGTGTGTGCGCCAAAGGCATCACGGTGAGCCTGAATCAGGTTCTGCGGTAGACGACCGGTTCGATAGCTATCGAAATAATTGAGGCAGGCACTCATGACCGGTATCGGAATCCCGTTTGTGACCGCAAAGGTTGCAACTCGACGCCACGCACCCTGAAGGGCCTGAAGTTGAGCGCCCAATTCGACATCCATCATCAGATTGGCAAGCGGGATCTCCCCGCTGTAAGCCTGTCTGATTGGGTCCAGCAGACGTGCCCGAATGATACACCCCCCCTTCCAGATCCGTGCAGTCTCTGAGAGATCAACCGACCATTGATAACGTTCTGAAGCAGATCGAATCAGATCCATGCCTTGAGCATATGCAGTAATTCGCGAGGCATAGATCGCACCATGCAGGTCAGCCAAAAGGGCTTGCGGATCAGATATCTCCCTTACTTCAGGGCCGGTTAGCGCCTTCTCAGCGGCGATTCGCTCAGTTTTCATGGATGAGAGCACGCGTGCATCGACCGCTGCAGCGATGCCGGGCACAGCGACACCCTGTTCCAATGCAGCCTGTACTGTCCAACGACCTGTACCCTTCTGACCGGCACGATCCATGATCTTGCTGACCAATGGGTGACCGCTCTCGTTATCGACGACCTTCAAAACCTGGGCTGTCAGTTCGACCAGGAATGATTCCATCGGCCCCTGATTCCATTGCGCGAAGATTTCCGCCATTCCCGGCTCTGCCAGTCCCAATCCCCGGCGCATCAGATCGTAAACCTCTGCAAGCAGCTGCATGTCGGCATACTCAATGCCGTTATGCACCATCTTGACAAAATGCCCCGCCCCGTCCGGACCCACATGCGTTACGCAGGCACCCGCTTCAGTTTGCGCTGTGATGGCCTCGAATATCGATTGAACCTCCGCATAGGCCTCGGTTGAACCGCCCGGCATCATGGAAGGGCCGTGTCTGGCCCCCTCTTCACCGCCGGAAATACCCACTCCCACAAAATGAAGTCCTTTACTCCGCAGCAGTTTTTCCCTGCGTTGAGTGTCTTCGAACCAGGAGTTACCGCCATCCATGATGATGTCGCCCGATTCGAGCAGAGGCAGCAGGCGTTCGATCATCTGATCGACAGGATCTCCCGCCTTGACCATCAGCAACACCCGCCTTGGGCGCTCCAGCAGTGCAATAAAATTCGAAAGCTCTGCGTCACCACCGAATTTTTTTCCTTTATTTTCGGCAAGAAACTTCTTGATTTTATTTGGATCCCGGTTCCACACGGCGACGGGAAATCCTTTCTCTTCCATATTCTGGGCCAGGTTCCGCCCCATGACGCCGAGACCGACCAGACCGATCTGGAATGTCTTTGCGGAATGACTCATGACACAACTCCCATTTTGACGCTGTTCTCCGGTAGCGAACGTGCCGCTCCCATATCCATCAACCAATCCCCATTGACTGCCAAAGCAGCCGGAACACTGCCCTCGCTGAGTGCCCACCGAACTGCGTCGGCTTTATCTTCTCCCCTGGCCATGAGCAGAAGATGCCTGGCATCCCGAATGACCTGCGGCGTGATCGTCAGACGTTGCAACGGTTGTTTGTGCCCAATCACAGGCATGACACGACGTTTCTCTTCATCCATTGCCACCGATCCCGGAAAAAGAGATGCAGTATGTCCATCCTCTCCAATCCCCAGCAAAAGGACATCGATTCGTAGTGGCAGAATCGCTTCATATGCCACGGCAGCCTTGTCCGGGTTTTTTTCCCCACACATACGATGAACGGTGGTATCTTTTGGTACGCCACCGGGAAAGAGTCTTGAGATAACACTATATGCGTTACTCTCTGGTGTCATGGGCGGCACACAACGCTCATCACCAAAATAGATCGTTATCATATGCCAGGGAATATCGTCGCGAAGCGCCAACTTGTCATATACCGGCAACGGCGTTGAACCACCCGCCAGCATCAAATGACAATGGTCAGATTGACTCAGGACCCGATTGATCTTTTCAACAATCCATTCTGCTGCCGCTTCATTAAATACAGATGATTCGAGAACTCGTCGCTCTCCGTTCATAGATCAATCTCCCGCCATTGTCGGTTGTAGCGATCCATTAATGCATCAGCTTCCACAGGTCCGTCGCTCCCCTCTGCATAGAATACCGGCTGTCGTTTGCTCGACGACTCCCATGACTGAAGAATCGGCGTAACGAACTGCCATGCATATTCCACCTCATCGCGACGCGCAAACAGTGTTGCATCCCCTTTGATGGCATCCAGCAACAATCTCTCATATGCATCTTTGATAGGATTTGCATAGGTTTCAGAGTAACTGAAATCCATCTCGACACTTCCCACGTCCATTTCGCCGCCGGGTCGCTTACTGGCGATCTTCAGCGCCATTCCCGCATCGGGTTGAATACGAATGGTAAGGATATTGGGTTCCAGGCTCTGACACACATCATCACGACCGAACAGACAGAGCGGAACAGGTCGAAAAACCACCGATATTTCAGTCACCCGTTTCGACAACTGCTTGCCCACGCGCAGAAAAAAAGGCACTCCTTGCCAACGCCAGTTGTCAATGTAGCATTTGATGGCCGTGTAGGTGGGGGTACGGGATTTTGTATCCACATTCTCCTCATCCCGATAGCCACGATATTGTCCAAAAATCACATGATCGAACACATCCTGTGTACTGAATGACCGCAGCGAGCGCAGCACTTCCACACGCTTGTCACGAATGTCATCGGCGGCAAAGGAGACAGGGGGCTCCATGGTGCACAGTGAAAGCACTTGCAACAGGTGGCTCTGTACCATGTCTCTCACCACGCCAGTCTGATCATAGAAACGCCCCCGACCCTCAACACCGATCGACTCTGCTGCTGTAATCTGAATGTGATCGATATATTTTCTGTTCCAAAGGGGTTCGAAGATGGTGTTTCCCAAACGGGCGACAAGGATATTCTGTACCGTCTCTTTGCCCAAATAGTGGTCGATACGGTAGACCTGATTTTCCTGTAGCACTTCCCCGACGATGCGGTTGAGATCCAGGGCGGACTCAAGGTCCTTGCCATAGGGTTTTTCCATGATGACCCGGGTCCAGGGAGTACCCTCACCGCTATCTGACAGGAGACCGGACTCCAGCAGGCGATGCAGAATGATCGGAGCAGCCGATGGTGGCGTAGCCAGATAAAACAGGCGATTGCCCTCGCTACCGATATCCTGTTCCAGAACTTCCAGTCGTTCTCTAAGGGCAGCGTAGCCCTCCGGGTCCTCAAAGTTTCCAGCCACATAGGAGACAGAGTGGCTGAAGTGCTGCCAAACTGCCTCATCCAGGGGTTGTGTACGGGAATACTTGGAGACTGCCTGTTTCAGCGTCTCGCGAAAGCTTTCATCCGACTGCTTTGAGCGACTGTAGCCCACGACAGCAAAATCACCGCCCAACGCATTTTCCCGCACCAGGTTATAGAGGGCAGGCACCAGTTTCCTACGGGTAAGATCTCCGCCCGCACCAAAAATCACCAAGGTGCATGGTTCCAGTTTATCCGGTTGCAGGAAGAGCTCACCAGATTCAAGTCGACTGATATTCGGTAGGTCTGATGCCATAAGGTCGTTTGTCAAACCCTTTTTCGTTAAATGTCGGAATACATACTCTGCCAGAGCATTGGGGTGAAAATCCAATACAATCCATATCTGGCACTTCCACATCTCTTTTTGTGATCGAAAATATGAACGGATCCTCTTTTTGTAAAGCGCTGTAAACCCGCAGTACAATCCACGATATAATGTTTTATGTTAAGGCTTCCTTAAACGGCCATCATATCCCTCATTTATGATGGTGTTTCTTGCCTCACAAAATAATGATCATAAATCTCTCACTAGCGATTCAAGGGTTAGCATAGTGCACAACAGCATAAAAATCGGTGTCTTCGTCGACGCGGAAAATATTCGCTACAACGGCGGTTACCAGCTACGTTACGACATTCTCAGGCTCTTTTCCGCCCGCTATGGTGGCACATTACTACGACTCAACACCTATCTCGCCTATGATCAGGAACGTGCCAAAGAGGACCCGGAATATCGACGCCGGGCACTGACCTATCAGCAAATGGTGCGGGACTTCGGCTGGAAAGTCATTGTGAAGAATGTGCGCCGTTATACGGATGAAGAGGGAAACGTCACCACCAAGGCCAATGCAGATCTGGATATGGCGGTGGATGCCATGCTGCAATCAGAGAAACTCGACCTGGTGTTGCTGGTCACAGGAGACGGTGATTTTCTACAAGTAGTCACCGCTCTGCAGGATCGGGGCTGCCGTGTTGAATTGCTGGGTTTCCGCAATGTTTCACAGGAGTTACGACGCCAGGTGGATGACTACTTCTCAGGGTTTCTGATCCCTGACCTCTTGCCCATCTCTTATGAACCGCGCAATGAATGGGGAGTCGCAGGTTCCTGTGTGCGGGGTGTCTGTGCTAAATGGTTCCCGGAGAAGGGCTATGGCTTTCTACGCTTTCTGAAAAAGATCGACCAGAATCTTTGGATCACCGATCCTCGTCATGAGGATTCACCCTATGAGAGCGTATTCTGCCACGCTAACGAGCTGGCGGATGAGGTCACAGATGAGATCATGCTGAATCGGGATTCGATTCTCGAATTCTATATTGAGGAAAGCGATAAGGATGATGGCGGCCTGGTGGCGAACAACGTCAGACTGGTACCCAGTTTCGGCAACAGCGGACTCTCATAGTCAGCCGACAGAAACAATCACTCACTGCCTTCGTCAAGTACAATACGAAACCGTCGCCCCTCCCCCGGCAGCCGTTCTATTGTACCCCCTCGCAGGGGAAACCGCCCTTTCTCACGATCGGAGAAATAGAGTCTGAGGGTCTCCCTGACGACAGGGAATGCGATCTCATCCCAGGGGATTTGCTGCTCGTCGAACAGATCCACCTCGAGTGATTCGGCGCCTGCAGCGAAATCGAGATTGAGCAGGCGGCTACGAAAAAGCAGGTAGACCTGGTTGATGTGGGGAAGATTGAACAGTGTGTAGAGTCCCTCCACATCAACCTGGGCACATGCTTCTTCCTGTGTCTCTCTCGCCGCCCCCTGCTGACTTGTTTCCCCGTTCTCCATAAAACCCGCGGGCACGGTCCACAATCCGTAGCGGGGTTCTATTGCCCGGCGACAGAGGAGGATCTTATCCTGCCAGGCCGGGATGCAACCGACCACGATTTTCGGGTTCTGATAGTGAATTTCACCACAGGATATACAGATATGCCGGGGGCGGTTATCACCCTCCGGAACACTGACCCGGATCTCAGCGCCGCACTGACTGCAGTAGTTCATTTATCCATTACCTTCACTCGGATATTCCCATTGTCACCGATTGCCTGAAGCCGTGGCAACGAGAAAAACCCGCAGGATATTCGGGCCGATTCAATCCTGATACCATGTGCCCCATTTTTTACAGCAGGATTGATAAAAATCTATGGCAGACCCCAACGCGGATGCAGATCTTAGGGAGGCCACAGCGGCCATCGACTTAGGCTCCAACAGCTTTCACTTGATCGTCGTACGTACCAATAACGGCCATTTGCAGATCATTGATCGACTACGAGAGTCCGTCCGCCTCGGCGAGGGATTGACTGATGACAAGCGTCTCGATCCCATTGTTGCCGAACGCGCGCTTGCCTGCCTGGAAAGATTCGCCCAGCGTCTGCGGCCGTTGCCGCAAGAAAATATCCGCGCAGTAGGCACCAACACACTGCGCCAAATTCACCCTGCCGATGACTTCATCGCCCAGGCGGAGAAGGCATTGAACCATCCGATCGAGATCATTGCGGGACGCGAAGAGGCGCGCTTGGTCTATCTTGGCGTCGCACATGGCCTGGCGGCCGGTGAGAATCGTCGATTGGTCATCGACATAGGCGGCGGCAGTACTGAACTGATCATTGGGCAGGGATATACCCCGCACCAGCGTGAGAGCCTCTACATGGGTTGTGTGAGTATCAGCCGCCGTTTCTTTGCCGATGGTAAAATCTCTGCCAAATCGATGCGTGAAGCGGAACTGGCCTGTGCAGTGCAGATTCGTCCGGTGCGAAATCAATTTAAGGAGGGAGGTTGGTCTGAAGCAATAGGCAGCTCCGGCACAATCAAAGCGATTCGCAACGTCGTCATCCAGCAGGGATGGAGTGAATCCGGTATCACTCGAGACTCACTTGAGACTCTTGCAAATCGCCTGATCAAGGCAGGCGGGGTCGGCAAGCTGGATCTCAAAGGGCTTTCAGATGAGAGAAAGCCGGTATTCACAGGTGGCGTCGCTGTACTGTTAGCCCTATTCCGTCATATCGGCATCAAGCAGATGCAGGTCTCCTCGGAAGCACTGCGTGAAGGTCTGATCTACGACATGATCGGCCGTAGCCACCACGAGGATGTCAGGGACCGAACCATTGAAACACTGATGTCTCGATACAGCATCGATGAAGCACAGGGTGTCAGGGTTGAAAACACCGCGATGGCCCTGTTCGATCAGGTAAAAAAAGCTTGGCAGCTCAATGAGCCACGCTATGCGGCAATGCTCAAATGGGCCACACGCCTGCATGAGATTGGCCTGACGGTATCGCATGCCCAGTTCCACAAGCATGGCGGCTACCTGGTGGAAAATTCAGATCTTTCCGGTTTTTCTCGGCAAGAACAGAAAGTGCTTGCAGCACTGATTCGAGGACACAGACGAAAATTCCCCTCAGCGGTTTTCGATGCTTTGCCCAGCGAGGTCATCACCTGTACCAAGCAGCTCTGTGTACTACTCCGCCTCTCTGTACTGATGCACCGGGCCAGGTCATCGGTGACAAAACCGATGGCCAGACTGGAAGTGGTGAAGAACCGGGTGTCTCTGGTCTTTCCCGATCAATGGATAGAAGATCATCCACTCACACAAACAGAGCTGAATCAGGAAGCGGCGTACCTTGAATCAGCCGGATTTATTCTTCGATTCTCCTGACAGCTGTTCCCGAACCCTCGTCAGCAGCATCTCTGCAGTCGTACCGTGGGGCAGCCGCATGACCAACTTGCCGTCGGGACCGACCAGATAGGTGTCTGCAGAGTGGTCTACGGCATAGTTGCCATCCGGCCCGGGATCGACAGCGCGGTAAGCTACACCGTATCGGTCAGCAGCAGTAGCTACTGCGGATTCAGAACCCGTCACACCGATCAGCTTTTCATGAAAATATTCAGTGTACTCCTGCAAGCGCTCTATCGTATCCCGAGGTGGATCCACGCTCACGAAGATAGGCTGTACCTTTGACAACTCTTCAGGCGTCAATTCATGCAATACGGTGCTGAACAGCGCAAGACTGGTCGGACAGATATCGGGACACCAGGTATATCCGAAATAGAGTAAAACAACCTGTCCCCGATAGTCCGCAAGACTTACGGCACCATCAGGCCCCTGAAGCGTGAAATCTCCACCTTGAGGCGCTTCTGTCAACCCGGCAATCTGCCTGTGCTCACTGACTGGCTGCCAGGCAAACAACATCCACGAAAGAAGGCCGATCAGGAGTACAATACCCGCTATCAGTAATTTTTTTTGCATGAAAATTCTATTCTGTTTCTGCTATAGCCGAGGTGATCATGCATGTAGGTATCGACAGCAGCATTGACATTTAGCAAGCGGTGAAAAGGGTCCCACAAATTCAGAACGCTTTTCCCTGTAGCATGACAACACTATTGTCTACCAGTGCGCTATAAAGACCCAGCAGCTCGATCAGGGCATCATTATCTTTACCCGCGTCACTATCATTAGCACCTCCATCCGGGTTTGAGGCCTGCTCACGCACATGTAACACGACGTAGTTGAGAGACTCTCTCAAACCATCTGCTTTTCGGCGCAGATCATCGACCAGGAAATGGGCCCGCATCTGGTTCACAGCACCACGCCGGTGCATGGCAATCAGACGTTCGATATCCTTCTGTGAATGATTGATATTACGCTCTACCTTGTGAATTTCCCGGGCATCAAAGCCGAGCTGTTGGCGTACGCTTCTCAATGTCACCCGCAGCTTCGGCGCCAGTACCTTCATCTCCGATAAGACACCGTCCAAGGCTTGCACTTCCTCCGCAGCCAGTTGTTGTGGTTCGTCGTTATCGACCGCCTGCGTATCTTCCTGTGCCAGTGTTGAAGTCAATGGGCTTAATGTCAGCAATGCTATCAGTACGTATCGGGATAGCGATTGCGCTCTTTCAACGTTATTTATTCTCATCTCCACATCCAAAGCTTAATAATAATCGTTATACTTCAGCAAGATCTCCCTTCTTCTCAAGCCACTTTTTACGGTCTGCCGCCCGTTTTTTAGCTAGCATCATATCCATGATTTTATGGGTATCATCGCCAGATTCGACCGTCAATTGAATCAGTCGCCGCGTATCCGGATGAATAGTAGTTTCACGCAACTGCAGCGGGTTCATCTCACCCAAGCCCTTGAAACGTTGGACATTGACTTTGCCTCGCAGTTTCTCGGCCTCAATACGGTCCAGCACGCCCTGTTTCTCCGAGTCGTCCAGCGCATAGAAAACCTGTTTACCAACATCGATACGGTACAGCGGAGGCATCGCCACATAGACATGCCCCTGTTGCACCAGTTTACGGAAATGGCGTAGAAACAGGGCGCAAAGCAACGTAGCGATATGCAGACCATCGGAGTCTGCATCCGCCAAAATGCAGATTTTACCGAATCTTAAATTAGTGAGGTCATCACTGCCCGGCTCCACACCGATGGCGACAGAGATATCATGCACTTCCTGGGAGGCGAGAACCTCGCTGGGATCGACCTCCCAGGTGTTTAGAATCTTACCACGCAGCGGCATGATCGCCTGAAACTCCCTGTCTCTCGCCTGCTTTGCGGAACCGCCGGCCGAATCGCCCTCGACCAGAAAGAGCTCGCTGCGCGTGGGATCCACTGAACTGCAGTCAGCCAGTTTTCCCGGTAGAGCAGGCCCCTGGGTCACCTTTTTTCGGGCCACCTTTCGTCCGGCCCGCATCCGGCTCTGAGCGGAACTGATGGCCAGCTCCGCGATTCGCTCACCGGCGTCGGTATGCTGGTTCAGCCACAGGCTGAATGAATCTTTCACCACCCCCGATACGAATGCCGCACACTCTCTCGAAGATAGACGCTCTTTTGTCTGACCGGAGAACTGTGGGTCGAGTAATTTGACAGAGAGCACATAAACCACACGGTTCCAGACATCCTCAGGCGTTAGTTTCACCCCTCGAGGCAGTAGATTGCGGAACTCGCAAAACTCGCGGACTGCATCGGTCAGGCCGGTTCGCAAGCCATTCACATGGGTACCGCCCTGCGCGGTGGGAATTAAATTCACATAGCTCTCTGCTACCGGATCCCCCCCCTCGGCCAACCAGGCAAGTGCCCATGCGGCTGTCTCATTGTTGCCTGACATTTCACCGACAAAGGCCTCTCCAGGTATCAATTCGGCCCCCTGCAGGGCATCCAGCAGATAATCCCTTAAACCATCTTCATAGACCCAGGATTCCCGCTCGCCGCTCTTTTCATCATAGAGTGAGACCTTCAGACCCGGGCACAGTACCGCTTTGGCACGAAGCACGTGCCTTAGCTGTCTGAGAGAGAAACGAGAGTTATCGAAATAGATCTCATTCGGCCAGAATTTCAGACGTGTACCTGTATTGCTGCGACCGACCTTACCCACGACTTCCAGATCGGACGCCTTGTGGCCGTCCGCGAAGGCCATGTTGTACTCCTGGCCGTTACGTTTCACCCAGACCTCAAGATGTTTCGACAAGGCATTCACCACGGAAACGCCGACACCGTGCAGGCCCCCGGAGAAACGGTAGTTCTTGTTGGAGAATTTACCACCGGCGTGCAGCTTGGTCAGGATCACTTCAACGCCAGGTATCCCCTGCTGGGGATGCACATCCACCGGCATGCCGCGCCCGTCATCGACCACTTCCAGGCCACCGTCCTTGAAGACGGTCACTTCGACGGATTTGGCGAAGCCCGCAATCGCCTCATCGACACTGTTATCGATCACTTCCTGGGCCAGGTGGTTGGGGCGGCTGGTATCCGTGTACATACCCGGCCGTTTCCGTACCGGCTCCAGCCCGCTGAGTACCTCGATATCCGACGCGTCGTAACTGCCACTCATGCTCGATTCTGATCTCTCTGCAATCAATTCACGAGCGGCGATTTTACACATCTGTCTGAGTGGTAGCGAGTACTGGCAGCCGAACCGATCACCAGAACACGATTGAAACGTTCCGCGTTCCCCTTTCACAACCTCATTCGGCAATTTCAGAAGAATCACGTCTCAATCCATTGACCCTGCGGATAGCGCTGAGTTAGGTTTACAGGCCCAATCCATTAACGGTTGTAAAAAGTGCCTAGAAAAAAGCAACCTCCCGCCCTTGAAGAGGCGATGAAAGAGCTGGAGAGACTGGTCGAATCCATGGAACAGGGTGACCAACCCCTGGAGGCATCCCTCGAGGCGTTCGAGCGGGGCGTGGTCCTGACCCGAATCTGTCAACAGGCGCTGGACGAGGCGGAACAGAAGGTCCGTATCCTGAGCGGCGAAACACCCGAATCCGGCCTGGAGCCCTTCGAAGATGCCAATGAATGAAGCGCTCAGCGACTATACGCAACAGTGCCGTCATCGGGTTGAGTCATCACTGGAAAAGATTCTGCCCAGCAGTCAGACACTGCCTGCCCGGCTTCATGAAGCCATGCGTTACTCCACACTCAGTGGCGGCAAGCGGATTCGTCCCATTCTGGTCTATGCCGCCGGGCAGGCGGTCGATGTGGCGCCAGAACGGCTGGACAGCCCGGCTGCGGCCGTGGAGCTGATTCACGCCTACTCACTGGTGCATGACGACCTCCCGGCCATGGATGACGATGACTTGAGGCGCAACCAGCCCACCTGCCACAAGGCCTACGACGAGGCAACAGCCATTTTGGTGGGTGACGCCCTGCAAACCCTCGCTTTCCAGGCCCTCTGTTGCGGTAACAGCATGCAGACCGATGCCGAGACCCGTCTCAAGATGCTCGAGACTCTCACCCGGGCAAGCGGCTCCAGAGGTATGGCTGGCGGACAGGCTATCGATCTGGAATCGGTGGGCAAGTCCCTCAATCTTGCGGAACTGGAGATCCTGCATATCCACAAGACAGGCGCCCTGATTCGGGCTGCCGTTCATATGGCCACCCTGCTCAATCCCGATATCGGACGGGAGAAGATCCAGGCGTTGGATCACTATGCCAAATGTGTTGGGCTGGCGTTTCAGATACGGGACGACATCCTCGATGTGGAGGGCGACACAGAGACCCTAGGGAAAACCCAAGGCAAGGACTCTGCCCAGGACAAGCCTACCTACCCTGCCCTGCTAGGACTGAGCGGTGCCCGGGAAAAGGCGCAGGATTTGCTCACAGATGCCATGGCCTGCTTAACCTCCTTTGGTAGCGAGGCAGATCCTCTCCGCTGGATCGCTGAGTACATTATCGGCCGCAGCCGTTAGGGCCTGTTAACACTAATCTAATCGGCTCTGTTGCGCCAGAAAACGCGTCAATCAAGGCGCGAGGAGAGAAGTTTAGCTGTGCTAAATGAGCGACGAGCAACGCCGAGTGGCGCGTTTTCTGGCACAACCCGAAGGGCTGGGGCTGTTTTCACCCAGCGGCGTTATCATTCGCTCATTTAGCACGCTAAACCTCGCTCATTCTGCCTTGCTGGGCAAAAAGCAGCTCCAGCAGAGCCGATTGGATTAGTGTTAACAGGCCCTAAGTGGTCCCGGAAGAGCGCCATGACTGCCTGACTTGCACCTCAGTGTATTGATTGGGATAATTCTTTGTTCCACTCGTCAGATTCAGGCATCCCGGTCCGATACCAAATACCCGATGTTCTGTCCGTTGTCCTCCCAGAGGAGGCAGGATACGCTCGAATCTTTCAGATTTTATTACAAAATCCCGTCATCAACGGGATGGGAAGTTGGACATGCTTGACAAATCGCCCCTGAAGGAAACGCAGATCGCTGATGTTCAGAGTTCCGCTGACAATCGACAGATCGCCATTAACAAGGTCGGTATCAAAGATATCCGCCATCCTATGCGTATCAGGGATCGCAGTGAAGGTGAGCAGCACACTATTGCCAATTTCAACATGTATGTGAACCTGCCTCATAACTTCAAGGGCACACACATGTCCCGTTTTGTGGAGATCCTGAACAGCCACGAGACTGAGATCACTGTGGCCTCATTCAAGGATATGTTGGCGGAGATGACCGAAAGACTGGAAGCGGAATCCGGTCATATCGAGATGAACTTCCCCTTCTTTATCAACAAAACCGCACCTGTCTCCGGTGTACAAAGCCTGCTTGACTACGATGTCACGCTGATTGGGGAGATTCACGGCGACAAATCCTATATTGACATCAAGGTTGTAGTGCCCGTCACAAGCCTCTGTCCTTGTTCAAAAAAGATCTCCGACCGCGGTGCCCATAACCAGCGCTCACACGTCACCGTACAGGCCAGAACCAAGGGTTTTATCTGGATCGAGGAGGTTATCGATATGGTTGAGCAGCAGGCATCCTGCCAGCTCTTCGGCCTGCTGAAGCGCCCGGATGAGAAGTTTGTCACCGAACGCGCCTATGACAATCCAAAGTTCGTCGAAGATATGGTGCGCGACATCGCGGTGGAGTTGAACCGGGAAGATCGTATCAGTGCCTACACAATTGAATCGGAAAACTTCGAATCGATTCACAACCACTCCGCCTACGCGCTCATCGAGCGGGATAAGACGACTGACCAGTAATGATCGGTTCCTGTCTTTCTACTACGGAAGCGATAGAACAAAAGCTAAAATTTTCGGTGTAGCATCAGAACTGAACCCTGGTCCTCCATCTTGACCCGGTTGAGAAAGCTCATACCCAGCAGTATCCGACCTGAACCGGTGCTCTCAATCACAAAACCGCGAACCTGACGCAACACGATATCCCCCACCTGCACCTTATCCAGAGTCACTTCGTAGGCCGGTGCCCTCCCATTGGCGGTATTCACATATATGGGGTTGCCTTCCAACCGGTATTGGATACCCAGGCGCTTGGCGTCTCTTCGATACATTGCAACCGCAGAGGCGCCGGTATCAACCAGAAAATTGACCGTTCGCCCATTGATTGTACCCACGGTCGTGTAGCTGCCACTCTCATCGCGCCAGATTTTCGCGCTCACCTGCTCCGGTTTGCTGAAACTGGTAGAGACATGACTGCCGAGAGGATAGGTGCGTCGCTCTCCATCAAGTTCTATGACCGCCTCTTTACTGTCAGCGGAGATCAGTATCAACCCCTCGGGGGATGGCTTATTACGTTTCAATAGACGTCTTTCACCGTCCACCCTGACCATCGCCTTGTCCGAAAACAGTGCCTCGACAACAATCTGTTCCACAGCGGAGATTGTTGGCATCCATAACAGCACACTCAAGGCAAGTAGAAGCAGTTTCAAGCGCATCTAAAAACCTCCCCATACTATGAACAGCATCACCACACCGGCATAGAGTCCCGCCACCAGATCATCCAGCATGATACCGAAACCACCTTCCACCCGCTTGTCGAGCCAGCCGATGGGCCAAGGCTTCAGGATATCGAAAAGACGAAACAGGACAAAACCGATCAATATCCACCAGAGGCTTGCAGGAACAAAACTCATGGTTATCAGATAGCCGATGATTTCATCCCAGACTATTCCTCCATGATCATGGACACCCAGGTCTTTCGATGTTTGGTCACAAATCCAGATGCCCACGATAAAACCCAAAACGACGAGGAGCAGATAGAGCCAGTACGATAGTGGCTGTAATATGAGATAGATCGGTATTGCAACCAGGGTACCGAAGGTTCCCGGCGCTTTGGGCGCCAGTCCACTACCGAACCCAAAAGCCAGCAGGTGTACAGGCTTTCTCAGGTCAGGTCTCACCATTTTGTCCTTCCATACTGAACCGGCTTTCCCCTGAAAAATGATCAAATCCCCTATCAGGAGCGCTCCATAATTTCCCATCAGGCTGCGTGATGCGAAGACCCGATTGACTCTCGATCATTCCAATACAACTGATCGGCAGGTCAAGCTCCTCGCTGATACGGGTTATCTCTTTCCCTTGAGACCTATCCGCGCTAAAGCAGAGCTCATAGTCGTCGCCACCCGCAAGGACAGTCTGCCAGTCCCCACTCTTACGCTGCCATTGCGCCATCTCCATAGAAAGGGGTATACGATCCAATGAGATAGTGGCCCCCATCCCGCTGGCCGCCAAAATATGACCAAGATCAGCAATCAACCCATCAGAGATATCGATAGCGCTACTGGCGATACCCCTCAGAGCGAGTCCGGCCTCAACTCTTGGTTGCGGCCTCTCCAAACGCTCTCTGAGGGAATCAAACAAACGCTGTTCACTGAGATTAAAGTTTCTCGATGCCAGGTACAAAGCGGCATCACCCAACGTGCCCGTGACATAGAGCTCATCGCCGTCTCTAGCACCGCCTCGTCGCAGTGCTGCCCCCGCGGGGACCCATCCATGTGCTTGTACAGTGATACTGAGAGGCCCCCGGGTAGTATCACCTCCCACGAGTGCAACACCATGTCGACCGGCTAGGGCCTCAAACCCCCTTGAAAACTGTGTCAGCCAGGATTCATCCACCTTGGGCAGTGTCAAGGCAAGGGTAATCCAGGCCGGCTCCGCCCCCATTGCGGCAAGATCACTTAAATTGACTGCCAGCACCTTATGTCCCAAAGCGGCGGGAGAAACATCTGGAAAAAAATGGACACCTTCAACCAGTGTATCGATGCTCACAACCAGCTCCATCCCGGGAGGCACATTCAGCAGTGCGGCATCATCCCCGATACCTAAAGAGACATCTTCACGGGATCGAGTCAACCCGGCGAAATAGCGCCGGATAAGATCGAATTCAGACTGTATTGCTGACTGTGCCTTCATGCGGTTGTTGTTTCAGTTGGGCAATAAATAGAGCAGTGTAGTGTCAACCCAGGTGAATAATAAGACCATAGCCATCGCCGGGCTCATCCCTAAGATGACCAGAGTGATACACAACCTTACTCTTTAGAAGGAATTAAGTCGTGTAATACAAAGTTACTGTATACGCTCATAAAGAACCGTCGACTTTGACGATCAAATCAGGGGGAGGCAACACTTCAATGAATTACAATAAAAAATTTCAAATTATTGAAAAGTCAGGAGATTTGATGGTAGAAGTGTTCCACATCGCCGCCCTTTTCGTCATCGGCGCCACTGTGATCTGGTCCGGTATTGTGGCCTATTTGGAGATGATCGACCATGGCCATGCGACCCTGAAGGATATACTGTTGCTCTTTATCTATCTGGAATTGGGCGCCATGGTAGGCATCTATTTCAAGACCAGACGCTTACCCGTGCAGTTCCTGATCTATATCGCTATTACCGCATTGACGCGCATGCTGACCATCGACATCAAGACCATGGCTAATGAGACCATTCTGACCCTGACCGGCGCCATTCTGATGCTCACTGCTGCGGTCCTCATCCTGCGTTACTCCCGCAGCCGGTTGAAACTTGAAGATGAAGATCTGAGTCGGGAGACTGGGTGACCGCATCCAAAAAATGCATCTAAAAATCGCCACTCAGCGCTTCTGTTTGGATTTGATCTCCACAGTACGTACCTGTTTCGCGACCTGATCGAGGACACCATTGACATATTTGTGTCCCATCTCGGCACCAAAGACCTTGGCCAGCTCCACCGCCTCGTTGATCACGACCCGGTAGGGTATCTCGGGTTTGAAGCTCAGTTCATAGGTCCCCAGTCTCAATATGGCGCGCTCTACCGGATCGACACTTTCGATAGCCCGATCCAGTGCCGGTTTCAGTAAATCATCTATCTCATCCAGGTGTTTCGGAACACCGTGCAACAGATCCTGAAAATAGGTAACCTCAAACCCATTCAGATCCTGTTCCTCGAGAAATTGATTGGCAATCTCCCCCACGTCATGTCCGACCATCTGCCATTGGTAGATGGCCTGTACCGCATGGCGGCGGGCCTGGCTGCGCTTTTGGCTCATCAGCCGATTTTTCTCAGCAGATTGACCATCTCAATGGCGGACAGAGTGGCTTCTGCCCCCTTGTTTCCTGCCTTGGTTCCGGCGCGTTCAATCGCCTGCTCTATGGTATCGACAGTGAGGACGCCAAAAGCGATCGGTACCCCATGCTTGAGACTGACCTGTGACATACCCTTTACACACTCACCTGCCACATAGTCGAAATGCGGGGTGCCGCCCCGTATCACCGCACCCAGCGCAATAATCGCATCATATTCCCCGTTGGAAGCGATCTTCTCCAACGCCACCGGCATCTCGAAGGCGCCAGGCACACGTACCAGCGTAATATCCTTCTCACTGGCACCGTGTCGTTTCAAGGTATCGATTGCGCCTTCCACCAGGCTATCCACGATAAAACTGTTAAAGCGAGCTGACACCAGACAGAAGCGCGCCTTCTCAACAGTTAATGCCCCTTCAATCGTCTTAATACTCATCATGTTCACCCAGAAGCTTTAAAAATACTTGATAGATAGTGATTACCGTAACGGATATTTCAACAGGCAGAATGGGGGGGAAGGTAGTCCGCCCGTCAACTCCCGGCAACGTACTCCGTCACTTCCATATCGAATCCCGAGAGTCCGTGAATACTCTTCGGCGCACTCAGCACGCGCATCTTGCGGACCCCCAAATCAGAAAGAATCTGCGCACCGACGCCGTAAGTCCTTAGCTCCTTGCTATTGTCCTTTTTTACAAACCGGGGCTCTTCAGGATCCAGCGTCTGCATCTCCATCATACGCTGTACGATCTCCCGTGGTGTATCGTGATTGCGCAAGATGACGATGACCCCTTCCCCTGCCTCGTCGATCATCTTCATGGCACTTCTCAGTGGCCAACCGCACTCATTGAAATTGGCCTCGAAAAGATCGCAAAGACTATTCTGCATATGGACCCTGACCAGGGTCGGTCTTTCTGGAGAGGGATGTCCTTTGACCAGCGCCAGATGAAGTTCGTTATCGACCACATCCTGGTAGGCTGTCAGACGGAAATCGCCGTAGTTGGTAGGAAAATGGCACTCACTGACCCTCTCCACTGTGGTTTCATTGCGAACCCTGTATTGGATCAGGTCGGCGATGGTACCCATCTTGAGGTCGTGCTCGACGGCGAACTTTTCCAGATCATCCCGCCGCGCCATGGTACCGTCCTCATTGAGAATCTCCACAATCACCGACGTCGGCGATAGTCCGGCAAGACGCGCCAAATCACAACCGGCCTCCGTATGACCGGCACGTACCAACACGCCACCCGGTTGAGCCATGAGAGGAAAAATATGACCGGGCTGTACAAGATCCTGGGGTTTTGCATCCTCAGCCACTGCCGCCAAAACCGTAGTGGCACGATCCGAGGCTGAGATACCTGTGGTTACCCCATCCGCTGCCTCAATGGAGACAGTGAAATTGGTTGCGGAAAGCTCATCATCCGTCGTCACCATTAATGGCAGGCGGAGTTGAGTACAGTGCTCCTTGGTCAAGGTCAGGCAGATCAGGCCGCGCCCGTAGCGCGCCATAAAATTAATCGCTTCAGGCGTTACACACTCGGCGGCCATAATCAGGTCGCCTTCGTTCTCCCTGTCTTCGTCATCCATGATGATGACCATCTTGCCCTGCTTCAGGTCCTCAAGAATCTCTTCTGTTGTGTTCAGCGCCATATACTTCTTCGGTTTTGTTCGGAGTCAACGGGCCATTCTATCAGAGCAGGAATGAGAGGGCATCCGATAATCCATGGGACAGGAAGAGGACAGACAGCATGATGTAAGTGTGCGACGTGATGAAATCGTGATCGTTTCGTGACTCGGCCCGGAAACGCCGGCACCAAACTCCTCTCTACAGCCTGACTTTTTTCAGGCTAAAAAACCGAGGAGAACACCCATGAAAAAAACAGCTATAGCACTCATACTGTCAGGCGGGCTGCTGGCAGGCGGTAGTGCTTTTGCCCAGGATGTAAGCGTCAAAATCACCAATCTGACCAATGCCACGTACTTCACGCCTCTACTGATCGCCGCGCACGATAGAAAAACACATCTGTTTGAAATCGGTACCCATGCCTCTCCGGAACTGCAGGCAATGGCCGAAGGTGGTAATACCGGCGGCCTGATCGAGCAGGTTGAAGCGGCCGGAGGCACCTATGTCGACAATCCCGCGGGTGGTCTGCTGGGCCCGAGCGGAAGCGCCGAGGCAGTGATTGATATCAGAGGAAAACGGACAAGGTTTCTATCGGTTACCGCAATGCTGCTACCCACCAATGATGGGTTTGTCGGTCTGGACGCATTAAAGATACCCAGACGAAGCGGCACATACACTTACTATCTACATGGCTATGATGCCGGTACTGAGGCCAACGACGAGATCATCACCGGTGGCGGGATGCCCAATGTCCCGGGTATTCCTGCTGATCCCGGCGGCAATGCCGGTGTCGGCGGGATAGAATCGGTAGGTGCCGACCATAATCCGACAGTGCATATTCATCGGGGCGTCATTGGTGACGATGATCCTGCCGGCGGTCCCAGCGATCTCGATGCCCGCGTCCATACCTGGCAAGGTCCGGTAGCTAAACTGGAGATCCGGGTCCCCAGAAGAGATGACGATCATTACGATGACTAAACAACGCTGAAAGGGTCTTAACACATCGGGGTCACGGATGACCCCAAAGCATGATGAGCTATCGGCGATCTGCCAGTTCTAGGGGAGAAATCCCCGGGATTTCAGCAATGCTTCGGTCACGCCGCTCTCCGAATCGGATGCTGCCTCTTCCCCTAACATCAGCCGTTCCAAATACCTGGCAATGAGATCGACCTCAAGATTGACTTCCGATCCGGGCCTGTACTCATCCATGATCGTCTCCTGCAGTGTGTGTGGCACGATATTCAGCTGAAAGCTCGAGCCCTGAATGGCATTGACCGTCAGGCTTGCACCATCGACACAGATAGAACCCTTGTGAGCGATGTATTTTGCAAGTGAATCCGGTGCCTGAATCTGAAACCGGATCGATCGGGCATCTTCCTTTCGATCCACTACCCGACCTACGCCGTCGACATGTCCACTGACCAAGTGACCGCCCAGGCGACTGTTCAGGGTTAAGGCTCTCTCCAGATTGACTTTACTGCCGGGACGCAGACGGTGCAGCGTGGAGAGAGAAAGGGTCTCGCGTGAGACGTCGGCACTGAAACCGTATCCGGTAAGTGACACCACCGTCAGGCAGACTCCGTTGGTGGCGATACTGTCACCCAACTTCACGTCACTCAGATCGAGTGTCCCGGCATCCACACTCAGGCGTACATCCCCGCCCTGCTCTACCATCTCCATGATGGTGCCAATGGACTCGATGATGCCGGTAAACATAGAGACTCCTATTGCCCGGGTGAGGGGACAGCAGTGATGCGGATGTCTTCGCCTATCTGCCGTATTTCTTTGATTTTCAACGGGATTCTGTCTTTCATATGCAACAGCTCAGGCAGATGAAACAGACCTCGGGCACCGCTTCCCATCAGGTGCGGGGCAAGATAGACAACCAGCTCGTCGATCAGGCCCGCCTCCAGCATCGAACCAGCAAGGACCGCACCCGATTCCAACAGCACCTCATTGATCTCATGAGCTGCAAGAAGCTTCATGACCTCATGAAGATCGAGCTGGTTGTCATACACCGGCAAGGTAGCTATCTGTGCGCCGATCGCCTCCAGCGGTCCTGCCTGAAGACGGGCTTCATCGCCGCAAACCAGGAGTACCGGCCCCGGCTGATGCAGCATCTTCGCCGTGGGCGGAGTCTGCAGTTGCGGGTCGAGAACCACCCTGAGCGGTTGTGGGGGCGGGATGTCGGCCTCCAGCCCCAGTTGCGCCGCCGTCAGTCTGACATTCATGGTCGGGTCGTCCGCTTGCATGGTACCTGCGCCGGTGAGTATCGCAGCACTACGCGCCCTCAGGCGATGCACATCCTCCCGGGCGGCACTGGAAGTAATCCACTGACTCTCACCGCTGGCCATGGCAGTTCTTCCATCCAGGCTCATAGCCAGTTTACAGCGGACGTATGGCATCCCTTCACGCATGCGCTTAACGAAACCCGGATTGAGCGCCTCAGCCTGGGACTGCATGATGCCGTCAATGACTTCAATACCGGCCTCACGCAGCTTTTCAAGACCATTTCCTGAAACCAGCGGATTGGGATCCCGCATCGCAGCGACTACCCGCTTCACACCGGCCTCTATCAATCCATCGGTACAGGGGGGTGTACGACCATGATGACAACAGGGCTCCAGGGTGACGTAAGCAGTGGCCCCTTGCGCTTGAGTGCCTGCGTCGGCCAGTGCATTTCGCTCAGCATGGGGTTCACCGGCCCGATGGTGGTATCCCTCACCGACCACCTTGCCCGCTTTGACCAGCAAACAACCGACTCGTGGATTGGGATGGGTGGTATAGATCCCTTTTTGAGCCAGCCGGATAGCACTTGCCATATAGTGATGGTCGGTATCGCTACTCATTTTTTCTTATTCGGCTCACCGAGCAGATCCAGTTGTTGACGGCGGGCCTCGGGGCCAGGCTGTTGCTCCAGACGCTCGATCTCCTCGCGGAAGGCGTTGACATCCTCGAATTTCCGATAGACCGAAGCGAAGCGTACGTATGCAACCTGGTCGAGCTTTTTCAGCTCATCCATCACCAGTTCACCGATGGCCAGCGAGGGAATCTCCCGCTCCCCGCCCGCCATCAACTTGCGGGTAATGTGATTGATTGCCGCATCCACATCCTCGGCGCTGACCGGACGTTTTTCCAACGCCCGGGTCATCCCCGATCTCAATTTTCTGCCATCGAAGTGAACCCTGCTGCCGTCCTGCTTCACTACCCAGGGCAGATTGAGTTCGGCGGTCTCATAGGTGGTGAAACGCTCTTTGCAGACGGCACACTCGCGGCGCCGGCGTATCTGGTCACCCTCTCCCGCCAAGCGGGAGTCTATGACCTTGGTGTCCTGTGCTCCGCAGAATGGGCAGCGCATAGCGTTATGAATTGATAGTTATGAATTATCCTTTGTAGACCGGATATCTGGCGCAGATTTCCAGCACCTTCGCCTTGGTCTCCTCGATCACCTGCTGATCGCCCCGACCATCGATGACATCACACATCCAATTGGCCAGATCGATGCAGTCAGCCTCACCAAAACCACGGGTTGTGGCGGCAGGTGTACCGACGCGAATACCCGATGTCACGAAAGGCGATTGAGGATCATTGGGTACCGCATTTTTGTTCACGGTGATATTGGCTGCACCCAGCCAGGCATCGACATCCTTGCCAGTCAGCCCCGCCTCGATGAAACTGACCAGAAACAGATGGTCATCGGTGCCTTTGGAGACCACATCGTAACCCCGATCCATGAAGACCTTGGCCATGGCGCGGGCATTCTGGATGACCTGCAGCTGATAGGCCTTGTACTCGGGCTCCATGGCTTCCTTGAAAGCGACGGCCTTGGCAGCGATGACGTGCATCAGCGGACCACCCTGAGTTCCCGGGAAGACCAGCGAGTTCAGCTTTTTTTCAATCTCCTCATTGGCCTTGGCCAGAATCAAGCCGCCCCGTGGGCCGCGCAGGGTCTTGTGGGTCGTGGTGGTTGTGACATCGGCGATCTGTACCGGACTGGGATAGTGGCCAGCCGCGATGAGACCGGCCACATGGGCCATGTCGACGAACAGATAGGCTCCAACCTCGTCTGAGATATCCCTAAAACGCTGCCAGTCGACCACCCGTGAATAGGCGGAGAAGCCTGCGACGATCATTTTCGGCTTGTGCTCGCGTGCCAGTCGCTCAACCTCTTCATAGTCAATCTCACCGGTATCCGGGTTCAAACCGTACTGCACGGCATTGTAGATTTTTCCGGAAAAGTTGGGTTTGGCGCCGTGAGTCAGATGCCCACCATGGGCCAGACTCATACCCAGCACCGTATCGCCGGGTTGGCAGAGTGCCATATAAACAGCGGCATTCGCCTGGGAGCCCGAGTGAGGCTGAACATTGGCATAGTCTGCGGAAAACAGGGCCTTGGCACGATCGATGGCAAGCTGCTCCGCCACATCGACATTCTCGCAACCACCGTAATAGCGCTTGCGTGGGTAACCCTCGGCATACTTGTTGGTCAAGACAGTGCCCTGTGCCTGCATCACACGGGGACTGGTGTAGTTTTCCGAGGCGATCAGCTCGATGTGCTCTTCCTGACGACGCTCTTCGGCTGTGATCGCCGCCCAGAGTTCATCGTCATAGCCCTGGATCTGCATACTTTTATTGAACATCTTATTTCTCCGACACAGGAAAACGGTGAAATATACCAAATATTCCACCCAACGTCGTGATGAAATGGGGCCGCCGTAACCCTAACCTGAAAGGTCGGTAATAATTAGGAACAGCCCCAGGATTTGACCGCTTAACTTGGACTTCTGAGCAGCAGCTTAAGGTTTGAAACGATCTCTTCACGATAGCCCAACTGGTAAGTCAGGAGAATCGCCACACAGACAAC
Organism: Candidatus Thiodiazotropha sp. (ex Monitilora ramsayi); assembly: GCA_025655595.1. GTDB lineage: Bacteria > Pseudomonadota > Gammaproteobacteria > Chromatiales > Chromatiaceae > Thiodiazotropha. Next base: position 49,322 of record JAHXIO010000008.1, read on the forward strand.
CAACAGCATCGCCAGCGAGATACTGAAGCCCACCACCTCAACTTTTCTCTTCAGCGCCAGACTACTGGTCCAGACCCGGGAGACTTGCCCAAGTACCGGAAATCCGCTCTCCCTATTTAAAATGGAGGTGTCGTAGTAGACCGGCTTGAATTGAGAAAGCAGAAACGCCACACCCCCTCCCACACCAAGTCCTAAGACGAGAACACCCAAACTCAGAAGAATCCGTTTTGGGCCTACCGGCAATAGCGGGACTTTAGGAGGCTCCACAATTCGAAACTTGACGTTATCTCCCGCCTGATCAGCCTCTTCGGACATTTTGGCGGATTCAAGACGCTGTACCAACTCTTGATAATTCGTACGGTTGATTTCGTAATCTCTGTTGAGGCGCGTCAATTCAGCTTCAACTTTCGGCAAAACATCCAGCTTCTGTTTCAGCTCAACGATTCTCTTCTGAAACTCACTCTGCCGCAACCGAATGGCCGTCAGGTGTACTTCTGCCTGACGATAGCCGAGTTTAAGCTCTTCCAGGGCACTGGATATCATTGGGTTTGTAGGAGACTCCACAACAACTGCGTCTTTCTCCTGCGCCTTCAAATCGGCAATTGTCTGTCTCAACTCCTGCACATCGGGATGAGCATCAGTATATCTCAACAGGAGTTCGTCCAATCGTGTCTCCATAGCGAGAATACGCCTACCAGTTGGTGTCTCAGCGATCACTTGACCCTGTCGACGACGCTCATCCTCTTCAGCGGCAGTTCGCTCATACTGACGCTTGAGTTCGTCTCTCCGTATCCGGGCCTCTTTCAATTCAAGGTCAACATCCTGTAGTTCACCCTGGGCCGTTTGCAACTGGCTGAACACCCCACCGCTCTGCCCAGGCATAGTATCTACATTCCTTCGCTTGAATTCCGTCAACCGGTTTTCCGCTTCAACCAGCCTTGCCTCGTAGTCCTTGATCTGATCCAGTAAAAACTTTTGCGCCGTATCCGATTCGACTCGGGTATCGCCCAATGCTGCTTCCACAAAAATGTTCAACAGTGTTTCCACTACCTTTTTTGCAACATAAGGATCCTTGTATTCATAACTGATAGAGTAGAAATTTTGTCTACGCTGCGTCTCGATTCTTACGGTCTCACGCAATTGTTCGATGATTCCCTGCCTCTCTTCCACAGTGACGGCTTCCAGATCCAGATCAGCCTCACGCATCACCTTTTCCAGATTCTCATTGTTCAACAAAGTGCGAGTCATGAGTCTAAGTCTTTGTTGAAGATCGGTCTGAACCGCCAGCCCTTGCAGCAATGGTCGCAAGACGCTTTCCGTATCTACATATACCTTTGCCTCTGAGTGGTATTTATCCGGCATGATAAACACAAATCCCCAGCCAACCATCGTCACCAACCAAGCAGTCAGCAATGCCTGCCAACGAAACCGCCAGGCGGAGCGAATGTGGGTATTCAGTGTGACTATCAGATCATTCATTGTATTGCTTCTATCCTGAAAAAGACCTGTTCCGGTCAATCGATACCAATTCAACCCATTTGCTACTGGAGTAGGCCAAACATATGAGATTCACCGGAATTGTACATCATCATGCAGCAATATTCGGCCTTTTACACCGATTGTTTAACCTCTACTGTTATTGACAGCAGCTAACAGTACCCTCACACATGACAGTCAGTGCCATTTTCCTGATTTATGCTGTGAAAAAGTTGGAATTTGCAGTGATCCTACCGAAAATAGCTGGATTATAGCGCTTTTAATTCTTATTGACTGCATTCCGAGATTATACAGGGTAAAAATACAGTTATTTGACAACTCAAGTAGTACCTGACGATGATTTGGAATGAACCGAAGCGGATAAGAGGACTCTGAAGTGAACACCAAAGTCCCGGCATCAAGATTTCTTTCAGTCTACGAATGCGCCAGACTCGACTAAGTCAAATATGCATAAGTGCCAGACGTTGATTCGGTGAACTTGCTCGACAGCCCCGGCAGATATTCCATGAAAACTGTCTCAAAAAATGTCGAAGGCCATTATTACCCAGAGTTTCATTTGGGATGGGGTGGGTGCGCTGAAGAACTGTTTCACTACACCTCCCGGTACGCCACCTATACCGAGGCCTTTCTGCGAAATCTGGCGGATCAGCGACAGTTCAGCATGTCAGGTTATCAGGCCAGACAACTCAGTGAATCGCAGAGACGGCTGATGGCTGCGATCCTGTCAGCCCCCCCACATCAGGATTCAGCCCGTGATCTCACCACTGTCATCAGAGCGGTAATCAGTGGTGATACCCAGGTCAATCAGGCATTGACCGATCGATATCAAGAACGACTACAGATCATTCCCCACGGGGTAGTGCTGGTATACTCAGAACGCATACATGAGCCGGACTTGAGCCATGTAGCTCCTCTCGATCCTTTCATGAACCTTGCAACTCGCCTGCATCTGCCCGTGGCAGTTCATGATCATCATGTCGAGGTTTCGTTAAAGAAATTAGCGGAACATCTCGATTCACCCAACACCACGCTCCGCAGCAATCTGCAGGAGGCAATTCTACGGGTGCACAATGCCGGCTATATAATTAGGAACCATCCGGGACTGACACATAAAACCGCAAAAATTATCGGTGATGAGGACGCAGTGTAGTCTCTTCTACCATTCTCCTATAACGGATAGATCAACGTCTTCGATTAAATCCATGGCAGTAGTCGTATCATATCCCCCACCCCAATAGATCAATCCTCCGGATAATTCCCCAGCAGGGCAGGCCTTTCCCGACCGCGAACAGAACCTGAACGCCTGCGCTGAGTATTAACCTGTGGTTTGTTGCCACTAGTGCGGTGAACATGCTTGCGAGGCGGATTCGAATCGGTTCCGTTTCGGCTCTCACTGGTGGAACGTTTTTTCGCATGCCCCTTCGATTGCACTGATTTTGAATTCGATGCTCGGTTCTTTGCGCCACCTCTTGGCTTTTGACGGCTCTGAGATTGCCCCTGCGTCTTGCCACCGCGTTGGATGGGCTCCGCTTTAATAGTCGGGTCAGGTTTATACCCCTCAATTGTCTCCCTGGGAATTTTACGCTTCAACAGGCGCTCGATATCCGCCAGTAACTTATGCTCATCCACACAGACCAGTGAGATGGCTTCACCTTCTTTACCAGCTCGTCCGGTACGTCCGATTCGGTGCACATAATCTTCCGGGACATTCGGCAACTCGTAGTTCACCACGTGGGGGAGTTGGTCGATATCCAAACCCCTGGCTGCGATGTCGGTCGCCACCAACACTCTCACATCACCAGATTTAAAACCTGACAAGGCGCGAGTACGGGCACCCTGACTCTTATTGCCATGAATTGCGGCAGCTCTGAGCCCATCCTTCTCCAACTGCTGTGCCAATCGATTAGCACCATGTTTTGTGCGTGTGAATACCAATACCTGCTGCCAGTTTCTTGAACCGATCATATGGCTTAGCATTTCACGTTTACGCTTTTTATCCACAGGATGGACTACTTGCTTAATCAGCTCCGCTGCAGTGTTGCGTCGTGCCACCTCAATCAGTTCAGGTGCATTCAGCAGGCGATCTGCGAGCTGCTTGATCTCTTTGGAAAAGGTGGCGGAAAACAACAGGTTCTGACGCTCTCCGTTCTTTGGCAGTAAGGCAAGCACCTTGCGAATATCATGGATAAAACCCATATCCAACATCCTGTCGGCCTCATCGAGTACAAAGACCTCGATCTGAGAAAGATCCAAGGTTCCCTGACTGGCATGGTCGAGTAGTCGACCTGGCGTTGCGATCAGGATATCGACGCCCCGCCGCAGTGCCTGAATCTGTGGATTGATTTTCACGCCACCGAATATCACGGCAGAGCGGAGTGGCAGATGGCGTCCGTAGGTCTCGACACTATCAGCGACCTGAGCAGCCAATTCACGGGTGGGTGTCAGAACCAACGCTCTCACAGGGCGACGGCTCCCCTCTGACCTGTTCTCACTTAAACGCTGTAACATAGGCAGTGTGAAACCAGCTGTTTTTCCTGTGCCTGTCTGGGCACCTGCCATAACATCCTTGCCGGATAGAATCAGAGGGATCGCATTTTGCTGGATTGGCGTGGGTATCGTGTAGCCCTGCTCGCGGACAGCACGCAGAAGATCGGCCGATAGGCCGAGAGTATCAAATGACATGGGGGATTATTACTCCAGTCTTGCCCTCCCAATGTCAGCTATCGCTGCAGGGAGCCGGTCCTGGCTGGATGAGGAAATTCTCAATTCAATGTAAGTGCTTTGAAAAAAGCTCGATTATCATTCCGGTGATCAAAATCACCACTAAGTGTCGACCGGTCAGACACCCGGAAAGCGCGGACTGTATCAGATTCGCCAATTAAAACCGAGTTTTTTCTATTAATTTTGTTAAAGATCGGTCAATCTACCCATGTTCCGCCCAAAAAATCACATGCGACCTGCCTGAATATTACCTTTAACTATGGTAAAAGCTGATGTTAAAGCCCTATCAATGCCTCTCAGTTAAGACTCAAGTAAAATTATAACAGTGTATTCATGACCAACTATCGAGCTGCACACCGAAATCATATTTGGGTTGATGCCGACGCTTGCCCAAAACCCATCAAGGAGATCCTGTTCCGGGTTGCCGAACGGGTGGATATCAGTGTTACCCTAGTGGCCAATCAACCCATCTCTGTCCCAAAATCACGATTCATCCGATTTGTGCAAGTCTCTGCCGGCTTTGATGTAGCTGATAACCATATCGTGCAATATTGCGAACCGGAAGATCTCGTCATTACTGCAGATATTCCTCTGGCTGCGGAAGTAATCGCCAAAGGGGCTCTGGCACTGAACCCAAGGGGGGAACTCTACACAAAAGAGAATATAGGCCAGAGACTTGCTATGCGTGACTTTATGGATACCCTGCGTGGCAGCGGTGTCGACACCGGTGGTCCGCCTGCATTCAGCCTGGCTGATCGCCAAGCATTTGCCAATCAGCTGGATAGACTGCTGGCTAAATAGCCACGGTGGCATAGCCAGTCAAAGCCGAAAATGACGGCCACCGGATTAGAACTGGCCACTAGTCGGGTCAGTGTCTGAAAACAGTATCTATACACCGACATCAGCGTTATCAACCTCTCCCACGTTAACAGGAAATTTCTCGCCAGCAGATTTCAGCGGATAGCACTGGAGAAAAAGCTCAGTCGGTACTCGACTCAGACTTTCATAAGAATGGAGCGCAGGAAGGATTCAAACCTCCTACCATCTGATTTGTAGACGCACAGTACCAACATTAAATTCATAAATTAGCCGGCGAGCGGGTCGTCACTCTAACACTCGTATGACCTTGTAGAGACTTTTAGAAAGCCTCCGGTTGTATGAAAACTCTGTGCAATATATCTATTTCATTACGCCCGATAAGATGTTTTTTGCATATAAGCTCAGAATCGAAACATCAAGGCAATATCAAGATAGGCGAAATGCGGGTCCAAGCAAACATTTGCTGACAATTATGCTGTTGCATGTCACAAAATCCATCCTGCCGGAATTCTAAATAAATACTCCCCACTGCCGTTATAAATTCTTAGAACAATGAAGTACGCACGATGATGCGCTACTAACTTACTAGATTTATTAATAATTATACTGCTAGCGTCAACGACCCAAAAGCTAAGGAGTTCTTATATGCCCAGGTTTACCGTAGGTCTAAAGATTGGCTCGGGGTTTCTCTCCGTCGGGCTGGTCTTGTTAGTCACCGGCTTAACCAGTTTCTGGGTTATCAACACACTAAGCCAATCAATAAATAATATTACCGGTCCCGTTTTAAATTCCATGGTAGCTGCTGAATCAGGTATCCGGAGTGTACAGAAACAACTGATTGCCGTGGATCGTCTATTGATTGGCAATGTCACTGATATCCGGGAAAAGCTGACAGTGGCAGACAACCTCACAAATACAGCCATGGAAGAACTCAAAGCTATCGGGCGCACGGAATCATATGAGTTCGATGAACTGTCACGTCACATGCAGTCTTTTGGGGCTGCCAGAGAAGATCTGCTATTGAAGCATAGAACATATCAAGAAAGCGAAAACACGCTTTTATCCAACATTGCATATTTTAAAGAGCTGCTTACTGACGCTGAGCGATTCTCAAGTGAAGAGATGTTGAGACTGGATTTAAATACTGCCACTGAAGATGACCTTCCGGTTGACAATGAAAATTATGGTTATGATACGGCAGATTACGACGAGGAAGAGGATAACGCCAGCGAAGATCTATTGGTTGTTATCAATGCCATTGGTGAAGCCAAGCTGGTAATGTTGTCCAGACTCGATCTATACCGTCAAATCAAGGATGATACTGATGGTGGAAAGATCCAAGAACAGCTTGATGTGTTATATGAGGATTTAACGTACACCATTGATACGATCATTGAAGAGGATCTATTTGAAAGAAAAGTAAAGAAGGGTCCGTCTATTGATCAATCATACAGCCAGGCACTTCAGGATCAACTTCAGCAACATCTACAGGATTTTAAATCTGCTATTCAGTTTTATCGGAACCTCAATGATGCACATAAACGTTACTCATCAGTAGCCGCCACTTTAATGAAATATGGTGAGAATATTCGCGAGACCATTCGGCAAGAAGTTGATGTGGAGCGTACAAAGCTACTTGATTTAGTCACAACAGGTTTGCAGTCAATCACGATTGCATTGGCCTTGGGCCTTATTGTGGCAGTACCTATCTATCTGGTAACTGTGAAGTCAATTGCCAATCCCATGCTACAAATACGAGATCAATTAGGTCAGATCTCGAAAGGAGACGGTGATCTTACCGCGCAACTACAAGTCAATAGCAATGATGAGATAGCGGAAGTGGCGCATGCTTTCAATACTTTCACCAACAAGCTTAGAACGATGATCACAACTTTGCAGTCTTCGGTACATAAACTGGCGGATACCAGTCGCACCATAGCCGAGGTTGCAGATCGTACGGGGATCGAAGCAACCAATCAGCAACAGGAAATTGAAACTGTAGCCACAGCCATGAATGAGTTGACTGCAAGTTTCCGTGAAGTTGTTGAAAATACCTCTCAAGCAGCCAAACAGGGCGGCGACGCAAATGAAGAGACAATGCATGGCCAAGAGATAGTCGAGATAACAGTTGAGACAATAAAACAAGCAGCTAATGAGGTCGACAAGGCATCAAATGTCGTTAATAGCCTGGGAGAAAAAAGTGAAAAAATCGGTGGCGTATTGGATGTAATCAGAAACATATCAGAACAGACGAATCTGCTTGCACTGAATGCAGCAATCGAGGCTGCAAGAGCTGGCGAGCAGGGCCGCGGTTTTGCTGTAGTGGCGGATGAAGTGAGAGGATTGGCTGCAAGAACGAATGACTCAATCAGTGAAATTCAGTTGATGATTGATCAGGTTCAGGAGGGGACCACTGAAGCAATTAATGTGATGCGAAAGGCCCACACTCATACCAAGGCAAGTGTTGAGCCTGCAAGCCAAGCAGGCATGACCTTATCCCAGATCGCAGATATGATGTCTTCAATCTCCGGACTGAATCAGCAAATAGCCAACGCTGCCGAATCACAAAGCATCACTGTATCAGGAGTGGATGAAAGTGTAATCAATATTAATCAAGCCTCATTCAGAACATCTGAAAGCACCCAAGAGTTGGGTAATTCAACCCATGAACTTGCAGAACTTGCCGACAAACTGCAAGGACTGGTTGGTCAGTTTAAAGTTTGATGACTTGATAGCATCAGTACGGGTACGGAAAGATACAATTGATCTGACAGACACACCATCGAAAGCAGCCACTGTCAGATCAATCAGAAGCTATTACAGTTAATTGATATCCAGATCAAGTGCGTAGCGTATTGCATCCTTACGTGCTGAAAGTCCAGGTAGATTATCTCTGTTCCTTAGCAGTTCTCTTAGTCGTTGGTTAGCCCATAACATTGCCGCAGTCTGTCCCTTCAGCTTGTATTGCTGTAAGAACGTGTAGAGTTCTTCTACCAAGTGTTCGATTCCATCCTGAGATCCGGGTATATATTCACTGTCCATAGTTCTGCTGTTTTCTGAGATGAGTAATCGCTGAGCGATAAAAACCGCAAGTGCGTTCTTTACTTCTTTTAAGTCATGGTATGGACCTACTTGCGCTCCTTCTCGCGTGTCGAAGTACCATTGCCCATTCTCTGAAAACAATCGTTGTGATCTAAAGGGTGGATACCCTTCCTCCCCGTAACGATTAGCTATCATCAGTATGCCTCCCTCATGCCACAAGAATAAATATTTAACAGAAACAGTATGTTATTAATCAGTCGTTTATTTCTTATTAAATAAAAAATAGCTTACTTAGGGCAAAAGTCACTCTGTATAAGGCATCTGAGTAAGAGAATAGCCATCCTCCCTGGATTTTTTCTGGACTGGAACGAGAAAAGGCTCACCATGAATTGGTAAGCCTTTGATCAAAATGGCGCGCTCGTAAGAATTCGAGCATCCGACCACACGGTGTGTAAGCACACAATATTACCAATAAATCAATAAGTTAACTACCACTCCCGCACACTAAAACCCGTACAATCTCGTAGAAGGCCCACGACAAGCGAGAAAAGTCGCAAATACCATCTCTCTATGAGCAGCCTTACCAACGACTATAACCTTTTAGTCAGTGGGGATGTATCGAGTTTATCTGGTCTGCATACCTGGTTCATGGGGATTGTGATACTCCCAGGTAGCATCAAACCCTATATTCCGCTTTCAGCAGATACCCGAATATCCAATACAAACTGCTTCTGGCCGGAAAGCGACCATAATATCTTCAATAACATAGGAGTTGGCACGAGAGGAGGAGCCAATGAAAGTCATAATAAAAGCGTTATCACTTGGCTGTATCAGTCTGTTGACGGTTCTATTGTCAGCTAGCACGCACGGTCAGGTCACTTCGAAAAGATCGGCTCCTGTGACCGCATCCGACACTGTCGTTGGTCGTATGCTCGAGGCTCCCGTCAATACCAATCCATTATCTGAAAAATTCTGGTGGGATGAGAGTTGGTTTGAGCGAGGGATACTTCAGGTCCCTTTGAATTACGAAGTAATTGAAAGAAAGGTTGTCTATGTGAACCCAGCTGATAATACTGAGGTTCCGGCTATATTGTACCGACCTAAGAATCCCGGCAAGTATCCAGGAGTGCTGTTCCAGCATGGCCGGCGAGGTCTGGATGAACTTGTTCAGCGATTACCTCGACGCATGGCCGCAAGGGGATTTGTGGTTTTAGCACCTGATGTATATTCGGCCAGATTCATTGACAAATTGCCCATTGAACACATGATTGAAACTGAGGGGGATACCAATGCTGGTGTTGATTATCTGCTTGCACAACCCGATGTTTCGACTTCCAAAATCTGCCTATACTCTCACACTCGCGGTGGGTATTACGCTTTGCAGGTAGCTGTAAAGTTCAAACGGCAAAAAAAAGAAGTGGCTTGTTATGTTTCCTTTTACCCTCATTGGCAGAACCCCAATGCCGAGGAGCCGATGCAGGTGTATCGTTATGCTATTGAAGCCGATAGTCTCGAAATCCCAACAATGATCTTATTGGGCGAGTATGAACAGTATCAACGCCGGCGCTCTATTGAGACTGCTGTCAAGTCCATGAAAAAAGCGGGCAAGAGCGTACGTCTGGTAATCTATCCTGGCGTAGGACGTGGCTTCGATTTTCGACCGGAGGGCGTTCGCACATTTGCTGATGACCTCGCTACTAAAGACGCAACGATGCGTGTCGCCTTATTCATGCAAAAACACTTGAATTCGTGGATAAAATCAGCCGAGTAGGCAATTGTCTATTGAAGTCTCCATAACCAATGAACCGTATGATGTAGATGCCAATATTTCTGTGTCTACAAATTAGATGCTGTTTGGAAATCTATGCCAGTAACTTTTAACGTCGAGTAAAATAGTCACCCCGAGTAGGATTCTCTAATGCTTATCCGCACGCCGGATAAGTTGTATGTGTCTGCTGTTGGTGAACCAATACCCCTTGTTCAGTGTCTTCCTTAGCATCTGCTCCGACATTGCTATTGATAATGCCAGGTTATGAAATGCCACTCATCTACATTGCTTAGTGTCTGTTTGTTTATCGAACTTTTTTCGACGAAGTCTTTTAACCACCAAATAAAGATGGAAATATTTGTTCGAACCTGATTTTTTTTTAAAAATCACATGCGTACAACAGAATACTCAATTACATTGGAATCAATTCCCAACCAGCACAAAGGCTATCCGCTATAACATCAATGGGATATGGGTATAATATTTTCGATTCGCATGCCTTTTATTTAGCAGCTATGCCAACATAAAAGGAATAAACATATGAAAGCCTTAATTAGCCTTATTATTGCTTTCCTGCTACTAGGCCAGTTTCAATCGACTGGCGCTGACACACCTGAACATACCCGTCAACTCAATGGTCATGGCGGTCCGGTGAATTGTGTATCGATCAGTCCGGATGGAAAACAGGTAATCTCCGGTAGTCTCGACTACACCGTCATGTTGTGGGATATCGATAAATCCCGGCCCAAAAGCACAAAGCGTTTCCTAGAGCACCGCGGGGCCGTGAGTGACGTTCGTTTCCTGCCTTCGGGAACCGAGGCTGTTTCCAGCGGTGACGACGGCACAGTGTATTTGTGGGATGTAAAAGCGCATAAGTTATTACACAGGTTCGTTGGGCACCAGGCCAAGGTCGTTTCGATGGATATCACTCCCGATGGGAGAATGCTGGCCTCCGCAAGTTGGGATGGGACTGTTCGTCTGTGGGACCTGTCCTCAAGAAATGCTTTACATGAAATTAAGATACATGAACAAACCGTTCACTCGGTTCTGCTTTCGGCAGATGGAAAAACCGCTTATTCGGGCGGTTATGATGGAAAAATCAGGAGCTGGGATACTCACACGGGTGATTTGATAAACGTTATTCACGAACATGGCTGGCCGATCAATATCATGCGCTGGTTTTCGAATCAGATCCTGTTCGGTACAAGCAACGGCGATGTACAGTTGCTTAATGTGGAATCTGCCAGTATCTCCAAAATCCTCATTCCCCATCAGAAACCGGTACTGGGACTTGCCGTATCGGATAAGCATGGACTCATCGCCAGCGGCGGAATTGATGGTGTAATCAGGGTGTGGGACACACAGGACTGGTCAGTAATTGGAGAAACAGAAGGAATACCGGGCCCGGTATGGGCACTGGCACTTACCGCTGATGGCAAGGGTATATATTTCGGCTCTCTGGATGACGATGTTAAATACTGGGAAATATCAGCATCTGACGATACTAACTGGAGCAAGGGCCATAAACAGCGGCGATTTCAGGTAAAGGCGGGATTGCCCCCTGGTGAGTTACAGTTCGCGCGCAAGTGTAGCGTGTGCCATAGCCTCAACCCAGGCGTGACAAATCGTGCTGGCCCAACGCTGTATAGGATCATAGGACGTAAGGCGGGCTCCCTACCTGAATATCCCTATTCAATGGGATTAATCCAGTCCGATTTGGTGTGGAATGAAGAGACACTAGATGAACTGTTTGCGAAGGGACCCAATCACGTTGTGCCAGGTTCGAAAATGCCTCTACAGAAAATCCCGAACGCTGAAAAACGTGCCGCATTAATCGATTTCTTGATAAACCAGTAAATCATTTAGTGGTTATGCAATTAGAATTGGCGGGTCAAAACCCACTGGTGAAAATCTGCTGGCGATTGGAGTTGGAAACAAAAAACGGCTATCGAGACACTCGATAACCGCTTGATTTTAATGGCGCGCCCGGAAGGATTCGAACCTCCGACCCCCTAGTTCGTAGCCAGGTACTCTATCCAGCTGAGCTACGGGCGCTTTTTGTGGAAGCGCGAATTCTGAAGATTTCTCGGGCTTTTGTCAATGCGACTGCCAGGGAAAATCGTAATTTGATGGCAATATCTTACGTTGTACAGGTGAACTGGCCACACACCCTATGACCTGAATGGGAGGTCATACTGTACCTCACGACAAATCCAACAAAATACTTGAACCAAATCCTCCCACACCGCCAATTAAAAAAGGGCCTACGGGACTCTTGTGCTTGGGTGCGGACTGATGGGAGGGATTACTCAGCTGAAGCCTCGCCCTTCGGGCCATCGTCGCTTCGCTCCGATGTTCTGCGTCGCCTGTGGCGGCTTGTGATTCGCCTTCGGCTCACCCCTGCGGGGCGCCTTCGCTTCGCTGCGGCGTCCTGCGGCGCTGCGCGCCTTGTCGAACGAAGGCTTCGAATCAAATCCTCCCACACCGCCAAATAAAAAGGGGCCTGCGGGACTCCTGTGCTTGGGAGTGTTCTGAGAGGAGGGATTACTCGGCTGAAGCCTCGCCCTTCGGTCCATCGTCGATTCGCTCCGATGTTCTGCGGCGCTGCGCGCCTGGTCGAACGAAGGGTTCGAATCAAAGCCTCCCGCACCGCCAATTAAAAAGGGGCCCGGTTGGGCCCCTTTTTATTTGGCGGAGAGAGAGGGATTCGAACCCTCGATGGAGCTATTAACCCCATACTCCCTTAGCAGGGGAGCGCCTTCAGCCGCTCGGCCATCTCTCCAGTTCTATCGGTATGAGCTTTGATGCTCAATGCGATTGAGTCACCTTCGCCTGAGATTCGATCGGAAGATCATCGTCTCCGGAAGGAGACGGAATTGTACAGATTTCTGCTCATACAAACAAAAAAAACTTTGCCCTCCCTGGCAAAGTTTCCTGTTACTGCATCCTGCCTCGGATGGCAGGCTTGGGATCATATTCTATGAAGCGTCTCCTTCAGACTGTTCCCGTTTGATTCTCTCGTAGATCTCCTCACGATGTACGGTAACGTCACGTGGTGCGTTGACACCAATTCTGACCTGGTTGCCTTTCACACCCAGGACTGTCACAGTGACTTCGTCTCCGATCATCAATGTTTCGCCGACACGGCGAGTCAGTATTAACATTTCCAGTCTCCCTGAAATCCTTTATAGAAATATATCGGCTCGGAGAGACTCCAGAACCGATATGCCTTTGCCAACCAAGCCACCGCGAATACGGGACTGGTAATCACATTCTAGCAACAGGATTCACTGTAAAAAAGTGCAAAAAATCCTGAAAATCTCAAATCTACAAGGGTTTTGGGAGTGAAATCGCTCGTTTAGGAGGCCCCTTCCAAATTGAATGCCTCATGCAGGGTCCGCACGCCAAGCTCGAGATATTTCTCGTCCACGACTACCGAAACCTTGATCTCGGAAGTCGAGATCATGCGGATATTGATACCCTCATTCGCAAGCGCCTCGAACATGGTACTGGCGATGCCCGCGTGGGAACGCATACCGACACCGACCAGGGATATCTTGACGATTTTGTCGTCTCCAAGCACATCCTTTGCCTGCAGTTCCTCTGCTGTCTTCTCCAGAATCGCCTTGGCCTTCTTATAGTCGCCACGGTTGACGGTGAAGGTAAAGTCGGTGGTGTTGGTATCGGCAGCGATGTTCTGCACGATCATGTCGACCTCGATATTCTGTTCCGAGATCGGACCGAGAATCTTGAATGCCACACCGGGCTGATCCGGCACGCCCCGGATGGTGAGTTTCGCCTCGTCACGATTAAAGGCGATACCGGAAATCTTTGCCTGTTCCATGCGTTCATCCTCAAAGGTAATCAGTGTGCCTTCGCCCTCTTCGAAGCTGGAAAGGACACGTAGGGGAACATTGTATTTGCCTGCAAACTCCACAGAGCGGATTTGCAGGACCTTGGAGCCGAGGCTGGCCATCTCCAGCATCTCTTCAAATGTGATGCGCTCGAGCCTCCTGGCCTTGGGCTCCACCCGAGGGTCGGTGGTATAGACACCATCCACATCGGTATAGATTTGGCATTCGTCAGCCTTCAGAGCAGCCGCCATGGCGACCGCAGTGGTATCGGAACCGCCCCGGCCAAGGGTAGTGATATGGCCGTGCTCGTCGATCCCCTGGAAACCGGCGATAACCACCACCCGGCCCGCCTCTAGATCAGCAGTTACCCGGGCACCGTCGATATCCCGGATACGCGCCTTGCTGTAGGCACTGTCGGTCAGGATATGTACCTGTCCGCCGGTATAGGATCTCGCCGGGCAACCGAGCTTTTGCAAGGCCATACTCAGCAAGGCAATAGTGACCTGCTCACCGGTGGAGACCAGCATATCCATCTCGCGGGGATCGTTGGACTCATCGATCTCGCTCGCCAGGGCGATCAGTCGGTTGGTTTCGCCGGACATGGCGGAGACCACCACCACCACCTGGTTACCCTGGTCGTGATGTCGCTTGACCTTATCGGCCACCGCCATGATGCGTTCGATGGTACCTACGGAGGTACCGCCATATTTTTGCACTATCAGTGCCATCTCAATTCAACTTCCTAAATGATGTGTGTCTCTACGACATTTTGGAAAAGTCGCACATTTAACAACAAACCGAACAGCAGTGGAACCATTCAGTCAACTTAATCTATAGATGGAAGATCAGCCGACGCCCAACCGCTCCTTGACCCAAGGCTCCACCAGAGCCAGCGCCTGGGGCAGGGTTTCAGGGTTATTACCTCCCGCCTGGGCCATATCGGGACGACCGCCTCCTTTACCACCCACCTGCTCGGCAACCAGTTTGACCAGATCACCGGCCTTCATCTGCCTCGTCAGATCCTTGGTGACACCGGCCACCAGAGAAACCTTGGCGCCGTCGACGGCAGCCAACAGGATGACCGCGGAACCCAACTTGTTCTTGAGCTGGTCCATGGTCTCACGCAGTGACTTGGGATCGGCGCCATCCAGATGAGCGGCCAGCACCTTGACCTCACCCACGGATACGGCCCCGGAAGCCAGATCACTGCCGGCGGCGCTGGCCAGCTTGGCCTTGAGCTGCTCCAGCTCCTTCTCCAGCTTGCGATTGCGATCGAGAATCTGGCTCAGCTTGTCCTCGATCTCTTCACGGCCGGACTTGATCATGTCGGCGACACGTTGTACGCGCTCTTCGTCAGCCTCCATCCACTCTATGGCGCGCTGACCGGTGACCGCCTCGATGCGTCGCACCCCTGCCGCAATACCGGTCTCTACCGTGATCTTGAAGAGCCCGATATCCCCCACGGCATTCACATGCGTCCCGCCGCAAAGTTCTGTTGAGAAATCCCCCATGCTCAGCACACGGACCTCATCCGCATACTTCTCACCGAACAGGGCCATGGCGCCTGAGTTCTTCGCCTGCTCCAGCGACATCAGGTTGGTCTCGACCTTGTGGTTGCAACGGATCTGCTCGTTGACCATCTGTTCGATGGTCTGCAGTTGCTCCCGGGGAATCGGCTCAAAGTGGGAGAAGTCGAAACGCAGACGATCCGCATCCACCAATGAACCCTTCTGGGTGACGTGGGTACCCAACACCGTGCGTAGCGCCGCATGCAGCAGATGGGTCGCTGAATGGTTGAGCATAGTCGCCTGCCGGGTGTAGGCGTTGACTTGTGCAGTGACGTTGTCACCCACGGCCAGATTGCCCTCCTCCAGCTTGCCGATATGGACGAAGTGTTCACCCGATTGCTTGCGGGTATCCTCCACTTCAAACAGCACACCGTTACCCATCAATACGCCCAAGTCTCCGACCTGGCCACCGGACTCCGCATAGAAGGGGGTGCTGTCGAGAAACACCGCACCCAACTCCCCCTGCTGCAGGCTATCTACCTGCTGTCCATCACGCATGATGGCGACTATTTTCGCCTGATCCTCGATACGGTCATAGCCGATGAAGGCGGTGTCGGCATCCAAAGTCAGCTCTGCCATCTCCGTCGCACCAAACTGGCTGGCCGCCCTTGCCCGATCCCGCTGTGCCGCCATCTCCCTGTCAAAACCGGTCTGGTCGATGGTGAGCTCCCGTTCCCGCGCGATGTCCGCAGTCAGGTCCATTGGGAAGCCGTAGGTATCGTAGAGTTTAAAAACCGTTTCGCCCGGGATCTCCCTGCTCTCGAGTCCGGCAATGGCCTCGTCGAGGATCTTCATGCCCTGCTCCAGGGTCTCGGCAAAACGTTCTTCCTCCAACCGTAGGACACGTTCCACCTGGGCCTGCTGCTCCACCAATTCAGGATAGGCCTCGCCCATCTCGCGACTCAATGCGACAACCAGTTGATAGAAGAAGGGCTCTTTTACGCCCAGCATGTAACCGTGACGGATGGCGCGCCGAATAATCCTGCGCAGCACATAGCCGCGCCCTTCGTTGGAAGGCAGGATGCCATCCACGATCAAAAAGGCACAAGAGCGAATATGATCAGCGATTACCCTGAGGGATTTCTCCTCCAGGTTCGTGCAACCGGTCAGCTTGGCGGCCGCCTCGATCAGATGCGCGAAGAGATCGATCTCATAGTTACTGTGGACACCTTGCATGACAGCGGCCAGCCGTTCCAGCCCCATACCGGTATCCACCGAGGGCTTGGGCAGCGGATTCATGATGCCGTCCGTATCCCGGTTGTACTGCATGAAGACCAGGTTCCAGATCTCGATATAGCGGTCACCCTCCTCTTCCGGCGTACCGGGCGGACCACCCCAGATACCTTCGCCGTGGTCGTAGAAAATTTCCGAACAGGGACCGCAGGGACCGGTATCCCCCATGGACCAGAAGTTGTCGCTCTCGTAGCGCTTGCCACCCGGCTTGTCGCCGATACGGGTGAAACGCGAAGGATCGACACCGATCTCCTTGAGCCAGACATCGGCGGCTTCGTCATCGTCCTGATAGACCGTCACCCAGAGCTTTTCAGGCGGCAGACCGATGGTCTCGGTCAGAAACTCCCAGGCATATTGAATGGCATCACGCTTGAAATAGTCGCCGAAACTGAAGTTACCCAGCATCTCGAAAAAAGTGTGATGACGGGCGGTGTAACCCACATTCTCCAGGTCGTTGTGCTTGCCGCCGGCGCGGACACAGCGCTGTGAACTGGTGGCGCGATGGATATCGCGCTTCTCGCGGCCAAGGAAGACATCCTTGAACTGCACCATGCCGGCGTTGGTGAAAAGGAGGGTCGGGTCGTTTTGCGGCACAAGCGGACTGCTGGCCACCACTTCGTGATCGTGATCGGCGAAATAGTCCAGGAATGCTTGGCGGATTTCAGCGCTGGTTTTCATTTTTTAAGGCAGTGGATTACCGGGATTAACAAACGGTTAAAGATAACAGGATCTGCTCGGAAATGCCCGTTTTGCTTGCAGTAAAAGGAGGCGAAATGACGGGGATTGGCGCGGCGGGGCCGCACCCTACAAGATTGGCTGCATAAGGATGCCAATCACCGCCGATTGACACCAAATATTCAACGAAAAAACGCAGGATGACAGTCAGCACAATACAGCATCGTAACAACATATCGTAGGGTGCGACCCTGCCGCACCAAACCCGAGCCCGTACTGATTAATCGAGAAGAAGCTGCCGTATCAGCTCACCGGGAAAACCCCGGTATTCGAGAAATCGCGCTCTTTTCGCCAACTCCTTCTGCTCATGGACTAGCGCGGTACCGTACTTGGCGTCGTGCACCTGCCTCAGCAAATCGCGCCACTCATCTTCATAGACTTCCAGTGCGCGCTCAGTGAGCGAGCTATCGACTCCCCGCTCCTTCAACTCCAACCGGATACGGACAGGCCCCTGCCCTTTACGCATCCGGCTCTCGATAAATAACTCGGTGAAGCGCTCATCGCTCTGCAGCCCGTCCCGCTGCAGTTGGTCAAGCACCTGTTCGATCAGATCCGGGTCGTATTCTCGTGTCGAGAGCTTTCGTTGCAGCTCGCGACGGGAATGTTCCCGGGCCGCGAGCAGTCTCACTGCCGCGGCCTCGATCTCAGTGAGGTCGGTTTCGCTCAGGCTTCCGCCTCTGCGAGTTCCTCTTCGCTCTCTTTGCTGGGCAGCAACTCAGCGCGAATACGCGCTTCAATGTCGTTGGCGATATCGGGGTTCTCCTTGAGAAAGTTGCGCACATTCTCTTTACCCTGACCGATACGGTCGCCATTGTAGCTGTACCAGGCACCGGACTTATCGACGATGCTCTGCTGCACGCCCAGCTCGATCAATTCACCTTCATGGGAGATCCCCTCACCATAGAGGATCTCGAACTGTACCTGCTTGAAGGGGGGCGCCACTTTGTTTTTGACCACCTTCACCCGGGTATCGTTGCCGACCACCTCGTCACCCTTCTTGATCGCACCGATGCGGCGGATATCGAGGCGCACCGATGAGTAGAACTTCAGCGCGTTACCACCGGTAGTGGTCTCCGGGCTACCGAACATGACACCGATCTTCATACGGATCTGGTTGATGAAAATCACCAGGCAGTTGGTGCGTTTGATATTGGCAGTAAGTTTGCGCAGTGCCTGGGACATGAGTCGCGCCTGCAGACCGACGTGGGAGTCACCCATATCACCCTCGATCTCCGCCTTGGGTGTCAGGGCCGCCACCGAGTCGATGACCACTACGTCCACCGCACCGGAACGCACCAGCATGTCGGTGATCTCAAGCGCCTGTTCACCGGTGTCAGGCTGGGAGACCAGCAGCTCATCCACATTCACGCCAAGCTTCTCAGCGTACTGAGGATCGAGGGCGTGCTCGGCATCGATAAAAGCGGCAGTGCCGCCCATCTTCTGCGCTTCCGCCACCACCTGCAGTGTCAGGGTCGTCTTACCTGAGGACTCCGGTCCATAGATCTCCACCACACGCCCTTTGGGCAGTCCACCGATTCCTAGGGCTATGTCCAGATTCAGGGAGCCGGTCGAGATTGCCTCGATATTACGCACGGCGCTGGTGTCACCCATACGCATCACGGAACCCTTGCCGAACTGTTTTTCAATCTGCCCCAGGGCGGCACTCAACGCCTTTGCGCGGTTTTCATCCATTCGATCTACCTCATCTGTGATGTCTGTTTCCGCCGCCGGACATCCATGCCGACAGCGCCTGTCTATCAATTCGAGGCCGAATTATCACATAGCCTAAAGCTCACGTCATGAGTCTGTGAGGGCGGAATTTGTATGTCATTTCTGACCAGTGAGGCCGGCGGTAAAGATTGTTGAAAATAATGAACCGGATGTGTGCGGGAGTTAATGAAGATTCCCAAAACCGCTTATTCTAAATGGTGCGGCAAAACCGCCCCCCTACGTAGGTTTAGCGTGTAGGGTGCGGCCCTGCCGCACCGAACCCGAAACACAAAGAGATCGCTCCCGCCCCGCAAGCCATAGCGACATCGTTAAAGTCAGTATCAGCACCAGAAGAGACCCGACCACTACCCCCTTCCATTCCCCCCAATGCCAGAAGGCATCGAGATAGAATCCACCCAGTGTTGCCCCGGCATAGTAGAAGGCCAGATAGAGGGAGGTGGCGCTGGCACGGGCCCGCTCTGCATGACGCGTCACCCAGCCAGCCGCCTGGGTGTGGGCAAAGAAGAACCCCAAAGCATTGACGAAAAGTCCCAGTACAATCCCATAAAGGTGAGGTATCAGCGTCAACAATGAACCCGCCATGAGTATCAAAACACCCAACGCCATCCCCATTGGCTGTGAACGTCCCGACATCAATCGCCCGGAGAACCCTGCTGCCAATGTCCCCGTCAGGTAGGTCAGGAAGAGCAGGCCCAGCCAGTCGGTAGAGAGTCCATAGGGTGCGTCAGCCAGCACATAGGTGATATAGCTGTACTGATTGACGAAGATAAAAAAGTTGAAACCGCCGACAAGACAGGCGGTGACTATGATCGGATTACGCAGATGCCCGATCAGATCCTTCAGCATCAGATGGGGTCGCAGTGGGCTGGGCTCGAAGCGACGTGAGGCCGGCAACAACCAGATCACCAACACGAGACAGATGAGATCGAAAACCGCCAGGGTGAGAAAGCTGCTTTGCCACCCCCACTGATGGGCAGCCAGTCCACTGATCACACGCCCCGCAATGCCGCCGATGGAGTTGGCGCCGATATAGAGTCCCACTGCCAGCAGCAGGGCTTTCGGATCGAACTCCTCACCCATATAGGCCATCGCCGCTGCCGGCAGACCGGCAATAAAAACACCCTGCAGCCCTCGCAATACCAATAGCAGGTTGTAATCCTCAACGAAAAAAGCGGCAAATGTCGTCAGCATCAACAGGCTGAGTGTTGACAGAATAATGACCCGACGCCCAATGGCGTCGGAAAGCGGACCGAACACCAACAGACAGAAACCTAACGTCAGCGTCGTGACCGAGAGGGTCATACCCGCCTGCAAAGGCGTTACCTCAAAAGCATCCCTGAGGAGCGGCAGCAACGGCTGCGTAATATAGAGATTGCTGAAGACCATGACGGAGCCCATACAGAGGGCCAGTGTGGCTCGCCAGAAAGCGGGAGTGCGGGATTCAATCATGGTTACCAGCAGGTTGTAGTCAGAGCAACTCCAGACTAGCGCCAGCTCGTCTATAATGAAAATATATTATTTATATAATTCTCATTCGATTTCGATATGGACTTAAAACAACTTCTCTACTTCAGCACCGTGATCGAACAGGGCGGTTTCACTGCGGCAGCCAGACAGCTACACATCGCCCAGCCCGCCATCAGTATTGCGATCCGTAAACTGGAGGAGCAACTGGACCTGACCCTGCTGCACCGCGGGGACCGCCGAATCACCCCCACGACAGAAGGCGAGGTACTGCTCAGACACGCCAGGAAACTGCTCGAACTGGCCGCTGACGCTGAGACGGAGATGGATGAACTGCGGGGACTCACCAAGGGTGAGGTACGGGTCGGTATACCGAGCATGTTGGGTTCCTACTTCTTCCCGCCGATTCTGATGGGTTTTAAACACCGCTATCCGGACCTGCGCCTGACCGTCTATGAACAGGGAACCCGCAGGTTGCAGCAGATGATCCGGGACGGAGACCTGGATCTGGGCGTGGTAGTCGCCGACAGTCCGCCGGAAGACCTGGAGACGCGATTACTGACCCGTGAAGAGATGGTGGCTTGCGTACCGTCTGATCACCCCTATGCCAAGCGAAGTTCGATCAGTCGGGACGAGTTCTTCAGCCAGGAATTGGTGGTCTTCAAGCCCGGCTATTTTCTGCGGGAGTTCATCGACCGGTTCAAACAGACTGCGGGGAAGGAACCGAAGATCGCGTTTGAGACCAATCTCATACCGCTGACCAAGGCGATTGTACGCCAGGGCTTCGGGATCACCACCTTCCTGCGCATGGTGCTGGAGAACGAACCGGCAGACGGCCTGGTAGCCGTTTCCTTCGAACAACCGGTCTACCTTGATCTCTCATTGGCGTGGAAACGTGAGGGCTATCTTTCCCAGGCGGACAGGGCATTTGCCGACTATATCTTGAACCAAACCAAGAGCAATTCAGATAATTCACATCCACCTTAGGAGAAGAGACGTACTCATGAGTAGATAGGGACGATAAACTCCCGTACCGATAGCCTTGAAGATAATTATCTCTTCACTCAATTCACTCAATCATGGAAATGAGATCAACACACTATTTATCCGGGACGATTCCCAAGGTTGTGACAAGCTGTATTTCCAGCTTGGGGATGTTATTCGCGGTATCGACGCTTGAGGCCGGGCACGGCCTGGTCAGTGAGGAAGAACTGGATCTCATCGAGACGCAAGAGTCCTACAACACCGGCTGGCAATTCTATTTCGATAACGACGTCTTTCTCGGCAGCACCAAAGACCGAAACTACACGGGTGGAATCGCACTGACACTGACCGGCACACGGGCCAGGGACTATGGGTTTTCCGCAGACAGCTGGCTGGAGAAACTGGATAACTTCAGCGGCTATAACAACCTCATACAGGGACCGGGCGGTTTCCAGCGCCACGCCATTGAGTTCGGTCTGACCCTGTTCACCCCTGACGACATCCTCAACCCGGACCCCATCCCAGACGACCATCCCTACGCCAACCTGCTCTTTATGGTCAACAGTCGCGTCGCTGTCTTCCCACGGGAAGGACTGATCTATCAATCGAGTCTGCTGCTGGGACTGTTGGGAACGCCAGTGGGGGAACAAGTACAGAAGCTGATCCACAGAGCCACCGATTCGGATGCCCCCCGGGGATGGGACAATCAGATCTCCGACGGTGGTGAACCCACGTTCAAGCATACGCTCTCCGTCGATCAGATCCTCTATAGCCATAGCGGCGATCTCTCTTATGAGCTTCGCGGCGGCCTCGAAGCGGGCATCGGTTTCACCACCGATGTCAGGGCCTCGATCTCCGGCAGAATCGGCCTGATCAAGACGCCCTGGTGGAGCTTCACCCCCCACCAGACCGAATATATCAACCTGGGACAGACCCTCGGCGACAATGCCAGTCGCGAACCGAACCCTCCGGAACTCTTCCTCTGGGCCGGATTAAAAGTCAGATACAGCTTCTACAACGCCATACTGCAAGGACAATTCCGCGACAGCCCGGTGGAGTTCAGTCGCGATCAGCTGGAATCGGTTATCGTCAACGGCTGGCTGGGCATCACCAAGACATTCAGCAACGGCCTGGGAATCAGCTTTGTCGCACAGGCACAGACCAATGAGATCAAGGGACCTGACAGAAGTAATCCTGTCTGGGGCGGTCTGATTATCAGCCAGACATATTAGGGCCTGTTAACAGGCCCTGGCGATCAGTCAGAAAGATAGTAGGTCACGGTGGAGACCACCCTCACCCGCTTGATGTGGGGGGTGTTATTGTCCCGGTCACTGATGGAGAACTGTCCCTGCGAGGCCGACTTGATCTTACCCAGACGGCTCTTGGAGTCCGCCGCGAACTTCTCCGCCACCTCGCGGGCATTCCGGGTCGCCTCTTCAATCATTTCCGGCTTGAGGTCGTTCAGGCCACGGAAGATGAAACTGGTTTTGGCCTGATAATCCTCACCCATGATCGCGATGCCGAGTCGACCCAACTCCCCCAATGCCTGCTGAGTAGTGCGCACGCGTTCGATATCGTTGGTATAGACACTGATGATCGAACTGCCTGAATAACGAAACGGTCCAGTATCGCCGCCGTAGGCCTGGGCCTGCTTATCGATAATCGCCGGCGGCGAGAGAGTGATCTCTTCCCGCTGGAACCCCTGATCGAGGAGAAACGACACCACCAGTTCGTTCTTCTTCTGCAGATTGGCAACCAGCTCATTGAGATCGTTTGCGGCAACGATGAACTTGACGGGAAGGATCGCCAGATCCGCCGGCACCTCCCGCTCCGAAAGCCCCTTCACCACCACAGTACGCTCCAGGGCCTTCATCTCGATGAGACCTTTGGAGAGGGTCATCCCCAACAGGCCCAGCCCGATACAGAAGAGCAGGCCGAAAACGAAGGCGGCACTGATTCGACTTTTTTCCATGTTGATACCTCAGGCTGTCCAGGTCGAGCGGATAGGTTTAGCACATATCGAGCGCTGTCGCAGGGAGCGCATCTCTGATTATTGGTTAAAGCCCGGTGCGGCAGGGCCGCACCCTACACATTGCCATCGCCTGTAGGGTGCGGCCCTGCCGCACCATCAGAGGTCGATTCATCCCCCCTACTCAACGGCCAGCGCTGCAGCACCCGATACCTGGGCGCCCCCTTCTGACCACCCCCCGACACCGCCAACACAAACTCCTCGACCCGCCACTCTATGGTGGGCGCTATCACACCGCTCCGGGATCGCACCGCTTTACGGTGCAGGGTGACATGGGGTTTGTACTTGCGACGCTCCGGCTCAAAACCGCAGGTTGTCAGATTATTCTTCAAATCGAACACCAGTTGGCTTAAAGGTTCCGGTGTCCTCTCGGATCCTGCCCAGAGAATCCGTGGGCGAGGCCAGTATCCTGTCTGGTCAAGGTGAAGTGTAAAGGTTGAGCCGACAATGGCATCCGCTGCATCCACGATACAGCGCTGCCGGCTATCCGCCACCTGTCCCAGAAAGACCAGCGTCATATGCAGGTCAGCCGACTGGTGAGGTCGTCCTTTGGAAAGCATCTGACGGTTAATTGCCGCAAGCTTCTCACGCACCGCTTCATCCGGCCAGAGGGCAAAAAAATACCGACCGTCACTCATGCACCATCTCGCTGAGCCGTTCGAGCAGATAGCGGACAGATTGATGCCGAATTTGTTCACGATCGCCACTGAACCGTTCACGGGCAACTTCCGGCAGGCTACCCCGTCGCTGCCAGGCGAAGCAGACAGTGCCGACCGGCTTTTCATCGGATCCGCCGCTGGGACCGGCGATACCGCTGACCGCCAACGCCAGATCTGCACCGCTCTCCTCAAGTGCGCCCTGGACCATCTCGGCGACGGTCTCTTCGCTCACCGCCCCGTGATCCTGCAGTGTCGAGCCACGAACCCCCAGCATCGACTGCTTGGCCTCGTTGCTGTAGGTCACATAGCCCCTGTCGAACCAGACGCTGCTGCCGGGGAGATCGGTCAACACCTTGGCCAGCCATCCTCCCGTACAAGACTCCGCCACCGCTAGGCGCTGGCCCGTCTCGGTCAGCCGTTCAGCGCAACTGACCGTCAGCGCTTTAATCTCGTCACGGTCACCCATGCCAGGTCACTTCGTCTTGACCTTGAGGCTCTTACCCTGCTTCAGCGCCTCCGTCTCCGCCTGCCAGGTGATACGCAGGTTGATTCGATGGCGGTCGGTATCCTGGGTGGCGGTTACTTTGAGCTGCAGCAAACCGTCCGGATTCAGTACCATCTCGTCCTCCTCGTCACTCAAAGTGAGCTTGCCTTTGGCCACGCCTTGCGTAATGGCTTTGAGAATGGCCTGTATCGACTCCCTGTCCTGCAGCGATTCGTGGCGGAAATTTTTCTTGCCCTGTCTCATGAAACCTCACTTATCAGACAATGGATTGGGGATCGAATACTTTGATCTGCGGATAGTCCGTACTGATCCCCATGACCAATCGATCGGGATGGAAAATGGTCACCGCGGCGCCCTCTCCCGCCAATCCCTCTTTTTTGCGGCTGTGGCGGTCGATGGTGGCATCGCATTCGAAGTTGACCATGCCCTTGCGCAGCATGATGCGCTGGCCGTGATGGCGGTTGTCGTGGCCGTGCACGATCACATGAATCCCCGCATCGTGCAGCAGCTCAACCCCTTTGTGCGTCAACGGCATGTCCACATCCCGGTATTTGGTGCGGATGGTATTGGCCAGGGGACCATAGTAGAACTCGAAGAATTCGTCTTCCACATGCTCCATGAACTGCCGGTTGATATGCTTGACCCCTTTCCGATTGATCAGTTTGGCCGTCCGGTCATCGATACCTGCGTGAACAAAGAGAAAAGAACCCCGCCGATAGGCGAGCCGCATGCGTTTGAAGAACCAGCTGAACTCCCCCTTTTTGCTGAGAAAGAGGGACTGCCACTTCAGGGCGGCGGCATAGACCTGTCTCAGGCTGAGACCGGCAGCCTTACAATCGTTCTCGAACGCATCGATCTTCTCCCGCAGCCGTTTTACCTCTTTGGCCGCGCGCTTGTCCGGCATGATCCAGCTCGCCAGCTTCGGAAACTCTTTGAACCAACGCTCCGGCGGATAGAGTCGGCGGCGACAGGTACGCGTCGGCGGAATATCTTTGAGTGCGTCCTTCTCTTGCAGATACTCGTCGGTAATCTCTTTCAGCATCGGGATCGCCTTGCTCCCCATGCGAATAAAAAAATGATCGTGTCTGGGGTCGGGCTCCATGCCCACGGAACTGATCCCCAGCTTGATACGAATATCGTGATTTCCGGCGAGTAACCGTATCCTGGCACCCTGCTTGATCAAGCGGTGGATCACCCGCAGCAGTCTCAGGTTGCTGGGCCCTTTGTCGAAGCAGTCCCCGCCGATGACAAAATGGGCTTTTCTGCCGATCGATGTCAGTTTGAGATCGCGATCCTTCTCCCCCGTCTTCTTGACACCGCCCGAGGCCACCAGCGATGCGATAAAGGCATCCGCATCGGCATGCAGGTCGGAGAAGAAGAAGAGCCGCCTTTTCGGCCAGCGCCAGGACTCTTTCTGCACCAGATCGCTAAGCAGCCGCGCCGTGGAGTTGTGTTGCCCGCCCTCTTTGGCGACAGATTGCTGTTTCCCCGGCAGCCATAGCTCGCTCTGATGCGGCAACTTCGCACCGATCCAAGACACGCCTTTGTAGACAGGCAGGCGCTTACGGTGGAAGCGGCGAACGGCTTTGCGAGAGTCAGTCCGCAAATGCGTCTCCCTTCCCTCGTACTTTCCACTCACCGGTCAGGTGGTGCCAGTCACCCACAAAGCGCCGCTCGATAAATACCGGCCGACAGTGATGCATACTCAGGGCGGCGATCTGCTCGTAGGCCATAACGCCCAATTTATGGGCTGCATGACGAAAGGCTGCCCCATGCCCCACGAACAGCTTCACCGTATCCCGCTCCACCTCCGTCTGCAGTTCGGCGAGCCGGTTGTCGATATGGGTGGCGACCCGCTGTCCCGCCTCCATGAGCGATTCGGCGCCCTGCAGCGGGAGCCGGAAGTGGCTGTTGGATTTCCAATCTTCGGGTAGCCCATGGCAGCGGGGATCCGACGCCATCACCTGTTCGATCTGTCGGCGGGTCAGGTTGCATCCGGCACCGAGACTGCGTTCGGCCAGGGCATCGAACTCTGCGATCTCGGTCGTTTGGGAGGTGGTCCTTAAGAGTCCCTGCCGGACCACATCCGCCGTCTGCCATCCGCGCAGCAAACGTGAACTGTCGATCACCGGATGCAGGTGCCAGCCGAACATGGTGAGCACCCGCTGCATCAGACCCACCGCCCTTTGCGCCTGTTGAATGCCTGTCTCGGTGAGGGGAAAGGGCTGCAGGGCGCTGGGGGTATTGGGTAATTGATGATAATCACCATGTCGCAGTAGCGCGGCTATCACTTTCGGTGCCTGGCTCATTTCCAACCACACTCCATTTGGGTCACTTCACACATCTTTTATTCCATCATGGTGCGGCCTTGCCGCACCGATTAAGTCATATCCATTCGGAGCCTGACAACAGAAGCATCAACTCCCCAACTGCTCCGCCAATGCCTGAATCATCGGCTTCAATTCCTCCTGCTTGACCCTTTTCATCGCCTGCTTGGGCGTCAGCCATTCACGTCCACGGTGGTTCTCTTCCCACTCCGCCTCGGGAATGATCTCGGTCACCGCCATGGGATAGACCTGTACCGTACATTCGGCGCCCCACTTCTCGTAGCGGTAGCTACCCAGGGCCTCCTCTCCGACCTCTCCTTTCACCCCCGCCTCTTCAAAAGCCTCCTTGGCGGCGGATGCCTGCAGGCTGGTCGCCGGATCGCTCACGCCCTTGGGCACTACCCAGTGTTTCATCTTGCTCGATCTCACCACCAGGATCTCCAGCTGCCCCTCGTTGATACGATAGGGAATAACCGATGATTGGCGATAGTAGTAGGCAGGACGGTCGCGGAGTTCCTTCCCCTTATGATCAGGGAAAGGAAACTGCTTCGGCAGACTACTGGCCCGGGTAATGCCGATGAGCTGGCCGTCGCCCGATTTGAGACCGTCCCACTCATCCGGCAGTTCGATCACCGCCAGGGTGGCGGTGGGCAGCAGCTTGCCGTCGCTGGGCAGAGGGATATGCTGACCGACCAGATACTCAGTCAGCTCCTCCAGACCGGGGTTATGGCCAACCAGCATCACCCGTTGCGGCCCTGCCGGCACGTCAGCCAGGACTCTCATCAGATCATCCACCCGGGCCGCATAGATGCGCCGGTCACGGGCGATGGAGCGAGCATTGAGCCCCATCGCCTTGACTGCCTTCTGCGCGGTTGTGATCGCACGCTCCGCGGGAGAGCTGATCACCAGGTCGGGCAGCAGCTCCTGTTGCAGCAACCAGACGCCCATTCGTTGGGCGCCGCGTTTGCCCCGGTCTTTCAGGGGCCTGGCGAAATCCTCCACCTGTTCGCTCCAGTCCGACTTCCCGTGTCTGAGCAGCATGAGTTCTCTTGGCATTCTTTTTATACCCTCTCAAACATCACCATTGTTTAAAGCAGATCTCTCTCAGTTGGGCGAAATCCATTCGTCCCGTAACCTCGAAGACTTCAACGTCTTTGAGTAAGTGTAGATAAGCCGCCTCGGGCAAGGGGTCGTCATCCCTGAGAAAGCGTCCCGACCGATACTGATAGAAGGGACCGGGGGACTTCATCAGGGCGGGCAGCAGATCCCTTCTCTCTGACAGGTCGACCGGCTTCAAGGTGACCGGCTTCTCTGCCGTGAGCGACCAGTTGAGGATCAACAGCCCGTCCAGGGTCACGGGTGTCGAGGTATCGATGCGCTGCGGACCGTAGAGTCTCGCCACATCCACATCGTACTTCTCCTCCAGGTCCCACAGCGCCTGCCTCGGCAACTTATGCAGCTCATTCTGTCTCTGCTGGGGAATCAGTTGGGCGAGTCTGGGATTGTTGATCACCGTACCCGGATTGATTCGCGGCAACTTGGGAATGCCCACCGCCTCTACCATCCCATCCCCGGCCCGCAGGAAGAGCCTGTCGTTAGTCAGATAACAGCTCTTGGGATGCTCCATCAGATGGAGCATCAGGGTCGATTTGCCATTGCCGGAAAACCCTGCGATCGCCACTGTGGAAGTCCCCAGGCGCAGGCCTGCGGCGTGGCAGATCAGCCAATCCCGATGCTGTAGCCGGTTCATCACCTGCGAGTTGATGAAGTTGATCAGCTGATTGTCGTTGGCCAGGCAGGGACCCGCGGCAATGCGGTGGGATTCGCTCTGCAGAAAGAGCATGCCGGTGCGCACCTTCAGCACCAACCGCCCGTCCGGCAGATCGAGATAGGCGTCCTTGCGTCCCTTTTTACCGGGCTCGCGTCGCCAGTCCTTGAATGGCAGATGGCCGTCCAACACCTCATGATCGATGGCGATGATCTCCATCTGCTCTGTCGTCGGTCTGTCCACCAGGTGTGAGAAGTAGTCAGCCAACCGCTCAAGCAAATGCCTGCTGTTTGACCTGATCACCAATTCCAGATCGCCGACGGAGACTTTCAATGGGTTGTCGCAGAGGACGGCCTCGCGCATCATCAGCGGCACCAGATCGGCAACACTTTTCGGTAATGGCCATTGGTAAGCACCGCTCACTTGTCGATCTCCTTCAGGATGTAGGCCGCATAGCGGGCGGCGGCGTCGATGCCGATGCCTTTCAAGGCACCGTGGAAGCCACCGAACGCGGAGACCTCAAAGACCACCGGTCCCTGCTCCGTCTCCGCCACATCGACGGTGGTGAAGTCGAGGTTGAAGATCGCCTGCGCCCTGGTGGCCAACGCCACCAGCTCATCGCTGGCGTCATAATTGGCGTAGTGACCGCCACTGAGAATGGTAGTGTTCCAGGCCCCGGCACGGCCGACCCGGGCATAGGTCCCCTGATACTCACCACCGAGAAAGACCATGCCCAGGTCCTGTCCCGGCAGATGGAGTTTTTTCTGGATATACATCACCGGGTTCTCGGCGCTGAAGGCCTCGATCTCCTCCTGCATCCTGACGGGGCCGTCGTGGGTGTCGATCAGCGTCATGCCCCTGGCCTTGGTGGAGAAGAGCGGCTTGAAGACCGCCGACTCGAAATCCCACACCGCCGAGGTGGCCGACGCCAGGCTCTCGGTCACCCGGGTCTCCGGAATCGGTATCCCCGCATTGTGGAGCGACACGGTACAACTGAGTCGGTTGATCAGCCGGATCATCGACTCCACCGGGCTGAAGACCCGCACCCCGGCCCGCTCCAGCATACGCAGCATCTCGAGCCGGTCGAGCACGTCGGGACTGTAGACCTGGCTGATCTTTTTCACCACCAGGGCGTCGAGTTGAGTCAGCTTCCAGTCGTGGTAGTAGAGATCGCCGGTATCGAGTTGGGCGTTGACATCGGCCATGTCGATGACCAGGCGAAAGCCGGTTTGCGCCTCGATCGCATCGGCGAGCGCCTCGGTCGACCATTTGCCGGGAATACCGACCACACCGATTCTGGGTTTAGCCAACGAATATCTCCTGGATGGGGGTTTTAAAGGTTTTGCGTTCCGCCTCCGCCGCCAGCAGCCGTTCCATCAGATAGATGGCGCGCAGGAACATGGCGCGGGAGAGCGACTTGTCGAGAATGAATCGTGTGGAGGTGGTGAAGGAGCGTATCAGCCCCAATGCCAGCCTGACTTCGAAATCCTCGTCATCTTGCTTGCGGGCGAAGTCCCGGGTAAACCGGTAGAAGGCGTGGCAGAGTTCCACAATCCGCCGCCGCACTCTGGGTTCGAAGACCTGCAGCCGGTAGTTGGAGACCATGAAGACGGTGACATCCTGCAGATAGTCCATATAGCGGGAGCGGTGCAGATCGATGAAGTTGATACGCCCCTCCCCTGGATCGTAGATGATGTTGTCCACGTTGAAGTCACCGTGAATATAGACCGAAAAGGGCGTCTTCACAGAGGCTTCGAGCCGCTCCGTCTTCTCCAGCAACTGATCGAATGAAGCCAGCTTGGCGGCGCCGATGCGGCTTGCCGATTGATTGAACTCCGGATGGACGGTGTAGACGGTCTCCATGCGCTTGGCCAGTTGCTTCATGTAGCCGGCAGCGACCGGCTTCTTGCTTCGGGTCTCAATCCAGATACGTTTGAGAGTCCGGGTCAGATGGTCGAAGGCCTCCTGCAACAGCTTGTCGGAACCGTGCAGCAGGATCTGCTCGAAGGTCTCCCCCGCCAGGTGTTCCACCAGCAGCGCCGCCGACTCACCCTGCTTGTGATAGGAGAGGATCTTCGGCGCCAGGCCGGGGATGATCTCGTGCCAGTCCTTGACCCGCGCCCGCTCCTCTTTCAGCTTGCGCTTCTGTCCGTCCTTGAAGATGGCGTCATAGCCATCACCGCCCGCGGAGACCCCGCTGATAGCGCTGCCGGAACGCGTCTCGGCAATCTTCTCCACCGAGACCTGGTCGATATCGTCAACTGACGAGAGCTGATCGATGGAGGCGTTCAGTGCATGATAACGTTCGGTGTTGAAGTGCTGCCCCATGGCGTCGGAGATGATCGCCTCGCTGATACGCAACAGGGCGCCGCCCATCTGTTCGATACGATGGGCCAGCAGGATCAGAGAGATACGATCCGCCGGTCGCTTCTCCTTCTTCAGCGAACGGATACTTTGGCTGAGTTGCTTCTGATAGGCCTGATCCAGGTGCTGCTCCACCTTGCCGATCTTCAAGGCCCGGCGGGTGTCCTTCTCCTCCAGGGCGGGTTCGATCCACTCCACCCCGTTACTGACCCGGTCGAGCATCTCCAGATAGTCCTTCACCTTGAGCTGACCTTTATCCTGCAGGTGGCTCCCCTGCAGCACCGCATCGCGGCACAGCTCGGCGATCCGCTCCAACTGGGTGGCGATCGCCTCCACCGCACGGAAGCGCTGTGGGTCCGCCTCCTCATCCTTACTCGAGGCCAATGCCCGCAGGCAGTGGTTGTGAATACTCAGGCGGAGATTCTCCACATAACCCTGACGATCGATCAGACGTGTGGGAATGCCGGCCGTAGGCAGGGTGAGATACTCCTTCAATAGACCCAGGTGAGCGTCAGTCTCCGCCAGCAGGAAGTGAAGATTCTCCCGAATGCTCTTCGGCAGTGTCATCTCAGTCGATTACTCCCAGGTAACCCTTGGCACCCTCCGCGATCAGCGCCGGCAGGTGCTGCGCAAGATCCTTGGGAAAGAGCGCCACCTGATCGAGTTCGTCGACGGGCAGCCAGACCACATCCACCTGATGCTTGTCCGGATGGGAGCCGGAACAGGGCCGGTAATCATCCTCGACCTCACAGGCAAAATAGAATTCGATCACATGCCGGACCGAGGGAAAGGTCTTGTCCCGTTGTTTGAAAAAATCCGCCACCGAGAGCAGCGCACCGACCCGCACGGTGGTACCGATCTCCTCTTCGCATTCGCGGATCAACGCCGTCTCCATGGTTTCCCGCACATCCTGTCCGCCGCCGGGCAGCGTGTACCAGGTCCCCCTCGCCTCTGCCCACTTCTTCTGCATCAGCACCGCACCGTCGCGCACCACCACCGCGCGGACAGCATTGCGAATCTGCGGCTCCAGGCCCTCGAGTGAGGAGAGATCATTCATAAGTCGGTCATATTGATACAGCCGTGTGAAAGATTGATGACACCGGGTACAAAAACGCTAAAAAAACCTGTTTTATTCGTCATTCCGGCGAATGCCGGAATCTATGTAGCCGATGCTGCTGGATCCCGGCCTGCACCGGCATGACGAAAACGGAATTATTCAGTGCTTCTCTAATTGAACAGTACCAGAACCCAGCACACCACAACCAGCACCACCGAGATAAACACCGCCGCCGAACCCTGATCCTTTGCCCGCCCGGAGAGCTTGTGCTGTTCCGATCCGATCCGGTCGACCACAGACTCGATCGCGCTGTTGAGCAGCTCCACGATCAACACAATCAACAAGGGTCCGATCAGCAGAGCCCGTTCGATACCGTTGTCCCCCAGCCAGAATCCCAACGGCGCGAGTACCAGGAAGAGCATGACCTCCTGGCGAAACGCCTCTTCGTTCTTGAAGGTGGAACGAAAGCCCTTGATCGTCCAGCGCAAGGCGTTAATCAGACGGCGTAGACCTACATTGTTTTCTGTTTGCATCACCATAGTGCCGGCACTTCTACCAGCTTAGTCGCTAAAAATCGACACTGTCATAAATAAATCATCTCACACTCACATCGTTGCAACAGAGGGGCTCTATGGTGCGCACCAAGTCAAGCATGGAATACGATGATGACACTGAAATATAAGAGTCTCTTCCTATCCGATACCCACCTTGGCCTCAGAGCCGCCAGAACCAAATACCTCCTCGACTTCCTCAAACATAACGAATGCGATTCCCTCTATCTGGTGGGCGATATCTTCGATGTGTGGAAGATGAAATCGGGCTGGCACTGGCCGGCGATCAACAACGAGATCGTCCGTCTGGTGCTCGACAAGGCGAGGCGTGGCACCCGGGTAATCTATGTGCCCGGCAATCACGATGAACTCTTCCGCGACTACTTGAGCTTCCACTTCTCCGGCGTCGACGTTCACCAGGAGGCGGTGCACGAGACCACGGACGGCAAACGCTTCCTTGTCATCCACGGGGACGAGTTCGACTGCGTGGTGATGAACAACAAGTGGCTGGCCCACCTGGGCAGCGGCGCCTACGACCTGCTGCTCTGGCTCAATCGCTGGTTCAACGTCGCCCGGCGGCGTCTGGGCTTTCGCTACTGGTCTCTCTCCGCCTATCTGAAGAAGCAGGTGAAAGAGGCGGTGAAATATGTGGGCAATTTCGAGACCGCAGTCATCCATGCCGCCCGCGAGCGGGGCATGGACGGGGTCATCTGCGGCCACATCCACCATGCGGTGATCTCAGATTTCGACGGCATTACCTACGCCAACTGCGGCGACTGGGTGGAGAGCTGCACCGCCCTGGCCGAAGAGGCCGACGGCAGACTGCGACTCATCCACTGGGTCGACGAATCATTACAACTTTTAGATCGGAAAGAAGAGCAATATGCGGATAGCGATAGTAACGGACGCGTGGTACCCACAAGTTAACGGCGTCGTCAGAACCCTCAACAAGACCATCACCCTGCTGCGAGAGTGGGGACATGAAGTCCTCTGCATCAACCCGGAAGCGTTCCGCAGCGTACCGATGCCGACCTACCCGGACATCCCCCTGGTGCTCTTCCCCTATCGCAAGCTCAAGGGGATGCTCGACGAATTTCAGCCCGACGCCATCCACATCTCCACCGAAGGACCGCTGGGCTGGGCCGGACGGCGCTACTGTCTGCGCAACGACTTTCCCTACACCAGCACCTACCACACCCGATTTCCCGAGTATGTGCGTCTGAGAGCGCCCATCCCGCTGGCCCTCTCCTACGCCTTCGTCAGGACCTTCCACAAAAAGGCCGTACTGACCATGGTGGCCACCAGCTCCATGAAGAAGACCCTGCAGAAACACGGCTTCAAGAATCTCAAATACTGGACCCGCGGCGTCGATATCAAACACTTCGTACCGCAGGAGGCGTCGGTCATGGACCTGCCCCGCCCCATCGCCATCTACCTCGGCCGTGTGGCGGTGGAAAAGAACATCACCGACTTCCTCGACCTCGACCTGCCCGGCTCCAAGGTTGTCATCGGAAACGGTCCCGCCCTGGAAGATCTGAAAACGAAGTACCCCGAAGCCCACTTCCTCGGCTACCGGGAAAACGGCGATCTGGCAAGACACCTCGCCTCCGCCGACGTCATGGTCTTCCCCAGCAAAACCGACACCTTCGGCCTGGTCATGCTCGAAGCCATGGCCTGCGGCGTCCCCGTCGCCACCTACCCCGTCGAAGGCCCCCTCGACGTGATCAAAAACGGCATCAACGGCTGGATGGACGAAGACCTGCAGACCGCCGCCGATGAGGCCCTCAAAGTCGACCGCAGACAGTGCCGCATCTTCGCCGAAGGCTACTCCTGGGAGGCGTGCACACGGCAGTTTCTCTCCCTGATCCAACCCAACCGGGTCAACCAGGCCAGCGAACCCAAACCCGCAGAAAAGACCGGTTGACCCGACATTCCCGTAGGGTGGGGCCCTGCCCCACCAAACCACCCGACGCATCCCCTCACCAATCGACTGCTCACCAGCCCCGTAGGGTGCGGCTCTGCCGCACCAATCCCCACCAAAACCCAATCACCCTGCTCTCCAACCAGCCCACTCCCACTGGCAATGACCCCCTCAAATATTCGACCCCGCCTCACTCTTTCTCGAACTCACGGAATCTTTTCGGCGGCCAGCCCGTAGGGTGGGCCCCTGCCCCACCACCAGGCTATCCAACCGCATGAGGCCATCGAGGCAGAGCCGGCTGAAAAGACCGGCTGAACCAGCCTCCGACACCTAATTACTAACCCAACCTACTCTTTGCATTTAAAGCGCTGCAGGGTTGATAGTTCACTTTAAATGAACTATCGTTCATCAAATATGAACTATTATCCAGGCAATCCCGATGAGCCAACTAAGCGACGCCCTGTTTACCGAGACACAGCAAAAGGTGTTGGGGCTGTTGTATGGGCAACCGGACAAGAGCTTTTATCTTAAAGAGATTCTGCGCCAGACAGGCATGGGGGTAGCGACCATCAAACGGGAGCTGGACCGCATGCTGGCCGCCGGCATCTTACATATGACCAAGATCGGCAACCAGCACCACTATCAAGCCAACCCTGAATGCCCAATTTATGCAGAGCTAATCACCATCATCAAAAAAACAGTTGGCCTGGCCGACCCCATCCGTCAGGCCTTGTCACCCTTGCACAAGAAGATAGACTGGGCCTTCGTGTTCGGCTCAATAGCCAGCGGCAAGGAGTCATCAGCGAGTGATATCGACCTGATGATCATTGGTGAAGTGAGTTTTTCAGAGGTTGCGAACACCCTTTACTCGATACAGGAAGCGTTGGGACGAGAGGTGAACCCAAAGATCTTCCGAAAGAGTGAATGGGCCAAGCTAGAGAAGGATAACGATGCCTTCATAAGGGATGTGATGACAAAACCACGAATGGACGTGATGGGAGGAAAGGATGAGCTTGGATAATCTTGTCGGAAAAAGTCTGGAAAGGATTACAGTGGATGCGGCAGTGATAGGTCGATTGCTCTCAGCAGCCAGTCGCAATATCGCTGATGCCCATGTAACTGAAATCAGTGCCGAAAACCAGTTTGACGCTGCTTATAAAGCCATTATGCAGATGGCCAACGTAGCATTGCAGGTCAATGGCTATAGGACCTTAACCAGCATGCCGGGCCACCACATGACCATGATCCAGTCGCTCAGCCAGACCATTGGCCTGGACAAGCAGACAGTCATTACTCTGGATGCACTGCGGAAGCAGCGCAATGTTGCGGATTATTCAGGCGACATCATCCCACCCAGTCTCGTGGAGGAATGTGTGGCACATGCCGAGGCCTTGCAAACCAGGATTGTGCAGTGGATAAAGAAAAACAAACCGGAACTGCTTGAATAGTGACAAAGCGGTCGTCATAACGAAGACCACCAAACTTAAAAAATCGGTTGGCTTTAGTAGGTACCCAACCGGGTCAACCAGGCCAGCGAACCCGAACCCGCAGAAAAGACCAGCTGACCCGTCATTCCCGTAGGGTGGGGCCCTGCCCCACCAAATCCCTCAAACGCAACCACACCACCATCCCAACCCATTTCATTCAAAACCAAATGATCGCCCACTAATTCAATAACCACCGCTATTTGAAACAGCCCGCATTGCTGATTCAATGAATAAATAGCATCATGAAAAACGCCCAACTGCCCGTAGGGTGCGGCCCTGCCGCACCAACCCCCACCAAAACCCAATCACCCTGCCCCCCAACCAGCCCACTCCCACTGGCAATGACCCCCTCAAATATTCGACCCTACCTCACCTTTATTCGACCTCACGGGATCTTTTCGGTGGCTAGCGAGACGATTTCGGAAACCGGCGGGACTATTTTTGAAACTCACCGCTCATTTATTCCGGTGAACGTCAAAAAAAGCCTCGCCATTGACTGATTTTTACTCAATACCGAGTTAAAAGGATCTCGCCGGTCTCAATTTTTTACCCGGCGGTTTCGAAAAAAGCTCGGCAAGTTTCAAAAAAGAACCCGCGAGTTTCAAAATTATTCTCACGAGTTTCCGAAATAAATGTGTGGTTTTCAGAAATCATCCCACCAGTTTCAAAAATCATCCCGTCAGGTGCTTTCTGAATCCCTCGAACCACCCTTTTCATCCGGCGATGTTCCCTCAGGGCTCAATAGTGTTCACTTTTTAACAGACGATGTTCAATCTGAAGATAGGACGACTCCCTATTCAGCCCGAACGGCGCCAAAAAAGCATCGCCGTTCTCCAAAAAAGAGAAACCATCCGATAGATTCATATCGACGGCTTCGATTGACTACCCGCGATCGTCACAAACTTGCCCAGCGATCTACCTTCTAGATACGAAACGATCCCTAAATTAGGGCCACACCTATCCAACCATGTCGATGCGGCGAGATCACACAACAACCCCCCTCCCACGAAAACCACTCAACCTCTATGAATCCCTAGGCGTGGCGGTACGGGAGATTGACACCGACACTGGCCCCGCCGTCTACATGCTCTTCATCAACAGCAAGGCCTGTGGCATCATCGAGGCCAAGCGAGAAGGGGCCGACCTGGGTGGGGTAACCGAGCAATCGGTACACTACGCCAGCTCAAACACTCAATTTATCCAACGCTAGGCACCTGAGGATAAGCCACTCCCAGTACTCTACAAAGGGACCAATCACAATTTTTTTCATACAAATAAAAACAAGGCCACAGTAACCGTTACAATGGAGCAAGAAATTCGATAGTTCAGGAAGTATTCATTTAATGGCCATCAAAAAGACCGAACTCTACTCATCCCTCTGGGCCAGCTGCGACGAACTGCGCGGCGGTATGGACGCCTCCCAGTACAAGGACTACGTACTCACTTTCCTTTTCCTTAAATACGTCTCCGATAAATTCCTGCACGACCGCAAGGCGAAGATCGTCTGCCCCAAAGGCTGCACCTTCCCCGACATCGTCAAGCTCAAGGGCGGCAAAGAGGTGGGCGAAAAGCTCAACATGGTGTTGGAGGGCATCGGCAAAGAGAACGAGCTGCCCTGGCTAGCCAACAAGGACAACGACTTCAACGACGAAGAGCGCCTCGGCAAAGGCAAGGAGATGGTCGACCGCCTCTCCAAGCTCATCGGCATCTTTGAGGGGCTCGACTTTATCGGTAACAATGCCCAGGGCGACGACCTGCTCGGTGATGCCTACGAATATCTGATGCGCAATTTCGCCACCGAGTCGGGCAAGAGCAAGGGGCAATTTTACACCCCGGCAGAGGTTTCTCGCATCCTCGCCAAGGTGGTCGGCATCACCAAAAAGACCACCCAGGACAAAACCGTCTACGATCCCACCTGCGGTTCCGGCTCGCTGCTGCTCAAGGCGGCAGACGAGGCAACCAACGGTCTGAGTATCTATGGGCAGGAGAAGGATGTCTCCACCACCGCGCTCTGTCGCATGAACATGATCCTGCACGACAACGCCGATGCCGAGATCGCCCCCGGCGGCCACAGCACACTGGCCGAGCCCGAGTTCAAAAAGGCCAACAGCGGCCTCATGACCTTCGACTTTGCCGTTGCCAACCCCCCTTTCTCCTACAAGGCGTGGTCAACGGGTGTAACCCGGGACGATAGCGGTGCTGACATCTACCGCCGCTTTGAATACGGCGAACCGCCCGAGAAGAACGGTGACTACGCCTTCCTGCTGCATATCCTCAAATCACTCAAAAGCACCGGCAAGGCTGCCGTCATCCTGCCCCACGGAGTGCTATTCCGGGGCAATGCCGAGGCCGACATCCGCCGCAACTTGATCAAGCAGGGCTACATCAAGGGCATCATCGGCCTGCCCGCCAACCTCTTTTACGGCACCGGCATCCCCGCCTGCATCATCGTTATCGACAAGGCGGGAGCCAAGACACGCCTTAAGGATAAAAAGAGCGGTATCTTCATGATCGACGCCAGCAAGGGTTTTATGAAAGACGGCCCCAAGAACCGCTTGCGCAGTCAGGACATCCACAAGATCGTCGATGTCTTTAACAATCAGATAACGCAGGATAACTACAGTCGCATGGTCAGCTTCGATAAGATCGAGGGTCACGACTACAACCTCAACATCCCCCGCTATATCGACAGCTCCGCCGCCGAAGACCTGCACGACCTCACTGCGCACCTGAAAGGTGGCATCCCCAATACCGATATCGAGGCGTTGGACGAGTACTGGCAGGTATTCCCTGAGCTACGCCACAGCCTGTTTAAACATAAACGCAAGGGCTACAGTCGGGCGCTGGTTGCCGCCGCCGAGGTCAAGGCCACCATCCTCGAACATGAGGAGTTCAAGGCCTTCGCCAAGAAAAGCCTGGCACGCTTCAAGCGCTGGAAGAAGAAGGTGCAGTTGCAGGAGATCGCTCAGGGCGACCACCCCAAGACAATCATCCACATTGTCTCGGAAGCGTTGTTAGAGGCCTTCGCCACCGCCCCCCTGCTCGACAGCTACGACATGTACCAAATCATCATGCACTACTGGGCCGAGGTGATGCAGGACGACGTCTACTTCATCACCCAGGACGGCTGGCCCGCCGCCAACGCCCTGCGCGAGTTGGTAGTAAAGAAGGGCGAAAAGCTCAAGGAGACCCCCGACCTCACCATCAACAAGGCCAAATACAAGGCCGAGCTGATCCCCCCCGCCCTCGTCGTGCAGCGCTTCTTTGCCGCTGAACAAAACGAGGTCGACACCCTGCAGGCCGCTCTCGATAGCACCACCCAGGAGCTGGAGGCCTATATCGAAGAGCACGCAGTCGAAGGGGGCCTACTGGAAGAGGCACTTACCGATAGCGGCAAGGTCAACAAGGGCAGCGTTAGTGCCCGGTTGAAAGAGGCCGTCGAAGCCGATGAGATCGCCGCACTGAAAAAAGCGAAAG
Organism: Candidatus Thiodiazotropha sp. (ex Monitilora ramsayi); assembly: GCA_025655595.1. Taxonomy (GTDB): domain Bacteria; phylum Pseudomonadota; class Gammaproteobacteria; order Chromatiales; family Chromatiaceae; genus Thiodiazotropha. Next base: position 88,883 of record JAHXIO010000008.1, read on the forward strand.
AACTGATCGAGGGCGAGGCGAGCAAGAAAAAGCAGCTAAAGGCCTCGCAGGAGGCGCTGGACAAGCAGGTCTTCAAACAATACCCCCAACTCACCGAAGCCGAGAACAAGGCCCTCATCGTCGAGGACAAATGGCTGGCAACCCTGCAAGCTAATGTCGTCGCCGAGATCGAATGGGTCACCCAGCAGCTCGCCAATCGTGTGAAGACGCTGGAAGAGCGTTACGAGAACCCACTTCCGGAACTGACCGCAAGGGTGGCAACACTCAGCGCAAAAGTCGATGAGCATTTGCAGAAGATGAGGTTGCAGTGGTGAGTGGGGGAGTGAAAGAGGTTAGTGCCGAATACCGGAGTGCTCGGCTGGTGGATGATTGTTTTAAAGGGTATAAAAAAACGGAGGTTGGGGTGATACCTGATGACTGGATGGTGTTACAGATTCAAAATTTTGCAAAAGTAGGAAGTGGAACAACTCCATCACGAGCACAAGACGATAGTTATTATAAAAACGGAGACACATATTGGGTCAAAACGACAGATCTGAATAACTCTATAATCCGAGAAACTGAAGAAAAAGTAACAGATCTGGCTCTGAAAGAAACTAGCTTGAATGTCTATCCAGAAGAAACAGTGTTAGTTGCAATGTATGGCGGTTTCAACCAAATCGGTCGTACTGGGATACTTTCTATACCTGCTGCTGTTAATCAAGCTTTGGTTGCTGTGCAGGTAAATAAAAAGTTCGATTCAAGATATTTGTTAAATACACTCAATTATAAAATTGAATATTGGAGATCAGTTGCAAGTAGCAGTAGAAAAGACCCGAACATTACAAGTTTAGATGTTAAGGAGTTTAAGTTGGCCATGCCGCCAACGAAAAAAGAACAAACCGCCATCGCCAACGCACTTTCTGATGTCGATACCCTAATCACCTCGCTGGAAAGACTCATCACCAAAAAGCGCGCCATCAAAACCGCCACCATGCAGCAACTGCTTACCGGCAAAAAGCGCCTGCCGCCGTTTGATAAAACCCACGCCGGTTACAAACAGACTAAATTTGGTGAGATTCCGGAGGATTGGGAGGTTGATTCAATTGGTAATGTTCTTTCAATTACCACTGGAGATAAGAATACTCAGGACAAGGTGGATGATGGACAATATCCGTTCTATGTAAGGTCACAAATTGTAGAGAGGATAAATTCGTATTCTTATGATGGAGAGGCTGTATTAACGGCAGGTGACGGTGTTGGCACGGGAAAGATATACCACTATATAAATGGAAAGTTTGATTACCATCAACGCGTGTACTTAATGCATAACTTTTCTGATAGGTTGGATGGGTATTATTTCTACATCTTTTTTAGTGATAATTTCCACGATCGGATAATGTCAATGACAGCGAAGTCTTCGGTCGATTCTGTTCGGCGTGAAATGATTGCTGACATGAAGATAGTCCTGCCGTCAATTGATGAGCAGATAGCTATGGCCAGAGTATTGTCTGACATGGATAGTGAAATTGACACGTTAGAAAAGCGCCTATCTAAAACCCAACAACTCAAACAAGGCATGATGCAGGAACTGCTAACTGGGAAAACGAGACTGATATGAGCAAGATCGGGCAAAAGGAGCGTGCCACACAAAAACGCGTGGCGGCTCTATTCCGGAAACAACTGGGCTACGACTACTATGGTGACTGGCAGGATCGCGCCGATAATTCGAACATTGAAGAGAGGTACCTGCGTGACTGGCTGAAGCGGCAGGGGATGGACGAGGCGATGGCCAACAAGGCCATCCGCAAGTTCAAGCGTTCTGCCGCGGTGGGTGACGGCAAGAAGCTCTATCACGCAAACAAGGAGGTCTACAGCGATCTTCGCTACGGTGTAAAGGTACCGCAAGGCCAGGGCAGGCAGGACAAGACAGTCTGGCTCATCGACTGGACGAACCCCCTCAACAACGATTTTGCCATTGCCGAGGAGGTGACAGTAAGAGGCGACAACACCAAGCGCCCCGATGTGGTGCTCTATGTGAACGGTATCGCCCTCGGCGTGATCGAACTCAAGCGCGCCAGCGTCGGCGTGGACGAGGGGATACAGCAGAACCTCGATAATCAGAAAAAGACCTTCATCCGCGACTTCTTCACCACCATGCAGTTGGTGATGGCGGGCAATGACTCCCAGGGGCTGCGTTACGGCACTATCGAGACGCCCGCCAAACACTATTATCGCTGGAAGGAGGAGAACCCTGCCTATAACTCCGATGTGGATGATCGACACAGGAAATACCTCTCCGTCGACGATGTCGAGTCAGTCGATGAGATTCTCGATTTCGACATTCTCCACCTCTGCAACAAGACGCGCTTCCTTGAGATCATCCACAACTTTATCGTTTTCGATGCGGGGATAAAAAAGCTCTGTCGTCACAACCAGTACTTTGGCGTCAAGGCGGCACAGCAGCGCATCCGCGATAACGAAGGCGGCATCATCTGGCACACCCAGGGCTCGGGCAAAAGCCTGACTATGGTCTGGCTGGCAAAGTGGATACGCGAGAATGTGGAAGATGCCCGCGTGCTGGTAGTCACCGACCGCACTGAGCTGGATGAGCAGATCGAGGGGGTTTACGAAGGCGTCGACGAGGAGATCTACCGCACCAGCAGCGGCACCGACCTGGTCGCCACCCTAAACGAAGCGAAGCCATGGCTGTTGTGCTCACTGGTCCACAAGTTCGGCAAGCGCGGCGAGAAAAGCGACGAGCAGGCGACCGATGACTACATCGCGGAGTTGATGAAACAGCTGCCGAGCGACTTCAAGGCCAAAGGCAATCTCTATGTCTTTGTCGATGAGTGTCACCGCACCCAGTCAGGCAAGCTGCACAAAGCGATGAATGCGATCCTGCCCGAGGCGTTCTTTATCGGTTTCACCGGCACCCCACTGTTGAAAAAGGACAAGCAGAAGAGCATCGAGGTCTTTGGTTCGTTCATCCACACCTACAAGTTCGACGAGGCGGTGAACGACAAGGTGGTGCTCGACCTGCAATATGAAGCGCGGGATATCGACCAGTACATTCGATCCCCGAAGAAGATCGACGAGTGGTTCGAGGTGAATACCGCCGGTCTCACCGACATGGCCAAGGTGCAGCTCAAACAGCGCTGGGGGACCATGCAGAAGGTGCTCTCCAGCAAAGAACGGCTGGAGATGATCGTCAACGACATCTGGATGGACATGAAAAAGCGGCCGCGCCTGATGAACGGTCGTGGTAACGCCATGCTGGTATGCGCCAGTATCTACCAGGCCTGCAAGGTTTACGAATTGTTCACCAGGACCGAGCTGAAAGGCAAGTGCGCCATCGTCACCAGCTACCTGCCCTCACCCAAGGATATCAAGAGTGAGGAAACCGGCGAAGGCGATACAGAAAAGCTGCACCAATACGAAATCTACCAGCAGATGCTAGCCGACTACTTTGAGATACCCGAAAACGAGGCGATCAACCGTGCCGAGGAGTTCGAGAAAAAGGTTAAACAACAGTTCAAGAAGGAACCGGGGCAGATGCGCCTGCTGATCGTGGTCGACAAGCTGCTGACCGGTTTCGATGCCCCCTCGGCTACCTACCTCTATATCGACAAAACGATGTATGACCACGGCCTGTTCCAGGCAATTTGTCGCGTCAACCGCCTGGACGGCGACGACAAGGAATATGGCTATATCGTCGACTACAAGGACCTGTTCCATAGCCTGGAGACCTCCATTAACGATTACACCAGCGGTGCTTTCGATGCTTATGACAAGGAGGATGTGCATGACCTGCTGACCAACCGGCTGGAGAAAAGTCGGGAGAAGCTAGAAGAGGCAAGAGAGACGGTAAAGAGCCTCTGCGAACCGGTGCTGGAGCCGAGGGAACTCATTGACTACATCCGTTACTTCTGTGGCGATGTAGCCAATAGTGAAGAACTCAAGCTGAATGAGGCCAAACGAGTCGCGCTTTATAAGGACGTTGCCGCCCTGGTACGTGCCTACGCTAACCTTGCCAACGAGATGACAGCGGCGGGTTACAGCCCTGCAGAGGCGCTGGAGGTTAAAGGCGAGGTCGAGCATTCCAGCAAGATGCGGCAGGAGATAAAGCTAGCATCACGAGATGAAGTGAATTTGAAGCAGTACGAACCTGCCATGCGCCGTCTGCTGGATACCTATATCCGAGCCGAAGACAGCGAAACCGTTGTCGACTTCGAAGAGTTGGGTCTTGTCGAGCTGATTATTGCAAAAGCGGCGCAATACCAAGGAAAGGCTGAAGGTAACAAGGTACCAGAAGCAATGGCTGAGACGATTGAGAACAACATCCGCAAGGTAATCATCGATGGTCAGCCAATCAACCCCAAATATTATGAAAAAATGTCTGAGCTGTTGGGTGCCCTGATAGAGCAACGACGTGAGGAAGCCTTGGATTATGAGGCTTACCTGAAAGAGGTCAAAAAATTAGCGAAAAATCTCACCAACCCGGAAGGTATGGTGACCTACCCTGAGACCATGGATACCCAGGGAAAAAGGTCGCTATATGACAATCTGGACCAGAACGAGGAGCTAGTGACACGGATCGATACAGCCATCCGCAGCACGAAGAAGGCCGCCTGGAAGGATAATCGTTTCAAAATGCGTGATGTGAAATATGCTGTAAAAGAAGAGCTGGGCGAATATTCAGTAAAGCTCGACGAAGTGATTGAGCTTATAAAAAACCAACCCGAGTATGACTGAGTTGGCCAAGGCGAAAGAGATGCTGATAGTAAACGGAATTGCGGTACAGATAGTAAGGAAGGATATCAAGAACCTCTATCTTGCCGTCTATCCACCCGATGGTCATGTACGGGTGGCGGTACCAAAAAATATAACGGACGACAACGTGCGCCTAGCCGTAGTCTCGAAATTGAGCTGGATTAAAAAACAGCAGAAGGACTTTAAGGAGCAGGCTCGCCAATCCGAAAGGCGGTACGTTTCAGGAGAGTGTCACTACCACTTTGGCAAGCGCTGTCGATTGGAATTGATTGAGCGTGTAGGTGGCCACCACGTTGAGTTGATGCAGTCTGGAAAATTGAGGCTCTACGTCAATCCCGGTACGACAGCTGCCAATAGGAGAAAGCTGTTAGACGAGTGGCGGCGAAATGAGTTAAAGCAGCGTGCGGGGGAACTGCTGGACAAGTGGCAGCCTATCATCGGCAGGCAGGTCGCCCATTGTGGCATCAAGAAGATGAGGACCAAATGGGGCAGCTGCAATAGCGAGAAGCGCAATATCTGGCTGAACCTGGAGTTGTCGAAAAAGCCGCCAGAATGCCTTGAATATATTTTTGTGCATGAGATGGTTCACTTTCTTGAGCGGGGACACAATGACAACTTCAGGTATTACATGGACAAGTTCATGCCAAATTGGCGTTTGGCAAAAGCACGATTAAACCAACTGCCACTACGGCACGAGAGCTGGAATTATTGATATGACTGAAATTGTTTACGTTCTAATTAATGAAGCAATGCCGAACTATGCAAAAATCGGTCGTACTGACAATCTTGAGCAGCGTATACGCTCATTGGACAACACCTCCGTGCCGTTGCCATTTGAGTGCTTTTATGCCGCACGGGTGAACGATGCGGCGTTTGTGGAGAAACAGTTGCACGATGCCTTTGCCGATTTTCGTGTGCGCAAAAATCGTGAATATTTCGAGGTTTCGCCTGACCGGATTGTTTCGGCGCTGAAAATTGGTGCGTTAGAAGAGGTAACACCCGGAGTGGACTACGTCGAGAGCGAGGATGACCAAAAAGCACTGGATAAAGCCAGAACCCGTCGCTCAGCATTCAATTTTGAAATGGTAAAAATACCTGAAGGCGCCGAGTTGCAATTTGTTCGAGATGAAAGTGTGACTTGTAAGGTTGTGGGTACGAAACGTGTAGAGTTTCAAGGTGAAACAACCAGCTTGTCAGCAGCGGCTTCAAGCGCACTTAATAATATGGGATTGTACTGGAAAGCTGTACAAGGCCCTATGTATTGGCTTTACGAAGGTGAAACGCTCGGAGAACGCCGGTATCGATTGGAAACAAGTGATGAATAGCGGCTTGAACCATCTCCCGCACAACAAGCGCGACGACCTGCAAAAGGTTGTGGCGATCATCCGCGAGCGCTGCCCGGCGGTGGGGATGGTTATTCTCTTCGGTTCTTACGCCCGCGGCGGTTGGAAGGAGGCGAAGGATTTGGCGCCGGACAGGAAGTCGGGCCATGTTTCCGATTACGATATTTTGGCGATCTTTTCCGATGAATCGGCCTGTGATTCGCTGGCCTGGCAGGAGATTGCGCAGAGGTGTGGCGAAGCGAAGCTTTCGGCAACGCCGCGATTTATTCACCACGATATCGATTTTGTGAATCGCAAGCTGGAGGTGGGGCAGTATTTCTTCTCGGAGATCGTGACCCAGGGGAAAGTACTTTTCGATTCCGGGGCGTTTCAGTTGGCGGAGGAGAAGGCGCTCTCTCCACTGGAGCGGCTTGAGATTGTGCAGGAAGATTTCACGCAATGGTTCCAGACTTCGCAGCGGTTTTTTGAGACGTACGAGTTTAATTTTTCCAAAGGTTGGATGGAGTTGTCAGCGTTCAATCTCCATCAGGCCGCCGAATCTTCTTATAAAACCGCGCTGATTGTCTTCACCAGCCACATTCCTGATGAGCACTATTTGGCGCTTTTGGGTTCCAGGGCGGGTGAGATTGATCCTGCCTTTAAGACGATGTTTCCTTCCAGCAGCGATGCCGAACGCGATGCCTTTACGGCACTGGAGTATGCCTATATCGGTGCACGCTACGACAAGCGTTACACCATTGATGAGTCGACCGTCGCCTATCTGGCGGAACGGGTCGGTGAATTGCTGAAGCTTACCGAGGCCCGTTGCCGGGAGAAGATCGCTGCTCTGGAAGCGGCAATCAAATAATTTGTAAGGGGCCTTTTTCTACTAGGGCCTGGTACACCCCCTATTGCGATAAGGTCGTTTTCGAAACAGTGTATTTGAAGAAAATCGCTGAGGTGCAGGCATAAAAAAGACGGTCCCTGAAGCGCCTGGTCTCCTAGGGTTCATAGCCAACCGATGGAAGGAAGCGCCCTTGGCACGCATCAGGATTTACCCGTCTTGATGCCAAGATCGTCTCTAGGGGTCACAAAATCAAGGATTTTTTCTCGAAATCACTTATTCATGTAACCCATATAATAATTATGGCCTTACATCATTACCTGACAAATTTACCCTTATCCCATTGATAATAAGTAAATGATTAGGAGATCAGTATCCTCAAGGCACCGGTAATTAGGGCCAGACCAGAATGGCACTTACTTAACCATTTTGGTGGGGCAGGGCCCCACCCTACCGTTCAATTCAGGGTGTAGGGTGGGGCCCTGCCCCACCAAACCACCCCACGATAAATCCTCATACCCCAACCAACATGAATGGTACGCGGGATCTCTGAATAGCTGTAGGTATGTGAATGGTTCGTAGTGGGGTTGTCGCGAACGGAACAATACCGGGGCCACGGAAAACCGTGGCCCCTTTTTCGTTTAGGTTCCTGGCTTGTTAGCTTTTTCCTCCGAGCCGGGCAACTGCCGCGTCGATACTCTTGTTCAGTTTATTTATAGATTTCTCCATGGCGGCGGCTACGACGGGTTCCATCATGGGCATCATCATCTCGAAGTTCATGCGGGAGATCACCACGGTGCCGTCGCTCTTACCATACACGGAGACACCGCAGGGCATCATGGCGGATACATAACGGGTCTCATCCTTGGCGAGAAGGGGTACGGCATTTTTGCCGCTGGTCAGTTTGAAGATCACCAGGCCGCCCGGCACATCGACGCCTTTTTTGGCCAGTCGCTTGCCGAGATCGATCTCTGCGATCAGTTTCCAGCCATCATCTTTCAGCTGTTGGCGCAGGGTGTCCAGTGTGGC
>JAHXIO010000004.1 GCA_025655595.1 Candidatus Thiodiazotropha sp. (ex Monitilora ramsayi)
TATGTTGGCGCTGCCAAACCTCCAAGCGAACCTGGACGCCCTTGAGCAATTACAGTCGATTGCCTTTTCGGGGCATATTGCCGATACTGCAAAATATCCGGATGAGGAAGAGCAATTACGTAAAATGGGAATAACTTCGGTGTTCAATATCTATACAGAAGCAGGATTGGGATTCGCCGATCATGTTGAGGCACAAAATCCAGTCTGATCCCAATGGCTGCGTGAATGAGAAATACCTGAGTAGAGAGAAATGGCTTCCAAGATTAGTGATTATGTTCTCCAACCCGGATTGTTTACGTTGTTTTATGCGCTTTTCCTGACTGCCGATTTTCTTTCAGATAGTGATCGACTACCTTCCACTGCACGGTAATCAATACTGATACGGTCACCCGCTATCGGGCGGAACAGGTTGTCGGCAAATGCGATATGATCGGGATGGTCTCGGTAGCTATCGATCACGGCAGAGTGGCAGAAACGTACTAGCCAGCTGAAGCGATACTGAGCGCCTTGCTGTACTGCGTCTCCTGTGAATACCGCTCTGACACCTGGTATTTGAGAAAGTACCTGTTTGCCTTCAGACATCATCGCATGCACCTCTTTCTCACTCGCATCGGCGTTATAGATGATCAGATGTTCAACCGGCGCCCAGGAGGAGCAGTTTTTCAGCACTTCATCGGCTAGCCCGGCCGATCCCCAAAGATGCATACAACACTCGGCCTCTTCGGCGATGGACTCCGCTACGCCGCCTACGAGCGCGGTATAGCCTTGCCTGCCGCTCTGGATATTCTGTTGTATGCGTGCACCTGATGTGTCGGCCAGCGCAGTGTAGTAGTTGATTTTGCTGATGCCGTTGCTGATGAGTCGACTGTACTGCTCATCCGCAAGGCCGGTGCCCCCATGGAGTACTAGCGGTATGCCCAGGGCCTCGTTGATCTCCTCAAGTCGTGAGTAGTTAAGTCTGGGGTTCCCCTTGATCCTTCCATGTACGGTACCGATGGAGACAGCGAGAAAGTCGACGCCGGTACGCTGCACATAGGCTTTTGCCTCCGAGACAGAGGTGTAGACAAGTTCGCCGGGATGACGCTCCGCATCCTCTCCCTCGACACCGGGCACATAGCCAAGCTCCCCCTCAACCGGTATACCGCAGCCGCGTGCCATTTGGGTAACACCAAGGGTTAACCGCACATTCTCTTCGAAAGGGTGGTGCGAGGCATCGACCATCACGCCGTTACACCCAAGACGGATGGATTGGACTGCTGACTCCGTGCTCGCTCCGTGATCGAGATGGATGGCGACAGGGACGGTTGCACGTTGCGCTGCACGCTCCACAGCACTCATGAGCAGTTCGAAGTCGAAATAAGCAAAGTGTGGCTCAGCAAGAGAGAGGATGACCGGTGAGCGGCTACGCTCTGCTGCCGTCATGATGCCGGTTACAAAGTCGAGGCTGACGACATCGAAGGCACCAACAGCGTAACTGTTTTGGTAGGCATGCTCGAGCATTCCCTTCATGTCAACAATGGGCATGGCACTCTCCTAAAACAATGAGCGCCACACGGCAACGGAACCGCACATCGGTGCTCATGGTGAATCGGAGAACTACTTTACGTTGACGTGCGGTTTAATTTAATTTAAAGATATTAAAGGAACTGTTTTATTTAGGTATAACGATATGTATCGACGGCTGACACTCCACCAGCTTGTCATATTTACGGTGTTGGCCCGCCATCAAAATATGACCAGGGCGGCTGCGGAGTTACATATGTCGACACCGGCCTTGTCCATTCAGATCAAACAGATGTCTGGGGCGCTTGGTACGCCGCTGCACGAGCAAGTGGGAAAACGGTTATACCTGACGGAAGCGGGGTTGCGGGTTGCTCAGGCTGCCAGGGATGTATTGGAAAGACTGGAGGGGCTCTCAACGGAGCTGGCTGAGCTCCAGGGGCTGGAGAGCGGATCCTTAAAACTCACAATTATTACCACTGCAAAATATTTTGTACCACGCTTGCTTGGGGAGTTTTATCGGCAACATCCCGGGATTGAGGTGGCGTTGGAGGTGTTGAATCGAGACCAGTGCCTGACCCGCTTGAGACAAAACATCGACGATCTCTACATCATGGGGCGGGTACCCGATAGTCTAGACGTCACGGCTGTACCATTTATGGAGAACCCCTTAGTGGTTATTGCTCCGACAGGACACCCGCTGGAGGGTAAAAAGAATATCTCCCCCAAGCGGCTGGTCAATGAACACTTTATCATGCGTGAACAAGGATCAGGCACGCGCCTTGCCGCCGAGCGGTTTTTCGAATCGAAAAAAGTAAGTATCAAGACTCGAATGACACTGGGCAGTAATGAGGCGGTCAAGCAGGCGGTAGCTGGTGGGCTTGGACTGGCTGTTGTGTCAAAGCATACATTGAGCCTTGACGCATCATCAGGTGTATTTGCACTCCTTGATGTGAAGGGGTTCCCGCTGCTACGGCAGTGGTACGCTGTTTATCCCAAGGGCAAGCGTCAGTCCAAGGTGACAGAAGCCTTCCTGCAGTACCTGGTTGTCCAGGGTGAAAAGTGAGGGGGACGAAGTTGATGTTCGAAAAAATCGGGCCAGAGAACAATAGCCTCTAAAAATAGAATTCACTGTACTCTGGCCCTGCTTATCACTCTTTGCTCCGTAATCGGTTAGCCAAACACACTACCAGAGCGGACCCCCATCATTTTCAATATCATGGGTAACGGACAAAACTTGGTAAAGGGGGCTTGGAAGATCATAAAGCCCACAAAGATCGTGGCGTACAGAAAATAGACGTTTTGTGTGGCGAGGTATGCGCCAGCGGTTGCCATAATAAGGACGCCGACAATGGCGAATGTAATGCGTTCGACAGTCATGGTGACGAGCTCCCGGTAAATGTTTGGTGCGACCCGATTGTCGCAGCTGATGTCATTTTGCATGTTTCCAACGCGCTGTCTGGAACATTTGTTACAGTTCAAATCGAATAACAGTATTAACAGCGGAGTGGACATCCGGTTTCAGAAGCGCCGACAATAGTGGGCAGCCTGTACTCAATTGGTAGGAATCCTATGCGCCACTTCACGACGACTATCCGCGTTAAAGAAGCTGCCTGTACGATTCTTGCGCTTCTGGTCCTGGTTATTAATATCGATCAGGTTGTTGCTGAGACCGTGCCAACGGAACAGACTGGTGAACGCCCTGTCATCGGGCTCGTCTTAAGTGGGGGTGGGGCGAGAGGTGCTTCCCATATTGGAGTGCTCAAAGTACTGGAAGAGTTGCGAATCCCCATTGACGTTATTACCGGCACCAGCATGGGCGCCATTGTTGGCGGGATGTATGCCTATGGGTACTCGGTGGAGGAGATAGAGAAACACCTTGGCGAGACTGACTGGGATGCGATATTTCGCGATGAACCACCGAGAAAGAGCAGGAGTTTCCGCCGGAAACAGGACGATTACAACTTCTTGATCAAACAGGAGGCGGGGGTCAAAGAGGGGAAACTCATCATCCCCAAAGGCCTGCTGCAGGGTCAGCAGCTGTCGCTGAGGTTGAAATCACTCACTCTCCTGGCGCCCACGGATTTCGATGTGCTGCCGATTCGGTTTCGTGCCGTTGCTGCGGATATCGAGAGCGGTGAGGCGGTCGTCTTGAGACATGGCAGTCTCTCAACCGCAATGCTTGCCAGTATGGCCATTCCCGGTGTCCTCGCGCCGGTCGATTGGAATGATCGGTTGCTGGTCGACGGGGGATTCGCCAATAACGTACCCGTGCAACTGGCGCACGAATTGGGTGCCGATATTTTAATCGTGGTGGATCTGAGCAGTGAGCTGCAGGGAAGGGATGGACTGACTTCCCCCTTCAGTATCCTCAATCAGATCCTGGGGATTACGATACAGCGCAACTCCGCAGAACAGCTAAAGAAGCTCACCTCTGACGATATACTGATTCAACCGGATCTCAGCGGCTACTCATCAACGGATTTCTGGCGGACATCCGAGATGATTGATAGCGGTGTTGTGGCGGCAGAACTCAATACCCAAAGACTTGGTCAGCTCTCAATCTCCAAGGAAGATTATGCGGAATACTTAACCGCTGTACGGCAAAGGGATACAGAATCGCCGACCATCGATAGGATAACCTTTGATAACCAGACGCCATTAAGTACGGATGTGCTCAAATCACATATCACCGTCGAGGCCGGGGATAAGCTGGATATTCCAGCATTGGAAGAGGACATCCATCAGCTGTACGGGATGAACATCTTCGAACGGGTCGATTACAATGTCCTGCAGGACGACCAGCAGAAGGAGTTGAATGTCGAGGCTGAAGAGAAGGAGTGGGGTCCGCACTATCTGCGATTCGGTTTGATTATGGAAACCGATTTTGAGGGATCCGGAATCTTTAATCTGGCCACCAGCCACACCATGACACTTATCAACCGATTGGGCGGTGAATGGCGGTCGGAGCTTCAAATCGGCCATGATCAACGACTCGTCACCGAGCTATACCAACCGATCGATAACCGGCTCCGATACTACTTCCGTACCTCGCTCGGGTATTACGAAACCCATTTCGCACAGTTTGAGTCAGGGCAACAGGTAGCTGACTTGGATGTCAGTTATTCGACCTTTTTATTGGCAGGCGGGCGCCAGTTTGGGAACTGGGGCCAACTCGAGGTTGGCGCCTATGCCGCATCCGGTGATTCCAGCCCTCGTATTGGAGATCTGTCCACCCCCACTAACGATATCAATGCCGGCGCCTGGGTTGTGACTTTTTCGTATGATCAGCTGGATAGCATCAACATTCCCCGGTCAGGTTTGCTGGCCAACATTTCATGGTCAGCAGGCAAAGAGGCACTCGGAGCGGAAGATGAGCAGGACACCTTGCGGGTAAACGGTCTTTGGGCGGGAACCTGGAACAAGCACACGCTCATGTTATGGGGCGGTATTGCCGGTGTGATCCACACCGATGTCCCCGCCGACGATGCATTCTCCATCGGTGGTCTCTTCAACCTGTCAGGTTATCGCAAGTCGGAGTTGTCGGGCCGATATGCCGGCATGATGCGTGTAATCTACTTGAGGGAGATTGGTGATAGCCGGTCAGTACTGAAAGTACCGGTCTATGTTGGCGCTTCCCTGGAAGCCGGCAACGTTTGGAATGATAGGGATGAGATCCGTTTCGATTCGTTATTATTGGCGGGCAGTATTAGTCTGGCGATCGACTCACCCATTGGGCCGATCTATCTTGCCCGGGGTTTCGCTGAAGGTGGGCGACGTGAGAGTTACTTGTACCTTGGACGGACCTTTACGTTTCTTTAACTTAACTGCAGACGGCGGATATAGGAGCTTTCCGTTTCCGGATAGTTGTGACATAACAAAGTTTTGGTGTGCTCATTACCTTAACTGTCTGCCAAGCGGCTGTCCCGAGAATAAAAATAACTGAAAGAGAATTTTGTGATCAATGCTGCGCGTAATCCCAGTCCGAACAGGAAGGCCGGACCGCCAAGGAGAGAACGATAGAGAGTAACTTCTACGATTATCGAAACAAGGAGCAATACCGCCGTTATCAGCAAAAGCCCTTTGCGCTCATAAGGCCGGAACCAACCCCATGCCAGGATGATCGCCCAGCCCTCCATGAAGAGTGCCGAGATATACATGGCAAATTGATAATCTTCACCAGTACCAACCAGGCCACACATGATATTGGGGATGTTCGCTCCGGACGCGATAAGAAACCAGTTTGCTGCAACCGCTGTATCCGCGATCGCTCCAATCAAGAAACTCAGTTTGAGTAGGTAAAGACCTCTGCCTTCCATAACTCACCTTCTCAGACGTTTAAGGGAAATTAAAGCTAATATAAACTTGAATCTCAATAGCTGAACCGTCCCTGTTTCAGGAAATGGATCGTCTGTTGTGCAACAGCCTTGTCGTAGCGCATGGCCGAGTGTCCTGTCTCAATCAGAATGAAGTCGTCCATTCCTTCGATCAAAGTGGAGCGCACCGGTACCAGGCCGTCGTCAGGTCCTGCGATATGATCATCTTTTGTACTGCCCTCCCTGTATCCGGCGATCACGCCCAGGGGATAGTCTGGTTTCGGCAGAGAATTGGGAAAGCTTTCTGAATCAGTGCCCAAAGCGAGTGCTGCTTCACCTGCTATCTGCAGCCACCAGCGATCGCGGTATTTGTCGACAAAGTCAGTGCCATGGTTGGGTGTGCCGATCATCACCACCTTGCCGAGATTGTCAGAACGACGGTGATCGAGGTAGGCACGGATGATCAGTCCGCCCAGAGAGTGCCCGACAAAGTGAATGGAATTCTGCCGTCTTTCGCAGCAGGCTTGGATGTCACGGGTGACCGAGTCGACAATCTGTTCCGGTGTGGTGCGGAAAGAATCGTAGTCGATGCGCACTACGTGATATCCGGTATATTCCAACCGGGAAGCCAATAGCCACATGGCTGCCTTGCTGCGGCCCAGTCCATGGAGAAGCACCACGATCTCTTTGTTCTCAGGTACATCCGCATCAACTTCGGAAATTGGGGATAGGGAACAACTCAGCCCGGTGACAATCGCAATGGCCACAGAGATGAGTAAGATTTTGTACTTGAATGGACGCATCGTCGTTACAGCGCCTCAACCCCTCAATTGAGCAGCCTGCTGTTGCGGGCACTCTCCGGTGTAGTACCGGTCCAGCCGTGAAAGGCGCGAAAGAAGGAGTTGGGATCATTGAAGCCAAGCAGAAAGGAGATCTGGGTATGGCTCAGATCGGAGTTTTTCAGGTAGTGGTTGGCCAACTCCTCCCGTACGTCATTCAATACTTGCTGAAAATTGGTCTTTTCCTGGTTGAGACGTCGCTGCAAGGTGCGTTTACTGACCAGTAGCCGTTCGCTGACTGCTTCCATGGAGGATTCCCCGGCAGGCAGCAGCTCAAATAACACGCTGCGCACGCGGCTGATAAAGTTATCTTCTGTAGTGAGGTCGGCCAGACGCAGATTGAGACCGGGTTCGAAGAACTCCCACATCTTCTCATTGGCACTGATGAAGGGACGCTCCGCGTCTTCGGCGCGGAAGCTGAGGCCGATCTGGTCGGCATGCTTGGGCGTGATGCTGAAGAAGTTCCTGTAGGCCTGTTTGGGTTTCAGTTCGATCGGCGTCAGTACCGCCGTCGGTCTGATACGCTCGCGGGTGGCCATGCGTGCCAACTGGACGAAGAATGCCAGCTCGGAGGCGACCAGTGCGGGAGGTATCTCCAGTCCTTTGTCCAAAAACTCGACAACCAGCCGGGTCTCTTTCGAGGTTCGGGTGATCTGCAGGCGGCAGGGGCCAATCAGCGGCTTGTAACGGCTCAGTCTCTCTAGCGCCGTGTTGAGATTGGGACTGCAGTAGGCGGCGAAGAGAGGTGGGCTGAAGAAGTCTGCGGTCAGGCTCTCCACCAGCTGTAGCGGCATGTCGGGGCGCTCCATTACCGATGCCAGGGCATCCCAGAGGCGAAAGTACTCGACGGTGCTCAAGGCGGCTTCTTTACGGGTAAAAATATCTTGGGGCAGGGCGGCCCGCTTCAACAGTTCACGCGCATCGATGTGGTGTTGATGAAATAGTGTATTCCACCCCTGGTCGATAATGAATTTTCTCATGATGGCGGCCTGACCTTTCTCTTACCTCGATAGTGCCTATGGGTAATAGTAGCGCGAGCCTGAAATTGTACACTCGCTGATCACGCCATAATGCATTCGGAAGATGCCAGTCGCTGATCAGCAAGACAATAGGGATGTAGCCTGTCATTTCACCATCGACATAACCAGCCTGTCGAAACCGCGATCGCTTAACCACCTGCGGGTGAAAAGCAACAGGGATGAGTATTTTCCTGCCGCATAACGAGTCTTGGGTTTTCTGGCGCGAACGGCTTTCAGAATCAGGTCGGTGATCACTTTTGGATCGGAACCTCCGCCACCCTCGTACTCGGCTTTCTGCAGTTTGACGATCGATGCGGTCAGGTCCGAATAGGGCCCCTTGCCTGAGCGCTCTATCATCGGTTCTGTCATCACATCGCCAAATTCCGTCTGGATCGCACCCGGCTCGATAATCACCACATCGATCCCGAACTGGCTCAACTCCAGTCGAAGGCAGTCGGACCAACCCTCAAGAGCATGTTTGGTGGCGTGATACCAACTGCCCAGGGGGGTGTAGATCTTGCCACCGATGGAGGTGACATTAATGATCTTACCGGCCCGTTTTTTGCGCATGTTGGGGAGGGTCCGCTGCGTCAGGTAGGCCAGGCCAAACAGGTTGACCTCGAACTGGTAGCGGGCGTCTTCAATGGTTGTCTCTTCCATGGCACCATACATGCCGAATCCGGCGTTGTTGATGAGAATATCGACGCCACCATGGTCTGATTCAATCTTATCCACGACGGCATCGACCTCTTCTCTGTTGGTGATATCCATCTTCATGGGAATAGCGCCCAGTTGTTCAAGATCGGACATCTTTTCCTGCCGTCGGGCGGCGGTGTAGACCACAAGGCCCTCTTTTAGCAGTGCCTTGGCAAAGTCTTTACCCATACCGGAGGAGGCGCCGGTGATCAGTGCAACATTTGTGTGTGTGTTTGTCATCTCTTTTCACCCGAGTGTTTGAACCATCGCCAGGAAGTAGGTTACAAATCCGCATCAACCGTTACACTGACAGATGACGCCTCTGTGCTAACGGATCACGCCATTCTTATCTTTTTTCCATTCAAGTGAAGGTGGAATAGAAGGCTTCATATCGACAGTCCGGCGTAAGCCGTGAGACTACATTCCCACAGTCTTTGTTTTCATGGAAAAAAGCACACGTGCGAAGGAGAGCTATTGGGGAGAAATACATGAAATATAGAATGATGTAATGGAAACGCTATCGGAAATGATGGACTGGTACAACAAGCCAGAAGGGAGAAAATGGAAGCGTTCTCCCTCCAGGGTAGGGTTGTGATTTGGTGGAAGTAAAAAGCTGTTGCTTTATTATTCTCTCACCCGTCCTTCTTTCTAGACAAAAAAAGATGTCCAGTGCATGAAGAATCTGCCTCAATATATTTAAACAGAAAAAGGCTTTCAGTGAAGTAATTAGGGCTCAATTGCTTGCTAAATACAATTGTGGGTTTCTTCACGATAACTGCTACGATTATCGTGATGGATGGGGTAAAGAACCACATATCCTTTGATTGAAACAAATCGTATGGACGAGTGGGTAGAATTCTATCTTAGGTGGATTTAACAAATCTATTTTAATCCGAGGCCTAAATCCAATTCCTACCCATTATTTTAGGATTGTATGAGAGCGAAAAAAGGAGAATCATCTCATGGCAACAATTAGTATTCGAAGAGACCGTCTCAAGGCGACAGCCAAAGTGTTACTTGAGGGTTACCCTGGTAAGCCGACATGGACATCACGATATTCTGGAACTGCATGGAAGCCTGGTGATTTTCATGGTTCAGCTGTACATGTCAGAGCCAACTATCCAGACACCTTTCTGGAATCCTACGGGTATACCGGCTCTGCATGGGTTCTGCTCAATCAGGATGGTGCGTCACTTAATCTTGAAACTGCATATGATGTGAATTGTAGTGATGTTTTCGGCCCAATGGGGTGTATACCCGGCGTTGAGATACGTGGCTCTTCGGCCTCTTTTCTGGACACTGTATTTAGCGCTGATGCTCCAGTTCAGGTCGGAGTTAGTGGTCCATCAATCTCACCAACATACGGTACCGCAAGGTTTATACTGTACGATTGGACCACGGGCGCTACTGTGGCGAATAATGAATTTGGCGATTATGATTTGGCGGCCGGACATGTTTACCGGTTACGGTGGCGGGCGAAATGGCGGGGCTATGGCGATCCGATGCCGCCACCATTAATTCAGATCATTTTTCGTGATTCGACAATTGCTATTCCGGGAGCGCCGGAGTCTACAGGCTAAACAGACTTCAGTTGATTGTGGTTGTGTGCTGGCCGCGTCCTGCAAACTTATTAGCTCAAATACTGATGGCAGCCACCTGCAAAGCGCGGGTGGTCTGTCGAGCGTATTGTTTTTCAGTTGTAACAGAGCATGTTAGATCAATTTGAGCCAACATGGATTTCGGTATGCACTGGAATGATGATATTTTAAAAATATTTTAGTGTTGTTGAAGTGATCGTCATATGACCGAGCGTAAGAAACACTGGGAAGATATCTACCGTGATAAAGCATCAACGGATGTCAGTTGGTACCAGAAAGAACCCATACTGTCACTGGAACTTATCCGCGCAGCACGGGCCTCACATCATGAGGCAATCATCGATGTAGGCGGTGGTGCCTCGCTACTGGTCGATTACCTCTGCAAGGAGGGATTCAGCAACCTGTCAGTTTTGGATATATCTGGTAAGGCGCTCGCAAGCACAAGGGAAAGACTTGGTGTGATGTCTAATAGTGTGGCTTGGCATGAAGCGGATATTACAGAATTTGTAGCACCACAAACCTATTCGCTCTGGCATGATCGAGCAGTGTTTCATTTCCTCACGGAGAGTACCGACAGGAATCAATATATAGAGGTGCTGAATCGTTCACTCAAGCCGGGTGGACATCTGATCATCGCCGCCTTTGCCGTTGGCGGCCCCGAGAAATGCAGTGGGCTCGATATCGTGCAGTATGATGCCGATAAAATCAGCGGGGAGTTGGGCGAGAATTATCAGTTGCAAGAGGTGAGGGATGAGATACATTTGACCCCAGCCGGAAAAGAACAGAAGTTCGTCTACTTCCGCTTCATCCGCCAGGGCCAATAGGCTGTTTCCGGAAGATTCAGTCGACCAGGATGCCCCTGTCGGCATACCACTGTTTGTCGAGCCGCCAGCGGACGTTGTCGATATCCTCACGTGACTGTACCAATTTGCGGACTTTCGACTGGAGTGCCGCCAGTTCTTTCTGTGCTTCGATGACGGCTGGATCCTGCTCAGACTTGTTGGCCAAGCCGGGTTTGATCATAGAAAGAAAGCGTACTGCCGGTATCTGGGTGGAGCGTGGAGTCGACATAACCGCGGTCCTGCCCTGGATGGCCAATGCCTGGAAAGAGTAGGGGTAGGCGGCTATCTCCGGATCCTGTTGCAATATCTCATCGATCTCGCCCAAACGGAAATCGAGGGTGAACAGCCAGATGAGCAAGGCCAGAAGCAGGATGCTGCACAATACAGCCGCATAGATTTTTGTGCCGCGGTCGAGGGCCATAGTGAGATCTCCAAATGAGATCACCCTAACCATTTACGGCAGCCCGATCATTGATAAACCGCAGCAGCGGACAGCCGTATCCCGATCTGACATGGCACGCAAATTGTATCTTAGTGCGTTATGTCGATAGCCAAGACCATTAAACCCCTGCGCGTCATGCTGGTGGACGATAAGTCCGACCGGCGGGAGATGCTGGATCTCGCACTCCAGGATGTGGACTGCACCCTTGTCGCCTGTGTTTCAGGAGATGAGGACCTGCTATCCGCGGTGGATGGCTGCAATCCGGATGTGATTCTGATCGATATCGAGGCCCCGGGCAGGGATACTCTGGAGAGCCTGGAATCGGTGCAGTCCACGGTGCCGAGGCCGATGGTGATGTTCTCCCAGGACGACAATAACCAGACCATCCGGCGCGCCACGCAAGCGGGTGTCAGCGCCTATGTGGTAGATGGACTGCAGACACAACGGGTGCGTCCCATCATCGATGCAGCAGTGGCACGCTTCCAGCACTTCAACCATCTGGAATCGGAGTTACAGAAGGCGCGACAACAACTTAACGATCGCAAAACCATCGACAAGGCGAAGGGAATCATCATGCAGCAGCGGGGACTGACAGAAGAGCAGGCCTACCAGGCCATGCGTAAACTGGCGATGGATACCAACCGTAAAGTCGCAGAGGTGGCACAGAGCATCATCGAGGCAGCGAGTATCCTCTCGGGGAGCGCTTGAGTCTGCACCAAGTTAGGTCATGTGCGCATGTAAGGTGCCAATATCTGTCAGGTATTAGTGCAGACCCTGTGGCTTATTAGGGAATTCCCCGGGCAGGTCACTTGGATGGTTTTGATTGACAGATGCCTGATTGTATTAGCGACAAGCCTATTAAATACAGTAGGTTAGGGTTTTCAGCCGGTCTCTCTGGCGCATAATTCGAATTTCTGGCATAGGCTTTGCAATACAGGTTACAAGGTTGATCCTGGTCCCATAGTGGACATGCCCAATGGCGGGCATTCAGTGATCGCCACCGATTAAATTGGTTTCGGTCAATGTAGACCGGCAAAAGGACAAAGGCGTCCATTTCCACACGATCCTGGGTCGTGTGGGGGTGGGCGTTTTTTTTTCCCGGTGGACCGGAACAAGAGTTTTTAAATTAGCAGAGGTGTTATATCCATGAGTGCGAGAAGTTTGAGCATCAGTAATAGCCGTAGACGTTTTATCAAGCGGGCGGCACTGGCCGTTGGCATGGCAGCTGGACTAGCCCTGGGTACCGGTACTGCAGTGGCGGAGATCGGCTATCCGGAGAAGGAGGACCTGAAGTTCGGTTTCATCAAACTGACCGACATGGCACCCCTCGCCATCGCCTATGAAAAGGGCTATTTCGAGGACGAGGGTCTCTACGTGACACTGGAGGCCCAGGCCAACTGGAAAGTGCTGCTTGACGGTGTGATCGACGGTCAGCTCGATGGTGCCCACATGCTGGCCGGACAGCCCCTGGCCGCGACCATCGGGTTCGGTACCAAGGCTCACATTGTTACGCCTTTCAGTATGGATCTGAACGGTAACGGCATCACCGTCTCCAACGAGATCTGGGAGATGATGAAACCCCATGTGGCAAAACAGGCAGACGGTAAACCAGTGCATCCGATAAAAGCGGACGCGCTGAAGCCGGTGGTCGAAAAGTACAAGGAGGAGGGCAAGCCCTTCAAGATGGGTATGGTCTTTCCTGTCTCCACCCACAACTATGAGCTGCGCTACTGGCTGGCGGCCGGCGGCATCAGTCCCGGTTACTATGCGCCCCATAAGGGCGATATCACGGGACAGCTGAAAGCGGATGCACTGCTCTCCGTGACCCCGCCCCCACAGATGCCCGCCACGCTGGAGGCCGGCACCATCTACGGTTACTGCGTGGGTGAGCCTTGGAACCAGCAGGCGGTTTTCAAAGGCATCGGCGTGCCGGTCATTACCGACTACGAGATCTGGAAGGACAATCCAGAGAAGGTCTTCGGTATGACCAAGGCGTTCACCGAGAAGTATCCCAATACTACGGTGCGGGTTGTGAAAGCGCTGATCCGCGCCGGTAAGTGGCTGGATGAGAACGATAACGCCAACCGTCCGGAAGCGGTCAAGATTCTCTCCCAGTCCAACTACGTGGGTGCCGACTACGAGGTGATCGCCAACTCCATGACGGGCACCTTCGAGTATGAGAAGGGCGACAAGCGTGCGGTGCCGGACTTCAATGTTTTCTTCCGTTACAACGCCACCTATCCCTACTACTCCGATGCGGTCTGGTATCTGACGCAGATGCGCCGCTGGGGCCAGATCTCGGAACAGAAGCCCGACAGCTGGTACGACAAGATCGCCAAGGATGTCTATCGCCCGGACATCTATCGTAAAGCGGCTGAAGCGCTGATCGCCGAGGGCAAACTTACCGCCGATGAGTTTCCCGATTTCGGGAAGGAGACCGGCTATCGTCCGCCGCAGACCGAATTTATCGATGGCGTGACGTTCGACGGTACCCAACCCAATGCCTATATCGACAGCTTCGCTATCGGTCTCAAAGGCAGCGAACAGATGTAAAGAAAAGGTTGCAGGCGTCCCGAATACGACAAGGGGCGCCTGCATTATCTCCAATCAATACCGGCTCCCGTAAAGATGGGAGTGCAGACATTCATAGTTAACGTGATCGAACTGCCCACAGGCAGCAGGATAGGAAAGATGGCTTCACCAATCACATCCAAGACATTCAATCTACCGAGACTGGACGGCTTGCTCGAGCGTCTGGCCAGCGACCAGGTGGGCAAGTCCTTTACTCAACTGATCAAACAGTTGCTGGTGCCAATGATTGCGCTGGTGGTCTTCCTGGGACTCTGGAGCGTGGGCGCGAAGAATGTGGAGACCTCCCTCGGCGTGCTGCCCGGTCCTGCAAAGGTGTGGGAGCAGACCGAGTCACTCTACGAGGAACACAATGCGGAACGCGCGAAGGCGGATGCCTTCTACGAGCGCATTCAGAAACGCGTCGATAAAGCGATCGCCGACGGTCAGCCTCAAGAGAGGATCGACAAGATGAAGTCGCGTAAGTACACCGGCAAGGAGACCTTCTTCGACCAGATCTTTACAAGCCTGCTGACGGTCATGGCCGGGTTTATCGTGGCCTCTCTGATTGCCATTCCCATCGGCATCGTCTGCGGCATGAGCGCCACACTCTACACGGCGATCAATCCGTTGATTCAAATCTTCAAGCCGGTCTCGCCACTTGCCTGGCTGCCATTGGTGACCATGGTGGTTTCGGCTCTCTATGTCACGAATGATCCGATGTTTTCAAAGTCGTTTCTGAATTCGGCGATAACCGTCACCCTCTGTTGCCTCTGGCCCACCATTATCAATACCACAGTCGGCGTCTCCGGTGTCGACAAGGACTTGATCAATGTGAGCCGTGTACTGCGCCTCAACGCTGTCACCAAGACAGTAAAGATCATTCTTCCTTCAGCCATTCCAATGATTTTTACCGGACTGCGTCTCTCTCTGGGTATCGGATGGATGGTGTTGATCGCGGCGGAGATGCTGGCGCAGAACCCCGGCCTGGGGAAATTCGTCTGGGATGAGTTTCAGAACGGCAGTTCGAACTCTCTGGCTCGCATCATGGTGGCGGTGCTGGTGATCGGATTCATCGGCTTTCTGTTGGATCGCGGCATGTTGACCCTGCAGCGCATGTTCAGCTGGGACAAAAACGCGGTGCTGCGCTGATGCGCAGAATTTTGAGTTTTGAATTATGAGTTTTGAGATATGAACAGTTATTTAAATATTGACCACGTCAGCATTACCTTTCCAACCGATAATGGTCCGCTGAATGTACTCAAGGACGTGGATCTGAAAGTCGCCCAGGGTGAGTTCATCTCGTTGATCGGTCATTCGGGTTGCGGCAAGTCGACGGTGTTGAATATCGTCGCCGGTCTGCTGAATGCCACCGAGGGTGGCGTGATCCTGGAGGAGAAAGAGGTCACCGAGCCGGGCCCCGATCGGGCAGTTGTGTTCCAGAACCACTCGCTGCTGCCCTGGCTGACGGTTTACGACAACGTTCGTCTGGCCGTGGACCAGGTGTTCAAGAAGACCAAGAGCAAGGAGGAGCGTCACCGCTGGACACTGCACAATCTGGAGTTGGTGCACATGACCCACGCCCTGGACCGCAAACCGGATGAAATATCAGGCGGCATGAAACAGCGTGTCGGCATCGCCCGCGCCCTGGCCATGGAACCCAAGGTGCTGTTGATGGACGAGCCCTTTGGCGCGCTCGATTCGCTGACACGGACCCACATGCAGGACAGCCTGATGGAGATCCAGGCGCGGCTCAACAATACGGTGATTATGATTACGCACGATGTGGACGAAGCGGTGTTGCTCTCGGACCGCATCATCATGATGACCAACGGGCCTTCAGCCACCGTCGGCGAGGTGCTTCACATCGATCTGCCAAAGCCGCGCAATCGATTGGCGCTGGCAGAGAATCCGACCTACAACCACTATCGGGCCGAGGTGGTCCGGTTCCTCCACGAGCGTCATCAGCAGCCGGAAGAGGAAAAGGCGGAGCCCAAAGAGAGTACAACGGAGAAAGATACTGTGGTGGATCTCTCCGCCTGGATCAAGTCCGCCCAATCCTCTACCGGAAAGACGCTGGAGAAGACCCATATTAATCTGGGATTCATCCCGCTGACCGATTGTGCGCCGCTGGTGGTGGCCAAAGAAAAAGGCTTCTTTCATCAGCAGGGACTCAACGTCGAGCTGTCACGCGAGAACTCCTGGGCCAATATCCGCGACAAGGTTTCGATCGGCATGCTGGACGGTGCGCAGATGCTTGCTGCCATGCCGCTGGCCAGTGCAGTAGGCGCGTCCGGCTCTGTGCCGATGATCACTTCCATGAGTCTCGATCTCAACGGCAACGGCATCACTGTCTCCAATGAGATCTACCAGCGAATGGTGGAGACCGGTGAACCGGCACTGGATACGTTGGCGGGCAGTGGTCGTGCACTCAGGCAGGTGATCGATGAAAATCGTGAAGAGGGCGGCAAACCGCTGATGTTCGCCACGGTGTTTCCCTACTCCTCACACAACTACCTGTTACGTTACTGGCTCGCCTCATCCGGCATCGACCCGGATAAGGATATTCAACTGTCGGTCGTACCACCGCCACAGATGGTCAACTATCTGCAGGCAGGCGTGATCTCCGGTTTCTGTGTCGGTGAACCCTGGAACACGCTGGCGGTCTGTAATGGCTTGGGTCACACCCTGGCCGCCAGTTATGACATCTGGAACAACCATCCCGAGAAGGTCTTTGGTGTGGCAAGCAGCTGGGCTGCGGCCAACCCCAACACCCATCAGGCGGTGTTGATGGCGTTGATCAAAGCCTGTGAGTGGATCGATCAGGAGGAGAATCGCCCGGAGGTTTGCGAGCTTTTGAGTCAGGGCCGCTACGTTAATGCGCCCAAGGAGATCCTTGAGAAGTCGATGCTGGGGACATTCCAGTTCTCCAAGGATGAGGATGCTGTAGAACGGACCGACTTCAATGTCTTCAGCCGATACAGCGCTAATTTTCCCTGGCGATCTCACGCAGTCTGGTTTCTCACACAGATGGCGCGGTGGGGGCAGTTGCGTGGACCTGTGGATATGGAGGGCATCGCGCACCAGGTCTATCGTCCCGAACTCTTCCGGCAGGCGGCATCCACATTGGGTATCCAGTTGCCACGGGAAGATATGAAAGCGGAAGGTGAACACAACAGTGAATGGATATTGACCGGAGAGACAGGTGAGTTGGAGATGGGTGCTGATCTCTTTTTCGATGGCGTGTCGTTCAATCCACAGGATCCGGTCGGTTACCTGGAACAATTTCCGGTTTCCAGTCTTTCCTTCACGCTAAATGCCCTGAGAGAAACCAATCCATTGCCATCTATGACCTTGTCAAATGAGGATCGGCAAGAGCCAGTGACTGAGGAGGTGAGCCAATGAGCAAGCAGAAACTGATTCTGATCGGCAACGGTATGGCCGGGATACGTACCGTCGAGGAGTTGTTGAAGCTGGAGCCGGAGATGTATGAGATCACCGTCTTCGGTGCCGAGCCCCACCCGAACTACAACCGTATCATGCTCTCTCCAGTCTTGGCCGGTGAGAAGACCATCGACGATATCGTCCTCAACAGTCGCGATTGGTATGCAGAGAAAGGTATTTCTTTGCACACCGGTGATCCGGTGGTTGAGATCGACCGTATTTCCCGTCAGGTAAAGACCGCTTCAGGTAACACCCTGTCCTATGATCGCCTGCTGCTGGCGACAGGCTCCAATCCCTTCATCATTCCCGTGCCGGGACATGAGCTGCCCGGTGTGGTCGGGTTCAGGGACATCCGGGACGTGGAGATGATGCTGGAGAGTGCCAGGCAGCATAAAAAAGCGGTCGTGATCGGCGGCGGTCTGCTCGGCCTCGAAGCGGCCAACGGTCTGATGAAAAACGGGATGGATGTCACCGTCGTCCACCTGATGGATATCCTGATGGAGCGCCAGCTCGACAAACCCGCCGCTGAGCTGCTCAAGGCTTCGCTGGCAGAGTCGGGGATGAACTTTCTTATGCAGGCGGAGACCGCTGAGATACTCGGCGATGATCGGGTACGCGGTGTGCGTTTCAAGGACGGATCCGAAATAGAAGCCGATCTGGTGGTCATGGCGGTGGGTATCCGGCCAAACACGGAATTGGCGCAACAGGCGGGACTCCATTGTGAAAGGGGAGTGGTGGTCAACGATACGCTGCAGACCTTCGACCCCCGCATCTACGCGGTGGGCGAGTGTGTACAGCATCGAAACAGCTGTTACGGGCTGGTGGCACCGCTGTTCGAGCAGGCCAAGGTCTGTGCCAATCATCTGGCCATGCTCGGTTATGGGCGTTATGAGGGTTCGGTGACTTCCACCAAGCTCAAAGTGACCGGTATCGATCTCTTCTCCGCCGGTGAGTTCAATGAAGGGGAGGGGGACGAGACCCTGGTGCTGCAGGATCCGGCGCAAGGGATCTACAAGAAACTGGTGATCAAGGACAACCGGATCAAGGGTGCCGTGATGTATGGCGACACCATGGACGGTACCTGGTACTTCCAGCTCCTGCGGGAGGAGACCGATATCTCCGGTTTCCGAAACACCATATTGTTTGGTCAGCATGATCTGGGTGATGCGGGGCACGGAGATGAGACCCGGGTAGCCATGTTGTCCGACGATGCGGAGATTTGCGGCTGTAATGGTGTCTGCAAGGGGGACATCGTCAATGCGATCACCAGCAAGGGTCTCTTTACTCTGGATGAGGTGCGTACACACACTAAGGCATCCGCGTCCTGTGGCTCTTGTACCGGGCTAGTGGAGTCATTATTGGCCAGCACCGTGGGTGAAGGATATGCGGCGGCGCCGAGTAAAAAAGCCGTATGTGCTTGTACCGAGCACAGTCATGATGAAGTGATCCAGGCGATACGCACGGCACCACTCAAATCGATGCGTGATCTGTTCGACTACCTGAATTGGAAGACGCCCGATGGCTGCTCCTCTTGCCGCCCTGCACTCAACTACTATCTGTTGGCCAACTGGCCGGGGGAGTATCAGGACGATGCCCAGTCGCGCTTCATCAACGAGCGTGCTCACGGCAATATCCAGAAAGACGGCACCTATTCCGTCGTACCCCGTATGTTCGGCGGGCTCTGTACGGCCAATGATCTTCGTTCGATTGCCGACGTGGCGGACAAATATCAGGTCCCGGAGATGAAGGTGACCGGCGGCCAGCGCATTGATCTCTTCGGTGTGAAGAAAGAGCAGTTGCCCTCAATGTGGAAGGATCTCACGGCGGCGGGATTTGTATCAGGCCATGCCTACGGCAAAGCGATGCGGACAGTAAAGACATGTGCCGGTAAAACCTGGTGCCGGTTCGGTACGCAGAACTCCACCGGTCTTGGGGTGCAACTGGAAGAGCTGACCTGGGGTTCGTGGATGCCGCATAAATTCAAGCTGGCGGTATCCGGTTGCCCGCGTAACTGCGCAGAGGCGACGATCAAGGATTTCGGCGTGGTCTGTGTCGACTCCGGCTATGAACTTCACATTGGCGGCAATGGGGGTATCAAGGTGAGGGTCACCGATCTGTTGTGCAAAGTTGAGACTGAGGCCGAAGTAGTGGAGTATTGCGGCGCTTTCACCCAACTCTATCGGGAAGAGGCTCACTACCTGGAGCGAACGGCACCTTGGGTGGAGCGTGTGAGCCTGGGTTACGTAAAGCAGCGAATTCTGGAAGATGAAGCTGGGCGTAAGGCACTCTTCGAACGATTTCAATATGGGCAGCAGTTCGCACAGATCGACCCCTGGCGAGCTCGTGCCGAGGGGGCGGAAGCCCACGAATTTACACCACTAAGTATTAATCGAATGAGGGTGGCATCATGAGTGATTGGATAGCCATAGCAATGCTTGATGAGATTCCCACGATGGGAGCTCGAAAATTACAGACGGAGACACAGGAAATTGCCGTATTCCGTACCGGTAATGACGAAGTCTTTGCTCTCAGGGACCGTTGTCCCCATCGTGGAGGTCCGTTATCGCAAGGCATTGTGCATGGCGATACCGTAAGCTGTCCGCTGCACAATTGGAAGATCGATTTGCAGAGCGGTGAGGTGCAGGGGCCGGACGATGGATGTGTGAACACCTATGCGGTGAAGGTGGATGAGGGTGTTGTTTATCTGAACCTTGCTCAGGCGGAGTCAGCTGCTTGAGACGAAGCGGTGGGGCAGGGCCCCACCCTACGGTAAATCGGTGTGTAGAGTGGGGCCCTGCCCCACCATTCCAGAGATGATTTGACCAAATTGAGTAGCATGAGCAACACAGTAAAAACCACCTGTCCCTATTGTGGTGTCGGATGCGGTCTACTGGTGGAGAGGGACAGCCAGGGTGAATGGCTCGTCAGGGGTGACCCGGAACATCCCTCGAACTATGGCCGACTCTGTTCCAAAGGCACCGCACTGGGTGAAACCCTCGGTAGTGAGAATACGCTGCATTCGCCGATCGTCGACGGACAACCCTTCGATTGGGAGAGCGCACTCGATCTTGTAGCTGCGCGCTTCAGGGATACTATTGATCGGCACGGTCCTGATGCCGTGGCCTTTTATGTCTCAGGACAACTGCTTACTGAGGACTACTATGTCGCCAACAAACTGATGAAGGGCTTTATCGGATCGGGGAATATCGATACCAACTCCCGGCTCTGTATGTCTTCATCGGTGGCTGGCCACAAACGTGCATTCGGCTCCGACACCGTGCCGGGATGTTATGAAGATTTCGAGCAGGCGGATCTGATTGTGTTGACTGGCTCCAATACCGCCTGGTGTCATCCGGTACTCTATCGGCGCATCGTGCGGGCGAAGGAGAATAACCCGGCGTTGAAGGTCGTCGTGATCGACCCGCGTGAGACGGCAACCTGTGAGATCGCCGATCTGCACCTGCCGTTGAAACCTGGCAGCGACAGTCTGCTTTTCAGTGGTCTGCTGGGTTTTCTGAGCCGTAATGGATCCATGGATAAAGCCTTTGTAGAGTCGCATACGGAAGGACTGGAGGAAGCCCTGCAGCAGGCTTGCTGGTATGCACCTTCAACCAGCGCGACTGCTGAACTCTGTCGCCTGCCCGTGGATGATGTTGCGACCTTTTACCGCTGGTTTTTGATGAAGGAACGGGTGGTGACGCTCTATTCTCAGGGGATCAACCAGACCTCCAGCGGCACCGATAAAGTCAATGCCATCATCAACTGCCATCTCTATACGGGACGTATTGGACGACCCGGCATGGGGCCCTTCTCCATCACCGGCCAGCCCAATGCCATGGGGGGGCGTGAAGTCGGCGCACTCTCCAATCAACTTGCCTGCCACATGGATATCGAAAATAAGCCACACCGGGAACTGGTCGGGCAATTCTGGGAAACGGAAAACCTGACAAGCAGGGCGGGGCTTAAAGCGGTTGATCTCTTCCAAGCTGTCGAGTCGGGCAAGGTGAAAGCGCTATGGGTTATGGCCACCAATCCCGCAGTCAGCTTGCCTGATTCACAGCAGGTCAGGCGGGCACTGGCACAGTGTGAGTTTCTCGTCGTATCGGATTGTGTGAGGAAGACAGATACCACGAATTTTGCAGATGTGCTGTTACCTGCGCAGGGCTGGGGAGAAAAGGACGGCACAGTGAGCAGCTCGGAACGTACCATCAGTCGGCAGCATCGCTTTCTTCCGGCTCAAGGGGATGTCCGCCCGGATTGGTGGATACTGAGCCAAGTGGCTCAGCGGTTGGGTTATAGCGGTTTCGACTATTCGTCGCCGCATGAGATCTTTAAGGAGTACGCCTGCCTCTCAGGGTATAGGAACGAGGGAGATCGCGATTTTGATATTTCCGGTCTGGCGACATTGAATACCGAAGAGTATGACTCGTTACAGCCGATACAGTGGCCCGTCCCGGTAGGTGCGAAAGAAGGTACGCAGCGACTGTTTGCTGACGGTCGATTCTATACACCGAATCGAAAGGCCAGGTTTGTGTCCGTGGTGCCGAGAGGGCCGGGGAAGGCATTGAGTGTTGACTATCCTATGGTTCTCAACACTGGGCGTGTGAGAGATCAATGGCACACCATGACCCGTACCGGGAAATCGGCCCGCCTGTTCGGACACGACAACGAACCCTTCGTCGAGATCGATCCTTCAGATGCGCAAGCCAGAGATATTGGAGAGGGGGAGCTGGTCAGTGTCAGCAGTCGCCTGGGGAGCGTGATAGTGCGTGCACGTCTGACCAATCGTCAATCCCGGGGAGAGCTGTTTATACCGATGCACTGGAACGATCAATTTGCCAGCAACGCAGCAGTGGACACCCTGATCCACCCGGTGCTTGACCCCATCTCGGGTCAGCCAGAGTTCAAACACACGCCAGTTGAGATCCGTCCCTATCGTCCGGCCTGGCACGGATTTCTTCTGACCCGGGAGAATGTCATGCTCGAACATGCCACCTACTGGGCCAGGGCGAAACGCGAGGGGCTCTGGCACTATGAACTTGCCGGTGAGGAGGCGGCTGGGAACTGGTCCTCTGTGGCCCGGGATCTGCTTTTGTCGGCCAGTGATGTGACACAGTGGGCAGAGATGATGGACAGTGCCGGTGGATACTATCGGGGTGTCAGTGTGGTGAACGGCAGATTGCAGAGCTGTCTCTTTATCGGCCCCGATCATCAATTGCCGAAGCGGGATTGGCTGGTACAGCTTTTCGGTAGACCGCAACTGACACGCGAGGAGCGTCTTCGTCTGTTGGCGGGTACGCCCGGCAATGCTCAGGAGGATGCGGGTAAGACGGTTTGCGCCTGTTTCGGTGTCGGTCTGAATACGCTCATACACGGGATTCGTGAAAGGGGTCTGCGTACACCGGATGAGATCGGCAATGTGCTTCGGGCAGGCACCAACTGTGGTTCTTGCCTGTCAGAGATCAAGACACTGATCCAGGAACATGTACCTGAATCGGCCTGAATGAATCGACGCAGTTGTTTATTGTGATATGTTTTATAAATACAAGGAGTGAAGCGATGTCCCCAGAGGAAATCAACTATGTAAAGGAGAGCTGGTCCAAGGTAGTACCCATCTCAGATCAGGCGGCGGTACTTTTCTACGGCAGACTGTTCGAGGTCTACCCGGAAGTGAAACCCTATTTCAAAGGCAATATGGAGGACCAGGGAAAGAAATTGATGACGATGATCGGGATGGCAGTTAACAGCCTGGACAATCTTGAACCGCTGATTGGCGCGATTCAGGATTCAGGCAGAAGGCATGCTGAATACGGTGTGAAGGATGAGGATTACGATAAGGTGGCCGATGCGTTGATCTGGACATTGGAGCAGGGGCTGGGGGATGCCTTTACGGATGAGGTAAAGGGTGCCTGGGTCAACACCTATACTGCATTGGCATCAGTGATGAAAGCAGGTGCGGCGAAAGCTCATTAGAGATTGGTTTATCCGCCCAGCGGCATCACTGAGTGGGGGAGCCACAGCAATGCCGGCTCCTCCGCTTCATTCAGTACATGCTTCAGGATGACATTTCCCTTACCGGTATCCCAGCGCAGAATCGTGTCCGCTTGCGGGGTCTCTGATCCCTTCATGTTCTCGGTAATCGGATTTCCCATCTGCTGGAAGAGCTGCTGAATCAGCTGATCATGATAGATGCGTCGATAGACGACCTTCAGGCCGTTGACCCACTGGTCGTGAAAAAAGACGGTGATATAGCGCGCGGGCATACTGTTGAAGGTGCCGATGCGGGAGGCACAAAGCCGATTGCCGAAGCTTGAGGCTTCGTCCTGACACTGCCACTGTATATCGGGAAAGACCTCTTTCAGTTGCGCCTCGGTGAACTGATCGTCCAGGGCTTCCAGATTGAGATGGATCTCATCCTCTCCCCAGAGAAAAAGTACGACAGAATCGGTACGCCGCTGTCCGTCCTCGGTAAACACCAGCCAGAAGATAGGTCCGATGACGACGATAAAAGCGAGCAGGCGTTTGTAGATGGGGTTGAGTTTGAAATTCATTGTTTCTCTAAATTTTAAATTGTGAATTATGAATTTTGAATGAGTTGAGCGCGCTGCGCGCAGGCTTATGTTTGATAAGTGGATACCGGTTGTCCGCTGTATGGGACTGAAAAGTGGTTCTATCTCATCAAGAATACGAGCGAAGCGAGTTCCGCCAATTCAAAATTCAAAATTAATAATTCAAAATTGACCAAAAAGGGGAGCGGCCCCGTAGGATACCGCCCCCCACATTTTAAGGCACGAATGCCGGCTATCTGTTTTCCCGGTTATCAATCAGGTTGTCGACAACGCTGGGATCCGCCAGGGTTGAGGTATCGCCCAGGGTATCGAGCTCGTTGGCTGCGATCTTGCGCAGGATGCGGCGCATGATCTTTCCGGAGCGGGTCTTCGGTAACCCGGGAGCCCACTGGATGATGTTCACCTTAGCGATGGGACCGATTTCGGAACGAACCAACTTGACCAGATCGGTCTTCAACTCGTCAGTACCATCCACGCCGGCCATCAGAGTGACATAGGCGTAGATACCTTGACCGGTCAGGTCATGGGGATAGCCAACTACAGCGGCCTCAGCGACGGAATCATGTAATACCAGCGCAGATTCAATTTCGGCGGTACCCAGACGGTGACCGGAGACGTTTAGTACGTCATCCACACGGCCGGTAATCCAGTAGTAACCGTCCTCGTCGCGACGTGCGCCGTCACCGGTGAAGTAGTAACCGGGATACATGGCAAAGTAGGTCTCGAAGAAGCGTTTGTGGTCGCCGTAGACGGTACGCATCATGGAAGGCCAGGGGTGCTTGATGGCCAGATTGCCCTCTGCCGGGTTGCCGTCTATCTCCACACCCTGGTCGTCCAACAGTACTGGCGCAACGCCAAAGAAGGGGTGAGTGGCGGAACCTGGCTTCAGTGGTGTGGCGCCCGGCAGGGGTGTCATCATGTGTGCACCGGTTTCGGTCTGCCACCAGGTATCGACAATGGGACAGCGCTCATCACCCACCACATTGTGGTACCACTCCCAGGCTTCCGGGTTGATGGGTTCACCAACTGTGCCGAGCAGTCGCAGGCTCTTGCGGCTGGTCTTTTTGACCGGCTCCTCACCTGCACCCATCAGAGAACGGATGGCGGTGGGCGCGGTGTAGAAAGTGGCCACGTTATGCTTGTCGCAGACCTGCCAGAAACGGGAGATATCAGGATAGGTGGGAATGCCTTCGAACATCACGGTAATGGCGCCGTTGTTGAGCGGACCATAGACGATGTAGGTATGACCTGTTACCCAGCCCACGTCGGCCGTACACCAGTAGACCTCGCCGTCTTTGTAGTCGAAGACCAGCTTGTGGGTCATAGCCGCCTGCAGCAGATAGCCGCCGGTGGTGTGCAGCACGCCCTTGGGTTTACCGGTGGAACCGGAGGTGTAGAGGATGAACAGCGGATCGTCCGCATCCATCTCTTCCGCTGGACAGTCAGCGGAGGCATCGGCCATGGCCTCGTGATACCAGACATCGCGGTCGTCGGCCCAATCTACAGGATCGCCGCCACGCTGAACCACGAGGCAGGTATGGACGTTTGGGCACTGGGCAATCGCCTTATCGGCATTGGCCTTGAGCGGGACCTTCTTACCGCCGCGCATGGATTGGTCGGAAGTGATCACAACCTGGCAATCGGAGTCGAGGATACGGTCACGCAGGGCGTCTGGAGAGAAACCGCCGAAGACGATGGAGTGAACAGCGCCGATACGGGTACAGGCAAGCATGGCTACAGCCGCTTCCGGGATCATCGGCAGATAGAGGGAGACTCTGTCACCCTTTTTAACGCCACGGGATTTCAGCACATTCGCGAATTTGCTTACCTCGGCGTGCAGTTCCCGGTAGGTGATCTTGCGATCCTCTTCCGGATTGTCGCCTTCCCAGATGATGGCGACCTGGTCACCTCGTGTCTCCAGGTGGCGATCCAGACAGTTGTAGGAGACATTCAGCTTGGCGCCCTTGAACCAGTTGATATGGAGATCGTCCTTGTCGAAACTCCAGTCGAGCACCTTGTCCCACTTCTTGAACCAGGTGATGTATTGATCGGCCTGCTCGGCCCAGAAGCCTTCAGGGTCTTCAATGGATTGCTGATACATGGCCTGATACTGCGCCTCGTTGACGTTGGCCTGTGCAGCAAAGTCGGCAGGGACGGGATAAACCTTGTGTTCTGACATGGGAAGCTCCTCAACGGTGGTTGTTGATACTTATTAGTGTGTAGAAAGACAGCTGTCTTTCGAAACGCTCAACAGGATCATGATTTATTCTGTCTGTGATCGTGTATGAAAATTCATCGCAGTAAATGCTCGGTTCGCTCATTCTATATGCTTATCATCGGCTTAGAAAACGGCTGAGTTGACACTTGCTGGGTTGCGGAAACATCTCCGATGCCATGGCCAGGAAGAGTTCTGCGGTCGCCAGAGCATCGCTCAGTGCGTTGTGCGCTTTGTAATTGGGTAGATTATATCTCGGTCGCAGGTTGAACAGTCTCAGGTTGCCGGCTTGGATCGTATGATTCCGACGTTCGAACAGCTGTCTTGCCAGCACCAGTGTGTCGATGATCGGAATAATGAACGGGGCACCATAGATTTTCTTACATGCGGCGTTGATAAAGTTTTGCTCGATCGCCGAGTAATGCACCAGCATGACCTTTCCGGCCAATCGCTCAAGCAATTCAGGCAATGCCTCTTCAATCGGGATACCGGTGGCTGCCTGGTCATCAGTGATTTGATGGATGACAGCGGACTCTTCCGGAATTTCCTCGTCGATCGAGATCAATTGATGACGCGAGGTCTCCAGTTTGATCATCATGTGCCGTATCTCGACCAGGCCGTAGCTGAGAATCTTGTCACGCTTGGGGTCGAGGCCGGTCGTTTCCAGGTCGAGGGAGACGATCACAAGTTCTTCACACTGAACCTTTTTCGAGGTCAGGGGCGTGGAAAGGTATTCATGCAGGGCGCCTTCGCTGACTTTGGATAAAGCCCGCTTGCGAATTGTTTCCTGGCTGAGGAACCTTTGCAGCATTTGGATAAGCCCTATCTGAACCTTCCGCCTTGGTAGCGGTTCTCCATCGTCTCCTGCATGTCCTGTATTACCCGGAAGGCATCCTTGAGATGACGGCGTTCCAGGTCGGAGAGTTCGTCAGGGGCCAGGTAGTTGTCCGGCTGCATACCCTTGCGAATCTGCTCCGCCTGGTGATTGATTCGCATACTGGCGATGAATTCGAGTGCGTCCACCAGGTTTTCTCCCATCTCCCGGCTGAGGACGGAGGTCTCCGCCGCCGCCAGCAGCCGTTCGGTGGTATTGACCGGCTTGAGGCCCTGGTTGAGTGCAAAAACCCTCGCGATATCGGTGATGGGGACGATGCCCCGGTGTTTGATATCGAAGGTGTCGTCATGAGCGCCATCGTGAATGAGCACGAATGTTCTGAAGAAACCGAGGGGGGGTCTGTGCTGCAATGCATTGGAGGCCATAAAGGCAGTAAAGATGCCGTTACCCCGGGTTTTGCTGAGTATTTCCGTCTGTAGCTCGAGGAAAAGCTCCTTTTCACCATGCACCGGTCTCAGGTCGAAGAAGATGCTGGAGAGCATCAGGGCCATTGGATCGGGTTTGTTGATCCAGGTGTTGAAATATTTCTTCCACACACTCAGGGGCTGCCGCCACTTGATGTTGGAGGCCATGGCGTCGCCTGGACAGTAGACGAAGTTGCAGGCATTGAGCCCGTCATTGACCTGTTGCGCCAGGGCTTCGAAGTAGGCCGTGTGCTCCGGTTTCATCTCGTCTGAGATCAGCAGTGCGTTGTCCTGATCGGAATGGGAAGTCTGCTCTCCTCGGGCCTGTGATCCACCGCACATCCAGACATAGGGCACGGGCGGCGGACCCAGTTTCTCCTCCGCCAGTTCGATCAGTCGCACGGTGAGTGAATCGGTGATGCTGGAGATCGCCTCCCCGACATGTAGTGCCGTCGCACTGGAGTTGGCGAGCTGAAACTGCAGATCGGGCAGACGCTCACTGACGTTGGCCAGGTCCTGCAGGGTCTCCGCCTTTCGCACATCGGTGGCGAGGAAGGCGGAGTTGGTAGTCTGGTGCCGGGCCAGATCGGTGGCGGTCAGCATGCCGATGACATTGTCGTTACGCATGACAGGCAGGTGGTGAACGTGGAGCCTTGTCATGGTCATCAAGGCCTGAAAGGCGAGGGTGTTCTCCTGTATGGTCTCCAGATCGGAGGTCATGATACTTGTCACCGGTTCATCGGGGGAGACACCAGCGGCGACACATCGTTTGCGTAGATCCCGGTCTGTGATCATGCCTGCGAGTTTCTCGCCATCCATCAGCATTACCGATGAGACATTCTTTTCGCTCATCAGTTGTGCTGCTTCGCGAATGGTGCTGGAGACGTCGGCCGTGATCGGTGCCTTCTTGAGCAGGTGGGAGATCTCCACCGTCATCTGCGCGATGCTACTGTTATCCCCGTTGTCCTGAAGCATGCGTACCGCCTGTTTCAGGCGGTCTCTGATC
The DNA here is from genome assembly GCA_025655595.1 of Candidatus Thiodiazotropha sp. (ex Monitilora ramsayi). Taxonomy (GTDB): domain Bacteria; phylum Pseudomonadota; class Gammaproteobacteria; order Chromatiales; family Chromatiaceae; genus Thiodiazotropha. Next base: position 28,354 of record JAHXIO010000004.1, read on the forward strand.
GATTCGCTGAAGTGGCGGTCGAAAGCGGGTTCGGCCTGCCTCATGACTTTCAGGTGACTGCAGGGAATTTGATAGAGCAGGGTATCCTCGGTCGCCTCACCGCGGATGGCGCGCCCGAAGTCGATGAGCTGGCAGTCGGTAGTGTAGACACCACCCTCTCCCAGTTTTTCAACCAATTTATCTTCCTCATCCAGCAGTTCGATAGCGCCGCTTCTCAGTATGTAGATATAGCTTTGCTCAGACTCTGGGGGGGGGAAGTCGCTGCCTCTGCGCAGATAGCGGATATCGAGAATTTTCGGGAGTTGATTGAGTTGCTCTTCCGGCAGAACATCAAAGGGGGGGCGTTGCGCCAGAAAGTCGCGTATCTCGACCAGTTCGATTTCCATAGATTCGCTCGAATGAAACCGTTTGGTATGCATAGGGCCTGCTAAAGGTCCCAGTATGGAGTTTTCAGAAAAAATCTCAACGGATTGGTGCGATGCTGTGTGAAAAAAAATCGTCCAATGCGTGGAGACTCTTAAATTCTAAGCAGCCCAGGGAAAAAGGCCCCGCCGAAGCGGGGCACAATTTACTGCTTTATGGTTGATTATTAATGGTCGGTAGCAGCGCCGGCACCCTTGGGTACGCGGATGTCTTCCACCAGGTGTTGGATATGATCCGGCGGCGGTGCGGTCATCTTGGAGACCGTGATGGCCACAGCGAAGTTGACCAGTGCACCGACGGCACCGAAGGCGTTCGGCGAGATGCCCATGAACCAGTTCGCACCCATGTCACCCAGGAAGGATGTACCGGGGATGAACATGATGCCTTTGTGCTGGAACACGTAGAGCATGGTTACACCAATACCCGATGACATACCCCAGATGGCACCTGCGCGGTTCACCTTCTTGTTGAAGATACCCATCATCAACACGGGGAAGATGGAAGACGCAGCCAGACCGAAGGCAATAGCTACGGTGCCGGCAGCGAAATCCGGTGGATGCAGTCCGAAGTAGCCCGCGACACCGATGGCGCCTGCCATGGCGATACGTCCAGCCATCAGCTCGTTCTTCTCCGAGATATCGGGCATGAACACACCCTTCAGGAGGTCATGAGAGATGGAGGAAGAGATGGCCAGCAAGAGTCCCGCAGCGGTGGAGAGCGCAGCAGCCAGACCACCGGCGACCACCAGGGCGATAACCCAGTTGGGCAGATTGGCGATTTCCGGATTGGCCAAGACCATGATGTCACGGTCAACCTTGGTCATCTCGTTGCCTTTCCAGCCCCAGGCCTCAGCCTTGGCAGCGAATTCGGCATTCTTCTCGTTGTAGTACTGAATGCGACCGTCGCCGTTCTTGTCTTCATACTTCAGCAGACCAGTCTGTTCCCAGTTCTTGAACCACTGGGGACGATCGGCGTAGGCCAGATTGCCTTCGACGGTACCGACGTCACCCACCTGAATGGTGTTCATCAGGTTCAGACGAGCCATGGAGCCCACTGCAGGAGCGGTGGTGTAGAGGATCGCGATGAAGACCAGTGCCCAGCCGGCGGAGGAGCGAGCGTCCTTAACCTTGGGTACGGTGAAGAAACGGATGATGACGTGGGGCAGGCCCGCGGTACCGATCATCAGGGAGAGGGTGTAGACAAACATATTCAGTTTGCTGCCCATCACCTGCGTCGAGTACTCCTTGAAGCCCAGGTCGGTCACCACCTGATCGAGCCGATCCATCATGAAGGTGCCGGAGCCATCCGCCATGGTGCTGCCAAGACCCAGCTGTGGCACAGGATTGCCGGTCAGGTTCATGGAGATGAAGATGGCAGGTACGGTGTAGGCGAAGATCAGTACGCAGTACTGAGCGATCTGGGTGTAGGTGATACCCTTCATGCCGCCCATAACCGCATAGATGAATACGATGCCCATGCCGATGAAAAGGCCTGTATCGTAATCGATTTGCAGGAAGCGGGAGAAGGCCACGCCGATACCTTTCATCTGTCCGATTACGTAGGTCACGGAGGCCAGAATCAGACAGATAACTGCCACGATTCGAGCGGTACGCGAATAGTAACGGTCACCGATGAACTCAGGCACGGTGAACTTACCGAACTTACGCAGATAGGGTGCCAGCAGCAGCGCCAGGAGCACGTAACCACCGGTCCAGCCCATCAGGAAGACGGAAGCGCCGTAGCCGTTGAAGGCGATCAAACCGGCCATTGAGATAAAGGAAGCCGCGGACATCCAGTCAGCCGCGGTAGCCATACCGTTGGCGATCGGGTGTACGCCGCGACCGGCGGCGTAGAATTCACCGGTTGTTCCGGCACGTGCCCAGAAGGCAATACCGATATAGAGGGCAAAGGTAAAGCCCACTACGATATATGTCAGAGTTTGCAGATCCATGAGTCAGTATCCCCCATTAATCCTCATGGACGTCAAATTCGACATCCAGAGCGTTCATGCGTTTTGCGTAGACGTAGATCAGCACCAGGAAGGTATAGATTGAGCCGTTCTGGGCGAACCAGAACCCAAGACCCAGACCACCAATCTTAATGGTGTTCAGAGGCTCTACCAGGATGATGCCGAAAAGAAACGAGCAGATAAACCAAATCACCAGCAAGATGCTTACCAGGCGAATATTGGCTTTCCAGTACTGTTCAGCAGTTTTGTTCATATCATGATCACTCCGCCGTATTGAAAAGTTGTTGATGTCTTCGAGCCTGTCACCATCGGCGACATCCTGTCGTTATTCTGATGTGAAGAAATCATTCCTTGAGAAACAGGCACGGTCTGGTGTTTCCGCACACACGGTTACACACATCACAATTTTGGGTCACACACTATGATAATGTCAAATAAAACAATGGGTTAGATGTTGTTTTTCTTTGTTGCGGTGCGGTATAAGTGTTTCGTAAGGTAACGTAACTGTCTATGCACTGTTACCTTCTGGATCGGGCTTCGTTTCCATTGGTAAAAATTGAAAATATTTCCTCTCACCCGTAGCAGGGCATTAAATAGCCTTCGTTGCATCCCAATTTGGCGTATTTACGTATCAATCTATGTGGTCGCATCCGATTTGACGGATGCGGGGGGTCATGAATATTCGAGGTGGTGAAATGTCTGTGCTACGTGTGGTATCGCTTGCAACATATATGTTGTTGCAGAGTTTCGTCATCGCTCCGGCATTCGGAGCCTCAGTAAATGGTTTCAATCTTGCTGATGCCATGATACCCGTTGATGAGATTTTCCATGGCGGACCTGCAAAAGATGGGATCCCTGCCATCGACGAGCCGAGATTTGATCCTGCTGCGGATGTCGATTGGCTGAAAGATGGAGACAGAGTGATGGGTGTCAACCTTTTCGGGATCAAAAAGGCGTATCCACTTCGGATTCTCAATTGGCACGAGATCGTCAATGATCGATTTGACACACAGCCGGTGGTAGTCTCTTTCTGCCCTCTCTGTGGTAGCGGCCTGGTGATGTCGGCTCGGTCTGGCGGTCGGGATCTGAACTTCGGTGTCTCCGGACTGCTCTATCAGAGTGATATGCTGCTCTATGACAGAGAGACAGAATCCCTCTGGTCTCAAATGATGAAGCAGGCGGTCACCGGCGCTATGAAGGGGACAACACTGACCCTTCTCAACTCACAAAATACCACATGGAAGGATTGGCGAGAGTCCCATCCCGATACGCTTGTACTTTCGAGAGAGACGGGCTACTCAAGGAACTACTCCCGTAACCCCTACGCCGGGTATGACAAGCAGAGCGACCTGTACTTTCCGGTGTCCGGTGTGGATCCCAGATATCATCCCAAGCAGGCCACACTGGGTATTGAGTTGAACGGAAAGTATAAAGCCTATCCCCACGTAGAGCTTGACCGGGCAGGCGGCCGGGTGTCTGAAGAGTTTGCAGGACGAAACCTGGTCGTGCGCTATGACCGTACCAGCCAATCTGCTTGGATAGAGACGCCTGATGGTGAAAGAATACCCACTATCGAGAGTTTCTGGTTTGCCTGGATGGCGTTTCACCCCGATTCTGAGGTATTTGAAGCAAACTGATGCTTCTTCGAGTTGACATCCGTGGGATGACTCAATGCTGTATTCATGAAAAAATACTTGAATGATCAAGTCCATACAGCGTTTCTTCGATACCTATCTGTTACCACCCGCTACCGATCAACGCGAGCCGATGCCCAGTGAGCGTATCCGGTTGGCTGTGGCGGCATTACTGCTGGAGATCGCGGAGTCGGATTTTTCGCGTTCCACCGACGAGAAGCAGGTCATTCTGGATATCGTGCGCGCCGATTTCTCTCTGTCGGCGGAACAGGCAGAGTTACTCTTCTCTCTGGCGGAGTCGGAACATGCGGAGTCCACGGACTATTTCCAGTTTACCCGTCTCATCAATCAGCACTATTCCGCAGAGGAGAAGGTGGGGCTGATCGAAGCGCTATGGCGGGTGGCTTTTGCCGACCAGGTGCTGCATCACTACGAAGAGCATGTTATCCGACGGTTATCGGACCTGTTGCATGTCTCTCACCGGGATTTTATCGCAGCCAAACACAGAGCCATGCAGACCGACCGTCCATGACGGTATAGAAATAGTGCGCGAGAATAGCAGCTGTACCTCATGCCATATGGGGTATAGGCCCTATTGTCATAACCGCAAGGGGCTGGCGCTAATGAATGCAGAGTGCGGTTGAGGAGTTGATTTCCCACCAATAGCCGCTGGTCGTGATATATTCCACATATCTCATAACGATAAATGGATCGCCCGGAAGTAAGCCCATGTCTGAGCAGAAAATTGATAACAAACACGGAAAGGAGAAAAGTAAGGGACGCCTGCTGGTGGTTGACGACGATATCCGCCATGCCGAGAGTCTTGCCATGATGGTAAGCAGTTGGGGGTATGATGTGGAGACGGCGCCGGATGGGGCAAAAGCCGCGGGTATCCTGGTGACCCGCCCAATTGACGTGGTGCTTCTCGATCTCCATATGCCTGTCGCTGATGGGCACAAAGTTATGGACTTTATACGGAAGCGGAAACTGACCACAAGGGTCATTGCCATTTCCGGTGATCCTTCCATGGACGATGCCATTAAGTCCCTGAAGAAGGGCGCAGACAATTTCATTCGCAAGCCGGTAGCGCCGGTAGACCTCTTGAAAGCCATCGACGAAAGCCTGAAGAGGCGCACCCAGGAGGCCGAAGTCGCCGATGTTAAGCGTCGTGTAGATACCAAAAACAGCCTGCACCGATTGATGTTCGATGTCGCCCCAAACCTTCTGTTTTTGCTGGATGTGAACGGACACTTCCGCATGGTGAACAACGTCTTCTCCAAGGTAACCGGGTACTCCAAGCAGGAACTGCTGGGCATGCATTGGAAATCTCTGGTGGAGAACGATGAGATCGAGCGCATTGAACATGTCTTCGAAGAGCGGAGAACCACACCGGATCAGTTCCCCGAAGTCGAGCTGAGGCTGAAGTGCAAGGAGCAGTCATCCAACGATCCCGGTCAGAAACCCCGTACTGTCCTGGTAGCGCTGCAGTCCCGGCGGCTCTACTCAGTACAGGAAGGCAAAAAGGTTTTCTTCGGAACCTATGGGGTAGCGCGGGACATCACCCATTACAACAAATTGGAAGAGCTGAATAAATATCGCGAGTTCCACGATACACTGACCGGCCTGCCGAACCGTGTGCTTTTCGATGACTATCTGAATTTTGCCCTGACGCAGGCTAAACACAGCAACACGGGACTCTGTCTTCTCAATATCGTACTGGATGATCTCAAGCAGGTTAACGAGCGTTACGGACACGCGGCCGGTGATACCTGTCTCAAGGCCCTTGCCACCCGCCTCAAGCGGCAGGTACGCAAAGGGGATACCCTGGCCCGCATCGACGGAAGTGAATTTCTGCTGCTGTTGCCCAATATCCGGGAAGAGAAATCGGTCGTCCATCTTGCCGAGAAGATAAGGATGGCACTCACCTATCCGGTGATTGTCGAAGGTAAGAGCATCAGTCTGCAGATTACTGTCGGTACCGCCCTGTTTCCCCGCGATGCAAAGGATACAGACGGGCTATTGCAACACGCCAAGATTGATTTCGGTGCAATGGCTCAGAGTAGAAAAAGGCAGCAGGCAACAGCGACCAGCTCAAACTGGATCAAGTTGATCAAGTCGAATCCCTGAAAAATCATTACATGAATCGAATGGTGTTTTAACTTAAAGGGATTGTTTCACGACTTGTATTTAAGGGGGCATGGGTTTCCAGTCTGTTTCGGTGGGGTGGGGCAGGGCTCCATCATGGCCATATCGGTACTCAAAGAAAATTCTCACGTCACCCTGTTTTTACCCACTAAAGTCAGTACCGCGTGGCGCTAACTTTTTTTACCTTTCTTGTCTCGCGGTATGCCGAAGCGTTGCCGTCTTTCCCATAAAGCCTTGCGACTGATGCCGAGTTGCTTTGCAAGCTCAGTCTCGGTCATATGCTCTTGATTCTCCAGAACGAAATGCCGAAAGTATTCTTCCAGAGAGAGATTGTCACCAGCATGTTCGTTGCGCTGACGATGAGTGGTGATCTGGTGATCTATTGAGAGCAATTCCGGGGTGATGGTATCACCTTCACAAAGGATCACGGCCCGTTCGATGGTATTCGCCAACTCCCTGACATTTCCAGGCCAGTGGTAACGACGAATGGCGTCCATAGCAGTACGACTCAACTTGAGAGGAGCGCGGTTAAGTTGCCTCGATGACTTTTCCAGCAGGAAAAGAGCCAGTGCTTTGATATCGGCGCCCCGGTCCCTGAGAGGAGGGAGAGTCATTTCAACCACACGAAGTCGAAAATAGAGGTCGCTGCGGAATGTCTGTTGTTGAACCAGTTTGCGGATATCGCGGTGGGTGGCGGCAATGATGCGGATATCTGGCTGTAGCTGAGGTCTGTCACCACCGCTGTTGTACTCATCGCCCTGCAAAACACGCAACAGTCTGGCCTGTGCCGGCATGGGCAACTCACCGACTTCGTCCATGAATAGCGTACCGCCGCTGGCTTGTGCCAGTAAGCCGCCTTTTCGGGTTTCATTCTCGCCGGTTTGGCCGAAAAGTTCCGTCTCCACCTGACTCTCCGGCACGGCAGCGCAGTTAAAGACGATGAACGGTGACTGTCTGCGATGGCTCTTCTCATGCAGAGCGCGGGCAACGAGCTCTTTGCCAGAGCCGGATTCACCGAGGATCAGCACTGTGGCATCAGTGGGTGCGACCTTGTTGATCCGGTTGAAGACATCGCACATGGCGGAGCACTCGCCCACCATGCCTTTCACCGGATAACTCTTCTCGACCTCACTTTTCAGCACGGCTTGCTGACGTTGACTGCGGTCCTGTTTGATAGTGCGGTCTACGAGCATCAGCAGCTCTTCATGATCAAAGGGCTTGGAGATATAGTCCACCGCACCCATCTTCATGGCATCCACTGCCGAGCGGATGCTGGCATAACTGGTCATGATGAGAACAGGAACCGGAGCGGCCCGTTTTATGATCTCTGTTCCCGGTAAACCCGGGAGGCGCACATCACTGATAATCAGGTCGAAACCGTTTGGTGTATGCTCCGTCTCCGCCTCTTCGATTGAACCGGCTTCTGCGACGACATAGTCGTGGCGTTCCAGCAATCGTTTGACGGCGCGACGGATCACAGTCTCGTCTTCAATAATTAATACGCGATTCATGATGTGGCTTTGATATTTTTGGTAAGTCGATAATAACCCGGGTGCCGTTACCCGACGTTGAGTCGATACTGATGGCACCCTGGTGATCGGAAATAATCTTATAGGCCATTGCCAGGCCCAGCCCTGTACCCTCACCCGGTGGTTTGGTTGTGAAGAAGGGTTCAAAAATGTAGCCCTGGTTCTCGTCTGAAATACCCTCTCCCTGATCGACGACCTCAATACGCATACAGTCGGCAATTTCATTGGCAGTCAGTTCAACCGCATCACCGGGAGACGAGGCGTCACAGGCATTGGTCAGGATATTCACCAAAACTTGAGAGAGCCCCTGACGATCCCCTTCGATGGTCAGTTCCTCTGGGCAGAGATTTTGGCAGCTCACCTGACGGCCGTGATGTGTCAACTTCACCAGCCGGATTGCCTCATCCGCTACATCCTTGAGGGAGAAGCGGCGGATATCGGTGCCGATACCTCCGCTGCGACTGAAGTTCATTAGCGTCTTGACGATCGCGGTTATGCGTTGGGTCTGATTGAGGATCTCATCGATACTCTCTTTTACCAGTTCGGGTTCCTCCTCATGACGCAGATTTTGCGCCAAAGAAGCGATACCGGTGACCGGGTTGCCGATCTCATGTGCCACCCCGGCAGCCAGACGACCGATAGAGGCGAGCCGCTCGCTGTGTGCCAGTTCTGCCTCGAGGGTTTCCAGGTTGGTCAGATCTTCCATCAGAATGACCTGGCTGGTTCGTGCTTCCTCTACCGGGTGATCGACCGGCATCGGGCCCGGAATCGCAGCCTTGTGCAGGTTGAACCAGCGCTTGCTGTTCTCATGCGTCAATTCCAGATGGTAGATATGTTCGTCAGTTGCTGAGGCAAAACCGGCAAGGAGATGTCCCCAGGGTTCGGGTAGACGATGCAGAGGCACGCCGACTGCGTCGCGGGCTGGCAGCCCGGTCATGACCTCCATAGCCAGATTCCAGATGGTGACGGTGCGCAGCTTATCGATGGTACAGACGCCCAGAGGGAGATCGAGCAACACCTGGCGATGGTAGCGTCGCAGGTTGTCCAGGTCGCCACTCAGGCCCCGCAAGCGTGAGCGGGAGTGCTCCAACTGGTCTTCTATAAACCGCATGGAGTCGGCGAGGGCGGTCTGAGTATGGATATCGAGCTGCAGTCTCCGGTTGATAATCATATGCGCCAGTTGAGGCCCCAGCAGACCGGAGAGATTGCGCTCGATGCGCTCACGCAATCGGCGTAACTGGGAGGGCCGGGTCTCGTTCACGGAGAGACTCAGGTCACTGAGTGCCTGTTTGACCTCGCGCTCGGCGGCTTCGCCACCCAACATCTGCGCCAGCTGCTTGGAGAACTGTGCTGAAGAACCGGCGTTGACCATACCGCCCAATGGGATCATCGATTCGCTGCAGCAGGCACTGGCCGCCTCCTGTTCGCCACGGCTCTGTTTGCCCACCAGAGAGCCGAAGACAAACAGCAGCGTATTCGCCGTCAGCGACCAGAAAGTGGCGAATTCCCACTGATCCATACCCGATGCCAGGCGTAGTGCCGGGATGTCAAACTCGGTACGGATGAAGCCGGAACTCTCCAGCAACGGCAGCAGAAGCGTGGCTGACCAGATCGCGATGCCTGCCAGCAATCCCAGGATCAGACCGAGACGATTAGCCCGTCGCCAGTAGAGCAGGCCAACGATACCCGGTAGAAACTGGACTACGGCCACAAATGAGATCAGACCCAGTTGCACCAGCCCTTGATGCTTCTCCAGCAGGATATAGAAGCCATATCCGGCCATGATGATGAGGGCGATCAATAGACGCCGGCCCAGCAGCAGCCAGCGATAGAGGTTGACCTGGGGATCTGGGAAGTTGGTCGGTAGCAGAATATGGTTCAGGGTCATCGACGAGAGCGCCAGGGTGGTGATGATCATCATGGCGCTGGCCGACGAGACACCGCCGATGAAGGCCAAAATGGGCAGCCAGGAGGGACCGGTTTCCAGACTGAGCCCGAGTGCGTAGTAGTCAGGATGAACTTTGAGCTGTAGTGCTTCTCCGGCCCATAGAATCAGCGGGATCGGAAGATTGATCAGGAGGAGGAACAAAGGGAAGGCCCAACTGGCAGTACGCAGGGCCTTGGGCTCAAAATTTTCCGTGAAGAGCATATGAAACTGTCGTGGCAGCAGGAAGGCTGCCGCGAAGGCCAGGAGCAGCAGTGTAGCCCAAGGACCTTCTCTGACCGGTTGATAAAGCCTCTCGATGGCCTCGGGATGAATCTGGAGCCACTGGTCGAGGCCGTCCAGACCTCCGAAGACCCCCACAAGGGCGGTTGCGCCAATGACGAGCAGTGCCAGCAGTTTTACCAATGATTCAAAAGCAATGGCGGCAACCAGACCGCGATGTTTTTCACGACTGGTACTGTGTCTGGCACCGAACAGGATGGCGAAAACCACCAGTGTGCTACAGAAGATCAATGCCAGGCTGCGCGGTGTCGCCGATTGACTGACCACAGTCAGGGAGTCGGTTACCGCGCGGATCTGGAGCGCGATGTAGGGGAGGGTGCCCACCAACATAAATAGGGTGACCAGTATACCGGCCAGTTGGCTCCGGTAGCGGAATGCGAACAGATCCGCCAACGAGGTCAGTTGGTACTCTTGTGTCAGTCTGAGTATGGGCTGAAGCAGCAGTGGTGCGAGAGCGAACGCCAGGGTCACCCCCAGGTAGACAGTGAGAAACAAATAGCCCTGCGTTTGCGCAAATCCAACGCTGCCGTAGTAGGTCCAGGAAGTCGCATAGACACCCAGGGAGAAGACATACACCATCGGGTGACGTATCAGTTTTTCCGGTATTTTGCCGCTGTCTGCGGCATAGGCGATCAGGAACAGCAGAACCAGATAAGTAAATCCGACACCGAAAAGCAGTCCGAGGTCATGGGTCATGGTGGCGGCGCTGTATCCAGGCGATGAAGATGATGATAGCGAGCCAAAGCAGGTAGGGGATGTACCAGGGGCTATCCTTCGAGGTCCACCAGATCATGACCGGGGTCGACAGTAGAAGCAGGATTACCAGACCGAGCGCGAGAGTCCGGTCGAGTTGGCGTTCGGGGGGCGGTGTTTCTCGCATCCCAAGAGCCTAGCAGCTGTTACGGAATGTAACAACTTCAGCTATTTCCCAAGGCGCTATCCGAGGGATGTCAGGTTTTGAAAACGGCTTACTTTTTCATACCGTGGATGGATTCGATTATCTCATTCAGCTTTGCCGCAAGCTCAGTGGGTTCGAACTTGGGAACGTATGCATCAGCGCCTACACCCCTGCCCAGGGCCATATTGGCATCCGCCGAAAGCGATGAATGCATAATGATGGGAATGTCCGAGAGTCTCTGATCCTCTTTGATCTTCTTCGTCAATACATACCCGTCCATCTCCGGCATCTCCACATCCGTCAGTATCACCTGGATGAAATCGCTCGCTTTGTGACCCGTAGCCTCGGCTCGCTCTGTGATCTCCTTCAGCTTATCCCAGGCTTCAGAGCCGTTTTTGGTGCCGATATATTTGATCCCCATGTGATTCATGGTGCGGATGATCTGGTCCCTGGCTACAGCGGAATCATCGGCGAATAGAAGGGTGATATCGCTGTCTCCAACATCCTGGATGCCTTCGAAAATATCTGAGCTCTGGCCAAAGCCCGAGGTTTGACTGAGGACCATCTCCACATCCATGATCATGACCAGGCGCTTGTCTTTCAGTTCGGTCACCGCAGTCACAAGGCCGCCGTGCTGCTGGGCCATCATGGCGGGTGGTACCTTGACGTCTTCCCATGCCAATCGCTCGATGGTGTCGACCGAATGCACCAGAAAGCCCTGCACATTTTTGTTGTACTCGGTGACGATGAGGATTTCAGGCTTGTCTTCCGACTGGATATTGCAGAAATCGGGGAGATTGATCACCGGTATCATATTGCCGCGTAGGCTGACCATCCCCTCTACAGAGGCGGGCATATCCGGTGCATGGGTGATCTCAGGTACCAGCATGACCTCTCTGACTTTGAAGACATTCACCCCGTATGTCTCTTCTCGTCCCGTATGAACATCCTTACCGAGGCTGAAAAGCAGCACTTCCAGTCGGTTGGTTCCGGCCAAACGGGTACGGTCATCGACGGATTTGATAAAGTTTGCCATTGAGATTCCACCCAGATGCAAAAAATATGAGCCGGCAGGGGGAGAGGCTTCTGACCTTCAACCTGTCCGGGACTATCACGCAATATAGCGGTCGTTCCTGGGAAAGCTTTAACGGCTCGTTGGTGTATATATCTGCGCAGCATTAACGAATACTGGAAAAAGAACCTTTTTTACACCAAGATCAATGGCTGACACTGTTTGAGGAGAAAATGGCGTGAATCCGGAGAAGGTCCTTTTTGGTTTTTTTATCGTTCTGGCATTGACGCTTAACTTCGGCTTCTTTGTCGGAGACCTGGACAACCCAGATCATCACCACGTATATGAGCTGTTTGCCGTCATTGTGGTGAACCTGGTGGCCACCATTCTCAAATTCGGTGACCGTACTCAGATGGGGGCGGTACTGTTGGCGACCAGTCTGGTGGCGATGCTGCAGCTCTTCGCCGCTGCGCTGGTCTGGACAATGGTTGTGCATGTGACCGGTACCGGTCTGACGTCTGTGGCAATGGCCAGCATTGTCTCCCTTTCCGGTGGCGCCATGCTGGCCAATGTGATTTCGGTAATCCTATTGATTATTGAAACCGTGATGCTGCGTCGGTAAATACACGCCGATACGGGTCTCTGATGGAAAATATCGTCTTCCTCATCTTCAGGCGCATGCGAGCGCCATTGTTGATTCTTGTGTTGACCTACTCCATCGCCATTCTGGGGCTGGTGTTGATTCCAGGACGGGATGCAGACGGTAATGTTTGGCATATGGATTTCTTCCATGCCTTCTACTTTGTCAGTTTCATGGCCAGTACCATCGGTTTCGGAGAAATTCCTTACGAATTTACCGCCGGGCAGCGGTTATGGGTCAGTTTTTCCATCTTCTTCACTGTTGTGGTCTGGCTCTACTCCATCGGTACCGTCCTGGCCTTGTTGAAGGACGAGACTTTTCAACATGCGCTGACGGAGCGCCGCTTCGCACGCCAGATCAAGCGAATGCGCGAGGCTTTCTATCTCGTCTGCGGTTACGGACAGACCGGTGAGGCGCTGGTGAAATCACTCACCGACCGGAATCAACATGCCGTAGTGATCGATATCCTCCAGGATCGGGTCAATCTGCTCAAATTGGAGAATCTTAGGGAGTATGTGCCAGGCCTCTGCGGGGATGCCCGGTTACCGGCTCATCTGCTTGAGGCGGGTTTGAACCATCCCCGCTGTAGAGGGGTAGTGGCACTGACCAATTCCAATGAGGCCAATCTCAAAGTCGCCATCACCTCGAAGCTGCTGCACCCGGAGATCGAGGTTATCTGCCGTGCCGACTCCCATGACATTGAAGCAAACATGGCCTCATTCGGTACCGATTACATTATCGACCCTTTTGATACCTTCGCACTGCATCTGGCTACCGCTATTCAGGCGCCTTGCCTCAGCTTGTTGCAAGACTGGCTTTCAATGGGACATAGCGACCTGTTGAAAGACCCCGTCTATCCTCCCTGTGAGGGGCTATGGGTGATCTGTGGTTATGGGCGTTTCGGCAAAGCCATCTATGACAAATTGATCAGGGAGGGGCTGGAAGTCATCGTTGTGGAAGCGAATCCCGATACCACGGGCATCCCCTCTACCGCCTTCGTGATGGGACGTGGAACCGAGGCCAATACCCTGATGGAGGCTGATATCGAAAGGGCGGCCGGACTTGTGGCCGGTACCGACAATGATGCCAATAATCTCTCAATCATCATGACGGCCAGAGAGCTGAATCAGGACCTTTTCGTGATTATGCGGCAGAACCGGAAGGATAATGACCCAGTGATCGAGGCGGTCCGTGCCGATATGGTGATGCTACCCAGCGAGATCATTGCCAACCAGATACGTGTGCTGCTGGGTGCACCGATGCAGCATCAGTTCGTCAAGCTGGTACTGCACCAGGAGGATGAGTGGGCCTGTGAGCTGATCAGCCGGATCTCTGCCCTGGTGACAAGCCATGCACCGGAGGTTTGGGAGGTAGCGTTTACGGAAGAGGATTCCCACGCTGTCTGTGCACATGTCAGGCGGGGTGAGCAGCTCACATTAGCTCAATTGATGATAGATCCTCGCAACAGAGAGACCAATCTGCCTTGTATTCCGCTTATGTTGCTACGCCACAATGAGTGGGTACTACTGCCGGATCCTGAGCTAAGTGTCCAGAAAGACGATCATTTTCTCTTCTGCGGTTCACATTATGGCCGGGATCGCATGGAATGGACGCTGCAGAACGAGAACGCATTGAGCTATATACTAACCGGAGAGGCCAGGCCGGAGGGGTGGATCTGGCGCCGACTCATCAATAAGGGGGCGACATGAGCCAATTGCTGGAGAAACTCCATCACGACCATATCAATCTTTCTCGATTACTCGATTTGCTGAGCGCGCAATTGGATGCCCTGTTTGCCGGTCATGAATCGGATTTCGATCTGAAAATCGAGCTGCTCGACTATATCGAGCACTATGCTGAACAACATCATCACCCTACCGAAGACATCATTAACCAGTCGGCCTTCGCCAAACCGTCAATGCAGGAACATGAGGCGCTCTATCAGAGAGTCAGCCGAGAGCATGAAGCGTTGTTGGGAATGGCCCGCCGTTTTCGGGAAACCCTGGAAGGGATCATGCAGGGAGAGGTATTGCGTCGGGATGAGGTTGAAACCCGTGGGCGCGAGTTTATTGCCCTGCAGAGACAGCATATCGACCTGGAAGAGCAGGAGATATTTCCGCTGGTCTCACAGGCCCTGAGCGACAAAGAGTGGGAGAAGCTGGAGCAGAAGATCCCGCATATGGATGATCCGGTTTTTCACCGCCAGGACTACAATCGGTTTCGGAGTCTCATTGATTATCTGGAGCTGCACGAATCAGAGTGATTGCTGGCGGATAGCTCCAGTCAGATAGACTTTGGCTTCACTTCCAGTAATGAATGAAAGCGGTAAAGATTTGGCAACGCCTTGTCGATAAGGGGAATATTCCCTTAGGTGAGGTTGAGGTGCCGGGTGGTCATGTCATCAGTTCTTTCAAGGTGTTCGCATTTAACGCTGCGAGGCCTCTATCTGGCACTGGCCTGTCTTTTCAGTTCGAGTCCAACTTTTGCTGCGGAATCGCTCGAAGCTGAGATCTACATGGCTCAGGTCCACGAATCGGAGTGGGCATTCAAAGGTTCTCCAGCCCTGTGTGAACTCGAACATGAAATTCCACAGTTCGGCCATGCGAGATTTCAGCGGCTTGCAGGTGAGAGTCTTTCGTTTCGTATCGATACCTATCAACCCATCCCGGAAAAGATCGAAGGTGTATTAAGGGAGGTCTCCCCCGAATGGGAGCACAACGATCCCGATCCACTGGAGCAGATGGTGGTGATCAAATCTGGTCAGCGACCGGTTGCCCTGGACAGACGGCCTGCGGGTTGGCTGCTCTCTTCCCTGGCCAAAGGACAGATCGGCAGTTTCGATCTGCTCGATTGGAACGACAGCCGCAAACAGGTCCACATTCGCCTTTCTCCGGTTAAATTTCAGAGGCCCTATCGGGAGTTCAAGCAGTGCCTGAAAAAGCAGTCGGGCAGCGGTTTCGAGGCGTTACGCCGGACTACAGTGAATTTTGCCCTGGATGTTCACGAACTGGACGCAGAAGCACAAGAGATACTGGAAGATTTGGCGGACTATATTGCGGCGGATGATCGGGTTTCCACCGTTCGCATCTCAGGTCATGCGGATGATCAGGGAAAGCCGCGATACAATCTTCGGCTGTCGGCAAAGCGTGCAAAAAGGGTCAGTGAATTCCTTGCCGGGAAGGGGATCGAACTCTCGCGCATTTCCACTCGCCACTATGGTGAATCCAGGCCGAAGATTCGCAAGAGAACTGAGGTTGCAAGGGCGGCCAACCGGCGCGCAGAGATTGAACTGGTCAGAGGAAAATAGCGAGGAAACTCTGAGATTATTATTGTCGATCACTATTGGTAATCAGGTGGAAAATTCCCCGGTGTTTCCTCCTTTGCTTTGGTGATTAGCGGTCAGCCACTCTATTTGATCGATATCGGCTGAGGACTCAGGGATTTCATCATCTGTCAGATATTGAATACCGATCTGATGGATGTCACAACCCGGTCTGCGGTATGGCCGTCCCAAAGATCGGGCGATTTGCCCTTACCGGTCTCTCCGGCGATGACCTGATCGATTTTGCTATCGATATCGTCCAGGGTACAGAGCTGATTGGTCCCTTGGGTGATAGTGATCGGCCGCTCGGTGTTGGGGCGGAGAGTGAGACAGGGAATACCCAGATAGCTCGTCTCCTCCTGCAGGCCGCCGGAATCCGTCACCGCCAGTCGGCAGTTGAAGATCAGGTTCATGAAGCTGATATAGTTCTGTGGCTCCAGTAGCCTGATCTCCGGTTTTCCCTCCAGCGTATCGATGAGTCCGGTATTTTCCAGATTTTTTCTCGTGCGCGGATGGACAGGAAAGATGATCGGCATCTGTTTCGACAGACGGACAATCATGTCGCACAGGGCTTTCAGCGAGGTTGGATTATCCACATTGGCGGGACGATGCAGGGTAAGAACGGCATAGTCGCCCTGAGTCACCCCGTACTTTTCATAGACCGGCACTGCCTCAATGGCTTCCCGCATCATCTCGAGAGAGTCGATCATGATATTGCCTACCCGCACGATCTTTTCCTTGGCCACTCCCTCATGCTGCAGGTTTTCGTCACCATCAGGGGAGGGGGTCCAGAGTAGATCAGCCAGTACATCGGTGGCGAGGCGGTTTACCTCTTCCGGCATGGTGCGGTCGAACGAACGCAGCCCTGCTTCCAGATGGGCAATCATCGGCCTGTTGAGGCCGGTTGCGGCATCATTCTGATCATGGTCAAAGACAACCTTGGTGGCCGCCAGGGTGCAGGCGATGGTCGAATTGACGTCACCCACTACCACGACCATATCGGGCCTTTTCTCCATGACCACCTTCTCGTAGGCGATCATCACTCTGCCTGTCTGCTCGGCATGACTACCGCTGCCTGCTCCCAGGTGGATGTGCGGTTCCGGCAGGCGCAGATCCTGAAAAAAGGCGTCGGACATGTTCAGGTCGTAGTGCTGGCCGGTATGGACGATCACAGGCTCCAGCTCCGACTCCTTCATCAAGGCATGGTAGAGCGGGGCGATCTTCATGAAATTGGGTCTTGCGGCAGCGATCAGGTGGATGGTCCGTTTCATAGGATATGGCTCGTTATTTGTATTCGTGTTGGTTGTTATGCCTAGCTTATTTTGCGACCGGGCTTCGCTATTCTGTAGCAGTTGTCCGATTGACGCCAGTGAAGGAAACAGATCTGTCTTTGGGGGAATGGTGGGCGCAACAGGGATCGAACCTGTGACCTCTGCAATGTGACTGCAGCGCTCTCCCAGCTGAGCTATGCGCCCTCAGAAGGTGAGCAGCGAATTCTAATGGGGTTGCAGAGGGGCGTCAAACAGTCACTGCCGAATCGCGGTGGGTCTGATAGAATCGCGTTTTCTCAATTTCCCTTGTTGTGAGATCGATGACCGTACGTACCCGTTTCGCCCCCAGCCCCACCGGCTACCTGCATGTGGGCGGTGCCCGCACCGCACTCTTTTCCTGGCTCTACGCCCGCAAACACGGCGGTAAGTTCGTGTTGCGTATTGAAGATACCGATCTGGAGCGATCGACCGCTGAGTCGGTCAATGCCATCCTCGAGGGGATGACCTGGCTGGGCCTGGAGTATGACGAGGGTCCCTTTTATCAGACCAAGCGTTTCGACCGTTATAACCAGGTTATCGATCAGTTAATGGAAAAAGGGTTTGCCTATCGCTGCAACTGTTCCCGCGAACGGCTGGATCAGTTGCGCGAGGAGGCAATGCAGCAGAAGCGAAAGCCACGATACGACGGACACTGCCGGGACCGGGAGGTCAGTCCCGATGAGCCCCACGTGATCCGTTTCCGTAACCCGGATACGGGTGTGGTCGTGGTGGACGACCTGATTCGCGGCCGGGTGGGCTTCAACAACGAGGAGTTGGACGACCTGATTCTGCGTCGAACAGACGGCTCGCCCACTTACAATCTGACGGTGGTGGTCGATGATATGGATATGCAGATCACCCATGTGATTCGTGGTGACGATCATCTCAACAATACCCCGAAACAGATCAATATCCTGCGGGCGATTGGGGCGGAACTGCCTCAATATGGGCATGTCCCCATGATTCTTGGGGACGACGGGGCCCGGCTCTCCAAGCGGCACGGTGCGGTGAGTGTCATGCAGTACCGGGAAGACGGCTTTCTACCGGAAGCACTGCTCAACTACCTCGTACGCCTGGGTTGGTCCCATGGTGATCAGGAGATCTTCAGCATCGATGAGATGATCGAGCTGTTCGATATCGACGCCGTCAACAAGGCCGCGTCGAGTTTCAATACCGAAAAGCTGATCTGGCTGAATCAGCACTACATCAAGGAGGACGATCCCAAACGGATCGCCCATTTGCTCAGTCCGCACATGGGGGATCTTGATGTGGACCCGGCAGAGGGTCCCGATCTGGCGGATGTGGCAGAGGCCCACCAGGAGCGCGCCAGAACTCTGGTGGAGATGGCTGAGATGGTGACCTTCTGTTACAAGGATTTCGAAGAGTTCGATGTGCAAGCGGCGAAAAAACATCTGAGAGGGGTTGCCAGAGAGCCGCTGGAGAGAATGCGTGCTGAGTTGGCTGCATTGGAAACTTGGAATGATGAATCGCTACATGAGACGGTGCAGAAAGTATCGGACGATCTCGAACTGAAGATGGGCAAGGTGGCGCAGCCCCTGCGTGTGGCGGTTGTGGGCCGTGCGGCGTCTCCAGGCATCGATGTGACACTGCGTCTGGTGGGCAAAGAGGCAACCCTGCGCCGGCTAGACAGAGCGATTGATTTTATCCATCAGCGTGAGGCGAATGCAGGGTAATTTATCCCGTGACGCCGCAAAAATGAGTGAAGCAGCAAATATGAGTGACCAGGATAAGAGCACACCATCCCACTTTATTCGTCAGATCATCGACCATGATCTGCAAGCGGGAAAAAACGAGGGCCGGGTGCACACCCGTTTTCCTCCTGAACCCAACGGCTATCTGCACATCGGCCATGCCAAATCGATCGTGCTCAACTTTGGCTTGGCACAAGACTATCAGGGCAAATGCAACCTGCGTTTCGACGACACCAATCCACACAAGGAGAATGTGGAGTTCGTTGAGAGCATCCAGCAGGATGTCCGCTGGCTGGGTTACGACTGGGAGGATAGGCTCTTCTATGCTTCTGACTATTTCCAGCAGCTCTACGATTTTGCCGTGGAATTGATTACTGCCGGTAAGGCCTATGTCTGTGACCTCGATGCGGAGCAGATGCGGGAATACCGGGGAACCCTGAAGGAGCCCGGCCGGGAGAGTCCTTTCCGCAGCCGCTCGGTGGAGGAGAACCTGGATCTCTTTGCGCGCATGAAGGCGGGCGAGTTCGCCGATGGTGAGCGGGTACTGCGTGCCAAGATCGACATCGCATCACCGAACATGAATCTGCGCGATCCGACCCTCTATCGCATCCGTCATGGCGTGATCCACCATCAGACCGGAGAGGCCTGGTGTATCTATCCCATGTACGATTTCACCCACCCGATCTCCGATGCCCTGGAAGGGATCACGCATTCGCTCTGTACGCTTGAATTTGAGGATCACAGACCTCTCTATGACTGGGTTTTGGACAATATCACCATTCCCTATCACCCCCAGCAGATCGAGTTTTCCAGACTGAATCTGGAGTATACGGTGATGAGTAAGCGTAAGCTGACCCAATTAGTGGAAGAGGGCTTTGTCGAGGGTTGGGATGATCCACGGATGCCCACCGTTGCCGGTTTGCGCAGAAGGGGTTTCACCTCTGGCTCGATTCGGGAGTTCTGTCATCGCATCGGCATCACCAAATCGGACAATTTGGTGGAGATGGGTGTATTGGAGAGCTGTATCCGGGAGGATCTGGATACCCATGCCCCACGGCGTATGGGGGTACTGCATCCATTGAAACTGGTGATTGAGAACTACCCTGAGGATGGAGAGGAGTGGCTGAGCGCATCCAATCATCCAAAGAATGAGTCGATGGGGCAGAGAGAGATTCCCTTCAGTCGCGAGATCTATATCGATCAGGCTGATTTTCGCGAGGAGGCCAATAAAAAGTACAAGCGCCTGGTCAGCGGCGGCGAGGTGCGGTTGCGCAACGCTTATGTGATCAAGTGCGAAGAGGTGCTTAAGAACAACCAGGGCGACATCGTCGAGCTACGTTGCAGCTACGATCCTGAGACATTGGGTAAAAACCCCGAAGGCCGTAAGGTGCGCGGCGTGATTCACTGGGTCTCGGCGCGCCATGGAGTTAAGGCGGAAGTACGGCTGTATGATCGCTTATTCAGTCAGCCCAATCCCGATAAGGTGACTGAGGGCGGGCACTTTACCGACAACCTGAATCCCGATTCTCTGCGCACATTGACCGACTGTTATCTGGAATCGTCGCTGGGGGACGCTTCAGTGGGGGAGCGGTATCAGTTCGAACGGGAAGGTTACTTCACTATGGACAGTCGTGAGGCCAGTGGTGAAAAGCCTGTTTTCAATCGCATTGTCACCCTGAGGGATTCCTGGGCCAAGCTTGAAAAACAGGGGGTGTGAAACCCGGCCGACATCCATGCAGCATAGGGAAGAAAAAGCATTGGACAAACCCTTAATCATCTTCTAATATGCTCGGCTTTCCGGGGCCATAGCTCAGCTGGGAGAGCGCAACACTGGCAGTGTTGAGGTCGGCGGTTCGATCCCGCCTGGCTCCACCAACTAGACGATAGATCGGCCCGGAGATTCTCCGGGCTCTCTATTTCAGGGCGACGCTGTCATATGCTGATGGAAGCCTTTCAAACCGCTCATCCCGCAGGGTAGGCCATGCTCTGGGTCGATACGCTCATCATTGCAATTATCGCAATCTCCACCATCATCAGTCTGGTAAGGGGCTTTGTTCAGGAAGCCGTCTCCCTGGCCACCTGGATTGCCGCATTCGCACTGGCCTGGTTTTTTTTCCGACCTCTGGCCGCAGAACTTGAACCTTGGATCGATGTGGCCTCAATTCGCCTCGGTGTGGCCTATGGCGCCATTTTGCTCGTTGTGCTGATACTGGGGGCTTTGGTCAACCGTTTCATGAAGACACTTGTCGATACCACCGGTCTAAGTGGTACGGACAGGTTGATCGGGATCTTTTTCGGGGCTGCCAGGGGTGCCGTTGTCGTCGCTATATTGGTGCTCCTGGCTGGGCTGACGCCCTTTCCCGAGGATGCCTGGTGGGTTGAATCCCGCCTGATCCCACACTTTGAAGAGATGGCTGTTTGGATGAAGGGGTATCTGCCTGATGATATCGCAGCAAATTTCAGCTATTGAACGGATCGGCCGTTACATCAATATATCCGGGCAGCGTGACCTCGGGTGCGGTTGTGCCGTACGTCGTAAACCTAATTTCGATCTCGCCAACGATCAAGAGAGATAAGCTATGTGCGGTATTGTGGGAATCGTAGGCAAAACCCCTGTCAATCAATCTCTTTATGATGCCCTGTTGGTACTTCAACATCGGGGCCAGGATGCCGCCGGTATCGTGACCTGTGAGCGGGGCAGGCTTTTTCTGCGCAAGGCCAACGGACTTGCCAGAGACGTGTTTCATACCCGTCACATGATGCGGTTGAAGGGGAAGATGGGTATGGGGCATGTCCGCTACCCGACGGCCGGCTGCTCATCCTCGGCGGAAGCTCAGCCGTTCTACGTCAATTCTCCCTATGGCATCACCTTGGCCCACAATGGCAACCTGACCAATGCTGATGAGCTGACCCGGGATCTCTTCGTGGAGGATCTGCGGCATATCAACACCTCTTCAGACTCAGAGATTTTGCTGAATATCTTCGCGCACGAGCTGCAGATGCAGAATAAGCTGCGGATCTCTCCGGAGGATATTTTCAGGGCGGTTGCCGGCGTACATCGCCGTTGTCGTGGCGGCTATGCCGCCGTGGCCATGATTCCCAACGTCGGCCTGATCGGTTTCCGTGATCCCAACGCCATCCGCCCCATCGTCTATGGAAAACGGGAGACCGATCAGGGGACGGAATATATGATCGCCTCAGAGAGCGTTGCCCTGGATGCACTGGGTTTCGAACGCGTGCGGGACCTTGAACCGGGAGAGGCGATTTTTATCAGCAAAGAGGGGCAGTTCTATGCCCAGCAGTGCGCGGCCAACCCGGTCAAGTCACCCTGTATTTTCGAATTTGTCTATTTCGCACGCCCAGACTCCGTGATCGACAATATCTTCGTCCACAAGGCCCGCTCGCGTATGGGCAAGAAGTTGGCCAAGAAGATTCAGCGGGAGTGGTTTGATCACGATATCGATGTCGTGATACCGATTCCTGACACGAGCCGTACAGCAGCACTTGTCCTAGCCAATGAATTGGGCGTGAGATATACCGAAGGCTTCATCAAAAACCGCTACATTGGTCGCACTTTCATCATGCCGGGGCAGACGGTACGTAAAAAGTCGGTGCGCCAGAAACTCAACGCCATCGACCTGGAATTCAAGGGTAAGAATGTCCTGCTGGTTGATGATTCTGTCGTCCGTGGCACCACCTCCCAGCAGATCGTGCAGATGGCCCGTGACTCGGGCGCCAAACGGGTCTATTTTGCCTCCGCCGCCCCGCCGGTGAGATACCCGAACGTCTACGGTATCGATATGCCCGCTGCCAGCGAACTGGTGGCACACGGTCGTACCGAGGACGAGGTGAGAGATATTATCGGTGCCGACCGCATGATCTATCAGGATCTTGAGGACCTGATAGATGCCGTCTACAAGAAGGGCAAGAGCGATATCGAACGGTTCGACTGTTCCGTATTTAACGGTGAGTATGTCACGGGTGATGTGAGCAACACCTATCTGGAGCAACTGGAGCTATTGCGAAACGATGGCGCCAAGAACAGGGATGAGTCTGCAGAAAAGAGCGTGCTCGATCTGCATAATGATACCTGATAACGATTGAGTGCTCTTTTTTTCGTTGCCGCTGATCGATGCCCATCGACACATCACAATGACAATATGTCAGCCGACGGGTTAACTGCGGGTTCCAAAGATTCAGCAACTCTCAATGCGGTCGAAATAGCGTGCCCGATAGAGCAGGCGGGCGCTCTCCCCCGCATTATCATTGAATCCACTGCGAGTGTGCAGCACATTGTTTGAGATCAGTCCTTGTCCCGCTTCGAGCTTGCCCATGAAATGCCAGGGTGACGGGGTTTTGAGGACAGATTTCAGATAAGTGACCGCCTCGGACAGTAACGGATCATCCAGCCACTCAATGCTGCGGCTCCGGTCCGTATAGCGCATATGCAGATGGCCGTCGGGATAGATGGCGAAGACAGGCCCCGTTCTGGCTGGCCTTATCTCCTTGCCGTCGACCACGTTGGCTGGAATGGTCATGGCGCTGGGGTGCATGAGTGCACGAATATAATCCGGATTTTCATCTCTGATTCGGAGATAAGCGATTTCATGGTCCAACAGTTCGTTTTCTCCACCCACCTCAGCGGGATGCACACAGTGGAGAAGCAGCCCGTGAATCTGTTGGTCTAGCGGGTTGTAATAGCCGTCAGTGTGCCAGGCGATCGGTCGATTGGAGTAGGGTATGTAGCCCTGTCTCAGAGCATCTGACTGGACGGTCAGCGACGTGATAGCATCATTATCTGCACACATGTTGTGATCGAGGTGCTCAAGACCGAATTGCAGTCCCAGTCCCCGGATGATCTCTTTATCGGCATCGTGACCGGAGAGACCCGCCCAGATAGCCATATTTGCCTTCCGGCATAGGGACAGCAGCTTGGCGTGTTCTGCCGATGAAAGATTTCTGGGGTTGGAGATTTCGACCACAAGGTCTTCGATATGCTTCGGATAACCGGAGAGTTTTGTGATCCTCCAGCGATCGTAGGCCTTTTGGTTATCGGGATCGAATGGGTTCTCTTTCTGTGACTGCAACACGGCTATTTTCGTAGATGAAGTGAATTCTTGGTATTATGAGCCAATTAGTCACCTAATCACAATGAGGCTGATCCGTATGCATAGTGTGGCCCGGCGCCCGATTCTGCCAAAACCTCTCGCATTACCGTTGAAGATATTGCCCAAACGTCTGCACGGTTTTGCGCTCAGCCGTTTGCTGAATCAGGTATTTAAGCAAGAGATGGAGGAAGGTGAACTTGATTTTTTAGAATCACGATCTGTCCGTATCGATGTCAGTGATGCCGGTCTCAGTTACCGGGTCAGAATGGATCAAGGTGTATTTGTTGAGTCTGACGCACTGCAAGACGACCTTACGATCACAGGCACTGTCTATGACTTCCTGCTGTTGATAACCGATCGTGAAGATCCGGATACACTTTTTTTTCAACGCCATTTGAGTATGGATGGGGATACAGGGCTGGGGGTTCATTTAAAGAATATGTTGGCTGCCGTTGAGATGGAGCAACTACCTCTGCCTAAGCGTTTCAGGCCTGCAATGGAAAAGTTCGTATCGTTCTACGAGCGATTTGCCTAGTCTGGCATCAATTCAACCCGGGCATTCGATCCCCAGAGCCGGTCAAGCAGTTGCCGCATTTCTCCTAGCGGTCCGGTGCACCAGAACCGTTCCTCGCCCGGGGTTGAGGATTCATTTAACAATGATTCTTCTTCCAGCCGTCTGCGAAGCTGTGAGGCGACAGCCAGACCTGTATCGATGATATTGATCTCATCTCCGACAACCTGCTGAATGCTTTCCCTCAGGAAAGGGTAGTGTGTGCAGCCCAACACCAGGGTGTCTATCTCTTTCGTCAGTATCGGATCCAAGGTGTCACGAATCAGGTTCAGGGTACCGGCATCGTCTCCTCGGCCCTCCTCAATCCACTCAACCCATCCATGGCAGGGTTTGATAAAGAGCTCGGCACCATTGGCGTGCCTTTCCAATAGAATCTTGAACTTTCCGCTGTCCAGTGTGCCTTCAGTCGCCAGGATGCCTATTTTGCCGTTGTTACTATGCAGCGTTGCCGGTTTCACGGCTGGTTCCATGCCAACTATCGGTATGGAAAGCTCCTCACGCAATAGCTGAACGGAAGCTGCAGTGGCGGTGTTGCAGGCAATGACTAGAGCCTTGGCTTTCTGTTCAATAAGAAAGTTGGCGATGAATCGTGAACGCTCCTGGATGAAGCGGTCACTTTTATTTCCGTATGGGATATAGTTGCGATCTGCAACATACATCAGATTCTCGTGTGGGAGTAAATCACGGATATGCCCGAAGACGGATAGACCGCCGACACCCGAATCGAAGATACCGATAGGAAAACTGTGTGACATTAAAGTGAAATGTGGTTGTAAGTTACTTCATCAATCGATCAATTTCATATTCCAGTTTTTCCAGATTATTTTTTAGCTGATCATTTGACTCATTTCTACATGCGTCCTGAACCTGTTGTACAGTGTAGTCAAGCGCTGGTACCCCGCAGGATGTCGTCGAACCGTGGAGTTTATGACATATTTCCCGTAAAGTCGCCCAATCATTTTTGGCATGGCTGTCTTGCATATTTGCATATGTCCTCGGCAGTTCCTTTAGGAGTTGTTTGAACATTTCCTCAGCCAGTCTTCTGTCACCTCCAGTTACTGACAGGGCTTTGTCGATATCTCGGACTGGTAGGGATTCAGTAGCGATCAGTGACTTCTGATAGCAATGCTTAAAATTATCGAATGATGTCGATGGCGTTTTATGTTCAGCAAGAACAGCCTCTATTGATTGCCACATTTGTAGTTCTTCTATGGGCTTCAACAGGTATCCATCCATTTTAGATTCTTTGATTTGGAGTCTGGTTGATGGGACGGCATCAGCAGTCAAGGCGATAATCGGTATGTGCTTACCTTCAGTCTCTCTTTCGCGAATTTTGACTGCTGCGGATGTGCCCTTCAAGCCAGGCATATGAATATCCATAATAATGAGATCGAAATCCGATGCTGTAGATAATGCTACAGCTTCTAATCCATCTCCGGCTTCCGTAACGATCGCTCCTCTCTCTCGCATGAGAGTGCTTATGAGTTTGAGATTGATTTCATTATCGTCGACCACTAGCACTTTTCTATTCTGAATAATGTGTGGAAGTTGGTTTGTGGTATGGATGGCCTGTAATGTCTGAGATGTAGAACTAATCGAGAAAATTTCTGAAAGCGTCTGTTTCAGTGTTGCGGTAGTAATCGGTTTAGGTAAGTACCAGTCGCCGCTTAAAGATTGATATTGGTCTATTATGGTTTTCTCAGTAGCGCTCATTAAGATTAAGCATGGAACCCAGCAGTTATTTCTAAGGCGATTGATCTGCTCTTGTGCAAAGCCGGATCTGATTTCGTCGTGTCCGAAGCCAAGTATTATCAGGTCAGATGACGGTGAGTGAGTGACTGGGAACTGAGAGATATCAACCTTTATTCCCATCTGCTCAAGGCGATGTTGAACGGAGAGTCGGGATAACTTGATATTGTCCGCAAGAGTGACGCATTTACCCTGGAAGGGAAATTTGTTCGATGTCGGCATCGACCCGGTTCGATCGGGTGTGATAAGCGGTATTTCTACGATGAAACTGGATCCAGTACCAAGGGTGCTTATTAATTTGATATCACCTCCCATAGATTGAGCGAGTTTTTTACAAATACTAAGTCCGAGGCCAGTCCCGCCATATGTACGGCTGGTTGATGAATCGGCTTGCTGAAAAGACTCGAAAAGAGTTGCCTGGACTTTCTTGCTGATTCCGATTCCAGTATCACTGACGCTGAATTTTAAGATTTGCTTGCCTTTGAAGTCTTCATCGATAAGGACTCGTATTATTACTTCTCCCTGATGAGTGAATTTGATTGCATTGTTAACAAGATTAACGAGAATTTGGCGGATCCGGGTTTTATCTCCTGTGAGTGTGTCGGGAACATCGGAGTAGATCAGGAGAATGAGCTCTATCTTTTTGTCATGTGCCGTGGGAGAGAGTAGGGCTATGGGTTCTTCGAAACACTCTGTGACATCAAACGGTGCAGTTTCCGGTTCTAACTTGCCATACTCCAATTTTGAGTAGTCGAGAATTTCATTGATTATTTCAAGCAGATTCGAAGCGGATTTCGAGATTGTGGTGACCAGATCGGCCTGTTTCTGTGTAAGATCTGTTTTTAAGAGCAGGTTGGTGAAACCTATGACTCCATTCATGGGGGTGCGAATTTCATGGCTCATGTTGGCCAGGAATTCTGTTTTTGCCTGACTTGCCAGCTGTGCGCGCTTTTTAGCAAGATCGAGTTCGACGTTTTGTACTTCAATGGCCTCCATGGTTTGGGTGAGGTCGCTTGTGGCCTGGTCTATTTGTTGCTGCATGTTTTCATGTGAATGATAGATTTCATCAGCCATCGTGTTGAAACCTTCCTCTAAGCTTCTTATCTCACCTGTTGAAGATTCCGGAACGCGAACAGAGAAGTCTCCATCCCTCATTCTGTTGACCGCTTGAGTTAAACGTGTGATAGGACGGATGATTCCAGTGCTGAGCGCAAGGGTGAAAATAGTGGTAATGAGTAAGCCGAGAATCAGCAGTAATAGAGTGTTTCGAATTATATTTCGACGGTTGATGTTGAGCCTTGTTTTGCTCATATAAACTGTGACCGTCCCCATATTTTCAGACTTCAGCTGACTGAAATCTGGCTGCTGCTCAGGGTAGTCGGTTACCTGGATGTCTTCGATATTGTATACGGCAGGGGCTGAGAATTCTGCAATCTCCGTCTGCCGTTCAGGGCCGGTTTTCCTGATGTGCGTGAGTATATTGCCGTTGCTGTCATGTACTTTGATGCCGAATACATCCTGTTGAAGAAAGATAGGCTTGAGGCTGGAATCCAAAATCGTTTTGTCGCGTGTAAATAACCCGTAAACACTTATAGCTGCAGATTCACTGGCAATAGAGTGTCCAAGCTCATTAAATGATTCGGACAGTCTAATAAGCTGAGAACTTATGAGGTATGTTGTCAGTGCTGCTGCAAGCAGGAAGGCAGGCAGAATTCCAATCAGAAGCGCCTGGGTTCTCAGTGTGCTTGTATGTCGCTTCACTTGACTAACTCCGAATCTATCAGTTTCATTACCTCGTTAGTGGGTGGTAATTTTATGCCGAGAGAGCGGGCGACCTCTGTATTTATTGAGATGGAAAAGTATTTGGCAGCATTCTGCTGAGAGGGTATTGCGTTACTATTAAATACATTCAGTGCGGCTTCTGCGGCTTCCTGGGCAATATTATCCAGCGAGGTGAATACACCAGCCACTGCTCCTGCTTTGACATAAGCAGAAGAGAAGCCTATCACTGGGATTTTGTTTCTGTATGATGTTGTAAGAATATTCGAGATCGTTTTGCTGTTATGGATTCTGGAGTCAGGTATGGCTAACAGTACGTCGATTTCACCCAGTAGTCTGCTTAAGGATTTTCCTATATTTCCACTTTTCACGAGTGCGATATTCAATGTAAGGCCGAGTGTCTTGGCTTCATGGGTGAGTGAGTCGATAGAAGATTTATTGGATTCGTGAATAAGTATTCCTACCCTAGTGGCTCTTGGTATGGTGGCACTTATGAGCTGAAAATAACGAGAGAAAGGTTGGTCTATATAGATATCGACAGACTTATGATCCAAGTTGGTTTGTTGTTTAATAGTGGAATTCTGTCGCGGTAACATTGCATGAATAACAGACTGGTAGTCAGCGAGTGTCTTGGGTAACACTGCGGCTCGTGTGCCATATGTTAGGATCAAGCGAGCATCGATCTGCCTGTTTGATTGGTCAGATATCAAGGCTTTCTTGAATTGAGTGTCCTTGCACGTATGATGTGAGCAATTTTTCTCAAAAAACTCAATGGTCAGTTCTGCGGCCTTATGATAAACGGCGCTGTCACCACTAAGAAGTAGAAGAGTATTATTATTGCCAGCTGGCAAGCCGGTAGGCAGTATCAAGAATATAAGGTAAAGCCAGGCCCTGTATCGAAACGCAATGTGCGACGATAGTATTGCTATCCTTGTTGATAAGCGCTCGGTCAGCAATCCTTGATACCTTATGGTTAGAGTGATAGTGGGTTATGTCGTTTATTTATAAGGTTAAAATTCCACTTCAAGTTGTAGGTAAGCTTTTCTCTCCCAGGCATTGATATAGGGTTCTGTGTTAAAAAAATCGAAACTGTCGTTGTTGATGTTTTGTACCAGTAAGGATATTTCTGCGTCCGACCTGAAGAGGTTAAAAGCTTTAGCCAATCGGACGTCCAATCGTTTGAACTCTGGTATATTGTCGCCTTCGCCATACCAGCGTATTTGGTCTGTATAGTAGTAGACAGCGCTAAGCTGAAAGCCGGAAGCAAAGCGGTGGCTGCCTAGTAGACTGAATGTATGAGAAGGAACGCGTGTGTTTAGGTCTGTGTCAAAAGATGTTACACCTTCTTTCGTCAGGGCAATCTCTCTGCCCTCAGTATTCAGATAGCTATACCCGAGAAATAACAAGTCCCTATGTGATGGCTTGAAATTCATACCGATTTCGATACCTTCAATATCTGCTTGTCCATCATTAATGTAGTTAAATGCACCTCTATGAATAAGTAAATTGAAATTGTCTATTACGGTAGTATCGGAAAGTCCTCTGTCAGGATCGGGAAAATCGAAATCCCTGTAATGTGTGATTATATTACGATACCTCTCCTTGAAGAGTTTGGCGTCGAATGTGAAACCCACCTCATTCAGATTGGCGTGGTACCCAATTTCCAGGCTGTTTAAGACCTGTGGGTCAAGGTCCTGCTGTGTCTTTGTCCAGGTATTGATATCGTTTAGGGGTTCATCCATGAAGATGACGAAGTTGACGAATTCTTCAAACAGGGTAGGCATTCTGTAGGCACGCGAAGTGTTAAATCTAACTGTATTTCGCCGGTCAATATGAAAATTCACTGCGCCGCGATATGAGAATAGTGGTGCCTCACCCTCGAAATCCTCCAGCATGCCGCCGACATTAAAAACAGTATTTTCATTAGCGTAATATTCGCCATTGGCGAAAATTCTGGCTTGATCCCTGGTGATGGATTCGCTCTGGTGGAAAATCTGAATGCTGTTTGCCTCGTCTCTGCGAAGACCGGCACCCCAAGCGAAACGGAAATTATCCGTGGGTTTTAAAGTCTGTTCGAACTCAAGGTCGTAGCGGTGAGATTCCAGGCCAAGCCATGAGATGATAAAACGTCCATTGTTGATATTGAGAGTATTAAGAAAGTCGGAAAAATTGGCGGCACCCATCTGAGTGGCAAAAAAATCCAGCCTTAAAGGCTCAGGTATCGCCTGTAACTCATCCAGAGCCAGGACCATGTCAGAAAGGACGGGTGATTCATATGTGTCATCGATTTTCAGATGGTTGTGATAGAACTGTAGTTGATAACGATTGGTATCACTTTCCTCGTGGAACCAGTTGATTTGCTGAAAATCATGTCTGTTGTCAAGTTCCCGGACCTGCAGCAATACATCCGAAAAACCCTCCTCGTAGGCGCCCCGGCTGCTGCCGAGAATGACTTGTAATTGATCCGAGTGGCTGAGTTGCTTGTCTCCGTGAAAATATAACCATTTGGAATCGTAACTGTCATCGCGATCATCGAATCCATCTCCCTCATCATATGCGGCGGATATCTTGTAACTGAAGTCAGTCAACTGACCGGCATGTCTGCCGTATACTTTCTTTTTTCCCCCTTCACCCACCGTGGTGATGATCTTGCTGCCGTAGGCATCTGCGGGATGATCCGTAATGATGTTAATGACACCGGCATAGGAGTTTGAGCCGTATGCGGTGGCATTAGGTCCGCGGATGACTTCAATACGATTGATGTCATCCATGTCAATTGGCATATCCGGCCATGAAACGCCGCCGTAGCCAGGATCATAAATCGAGCGGCCGTCGATCAGTACCTGCATGTCTCTTGCGTATTGATCAACAAGTCCGTGATATGACGCTGTCGCCCTCGGTCCCGCATAGAAGCCGACAGTAAATCCGGGGACAAGCCTCAACACGTCTGGTATCGACATAGCGCCGCTCGCATCGATCATCGCCTTATCGATGATAGTTACAGCGGCCGGTATATCGGCTAAAGGTTGAGCAAGTCGTGTAGCGGCCAGTGCCACAGGGAGGTCTTGGAAGAAATAGTCCTCAGATACCGGGAGTTCTTCGGCGAGCACAGGAATAGACAAGAGAAGTAAAGCTACCCTGGTCAGGCGTTTCGTAGTCAACATTTTTGCATGATGCATATATACCATCCACTCATTTAGCCATTGAGCAAGGCAGCATGTAAGGAACTGAATGTGTTGGTATTTCTTAGAATAACCGCAAACAGGTGGCAACTGCCAGTTGTAGTTGCCCTATTTCGGTGGCTTGGGATAGCCCCTTTTTTGCGGCTTGAGTGACAAGTTGAGAGCAACGGTCTCGACGGGGAAATATTGCCAATTTTCCTCTACCAACCAGTAGCTTTATCGCTGGTCTGGAGGGATTTGCGACAATCCGGATTCGCCATGCCAGTAGCCGTTGCAAAAACCGAGGGGTGCGAGTGGCTCGACATCCGGAATAGTCTCTCCGCGGAGGGATCTAGCGAAAGCATCGGCTATTTTTTCGGTATGCCTGAATTGGGGGCTGATACGAAGATAATCAACACCGCTGAGTTGCAGTTCATCGATTTCACCCATCAGATTGCACGTTTGTGCCGAAACCGTCTGAATGCCATTCAGTGCCAGGAACGGCTGCTTCTCCTGAGTCGACATCAAACGCCCATCAGGATAGTCGAGGCACTTATATTGACAGTCATCCTTCGGCAGATTGTGTGATCTTGCTGTAAAGCAGCGGGCGGATAGGGTCAAAGGCATCCGGCCGTAGGCGAAAATTTCTGTTTCAATGCCATCGGGTAGATCGTTAACAATCTGTTTTAAAGTGGTTTTCGAGAGCTCGACAGGCAATACCCAGCGTTTGAGCCCCTGTCGGATCAGTACTTTCAACGTCTCCACGTTATAGATATTCACGGTTGGGCCCGTTGTGAAAGGCACCTTTTGGCGGCTTAATAGCTGTACTGCAGCCATATCGTTGGCCTCAACCAGAAACTCTCCGTTTTCACAGATCCTGCGCATTGTTTTCAGTTCTGATTCAGCCTCTAGCAGGGAGAGCGTCGAAAGTACAATCTCTTTCCCAGTGTTCCGACTCAACTCTCTGGCAAGATCGATCCACTCTCCGGTGCGCAGACTGCGGCGTTTGGAGCAGACGGTCTCTCCCAGATAGATAGTGTCGACAGGCATTTCTGCCGCCTGCCGATAGAATTCATATATATCGTCTCGCGACCAGTAATAAAGTACGGGACCGAGAGTGAGCTTGGGTATCTGTTTCATGACTACTGCCAGGGTCGATAGTAAGGCCCTAAAGTGGTGGTTGCGCCTTCTGAAACCTGATTCAAGGCACGGTTCCATTCCGCCTTTGGGCTGAAGTTGTCAGGATCGCTCAGGCTGGCGTCGATCGCCTCGCGCCAGACTTTGGCCACCATACCCACATAGGCCGGTGTTCGTTGGCGTCCTTCGATCTTGATCGCCTTGATGCCGGCCTGATGCAGTTGGGGCAGCAACGCAAGCGTGTTGAGGGAGGTGGGCTCCTCGATGGCATAGAAGGTCTCATCACCCACTGCAAATCGGCCCTTGCATATCGTTGGATAGCCCGCCTGCTCTCCCAGCTCGTAGCGGTCGGTTAACAATCCGCCCAATCTGGACTCAAGTCCCGAGGGGGTCTCTTTATACTCGACAAACTCCGCCGGGGAGCAGGCGCCGTAGGTGTTGGGTGATTGACCGGTCACGTAAGAGGAGAGAATACAGCGGCCCTCGACCATGACGCAGAGACTGCCGAAACCGAAAACCTCGATCTCGACGGGTGTGTTTTCAATTACATGGCTGACCTGACTGAGCGATAGCACCCGCGGCAAGACTGCCCGGCGGATACCAAAGTTATCGTAGTAAAATTGCAGGGCCTCGTAGTTGGTGCCCGAAGCTTGCACTGATAGGTGCAACGGCAGATCGGGCCAGCGGCGGTGGGCATATTCGAGTATGCCGATATCAGCACATATCAGCGCATCCACAGAGAGATCGGCAGCAGTATCCACTGCTGCCTGCCAGCGTTGCCAACCTTCGGGCCTGGGGTAGGTGTTGATGGCCATGAAAACCCGTTTACCCCGGTCGCGTGCATAAGTGATGCCTTCAGCGGCCCGTTTCTCATTAAAATTGAGACCGGGGAAGTGGCGCGCATTGGTATCGTTGCGCAGGCCGAAATAGATGGCATCGGCGCCATTATCCACGGCGGCTTTGAGAGAGGGCAGATTACCTGCGGGACATACCAGTTCCATAGATCGACTCATCGATTGTTGATTTCATGCGACACGACGATGTGAAGTGTCACGCTGCTGTAGTGTTTGGGCGATGGCATTGAGCACTCGCCACTTCTCAGCGCACCAGCCCGGCGCAAGCAGAATTTCTCGGGATGCGGTACCTGTGAGCCGGTGCCAGATGACGGATGAAGGCGTTGCCTCAACCAAATCGGCAGCGATCTCCACATAGGTTGGGAGGGTGAGGGGCTGATACTCACCTTGCCGCCAGCTGTTGGCCAGTTGTGTGCCTTTGACCACATGCAGTGGATGCAGCTTCAGACCATCGGTCCCCAGGTCGAGGACTCGAGCCAGACTCTCATTGCAGTGGTGGCCGCTCTCGCCGGGCAAACCGGCAATCAGGTGGGTGCAAAGCTTCAGATTCCTCAGCCTGGCCCGTTTCACGGTATCTGCATACTCGGCAAAACCGTGTCCCCGGTTGACCCGTTCCAGGGTCTTGTCGAATGCGGACTGGAGACCAAGCTCCAGCCAGATCTCCATCCCCCGATCCTGATAACCGGCGAGCAGATCCAGGACCTCATCGGGTACACAGTCGGGTCGGGTGCCGATCGAGAGGCCGATGACGTCGGGCTCAGCCAGTGCGGCTTCATACTGTTGTGCCAGACGATCAATCTCTCCGTAGGTGTTGGTGTAGGCTTGAAAGTAGGCTAGGTACTTCCTGGCGCCGGTACGTTTCCGAATCACCTGCCTGCCGGCTTCAATTTGTTCGGTGAGCGGAGGAGGCTGGCGTCCGTTTGGATTGAAAGAGACGTTATTGCAGAAAGTACAGCCGCCGATCCCTTTACTGCCGTCACGGTTCGGGCAGGTAAAGGCGGCATTCAATGCAATCTTATGCACACGCTCGCCATAGCGCTTGAGCAGATACTGCCCGAAAGTGGGAACATGAGCTGCCAGCGTGGTCATTTGGAAATGCCTAGC
This sequence comes from Candidatus Thiodiazotropha sp. (ex Monitilora ramsayi), assembly GCA_025655595.1. GTDB lineage: Bacteria > Pseudomonadota > Gammaproteobacteria > Chromatiales > Chromatiaceae > Thiodiazotropha. The sequence continues at coordinate 62,638 of JAHXIO010000004.1, forward strand.
CGACTTCGTCGAGTTTGCGACGGCGGAAGTTGACGCCATATGCCATGGCGATAGCCTCACAGGCCTCGATGTCGACACCTGAGAGGCCCTCGATGGCCGTTGCCGTTACGTCACCGATATGCTTGGGAGCCTCCCGCAGGAATTCCAGCATGGCCTCATAGGAACCGGGCAGATTGGGTCGGCAGTGGAGGTCGTAGGTCTCCTGGTTCTGCGCATTCAGTGAAATCGAGATTGCATCCACGCACTCACCCAGTTCTTCCAGGGTATTGTGTTTGTGCACCAGGTTACTGAGGCCATCGGTATTGACGCGTACCCGACCGCCCCGGGCCTTTATGTCTCTCGCTACTTCCAACAAAACGTTTAACCTCAGCGTGGGTTCGCCATAACCACAAAAAACCACCTCGCCGTACTTCGAAGGATCATCGATGGAGGCAATGATCTCATCTGCGTCTGGACGGTGATCGAATGTGAGGTCGTAGCCCTTGACCATCATGTCTCCATGGGTTTTTGGGCAGAAGGCACACTCCAATGTGCAACGGTCCGTGATACTGAGGTATAGATTATTGTTGATTTTGTAGCAGACTTGCTGGGTCACAGGGTTACCTTGGTCGTTAATGATCCGACCAATCCTAGCGACTGGATGTCTCCAGACAATGACTTTGGTCAAGTCGTCCCAACTCAGTTGAGCGAAGAGATGGTTCGCTGGCAGATCGCCTTGAAGTTATTGAGTTGATTGGCGGTGATCCTGCCATCCGCGCCATTGTCGGCATAGAATAAACCGATAGGCTTGTTGCGTAGAAACACCGACATGGCTAGACATCCGTTCAGGTTGATCTGGCTTGCCAGGTGGGGTGGAATTATTTGGCTATATTTCTCTAAATTGCCAGGAGTTAGTGCAATGACTTGAGGCTTTTTCATGAGTAAGCTCAGCAGAGTCGGCTGGGTCAGTTCCAACGAGAACTCTCTCAATGAATGGGCGATACCGGTTTCTGTGACAAGTCGAGCCTTGAGTACTGTCTTCTCTTTATTCAGCATTGCGAACATCGCCCTTTGCAGCCCCAGTTCCTGGTGCATCTCCTCCAGGGCATGGGTGATCACATCCTGCAGAGGATTGGCCGGCTTTTTTGACGGCTCTGATGATGGCTTGGCCGCTTCGATTTCTGCCTGTGTTTTCGCCTTTTGATTTATTTCGTCGGCTCGGCTTGGTTGCGCTGGTGGGACCCTCTGTTCTGTGCTTTCTGGCTGATCTGAAGTTTCCTCAGGTTCATGTCTTCTGGGTTCCACCGGCGTATCGGCCGGTTTGGTTTGCGGAGCCTGGGTTGACTGTTTCTGTATAGGATCGCCACAAATGAGATGGAAGGCCGGCAACGGGATCGGTAGTGCGGAGAGCGTACGTGCGGCTTCAGCCGACAGCGTGTGTACCCAGGCGAGTGCATATTCCATCGTGACATCGAGGAATTCCGCCAACAGTTCCACGTCGTCGATAGTGGGTTCGCGTTGCCAGCCCCGGCTGCTCTCCCTTGCCAGTGCCGATGCCAGCATGATCGAGAGAGGGCGAGGTTGGAAGCTGTTAGACAGTCCTTGTGATGTCTTAACCAGTTCAGGCAGACGCCATTTTTCGCTCAATTGCAGATTGAGCTCTTCAAAGGTGGCGCCGAGGAGTTCCAGAGCAACGTCATCTCGATCTTCACCCTGCATAATACGCTGTCTGATCTCGTGCATCTGCTTCGGAGTTTGCGACCAGAGCGCCATTTCGCCGATATCGTGTAACAGCGCGGCAGAATAGAGACAGCCGGACTCAGAGTCTCCACGTTGTCTGCCTATTGCATCCGCATAAAAGGCTGCATGCGCTCCCCGGCTATAGCAGTCGATCAATCCCCTGCGGGGCGGGCCCTTCAGTTTATCCTCCAGGCAGGGAAGGGTTTGGGCGGCATTTTCGATCCTGTCCATTCCGAGCAGTGGAATGGCGAGTGAGATTTTATTGATGGGTTCTTTTGGCGGGTTGGGTAATTCGTTGAGTTTTCTCAAGATGTGAAGACTGAAACCCGGATCGCGGGAAATGGTCTCGGAGAGCCGCGCATGATTGACGCTCGAGCTTTGGAGCATATCCCGGACATGGGTCAATGTGCGCTGCAGGACGGGTAATGGCTCACCCGACAGCCTGTCTATCTGTTCATGTGCAGACTGGGTCATATTTATCTTCTATCAGATAGGCTGAATCGTCGTTTCACATTCTGAGTCGGCAGATCAATGGCATTCTTTATGGCAGAGGCTGTCTCTGCATGATCCGGGAAGTCGGACTCAGAGTGGTTTCTGACAGCATGGCTGGGTGGTAAGATAACTCGTTTGAATAGTCAGATTTGAGAGGGTCTCTATGGCGGGACATAGTAAGTGGGCCAATATCAAGCATAAAAAGGCCGCGAACGACAAAAAACGGGGAAAGATCTGGACCAAGCTGATCCGCGAAATCACTGTTGCTGCGCGAATTGGCGGTGGTGAGATCGATGCGAACCCCCGCCTGCGATTGGCTGTCGATAAGGGACTCGGCGCAAATATGCCGAAGGACACCATCGAGCGTGCCATCAAACGTGGCGCTGGCGGTACCGAGGGCGAAAACTACGATGAGATTCGCTATGAGGGGTATGGCCCCGGCGGTACTGCCGTGATGGTCGACTGTATGACCGATAACCGGAACCGCACCGCTTCCGAGGTGCGTCATGCCTTTACCAAACTGGGCGGTAATCTGGGGACAGACGGCTCGGTCGCCTATCTCTTCACCAAGCAAGGTGTGATCAGTTTTGCCAGCGGTATCGATGAGGATGCCGTTATGGAAGCCGCCATCGAGGCGGGGGCCGAGGATGTCATCAGCAATGACGACAGTTCAGTGGATGTGATCACAACGCCCGAAACTTTTACCGAGGTCAAGGACGCCCTGGTCGGTGCCAGTTTTCAGCCGGATAACGACGAAATCACCTATAACGCCTCGACCAATGCGGTGCTCGATCAATCCGATGCCGAAAAGCTGTTGCGGATGGTGGAGATGCTGGAGGATCTGGATGACGTGCAGGAGGTCTACACCAACGCCGAGATCTCCGACGAGATCATGGATGCCGTGGGCTGAATGCTGCGCATACTCGGTATCGACCCAGGTTCCCGTATCACCGGTTTCGGACTGATCGATTCGGACGGCATGCAGTCGGTACATCTCACCCATGGTGTCATTCGATTGCAGGGAGAGGCGCTCCCACCGAGACTGGGTGAGATCTTTACCCGGATCAGTCTGCTGATTGAGCAACATCGACCCGAGGTGATGGCGATCGAGCAGGTTTTCGTGGCGAAGAATCCTTCATCGGCACTCAAGCTTGGGCAGGCCAGGGGTGCTGCGATCTGTGCAGCTGTACAGCATGGTTTGTCAGTGGCGGAATATACGCCGACCCGCATCAAACAATCAGTGGTCGGCACCGGCAGAGCCGATAAAGGACAGGTCCAACACATGGTACGAATGATACTCGGTCTATCCGAGAACCCCCAGAGCGACGCCGCCGATGCTTTGGCGGTTGCCTTGAGCCACGCTCACAGCCATACCACCCTGGCGAGGTGTTCAGCGGATACTGTGGGGAGAAGCGGGTTATGATCGGTCGTTTGAGGGGGGAAGTGGCGCAAAAGCAGGCACCCCATCTCTTACTGGACGTCAATGGTGTCGGATATGAACTGGAGGCGCCACTCTCCACCTTTTTCAGCCTGCCGGAGAGCGGTCAGACAGTCACGCTCTATACCCACCTGGTCGTGCGTGATGATGCCCATGTGCTCTACGCCTTCGCCAGCGAGTCGGAGAGGGCGCTCTTCCGCAGCCTGCTTAAGGTCAGCGGGGTGGGTGCCAAGATGGCCCTGGCGATCCTGTCGGGTATGAGCGCAGATGAATTTTCCCGCTGTGTGGAACACGAAGATGTAGCCTCCTTGGTGAGGCTGCCGGGTATCGGCCGCAAGACCGCGGAGCGTCTGATCGTGGAGATGCGCGATCGCCTGGCGAAACTCAACGGGCTCTCTGGTACCGTGATTCCCTCGACGGCCCAGGATGCGGGACGCCCTCAAACCGCCAGATCGGATGCGGTTGCCGCGCTGGTGGCCCTGGGATACAAGTCCCAGGATGCCGGACGGATGGTCAAGGCGGTGGCATCGGAGGAGATGGACAGCGAAGCCCTGATACGGGCTGCGTTACAGAGTACGGTAAAAGGCAAACAGTGAAACCTGAAGGTTGTCAGTGATAGAGGAACCCAGATTGATCAATGGCGAGGCCACTGGCGAGGACGAGGCTGTTGATCGCGCCATTCGCCCCAAGCGGCTGCAGGACTATGTCGGACAGCCGGCGGTCAGCGAGCAGATGGAGATCTTCATCCCGGCGGCGCGCGGGCGTGGTGAGTCGCTGGATCATGTGTTGATCTTCGGTCCGCCCGGATTGGGTAAGACCACCCTGGCCCACATCATCGCCAATGAGATGGAGGTCAATCTGCGCCAAACCTCTGGCCCGGTACTGGAAAAACCGGGAGATCTGGCGGCCCTGCTGACCAACCTGGAACCCCGGGATGTGCTCTTCGTGGATGAGATTCATCGCCTGAGCCCGGTGGTGGAGGAGGTGCTCTATCCGGCGATGGAGGATTTCCAGCTCGATATCATGATCGGCGAGGGGCCGGCTGCCCGTTCCATCAAGCTCGATCTGCCCCCGTTTACCCTGGTGGGGGCGACGACACGGGCCGGTCTGTTGACCTCACCCCTGCGGGATCGCTTCGGCATCGTACAGCGGCTCGAGTTTTACAACAGCGGTGACCTTTTGCGGATCGTCACACGCTCCGCCGGGATTCTGAATATCGGTATCGACGAAGGCGGTGCGGCCGAGATTGCCCGCCGTTCCCGGGGGACACCCAGGATCGCTAACAGACTGCTGAGACGGGTCCGCGACTATGCCCAAGTGAAGGGTGATGGCCATATCTCAGCAGAGTTGGCGGATGCGGCACTGAGTATGCTCAAGGTGGACGCCAATGGTTTCGATGGGATGGACAGAAGGTTGCTGCTGGCGGTGATCGAAAAGTTCGACGGCGGACCTGTCGGGGTGGACAATCTGGCGGCGGCGATCGGAGAGGAGCGCGGGACCATCGAGGATGTGCTCGAGCCTTATCTGATCCAGCAGGGATTCCTGATGCGTACCCCTCGGGGGCGGGTAGCCACCAAGACGGCTTACCTCCACTTTGGTCTCTCTCCAAAGGCGGGGGACGCAGTAACGCGGAAAGATGATCTCTTTCGTGAAATATGACACATAAACCCACGTCCCTATGGGGAACTTGAACAATCAAACAGACTCAGATAACGGGAACTGCATTCGTGTAACAGCGATCTGGCATGGGGTATGAACAGCAAGGGCAATCAATTCATCTGGCCGGTGAGGGTCTACTACGAGGATACCGATTCCGGCGGTGTGGTCTACTACGCCAACTACCTCAAATTCATGGAGCGGGCAAGAACCGAATGGCTGCGCAGTCTCGGTTATGAGCAGGATCGACTGTTGGAACAGGATGGGATCATCTTCGCGGTTCGTTCCGTCGAGGTGGGTTACCATCAGCCGGCCCGTTTCAACGATGCATTGGAAGTCAGTGCCTCTCTGTCGGGAAAAGGCCGAGCCAGCCTCACCTTTCTGCAGGAGGTCAGACGCCAAGCCGATTCGCAACTGCTCTGCAGCGGCGAGATAAAGATCGCCTGCGTAGATATGAAGCGCATGCGACCCACACCTATTCCAACCGGACTACTATCGGAGATCCCGGATGTCGACTGACCTCTCCATCACTCATCTCATACTGAACGCCAGCCTCGTCGTTCAACTGGTGATCGCACTGCTCGTCTTCGCGTCGGTGATGTCGTGGACCATGATCTTCGATAGAAGGCGGGTATTGAGAAGGGCGGGGCGTGCGGCGGACGACTTTGAGAGCCGCTTCTGGTCCGGCGGTGACCTGGCCGAACTCTATCGACAGCTCGAACGCGACGGCGATGACGACTCAGGGATGGCGGCCATCTTCCGTGCCGGATTCCGTGAATTCGCCCGTCTCCGCACAAAGGGTCACAAAGACCCCATGGCGATGGTGCAGGGTGCGCAGCGCTCCATGCGCGTCTCACTCAACCGTGAGGTGGACCGGCTGGAGAACCATCTCTCCACCCTGGCCACCGTCGGTTCCACCAGCCCCTATGTGGGTCTCTTCGGCACTGTGTGGGGGATCATGAACTCATTCACCTCCTTGGGTAACGTCAAACAGGCGACGCTGGCGCTGGTGGCGCCGGGCATCGCCGAAGCGTTGATCGCCACCGCCATCGGACTCTTCGCTGCTATTCCCGCCGTGGTGGCCTACAATCGTTACTCCAACAAGGTCGAGCGACTGAACAATCGCTACGACGACTTTGTGGAGGAGTTCGCCACCATCCTGCAACGTCAGGCCGGCAGCTGAGCGGGCCCTCTCCATGAGCCGACAGAAGAATAAACGCCGGCCGATGTCCGAGATCAATGTAGTGCCCTACATTGATGTGATGTTGGTGTTGCTCGTGATCTTCATGATTACCGCACCGCTGTTGACCCAGGGTGTCGATGTGGAGCTGCCGCAGGCCGATGCACAACCAATCGATCAGACGCAGGCCGAGCCGGTTGTAGTGACGGTCGACCGGGCCGGAGAGATGTATATCGATATCGGCGAGGGTAAGGATAGCCCCATATCGCCTGATGACCTGGTCAGCCGGGTACAGTCGGTGCTCAAGTACAAACCCAAGACTCCCATCCTGGTTCGGGGCGATGCGGGTGTGGCGTATGGGCGGGTAGTCGAGGCGATGGTTCTGTTACAGGCAGGCGGTGCGCCCAGTGTCGGACTCATTACCGAACCCCCGGAGTCTTAGTCGTGCTGGGTATTTTGAAACGCAGTCCCTTGGCCGTTTTCATGGCGGTGTTGCTGCATGTCCTGATCGTATTCTTTCTGATATACGGTTTGGAATGGGAGCTCTTCCCCGAAAAGGCTAAGCCGCAGGTGCAGGTGGTCAAAGCACAGGTCGTTGATGCTGACAAACTGCAACAGAAAGAAGCGGCGGAAAAAGCAAAGTTAAAGAAGCAGCAGGAGGAAGCGCGTAAACGCAAGCAGGCTGAAGAGAGGAAGAAGCAGGCTGCACTAGAGAAGAAACGCAAAGCGGAAGCCAAACGCAAGGCGGATGCGAAACAGAAAGCGGAAGCTGAGAAAAAGCGCAAAGCAGAGGCCAAACGTAAAGCCGAGGCAAAACGCAAGGCGGAAGCGCAGCGCAAGGCCGAGGCTAAGCGTAAAGCGGACGCTGAAGCCAAGCGGAAGGCAGAGACTAAGCGCAAAGCCGAGGCGGAAGCCAAGCGTAAGGCGGAAGCGAAAAGACAGGCGGAACTGGCTGCCAAGCGGGAGGCTGCCGCGCGGGCGGAGAGAGAGCGGGCACTGCAGGAGCAGCTCGCCGCCGAACAGAATGCACGGGAGATCGACCGTTATGTGGCGGTGATCAAACAGCAGATCGAACGAAACTGGCTAAGGCCGGCTCAATCCGGCGAACAGCTCTCCTGTATCGTACAGGTGAGGCTGATACCCGGCGGTGATGTGGTACCGGGCGGCGTCAGTATTATCAAGGGGAGTGGCAATGCTGCTTTCGACCGTTCCGTGGAGGCGGCTGTCTACAAGGCAGCGCCACTGCAAGTGCCCAGCGGCGGGCTGTTTGAATCATTCAGAAATTTAAGGTTAAACTTCAAACCAAGCAAATAACCATCTGTAATTCTATGAAAAAGTTTTTTTGGGTACTCATTCTGACTCTTATCTGGTTACCATCTGTCCAGGCGGATCTGACCATTGAAATCACCGAAGGTGTGGAGGGCGCGCTGCCTATTGCCATTGTTCCATTCGGCTGGCAGGGTGCGGGTCGTCCACCGGTGGATGTCTCTGCAGTGATCAATGCGGATCTGCAGCGCAGTGGCCGGTTCAAGACCATCCCCCAGGCCGATATGCTCTCTCGTCCCACCACTGCCGAGGAGATCCAGTTTAAGGATTGGCGGGCACTGGATGTGGAGAACCTTGTGGTGGGGCAGGTACGACCTCAGGGTACCGGCGGCTATGAGATCCGCTTCCAATTGTTCGATGTCTATAAGGGTGAGCAACTGACCGGTTACACCATCCCGACCACGGCACCGAATCTGCGCGCCACCGCCCATCGCATCGCCGACCTGATCTATGAAAAGTTACTCGGCATTCCGGGTGCCTTTGCCACCCGGGTGGCCTATATCACCTCGGTGAAGCAGGACGACGGTACTCAGCGAATCGACCTGAATATCGCCGATGCGGACGGTTACAATCCGGAGACAATCGTCAGTTCAACCGAACCCCTGATGTCACCGGCCTGGTCGCCGGACGGCCGCAAACTGGCCTATGTCTCTTTCGAGGAAGGCAAGTCCGCCATCTATGTGCAGGAGGCCTATACGGGGCGGCGGCAGAAGGTGACATCGTTCAAAGGCATTAACGGTGCGCCAGCCTGGTCACCGGATGGACGCAAGCTGGCCATGGCCCTCTCCAAAGATGGCAACCCGGACATCTTCGTCTTCGATCTGGGTACCAAGAAACTGAAACCTCTCACCCGGCACTATGCCATCGACACCGAGCCGGCCTGGTCACCTGATGGTAAATCGTTGGTCTTCACCTCGGACCGGGGCGGCAAGCCACAGATCTATCGTGTCTCGGCCTATGGCGGTCCGGCGAAGCGTGTGACCTTCCAGAACAGCTATAATGCCCGCGCCTCGTTTTCGCCGGATGGCAAATTACTTGCCCTGGTGACACGGGAGGATGGCAGCTACAAGATAGCCGTGCAGGATCTGGATTCCGGGATTATGCAGGTGCTGAGCCAGGGCAGCCTGGACGAGTCCCCCAGTTTTGCGCCCAACGGCAGCATGATAATTTACGCCTCCAAAGCCGGGTATCGCGGTGTCTTGGCGGCGGTTTCAGTTGACGGTCGGGTTCGGCAGCGTTTGGCCCTGCAAGAGGGCGATGTGCGCGAACCTGTCTGGTCCCCATTCAAGAAATAGTTGTTCACTTGGCGAAGGAGATATATCCCATGAACAGAATGCTGACCCTTTGGGTCTCTCTAACTCTTTCCGTACTGCTGCTGGCAGGTTGTTCGTCGACCCCGAGTGGCGATCGACAGGCAGGTGCTGATGTATCAGAGCAATCAACCGGCGCCGGTGGCCAGGATGGCAGCGGTGCCTCCACCTCAGCTGCCAGCGAAGGGGCGGCCTGGACCGGAGATCCCCTGGAGAATCCCAACAGCTTGCTGGCCACCCGGGTCATCTACTTCGATTTTGATCAGAGCACGGTCCGAGCCGACTATCTCGACGTCATCTCTGCCCATGCGGATTATCTCGCTGCCAATCCCCAGATGGTGGTACGACTGGAAGGGCATGCCGATGAGCGTGGCACCCGGGAGTACAATCTGGGACTGGGAGAAAACCGCGCCAATGCCGTCCGCAGTCTGATGATGGCGCAAGGTGTCGCCGACAATCAGCTGGTGGTGGTGAGCTATGGCGAGGAGCGTGCCGCAGCTTTCGAACACAATGAAGAGGCCTGGGCACTGAACCGTCGGGTTGAACTGGTCTATTGATAGGGAGACGATGATGAGAATCCCACTGACAGGCTGGCTGGTGCTTGGCGTGATGTTGGCGCCAGGCGGACTCTGGGCCGAAAATGGCAAATTGACTGTCGAACAACGGCTTGAACGCCTGGAAAGGCTCTCGCGCAATCAGAATATGGCCGATATGGTCTACCAGATGCAGCAGCTGAAGCAGGAGGTCCAGCGACTGAATGGTGAGCTGGAGATGCAGAAGCATGCCCTCGACGCCATGAGTCGTCGCCAGCGGGATCTCTATCTTGATATCGATCAGCGTCTCTCCCGGGTTCAGCCGGGTACCGCTCCGGCCCCTGTACCGTCTCCTGCCGCAACGCCTCTAGCGGTGCCAGCACCTTCTCAGCCGGTACCTGGTGCCGCGCCAGTGACTCAGCCGACAACCGCAGTGTCCCAGACTACAGCCAAGGCGGTCACACCACCGGATCCGAAGAAAGAGGCTGCTGCTTACCAGAGTGCTTTCAATCTCCTCAAGCAGGGCCGCTATCCCGAGTCGATCAAGGCCTTTACCCAGTTTCTCGAAAACTACCCCGGCGGTGCCTTCGAGGATAATGCTCAATACTGGCTTGCGGAAGCGAGTTACGTGAACAGGGATTTTGATGCGGCATTGAGTGAATTTAGCAAGGTCCTGTCGAATCACCCCCAGAGTCCCAAGGTGCCCGGCGCCATGCTCAAGATGGGATATATTCACTACGAGCTGAAACGCTGGCCTGAAGCCAGGGAGGTCTTACAGTCACTGCAACAGCAGTATACCGGCAGCACCGAGGCGCGCCTGGCGGAGAAGCGGCTTCAGCGCATGACGAAAGAGGGTCATTAGCAGGTTCTTTCGCCTGACCATTTTCCATGACCCGTTTGCGAATTACGGAGATCTTCCATTCCCTGCAGGGGGAGGGCCGAACTGTCGGTACCCCCACGGTCTTTGTGCGCCTGACCGGCTGTCCATTACGCTGTCGCTATTGTGACACCACCTACGCCTTCAGTGGTGGTGAGATGGTTTCGCTTGAGTCGATTCTGGAGCAGATTGCAAGCTATTCGACCGATCATGTCTGCGTGACCGGCGGCGAACCGCTGGCACAGAAGGGTGTTTCCGAACTCCTGACGGCACTCTGCGATACGGGCTACCAGGTCTCGCTGGAGACCAGTGGCGCCTTGGATATTGCCACTGTCGATTCACGGGTCTCCCGGGTAGTGGACATCAAGACCCCAGGCTCCGGCGAGGTGGAGCGGAACCTGTCTTCGAATCTCGACTGTCTGACACCACACGATCAGGTGAAATTCGTCATCACCGATCAACAGGACTATGAATGGAGCCGCTCACTGCTCATGGAACAAAAACTCAATGAGCGTTGTGAGGTGTTGTTTTCGCCGGTACACGACAAGCTTAAGGCCAGCGAACTGGCCGACTGGGTGATCAGGGACCGGCTGCCGGTCCGTTTTCAACTGCAACTGCACAAGCTCCTCTGGGGTGACGAGCCGGGCCGATGAGTGAGAAGCATGCCGTAATCCTGCTCTCAGGCGGGCTCGATTCAGCCACGGTCCTGGCCATCGCCAGGGAACAGGGTTATCGATGCCATGCCTTGAGTATGTCCTACGGTCAACGTCATGCGGCGGAACTGGCAGCGGCCGAACGGGTGGCGTCAGCCCTGGGTGCAGAGGCACATAAAGTGATCCATATCGAGCTGGACGCCTTCGGCGGCTCGGCCCTGACCGACAAAGCCATAGACGTTCCCGAATCCCTGCAGACGGGGATTCCCGTGACCTATGTACCGGCCCGAAACACGGTTTTCCTCTCCCTGGCACTGGGTTGGGCGGAAGTGCTTGATGCTCATGACATCTTTATCGGCGTCAATGCGGTGGACTACTCCGGCTATCCGGACTGTCGTCCCCAGTTCATAGAGGCCTTCGAAGGGCTTGCCAATCTGGCGACCAAAGCCGGGGTGGAGGGCAAACCGTTCAGGATCCATACACCGCTGATAGAACTGACCAAGGCGGAGATCATCCGGCAGGGGACAGCGCTGGGGGTGGATTACGGCCTGACCGTCTCCTGTTATCAGGCCGATACGTCGGGTAAGGCTTGCGGAGTTTGCGACTCCTGCAGATTGCGTGCAAAGGGCTTCGCGGAAGCCGGCTTTTCCGACCCCACCCCCTATCAAACCAAGGGCTGAATCCGGCAGTGGACGGTGCGGCAGAGCCGCACCCTACGCCTAAACCCGAACACACTCCCTGATACAGGTGGTTGACCCGTAGGGTGCGGCTCCGCCGCACCAAACAGTCAGGTGGATCTAACCCAACCACCAGTGAGACTGGTATCAGTGGTAGAGCAATTCCGCCCAGCGATCCTCGTTGACCAGCTGTTTCTTCAGTTCCTTCCACTCATCCTCAGAACCGAATGCTTCCGCCATCACTTTGGCGAAGACGGCGGCTGCTTTTTCCTGACCCGCCAGGAAGACATAGGTCTTGGGATCACGCAGCAGACGCAGGCACTCATCTGTATGTGCTGAGAGACTCTCCTGCAATCCGTCTGCCGCATCTCTGAGCGGCTTGTCGATCAAGGCGCTGAATGCCTTGAAACTGGCATCGTCATAGTAGTGACCGAGATCGTCCTGCTTATCGTTCAGGTAGAGAAGATTCATGCCGCCCTGATCGCCATAGAAGAGCCGTACGTCACCTTTCCAACTGCCGTGCTGATCATAGATCTGCTGGGTGAATGCACGAAACGGGGCAACCCCTGTTCCGGTACCGATCATCAGGAGATTACAGGTGTTATCGGCAGGTACTTTAAAGGGGCTGCGGAAAGGGCCGGTGATACGGATCTTGTCTCCCGGCTTGGCATCGCAGAGGTAGTTGGAGGCGATACCCGGATAGCGCTCTCCCGAGATCTCATCGATGTAGAAACAGCGCTTGACCAAAATCTCCAGTTCGGCAGCCTCCGCGTTACCTGTCTGGGCCGGGTTGGCAATGGAGTAACGGCGATGGTGAAACTCATTGCCGAATTCATGGGGACCCGGTACCAGCACGCCGATACTTTGACCGGCTGCATAGCGGAATGCCGGATCGTCTATCTGCAAAACCAGTTGGCGAACTTCGTCGGTGGAGTCAGGTGTGATGCGGATTGACGATTTAACGATTGCGTCACAGGCATTCTCAGCGTTGATCTCTTCATTTATCTCAGCCATTGGATCTCTCTCTGGGTCGTACGGTATCCCGGTTGGTAATGGCAGGTCGTTTACTGCCTGTTGCGACGCAGCATTATAAATTCATTCCGCAATCCTTATCTAGTCGGGATTTCATCCCACACTAATTTAGTAATGACTTGATATTGGCCGAATCTGGCGGAAGTCAATTCCTTTTATACGCCGGTGACTCAATAGAATATGTGTCTGTTGATTGCTTATTTAAGAAAAACCCTACAAAATCGAAACTCATTGGCTGAATCGCTACTTAATAAATAACAAGCAATAAAGTGCCATGATCCTTATCAAACTGATATCTGCTCCCGATTATGTGGTGATAGCGGATCAGATTCGCCATTGGCAGCATGACTATCCCCAATCGGGTGTACTCGCACTGGTTGCGGAGGGGAGTCGTGCAGAGGTTCCCACACTCCAGTCCCACTTAAACGCGTTGGACGTCCCTTTGATCGGTGCGGTTTTCCCTGAAATCCACTATTGGGGACGATTTTATCGTCAGGGTTTTCTCCTCATCTGCCTGAATCCGATGTGCGATTTCCACGACATCGTTGAGTTTTCCGGCGCGGCGGAGGAGATGGAGCAAACGATCCGGACCCTGGCCGGTGAAATAGGGGATAGGGTCGACGGTGAAGAACCCACCACGTTGTTTCTGTTGTTCGACGCCCTGGTGCCAAAGATCGGTTCCTATCTGGAGCTATTCTATCTTCAGCTTGCCCAATCCGTTCACTATGCCGGGGCCAATGCGGGCAGTGAAACCTTCCAGCCGATACCCTGTCTCTTCGATAACCGGCGGTTTATCCAGAACGGCCTACTTGCGATCCTGCTGAAACCACATCAAGGCGCCGTTCTCGAACACAGTTATCATGCCCCCGATCAGCTTGTGGCGGCCACCTCCACCGAAGGCAATCGCATCGTCAGCATCGATTGGAAACCCGCCTTCGAGGTCTATCGGGAAAAGATCGAGCAACTGTATGGCATCGAGGTGAATCGCGATAATTTCTATGACTATGCCGTGCACTTTCCATTTGGCATTCTCAGGGCGGATGATGAGGTTCTGGTCAGGATACCTGTTGCGCTGGAGGAGGACGGCTCTCTTTTTTGTGTTGGCGAGGTCCCGGAACATGCGGTACTGACATTGCTTGAAGCGCCGCAGCGGGAGTCATTGAAATCCTCACGACTCCTGGCCGGGCGCCTACCCGATACCACCAGTTCCATGCTGATATTCTATTGTGCTGGCAGACGCCTGCATCTTGGAGAGGGGGCTGCCGCAGACGAACTGTGTGAGCTGCAACGAGCCATATCCAATGACCAGGTATTCGGAGCCCTATCCCTGGGGGAGATCGGCAGTTCCCAACGGGGCGGCTATCCACTGTTCCACAATGCCACACTGGTCTGCATGAATATATGATCATGAAGCAGGAGCGCATCCTCTCGATACTTTATGACCTTGCATTGGTCATTGGTGGTGCGGATCGTGTGGAGACCCTGCTGACGAAAGTACTCCAGCGGTTGGTCTTCCACACCGGTTATCCATGTGGTCTCGCATTGCAATGGAAAGCGGGAGCGTCGATCGAAGCGGGGTATCGCCAGGCGCTGTTGCAGGTGTGTGTCGGTGATCATCGACTGATTTCATCTGTTGGTGAAAGTCTCTCGGTTCCGGAATGGATGGCGTCGGAAGAGGCTGCTGAAATCACTGTGGATCGTCTACTGAATCTGCCTCTCAAGCAGGACTTCTACAGGAGTGCCCTAATACTACCCGTACCCGGCTATGGGGTTGTGTTGCTGTTGACGCCGGTGACACAGCGTTCGGAGGCACCGCTGACTGAAATATTCAAACCGGTATTGGCGAACCTGGCCAAGACGATCGTGTTGTGTGAGCGCAATGAGGTCTATACCCGGGATCTGATCGCGGATCGGGACGCCGCCAGGTACGCCAACGAGAGATTCCGTCGCGCCATGGACAGCACCCAGGATGCCATCTACCTGATCGATCCGGAGACGATGGGGTTTATCGATTTCAATCGGCAGGCATCAGAAGGCTTGGGTTACACTGCGGAGGAGCTCTCCCGGCTGCACGCGCAGGATCTCAAGGTCGATGTGAGCGGGGAGCGCCTGCAGGATCTCTTCAAACGGACGATTCGGGAAGGGCAGACGCAGATCCTCGGTTCGCACCATCGGAGAAAAGACGGTTCCGCCTTTCCCGTCGAGATCCATATAGATGCCTTGGAACAGGCGGGAAGCGATCCGGTCATCATCACCGTGGCCAGGGATATCCAGGAGAGAAAGGTCTACGAGAAGGCCCTGTTCGAAGAGAAGGAGCGAGCGCTGGTCACCCTGCAGTCGATCGGTGATGCGGTCATTACCACCGACAGGGACGGCATCATCACCTATATGAATCCGGTGGCGGAGGAGTTGACCGGCTACCGTGGTGAAGAGGTGGTAGGCGAGTCGCTGGAAAAGGCGTTTCATGTGATCGACGAGATCAGCAGGACGCCCGTGACCAACCCTGCCGATGCCTGCCTCTCCCGTAGTGAAGTGGTCTCTCTGGCCCATCACAGTCTGCTCATCTCCCGTGACGGCCGGGAGATCGCCATCGAGGACTCGGCGGCGCCTATCCGCCAGCAGGATGGCACCGTCATCGGTGTGGTGATCGTCTTCCACGACGTCTCCCGCGCCCGGGAGCTGGCGCATAAGCTCTCCTGGCAGGCGACCCATGACAGCATGACCGGTCTGATCAATCGTGCTGAATTCGAGCGGCGTCTGCGCCAGGCGCTCGAACAGGCTCAGGAAGATCGGGTTCAGCATGTACTGCTCTATATCGATCTCGACCAATTCAAGATCGTCAACGACACCTGCGGTCATGTGGCCGGAGATGAGCTCCTGAAACAGCTTGCGGTGCTGATGAGAGAACTGGTGCGTGAGAGCGACACTCTGGCGCGGCTCGGCGGCGATGAGTTTGGGGTTTTGCTCTCCAATTGCGACAGGGAACACGCCCTGCTCGTGGCCAATCTGCTGCGGGAGAGAATCAGGGAGCATCGGTTCGTTTGGCAGGAGCGGGTATTCGAAGTGGGAGCAAGTATCGGTATCGCAGAGATCAACGATCACGCCAGTGAAATCTCCCAGGTCCTCAGTCAGGCGGACATGGCCTGCTATGCAGCGAAAGACGATGGCCGAAACCGCGTTCACGTCTTCGAACTGACCGACGATGATCTGATGCGGCGTCACAGCGAGATGCTCTGGGTGTCGAAAATCACCGAGGCCATGGAGTCAACGCGATTTGTGCTCTATTGGCAGGCCATCGAGTCACTGCACGATGCGGACAGCACGACATGGTATGAAGTGTTGTTGCGGATGCGCGACGAGCATGGCCATTTGATTCTACCGGGGACATTTATACCCGCAGCGGAACGTTACAATCTGATGCCGTCGCTGGATCGCTGGGTCATTCATCAGACCTTTTCTGTCTGCAGCGACCTCTCCCCGCAGTCGAAAGCCAATGCGCTTGAGGTATCGATCAATCTTTCCGGCGCCTCCATCAACGAGGAGAGCACCAGTGACTATATTCTTGAACAGCTGCGGGCCAATGATATCGATCCGGGACAGATCTGTTTTGAGATCACCGAGACCGCAGCCATATCGAATCTGACCCGGGCCTATCGTCTGATACACGATCTGAAAGCCAAGGGATTCCGCTTCGCACTCGATGATTTCGGTTCGGGGGTCAGCTCGTTCACCTACCTGAAAAACCTGCCGGTCGACTATCTGAAGATCGACGGCAGCTTCGTCAAAGACATGCTGTCGGATCCGGTGGACGACACCATGGTGGATATGATCAATCAGCTCGGCCATGTGATGGGATTGGAGACTGTGGCCGAATATGTCGAGAGTGAAGATATCGTCGCGAGACTCAAGGCCATCGGTATCGATTACGGCCAGGGTTTTGTACTGCACAAGCCGCAGGCCACGCAGGCACTGGTCGATTCAGGTGTCTTTTCGTTACCTTCAGAAAAGGTATGAAGCAGATGCTGGGTAACAACTAACGACCTTCACCAGCGGTTACCTGCTAAAGGCAGAAGTGACAGTTTCAGCCGAGTCTGCCAGTAGGGATAAAATCCTTACCTCACACTTCGATCTTTTCAATAACAGCGTGCTGTCAGTCGTTATCCATAATTGTTGATTTCTTTGGACAATGGCTGAAAAAGTGCCAAACTTCGCCGCATGAGCCAATCCCAATCTTTTCTCTCCCTGCCCAACGCCCCGGTTGAATCCGCCGATGCGCTGATCCTGCCGGTACCCTATGAACGGACCGTCACCTACAAACCGGGCACCCGACAGGGGCCCGCTGCGATACTCGCGGCCAGTGACCAGTTGGAGTTCTACGAAGAGGATGCGGGGTGGTGCCCGACCGAGTATCTCAAGCTGGCGGTGCTGCCTTCGGTGGACGTGGATTTTCTCTCCGAACAGGCCTTTCACGATCACCTCCACGAGCATGTGAAAAAGCTACCCGGTGACAATCTTCTGATCGCCCTGGGCGGTGAACACTCGGTGACCCCGGAGATGGTCTTTGCCCGTATGCCGCAGGGCGGCACCGTGGTGCAGATCGATGCCCACGCGGACCTTCGTCCCGCCTACCATGGTTCAATCTATAATCACGCCTGCCCGATGAACCGTATCAGACAACGGGAGTATGAGCTGATACAGATCGGTATCCGTTCCTTGCACGCCAATGAGGCGGAGTTGATCGCCCAGGATAAGGCCATCACCACCTATTTCGATCGCACTCTGCAGCGGCCGGCGATCTGGGAGCGCATGATTCAACAACTGGCGTCGCTGCAGGGCCCTGTCTGGCTGACCATCGATATGGACGGTTTCGATCCTGCGTTGATCGCGGGTGTGGGAACCCCCCAGCCTGGCGGACTCAGTTGGCACCAGGGGGTCGAGATCATCGAGACCCTGATGGGTAATGAGGATATCGATATCTGTGGCGTGGATATCCTGGAGCTGGTACCGGAGCCGAGTCGTGTCAGCGACATGATGGGTGCCAAACTCGTACAGAAGTGCCTCTCCTTCTGGGGCAAGGCACGGGGCTTCCACAAGGGTGCCGCCAACGGATCTCAAATCGGCGTAGACGATGAGTGACCGATTGGGGTGTTGCTCAATCGGCAAGCCTCTACCAGGTGGAGAGCTGGGGCCGCGGCTATTTTACCGTCAATGATCAGGGCTATGTGGTCGCGCTGGCGGACGGCAAAATAGTATCGATCTGAAGCTGTTGTGCGACGAATTGGCAGAGCACAATTTACGGCCGCCGCTGCTGCTCAATTGATCGCTTATGAGTTGAAACATCCCGTTAATGACTGAAAAAGAGTCGGCGGTGATGTTGAATGATCCGATATTGATTAAAAAAGAGTCAATGATGAGTTGAAATATCTCGCCGCTGATTCAATATGACTCGATGATGATTCGAAACGACTTGGCGTTGACTATGAAGAGAATCAAGCATGACTTGAAACAACTCGCCATTGACTAAAAAAGAGTCAACAACGACTCAAAACAACCCAACGCTGACACAAAAAACCTGGGCATGACAAAAAAAGAGTCAACGTTGAGTCTGAGAAACCCTCCGATGGCTAAAAATTAGTCACCACTGACTAAAATTCAATCAGTCATGACTTCCTGTAAGTATCCACAGAGTCAATTTTCTTCGTCAGCGATAAAAAATGAGTCTATGGCTGTTAAAGAACGTCCTTAAACGATCTTCTTGGCTTCATAAAAGTTTATACGATGAGAATCATTCCTGTTATGCCGTCAGTCGATAGGAAATAGAGTGACAAATACAACTCATGTAGGAAAATACCTACAGACAACCGTCAATCGATCTGGCATCTTTTTAAGTCGCAAAGAAAAATCTGCAGAAAATCAGAAGTATGGAGAACTTTGAGTGACTAACATCTCAGTGTTCCAACAACAGATAGTTGTGAGAGAAGTGAGAACTTTTTGCAAGATATCGCAATATCAGTGCGCGCTATATATTCCAATATCAGTGCGCGCAAGATAATCACCTGTTATGCGAAAAGGGAAACGTAGATGAGCCCTAAGTTCTATTCTTCTTTAGGTAACAAATATAATTCTAAAAAGTTCATTCTGTGGCTTGTTACATTCGTTTCTTTGTTTGTCGTTACAGGTACAACTGTCTTTTCTGAGAAAATAAATACAATAATTCCATTTCAAGTGCCATTTGGAATCGCTTTACTAATACTAATTCTGGCATGGGGAATACTTTTAGCTGTTTATTGGTACGGTCCAGAAGGGAGGCTAGAACCTAGAAAAATAGCATCGCATGAAGGAGTTAAGCGAAAGTTTGTTGGTTTTATGTCATGGTATGGTTCATTATTCCTTACATTATGGTTCCTGTCAGGAATTACCATCCTACCGTGGTTTCTTATAGTGCAGGCGC
Organism: Candidatus Thiodiazotropha sp. (ex Monitilora ramsayi); assembly: GCA_025655595.1. Classification (GTDB taxonomy): domain Bacteria; phylum Pseudomonadota; class Gammaproteobacteria; order Chromatiales; family Chromatiaceae; genus Thiodiazotropha. The sequence continues at coordinate 81,982 of JAHXIO010000004.1, forward strand.
AAAGTTGAAGGCTGTTGCGCATAACCAAGGGCTACAGCGGATGCTCGCTGTCGCTCGCCCCTCTGATCCCAGCCGTTATGTGTAAAAACGTATTAACGACACTAGGTATGATAACGCTGCTAACCGCAGGGTGTTCTGGCGTTCCAGTGGAACCTGAACAAGAGAATTATTCAATTAGTTTGTCCGAATTTAAGGCTAAAGAATACATACTATCTGGGCCTGAAGAAATTGAGGATATAGAGAACGAGCACTATGAAATAGTTAAGAAATCTAATACGTCGTGCCCAAAGCTACCATTTGGCTGCCGACAAGAAGATTGGGAGAAGTTTAAAAGTATGGTGAGAGAAAATGATGAAGTAGTTCATTTCAGTTCACCACCTGAGCACTGGGCAGCATTATATGGAAGGGCTGGTTACGCGATTATTCGCGGCGATAAAGTGGTGGATGTATTTATTATCTTGGTAAATTAACACATAACAAGCCAAGCCAGCCGACGCGCAAAAAGCGCGCTCGGCTGCTCTAAAACGTTATGTGAAAAACAAATTTCAAGAACTATTTTCGTAATGGTGATATCGGAAATAGGATTTTATTATTCACCACAACATGAAGAACACAATATGAGTAAAGGTACAGTTAAGTGGTTTAGTGCAGATAAAGGCTTCGGGTTCATTACCCCAGAAGATGGCAGTAAAGATCTCTTTGTTCATCATTCGGAAATTCAAGTGGGTGGTGGGTATGCAACACTGAATGATGGTCAGGCCGTTGAATTTGAAGTTGGTCAAGGCCAAAAAGGCCCATGTGCAAACAATGTTCGTCCGTTGTAATTCTTAGAGGGTAAGCACATAACCAGGCCGTCAATGGGACGCGCAAAAAGCGCGCTCCCATTACGGCAGCGTTAGGGGTATGAAAAGTCATATGGACAGCAAGGCGAATCCTCAGGCTCAGTGCCACTGTCAAGCCTATGGTGATTTACTGTTAAATATTGAGTCTATTGAGAAGCGCATGCTGGAATTCAAGGACATGCGTAGACATTTAAAACAGATTGCACAAAAGGTAGTAGAACCAGGCTGGGAGCATTATCGGCTGTATAAATGCGAAATCTGCGGGCAACTATGGCAAGGTTGTTTGTCAACTATCATTGATGATGGGTGGTATCTATTCCGTATTCCAAGCACTACTCAAAAAGCATGGAAAGAAGATCCATTTGTATGCCCTGATACCATTGTTGGTTATATAAGTGATCGAAATGAATATCTAAGTCAGGAGTTTCAATATAAAAAGGAGAAATGTAAAACTAACGGGTGTTCTAAGCTGGCAATCGTCGGTAGTGTACACTGTGAGTTTCATCTGTTCGAAAGCCTATCAAAGGCTGGGGGGGTTCGTAAGCAACCAAAGGGGCGTTGGTTTGGTCCGTACTCTGAACAAGCTATTTACCCCTAACCAGTTGGTCAAGTTCGTTCGCTATCGCTCACTGGGACGCTACGCGCCCCTTACCCAAATCGTTATGTGTAATAAAAGAGCTGCATTCTGCTTAGTGTCAACCATACTATTGTCTGGATGCCCAGTATTTGAAGAGAACAAGAATCCAGACGCAAGACATCAATTGGAAGATTTATTAACAGCTGGAATGAGAAAGGAACAGTTCTATGAGGTTTTACAGAACGTAGTCCAGGAGCCGATTATTAATGAATTCAATTGTGTTGAGATTTCGAGTAATGAGAATTGTCTAGGTCATAGCATTGTTTTAGGTTCCTTTGTTGATGGCAAGCCTACTTGGAACTGTGGCAGGCTGGAGGTACAGCTAGAGGCGTATTTTGATAAAAATGAGAACTTAGTCTCGTACAAAATGAAAAGAGGTATGCATTGTCCTTAATGCACATAACAATTAATTCAACAAGGAGCGCTTTCGTCACTAGTGCTCCTTAGTCGCCCTGTTAATTTGGCGTTATGACTAAAAGAATAACCAGAGGGAAAACAACATTGATACCGAGTAAGCAGCAATGGAAAAGCTGGACATTACCATCAAGGCTTACTGCTATCGGGACATTGGTTGGCATCCTTGGATTTTCGATGTATTTGATAGAAAAAGGGTATGGCATTTCACAGATGCTTAACCATTCAACGCAAGTCATAGAGGATGTAATCCTCGTCGTTGAAGTAAGCAACGAACGAAAGGAAGATGTTGTTCTATATAAACGAGGTGAAGTCTTTTATTGGCATCCTGGAGCCGGAGCGTATCACGAGGTATATACATTCGAGATCACACATTCAGAGGCAGAGCACAAGAACAATGGCGTGCTTATTCCTGCGAATTCTAGTCTAAAAGCTACAGTAAAGTTGTTGCCAACATCGGTTGCAAGGCGATACTTAGATCAGGGACATATGGATATTAGCCTTTATTTTAAAGGAGATGGTTTTGCCAAATTTAGTCCTAATGTGACTTATACAAAGGAGAACCTTAATGGGTTCTATATCCCAATTAAAATTGAAAAAAAGTCATAACAAGGCCTTCCACCGGACGCAGTCGCTAACGCGCCTGCTCCGCTGAAGGCAGCGTTATGTTCCCGGGTTACCCATGAACAGTAGACACCCTGTATAGTTAGATTTATCTATATGGAGGTGCTTAAGATGGCACGTAAGAAGACACAAGCTTACACCGAAGAGTTTCGTCGAGAAGCGGTTAAGCGAGCGGATAAAGATGGAAACACAGCTGCCTCGGTAGCGAGGGAGCTTGGTATCCATCCCGGCCAAATCTACAATTGGCGCCGCCAATTTAATCGGCTCTCAGACAAGCAGTTCAACACAATGGGTGGTGTTGATTATTCAAAGAAGGAAAGTGAAGAAATTCGAAAGCTCAAGCGTGAAAAAGCAGCACTGGAAAAGGAGCTCGAATTCGTAAAAAAGGCAGCTGCGTACTTCGCGAACCACCAAGAGTGAAGTACGCGTTAAT
>JAHXIO010000033.1 GCA_025655595.1 Candidatus Thiodiazotropha sp. (ex Monitilora ramsayi)
GCCTGGCACTCCCATGGACACGATCCGCACATGCACGATGCAAACGCAGACTTAGCGGATAAAACCAAGCAGATGGACAACCACATCTGGCTTTCACCCGACAATTCCGCACAGATCGTCCGTCATCTGACACAAAAGCTGGTGAAACTGGATGCATCGAATCGTGAGCAATACATGGCAAACAGTCAGGCAGTTCTGCTTCGGCTACAAAAGCTCGACCATCAAATCCAAACAGATCTTGCGCCTGTGAAAAGTATCCCATACATCGTATTCCACGATGCCTATCAATATTTCGAGGCGCACTATGGTTTGGATGCGGTGGGTACAGTCAGTATCGACCCCGAACAGCTATCCGGTGCCCGGCATATACGACGCTTGCGTGAAACGATCCAAAGCACAGGGGCCCGTTGCCTGTTTACCGAACCCCAATTTGAACCGAAACTGGCCCATACCCTGGTAGAGGACACACCTTTGGCCATCGGCCAACTGGATCCTTTGGGGAAAGACCTCCCAGTCGGCCCTGACAGCTATTTCTCACTGATGAAGGGCCTCTCAGGCAATATACTCGACTGTCTCTCAAAGGATAACGATTCGTGACTCGCGCCAAGCATCAACACCAATTTCCCACTGCCGATCACGATCACAGGACCTGTATGGATAGAGCCCTGCGAGAGGCGGAGTCCTATTGTCGGGCGCAAGGAGTCCGCCTGACAAAATTACGTCACAGGGTACTCGAACTGATCTGGGCCAACCACCAACCGGTAGGCGCTTACGACCTATTGCAACAACTGACACAGGAGGGACGCAAGGCTGCACCGCCCACAGTTTACCGCTCACTCGATTTTTTACTCGATAACGGACTTATTCACCGCATCAATTCACTCAACGCCTTTGTCGGTTGCGATCACCCCGGACTCGATCATGCCGCCCAGTTCTTCATCTGCAGCACCTGTGGCCAGGCCGCCGAATTGGACGACACAAAAATCGACTCCGCCATCACCCGTCATGCCGGCCAGATGGGCTTTACCATAGAAAAGCGATCCATCGAAATCTGCGGTATCTGTGCCCACTGCCAAACACGGGATCCCCATGAATAGCGTCGAGATGCCACTGGTTGAGGCTAGGGAGATCAGTATCCAACTGCAGGGACGGCAGCTTCTTGAAAACGTCAGTCTCAATGTCAGACCGGGTGAGATCGTCACCCTGATCGGCCCCAACGGCGCCGGTAAGACCACCCTGGTCCGCATCATCCTCGGCCTGCTCAAGGCCGATGAGGGTGAGGTGAGCTTGAAGCCCGGACTTCGTATCGGCTACATGCCGCAGCAGCTGGCCCTGTCGGAAAATATGCCTCTGACTGTCAAACGCTTCTTATGCCTAGGTGCCGTCATACAGGACAATGCGTTCGACGAGATTATTGCTGAACTGGCAATTTCACAGCTGCTCCAGCACCCTATGCAGCGGCTCTCCGGCGGCGAGCGCCAGCGGGTTCTGCTGGCCCGTGCACTGATGAGGCGTCCCGACCTGCTGGTGCTTGATGAACCGGTTCAAGGGGTGGACGTTACCGGCCAGGCCGCCCTATACGCGCTGATCACTCAAATCCGTGAGCGTTTCGGGTGCGGTGTCCTGATGATCTCCCACGATCTGCATCTGGTCATGGCTACCACGGATCAGGTGCTCTGCCTGAACCAGCACGTCTGCTGCTCGGGCCATCCGGAGAGTGTCAGCCAACACCCCGCCTATCTGGAGCTGTTCGGTTCGCCGGCCAGTTCCAAGCTGGCGGTCTATACCCATCACCACGATCACACGCATGATATCCACGGCGATATCAAGCCTGTAGGTGAAGAGCACTCACATGGATGACTTTCTACTTCGTGCCCTGATCGCCGGTTTGGGGGTCGCCTTGGTGACAGGTCCATTGGGTGTGTTCGTAGTATGGCGGCGTATGGCCTATTTCGGTGACACCCTGGCCCACTCCGCGCTGCTCGGGATCGCCTTGGGCTTTCTACTGGGCATCAACCTCAATCTCTCCGTGATCATGCTGGGAATTTTACTGGCACTGCTACTGGTGGGCATGAGCAGCAACCGACAGCTGTCGCAGGACACACAACTCGGTATTCTGGCGCACGGCGCGCTGTCACTGGGCCTGGTGGTGATGGCATTTCAAAGCTCGGTCAGAGTCGATCTGATGGGTTATCTCTTCGGCGACATCCTGGCGGTGACGATCACCGATCTGCTTTGGGTCTGGGGTGGTGGCCTGCTGGTGCTGCTGGTCTTGATCATGATCTGGGGTCCCCTGCTCTCGCTGACTGTTCACGAAGAGCTGGCCCAGGTCGAAGGCGTACCTGTAGGCCGGATGAGGCTGATCTTCATGCTGCTCATCGCTCTGGTGATTGCTGTCTCCATGAAAATCGTCGGTGTGCTACTGATCACCTCGATGATGATTATTCCTGCGGCGGCCGCAAGGCGCTTCAGCCGCACGCCGGAGCAGATGGCGGTGATAGCTGCCGCAGTCGGTGCGCTCGCCGTGGGATTAGGTCTGGCAGGTTCCTGGCACTGGGACACACCAGCCGGCCCTTCGGTTGTAGTGGCGGCGATGTTGCTGTTTGGATTGACGCAGCTGACGAAACGGCCGATATGATCAGACGGGCGTAAGGTTTATTACACTCGAATCCGTTTGAAGAAATACCGCAACCTGCCGGATACCACTCTTACCCGGACCGAAGTTTTGGATGAGCGTCATTGCCGCCGGGTTGCCGAACTTTTCATTCAGACTGAGGAGAACAGGGATCTACAATTAACCGTCAGTATTGGCGTTGCCACCTTCCCCGGCCATGCCTGTGACTGGGGAGTATTAGTTAAAACGGCGGATATGGCGATGTATACCGCAAAACAAGCTGGACGCAACCAGGTATAAACAGCTTGAGCAAGCCTATGGTTAAGGGCATTTAAGCTGACAGCGCGGACACATCAAATTCATCATGAATTCACACTACCTTTAATCGAAATTCATCAATTCGCCTGCCAATAGTCGGTTGCGATCCCATCGCCCAAATCAGCTTCAATGAGACGACGCCTGACTTCGAGCAGTTTCTCGAGTAATGCCGGTTCAGCAGCTCCATATGCCTCCGCGTCCGGTACTCGCTTGACCACCACTCCCAGCAGCTCCGTGATGGCATTACCGATGGAATTCTGACTGATGGTAACGATCAGCTTACCGTCTTCGTTACGATAGATAAGCTGCTTAAATGCCGGCTGCCAGCGGATGGAGTTGGCGTACTTGGCATCGACAATACACTGATCTCTGACCCTTTTCGCCGTGGCAAGAAAATCGTTATTGAACAACAGGACACTCTCGACTTGCTCCGGATAGTAGACATCTTTCGGCATTGGAGCATTGCGTGTGGAAACCTGGCTGAAGAAAGTACGGTAGAAATCGATAAAGCCTTCGAGAATAGCGTCATACTCGTGCCAGAAATGGATATCTTTCAGTGCATCCACACCACCCAGTATCTCCCAGCATGGCAGGCCCTTCGGATAGCCGGTCAGCTTGATATTCGATTCATCCGAACTGATCGGTTTCAACACCTTGAGATTGAGGGCCCGATCGAAGAAATCCCGGTAAACGTCACGCATATAGGACTGAAAGAGGCTGTGTTGTCCCCCATCCGTGAGGTTCGGGTTATTGGTGTCGGCCAATTTCGCATCACGCAATTGCTGCATGGGAAATACCATGAAGTGGTTATGCAGCATGCGGATACTCGGCACACCCGGCGAGGTCAGGGGCCAGGTAGCGTCCAGGCTCGCCTCCCCCGCCAACAGCAAGTGCTCCGCTGGGTCGGGATAGGTATCCGACATGAAACCGATGATGATCTGATTCATACGGTTCCACACGTGTCGCACGTCCTCAGGCACCTGAGTTCTCCGCACCGGTCTACCTAGCGGATTGAGTATCACCTGAGAGGTGTTGTAGATGATGGAGGTGTCGAACTCGTTGCTGTGACCCAGGGCCTTGCGATAGAGGAGAAGATTCTCCGGGTTCATCAACAGTCCGTTATTGTGAACCAAATCATTGAGGTTTTCTGTGCTGTTGAAAAACTCATTGGGTTTCATCCCATCGGGTACATCCAGAGGGATGGGACGAAAGGGGGTGGTGATCTCGCGGGGTCCGTACTCCATAAAATACCTCCAGCCAATGAAGTGCGTTAAAAGTGCTCGACAGCAGTCGCCGCTTCACCACCCTAAACAGCCAACCGGATGAAAGCAAGATCACAGAAAACCTTATAGGCCTATTGAGCCAGTTTGCATTGAGTATGAACCCTGGCGATTTCGCTAAGAAAGTACTGATACAGATCTGACGGAGTACTGTTGGATTATCTTTATCGTTTTATTTTGTGTGGCATCATTGTGCTTTGACTAAGATGGTTAATGACAATCAATTATTAGCTTGTTATCAATGCATACAACTGACATAGGGGAAAACCGGGATCTAGAACCACAACATAACGATCCTCCTGCCGGCTTCCGGCCTTCGCCGGAACGACAACAATTGACCTGGGGAACAACGCCTAAAGTATTTAGCTGCGATGCGAGACTGAGATAACTGACTGTGATCATCATCCTCATGGGGGTCTCCGGATCCGGTAAGACAACTATCGGCAGGCAACTGGCCACTGAGTTGGGCTGGCGCTTTATTGAGGGGGATGATCACCATCCAGCGAAGAACAGAGCCAAGATGACCGCCGCTATCCCTCTCAACGATGTTGACCGTCAACCCTGGTTGGATCAACTCTCCTCGATCATAGACAGACAAATCGCTAATCGGCGTGATGCCATCGTCTCCTGCTCTGCCCTGAAACGCCAATATCGTGAACAGCTGGTACGCGATCCGGCACAGGTTCACATCGTCTATCTCCACGGAAGCTACGGCCTGATCCTGCAGAGATTGGAAAGACGTAAGGACCACTTCATGCAACAAGAGCTACTACGGAGTCAGTTCGATGTCCTGGAGAGACCTGATGATGCAGTCACCATCATGATCGACCAGCCCCCGGCAGCAATGGTTGCTTCCATAAGGGATTCGTTACGCCTTACTCCTGCATCTCATGAGACTCGGGTCCTGGTCGACAATTTGATGTTTCCCGAGGCCCCACGATGGCGTGACGGCTGGCTATGGTTTACCGATCAGCACGCCAGACGAATCGTCAGGGTCAATCAGGAAGGTGAATCTGATATCGTGGCGACCCTGGATGATCTGCCCGGAGGGCTGGGTTGGTTGCCGGACGGTCGTCTACTGGTGGTTTCAATGACCAGGCGGCAACTTCTTACGTTGGAAGGCTCCGCTCTGAAACCTTATGCCGACCTCTCCACTCTCGCCGCATTCCACTGCAACGATATGCTGGTGGACTCAAAAGGACGCGCTTATGTGGGTGATTTCGGCTTTGACCTGCATGGAGGTGAGGCTCAGAGATCTGCTGAACTCATCATGGTTGAGAATAACGGCACGCCCAGGCTGGTGGCGAATGGGTTGATCTTTCCCAACGGCTGCGCTCTGACGCAGGATGGCGATACCCTCCTGGTGGCAGAGACTTTCGCTTCCCGGATCACAGCATTTGATATCGGTGCTGACGGTAGTCTGAACCACCGGCGAATCTGGGCCGAACTGGGTGATGCCTACCCCGACGGGATCTCGCTCGACCCGAAGGGCGATCTCTGGATTGCCGCCCCCAATCTCTCACGTCTTCTACAGGTTCGGGAAGGCGGAGAGATTCTAAGAAGCCTGACGCCATGGGGCGATCCCTATGCCTGCATGTTAGGTGGACCGGACAATAAAACCCTCTTCATCACAAGCGCGGAAACGGACGACCCGGAACTGGCCATATCAAAACGAAGCGGACGCATCGAGTGGATCGTGCTTGAAGATCTAGGATAGTTATCTGTCCCACCAGTAATATTCTCCCTGGTGCCGCATGACATTGTCACACTTCAATTTTATTTGAGACCTGGAAACACAAATCAATACTACCGAATCCTGCAGCATCTGCCGAGATGGACCGCCCCAATTATTCGCAACCTGAAAAAAGCGGCCACACGGGATAACAACCATCGGGAGGCAGCCCGTAGCGCTCTGGTCTCTCTGATGGAACCGCAACGACGAATCTCATTAGTCATGGGAAGCGCCTGGACAAAACGCAAAATTCTCAAGCAGGCCGATGATATCCTGAATCTCACTATCGCAGAGATCGGTGATGTGATTGAAAGTGTGATTGATCCCCTGTGTCTGGCCACTCGTATATCTGATCGATGCTACCGACTGGAAAAGCAGAGATCCATGACGGTTGAAGAAGTAATCCTGCGACATTGTGAAAATCAATCCGCACTTAAAAAGCACAGCCTGAAACCCATGTTAGCAAGGGCGACCATTTCCAGGGTGTGGCAGTTTGAACCGGAAAAGCCAAAGGGCTTGAGAGGATCCTGTACTCGCCTGAGGAGGGAGTCGCACTCAAGCCGGGCGAGGTACTGATAGTGCCCTCCAAAGCCGCTTCATGGACTCTCCTCTATGCAAAAGCAGGAGCCCTGGTTCTTGAAACCGGCGGTGATCAACCCGCCCGATATATTTCATCAACTTAAGACTGGTGACATGGTTGAGGTAGACGGCTTTAGGAGTCAGGTCACTCTCATTGAAAATACAGACTAAATTGAATGAGAAGAACTTCTTAACATGGATATCATCAGAAACCCAAGTATACCCCAATCAATCATCAACATGGTCTGTTAGAGCATTCAACCAAATCTGTCAAATAGCTAAAATCAGTGAACCGTTATGTGTGTGAATGAACAGGAATTCCGCAGATTGACCCTCTCTTTCCGCAACAAAACTTGAATCCTATTTCACTTATGTGAAATATTCTATTGATGACACTGCCTGACACAGGCAAATTGTGCCGTAATCCTGATCATCTACAGACAATCATAAGAGCAGTATTAGGATTCATTTTTTACTAAAGGAAAAATTATGTACGGAGTAATCATCCACTTTCTACGGGAATATGTCATTGAACGCCATGGCGGTGAAGCGACCTGGCAAGCACTGATAGAGGCTCAGGGATACAAGTACAAACTCTATTTCCCGGTTCAGGACTACCCCGATGAGGAGATCGTCGGCCTGGTGGAGACAGCTTCAAAAGCGTTGAAAACTCCCATTCCCGACGTGCTTGAGGATTTTGGTTCCTATGCAGGACCCAAACTACTCTCTTTCTACCATATGTATGTCAAGAACAAGGATATGAAGACCTTTGACGTCATTGAGACCGCAGGCGCGAATATTCACGATGTAATTCACAAACATAACCCGAACCGGAAACCGCCTCGGCTATCATCTCAGCGGGAATCAGAGAATGTCATCGTAGTCCACTACCAGTCACACCGGAAACTCTGCCCGGTGGTCAGAGGCATCATTCGTGGTCTTGGTGAGAAATTTAATGAACGGTTTGATATCAATGAAACCCAATGCATGCATGACGGTGCTGAGAAATGCATCATGCGTGTGACCAGATCGGCCTCTTAGGTCCTGCACTCATCAGATCGAATCAAGAACGCTTACCCCCTGGCTCGCTGACCGGGCCAGGGCATTCGGGATGGCGCTATCTTGTCTCATCAATCACTCCTTTTAATTTCACTGTTGAAAAGTAACCGGCAACTCTACCACTATTAACGCCAGTCGCTTCCAAGCAGATTTCATGAAATAAATGAAATTTTAAAGGAAGTTCTCCCACCTATACTGACAAGGGATCACGTAACATTTCTACAGATGACAGAAGTGTAATGTTAAGTTGAATGGCTTGTATCTATAGGCTATTTCATCATACTGATGATCACTACAAACCTAATGATTCATCCTCGTGCCCGAGAAAAACAGGGATATCCTTGCGATAGCGACGCATTACCAGATTTGCGAGCAGACCGGTCCAGCCTGTCTGATGGGCTGCCCCCAATCCCTGTCCAGTCTCTGCATGGAAGTACTCATAGAACAGGTTGAGTTCACTCCAGGCTTCATCGGTCTGAAACGGGCTGTCACATCTGAGCGCCGGGACCTTACCATCCTCGTCCCTTCGGTATAGATTGACCAGGCGATCAGCAATCAGGGTGGCGATATCCTGCAGATTCAGTGTCCGACCAGGCATAAATCCAACTTCATATTGAAACCCATCTCCCAGGAACCGGTGAAATTTTTCCAATGCCTGTACCAACGCATAGTTGGTAGGCATCCAGACAGGTCCCCGCCAGTTTGAGTTGCCGCCAAACAAGCCGCTTTCCGACTCACCGGGCAGATAGCGAATGGTTGTTCGTCCGATACCGGGCAGGTCGCCCAGCTCCTGGTAGCGTTCGTGTATCTTGCTGAGGCTGCGAATACCATAAGGCGAAAGGAATTCATCTTGGTTCAGCAGACGATCGAGAATACGCGGCAACATTGTGTGATCCACCAGCGCCAACAGGTGCTCGCCCTGTTCATTTTCCCAATCAGGGCAGGCGCAGACATAGCTGCCCTGGAAGAGACCTTTTTTATGCGCCTTCAGCATGTTTTGAAAACGCGGTACGTTTTCCAACAGCCTTCTGTCCACCACTTCCGTCGCAAACAATGGGATCAGCCCGACCCAGGAGTAGACATCGATACGGTGGTGGGTGCCCTGGGGTGTGATTAGAAGATCCTTGAAAAAACCCTGATCCAGATCCCACAGGGAGGGACCGTTGTCATCTCCACCGCTGATCGCCTTGGCGATGGCGAGAAATTGCTCATAACACTGAATGGCGATATTTTCGTAGTCGTTGTCCTCGATCGCCAGCTCAAGGGCCATCATTGTCATGTTGAGTGCAAACATCGCCATCCAACCGGTGGCGTCCGCCTGCTTGAGGGTATGGCCCGGCAGCAATGGTTTTGAGCGATCGTAGACAGAGATATTGTCGAGCCCAAGGAAACCGCCTTCAAACAGATTCTGACCTTGCTTATCCTTACGGTTGATCCACCAGGCATAGTTGAGCAGCAGCTTATGAAACACCCGCTGCAGAAAGCGCCTGTCCCCCTCCCCCCGCTGAATCCGCTCTGCACGGTAGACCTTCAGCGTACCCCAGGCATGCACTGGCGGATTCACATCGCCGAATGACCACTCGTACGCCGGGATCTGCCCATTGGGATGGAGATAATTCTCCCTTAACAGGACCTCAATCTGTTCTTTGGCAAAGTCTACATCCACCAGGGCCAAAGCGACACAGTGAAAAGCCAGGTCCCAGGCGGCGAACCAGGGGTATTCCCAGGCATCCGGCATCGAGAGCACATCCGCCGCTTTAAGATGCCGCCATTGATGGTTACGTGCACTTTTTCGACTCGGGGGTACCGGCTCCCGATCCCCCTCCAGCCAGCGCTGTACATGGAAGTGGAAAAACTGCTTGCTCCAGATCATGCCAGCGAGCGCCTGGCGCATGATTCTGTGGTCCTCCACGCCTCCTTCCGGCAGTAGTTCGTCGTAGAAGATATCGGCTTCCGACCGGCGTAGGGCAAAGGTCTTTTCCATCTCACGGAATGGATGCTCAAGCGCCTCCCCACTCAGTAACAGATCGATCTTTTGTGTCTCACCGCTCTTGACTGTCAGCCGGTACCAGGCGCCAAATTTCGTTCCGGTGCTCTGCGGACTGACAGCACCTGACTCACTGTCTATGATCAGGCGGTGGAAGGCATCCTTCACAAAAGGTGTTGTTGGCAACACATCCCAAAGCCGTTTGGTGTTGGTTTCGTTATTGGTGAACAGTAGTTGCGCCTGCTGTTCACCATACAGTCGATAACAGCCTAATACAGGGTGCTCCGCCTTGACCGACCAGCTCGCGTCTGAGGTGGATGCTTCTCGTTGCAGGGATGGTTTCTCCCCCAGATCTCCCCACGACCAGGTATTGCGAAACCAGAGCTGTGGAATGATATGAAGCTCTGCGGTTTGTTCTGAGCAGTTCTTTACGTTGATGCGTATCTGGATTCTTGACGGGGAACGCTTGGCGTAGCAGACATCCACATCCCAATATCGGCCCTGATCGAATACTCCCGTATCCTGAAGGTTAAAAGGCGGATCGAGCCGGTCACGACGGCGATTCTCTTCTACCAATTCTGAATAAGGGTAAGCAGCCTGTGGATACTTGTAGAGGTAACGCAACCAACTGTGGCTGGGCAATGCATCGGTGTAAAAATAGTACTCCTTGACATCCTCTCCCCGGTTACCCTGGTTACCAGTCAGACCGAAGGCACGCTCCTTGAGAATCGGGTCCCGCCCATTCCACAGTCCCAATGCAAAGCAGAGCGTTTGCTTTTCATCACTGATGCCGGCCAGGCCATCTTCATTCCACCGGTAGGCGCGTGACCGGGCCTGGTCGTGATCGAAATACTCCCAGGCAGTACCGTGGGGACTATAGTCTTCACGCACAGTGCCCCAGGCGCGTTCGGAAAGATAAGGTCCCCAGAGTCGCCAATCAGCCTCACCGCGATGTTGCGCCTCTAAACGTTTTCTTTCCTCATTGAGTTCCTCATTCCCGCTCACAACCACTCCCCCTATCTCTCTTTGCCCTGCTTTGCCCGCTCCAGTCGCCACCAGGCATCCAGTGTGCAGGCCAGTGACCATGCCTGGGCAGGTGCGCCTCTTGGCAGGTGGGGTGGATCTCCGTCAAAAATCTCGCTGATCTGCCCAAGACCCGCATCCGTCAGATGGTCCGAAAATGGCAAGAGGTGTCGTTGCGCTGCTGCAGCATCGCCGGTAACCCGATACTCCGCCAGTGCGTAGTGTCCCAACAGCCAGGCCCATATCGTTCCCTGGTGATATGCACCATCGCGGTCAGCAACTCCCCCTTCGTAACGGCCGCGAAATGCCTTGTCGCGACGCGCCAGGGATCTCAGGCCATAGGAGGTCAGAAGCTCCCGGCCACAAAGGTCGACAACCTCCCGGGAAATGTCTGGACTCAGTGGACTGTGGTGCAGGCTGACTGCAAAGATCTGGTTGGGACGTACACTCACATCGTCACCATGCGGTCCCTCCACCACATCATTGAGTCCGCTTCCGTTCTCTTTTGAAAATTTTTGGAAGCTGGTCCTGACTTTTTGAGCGTCTTGACGGTAAGATTCAGCCGGTTTGTCCAGGCATTCGGCAAAGTCTCCCATGATGCATAGCGCGTTGTACCAGAGGGCATTGATCTCGACCGGTTTTCCGATACGAGGCGTGACAACCCAATCGCCAACCTTTGCATCCATCCAAGTCAGTTGCATACCGGGTTCACCTGCCGATATGAGTCGATCCGTCGCATCCATGCCGATACCGTAACGGGTACCCTTTTTATACCAGTCGATAATCCCGCAAAGGGTCGGAAAGACGGTAGCGAGGCTCGCTTCGTCACCCGTCACCTCAAGGTAGGCACGCCAGGCCTCAATGTACCAGAGCGCTGCATCCACCGTGTTGTATTCAGGAGTTTCACCCTGCCCGACAAACCGGTTAGGCAGTTGTCCCTGCTCAACCAGACCGGCATAGCTCAAGAGGATGGAGCGGGCAATCTCCGGATGACCCATGGCGAGTGTCAAGCCGCTGAGTGAGATCATCGTATCCCGCCCCCAATCCCCGAACCATGGATAACCGGCGATGATAGAGCTGCCCGATCTACCTGGCGGCAGCTGTCTATAAATCAGGAAGTCATTCGCACTCAACGTCAGCCGGCGTATCCACTCTGGCGCCAAAGAAAACAGATCATCCTCTTTTCCGATGATAATCTCTCTGTCACGACTCAAAAACCCCTCCATGGATGCAGCAAGGTCGAACGATGGTTCCTGTTCGAGGCTGACGGCAAAGCCCACCCAGTGATTCGGCACCAGTGTATAGACCAGCCGCCCTACTGAAAGATTGTTATCCAATGAGGCAAGCCCGCGTTCACTCTCACATTTCAACTCGAACCCCTCGTACCAGTGCTGCCAGGGTTCGATCTCCGCCTCTGTTGTCATTAATCGAAGCCGCTCGCCCTGCGGCCAGGTGACCTCTAGTTCATTAGGTGAAGCGAAGACCGAGGCGGTACTCTCACTGATCGGCATGACGCCATGGTGATCGCGCCGGTTAGCCAACAGATCGACACTCAATGTTACCGGCTCATCGGAACCTGTATAGAGATAGGCCACATAGGTGGTCGCCTGCTCCGGCTCCATCCAGATGCGTATTTCCAGATTCACAGTTCCAATCGCATAACGCCAAACCGGCATCCGACCCACCAACTCAAAACTTTCCAGGTAACGATAGCCTGCCGGTTCGATGACATCGCCATACCATCGGTTGGTAAAGAGCGGCCACTCGCAGTCAAATACCTTAAGCGTGGCATCCGCTTTGGCCACCATCAGATGCCGATCCAAAGCGCCGGATAACGGCGACACAAGCAGTCCGTGATAGCGGCGAGTCAGGCTGCCCGCGACATTTCCACCCGCATAGCCCCCCTTTCCGTTAGCCAACCACCACTCGCGTCTCTCTGCCTGCTGCAAGTTACCGCAAATCTCTCTGCCGAAGCGGATGGTATGAGACATCTCATCCACCCTCCCTAAACCCGGGATAGAGGGTCATGCCACCGTCAACGAATAGTGTGGTGCCGGTGACATAGTCGGATTCGTCGGAGGCGAGCCAAACCGTCGCCTTGGCGATATCCGCGGGGTCGCCGATCCGTTCATAGGGAATCAGTTTGAGCAATGAGGCTTCAGCCTCCCGGGTCTCCCAGGCAGAACGATTGATGGGAGTACGGATGGCGCCTGGTGCAATACCGTTGACGCGAATCTTCTGATGGGCCAACTCCTGGGCCACACTCTGCATGAACATCATGACACCGCCCTTTGATGCCGCATAGTTGACATGTCCGGCCCAGGGAATTACCTCATGTACAGACGACATGCATATCACCTTTCCCGCCGCGCAGGAGAGATCAGGCACCACTCCCCGCCGGGCGAATTCCCTCGCCGCTTCCCGGGTGCAGAGGAACTGTCCTGTGAGATTGACCTCCATGACCTTATTCCATTGTGCCAGCGACATATCGAGAAAGGGGGCATCTCTCTGAATCCCGGCGTTGTTGACCAGGATATCGATACTGCCCCAGGCCTCGATCATCTGCGAGAACATACGCTCCACGTCAACCTCATTGCTGACGTCTGCATAAATGGCCATGGCCTCGCCACCGGACTTCTCGATTTCATTAACCAGTTTCTGCGCTGCGGGTTCATCCACCACATAGTTGATGACTACCTTGGCTCCAGACATGGCCAACCCTCTTGCAACGGCAGCGCCAATACCGGAATTTGCACCGGTTACCAATGCACGTTGACCTGCCAGCAAGGATCCGTCCTGGTGACTCATTATTCAGCCCCCCCCTTTTTTATTACGTAAGATAATCCTAGTCAGATTTCTCAACTGACGCATGGCATGAATCCCAGAAAGATGTAACGGTTTGTAAAGACCTTGTGTGAACCAGGTACGAA
Source organism: Candidatus Thiodiazotropha sp. (ex Monitilora ramsayi) (assembly GCA_025655595.1). Taxonomy (GTDB): domain Bacteria; phylum Pseudomonadota; class Gammaproteobacteria; order Chromatiales; family Chromatiaceae; genus Thiodiazotropha. Next base: position 13,523 of record JAHXIO010000033.1, read on the forward strand.
CGGATGTGAGAAGTTCTACCCTTCGGCGGTTATCCATTCGACCTGACCTGATGCGGGAGTTATGAGACAATCGCCCGCTTTCCATTTTGCCACCGGTACTCATGCACGATTCCCGCACAAACAGCTCTCCCTTCGACCCGCAACTGCCCAAAACAGAGGGCGAACGCCTGCAGTGGGGACAGCTCTATGGCAGTGCCAGCGCACTGGCGATCGCCAATGCAGCGAGAATCCACCCGGGCCTGATCCTGGTAGTCACTATAGATGTGCAATCGGCCTCCCGATTGGAACAGGAGTTGCGCTTCTTTCTGCACGGCACGGGGACACCTGTAATCAACTTCCCCGACTGGGAGACACTGCCCTACGATCTCTTCTCTCCCCTTCCTGAATTGATCTCCCAACGCTTGCAGACACTCTACCGCCTACCCCGGATGGATAAGGGGGTGTTGGTTTCACCCGTCTCCACCCTGATGCAGCGCCTCCCTCCACAGACCTTTCTCGATGCCAACTGTCTGATGGTGGAGAAAGGTCAACTACTGGACATCGAGTCCACACGAAAACAACTGGAACATAGCGGTTATCAGTGTGTCTCTCAGGTCCTCAGCCACGGTGAGTTTGCGGTTAGAGGGTCGCTGATCGACATCTACCCCATGGGGAGCACAACCCCGTATCGTATCGATCTATTTGATGATGAGGTCGACAGCATCCGAATCTTTGAACCGGAGACCCAGCGTTCAGCGGAAAAACTTGAGCGGATCGAGCTGCTGCCCGCGAGGGAATTTCCCCTGGATGAGACGGCCATTGCACTTTTCCGACGCAACTACCGAATGCAGTTCGAGGGGGATCTGCAGAGAAGTCTCATCTATCAGGATGTCTCAGACGGCAAACTGCCCAGTGGCCTAGAGTACTATCTGCCCCTGTTTTTCGAACAGACCGCAACACTTTTCGACTATCTCCCAGAAAACCGGTTACTGATACAACTTGAGGGCACTCATGAGCAGGCAGAGACATTCATGGAAGAGGTGGAAGCTCGGTTCGAGGCAAGACGCCACGATATCGAGCGTCCGCTACTGCCACCGAGACAGCTCTACCTGGATGCGGATGAACTGGTCGCCAGGCTGAAAAGTGGAAGTGCTATTCGTCTCTCTACACATGAACTGCCGCCTGGGCGGGTCAAGGGCTACTCCGATTCCGTCAATTTTGGCACACAGACGCTGCCGCCGGTGGCATTCCAGGCACGCAGCCAAACACCGGCGGGTGCTTTAAATCAGTTCATATCGGGAAAGGAGCTGCGCCTCTTGTTTGTCGCCGAGAGTGCGGGCCGCCGAGAGATGCTTCAGAGTACTCTGCGGGATTTAGGCATCCAGCCAACACTCCTCTCTGACTGGCAGGCTTTTCTCGACAATGAATCCTCCATCGGACTCTGTGTGGCGCCACTGGAACAGGCCCTATGGCTTGAGACAGCCGGCATCGCTCTTATCACAGAGACACAGTTATACGGCGAACGGGTCAGACAGGAGCGGCGAAGACGTAAAGTCAGCCAGGACCCGGATCAGATAGTCCGTAATCTTACGGAACTCCATATCGGCGCCCCTGTGGTGCACGAGGATCATGGTGTCGGGCGCTACCAGGGACTGCAGACACTTGAGGTGGGCGGATTGCACACCGAGTTCCTGACTCTTGAGTACGCGCGAGGCGACAAGCTCTACGTGCCAGTTGCCTCACTCCATCTGATCAGCCGATATGCCGGTGCTTCACCGGAAAACGCCCCGCTGCATCGTCTGGGCGGTGACCAATGGGAGAAGACCAAACGCAAGGCTGCCAAACAGATCCGGGATGTGGCGGCGGAACTGCTTGAGATCTATGCGCGCAGAGCGGCTCGTAAAGGCATCGCGTTTCCACCACCCGACGCCGAATATCAAGCGTTCGGTGCCTCATTCGAGTTTGAAGAGACACCCGATCAACAACAGACCATCGATGCCGTATTAGGGGACATGGAATCTCCCCAGCCCATGGACCGAGTGGTCTGTGGCGATGTGGGTTTCGGTAAAACCGAAGTGGCGATGCGTGCAGCGTTCATGGCGACACAGGGCAACAAGCAGGTTGCTGTGCTGGTACCGACAACGCTTCTGGCCCAGCAACATTTCCAGAATTTCAGCGACAGGTTTGCCGACTGGCCGGTGAAGGTCGAATCGCTCTCCCGTTTTCGTACTGCAAAACAACAACAGAGCGTCATCGATGGACTGGCCGATGGCAAGATCGATATCGTGGTCGGCACCCACAAACTCCTCACCGCAGGTATCGATTTCAAAAATCTCGGCTTGGTCATTATCGATGAAGAGCACCGCTTCGGGGTACGACATAAAGAGAAGCTCAAGGCGCTGCGCAGTGAAGTGGATCTGCTCACCCTGACCGCCACCCCAATCCCGCGGACGCTCAACATGGCCATGTCCGGCATGCGAGATCTCTCCATCATCGCCACACCGCCCGCCCTGCGACACCCTGTAAAGACCTTCGTCAGTCAGTGGAATGACGGATTGATTATCGAAGCCTGCCAACGTGAGTTGAAGCGCGGCGGCCAGATCTACTTTCTGCACAACGAGGTCAGCACGATTGAGAACATGGCGGAGAGACTGGAAGATCTCCTGCCGGGCATACGCCTGCAAGTGGCACATGGACAGATGCGGGAACGCCAGTTGGAAGGCATCATGCGTGACTTCTATCATCAGCGTTTCAGTCTGCTGGTCTGTACCACCATTGTGGAGAGCGGCATCGATATCCCCACCGCCAATACCATTATCATCAACCGGGCGGATAAACTGGGTCTGGCACAGCTGCACCAGATCCGCGGCCGGGTGGGACGTTCACACCACAGAGCCTACGCCTATCTGGTGACACCACCGCCAGGAAGCATGACAAGTGACGCTAAAAAGCGACTAGAAGCCATTGAATCTCTTGAAGATCTTGGCGCAGGATTTACCCTTGCAACCCATGACCTGGAGATTCGGGGAGCCGGTGAACTGCTGGGTGACGAGCAGAGTGGACAGATCCACGAAATCGGTTTCACTCTCTATACCGAATTATTGGAGCGGGCCGTTGCTGCGCTTAAGTCGGGACGTCAACCGGAGCTCGATCGCCCGTTGGACCACGGCACCGAAGTGGATCTGAATATGCCTGCCCTGCTACCCGAAGACTATCTACCGGATGTCCACAGCCGCCTGGTGCTCTACAAACGTATCGCCAGTGCAGCGGACGACGCTGATTTGAGGGAACTTCAGGTAGAGATGATAGACAGATTCGGTCTACTGCCCCAGTCAGCCAAAAATCTATTCGAAATCACTGAACTAAAACTGCGGGCCCACCCCTTGGGCATTCGCAAGATTGAGGCCGGACCCAAGGGTGCTCGCCTGTTGTTTGATGAGACTCCGGCTGTCGATCCCGCCAAACTGATCGCACTTATTCAAAGCAAACCCCATACCTACCGCCTCGAGGGTGGTGATAAGCTACGCTATATCGCCGATCTCGAAACTGCCGACTTTCGGGTCGGGAAGATGCACGATCTGCTCGACACCCTGACAGAGTGACTGATGGAATGAACAAACTGATCCCCGCATTGTTTCTTGGACTGCTGATAACACTGCCCTACCCACTACTGGCAGATCAGCATGAACCGGCAGCAGAGCCCCCCTGGTATGAATTCGAGGTGCTGATTTTTCAGCGTCTCAACAAAGGTGCAGGGTCGACCGAGCTTTGGCCCCTCGAAGATGAGATCAGAGAATGGCAGGACGTCATTCCCTTCGATACGCGGGGAAAATCGACGATGAGGGACGACAAGCCGATCCCCTATCGCCCGCTGCCGGCTGCAGAGAGACGACTCAACGACATCTGGACACGTTTTCGCAACTCCCGAAACTATCGACCGCTATATCACGTCGCCTGGCGGCAGCAAGTAGTCAATCCGGATGATGCGCAGGCCATCTATATCAGTCTGCTGCCGAAAGACGAGGAGGTGTCGGGGATGATGACTCTGCCGAAGCTGGAAGGCACCCTCAAACTCGGTGTAAAACGCTACCTCCACATATCGGCGGATCTTTTATTCCGTCAATTTTCGGACGAAGGACTCACAACCTACCCCATGCAGGCCCAACGCCGCATGCGCAGCGGAAAACTGCACTATCTTGACCACCCTCTCCTCGGTGTCCTGATACAGGCGGAGAAGTACGTGCCGCCGGAACCTGAACCCGAACCAGAACCGATACTGGAGACTGAAACACCGGAGCCCGCTCAGACGCCTTCACCCGAAGGGTCGGTGCCCGCCGTTACGCCGTCGACTCAGCGCTGATCCAAGGTCAGTGTCTGCAGCTGGGCCGCTATTTCTCTGGCCAGGTTTTGTACAGCCTCGCTGGCTGCCTCCACACCTGCCTCTATGCTTGAGCCCTCGGCCTGCGCTTCAATCAGCGTCTGATCCAGATGGAGCAATCTGTGCTCTCTCTGTTTAATCAGGCTCCATCTGGCCTGCAACCTTATCTTATCCGCCTCTCGATCAAATCGGCTGATATAGAGAACCACTTCATAATCCGGTTCCACGCTGCTGTTCCAGGGATGTCCGATAACCTGCACCTGAGGCATGGCCTGCTGCATGACGTTTGACAGTACCTGCACCAGATTCTCCTGCAGGGTGCCGCCCCAGCGATCGAACTCGTAGAGCGTCAGCCGATGGGGGGATTGGCGCTCCACAATCTGAGGCCGATCAAGATAGCTCGCCAGGCGGACCGGACCTACCCCGACCAAGGGTAGATTATCACCAGCCTGGGAATGCTGTGGCATCACGACTCCGGAGAGTTGACTATCCAGCCGATAGAAGCGGGAAGGCTGCGATGGGGCCGTACATCCAAGGGTGCTCAAAAGAAAAATCAGAACGATGAGTCTGACGATGTACCCTGAAAGTGAATCCATCACTGCTTACCTCTCAATAGCGCTTCCGGATGGCGCTCCAGATACTCCGACATCACACGGATCGAGCGGGCCGCAGCCCCAAACTCCCGTAATGCGGCACGCATTTCACTGACCAGTGGCGCATCCTGGTTGATCATCTTATCGGCTGAAACCGCCACTTGCCGCACCTGATCAAAAGTGGCCTCGCCACTTGCCAGGGTCGCATCCCAATTGGAAAATGCAGTCTCAAGCCGCCGTTCGGAAAAACTGATCAATCGTCTTGTCTCCCTGGTCGTTTCAGTGAGCTCCCGAATCAATATCCGCGCCTCTTCCATTGTCTGCTGGCTTCCGGTAAGCAGTTTGGGTGTCTCCGTCTCCAATTGATAGGATATGGAATCCAACCGTTCGCTCATCAGGCCCAGTGTCTCAATCATCTTGGGAATTTCACCGCTTGCAAATACCCGATCGATGCTGTCGAGTATTTCAGATACCCGCCGTGTAATTCGTTTAATCGGCAACTCTTCTATCGCGCTGGCGAGTTTCTCCAAATTTGATTGAATGGTAGGTATTTCAGGGTACTTTTCATCCTTCCTGCCGATGAGACGAATCTCGGTTCTCGGCTCGAAGCTGAGTTCGACCTCGAGTTTGCCCGTCACCAGACTTTGCAGATTGAGACGTGCCCGGAGCCCCTGCTGAATCATCTGATCCAGGTCAAACAACCCCTCAGTCTCTCGCTCCACGCCGTCAAACACTACCTTCCCACTATCGATGCTGATAGTGACAGGGATTCTGAACTCTCTGTTCTGACTGTCGTAGGCGATCTGCATCGATTCGACCTGCCCGATCTTGACCCCTCGAAAATTGACTGGGGATCCAATCTGCAGGCCTTTGATATCACCCTCGAAATAGAGGATGAAGTAGTTTCTCGACTGGCCGGAGAATCCGTTGCTTGAGAGGTAGAAGACTGCCCCCAAGCCAAGTAAAATCGCGCCAAGGATAAATGCCCCGATCAGTCCCGGATTCACCTTGCCCTGACGACTCATACGATGCCACTCCGCATGGTTTCGGACGACTCCTCTCCACGGGTCAGAAAACTTCTGACCTTTGGATCATTCGACTGCTTAAGTAGTTGGTTAGGGTCGCCCGAAGCGATCATGGTTTTTCCTTCCGGATCGAGAAAGACTGAATTATTGCCGATGGCAAAGATACTGGCCAACTCATGCGTCACCACCACAATCGTGGTGCCGAGACTCTGGTTCAGTTCAAGAATCAGATCATCCAGTCTTCTGGCGCTGACCGGGTCGAGACCGGCCGATGGTTCATCGAAAAAGAGCAGCTCCGGATCCAATGCCATGGCGCGTGCCAAACCTGCCCGTTTCTGCATGCCGCCGCTGATCTCAGCGGGATAGTATTCCTCAAACCCTCTCAATCCCACCAGTGAGAGTTTGTAGGAGACCAGTTCCCGAATCTGCTCTCTGGACAGTGCTGTGTACTCCTGCAAGGGTAACGCAATGTTTTCCGCCAAGGTCATGGAGGTCCAGAGCGCACCGCTCTGATAAAGCACCCCCATGCGCCTTAACAAGTCGTCACGCTCATCAGGCGGCAGATGCCAGAGTGATTTCCCTTCATAGATCACTTCCCCCTTCGCCGGCGATTTGAGTCCGATCAGATGCCGTAACAGGGTACTCTTGCCGCAACCGCTGCCACCCATGATTATAAAAACATCGCCGCGCTGTATGGTGAAATTGAGATCCCGCTGGATAACAAAATCCCCATAGGCCATGGTCAGATCGCTGACTTCGATATGGACCGGGTTCGCTACCTCATCTGCCGGCTGTGATTGCGCCATTCGATCAGATCCCTAACTGATTGAAGAGAATAGTGGTGATAGCATCCCAGACCACGATCAAAAGAATTGCAGTAACCGTTGCGGAAGTGGTTGCATTTCCCACAGCCGATGAGTTCTTACCGCTCTGCAGTCCTCTAAGACAACCTGCCATGGCGATCACGACAGCGAAGATCAGGCTTTTCACAAGTCCGACTGCAACATCGCCCAAGTCCATGGATTCCTGTGTCTGTATCAGATATTCAAGAAAGGTAATATCCAACACCAGCACACCCACCAGCATACCGCCGATGATAGCCAATACATCCGCCCAGATTGTTAACAAGGGTAACATCAGGACGAGCGCAAGGGTGCGCGGTAACACCAGAAAATCCATCACCGAGATTCCAAAGGTCTTCAGTGCGTCGATTTCGTCATTGACCTGCATGGTGCCGAGTTGTGCCGCATAGGCAGATCCTGTTCGCCCGGCCATGATAATGGCCGTCATCATGGCACCCATCTCCCTGACCGAACCCAGCCCGACCAGATTCGCTACATAGATCTCGGCACCGAACATCTGCAGTTGTACCGCACCCACAAAAGCGAGCACCGCTCCCACAAGCACACCGATCAGTGAGACGATAGGTAGCGCATCCGGCCCGGCTGATTGCAGGAAACGTACAAAATCAATACCGCGGAAGCTTGCCCTGCCAACCAGCAGGCGACCTGTGGAGAGCGCCAACTCTCCCACGAAGGTGTTGAATATCAATAATTCGTTCCAGGCATTGAGAGCATACGCCCCCAACCGATGCAGTATGGAATCGCCCCCCTGTCTTCGGCTGGCGCCCTCCCTCTCAGGAACAGCCCGAGCAAGTTTTAACAGTCTACGGGCGCCATCCGGCAGCGTCGAGATGTCGAGCGCGATCTGGCGATCCGCAACAAAGTCTGAGAGATTCTGCAGAAGTGTCAGTAAGCGGCTATCCCATTCTCCCAAGGCCTGGCTATCGAGGCGAATCTCTCTAAGATCGTCGCGCCCCTCCAGTTCCTGCCGAAGGCTCTCCCACTCGATCTGTGCCCTACCCAGGGTCCAATCTCCTTTCAGGGAAAGCAAAGCAGTATCGGTAGCGGGATAAGACAATTTCAGTGAGTGTTCTGTCACCGCCTGGTGTTTCCTTCTCAATTCCGGTACTCCATCTTCCGGTTGCCCTGACGGGCAGTCAAGCCTTTAAAGGTGCTCTACACCTGACGTTAACTTAAGTTTTTAAATCCCACAGCCGCTACAATTTTCATGAAAAAAACGAATTAGCCACACCGTTGTAGATCGACATGCCTTGTTTATACGGCTAAAAAGCCTGGACAGTGAACAAATCAAATGAATAGCGCCCCCACCGAAAAACGCCTCGCCTTGATCGTTGAGGATGAAGATACAAACCGGCTCATCCTGAAATCTCTGGTCAAAAAGCAGGGATATCATGTGGTGGAGGCAAAGAATGGTGCCGAGGCAGTCCAGTGCTTCCATGAGCACGAGCCCGATCTCATTTTCATGGACGTCATGATGCCGGTGATGGACGGCTATGAAGCCACCAGCCGGATCAAAGAGGCAGCAGGAGATCACTTCGTACCCATCATCTTCCTGACCGCCATGTCGGATGAAAAGGCCCTGGCCCGTTGTGTCGAGGTGGGTGGGGACGATTTTCTGGCCAAGCCCTTCAGCTTTACCCTGCTTTCCGCCAAGGTGAAGGCAATGGAGCGTATCCGTTCCCTGCATCAGGCCACACGAGCACTCTACAGCCGCATGCAGCGGGACGAGGAGATTGCCGAACAGGTCTTCAGCGGCGCAGTGGTAGCGGGTAATGTGGCATTGGATCAGATACGCAGCCTGCTGAAACCTGCCAGCGTATTCAGTGGGGATCTTTTGTTGACGGCCTTCGCGCCCTCACACGATCTTCATGTCCTGCTTGGGGATTTCACCGGCCACGGCCTGGCTGCGGCCCTTGGAGCATTACCGACATCGGAAGTGTTCCGGTCCATGACGGCCAAAGGGTTTGCACCCCAACAGATCCTGTATGCCATCAACAATAAGCTGCACGATCTGCTCCCCACCGGTATGTTCCTCGCCACACAGTTCGTCAAAGTCGACTACCACCTCGATCATATAATGATCATCAACTGCGGCATGCCTGATTGCTTTGTCATTGACCATAAAAAAGGGGTTATCAAACAGACAATCGTCTCCCAATCATTACCCTTGGGAATAGCCTCTGATATCTACTTCAAGGATGAAATCCACTATGTGCCGGTCGAAACCGGCGACAGAGTGATACTGGCCACAGATGGCGTCACAGAGGCACGCAACGCAGCTGGGGAGTACTTCGGCGAGGAGCGACTGATTCAATCCTTCAGTCATTGCCGGGAGGATGCCTACTTAATCGACAAATTGGAAAATAATCTGGAGCAATTTTGTCAGGATGCACCTCAGGATGACGATATCAGTGTGGTCGAAATCCCCTTGATTAGTGAACTCCTGCCCGGTTGGGAAAAAACACAGCTCCCTTCACTCCCCGATAGGGAACAACCGGAAGCCTTTTTGATGCAAGGGCACGATGACTGTATTGAGTTCCATCTCACCTTACATGGAAGACAACTTCGCAATGCGGACCCGGTCCCGATAGTCATCAACTACATCCAGGAGACTGCTGGGCTGCACGAACATCGCCGCCCGCTCTTTACCATACTGACCGAACTCTATGTCAACGCTCTGGATCACGGCATTCTGCACCTCGACTCCAAGATCAAACAGGGCGAGGACGGTTTTACCAACTACTTCCAACAGCGGGAGTCTAGGCTTCAGTCGCTGACCCATGGGCAGATACGAATTGGACTGCGCATTCACACGCTGGAGGATGGTGGATATATGGTGATACAGATTGAGGACAGCGGACATGGTTTCGATTTCCATCTGCATGAAAGCAAGCCTGCAGATGAAGACCTCTTCAGCGGTCGTGGTATCCTATTGGTAAAATCGCTCTGTAAAGAGCTCAACTACGTCAAACCGGGCAATAAAGCTGAAGCTGTCTACGTCTGGAGTGACCTCAACGATTGACGAGTCCAACAACCCTATCGACTAGGGATATGTCTATACTGGTTATCCTGGGGCCTGTTAACAACAATTTGATCGTCACTGCTGGGCAAGGATATGGCAAAGACCCTGATTACCGACTCCTCCGAGGGCACAACCACACCGTTCCTCAGAGGCATACTGACGCGGTCACTCACCGACGCTGGACTCTCTTTTCAGCGCGCATACGAGCTCTCCAGTGAAATTCGCCAACAAATCAGTGACAAATCCAACATCACGACACAAGAGCTGCGTAGTCTAGTCCTGGGTGAACTCAGAAATCTCAATGAAACCGATATTATCGAGGCCTACGAATCCAGCGGCCAGGTGGCCACCATCAGAGTGCGAAACCGTGCCGGCGAAACTTCACCCTTCTCCCGTATTGAACATCGTCGTTCACTGACTTCCACCGGACTCTCCGCCGACAAAGCAACTTTCATAACGCAGTCCCTCTATCATCAGCTTGCGGACTCTCAACAGGAGGAGGTGCACAGCAATGATATCGGTAAGCTGACCTATGAAGAATTAAAACGAAAATACGGCAAAGACGCCGCAAAACGATATCTCATTTGGATAGACTACAAACGCAGTAGCCGCCCTCTTATCCTCTTGATCGGCGGCACAACCGGTTGCGGAAAAAGCACAATCGCCACAGAGGTCGCCCATCGGCTCGGTATCATACGCACCCAATCCACCGACATGCTGCGTGAAGTGATGCGCATGCTGATACCTGAGCGCCTGCTACCTGCACTGCATACTTCTTCTTTCAACGCCTGGCGCAAGATGCCCTCGATCAAAGAGGTCAAAGAGATCACTGAAGAGCTGATGATTACTGGATACCTGCATCAGTCCGAATTGCTTTCCGTACCTTGTGAAGCGGTTGTTCAAAGGGCGTTGAACGAGAGAGTTTCACTGATTGTCGAAGGCGTGCATGTTCATCCCGCCCTGATTGATCGGTTCGAACAGTCAGAAGATGCCCTTATCGTGCCGATCATGCTTGCCGTCCTGAAACAGGACAAGCTCAAGCTACAACTCAAAGGCAGGGGTGTCACCGCACCTAAACGCAGTGAAGAAAGCAAATACATCACCAACTTCGATTACATATGGCTACTACAGTCCTATCTATTATCAGAAGCGGACAACAGTGCCATGCATATTATTGAAAACAACGACAAAGAGAAGACGACAGACCGGGTGATGCGATCCATCATCGAGGTACTGCAAAATGACTTCACTGCCAAGGTGGATGATGTCTTCAGCATAGAATAATAGACAGGGGTAAACCTATGGCAATCTCCTATCAAGGCCTGATAATAATCATCGATGGTTTGGGCGACAGGGGAATCCCAGGCTTTGGAGGGCAGACGCCGCTTGAGGCAGCCGACACACCAAACATGGACAGGCTTGCCGATGCCGGCCAATGCGGTCTTATCGATCCGCTTCACAGCGGTATGCCGGTTGGCACCCACACCGGTATTGGCCTGCTCTTCGGATTGCCGAAAAGGCAGGCTCTCAAGCTCGCACGCGGTCCGGTGGAGGCCTCCGGCATTGGCATCAGCCACAAAGAGCACAACATCTACATCCGCTGTAATTTCGCCACTCTGGAAAAGACGAATGAAGGATATGCCATTATCGACCGACGCGCCGGTCGAGTGGACGAGGGATTCGCTAAATTGGCATCGGAATTGGGGTCAATCGACCTCGGTGAGGGCATCCAGGCAAGCTTACATCCCGCAACTCAACATCGAGCCGTTCTACAACTGAGTGGCGATCAACTCTCTCACCGAATCTCTAATACGGATCCCGGCAACAAGTATCGCACACAGGGTGTTCGTAGATGTGATGCACTGAGTGCGGACGATACAGCAGCCGTTCGCACAGCTGATGCAGTCAACCGAGTGACAGACCACGTCTATGATCTCTTTTCGACTCATCCGATCAACCAACTGCGAATCGAAAAAGGTTATTTGCCCGCGAACGGCATCATCTGCAGAAGTCCTGGCGAATGGCTTAATTTCAGATCACTGATACAACACTTTAAAATCAATGCTGCAGTCATCTCAGGAGAGCAGACCGTCCTCGGTCTTGGCAAACTCTTCGGTTTCACCCTTTTTCGCGATCCCTGTTTTACTGCCCTGCCCGACACAGACCTGCAGAAGAAAATTGAAACGACCCAAGCCGCTCTGCAATCTCATGATCTGGTTTTCCTACACATCAAGGGGCCTGATATCTGCTCTCACGATCAGGATCCGGCGGCCAAGCGATTAATGCTTTCAAAAATCGACGACGCCATAGCACCACTGATGAGTGAATCCCTGGTTATCGGCATTACCGGTGATCATTCCACCGACAGCAATACAGGCAGACATACAGGTGACCCTGTCCCCGGTCTTATCTATGGCCCGCAGTGCAGAGTCGATGCATCCCATGCTTTCGGTGAAGCCTCTTGTGTTTCCGGTGGACTGAGCCGTATTGACAGCACGGGTTTCCTACTCACGATGCTGGACCACATGAACCGTCTGGAAAACCTAAGAATGGAGGATCGAGACTTTTTTCTTTGATTTGTGGAATCAAACCAAAGCTTTTTGCACACAGATACGGCTTAAAGGCATATACTTATTCGATATCAATTAAAATTACTTAATCGTCAGCCGGATCCACAGAAACTGATACCACTATGACACAAGCCAATCCTAAAACCACTGAACCTGACGTCATCCATGAAGAAATCCCACAGGCAGAGAATAGATTAGACCTTGATGATGCTTCCCTATATCTCAATCGTGAGCTGACCTGGCTTGCCTTCAACAGCCGCGTGTTGAACGAGGCAGACCAGACAAGAAACCCACTTTTGGAAAGGGTTAAATTCCTCGCCATCGTCAATAACAATCTTGACGAATTTTTCATGAAGCGTATCGGCGGTCTGAAACAGCTTGTTGCTGCAGGTCTGACAACACCTGCCATCGATGGCAGGTCACCCACCCAGCAACTGATTGAATGTCACGAAACCATACGAGCCATGCAGCGCGAGCAACAGCGTATCTATTTCGATCTCGTTGACCTTCTTGAAGCGTCTGATATCAAAATCACTGAATACAAACGACTCAACAAAACCAATCAGCAACAGCTGCGAGACCACTTCCAGCAGAATATCTTCCCTATGCTGACACCATTGGCGATGGATCCCAGCCATCCCTTCCCGTTCATCTCCAATCTGACACTCAATCTGCTTGTCACTCTGCGTTTTCCCGGCGGACACGATATCCATATGGCAAGGGTAAAAGTCCCGGTGAGCAAAGAGGTGTCACCGCGTATGATCAGAGTTGGGGAGGATAACACTTTCATCACATTGGATGACCTCATCGCCAATAACTTGGACATGCTCTTTCCCGGTATGGAAATTGAATCCTGTAACCTGTTCCGCGTCACTCGCAACGCCAATGTCGAGCTCGACCAGGAGTCGGCAAACGACCTGCTGGAGATGATCGAGATCGAGCTGCGGGAACGGCACTTCGCACCCATAGTACGCCTTGAAGTGTCCAAGGGAATGAATCCGACACATCGCGGCATGTTGGCGGCGGAGCTGGGACTGAACGAGACACAGGACGTGTTTGAAGTGGACTGCATGATGGCCATGAAGGACCTCTTCGAACTGGCCATGCTGAATATTCCCGATTTAAGGGATGTACCCCATCATGCCGTCGACCACCCTCAGCTTGCCCATGACAGGCGAAATATCTTTCACATCATTCGCGACCATGGCTCTCTGCTGCTGCAGCACCCTTATGAGTCTTTCAATACCACTGTGGAACGCTTCCTACGCACTGCCGCAGAAGATCCCAAAGTACTCGCCATCAAGATGACCCTCTACCGGACATCTGCGGATGGAAATATACTTAACTCTCTGATCAAAGCCGCACGCAACGGTAAACAAGTAGCAGTGCTGGTCGAACTGAAGGCGAGATTCGACGAAGCGGCCAACATCCGCTGGGCCAGACGATTGGAACAGGCCGGTATTCATGTCACATATGGCGTCATAGGACTCAAGACCCATAGCAAATTGATCATGGTTATCCGCAAGGACTACTCTCAACTGCGGCGCTATTACCACATCGGAACAGGGAACTACCATGCAGGTACGGCACGCCTATATACGGACCTGGGTGTACTTGGTTGCGACGAATCGATTGGTCAGGACCTGACCGAACTGTTCAACTATCTGACAGGCTACTCCCCACCACCCAGCTATCGAAAAATACTCGCTGCCCCTTATACTCTGAAGCAGTCTCTGCTCAGTAAGATCGAGCGTGAGATAAAGGTTCACAGTGCAGAAAATCCCGGTCTGATTCAGATGAAGATGAATGCACTGGAAGACAAAGACATTGTTAAGGCCCTCTACAAAGCCACACAGGCGGGTGTCAAGGTTCAGTTGATCGTCAGGGATACTTGCCGTTTCCGCCCCGGTATTCCTGGATTGAGTGAGAGCGGCAGTGTGGTAAGTATTGTCGGGCGCTTTCTTGAGCACGCGCGCATCACCTACTTCCAGAACGGTGGGGATGAGGAATACTTTATCGGTTCAGCAGATCTGATGCAGAGAAATCTCATGAAGCGGGTCGAAGTTCTGGCACCGGTCGAGCCCCCTGCCCTTCGCCAGGAACTACGCCTGATGCTCGATGTTCAACTTGTCGACAAACACGCTGCATGGGACATGCAGCCTGACGGTACCTATATTCGGCGTACACCCTCCGAAGATGACAAGTCACTCAACTGCCAGGAGACGCTGGTTGGCGTTGCTGAGCGCAGGCTGGAGGCATCGAAGAAGCATAAGGAGAAGCGTATGCGAGAAAAGCTGATGTATCATTTTAAATATCGGCTCAAGAATCACGATACCAACGGAGGTAATTGATGCCGGACACGCAGAAAAATAAAAAAATACTGGCGGCTGTCGACTTTTCAGACGATTCCGCCAGTGCCGCCGTCTATGCGGCAGGGATTGCAAAGCGCCTGGACAACTCCCTGATCATACTGCACGTTGTTCATGACCAGGCTGGCTCGCCAGGATACTATTCTGATAAGAAAATCAAAAAAGGAGAGAAAAAAAGACTCAAGCGACTGGAGGAGATCGCTGCCGAGATGATGGATGAGTTCATACAAAAATTGATCGATGGCCATTCCGATCTCAAAACCGTCTTAAAGAAAGCTGAGCTGGTGATCGTGTCTGGTCTTACCGTCACGAAGATCTTGCAGGTCGTCGAGAAAATGTCACCCGAAATGCTTGTGCTTGGTAATCGTGGACGTACCAGTCTCAAACATATATTGCTGGGCTCCAAAGCCGAGCAGTTGGTTCGTCTGTGTCAGATTCCAGTAACCCTGGTAAAGAAGTGATTGGTAACGTCACTTCACAGTTATTGCGTGTCATCGGACATCCCGCAGCAGTCTTTAAACTGATACTCACGGGATTTGCGCTTTTCGTTTTCTGTCACTCCGCATACGCAGAGGATCCGCTCACCGCATCGCCTGACTGGGTCAGGATGACGATCCAGCTCTTCGGGGGACTGGCACTGTTTCTCTTCGGCATGGAACAGATGGCGGGGGCATTGAAGTCTGTCGCCGGTGAACGAATGAAGCTGGTTTTGGCGAAACTGACCAGCAATCGCTTCATGGGAGCGATTACTGGCGCCTTTGTCACTGCCGTGATCCAATCATCCTCTGTCACCACAGTGCTTGTTGTCGGCTTTATCTCAGCCGGCCTGATGTCTATGGCCCAGTCTGTCGGTGTGATCATGGGCGCCAACATCGGCACTACCATTACCGCTCAGATCGTCGCCTTCAAGATCACCAAATACGCCATGTTGATGGTCGCTGTCGGTTTTGGCGCCTGGTTCTTTTCGAACAATGACAGGATCAAACATTACGGCGCTATGATCATGGGGCTGGGCCTGATCTTTTTCGGCATGAGCATCATGAGCGACGCCATGCATCCGCTCCGCACCTATCAACCCTTTCTTGATCTGATGGTCAAGATGGAGAACCCCTTTATCGGTATCATCATTGCGGCCCTGTTTACAGCGCTTGTCCAGTCATCATCCGCCACCACCGGTATCGTCATTGTCATGGCGAGCCAGGGATTCATCACTTTACCTGCGGGCATTGCTTTGGCGTTCGGTGCCAACATAGGTACCTGCGTTACCGCCATGCTGGCAGCGATCGGAAAGCCGCGCGAAGCCATCCGGGCAGCGCTGGTACATGTGTTGTTCAATATCGCCGGTGTGCTCCTCTGGATCGCCTTCATCCCCCACCTGGCAGAGATGGTGATGTTGATTTCACCCGTCTCCTCCGATTTGCCGGAAAGCGCCCGACTGGCAGCGGACACACCCCGACAGATCGCCAATGCCCATACCATCTTCAATCTGGCTAATACACTGATTTTTATCGGCTTTATTGGTAGCTTTGCCCGCCTGGTGGAAATACTGGTTCCCGACAAACCGTTAGAAGAAGAACCCATCACCAAGCCGCGCTATCTAGATGAGGAATTACTCGAAACTCCTTCTCTGGCACTCGATATGGCCAGACTTGAGATTAGCCGGGCCGGGACGCAGGTTGAGGCCATGCTAACTGAGATCATGCCTGCCATGCTCGACAGCGACAAACCCAAACTCGCGTCGATTCGTGAGATGGACGAAAAGGTCGATGTACTCCATCAGCATATTGTCAGCTATCTCGGCCGCCTCAGTCGGAAGGCGCTCTCCGAATCTCAATCTGCTTCTATTTTGAGACTGATGTCAATTGTGAATGACCTGGAAAATCTGGCCGATCTGATTGAGCGGGATCTGGTGGGCCTGGGGCACAAAATCATCCAGGAACAGCTGAAAATCAGTCCTGAGACCCAACGCATGCTTCACCATCTGCATACCCAGATCTCACAGGCAGTTGCGCTTGCCATGAGAGCAGTCAAGATGCACGATCAGCATAGGGCCGACCAGGTAATCGGTATGAAGACCACCGTGGACCAGCTGTTTGACGCTGCATCCAGTCATCAGGCCACCCGCTTAGTGGCAGATGCCCCCAACCGGTTATCGACCTATACCCTGGAAGTGGAAATCATCGAGAAGCTAAGGCGTATCTACCATTTTGCCGACAGAATTGCCCAGCTTGTGGAACACGATGCCTCGGCCATTGGCGAGATGGAGGCAGTCACGGATTAAGGTCTGAGACCATGCTTAATTGCTACTGATATTTACGTACCAGCCAGGGCAGAAGAAGCGCTGTTAGGTTCTAATTATGCCGGCTCATCGGAAGTACCGGTTACCTCTTCTCCATCTTCAACGATCCGCTGCAACACTACATGGTGTATACGTCTCGAGGAGGCATCCTGTACGCGGATAGAGAGGCCGTCGAGTTCGAAGATCTCATCTTTGGCGGGAATACGCTCCGTATGCTCAAGTAGCCATCGGTTGATTGTGTCGGTCGGTTTTCCGGGAATATCCAGCCCGAAGAACTCTTCGACAACCCTGAGTTCCGCAGTACCTTTGACGAGAACCCGCTCATCGTCCAATACCATCAGATCTTCCGGCTTCTCGTCGGTCTCATCGTATATCTCACCGACAAGTTCTTCCAGAAGATCTTCCAGTGATACAACCCCCACCATTGCACCATGCTCGTCTACCACAACGGCAAGGTGTCGGCTCTTGGTCTTCAGTGTTCGGATCAATTCATCAATGGGTGTGTTTGCCGGTGTAAAGAGTGGCTCCTGCCCCAATTGATCGATCTCAATATCCAGATTACCTGTTGCAATCAGGCTGATCAGATCACGCAGTATTACCAGACTGACGATCTCGTCTGGATCTTCCCTATAGAGGGGAATGCGAGTGTAGTTCTGTTCCAGAATCTCAGGCAGGACATTACGCAACAGGCGACGGCCATCGAGACGGAAAACCTGTCGTCTCGGTGTCATCACATCCTCTGCCTTGAGGTCGTTAAAGTTGAAGATGCGCTCGATCATCTCCCGCTCACCCGTATCGATCACACCCTCTTCCTCGCCATGTTCGATCAGGGTAATCACTTCTGACTCTGTCACCAGAGGGTCTTCCATCGCACGGGTCGAAGATTGAATCCAGTTGGTGAACTGAAGGAAGAGCCAGACCAGCGGATAGATCAGACGCATGAAGCCGTAGATCACCGGTGCAATAAAGAGAGAGATCCGTTCCGAGAAACGAGTGGCGAGACTTTTCGGTGTTATCTCACCGAATACCAGGATCAAAATTGTCAGGACACCGACAGCTATACCAGGCCCCGAATCACCGAAGTAGTCAGTCGCAATCACCGTTGCCATCGCCGATGCGGCAATATTGACCACGTTATTGCCGATCAGGATCGTGATCAGCATTCTGCTGGGATCTTTTTTCAGGGTAAACAAGGCATGTGCGCCTCTCCTACCCTCCTTGAAGAGCGACTCTGCCCGAGCCATGGATAGAGAGACCAATGCGGTCTCCGATCCGGAGAAAACGCCAGACAGCACCAAAAGTACCGCCAGAATCAGATAATTTTCCACTGAGTTTCAAAAAATCTCACGCCGCGAGGGCCCAGTGATGAATTATCACTGCTAACACATTGAATCACAACTGGTTGAAGGGATATTTTTTCCTATCGTACAAACACTGTGCCCACGGGATAGAAGATGGACCTGACATTGAGGTGTAATCAGATGCCGAATCCCATATTTTCAATGAGTTATGGAATTTGTCTGCGATACATTCCACAACCTGTATGCTTTGCATTCATGATTTGATATTCACCAGTCAATATGGATCCTTCGATTCCTCCCCCGAATATCAGAGTCATACCACTTTATGGACTTGGACTCTTGTATGATAGGTGCCATATTTCGTTTCAATTACCGTCAGTTGCCCGTTCGATGTCGTGCCATGAAAAGAATTCTGATAGTCGAAGATGAACCTGAAATCCGAGAGATGATCCGCTTCAGCCTGGAACCCAAGGGATATCTCATCAACGAAGCGGACAATGCCCAGGAGGCCCGCAAGCTCCTTTCACAACATGCTTATGACTTGATACTCATGGACTGGATGCTGCCGGGACGTTCCGGTCTGGAATTTACCAGAGAGATCAAGCAAAAGAATCAGAAACCGTCGCCACCCATTATCATGCTGACCGCACGGGCAAATGAGTCGGATAAGGTTGAGGGCCTCGACAGTGGCGCCGACGACTACATCACAAAACCCTTTTCACCGAGGGAACTGGCTGCCCGAATCAAGGCAGTGATCCGACGCAGCCATCGCGAGGAAGATGAGACTTCATTGGATTTTGAGGGATTATGTTTGGATCCCGTGCAGCATCAGGTCAGTCTCCACGGGAGTCCCATCAATCTTTCACCGGCTGAATATAATCTGCTTCATTTCTTCATGTCTCATCCTGATCGTGCTTACAGCCGTTCTCAGATACTGGACAAAGTCTGGGGTGACAATGCTTATGTTGAAGAACGTACTGTCGACGTACATATACGGAGACTGAGAAAAGTGCTTGCCGTGTCCGGGCACGATGCCTTCATTCAGACTGTCCGTGGTGTCGGATACCGTTTCACACCGGACAAGCTGAAAACCAGCCGGGACAATTCGTGAAGCAGTACATCCGAATAGAGATCAGCCAGCTTGTGGGCATCATGCTGATATTCAGCACCATAGGCTATCTGACCGGACAGATCCATCTCTCCCTCATCACGGCAATGGCCGTTTATTTTGCCAAACACGGCTACTATCTGGCCAAGCTTGCCAGTTTGATCGAAAGTGAAGAGCATATTTCACCACCCTACCCGCCTGATATTTGGGGCCTGATCTACAAAGAGCTGGCAAGGCATCGCATGCGAAGCCGTAAGCGTAAAAGGACCCTGAACAGGTTCGCCTCACGTTTCCGGAAAGTAGCCACCTCCATACCCGACGGCCTGCTCATGCTCAATAAACCGGGGCGTCTTGAATGGGCCAACCCGGCAGCCAACCAATTGTTGAATATCAGTTGGCCTCGCGACGAGGGGATTTCCATCACTCAGCTATTGCATGTTGAGGGTCTCAAAGAGTATCTGGAATCTCCGGACTACACCAAACCCCTCGAGTTCTCCTCCCCGGTCAACAAAGCCATTATTCTGTCCTTAAGAGTTACACCCTTCGGCAGTAAAAAGGCGCAGCGGTTACTGGTTGCGAGAAACATCACTGAGCTCTACAACCTGAATCAAACTCGGCGTGACTTTGTGTCGAACGTTTCACATGAGTTACGCACACCCTTGACCGTCATATCCGGCTTTCTGGAGAACCTGAGCGATAATGAAATGCTCGAGTTCCAAAAGCGACCGTTCCACCTCATGTTGCAGCAGGCGGAGCGGATGAATACGATTATCAATGACCTGCTCACCCTATCGAGGCTCGAAATGGGCAAGGCGCCCTCTTCCGAAAAGCCTGTCTATGTACCGAATCTACTGTATAAGATTGTCGACCAAGCCAAGGCATTGGCCGAGCAGAAGGGTGGATACGACATTACGGTGGATGTGGACGAGGAGCTCTGCCTGGTCGGCGAAGAAAATGAACTGCTGAGTGCATTCTCCAATCTCATCTACAACGCCATTATTCACACGCCGCCGATGACAAAAATCAGTATATCCTGGCGTCGCGAGGGAGAGAGGGCCTGCTTCAGTGTCATTGATACCGGACCGGGTATCGATCAGCAAGCTATCCCAAGACTGACTGAAAGATTCTATCGTGTTGATAAGGCACGCTCACGCCAATCCGGCGGCACCGGACTCGGCCTGGCGATTGTGAAACACATTATTGGAAGGCATGAGGGTGAGTTACGTATTTCAAGCCAACCTGGCATGGGAAGCCAATTCGACTGTACGTTCCCAGGTGAGATGCTGCTGGATAAGAATCAGCTACAGCAGCAGCAAGAGGCCAGCTAGCGGATCAAATGACGCGCCGCCCTGCTTCTAAGAGGCCGTTTCCTGCAACTCCTCGACAAAGCCACTGTTGACCCGATCTCTCAGTTCTTTACCTGGCTTGAAGTGAGGCACATACTTACCCGATAGGGCGACGGTCTTACCAGTTTTAGGATTGCGGCCCATTCTCGGTGGACGAAAATGGAGAGAAAAGCTGCCGAAGCCGCGAATTTCAATCCTCTCGCCGGAAGCCAGAGATTGGCTCATGTGCTCGATCATGCATTTCACCGCCAACTCCACATCCCGATAGGCAAGGTGGCTTTGCTCCTTGGCAATAATTTCAATCAACTCGGATTTTGTCATTCTTCTCCGTTCTCCAGTTTGCTGATTGTCGGGGACCGCATTGCGGTCCCCGTCCAGTATCAAAGCCTCTGAGACTGCTGAGTCAGGACTCGTTTTTCCTTAGTCGCCCTGGTTGTCCATCTGTTCTTTCAGCAGATCGCCCAGTGTCGGGGCGCTGGTAGCCGCATCGCGGGCATAGCCCTTGATCGCAGCTGCCTCTTCATCGGCATCTTTTGCTTTTATCGAAAGGGAAATAGTGCGGTTCTTGCGGTCTACACCGATGAACTTCGCCTCTACCTCGTCACCTTCCTTCAAAATGCTTCTCGCATCTTCAACCCGGTCGCGAGAAAGTTCGGAAGCTCGCAGATAACCATCGACGCCTTCCGCGAGGGAAATAACGGCACCTTTTGCATCCACTTCAGCCACCGTACCTTTGACGAAGCTGCCCTTCTCATTGGCAGCAACGAACGATGAGAACGGATCCTGAGCAAGCTGTTTGACACCCAGGGAGATACGCTCGCGCTCGGGGTCGACAGAAAGCACTACAGTTTCCAGCTCATCACCCTTCTTAAACTTGCGAATCGCATCCTCACCCTCATCATCCCAGGTAATATCGGAGAGATGAATCAGGCCGTCGATACCGCCGTCCAGACCGATGAATATACCGAAATCGGTGATCGACTTGATGCTGCCGCTGACATGATCGCCCTTTTTGTGGGTAGCGGCGAACTCGTCCCAGGGATTCGGCTTACACTGTTTGATACCGAGGGAGACGCGACGACGCTCCTCATCGATGTCCAGTACCATAACCTCGACTTCGTCACCCAGGGAGACAATCTTCGACGGATGTACGTTTTTATTCGTCCAATCCATCTCGGAGACATGCACCAGACCTTCGACACCCTCTTCGATCTCCACGAAACAGCCGTAATCGGCAATATTGGTGACCTTGCCAAACAGGCGTGTACTTTCCGGATAACGACGCGCCAATGCGACCCATGGATCATCACCCATCTGCTTCAGACCCAGGGAGACACGATTGCGTTCACGGTCAAACTTCAGAACCTTGACGTTGATCTCATCACCGATCTCAACCACCTCGGACGGATGCTTGACACGCTTCCACGCCATATCGGTGATATGCAACAGACCGTCGATACCGCCCAGGTCGACAAACGCACCATAGTCGGTGAGGTTCTTGATAACACCTTTGATCTCCTGACCTTCCTGGAGATTCTCAAGCAGTTTCTCTCGCTCTTCGCTGTACTCCTGCTCAACAACCGCACGACGGGAGACAACCACATTGTTGCGGCGACGATCCAGCTTGATCACCTTGAATTCGAGATCCTTACCTTCCAGATAGGAGGTATCACGGACTGGTCGGACATCGACCAGGGAACCGGGGAGGAACGCGCGAATATCGCTCAGCTCGACAGTGAAGCCGCCTTTGACTTTACCGTTGATGCGGCCGATGACGGTCTCATCCGCCTCGTGGGCCTTTTCGAGCTGTTTCCAGGCCTGATCGCGCTTGGCCTTTTCACGGGAGAGCCGGGTGGCACCATAGCCATCCTCCACCGCATCCAATGCGACTTCAACCTGGTCACCGACGGAGACTTCGATCTCTCCATCCTGATTCAGGAACTGTGTGCGCGGGATGACGCCTTCAGATTTCAGGCCGGCGTTGACGATGACAGCTTCAGACGTGATGTCCATAACGGTGCCGATGATGATGGCGCCTGTGCGTAGCTGTGTGCTGGAGAGGCTCTCCTCAAATAATTCTGCAAAACTTTCGGTCATGGGTTTGGATATCCTGCAACGCTAGGGTTGCATCGACGAAAACACACTAAAACAAACAGTTGAAGAGGTTTCGTCAGTTCGTTAATAGTGAAACACATAGCCGGCTTAGAGCCGACCGCCCTATCTCAATCTTAGAGTACTATTCTGAGGTCAGATGCCAGACAAATCCGGAAAGGTCTCATGCACCTTCCCCACCACCTGGCTGAAGACTTCATCAATAGACAGCTGTGTAGAGTCCAACGTCAGCGCATCTTCCGCCGCCTTCAATGGGGCCGCAGTACGTTGACTGTCGCGCTCATCACGCTCTCTGATCTCTTCGATGAGACCGGCGAGATTAACACCCAATCCCTTTTCTTTCAACTGTTTATAGCGCCTTTTCGCCCTCTCCTCGGGACTCGCGGTGAGAAATATCTTAAGTTGGGCTTGTGGGAAAACCACCGTCCCCATATCTCTACCATCCGCCACCAGGCCTGGGGGTTTGGCATAATCACGCTGCCATGCCAACAGTGCGGTACGCACCTCGGGAATAGCCGCCACTTTTGAAGCTTGATTACCTGCAGTTTCGGTACGGATTTCACCCGTAACGTCCTCACCCGACAGCAAGGCACGTTCTCCATCGAATGAAAGAGGCATGCTTCTCGCTAGTTCCGCTATTTTCCCTACACTATCAACGCTGATATCGACACGATCCACCATGAGCCCCAATACGCGATAGATCGCCCCACTATCGAGAAAGTGCCACTTCAGATGCGCCGCGAGACGTTGCGCGAGCGTCCCCTTACCGGAACCGGAGGGACCATCGACGGTAATGATCCTGATTTCGTTCACCCGGCCTCCGACTGTTGAATAGACAATCCCGACTGCGATGCAAGACGGACAAAACCGGGAAATGAGGTATTCACATTAGCGCAGTCCAGGATCTCCACACGACCCGATGCACGTAACGCCGCCATTGCAAAGGACATTGCGATCCTGTGATCCCCATGGCTTTCCACACAACCTCCAGTCAAACTCCCGCCTTGAATGACAATACCGTCTTGTGTGGGTGATGCGTCAATCCCCAGCACCTTCAGACCGTCTGCCATTACCTGAATCCGATCGCTCTCTTTGACCCGAAGCTCTTCGGCACCGGTCAAGCGCGTGACACCGTCAGCACAGGCGGCAGCAATAAAGATTGCCGGGAATTCGTCGATGGCAAGCGGGACCAGGGCTTCAGGGATATCAATACCATGTAACTGGCTTGAACGGACCCGGATATCGGCCACGGTTTCCCCACCAACAACCTGTTCATTCTCAATCTCAATATCACCCCCCATCAGGCGCAGGATCGATATCACTCCGTCCCTGGTTGGGTTGATGCCCACATGGTGTAACAGAAGCTCAGATCCGGAGGCGATGGAGGCGCCCACCAGAAAGAACGCAGCTGAAGAGATATCCGCCGGAACATCGATCCGGCAGGCCTTCAGGCTTCCGCCACCGACCAGCGAAACCCGACTCCCCTGCCGCTCGACTGAATATCCGAAGCCTTCAAGCATCCGTTCTGTATGATCCCGAGTCGGTGCCGGCTCCGTTACCCGGGTCTCTCCTTCTGCATAGAGCCCTGCCAGCAGCACGGCCGATTTAACCTGCGCACTGGCCATCGGTAATGCATAGTCGATGCCCTTCATTTCACGGTTTGGTGAAATCACCAGCGGTGCGGTACCCGATTCGGTTGCACCGATAACGGCGCCCATTTGCGTCAGAGGGTCTATAACACGACCCATCGGCCGCCCGGATAGTGAGCTGTCACCGGTCAATGTTATCTGGAGCCCCTGGCCCGCCAACAACCCGCAGAGCAGTCGCATCGAGGTACCGGAATTGCCGAGGTCGAGTGGCCCGTCGGGCGACTGGAGCCCGTGCATACCGACACCGTGGATGCTGACCCTACCCGCTTCAGGACCCTCGATCTCCACCCCCATGGCGCGAAAGGCATTCAGGGTTGCCAGGCTGTCATCGCCTTCGAGAAAGCCTGTCACCTCAGTAACCCCGTCTGCCAGAGAACCCAGCATGATCGAGCGATGGGATATGGATTTGTCGCCGGGTACACGCAATGTACCTGTGAGATGCCCCCCCGGATCGACTTGGTATTTCAATGAATTCTTAGTATGCATTGTTCTTTATCTAACTTTGTGAACCCGTTGCCGACCGGTTGGCTCATGCTGTACTTCACTCGACCCCATCGATATATCTGTCTCTCGCCTGTTTCGCCCGCTCAAAGATCTGCAGCAAGCCTTCACTGTCACCTGCCTCGAGTGTTGCCGCTAACTCGTGCAGTTCATCGGCAAAGCGGGTCAGCATGGTACTGAGCTTTTCCTGATTGGCAAGGCAGATATCCCGCCACATGACGGGATTGCTGGAGGCGATTCGGGTGAAATCCCTAAAACCGCCGGCGGCATAACGAAAGATCTCGTCATTCTCTTTGAGCCGGGCCAGGCTATCCACCAGGCTGAATGCCAGCATATGAGGCAGGTGACTCGTCGCAGCCAGTATCTCGTCATGATGTTGCACCGACATGCAGGTAATCTCAGCCCCACATTGACGCCACATCTGCTCGACTCGTGACAACGCCTTGGTGTCTGTCTCCCCGGTCGGTGTCAGAATCACCCGACGATTACGATAGAGCGAAGCAAAGGCGGCATCAGCGCCACTCCTCTCTGTACCTGCGATTGGGTGTCCTGGTACAAACCACTCCGGTACTTCACCATAGACCACCTGCAGATCATTGATGACACTGCCTTTGACACTGCCGGCATCCGTGACCACTGCATCGGGGGGGAGATGATCACGGATACGACTCAGTGTCCCTTGCATCGCACCAAGCGGTACGGCCAGCAGTACCATGTCTGCACCTTCTACCGCTTCGGCGGGATCATGAGTATAGCTGTCGACAATACCCAACTGCTTGGCCCGGACCAGGTTCTCCTCGCTGCGGCCGCAACCGACGACTTTTCCGACACTCTGAGACTCGCGGAGCGCCAGTGAGACTGAGCCTCCTATCAATCCGACACCAATGATGGCAAGCCTTTCGATCATGCAGACAGAACCTCCCGGAAACCATCGAGCAGCCTCTCATTCTCTGCATGCAGACCGACAGTCAGCCTGAGATGATTAGGCATGCCATAGTTGGCAAGCGGTCGGGTGATACAACCCAGTCGCAGGAGTGCTTGGTCGATCGGTCCCGCCTCCCGGTTAAAATCCACAGTGAGAAAATTGCCTACGGATGGAATATAGCCAAGCCCGAGCTGCTCTACTCCCGCCACCAGTTGGGCCATGCCCACCCGGTTTGTCTCAACAGAACGTTCGATAAAAACCGGGTCCTGCAATGCCGCCAAAGCCCCAACCAGGGCCAGACTGTTGACATTAAAAGGCTGCCGCACGCGATTCAGCAGTTCAGCGACATCGGGATGCGAAAGCGAATAGCCCACGCGAAGCGAAGCCAGTCCGTATGCCTTGGAGAATGTGCGGGTAACAATCAGGTTGGGGAATTCATCCAACCACTGTGAGGCGTCCGGATAGTCCGGTTGATCGACATACTCCGTATAGGCCTCATCAACCACCACAATCACTTCAGCCGGAAGATCGCGAATGAAGGCGTACAGCGCCTCTTTGTCCACCCAGGTTCCCGTCGGGTTGTTGGGATTGGCTATCCACACCACACGGGTTTTGGGTGTCACCCTTTCCCGCATGGCGGTGAGATCGTGTCCATAGTGCCTGGCTGGTGCAACAACCAAGTCAGCACCCATAGCCTGGCTGCTGATCGGGTAGACCGCGAAGGCATATTGGGAAAAAAGCGATTCAGTGTCCGGTGTCAGGAAGACCCGAGCCACCATATCCAAGACATCGTTGGAACCGTTACCCAGCGTAATGCGTTCGGCTGTGATGCCATGCTTCTGAGCTAGCGCCTGTCGCAGTTCGAATCCGCCGCCATCCGGATAGCGGGCCAAATCCGGTAGCGCCGCCTGGATGGCTTCGACAACCATAGGGCTGGCGCCTAAGGGATTCTCATTCGAGGCCAACTTGATGGAATGGGTGATACCCAGCTCCCGTTCCAGCTCGGAAATCGGTTTGCCCGGGGTGTAAGGCTTGAGCTCACTAATGGCGGGGGCTGCAATGTGGAGGAAGGCATTCATCTTCAGATCAAATCGTCTCAGGCTCTAAGCAGAAAGGTATAATACAAGGCCGGTAGCTTCCCGGCTAAAGCACGGCCTTCGGGTAGGAACCGAGCACCTTGAACTGGGAAGCCTGCTGTTCCAGTTCCTCAAGCGCCTGCGATAGCGCCGGATCGCTTCGATGACCATCCACATCGACAAAGAAGACGTAGTCCCACTGCCCCCTGCGTGATGGACGCGACTCGATACGCGTCATGCTGATGCTGTGTTTGGCGAAAGGGCTGAGCATGGCATGAAGACCTCCCGCCCGGTTCTGAGTGGAAAACATCAGGCTTGTCTTGTCATCTCCACTGGGCGCAGCATCCTTTTTTCCGATCACAAGAAAACGAGTGGTATTACCGGGCTCATCCTCAATATTGGCTGCCAGTGGGGCAAGCTGATAGATATCGGCAGCCGCCTCTCCAGCAATGGCTGCAGTACCTGTCTCTCCGGAGGCAAGCCTGGCGGCCTCGGCATTACTGCCAACCGCAATGCGTTCCGCGGCGGGCAGATGTTGATCCAGCCAGCCACGGCACTGGGCCAATGACTGGGAGTGAGAATAGATCTTCTGCACCGTATCCATCTTACTCTCTCGACTGAGCAGATGATGATTGATGCGCAGGCTGACTTCACCACAAATACGTAGTGGGGAGTTGAGAAAAGTATCGAGGGTATGGCTGATCACACCTTCTGTCGAATTCTCCACCGGCACCACGCCATAGTGACAGGCACCCGCCTCCACTTCACGGAAGATATCGGGTATGGCCGCCATGGAATGCGTGCTGACGGCGTGGCCAAAATGTTTCAGCGCCGCCGTCTGGGTAAAGGTCCCTTCCGGTCCAAGAAACGCCACATTCAGTGGTTGTTCCAAAGCCAGACAGATCGACATAATCTCCCGAAACAGCCTGGCGACGACCTCTCCCTCCAATGGCCCTGTATTGCGTGACTTTACTTTACGCAAGACATCGGCCTCTCTTTCCGGTCGATAAAACTCAGCCTGTGGATCCTCGCCCAGCTTGATGCGCGCCACGTCTTGCGCAGCCTCGGCGCGCTCGACAATCAGCGATTGGAGCTGCTGATCGATCTGGTCGATCCGCTCACGGGTCTGCTTGAGTTTTTCATCATCGCTCATCACGGGTCGTTATGTCTTGAGTTGATTCAGCTTTTGGCACATCCCAGGCATCGCACCGACAGTACACCCTCGATGGAAGAGAGGGTATCCACCAGCGCTTGGGATGGTTCCTTATCCACGTCCAGCAGGGTCACCGCCACATCGTCACGTGACTTGTTCAGCATGTCCAGGATGTTCAAACCCTCTTCACCCAGGTCACTGGAGATCTGTCCCACCATATTGGGCACGTTGCTGTTGACGACGGCGATGCGGTGCCCCCCATTACGCGGCAAGTTGATCATGGGGAAGTTGACTGAGTTGGTGATATTGCCGTTCTCCAGATAATCCCTCACCTGTTCAGCCACCATGATTGCACAGTTGTCTTCCGCCTCCTTGGTGGAAGCACCGAGATGCGGCAACGTGATGACACGAGGATGATCCTTCAGGAGGTTACTGGGGAAGTCACAGACATAGGCATAGAGATGACCGCTATCGAGCGCCTCCACGACTGCCTCGTCATCGATAATTCCATTGCGGGCGAAATTCAGCAGTACCGACCCCGGCTTCATCAGTTTGAGCCTTTCGGCATTGATGGTGTTTGCCGTGGCGTCAGTCAAGGGCACATGGAAGGTGACAAAATCCGATTTCGAAAGCAGATCGTCCACACTCAACGCCTGCTCTACCTCCGATGCCAGCTTCCAGGCACTCTGTACTGTGATGGTGGGATCGTAACCGGTTACCTTCATGCCCAGGGCACGACAGGCATTGGCGACCTTGACGCCGATTGCGCCAAGCCCGATCACTCCCATGGTCCGCCCTGGCAGTTCGAAACCGACAAAATTCTTTTTGCCTGCCTCCACCTGCTTGGTGATTTCCGCATCCTCTCCTGAGAGTCCGGCGGCAAAGCGCCAAGCCTGCCCGAGATTCCTTGCAGCAATCAGTGCGCCGGCGAGAACCAACTCCTTGACGGCGTTGGCATTGGCACCCGGTGCATTGAAAACGGGAATACCCTTGGCCGTCATTTCCGCTACGGGAATGTTATTGACACCGGCACCGGCACGTCCGATAGCCTGAACTGTCTCCGGCACTTCCATATCGTGCATCTTGTAGGAGCGCAGGAGTATTGCATCAGGATGGGCAACTTCGGATGCCACTTCGTAACTGTCCCGCGGCAGGTGGTCTAATCCAGCTACCGAGATATTATTGAGCGTCAGAATTTTGAACATACTATTTCTCTGTCTACTTCAATTGTGCGCAACACGGCTTTCAGCAGAATACCTTCCGTCAGATGGCCGTGCGCTTGTCGTCAACCGTTGACGCGTTCGAATTCCCGCATAAAGTCGATCAGGGCTTTCACCCCCGCTTCCGGCATCGCGTTATAGATACTGGCGCGCATACCTCCCACCGATCGGTGACCTTTCAAAGTCTTGAGTCCAATCGCAGATGCCTCTTCCAGAAACTTGGCATCTAGAGCCGGATCGGCCAGCGTGAATGGTACATTCATCCATGAGCGGCTTTCGACTGCGACAGGGTTGGCATAAAAGCCGGAAGCGTCAATCGCATCATAAAGCGCCTGCGCCTTGCGCTGATTGATTTCAGCCATGGCATCGAGCCCACCCATATCCAGCAACCATTTGAATACCAGGCCGGCGAGATACCAACCGTAGGTCGGCGGGGTGTTGTACATGGAGCCGTTGTCGCTGTGTGTGGCGTATTGAAACATCACCGGCGTTCCGTCGACCGCGTTGCCGATAAGATCCTCGCGCACAATCGCCAACGTGAGACCTGCCGGTCCAATATTCTTTTGTGCACCGGCGTAGATGATGCCGTAACGGGACACATCGATCGGCTTGGAGAGAATCGTGGAAGAGAAATCTGCGATCAGTGGCGCAGCTCCCGTTTCAGGCACATAGGGAAACTCCACTCCCTGGATGGTCTCATTGGGAGTGTAGTGGACATAGGCCGCACCATCGCTGAGATCCAGCTCTGACTGAACTGGTGTGGCAGTAAATTTACCCTCTTCGGTTGAGGCGGCAATATTGACATCGGCGAATCGCTTCGCCTCCGCAATGGCCTTTTTCGACCAGGAGCCGGTATTGAGGTAGTCCACCCGTTTGTTGTCGCGAGTCAGATTCATCGGCACCATGGCGAACTGGCTCGAGGCGCCACCCTGCATGAACAGTACCTTGTAGTTGTCCGGCACAGCCAACAGTTGCCTCAGATCCGCTTCGGCCTGCTCGGCAATCGACATGAACTCCTTACCGCGGTGGCTCATCTCCATCACCGACATGCCGGCGCCCCGCCAATCCAGCATCTCCGCCTCTGCCTGCTGCAGTACGGCTTCGGGCAACATGGCCGGTCCGGCGCTGAAATTAAAGACTCGTGACATCTTTTCCTCGCAATTTACTGATTCAAAAAATATTTTTTACCCATGCTTCAAGGTTTAGGGCGAACCTGCCTCTCTATTCGTCCGGTGCCTCGTCACCACCCTCGGCGGGTTCAGACTCATCGTCTTCCAGGCTCTCCACACGCTCGATACCGATCAGTTTTTCCTGCTTACTCAGGCGGATCATGATGACGCCTTGGGTGTTTCGA
Source organism: Candidatus Thiodiazotropha sp. (ex Monitilora ramsayi) (assembly GCA_025655595.1). Classification (GTDB taxonomy): domain Bacteria; phylum Pseudomonadota; class Gammaproteobacteria; order Chromatiales; family Chromatiaceae; genus Thiodiazotropha. The sequence goes on from JAHXIO010000033.1 coordinate 44,366, forward strand.
CCCATGCTGGAGACATCGGCAACCCGGTTTCTAACCAGCGTGCCGCCGTCTGTGATCATCATGACCTCATCTTCATCGACCACTTGCACTGCGCCAACCACAGTACCGTTACGCTCAGAGGCCTGTATCGAGATCACACCCTGACCACCGCGTCCATGCACCGGATACTCACTGATCTCGGTCCGCTTACCGTAGCCATTCTCGGTCACCGTCAACACATCCCCTTCGGAGGCGACGATGAGCGAGACCACCTGCTGATCCTCATCCAACCGGATGCCGCGGACACCGCAAGCGGTACGGCCCATGGCGCGCACTTTCGATTCCGAAAAGCGCACCGCCTTGCCTGCACTGCTAAAGAGCAGAATGTCCTGCTGACCATCGGTAATCGCCACTCCTACAAGTTTGTCCCCATCACGCAGATCAACAGCAATAATGCCGCTTGTGCGAGGACGGGAGAAGGCCTCCAATGGTGTCTTCTTCACCGTACCTGAACTGGTCGCCATGAAGATATAGCGGTCAGCCTCGTAATCACGTACGGGTAGAATCGCATTGATCTGCTCCTCGCCATCCAGCGGCAGCAGATTGACGATGGGTTTGCCGCGGGCGTTGCGGCCAGCCTGCGGCAGTTCGTAGACTTTCAGCCAATAGACCTTGCCCTGGTTCGAAAAGCAGAGAATGGTATCGTGAGTACTGGCAACGAAAAGCTTATCGACAAAATCCTCATCCTTGGTGGCCGTGGCGACCTTGCCCTTGCCACCGCGTCTTTGTGCCTGATAGGTGCTGATGGGCTGCGCTTTGGCGTAGCCGGCATGAGAGAGCGTCACCACCACGTCCTCTTCGGTGATCAGATCCTCCAGCGTCAGGTCGAGACGATTCTGTATGATCTCTGTACGGCGCTCATCGCCGTACTGTTCACGGATCTCCACCAACTCATCACGGATCACCTGCATCAGACGATCCGGGCTACCCAAAATATCAAGTAAATCTTTAATTTTATCAAGTAACTCCTCATATTCCTTGATAATTTTATCTTGTTCCAGCCCTGTCAAACGGTGCAGACGCAGATCCAGAATCGCCTGTGCCTGGACCTCGGTCAGACGATAGCCGTCCGCCGTCAGACCGTATTCCTCAGTCAGCTCCTCCGGTCGGGTGCTGGCGGCACCGGTCCGCTCCAGCATCGCCTCGACCACGCCGGATTGCCAGACTCTTTCCAGGAGGCCTTTCTTCGCCTCCGCAGGACTGGCGGCCTGCTTGATCAGCTGAATAACCTCGTCGATATTCGCCAACGCGACAGCCAAACCTTCCAACACATGGGCGCGATCCCGAGCCTTGCGTAGCTCGTACAGGGTACGGCGGGTCACTACCTCACGTCGGTGGCGGATAAAGAACTCCAGCAACTGCTTGAGATTGAGCAGTCGTGGTCTGCCGTCAACCAGCGCCACCATATTGATGCCGAAGACACTCTGCATCGCGGTCTGCTGGAAAAGATTATTCAGCACCACTTCCGCCACTTCACCCCGACGCAACTCGATGACGATACGCATGCCGTCCTTGTCGGATTCGTCCCGCAGTTCGGTGATGCCCTCTATCCGCTTCTCCTTGACCAATTCGGCGATCTTCTCGATCAGCCGGGCCTTGTTGACCTGATAGGGCAGCTCGTTGACGACAATAGTCTGTTTCCCGTTGGCAGGATCGGTCTCGATTTCCGTCCTGGCACGCATGTAGATCCTGCCACGCCCGGTTCGATAGGCTTCATCGATACCGGCGGCGCCATTGATCAGACCGGCAGTGGGAAAATCGGGACCGGGCAGATGCTGCATCAATTCGCTGATCGAGGACTCGGGTACATCGATCAGTGTCACACAGGCGTTGATCACCTCTGTCAGATTGTGCGGCGGCACATTCGTCGCCATACCGACAGCGATACCCGCTGAGCCGTTGATCAGCAGATTGGGAATGCGCGCAGGCAGGACAGCAGGTTCGTTCTCCGTATCGTCGTAGTTGGGGACGAAATCAACCGTCTGTTTATCCAGGTCGTCCAGCATGGTCTGGGCGATCTTGGCCATGCGTACTTCGGTATATCGCATGGCGGCTGGCGAATCCCCGTCCACTGAACCGAAATTGCCTTGGCCGTCGACCAGCATATAGCGCATGGAGAAGGGCTGGGCCATTCTCACAATGGTGTCATAGACCGCAGTATCTCCGTGCGGATGATACTTACCGATCACGTCACCGACGATACGCGCCGATTTTTTGTATGGCTTGTTCCAGTCGTTGCCCAGCTCGCTCATGGCGAAAAGCACTCGCCGATGAACCGGCTTGAGACCGTCGCGTACGTCCGGCAGGGCGCGCCCCACGATTACGCTCATAGCGTAGTCGAGATAGGATTGGCGCATCTCGTCTTCCAGGTTGACAGGAAGGACTTCTTTAGCGAATTCGCTCATATTCGTTGTTATCTTCAGCTATCGCCCCAGACAAATCTGTGGGGCGTCAGAAAAAAGAGGAGTTTACCATAAGCCCCGCCCACTGTGCTGTATAAAAAACGCCTGAAATCTGCTTTCAGAGCGTCTCAGATCAATCGGCCATCAGATTTCGCATCTTTTTCTCATTTGGCGAGAGCACAACACCCTTCTCCGTGACGATGGCGTCAACCAGGGCTGCAGGGGTCACATCGAAGACCGGATTCCACGCCGTCGCACCGTCGGCTGCCACCCGCTTTCCGCCGCATGAGAGCAACTCATCACTCTCTCTCACCTCGATCGGAATATCTGCGCCGGATGGAATACTCATGTCGATAGTAGAGGTCGGCGCCGCCACCATGACCCGGACACCGTGGTGTTTCGCCGCGACAGCCAGGCCATAGGTACCGATCTTGTTCGCCACATCGCCATTGGCCGCGATTCTGTCTGAACCGACGATGATCCACCCGATCCCGCCCTGAGACATCAGACTGGCCGCGGCACCGTCCACCAACAGGCTCACAGGTATCCGGTCGTGCAGGAGTTCCCAGGCAGTCAGCCGTGCGCCCTGCATCCAGGGTCGGGTCTCGTCTGCATAGACCCGTTCGATCAGGCGCTTCTCACACGCGGCACGAATCACCCCCAGCGCCGTACCATATCCTCCTGTGGCCAGTGCTCCGGCATTGCAATGGGTAATCACACCGGTCGGCTCATCAATCAACGCGGCACCCAACTCGCCCATACGCTTATTGGCTTCGATATCCTCCCGATGAATCTCACCGGCTTCAACCAGTAGGGCTTCAGTCGGATCCGCAGGATCCGGCAGCTCAGTAATCAGTTGCCGCATACGATCCAGCGCCCAGAAAAGATTGACCGCTGTCGGACGGGAGTTTCGCAGGCGCTCGAGGTCAGGCTGAACAGCCTGTTTCCACTTGGCTCCTGATCGCTGATAGGCCGCTCTTGCGGCAAGCACCACCCCGTAAGCAGCCGTGATTCCGATTGCCGGCGCACCTCGGACCACCATGTTTTTTATGGCATCAGCAACTGCTCCAGCGGACTCCAACGCCAAATAGTCTTCCTTATCGGGCAAGTAACGCTGGTCCAGCAGAAAAAAATGTCCATCCCGCCAGACGATTGCCTGATCAGGCGCCGGATCAGGAAGAGTGATTGTCACATCCATCTTGAGTATCCCGTGTATTGTGCAGTTGAGTGTTTTCTGGAGCCAAATGCCTGGGGTATGGATCATCTACAGGCTGAGGCCTTCAAAAGGGTCCAATGTAAGCAGATTTAAAGAATAGTTTCAGCTGATCCTTGCACTACTTCATGCTGTCTGCGTTATAGTTCCGACTCATTCTGAGGGAATGCTTCCCAAGAATCCTGAAAATCAATATAGGCGAGACATGACGGAAACGGTCGATCAACTGCTCCATGCCCGCTGGATTATTCCGGTGGTACCGGAAAACCAGGCGCTTGAACACCACACTCTGGCAATCAAGGATGGGAGAATACATGCCATTCTACCTACGCCTGAAGCTAACCGGACCTTTCAGGCAGAGCAGGAGAAGGAACTCCCCGGGCACGCCTTAATGCCTGGATTGATCAATACCCACACCCATGCTGCCATGTCGTTGCTCCGGGGACTGGCAGATGACCTCCCACTGATGAGCTGGTTAAACGACCATATCTGGCCGGCAGAGGGAAAATGGGTCAGTGAAGAGTTCATACAGGACGGCAGCCAGTTGGCCATCGCAGAGATGCTGCTCGGGGGCACCACCTGTTTCAACGATATGTACTTTTTTCCGGATGTGACGGGGCGCGTTGCGGATGCAGCCGGCATCCGCGCCGTAGTGGGACTGATCGCGCTCGACTTCCCTACGGTCTGGGCCGCAGACGGAGAGGAGTACCTGCATAAGGGACTGCAGGTACACGATCAGTTTCGCAACAACCCGCTGGTCCACACTGCCTTTGCGCCCCACGCTCCCTATTCGGTTGCCGATCCCGTATTGGAGCGTGTTCGTATCCTCTCAGATGAACTTGAAATCCCGGTACATATCCATCTGCATGAAACCAATGATGAGATTATTCAGGGTCTGCAACATCACGACTGTCGGCCGATGGAGAGGCTACAGAGATTGGGGCTGCTCTCACCATCTCTCATGGCCGTCCACATGACACATCTGGCAGAGGGCGAGATCGATACCTTCGCCGCATCAGGTGGCCATGTGGTCCACTGCCCGGAATCGAACCTCAAACTTGCCAGTGGATTCTGCCCGGTCAACCGGCTGCTGAATGCCGGTATTAATGTGGCCCTTGGTACTGATGGCGCGGCCAGTAATAACGACCTGGACATGTTCAGTGAGATGCATACTGCTGCCCTTCTGGCCAAGGGCGTAGCGGAAGATGCCAGCGCACTGCCGGCGGCGAAAGCCCTCTCCATGGCCACGATTAACGGCGCCAGAGCCCTGGGGCTGGAAGCGGAGACGGGATCTCTGGAGCTTGGAAAATCCGCTGACCTCATCGCGGTCGATTTAAACCGGCTGCAGACACAACCCATCTACCACCCCATCTCACATCTTGTCTACGCCACTGGCAAAGAACAGGTTCGGGAGGTCTGGGTGGCCGGTCGGCATCTGGTAAGCGAAGGCATCCTGATGACGCTGGATCAGACCCGCTTGCTGGAGCGTGCCACCTACTGGCGTGAACGAATCGCTGAAAGCTGAGTCCAGAGTAGTGTAATCTACAGTCCCTATGATATCCCCCTTCAGACAGGCTGCAGTATGAGTCAGGAACAGATCAACGTCGATCATGCGGAAGTAAGCAAATTCGAGGAGCTGGCCGCGCGCTGGTGGGATCCCCACAGTGAGTTCAAGCCACTGCATGAGATCAATCCCCTGCGGCTGGGCTATATCGATCGCATAGCACCCTTGGCTGGGAAAAAAGTACTGGATGTCGGCTGTGGCGGCGGCATCCTCTCTGAAAGCATGGCTGCGAAAGGGGCCCAGGTTACCGGCCTCGATATGGGGGAAGCGCCTCTGCAGGTGGCTCGTCTGCACCTGCTGGAATCAGGCCTTGAGGTTGACTACAAACGCTTGCCGGTGGAACAACTGGCCGCAGAGCAGCCGGGGTCATTCGATGTGGTAACCTGCATGGAGATGCTTGAGCATGTACCCGATCCCGCATCGGTGGTACGCGCATGCAGCCAACTGGTGAAGCCTGGCGGACACGTCTTCTTCTCTACCATCAATCGAAATCCGAAGGCCTATCTCTTCGCCATCGTCGGTGCAGAATATCTGTTGAGGCTCCTACCTAAGGGGACGCATGATTACGCAAAATTCATCCGGCCTTCGGAACTTGCCGGCTGGATACGGACCGCCGGTCTGGTCAGTCGCGACATGGCAGGTCTTAGCTACAATCCGTTGTCACAGGAATACAAGCTGACCGGCGATGTGGATGTGAATTACATGATCGCATCAGAAAAACAGACCCAGCGATGACACACTGTGTTCTGTTCGATCTCGACGGCACTTTTGCCGATACCGCGCTCGACCTTCATGTGGCGCTCAATCGCCTGCTCAGCCGAGAAGGGAAACCGCTCATCGATTTTGCTGCGTTCAGGCCCAGCGTGTCTCACGGCAGCAGGGCCATGTTGAAAGTGGGTTTCGGCATCGAACACGATGACCCGAAATTCCCTCCATTGCAGCAGCAGTTTCTCACCCTATACCAGCAGAATATCGCCGATCACACCCGGCTCTTCAGCGGCATGGATACGTTGATTGCCGAGTTGGAAAAGAGAACCATTGCCTGGGGCATTGTCACCAACAAACCGGGTTATTTGACAGATCCGCTGATGCAACGACTGGGGCTGGACCACCGGGCCTGCGCCATTGTCAGTGGAGATACGACAGACTATGCCAAACCCCACCCCGAACCTATTCTTCACGCCTGCCGCCTGGCAAACACCGACCCCGCCCACACGATCTATGTGGGAGATGCGAAAAGGGATATTGAGGCGGGCAGAAATGCCGGCACCCGTACACTGATCGCACGATTTGGCTACCTCTCTGATCAGGACAACCCAGCCGAATGGTTGGCGGATGGGGAGATTGACTACCCGCTCGATCTGCTTGACTGGCTGTAGAGACTTGTCAATTCCCCCCTATACCAAGCCCGCTATAATGCGCCGCTCAATCAGACCATAGGTACAAAGAAACATGCAGGAATACCAACCTCAAAGTGGGCTTTTAAAAGACCGCAATATCCTGGTGACGGGTGCCGGTAGCGGTATCGGGCAGGCCGTCGCCAAAGCTTTTGCGCAATACGGTGCAACGGTTGTCCTGCTGGGCCGTACAGGTCGAAAACTGGAGGAGACTTATGATGCGATCGAAACGCAGGATGGCCCCATGCCCGCCTTGATCCCATTCGATCTGGAGAAGGCCCCCGCTTCCGACTATTACGCCCTGGGGGAAACCCTGCTGAGTGAATTCGGCGTCCTCCATGGACTGGTCCACTGTGCCGCACAGCTCTCTCTGTTGAGCCGAATCGATGATTATGACGTGGAGACCTGGAACAAGGTGATACAGGTCAACTTGACAGCACCCTTTATTCTTACTCAGGCATGTCTACCGCTACTGCGTAAGGCGGACGATGCCTCAGTTATCTTCACTTCGGACAGGATCGGACGAAAAGGCAAGGCCTACTGGGGAGCATATGCAGTATCGAAATCAGGCATAGAGGGCCTGATGGAGACACTGGCCGATGAGCTGGAAGAGAGTCAGATACGAGTCAACAGCATCGCCCCTGGTCCCACGCGGACAGCGATGCGTGCCTGGGCATTTCCCGGCGAGGACCCGGCATCACTACCCGTGCCGGACTCCCGCATTAAGAAATACCTCTATCTGGCAGGGCCTGACAGCAGTGCCATCACCGGCTGCCGATTTGACTGCGATGCCGAATAGGACAGTCCCCCACGTCAGTAGTATTTTGAGTGGTTCTCGTCGAATTCGCTGATCAACAGTTCTCTAGTGAGTATGGCTCCATAAGTCTCTGTGAATGATGCTGACTTATGGGCGGCAGGCATCACGCAATCCTCTTTAGAAACAGTAGGTTGCATTTTTCCACCCTGCTTGTGTTCCGTCTGTGCAGATCTTTGCTTCATGACAATTTCCCCGTCGGTCCTTCGTTTTTTTATAGTAATAGTAAACGCGCTTAAACTCTCTTAAGCTACCCTTAAGTTTAACCGATTTTTAGATTTTTTCGATCAGGATTGACTGACCTCTGTGTAGGAAAATTCTGACACCATATCGAGGTACTACGCTGTATTCTTACAGAAAATCGCTACAGAATGCCCCCAGCCATCTGCTATTGTGACGAAAGTTAAAAGATTCCTGTGACCGCCCCTTGCGAAATAATTGACGCGTTCGTTTAGAATGCACCCCATGGATATGGGCACTCAGCACTGCTCACCCATAGCAAAGTCGACAATTCGAACAATCCGCACCTAAGGCGGAAACCGTAAAGAGAGGATCAACATGCCTATTTTCCAGAGACTAATCGCGATCGCACTCTCCATTTCACTCTTCATACTCCCCATCGGTACGGCACACAGCGCCATGATCGGCAATACACAACTGATCGACCAGGCTCAGGGCATCGAACGCTCTGCACTGCTCGATGCACTTGAACAAGAGCAGGTCCGTCAATACCTCACGGATCTGGGCATAGACTCGAAACAACTGGAAGCTCGCCTGGCGCAAATGACAACGCATGAGATTGAAACTCTCTCCCAAAAAATGGGTGAGCTCCCAGCAGGCGGCGATGCCCTGGGTCTGATTGTGTTTCTCTTCGTCGTGTTTATCATCACCGATGCCGTCGGCGCCACAGATATCTTTCCATTCGTACATCCCGTGAAATGAGTCGATCCCTTCAGCTGCATGGCATCCAACTAGGGTTGAGTGCCATGCTGCTGCTGAGCCTGCTTGCGGGTTGCAGCAGTCTCAGACTATCACCCTCTACTGCTGAACTTCCCTCGGATCTACCACCATTCATTGAACTGGAGGATACCCCTTTCTTCCCCCAGGAGAAGAATCACTGCGGCCCTGCGGCGCTCGCTACCCTGCTCAATCAGCGCCAAATAGCGGCTTTACCGGAGACACTGGCGGAAAGAACCTTTCTGCCGGGCCTGAAAGGCAGCCTGCAGATAGAGCTGGCAGCCACAGCCCGTCACTACGGACTGCTTGTCTACCCTCTGACGGGGAGCCTAAACAGCCTTTTAAAGGAGGTCGCGGCAGGCAATCCAGTTCTGGTATTGCAAAATTTGGGATTCGGATGGTTACCCCGATGGCACTACGCCGTGGTTGTGGGCTACGACCTGCAGCGCAGAGAATTGATCTTACGCTCGGGTAAAAAGCGGCGCCGGGTGGCCGGGTTCCAGACTTTTCTTAATACCTGGCACAGAGGCGATAATTGGGGCATTGTAACACTGCTTCCCGACACCATACCGGCAACTGCGTCGGCTTTGACATACCTCAACGCAGCAAACGACCTGACCTTATCAAACAAGCCTGAGGCCGCTCACCAGGCGTATCTGGCAGCGACTCAAGCCTGGCCTGATAGTGCCACAGTCTGGCTGACACTGGGCAACAGCGCCTACTCGAGGCAGGAGTGGTCTCTGGCATTGGAGTCATTACAGATGGCAGTAAAACTGGCCCCGAATAACCCTGCAGGCTGGAATAATCTGGCCTATGCACTACTCGCATTCCAGCGTAACGACGAGGCACTTGACGCCATTGATCAAGCTATCCGCATCACACCGGCTGACCCAAATCTGCAGGATTCAAGAAAGGAGATCCTACGAGCTCAATCACAACCTTAACGCTTGTTGGCATCATCCTTAACCAGGTCATAATTGTCATTTCTGACTCCCCGCATCAACAGATCCACATCATCTCTCGGCACGTCGAGCATCTGCAGCGCAATGGCACCCAGTCGAAGACTGCTCTCCAGTATTTCTGGAAAGGCGTGAGTGGCCCCCGCGCTGATCAAGTGTCCACAGGCCTCAAGATCTCTCGCCCGTGATATGACGGGCACATGAGGAAATGTATTACGGATATGAGAAATCGCACGTAGTGCAATGGGACCGTTGTCGATCGTCAATACGACCAATGATGCCCGACCCACATCTACGGCATCAAGCAGATCACTATGGCTGATATCACCGTAGTAGACCGGAAAACCATCCTTCTTTCCCTGTGCAACCCTGTCGGGCCTGGTATCAAAAACCACAAATGGCACCCCGCTGGTATGGAGCAGAACGGCGACAGTGTGCCCCACCCTGCCATATCCGCCGATGATTACCCGGCGGCTGACCTCCCCCTCTTCGCCTGCCCCATCGCCGGTCATCCTGTGCGAGATATTCTCCAGGCGATGGGAGAAAATATCACTGAGCCTGACCAGCAGGGGGGTTATCAGCATCGTCACTGAAATCACACCCACAGCCATAATGAAGGTCTGATCATCGATCACCTGCAGGGTGACGGCAGAACCGAACAGGACAAAGCCAAACTCTCCTCCCTGTGCCAGATAGAAGCTGATTTTCATGGCGGTATCCCGCGTGACCCCAAATGCGAGTGCAAGCAGAAAGAGTACCAGCAGTTTGATAGCCACGATGGCGACAATATGCTGCAGAAAAGTCAACGGTTCCTGAAAAAGTGACGCAAAATCGATCGACATGCCGACGGCCACGAAAAACAGGCTCATCAACAGCCCCTTATAGGGCTCGATGAAGGCCTGAATCTGCATACGGTAGCTTGAGCCTGAAAAGAGCATCCCCATGACAAAGGCGCCCAGGGCCATCGAGAGTCCGGCCTGATCCATAGCCCAGGCAGAGAGAAACACCGCCAGCATGACCACCAGCAGGAAACCTTCCCGATTGCCTTGTTTGGCCAGTTGATTGAGGGCATACGGTAGTAGGTAACGCCCCATGCCCCAGACAATCAGAATCATACCGATAACGATTGCGATCTGTTCCCATAGCGGCACTTCCGCCGACAACCGGCCTGTATCCGATAAAATGGGTACCACGGCCAACAGCGGTACGATAGCCAGATCCTGCATCAGGAGTATAGAGAAGGCCGTCATACCATGACGGCTGGTAATCTCTCCTCTCTCCTGCAGTATTTGCAGTACGAATGCGGTTGATGAGAGCGCAAACGTCAGCCCGATCAACAGCGCCAATGTCAGATCGTACTCGAAAAAACTGAAGTAAAGAGCGATCACGAGACCACTGAGGAGGATCTGTAGAGAACCCAGTCCAAAAACCTCACGCCGCATGGCCCAGAGCCGGCCGGGATTCATCTCCAACCCAATCAAGAACAGCAGTAACACCACGCCCAGTTCGGTGAAATGGCGTACATCCTCTACATGTTCTGTCACATAGGGCCCGGGCGAGTAAGGGCCGACAATGATGCCGGCCACCAGCAATCCCAACACGGACCCTAAACCGAGATGCTTGAACAGGGCCACGGCAACAGAGGTGACCAAGAGCAACAACAGGGCTGAAAAGAGAAACGTGTCAAGGTGCATATATATTGATCTGTCTCTATCGGTTGCGGACCGGCAACTCATTCATTGTATAGAACAAGCGTTGATAGTGGAAAACCCGTCAACAATCACCATGGCAGAGTATAAAATATGAAGATTCCCCTCTCAGGCCGGGACAACCTTACGCGCGAACACATGCGTACATAGAGGCACAGAGTATGTCACGTCTGCTGACGATTCCATGAACACTTTCAAGATCGTGCAGACAACCCCAATTTCTGTTGGGTATTGATCTATTGATTTGATGGCTTTGTGGACTAGCTTCAACCTTAGTGTTAGCGGAAATTTCCCACCGCCCGGAGAATTAATGATGATCTACTTCGACGCGAATGCCGTAGTCCATATCAACGAGACACTCTCTGCCGATCAAATACACGATATCGAGAGAGAGCTTTCTGGTGTAAGAGGCGTGGTCAGCGCCTGTGCCCATGTCAAAACACCCCATCTACTGGTAGTGGACTATGATCCACAGGCCATTCACTCCAGAGAGCTGTTACGCCACTTCGAACGTAACGGTTTACATGCGGCGTTGATTGGCGGTATTTAAATTAGGCCCGAAACCTGAACAGATAGAGATAGTAGTTACACCAGGACATCCAGCCAGGGGATGGGTTACCATGAGAGGGACTGAAGGAGATATCACAACAACACAAATGGACAAACCCAAAAGGTTCAATATACCACTTGAGACTCTGTTGGAAGCGAAGAAGTGCTCGAAGAAACACGCGTGTCTGACAGAAGAAGACTATAACCTCTGCGGCATCAAAATCACCACAGAGAATCATGCACGAATGATTTGTGGAAAAGGATCTGAATGCCCATACAGTTCATCACTCGGCAATAAGATTGTCTGTACCTGCCCGGTGAGACATGCCATCTTTAGAAAATACGGCGTGTAGCGTTTCTAGGGCCTGTTAACACTAATCTGGTGGCAACGCTGTCTGCGAGTATGGATCCATGCAACGATTTCAAGGTTTTCCGCCACAATCCCTAACCTTTCTCAGCGATCTCTCAAGTAATAACCGACGCGATTGGTTCCTCGATAACAAAGACCGCTATGAAGATCACGTCAGGTTACCCGCACTGGCTTTTATAGAAGAGATGTCGCCGAAACTGGCTAGTATCTCCGACCAGTTCAACGCCATTGCGAAAAAGACTGGCGGTTCACTGATGCGCGTCTACCGGGATACCCGTTTTTCAAAAGATAAAACGCCTTACAAAACCAACATCGGCATCCAGTTCCGGCATATCCTCGGCAAGGATGTGCATGCACCAGGGTTTTACGTTCATATCGAGCCGGGAGAGTGCTTCATCGGCGCCGGTATCTGGCATCCTGAATCAAAGACACTCGCAAAGATCAGAGATTTTATTACCGACAATCCCTCTGCCTGGGAGAAGGCATTGGCTCACAAACCCTTTCATAAACAGTTCCAGTTGGTTGGTGACTCCCTGAAACGTCCACCCAAAGGTTATTCGGCCGATCACCCACTGATCGAGGACCTTAAGCGGAAAGATTTTATCGCACTGAAATCTTTCGACTGCAATAAGATTGAATCAGCAAGGTTTACCGATTTTGTTAGTAAGAGTTTTATCGATACCACACCTTTGATGCGTTATCTTTGCACCGCGGTTGAAGTGAACTTCTAAAAACCTTTATCCATCAGTCGCTTGAGCAATAATGTTGATATCAGAGAAAATCGACACGCAAATTGACCCTGCGGTTCTCTGCCCTGCCTGCCGAAGTCCGATTGTCAGCAACCGGCTGGGTATCAGCGTAGCTCACTGAGCGCAGCCTTTCAGCGGAAAAACCCTGATCGAGTAGAAAACGCGTAACGGCATTGGCCCTCGCGGCCGCCAACTCCCAGTTGGATTGGAAGCGTCCGCCAAGAATGGGTCTGTTATCGGTATGTCCCTCAACTGCAATATCAGCATCACCAATCGACTGTAGTACCCCAGCCAAGCGTTTCAGCACAGGTTCCGCCCCTGGAAGCAGTTCGGCTTTTCCTGATGAAAACAGAATCACATCAGCAATCTCAAGTGAGATGCCGAAGTCTCGTTCGACGACTTTAACTTCACCGTGAAACTCTGTCTCGATGGCTGTTTCCAAAAGGGACTCGGGGGTTACAACCTTTTCCACTACCTTAGTCTGAGCTGTCACTGGCTCTGACTGATCAACCGGCTCGATTTCATGGCTTACCTCTACGACGCTGTTTACTTTCTTGCTAATCTCCGGAACCTGCATATGCTGCACAGCCATATGCCCTAGCAACACTACCAGCATGGCCAACACCACACTGAGCATATCCACATAGGTCAGCAGCCAATTCGATTCAGGTTCGTCCGATTCCCAGGCGTACCAAGCGATCGATTCCAGCGGCGACTCCAAGTTGACATTGGATCCCATCTCTCGATTCCTTTGATCAACGTGAAGCTGCGAGTTCGAACTGGGGTCTTACCTCGGGCATCTCCTGCTTACGCTCGATCTCTTCCATCATCTCCCGAATCAGCTCTGCATGCTGCTTATCGCATAGCAGCATTACCGCCTGCAGGTAAGCAACGCGCCGGGCAATCTGTTTACGTCCATGCTCTTCAAGTTTGCTGGCGACTGGTTTTAGTACAAGATTGGCCAGGACCAGACCGTAAACTGTGGTCAGCATGGCGAAGCCCATGGCTGCGCCGATGGTGCCCAGATCGCCTGAGCCCAGTCCGAAAAGCATCTGAATGAGTCCCAACAGCGTCCCCAACATACCGAAGGCCGGAGCATACCCGCTCATGGAGCGGACCATTTCGGCGGGACGGCGCAGGTGGTTCCGGTCGTCGGCGATCTGCCGCTGCAGGGAGAGGTTGATCTGATCCCTGGGAAAACCGTCCACGACCAATTGTGCCCCACGCCGAAGCAGGGGATCTTCGATCTCCTGGATGACCGCCTCTGCCGGCCTGATTTCGCCGCGGCGGTAAAAGTTTGCCGCCTGCAGGAAGTTTTGAAAGCCGTTCTCCTCGGTCTCATCGACAGACTGCTGTATGCGAAATTCACGTACATGCCGCCATAGTGCCACCACGGCTTGCCGGGAATGGCTCATAACCGCTGTCAGTAAAGTACCGCCAACAACCAGTAACAGGCCGGTAATTACAGCCAAGAGTCCGGAACCGGGGGCAAAGAGCTGTATCAGCACAGAGACCAGCACGACGATCGACAAAAGGGCAATCCAGACAGGCGTGATCACAGGTATTCTCCAAAATCCGTTAAGTCGCACCTAATATTGCAAGTAGCAGGCCAGGTGTGGAGATAGGATTTTCTATGCCGTAATCCGAAGAGGTGGATCAGTGCGATGGGGACCTAGTGGTCCATGCGGTAAATAAGGTAACTATCAGCCGGACCCACAAGCCTCAGCAGCAAGGCGCGCGAACGCAGGACTGGCAGGCCAATTCAAGTGAGCGCAACACCGCAGCTGAGGCTTGTGGGCCGGCCCGAAGGGAGACCAGCTCATGAGCCAATGCTGCGTTGTACTGCTTGGAAAGGGCTTGCCATTCCCGGCGCAGTACGCCTTGCCTTGGCCCATGAGCTGGGCTCTGATAGTTACCTTATTTACCGCATGGACCACTAGATAAAGTACAAAACCGATTTCAATGAATGCGATCGGCAACCCAACCAAAATATGCCGAATATCACCCCAGGTGGATGGTTAAGGCCGCGAATGATATGCCCAGGCAAATGCCACTAGATGCACGATTTTTTCCATCTTAAATCGTGCCGGACAATTCAATCCAGCATGACTGGTTTCTCTCCAAACATCGGAAAACCATGTTTCTCAATTTTCGCGCGCATCTTCACATCCAAGTACATTACTGGCACCTCAAGCTCGATCCGCTTGCTGTGTCTGGCCATGATCTGAATCGCTTCTTTTTGTGAGTCACGAGCACTAGTCGAGAAACTGCCGTAGGGGTCGGTAACAAACCATTTATCCATCTGGCGGCTGATGTGAAGTCGAGGTTCCTTGGTCTTGATCAGCGTACGCTCTATTTTGCCACCCCACTCTCCGCAAAGATTCAACAGATAGTTGGGTATCAGCTCATCATAGAGCCGTCTGACGGTCATCATCGTCTGTTGATAATGAGCTTCCTGAATCTTCCCTTTTGTCCAGGCAAGTCCCTCCAATCCCATCTCCACTGCATGCATCAATAACAGTTTCAAAGCCAATCCAACCCACTCTTTTCGAAAGGGCGCCGGTGGAATGTGTCCGGGCCAATGTGTCTGGTAACCATGCATGGCGCCGGATTGATGCCAGTCACTCTGTAACTCTTCTATGAAAAGCAGACGTCTACCTTTTTTATCTTGACGGATCTTGGTTCTGAAGTGGAGCAATAAATTGCGTTCGTAATAGTGTTTATTGTGATAGGAGATTGGATAGTCCGGCAGCGTCAACAACCATTCCCTATAATCACTCCCACCACACAGAGTTTTGTGCTCATAACGGTTACAGGGTTTGTAGGAGACTGGGATACCGACATGCTGAAGTGCATGTTCGCTGGCAACTTTGAATGCCGCCTCTTGGCTTTCAAAGAAAGACTCTCCACTGTGATGGGAAGTGATGAGGTTGCCTATGGTATCGAAAGCAAACCAGCGTAAAGTACGCTCCCACTTTAGTTTGGTATTGACCCTCATCAGATGACCGACTTTGTAGTAATGCATGGTATCCGCGTAACGCAACACACATACCTCTCCGGGCGCGTTGATTTTTTGAACCAATCCCAGCCTGTTATGAGATTTAGTTTGCGGCAGTTCGATAAATTCCAAACCGCTATCCGTTTCCATCGCCAGCTCATGGGTCAGACAGGGTCTTATTACAGAGAAGTCGATGCTATCCAAGAGTAGATCAAGGGTTATGACCTTTTCCCCCCTCCGATGGGATTTATCGAGTAATTGCAACAGGCCAGACCACTCCAGTTCCTCATTTCTGACGCCAGTGCGCCTGAGATTCAGCAACGTCCGCTTCCAATGTATTGGCGTTGCCCGCTTCAAGTTCAGCGCTTCGATACGACTTTTAAGCGAGCTGTATAGCCTGTCCGCATAGTTGAACTCTCTGGATATCAGAGGTAGATCCTCAGGTATGCGGCGCCTCACCTGTTCAATCTCACTCACCTGAATATCCTGCTGCACCCATTCACGAAATGCCCGGCGATCCTTCTTCGGCCAGTGCTTCAAACATTGCAGCTCATCGAGCGTATGTCCGGTGAAAATATAACTACAGCCACCAGGCAGCCATTGTGACTCCGATGGCGGCACGACAATATCGATCAGCCGATAGAGCTCCTGTCGAGGCGTATCAGGTGAAATTACGCGGTTCAGGCGAAGTGCGTGATACCTGGCTCGAATATTGGTGATACCGGCTTTGCGACCGCTTGGCAGCAAAATCATCTCTCTTCCACCCACATGTACAGGGATACCCTAGGTATACCAGTGGATGGAGGAGCCTTTAACCGAGAGCCTGTGGGGAAATATGGCGCTGTAAAAAGGTTATCAAGGCGATTAACAGCCTAACAACCCACTTTGAAATCGGTTGACTGACCGTCTGCCTGTTTGCCCGGACAATGGAGGTCAGAGCAGATGTTTACCGTCAAAAACGTCGAACGGCAGTTCGAAGGTATCGATACCCGCCACACAGCCTAGATTGGCACGCATATGGCCTGGCGCTCTGGCAGTTTCGTGAAAGGTATAGATACCGCACTGCTTGCAAAAATAGTGTTTGGCGGTTTTAGCGCCAAACTGGTAGAGACCTAAATAATCCTTACTGGCTTCTATCTTAAACTGACTGAGCGGAATCGTCTCCGTCGTCATCATGGCACCTTTGCGTGAGCATAAGGAGCAGTTGCAACGTAGGCCTTTTGTGATCCCCTCTACCTCGAAAGTAAATCTGACCGCTCCACAGTGACAACTACCCTCATATTGTCTGATCATTTTGATCCCTCATTGATTTGCTGCTTGATCGCACTTTCGACCGGTATCCGAGTATAGCCAGAACACTTCCCCATTTGTCACATTTTTATCACACCCGGAACAGCCTCCATGCGACCTGGTCTATGATCACAATCAACACAGGAGATCTTCGTATGAAAAAGACAACATTACTATTGATAGGCCTGCTCTTTGCAGGGGTATTTATTCTCATCTCCGCTCAGGCAGAGATGAAAACAGAAATGCCTGTCAGCCATGATGGGCTTGAGGTCGCTACCTTTGCCGGTGGATGTTTCTGGTGCACCGAATCCGATTTCGAGAAGCTTGATGGTGTGGTGAAAGTCATCTCGGGTTACACCGGCGGCACTGAGAAGAACCCAACCTACCGACGGGTCGCCAGCGGAAAGACCAGGCACCTTGAGAGCGTCAAGGTCTACTACGATCCCGCAAAGATCAGTTATGAACAACTGCTGGGCGCCTTCTGGAAGATGGTCAATCCGACCGACGATGGTGGCCAATTCGTCGATCGTGGTTATCAATACTCAACCGCCATCTTCTACCATACCGACGCACAGCGCAGGGCTGCAGAAACCTCAAAGAGTGCCCTCAATGAGAGCGGGCGCTACGAAGAAAACATTGTGACTCCGATCCGCGAGGCTGGACTGTTCTATGCGGCTGAGAATTATCACCAGAACTACTACAAACGAAATCCTGTACGCTACAAGTATTATCGCTGGAATTCAGGCCGGGATCAGTATCTCGCTAAGATATGGGGAGAGGAGACGCTCCACAACTGAGTCTTCTCATATGACCAGCGTCCCCTCAGGATAATAATTCCTGAACTGCCCCCCTCTCTCAAGGGGGGCAGCTGCCCGTCAGAATTATCAGAATTTTTTATTGGATTTGATTATCAAGCAATTTTACAGAATGAAAACCCAGCAAAATAGTACGATAAGAAATTGATTCTTAAATGCTAAATGCTGATTTAGACTGTTTATCATTCCACGCATATTTGATAAATTACCCCACTGTTTGTAGATGTATAGCAAAAAGGAGTTGCTACCCACACTGAATTAAGATCCTACTGCCGTTGTGAGGAATATCTTGCGCTGCTCGAAGACCTTCATCCCCATATCTGCCCTTTTGGCAGTCAGCTGGTGTGTAGTGGGTTTCGCAGGATGGGACGAAGCACAACTAGAGAGGGAGGAGGCGTTACTGCTGACCCCCGATCTCGACAGCGGCAAAATTGTCTATGAGGGCTGCGCTGTCTGCCATATGCCTGAGGGTTGGGGCACACCCAATGGGGCCTATCCCCAGATAGCCGGTCAACACCACACCGTCACCATCAAACAACTGGCTGACATCCGGGCAAACAATCGCGATAACCCCTCTATGTATCCATTTGCGATTCCCGAGGAGATCGGGGGTGTCCAGTCCCTCGCCGATGTGGCCGCCTATATCGAGACCATGAAGATGACAACCGCCACAGGTAAAGGCGATGGAACCGACCTCCCCTATGGCGAAAACCTCTATCTTGACAACTGTACCGAATGTCACGGCGAGAATGGAGCGGGAAGCGCCAACGATGCCTATCCGCTGATTCAGGGTCAGCACTACCACTACGTCTTAAGGCAGTTGAAGTGGATCAAAAATGGCAAGCGACGCAATGCCAACACAGACATGATGAAGAGCATCGAGCAGTTCGGTGATCGTGAGTTCAAAGCCTTGGCTGACTATATATCCAGGATGCAGCCAATCGAAGAGAAACTATCCCCGAATACATGGAAAGACCGTAGATAGTGCAGTCACTGCCGATTATGGAAAATGAAAACCAACTCAATTCAGATCAACATAGTGAGTTCTCGATGAAAAAAGAACTCATCTATAGTTTTCTGTTGATTTTCATTCCGGCATCGCTGCTTTTCAGCGCGATCTTCTATGCCTTCTCGAATCAAACACGCAAATACGAGCTTCAGACCATACAGATAAGAGAAGAAGCTGCCCTGAAGAGTGCCACCGAACTGACCTCTATATTGTTCGAGCAGAAACTCTCTGACCTGATGGTGCTTGCCGAGGGTGAGACACTGAGAAAATTCCTGCATAAAGAGAATATGTTGAATTGGATCCATGTCACACGGGAATTTTCTCTTTTTGCTCGGCGCAAGCCCAAATACGCGCAGATTCGCTTCATCGATACCGAAGGTATGGAGCTGGTCAGGATCAACAACAAGGCCGGCGACCCCGAGATCGTGCCTAAAACTGAACTGCAGGACAAGAACAGCAACTACTATTTTCAAGAATCCATAAAACTCAACCAGGGTGACATCTACATCTCACCCCTGGATCTGAATATGGAGAATGGCGTTGTCGAACAGCCGATTGTGCCCACTATCCGATTCTCCACTCCAGTCCACGATGGCTACGGTAAAAAGCGCGGCATTTTAATCATTAACTACACCCCTGCTGAACTGCTTGACAGAATTGAGGACATATTCAAAACGCTGATAGGCGACACAATCATGCTCAATAGTGACGGCTATTGGCTGATGGGCTCCACCGAAGACAAGCTTTGGGGTTTTATGTATGGAAGTGAGGAGACTTTCGCCAAAGATCATCCCGAAGTCTGGGCTGCTATCGCCTACAGCGACAGAGGGTCAGTCTCAACCGATACCGGCCTCTATATCTTCCAGCGGGCTTATCCCTTGAATCGTGCCAGTCTCGGTACAGCTGAAAATATCCAGATGACTCCAGATGCAGGAGAACACATGGAGCAAGACCCATATTGGGTCTATGTCTCACACATTTCCAAGACACTCATTGATGATCTCTCAGCCAAACGCGTCATTATCTCATCCATTACCTACCTACTGCTTTTTATCGTAACCGGACTCATCAGCGGGATGTTCGCAAAGAATGCCGCGCAGAAAAAGCTTGCTTTTCTCAAGCTGCAACAGCACGCGACTACAGATGAACTGACCGGTATCGCCAACAGGCGTGAACTGCATAAAGCCGGTGAGAACGAATTCAAACGAGCATTTAGATTCAACAGAGACTATTCAATACTGATGATCGATCTGGATCATTTCAAAGTCATAAACGACTCCCATGGGCACACCATTGGTGACGAAGTCCTCAAACATATCGCCAATCTCTGTCTGGACATTACCAGGACAGAAGACTTGCTCGCGCGATATGGTGGTGAAGAGTTCGTCATGCTCCTGCCTGAGACCAATATTGATGGTGCCAAACAGCTTGCAGAACGGATTTGCCAGGATGTGCGTGATAACCCCTTTGATTCAACAGATGGTCCTATCGCCATCACAGTCAGCATCGGCATCAGCGAAATCGGACCCGCAGACAGCATCTATACCGATATCCTGCTCAGAGCCGACAAGGCACTCTATCAGGCAAAGAGAGACGGCCGGGATAGAGTTGTTGCCATATACGCTAAGCCAACTCAATGACGGCCAGGAAAAGCCGTCATTTTTTTAGACTACGAGTTCTGTGATGCATTTTGCCAACGCATCCGGTCTGACCGGTTTACTGTAGAGATATCCCTGCGCCTCCTGACAGCCGGCTTCCTTCAGGAAACTTGCCTGTTCTGCCGTTTCCACCCCTTCGGCAATGATCGTCAATCCCAGGCTCTTTCCCATGGCGATAATGGCTTGCGAGATTGCAGTATCGTCAGGATTGTCCGGTATATCCTTCACAAAGGACTGGTCTAACTTAAGCTTGTTGATGGGTAGTTGCTTAAGATAGCTCAGTGATGAATAGCCAGTACCGAAGTCGTCGATGGACAGCGTAACGTCCAGTTGCCTTAACTGCTCGAGCTGGGCAATAGCCGAGTCGACCTGCTGCATAATGAATCCCTCAGTGATCTCCAGATCCAGTCTGGATGCAGGAAACCCTGTTTCATCAAGAACAATGCGAACTTCACTCGGCAAAGTACCCCGTTGAATCTGTGGTCCGGCCACATTGACACCTATCGTACCGAATTCAACCTCCTGCTCAATCCACTGTACGCCCTGTTTGCAGGCGGTACGCAGCACCCAGTTACCGATTTGTTGTATCAGGCCCGACTCTTCCGCCAAGGGAATAAACCTGCCTGGGGGAATCATGCCGAGTTCAGGATGTTGCCAGCGGATAAGGGCCTCCACACCGATGACTTTGCCGGTGTGCAGATCGATTTGAGGCTGGTACAAGAGATACAACTCATCCAGTTCTAAGGCCCGTCGCAGATTACTCTCCAGCAAGATGCGCTCAAAGGCTTTGTGGGTCAGCTCTTCAGTATAGAACTGATAGGTGTTCCTGCCCTCCTCCTTGGCACGGTACAGGGCTGCGTCCGCATTGCGGAGCAACGTGGTCGGATCCTTACCGTCACGTGGATAGAGGCAGATACCGAGGCTGGCGGAGATTTGAACGGTATGTCCCTCCAACACATAGGGATCGGTAAGGGATGACATCAGTTTCTCGATGGCAATACCCACATCATCCGCCCTACCGATATCCTCCATCAGAATCACGAACTCATCCCCGCCGATGCGAGCCACCGTATCATCCTGGTATGCGGAATTTGCCAGCCTTGTCGCCACCTCCAACAGTAACTGATCGCCGGCCGAATGGCCCAGGCTGTCGTTAATGTGTTTGAAGTTGTCGAGGTCGAGCATGATGATCGCGAATTCAGAGCGATAGCGACCTGCATGCCTGATGGCCTGCTCGACATACTCATTCAACAGGATACGGTTGGGCAGATCGGTCAGGGCATCGTGGTGGGCAAGGTGATCCAACTGCGCCTTGGAATGTTTGATCTGGCTGATGTCGGTAAAGATGCCCACGTAGTGGGTTAACGCCTGATCTTCATCGTATACGGCGCTGATCGTCAGCCACTCCGGATAGATGGAACCATTTTTACGTCGATTCCAGATCTCACCTTGCCACTGCCCCGTCTCTTCAAGGCTGCGCCACAAATTCTGATAGAAGCGCTTGTCGTGCCGGCCCGATTTGAGGATGTTGGAGTTCTTTCCGATCACCTCTTCCGACTGATAGCCGGTGATATCGACGAACGCCTGGTTCACTCTGATGATATTGGCATCCGCATCCGTGATGGATACACCCTCGGCCGTGTTCTCGAAAACGCTGGCCGCCAGGCGCAAACGCTCCTCGACTTTACGCGAATGACCCAGGTCGTGCAGACTCATCAGCATGGCTTGGGGCGTTCCACGCTTGTCCCGTATTAGTTTTAGGGCGACTTCGATAGGTTGATCGAGCGGGTTGTTGGGATCATCCGGCTCCAGCGTGAACAGGCCTTCTCGCTTGGCCTCCTGTGCCTGACAGACGACACAGGGGTTTTCTTCACCCTGCGGATGGATCACCTCCACAATGTGTCGGCCCAGGCATTGACTGGGATCCAATCCCGTCATCTTGAAAAAGGCCACATTTGCCCGTATCAGATGCCGTTCCATGTCGAGCAGATAGATCGCATCATCGAACTGATCCATCGCCTGGGTCCACTCTCCGGCCGCAAACTCAAGTTCGCTTTGGGACCGCTTGCGATCTGTGATGTCCTGGACAACCCCCAACAGGCGTATCACCTTCCCGTTGGCATCCGTCTCGGGCCTTCCGCGACACTCGACCCACTTCTCTCTTCCATCGGTCTGTAGAATTCGATACTCGACACAATGATCCGCTCCCTGGGTCAAGGATTTCTCGAATGATGACATTACCGCATCCCGATCTTCCGGGTGGACGATTTTGCTCAGAGTTTCGGGGCCCGCAGGGCTCCCCACTTCCAGCCCCGCGATCCGGTATGTCTCGTCGGACCAGTAACCCTGACCCGACAATACATCAAACTCCCAGTGTCCGATGTGGGCATAGGCCTGAGCTTCACACAGGCGCTCTGTGAGAAGCAGTTGCCCCAGTATGTCTTCAGTACGCTGACCGATGGCCAGAAAGAGTTTCTGCTCAGTCTCACTCCAGTGGCGTTCATAAGCGCACTGGTGCAAGCCTATCAACCATGGCGGCCTGCCGGCGATACGCAGCGCCAGCACCATCTGGGATCGAATTCGTTGGAGTCGTGACCACGCCTGCACAGACTCCCCTTCAAGATCGAAGGTATGGGTGACAGGTCCCGAAGCAGCCAGTGCTTCACTGATCAAGCTGTTATTCGACTCATCCATGTTGAGTTCGATATCCTGCCGGGTCTCGAACGGATAGTCGGGACGGGATGCATCGACAGAGATGCGATAGGTGGCGCTATCGAGATCGTTCGGGTAGAGAAGCCAGGCCCGGTCGACTTGAAAAATGTCCAGGATTGCGATTACCAGGGCATGGAGCACGTGCTCGACTTCGTTACCGCTGGAGAGTACCTCGGCAACCCTGTCCATGCTACTGAAATAGTGCTTTTGTGCCAGCAGCTTCTCTTCAGCACTTTTACGTTCCATGGCGATACCCGCCAGATGAGCCATGGTTTTTATCAGCTGAAATTCATCGTTATCGGGACTACCTGTTTCATCGTAAAAGACGGCAAAGTGACCGATCACCATGTTGGTGGAATCCAGTATAGGTTCCGCCCAGCGTTTACTCGCGCCAGTGTCGCTTGAGCCCGGTATCCCGTCCGTGCCAGGTATATCGATGCCCCCGTCGAAGTCAGTCGACAGACTCGTGGCCATACCAATACGCAGGTCATCACCGGCGCTATGAATAGCGATATGTATCTTCGGATACAGCGCTTCTGTGAGTTGTATTATCGCTTCGAATATCTTCTCAAGCGGTGTCTGGCCACGTGAGATCAACTCCAGGATATGCTGTTGGCCAGCCTGTAAAGCCTCCGCACGTTTGCGAGGCGCAATATTCCTCAACAGCTCCTCGACACCCTGCACATTACCAGACTTATCCCTCAATAGACGGGCATTTGACGAAACCCACAATCGGGAACCGTCCTTCCGCTTGAGTTCCGTTTCGAAATTGGCGGCATACCCATTATCCTTGAGCGCCGAAAGGAGTGTTTTACGTTCTCCCGAATCGGCATAGATCTCATCAATCCGATTTCCAACCAGCTCATCCACTGTATAGCCGGTCAATTTATCGACCGATGGCGACACATAGAGAAACTTCCCTTCCTTATCTGTCCTGTATAGAAGGTCAGGGATATTTTCCACAATCTCCCGATAGTTGCTCTCACTCTCCTGAAGGGCTTCTCTGTTTCGGTTCAGCTCCTCTTCACGTTTTCTGCGTAACCTGAGCTCTGACGATGACTCTCGCCATCGGCGAATCGCGAACCAACCAAGGAAGAGTGGTGAAACCAGAAGCGCGATAATAAGCTCATCCAGCTCCCAGGCTTCATGTAGACGGGTCAGTTGATACAACCATTCGTATACGTCAACTGCCCCTAGGGTGAAGGTCATCAAGACCAGCCCTATGGCAATAATCAGGAGATCCCGCTTAACGACTGAGTGGGAGTCGTCGGTCATCGAGGATTTATCGGGAGGTGGAGTCAATATGAATATGCTTCCGATTACGCAGTTGAAAGGTGCCTGTTAAGACAGTTCAGATGCATGACTACCGATGAATCGAGACGGTGACAGCAACGTTTGATAACAGTGGGACTGATCGGCCAAAGTTTACAATTCTTTAACAATTACTGGCCCGGTCTGAGGCCTACGGCTATAGCTGAAAAGACTTTTGTAATCTGTCCTCGCGGTCTGACTCCAGGCAAAAAAAAGGGAGCTGAGAAGCTCCCGAAAGGAGGTTGTCTATCTTCCGCCTCAGGTCATCACTGGACGGTTACTCTGAGATTACGGTCGATCATCCTTGAACATACGCCAGCCGCTGACCATGGTGCTGATCAGACTCTGGCGGGAGACGATATCCTCGCGGATCGCCACATAGACGTGGATGATGACGAAAACGACAATGATCCACATACCCCAGTGGTGCCAGAGTCGCACGTCCTGGCTCTGCCCCACCAGGGGGATCAGCCAGCCGAAGAGCTGATCCTGCCAGCTGCCGAGTCCGGTCTGTTCCGCATAGAGTGAAAAGCCGGTCAGTACCATGGCGATGCCGCCTACGGTGATGATGGCGACCATGGTGAGATGGGCCAGGGGATTGTGACCCTCGTACTTCTTTGGCTCCTTCTCCACGAAGGCATACCAGCGCACCTCGTGTATCAGCTCTTTCCAGAATGATGCCCGGTAGAACGGCAGGTAAAACAGCTCCCGTGCATGTTCGTTGCCGACAAAGGCCCAATAGATACGGCCGAGAAAACCGACCGTAAAAATGTACGCAGCGACGAAGTGTACGAAGCGCATATAACCCATGAGGAAGTGATCGCTCGCCTCTCCCGGCAGGGTCGGCAGGGGGTTGGCGATGAAGTAGCCCGTAATCGCCAGGACCAGGATCGCCAGCGCATTGACCCAGTGCCAGAGCCGCACAGGGGCTTCGTAGACATAGATGGCGGTGCGTTTGATGGTTGTCTGCATAGGAGTCTCTCCTGCGTAGTTTTTGCACGACCTATGTGAGGATTAACGAGTGGTATCGATGGGTGCGAGTCGATCGTACCAGGCAGACTTTGTTGTCTCTGACCAGGGCCATTCCGGTGCGACAGGGCCGCACCCTACCCGGATAGCCAGCACATGCCGAACCCGTAGGGTGCGGCCTTGCCGCACCTGTCCAGGTACCCGTCACCCGTAAAACATTCTCAGACACGAAACACCCGCCTGAGAGCCAGCGCACCCAACACAACAGCCAGCAACAAGAACAGTTGAAAGCCGTGTTCAGATAGCAAATGCGTTACCACAGAGAACCAACCCGTCTGGTGATGTTCACCCACGTGCGCCATCAGCGGACCACTCATCAGCAAACCAATCAATCCCATCATCACTCTTTTCATATCAACCTCTCGTATTCACTCAAATTATTCAATTGCACTATCACCGTACCTTCACCTTCGCCAGTTCCCTCCCCTCCTCGCTCATCACATGGGTGGAGCAGGCAAGGCAGGGATCGAAGCTGTGCAGGGTGCGCAGGATCTCCACAGGCTCTTCGGCACGGGCCACCTTGGTGTTCATGAGGGAGGCCTCGAAAGCGCCAATGTTGCCTTCGCTATCGCGGGGCGAGCCGTTCCAGGTGGTGGGCACCACGCATTGATAGTTGTCGATGCGGGTGTCCTTGATCCTGATCCAATGGCCCAGGGCACCGCGGGGCGCTTCGCTGAAGCCCACGCCCTTGGCCTCCTTTGGCCAGGTTTCCGGATCCCAGTTGTCCACGTTGGCCGTTGAGGAGTCGCCAGCCTTGATATTGGCGACCAGCTTGTCCATGAAGTAGCGCATCTTGTCCGCCGCCCAGTCGGCCTCCAGTCCGCGTGCCGCGGTGCGGCCGAGGGTGGAGAAGAGCGCATCAACCGGCACATCCAGGGTCTTGAGCACGAAGTTGATCTGCTCGGTTATCTCTTCGTGGCCGTTGGCGTAGCCGACGATGTAGCGCGCCAGGGGACCTACCTCCATGGGGTGGCCGCGCCAGCGCGGGGCCTTGATCCAGGAGTATTTGGCGTCCTCGTCGATCTGCTCGATGTTGGTCTTGGTCCCCTTGGCGTTGGGACCGAGCTGGAAGTTGGGTTCGGTGATGCCGTCCCAAGGATGGAGCCCTTTGACCCCGTCCGGGTAGTTGTACCAGGAGTGGGGAATGAACTCCTGGATCTCATCCGGGTTGCGCAGGTCGACTTCGTGCACCTCTTTCAGGTTGCCGTTGATGATGGCGCCTCTCGGCATCATCAGGTTGGCCGCGCTGTAGTCGTTGGCCCGATCTGGGATGTCGCCGTAGGAGAGCACATTGGTGCTGGCGAGCCCACCGCCATAGAGCCAGCCCTTATAGAACTGCCCCACCGCCAGGATATCGGGGATATAGACGTTCTTGATGAACTCCCGGGTGCTGTCGATGATGGAGGAGATCTGATTCAGGCTTGTCATGTTGATGGCGCCTACGGAGCCGACGCCGTCTACGTTGATGGGACAGGGCACGCCGCCCACCAGCCAGTTGGGATGGGGATCCTTGCCACCGAAGATGGTGCGGATCTTCATGATCTCCTTCTGGAAATCGAGCGCCTCCAGATAGTGGGTCACCGCCATCAGATCTGCCTCCGGCGGCAGCAGGTAGGCCGGATTGGTCCAGTAACCGTTCTTGAAGGGACCGAGTTGGCCGCTTTCAACGAACTTCTTCAGCCGATTCTGGATATCGCGGAAGTAACCCGGTGACGATTTGGCATGCTTCGGCGAGACCTTCTGTTGCAGTTCCGAGGTCGCTTTGGGATCCGCCTTGAGGGCATTGACCGGATTGACCCAATCCAGCGCGTGCAGGTGGTAGAAGTGGACCAGGTGGTCGTGGGCCTGCAGGGTCAGCTGCATGATGTTGCGGATGGAGTTGGCGTTCTCCGGTATTTCGATTTTCAGGGCGTCCTCTACCGCTCGCACCGAGGTCAATGCGTGGGTGCCGGTGCAGACGCCGCAGATACGCTGGGTGAAGGCCCAGGCATCACGCGGATCGCGGCCTTTGAGGATTACCTCCAGCCCGCGCCACATGGTGCCGGTGGAGACCGCGTTGCGGATGATGTTCTCCTCATCCACGTTCACTTCACAGCGCATATGACCCTCGATGCGGGTCACCGGGTCGACGACCACGCGCTGTCCGGAGTCGTCCAGGTTATAACCGTTGGGAGTGGTCTTGGTGCTCATTGATCCTGGTCTCCTTTCTTCTGCGCATTCTTGATAGCAGTGACGGCGGCGTGGGCGGCCGCCGAGGCGCCGACGATACCGGCGGCGGCCAGGCCGACCTTATCGGCGTTGGCCTCGACACCGAACTGATGGGTATCGGTCACATGCTGATAGAAGGAGCCCTTGTCCCAGAAGCCGTCTTCGGAACAGCCGATACAGCCGTGACCGGCCTGGATCGGAAAAGAGAGCCCGCCATTCCAGCGCACGGTGGAGCAGGCGTTGTAAGTGGTCGGTCCCTTACAGCCCATCTTGTAGAGGCAGTAGCCTTTGCGCGCCGACTCGTCGTCCCAGGCCTCGACAAACTGACCGGCATCGAAGTGGGGCCGGCGATAGCACTTGTCGTGGATACGCTGGCTATAGAACATCTTCGGCCTACCCTGCCGGTCCAGCTCGGGAAACTTCTCGAAGGTGAGGATGTAAGTGACCACCGCCGTCATCACCTCCGCGATGGGAGGACAGCCAGGCACCTTGATAATCGGTTTGTTGGCGATACCGGGCACCTTGTGCACCGGCGTGGCACGAGTCGGGTTGGGGCGGGCCGCCTGCACGCAACCCCAGGAGGCGCAGGAGCCCCAGGAGATAATTGCCTTGCAGTGCTCAGCCGCCATCTTCAGCTGCTCCACGAAGGGCTTGCCGCCGATGATGCAGTACATACCGTCCTCATCCAGGGGCGGGTTGCCCTCCACAGCAAGGATGAAGTTGCCGTCATACTTCTCGATGGTTTCCTCGATGATCGCCTCCGCCTCATGACCGGCCGCCGCCATAATCGTGTCGTCATAATCGAGGGAGATCATCGACAACACCACATCCTTTGCCAGGGGATGGGCAGAACGGATAAAGGACTCGGAGCAACAGGTACACTCCAGGCCGTGCAACCAGATCACAGGGATACGCGGTTTGGTCTCCATCGCCTCAGCGATACGGGGCACCATCGCGGGACCGAGACCGAGCGCAGAAGCCGTGAGGCTGCAGAATTTCAGAAAACTGCGACGTGTGATTCCCTGACGCCGCATGACGTCATAAAAGGTTTCGGTCATAACCGGACTCCTCTCTTGTTATGTCGTATCGCGAAATGGAAGGGGGTCGTTTATTTCGCTGATATCTGTCAGAGAGCAACTGTTATGCCATGTGGGGTTTTATCAAGGAAAGCAGTAGGTTATACCTGACGACCCGAAAGGTGGATAGATGTGACTGGTTAATTGGATGACCGATGCTCAATAAGGGTGGATAGCGGTTTACCAGTTTTTTTATATGGGAATAGGTGGGGGTCAACAATCGTCTGATACTAGGCTGGAGTATCCACATGGAAATCGATTAATAGTATCTGCAAAGAATGAGTATACGCCTTCTTTTCTATTCTGAGTTCCTTCTAGCAGTGTACGTACTCCTTATCACTGTTTTTTCTTCATGTGATCAAAGAACCACATAATCACACCAGACAACTCAATGCAGATCTAGTGGCTGCCGGTCTGGTAAAATCGCCTCACAACCGCTTCTACTTATGCCAAACGACGACCTGACGAATCGTCGGTCGTCGCATGGCAAAAAGCGTATCTACTGACTCCTTTCTGGGCGGTATTAGATCGTCATTCCTCATCTTGCCGCAATCAAGGTATCCAGGCGATCAAGGTCATTCACCACGCGCCAATCGCCACCGCCGTCGATCACCCGCTGCTGCCAAGCGGCAAGACGATTGAGGTAGTCTCGTGGATCGATATTGTCCGTGCGCAGCTTGGTCACGTTGAGGGCGACTACATGAATACCTGACAGGGTGATGGGAAAGTTCCGGATGTGACCCCTTTTTAGATCCTCTTCGAGGTCGGAAAATACCAGTATGTATTTTTCGCCCGCACCGGTTTCGTTAAGATACTCAGCGGCCTGTAGTACGCCGCCGGTGATGTCGGTATGGGCGCTGCCATACCTTATCCTGTCGACAAACCTGTCCATTCTGCTCTTGAACTGACGTTTTTGACTATTGGCCATGCTCGGTCGCAGATCGAAAGTCATTTTGGCGATAATGTCCTTCTCACTAAAGCTGCCGCTGTCGATCCTGGCCGCCGCGATCGAGTCACCGCTATCCAGGGTACCCAGTAAATAGTTTAGAATCGCTTGCGCCTTCGACAACTCCTCGGCATAGGTGCCCGAGGTATCGATGAGCAGATATACCGCCCGGTTCGAAGGTGTGTTCTGACTACAGGCTATCAAGGCAGTTGTTAACAATAGCGTTAAGCCTATTTTCATGATGATTCTGTTATTCATGATCGTAACTCCCAAGCCGGATGTAACATCCGGCGATTTAAATTTTGGTTGACGCTTTGCATTTTCACATCGGTCGAACTTTGGCAAATGATTCCGCTTCCCAGGGACGATACTCTCTCAATCTATATGTTTTTTCGTTTGGAAAATCACCCCTGGACAGCAGGCATGAATAGTGCGACAGACGAATGATCAAACACTTTGCTTAACTCTTGCCGAAGGCAAGGTCATCATCCAACAGCTCCGTGTCGCGCCGGCCTTTTCGAGCCGTTTTCTTTGCGGGCTTCTTGCCGGTCTCATCGACATACATTGCCTTACTATTCTCAGCCGATGCAGGCTCGGTTTTTTGCTTGCCTGGCTCTCGAGTTCGGGATCCTATGACGTGACGTATCAGCTTTTCGATAGCGAGCGGCACGCTGATCACCATGTCGTAGAGATAAACCGCTATCTTGCACAGCTGATTTGCCGTACCTCCGATCAGGCGTAAAGCGATCGCGATGACGCGCAGTACGGCCACAGAGATCACGCCCAACACTGTGCGCGAGGAGTGGATAAAAGACTCCAAGGGGATGGCCACGAATGAGAGTGCAAAGGGAAGTACAAATCCCATTACCATCTGGCCGATTGATGGTATCCACCGAAACTCCGCCTCTAGGACACTGCTACCGATCAGCGACTGTTTCAATACCTCACGATCCAGGGCCAGTAAATCGCGCATATAGGCCAACGACGCCTCGATGCAGGCAAGAATAAACAAGATGCTGAAGGTGATGAGCATCATCCGCTTTCGCATCTTGTCATCCATATGGCCGATCACCGAAAAGAGTTTGGTGATCCGTAACGATTCCAGCAGGAACAAACCCATCGCGATTTCAATCAAGATGATGACCAATGCCGCAATGTTGGAGGTTTTCAGGCTACCGATGTAGCTCGAGCCGCCAACCATTTCGGACATCGGCATGGCGATAAGCTGGAAATTGATCAGACCACCCATCGCCGCCACAAACAGCACCAAACCGGCAATGAAAAATTGCGTCAGCGAAGAAGCGGTCAAGGCTCGGGCGGCCTTGTCTTCACCGTCGCGTATGGCCTTGTACATCTCCATATGCCGGTCGATGGCCTCGGCGCGTTCCTGTGAAATGGAGACGGCGGTCTGGGCTTTATCCATTTTTCCGCTGAGCGATCGCCAATTGGGCTGCATGCTAGCCAGTATGTCATGACGCTCACCGGTAGCCTTTTGGTATGCTTTGAGAGTCTCCTCATGAGCCTTGCCCACCTTCTCCTTGATATTCTCAAGAATATCGGAGACCAGCGGATCACTCTGTTTCGGCAATTCCGATATGGTCTGCACGACACTCAACCACTCAGGTGGCAGTGGCGGCGTATCGGTGGATGACTCATAGTCTTTTTCCAATTGATCGATCACGTCGCTGAGCTTACGGTGCAGCACCGGATAGCGACTCAGATCTTTGGCCACAATCTCACTGACACGGGTGAATTCCCGCTCAATGACCTTTTCAGTAGCCTCGCGACCCTGGGCCAGTATCACCTCTTTGTTACGGTTGATGGCCTGACGTTCAATTTTGGTAAACGCCCGCGAGGCGCTGCGCATAAAGCGATACACCATGCGGCCGGTGCTTATCAGCATCTGGTGGGCCGGCAGGCGCGCCAGATAAAGTACGGTAATCAGTACAACCAGCCAGATCCCCAGTGAGATACCGGGCTGGTCGGACCAGATCATCAGCAAGTCTGAAAACATGATTGCTCTCCTATCAATTTGTGAACGGTGGCGCACGGAAACATTTCCAGCGCTGTTGAGGAGAGATTTTTAGCTATGCTTGTGAATAATCTGTGAGTTCCAGCGACAGCATTGTGCGGGTTAGGAAGCTGGTGACCAAACCCCAACTAAATGTGACGCAGTTCACATTATATTTTTTGTGCATTATCTGTTATGGCAAGACTCTTCTGGGTGGAAGACCAGACACACTGGATCGATAAATTCACCGAAATTCTGCAAACCACCGATTTTGATGGCAGCCAGAACAGCCTGGAGATTTTCAAATTTCCAGCGGCAGCTAAACAGCGCATTGTCACGCTCGATGAGCAGTCGAAGCCAGACATCGCCATCCTGGACGCCCACATGAACGG
The DNA here is from genome assembly GCA_025655595.1 of Candidatus Thiodiazotropha sp. (ex Monitilora ramsayi). GTDB lineage: Bacteria > Pseudomonadota > Gammaproteobacteria > Chromatiales > Chromatiaceae > Thiodiazotropha. The sequence goes on from JAHXIO010000033.1 coordinate 76,543, forward strand.
CTCGGACCAGGCAGGTTTCAGCGTCTCACGTGCCTTACGAAAAAAGTGGCCGCAGCTGCCGATTATCTATCTTTCCGAACACAGCGGTACCAAACTCGAAAAGCAGGCCTTCGAGCAGGCCAATGCCGAAGACTTCATTGCCAAACACCAACGCAATATCGAAGCGGTGCTCTGCTGGCGGATCAAGGCGGCACTGAAAAAAAGTCGTCAGCAATCAACGGAACCAGAAGATTCCATCGAAAGCGGAAGCCTGCGAATCGACCTGGTCAGTTGGGAGGTCTACTGGAAGGGCGTCAAACTGATGAATCCCCATAATCCGAAACGACCGCTGGCGCCGACACCGCGAAAAATTCTGCGTTACCTGGTGCAGCGAAGCCCCCGTGCATTGACCACGGATCAAGTCGTGGAATTACTCGATGCTGATCCGGAACGTTTTTCATATGCAAACTATCGCCAGCACATCAAGACACTGCGTAGCGCCTTTGAGCTGGCTGAAGGGAATAGCGGTCGCTTCAATGCCCTGTGCAAA
>JAHXIO010000012.1 GCA_025655595.1 Candidatus Thiodiazotropha sp. (ex Monitilora ramsayi)
CAGTATTGGTCAGTTTTCTTCTGTTACGTCGGAGTTGCTGTCGCCGTTTCGCTGAAAAGCCATCTTCAAATGATTGGATTGAATCAGGAAGCGTGCGCGCAGCAAAATCTGTATGTCTACAGTGGTAGAGGAAACCGGCTTTCGAAAAGATTTCAGTAAGCCGTTCGTAAGCGCCACTCCACCCGGACATCTTAGGCATCCAAATAAGATCCCATCCGCGGGATGAACGCATGAGTTCGTCAGCAATCGTGATTAGCACCGACTGTTGGCAATCAGTGTGGGCGATCCAGTCTGCATACTCAAAACCGGTGGCGTGATCAGCTAGGATTCTGAGAGCTTTGAATTTGATACGGCCGAGAAGACGGATTGTATATTGGTAAAAGGGGGCAATCCCAATCAATCTCTCATGATCGTCCCTTACCGTGATTACAAAGAGCTTAATGTCGTCTCCAACCACGTCGTGCCAAGCCTGGATCCACTCCCAGGTCAAAAAAATTGTATCTGACTCAGAAGCAGTTAGGAGATCATTCCACTCATCCTCTAGACTGGAAAATTCACGCCAGTTTGTGATGATGTGGGTCTTCATTGACAACAGCGGTATCCTATTAGGCGATCTACTAAAGATTTTAATATTATGTCGCTAACGTTATAAGTGTAAAGCGATTTATACAATTTTGGGTGCCTTCCTTCACTAGGAGTCGAGATTTTTTACAAAGATTGATATTGCGATAAATAATGATTGAGGGTGTATTAAAATTTTCCTTAAAAAAATTACGGTAATAATAGAGTCTATTACGTAGTTACACGAAGCCGGGCTGTAGATTTCGTGATTAAATTAATATCTAATGACTTCAATACAATAAAAACAATAGAGAGATATTTAAAAGAATTTTTCCTGGCACCATGGATACAAACATTAGATACAAGTAATTTATATTATCAAGTACCCAGCGAGGGTATGGAGAATTTGATTGATGGATGGGGAACTGAGAATAACTGTTCAACGTGGAATAGAGGGGCTAGAAAAAATCAGAGATATATGGGCTGATCTATACCAGCAGATAAGTCAGCCAGCATACTATCAGGATTGGAGATGGATGTATTTGCTTGTGAAGTGGCTGATTAAGCATCCAATTTATTTTGCAGTACTGTATAAACATGATAAAGCAGTGCTAATACTACCATTGCAGTCATCCGTAGTCAGTCATCCAGGTATTAACCAGACTGTTCTATGTTTTCCCACACACAACCACATAGTGCTTTCCGATGCGCTTGTTGATGATAACAAGGTGGAAATAGAAGATTTTCATTATTTTCTTGAGTACGTGAAGAAAAAGTCGATAGAGTGGAATACCCTCTCGCTGAGTAATGTGTGTGAGGATTCTGAGTTCTATAAATTATGCAGGTTGAGTGATTTTTACATTTCCCCAACCTCATTTAATGCATATTTTCATTGCCCTAAGGGTAAATTAGACGAATCTTTATCAAAAAAATTTATTAAAAATATCAAAAGGCTAGGCAGGCGTGCTGAAAAAGACATAGGAAGCGTGGAGGCGAGTTTTATTCATCAACCAGAAGATATTGATTCAGCTTTTAGTGCCTTTCTTGAGTTGGAGTCATCTGGATGGAAGGGGGTAAATGGTACGTCAACTGCGATTGCTCACCATGAGGAATTGGTATCGTTTTATTCGGAGTTAGCAAAAAGCTTTGCCGATGATGGGTCTTTCCAGGTCAATTTGTTAAGAATTGGCGGTATTCCAGCTGCGGCTCAGTTCTGTATTAGGGTGCGGTGTGTCTGGTATGTATTAAAAGTGGCGTATAACGATAAGATGAAGTCCTATGGTGCTGGAAATTTACTCATGTTGAGTTTTTTGGAGTATGTAAGCGCTGACCCTAGTGTAACTGAAGTAAATTTGGTGACTTCTCCAGATTGGGCGGATCGTTGGCATCTAAATAAAAGACCTGTATACACGATGCAGTTCTTTAATGGCAATATCAAAGGCCATCTTTGTGAAGTTTACTTCAATGCGAAAAGTAAGATGAAAGCGTTGATGAAGTGATGTATACCTAAGGGGTTTAATTAATGATTATTCTTGGAATTAACTATTTTTTTCATGACTCATCTGCGTGTTTAATAAAAGATGGAGAGTTGCTTGTCGCACTTGAAGAAGAAAGATTCACCAGAAAAAAACACTCAATTCAATTTCCTAAAAACGCAATAGAACAGTGCCTGAAATACGCCAAAATAGATTCCAAAGAGATAGATCATATTGCTGTTTCTATTCAGCCATCTAAGCACTGGATGAAAAAACTAATTTATTGTATGTCGTTGGGGCGAAAAATGGGCCCATTTTTATCTCATGAACTCAAAGGAACTATCTTTAAACAAAGAGATTTTAATAAATGGCTTAAAGCTTTTTTTTCTGGTAAACACAAACCTGAAGTACACTTTGTAGAGCATCATTTGTCGCATGTCATCGGCACTTATTATCTATCACCCTACGAAGATGCTGCACTATTGTCACTTGATGGTTCTGGCGAGTGGTCAACATTATTCGTGGGTCAGGTAAAAAGTGGTAAAATTGAAAGATTCTCAGAGACAATGTTCCCCCACTCTCTGGGCTCCTTCTATGAGGCTGCAACAGAGTTTTGCGGTTTCAAGCCGAATTACGATGAAGGTAAAACAATGGGGCTTGCTCCATTTGGAAATCCAGATAGATTTTATGACGAAGTAAGCAGGATTGTTACAGTATCCGAAGACGCATCTGTCAATATCGATATGTCTTACTTTACATATCAAAACTGGAGTCATCGTCGGTGCTCCGATAAATTCTACGAAGTATTCGGTACACCGAGAGGTAAAGATAAGCCATTTCTCGACCACCATCATGATGTGGCGGCAGCCTTTCAGCGTGTTTTAGAAGACAAGGTACTTGAAATTTGCAGAATTTTAGAAAGAAGGACAGATGCAGAATATATAGTCTTGGCCGGTGGTGTATCTCTCAATAGCGTCATGAATGGAAGGATTCTGAGAGAAACTCGGTTTAAAGATGTGTATGTCATGCCAGCTGCAGGGGACAACGGAACATCAATAGGCGCTGGTTACTATGTTTATCACGAAATATTAGGCAACAAACAACGATTCTTTCATAGCAATCCATATGTAGGTAATGCTTATAGTAAGGACGAAGTCCGCAATATTTTGGAAGAATGTAAGTTGCCTTATCAAGAGTCAAAAGACGTTTGTAAGGAAACTGCTGAAATTTTAAGAGGGGGAAATATTATCGGTTGGTTTCAGGGAAGAATGGAAATCGGCCCTAGAGCATTAGGCAATAGAAGTATACTGGCTGATCCAACACTAGACACAATGAAGGATAAAATTAATGCCGAGGTGAAACACAGAGAGGCATATAGGCCATTTGCTCCTTCAGCAACGGTTGAATGCAAAGGTGATTTTTTTGATATTGATGTTGAAGCGCCATTCATGCTGAAGGTTTGTGACGTAAAACAAGATAAAAAAGATGTGTTACCTGCCATCACGCATGTCGATGGCTCAGCTCGACTCCAAACTGTAAGGCAAGAGACGAATCCAAGGTATCATCAGCTACTATCGGAATTTGGAAAGTTGTCAGGAGTGCCTGTATTACTCAATACAAGTTTCAATATCATGGGTGAGCCGATAGTTGAGTCTCCGCTTCATGCAATACGCTGTTTTTTCTCAACTGGATTGGATGTTTTGATTATTGACGATTTTATAATTAGGAAATGATTGGTTAATGACAAAATATGATTTACAGAATGTTGTGGTTTTCACGATTGGGCTGCTACTGATATACCCGGCGGCACTATTAAGCCAGTTGCTTTTGGATACTTTCTATGGAGATGGTGAGTTTATAAGGCTCTTTATGTATGAGTCTAAACGGCGTTTATTAGGTATATTGATAACGGATTGGATAAAATCGTTTGTCTTAGTCTTTCCAATCTATTTGATGATATTGCTTCTGATTAAAAAAATTACCAGTCCGATCTTGGGTGTTGTTCTTATACCACTATCTGCGTTATTCATAATATTACCGTTAATGCTAGATATCTTTCCTACAATGATTGGTTTTATATTCTCATATATATTTTTATTTCTTTACATTGTGAGGAGAATAACCATTGTATAGTCGACGTGCTTTTGTGTTTCTCCTTTGCCTTGCATTTATGAATGTGTCGATATCGGAAACAAAAATCATACAGATAGGTGGTGGTAATAAAATAGAGAACTCGCAAGGACAAATCGAGGAGAATGTCATCTGGCTTAGTGATATTCTTCGCAGATCTAGCGACAATATTACTAATTATTATGCTTCAGGAAAAAGTGGTGATGTGGACGTGGCTTACTACGGTAGGCAAAGAATGGATGACTTGATGGAGCCTCTATCACGAATTTATGAATACAGTGATGCGCATAGACTCAAATTCAAAAGGAATAGTGTTCCAAATTTATCTGGAAGTATAAATAAGGAAGAACTAAAAGCATCACTTACTCAGATATTTAAATCGTTATCAGATAACGACGAATTACTTATTATATTTAACGGACATGGAGGTATCAATGAGGATGATGTTAGGTTTAATACTTTAAAACTATGGGGTGATGAAAGGATAGATGTAGGCGAAATTGATGCATTACTTGATAATGCATCGGATAATGTGGTTACCAGATTTGTTTTTCCACAGTGTTACTCTGGTGGTTTCTATCACCTTATATTTAAAGATCCGACATCATCTGAACTGGCCAAACAGGAAAGATGTGGTTTTTTCGCCGAATCTCCATATGAAGAGTCTGAAGGTTGTTCACTCAATACAAATAAAGATGAGTATAGGGATTACTCAACATATTTTTTCGCTCCACTCAATGGTAAGACAAGGAGTAATCAGGAGCTTGCGTTAAATGCTGATTTGAATAGCGATGGAATAATCTCTTTTAGTGAATCACATACCTACACAATAATGGAGGGAGTTAGCAAGGATATTTCCCAATCCACAAGTGAAGTGTATTTAGAACAGTGGGAGCCTTGGTTTATAAGGTGGGCCTTCAGTGAGGAAGATACTACGAGTGAGTATTGGCAAGTGGCTATCTATCTTTCCGAAAAACATAATTTGCCTTTGGAAGGAAAATATCTCCAAGAAAATAAACAACTTTTAGAAAATCAAATAAGTGTTGTGATAGAGAAAAGGTCTAGTCTAAAGCAAGAGATCGAAAAAATAAGTACTGATTTGAAAAACTCGCTTAAGAGATTTTGGCCAGAATTATCTCATCCATATACAAATAACTATTTTTCTTTATTGAATAAAAAATTATTGGAAATTAATCAATATATAACAAAGCAAAATAGCTATGTTCAACTGGTGGATTTGCAAAATAGTTATTTAGAGCAGAATAGAAAGGAACTTGAGCTAGAGAGAAAAGTTGCACAAATTGATAAAATTTTACGCATGAAAAAATTGTCAAGGATAAAAAATTATTTTAACGCCTATGCTTCGGATCAGCATAAAAATGATTATCAAAGATTGAAAAAATGTGAGGATGGGCGCTTATTATCAACAGAGTAGAGTGTCAATGAGGGATGGTATTTGTAATATATATTGGGCTTTTCAAGTATCCTCATCAGTATTGTGAAGATTCAGCTTCGACTCGGTTATGAGGCGTGTTATCTCTCCTTCGGAATCAGCCACTTTATTAGTTAAAAAATAGATGGATCTGCCATAATTCGCGTGTGACAATTGAAGATCCGAGATGCGAGACAATACGCAACTATTTTCGTAAGAGACAAAGTAAGCATATTCAACTTTTTTGTTTTTAGCATAGCGAAAAAAATGAGAAAGAAGATCCATGAATTCTAACTGGTTGTCCCGATAAATTATCTCCCTAATCTCTATAGTATTGCTGTCAAATCTGAAGACGATGCAGCCTATGATCTTGTTGTCGAGATCTAGAACAGTAAAGAAGAAATTCTTATCATCAGGATCTTGCTCATATTTCCACCGCAAATATTCAAAAGATTTTTGAGTTGAAAAACAATTTCGGCTGTAGTTTTCCGTAAGGTCTTTTACATCCTTTTGAAGTGAAAGAGAGACATTATCACGATATCTTTTAAAATTGAAATTCCATGTGTCAGGATAGAGTAGGGACAGGAATACGTTACCGAGCTTGGCTGTTACGCTAATAATCGCATTGTGAGCATGAAATTTCTCGTTTAAAAGACGTTCGATATCAAATAGTCGTACGTGTTTTTCTAATCGCCCTAATTTTTTAAAGCCAGCGCGTCTTAGAATGGGTTCTGCGGCTCTGTTAGGAAATCCGTAAATGAAGTCATAGTTTAAATCTTTAAAAGACTCAGAAATGCTGCGTATAAGCGTGAGTGCAGGGCCAAATGAACGATGCTTCTTGCTTATGAAGAAGTCACCCTGAATACCGGCCCGATAGGTCTTCCCTTGATTATCAAAAAACCTGGGAAAGAGCGTGGCCATACCAACGATTTCTGAAGATGTTTCTTCAGTCAGTAACCATGTATCAGCTTTTCCATCTGGATTGGATTCATAAAACCATGAAAACTTTTTGTCCAGCTCGTTTTCATTATTCTCATTCCAGAAATCGATAATTCTCTGTTTTTCCTTGAGAACGTCTACTTTATTAACTACATATTTCATTTTGAAGATCAGTTGTGCCTAATTTCAGGCATAGAGTCCATAAGGAATGGACTAAAGTGCATGTATTGTGTTGTAGTTCTTTTTGTTTCTATGTCTTTAAAGATATATTCAGCCTGTTTAACGTCGATATCAATCATGCCTGCAAGCGCTTCTGCGCTAGCGCCCTTATTATAGGCCCATAGTGCCTGGTCCATTTTTTTATACTCAAGGGCAAAATAGAATTCATCTTGCCCCTGCGGAAGACTGTATGTGTCAGTAGTTGGGATTGCGTCGCATACTGTTTCGGGCAGGCCGAGAGTACGGGCAAGCGCATAAACCTGTGTTTTATAGAGATGTGCTATCGGTTTGATGTCTGCAGAACCGTCGCCATTCTTGACAAAAAAGCCCTGATCGTATTCCAACCGATTGGGTGTGCCAATGACCGCGTAATTCAATCTGTCTGCATGGTAGTATTCAATTGTTTTTCTGATTCTCTGTTTGTAGTTGGTGGCAGCAACAATTTGTAGGTATTCTTTGATGTTGAGTCTTTTTTCGTGAAGATTGCCATTTGGGTCCTGAACAACAAGCATAAAGTGGTTTATCTGCCCATCTATACCTCCCTTGATAACGATTTTATTTTTCCAGTTGTCGGCGTAATCAGGAAAGGTATTGCGAATAGCCTCGTCTCTTGCATCGTAACAACCGATGGCCTCAAGGGTATCGGCGATATTGTGTTTAACGTGCGCTGCTTGAAGGTGTTCAATCAAGGTAGTGCTTCGGTCCTGGGTGTCATTGGATGAATCTACTTCAGGAAGCTGAAGAAGAAATACTTTTCCTGCACCAAATGCCTTGACGCTAAGAGCAGCAGAGACAGAGCTGTCAATTCCTCCGGATACGGCAACTACGACGCCCCTTCGACGGAGCTTTGTCCGCATGACTTCGCGCATAATATTACTAATTCTGTCGATTTCTTTCTCTTGATCGAAATTGACCACTTCTGCTTCGTATTGTTGTCGTAAGGCGTTCATGAATCTTCTCCGGTCAATGATTCTTATAAATTAACAAAATAATTTTAGTCTGATCTTTGTAGAGCAAATCTTTGGATTTTTCCAGAAGCTGTCTTAGGGAGTTCTGTAATAAATTCAACTGTTTTCGGTATTTTGTAGACTGCGAGATTTTCTTTGCAGTGTCTTTGTACAGCCATTTTTTTTAGGTCGGATTTCACCTTGGGGACAATGTATGCCTTAATTGTCTCTCCAAGTACTTCGTTTGGAATGCCGACAACGGCAACCTCCTGTACACCTTCAAGTTCCTGTATGACCTCTTCAATTTCTTTTGGACTGATGCGGTTACCGCCTGATTTGATCATGTCAGAGGATCTGCCATCTATATAGATGTACCCGTCACTATCGTAGTGCGCAAGGTCGCCCGTATGAAGCCATCCATTTTTAATCACCTGGTGAGTTTTTTCAGGGTCCTTCCAGTAACACTGCATAATATTCGGTCCACGGGCGATAATTTCGCCGGTCTCACCTACGGCTACATTTTTCCCAAGCTTGTTCACGATACGTATAGTGACTGAGGGGATTGCATAGCCTATTGAACCCCGTTTATTGCTGAGGTCACCAGGAGGAAGATAGGTTAGTCTTGCGGTTGCCTCCGTTTGCCCATACATTACAAACAAATCGATTTCTGGCATTGCATCAATCAATCGGTCAACTAGTGCTGGAGGCATAGGTCCGCCAGCTTGCGTGACATAACGTAATGAAGGAAAACTGTACTGAGTGAGATCGACTCTTCCAAGTATTAAGGAAAAAGTTGAGGGCACTCCAGAAAAACCGGTCACTGACTCGGATTCGATCAGGTCTAGTACCTTATGCGGATAAAGGAGGTTGTTTTCGAGTACCAATTTCGCGCCAACAGCGATATGAATGTGCATTATTGAATTGCCATAGGAATAGTAAAATGGCAAGACGTTGACGATACTGTCAGACGTATTCAATTTTAGATATTCAAGTATTGAGTCAATATTTGACTCAAGATTGCCATGGCTCAGTGTTACACCTTTTGGTTTGCCCGTGGTGCCTGAAGTGTAAATGATCGATGCAAGGCTTGATGATTGTATCTCAACATCTGGAAGACGGTAATCACTGGAAACTATAGAATGCCAAGTGCTGTCATCCAGACTGACCCGTGAGTTATCTCCACTACCGACAGGAATAATATGAATACCTGATATCTCACGGTCTCTGAGATTGTTGAGCTCGGGGTGGTTATCGTCGATAAACAGCCAGCGGGCACCGGAGTGATTCAGCCAGTTTAGAAAATCACTGGTTTTAGCCTGAGTATTCAGTGCTACAGTGACGCCACCCGCGCACCATACGCCGTAATATATGGCGATATAGTGTGCAGAGTTTGCCAGGATAAGAGCGACTCTGTCTTCCCGTTCAATTTCGTTTTCTAATAGATAGCCAGCTACATTTGCAGATAAAATCCCAAGCGAACCATAGGTTGTTCGTTCAATACCCTGCACAACAGCCAGTGTATCTGGTTGGTGTAAGAGTGTTTGCTTAAAGCGATCTACCAGCGACATTGAACCAGAATCGCTCTCTAATGAGATTTTTGATCGATAAAAGCAATGATGTTATTCACTGAATCAAGATTTTCTGGAATCATCTCTTCATCCGCTATTTTGATTCTGAATTCGTCCTCTAGGAAATAGATAACTTCCAGTATTCCGGTCGAATCAAGTACACCTTTATCTAAAAAGGAATCAGTACTGTTCAAAGCGGCTTGATCATCCGTGAAAAGATAATTTTCAAGGATATAGTTTCTGACTTTTGCTTCTGCTGACATGGTATACAACGCCTTCTGCTATCAATATGAAATAAAAAACCGCCAGACTATTGGTAATAGCCGGATACATCCATCATGGCGGGTGCTGTTTTACTGAGGAACATTTCATCAACCAGCATGGTCGACACAATTCCAACAAATGCCATATTATCTGCGAACCCCAAAGCCTTGCCTTTTGCGCATTTTTTCATAAGCATGGCTGTGGCCTTTGGGTTGAAATAACCAGCTTGCTTTATGCGATCTTCACTTAGTAACTCATCAATATACCCTATTGGTTTGCCATCCTTGAAGAAGGACTGGCTGTCAGGCGCTCGATAGGGTTGTTTGCTACGTGTTCTTATGGAGTCAGGAACCAACCCCTTCATGGCTCGCTTGAGCATATATTTTTCATCAAGCCCCATGATTTTGTAGCGATTCGGCATTGTGGCAGCAAATTCGATAACACGATGATCCAAAAAAGGAAATCGTGCCTCTATTGAGTTTGCCATGGCCACGCGGTCGCCTTGTGAGCTCAATAGATAACCAGAGAGTAGGGTGTTAGCTTCGATATATTGATCTTTATTCAATGATTTCCAGCTATCGATCTCTTCAGGTAGTAGACGCGAGATTATATCGTAGGAAAGGGATTGTCCGTATAGTGACTTTACTTCCTCAGAGAGAAATTGTGTGACTCTTTGTGTCGTTGACCAGCGAGGTATGTGTGCAAAGTAGGGCTTATCGATACTTTCCATTCCCTGCTGGAAAAAACGTTGTGAAAACGCACCGCTCCCAGTTGGTGAGTGCTTCAGGTAAGGGTAGAGGCGTTCCAATATTCTTGGGCGCCATTTCGAGTTTGGTGACCGGCTCCAAAAGCGCCTGACTTTGGCCTCTTTGAAGATGTCGTAGCCACCAAACACCTCATCGGCACCCTCGCCGGTTAATACGACTTTATAGTCAGAGTTGGTGACCGCTCCTGACAGAAGCATCAAGGGTGTCGGTGCTGTCCTGACAATCGCAGTTTCAGTGTGCCATATGACCCTGGGAAATGCTTCGCCGATATCTGAGCGCTTACACATTACATGGCTGTGATTGGTGCCAAGATAGTCAACGAGTTCTTTTTGAAATCCACTTTCATCGAATTCTTCGTCTTCAAATCCTATTGAAAATGTGCGTAATGGGGTATCTGTGTAGTTTTTAATAAGAGAGGTAATGACTGACGAGTCGAGTCCACCACTTAGGTATGCGCCAACAGGGACATCGGCCCTTAGTTGCAGTCTTACTGAGTCGATCATGAGTGATCTTAGCTCTTCAGCCCAGTCATCTGCAGATCGATTATGATCAATGCCTTCGGCGGAAAAGTCCCAGTCCCAATATTTGATAATTTTTTTCTCTCCGCGTTCGATTAGCATTAGACTGCCGGGAGCCAGTGTCCTAACTCCCTCGAACAGACTGTTCGGGGGAAGTGTTGACCAGAATGTGAAGATTTCCTGTAGGGCTTTGACGTTGATCTTTCTGGGAATATCTGGAAGAGAAAAGAGGGATTTCACCTCAGACGAAAAATAGATTCGGCCACCGACCTCCGTGTAAAAAAGCGGTCGAATACCAGCTCTGTCTCTGGCGATAACCAGCCGCTGTCGATTGTTGTCCCACAGGGCGATAGCGAATTGGCCGTTGAGGTGATCGACAAAGTCAAGACCGTGTTGTTCGTAGAGATGGACTATGACTTCGGTGTCAGAGTGTGTATAGAAATGATGACCGGATTTTACCAGTGATTCGCGCAGTTCTATATAGTTGAAAATTTCACCGTTAAAGACTACCTGGATTGAGCCGTCTTCGTTTCTGATGGGTTGGTCCCCATCGATGAGATCGATGATACTGAGTCTTGCATGGGCTAAACCAATTCGCTCATTACTGAAATAACCGTAGCCATCCGGTCCGCGATGGTGGACGGCTTCAATCATTTGCTTTAATTCTGCATGTGTTGGTGGATTCCCACCGTTAGCATTAATTATACCTGCAATACCGCACATATCAGGTCAGGCCAATGATGATATTCCAGGAAGACAAGCAGTTATATCCACTTTCGGGTACATTGCTCATGTGATCTTGATGCCCCCATTGTCAAAGGGAATCGGTAAGTTTCGAGTCGGTTTTCCACTAGCTGCGAACAGCGCATTGGCAAGCGCAGGTGCCAATGGAGGGACTCCAGGTTCACCTATGCCTCCGGGACTCCCATCACTCTCGACGATGACAACCTCAATAGGTGGTGTCTCTGCCATGTTCAGAATGGGATAGTTGTGGTAATTGCTTTGCTGCACCTGGCCGTCTCTAATTGTAATGAATGATTTCAATGCGGCTGTCAGACCAAATACGATCGATCCTTCAATCTGCGCCTTTGCAATATCTGGATTGATCGCGATACCGCAATCAATTGCGCATGTAATCTTCTCTATTTTCAGTCTGTTACCATGTTCTACCAGTTGCACGACTTCAGAAGCGTAGCTACCAAAGCCGGCATGAGAGGCGACCCCAAACAGGCCTCTCTCACTGGACCAATCTGTCTTATCAGCGGCAATCTCCAGGGTTTTCTTTAATCTGGGTGTCTGCGACATTAGCTGAAGACGCAATTCCAATGGGTCGTGATTGCCGGCACGGGCTAATTCATCAAAGAAATGCTCCACCGCGAAAGCATTGTATGCGTGCATTACTGATCGCCACGGACCCACTGGCAGTATTTTTCCGATATCGATCAAATCGACACGAATGTTGGGAATATCATAGGGAAGTCTGTCCGCTCCATGTGGCTTGGCATTTGGACCTTTGATAATGTGATGCCAAGCAATTGGGAGACCGTTTTCATCCAGTGCGCCACGCATTTCGTGTAGTGTCAGGGGGTGGTAAAAATCGTGTTGAATATCCTCTTCCCGGGTCCAGACTAACTGTACGGGTTTTTTCGTACGTTTAGCGACCTGGGTCGCTTCTGAGACAAAGTCCTGCTTCAAACGTCTTCCAAAACCGCCACCAAGAAGGGTGGTGTTGATTTCGATCGAGTTATCCTCACTACCAAAGAGCTTTGTCTTAATTTTGTTTGCAGTACGTTGGATTTTTGATTGGGTGACTGATCGGGCTACATCGAAAGCCTCGCTGGGAGACTGTGTTGGTGCCCAGATACGTAGCTTCCCCCCTTCGAAACTGGCTGTGCAGTTCATGGGCTCTAAAGGTACATGTGCCTGGAACGGCAAGGTATATTCGCTTTCTAAGCTACCTGTATTGAGCAGCTTCTCCGGGTTTCCCTGTTTAACCACTTCTGTTGTCTGATCGGCTCCCAGCTCATTGAGTGTCTCGATGATTGAGTCACTGGATATCGACTGTTTATCACCGAAATCCCACTCAATATTCAAAGCAGCTTTGCCCTTAAAAGCGGTCCAGGTATCTTTGGCGAGGACGATTACCCCTTCTTCTATCTTGAAGACATCCAATACGCCTTCAATTTTCAGAGTCTTTTCCTTGTCTATTCTTTTGGGTTTACCGCCAAATACAGGGCAGTGAGTGATCGTCGCATATTGCATGCCCGGCAACTTGGTGTCGATGCCAAACCGCGCCCTGCCACTGATCTTGTCGGGTGTGTCCAGTCTCGGAGTTGGCGTGCCGATAATGGTGAACTCATTTGGTTCCTTGAGTAGGGCTGTGTCTGGTATCGGCAATTGAGTCGCTTGGGGTACCAATGCCGCATAGCTAAGTGATTTCTTCGACGGTAGATGTAGAATACTGCTCTGCTCGGCGCGGCATTCTGAAATCGGTACCTGCCAAGTCAGGGCGGCAGCATTCAGAAGAATCTGCCTGGCGACAGCACCGGCCTGACGCAGAGTTGCCCATCCCTTGCTGATACTGGTACTACCGCCGGTCAGCTGGTAACCATAGGCAGGATTGAGTGTCGCCCGCTCGACTTTTACATGTCGCCAATCAACATTGAGTTCTTCGGCCACGATCATAGGTAAAGCCGTGAAGGGGCCTTGTCCCATCTCCGATTCCGCAACAGTGACTATCACATGGCCTTCTGTATCAATCTTCAGCCACGCATTGGGAATGAATTGAGCACCATTCCTGGTCTGATCGACAGGTGGGTTATTGCTGCAGCTCCAGCTAATTCCAATCACCAGGCTTGCACCAGCTACCCCGGCACTCATTTTCAGGAATTTCCTTCTGTCTGGTTGAAAGGTATTCATACGGTGTCACCATTGCCACCACTTTTTTTGTCGGCTGCCATCTTGATTGCCTGGCGAACGCGAGGGTAGGTGCCGCAACGACAGAGTACTCCGGACATGGCTTGGTCGATATCTCTGTCGGAAGGGCGCTTATTATTATTCAGTAAAGCTATGGCGGTTAGAATTTGGCCCGACTGACAGTAACCGCACTGAGGTACCTGTATGTCCTCCCATGCCTGTTGCACAGGATGGCTGTTGTCGTTGGAAACTCCCTCGATTGTGAGTATCTCCTGGTCTTCAACCTCAGAAGTCGGAGTGATGCACGACCTTACGGGAAGTCCATCTACCAAGACTGTGCAGCTGCCACAGACACCTATACCGCAGCCGTATTTTGTACCGGTAAGATCCAGATGATCTCTCAATACCCACAGTAATGGTGTGTCCGGGTCTATATCGATATCATGGACCGTTTGATTTATGTTGATTTTCATAATCTGGCAAGTGATTTAAATTGGCTGAACCGAGGGTAAGTTTGTCACTAGATGTGTGATTGAACTCCATGCTTTCAGTTACTCAGTAGACAATTCGGTGATCACTGATCGTCCACTGTTGAAGCAGTTCGCGACACTCTTTATGGAGTCTCTGGGCGACATGAATGTCTCTTTGTTTCAGCGGTCTTCTCAACTCTTCTTGGATATGGCTGTCATCAAATCCCGCTGAAGCAGCATCATCTCCAGTCGCACCGTAGAAAAGATTTTCGATATGAGCCCAGTAGGCCGCTCCCATGCACATCGGGCAGGGTTCGCAAGTGGTATAAAGCGTTGCGTTGGAAAGATGGAATGATCCGGTTTCCGAGCAGGCCTCCCTGATGGCCAGAACCTCAGCATGCGCTGTCGGGTCATTTCGGTAGACGACCTGGTTCCAGCCTTGCCCGATTATTTTACCTTCAACCACCACGATCGCTCCGAAGGGTCCGCCATGTCCCATTGAGACTCCTTGGCGGGCAAGGGTCAGTGCCTGACGCATGAAATGGTCGTGTTGTGTATCCATCGATTCGCCCGGCATCTATTCCCAGCGGAAAGTCTTCGAGCCGATGATGACGAATATGACAGAGAAGAGTAATAACGCAATTAACTGTTCACCCACATCGGTCAGACCGGCCCCTTCGATCATGACGGCCCTGGCCGCATCGATCATATGGGTCAGCGGCAGCGCCAGTGAAAGATTCTGCACCAGTGGGTGTGAGCCTTCAAGAGAGAACCAGACGCCGGAAAGTAACATCATCGGCCAACTCAGCAGGTTGAGTAGGCCGTTGGCAGCCTCTTCGCTGGTAATTCGAGCGGCAATCAGGAGTCCTACGCTGATCATACTCAGCGCGCCAAGTATCAGAATCAGCATGAGCAACCAGTATGATCCGTTCATGCGAAAATCAACCACCAGGTTGGTACCCGCATAGACCATGACCGTGACCACCACAATCATCAACATACGCGACACGATCTGTGCGGAGAGGAATTCGAAAGCACTCAATGGTGTGGCGCGGAGGCGCTTGAGTACACCATTCTTACGATATCTCACTATCACATAGCCCACACCAAACAAGGCGCTGAACATAATATTCATGCCCAGTACGCCGGGTATCAGCCAATCAACATAGCGGATCTCGCGGCCACTGACTGTCTCTCGCGTCAGTCCATAGGGAGACAGTATCTGCTCCAGTAGATAACCTTTAGGTGAAGTGCTGTTGACCCAATATCGCTGTTTATCCATATCAACGAGCAGGTCGAGTTGATGCCTGTCGACTTTGCTGATCGCCGTTTCAAGGTCATCGACCGGGATAAAATCCATGTAGCGTGTTTTCAGGAAGTTCTGGATGGGGGCGTCTAATTCAGCCTGCCCTGTCAAAGCGACCTTATAGAGCTCCTCCTGTCCGGTGGAAAAAAAGAATGCGAAGCCCATAACGATCAGCACCGGCATGATGAAGTTCCATCCCAGTGCCGTGCGATCGCGCAGGAACTCCAGATTGCGTGCCTGCAGAGCGGCGGAAAAACGGCGTATTGACATGATCAGATAGAGGGATGCGTTAGAATGTCAGCAATATAACCGAATCACCGAAAAATGTCTGATCGGTCTATTCATGATTTCGACCCTCTTGCGTTTAGGGCTTCAGGCACGTAAATGGTGCCCGGTAAGCTCAAGAAACAGGTCTTCCAGTGTCGGTGAGCGCACCTGAAGCTGATGCAGGGATATCTGCCGGGAAAGAAGGTGGCGTATGGTGACATCGATATCGCTGGTGAGGATCTCTATCTGCCCATCCTGGCAGTGAAGGGAGGCCTCGGCATCGGGTTCGAAATCGTCTGGCAGGGAGGCTGCCGGTAGTGTGATCACGGCATTGTCGAAATGGTCTGACAGCAGGGTCTTGGGATTACCCTGGGAGATGATCTCTCCCCGATCGATGATGATGATCTCATCGCAGAGTTCGTAGGCCTCTTCCATGTAATGGGTCGTGAGAACCAGGGTCTTGTTCTCTGCCTTGATCTTTTTGACCTGGGCCCAGAGATTGCGCCTTGACTGGGGGTCGAGGCCGGTTGTGGGTTCATCCAGAAAGACCACCTCAGGGTTGTTGATAAGCGCAATGGCGAGTAACAAACGTTGCTTTTGGCCGCCGGAGAGTTTCCGGGTATCCCTATCGAGGAACTCATCCAGTACACAGATCTCCACCAGTTCATCGATAGGGCGCGGATGGCTGTAAAACTGCTGAAACATCTTCAGCACTTCTTCAACCCGTATAAACTCCTGCAAGGCGGTATGCTGGAACATGATGCCGGCCTCATCACGGAATTGCTGGCCGAGCGCTTTACCCTTGTAGCGGATCGTGCCGGCGGATGGTGTTTTGATGCCTTCCAGCATCTCTACAGTCGTGGTTTTACCCGCACCGTTGGGACCCAGGAGGCCGAAACAGATCCCCCGGGGGATGGTGAAGCTGATGTCGTTGACCGCAACTACGCCGGCGTAATTTTTACTGAGGTGTTCAACCTCGATCATTGGACCACCGATGCGAATTCGAACCCGTTTTCAAGAGAGAAACATAACTTCGATATTCTGTACGTCATCGGCTACCCCTTCGACTTCGATGATGTTGATTTCTGTCTCCACGCCGACTTTACCGAAAGCGGGTATGGCACTCCATTTTTCCATAGGGATGCCGTGTTCACTATCGACAATCGCTTCGAGGCGGGAAACCAGCACCACTTCGGCGTAGTCCACCACTTCCGGACTGACGTAATCGAAATCTAGAAAACGTTCTGTCACTTTGATCAGAGAGGGAGGGAAATCCCACATCTTCAGTATCCGGCTGCCGATTTCTGGGCTGAGGCTTTCGATAACCCGGTCCAGCTCTTTTTCATCCTCCAGCAGTTCATCATAATTTTCCGCCATGGCCAGCACTGGCAGTGCGCCAATATTGTGAATCAAACCCGCCAGCATGGCCTGGTCCTTGTCCAGGTGTTCGTGGTTGCCGGCGAGGATCCGGCTGAAAGCCGCGATTTGTACACTCTCTTCCCACACCTGTCGAAACTTCTTGTCCAACAGGTCATTGGTGGCCTGGAAGATCTGCTGCATGATCAGGCTGACGACCAGGCTGCGGACCAGCCGTATGCCCAGTCTGGAAACCGCCATCTGCAGGTTGTCGATCTGGACACGGCCCCGATAGAGGGGGCTGTTCGCCACATGTAACAGCCTAGCCGATAGGGCTGCATCGTTGGCAATGATGTCAGCCACTTCCTTGGCGCTGCTCTTCTCCTCTTCCACTGCACTGCGGACTTTTAATGCAACTTCGGGGAGGGTTGGCAGGGTCAAACGGTTGTCATCGATGGCCTGGTAGAGGGTATCGAGAAAGGCTTTTTCGTCAAACATGTGCTGTTATTGTCCTTAGATATATGTGGCCCGGAAGGGTGGGAGCTCAGTCTCTCTTGGGTCGTTTAGCCGGGATAGGAGATATATCGCACTTCCTCCGCATTTCTTTAAGTCGGTTCCCCCGCATCCGTGTTATTCGGCAAAAGGGTAGGGGAGTTGTTTCAGCGTCAACCGGGGGCCATTTTCGCCCAGGGATACCTTTGCGGCTTCAGCGCTGTCGATTTCGATGACGGCAAGCAGGTCATAGCCTCCATTACCGACGGGTTGGGCATCGACCAATTTTCCCGCACCCTGGGCGGATGAGCTGTCGCTGGCGAACAGTTCATCACCGGGTTGAGGTGGTGTGTCCGTTTCTACATGGGCCAGATACATGCGTCGCTTGAGCTTGCCCAGATACTGCATTCTGGCAACCACTTCCTGTCCGGTATAACAACCTTTGGTAAAGCTGACACCGTCGATCAACTGCATGTTGGTCATTTGCGGAACAAAGGCCTCGCTTGTCCGTTGGTAGATGGTAGGAATGCCCGCGCGGATATCCTGCAGCGCCCAGTAATCGCCGTTCATTCTCACTGCGCTGATTTCCGCCTTTTGCCACAATTTCTGCAGGGCTTCTTCCGGACCGATCACCTCGAAACGGGGGGTGTCTCCCGGCAATCTGATCACCGTCAGTTCGCCCTTTTGTGCCACCTCATTGGATGAAGTGGGAAGATTGTCTACAAAATCTTTGAGGATCTGCTCTGCACAGGTGCCGGTGATGCCGACTCTTATCAATTCGTCGGAGACGTCGGTAAGGCTGACCTTTGACATCAGGATATACATGCCGAGACGTTTGAGCACACTCTCCATGTTCTCCCTGAGAGTCTGGAGGTAGTAGGCATCGTTACGTCGGAAACAGCGGAAATTGGCCAACATCCGGCCCTTGGCGCTACACCAGCCAGCCAGGTTGCTGTGGGTTTCTGTCACCTCGCGCATATCATTGGTGAGCTGACCTTGAAGAAACTTCTCCACATCCTCATCTTCTGCCTTGATCAGTCCAAAATGGCTGAGATCGTTCAAGACACAATCCGGCTGAGCCTCGTCCCCTGCAATAGGACGGGTTTGCAGAAAATCTGACCACGGTTTATTCATGACAGGAAATGGCTCCTGGGTTTGACGGGTGACAGTGCGTATCATACCCGATCCCACAGGGGGCGAAACTCCCCTCAATCATCTGGAAATAGCGAGTTGACGGAAGAGGCCGATGAGTAAACTGACCACGGGCGCACTGGTGCTGTACAAGATCCGCCCTGCACGCATCACCGAGGTGTCCGATAAGATCTCCCTTGAGCTGGAGGGGGGGAAGGCAAAACGGGTGAGAGACAAGGATGTGGTGCTGTTGCACCCGGGGCCGATCAGTAGTCTCAATCAGCTCACAGCCCTGGAAGGGGATGTGAGGGAAACTTGGGAGTTGCTGGAAGAGGGAAGCACGGAGATTGGCGAATTCAGTGAACTGATCTATGGAGAGTACACACCTGCCACGGCATGGGCCGCCTGGCAGCTTATAGCCGAAGGTATCTATTTCGAAGGTCAACCCCATGCCATCACTGCGCGCCCGGCAGATCTGGTGGAGGCGGAGATCGCCTCACGTGAAAAAAAGGCCGCTGAAGCCCAGGCATGGAGTGAGTTTCTCAAACGCCTGGAGCAGGGCAGCATTATCGACGAGGATCGTAAAGCGCTGGGTGAGGTTGAACAGTTGGCCCTGAACGGGCGGACCCAAAGCCGGATTCTGCAGGCGTTGGGGATACAGGAGACCCCCGTGAACGCGCACCGGTTATTGGTTAGAACCGGTTACTGGAAACCCAATGAGAATCCCTATCCCCGCCGGGCGGGAATTGATATGAGTCAACCGGCGCATGCTGTAGCGCCACTGCCGGAGGAGTCACGTAGGGATCTCACCGGATTGACCGCCTATGCCATTGACGACGAAGACAATCAGGATCCAGATGACGCCATCAGCCTTGACGGCGAGCGTATCTGGGTCCATGTGGCCGATGTGGCAAGCGTGGTTACGCCGGATTCGTCTATAGACAGAGAGGCGCGTGCCCGCGGTGCCAATCTCTACCTGCCTGACCGGGTGGTGACTATGTTGCCCCAGGTAGTGACCGATCAGTTCGGTCTGGGCCTGCAGTCACGCTCACCGGCGCTCTCAATCGGATTCATTCTTTCTGAGGATGGAGAGCCACAGGATGTTGAAATCGCTCTCACTTGGCTAAAAGTCCAGCGAATCAGCTATGCCGCAGCCGATCAGCGCCTGCACGAGAAACCCTTTGACGAGCTGTTCGCCAAGAGCAGGATCTACCGTGAGCGTCGTCTGGCTGCAGGCGCGGCCTCGATACAACTGCCCGAGGTCAAGTTGAAGGTGAGGGATGATGTGGTTGAAATCCTTCCCTTGCCCAGGCTTGAAAGCCGCGAGATGGTGACTGACCTGATGCTGATGGCGGGTGAGGCAATTGCACGTTACTGTCAGGAACGTGATATCCCGATTCCCTACGCCACTCAGGCACCGCCGGATGAGCCGACCATACCCGAGGATCTGGCCGGTATGTATGCCTATCGGCGCTATTTCAAACCCACACAGATCAAAACCCAGTCGGAACCCCACGCAGGCCTGGGGCTCTCTGTCTACTCACGAACCACCAGCCCCTTGCGGCGCTACTCCGATCTGCTGACACACCAGCAGGTACGCGCCCACCTGAGCGATCAAGCACCTCTCGATATCCATGCTGTTTCAGAGAGAATCGCTGAGTCGGAAATCGGGAGTATGGCGAACCGCAAAACCGAAAGGTTGTCGAACAACCATTGGCGGCTAATCTATCTTAGAGATCATCCCGATTGGCAGGGCGAAGCGGTGGTCGTGGCCAGAGATGGCGAAAGGGCAACCATCCTGATACCCGAACTCGGCATGGAGGCAAAGCTCCGCATCAGAGGTCAGGTGGCGCTTAACGATACCATCAGGGTGAAGCCGAGAGAGATTGATCCACCGGATCTTGCCTGCTACTTCAGGGTACTTTGAAGAGGTGAAACGGTATGAAACGATTATCTATGGTCATTCTTATCCTGGTGCTGACAGCATGCAGCCAGCAATACCTGGCCAGAGATGACCCCGCTTACCCCTACAACCTGCCACCGGTTGGGAGCACGATTGTTCTGAAGCAGACCGTCACGGTTCCTGCGGGAGAGACGCGTATCTTCCTCCAGGACGGTGTGTTGAAGAGAAAATCGGATTTCGATCGCTATAAGGCGAACTGCAGTCTGGAACTCAGAAAGCTGGAGGAGCGGGCCAGAGAGATCGAACCTGACAGTTTCATGATCACTGAGGTGCAACGGGTCATGGAGCAAGTGGTCCAGAAGGAGGTGCCCGATACAGGCTTTATGAGAGTCGGGTTTGATAATAGCGGCAAACCCATGGTGGTGCGAGGCTACCATCTCTGGCTTGGCTCGGAGAAGCAGCCGGGTGTAATGCGTATGACCTGCCGTGGTGCCTTCGACGACATCAATCGTGCCGATCCGCCTTCGCTGGAGGAGGTCAGGCAAGCGCTGGGTGAGTTAGCAGAATTATCCTTATCGATATAAGCTAAACGTGTGCGACAAAGCGTGACGCTTTGTTTTTCGATTTTCTTGAAATCGAATGTCAGTGACAGGGAGAGAAACGAGAGATATAAAAGGGAGGTCTCTCGATGAGGGCTCGATTCCGTTTTTTTACGGTTGCTGCAGCAATTACCGTCAGTGCTCACATCGCTGGTTGCGGCGGTGGTAGTGGAGGGGGTGAAGCAGGCAGTGATCCACAGCTTCAGGTCGATGCGGGCGCGGCGAGACTCATTGCGCTGCCGGAAACGTTGATACCTCAACCCGTAGTGACTCTCGATGGACAGACAGCAGGCAATCAGGCTGTCTATCGGTGGCGTCAGATCGCCGGTCCAGGCACAGTGCTTTTTTCGGACCCGGCTATCCTGTCACCCACGATCACATTTCCGCTCAACGGAAGTTATCAACTGGCGCTGGATGTGAGTTATGAGACACTGGCCATGACGGACACGCTGTCTGTCACTGTCAATACCCTGGCTACCGGTGCCTCGGGACTCAGTGCACCTCCTGCCAACAACATTCAATGCGTTGCACCCGCTGATGCGGCCACTGCCTCTGCGATCAGGCTTATTACACCATTTCCAAGCCTCCCTTCTTTGAATCCATTAATCGGTCTCTATCAGGCGCCAGCAGACAATTCCACCTGGTACGCCGTGATGCAGACCGGTGTTGTCGTCAGTTTTTCCAATGATCCCGCCGCCAGTAATCTGAGCCCTTTTATCGATATTCAGGACCGTGTGGATTACGGCGGGGAGAAGGGACTTCTGGGCATGGCCTTTCATCCCGATTACGCGACAAACGGTTATGTCTATCTCTCCTATACGGCTTCACCCATCACGGGGCTGGAGTCCCGCATCTCCCGATTTACGCTGAACACCACAACACAGACGCTGGACCCCACATCGGAGCAGGTTATCCTCAGCGTCAGTCAGCCTTACAGTAACCACAATGGTGGGCAGATCAGTTTCGGTCCTGATAATTATCTCTACATTGGCCTGGGTGACGGTGGGTCTGGTGGAGATCCCCTCGGTCATGGGCAGAATACCGCCACATTGCTCGGTTCGATGCTGCGAATCGATGTGGGTGATGGTAGTGGCACCTATACCATTCCACCGGATAATCCTTTTACCACTGGTGGAGGTGCGCCTGAAATATACGCCTATGGCATACGGAATCCCTGGCGATGGAGTTTCGACCGTTTGACTGGTGACCTTTGGTTGGGCGACGTCGGTCAAAATGCCTATGAGGAGGTGGATATCATTACCGCGGGCGGTAATTTCGGCTGGAATGTGATGGAAGGGAATCACTGCTTTTCGCCCTCCACCGGTTGTGATCAGACTGGCCTGATTCTCCCTGTGGTCGAGTATTCCCATACGGAAGGGATTGCGGTCACAGGTGGATACGTTTATCGGGGTAGTGACCTGCCATTTATGGTTGGCCGTTATCTCTATGCAGATTATGGTTCCGGCAAGATCTGGTCGCTGGAGAGTAGTGGTTCGGGTGGGTATATTTCAAACGAGCTGCTCGATACCACATTAAGTATCTCGGCCTTCGCTGAGGATCACGCCGGTGAACTCTATGTGCTTCACCTCGGCGGAACGATTCATAAGATAGCTGAAGACACTTCAACGGCTACCGGTTCTGTGCCGGCTATGCTATCTGCTTGGGGCTGTTTTCTGAGTGCCGATGTGGAAAGCTTTTCCGATAGCGTCATTCCTTACAATATCAATGCTCTGCTCTGGTCCGACTTCGCCGGCAAGGAACGCTTTATGGCCATTCCCTCCGGCACCACAATCTCCATCGATGGTGAAGGCCGCCTGGTTTATCCGCCGGGGAGTGTGCTCGGCAAGCATTTCAGGTTAAACGGGGAGCTGATTGAAACCCGCTTGTTACTACATCACGTCAACAGCGGCTGGCGAGGCTATAGTTACGAATGGAATGCCACACTGACAGATGCAGATCTTCTCACAGGGGCCAAAGACAAGGTAATCGGGAGCCAGACATGGCACTACCCCAGCCCCACCGAGTGCCTGTTGTGCCACACGGATGTCACAGGCATCACACTGGGACCCGAGGTGGGACAGCTCAATCGCGATTTTGCCTATGCAGCGATTACGGCCAATCAATTGATAACGCTGGAGTCTATCGGTGTGCTGGCCGATCCTCTGACTGATACACAGAAGTCAACTGCATTTTATGCGATTGATGACACAGCCTACTCGCCGGAACGCCGCGCGAGAAGCTATCTTCACTCCAACTGTGCCAACTGTCATCAGCCGGGTGGCCCCGGAGGCGGCAGTCTCGATCTGAGAATGAGTGCCAGTTTCACCGCGACAGGCCTATGCAACCAGGCACCCCTGAGCGGGAATCTCGGCATGATCAATCCGGTTCTGCTGAAGCCGGGCGACCCGGATAATTCAATCCTCGTCTTGCGTATGGAAAGTCTGGGCAACGTGAGGATGCCGCCATTGGGAACTGAAGAGATCGATACCGATGCGATGAATGTTATTCGGTCATGGATTTCTGATCTGGCAGGGTGCGATTGATGGCGTTTGGCGGTTAAAAAAACCGCTGCAGGCTGATTTCGAAATAGTCATCCCGGTGAAAGGGGTAGAGCGGATCGTCTTGAGGGATACTGAACCATAGACGGGCCTGAGCGCTGACCTTCCAGTGATTGCCGATGCGACGGCTCGCCTCCAGGTTGAAGAGTGCGGCACTGCTGTCGAGGTCTTTGATCACACCGGCAAGCAGTTCACTGCCGTCCACGTCGTTGGCCGTAAGCCTGAATGCGAGAAACAAATCGTTTTCGAAGGGAGGCGCGGTTTCCTCTTCACGGTCGTCATAGAGATATTCGGTCAGCAGTCCCAGGTCCATGGCGCTCTCGCTGATGCCGACAATGGTATATTCGAACCCTCCAGTGGCGGCATTATGACTTCCGCTATCGGCATTCCGGTGAATGGCTTCCAGCTTCCAGAGCCAGTCGCCTTTGGTGGCCTGGAGATCGAGTCCGGTCTGTTGGATGAGTTCGTAGTGGGGTGCCAGCACGGTTTCTCCCGAACTGTTCAGCGCAGGCATGAATAGCGGATCGCGGCTGGTGCCCACGAAGTGCGAGAGACCGAAATCCCAGTCGCCGATGTAGTGCGACCAGCGTACGGCCAGATCGATATGGCGCTCTTCACGGTCGGACTGGTAGGTGGCGAGATCGACATCAACCCTTGGGTGGGTGCGCAGCCGGCCATTCTCACCCGGGAAGGTGCGTTCGCGAAACCCGGGTAGCAGATAGAAATCCAGGAAACCCCAGTCGCGTTCCAGGGAGAGCTTGATCATAGGCTGACCCAGTTTCTGTTCACCGTCGGGATTCTCCACCAGATCGGTCTGGTTGATGATATCCACCAGGTGCAGTGCTTCGGTGACGCCCCAGAAGACCTTGCCGATACCAATCCGGCTCTCCCAGCCTTTACCGGCATAGGTCCAGATCAATTCACGGATGTCGGCGTGACTGCGTTCATCGTCCTGGCTGTCCCAGCGGGCAAACGGGATGAACAGCAGGCTCTGCTTGTCGTTGCCCCATCGATGGAAAAATTCGGGTTGCGCGGCAATAGATAATGTACTGTCAGATTGACTATTATCGAGTGCGTCCTGGATGAAATAACGTCCCTGACCTTCCACATATCCGCTCCACTCCCCGGCAAGAACGATGCTGGGAACAAATAGGAAGATCCAATAGATAAACTTCACTGAGTGGCTCCAGAATTCACTGTTGGGAGATCATTGGTGCGGCCGTGCCGCACCACTAGAGAGACATTAATCTACATACAAGCTTCTGCTCTGAAGCTTGCAGGGTTTCCAGGTTATCTCGCACGCTTAAGACTGTTTTTATTGAAATCTCCATCGGTCAGTCCCGCTTGAAAAACATACTTTTTCCAGCTCAGAAGGGTGCTCTTTCCCGTCTGGTGATTTTCCATGAACATCTGGTCGGCACGCCAGTACTGATCGAGGTATTGTTGATAACCCCGAAAGACCAATGTCTTTAGCAGCGCATTCTTGCGATCGTAGTAGTCGATTTTGAGAGGGATATATTGTTCCTTGTCGACCCAGACCTGCTGACGGGTGTATCCGGAGTTCGAGTCCACAGGATAGCGCTCCAGGAGGTAAGTGGGTATGCCCTCGAAGTCATTCTCTTCGATGAATTTATAGGTATATTTCTCCACCTCCTGGGAAGAGATGTCTTCGTAGGCGAATTCACTGCCCATGAAGGGACCGGATTTATTACGCGAGGCGATACGTTTGACCCGCTTCAGGGCCGGCAGGTAGAGCCATTGGTCGTCATCCCCGGTTTTGTGTGAGAAGCTGAGCAGGGCCGTCCCTTTGACATCTCGGGGCTGGTCAAAGACGACCAGTGTCTTGTCACCGTCATTCTCGACCTCAAGGGTCTGATTGCGCATATCCCGCAGGCTCTCCTCACCGTGCTTGTTTTTCAGCAGCATGGTCATGGTCGCTTTGAAATCGTGAAACCCGGTATCTCTACGCTCGATCTCCTGTGCGATTACCAGGCCTCGCTCCTCAGGGGTTAAAGCGTGGGCCGCTAACGGGATGGTGACCAATAACAGTGTGGTCAGAAATAGCTTCATGATTTTTTTCCTCCGAAATAGATCAGCAACGGGGGCAGAAAGAGAAAGTCGGCGACCAGAGCAAGTCCCAGGGTGATGGCGGTCAGCAGTCCCATACCCGCATTGAGCTGGAAATGTGAAAAGGCGAGAATTCCGAAGCCGACCATCAGCACCAGCGTTGTGACCCAAAGCGCGGTACCGACGGTTGAGAAGGCATAACGTACGGCATCTTCCCTGCTTAACTGTTTCTCCCGCCTGGCGCGCAGGTATTTACTCAAAAAGTGAACGGTATCATCAACCACGATGCCCAGGGTCATGCCGCTGACCACAGATAGGGCCAAGCCTACCTCGCCGACCAATAGCCCCCATATACCAAAGGCCATCCCCATGGGTACCAGGTTGGGCAACAGACTGAGTCCGCCGACCCGGAGTGATTTCAGCGCCAGAATGAGGATGAACGAGATCGTCACCAGCGCCAGTGTGGTGCCTTTTAACATGGATACGATATTGCGATTGCCGATGTGGGCAAACATGACGCTGGGACTGGCGCCTTCAATACGCATGTTGGGGGCGTTTTCCTTCAACCATGCCTGGGCGCTCTCTTCGATCGCCAGCAGTTGCTGTGTGGAAATGCTTTCAAGAGTGACGGTAAAACGAGTGGCCGATTTCTTCACGTTGATCTGATTGTTCAGATCAAGCCCGAAGGGAAGGGAGAACTCATACAGCAACAGATATTGGGCAGACAGATCGCGCTGGTCCGGCAGACGATACCAGCTGTCCTCATCCGCATGCATATTACGGTTGAGTCGCTTCATGATGTCGGTGATGGTGTTGACATGCAGCACATTGGGTTGCTGCCGGTACCACAGGGCGAAGTCTTCGACTTTCTGCAGGAATGCAGGATTACTGATGCCTCCTGTCTCGCCGCTCTCCAGTGAGTACTCGATCAGATAGATACCGGTCAGGTTGTCCGTGGTGAAATCGGTGGCTTGGCGAAACAGATTTGTCTCATCGAAGTATTTAACGAACTGGTCATCCAGCCTGTTGTTAGGTATCTGAGCGATGAGGAAGAGAATCAGAGTGCCCATCCCCCACAACAGCGGCTTTTTGTTTTTCACCACAAACTCCGCCAGGTGTCGCATGGCAATACTACCCTGGGTGTCCCCTTTGAGGGCTTTGACTGGAAGTATCATCATCATGGCCGGCAAAAAGGTGATGGAGAGGATGAATGCCAGCACAACACCTATTGCAGCCATATTGCCCAGGTCCCGGAAGGGCGGGGCATCGCTGAAGTTGAGACTCAGGAATCCGATTGAGGTCGTCAGTGTTGTGAGGAATATCGGCTGAAGATTGATCCTGAGACTCTCCATCATCGCCTGATGTTTTGGCTCACCCTCGCGCATACCATGGAGAAAATTGACCAGGACATGAACACAGTCGGCAATCGCAAGGGTCATAATGACTATGGGCACGGTGGTGGTGGGCGGCGACATCTGAATGCCTAGCCAACCTGTCAGACCCATGGTGGCAATGATCATCAGGATAATAATGATCAGCGTGGAGAGCGTGCCCGGGATCGATCTCAGCATTAAGACCAAGACCAGGATGACCGCTGCGAACATCAGCGGATAGAGTGTCATCATGTCACCCTGCGAGGCCGCGGGAAAGGCATTGTTCATCATGATCATACCGGTAAGGTGGATCTTGATACCCGGGTGTGCCGCCTCGATCTCTGCAGCCATGGTTCTGGCTTTTTCAGCGACTTCCGGCACCTCGGTCAGCTTCTTTCCGGGTAGCTGGATGGTGACGTTGACACCGGTAGTATGCGCATTCGGAGAGATCAGCCGGTTGGTCAATAAAGGGTCACTGGTTGCGATACGTTTTTTTTCCGCCAGTACTTCATCGGAGAGTGATTCAGGGTCCAGCACCAGGTCTTCCACAACCAGGTCATCGCCCTCGGCGAAAGTGTGTTGGAAATTGGTAATTGAGTCGACGCGGATGGAGTAGGGGATCTGCCAGGCAGCCTTTGTCAGGTCAGCCACCGCCGAGAGTGTTTCCCGGCTGAAGACAATGCCATCATCAGGTTCGATAACAAAAAGCACATTGTCGTTTTTGGTATAGGTATTCTGCAGCTGTTCGAAGGCCTGGAGCTGTGGGTTTTCTTCACTGAAGAACATCCGATAGTCATTGCTGAAGTGCAGATGCTGTATACCGCTTCCCAGCGCAAGCATGACCACTACAGAGAGTAGAATGACTGTGTAATTGTACTTCAATACAAAACGAAAGAAGCGTTCAATCATGATTCCGTCCTTTGTTATTGATTCTCGGGTGATGCCCTGAGATTCTCCAGGTAGTGCAGTAATCCTTCTCCACAGCTCATCAGCACATCATGACTTTGCGCATTTTTCGCCATGCTCATGCACCCCTCGAGGGAGGCAAGCACAAAAAGTGCGGTATCGGTCACGTTGATTGCGCTGTTGACAGAACCTTCTCTTTGGCCACGGGCCAATAGGTCGGAAATGGACTCTTGCCAGCGCCGATACAGTGAGTCGATGCGTTGCCTGAAACCGTCATCGATGGGAGACATCTCCTGAGCCAGGTTGTTCAGAGGGCATCCGAGGGAAATCTCATCGACCCCGATGCATTCGCCGGCCTTGCGGATAGTGTCCACGAGGATGTCGACCGGGTTTCCGGGGCGCCGCATGGGTTCAAACCACGTGGATTCGAGCTTTGTCGCAATCTCTTGATCCAGTACCGCATAGCCCAGTGCCAATTTACTGCCAAAGTGGTGGTAGAGCGCCCCTTTGGTGACACCGGTTCGCTCCAGGATGGCGTTTAGGCTGGCAGCTTGATAGCCGAAGCGATGGATTTCGTCAAAGGCGGCCTCAAGCAGCGATTGGCGGGTATCGTCGGCATTTTTTACTTGCCGGGCTTCAAGGGCAGGAGACATACCAACCAGTATGTATGTTGATTTGGGATCTGTCAAACTGGATCGTGGATCCTTGAGCGATCCACTATCGAAGGGTTATTTGTCCCGCCGAATTTCGACAGTTTTACACCGGCTGAATGATGACCTGCCTGGGATAACTCCCTATACTGGGTGGCTGAAAAAATGAGATCGTGAAGAGTGCCGGACAATCTGGGGTAATTTATCGCCCAGCCGGTTTCTGCGGTCGTTAAAAACAATGTCAGGGGAGCCTTTCATGTCAACTTCCGATCAGAACGTCAGCCAAACCCATCCGGCTTTGGGGGCATCGGCTCAGGAGTTTCTCGACTACTGCAATGCCGAACGCGAACGCCGTCTTAACTCAGGTGAGACTTTTGACCAGGAGACTTTCGATCAGGCCATGGAGATGGTCTTGAACAAGTTGCGTGTTCTGGCGGACGAGGGCTGGTCATGATTATCAACTCAATCAAGGCCAACAATGTCCTGAAATATGCCTCATTGCAGTTGGACGATATTCCCGAACAAGGTCTGATTGCTATTACCGGCCCGAATGAATCCGGCAAGAGCAGTATTGGCGAGACTGTCTGTTTTGCACTCTTCGGCCGGACCTTCTCTCTCGATTTCGATGATCTGACGAAGGTTATTAGATGGGATGAGACCCATTGTTCTGTTGAACTGGAGTTTACCCCGGCTGACGGCAAGCGCTATCGTCTCGAGCGTTTTCTCGATGATGGCGGAAATCACAGCGCCCGCCTGGAATTGGCCGAAGCCCCCGGGTCAGATGATCCTTTGGCCAGAGGTATCGAGCAGGTTGCGGATAAGGTCTACGAGCTTATCGGTTATGAGTATGAGGAGTTTATCGAGTCCTTCTACCTGGCCCAACGCGAGATCACGACACCTCATCCACACAGCTATGCCGTCAAGACCATGGCCGGTCTGGTTACACTGGAGTATTGCACTGAGGCATGTCGGGAGGACCATGTTGAGACTGTCAGTGAGGTGGAGGAGAAAAAGGCTGATATCAAATCCCTGCAGACACAGCTGGATGAGCTCGACATCGATCCCAGGCTGTTGTCTGACCTGGAACGTGAAAGGGAAGATCGAAGCCGGCGTATGGCGGAGGTGAATCGTTCCATCGAGAGCCTGGACCGTGCCTCCGTGGATTATCAAGATGCTCAACCAAAACGGGAGAGCGCATTGGGTGCACGCGGACGTACCGGTTTTTTCCGCCTTGTCATGCTGTTACTGGCTTTGGTGTCGGGTGCTGCATGGTATCTGCTGGCTGAAATGCCGGAGCACGATCTCTCAATGCGCCTGTCTGAGTGGATTTTGTCAGTCGTGTCCAGTTGGCAAACCGGGCAGGCGGTTTGGTTGCTATATGCCGCAGCTGCCTTCGGTGTACTGTTTCTGATTTTCTGGATACGTCGCTCTGCCATCGGTGGCCGGTTGAGCGGATACGATCAGGCTGCACAAGCGCTGGCCCAGGCGTTGGATGAATTGCCTAACGTGGAGGCAGAAAATAGTGCCCCACCATCGGATATATCGGCAGAGACAGAGGTGGCATCGCCTACCGAAACGGCAGATTCAGTTGAGCAGACACCACCTGTCGCGATCGACCGGGCGGCCAGAAGCCGATTGAGCCAACGGGTCAGCGACTGGCAGGCTACCATTACAGAGGTGAGAGACGGGGTTGGCAGCGAACAGAACCTACTGCGCCAGAGCCTGGAGCAGGATAAGCTCCGGATGGGACAACTCGATCAGGCGATTGCACAGGAGCAGGAGAGACTGGAGACGGCCGGTCAGCTGCAGACGATGCAGACGGAAATTCGCGAGAAAGTCTCAGAACGCGAACGCCACATCGAGATCTGTACGGTGGCGGATGAGTTGATCCTGGGTGCAACCCGAGAGATCTCCTATCAGTTCAATCGCAAGTTACGGGGACTGGTCAGCAAGACGTTGCCGCTCTTCACAGAGAATAGGTATGAGCATCTGCAGATCGATGACGATCTGACAGTACGGGCCTTTTCCAGTGAAAAGCGTGATTTCATGGACCTTGACGAGATCTCGAGTGGCACACAGCGGCAAATTATGCTGGCAGTGCGCTTGGCCCTCTCCCAGGAGTTAGTGGAGAGAACAGTCAAAGGTAGCCAGTTCCTCTTCCTGGATGAACCATTCGCCTTTTTCGATGAGCACCGAACCCGCAGTGCGTTGACGGTCCTGCCGACCCTCAGCGAGGAACTGAATCAGATCTGGATCATCGGTCAGGCATTCTCGGATGATCTGAAGTTCGATCGACATATTCAATGTGAACGGGGCAAGGATTCGATTGGTAGTTCTGTCGACTGAAAAAGGTGACGCTGCCCTTATCTGCCATAGAAAGAGGGCGAAGCAAACGATTGCTATGCAGGTATCGAGCGATTCACAGGTATTGTCGGTCATTGGTGCCTAGGGTGAGAACAGGCTGTTACGGACCTGTGTACCGCGCAGTTCCAACATACGTTCATGCCTGCTGAAGAACTGCCGGTCACGGCGGTCATACCGAAACTCACTTCCACCTTCGAAGCGCATGCCTCCGTTGTGCTTTGTGCGCCACCCGGTTCAGGGAAGACGACACTGGTGCCGCTGGAGTTGCTCCGGGCGAGTTGGCTGAAAGGCCGGATTCTGCTGCTTGAACCCCGGCGTCTGGCTGCGCGCGCCGCAGCATCCCGGATGGCATCGTTGCTGGGAGAATCCGTGGGCGAGACCGTCGGTTACGCAATTCGTCTGGAACGCCGGGTCTCCGCCAGGACGCGTATTGAGGTGGTCACCGAAGGTATCCTCACCCAGCGGTTACAGGCCGACCCGAGTTTGGATGGGGTCGATCTGGTGATCTTCGATGAGTTTCATGAGCGCAACCTCCAGTCTGATCTGGCTTTTGCCCTTTCGCTCGATGTACAGCGGGGGCTGCGGGAGGATCTGAGGCTGTTGGTGATGTCAGCGACACTGGACAGCGAGTGGGTGAGCTCACTGTTGGGCGGTGCGCCGGTGATCGAGGCGGCTGGCAGAAGCTTTCCGGTGAAACTCCACTATGCATCTGATCGGCCCGATAAAAGGCGGATTGTGGAGCAGACCGCCTCAGCAATACTGAGGGCCTATCGTAATGAGTCGGGGGATCTCCTGGTGTTTTTGCCCGGTGTCGGAGAGATAAAACGCACAATGGAGCGCTTGAACCACAGCTTTTCCGGCGACTCCTCTGCCCCTGTTATCTCTCCCCTCTTTGGAGATCTCCCTAAAAAGGAGCAGGATCGCGCATTGCTGCCCGATCCCGATGGGAGGCGACGGATCGTTCTGACCACTTCGATTGCCGAGACCAGTTTGACAATTGAGGGGGTGACCGCAGTAGTGGACAGTGGTTGGTCCCGGTTGCCGGCCTATCTGCCGGGAGTCGGATTGACCCGACTGGAAACCGTTTCCATATCACGCGCTGCCGCAGATCAGCGGGCGGGCAGGGCGGGGCGACTGGGCCCAGGTAGCTGTTATCGTCTCTGGCCAGAGACTTATCATCAACGCCTGCCTGCCTATCATCCGGCCGAGATGCTGAGTGCTGATCTGGCGCCGATGGTTCTTGAACTGGCCCGCTGGGGGGTGACCGACCCGGGGCAGCTCGTCTGGCCGGATCCTCCCCCGTTAGCGGCATTCGAACAGGCTAGAGAACTGCTGCAACGCCTGGGTGCGCTCGATGGGGAGTGCCGAATCACAGCGTCAGGTAGAGATATGTCTCGCCTGCCACTGCATCCACGCCTCTCTCATATGCTTTTACATGCGGCGCCAGCAGATCGGGAGCGTATCTGCGATCTTGCTGCATTGTTAAGCGAGCGCGATGTTCTGCCTTACAGCCCGGGTACCGGCTCTTCTGTCGATATGGGTTTACGCTTGCGTTATCTGACACATTGGCGAGAGGACAGATCCGGATTTAGGCATAGTGGCGGTGGGGCTGTGCTTCGACAGATCGATCGCCTTGGTCGGGACTGGCACAAGCGTTTGCAGAAGATCGAACCGATCCATCGCGAGAGGGGATTTACGACCGCTCAGTATCTGGCTCTGGCCTACCCTGATCGAATTGCACAACAGACCGGACATGCCCGTTTTCGTCTGGTCAGTGGGCGCGCGGTGAGACTGGCCGAGGATGACCCCCTGGCGGGAGAGTCGTATCTCGTGGCGGCACAACTCGATGCAGGCCAGACGGAAGGACGGGTTCGATTGGCGGCGGCTATTGGAGAGACGGAGATCCGTCAGCTACCCGATCTGAGGATAGAAACGGTCGAGAGTGTGGAATGGGTCGGTAGCGCAGAAAGGGTCGTTATGATGTCACGGGAGTGCCTGGGTGCGGTGATTTTGAAGCAGTCCCGGATCGACGACGCCGACCCGGAAAAGGTACTGACGGCAATGCTGGCAGGCGTGAGGTCCATGGGTCTTGAGGTGCTTCCATGGACGCGGTCTCTGATTCAATGGCGCGATCGGGTCTGCTGGTTGCGGGAAAATCTGTCCGATGAAGGATTGCCCGATCTGTCCGATTGCTGGTTGCTCGCCAATCTTTCTGAATGGTTGGCGCCCTGGCTGGACGGAGTGAGTCGAAAGGCGCAGTTGCAAAGCATAGACCTGAGGGCAGCGTTGCAACATCTATTAAGCTGGGAGCAGCTACAGATGGTAGAGCGTGAAGCCCCCACGCATCTGCAGGTACCCAGCGGTTCGCGTATTGCCTTGAAATATTCTGCTGGAGAAGCTCCGGTGCTGGCAGTGAGGCTGCAGGAGATGTTCGGACTGTCTGAGACACCGAAAGTGGGGCGGGGCCGGGTCCCGGTGATGCTGCATCTGCTCTCTCCGGCTCAGCGCCCGATGCAGATTACGGATGACCTGGGTGGCTTTTGGCGGCGGACCTATCCAGAGGTCAAGCGGGAGTTGAAAGGAAGGTATCCAAAGCACTACTGGCCTGATGATCCTTCTCAGGCCGTCCCTACAGCCAGAGCCAAACCGCGTCAGTAGGTATTTTTTGATAGTCAAAACCTGTGTGTGCGTGGACGAGACGCCTTGTTCATCATTTTTTCGTTGATTCCAATCACGATGGCTGGCATTGCAGTAAAAGTGGAATCTATTGGTAATCCGGCCTTTTGCTTGGTTGCTTTCATGTGAAATGCAATAATCGCTGAAAATTCATATGCATAGATGAACTGCCTCTAATGTGGGAGGCACATGATATAAACTGGGGGAGCTATAGGTCAACGGGCATGAAATGTGACAAAAACCTGTAACTCGTTTAGATTATACGGCTGTCTGGAAATACTCCTCGGAATAGTTCAACGCCGAAAGACGATCAAGAATTCAGTGGTATTCGGATGGCATCTGGGGGCTGAGCCGACGCGTAATCTCGGTCAAGCCAAGGATCAAGAAGTTTGTCAGCGGCGATCTGGCTTGTGAACGAACACGGATCGATGAAGAGGATCATGGAGCAAACCGGATCATCAATGAGTATGGTGAGCAGACTTTCCGAATACTTTCCACGACTCAAACGTTGTCCTGTCAGTGAGCTGGAACAGTCTCTGGTGAGGCTCTTCTTTGCGACCCTGTTTATTCTCTATCTCTGGTCTTTTCAGCTATCGGGAAATCTGCCTTCCGAGCTGAGCAAGCCCCTGTTCCAGGTGGCCGGTACTTACCTGGTGCTCTCGCTAGTGGTATTTGCTGCAATCGTCACGTGGCCAGAACGCTATAAGGTGAGACGAGTCGTCAGCACGGCGCTTGATGCCGGGATGATCAGTCTGACCATGTGGTTGGGTGGAGAGATTACGTCGATTCTCTATATCTTTTACCTCTGGATCTCCCTGGGTAACGGTCTTCGATACGGCAGGAAATATCTTCTGTTGGCTTCGGGCCTCAGTTTTGCGGGCTTTTCCCTGGTAATAGCTCAAAGTGAATTTTGGTCGCAGCACCTGAATCTCAGTTTGGGTTTACTTTTCGGTCTGTTGATCATTCCTTTGTTTGTCGCATCTCTATTGATACGGCTTGAGAACGAGAAGCAGGGGGCTGAAGCCGCCAATCATGCGAAAAGCCGTTTCCTGGCCAATATGAGTCATGAGATACGTACACCGCTCAACGGCGTGGTGGGGATGTCTGATTTGCTGGTTGGGACCCCGCTGAACGAAGAGCAGCAGGATATCGTACGCAGCATACACTCCTCTGCTGAATCACTACTGAGTCTGATCGAGGATATTCTCGATATCTCGAAAATCGAGGCCGGCAAGGTTGCCATTTCGCCGGTTGACCAGGATCTCTATGCATTGACGAGCGATATCATCGGTATGATCAGGCCCCAGGCAGTATCGAAAACAATCAGCCTCGATCTATGGATCGAAACTGAGGTGCCGCCAGTTGTGCGTCTGGATCCGCTGTTACTGAGACAGATTCTTGTCAACCTCTTATCCAACGCCGTCAAATTCACAGAAGAGGGGGGAGTTATTTTACGTGTCTCTCTCGCGTCTTATGAACGGGAGGATATCCCGTCGGAGCGGTTATTGTTTGAGGTGATCGATACGGGGATCGGTGTTTCCGAGGAACATCTGCAGCAGATATTTGAACGTTTCACCCAACTTGACGACTCTGTGACCCGTAGATATACCGGCACTGGCCTGGGTACCACGATCACTAAACAGCTGGTAGAGCTGCTGGGTGGCAGGATTGGAGTCGAGAGCCAGGTGGGGAGTGGCAGCCGTTTCTGGTTTGAACTGCCTTTGTTGGAAGTTGTGAACGGGCTCGATGAAGGTCTTCTGCAGGCGGCACAGTGGATACTCTTCAGTAACGCCAAATATGGTGAATCGAACATCCTCAACTATATGCAGGAGTGCAACCTTGTCACCAAGGTAAGCAGGACCAGTGCCAGCGGCTTTCAGGAACTCATGAATGCCGTCGCTCTGAACAAGCCCTACGACGTGGCCATTGTGGATGAGGCCGATGTTGAGATCCCGGTGGATCAGCTGGCGCACACGATCAGAGGGGAACCGCATTTGCGTGGGCTGGTATTCATACTTGTAACGGAAATGGAGATCGATGCAGAGAGAAGACGCTACCTCAACCAGGCAGGTTTCTCTGTCATTATCAGCCCACCCTTCACAATGCAAAAGATCAGGCACGGGCTCTACTACGCCCTGTTACAGAGGAGCAAACCGGCTCACAATGGGAAGGACACCGCAACAGGAATCACTACCCCATTGTCTGCACGCGCATACAAGGTGCTCCTGGCCGAAGATAACTATATCAACCAAAAAGTGGTTCAGAAGATACTCCAGCGGGCGGGACATGCAGTCGATGTGACGGATACCGGAAAGGATGCGCTTGATGCCTTGATCTCAAATCAGTATGACCTGGTAATTCTCGATATGCAGATGCCAGACATGGATGGCCTCGAAGTCATCAAACAATATCAACAATCCCAGACAGAACCGCCTCAAGTACCCTTTATGATGTTGACCGCCAATGCCACCATTGATGCGCAAGAGCAGTGTCGTGAACTCGGTGTATGCGCATTTCTGACGAAACCCGTTCGCTCAGGGCAGTTGGTTTCCATTTTGGATGAAATCCTGTCCGGCAGATCACCGACTGATGTTGAGAAAGTGGAGCCGCCGACACACTTGGCGTCGATGGATAAAGAGCAGCAGGAGATGATCATAGATACGGGAGTGATCGATGATTTGGCAAGGCTGAGTAAAAATCCTTTGTTCCTTGATGAGCTCGCTGAGAAGTTTTATAAGGATTCTGAAGTATTGTTAGATTCGATGCGTGAGTCTGTCACGGAAAAGGATGTAGCGGCCTATCGTGAGAGTGCGCATGCACTGGGAGGAAATGCTGCCGGCATGGGAGCCCATGCGTTGAAGGCTGCATGTGATGCCGGAGCGGGTATCGATCAGCGTGAATTCAATGCGATCGGGGAGAACCTGTTTGCAGAGACGCTTACCGCCTACTCGATGACCTGTCAGACCTTGGGACGTATACTCTCCAACCGGAAATCGATTGGGGCATGACAATGTCCTGTCGCACTACGTAATCACTGCTCGTCAATATGACGGACCTGCTTACCTCTCAGGTAATCCTGAAAAGCCTGCGTTGTCATGGTGGCCGTATCGGTCAGGCTGGAGAGTAGCTTTTCCGCCTCATGTTGGAAATTTTCATGGTTGATGTGGCCAATGTTTGCGCTCATTTCGTACAATGCGAAAGCCCCCAGCTGACCTGAATTATCCATCAAAATACCGCATAGACTGATAAAGCGATCTGCTTGGTTGTGTACTATTGAATCCCGCATACCTTGTAGGATCCGAGTGCAGTCCTCGTTGAATACCTTGATAAGGTCAGTAACGAACATATGGTCATCATCAAGTTGTTCAAGCGCGTTGAGAATTTTCCGGTCCAGCAAGCTTGCATGATGAAAATGGGTCCTGGATCTCTGCTTCGTGGCTTTGGACTCAATATCCCGATTCTCGCCCAATGTTGAGACAGTGTCTGGTGCTGAAACGATCATCTCCAGCAGTTCTGTGGGAGGGACAGGTTTAAACAGACAGGCCCTGATCTTCAGGTCCCTGCAGAGCCTCAACGTGGCCGGGGTGTTTTGGTTAGTGATGACGATGAACGGAACCCATTGACGGTGGGGTGTTGTAAAGCGATGAAGTTTAACGACCTGTGTTCCATTCATTACAGGTAGCTGTAGATTGATGACGGCCAAATGGAACGATTGTCGCTCCAGTGCATCCAGCGCCTGGTCACCATCAGTGACACTGACGACACGGTGACCCGCCTTACGGAGCGTGTTTTCCAGTTGTCTTCTGTCTGTTGTGTTTTGCTCTGCGAGCAGGATCGATTTCGGACTCTGACGCTGACTATGGACCCTGCGATGGTGTGTCAGAGAGACAATGTTGTCTGTCGTTGTTTCAACAGATGGCACTTCAAGAAGTGAGAAGAGCTGAGAGGTGTTCAAGGGAGTATCAATCACGCCATCATATCCCGCTTTTAGCAACGCCTGGCTCTCCTCGCGATAGAGTGAGTCACTTAAGCAGAGCAGTCTCAATCCCGCCAATTTTGGCTCTTTCCTTACTAACGAGGGCATATAGTAAGGATCCATATCCAAATTGTGTGTGTCCACGATGATCGATCCTGATCTCCTCAGGGCGATGTTCTCATTCATGAGCTTGGAGATCGCCTGTACACCATTGTCAACGATGGCATAGTTCTTACCCCAGGTCTGCAGGCTCCGGGTGATGCGATCTATATATCTCATGTCCCTCGATATGAGCATGACATCAAGGCTTTCGATAGCATTGTCAGCACTGGGTGAGGGCTTTGTTTCCGCTTCACTCCGTGGAGAATCGAGAGTTGCGATATTCGCAGATAAGTCATCAGTTTTATTCGGGTTGACCCCCACACCGTGAGGATTGCCTCTATTAAACTGAAACGTGATAACTGTTCCGATGATCGCTGCCGAAGCGATCGAGAGAGCGACCTCCCATATCTCGAGCGGACTTATCGATACGAGAGAGACGAGGAGCAGTGAACTAGAGAGGATTAGGGCAATGATCAGATAGATATTACTGATCGTTCCTGGCCTTCTGCGTAAAATCGACATAATCGGCTCATCAGCGTCCTGGGTGAGAGTTCAGCTATCTTCGCTTAATTCATGATGGATAGATATTACAGTGTCGGATTCCTGTAGGAAAATCTCGGCGCAATCGGGGTCAAAGTGTTTGCCACGCTCTTCCCTGATGTACTCAAATGCCTTTTCCAACGGCCAGCTTTTCTTGTACGGCCTGTTGGTGACCAGGGCATCGAATACATCCGCTACTGCCACGATTCTTGCCTCGAGGGGGATATTATCCTCTGCAAGGCCTCGGGGATAACCGTTGCCATTGAATTTCTCATGATGACTCAACGCGATGATGGCTCCCGTCTGCAGATACATTGACGGACTGTCTTTGAGTATGTCAAAGCCCACAACGGTATGATGCTGCATGATCTTGAACTCGTCAGGCGTGAGTCGTGCCGGTTTCAGTAAAATCGCATCTGGAATCCCTATCTTGCCGATATCATGCATGGGAGATGAGCGGGCGATCAAATCGCAAAGTTCCTCGGATAACCCCAGTTTCTCCGCGATGAGTCGGGAGTAACGAGAAATCCTGATAATGTGGTTTCCCGTATCCTCATCCCGATATTCACCTGCCTTCGCCAGCCGGATCAGCGTCTCCTCTTCCCGGTCGTGAAGTTCTTGGGTCGTCTTTCGTATCTCGGCTTCCAGTAATAATGCTCTATCCTTGATCATTTTACGCTGGCGGCTCATGGTCAGCAGGTTGTTGCAGCGAGCCCTGCATTCCGTGTGGTCAATGGGTTTGGTGATGAAGTCTGTGGCACCGGATTCAAGTGCGAGGTAGCGGACTGACTGATCCTCTATACAGGTCACAATCATAATCGGTACATCATTGAAGCCTGGAATCTGTCTGAACCATTTAATGAATTCGATACCATCCATCTGTGGCATCTTGTAGTCAGTAATGACCAGATCGACGTCGTTTTTCTTGGCCCAGTCGAGTGCCTCGGTGGGATCAGCAAAGCATTGTGCATTGACATCCTTGTCTATGGACCCTATCAGCTCCTGCAGAATCATTCTTGTTATGGACTGATCATCAATGATGAGTACATTAGACATAGCGATAGCGATATTAGCCCTCAATTTAAAACACAAAATGGCATTGGTTCTAAGCTAGCCTTAAACCAGGGTTAGCGGCAAGGGAAGTCAATGCTTTATTTATGAGAATCCGACTTGCCAGACAGCGGTATTCAATCGCCGGGTCCTGTAGTGGAGCAAACGAATATCACTACCTGAGAGTCAGACAATAGCAGCTAAACGGCAGAAAAATCCTCATTCGATATGAAATAAATTCCTAGAATGTTAACTGATTAGCTAATGCTATGCGAATCCTACGGGCTCGTGGTCAGGACCCCCGTTTTTTATCGCGCTGAGTAAGCCGCAGATCGAACTTCTGGGAGAATCCAGGAGCATGGCTAAAGTGAAATTCCGATTAAACCACGCTGGGCCCTCAAGGTGTATCGAACACCATTTTGATCGTTCCCGACAACTGTGACACTTTTTCTATCCATCGTCGGTTTTTTTCCACCTTGTGCCGCAGCAATGGGCAATCGAAGTTCGAACCCCCGTGTGCCCGGCAGCTGGTTGTACTGCCGTTGGCAGGTATCCACTCTCGGAGTTTATGTGGTAAATGCCTTTTCACCTTCGGTTCCACGCCGTAGAATTGTCGCCTCGACCGCGAGGAGAGTGATGAGTGAAATTTAGCGTTGAAGAGTTCCGCGACTGGGATCGTAAGTGTGTGACGCTGATGGGGATGTCCGGTGTCGGCAAGACCCGGTTGTCCAATATGCTGCGCAAGCGGGACTGGTTCCATTACTCCGGTGACTACCGAATCGGGACTCGTTACCTGGATGAGCAGATTCTCGACAGTATAAAAGAGCAGGCAATGCGTGTGCCGCTGCTGCGAGATCTGCTGCGCTCAGACTCGATTTTTATCCGCAACAACATCACTTTCCATAATCTACAGCCGGTTTCCACTTTTTTGGGGATGATAGGTAATCCGGAGCTGGGTGGAATAGGGCTGACGGAGTTCAAACGCCGACAGCATCTGCATCGGGAGGCGGAAATTGCCGCTATGTACGATGTGCCGGGATTCATGCGAAAGGCCCACCTGATTTATGGCTATAGCCATTTTATCAATGATGTGGGAGGCAGCTTGTGCGAGCTGGATGAGCCCGGCCTGCTCGATTTTTTGGCCGACCACTCCCTGATCCTTTATATCCGTGCCAGCGAGGTCGATGAGACGGCATTGATCGAGCGCTCGGTCTCATCGCCCAAGCCGCTCTACTATCGCGAGGAGTTCCTCGACGAGCAGCTGGAGATCTATATGGAGATGAAGGGGATCAGTTATACCCCGCTCATCGATCCGTTGGAATTTATCAGCTGGGTCTTTCCCCGTTTGTTCCGTGCGAGGATACCTCGCTATGAGTCCATCGCGGCAGAATACGGCTACACAGTCACGACCGAGGCGCTGGCAAAGGTGAAGGACGAGGCCGATTTTCTTCATTTGTTGGAACAGGTTATCGAAGAGGACGCATGAAATGCCACTGGTAGCCCATACAGAATTGCCGACATTCAAGCGCCTTCGTGCGGATGGACAGAATGTGCTCACCCCCGAGCGCGCCACCCACCAGCATATCCGGGAGTTGCATATCGGTCTGCTGAATATGATGCCGGATGCGGCTATTGAGGCGACTGAGCGCCAGTTTTTTCGCCTGGTGGGGGAGGCCAATCCCATTGCCCAGTTTTTCGTCCATCCCTTTACGCTCACTGAGCTGCCGCGTGGAGAGAAGGCGCAGGCACATATCGACGCCTATTATGAATCCTTCGACAAGATCAAAGCCGAAGGCCTGGATGCACTGATCATTACCGGCGCCAATGTGAGTCATCCCGATCTGGCGCAGGAGCCGTTCTGGGAGCCGTTGACCGAAGTGATCGACTGGGCGCACGACAACGTCACATCAGTGCTCTGTTCCTGTCTTGCCACCCATGCTGTCGTACAGTCCCATCATGGTCAGAGGCGGACCCATATGGGAGAGAAGCTCTGGGGGGTCTACAGCCATCGCGTTATGGATCCTCAGCACCCGCTGGTCAACGATATCAATACGCGCTTCGATGTGCCGCATTCACGCTATAACCAGATCAGCCCTGCCCAATTCGAAAAGGCCGGACTCAAGGTGTTGGCGCAGAGTGAAGAGGGTGGGGTTCATCTGGCGGTTAGCCGGGACGGTCTAAGAGTGATCTATTTCCAGGGTCATCCCGAATACGACACCATCAGCCTGCTCAAGGAGTACAAGCGGGAGGTCAATCTCTATATCGCCGGCAAGCGTGCCGACTATCCCCCCTTTCCGGAGAACTATTTCACCCTTCGCGACCAAGCCGTCTTCAATGAATACCGGGAGCGTATGGAAACGGCGAGAGCGAATGGTAACCCACTACCGGAGTTCCCCGAGGATCTGGTACTCGGGACCCTCGATAACACCTGGCACGATACCGCAGAGGCTGTGATCGGCAATTGGATCGGGCTGGTCTATCAGGTCACGCACCATGAACGCTCCATCCCATTCATGGAAGGGATAGATCCTGAGAATCCTTTGAACCTGAGCTAGTGGTCTCTGATAGTTACCTTATTTACCGCATGGACCACTAGGGGCTCTACAGATAGACACTGGCAGATAAAAATGGCGGAGCGGACGGGACTCGAACCCGCGACCCCCGGCGTGACAGGCCGGTATTCTAACCAACTGAACTACCGCTCCGGTGGAAGAGCGCGGTAGTTTAAGGTTTTTCGCAGCTGGGTCAACCGGAAATTAGTCATATTGACTTAACCAATCTCTCCAAGCCTCGAAAAGCGCCTCATTAGGGGCTGCGATGGCCATCTTCGGCGATAGTCCCAGCTTTGCAGCTGCCGGCAGACTGACAGCACCCTCAGTCAGCCGGTGGAGCCCGCCCGCCTCACTGAAGATCAGGCTGCCGGCAGAGTAGTCCCAGAGTTTGGACCCACCATGCAGATAGAGCTCCAGACGGCCGGCAGCCAGCCAGCACCAGTCCAAAGCCACACTGCCGATGCTACGTTGTGATCGATAGGGTGGTCGGGTCGCCAATTGGCTGGCGAGTTTTTCTGAAAGTCGTTTGAAATCCACCATAGCCACACAGGTATCGATCTGATCGCTCGTATTTTCGAGGTGTAGCGGCTTGCCGTTCAGCCAGGCGCCTTCTCCTCTGATGGCATGAAAACACTCATCGCGAAGCGGGTCGTAGATAATGCCGATTTCCACTTCGTCCCTACGGATGTAGGCCAGGGAAGTGGCGAAACAGGGCATACCGGCGACGTAGTTGGAGGTGCCGTCCAGCGGATCGAGACACCAGAAGCCATTGGGAGAGTCCTCGAGTATCTGCTGCTGGGTCTCAGTGGGCATCTCCTCACCGAGAAGCGGGATCTGAGGATAGGCTTTATTGAGACTCTGTGTGAGTCGCTGCTGTACGGCAAGATCCGCCTCGGTAACCAGTGAACCGTCGATTTTCCGCCTGCTGTCGATCTTCTGGAATCTCGGTATGAGTTCTTCTGAGGCGGTTTTGATGATCTCTTTTTTGAGTTGTTCAATATTGATGGTCATGACTGCGAACTTCTTCCCATGGCTATTTTGCGCATTATCAACGATCTTGGTCATTCGGCATGACATACTAACGCAATCCCTGACAATGCCACTATCAGTCAGCCGCTGGGTCCTGAATGAGGCTTAGTCTGGACCAGAGTCAGTAGTACACAATGACATCATCGGTTTTCATGGGGGAGATGATGATTTTCGAGGTAGAAGAAAAACTGCGCAAACGGGCTAAAAGTCCCCATGAACTTTCAATGATGAATCTGGTGGCATGCCATCTGATTGCTGCGCCTGCCGCTATCGTGCTCGACGTAGGGCTTCTCGGCTTCCTGATCCCCCTGGGGCTTTCACTCGGCGTGATCGCTTTTATCTGGTTTAAAGCCACCAGTGGCGCCGGGAGAGATCCCTGGTTTGTCGCTGCTCACTGGCGTTTGTCTGCGAATCGTACCCGTATTCTCCTTGTGGGTTATACCATCAGTGCTGTGATTCTTGGGATGGCGATGATGGCAACGTCCGGCAGTTCAAAGGGAGATATCATGATGGTCGCCATTTCCCGGGTTGCCGTGGTGCCGACACTATTGACTGTCATGGTCTGTTTTGTGCTGGAGTCGGGTTCCATCTATCAGGCCGGTCGTGGTGAGGTACCGGATGGTCTTGTCCGTCGTATGCCGCCACCCGACAGCATGGTCATCGTCGAGGGACCGGCGACTGCGGCGGTCGATTAGGTTGTATCTCAACCCTTAGCGGGGGCCAATAAGCTCGATCTGATAGCCGTCAGGATCTTCGACAAAGGCGATAATGGTGGTGCCGGCATTCATCGGCCCTGCATCCCGGATAATTTTTCCACCCCGGTTGCGAATCTC
This sequence comes from Candidatus Thiodiazotropha sp. (ex Monitilora ramsayi), assembly GCA_025655595.1. GTDB lineage: Bacteria > Pseudomonadota > Gammaproteobacteria > Chromatiales > Chromatiaceae > Thiodiazotropha. Next base: position 43,937 of record JAHXIO010000012.1, read on the forward strand.
CTCCGTGGCGGCATAGACATCGTCCACCTCTATCGCCAGATGGCCGAACCCGTTTCCCAGGTCATAACTGTCAGTGTCCCAGTTATACGTCAACTCGATGACGGTATGATCCCTCTCATCGCCAAATCCGACGAAGGCCAAGGTGAATTCCCCGTCAGGGTAGTCTTTCTGCCGCAACAGCTTCATACCGAGAACCTGAGTGTAAAAGTCGATGGACCGATGCAGGTCGCCGACCCGCAGCATGGTATGCAGCATGCGCATGTTAAATTCCTCGATTCGAATATAGTAGGGGCTGTTAATGTGCTTGATTGTCAGAAAAACCAGCCAGACAACCGATAGATGATAGAGGCCAACAAGCCGGTGATCGGCAGTGTGATGAACCACGCGAACAGGATACGGATGAATGTGGAGCGCTCCACTAGCGCATGACGATAGAGTTTTTGCAGCGATTTTCTCTCTTTCTTATTGATTGCTACCTGCATGTCGGAGCTGTCAAGTGCGTCCAGCATCTGGCCCTTTTCACTGAAAGAGGCCTTATCGAAACGTTGAATGAAGGCATCGATCTCTTCCGGTGTTTGGTTCTCGTGATAGCGTCTCAGTTGTTCCAATAATATGGCGTAGTTGGTCTTCAGTGCCTCACGCAGAAAACCGATGCCAAAGATAGCGCCGACTGCAGTGTGCGTACTGCTGACGGGCATTCCCAGCTGGCTTGCCAGCAGGACAGTCGTGGCCACCGATGTGGTTACACAGAAGGTCCTGACCTGGTCCAGCTCCGTGATTTCGGAACCGATGGTCCTGATCAGTCTTCTGCCGAAGAGCATCAGACCCAAGGGGATGCCCAAGGCGCCGATGAGCAAGAGCCATAGGGTGAGATCGGTATGCGGCATCAAGGGTTCGAACTGAATCGCCTCTTTGATTGCGATCATGGGGCCGATGACATTGGCGATGTCGTTTGAACCGTGGGCAAAGCTCAACAGGCCGGCCGCCATCAGCAGTGGCAGGTTGAACAACCGGTTGAGCGAAGTTTTACTGTCAGTTAACAGGAGGGCGCGCTGCTCGATAATAGGATAAGTAATAAGATAGACGCCGAGCCCAATGGTGAATCCGCAGAGCAGTGCTGTTGGAAAATCGACCCGCCAGCTCACCTTCAATCCCTTGAGCAGCAGATAGGTGGTGAAGGTCCATGCCATGAACCCGACCAGTAGCGGCAGTACCTTTTTCGCGGCCTGTGAAAGTGTTTTCTGATAGAGCAGAGTCCGTTTGATCAGATAGAGCAGCAGAGCGGCGATGAGGCCACCCAGGAGAGGCGATAACACCCAGCCTATCGTAATTGCCCCCAACATCTTCCAGTTGGCGACGGCAAGGCCGCCCACAGTGATGCCGGCGCCCATGACACCGCCCACGATACTGTGCGTGGTTGAGACAGGTGTGCCTGTGGCAGTCGCGATGTTGAGCCAGAGTGCCGCGGCAAGCAGTGCCGACAGCATGACGCGAATCACGACTTCACTTCCGCCCAGCTGGTCGGGTGAGACGATGCCCTGTTTGATAGTACTGATGACCTCTGTGCCAGCGAGGATGGCACCGGCGGCCTCGAACATTGCAGCGAAGAGCACTGCGCCCAATAAGCTGATGACCCTGGAGCCGACCAATGGGCCGATATTGTTACCGGCGTCATTCGCCCCGATGTTCAGGGCCATGTACCCGCCCAGAACGGCGGCGATTAGCAGGATACTGTGGTCAGTGATACCGGGGAAAGCGATGCGTGAAGTGAATAGAATCGCGAGCAGGAAGAGCAGTGCCAGCAGCCGGCGACCCCAGCCTAATCGATATTCCATACCGTCAGAACGCATTTATTACGACTTGAGGGTAACGTAACCGGCGCTTCTTCTCAGGAGGCCTTCATATCCCGTATGAAAGTGTTCGATCTCTCGATGGACTGGTTCATGCGTTTAACCAGTGTGGCGATGTCGGCCTGCAGGTTTCTGAACTCGCCCCGTAACGAGCCGATGGCCTGGGCGTTTAGATTGTGCTTCAGATAGAGCACGTTGTCCTGCAGCGTATTGAGTACCGGCTGCATGGTTTTTTCAGCCCGCTTCATGCTGGCCAGCATCTCTTTGTAACGCCCTCTTGTCTGTCTCAGTTGCTTGGCGCTGGAGGCCTTCAGACTCTGGTTCTGATAGAGGTCGAGCTCAGCCTGCCACTCCTCGAAAAGGTCCTCGGCGACAGTTTCAACCTTCTCGATACGGCCGGAGACCGAGGCCGCAGAGGATTCACAGGCCTCATACTCGTCATTAAGACTCTCGTAGGCCCGCTTGAGATCGCTATCCTCCAGTTGTACTACAGAAGCGAATTGATCCAGCGCCGATTGGAACTGTTCCTGGGCATCAGTCTGAGCATCTCGCGCCGACTCCACACGATCCACCAGGATGTCACGTTTATGAATACCGACTTTTTCCATGGTGTCGTAGTAGACACTGGTGCAGCCGGAAAGCGAGATCACCAGGAGGAGGATGGGGTAAAGACGTATAGCGAACATGTGAACCGTGGCCTCGTTATCTGATAGATTGGCCACATTCTGCCATAGAGTGATCACCAAAGGCGATTGTCCCGCAGATTGACAGAATTGTTTGCAAACAGATGGTCATGACCACGACGATCACAATGATGCTTTCCCGATATGCTGTATAGACAGAATCTTCTGCAGGGTGCTCTGTTCATCCTGTTGGCGGAGCTGATGTTCGCCTCCATGGGAGCCGGAGTAAAGCTGGTGACAGCCGATCTGCCCAGTGAGATGGCTGTTTTTATGCGGAATATTATTGGCTTGGCGCTGATGACGCCCCTGGTCTGGAAGTCGGGACATGTTGGGCTGAAGACCGGCATTTTTCATCTGCATCTGCTGCGCGCCATCGCCGGTGTCTCTGCCATGTACTGCTTCTTTTATGCGCTGGCTCATCTGCAGCTGGCAGATGGAATGCTGCTGAAGATGACAGCGCCACTCTTCATGCCGCTGATTGCCTGGGCTTGGCTCAACGAACAATTGAGAAGAACCATTCTATTGGCGGTCGGTACCGGTTTCGCGGGTGTGATTCTGGTGCTTAATCCCGCAGGTGAATTCAGCAGTGTCGCTCTGGTGGGGTTGCTGGGCGGTATGCTGGCCTCTCTCGCCAAAGTCAGTCTGCGTCGACTTGGCCGTACTGAACCGTCTGTGCGGGTTGTATTCTATTTTGCACTGCTCAGTACGGTCATCTCACTCTTTCCCATGTATTGGCACTGGCAGCAGCCAAACCTCGAACAGTGGAGTCTGTTCGCATTGATAGGGATAACCGGCACTCTGGGGCAGTTGTTGCTGACCCGGGGTTATGCGATTGCCGCGGCCAGCGCGGTCAGTCCCTTTACCTATACCTCTGTCCTGTTTGGTGCGGTCTATGGCTATCTTTTCTGGGGTGAGACATTGAACCTGCAGTTCATGATGGGAGCCCTGTTGATTTTCTTCGCAGGGATGCTGGCCTTGAGATCCCGAACGCCGAAATCCGCTCAACTGCTCAATGATCCGGCAAGACCCTGATACAATGACGATATCCGGAGATCCGGGCTTTTACGCCGTCATTAAATGGGAATATCAGATGTCGATGAATTGGTCTCAACTGCTCTCGCGTAAACGCCTGGGGTCCACCGGGCAGCCTGCAGACAGCTCCACTCGTACAGACTTTCAACGGGATCTCGATCGGATCATATTTTCGTCGGCATTCCGACGCATGCAGGATAAAACGCAGATCTTCCCACTCTCCAAGGTCGATTATGTGAGAACCCGTCTCACCCACAGTCTGGAGTCATCTAGTGTCGGTCGATCGCTGGGGACGTTGGTCGGTGAGCAGATCATTGCCCGTCACAGGCTCAGTGCATACGAAGCCTCCGACTTTGGCGATATCTGCGCTGCCGCCTGTCTCGCTCATGATATCGGGAATCCGCCGTTCGGCCATTCCGGTGAGGACGCCATTCGTCATTGGGCGGAGAATGCCGAATATGGAAAGCAGCGGGTGGCGGTGCTGCAGGCAAGCCAACGGGAGGACTTTCTCAATTTCGAAGGTAACGCCCAGGGCTTTCGCGTCATCACCCGGTTGCAGAACCGGGATAATCCCGGCGGGCTTCAATTGACTTGCGCCACCCTGGCGGCATTCACGAAATATCCCCGTGAATCCTGTATCGGGAAAGGCAGGTTTTCCGGGGTGAGCGCAAAGAAACCCGGATTCAATGCCGAGGATCAGGCCAATTTCACCGAGGTGGCGGAGACCGTCGGACTGATCCGACGGGACCCGGTGCTGGCGGTCTGGCATCGCCATCCCCTGGCATTCCTGGTGGAGGCGGCAGACGATATCTGTTATCGGGTGATCGATATTGAAGACGGTTACCGCCTGGGGCACCTCAGCTTCCAGGAAGCGATGACGCTGTTCTGTGCGGTTTTACCGGATTCCGACAAGCTCTCGACCCGGTTGAACCGGATTGGCGGCGACAAGGAGAAGATCGAGTTCTTGCGTGCAAAGGTCATCAGTCAGGCGATCAGTGAGATTCTGAGCTGTTTTCTCGATTGTGAGCAGGAGATTCTCGAAGGTCGGTTCGATGAACCCCTGATGAGTATGATTCCTCATCGGGCGGAGATGGATCGTTTGATCGAGGTGGCGACAGAAAAGATCTATGTCGCGCCCGAAGTGATCGAGATTGAAACAGCCGGTTTTCAGGTGATCAGCGAGTTGCTGGAGCAATTTATACCGATCATCGATGATGTGGCGGAGCACGGTGAATCAGCCAGTCCACGCAGCAAGATGATGATCCGCTTGATTCCGGAGCAGTTTATCGGTGCCGGACATATACCGGCCGAAGATGACTATATTCGGCTGATGCGGCTCACCGATTTTGTTTCCGGCATGACCGACTCTTATGCCGTGTCTTTGTATAAAAAAGTGACGGGAATATCCCTGCCGGGTGGGTGAGGGTTTATTCAAAGCGTCAGTACCTATGCGCTAAAAATGTCTAAAATTATTCAGAAAATGATCTGTTATGCAGGAGAAGCCTGGTGCGATTTCTGAAGGTGTATTGGATCGGCGGTCTCCTGGCGTTGGTTTTTATGGTTCTTGCCACTGAATGGGTCGTCAACCTATTAAAATCCAATCAGATGGAGACCCAGCGGATTGAGGTGCTCAATCGTGTGGTAACCCTACGTGCGCGGCTCGAAGGAGAGATAAATTCCACATTGCATCTCACCCGGGGATTAATTGCCTATGTGGCGATCAATCCTGAAGTCGATAATCGTGAGTTTGATGCTCTGGCGAGTGAAATCACCTCTGTTGGGCGTAATATCCGCAACATCGGGTTGGCAAAAGACAACGTCATCACCCATCTCTTTCCCCTGGCGGGTAATGAAGCCGCACTGGGACTGGAGTATGAAAAAATGCCGGACCAGTGGCCGGCAATTCAACGCGCTATCGATCAGAAAGGCACGATCGTGGCGGGCCCGGTCGGTCTCGTACAGGGTGGACAGGCTTTTATCGCACGCACCCCCATCTATACCCGAGGTGGATTGGGTGGACATCTGTCCGTGCACAAGCCCGCCTACTGGGGCATCGCCTCGATTGTCATCGACATTCCCACGTTGTTCGAGTCAGCCGGACTGAAACAGGAGATGGATGGAATACGCTTCGCTTTGCGGGGAAAGGATGCCAAGGGAACGCAAGGTGAGATGATCCTGGGTGATTCAGAAGTCTTTACTTCGGATCCAATACTACAGTCGATCCTGCTACCCAATGGTGAGTGGCGTATTGCCGCCATACCGCTTGGAGGTTGGCAGTCGCAAGCGAGCCACTTTTGGATGCCACGATTGATTGGTTGGGTTGGCGCCATCTTTATCGGCTTGCTGATTACTGCCTTGTTGCGGGCACGGGAGATCAACCGATCCCTGGCGCTCCTTGACCCGCTGACTGAGCTACCGAACCGTCGGCTGTTGGAGGACAGGTTCGATCAGATGATCGCCCGTTGTAAAAGGAGTGGTCGTGGTTTTGCTGTCTACTATATCGATCTTGACGATTTCAAGGAGGTCAATGATCGCTATGGTCATAAAGTGGGGGATGCGCTACTGGTAGAAGTGGCCAAGCGTCTACAGGCGGGTATTCGCAGAGTGGATACGGCTGCTCGGATTGGCGGTGATGAGTTCATCGTTCTGGCCGAGGGCATTCAGGATGCCGAGGCAAAACATAACCTGTCAGAGAGTCTTCTGTCTGGCCTGAGAGGGAAGGTATTCATCGATGGAAACCGTCTGCCCTTGCGAGCCAGTGTCGGATCATCCCAGTTTCCATCAGATGGGGAGACATTGGATGAGCTGCTGAAAACTTCAGACCGGAAGATGTATGAGGCCAAACATCAGGCAAAGATTTATCAGATCTCAACAAAGCAGTAACAGGCCCCGGATCACCCATTGGAGCTGACTGGGAAGGAGGTAGTGATCCTGGTTCCCCGGTTAACCTCACTGTTGATAAGCAGCGTGCCTCCATGGGCGAGCGCAATGACTTTACAGAGGTAGAGTCCGAGACCGTAACCACCAGTCTCCCGTTGTCTCGCTTTGTCTGCCCGATAGAAAGGTTCGGTGATCCGATCCAGGTGTTCCGCCTCTATGCCGTGCCCGCTGTCTTCGATCGTGAGTCGCCATGCCGTATTCGTCAGTTCACTTGTGATGACAGGTGGACTGGCATCCTCCGGTGTATGCCGCAGGGCATTGTCCAAGAGGTTTCTGATCATGAGCCTGACACGGATGGCGTCCAAAAGAATTTCATCGTTATCGTTTATATGGTGGCAGACAACTTCGCTATCGGAGAAATGTCTTTGCATCACCTCATCGACCAGTTGGTCTGGCGATACGGACTGGCGATCCAGCCTGGCATGCTGACTGCCCAGACGCTCCGTCTCCAGCAGTTCAGTAAGTTCTAATTCCATCTGTTGCAGATCCAGGATGATCCGCTTCTGCGGTTCGCTCTCCTCCAATAGCTCCGCATTCACTCTGGCCCGGGTGAGGGGGGAGCGCAATTCGTGGCTGATGGCCAGTAGCAGCTGGCGCTTACCTTCCAGCATCTGTTGAATCTCGTCGGCCATGTTGTTGACGCTGTTCGCCAACTCTCCCAGTTCATCCCGCCGCCTGACATCTATACGATGCTCCAGTTCACCTCTGCCGAAGCGTGTAATGCCCTGCCGGATGGTCTCAATGGGACGAAAAAGCCGCCGTACCAGATGGTAGACCAGAGCAATGATGAGCAGAACCGCCACGATGGTCAGGCTGACGACAAGCGGTAGCTGGCTGCTTTCAATCGAGCTATTGGGTGAGAGCAGCAGGGTATATCGATCCTGTCGGAGACGGAGGATAAAACGTTGTTCGTTGCGGGCGACTTCGATCTCCTGCCCGTTGCTGAGCCGGTGTCGGTGAAAATCGATATCGGCAGGATCGGGTAAATTCTCATGGCTCGACCAGATACTGTCGGGAGACAGAATGGTGATGCTCAATCCAAGGCGTTTTGCCAGTGCTGCGGCGTTATTGCGGTTGGGTGGATCACCGATCTCCTGCTTTAGATGGCTGAGGTACTCCATCAAATGGGGTGTGGCGACGTGCCTGAACTCATCCTGGAATCCATAGCGAAAGCCGGTCCTGACTGTCAGCACGATAAGCAGTCCCAGGAACAGAAAAAGCAGGATCAACTTGCCGCTGAGTCGGTGACGGAATTTCATGGCTTGGGATCGATGATACGGTAACCGCTGCCGTAAACCGTTTTGATCAGGTCTAGCGGTTGTAGTTTTTGCCGCAATCGGCTGATCAGAATGTCGACCGACCGGGTGTAGAGGTCGGCTTCGATCCCTTTGATGCCATTGAGAATCTCATCCCGGTTGAAAACCTTTCCGGGCTGTCGGGCCAGCAGTGCAAGCAGGCGAAATTCCATGGTGGTCAGGCTGACAACCGTGCCCCTCATCCACACCTCCTGCTGTTCGGTATCGATAGTCAGTTCGCCAAGAGTCAATCGGGACTCAGGCGTCGACTGTGCCGTTGTACGCTTGAGGATATTCTGGATGCGCGCCACCAGCTCACGGGGCTCGAAGGGTTTTGCCAGATAGTCATCGGCACCGATTTCCAGTCCGACCACGCGGTCCATCACCTCACCCCTTGCAGTCAACATAAGAATCGGTAGATCGCTCTGGCGACGGATTCTGCGGCAGACCTCGAAGCCGTCCATCTCCGGCAGCATGATATCCAGGATCACTAAGTCAGGTGGTGAATGCTGAATGCGCTCCAGGCCTTCTGAGGGGATCGTGGATGACTCCAGTTCGAGGCCATAGCGCTGGAAGTAGTCCCGCAACGGTGCTGCCAGCTCCTGGTCATCATCGATCATCAAAATTCGGTGCATGCGGTTTCCGGTGCTACGTTTTGCATCCAAGCATAGACGATGGGTGTGGCCGCTCCAAAGCCCCCCGGTCCGGGGGGCTGTCAGTTCAGTTTTGCTCGGCTGCATCGGATTGATTACATATAAATCCTCAGTGGCGATGGCTACGGTGGTGTTGGATCATCTCCTGTAGCTTATTGCGTTGATCCTCATTCAGATTGTCGCTGAAGTCGGCAAAATGGTCGATCAGTTGATCGGCGGCACTGGCCAATTGGGTCTGCTTTTCCTCGATCAGACGGCGTGCCCACTCCCTGTCGAGTTTGGGTGAGTCGAGCAGTGCGATAGCTTCCTCAGCCGTATTTTTCCGCTCCTCACGCATCTCCTGCATGATGTCGACAGCCTGATTCTTAAGTTGAGCCAATTGGTTACGTTGCTGATCATCCAGTTCCAATTTGTCTCCGATACGTTCGGTGACCCAGGTAATGCGACCTTCTGGTCCACAGAAGCCCTTATAGCGTGCAATGGCAACGCCGCTGATCAGAAGCAAGGCAAGAATGGCGATGACGATCAAGGTGGTTTTTCCCATGAGAGTCTCCTTTGTCAGTGAATTTGTCAGGACCTGTCGTCCATGGTGGAAATTCTGGATCTTCAGCGGTGAAAGATCCTTTCAAGGATGTATGAAGTTGTAACAGGGTGTAACAGATTCAGTAATGAAAGAGCTTTGGGACCAGAGAGAGAACAACGCTGATTGAAGATCAAGTTTAAGTCGTTGTTGCCGATACTCTTGTTGATTTCGAGGTTAAATCTCGATATCGCGTGGCAAGGGCATAGGGCTTATATTCCCCCGCCAGTTTGCTGAGAGCTGTTCAATGCAGGTCTGGTAAGGGATGGGCTGTGGATTCTCAATATTAATCAATGAGATAGAGATTGGCGTGCTGTTACATGCCGGTTCTATTGAGTCGATGGAGAGTCAGAGGGTTTTACCCTCTCTTCGCGCGACGGTGTGGTGACCCAATGGATCGGGATGGCCTGTAGATCCGGTGAGACGACCGGATAGAGATTGAACCCGATATATGAAATACCTCAGCGGAGGCGCCGTTGTTGCTGCACATTTCGATTTCCGGTTTTGTTCGCTACATCCTGGTGTTCTGGCTGCTTGCCCTCTCTGTGGCTGAAGCTGCACCGACACCTGGACGTGTCTACCATTTGCTCATGCTCGACTCACAGGGCGGCAGCCCCTACGGTGACGTCTATGCGGCTATGATGCGGTCACTCGAGGCGCTTGGATATCGAGAAGGGGAGAATCTTTCGGTGACCCGGTATACCGCGGGCAACGATATTGCGCATGGGAAGGCGATTCTACGTCGGGCCTGGGATGAAAAGCATGATGTGGTCTACACCGGGGGGACTGTCGCGACCATTGCTGCCAAGCAGGTCTTCTTCGGTACCGATCAACCGGTGGTATTCGCCTCACCCACCGATCCTGTCGGAATCGGTGTAATCGATGGGTTTGATCAGCCGCCCAAGGCCAATTTTACCGGCGTCTGCTATCCGGTACCGGTCAAGGCAAGGCTTCGCTTTATTCGCAGCCTGTTTCCCAAGGCGAGCAGGTTCGGTTTGATCTACGCGGATATGCCTCAATCCCACAGCTACAATGACTGGGTCATGGCACACCTGGAGGAGGATCCAGCCCTGGAGGGTATGGAGATTCTGTTTCGTTCCGTTCCTCTGGTGAAAGGGGAGTCTGGCGACGAAAAAATGGCGCAACTGGCACGAACTATCGTTGAAGAGCTGAATGAACGTGTCGATGTCTTCATCTCCGCGAACGATCAGTTGGGCGCCAGGCAGCACTTTTCCGATTTGATCCGCACACATACTGATAAACCCTTGATTGGCATTGTCAGGAATGACGTGATGGATGACTGGGGCGCCATGGCGACTGTCTACCCGTCGCACGAGAGTATAGGGCGACAGGCGGCCAGGATGGTGAGAGATCTGTTAGAAGGTGTATCGATAGAGCGGATTCAGCCGGAGTGGCCGGCACGCTATGGATATGCAGTCGATCTGCAAAAGGCCCGAAAGTTCGGTGTCAGTGTGCCTATCGGTATCCTGCAGTTGGCAGGTGAGAATATTGTTCGATGAACAGCACGTTCTTGGAGTCGTCCGCCCGGTGAAAAGCTGATGCGCTTAAACCAAAAAATCCTACTCTTCACTATCGGTATGTTGGCAGCATCACTTTTTGTCAGCTCGGTAGTGAATATGCTGGCTTTTCGAACCAACTATACCGATGCACTGATAACCGGTACCTTCGGCATAGGCCACAGTATCGAGAGTGTGCTTAACGAGCTGCTGGCGCTTGGATTGCCGCTGGAGTCCTTGTCCGGCTTGGATAAGAAGTTGGATGAAGTGGTCAATATGAATAAGCATATCACTTATGCAACGGTGATTGGGCCCGACGGCACCACTTTATTTCACAGTCAGGCCGATCTGATCGGACGGCGCTTCACAGATGAGGTGTCGATGAATTCGCTGGATACGGATACCCCCATTTGGCAACCCTATGATCGGTTCGACGGTCAGCGCTACTACGATGTGGCAATACCCTTGTTCGATGGTAAAGAACGTATCGGCGCCATCCGTCTGGGTTTTCCGACCGCTGTCATTGACGAAAAATATATACAGGCATTGCAGCAACTGCTGGTCAATATGCTTTTGACCTTCCTGCTTATAGCGATAATGCTCAACTTCTTTTTACGTAGGCAGATCATCGAGCCGGTGAAGCGGTTATCGGATTATGCAGAGTCAATCGCTGAAGGCGAATATGGCAAACACTTGCATATCGAGCGAAGAGATGAAATCGGTCGTCTTTCAGAATCACTGCACAGCATGAGTGAGAGGTTGGAAGCGCATATCGATGCATTGAAACGCTCGGGACTTGAGCTGGAAGGGAAAGTCGAAGAACGTACCCGCCAATTGGCGCAGGCCAATAAGACACTGCAGGTCAGCAATGAAAATCTCAAGCAGGCGCTGGATCGCGAACGGGATTTGACCGTTGCTCTGAGTAAGAGTGAGGAGCGCTTTCGTATGCTGTTTGAGCACAATCAGGCAGTAATGCTGATCATCGATCCTGAGGGCGGCAACATTATCGACGCGAACAAAGCCGCTGTAAACTATTACGGGTACAGTCACGATGAATTACTGCAGATGGGCATCAATGGCATCAATATCCTGTCCCCGGCTCAAATTCAGCGTGAGATGAATCTGGCGCGGGATGAGCGGCGTAACCACTTCTATTTCCGCCACGCCCTCGCTTCTGGAGAGGTGAGGGATGTAGAAGTACATTCGGGTCCTATCGAATGGGAGAACCGGTCTGTTCTCTACTCAATTATTCACGATGTCACGGATCGAAAGAAAGCGGAAGCCGAGCTGGACCGGATCGCCCACTACGATGCACTCACTGGCTTGCCGAATCGTCTGCTGAAAACCGACCGTCTGCGACAGGCCATCGCACACAGCCGACGTAGCGGACTCAGCCTTGCGGTCTGTTATCTGGATCTTGACGGCTTCAAGCCGATCAACGACACGTACGGCCACGCGGTCGGCGATACAATTCTTGTCGAGATAGCGAGAAGGTTACAAGTTACCGTCAGGGAGGGGGATACGGTGTCGCGGATTGGCGGGGATGAGTTCGTGTTGATATTAACGGAACTCTCAGACATCGACCAGTGCAAGCAGATACTCAACAGGGTGCTCAATGCAGTATCGGAGCCTATCCTGATCAGCGAGAAAGAGGTTGAAGTCTTTGCCAGCATCGGGATGACGCTCTTTCCCGAGGACGATGCCGATGCGGATATCCTGACTCGTCACGCAGATCAGGCGATGTATATCGCCAAGGAGATGGGGAGGAATCGATACCATCTCTTCGACCCGATCGAGGATAAACAGGTGAAAGCTCACCGCGAGCTTTTACAAATGCTGGAAAAGGCGGTACTCCAGGATCAATTCGTTCTTCACTACCAACCCAAGGTCAATATGTACAACTGTGATGTGATCGGTGTGGAGGCGTTGATTCGATGGAATCATCCCAGAAAGGGACTGCTATACCCCAAGGAATTTCTCCATCTGCTGGTTGATACAGAGCTTGAGATAACGGTTGGGAATTGGGTCATTAACAATGCACTAAAACACATGATGGAGATGCGCAAGCTGGGACTGAATCTCAGGGTCAGTGTCAATATCAGCGCGCACCATCTGCAGCATCCGGACTTTCTCGATCATCTTCGGGACATCATTGCCGGATACCCCGAGTTAAATCCAGGTGACCTGGAGTTTGAGATACTAGAGTCCGCCTCCATTGATGACGTGAATCAGATTTTTCACACACTGGTGAGTTGTCGTGAATTGGGGATTCGGTTTGCGCTCGATGATTTCGGTACCGGTTATTCGTCGTTGGCCTATTTTCACCGTCTGCCCGTGGATCTGCTGAAGATCGATCAGACATTCGTACGGGATATGCTGGAGGATCCACAGGACCTGACCATTGTCGATAGCGTGGTGCGTCTGGCGGGGGCCTTCGATCAGCCCGTTATTGCAGAGGGGGTGGAGAGCCTGGAGCATGCTGCTGCGCTACTACGGCTCGGCTGTCATCTCGGACAGGGTTATGGTATTGCGCGGCCGATGCCGGTGGAGGAGATACCGACCTGGCTGGAGACTTGGCAGCACAATCGCGAGTGGCAGGGACTCAAGAACAGGCTGTATGATTGCGACGGTATCGATATTCACGCGGCCATCGCCAGTCACCGCCGCTGGGTCAGTAATCTGATTGAAAATCTCAAACTCAATCACGCCATCCCACCCATTCAACTCGATAGTAAACACTGTGCCTTCGGCCGTTGGTTTCATGGAGTGGGCTATGTGCAGTATGGACATTTGACGGTCTACAATGAGATTAAAAAAATCCATGAAGAGATACATGGACTGGGACATGAAATGGTCGGTATAGCAAGTCAAGGTGACCTGGACATTGCACTATCAAAGGTCTCCGAGATGGAGCAGCTGAGAGATCAGTTTGTTGCCAAGTTGGAAACACTGTATAAAGCGGTTCAATTGATGTCTCATGACGAAGAAAAGGCGTCGGGAGGTCTGCATTGATAGAGCACAACCACACATTCGTGGTAGTGGATCTGATCGAATTCAAACAGCTGCCTTCAGTTATAATTCGTCCTGATTTATTCTGAATAATTCTTCATAGGCTGAGTCCAGTCTCTTTCCAGGCAGAGGTGCGGTAATTGGATATCGATAGACGCTTTGGCGGTATCGCGAGACTCTATGGCCAGGACGGGTTATCCCGTTTTTTAGGCGCCCATGTGGCTGTCATCGGCGTGGGTGGGGTTGGTTCCTGGGTAGTTGAGGCGCTGGCACGTAGCGGTATAGGTGCGATTACCCTGTTCGATCTGGATCACATTGCCGAGTCCAACGTTAACCGGCAACTGCATGCGGTCGAAGGCGCTTTTGGTCAGGCCAAGGTCACAGCCATGGCGCAGCGCGTGCTCGCTATCCACCCCGATTGTTGCGTGATACCGGTCGAGGCTTTTGTGGATGAAGAGAATCTGGAGGAGGTGATCCAGGGTGGGTTTGACTATGTCGTTGATTGTATCGACAGCTATCGTACCAAGGCGGCCTTGATCGCCTCCTGCCGGCGACACAAAGTTCGTATCATCACCATTGGTGGAGCGGGTGGACAGACCGACCCGACCCGGATCCGGCTTGCTGATTTAAGTCGGAGTGAGCAGGATCCGTTGCTATCCAAGACACGAAAGCTGCTGCGGCGAGAGTACGGTTTCCCCGCCAACACCAAGCGTCGGTTCGATGTGCCCTGTGTCTACTCCGGAGAGCAGCAGGTCTATCCCAGCCCGGAAGGGGAGGTCTGCCTGGATCGCCCGGGGACACTCGAAGGTTCACTCAACTGTGGCGGCTACGGTTCCGCCATGACAGTCACTGCCACCTTCGGTCTGGTGGCTGTCTCCCATCTGTTGAAAAAGTTGGCGGCAGACACCTCAGCTTGATTCCGCAATGGGGTAGGAAAAAATGTTGGTCTCGGCCAGCGTGTCGAGCAGGGTACGGTTACCAGGTGTAAAGAGCATCACCATATCCAGCATCAACATCAGCGGGCCAAGATAGGGGGTGTGAGGATTAACCCAGGCCACACCGGCCCAGGCAGTGAAGCTGTTCATGATCATGCTGCCGATCAGGCTCCTGTTGGCAATCAGGATGACTTGAATGGCTGGGTAGAGGATCAAAGCCCAGACGGTAGCGTCGATGGTGAATGCCAGTAGGCGACGCCAGCGGGATGCTAGCGGATATTTGGAAGGATTTACGCCTTGTGTGCCAGGGCAACCGTGTAGGTCCTGCCTTGTTTCAACTTTTTATAGTTACCGAAGACCTCGTTGAGATTTCGTTTCATATACTGGCGCAGTCCGTTGATGGTGACCACATAGAGTTTGCCGCCGGGGTTGAGACGTTGCCAGGCGTCGTGCAGGATCAGGCTCAACATCTCCTTACCCACCTTTGCCGGTATATTCGAGGCGATGATATCGAAGCGTCGTGTTGGGTCGATGTGATTAAAAGCGTTGCTCAACATGGCCTCGGCATTTCCCAGTCCGTTGCGTTTTGCATTGGCGTTGGCGTACTCTACGGCGAGAAAGTCCTTATCCACCATCAGGGTCTCACCCTGGGGAGCGCGCCTGGCCATGAAGAGGCCGATTGGGCCGTAACCGCAGCCAAGATCGAGGCAGTGATCGGTGGGACGGATATCCAAACGTTCCACTAAAAGACGGGTACCTTCATCGATCTCGCGGGGTGAGAAGATGCCCCAGGTGGAGTGGAAATTGAGGGGCTCGCCGGCCAGGTCGGCCTCGAAGACGATATCCCGGCGCAGTTTGTCGAGGGTCTCTTGATTTAGCATGGTGGCGGAGTGTTACGCGCCAAAGCGGTTAAGTCAATCCAGGATATCGTGGATCGTATTCAAAATGTTGTCGGCGGCCTTGTAGTCCACCGCAACGGGCCAGGCGCTCTTATCCTGTTGTAGTATCAGAGAGGGAAAACTGCGCACACCCAATCGGGTTGCCTGGGCTATCTCGGTTTCAAGCGTCTGCTGCGCAACCTGACTTTGCAAAGTCCTTTCGAATTCGATGGCATCGAGCCCGATCTCGCCGGCTAGCGCGATCAGCGTTTCCTCATCGGAGGGATTTCTTGCCTGCAGGTAGTAAGCCTGCTGTATGGCAAGGATCATTGGCTCCTCCTTCGCGGCATCCAGGTCTCTGGCGGCAATCACTGCCCGGCATGCGGGGTAGGTCGACCGACGGGGGGTATTGAGGGTCCAGAAATCGAAGTTGAACCGGGTCTCCGGCAGTTTCTCCTGAATCCGTCGCCAGGTTGCCTGGAGTGTGTTGCGCAGCTCCTCAGGCATGGGTTGATCGGTATCGGGTGCCAGGCCGCCCAGTAAACGGCTGTAACTCATACCATTCGGTAGACGTGCTAGCAATTCCTCGAGCACCGGACGAAAGGCCCAGCACCAACTGCACATAGGGTCGTGGATGTAGATGAGATGTGTCATGAGAAGAGACGTGGATGCGCCGATTCACTCAATGGCTTTGGTTAATTAACGGGAACAACCTATTGAACTCCACACATCTTAACAGCTCTGATCTATTGTGATGGTTATGCACGGAAAAGATTCACCGTTGAGACTCTCCCGGCGACGTTTTCTACAAGGGGCTGCCGGACTGGTCGGTGCGCTATCGCTACCGGTCATGGGTCAGTCTCAATCGAAATTGATCGAAAGACCCATTCCCGTGAGCGGAGAGACCATACCCATACTGGGGATGGGTACCTGGCAGACTTTCGATGTGGCCGCTTATCCGGAAATGGTGCTTCGACGAACAGAAGTCTTGCGAACATTTCTCGAGCGGGGTGGCGGTATGGTCGACTCCTCACCCATGTACGGCTCATCCGAGGAGACCCTGGGTCTCTGTCTGGAACGGTTATCGGATCGCGGCAGCCTCTTTACTGCGACAAAGGTATGGACCCCGATGCGCTGGTTGGGCATCCAGCAGATGAAGCAGTCCATGCAGTTGTGGGGGGATGATCGTTTCGACCTGATGCAGATCCACAATATGCTCGATTGGGAGACCCATCTTGAGACCCTCAAGGCCTGGAAGGCGGAAGGCCGGATTCGCTATATCGGCATCACCACCTCTCATGGTCGCCGGCATGAGGCGATGGAAAAGGCGCTGAGCAGAGAAGCGGATTTCGATTTTGTACAGCTGACCTATAATCTGCTCGACCGGGAGGCGGAAGATCGACTTTTGCCATTGGCGGCAGACCGGGGAATTGCCGTGATCATCAACCGTCCGTTCCGGGGCGGTGACATGTTCGACTTGGTGGAAGAGAAGGCTTTACCCGGTTGGGCAGCTGAGATCGGTTGCGATAACTGGGCCCAATTCTTCCTCAAGTTCATTCTCTCTCATCCCCATGTCACCTGTGCTATACCAGCCACATCGAGAGTCGACCATATGCAGGAAAATATGGGGGCGGGTGTTGGACCTTTACCCGATCCTGCGACACGTCGTCGTATGATAGATTTCATGCAGACGATATAGGTGGTGATACACTGCTAAATCGATATTCCACGCTTTTCTTTCCCTTTACGTGTTTTGGAGTGAATCAATTGCTGAAATCGGCCCTGTTAGGAAAGGTCTCGTTCTGGTTGATCGTCATCGGGACTTTTGCGCTCATCACCCCACAACCCGCCTGGCCTGAGTGGCTGGGACGTATGATCCTGTCTACCGGTATCGCATTGGGGGTTACGACCTTGGCGGTCGCTGTCTGGAACCGGCGTAAATCCAAGGACTGATCAAAAAAAAAGCCCGGCGGGGAGCCGGGCATAGATTCACAAGAAGGGAGGAGTGTGAAAATCAGTGAATGAAAAGACCGCCGTTCACTGGCAGGTTGGCGCCGGTGACATAGGTGCTCTCATCGTCGGCCAGAAAGGCGACGGCCTGAGCGATCTCTTCAGGTTGGCCCATGCGACGCATGGGGATACCGCCGACGATAGCTTCACGCACGTCATCGCGCATGGCCGCGGTCATGGCGGTCTCAATGTATCCGGGTGAGACGGTGTTGACGGTAACACCCTTGGCTGCGCCCTCGTAGGCCAGTGCCATGGTGAAACCGTGCATACCGGCTTTGGCGGCAGAGTAGTTGGCCTGGCCAAACTGTCCGCGCTGTCCGTTGACGGAGGAGATGTTGATAATCCGGCCAAAACCGCGCTCGGTCATACTGGTCCAGATCGGTTGGGTGACGTAGAAGACGCTGCTCAGGTTGGTGTCGATCACCGCATCCCACTGCTCGTCAGTCATCTTCTTCATGGTGCTGTCACGGGTGATGCCGGCGCAGTTGACCAGGATATCCACCGGGCCGAACTTTTCGACGATCTGGTTCATCAGTGTCGCACCGCCTTCCGCGGTGGAGACATCGCCGGCAACCACAGCGACTTCAGCATCCTTTCCCTGGAGTTCTTTGACCCAATCGTCAACGCGATCGGCCTCAGACGGATGGCAAGTGGCTACCACTCTGGCGCCTTCATTGGCGAGGCGCAAACAGACAGCGGTACCGATGCCGCCCATACCGCCGGTAACAACGGCGAGTTTGTTTCTACAGCTCATTCTTATCTTTCCTCCAGTATCTGATGACTCAATCTTGTCAGGCACCGGCCGTCGGGATCATTCGATCGGTGGAGCAGGGGGCTGACAGCATTCAGTCATAAGAAAACCGGCGAATCGCTCCGCCGGCTCTCAGTACGGTCACGCTACGATTAGGCAGCTTTCTCTACTGCTTTGGTGACCTGCTCGTTAGCGGTGGAGAGGCTGCTCTCGAACCATGCACGAACTTCTTCGCTGGTCTTCTGGCTCTGCTCGACCGCTTCACGGGTCTTGGTTACCATCTCTTCACCCAGCTTGCGGGTCATGTCCATCTGGCCGCGAACCACCTCGTGGTAATCTTTGGCTTCGGAAACCAGCTTGATCTGCTCCAGGCTGGTGTTCATCAGCGAGCTGTAGGCAGCCATCTGGGTATCCATAGCCTGGTTCCAGGCCTTCAGGGTGATGTCAGTCAGCTGACGGAAACTGTCGTAACCGTTGCTGTTGATCTCGTTAATCATCTCGATGCTCTCTTTTGCCTTGGTCATGGTCATATCTCCAGTGTGTGAATTGTGCGATGCAGCAAATGTTGCAATGCAGCATAGGTCAGCCGGTATGGCTTGTCAAGGGAAATTTGTGCGATGCACAAAAAAATCAAGTGGGAGCGGGATGTGAATCTCGAAATGAGATTGGAATTAATAGAAAATACTAATTAAAACAATAGGATGTGGTAGATATAAAAGCAATCGGATACTGGGGTTAATTATTGTCATCCGGCTTCGAAGGCTTGATTCCCGCTGCACTGAAGAAACTTTTTTGCATATCGGTCCACATTTTCATGTTTTCCTGGGCCATATTAGTCATGGCGCTGAAGGGATCCTCACTTAGGTTCTTACGAACCTGTTCCTGCTGCTGGGTGAAGAGGCTCAGGCTCTGCTCCAGATAGCGGCCAAAGATCCCCTGCAGGGTGCCGCCGTAGAAGCGGATGATCTGGGAGAGCATGTTGGCAGTGAACAGGGGTTCGCCTCCCGATTCTGATTCGAGAATGATCTGCAACAGGATATTGCGGGTGATGTCCTCTTCGGTGGTCGAGTCGATGACTTTGATCGCCTCCCCCTGGATGATCAGATGACGTAACTGAGTGAGGGTGATGTATTTACTCTGTTCCGTGTCGTAGAGCCGGCGGTTGGGATACTTCTTGATGATGTGATCGGACATGGGGATGGCTTACTTTCTGTTGGACTGTCAGTCAGTGTACCCCAATCCGGGGTGGGAACAGAAACGGATTACAACCGAATACGCGAATATTGGGTCTGCATTGTCTGCCGTGTGGAGGGTGATTGGTGGGGCAGGGCCCCACCCTACAGTGATCGGAGCCGTAGGGTGGGGCCCTGCCCCACCGAACAGGCCTTTGATCAGACTTTCTCCACCGCCATGGCAACACCCTGGCCGCCACCAATACAGAGCGTGGCCAGACCTTTGCTGGCACCGCTGTGCTGCATCTCATGCAGCAGGGTCACCAACACCCGGCAGCCGGAAGCGCCGATGGGATGGCCCAGGGCGATGGCGCCACCATGGACGTTGACTTTGGACATATCCCAACCCATCTCCTGGTTGACGCACATGGCTTGGGCGGCGAAGGCCTCATTGGCCTCGATGCGATCCAGATCGTCCACCGACCAGCCAGCTTTCTCCAGGCACTTGGTCGAAGCGGGGATCGGGCCGGTACCCATGATGGCCGGATCGACACCGGCAGAGGAGAAGGAGACGATCTTGGCCATCGGGGAGAGTCCCAGCTCATTGGCCTTGCTCTCGGACATGACCATTACCACAGCCGCGCCGTCGTTCAGGCCGGAAGCGTTACCGGCGGTTACCGTACCCTCTTTGGAGAAGGCGGGACGCAGTTTCCCCAGTTTCTCCGCCGTAGTGCCGGCGCGGGGGAATTCATCCTTGTCGAAGACGATAGGATCGCCTTTGCGCTGGGGAATCTCGATCGGAATGATCTCATCGGCAAAGATATTCTCATTGAGTGCGGCCTCGGCTTTCTGCTGGGAGCCGGCGGCGAACTCGTCCTGGGCCTCCCGGCTGAAACCGAACTTATCGGCGATGTTCTGGGCGGTGGTACCCATGTGGTAGTTGTTGAAAGCATCCCACAGACCGTCGACGATCATGGTGTCGACCAACTTCCAGTCGCCCATCTTGGCGCCGTTGCGGGAGTTGGGCAGGACATGGGGTGAGCGGCTCATATTCTCCTGGCCGCCGGCAATGACGATCTCGGCATCGCCGCAGGCCACCGCCTGCATGGCCAGATGGACCGCCTTGAGGCCGCTGCCGCAGACCTTGTTGATGGTCAGGGCCGGGGTCTCCACCGGCAGACCGGCGGCGAGACTGGCCTGACGGGCGGGGTTCTGGCCGGAACCTGCGGTCAGGACCTGACCCAGGATGATCTCATCCACCTGCTCTGGCTTGACGCCGGTTTTACCCAGCAGGCCGGAAATCACTTTGGCCCCCAGCTCATGGGCGGGAACGCCTGCCAGACTGCCTCCGAAAGTACCGATAGCGCTGCGGGCTGCAGCGACGATGACAATGTTTTCGCTCACGTTAGGTAATCCTCTCTTAAATTTATGGAATCAGGCTTGCCGGCCCATGCAGAGTCTGCCTGGTCAACCGATACTGCCGGGTTGGTTGTTGGGCTTTATATCCGGCCTCGGAACATGTTTTAACAAAAAATGTTGCAGCGCACAAATTTTATTGCTAGCTTAAAAAACATGGTAGTGCCTTCAGCGTTTTCCATCCATGGATATCAAGGCACCCGTAGTGGGGAAATCAACGGTTTGCCGACTACGAATTAAGCACATTCACCGACACAACAACAGGACCACGACCAATGAGTGATTCACCTTTCTGGAATGAGGACTGGATGAAGACCCAGCAACAGTACTGGGAGAACTGGACGGATATGAGCCGTAAGGCCATGGGTCTGGAACAACCGGCCAAGTCGCCCCTGGAGAGCGCCATGGATCACTGGTGGAAGGCGGTCTCGCCCTCGACGACCGACTTCAACCAGGACTTCATGGGCAAGATGATGGACCAGAGCAAGAGTTTCTTCCGCATGGCAGAGACCTACTACCAGAATGCGGATGGCAGCAAGACCTGGCTGGAAGCTGCCAACCGCACGGTTTCCGATCTGCAGAACATGTTCTCCGGCGGCATGGAGAATGTCTTCAACGGTGCCGAGACCGCCGGCGACGATGCCTTGCACAAGATGATGGCATTCTGGGAGATGCCGATGGATAACTGGCAGCGCATGGTCTCATCCCTCTCCCTGGTGCCTGGCGATGTCCTGCGTAACATGCCCCACACCGACGGTCTCGACCGTTTTCTCAGCGCACCGGGTCTCGGCTACACCCGTGAAGAGGAGCGTCAGTACAAGAAGCTGACTCAGCGTGTGGTCGAGTATCAACGAGCGTTGGGCGACTACATGCGTTTCTTCTCCAATCTGGGACTGCTCTCCGCCAACCGTCTGCGCGACAAGGTGCAGGCCTTGGTCGACGAGGGCAAGCAGGTCGATAGTGCCCGCGGTCTTTACGACCTTTGGGTGAGTAGCAGCGAAGAGGTCTACGGCGAACAGGTGATGACACCTGAGTACGCCAAGATCCACGGCAAGATGGTCAACGCCCTGATGGCGGTGAAGCAGAAGCTGAGCCACATGGTGGACGAGAGTCTGGGTGCTTTCAACATGCCGACCCGTCGCGAACTGCGCACCCTGCAGGATCGTCTGCAGGAGTCCCGTCGCGAGTACAAGGCCCTGCGTGCTGAAGTGGAGCTGATGAAAGAGCAGATGATGGATCTGCGCAAACCTGCGGCACCGGCTGCCAAGGCATCGGCACCGAAAGCGGCAGCACCCGCCAAGAAGGCCGCCAGTAAGAAAAAGGCGACTAAAAAGAAGGCCGCAGCCAAGAAGAGCGACGCAAGCTGAGGCTGAGAACCCTTCGTCAACCACCCGATTTGAACACCAGACAAGCGTTTGGAACCGAGGAGAACAGACGTGCAACCATTTAATATACGACCCGATCAGATGGCCGAAGAGATGCTCGACTACAGCCGCAAGCTCGGCAAAGGCGTGCAGAATCTACTCAATGCCGAGAAGATCGACACCGGCGTTACCCCTAAAGTCGAGGTCTACCGTGAGGACAAACTCAGCCTTTATCGTTACGAGGCGCCGGGAGATGTAGTTCAGAGTTCAGTGCCGACACTGATTGTCTATGCGTTGGTCAACCGCCCCTACATGACCGATCTGCAGGAGAACCGCTCCACGATTCGCAACCTGCTGGCCGCCGGTCAGGATGTCTATCTCATCGATTGGGGTTACCCGGATGAGGCGGACCGCTCCCTGACCATGGACGACTATATCAACGGTTATCTCGACCGTTGTGTCGATGTGATCCGCAAGCGTCACAAGCTGGATAAGATCAACATGCTTGGCATCTGTCAGGGCGGGGCGTTCAGCCTCTGCTACGCCTCCATGCATCCCGACAAGGTGAAAAACCTTGTCACCATGGTGACGCCGGTCGATTTCAAAACCCCTGACAACATGCTCTCCGCCTGGGTACAGGATATCGACGTGGATATGCTGATCGACACCCTGGGCAACGTGCCCGGCGAGTTGCTGAACTGGACCTTTCTCTCCCTCAAACCTTTCAGCCTGACTGGCCAGAAATATCTGAGCATGGTTGATGTACTGGAAGACGAGAACAAGCTGAAGAACTTCCTGCGCATGGAGAAGTGGATCTTCGACAGCCCCGATCAGGCCGGAGAGACCTTCCGTCAGTTCGTCAAGGATTTCTACCAGCAGAACGGTTTTCTAAACGGCGGTGTCAAGATCGGCGACAGGGTAGTGGACCTGAAAAACATCAGCTGCCCATTGCTCAACATCTACGCCGAGCAGGACCACCTGGTTCCACCGGATGCCTCGCGCGCCCTGCGTGGCATCACCGGCAGCAAGGACTACACCGAGCTATCGTTCCCTGGTGGCCACATCGGTATCTATGTCAGCGGCAAGGCGCAGAAAGAGGTACCGCCCGCCATCGGCAACTGGCTAGACGAGCGCAGTAAATAGTTCCGATCGATTGATCCTCCGCCGGTATTCATATACCGGTTTCCTTAGGGGTGCTTCTTCAGCACCCCTTTTTTTATGCACGAGGTTGAAGCCGATCCAACGGACTTTTCGCTCCCTGACCGCCAAGCCCAGCCACGTGGGTATAGATCATCGTGGTCGAGACATCCGCATGACCAAGCAACTCTTGAACAGTGCGAATGTCAGATCCCGATTCCAACAAGTGAGTCGCAAAGGAGTGACGGAGGGTGTGGCTGGTCACTCTTTTCCGTATACCCGCGGCTTCAGCTGCCTGTTTGATAGTTTTCTGAATTACGGATTGATGTAGGTGATGGCGGCGTAATTCCCCAGTGCGGGGATCCTGGGCGATACGAGAGGCGGGAAATAAATACTGCCAGCGGAGCTCCTTATCGGCTTGTGGGAATTTACGTGAGAGCGCGTCAGGTAGATAGACCGATCCGAAGCCGGCAGCCAGATCCCGGGAATGCTGCTCTTCTGCCTGCTGTATCTGCCCCTTGAGCGGATTGATAAGTACCTCAGGCATAGGGACGGAACGGTCCTTATTCCCCTTGCTGGCACGCACGATAATCTGACGATACTCGAAATCGAGGTCCAGGAGCCGTAAGCGAACACATTCCATCACCCGCATTCCGGTGCCGTACATCAGATGAATCATTAGACGATTTACGCCGGATAGATGACTGAAAACGGAATTAATTTCCTGAGGACTCAAGACGGTTGGCAAGCGTTTAGGTTTTGTAGGGCGCTTATAAGGTCCGATTTCACCCAATGGCTGCTCCAGCACGCGCAAAAAAAAGAAGACAAGCGCGTTAAGTGCCAATGACTGTGTTCCAGCAGAGACCTTGCGTTCCAGAGTCAAATGTTCTAGAAAGGAGGCTACCTCTGGTTCGGCACAGTCACAGGGATGCCTGTCATGGTGAAAGCGAAGGAACCGGTTAATCCAGCCGAGATAACTTTTCTCCGTATTGGTGGCATAGTCAGGGAGCCTGATCGCCACCAAAAATTTACGATAGAGATCGGGATGAGTTCTTGCCAGATGGTTTTTGGGCGCATCAACAGCCTTATCAATCATCTCATATGTACGCGCCACAGTCGGATGGTTCCTCTCAAGGGGGCGAGAGCCGGACGTCCATCGATCCCAGTCAAAGCGTTTACTCCAGGGCAGCTTAAGAAAATAGCCAGTCAACAGCCTCAAAGCATTGATTTTCTGCCTAAATTGCCACTCGCTAATATTGGGGTTACGTCCAATCCGCTCGAGCCAACGTTCAACAGATTCAGCAGTATGCGCCTGCAACCGAATATCAGGGTGGTCGGACAAAAAACCTTCGATATGGCGTCGATACCATGGAATAGCCTTTTGCGAAATGTGAAAGCGTTTGAGCAATTCAGCGTAATTAGCCCAAAATCTACCAATACGCGGATCAGATGTTTGCGCGTTTTCCATGTGATTAGTCGCTCCTTGCGATATGCTTCATCATTTGAGAACATATTTAGAACAATTTGCGGCATAAGTCAATATTTGTGCCAGCGGCATAACACATTATTCGTGCCAGCAATATAATCAACTGTTAGATGCAAAAAGGAAAATGCAAAATGAGGAATAGGTTTTTAATCTTCATTTTATTGGTGTTGTCATTGGTTGGTTGCCAGACAACACC
>JAHXIO010000025.1 GCA_025655595.1 Candidatus Thiodiazotropha sp. (ex Monitilora ramsayi)
ACTGAAACTGCAACGTCAGAAAACACCTTAACTGTAAGTTACCAGGGTCCATATTTTTTAAAGGGTGATTTGGCAATAGAACAATCACCTGTGGATATGCCTGGTATTCAATTTAGGGCAGCATTGTGTCGCTGTGGTTTATCAAACAACAAACCATTTTGCGATAATAGTCATGAAGGACAATTTAAAGACTATGGTGCGGTTGGAGAAACCGGAGAACCATTAAAGGAAACTGGCGGCAAATTAAACATTAACCCATTAAAAGATGGTCCGCTACTGTTATCGGGAAATGTCACGATTAAAGCCAGCAGTGGCCGTAACGCCTGGCAAGGTAACAATGTTGCCTTGTGTCGTTGTGGTGCTTCGAAAAACAAACCGTTTTGTGATGGTACACATAAAACTATAGGGTTTAAAACTGATTAGTTATGAAGTGATCACTCTATAGTATACGGAAGTATTCTTGAATGAATCTACCAGTTGGAAAGAGTTTGATAGGTTAAAAATGGTAGTAAAAATGATAGGGGACAGATCACTGTTACGAATGATAATTATCAGATTAATCAGTATACAAGGCAATCGTATTAGGTGAGTGGTATTAACCTCAAGCTGCAACAGTTGTTCCTTGCTAAATGTAGTTGTTATGAGAGAGCATTCAACATTGAGTTATAGGCTCGTTTGTATTGTGTTTCTACTTTTTTCAAAATCCGCGATTTCGGATGACCGAGAGAATACTGTATGCGGCTGGTTTAAAGAGCGATTTCATTTTCTAATTTGGAGTTCTCTCGCTCCTGCGCCTGACGATTCAAGAGTTTCTCAAAATCCGCTTATTGAAAGCGTGACTTTTATGACTTCTGATGAGAGAGCACTCAAAGGCTATATATATCATTCTCATGATGAACATGGAATCGCGACTGAACCGAAAGGCTATATTTTGATTGCTTTAGGGAATGCGATGATTGCTGATCAAATGATCGTAAATCTAAAGTCGTTTTCACAAAGAGGCTATGACGTATATATTTATGACTACCGTGGATATGGATTATCTGAGGGCAAGCGCCGTATCAAGGCCTTTATCGAAGACTATAAAGAGATAATTGACGAGCTGAATTCAAAATATCAAAGACATCTACTGTACGGTATTTCCCTTGGTGGTGCAGTGTTGTCAAATGTGATTGGCACAGGCGCTGCATACGATCGCGCAGTGATTGATTCATCCCCAAGTCGTTTTTCTCCCTTTGGATGTCCAAGAACAATCGATCCTGTAGAAAACCTACCGGATAATGCAGAGAATATCCTGATCATTACTGGCGCCATTGATACGGTGCTTCCGCCAGATATGACATCGGAATTGAGAGAGGTGGCCCACTCGAGAGGTGCGACAGTCTTCGATGGGCATGATTATTCCCATCCATTCATGGATAGAGACAGGGTTATCCACAGAAACCGGATGGATCGGGTAATCGAATTCCTGGATGCCACTACGGAGTAATCATTCAGTTAAGAATCAGAAATCACAGGGGACAAGCGACGTTATATCGGTTAACTACTGGCAATATTGTACGATCATCGAGGATGGTAGCTAGGGACAGACCACGAATCACCGGATTTACTAAAGCGTATTAATCTGACTCAATCCACTTGTACGAGTGGATCTTCCTCGATCTATACGATGCAATGTTTGTCCACAATCTCAAAAACGTCAGGCCATGTCTCCAGTCGTGATTCCATGCGACGGACAAAGTCCTCGCGGGCATCGCCGCTGAGACCGCGATTGACAAAGGTGCCGCCGCCCTGGCGGCTATGCAGTATCCCTTTACTGGCCAGTTTTTGTGGTAAATGGGATAAATGATAATCTTTCGTATTAATATTTGTCACTGACTTCTTCAGCAATAACAATTGGTTATGTGAGGCGATGGTTTTGTCCAGATGATGCTAAAACGGCGTTTTCTCTAAAGAAGTGGATATTATTGACGATAATGACCAGAGAGATAGATAGAAATAATACTCCATCAGCTAGATAAATCATGTACCTGCCCTTCAACTCAACGACAGAATTAGTTGAATTATTGTCTGCAGGTCATCCCAACCAAGTCTCTTGGCTGCTGTGTTTCTCCTATAAACACGCTGATAAATTACCATCACTATTCGAGGCTGCACACAGTCGTGGACTGCAATTCTGCGGTGGTCTATTTCCCGGCCTGATTGATGGAGCAACACCGAAAGATGATGGTGTTTTGGCTATACCGCTCCCGGAAGGGAGCCGAGTCGTGACTGCAACTATCAGCAGGGATTCAGTGGAATGGACTGAAGAACTGCCTCCACTTACATCTGAATCTAGCGCTAAGTCCAGTATGCTGCTCTTTGTGGACTGCCTTTCACCAGGAATCACACGATTTTTGGAGGAAGTATATGATCAGTATGGCACCCGGATTCACTATGCCGGCGCCGGTGCCGGCTATGCAAACCTTCAACCTAAACCGGTCATCTTCACAGAAGCTGGGTTTATTCCCCATGGCGGCTTATTGATTTTGATGGCGGTGGAGGCTATATCCAGCGTTCAGCACGGCTGGAAACGTATTGCCGGTCCATTTATCGCCACGCGGACGAACGGCAATATCATTCAGGAACTCAACTGGGAATCTGCGGGGAGTATCTATCGAGGAGAGGTGGAGTCCATTGCTCTCGAACTCAAAGGAAAACCGGTGTTTCCGGACCTGAATTCCCGCTTCCCACTCAGTATCGGCAAACAGTCTTCAGAAGATGTTGTGCGTGATCCTATTGAAATTAACTCATCCGATGAGATCGTTGTGTTATCTGATGTGCCAGAGAACTCAGCTATTTATATTTCAGAAGGTAGTAAGGAGACAATAGTAGAAGCAGTCCGTAGCGCGGTTCGAGAGTGTGATACCAGTTTTCAGATATCATTTTGTTTTGTATCGGACTGCTACTCACGTGCACTAATGCTTGGTGATGATATTGAAGAAGAGTTGGAGGCAGCATGCGAGGAGTTGAAGAAGTTTACAAACGCTCCGCTGCAAGGCGTGCTTGCACTGGGAGAGATCTGCGGTAACGGACGTTCCAATCTTGAATTTTATAATAAGACATTTGTGATTTCAGTCGCACATAAAGTGTAATAGAAGGCTCACAGTAGATGGGTAAACCCAGAGTCTCAAGCAATGTCACCGAAGAACTGCTTCGGCTTTATGAGCTGGTCCTGTCCATAGGCAAGGATCTCGATCCCTATAAGGTTGGCCGCAGCTTCCTAAAAGTTATTGTTCCACGTTTTAACCTGACAGCAGCCTCAGTCTGGTGGCGAATGGATGACAAAGCGGGATTAATGCCACTCGCTTCGATTCCAAGGATGAATGCAGATGAGGTTGAGAAAAACAAAACGGAAATATTCAATGATCTATTGAATGATATGGCGCCATGCATAGTTCATTCAGGTGACAAGTACTATGCTGAGCTGAGCAAGTTGTTTGATGATCATGAACGTACTTATGCGGTATATCCGTTTTCCGGGCAAGGTGTGATGCTATTACAGAGTGCATCAGAAGATGGAATTACTCTTCGTATGCTGAATAGCTTGCGCCCTGTAATGGATATTCTTGGTGCTACGATTCAAGGGGGGGTCTCACATCAGAATCTTATGCGTTCTGAAAAGGAGCTCAAGCTGCAAAGGGGGTTTCTTAAAACACTGATTCATACAATTCCCGATCTTGTCTGGATGAAAGGCTCGGACGGTGTCTACCTGGCTTGCAATGAACGATTTGAAAGGTTTTTTGGTGCTTCTGAGACGGATATCGTCAATAAGACGGATTACGATTTTGTTGATTCCGAGCTTGCGGATTTATTTCGCTACCATGATAAACAGGCAATAGAGAAAGGGTCGCCTTCTGTCAATGAAGAGTGGATCACTTTCTCGGATGATGGACATAAAGAGCTACTCGAGACAACAAAGACACCTATGTATGATGAGAAAGGCAACGTGATAGGTGTACTGGGCGTTGGACATGACATAACAGAAAGTCGTCGAACTCAACAACAACTACTTATTGAACGGGATCGCAGCCAACGTTATCTGGATACGGTAGAGGCGATCATTGTTTCCCTTGATACTGGGGGAATAGTGACGATGATTAACCGAAAAGGCTGCGAGCTGCTGGGCTATTCTGATAAGGAGATTGTTGGAAAAAACTGGTTTCAGGTCTTTCTGCCGCAACCCGAAGGTATGGAGCAGGTATATCCCCTCTTTAAGCATGTTATAGCGGGTCAAATCAAGAGTGCCGAGTATTTTGAAAATGAAATACTTGACAGTTCGGGCAATCGTCATCTTATTGCCTGGCACAATGCCTATTTTCACGATGAAGATGGAAATGTTGTTGGTACTCTGAGTGCCGGTGAAGACATTACAGTCCGCAGAAAGGCAGAGAATGAGATTGTTGCCAGCAGAGATCGATTGAGTGCCATTTTCAATGCTACACAGGACGCTGTCTGGTTAGTGGACAAAGATGCGAATCTGATTGATGTCAATCCAGCCGCCTGCGAGGCACTAGGCTATGAGAGAGAGGAGCTGATTAAAAAGCGTGTTCATGATATCGATACGAAATTCGATAACATCATGATTGATAAGACAATAGAGCAGACCATGTCGCAAGGATGCTCGCGTTTTGAGAGTCAGCATAAAAGAAAAGATGGAGAAATTATTGATGTTGAGGTCTCCATATCTTATGTGCCCAGTGAGTCGATACAGGTTTCATTTATCAGAGACATCACAGAGAAGAAACGGGCAGTTGAGGCGCTCAAACAAGCGGCCAGTGTTTTTGAACATGCCAATGAAGGAATTACCATCACTGATGCAGATGGGACAATTCAAGAAGTCAACAAGGCATTTTCTCATATAACCGGATACACCCGAGAAGAGGTGATCGGTCAAAACCCAAGACTTCTCAAGTCAGGTCGTCACGATGCTATTTTCTATGAACAGATGTGGCATGCGCTAAAGACAAAAAAACACTGGACTGGAGAGATCTGGAACCGGCGCAAGAATGGGGAGATATATGCCGAAATTCTTACAATCAGTGCTATTGCCGATGAAAAAGGTTTAGTTGATAGATACGTTGCGTTGTTTGCTGACATTACACCAATAAAGGAACAGCAAAAGCAGCTTGAGCGCATGGCACACTATGATTTGCTAACAGGCATGCCAAATAGAGCACTGTTGGCAGATCGTCTCCGCCAGGCGATGACACAGGCAATGCGACACAACAACCTGTTGGCAGTTGTTTATCTCGATCTGGATGGATTCAAAGAAGTCAATGATGCGCACGGACATGATGTCGGGGATCAGATGTTGATTCAACTTGCCAAGCGTATGCAAGATGCTCTTCGCGAGGGTGATACTCTGTCTCGTTTGGGTGGAGATGAGTTTGTTGCGGTCTTGCTGGATCTGTCTGATCATGAAGATTGCGCACAGATCCTGGATCGACTGCTTGATGCGACTTCTGAACCTGTTTGGATAGAAGGGCTGGAGTTACAAATCTCCGCCAGCCTGGGTGTCAGCTTTTTTCCACAGGATAATCAACTGGACCCGGATCAGCTTCTACGTCAGGCAGACCAGGCTATGTACCAGGCTAAGCAGCTTGGCAAAAATTGTTATCATCTGTTTGATGATGAAAAGGACAAGTCTATACGAGGGCGTCATGACTATGTTCAGCGTATTCGGCAGGCATTGAATCATGACGAGTTGATTCTCCATTATCAGCCTAAGGTGAATATGCGTACCGGTGAGGTTATCGGTACAGAGGCTTTGGTGCGCTGGCAACATCCTGAGCGTGGGTTACTGCCTCCTGGGCTGTTCCTACCCATGATCGAGAACCATATATTAATGGTAGAGTTGGGTGACTGGGTGCTGAATAACGCTCTGCAACAAGTGGAAACATGGAAAAGGAAGGGCCTAAATCTGCCGGTCAGTGTTAATATCAATGCTCTTCATATTCAACAACCGGATTTCCTTCAACGATTATTTGAAAAACTTAAGCAGTTTCCAGGTGTGCACGTTGGAGATCTTGAACTGGAGGTGCTGGAGACAAGTGCTTTAGGAAACCTTTCCAGGGTTTCGGAGATTATTCATGCGTGTAGGGAGAGGGGTGTTGGTTTTGCACTGGATGATTTTGGAACCGGGTATTCATCTCTAACCTACTTAAAACGCCTATCAGCGAATCTACTCAAGATTGACAGAAGTTTCGTTCTGAATATGTTGGAGGACCCTGATGACCTGGCAATCCTGGAGGGGGTTCTTGGTTTGGCGACGGCGTTTCGTCGAGAAGTGATCGCTGAAGGTGTGGAAACGATAGAAATTGGAGAAATGCTACTGCTCATGGGGTGTGAACTGGGGCAGGGGTATGCAATTGCAAGGCCTATGCAGGCAGATGATGTCAGTGAGTGGTATGCTTCATGGAAACCCGATAACCGCTGGCTGGGGAAGACGGGTGTAAGCAGAGATGTACTGCCGGTGCTGTTTTCAACGGTTGAACATAGAGCTTGGTTTTCTCATCTTGAAGGTTATTTGAGAGGTGGCAGGAAGACGCTGCCGACTATGGATAGCAGTCGCTGTAGATTTGCCCAGTGGCTTGAGAAATCAAGTAAGGAGATATATTCCGGGCTTCCGCGTCTGAAGGAGATCAAGAAGCTCCATCAGGAAATACATCAGTTGGCAGAGTTGATTGTCGAAGAAAAAATTCGCACGGGATCAAATTCGTCATTCTCCAGATGGAATGAGCTTGAATCTATGCGCGATGAATTGTTGTCGCATATGAAGCAGCTGGTCCAGTAAACGTTTTTTTGATAGGTAGATGATTCAACTAAATCATCTAGTGATATGACAGACTGCCGATACTAGCTGTAGAAATCTGGACTAGATCTGACACCATTTAAAATTGGATCAGAAGTCATATGACAATGGAGAGAGAGGAAACCTACTTCTCCAAAGCAGACCTAAAACAAGGCCTGTTGTACCGACAGAAACCGGCCAATAGCAGACAACTAGCCAGAGATGGAGATAATCGCTGTAACCATCTTTTTAGTACTCATTATCACCTTGACAATCTCACGTTAACGTCAGATACTTAAATCTAACGTTAACGATAGATATGGGGGTGTGTGATGATGACTACTGACATCATGATTCATATCAACGAGTCTCTAGCTGAAACCAAACAACATGCGCTTGAAACTGAATTGCGGACTGTAGAGGGTGTTATCGCTCCTCGTTTTAATAAGCCTCATTTACTTGTTGTTGCTTATGACATGGAGACCACAAGCACACCGGTAATACTACAGCGTGTTATTAACAAGGGTTATCAGGCTCAATTGGTTGGACTCTGAGAATTAAATCGGATATTGGAATTTGATCACTTTGTCGATATCAAAGGCATGTGTTGTTCTGCGCCTGTGATTCATTTGTCTAATGAATTTAAGGGGTTCAAGTCTGGGGACGTTGTTTTAGTTGAATCTGATAAAGTGTCAATGCTAAATGACATGCCTTCCTACTGCTCACTGACAAAAAACTTCCTGATACATCAACAAGAAAAAGATAACCTGTTTTATTTTTGGATAAAGATTGCGTAAATGTTTACCGAGTACTTGAAAATTGGCGAAGTCGCAGAATTACTCAAAACAACAATACGAACCATTAGGTACTATGAGGAAGAAGGGCTTCTAGAGCCGCATAGAACTGATGGTGGTACACGCTTGTATTCTGAGCAACATGTAAAGCGCCTAAAATCAATTCTTCATCTCGTAGATAATGGATTTTCGATTGAGGTTATCAGACTAATCGGAAGCATAAGGGAAACCTGCAATACAGGGAACGATAGCAGCAAAAAGGTATCCGCAGTCATTGAGTCAGAGATAAAAAACATAAATAAGAAAGTTGCTAGCCTTGAACTTCTTAAGTCGGAATTTACAGTTGCTTTAAAGCAAGTAAAAAAATGTACTGGATGCACCAATCTACCTTCGAGCAATGGCTGTCCCACATGTCCATTAAACAAAAAACTAAACCAAATAGAAATTCTTAATCTGATTTGGGAATGATGCTACGGCATATTCTTAAGAGGGATATTTCACTATGACTGCAAATCGCATGCTGTATTTGTCTTTTTCGTTAGTGATGTTTATAGGTGTGTGGCTCACTGGATTTTCAGATGTACATTGGTTGCTTTATATCCCGATCGTATTTTCTGCTGTTGCAGGTATTACTGGCTTTTGCGTGAACCTATGGCTTTGGAAAAAATTAGGATTTAAAGAGGAATCTTCTTGTCAGAGATAACGATCTCACATCGCAGGCAAGATTGAGTCAATTTAGGTCACTTTGCAGTGATTTTCTGGTTATGCATGAATGTCCGCTATGGGTCGACTCCTACCTTATCTCTGTTCGAAAAGTCCAGATTTACGTATGACCGGGATGGTCGCGTAGCGGGCATTTAAGCAGAAATCTCTTTATGTCCGTTCTTTGCTGGACGCGACACTGTCAGATGATATTGAAACTGAAATTGCTATCTGTCAGATCAAGTCTAGAGTTCTACAACTAGCCATATTACAGTTCAGCTCAAATACCGCTTCTTCTTTCATACAGAAGGAGGAGAAAGACCGCCGGAGCCAACCAGCATCAGAATTCCCGCAAAAATGGTTTCCATTGAACTCCCCTCAGCAGTGAACACACTGGATTCACTAAGGCGTATTAATCTGACTCAATTCACTTGTACGAGTGGATCTTCCTCGGTCTATACGATGCAATGTTTCGTCCACAAATTCCAAATGGTCTTGAGCCGCATTCCGCGCACGTTCAGGATCACCATCTAATACAGCATTCAGAAGATTAGTATGTTGGCGTGATAGCGGCTCGAAGATACGCGGCAACTTATAAAGCTGATTCAAATTCCGTTGCACATTTGCCTGTAACAGACGAAACAGGCTGCGCATGATCTGCACCAGTATTTCGTTGTGCGAGGCTTCGGCAATGGCGAGATGAAATTCAGCATCCGCCTGTGCCTCAACCAGCGCCTCTCCTGCTTCATGCGCAGCGATCATGCGATCGTAACAGTCGCGAATCTGTTTTCTGTCCTCATCGGTTGCGCGTAAAGCGGCAAAGTAGGCACTGGTTCCCTCCAGGGCATGGCGTATCTCCAAAACGTCCGGCCATGTCTCCGGCCGGGATTCCATGCGCCGGACCAAGTCCTCGCAGGCATCGCCGCTAAGACTGCGATTGACAAAGGTGCCGCCGCCCTGGCGGCTGTGCAGTATCCCCTTGCTGGCCAGTTTTTGAATTGCTTCGCGCAGGGAAGGTCTGGATACACCAAGCTGCTCTGCCAGCTGTCGCTCTGCCGGCAGGCGTTCACCCGGGTTGAAGTCGCCTCTCTCTATCATCGACTCGAGTTCTACCGCAATCCGATCCGAAAGTTTTTCCGTTTTCACAAAATATACCTAATGGTAATACCAATTAGACTCAATCATAGGTGGTACATCTTCTGATTACAAGCCGCCTTGAAGTGGTTGCCTGTCATAAGTACCGCCCTATAACTAATTGTATTAGAAGATAATTAATAAAATATCAAATAGCTAGGGATATCTGATAAATAAAATTCATCAGATCCATTCTTGACAAAACCCAAGTGATCTATCAAGGTTAAATGGTATTACCAATTTACCAGTTGGTAATGATTTTGTTACACAGGCTAAGCCTGATCCGGGTTTCATTGCGGTGATTATGCACCGGATACCCGTCCAGAGGCAGTAGCCGATCTTACATTGAATTCATTCAAACGCCTTGTGGAGGTAGAAATGAAGCGAAGGAATCAAATGCGCAGACGGTTATTGTCGATTTGGACAGTGGCAGCACTGAGTCTTGTATTGATCTCGTCACCGGCAGTTGCGGCGAAGAAAGTGTTGCTGAAAGTGCCGGTCTGGTTCGGTACTCATCTCACGGGTCTTGGGTCCACTCCCAAATGGCTTGCGGAACACGTCAATGATGCTTCCGGTGGCAGCGTCAAGATTAAGATTTACGAGCCCGGTAAGCTGATCCCACCGAAAGAGATCCTTGAAGCGGTCTCAAAAGGCCAGGTCAACGCGGGTTGGACAACACCCGCCTACAATACGGGCTTGATTGGCGAAAAGGGCGCAATCTTTTCCGCCGTTCCTTTCGGTCCCGATGCACCGGAGTTTCTCGCCTGGGTCTACTATGGCGACGGCCGCAAGTTATGGCAGGAGACCTACGACAAGGCTGGCTACAACGTCCATTCAATTCCCTGTTCCATCATCGCGCCCGAGACTTCAGGCTGGTTCTCAAAACCCATCGACAAGCCTGAAGATCTACAGGGTTTGCGCATGCGTTTCTTCGGACTGGGTGCGCTGGTCATGGAGAAGCTGGGTGTGAGTACCTCACTGCTGCCATCGAAGGAGATTTTTCCCGCCCTGGAGAAGGGGGCGATCGATGCCACCGAGTTCTCCATGCCGGCTATCGATAAGCTGCTCGGCTTCCACAAGATCCTCAAGTACAACTACTTCCCCGGTTGGCACCAGCCGGCCACCATGTTTGAGCTGATCGTCAACAAGGACACCTGGAAGGGGATGAGCAAGCAGCAGCAGGGCGTGCTGGAGATGGGTTGTAAGGCTGCCATGCTCGATGGGCTGGCCCTGGGCGAGGCGATTCAGTTCCCGGAAATCAAGGCGAACATGGAGAAGGGAGTCGAGGTTCGTTACTGGTCTGACGAGATGCTGACCGCATTTGAAGACAAGTGGAGTGAGGTCGTTGCGGAAGAGAGTGCGAAAGACCCCGACTTCAAACGTATCTACGACAATCTGGAGGCGTTCCGCGCAGATTACCGGGAGTGGAACAAACTGGGCTTTCTGCCTCGCCCCGGTACCCAGCGCGTTTCCGAATAATCCATTAACCAAAAAGGACGTCCGTCCTTATTGAAGCGCCATCAAGGGTGTTGATCACCCTTGATGGCGCGAGACAAGCGGAGGTTCACCTCTATGTCTGTTTCCTCTCCGGAAAGAGAATACCACATTCCCATCGTTGCATGGCTGAACGGGATCGTACGGCGTATCGCTGAAACGACCGCCTGGTTGAACGTGGCACTGATCCTTGTGATCGTGGTACAGGTCGTTATGCGTTACGGCTTCAACAAGGGCATGGTGCCATTGGAGGAGCTGATGTGGCACCTCTATGCCGTCGCGTTTATGTTCGGCATGGCATACGCCGTGACCAATGATTCCCATATCCGTGTCGATGTGGTGCACATGGCGCTGCCGAAGCGGGTTCAGCACATCTTCGAGATCGTCGGCATTCTGCTGCTGTTGATGCCTGTCCTGTGGATTCTCTTCGATCACAGCCTCGGCTGGGCAATCGAGGCCTACCGGGTTAAAGAATCCTCACAGAATCCAACCGGTCTCCCTTATCGCTGGATCATCAAGTCTGTGGTGCCTGCGACCATGGTGCTGATCTTTATGGCGGCATTGGCGAGGCTGATTCAAGAGATCAGTCTGCTGTTTGATCAAGGCAGGGAGCCGGATGATCAGCATCCTGGCCGGGTATCCATGATGCGCCGCCTGTTCAAACCGCAACATCGGAAGGATGACCGCAACGACGGAGGTGTCTGCTGATGCATCTTGAACCCGAAAACTATCTCGTCATTGCGATGTTCCTGTCGTTCATCCTGCTGTTGTTCACCGGATTTCCGGTGGCCTGGGTGCTGGCCGGTGTTGGGGTTGGATTCGCTGGTATCGCCTACTGGACCGATAGCCTCGATTTAACGGTAACCGGTCTCGACTACAACACCCTGGGCCTGTTGACCGGCCGAATCTTCAGCATCATGGATAATTGGGTGCTGGTTGCCTTGCCCATGTTTATCTTCATGGGGTTAATGCTGGATAAGTCGGGCGTCGCGGAACGCATGATGCACTCCATGCAGAAGCTCTTTGGCAATGTCAAAGGGGGATTGGCGATTACGGTGACGCTGATCGGCGTTATTCTTGCAGCATCCACCGGCATCATCGGTGCGTCTGTGGTATTGCTGGGTGTGATGTCTCTGCCGGTGATGCTCAAGCAGCAGTATCACAAGCCTTTGGCATTGGGTACTGTCGCAGCGTCGGGATGTCTCGGCATTTTGATACCACCCTCCATCATGCTGGTCATCATGGGTGATCAATTGGGGGTCTCCGTGGGCGATCTCTTCATGGGGGCGGTTTTCCCCGGCATCATCCTGGGTGCACTCTACGTCTTCTATATCTACTTTTATGGCCGTCTGAAGCCTGAAAATGCGCCGTTGGCGTTGGACCATAAGCCAATCGGACTGTCGGATGTGTTAAGGGTGATGCTCGATATCCTGCCGCCGGCCGCATTGATCCTCACCGTGCTGGGATCGATATTCGCCGGTATTGCCACCGTGACTGAAGCCTCGGGCATTGGTGCATTGGGTGCCACCATACTCTCTGCGCTCTATAGGCGTCTCGACTTCTCGGTCTTCAAAGAGGTGGTGATCAATACCATGAACACCTCGGCTTATATCTTTGCCATCTTCGTAGGCGCCACCATCTTTGCCCTGGTGCTGAGGGAGTGCGGCGGCGATGAGCTGATCGAGTCGGCATTCAGTGGTCTCGGCCTGGGCCCCTACGGTCTGATCGCCGTAATCCTTGTGATGGTCTTTCTGCTTGGCTTCTTCCTGGACTGGATCGAGATCAGCCTGATCATGTTGCCCCTGCTGGGACCGGTGATTACCGGCCTTGATCTCTCTGTGGAGGGTTACGGCGTAGTGGACAATCCCAATCTGGTTTGGTTTGCGTTGCTTGTGGCCGTGACCTTACAGACATCTTTCCTCACACCGCCTGTCGGGTTTGCGATTTTCTATTTGAAAGGCGTCTGTCCGAACGGTGTCAGGCTTGTCGATATCTACAAAGGTGTTGTGCCTTTCATCATTTTGCAGTTGATCGGTCTGGGATTGGTGTTTGCATTTCCTCAGTTGGTCACCTGGTTACCGGCGATCGCATATGGCAACTGAAGAAGCCAGGCAAACAATGTCACCCCAGGTGCAAGCACTGAAGTGGGCATTGTCCGCATTTATCGATGCAGAATGCCTGATCGACGATCCATTGCGCACCCTGGCCTATGGTACGGATGCCAGCTTCTACCGTCTTATTCCACAACTGGTGGTAAAGGTTGCCAATGAAGCGGAGGTGTCCCGGTTGCTCAAGCTGGCGACTCAGCATGATACGCAGGTGACCTTTCGTGCTGCAGGCACCAGCCTGTCGGGACAAGCAATCACCGATTCCGTGCTGGTCATGCTGGAAGGCAACGCCTGGCGCGACTATACGATCAGCGAAGACGGCGAGTACATTCGATTGCAACCGGGTATTATCGGCGCCCAGGTCAATCGATATCTGTTGCCGCATGGGAGAAAAATCGGCCCGGATCCGGCATCGATTGCCACCTGTAAGATCGGCGGTATCGCGGCCAATAATGCCTCGGGTATGTGTTGCGGTGTCTCTCAGAACAGCTATCAGACGCTCTTATCGATGCGCCTGATCCTGGCCGACGGCACATTGCTGGATACGGCAGATCCCCTGAGTAGAGAAGCGTTTTATCAATCGCATCAACAACTGATTCAGAAAATTCTGGAACTCGTCGACGAGGTTAGAACCAACCGTCAATTGGCCGAACGAATTGCGCACAAATTCAAGATAAAGAATACGACCGGTTACAGCCTGAATGCATTGGTCGATTTCAGCGACCCGATCGATGTCCTGCAGCATTTGATGATCGGTTCAGAGGGGACACTGGGGTTTATTGCCGAGATTACCTATCGCACGGTACCGGAGCATCCCTTCAAGGCCAGTGCCCTGGTGTTTTTTGAAGATGTTGCTAAAGCTTGTATTGCTGTTTCGAGACTGAAAAGTGAACCTGTCGACGCGGTCGAGATTATGGATCGTGCCGCACTGCGATCGGTCGAAGATCAGGCAGGTATGCCACCTGAACTCTCTTCACTGCCGGGCAGTGCCGCTGCACTGTTGATTGAGACACGTGCCGATTCGATGAACGGCCTTTCCGGAAATATTAATCATATCCTCTCTGCATTGAAGACAGTAGAGACGCTGGGTGAAGTTGAATTCACCGATGTACCTGCAGAGTACGCACGCTTATGGAAGATTCGAAAGGGGATGTTTCCATCAGTCGGTGCTGTTCGTAAAACCGGCACGACTGTCGTCATTGAGGATATCGCCTTTCCGGTTCCTCGACTGGCTGAGGGTACCGTCGAATTACAGTGCTTGTTTACGAAGCACGGTTATCACAATGCCATCATCTTTGGCCATGCCTTGGAAGGAAACCTGCACTTTGTCATCACCCCCGATTTCGGTGATGCCAAAGAGATCGAGCGATACCACGCGTTCATGGATGACCTGTGCCACATGGTCGTCGAGAAATATGACGGCTCACTCAAGGCGGAACACAGCACTGGCCGTAACATTGCACCCTATGTCGAGCTTGAGTGGGGTGCTGAAGCCTATGCGTTGATGCATCGTATCAAGCGGTTATTGGATCCTCATGGGTTACTCAATCCCGGCGTGATCCTGAACCCGGATAAGGAAGTGCACGTCAAGCACCTTAAATCGATGACTGCCGTCGATCCGCTGGTCGATCGGTGTATCGAGTGCGGTTTTTGCGAACCCATCTGCCCGTCCCGGGAGTTGACCCTGACACCACGTCAGAGAATCGTGGTGCTGCGTGAACAGGCGCGTCGCAAGACGCTTGGAGAGGCGGAAAAAAACTTAGAAAACCTGAAAAACTTTGACTATGCAGTAGAGGAGACCTGTGCCGGTGACGGTCTGTGTGCCAACCGTTGTCCTGTGGGTATAGATACCGGTCAAATGGTCAAAAAACTGCGTGCAGACAGTCGCGGAGTGACGGGAAAGCGGGTGGCGAGGTGGATTGACGGGCACATGGCTGGCGTGACAAAGACGACCCGAGTCGGGCTGCATGTTATGAATGGCATGAGCCGTATGACAGGTCAGGCAGTATTGGAGAAAACCAGCTCTGTTATACGCAAACTCAGCGGAAACCACTTACCTGAATGGCATCGTTGGATGCCACGAGGCGGCACCGGATTGAAACGGAAAAAATTCATTGATATGGCAAATGGTTCACAACCTAAGCGATGTGTCTATTTCAGCGCCTGTGTCAGTCGGTCAATGGGCTCTTCCAGTTGTGACGCTGAGTCACGGGATCTGATAGACGTTGTCCACTCACTACTTGAGAAGGCGGGGTATTCGGTTATCACGCCATCCGATATCAATGCGCAGTGCTGCGGCATGCCGTTTCACAGTAAAGGCTTTGTCGAAAGTGCGGAGACATCCCTGGATCGCTTGGAGGCGTCCTTGTGGGAAGCTTCGGATGAGGGGCGTTTACCGATCCTGTGTGACACCAGTCCCTGCACGGCAAGAATGAAGGAGGGATTTAAAAGGCCGCTACGGGTTTATGAGCCTGTTGGCTTTATCAGTCAATTTCTGCTGTCTGAGATGACAGCGGTCAGAAAGGTAGAGCGTATTGCGCTGCACATCACCTGCAGTGCCCGTAAAATGGGTCTCGAAGAAGATTTTCTGGCTATTGCCAATGCCTGTGCGGACAAAGTCTTTCTACCTGAGGAGGAGGGCTGCTGCGGGTTCGCAGGAGACAAGGGATTTATCACCCCGGAGCTGAATGCCAGTGCGCTATCCCGCCTGAAGCAACAGATTCCTGCGGATTGTCAACAGGGTTACTCGAACAGTCGAACCTGCGAGATCGGTCTGTCGCGCCATACAGGCATTCCCTATCGATCAATAGCCTATCTCATTGATCACTGTTACTCATCCAAGCCAAATATCAAGGCTTAGGAAGTCTTACTACACTTACCAATTTCGCTTTCGCACTGATGTTAATCTTAACTGGGGAAAGACCACAGTATTTCTATTCAATACAAAAAAACGGAGTAATATTATTATGCAATATAACGACGATCAGATTGTGGCAATCTGTTTAGCCTACTCCATGACAGTATGACGTCTGTCAATACCGCTTCTTCTCTCAAATTTTTGTTTTTTTACCGTCTTGTTGATTGGTAGGTGGGCATAGAGCCACATGCTTGTCACGATGATTCCACCCGCGATCAGCAGAAAGAAAAAGATTGCCGGTGCCAGCATCAAAATTCCCGCTAAGATGATTTCCATTGTATTCCCCTCAACAACTTTATATAGATCTGTATACCTGTCTGCATACACAAGCTATTAGACTCGTAATGATCTGATGTGTGCTCAAGAGAAAAACTGTATGTATCAGGGTATTTTCTGAACGAACGGCGGACAGAGATCCAGTGTCCTATCCTTTGGTTATTACATACTTCCATGTTTTTAAAGGGAAAGATCAGCATCTGTCTTGTTGAAAGGACTTATTATCCCAATCAATACCCTATAGGGATTAACCATGCGGAAATTGCATAAATGGATACTGACGGCCCTCTTGCTGCTGTTTGGTTTGAGTCTACTCATACCCGGTATGATTGAGATGCTTCGCTTGGAGATAGTGAATTCGGCTGCTGAATCGATCAGTCAGGTGAATCAGCACCGGGCTTTGCATGGCATGATGGCGGGATTGGGGCTTTTGGCCTGTATGGCCTGTTTTCGTCTTGAGCAGGCGAAGCTGCTGGTGGTAGGTATTGGCTTTACGCTACTGCTGGTGGCAGGGGGGCGCATCTATTCTTTGTTTATTGACGGTCAGCCTGGTTTTTCTATGTTTTTCTATCTCGCCATCGAATTGTTGCTGGCAGTGGTGTTTCTGTTTTTTCCTCCACCCGTAAATGTTGAACGCCAGCCAGGGGTACGTCAGTGACTATACTGATAATTACCTTCAATTCATTTCGTTGACTGCCATGGCAAACCAGGACGATTCGAAAGCTCTCCCGGAAGACTCTGTCGATGCATTGGCGGAGCGTATTCTCGATACTGCCGTTCGACTGGCGGAGGGGCGTTCATGGGAATCGATTCGATTGCATCAGGTGGCGATTGAGATGGGCATTGATCTTGGGGTCATACACCGTTTTTATGCGCAGAAGGATGACTTGGTGGAGGCTTGGTACGATCGTGCCGACCGCGCCATGCTTGCCGATGCCGCCCGGCCTGACTATCTGTCGTTGACCACCAGAGAGCGTTTGCATCGCTCCATCATGTGTTGGTTGATGTCGATGCAGAATCATCGTCGGGTCAGCCGGGATATGTTGATGTATAAACTCGAGCTGGGTCATGTGCATCTGCAAGTGCTTGGGCTGCTGAGGGTCAGCCGTACCGTGCAGTGGTTTCTGGAGTCGGCACATCGCGACACTGTGCATCTGCAACGGGTCACCGAAGAGATTGGGTTAACCTCCATCTATCTTGCGACTTTCTCTCATTGGTTGTTCGATAACTCCACTGAATCTGTTGAGACCAAGCGATTGCTTGAGCGCCTGTTGCGCCGGGCGGAATCAATGGCGCAATTGATCGCGCCCTTTGGCGCTAAAGGGGGTAGGCAGTCGAGTCGGACATATGAAGCGGGGAAGGGGGATGTCGCGCAGGGAGTTGGGGGTTCGGCTCCGTAAGGACAGACCGGACGCGCATCGATGGACACTATCACCCATGTCCTTTTCGGTGCGGTCTGTGCCGCGGCAGTCACTCGGAAGGAATCTGTTCCTGTTAACGATTATCGCATGC
The DNA here is from genome assembly GCA_025655595.1 of Candidatus Thiodiazotropha sp. (ex Monitilora ramsayi). Taxonomy (GTDB): domain Bacteria; phylum Pseudomonadota; class Gammaproteobacteria; order Chromatiales; family Chromatiaceae; genus Thiodiazotropha. The sequence goes on from JAHXIO010000025.1 coordinate 17,770, forward strand.
GGTTGGCTGTTACGGGTGTTGCCGCGGCATTCCCCGATATCGACTATCTGAGTTTCTGGATCGATCCCCTGGTCTTTCTTGCCGACTGGCATCGCACCGCGACCCACTCCCTGGTGCTCATGCCGCTGTGGGCCGCCATGTTGGGATCGTTCTGGATGCTCTCTTGCCGGGCAAGGGGGCAATGGCTTAGCGTCTATGCTCTTTGTGGGCTGGGTATCTCGTCTCACATTCTGCTCGATCTGCTGACGGTGTTCGGAATCAGGGTTTTCTATCCGCTGTCGAATACCCTCTACAGTTTCGATACGTCATTTGTTATCGATGCGATCGTCACCTTCATATTCGCCGTGACACTTGTTTACTGCCTGCGCCGGCCGGGGAGAGGTTATGCCTTGAGTGGCCTGCTGATGTTTGTTCTATATGTCGGTACGCAATGGGGTCTCAAAACCCAGGCATACGCGGTTGCCGCCAGGCAGTTGCCTGCCTCATCCGATCTGCATGCGCTTCCGCAGCCTTTCTCACCCTTTTACTGGCAGTTGATACATCGCGTTGGCGAGGACTATCAGGTTGCCCATCTCAGCCTGCTGGCGAATGAGAGGGCGGTCATCACCCACTACCGGGGTGGCGATACGCTCGATTGGCGACATGAAAGTCTGTTGGGCGCTCAAAGCGCTGCGGCGCCGTTGGTGCATGAGGTGTGGACTCAGCCTCAATTCTTGAAATTCAGGGAGTTTGCCCGTTTTCCCGCCTTTTATCGACTGGATGAGGGGGAGGGTGGAACCTGTGTATGGTTTACGGATCTTCGCTACACGCTGCCCTATTTGACACCCTCATTTCGTTACGGCATGTGTCGTGAGCCGGAAAAGGCATGGGCGCTCTACCGGTTGAAGCGATTCACCCATAACGAAAGGCAGCCCTTGCCCGCCGCCGGTTTATCGCCGAACTGAGATTTCCACTACATTTGGTAGTACATATAGGTGCAGCAAGCCCTGCCTATATCAGTCAAACTCTTATGGAGCTTCGTTCTTATGTGATTGATATTAAACGGGAGGTAACCATGAACCACGCTGTCATTCACCATTATGATGCCCGGCCTGTGACCATCGCGGAGGTCCGCGATATCACCACGGATCATCCATGGAAGTGGTTGTCTGAAGGCTGGCAGGATATCAAGGATGCACCCGCCAGAAGCCTGGGTTATGGCCTCGGCCTGACGATCGTCAGCTATCTTGTCACCCTCTCTGTGATGGTCAGCGGGATGTTCTTCCTCTTTCCGCTGTTGCTTGCAGGTTTTTTTCTGGTGGCACCAATATTGGGCATCGGCTTATACGGAATCAGCCGTCAACTGGAAATGGGAGAGACGCCATCACTGAGAGCAGCCTTGCGCTCGGCCTGGCGCAACAGCTTTAACATTCTCAATATGGGGGTGGTCCTGGTAGTGTCGCTGATCCTCTGGGTGGCTGTGGCACAGCTCATCTTTGCTCTGACATATACCGGCATCACACCCGCGACCTGGCAGGGCTTCCTGACATCCCTGTTCGGCACTTGGGAAGGGCTGCAGTTGCTGGCGCTCGGTATTACCTGCGGTGGTGTGATTGCATTCCTCATCTACAGCATCAGCGCCGTTTCGACCCCCATGCTGATGGATAGCGATTGCAATGTGTTCGACGCCATCCAGACCAGTTGGAGTGCCGTACGCTACAATCTTCTGCCGATGCTCTTCTGGGCAGCCATCCTTGTTGCCATTATCTCGGTGGGTTTCATGACGCTCTACGTCGGCCTGGTGATCGGTTTTCCACTCGCCGCCCATGCCACTTGGCATGCCTATCGGGATCTCGTGAAAAAGACCGCCTGATCGACTGGTCATACCTGAATCACCCTTCCTGAAGCGGCCTGACCGCTCCTAGGGAGGGTGAGATCAGTGATATAGAGAGCGCCATTAAAAACACAGTCATCAGAGCGCTGCCGAGCTGTCGGTTTTCTTAACGTGAATTCGGGTGTTTTTCGCAAAACACCCGAATTTGTGTCGGATTTTTTTACAACTCCACACAGGCTGGTCTCAGTGTTCAATCTCAATCGATTGATTAATAAAGAAATTATATAAAAGGCTTAGAAAATGCATGGTTTTTGTCGATGGTCCCCGATTGTTCTGTTACGGCAGGATTTTCTCAATGAACGGGGATGACTCAGGGATGAAACACGGCAGATCAGGCGGGTTTAACGCCTAGGTCTGAGACAGGGTGTGACCACGACATCACGAGTCGGATAACCAACGAGGTGATCTCGATATTCGTGGCGCTCCCAGCTGATATCGGCATACATAGCAAGGGGGACAGGGATGAAAAAGAATACGCTTCACCGCTCATTGGGGATCCTGGTTGGTAGTTTGATTTTACCTCTTGCAGGCCATGCCGCTCTGTATGAGTCCCAACTGAATTTTGAGTCCAACGATCAGAGTATGTGGATGTCCGGTGACGCCTGGCAGCTCAATTGGCGTCAGGATATTCCGCTCTACAGTTGGGATTATTCCTTCGAGTCGGGCAAATCGCTGGCGATCCCGCAACTGATACCTTTTGCACCGCCTCTGCCGCAGTTCTCGGTCTATGGTCACACTGACGGGAATATCGGGCTCTCACCCTATGTGAATATCGACTCAGGCTCGGTTGATGCCAACTACAATCTCAACATTGCAATTGAGACCCCCGATGCGAATACGATCAGTCCGGGGGAGGTGTTCACCATCTCCACTGCATACTCATCACTGGGGACCGGCAGTTTTACTACCAACTTTCCGGAAGTGAGAGCGGGTGTCGATATACTGTTTGACACTCATGCCAGCGCGGGTGTGAATCTTTATGGCGGTTACCGCTGCGGTGTGCTCAATGCTGGTTCCTGCTGGCATCAGGATGCAACCGACAGTTGGGAGTTTGTCGGTTTGACCGTGGACCCGGATGACGGTATCGCAGCCAACGCCCTCGGTATACCTATCGGTCCCTTCAATGCCGACCTGATCTACGATGACGAGGGGCGGATTCCCGGACTGCAGTTCCACAATGACACCATCTCACTGCTTGGGTTGGCGGAGGTCGATCTGCTGGATGAGTGGTCGCTCGGCGGATATGCCGATATCTCACTGAACGTGCCCGATATCAATACCACGGGTGAAGAGGCGACCGGTTTCGTCTCGGAGGGGGAGGACGACCTCTTCCGCTTCTCAGTCGATGCCGACAAGATCGCCCTGGATATCGTGGATAAGGTGATTCAGGCTGCCATTGCCGCCGGTACCGCGGGTGCCGGGTCCGGTGCACTGGCGATCGACTTTCCCGACCTGGAAGGCTCGAGCAATCTCGAACCCATTATCGGTGAGACGCTGGCCTCGCTGATCCCCATCGAGTTGAGTTACAACATTCTCGATATCGAGCCGTTTCTCGACATCGATGTTCACCAGGCCTTCGCCTTCACGCCGAACGATCTGATGGTGAGTTTCGATCTGGGTAACGGCACCATCACCGATCCCATTCGTGTCGGTGAAGAGCTGACCCTGACGATGCTCGACAGCGCCTTTGATATCACACCGATCTTCTCCCTGCCGGATACGCTCTTCAGCAATCTCACTGAGCTGATGATCGACCTGGGACTGGATGTCACGCTGCTCGATTTCGGTCTCGATTTCACCGGTATCCTGGGCCTTATCCCCGGTATCGATCCCGACCCGCTGTTTCATGAGGATCTGACGCTGAACGAGATCCTGACCGCCATGAACATTCCGACGGGATGGATGAACCCGGATATCTTTAACCGGCAGTTCGCTTTCAATTTCGATCCTATTGAACTGGGTCCGATCCAACTTGCACCTTATCTGGATGGCGGCAGTAACCCGGCGGTCCCTGAGCCCAATGGCCTCTACCTGTTTGCTCTCGGTTTGCTGATCCTGATTGTGGGTATTCGAAAAAGAGATTCCCATTAGTCAGAATAAACCGTACGTTAACAGGCTATCTGAGAAAGAAGGGTGCTTTGGCACCCTTCTTTTGCGATGAATAGGGCACATGACGATGCGATATCGATTTACAAAAAATCCACTCTGTCATTTCATGGCGGTGTTGATACTCTCACTGAACGGGGGAGCCGTTGTGGCGCTTCCCATTACCGGGTCTTCCGAAACCGGGCAGAGTCAGAACCTCGAGATGACGCTTGATCAGATCCAGGCGGAGGGTTTGAGGCGCGCCCTGTCGGTCGACCGGGAACTCTCATTGAAAGTGACAGTGATCAGCCGGCAGAATAAGCTCAGGCGTGCGGCCTTGGATGAAGCCTATAAAAAACAGATCGTCGAGCTCAAAGGGATTATCGAGACGGCCGACAAACAGACACTGGCAGCCAAGCTTGGGGAGATCGAGGCGACGGTAAGTGACATACAGGCTTTGCACCAACAGAAATGGCAGCAGTTGAAGGCGTTGTTGACAGAAAAACAGCTGGCTCGCTACCTGCTCTATCAGGATGCCCTGCAGCGGGAGTTGCAGCGCCGGGCCATCAGCGGGATGGCAAAAGAGCCGGGAAAACAATAAGACCGGTACGCTCAAGTCTTGCTCTCTTTAGGACTTGAAGAGATCCTCTGCCGCTTTACGCAGGTCCTCCGCTGCCGTCTGCTGTTGATCGGCATTCTGTTCGTCGGTGGCTTCAAAATAGTTGCAGAAGTTGGCCTTCGTCTTATCCATGACCGCTTCGGCCATGGGCTCCTCGCATTGGTTGGCGCGACTGGGTGCGTACCAACGGCAATTACGGCAGACCCTTGTCGGTTTACCGCACTTTAAACAGCTGTTCTCCCGCCCGTAGTCGCTGGATTTCAGATCAGCACCACAGTGCCAGCATTTCCCGATGATCGTTTCGCTCATAGTTGGACTCCACCTTAATCGGCCCGGCCAATGGCCAGGAGGTCGTCAGCCATGATAGCGGGATCGTGGGGTGGACTGAAGAGGGCGCGGTACCGCCCCTGGGGATCGACCAGGATGATCGAGGCGGAGTGGTCCATCACGTAATCCATGGCGCTCTTCTCGGTCTCCACCTTTCGATAGAGAATGCCCAAGGGACCGGTCAATTGTTTGAGAGCGTCCTCACTGCCGGTAATGCCGAGGAAATCGGGTGCGAAATAGGTGACATACTCCGATAGCCGCTCTGTGGTGTCACGGGCCGGATCGATGGAGACGAATCCCACCTGGTAGGGGAGCCCGGCAGGATTCTTTTGCAGCTTGTGATCCATCTCCGCCAGCATGGTCAGCGTGGAGGGGCAGATGTCGGGACAGTGTGTATAGCCGAAACTGAGCAGTGTCCACTGGCCGATGAGACGGCTGTTGTCGAAGACCGTCTCAGTGTGATCCAGGAGAGAGAAGGGGGCGAGCGAGCGTAGCTCAGGCAAGAGCGTGGCCTGCCGTGTTTCGATTCGCACCGGCTCCTGGGATGTCTCGGTATTGAACAGCATCCAACTGCTGAAGCCGGCGATTGCCAGGGGAATCAGCAGGATTGCGGTCACGATGGCTTTGCGCTTGTTGCTCATCGTAGTTTTACGGGTATCACTCATGGCGTCTCGATATCCAGATCATTGTCACCAGGGTCGCCAGCAAGAGGGCGGCACCACCATTGTGCGCCACTGCAACCGGCAGGGGTAGATGGCCGAGGACATTGGTAATGCCCAAGCCGATCTGGGTCAATAACAGCAGTAATAAAAGACCCCCTATCTGTCTTAGACGCCCAACTTCGGTTTTTTTCCTCAGGCGAATTGCGAGCAGGCACAACACGACAAACGTCACCAGGGCGCCGATCCGGTGTGTCATATGAATAGCCGTGCGCGCATCGTTTTCCAGCACGCCGAACTCGTAGTTGATGCCCAGGCCGCGCCAGAGCACAAAGGCCTCTTTGAAATCCATCTCCGGCCACCACTGATTGTCGTAGCAGGTCGGGAATTCGCTACAGCCCAACGCGGCGTAGTTGGTACTGGTCCAGCCGCCGAGTGTGATCTGCAGAATCAGTACGAACAGAGAGATCAGGACAAGCCTTCTCAACGATGGGGAGGTGGAGAGGGTGTGCAGGGGATCGACCGGCCTGAGTCTAAGCGCCAACAACCAGAGTAGGACAAAGGTGGCGAAACCGCCGAGCAGGTGGGCGGTCACAATGGCCGGCTTGACCTGCAGTGTGACTGTCCACATGCCCAGAGCTGCCTGGAAGATCACCAGTATCAGCAACAGGGTCGGCAGCAGCAGGGGTTGCTGGGTGCTTTTCCGGTTCAGCCAGGCCAGTAGCGCCAAGGCGAAGATAGCAATCCCCAGACTGCCCGCCAGATAGCGGTGGATCATCTCTTTCCAGGCCTTGCCGACGTGTAAGGGTCTGGAATAACCGCCGTTGTCCCGCTGAAACGCTTCGGTTGCTTCCGGAACAACGAGTTTGCCATAGCAGCCAGGCCAGTCGGGACAGCCCAGACCCGCATCGGAGAGACGGACATAGGCGCCCAACAACACGACACTGAGCGCCAGCAGACTGGTGAAGATGGCAAGACGATACTGCCAGTGTCTCGAGACTTGCGGATTCTTCACCGGCATGGGAGTCTCTTGTCGAAACGATGGATACTGCTCTGCAAGGCTGTATTGTCAAAGCGGGTTAGCATAACGACATAAGATGAAGGATGACGTCCTTTGGCGCAACTCGAAGAATCCCATATCAGTTTTAATGAATTGGCACCTGCGCAGCAGCTGTTGAGTCGCCGCTGGTTACAACTGGGTATCTTGTCGCTGGGACTGGCCGGTCTCTTCGCGCTCCTGCTGGTCCTCTCCAGGACACCTGGCAGCGAGGCTTTCTTCCCCTGGATCGATTTTTTTCGCACGGCGATTGTCATTCACGTCGACCAGTCGGTGCTGATCTGGTTTCTCTCCATGAGCGGTTTGGTCTGGTGTCTGGTCATTCCCCCATCGCCCGCTCTCTTGTTGTGGCAGCGCCTGGCATTTGTCATGGCCCTGGCCGGTACCCTGGGTATCGCGCTGTCGGCCTTTGTGGGCGAGGGTGCCCCGCTGATGAATAACTACGTGCCGGTGCTGCAGCGGCCGTTCTTCTTCTACATGCTGGGACTCTTCGGTGTGGGTGTTACGTTACAGGCACTCCTGGGACTTACCGCCCTCCCGCGCTGTTTCAATCCCAGGCAACCAATCCCATTGGCGGAGTTGGCTGCGGTGACCGTCACCTTTGCTGTGATACTGTCGGTCTTCGCCCTTATCACTGCCTGGTATCAGATGCCGGATGGCGTGGAGGGGCAGGGGTTTTACGAGTATCTGTTCTGGGGCGGCGGCCATACCCTGCAGTTCGCCTATACCCAGTTGATCATGCTGGTCTGGCTGCTGTTGGCGTATAACAGCGGTGTACGACTGGCCGTGGACAGAAGATGGTTTGTCGGCTTGTTTCTCCTGGGTATTGCACCAGTGCTCTCGGTGCCGCTGATCTATCTGTTCTATGAGACAGTGACTTTGGAATCGCGTACCGCCTTCACCCGCCTGATGCAATTTGGCAATGGGTTGGGAGTGATTCCTGTCGGTGCGTTAGTGTTCTGGGGCTTGATGAAAGCATCCCGCTCGGATGATGCCGGACGTCCCTTGCGGCGTTCACTCTGGATGTCTCTGCTGCTCTTTTTCGCCGGTGGCTTGATCGCCATGTTCATCTCCGGTGTCAACACGATCATCCCCGCCCACTACCACGGATCGATTGTGGGTGTGACCCTGGCGCTGATGGGACTGGCCTATATGATGTTGCCCCGATTGGGCTATCCGCCGGTACAGGGACGCATGGCTGATCTGCAGCCCTGGATCTACGGTTTTGGACAGCTCATACACATCACGGCTTTGGCGGTCTCGGGGGCGATGGGTATTCAACGCAAGACGGCCGGCGCCGCTCAGGGGCTCGATTCGATTGCCGCGAAGATCTCCATGGGTGTGATGGTGCTGGGCGGGTTGCTTGCAGTGGTGGGTGGAATACTATTCGTTTGGGTGATGTTGCGGGCGTTCTGGAAAAAGGCGTATCAGGTCTAGGGGGTCGGCGAGAGCAGTATCGCTCTGTCACCGCCACGTTGTTTGGCCCGATAGCAGGCATCCTCGGCTGCGTTCATCAGTTTTTCCGCATCGGTGACGGAGCCATCCACTAATTTACCGCCAATGCTGATTCTGGCATCGTAGGCATGACCCTCCCACTCGAAAGGTGTGGCGGCAATATTTCTTCGGATCTCTTCAGCCAGTGCCGAGGCGAATTCCCAATGGCAATCTCTCAGCAGAACGGCAAACTCGTCGCCGCCGACCCGTCCAGCGATATCCTGCTGGCGGATCGCGTTTCTTATGATCTCGGCGGTATGCCGGATCAATTGATTGCCGGCTTCATGCCCCGCCATGTCGTTGATGGTTTTCATGTCATCAAGGTCGAGAAACAACAGATAGTGAGTGGTGGCCTCTTCCTTCGCCGTGCTCAACGCCATCTCCAGGTACTCCATGAATTGGGCGTGATTGAACAGCTTGGTGAGGTGGTCGTGGTTGGCGCGGAATCGCAGCGATTGATACTGCGACTGCTCGGTGAAAGCGGCGGCGACGATCAGGCCGGTAAAGACGGCGACCGCCACATAGGCGATATCGATGATCAGATAGTTGATGTCGGCACGATTGAAACTCTCCGGTTCAATCCAGCTGCCGGTGATAAAGAAAGCGGTGACTGCGGTCAGACTCAGTAGGGTTACACCGCGCGATCCATGTCTGAGGGCGGAGAAGATCAGGATGGGGGTAGTCAGAAACAGCAGCAACACCGACAGTGCCTGTTCGGCGTCGCTGACTGCAACGTAGACAGCCATACCCTGCGCCACACCCAGCAGGAAGAGTTCAGTCGATGTACGCAGGGTGACTCTCCAGTTCCGATACCAGCTCAGGAGAAATGCACCCAGCGTCACGACGCCGATGGAGTTGCCCAACCACCAGAAAAACCAGAGCGTCGTACTGGGTGCGGAGAGCTCTCCCATGACGCGACTGAAGGCCAGGATACCGATGGTGGCACTGAGCGTAGGCCCCAGGATCACTGCCAGCAGGGTAAACGATAAGACAGATTTCACCTTGTCCAGAGCGGGGAGAAATCCCAACTGGCGTAGTAAGAGCACCGGCACGGCAGCTTCAAGTATGCTCCCGAAGGCGGCAATGCCCGCAACATGCGCGGGAATGCCCACATGATAGGCAAGCAGAAACATACCGAGGAATACGCCCGGCCAGAGTTTGATGCCGTAGATGAAAAATGCCGCGAACGCAATGCCCGAGGGTAGCCAGAGCGGGGTGATCCCTGTTTGAGCAGATTGGGCAGAGAGGCTGACGATACCCGCCAGGTAGTAGAGGCAGCCAAGGGCGAGGCTGTAGAGCGTAATTTTCGAGAAGTACTGGCTGTGATCCATGGATTCATGGATTCTGGGCGTAGGCTCCAGGCTGTCGGATGGCTCGGTGCGCAGAGTATTGCTGATCCAGCGGAAAGGAGAAGCCTTTCTGTTACTCATGTGAGAAGCGGGTCCGTGTGGAGCCCGATAGCGAACAGTCAACTTCAGTTACTGGCAAGATAATTTCCTTGTATCCCTGAATGAGAAACCGATGATCGTAAATCTTTATGGGTTTTGCGATCCAACGAGAATTCAAATCCCTATGTACGGTTGATGGGCAAATGTGTCAACTCGATTTTATAAATATCTTTCTAATTCGAAAAATACAATGACAGTTTTTTGGGTTTGTTTGTTGAGTGACTCATGGAACACCGAGCCGTTTCCATCTTCACCTATTTGCTTTAGACATATCACTGGATGGCAAATGTTTTTTGAGTTAGCGATACCACCTGTCTCATGCCAGCACCATTTGCAGATAGTGATCCGCAAGCAGAAGCGTGAAGAGGAGACTGAGATAAAAGATAGAATAGCCGAAGGTCTTCATGGCATGTTCCCGGCCTCTGCTCCGCAACAGCTTGATACTGTGTCTGATAAATCCGATACCGAGGAGCAGGGCGCCAGCCAGGTAGAGATAGCTGCTCATCTGAATCACGAAGGGCAAGAGTGAGACTGCCAGTAGCATCAGCGAATAGATCAGAATCTGTTGTTTGGTGAAATCGATGCCGTGCGTGACCGGCAGCATCGGGATATCGGCCTTGGCGTAGTCGTCGCGACGATGGATGGCCAGCGGCCAGAAATGCGGCGGTGTCCAGACGAACACGATCAACAGCAGGAGAAAGGCCTCTGTGGTGACCTCTCCGGTGACTGCGCACCAGCCAAGCAGGGGCGGCGCTGCCCCCGCGAGTCCGCCCCAGACAATGTTCTGCGGGGTGCTCCGCTTGAGATATCGGGTATAGATCACCGCATAGCCGATGAGCGCCGAGAAGGTGAGCAGGGCCGTCAGCGGGTTGATCAGGAAATAGAGCATGACCATCGAGATGCCACCCAACAGCAGGGCGAAGCTCATGGCATGGGGGGTGTCCATATGGCCGCTGGGAATCGGGCGCCAACTGGTCCGGTCCATCATTGCGTCGATGCGCTGGTCGATGACGTGGTTGATCACAGCGCCGGAGGCGGCAGCGAGGGAGATGCCGGTCAAACCGAACAGGAGCGTCCGCCAGGGGATGAATCCCTGGGTCGACAGCAGCATGCCGACCAGCGCGGTGAAGGCGATCAGCAATACCACCTTGGGCTTGGTCATCTCATAGTAGTCCCGCCAGGAGTAGCCGGCCGAGACCTGAGACGAGATGTTACTTGTGGCCATACTGTCCTCCTTTTACCCAACTTTGCGAGACTTTGAGCAGCTTTTCCAGATCCTGCAACTGCTGCTTGGTGGTGATCAGTGTCGTGTCATGGGTCATCATGAGATCGATCCTCGGATCGATAAGAAAAGTGGAGATCGCCTGTGCCGACAGGTCCACCGGTATCAATGCCAGGAGACTCTCCCTTTGCGAGCCGTCTGCGATCACCATATGGGTACCTTCCAGTCCCTGCAGGCTGGGCAGATCCAGTCGGCCCTCGCTGTCGGGTAAAAGAATCAACAGCCGTTCGATACGCTGGCGGTTGGCGCCTGTGGCGCGGCGCAGTTGCCGGACCTTGATCAGTGCTTCGATACAGGCCGCATCGCAGCCACCCTCGCTGACCAACGTCAGGGTCCACATATCGCGCAGTGTCTCCCAGTCGAATGCGGTGCCTTCAGGCGTCAGTAACTTCAGTGATGTCAGGTTTCGGGGTGGGTCGATCAGTGTCCCGTGATTGGTACGACCGTCCGGCAACCATTGCGGATTGAAGTAGAAGATCCATGCCGCAATCGGCGGCAGGGCGAATAGTCCAATCAACACCCACAGAGAGAGGAGATTGCGTGGTTTCGTCTGGGTTTCCGCTACGGTATTCATGCCTGCACTTCCTTGTCTTTGGGGCGGGACAGGGAGAGTCGCCACCAGATGATGAGGGTGATCAATGCGAACGCGAACCACTGTATGGCATAGCCGATATGCATGCCGTCGCTGATTGAAGATTGCGGCCACCGGCGCACGAATCCGTGCGGGTCATCCGGCGACTGCAGGATGGTGATAGGCAGCACCTGCAGGCCAGACCAAGCGCTATAGTTTTCCAGGGTAAGGTAGGGCCATTGAGGGATCGCCTTAACGCCTTTATCCGGTTTTCCCAGCTCGATGGCGGGCGCTTGGGGGCGATGGATCGTACCGCGGACTTCAACGTTATTGTTCTGCAGGGCGAGACTCTCGATGCCGTCGTACTGTGAAAGGGGTATCCAACCGCGATTGACCAGGACAACCTGATCGCTCCCGTTGAGACGCAGAGGCGTGATCACATGGAAGCCGGTCTTACCCAGGTGTTTTCGATTCTCGATCAAAACCGTTTTATCGACTAAGTATTCACCTTCTGCGCTGACTTGCCGGAAGGCCAGATCATCGGCTTCGGGTACCCCGTTGTTCAAAGAGAGTGCAGGCATCTTGCGCCGTGTCTCCTGTGACGCCGACAGATTGCGTTTCTGCTCGGCCCGGTCGAGCTGCCAGATCCCCAGGCCACTGAACAACGGCACCAGAAATACCATGATCATTGTGGGGATCGCTTGCGCGTGAAATTGGCGGGCACTGCTTGTCATAGGCTCTATAGTGATAATATCCGTTCCTGTTACTGCTGCATCGGCAGGAAAACTCTAAATACACCCGGATCAGGAGCGATCATGGATTTGATTTTCAAACTGCCGGTTTTACTGGTGCTGCTCTTCATTCTCTTTTCGCTGTTCCAGGGTATGTACTATCTGGCCAAGGACGATGGAGACCAGAACAGTACTCGGGTTGTACGTGCATTGACTGTCAGACTGGTGCTTTCGCTGTTACTCTTTCTCATTCTTATGGCTGGCTACTTTTTCGGTTTTCTGCAACCTCACGGTTTGACTTAGAAACCATCAGAGCCAGTAGACAAAGATAAACAGTCCCAGCCAGACTACATCGACAAAGTGCCAATACCAGGCCACCGCCTCAAAGGCGAAATGCTTGTGCGCGCTGAAGTGGCTCTTCAGGCTGCGCCCCAGTATCGCCATCAACATCACGGCACCCATGGTGACGTGAAAACCGTGAAACCCGGTCAGCATGTAGAAGGTGGAGCCGTAGGCCCCTGACTCCAGGGTGAGATTCAGCTCGGAGTAGGCGTGTCCGTACTCATAGGCCTGAAAACCGACAAAGAGCAATCCCAGTGCAATGGTGGCGACCAGCCCCCAGATCAGGTGTTTCTGTTTGTCCAGCTTCAGACCCCAATGGGCCCAGGTGATGGTGGCGCCGCTGCTGAGCAGGATCAGGGTATTGATCGCCGGAATGCCCCAGGCTCCCATGGGCTGGAACTCACCACCCAGTTCACCAGGTCCACTGCTTGGCCAGGTCGCTTCGAAGCCGGTATAGAGGATCTCCTGGGTGGCGCCGAGATACCCTTCGCCGCCCAGCCAGGGCAGGGCGATATTGCGAATGTAAAAGAGCGCGCCGAAGAAGCTGAGAAAGAAGAAGACCTCCGAGGCGATGAACCAGAACATGCCGAGGCGGAAGGAGGTGTCGACCTGTTTGTTGTAACGGTCGCTGAGATTCTCCTGGATCACATCCCTGAACCAGCCGTAGAGCAGATAGAAGAAGAGCAGCAGACCGGCGATAACGGCGTACTGGCCGATGGCCACGCCGTTCATGGCCAGTGCCGCGCCGATCAGCGTCAGCAACAGTGAGATCATACCGATGATCGGCCAGGGACTGGGATCCGGTATGAAATAATCTCCCGCGTGATCATTTACCGACATTGGCTGCCTCCCCTTTGGGCTGGGTTGTGATTGTTGTTCTGTCTCCATCCTTCTCTCTCCGGGATAACGGCTGTGCCCTTTGGTCAGGCATATCTTTCACTCACCCGCATTGACTGCGATGCGGTTGGGTATCTCCGGCGTCTCCGTTTCAGTTTCGCTCTCCTTCAGGCGCATAAAGCTATAGGAGAGCGTCAGCGAGTTGATCTCTTTCGGCAGGTCTCTGGAGACCATGAACTGCAACGGCATGTCCGCGCGCTCCGTACCTTTCAGTGTCTGTCTGTTGAAGCAGAAACAATCCATCTTGCTGAAGTAGGGTGTTGCCTGCCAGGGGGCGACACTGGGTATGGCCTGTCCGGTGACCGTCTCGTTGCTGCGGTTACGCGCCACGAAATTGACCTCATAGGTCTTGCCGGGATGGACCCTTAGCTTCTGCGTCATGGCGTCGAAGGCCCAGGGCAGATTGGGATGCACCGTGGTATCGAACTTCACCGTGACCCAGCGACTGGTATCGACGCTTTCATCCGTAGCGACAACCCGGCCGATCTCACTCCGCTGGGAGAGGGATTGCGTGCCGGTGACCTCACAGAAGAGGTTGTAGAGCGGCACCATGGCAAAACCGAAGCCGAACATCGCGACCACCAGCCCTGAGAGCAGCAGCGTCGTGCGACGGTTCTTGCCGTGGTTTTGTGATGCCTGATCGTTCATTGCATTGCCTGTGTCCCCACGATGCGGAAGAGTCCTGTCCAGAAGGGGAACGAGGTGACCAGAAAGAAGAGCGCCAGCCCGGCCAGCACCCAGGCCAGGCGGACATTCTTGCGTCTCAGTTCGGGGGTTTGGTATGCGGGTATCTTCATGCGATTCCTCTTCTCGTTATTGTTATTTTATCTGCGGGGCTACCGTCCAGGTATGGAACGCAGGGGGTGAATCGAGCTCCCACTCCAGCCCCTTGGCGCCTTCCCAGGCACGGCTCTCCGCCTTCTTGCCGCCGCGGATGGTCTTGATGACGATGTAGAGGAACAGCAGATGGCTGAGGCCGAAGATCATGGCGCCGACACTGGAGATCACATTGAACTCTGTGAACATCACGTTGTAGTCGACGATACGTCGCGGCATGCCCGCCAGTCCGAGAAAGTGCTGGGGGAAGAAGGTGATGTTGAAACTGATCACATTGATCCAGAAAAAGATCTTGCCCAGCTTCTCGTCATACATATGGCCGGTCCATTTCGGCAGCCAGTAGAAGACGCCGGCAAAGAGGCCGAACACCGCTCCCGGCATCAGCACGTAATGGAAGTGGGCCACCACGAACATACTGTCGTGGTACTGCATATCGGCGGGCACCACCGCCAGCATCACGCCGCTGAGACCGCCGAAGGTGAACATCAGCACGATACCGACGGCAAACAGCATCGGCGTCTCGAAGGTCATGGAGCCGCGCCACATGGTGGCAATGAAGTTGAAGATCATCAGCCCCACCGGTATCGAGATCAGGATGGTGCCGATCATGAAATAGGTCACCGCTCCCAGGGACATGCCGACGGTGTACTGGTGATGGGCCCAGACCACCATTCCGATGGTGGCCACTGCGAGCATGGCGCCAACCATGGAGTTGTAGCCGAACAGGGGCTTGCGGGAGAAGGCCGGTATCACGTGGGAGAGTACCCCGATGGAGGGGAGCAGCAGGATATAGACCTCCGGGTGACCGAAGAACCAGAACAGGTGCTGGAAGAGCACCGGGTCGCCGCCACCCGCCGCATCGAAGAAGCTGGTGCCGAAATGGCGGTCGAAGAGCAGCATGGTGACGCCGCCGGCCAGTACCGGAACTACCAGAATCAACAGGAAGGCGGTAACCAGCCAGGTCCAGCAGAACATGGGCATCTTCAGCAGGGTCATGCCGGGTGCGCGCATGTTGAGCAGGGTGACGATGATGTTAATGGATGCCAGCACCGAAGAGATGCCCAGCAGGTGGATGGCGAAGATGAGGAAATCCATCGACATGCCGACCTGCACCGAGAGGGGCGGGTAGAGGGTCCAACCGGTGTTGATCTGGGTGCCGCCGCCGGGGAAGAAGGGGACCACGAAAGAGAGGATCAGCATGGTCGCCGCCGCCGGCAGGACCCAGAAGCTGAGGTTGTTCATGCGCGGCAGGGCCATGTCCGGCGCGCCGATCATCATCGGGATCATCCAGTTGGCCAGGCCCGCGGCGGCGGGCATCACCGCGCCGAAGATCATGATCAGGGCGTGGTTGGTCACCAGGTTGTTATAGAGGTCGGGGTCGAGCAGCTGGATGCCGGGCTGGAACAGCTCCAGGCGGATCAGCATGGCGCTGGCCCCGCCCAGGAAGAGCATGGTCAGGGCGAACAGCAGATAGAGGGTGCCGATATCCTTGTGATTGGTGCTGAAGAGCCAGCGACGCCATCCTTTCGGTGCTTCGTGGTGATGGGCCTCATCGTGAGTCATGGTGGTAGTGCTCATTTCAACTCTCCTCTATCTGGCCTGTTTGACGTCTGCAGGCTGCACGACATCACCCGTGTTGTTATCCCAGGCATTGCGTTCGTAGGTCACGATCGCGGCGATCTCCAGGTCGTTCAACGAACCCCAGGGCTGCATGGCGGTGCCCTCTTTGCCATTGATGACGATGTTCAGATGGTCCGCGATGGCTCCTTTTGCCATGACGGAGTCCTTCAGGGGCGGGAAGGCGGGGGGCAGGCCCAGACCGGTGACCTGGTGGCATGCTGCACACTTGGTCTCGTAGAGCGATTGCCCTTTGGTCATCAGCTCATCCATGCTCCAGGTCTTGTCGGCGCTGGCCTCGGCGGCGGCAGCCACCTTGATCGCCTTCTGGCCGTCGACCCAGGCGGCGAACTTCTCCTGCGAGACCGACTCCACCACGATGGGCATGCGGGAGTGCCAGGT
>JAHXIO010000016.1 GCA_025655595.1 Candidatus Thiodiazotropha sp. (ex Monitilora ramsayi)
GATGCAGAGGAGCACCAGAGTGACTCGCATCACCCTGGTGCCAATGCGTTGATTATCCACCCGCACAAACATATGGTGTATACGAGATTATTTAACGTGACAGGCCAGACACAAGGCACTGCCAGCATTACTCATACGCAGAAAGGAGCCGTTAGTGTCGTCGTGTACAGAGTGACAAGTACCACATTCGACCTGGTCGCCTGTAGCACCGAACAACTGTAAACCATTAACCTGATTGTTAACTGCGGCGTGGAAACCTGTAGGATCCTGTGTGGCGTCGTAAGTCAGAGAGACCGGATGGTCGTTTGACAGATCAGTACCCAGGCTATTGCCAAGAAAATCGGTACCGTTTGCTACTGGATTATTGAGTAAAGAGTCTGTAGCGAGTCCCCCATCATGACAACTCAAACAGGCTAAAGATACGCCTGCGGGGCCTGCTGCGACAGTCATGTCAAGGGTCGGGCTGCTATACATCGTATAGTTGGTGGTGCTGATATCCGCACGGTTCCACAAGGCAGTTGTATTGTCGACACTTGCATTATGCGGGGTATGACAGTAGATACAGATCTGTGTGTTGCCGGCTGCTGTCAAAGCGTTGGTGCGATTGCTCAGGTTGTGATCAGTATTGGTTACATCGTCCACAGCCATCGTGACTGAGCCGTAAGAGCCGAGCACGATAGCGAGCAGACCTAGGATAGCTGTTTTTTTCATTCCGATCCTCCAGGTACAGATGGAAGGAAGCACAACTCCATGTAGGTGCTATAAGCCGCGTTTTATTATTACTTCTTACTGCTAAGAGACAGGACTGCCTTTATTGAGGCTTGGCAGTTCACTAAGACATTTCTTAAGGTTTGCTTAAGAATTGGGATAAAAATCCCATGCCTTGTATGGAATATTAAGACAGCTCATCACGATCGTCAATGATTCTTGGGAATGAATTGTCGACTAACTCGGATTTATTATTTTCCTGAGTTGATACAGAGTTAACCAGAATATGTAACCTAGATTTTTACTGCGTTTTTTGATTTGAAAAATTAACATCTGCTTAAGCCGGGATCACAACGCATTACTGTGATTCAGACTCTATCAGATACTGGAACATCTGTATTCGGAGGTTGAGTTGATCAGCAACGTATAAACGATTGTTACTGTCGACATGTGCACCGGCTGGAAGATAGAAGCCTCCCGGTTCAGTACCTGATCTGCCCAATGTCAACAGCAGCTGGCCTTGTTGGTTGAATATCTGCACATTGTTAAAGGCCGCATCGACTGTATAAATATGCCCTTCACTATCGACACTGATACCTTTTAGTCGACTGAAATCGCCACGGCCATCGCCAGCTTTACCGAATGCCTTGACTGGGGTGCCGTCTTGCTCAAGTATCTGAACACGAAAGTTCATCGTATCAGCGACAAAGAGACGGCCCTCGCTATCCATTGCGATATTGGTCGGAAAATTGAACTGTCCGAGATCGCCGCCACGCTCTCCAATTTTAAAATCCACTTTGCCTTCACTGTCGAAGACGAAAATCTGGTGATTTTTTGAATCGACAACATAGAGTTTTTGCGTGTTGTTGTTATATGCAAGACCGACGGGCGATTTAAGAATCTCCTTTCCTCCATAAGCGTTGATGAATTTACCCTCACGGTCAAAGACGACAATGCGTGAGCCGACTACATCACTGACGTAGACGTTTCCGGTGCTATCGCTTGTCACACCTGTGGGTTTTGTCAGTGCTCCCGGCCCACTGGTGCCCCAATAGCTCATGTTCTTTTCATCAAGATCGAAAACAACCAGTCCGGAAATACCCGTATCGGCAACGTATATCCGTCCTTTCGCGTCACTATGTACACCATAAGGCTTGGTCAGAGCCAAGCGTTCTTCCTCTTTCTTGCCAAGCAGCCTCTCCTTGAAGGTGAGCTTCCTCGGTCCTCCGACAGAATCAGATGACTTGAGGCTGCCAAGATAACGGATACGCGGCTTTTCAGGAGGCGCTGGCCAGACATATTTTTCCAGCGCCAAGGCTTCGTCTTCACTACTCATGCCATTGGTGGCGCAACCTGTAGAGAGCGTGATGAATGCACTGATAGTGAACAGACAGGCCAGTTTGATGCCAAATTCAGAGCTTAGATGAGGGTAGTACTTTGCCAAATGAAGAAACACTTTCACTCCTCCCTTCTTACACGAAATGAGAGATATATTTATATTGAATATGCCGATGCCATACATTTTGGTGTATGGTGGCTAAGTCGTAAACAACAAAAACTTAGCATGGAACTTGTTCTTTGAATCATACGTTTCATCCGATCAAAGGTATAGCCCGATTCTATTTAGTTAGCCATTGTCAGCCTGGACTGTAACGGTTTTATCGTTTGTTCAGGAGATGAATCGGGCTAGTGCCGACATGTTGCCCAACCGGCTTATCCAAAAAACGAGAGAGTTTTATTATGATTTCATTAAGACTGATACCGCTTTTTCTCGTGCTCACCGCTGGATCACTTTGGGCGAAAGACCCAGGTTCAGGAACCGGTGTCATCGCAGAGTCGATAAACGTGGGAAATTATACCTATCTGAGGCTCACCGAACCGGATATTTGGTTGGCCACCAGTCACTTAGAGGCAAACGACGGGGATAGAGTCACCTACGTTGGCGGTATGGAAATGCGGGACTTTTACAGCAAGTCACTGGATAGAAAATTCACATCGATAATATTTGTACAACGTGCCTACAAAGTCGGTCCCGATGGAAAACCAGTGGTTGCTGAAGAACGCGATGAGACATCCGCTTACGCGCCGAAAGCAGCCACATCAGTCCAGACACCTCTGCCTAGTGAGATTCAGTCACTACCAGACGGAATGACAGTGGCTGAGATCCTAAATAGTGATGAGTCATTCAATGACCAGCCGGTCAGGCTGCGGGCCAAGGTGATTAAAGTCAGTCCCAATATCATGGGTAAAAACTGGATTACACTGTCAGATGGAACCGGTGCTCAGCCGGATAACAAGTTGATTGCAACTTCCCAACAACAGGTTTCACTCGGTGATGTTGTAATTGTGCATGGTGTGATAAGGAAGGACATCGACCTTGGGGCGGGTTATCTCTATAAGGTGTTGTTGGAAGAGGCCGAGTTTCATAATGCGGAAGGCCTCCCTTAATTGGATAGTCTACTTAATTGACCCTCATGAGTCAGACGTAACGGTATTCTCAGAGGGGAATTTGACAGTGGGAAGTCCAGTCGAGATAAGGGCTGCAATAAGCACAAAACCGACTGACCACCAGAGGCATCCCTGAAGACCATAACTCTGATAGATCAATCCTGAAAGCAGGGTTCCCGTAAGCCGGCCCCCTGCGTTGGCCATGTAGTAGAATCCGACATTCATGGCAACTTTCTCGTGGTCGGAATAAGCCAGAATCAGATATGAGTGGATCGCCGAATTGATGGCAAACACGACCCCAAAGAGAATTAAACCCAGTGTCACGACGCTATCCGCGGGCCAGCCGTATTCTAGTCCGAATGCGATGACAGCGGGAAAGATGGCCAGGGTGAAAGCCCAATTTCTAGCGGTATCTCCACCAGGCCCCTTTCCATGATGACTCTGTCTAATCAATCTGGGGGCAAAAGCCTGCACAATGCCGTAACCGATAACCCAGATAGCCATAAAGCCGCCGACTTCTGTAAATGACCAGGACAACACTTCATAGAGGAAGACTGGCAAGCCGACCACAAACCAGACATCCCGTGATCCGAATAGAAAAAAACGGGCAGCCGATAGCCAGTTAATCGCAGAAATACGCGAGAAGACCTGGGTGAATTTGGGCTTGGATTTCATCTTACCCAAACCGGAAGGCAAGAGGAGGGCGGTGATAACCAATACGACGACTAACATTCCCGCCAGTACCGTCAGCGCCCCACGAAACCCCAGCCATTCCAAGAGTGCAGCGCCGGCAAAGAAACCGAATCCCTTAAGCGCATTCTTCGACCCAGTCAGCATAGCCACCCAGCGAAACAATTTTGATGAACTGCCTTCGCTGACCATGGTTTTCACTGAGGCTTTGGCAGACATCTTGTTGAGATCCTTCGCGATACCTGAAAGCGCCTGTGCCGCCATGACGTAAGGAACCGATAGCCAGGGATCCGGTACGGCAAGTGCTGAGAGAGCGACAACCTGAAGGCCCATGCCGATATGCATGGTGCGATTGAGTCCGATACGGGCACCGAGCCAACCACCAACTAAATTGGTGACAATGCCGAAGAATTCATAGAAAAGAAACAGCATGGCCACCTGAAAAGGGGAGTAGCCTAACAGATGGAAATAGAGCACTACCAACATACGGATAGCGCCATCGGTGATTGTAAAAGCCCAATAGCCGCCTGTGACTACCAGGTAGTTGCGCAGTCCGGTCTCCACGGTTAAAGGGGCTCGGCCACTTTAACAGTCAGGTCGATCAGCCGGTTTACATAACCCCACTCGTTATCATACCAAGCATAGATCTTCACTTGAGTCTGGTTGACCACGAGGGTGGAGGGTGCATCGATAATGGATGAGCGGGGATCATTCACGTAATCGACCGAAACCAGAGGACGCTCCTCATAACCGAGAATACTTTTCAGCTCTCCTTCTGCTGCAGACTTAAAATATCCGTTTATTTCATCCGCAGTCACAGGTCTGCTGGCTTCAAAGACAAAATCGGTCAGAGAACCGTTCAATAGGGGAACGCGGACCGCGTGGCCGTTCAGTTTTCCTTCCAACTCAGGGAATATCTTCGTGATGGCCTTCGCTGATCCGGTAGTGGTGGGAATCAGTGATTGGCCACAGGCACGAGCCCTGCGAAGATCCTTGTGACCCTTATCGACGATAGTCTGCGTATTCGTGATGTCATGAATCGTTGTCATCGAGCCGTGCACGATTCCTATATTTTCGTGCATAACTTTAACAACCGGGGCCAGACAGTTGGTTGTGCAGGAGGCGGCGGTCAGCAGATGATGTTTCTCCTTATCGTACTGATCGTCATTGATGCCGTAGACTATATTCAATGCGCCTTCAGTAGGGGCAGCTACAATAACCTTTTTTACACCCTGATCGAAGTATGCTTGTAAGCGCTGCGGTTTTTTATGGTGGATGCCTGTCGCTTCCAGGACGATATCGCATCCCGACCAATCGTTTTGATCGATCCCTTCGTAAGACGAAAATGTCAGGTTTTCTCCATCAATAGTGATCCCGCCGTTCTGAGCGTCACACTGATGCGTCCATTCCCCGTGTACAGAATCAAACTGAAGCAGATGGGCGGCGCAGGTCGCATCACCCGCTATCTCATTGATTTTTTTGAATTGAAGAGGTGCTTTCGCCCATCCTGCTCTCAGGCTAAGCCGACCCATCCTTCCGAAACCGTTGATACCTATGCGAGCTGTCATTAAGAGTCCTGATCAAGTAATCGTGATGTGCCAAATTTACATGGATTCGGCTTACAGCACTTCAGATAGCGCAACGAATATACTGCATGCAGGATGTTAACGCATTATGACAATCCCGGGATTATCGAAATCGCTTGCCGTCAACTGCCTGGAAGGAGGGGGTGGTTCTCCAACTCGTCGTTTTTGCAGGGGGGTAGTTCGCCTGAAGTGGAGAGTTGAACGATATTCCCAAGGGGCTGATCTTACACTCCATATCTTGGAGCCATAGGGAATTATTTTGAATGACTGGATACCATGAGGGGTGTAAAAACCTGAATCGAAGCCTCGGATGTCAGGTGCCCAGCAGTGATGAGGACTCAATAACCTGTGTGATTACAATAAGATAGTTAGATATATGTTAGAATCATAAGAGATTTTACATTCTCTACTAAAGATTTTGAGTAAAATGTCGAAGTAAGAAGTACTTAGGCCCAAAGAAAATCTCTATAGAGAATAAAGCAGGATTTAAAGTAGTCCCAAAAGGAATATAGGTAAGTAGAGATGACTGCCAGGACCGTTACTTCGTTGATGAAGACTCTAGACAGTACTCGATTGTTTAAAGGACTGACCTCCGATGCTCAGCAGGAATTTGAGCAGGGAATCGTCAGGGTCATCTTTATCCTGCTATTCACCGCATACATTTTTTCTCTGCAGCTACTGGTTCCAGAGCTGGGATATGAACAGTTTTTCCCACTGATCGCCTCGAGCAGCTATTCGGTATTTTCCCTTCTGATAATCGGAAGCTTCATCTTCTTTAAAAAGGGATCGGTTGTAAGGAGATCGATTTCGCTCTTTGGAGATAACGCCATTGTCTTTTATGGCCTATACAGCCTGGGCGAATACGGTACTCCTCTCTACACTATTATGCTGTTGATTACCGTGGGGTACGGTGTCCGCTTTGGTGTGCAATACCTCTATATGGCCACACTGTTGTCGAACCTGGGGTTTCTGTTCGTCATTGAAACGGCAACTTTTTGGACAGCGCATCAGTTTTTGAGTTACAGCCTTCTGATAACCAACATCGTTATTCCAGTTTTTGTTTCTCACCTCTTGAGGAAATTGGTTACTGCAAAACAAGAGGCTCTGATGGCCAACGAGGCAAAATCGCGTTTCCTGGCGAATATGAGCCATGAGATCAGAACTCCGCTGACAGGTGTTATCGGCGTCAGCGAGCTAATGCTGACAGAGACGCACAGCCCTGCGACGATAAAGAAGATCAGTACCATCGAGAAATCCTCCAAGCATCTGCTGAGTATTCTCAATGACATCCTGGACTTTTCGAAGATTGAGGCCGGCTGTCTGACAATTGAGAAGAAAACATTTGACCTGCATGCGGTAGTCTCTTTTGTTTCGAAGACCTATAGGACTGTTGCCGAAAAGAAAAATCTAAGATTCCATACACATGTTTCTCCGGACATTCCCTTCAAGCTTGATGGCGATCAGGTGCGATTGAAACAGGTACTCATGAACCTCGTCAGCAATGCCATCAAGTTTACAGATGAAGGATATATTGAACTTAGAGTGAATCTGCTGGAGAACAAGGGGACATCTGTAAGTTTGAGATTCGAGGTTATTGATACCGGGATGGGCATTCCCGAGGAGAAGTTGCCGACTATATTTGACCGCTTCTCGCAGGTCGATGATTCCCATACAAGGAAGATTGGTGGTACCGGTCTTGGTACTGCTATATCCAGCGATCTCATTAAGCTTATGAATGGTGAGATTTATGCAGAAAGCGTTGAGGGGAAGGGGAGTCGCTTCTACTTTGACCTGGAGCTGGAGACTGAACCCGAAGAAACCTTTACACGCTATGAAGGCCGTTCGGCAATAACCATTACCAGTCGGGCAGGGTTCGAACAGACTGTGAGCCAATATCTTTCCCTTTGGGGAATTTCTAATCTGCAGCTTCTTGACGAAAGGGATGCGCTCTCCTACGTCATGCATCTTTCAGGAGAGGAGGTCTCTCCGCTCATCATTATTGATGAGACAAGTTTTAAAGAACATCCTCACGATTTCTGCCAGCGCATGAAAGCGTCGACAATCCATGAACTGAAGACCATACTCGCAACGGAACGTGATGATATCCCCTCAGAATACTACAGCATGGATGTTGATGCTTTTGTTACCGATATCAAGAACAAGAAGCAATTTTATAACGCAATACACACAGTGCTAGCTGACGATGCTGTAAGCGAGACTTCGGAGATGTTGTCGAGATGGAAGACACAACACAAAAAGAAGCACCAGCGGATATTGGTAGCTGAGGATATTGAGGTCAACCGTTATGTCTTGCGTGAAGTTTTGGAGAGAACAGGCTACAACGTGGTGACTGCGCAGGATGGAAAGCAGGCCCTGGATTGCCTGGAAGAAGAGGAGTTCGACCTGGCAATCGTTGATATGCAGATGCCGGAAATGACCGGCATCGATGTGGTGAACGTGACGAAACTGGGTGACGGCATAAATAATCTGACACCATTTATCGTATTAACGGCCAATGCCACGATGGATGCAAAAATGCAGTGTGATGCCGCCGATGTTGAGGCTTATTTGACGAAACCTATCGATATGCCTCTATTGTTGGATACCATTGAGCAGTTGATTGGTATTGACGAGGAGAGCGAAGTACAGGAGGAGGTTGTCAATACTGATGTTGTTGCCGCTTCGCCTGACGAAGTTATCAATTACAAAGTACTGGATCAACTGTGTGATCTTGGCAATAGTCCCGAATTCGTTGATAAACTGATCGAACATTTCAAATTCGATACTGATAACTTAATCAACAGCATGCACTTCTCACTCAGAGGAGAGCGATATCAAAAGTTGATCGATGAAGCACATGGCGTTAAAGGTGCGGCTGGAAATATCGGTGCAACCAGGCTCGCCTATACTGCTCAAAAGATCAATAACTCGACACCTGAAGAGCTCAAAGAAGGTGGTCATCAATTGTTGCGTGAGCTTCGAGAGGATTTCACTGAGGTTGTCAAGGTCATGAAGCTCTATAGCTACAACAAAACAAAGAGTCTATAGCCAATTCAAGGCGATTGAATCCACTCAGCAATCATTTTCCAGACAATCCTTCCATTTGAAGGCCTGAAGACTTCGAAGTGTCCCAGATGTTGTGCATTGACTTCAGATGGTGAGAGATGTCGTCTTTCGATCTGGCTGTTGGAGTAGAAGGATGCCATTCTATCCACGCTGTTTCGAGTTGCGAAGCTATCGTCACTGAAACTGAGTGAGAGGAGCGGGGCCGTATAGTCGCCATGATAGCCCTTCTCACGTATATTGAAACGACTGTCCATAAAGTAATCGGGACGTTGGCACCAGGCAGCCCACTCGGCGACAAAACCTGCAGGCAATGCTTCTGATTTTGTCAGCCAGTGCGCAGGATAGTATCCAAGCCAGCGGGTCAGAATCGGCATTGAGAGATAGATATTGAAAAGATGATAGAGTCTGACTTTCCAGCTAAAGAGCCCGTAAAAACCTGATTGACTGCAGACATGGACAAGTTTTTGCAGGTATCGGATGTTCTCCGTGAACCCAAAGATGCTACCACCGAAGCTATGCCCGATCCCTACCAATGTACTGTCGGGAGCCTGTAGTTTCGCAAAATCGATCGCGGCAGCAAGATCAAGGCTGCCCCACATTGTGGCATCCGCGCGTAATTGTTTCAGATCTTCGACGGCAGACCAGCCGATGCCCCGAAAGTCGAAAATCAGAACCTCTATCTGAGATTTCGCCAAAAAGCGGGCAAAGGGGCGATAAAACCGGGCAGGTACCCCCATACCCGGAGAGATAATGGCGATTTTACGGCTAGCACCTTGGTGTTCGGCAGGATGCCATTCTCCATGAAGGGGAAATCCGTCCCTGGACTTAAACGAGACCTTCATGGGAGAAAGATTAGGCATATCGGATCTGTTCTACCTTCTCTTCTTTTTCTGTCGTGTGGTTGAAATGTGGATGCCAGGGTGCCCAGATAAATTGAGACCAATAAGACTCAGCAGCCTCAACCCAATTTCTCATGTGTGCGGGACTCTTCATGTACTTACGCATATTACTGATAATCCAGGATGAGATAGCCTGAGAGTCTCGACAGGTGTTGCAATCGCCGCCGGTGCAACAGAGAGTCACATCGTGACTTGCGGTATAGGCGTTGAAGCCCGGGAGTGTGGGGCGTCCGTTTGATAGACGGTCTTTTGCGCCCTCGAAGTCGCAACTGATTGAGGGGCAGCTGTCATAACCGAATTTACCCCAGTGGGTTCTGCCAACAAACATCGTCTCCAGCATATACGGCGTGGTGCTGATAACATCTGGATATTTCTGTTTGACCTCCAAGGTTCTCTCCAGCAATGCCATCTCCTGGTCCTCTGTTTCCACTTCATGATTGGTGAAATCACGGTAGAAGTTAAACAGTACCCGTAAACCATTGTCCTGTATGCGCTTGACCGTCTCCTCAATTTCATCGATGGCATCAAAAGAGACGGCATAGACGAATCCTGCCCGTGGGTCGTATCGATAGTTTTCCAGTACGTGTTGAAACAGGCCGGAGAAGCGTTTTCCGTTCGAGCGGATCGCACGAAGCTTGTCATCAGTCTGGTATCCGCCAAACAGTGTCAGCGCAACTGTGGTATCAGGGAAGTCGGCTCGGGAGAGGGGGATCTCACCATTGGAGGAGATGGTGATATAGGGTATCTCGGCGCGTATGGCAGCAATCCTTTCTGGGTGTAGTGTGGGCTCGCCGCCAATCAGCAGACCAACTGTGGTGCCCCGTTCTGCCTCGTGCCTGGCAAAAGCTCGCCAACGCTCGATCTCCCTAACCTCTTGATTTTTTTCGTCGAATTTCTCCAGATAAAACCAACAATCCTGACAGCGTAAGTTACACTGGTTGGTCATATGGACAAGCATGGTTCTTTTATCTGATGAGAAGGAGATAAGGTGCTTGAATCGTGCTTCAAGCTCAGCGTCTCCGCCAAAAAGTCGATCTGTTTTTGTAGCCATAGTAATTAAAATCCCTTGTAAGATTCAAAAAATACCGCCAAGTGGCGGTAAGTTCTCTCGAACGCGCGAATTGGCCGAACGGCAGACTAAAAACCTCAGGTCACTGACACACTGATCCAGGTGTAACCACTTCGACCTTGTGGTCTTATACAGTATCGAATGAACACAACGGAGAAACCATGACCAGGATCAGGATTCCCGATTCGTTCTATCTGCTTATAAGGCTATCCATGCTGCAGCTTCAATACCTGGTATCAGGGTGCCATGAACATGCCATGCACGTCAGGACGTAACCAGTGTAGCAAGAGATATGAGAAAAGATGATAACGAAATCACTGCGTATTATTGTTATGATCAGTTTTGTAAAATATCAAAAAATATTTAATAAACAGCACATAATAACAATATTCTAATGTGGTTGGTTAACTTAATGCGCTTATGCATTCACATGGTTTTTTTCTGGTGCCGCTAATGCAAGGTCAATTTGCTGGACATGTTTACGAGTCATGTAATGAAATAGTGATGATTTCCACCCACACAAATAAGGAACCATTATATTGGATGCCTTTCTGAAGAGTTGAGATTTCGTATTAAGGCAATTCAGATTGCATTGAGTTGAAATGGAACCGAAAGCCCACAGAATAGTAGTTATTTTGTTGGTGTTCACGATACTGATTACTCCCTTCAAAGGCAGTGTCGCAGAGTTCAGTGGATCATTTACTCAGCAACATTCGATGAGCCTGTCAGATGGTATTGCAGTTATCCACTATCATGGACTCGATACAGTGGAAAAGTCCTATTGTAATGACTGCACTTATGCGATTTGCTTAGAGCAGAAACTCTGCGATGCATACAATTGTTCAATCGTGACGACTATTCCAACCTCTATGCACGATTTTTCTTTACCATTTATCAGTGACACTACGCTTTACCAGACATTCCATCTTCAGCTTTCGTTAATCCATTCATCCATTTATCGTCCTCCAATTAGCTAGTAAATCATTTTAGGTTTATTCGGCGTTGCGATCGTTGATTGGCTTCTGTCATCACAGTAGTGGTTCCGATCGCAGGATATTTATCCATATCGAACCTCGTCCTGTATGTATGGCAAGGAAGAAACTGATTTCTGATCCGATGAATTGCTGTTTAACTTAACCGAACCTCCAGGTGGCTGATATAAATCATTTGACAGGATACGGTTTGTAAAAAGATCCCGGCTTGTCGGGAATGAAAAATGGCTATTGAGGATACCGTTACAGTGAAGACTCAACATCTATCTTTATGTTGCCTCTTGATGCTGATTATTCTTTCTGCATGTGGCGATTCGATTGAACAAGATAAACTACTAAATTCTGTTAAAAAAGCAGAACCAGGACCAGCTCTTTCCAAGGCTCGATGGTACAGGGACGAACAACTGCTCAGAGGTGAAACGCTCTACCTTACCCATTGTGCAAAGTGTCATCAGGCTGACTCCTCTGGCACCATCAACTGGAATATACCCGATGAACAAGGAAGATATCCGCCACCTCCACTAAATGGTACCGCCCATACTTGGCATCATTCACTGGATGTCTTAAGACGTACGGTAAAAAGGGGGGGGATTCCACTAGGTGGTTGGATGCCAGGTTTTGCAGATCAATTGGATGATCAGCAGATAGACGATATTCTCGCATGGATTCAGTCACAATGGAGTGATGAGGTCTATAAAATCTGGCAGACACGTAATATGCACTCTATGAATGATGCGATGAAGACGAAATGATGAATGCACGGCGGGAAAAGCGTATCGCAAGTTATAAATATGCACTTACTCAAGGTCTTCTTATAACTTCGCGACCTATAGTCACGAACGATCGTCAATTAAACAGCCATAGATACAGGATTTCACCATACACTGTACAGTCACGAGTGTTTGTAGACCCAACAATAAACTTACTCTATTTGAGAGAAGAGAGGTATGAGCCATGCCTGTCAGGATGAAATGGATATTGTTACTAATCTTTGTTATTGGATCTGCTGTCGCTTCGGCTCACACTCCGCCTGATGGAGCCAAGGTATTTTTTATCGGACTGAAGAATGGAGATACTGTTGTAAGTCCGGTGCATATCAAGTTCGGAATCGAAGGCTTCGGGATTACACCCGCCGGCACAACCGACAAGATTCGTCATTATGCAGGTCATTTTCATCTGCTGGTCGACCTGGATCGTTTACCCGCCCTTGACGAACCCATACCTAGAGATGCGTTCCATATACATTTTGACCGGGGTGAAGCCGAGACTCGGCTGGAGCTTTTACCCGGCAGACATACTCTGCAGTTGTTATTAGGAGATGAGGATCATGAACCTCATGAGCCTCCATTGATCTCGGAGAGGATAATTATACAAGTGGAATGACAGGCCCGAGATCGATTTCCCCATCGAGTCAATAAAACAATAACGACTGAAACATCACTGGAAAAACGGCATTTCCATCCCCATTTTACCCATATAGATTCCGTACTTTTCTGTTTTTATCAGGGTAATCCTATGGAGTTCAAAGACTACTATAAGGTCATCGGTGTAAAGAGAGATGCCGCACAGGATGAGATTAAACGCGCTTATAGAAAACAGGCTAGAAAATACCATCCGGACGTAAGCCGGGAAGCCGATGCAGAGAGGCGTTTCAAGGAAGTGGGCGAGGCTTACGAGGTTCTGAAGGACCCGGATAAAAGGGCTGCCTATGACCAACTCGGCATGAACTGGAAGGCAGGTCAGGAATTCCGTCCGCCACCGGATTGGGACGCCAACTTTGAATTTCGCGGTGGTTTTACCGGGGCTGGTGATTCCAGTTTCAGCGACTTCTTCGAGAGCCTCTTCGGCGCGGGGTTCGGCACTTCCGGAGGTGCCGCAGGAGCAGAGTTTCATGCCCAGGGAGAGGATCGCCACGCAAAAATATTAATCGACCTGGAGGATGCCTTCCACGGTGCCAGCCGCAACCTCAATCTGCGTGTGCCCGACTTTGACCTGCAAGGGCGTCTGATCACGCGGGAGCGAGACCTGAATGTGCGTATACCAAAAGGCGTCAGACAGGGACAGAAGATACGGCTTGCTGGACAGGGCTCGTCTGGTCTAGGCAGTGGCAGATCAGGCGACCTCTATCTGGAAGTCGAGTTCAAAACCCATCCGCTTTACAGAGTTGACGGGCGTGATCTAACCCTCACTCTGCCCGTTGCTCCATGGGAGGCAGCACTGGGCGCGAAGGTAAAAACCCCAACTCCGACAGGCACTATTGACCTGAAAATCCCTGCCGGATCCCGCTCGGGAAGAAAGCTGAGGCTTAGAGGTCGTGGAATCCCTGGCCTTGAGCCTGGTGATCTCTACGTGCAGTTGGAAATCGTATTGCCACCCAGCGACACAGATCAGGCCAAGGCGCTTTATCGTCGCATGCAAAGTGAATTGGGATTCAACCCAAGGGCAAGATTGGGGGTGTAAGAATCCAAACATATGCATCACTTGAAAAGCTCGGCGGTTGTCCCTATCTAAATATCAACAGCAATTTTGCGTCTGATTGACACTGGACTGGAGGTAGTCAAATGTTCACGAACATAAACAATTTCGAAGCCGGTTTGTTTGACCGGTTTAGACGTCTTGAGCGCGAAATGGACCAGGTATTCGGTCAGGCAAGCAGCGCCAGATTCAGCACGACCTATCCACCCGTTAATGTGGCCGTAACTGAGGGCCGGATCGATGTCGATATGTTTATCCCTGGGGTTGATCCGAAGCGCCTGAGTATCACGCTGCATAAGAATCTGTTGACCGTAAAAGGCGAAAGAGATGCAGGGATGGAAAAGGGCGTTGAGTATTCTCGCAAAGAGCGCTTTGGCGGTGAGTTTCATCGCGCGGTCAATTTGCCGGAAGATGCGGACTCAGAGAAGGTCGATGCCGCCTATGAGAACGGTGTACTCCACATCACCATACAGCGGAGAGAGTCGGCTAAGCCTCGTCAGATAGAAGTCAAATCACCGGTGGGAGAATAGAGCAATGAGCGATAAAAGAGATATGGCTAAAGAGTGGATTCGTCGTCCTGCAGCGGATATCTTCGAGGATAAAAGCGGTATCACTCTACAGGCAGATATGCCTGGTGTCTCACGAGAGCGCCTCGATATTAGAGTCGAACAAGATAGGCTTAGCATTGACGGTAGTTCAGTGATCGCTGAACCGGCTGAAGTACAGACACGTTATTCAGAGATCGAGCTTGGAACAATACGTTATCAGCGTAGTTTCACGCTGAACAGCGAGCTGGACGTGGATAAGGTGGATGCCAGTCTCAAAGACGGTGTTCTGACACTGAGAATTCCCAAAAGGGAACAGTATCAGCCACGCAAGATAGAGGTTCGAATGGCATAGTCAGTAATCGTATTATTTGATCAGCACTAAGCAGATTCGATCCTTTAGAGAAAAGCACCGGCTCAATGTTGGGCCGGTGCTTCCTTTTTTTATTTCCATTTCACTCAACTCTGCAGTTAACGTAAAAGAGGGAATTCACTACAGATAATGCAGTCTACTACTAGGTAGAACGGCTATGCCTGAACTCCAGTGGCAGGCTACAATGAAAGTAGAAACTGAAGGAGTACGCTTGTGCACCGAAGGTTTATCACTCTGATTTGTTATCCCATACTACTTGTATGCATATCAGGTTTATTGTTCGCGCAAAATCCTGAACGTAAAGTGTTTTTGTTGGACATCGACGGTCCAATAGGTCCTGCCACCGCTGATTATTTCGACAGGTCTCTTGAAAAAGCAGTAGCGGCAAATGCCGAATTGGTGATCCTGCGTATGGATACTCCAGGCGGGTTGGACAGCTCGATGCGAGATATGATCAAGCTTATACTCGCTTCAGAAGTACCTATAGTCGGTTATGTGGCGCCGAGTGGTGCGCGGGCGGCCAGCGCAGGCACTTATCTTCTTTATGCCAGTCATGTAGCGGCGATGGCGCCCGCAACAAACTTGGGTGCAGCGACACCTGTAGGAATTGGAGGAGCGTCGAAGCCATCAGAACCAGGAACTCAATCTGAAGATTCAAAGACAGGTAAGGAGCAGTCGCCCGGCAACATTAAGGAAAGCAAGCTGATAAATGATGCATCTGCCTATATCACAGGCTTGGCGAAGCTTCGAGGTCGAAACGAGGAGTGGGCAGAGAAGGCGGTTCGGGACTCCGCCAGCCTCTCATCCGAACAGGCACTGGAGATGGGAGTGATTGATCTGACTGCTGACAGTTTGACATCTCTGCTCAAAGAGCTAAACGGTCGTCAGGTGACACTGCCACAGGGGAAGCGAGAGTTGAAAACGGATGGAGTGGTCATCGAACAGATATTACCAGACTGGCAGAACAAGATCCTCTCCATCGTAAGTAATCCCAATTTGGCCTACATCCTCATGTTGATCGGGATCTACGGTTTGATCTACGAGTTCGCCAATCCAGGCTCGATAGTACCGGGAACTGTAGGCGCTATCTCATTGTTATTGGCGCTTTATGCCTTTCAAATTCTACCGATCAATTATGCTGGTGTCGCTTTGATCCTGCTTGGGCTGACGTTGATGATAGCTGAGGCCTTTATGCCCAGTTTCGGGGCATTGGGGGTTGGTGGTGTCATTTCCTTTACTATCGGTTCTCTGATCCTTATCGATACCGATCAGGCGGGGTATGGAATCTCTGTGCCATTGATTCTTACGGTCGCAATCAGCAGTGGCTTCCTTATGGTTTTCGTTGTGGGTATGGCGTTAGAATCGCGTCGTAGACCAATTGTCAGCGGACGTGAGGAGTTAGTGAGTAGCGAAGGCGTTGTGCTAGATGATTTCTCAGGCCATGGCAAGGTGACGGTGCACGGGGAGATCTGGGAGGCTCGTTCCGACAAACCACTATCCAGAGACCAACGGGTGCGAATTATCGGCAGGGATGGACTGACACTTGATGTCATTCCGGTTGACAATGAGGAGGAGCAGTTATGACTGTCTATGTCTACGCAATAGTTGTGTTATTCATTGCGGCTTTTTTGGCATCTGCACTTAGAATCCTGCGCGAGTATGAGCGTGGTGTAGTCTTCATGCTTGGCCGCTTTTGGAAAGTGAAAGGTCCTGGGTTGATTATCATTATTCCCGTGATACAGCAGATGGTCCGTGTTGATCTCAGGATCATTGTTTTGGATGTGCCCACTCAAGATGTAATTTCCCGCGATAATGTCTCTGTCAAAGTCAACGCAGTCGTCTATTTCAGAGTAATCGATCCTGAGCGATCCATCATCCAGGTTGAGGACTTTATGGCTGCGACCAGTCAATTGGCACAAACGACCCTTCGTTCTGTTTTAGGGCAGCATGAGCTGGATGAAATGTTGGCAGAGCGTGATCGTCTGAATAATGATGTCCGTAATATACTTGACCAACAGACAGATGCCTGGGGCATCAAAGTCTCCAATGTGGAAATCAAGCATGTCGACCTCGACGACAGTATGATTCGGGCAATCGCCCGCCAGGCAGAAGCTGAGCGTGCCAGACGAGCTAAAATTATTCATGCTGAAGGAGAATTACAAGCAGCAGAAAAGCTGCTTGAGGCCGCTAAGACACTGTCAAAAGAGTCACAGGCAATCCAGCTACGCTACTTGGAGACTTTGACGGAAGTGGCGGGTGATAAGAGCCATACTCTCGTGTTTCCGCTACCAATAGACCTTTTAGCACCATTACTTAAAAAATGACTCAGTGGACTAGACAAATTGAGTATGGATTAGATCTACTTAATTATGGGTAGTGTAAAAGGGTTTTGTTCATAAAAAATTGATTATTTGCTTATCGCTAGGTAAAACCATCTTTACTAGAATATATGATAATCAAGACAGATTCAGACCAGGGTATGGTTACAGGAGAGTTTTCGGATGACCGCCAGATTACTCATGGACACAAATCCTATTCGCATCCACCCTTCTGATACTATCGGAGTTGCTGCTAGAAAGATTATGCGGCGACGTTATAGAAGCCTGCCTGTTGTTGATGATGATAGAATCTTTCTCGGTGTCGTGAAAGTTAATCGTATGTTAGGCATAATTCTACCGGATAATGCAACTCAGGAGAGTATTGGTGTCATGTCAGAAGTGTATTCGTCTCTGACGCTTGATGATCTTAGGGATAGACTTGACAGTATTATGGATGACCCTATTACTAATTATATTGATAAAGATGTGGTTACGGTCGCTCCTGAAACATCGTTGATTGAAACGTTATTAACAATGTATCATCAAGAAAGAAATTTACCTGTTGTAAATAGGGAAACTGGGCGGTTAGAGGGTATGATTTCTTATTATGATATTGGCGACCTGGTTTTACAGGGTGGTTATAGCCAACCGGTAAGAAATCAGTCGGGTAGTTTGTAGAGTCTCTTCTCATCAAGATATACTGTTAAAAAACCACTTCACCGTTGATTTGAACAACGACTACATAGCCAGCAAGCTGATTTCTATCTATTCACATACGCATCCGATCCCATGACTGCATATGAAGATCTCTAAGGGTCATGCTTTGAAGGGTCAGTATCAGTAGTATAACTAACTGATTTATAAGGCATCGTAAAAATACGAAAAATCAAAGTATTTTCTCTGGTAACAACCCCACCGCGTTTTTCTATCAGAACAACGAGTGCATTCATCAACTGAGGTTCAAGCTTTACAACTTCCCCTCTACGAATAAGGCGAAGTGTCACAGGCTCAACGGTCCATTCATCTACTCTAAAAAACTTGTTTTTCTTATGGTTAACCATCAGGAATCACTGACAGTGAATTTTTATATTCCTTTCTCAGTCAAAATAATAGACGAACTTGAGAGAGATATATTTGAAAACACGAAAATCGATTGGAATTAGGTTGAGAAAAGCTGTCCGGATTCAGGCTATATCTCAAGCAAGATTATCTGACGCATAAAAAACTGCATCGAAATAATCATATAGACAAATGATCATTGGATAGACCTAGATAGGGTGCGAGTTATGAAGAGAAGAGAATTATTAAAGTCAGGTGCAATGTTAAGTGTAAACGCTTTAATTGTTTATGGCTTCGGATTCTATTCAATAAAAACCTATGCAGCCTGGCCAAAGCATATATTCCATAAAAATAATATTCAAAGTGCAATAAGTGAGATAACTGGACAGTCAAATACTGAGATACAAACCAGCGATCGTGTGAGAATCAAAGTGGATAAAATAGTGGAAGATGGTAGTACTGTGCCGGTCACAATAATAAGTGAATTAGAATCAACAAAATATATCTATATCTTATCAGACAAGAATCCCAACCCCGTAATTGCCAGATATCAGATGACCCCTGATATCTCTCCTGTAATCAGTACAAGAATTAAAATGGGGGGGTCAGGGAATATAGTGGCATTAGTCGAAACTGATAATACCTATTACAGGGCAAGTAAAAGGATCAAGGTAACTGCAGGGGGATGTGCCTGATAAGGTCGTTTTCATTTTGAGGATATCGTTATGTCAACTCAAAAACATAAACTACTGGCAAGAAAGAAATCGGACTATGTACAAGTACGAATGCTTCTCAATCATCCTATGGAAACAGGAAATCGAAGAGATAAAGTAACTGGGCTTAAGATTCCGCGTTTTTTTATTCGAGAGCTTAAATGCGAGCATCGAGGAAGGGTTGTGCTTTCGTGTCATTGGGGATGGGGTGTGTCGCGTAATCCATACCTATCTTTCAGACTACTTAAAGGAGAGGCTGGTGAAGAGATAAATATTACATGGATAGATAATATGGGTCAGTCCAGCTCAGTAGCGACGACTATAAAATGATAGATACCCATGGAAGAGTTCTTCAAAGTATGGTTGATAGGTGGGGGATTAGTCATAGGTGCAATCTTCGGCCTTTTGGCTCAACGATCAGGATTTTGTGCGGTATCCGCTATCAGTAATTCTAAGTTGATGCGTGACTACCGGCATATGGATGCGTACGTAGCTGCTATTGTCGTTGCAATGATGGGAACGCTTTTTCTCGAAATGACCGGATTGGTCGATATCAGTACATCCCCCTACAGACGGCCCTCATTAAACTGGGCTGGAGCATTATTTGGGGGGCTTATTTTCGGTGTTGGTGCCATGCTGTCAGGTGGATGCGCATCAAGAACACTAATTCGTTCTGCTGAAGGCAATATCGGTGCAATTGTCACACTTTTGGCATTTGCACTTTCTGGCATGGCAACATTGATTGGCGTTTTAGATCCAGTCAAGGCATGGGTATCTTCTTCAGCCATTTTTCTGGA
Source organism: Candidatus Thiodiazotropha sp. (ex Monitilora ramsayi) (assembly GCA_025655595.1). Lineage (GTDB taxonomy): Bacteria > Pseudomonadota > Gammaproteobacteria > Chromatiales > Chromatiaceae > Thiodiazotropha. The sequence goes on from JAHXIO010000016.1 coordinate 19,739, forward strand.
GTCAGGTGATGCCTCTCTCTCTAAATTGATGGAGCTGCCTTACTATCTGCTGCCAGCAGTTGTGGCATTAGCAGGCATGGCCTTAATATATCTCCACTTAAGACATCAAAATAATTGGTCATATATATTATATGGTGGAGGTATTGGTATATGCGTAGTTATCAGTTGGTGGGTAACAGGCGTTCTGGGTCAGGATGAGTTTTTGGAAACACCACCTTCCTCCATTGCAGTTGCTGGCCCTCTTTCACGTGGTGCAGTATTTTTATCAACTGGAGAGATTACGGGCAACCAATTCGCCTTTTTCCTACTTCCGGGAATGGTTTTCGGTGCATTTGTCAGTGCATATCTTTCCGGGAAATTGCGTTGGGTATCACCTGCTGGCTCAATGGTAGGATGTTATCTTTCAGGGGGTATCTTAATGGGTGTTGGTGCTGTATTTGCTGGGGGATGCAATGTTGGGCAGGGGCTATCTGGCTTGTCAACATTTTCATTCGCATCCATCATAGCCGTTGGCGGTATCTTGGCAGGAATGTCATTGACATTGGCATGGATTAATACAAGAAATAGTTAAGAATCTTAAGTGTTGATAGTCTGTCTTGCTACAAGAAAATCATGTAGTAATAAGCTGACTCTTAAATATAAGGAATACAGACGAAAAAGGATTAATTATATTTTTTAACGGTAGGAAACAAATCGTGCTGATTATTTTAAAGCTATTTTCAACTCTTTATTAAGCACGCATGGCTGCTCTGGCTCGAGCCCATAGATAGATTCTAAATGAGCGAGAGATCTCAGTAGATCACAATCAACAACTTCTATCTCATTTCCTTTTGTCTTAAGAATTTTTTTGGTCGATAGGTTCTGCAGGATCCTCGAGAAAGTCTCCGGCTTCATTGAGAGGCGAGCAGCTAGAACGCCTTTTGCCGCAGGCAGCGTAAAATGGTTCTGACCAACTTCCTCCATTCTGCGTAGAAGCATGGCACACAATCTTGTGGTTGCACTTTGTAGAGTCAGGTCATCGATCTCTTTAATGAGTCCACGTAGTCTCTGACTCATCGTACCCATGATTCTGAAGCAGACCTCGAAGGATTCACTAAGAATCTGCAGGAAGCGTCTGCTATCAAAGGAAATGACTTTGGCCGGCCCCAATGCCTCGGCACTCACCGGGTAGATAGGATGCTCCATGAACATGAGTGCTTCCGCAAAGGTATTTCCCGGTTGGATGATATCTATGATCTTCTGATCGCCATTCGATGACACACGAAAAAGTTTGATCTGTCCCCCGATCACCAGAAAAAAGCGGTTTGCTTCGTCGCCTGTCTCAAAGAGGGACTCGCCGTCTTTAAACGTGCCAACATGGCTGCTTTCCATGACCTGCCTGACTTGATCGTCGTTCAGCGTCGAGAAAAGATGGGCCATGCGTATATCTATATTCATCTCTTGAAGCCAGGGTCAGCTGATTAAATTAGTATTAATTGTTTTCTGAATGCCAGTAGTGCAAAGCAAAGTCAACTACCTAAAAAGTGTTACATGCACAGAGAATCCAGCCCAATTTACAGGTAAAGACTAGGCCTGAGTCTGAGGTATTTTTGTTTTTTACTGTTTGACGGATATCAAGTGTTTTTCATAAATACTTACAAATTCAAAATGTTAAGTGTGAAATAGATTACCTCTCCGAGCCTCATTCACAATGATGAATGGATTATTTCATCCAGTTTTTGTTCATCCCCCGAGATTCCTGTGTCGATAGCGGTGTGGATAGGGGCTTAAGTGTCGAATTGAACCTAGTTTGACTCATATCAAGGTTTTGGGGTTGGACTGCTTTCTAATAGCCGGGACCAAATCACGAAAAGCTTGGGAGGAGAGTGATGGCACAAAC
>JAHXIO010000021.1 GCA_025655595.1 Candidatus Thiodiazotropha sp. (ex Monitilora ramsayi)
TCCTGCTTCTGTATAGATATTGAACACCGACGTTATTCCCATTTTACGTAATTGCTCTTCCTCATCCGGATATTTTGCAGTAGCGGCAATATGCCCCGAAAAGGCAATCGACTGTAATTGCTCAAGGGCGTCCAGGTTCGCTTGGAGGTTTGGCAGCGCCAACATAACGAGTTTGATCTTGTGATCCTGCTCCATAAGATCCCAGAAGTCCGCATCGCTGGGATCACCGCGTAGTACATTACGCCCCAAGGAAAGGTGTTTGTTTATCAGATCGTTGTCAAAGTCAATGCCGACTACGGTATCCCCATAGATTTCACGCATCTTGTCGTAAGCACCACAGCCGACTCTTCCCATACCAAAAACTGCAATTGTAGCGCCACAGGTATTCAGGACCGCATCATCCGGAAGTCTGCGCTGTCGTTGAAATTTGAGCCAAAAATCTCTGAACTGGGCATATATCCGGTCATCAATATCGTTCAAAGGAGCCGCAACTGCAAAGGATGCGGAAAGTGCGATCGCTATTACCACGAGCCACTCTGCATCCATCCAGCCATTGGACACACCGATAGCTGCGACAATCAGACCGAATTCACTGTAGTTCGACAAGTTCAGGGTAGCCAGCAGCGATGTTCTTGCTCTCAGTCTGAAAGCGGTCATCAGCCAAAAAAACAGTGCTGACTTCACGAAAACAAAGGGCACCAGCAGTATCCCGATGATCAATGCCTCCAGCGACAATTGACCTGACATCCCGATGGTCAAGAAGAACCCAACCAAGAACAGATCTTTGAAGCCGAGCATCGTTTTGGCCATTTCCTTGGACTTGGGATGGGTTGAAATCAGCAAGCCGATAGCCAATGCGCCAAGGTCATCCTTGACGCCAGCAAGCTCGAACAGTTCAGCACCACCCAGCGCCAACACAAGACCATAGAGAATGAGCAATTCACCATGGCCGGTACGTTGCAGGATGTAATGAAAAAGCGGCCGGGCGAATATAAGAAGAAACAATAATAACGCCCAGGGAGATGGCAGTTTACCGGTCGATGCAGCCAGAAAAATCACCGCAGCGATATCCTGCATGACAAGTATTCCGATTGCGATGACACCGTGCAGGGATTTCATCTCTCCCTTTTCTTCCAATGCCTTGACCACAAACACTGTGCTGGAGAAGCTCAATGCAAAGGCAGCCATCAGTGAAAATTTAAAATCCAGATCAGAGAAAAGAGGTGCGCCTATCAGAGCAAGCGCATAGATGGCCAGTCCAAAAAGCCCCACGACGATACTAATGTGCAACGCGGTCACACCCCAGACCTGAGGCCTTGCGAGCGTCTTGATGTTCAATTTCAAGCCAACGGTAAAGAGTAACAGTGTAATACCCAGGTCAGAGAGTTTCTGTAATGCCTCTCCACTGGTAATCCCCATAAAATTGAGCGTAAATCCGGCAGCTAAAAAACCAACTAATGGTGGCAGTCCTATGAGCCGTACCAGTAACCCCAACACAAAAGCCAGGGAGATCCACGCTACATCACCTAAAGCAATTGCTACCCATTCGAAATCCATATGCTATTTACTGCCTGTTTCTAAATTATATTTAGCCTAAGCCACTGATTGATTCGCTATTGCGATTTTGATTGGATCGCTCGATAGCATATCGGGTTGTGTTGGTGAGCTGTAAAGAAATGACTCTCCCCTTGCATAATCAATATTAACGCTTTCTCAAAAACACAAAGTCTTGCGCCGAGATAAAAGGGTCAGAGTACTATTACGATAAGATTACAGAATATTCTCGCACTCTGCTCCAACCCCATTTTATCTGATAATTATCGCAGCCCCCTTCTTTTGCTCTAAATTAGAACGCTGTCGTCTAAAATACCTTTTTCAATGAGCTGCTTCAAAATAACTGTACATTTCTCTTTGAAGGCATCTCTGAGTAGCCGGGTGGCCGGTGTTATCGATTGTCTGTTCGGGAAGATAAGCCATAGTTCAGTAGAGGTGGCTTTGAACTCCGGCATGAGGGAGACCACTTTTCCCGATAGCAAATCATTCGACATATCGAGGCACGATTTTACTGCGAGACCCTGCCCGGCGACACACCAGCGTCTTACAAGATCACCATCGTTTGAGGCGCGGTTACCGCTCATCTTTATCTTGTATTCCGTTCCGTCGCGTGAAAATTGCCAAACATCGTGCGTTTTATCGTATAGCTGGTAAAAAAGCCCGTTGTGTGTCGGTAAGTCGTGAGGATGACCAGGAGCACTGTTTTTATCCAGGTACGCCGGTGACGCACAGAGTAGAGCCGGCACATTGCAGATCTTAAAGCCGTAGAGATTCGCATCACTGGGCGAACCGTAGCGCAGTGCGATATCGACAGAATCACGATAAAAGTCGATGTTGCTATCGGTAATATGAGATCTCAGGCTGACCTTCGGATGGGTCTCCATGAATTCATCGAGCCAGGGGAGTACCAGATTCCGGCCCAGGTCCGATGACAGCGTGATGCGTAGTTCGCCATCGACAATATCCAGGTCATCTTTCATATTCTGCCTGGCCTGATCCAACATGAGCAGGGCCTGCTCGCACTGGGGAATATACCTTTCACCCGCGCTTGAGAGCCGAAGTTTCCGGGTGGTGCGGACAAACAACTCCAAACCCAAGGCGTTTTCAACCCGTTTCAATGCCGCGCTGGCAGTCGCAGTGCGCATATCCAAACTCGTTGCCGCAGCGGTAATGCTGCGGAATTCCGCTACTTTGAGCACGACTTGAAGGTCTTCCAACAACATATTATCTAATATATTTTGAAAATATATCTTCCATTATGCCGTTTATAACATGACAATCAAGGCCTACTATCTCCTCCAGTGAATCATCAACTGGAGCGATACCATGAAAGCTGTTGGCTACGTCAAGTCCCTGCCGATCAATGACCCTGAGTCTCTAACAGATATCGAGCTGCCTCAACCTATAGCGACCGATCATGATCTACTCGTCAAGATAAAGGCGATCGCGGTAAATCCGGTGGATTACAAAATCCGCCAGCGTGTCTCCCCCGACAATGGCGACTACAAAGTGCTTGGCTGGGATGCCGTGAGTGAGGTTGTTGCCACAGGAGAGGCGGTCACACGATTCAAGCCGGGAGATGTTGTCTACTACGCCGGCGATCTCAACCGCCAGGGTAGCAATGCCGAATATCAACTGGTCGATGAACGCCTGGTCGGCAGTAAACCCAAAAGCCTCTCTGACGCGGAAGCCGCTGCGTTGCCGCTCACAACGATCACAGCCTGGGAGCTCCTGTTCGAACATCTTGCAATACAACAGCAATCCCCGGGATCAACTAAAAAATCCGATGAGGTGATTTTGGTGGTTGGAGCAGCCGGCGGCGTCGGCTCGATTTTGCTGCAACTGGCAAAAGCCATCACCGGCGCCACCGTCATCGCCACGGCGTCACGCGAAAGCTCTCAGGCATGGGTGAAGAAGCTGGGAGCGGATCACGTGATCGATCACACCAAACCCCTTCAACCTCAGATCGAGGCCCTGAGTGTCGGCCAGGTGACGCATGTTGCCAGCCTGAACAGTACCGAAACTTACTTCGAGAGCTATACGGAGCTGCTGGCGCCATTTGGCAGGATCGCCATGATTGACGACCCGAGTCAGCCCCTGGATGTCATGAAGCTGAAGCTCAAGAGCCAATCGCTGCATATCGAGTTTATGTTTGCGCGTTCCATGTTTAAGGCTGCCGACATGGATGAGCAGGGCCGCCTGCTCAACCGTGTGGCGGATTTGATCGACCAGGGTGATATTCAGACAACCGTCGGCAAAAACCTCGGCACGATCAATGCCGACAACCTGAAAGCAGCTCACATGGAATTGGAATCCGGCCGTTCAATCGGAAAGATCGTTTTGGAGCATTTTTAACCCAAACCAGCACAGTAGGAAAAACCCATGTTTGAGAATATAGGCTGGATCGGCTCATATCCATATCACAAATTGGGACAATTTCGCTGAGCGCTGGTTTGTCGCCGCACCTGCGACCCGGATGGTGCACTTGGGTAATCTACCTGACGAACTGCGTAGACGTCACGCCGCTCTCGCACCGAAGTTACTGAAACCCTTTGGTGGTTTTGCACGATAAATCTATCGATTACGACAACATCAACGAAACCCAAACACGGGAGAAACAAACAATGACTTTCTACTCAGTTTTAGCCGTTACGCCCACTAATGAGGACTGGATCCCAGACTATATCGCCCCTGCGAACGCACTCGTCGTTCAGCATGGAGGGAAGTACCTCGCCCGGACTGCCAACCATGAACGCCTTGAAGGGAGAGGCGAAGACGCTGCACTGCGAATCATCATCGAGTGGCCCTCGAAGGAGGCTGCAGTGGCTTTCATGAAGGACCCGGCCTACCAACCTTATCTCAAGGCCCGGACTGCCGGTTCGAACAGCCACCACTACCTGATCGAAGGGAAAGACGACCTCGCCAAAAAGGCATAAACACCAGGGTCTCTGGTAGAACTGGAATTCAATATGAACAGACATGTCGACAAAGCGGGTTTCCAGCCCATCAATCGGGGATATAACTTCGCTTTTCAGCCAAACCGGCTAAGTCTCGGGTTTGTTGTGCCGCTGGAGACCTACGCAACTGGACCAGTGCCGACAATGACCCGCCACGTGGAAAGAGTTCAACTGGCCGAGGAACTGGGATTTTCCGCCATCTGGTTACGGGACGTACCGTTCAACGTACCTTCATTCGGGGATGCGGGACAGCTCTTCGACCCCTTCGTCTACCTCGGCCTGTTAGCCGCCCGAACTGAGCGTATCGCACTTGGCGTCGCCAGTATCGTGCTGCCGCTGCGTCATCCGGCGCATATTGCCAAAGCTGCCGCCAGTGTCGACGTACTATCGGGCGGGCGACTCATCCTGGGTGTCGCATCGGGGGACCGGCCGGAGGAGTATCCGGCACTCAACCTCCCCTTTGCAGACCGTGGCGACCGCTTTCGCGCAAGCTTCGACTATATCAGGCGCATGTGGGAGGACTCACCGGCGTTCGAGAACGCCTATGGCAGCCCCAATGGCGGTATGGACATGCTGCCCAAACCGACCTCAGACAAACTACCGCTGCTGATTACAGGCGGCAGCCAGCAGGATCCCGATTGGATCGCGCGCAACGGTGAAGGCTGGATCACCTATCCCCGCGGGATCGCCGCACAGGCGAAAGTCATCAGCGGCTGGCGGACACGCGTTGAGTCTGCTGGTGGCCCCGCCAAACCCGCAGTGCAGTCGCTCTATGTCGACCTGACTGACGACCCTGACACTCCTCCACAACCGATCCATTTAGGCTATCGTTTGGGTACCAACCCGCTTCGCGAACACCTGAAAGCGCTGGAACAGATCGGCATCAATCATGTTGCGCTGAACCTGCGTTTCAACCAGGCGGATATCGAGACAACACTGAACCGTCTGGCCGATGAGATACTGCCAGACTTCTCTGAATGGGGGAGACGGATTCATGCAGAAAACCATTCTAGTCACCGGTTCGACCGATGGCATCGGCCTGGAGACGGCGAAAATGCTGGTCGCACAAGGTCACCAAGTGCTGCTGCACGGGCGCAATCCGGCAAAACTGGCTGACGCTGAAAAAACACTCTCTGCAATACCGGGTGCCGGGCGGGTTGAAAGCTACTTATCTGATCTATCACGCATCACCGATGTCACGGCACTTGCCGAGGCTGTAGCAGAACGACACGAACGCCTTGATGTGCTGATCAACAACGCAGGCGTCTTCAACATACCCGATCCGCGAACAGCGGACGGACTCGACGCACGGTTCGCGGTGAACACAATCGCGCCCTACCTGCTGACGCAACGCCTGTTGCCGTTGATTGGCGCCTCCGGACGGGTAATCAATCTCTCCTCTGCGGGCCAGTCACCGGTCAATTTGGAGGCGCTGGCCGGACGGGTCAGACTGTCCGACGACTTCACCGCCTATGCACAAAGCAAACTGGCGCTGATCATGTGGTCTCGCAGTATGGCGCTTTCACTCAGGGATGACTGCCCCGTTATCATCGCGGTTAACCCCGGGTCGATGCTCGGCACCAAAATGGTGAAACAGGCCTTTGGCGTAGCCGGCGGTGATATCCGTATCGGTGCGGAAATCTTGATCCGAGCCGCACTGACCGATGAGTTCGCAGCTGCATCCGGGCAGTATTTCGACAACGATTCCGGTCAATTCGCCTCGCCTCATCCCGATGCGCTTAATCAACAGAAGTCCGAAGAGGTTGTACGTGCTATCGAAGTGATTTTGTCTGATTTAGCCCAATAGGATGACGACAGTCGATTCGATATCCATTGATTTTGTAACCAGACCCGGCCCAAAGAGACCGCACGAGTATGAAACCAACAAACATTTGACTTAAGTCAATGCCATTTCCGCCCAATACCCTCTTACTTGTATGTAATTAAGAAATCCTTAAGGTGATTTTTTAATTCATCCGAAATAAGAAATTTTGCTTGCTTGACAAGACTTGAGAGGTTGTCAGCAGTTTCACTCCTCTCTAGGACCAGGGAACTGATCCTAGCAGTTTTTGGCTAGTTCCTAATAAAAGCAACAGTCAATCATAACTGGAGGAAAGGTGATGAAACGCCATCGACTTCTGCTGCCTTCTGTTTTTACCGCCCTACTATTCCTTGGACTGAGCAGTCTCTCATTTGCGGCCGATACAGCCACAAAGACTTTAGATGAAGATCAGAAGGCGCAAGCCGACTGTGTAGGCTGCCATATCAATGTCAATCCAGGCATCGTCAAACAGCATATGGAAGGACCCCATGCCAATACCAAGAAGGCGGAAGATGAGGTCCGCTGTCATGACTGCCATGGCACGAATCACAATACCATGGACGACGTCGCAAAGTCTGAGATGCCCACACCGGAAGTCTGCGGCGAGTGCCATAAAAAACAGGCGCGTCAACATAAGGCCGGCAAACACAACCTGGCCTGGCTGGCCATGAAATCTCAAATAGCCTGGCATGGACAGCCCGGATCTATTACCGAACAAGGTTATCGCGGTTGCTCCGGCTGCCACAAAATCGGTGAGAAAGGCTTAATCGCGGCAACGCAGGGCAATCTGGGCGAGGTGAAAAGAGACGGTGGTAAGGAGGCGGCAACCTATCGCTATGGCAATGCGCAATGCGATGCCTGCCATACCCGTCACAGCTTCAAGGCATCCGAAGCCATGGATCCCCGAGCCTGCTCCAACTGCCACATGGGCTTCGATCATCCGCAGTGGGAGATGTACACCTCAGCCAAGCACGGTATCGTGTGGCAGATCGAGGGGCATGTGAACGAAGACGGTCGAGCCCCCACCTGTCAGACCTGTCACTTGAGTGAAGGCGATCATGAAGTCCGTACCGCATGGGGTTTCCTGGGTCTGCGCATCCCCACCAAGGAGAACGTACTGGCATTGATCGATGTTGCACCTTCTCTCAAAGATCCACTGACGAAACTGGCGGCACTATTACCCTCGGGTCACTATATGGATGTGGATGACGACCCACAATGGACCTTTGACCGGGCGCTGATTCTGCAGGCCGCTGGTATTCTTGATGCGTCACTGCAGCCCACAGAACGCTTCATCGAGATTGTGGTCCAGGGTGAGACGGCACGTGGCCCAGAGGCATTTAATGCTGAGCGCGTAAAAATGAAGACGACTTGCAACAAGTGCCATGCCAAGGGATTCGTTGACGAGCACTTCAAAGCCTCTGACCAAATCATTAAAGCAGCCGATCACGAGTTTGCCAAAGCGATTTCGGCCGTGCAGGCGCTCTACAAGGATGGCATCCTGGAGAAACCGGAAGGTTGGAAATATGCGCCGGATCTACTGCAATACTACGAGGCAAAAACCAGTATTGAACAGGAACTCTACCTGATCATGCTCGAGTATCGCCAACGGACCTTCCAGGGAGCATTCCACGCCAGTAACGACTACATGCACTGGTATGGTTGGGCGCCATTGAAAACGGCGGTCAATACTATTCTTGAAGAGGCCAAACGGATGCGTGCTGAGCACGATGCGAAAAAAGTAGCCACTAAATAAGAACAAATACGGGCGTCTTGCCCGCTTCAACTCAGGGGTACGGCCTTCGCCGTACCCCTTTTTTTCTTCCAGAGCCGCTGGCAGACAGTGAAAATGCTAAATAGGGCCTGCTGATACAACAGCGGATCAGCATCCATGTACGTGTCCGTACTCTGCTGGCAATCATCCGATCAAATACTGCCCGATAGAGTCACGAAGTCTGCCAACTGGGGATCGGCACTAATCCAGGAGAGCAGCCGCCACCAAAAGCGGGGGGTTCCGGTTGGCCAACTTCATTCACGCTCGACAGATCGGTGCCACTACCGCGGGGGGCTGCCAGGTCCAGGAATCCTCTGACCCCCATCAACCCGAGGACTACCTTTCCAATCCACTTAATCCACCGTTACAGATCCACGGCGGTGGTGGGCGATGCTGACTTAGTTGGACAACCTTAGACCTTACTTGAAAGCCTCTCTGGGAACGCCGAGCAGAAGCTTCGTCCTATGAGCAGCAGGTGTGCCGCCTTAGACAGATAGGCCTGCCAGCCGGACTCCGGCTCCCTTCTCATACTCACCCCGCACAGGTTGCTGGACTTGCTCTTCAGAACAAGCAACAGCTCATCCATATCTTTCATGAGTGAATATGTGGACTTCACCGCCCGGCCCAAGCCAGAGATTGTCAATGCCGGCATCTATCCGGCACCAGGCGTCGCCGGTGGTATCGACAAAATTTTGCAGAAGTACCTTCCGAGTTTGCGCGAACACGCTGTTTTATTTGACTTTCCAGAAGAAGCTTGTTCGGGTCCCATGAAAATCTATGGGTAAAAACCTTTTTGGAATCGTACTCTTACAGGCTATTAATCATCTATGATTTATAGTTATCAGTTGCCAGTCCCAAATACAATCGAAAGTGACCATAAGCAAAGAAAACGAAACCAGCAAAAGAGGAATCAGAGTCAACCAGAAAAGCGATCGGGATCGACGAACACCATCCGTCAACCTTCAATGTCAAGGAGAGCGGCGTTATGACACTGAAAGAATTGCGTTATGTAGTTGCGCTGGCAGATGAGGGGCATTTCGCACGTGCTGCACAAGTGTGTCATGTTGGTCAGTCAACCCTGAGCACTCAGCTAAAAAAACTCGAAGAATATCTTAGAGTACCGCTATTCGACCGCAGCCTGCACCATGTCCAACCCACACCTGTCGGTGAAGAGATTATCACCAAGGTTCGGGTTGTATTGAATGAAGTTGATGAAATCAGGGAAATCGCAAGTTATCACAGGCGAACCCCCATGAGTGGTCCATTACATTTAGGCGTTATATCCTCTTTGTGCCCCTATCTCATTCCACACTTAATCCCAATTTTCCGAAAAACATTTCCAAAATTACGCTTATATCTTCGGGAAGGCCTGGCTTCTAATTTGCTTGACCAACTACATGCGGGAAAACTCGATGCGTTGCTACTGGCACTGCCTGTCCCTATCGAAGGCCTCGATATGACGGAATTGTTCCGAGAGCCATTCGATCTAGCTTTACCAGCAGGACATCCCCTGACAAAAAAGAAAGAAATTAGAAGGATCGATCTTATTGAACAGAGTGTATTGGCACTTGAAGAGGATAGCGAGCTCGAGGATCAGCTTCCTGAGATCTATGAATCGGAAGAGTGCGAGCAATATAATGAAGTCAAGGAGACAAATGAGGTCAAGGAGACAAGCCTTGAAACATTACGCCATATGGTGGCTGAAGGCTTAGGGTGCGCATTGTTGCCAACATTGGCTGCCACACCAGGCATAACAGCACTCCAAAAGGAAAGTATTGAATTCCGGCCATTTGCCCAACCCGCCCCAAGCCGGACTATCGTTTTGACATGGCGTCAGCGGTTTCCACGTTCCGAAACAATCAAACAACTGGCAGAATTGATACGTGCCCATTTACCGGCAAATGTAGAGGTTGTTGTTCCCTGTGAAATAGCCCACTTCAATGCGACTGCAAATAGAATGCATCATTGTCACTGACAGGCGTTGCGGACTCCCTACCCGCACGCAGTGAGTTGGCTACAACCATCAGACTGGAACCGGCCATGAGCGCAGCAGCGATGATGGGTAGCAGAAGACCCTGAGCGGCAAGCCCTAAAGCCACAAGATTATAACCGAGGGCCCATCCAGCATTGGTCAACACAACTTTACGCACCCGGTGCGCAAGTTGTATAAGACCAGGTAGTTGCCCCAATGCAGCTTTGGGCAGTGTGATATCCGCAGTCTCCCGTGCCAGATCTGAAGCTTCACCGACCGCGATACCCACGCTGGCATTCGCCAGCACCGGTCCATCGTTAAGTCCATCGCCCACCATGGCAACAGATCCGTGGCGTCGTTCCCAAACCTTCAGGGCCGCCACCTTATCTACCGGTAAAAGTCCCGCGCGCCACTCCTGGATGCCAAGCAAATGAGCAGTTCGGGTCACTGCCGGTTCGTTGTCACCACTGAGCAAACAGGTCTCAATTCCGGCTAAGTGAAGGGCCTGAATCATTGTCCGGGCCCCGGCTTTTGGAGCATCCGATAGCTCAAGCAGACCCCTCACCTGATGATCCCAACCGACATATACCAGCGTGCAGCCACACTTGTTTGCCGCTACTTTTTCCACCAAAAGGGCGGGGATGGAACAACCGAGGCCAACCATGTAATTTTCCGATCCCATCGCAGTTAACGCGCCGTCCAAGACCCCTGTCATTCCTTGTCCCGGATGAGCCTCCAGTTCGATGCCAGGGGTAGGTATTACGCCTCGATCATGGACATAATGTTGAATTGCCCGGGCTATGGGATGTTCAGAGCCATGGGCCAGCCCAGCAGAGCGCTCCAGTAATCCCTGTTGATTGCCGTCTATCGCTGTCGCCCCCACCACTTCCAGATTCCCTGTGGTCAGGGTACCGGTTTTGTCGAATGCCACCGCCCTGATTTGCCCCAGGCGCTCCAATATTCGACCGCCCCGAATCAATATACCGTGCTGAGCAGCCCGTCCCAGACCTATCGCCGTGGCCAGGGGTGCAGCCAGACCGAGCGCACAGGGGCAGGCTACCACCAAAACCGCCACCCCGGCCATCATGGCTTGCTCGAAAGCCGTGTAACCGCTCCAGTAATACACGGTACCGATTGCAAGCAACAGGACCGCGGGAACAAACAGTGCAGCAATACGATCGACCAATGCACCAGCCAGGCTCTGGTGACCCAGCATCTCCCGTATCTGCCGGCTCATCCGCATCCACTGGGTATCAGCACCAGGAACGCTGGCACGAATCAGAAGTTGGCCATTGGCGTTGATGCTACCGGCATGGACCGCAGAGCCCGGCACCTTGAGTTTCTCCTCACTCTGACCGGTAAGAACTGCCTCATTGCAAGCTGAGCGCCCTTCGGTGACCATTCCATCCACCGGGACGCGTTCACCGGGACGCACCCGTACCACCATTCCCGGGCGCACCCTGGTCACAAACTGCTCATGGTCCTGTCCACCTGCTACCACTGTGGCGGTAGCTCGCTCCGCCTCGAGCATGGGAGCGAGGCTGCGCGCCGTACGCACCCGTCCCATGGCTTCGATATAGCGTCCCAGGGTAAACAGCACGAGCACCATGGTAGCCGTGTCAAAATAGACCACCTCCCCGGCAGCAATCACCTGTAAGGCGGAATAGCCATACGCGGCCAATGCGCCAATACTCACCAGGGCATCGGCAGTAACACGGCCATGAAGCGCCTGCCGACACGCGTTATAGATAAATGGCCCACCAAGGATGAGCAATACCGGCGTCGCCAGTATCCATAACAGCACGTGGACTCCCTGGATCAGATATCCATCCGCCACCCCGAGGCTCCCCGAGTACAACAGCAGGCTGAACAGCATGATATTCATGGCGAGAAATGCGCCCACGCCGAGCCGGATCAACAGCCAGGCAGCCTCCGGCTCCTCCCGTGCTCCCCGGTGCACCTGATAAGCGAGGCAGCAGCCGTAGCAGCAGAAACGATGGATCTCACCCTCGACCTCACGGAAAAACTCCCCTTTGCCGACCGGTAACTGGCAATGGCTGCACTGGATCGAGCTGCAGGAATCACTATTCATAATATGTGGATGTGGGTACCTATCGGAAGGACACCACGGCCGATCGTGATCAAGCCGAGCAGAATGATAAACACGCCGGCTATTCTCACACCTTGCAGTCGCCAGTTAGGCCATTGCCAAAGACCGGTGTCGTGCCCTTTGAATAACCTCACAGATACGGCCGGTTCATTCACCTGCCGCGGCTTGGATCTGAACCGGGCTCCCAGACCACCCATGAGGAACATGGCGGGCAAGGTGCCGAGGCCCAGGGCCGCCATGATCAAAAATCCCGATAACGGATCACCACTGGCGGAAGCTTGAATAACGAACGCAAATACCAACGGGCAGGGTAAAAAACCATTGATCACCCCAAAGGCCAACGGTGCGAAGGGACTGGGGTGTTTCAGCAGATCGCGCAGTGCCTGAATGAACAGCTGTCCACCAACGCCAGCACCCTGGTTCAAGCGCTGAAAAATGCCGAAGAACTGCAGACCGATCAGGATCATCAACGCCCCGGAGACGAACGCCAGCATGCGTTGCGCTATGGCTAGCGAAGTCTCTTCCCAGCCGTGAATGATCTGGGCACCAAGATAACCTACTAAAGCGCCCATAAAGCAATAGGTCACGACCCGCCCGATGTTATAGCTCAAGTGGCGCAGAACGGTAGCCATGTGGCCACGCCCAGGGCCCATCGCGCAGGCGAAACCGCCGCACATTCCGACACAATGCAGACTACCGGCAAAGCCGGCAAGAAAAATCAGTAAGTACCGGGTCATTCCAATTCCTTACCGAATTGAACCATTGTTGATACCCAGGTTGAGAAAGCCTGCACATTCCAACCTACAATATCTCCTTACCAAGGCTCTTTCTGTTCGCCGATTCGCTATTTCTTTATTGCCAAGTAAGCGACCCAGACAAAAAATGCCACTGTGGCAACCACAAAGATTACAAACCCAATACCTTCTGCCGTAGTCACACCTTCTCTCCTTAGAGCCTGCTAACTCATATAGTGTTGACAGGCCCTAAAACAGGCCAACCCCCACTACATTGAATGTCAACTCAGCCAACAGAAAAATGAGGTTCAGGACCGCGAGAGTCAGTATCAACCTTGCAGCCATAGCATTCTCCTCATCAATAATTGAGCCCCGGTCCGAGCCCACCCCAATAGGTGTAGCCATAATACAAAGCCCATAGGAACAGGGCTGCATACACCGCAATGAGCCAGCCGTTAATACGACCATGACGCGCCTTGATATGGCCACCACCGTACTCCTCCACCTCCTGATGAGCGGCTGCTTTATCAGACGGGTTGGATGTCCCTGTAGTGTCATCCCTCGTTTGCGGATTCGTCGTTTCGCTCATCCTCTTTCACCTCCGCACGGTAGGCTTGATACTTTATATCTTCGACATTTGTGAACAGTCCGGAAAGCACCGCCCAGATAAACAGACAGACCGCGCCCAGACTCATTGATAGCGCCACAAGAAACTGTATTAACGTAAGCTCAGCCATCACATTGCCTTTTCATATCCGGTAACTCATCGAGATCTCACTTGATCGCGCTGTTAATAGAACTCACTTCAATGCCATGTTTGTTCGCCCATGCAGAACCCCCGGCATAAAATGTGTCCGCTTCTTCACTGGACTTTGTTTTGTAGGCATAGTGCGACTCATCTGCCTTGAGTCCCGGATCATTCAGCGCCGCACGATCAGCGGGTGAGATCTCCAGTGGTTCCCCGGTAAGCGGATCCTTGAATGCCGAAAGCGCGATTACGAAATAGGACAGGGCCCAACGGTCCTCTTCTGAAACTGTATCCTTAAATGAAGGCATCGGCGTACCACTCAGCCCGGTGGATATAGTACGGAAAATATCTTCGACCCCGGGTCCCGACTTGAACTGGCCGGTGGTCAGGTCGGCAGGTAGGATCGGAAAGCCGAAGTCATCCGCCAGTTCATCTGCTTTCTCGCCATCACCTTTGCCGGTATCACCATGGCACTCCCAGCACTTCGCTTGCTGCCAAATCTCTTTTCCGCGTGCGACGATTGCTTCAGAGGGGGGTGGCGGTTGACCGATATGGAGAGGAGGCTCCGGCGGTTCCTCGACGAAGTAAAAATAGGGGTTATCGAGGTCGCTGCGGTCTGCCGCCAACACATATTTGATGTATTGAATCACTCCCAAACGGTCTTTCTCCGGCAGGTTATGCCATGTGGGCATCGCGGTACCCCGCAGACCACGGGTAATGGTGCGTAAAAGATCCCCATCGTTTGGCATCGAACCCGAGGGTGTGAGCCGGAACTTAAACACGCCCAGGGCAAAGTTACGTGGGCGGTCTGTCGGCATAAAGGCGGCCGCCGGACCGTTACCGTCGCCCTTGGCACCGTGACATCCCTCGCAGCGCCGTTGATATACATTCTTGCCATAGTTGATCCACTCCTCCGAGCGGGGAATAGAGACCAGAGAGGCGTCCAGCCGCTGGGGGGCAAATCTGTCCCGCCACTTGCCACGATTGGTGCCGAGCTTCTGCAGATAGGCGATTAGACCCTTAAGCTCCTCCGTATCGGCCACCAGTGTGACGGCTTCGCCGGTGAACTCATCATTGGGGGTGAATATGACCGGATACTTGCCCCGCTCCTTAACATGCACCAAACCCTCTTCATTCGGGGTGAGGAGGATCTTCTCTTTGCTAGTGAAATCAAACAGAGCTTCCAGCTCCTGCGACTGTTGCAGGGTCCGATCTCCTCGCTCGTCTTCAACAATGGGGACAGGACCATAAGGCCCGTCAAACAGACCAACGTAGCGCGGCATAATGGAATCGGGCACCACCATTCGCGGATCCCAGAAATGGGCCCGGTGCCAGTCATCACTGTACTTGAGGCCCACTCTTGAGAGATCCGGCCCTATGCGACGGGTGGAAAACATGTGGGGAAGATCATACGCGTATTCACCCGCCTGAGTTACCGGCCCCCATCGGCGTGTCTCACCGGTCACTGGACGGACATATTGGGAGTGGCAGTACCAACAGCCATCCCGTGTATAGACCCTGCGGCCCAGTGCCTGTAACTCGCTATAGTCTGTGGCCTCACTCTCCATCCATTTCAGTTCGCCCAGGTCAGTACGAACCACCTTGGTAATCTTGGTGTAGCGGGACTGGGGCTCCACCATAGGCAGAATCCCTTGAGTAAATACGGCTAAGAAGAAGAAAAAGACGCCGGCAATCAAGGCGACAGAACGCAGATTCATCCTGCACCTCCCTCGGTAGCCATTTCGCTGACAGAGGCCCGTGCAGCGCGTGCCGCCAAAGCTGTTTTCGCCAGATTGAATGCCAATAGTGACATCCCTATATCCATCGAGATACCGGCCAGGGTACGAACCAACCAGTAGGGACGGACTGCGACGATGGTATCGAGCCACTCGGTACCCGCCATCCACATATAACCTTGCTGCAGGCCCAGGGCTGTCAGGTCCAGCCCCATGAGCGTAATACCAAAGGTAATCAGCCAGAACGACCAATTACCCATCTTGAAAGACCAGAGTGGTTGCCCGACCAATTTGGGAAACACATACACCGTGCCGGCGATCGCCCATACGACAAAAGTGCCGAACACCGTCAGATGCGAATGCGAAATCACAAAATCGGTAAAGTGGGTAGGCTGTTGGATCATGCGCAACGCCTCGGTCGAACCCTGGAAGCAGCCGACCAGGTACATAAGCGAGCCCATAATCAGAAACTTGGCCGTCAGGTTCTGACTAAAATATTGCCAGCGACCGATCATGGTGCCGAAGAAATTCTGCAGTACTGTCCATACCGGTATGATCAACAGCATCGAGGTGATGATCGCCAGGGTCTCTGCCCAGTCTGCGATCGGACTGTAGAGATAGTGATGAATGCCTACGAAGGGGTAGAACAGCGCCAGGGACCAGAAACCGACCAGCGACAGCTTGTGACTGTAGATGGGGTTTTTTACACTGGCCGGAAGAAAGTAATAGATCAACACATAGCCGGCCGGCGTGATCCACAACCCTACGATGTAGTGGATAAACAATCCGTGCCAGGCTGCGCTATTGATGCCGGTGATGCTGTAGGGAAGGATGAAGCTCCCCATTACCAGGTTCAGCACTGTCCATACGAATGCTGCAATCAGATACCACATGGAGACGTAGAGTTGAGGCTCGGTACGCTGGGCAATAGTGGCGAGAAACTGGAAGGTGAGTACGGAAATCACTACAAGGATGACAGTGTCGATGACCAGTGGAAATTCACCGGCCTCCAGGCCCTGGTTGTGCCCCAGATAGAGAGATGCCATGCCTGCCACCAGCCCCAGATTCCAGAGCCATACCAGCCAGTGCCCCCACGACGGTTTGTAGATCTGCACGCCGCTCAGACGGGGCACGATGTAGTAGCAGAGCCCGATAAACAGGGTCGAGAAGGCACCAAAGATAACGCCATTGACATGTAGTGGCCGCAACCTGCCGAAGGTCAATTCCAGCGAGGTCCCAAGGTAGTCAGGATAGTTAAACAGCGTCGATATAGTGACCCCGATACTGGGCGTGAACATCAGCCAGAACAGACCCCAGTACAACCACTTAAGGATCAGTGGGCGGTCGATGAGCTCATCAAGCTCATGGTGCTCTTCAGCCGTCGTTGCAGTCGAATTGACCATGACTCATCACCAATCAAGTTTGAGCCCTGATGAATCCTAATGTCTGCCCGGGTCGAGTACGGAGCCTCTGTTCGACCAATAGATATAAGCCTCAAGCGCCTTCATCGCAGTACCGTCAGGATCGATCTTCTCTCCCTGGTTCGGCTTCTCGATGCACCAGTTGATCATGTCACGGAGTGTCGCGAATTCGTTCATCTGTTCCTGGAACTTGGGAAACTCGTGGGGATGATTGTCCGACGCATACGGGTGGCACATCGCGCACGCCATCCCTGTGTTTGATAGTGTAACGCCCAGCGTCTTCTGGGTTTCCTCATCACCATGAAACAGCAGATCACCAATCCGCACCTGCTCCATGAACACTTCATTGAAAGCCTTAAGCTGATCTGCGGTATGCGGCACCGTGTGAGACATGGCCCAATGAGTGCCTGCAATTGATACAATCAACAGAGACACACCGGCTCCCAACAGCACTAAACGTTTACTTTTACCGTTCATCGCTATACCTCGTTTCGTATAACTCCTTGGCAGTTACTGACTGGCCCCGATAACTAGTAAGGCCACATCTTATCTGCGATTCGGGGATGCAACTCCTGATTGACGTTATCGCCAGCTCCGGAATCTACCGCTGCCTCTGCAAGAAGATCTTTCGTTTTCCGCCACATAACGTATTCATTCTCAACCATATCCGTAGCGGGGACCGTCAATTTTGACCAGCCAACGCCATCGAAATGGTCACCGGGATCGACACGGACCATGGGCTTGGTCAGGTGAGGGACACCCTGAGG
>JAHXIO010000040.1 GCA_025655595.1 Candidatus Thiodiazotropha sp. (ex Monitilora ramsayi)
TCTTTTGTGTCAGTTGACGGACGATCTGTGCGGAATTGTCTGGTGAAATCCAGATGTGGTTGTCCATCTGCTTGGTTTTATCCGCTAAGTCTGCGTTTGCATCGTGCATGTGCGGATCGTGTCCATGGGAGTGCCAGGCCTGTCTGTCTCGAACCGGCAGTAGAAGCAGCCCCGGTATTTCGATCAGTCTGACGACCTCGGCTTCGTATCGTTGCGGCTTAAGCAGGTGCGATAGGGCAGGTTCGAGAGCGGCGCCTATCCAGATGATTAAGTCCGCCTGGTTCAATATCCTCATTTGAGACGGCTTCAGACTCAGGCTATGCGGCGACTGGCTGTCGTCGAGCAGTAATTGGGGTTCTGTCACGCCCTGCATCAATCCAGCCACCAAGGAGTGAATCGGTTTCAGACTGACCACCACACGGGGTGAAGCCAGCGCGTGGGATGACAGGATAAGCAGGAGTACGGCCAAGATAAGCCGCAGCGGCAATGGACCAAAGTATTTACAGGCAACCGTGTGCATTGTGGGTACAACTTCCTTTATGTTACGTTATAGTATAACAATACTATGCCTGTCTCGACAGGTGTTGATAATTGTGCAGGGCCATCGTCGGTAGACGCTTGATGCCAACATATAAGGATGAGATGACAAGATTCCTGCGTACGCTGCTGGTTCTCTGCTTTCTGACGGCTCAGGTCGGCTGGGTGGATCACCTCTACCATCAGCACGATCTGGATCGCGGCGAGGAGTGTGAACAATGTCTTGTCGGACATGCGCAAAAGCATGCAGTTGTCTCCTCTTATCACGACACTGCCCTGAACCCCACCTTCGTTACAGATCCAATCCCATCAGTGTCGGGCTGTTTCCGGGATTGGATCGCACCTTACCTCAGTCGGGCTCCACCTCTCTGCATCTGATTCAGAGAGAAATACATATCACTATTGCATTGGGACCGCACGAATGGCGTGCTGTCCGTTGTTGTTTGGAGAACGATCATGTTTTTACGGTTTACGTCTGTGTCGGTGTTATCACTGGCCGTGGCTATGGGTGCCTTGGCTGAGGAGCGTGCGTTCAATCCCGCCATCAGTCTGATTCTGGATGGACGATTCAGTGCCTTCGACAATGAGACCGACTACGAACTGCCCGGCTTCATGCTGGGCGGTGAAGCGGGGCGAGGGGAAGAGGGGTTTCACCTTGGCCATAACGAATTGGCAATCAGCGCGAATGTGGACGATATGTTCTACGGTAAGTTGACGGCCGCGATCGCCGATCACGAAGGCGAGACGGAGGTAGAGCTGGAGGAAGCGTTCATCGAGACATTGGCCTTGGGCAATGGGCTGACCGTCAAGGCCGGGCGCTTCTTCTCCGGTATCGGTTATCTGAACCAGCACCATACCCACGCCTGGGACTTTGCCGATGCGCCACTGATCTACCGGGGGCTCTTTGGTGAGCAGTTGATCGATGACGGTCTACAGATTCGTTGGGTTGCGCCGACGGAGATCTATCTTCAGCTCGGTGGCGAGCTGATGCGTGGTGAACGCTTCCCCGCCGGCGGTGCCGGCAATGACGGTAAGGGGGCAAGCTCTCTCTTCGCCAAGATCGGGGGTGACGTTGGGGAGAGTCACGCCTGGCAATTTGGTCTCTCCCATTGGCAGGCCGATGTGGAGGGGCGGCAGTCAGGGGGACACGACCACGGCGGCGGTGCAGCGGAGATACCGACCTTTAGCGGCGACAGTGAAGTCAACGGTATCGATTTCGTCTGGAAATGGGCGCCGAACGGCAATGCCACTGAGCGGAACTTCAAACTCCAGGGTGAATATTTTGTCCGTGACGAAGAGGGCGATGTGGTCATGGAGGATGGTTCGGCCACCCCGGAATCGACCACCTATGACGGCGAACAGAAAGGATGGTATCTGCAGGGTATTTATCAGTTTATGCCGCGCTGGCGAGTCGGTCTGCGTTACGACCGTCTCGATTCGGATAACCGGGGATCGGATGAAGATGTTTTGGCCGAGGCGGGATTGGATAACGAGGGTCATACGCCGGAACGCGTCACACTGATGGGGGACTACTCCCATAGTGAGTTCAGCAGGTTGCGCTTGCAGTATGCGCGGGACGACTCCTATGAAGATTCGGACGATATCCTGACGCTGCAGTTCATCATGAGCCTCGGACCACACGGCGCACACCGTTTCTAGGAGGCACCGATGAAATATGGACTTCACATTGGTTTACTGCTGTTGGGCAGCTTTGTGAGCCAGTCCGCTTTCGCGGTGCTCAACATCTTCGCCTGCGAACCGGAGTGGGCCTCGCTGGCGGAGATCTTGGGTGGTGATCGGGTGAAAGTGGTTTCGGCCACCACCGCTCATCAGGATCCCCATCGGATCGAGGCACGGCCCAGCTTAATTGCCAAGGTGCGTCGTGCAGACCTGTTGGTCTGCAGCGGCGCCGAATTGGAGATCGGTTGGTTGCCGATGCTGCAGCGCCAGGCGGGTAACCGCAGGGTCTTACCAGGACAAACGGGATATTTCGAAGCGGCGGCGCAGGTCGAGCGATTGGGAATCCCGGAGAAGGTGGATCGTTCTCAAGGGGATGTCCACGCATCGGGCAATCCTCACGTCCATCTCGACCCCCATCGGTTGCTTGGGATTGCCTCAGCATTGAGCGATCGGCTGGCGATACTCGATAAACCCAATGCAGATCACTATCGTTCCCGACTCGATGATTTCTCCCGGCGATGGGAGGAAGCGTTACAACGTTGGGAAGACCAGGCGTTACCGTTAAAAGGCATGCGGATGGTCGTTCATCATCAGGATTGGGTCTATCTCTTCGACTGGCTGGGTATGGTTAACGCAGGCTCGCTGGAACCCAAACCGGGTTTGCCCGCCTCGGCCGGGCATCTCGCTTCGTTGAGAAAAACGCTGCAGGATGCACCGGCCAGCGCCATTATTTACACACACTATCAGAACCCCAAGGCGGCCAAGCGGCTATCGCAACTCACCGGCATACCGGCAGTGGAGCTCCCATATACCGTGGGCGGTGCGGACGAGGTAGTCGATTTGTTCACGCTCTTTGACGTGACCTTGAAGCGTTTACTGGAAGTGGTAACGTGAACTGGGCGGGGCTTGATATCGACATCCTCGGGCCGGCATTTCTCGCCGGCCTCGTGGTGGCCTCCACCCATGTCCCATTAGGCCGGCATGTACTGAAACGGGGGATCATCTTTCTCGATCTGGCTGTGGCGCAGACAGCCGGTATGGGTATTGTGGCGGCCCACAGTTTTCATTGGGAACCTGGAGGATGGCAGGTACAACTGATAGCTGTCGGCGCGGCACTCATCGCCTCGTTTCTGCTTCATCTGACAGAACAGCGGTGGGCTGAGGTCCAGGAGGCGCTGATCGGTACCCTTTTCGTTCTGGCCTCCAGTGTCGGCATATTGCTATTGGCAGCCAATCCACATGGCGGCGAGTATCTGAAGGAGATGTTGGTGGGGCAGATTCTCTGGGTCAGCTACGGGCAGCTCATACCGGTGGCTCTGCTCTACCTGGGTATCTTGGTGGTATGGTTCGGTTTTCGTCAGCGACAATCCTCACTGCTTTTCTATCTTCTGTTTGCTATTGCGGTCACTGCGTCTGTGCAGTTAGTGGGGGTTTATCTGGTTTTTGCAAGCTTGATTCTGCCTGCGCTTGCTATTCGTAATAGAAGAGGTAGTGGGGTGCTTTTCGTTGGCTACGTGATTTCGGCCATAGGCTATGCAGCAGGCTTATTGTTGGCGGCTGTGGGGGATCTCCCTGCAGGCGCGATGATCGTTTGTACACTGGCATTGGTCGCATTGATGGGTGGTTGGCTCTTTCAGTCAAACCGAACAACAGTGTGATTGCCATCACAATTCCTTAACTCAGTACGCTATAGCGCTTGGAGGTTTGTTGCCCATCAGCAATCTTTATCAGTCGCTATGCTTGTTTAAGACCCAGAGTGCAGTTTCTCTGTTACTCAGCTCATTGCAGTTATCGGATAACTGCCGATCAAGCCTAAGCGCTGTTTTATACCATCGATGTTAGGGTGCTGGATTTTCAGGAGAGCAGTCATGAAACAAACAGTGGGAATTCCGCTCATCGGTCTTGTGACCAGCCTTGTGATGGGTATATGGCAAACAGATTCTGCTCGGGCTGCTGATAGAGAGTATCTTCGCGCAGTTGAGGCCGATGCAGCCGAATTTACCAGCAATGTTTTTGAGCTTTCACCTGATTCTCCTTGGATCGGTTCCGAATCCCAGGGCGCTATCCTAAGCGGAGATCAGAGTGGTGGGCTGGAAGGTTTTTCTACTTTCATCGAATCCAAGTCACCCGGTAGTTACATCTTCTATAAAAAGTTACCGGATGAATACAAGATGCGTCTGCATCATGACTATCTCTCAACCGGTGACCTGGATCGTATCAAGGACGATATTTTCCGCTACACCAAGGAACTCAAATAACGATGCAATCTCAGCCTCGATGGAATGAAAAGGAATGACTATGGGTGTTTCAATCTCTAATGCTGCTGCACGACTGGTCTCTTTTTTGTCGTTTTTTCTTTTTTCTGTTAATGGTCAAGCCAGCGTTGATCACAATCTGGCGTACCCGCCAGGTGGTGTGATACCGGATGCCGGTGAGATTGCCCGCCAGGTCTATTTCGCCAATCATTTCTACGCATTTAATAATTTCTCCATCAAACGCCGTGGCCGTACCATGAGCGTGCTGATCAACAGGGTCGGCGAAGGGAGTGAAAAAGCCACTGCGTTGGAGAGGCACCTCAACAATAACTATGAATCCGACGATAAGATCAAGGCCAGGGATATCGCAATCTTTCATTCGGGAAAGATGCGGGGTACAGGTATGTTGGTGACGGAATATGCAGATGAAAACAAACGTCAGGATTATATGGTCTGGCTGCCGGGGATACGCAAGATCAGGCGCTTTTCCCAACCCAGCCATGAAGATGCATGGGGTGGCAGCGTATTCACTTTTGGCGATGTGACCCTGCGTAAACCCGAGGATGAGACCCATGAGTTGATCGGTAGGAAAAAACTTCGCACCTGTCTCGGCATGATGACGAACATAGAGGGCAAACACTTTCGCTATGCGGGCAAGCTGCCTGAGCGCAGTTGCCGCCATGTGAATAAAGAGGTCTATGGACTCAAGAGCACCACCAGATTTAAGCGCTGGTGGTACGACTATCGTATCAGCTATGTGGACACAACCAGCTTTGCCGACTATCGAACCCTCTACTATAAGAACGGCAAGCTGATAAAGATCATCGACCGTGACTGGGGTTTGCTGAATCGGGATGAGGAGGGTGATCCCCGTGCGCTCTTCTGGAAATACTGGTATGGACTGGACCTGAGAACCGGACAAGAGAGTCTGGCCGTGATTCCGAAAAAGGTAGTGGAATATAACACTGACAGGAAAAATTCGTACTGGACGGAAAAAACGCTACGCAAGATCAAGCGCTGAGATCGGCATACTTTTTTGCCCTTCGGAGCGATTCTACTTTGACTTGCTGAAGTAGGCTGTAATAGACTGGCCCCCGTTTCTGAAGTGTACCATTAACTTACTGATTCTCTGAACAAAGCGCGTTCATGCCAGTGAGTGATTCAGCAACCCCGGTCCATTTGCCCGGACTGGTGATTTTAAGACGCAGGCCGGCCCCGCAGTGCTGGCCTTTTTTAATTTCAAGTGGCCTCTCGTATGGGCCACCACTGATGAGGAAGTTTGAGACATGCCTGTTATTTCTCTCCCCGACGGTTCCCAACGCACATTTGACGCCCCGGTGACAGTACGTGATGTCGCTGCCGATATCGGTCCCGGTCTTGCGAAGGCTGCCCTGGCTGGGCGCATCAACGGACGGTTGGTCGATACCTCGCATCTCATTGAAGAAGATAGCGAGGTCGCCATTGTTACCAGCAAAGATGAAGAGGCGCTGGAACTGTTGCGCCACGATGCGGCGCACGTGATGGCGCAGGCGGTGCAGGAACTCTATCCAGGCACACAGGTGACCATCGGGCCGGCCATCACGGACGGTTTCTATTATGACTTTGCCAGAGACGAGGCCTTTACGCCGGACGACCTGAAAAAGATCGAGCAGCGGATGCACGAGATCGTCAAGCGGGATCTACCGCTGCAAAGAGAGGTCTGGGAACGTGAAAAGGCGATCGAGACATTCAAGTCGATCGGCGAAGACTACAAGGTTGAGATCATCCGGGAATTTATTCCTGAAGGGGAAGAGGTCTCGGTCTACCGTCAAGGCGACTGGTTCGACGTCTGCCGGGGTCCCCACCTGCCCAGCACCGGAAAGTTGGGCAAGGGCTTCAAGCTGATGAAGGTGGCAGGTGCTTACTGGCGTGGGGATTCCAACAATGAGATGTTGCAACGCATCTACGGAACGGCATGGCGAGATAAGAAGGAACTAAAAGCTTATCTGCACCGGCTTGAAGAGGCAGAGAAGCGCGATCACCGCAAGATCGGCAAGGTTCAGGATCTCTTCCATACCCAGGAAGAGGCGCCGGGCATGGCCTTCTGGCACGACAAAGGTTGGCAGATCTACCTGACGATCCAGCAATATATCCGCGACAAGTTGAAGCATCACGGCTACCAGGAGGTACACACACCCCAGGTAATCGATCGCAGCCTGTGGGAGAAGTCGGGTCACTGGGACAAGTTTCGAGACGATATCTTCGTCACCGAGACCGACGATCGGGTCTATGCTATCAAGCCGATGAACTGCCCGGCCCATATCCAGATCTACAACCACGGGCTGAAGAGCTACCGGGATCTGCCCCTGCGCCTGGCGGAGTTCGGCTCCTGTCATCGTAACGAGCCGTCCGGGACCCTGCACGGTCTGATGCGGGTGCGCAACTTCGTGCAGGATGATGCCCATATCTTCTGCAGCGAGGATCAGATCCTCTCCGAAGTGCAGGCCTTCAACAGCCTGCTGCTTGAAGTCTACAAGGATTTCGGTTTCGACGAGGTATTGATCAAGCTCTCAACAAGACCGGAAAAGCGTGTGGGATCAGATGAGGTATGGGATAAATCTGAGAAAGCACTTGAAGATGCGTTGAACGAGCAGGGTCTTGATTGGGAACTGCAACCCGGCGAGGGGGCTTTCTACGGCCCGAAGATCGAGTTCTCACTGCGCGATTGTCTGGAGCGGATCTGGCAGCTGGGTACCATTCAGCTCGATTTCTCCATGCCGGAACGGCTCGGCGCCACCTATATCGCCGAGGACAACAGCAAGCAGGTGCCCGTGATGCTGCATCGGGCAATACTCGGTTCCCTGGAGCGTTTCATCGGTATTCTGATCGAGCATTACGCCGGTGCCCTGCCACTTTGGCTGTCGCCGGTACAGGCGGTGCTGATGAATATCACCGACCGTCAGGCCGAATATTTGCAGGATTGCCTGAAATCCCTGCGAGATAGCGGATTTAGGGTCGAATCAGACTTGAGAAATGAGAAGATTGGCTTTAAAATCCGCGAGCATACGTTAATGCGCGTACCCTATCTGTTGGTCATCGGTGACCGGGAGATGGAACAAGGTGCGGTCGCAGTGCGCACGCGAAGTGGTGAAGATCTCGGCTCTATGCCGCTGAGTGATTTCATCGAGCGCATGCAGACCGAAGTGGAGCAACGTGTAAACTGAGTGTAAAGCACCGGTCGACCCGGTGCTTTTCTACTTTTCAGGTTTGAACTTTTTGGAGGAACCGGCTATCGCTGCTGCAAAAAAGCATCGTCTGAATGATGACATTACCGCTACGGAAGTAAGGCTCATCGGAGCTGATGGTGAACAAATAGGTGTCGTTTCGATTGCAGAGGCCCAACGGGCAGCTGAAGAAGCAGCATTGGATTTGGTGGAGATTGTGCCAAACGGGGAGCCCCCGGTTTGTCGCGTCATGGACTACGGCAAGTTTCTCTTCGATTTGAAGAAACAGAAACAGGCCGCCAAAAAGAAGCAGAAGCAGGTTCATATCAAGGAGATCAAATTCAGGCCAGGGACAGGCGAGGGGGACTACCAGGTAAAACTACGCAACCTGGTGCGTTTCCTACAAGACGGGGACAAGACCAAGGTGACCATGAGGTTCCGCGGTCGTGAGCATGCACACCGCGAGCTCGGTCTGGAACTCCTGGAACGGGTGGAGAAAGATCTGGAAGAGTACGGCCAGATCGAACAGAAACCCGCGATGGAAGGCCGGCAGATGGTGATGGTGCTGGGTCCCAAGAAAAAGTAATCAACAGATTGCCCATGGGGCATGACAAATCGCGGAGTTAAGAAAGCAATGCCTAAGATTAAGACAAATCGCGGTGCGGCCAAACGGTTCAAGCGCACTTCGTCCGGTTCGTTCAAGCGAAACTGCTCACATCGACGTCACATCCTGACCAAGAAGAGCACCAAGCGGAAACGCCAGTTACGTTCACCTCACACGATCGCAAAGTCCGATGCGGCTATCGCCCGTCGCATGATGCCTTACGCCTAAATTTCAACGAATCGGATCTGAACAATGCCAAGAGTCAAACGTGGTGTACAAGCACGCGCCCGTCATAAGAAGGTGCTTGAGGAAGCCAAGGGTTATTACGGCGCCCGCAGCAAAATCTATCGCGTCGCCAAGCAGGCGGTCATCAAGGCCGGCCAGTATGCTTATCGCGATCGTCGCCAGAAGAAGCGCCAGTTCCGTGCGCTCTGGATTGCCCGTATCAACGCGGCTGCCCGTGAGAACGGTCTCTCCTATAGCCGCATGATCAACGGTCTGCACACGGCAAATATCGAGGTTGATCGTAAGATGCTCGCGGATCTGGCGATTCACGACAAAGCGGCATTTACCGCGCTGGCAGAACAGGCCAAGGCCGCACTCTCCAGCTAGCTGCCGGTTGTGACGCCCGGTTTTAAACCGGCGTGTTAACGACGTCAAAAGGGGAAAGGCCTTTGGACTTTCCCCTTTTTTATTGCGATTTTGACAGACACCCCAATCGAGATGAGAAAAGTAGATGGATGATGCCGCGCTGGATCTACAGGGCCTGATCGAAAAGGCCGAGCAAGCCATAGCCGGGGCGGAGACGCTTCCGGCGCTGGATGACGTTCGCGTGAGTTACCTGGGCAAGAGCGGTTTGCTGACTACTCAGTTGAAAAAACTCGGGACCCTTCCACCTGAGCAGCGACCCCAGGCTGGGCAAGCAATCAATAAAGCCAAGCAGTCGTTGCAACAGGCCATCGAGGTACGCAAGGGAGAATTGGAGACCGAGGCATTGGCGGCACGACTGTCCTCGGAAAAGATTGATGTTACTTTACCCGGGCGGGGACTGCACCGAGGAGGGTTGCACCCGGTCACGAGAACGTTGGATCGCATCGAGCGGCTGTTTGCCCATGCGGGATTCGATGTGGCGGAAGGACCGGAGATCGAAGACGATTATCACAACTTCGAGGCGCTCAACATTCCGGAGCACCATCCTGCCCGGGCGATGCACGATACCTTCTACTTCGATGCGCATCTGCTGTTGCGTACGCACACTTCACCGGTGCAGATACGCACCATGGAGCATGAGGGGCCGCCGTTGAAGATCATCGCGCCGGGCCGGGTCTACCGCTGTGATTCGGATCTGACACATACTCCTATGTTCCACCAGGTGGAAGGCTTGCTGGTGGATGAGAATGTCTCCTTCGCCGACCTGAAGGGAGTGCTGTACGACTTTCTGAGCAGCTTTTTTGAACGAGAGTTGGAGTTGCGGTTCCGCCCCTCCTACTTCCCGTTCACCGAGCCTTCGGCAGAAGTGGATATCGAGTGTGTGATGTGCGGCGGAGATGGGTGCCGGGTCTGCAGCCATACCGGCTGGCTGGAGGTGCTGGGTTGCGGCATGGTGCATCCGGAGGTCTTCCGTCACGTGGGGATCGATAGCGAGAAATATACCGGGTACGCCTTTGGTATGGGGGTCGAGCGCCTGACCATGTTGCGTTATGGGGTTAACGATCTGCGGCTCTTCTTCGAGAACGACCTGCGTTTTCTCAAACAGTTCGCATGACGGGTATGAGATCACCCAGACTGCAGGTTATTTTGAAATTGTAAGACAGACATTATGAGTTCCGGCAACGGCTGGACAAGCGTGGTAGACAGAGATGAAATTCAGTGAAGCCTGGTTGCGTGAGTGGGTCGATCCACCGGTAACCACACAGGAGTTGGCGGACCAGTTGAGCATGGCCGGCCTGGAGGTCGATTCAGTTACGCCAGTCGCGGCATCCTTTAGCGGTGTTGTGGTGGGTGAAGTGCTGGAGAAAGCGCCACATCCCGACGCGGACAAGCTGAGTGTGTGTCAGGTTTCCATAGATGGAGATGAACCGTTGCAGATCGTCTGCGGTGCCCGCAACGTGGCTACCGGTATGCGGGTGCCCGTCGCCACTGTGGGCGCTCGATTGCCGGGTGATTTCAAAATCAAGAAGGCCAAACTGCGAGGTGTGCAGTCCTGGGGGATGATCTGTTCAGCGAGCGAACTCGGTCTGGCCGAGAGTTCGGACGGCATCATGTCGTTGCCGCTTGATGCACCTCTGGGAAAAGATTTTCGTAATTACCTTACGTTGGAAGATCAGGCGATTGACGTGGACCTGACGCCTGACCGAGGGGATTGCCTCGGTCTCATGGGAATCGCCCGAGAGGTCGGGGTGATCAATCGTTGTTCTGTCAAGGCAGAGAACGTCGACCCTGTTGCCACTTCCATCGATGATCGGGTTGAAGTCGATCTGGAGGCGGATGAGGCCTGTCCACGCTATCTCTGCCGAGTGGTACGAGGCGTGGATGTCAATGCAGAGACTCCCCTGTGGATGCAGGAGCGGTTGAGACGCAGCGATATCCGTAGCCTGGGTCCCGTTGTGGATGTCACCAACTATGTATTGCTTGAACTGGGTCAACCCATGCACGGTTTCGATCTGGACAAGATCGAACAGAAAATCCGTGTCCGGATGGCGAAACAGGGAGAGAAACTGATTTTGATTGGCGGCCAGGAGGTCGAGCTGGATGGCGATACGCTGGTGATTGCCGATCAGGAGCAACCATTAGCCCTGGCGGGGATTATGGGAGGGGAGAGTTCTGCGGTGGGTGAAACCACGAAGGATATCCTGTTGGAGAGTGCTTTCTTCAGCCCCAGGGCGATCAGTGGCAAGGCACGCTGTTACGGTCTCCATACCGACTCGTCCCATCGCTTTGAACGAGGAGTGGATCCCTATCTGCAGTCCAAAGCAATGGAGCGGGCAACCGCCCTGTTGCTGGAGATAGCCGGCGGTCAGCCCGGTCCCGTTGTCGAGGCGGTCAATCAAGAGCTGATTGAACAACGCCCAGTGATCAACCTGCGCTCGAATCGGGTTAACAAGGTGCTGGGTGTCGAGATCGATCGTGCCGAGGTGCTGGATATCCTCACTCGCCTGGTGATGGAGGTGGAAGAGAGCAGTGAAGGTTGGCGGGTCAGGGCACCCAGCTGCCGTTTCGATATTGCGATCGAAGAGGATCTGATCGAGGAGATCGGCCGGATCTATGGCTATGCCAGGATTCCAACACACCGTGGCGCCTTTTCCATGGAGATGCGAGAGCGCCGGGAGGCGGATTTCGATCTCAATCGTGCAAAGCAACTCCTGGTGGGACGAGATTATCAAGAGGTCGTCACCTACAGTTTTGTCAGTCCGGAGATCGAGGCCATGGTCGATCCGGAGCAAACGGGTATCCGGCTTGCCAATCCAATATCGGCCGATATGTCGGTGATGCGGACCTCGCTTTGGCCGGGTCTGTTGCAGACAGCCAGGTATAATCAGTCCCGCCAACAGGCCAGAGTGCGTATATTCGAATCGGGTCTGCGATTCATCAGAGATGCAGGAGAAATCCTGCAGCAGAATGTCCTGTCGGGACTGGTATCCGGAGAGAGGACACAGGAGCAGTGGGGTGATTCTGCTGCCAATGTCGACTTCTACGATATCAAGTCAGATATGGAGGCCCTACTGAGTCTGTGCGATTCACCGGATCAGTTTCAATTTTCAGCTGGTACACATCCCGCTCTGCATCCGGGACAGTGCGCTGTCATTCAATATGAAAATGAACAGATCGGTTACCTGGGCATGCTCCATCCGGAATTAGAACGGCAGTTGGATCTTGCCGGTTCGACCTATTTGTTTGAAATCGACCTGGAGAAGATCAAAACGGGTAGCCTGCCGGCTTTCGAGAGCCTGTCGAAATTTCCGTCTATCCGACGGGATATCGCCCTGGTTGTCGATGAATCGGTCACTTTTGAGTCAATTAGGAATATGATTCGTGAAACATCCGGCAAAATTATTAAAGACATTCGCCTATTTGATGTCTATACTGGAAAAAACGTAGATTCGGGTCGAAAAAGTGTGGCATTGGGATTGATTTTACAGGAAAAATCACACACTCTTACAGATCAGGAAGTGGATGAAGTCATACAGCGTGTACTTCATCGTCTGTCCGACGAACTTGATGCAAAGTTGAGAGATTAGGATATGGCATTGACCAAAGCCGATATGGCAGCCAAGCTTTTCGAAGAACTGGGGCTGAATAAACGAGAAGCCAAAGAGATGGTGGAGATGTTTTTCGAGGAAGTCCGCCAGTCATTGGAGCAGGGACGTCAGGTCAAACTCTCCGGTTTCGGAAATTTCGACCTCAGAGAAAAAAAACAACGGCCTGGGCGCAACCCTAAAACCGGGAAGGAGATCCCCATCTCGGCACGAAGGGTGGTGACATTCCGTCCAGGTCAAAAACTCAAAGCACGAGTGGAAGCTTATGCTGGATCCGAGCAGTAGTAATACCGATTTACCCGCCATTCCGGGAAAACGCTACTTCACCATTGGTGAGGTGAGTGAGCTTTGTCAGGTCAAGCCCCACGTTTTGCGTTATTGGGAGCAGGAGTTTCCCCAGCTTAAACCGGTTAAGCGGCGCGGAAATCGCAGATACTATCAGCGGCATGATGTCCTGATGATCAGGCAGATCCGCAGCCTGCTCTATGAGCAGGGCTTTACCATTGGCGGAGCCCGTCAACAGCTTTCAGGCGATACCGCAAAAGAGGATCTCCAACAGAGTCAGCAGATCGTCAAGCAGCTGCGCAGTGAACTGGAAGAGGTCCTGCAGATACTCAAGCGATAGCTTTATGCAGATCGTATGAAAAATCTGTAAATGAACGCTAAATATCGTAAAATAGTTTCAAAAGCTATCTGACATCGATAGCGTTCAGAAATCAGTCCGGGATCTATCCAAGAAATTTTCTTTACCGAAAACTAACGCCTAAGATTTCGGGAGTTACGGACATATCTCTTGATTCCAGCCGGGAAAGACTGCCCCTAATCGAGAATTTCAGGTGAATCCGGCCGGCTATCCAACGGGCCTACTATTCGCGTCAACTTACATTTATTTGTAGACATATCCTCATTCCGGAGATGACTTGAGAAAAGCAGCTTTCCACATTGACATCAGCTGCTTATCTGCCTAACATTGCCGCTCTTTCCGGGCGTAGCGCAGTCTGGTAGCGCACTACAATGGGGTTGTAGGGGTCGGGTGTTCGAATCACCCCGCCCGGACCAAACATATCTTAATACATAAGGTTAGTAGGTAACTGCTAGCCTTTTTTTATGCAGTGTTGAACCGTATACACGAGTAGGTGAGGCGGTGCAGATCCCTGACTTACAGTAATATTCTAGTCCAGATTAATATCGTACTGGTCGTAGGGTATGGTGAGTATTCAACTTCTGAAAGCAGACTATTTGCCAAGATATCTTTTAGCGACCATAGTTAGACTGTCTGCCTAGTTGTTCTCGATGGTATGACATGCAGGAAATTCACTGAATCTGATCATAGAGCTTAATCGAGAATCTATTATGGAAGATGTGAAAGCCAAACCTGTCGCCAGATGCAACCATTGCGGTGCAACAAGCACAGACTCAATCTATGTCAATATGCGTTGTACAAGGCAGCTAGGCGGTAAGCGTTGCAGTGGGACTGTCGAAAGCGCAGTGGCTCCTGAAGACTGGCGCATGTGCGATGCGTGCAGCGGGAGTGGTAGGCAAGAACTCACCAAGTGTGGTCAATGTCGGGGAGAAGGCTGGATATTCAGCCGTAATGCCGTATAAGACATTCTGTTAAGTTCCGAAGTAATGCATCACTGGTAGGTAGCGATTTCTCTACTGCAAAAGAGAGTATTTTGATTGCGTGGGATATTTCGTCTCGCATAAAAAAGGGCTACCTTTCGGTAACCCTTTTTTATCTTATAGTGAATAGTTTATTTGTTGACAGTGGTGAGTCCAAGCGAGACCCAGTCCTGCATGCCACCACGATACCATTTCAGCTTGTAAGCGGGATAACCCAGATTAATCAGCGTCTTGATATTGGTGGATGATTGCGGACACCAACTGCCGTTACAGAACATGACTAGAGTTTTGGCATTGCGGAAATCAAGATTGCCGTTGACCTCTTGTACACCCAACTGTTCGGTCAGGATGTCGTGCAGAGTGTTGGCCTCGGCTGCGATTTCGAAAGTACCCTGGATGTCCACATTGATCTTGTTCCAGGGAATATTCACAGAGCCGGGAATGGTCCCGCGAATGATCCACTCAGGCGTACGGGAGTCGATCACCATCGCCTTACGATCGCCGTCGCCGATCCGTTTCAGATAACCTAACACCTCCAGCTCACCGACTGTTTCCACACCGGGGGCCACGGTGGCTGGTTGGATACAGAAAGGCGGGCAGTGACGAGCCACTTTGGTAAATGCCTTGGGGATCATGGCGCTCTTATCGTCAGCACGGGTAATCGCTACCTTTTCTCCCTTGTGCATGACCTCAACGGCCTGCAATCCGGGGGTGATCTGATTACCATCGCCTGCCCGTAGCTGGGTTGTAAGCGCTACGCCGCTGACAAGCGCGGTAAGCATGAGAGCTTTGACAAAATTCATGTTGTCTTCCTCCAGATTGAACCGTTATTAATAGTGAAGATACGAAGGCATTTTAAGCTCTTTCTGGGACATGGCCTGTTCATAACCCAGGTGGCCCTGCTTAGCGGCTTCGTTGGCAAGCTTGGCAGCCCCCACATAGTCTCCCTTGGCCAACTTCGCTTTTGCCTTTTTAATCATTTTTGCAGTATCCCGCCATTCGCCGTTGACGCTGGCAGCCTCCTTTCTGGCAGCCTCTGCCGCATCGATCAGTTTCTGAACTTTGGCGGCGGATGCCTCATCGGCAAGCAGTGTGGTTGTAGTGCCGCCAAAGGCAATGGCGGCCAACAGAGTGAAAAGTAAAATCAGTTTCTTGTGCATCGCTTCAGCTCCGATAGCTTTTGTAGAGTTTATCATCTGGTGCTTAAGAATTCGCTTATTTACGCGCACCAGGGCCGTTCAGCGGAAGACCGTTGCTCATGTAGGTCAGGAAGTACTCGAGGTTCCTGTACTCCTCGCCATGTGCCTTGAACGGTTTCGCACGGACTTGCTTGTTACAACCGGTGAAGCGGCGGTGCAGGGTGCCGACGGTTCCCCATTTCGAACGGTAGACGGGGAAATGGGTGGTATGGCCTAAAGCGGGGCTCAGAATCTCAGTACGCAGGATCATACCGGCATTCTGCAGATGACAGTGAGCACAGGCGAAGTTCAGCTGACCGCGACGGGTGTAGTAGAATTTCTTGCCGTCCTCATAGGCCTGCAATGCACGGGGATCGTCCTTGGGAATCACTACATTTGTGATCTGTCCACGGGATTCAGAGGCAATGTACGAGACAATGTTGTTGATGGGGCCCTTTTTGTATTTCAGCGGCTTCTCGCCATTGGCTTTGCGACACTGGTTGAGGGCCAACTCCAGGGTAATGACCATACCCTTATCTTTGTCCCAGTGAGGGAACTTTCCTTTCATGGCCGGACCGTCAGGAAAGCAATCCTTATAGGTCTTGCCGTTGGCAAAGGGGGTCTCCCACATGGTCATGCCGTCGTCGATGAAGGGTTCGTAGGGCGGGAACTCTTCGATGGCTTCCCAGTTTTCCCGTCCAACCGGGTCTATGGAATAGGCGCCATTGACATAGTCGGAGGTCTCTACGTTGGGAAAGCGTTTTTTATAAAAGTCCTGAAAGGCCTTCAGGTCTTCTTCGGGGGTTGATGCTTGCGCTGCGGCACCGATGC
>JAHXIO010000024.1 GCA_025655595.1 Candidatus Thiodiazotropha sp. (ex Monitilora ramsayi)
CCCATGATCCGCTGCATCTTTAAATCGGCACTGTCACGTATCGCCAGTTCTCTTCTCGGTATCGAAACGCTGGGGGGTGTCATGAATAGCCGCAGTGCGAGCTTACCCGCCATCTGGGGCGACACCTTACCAACGACTTGGAACATCAACCTTGCTGTAGTGAGAAACAGACGCACGCCAAGGGGAAGTTGATGCGTCGTAAATGGATTGGTTTCCGAAGTCGAGCCGTTTCCGTTGTTGTTCATGAGTGTTCCCAGATCATCTGTCGGATACCGCTGAAGTGGAGCATACCGATCAACAGGCTGATCAGTGAGCTCACGACGAGGAATGCATCGATCTCATGGGGGAGAAAAATCGCCAAAGGCAATATCCCCAACCCACGCAGCAGGTAGATTGCCGTAATCATAATCAAAACCGGTTTAAGAAAGGGAGGATGCTGAACCAGGCCCGCCCCGGCATAGGCAAAGAGGCTCCAGACCATCAGTATCAGGGCGATGACAGCGGTAATGATGCCAGGTAGTGCAGATCCCTGCTCGGCGAGTTGCGCCAGCGCTTCACCTGCACCGAAGAAACGGTACCACGCTGGCCCGCCGATAATGACGGCAATGTGGAGGAACGCAGCCAGCAAGCTCAGGCTGCCGCCCCACATCAAAGCTTTGTTCATACCAACCATGGATGCTCCATATCGATCGTTGCCCCCATCCTTTCAAAGATCTGGTAGAGACCGAAGAAGGTCCGGTCGAAGTAGATGAACTCGTTGGCCAGATCGTTGATCTTGTTGACGCGGGAAAGCTGTTTGAAACTCTCCCACCCCTCTTCACTGTATGAGATGTTGCGACACGCGAAATCAAACCTCCCCGCCTTGAACGGCTTGGTCAGCCAATCACCGAAGGGTTGCAGGGTTTCATCATAGAAGGATTGCAGTTCGACCTCAGACAGGTCGGCCGTCATACCGAGTTGCCGGTAGGTTGAGAGGACACCCTCCGCATCCCGCTCCCTGTAGGCTCGCAGCAGTACCGGCATCAGGGATACGAACTCTGCTGAGTAGCGGCGTACGCAGCCAAAGTCCACGACTCCCAACACACCATCCTCACTGAACAGATAGTTTCCCGGGTTGGGATCGGCGTGGAGGACATGCAGTCCATAGAATGAGTTGACGAAAACATCATACAAGCGTTGACCGAAGTGATCACGCTCTTGCTGTGAGGGATTCTGACGCAACCAATCTTCCAGATGAAGACCGGACAGACGGGTGGTGGTCAATATACGCTTTGATGAGAGCGTTCTGTGCACCGTCGGAATAGTGACCTGGGGCAGATGCAGATGGGTCTTGAACCATTCGGTGCTGTCAGCTTCATGATGGTAGTCCACCTCTTCATGCAGGCGCTGTTCTATCTCATCAAGGGATGAGAGTAAGAGTTTTGCGTGCCGCGTACGTTTGACCATCGAGCACAGCAGTTGCAGATCGTTGTCTATAGTGACGTCGATGCCGGGGTATTGCAGTTTCACCGCCAGATCTTCATCCTGTCCGCCCCTGGCCGAGTGGACCTGGCCCAGGCTGGCGGCGGCAAACGCGTTGACATCGAAATGGCTGAACACTGCCTCGGGCGGTTTCCCGAACTCCTGCACGACCAGTTTACGGATCAGCGGCCGTCCCAACGGCGGTACCTGGTGGTAGGATTTCGTCATCTCCCTGCGAAACCAAGCCGGTATCATATTGCTCTCCATACTCAACATCTGAGCAATCTTCAGTGCAGTCCCCCGCAGTTGTGAGAACGCCTTGAACAGGATCCGGGCCGTATCGTCATCCAGCCTCTCACGCTCATCCCTTTGTGCCGACTCACTCAGAAAGGGGCGCTTGGCGGCGTGGGAGAGATGTCTCCCCCCTGCTTTGAGAATGGCCGAACCGGCGATGCCGGTGCGCACCAGCTTTCCGGTTGGGACCGATTTAGCCATCGTCGCCTGCCATGAAACGCCGTTTCGCTTTTTTCCAGGGTGCGGTGTAGTCACCCAGCTTCTCGAAGTGGCGGCTGATCTGGCTGCGGAAGAGGAATGAGAGGAGATCCAGCGCTTTGCCGATCATGCCGGTCTGCAACACCATGGCGATCATCTCCACGCTACGGTCCACCAGTTGAGTGGTGTTGGCAAATCCCTCCGAGTCGTCTTTCAACCAGTAGGCAAGGATGCCGGTGAAGTAGTCCCAGTAGAGGGGCGCCAGCAGCTCCCGGTAAGGTTGTTCCGGTATCTCTCCCGCCTCGATGGCGGCATCGATCATATCCTCCACCATGCGGTTGAATCGTCTCCGTGTCTCGGCCAGGTTGACCACGCCGGCTGCCGGTGAATAGAAGGTCAGCTCAAAGACCTCGGCGAGAAACTCCCGGTCCGGCAGCCAGAGAGCGAGTTCCGTCTCTGTCAGTTGCTGCAGCTGCTCACGCAGGCTGTACTCATGAAAGTCCTCGATCTCCTTCAGCGCCTCGGCCACCTCGTTCTGTCTCTCCTCACAATAGCCATAGAGCAGCGCCTCCTTGGTGGGAAAATAGTTGTAGATGGTGGCATCCCCCACCTCGGCCCGCCGTGCAATTTCTCGCATGGAGGCGGATTTGAAGCCCTTTTCACTGATGACATCGGAAGCCGCCAGAAGGATCCGTTTGCGGGTTATCGCTTTCTCTTGTTTGCTGACTTTCATAGGGGTGGCATCCCTCTTAATATGGAATCACTATACATAAAACAAAAAATAGACGTAATTAATACGAAATTCAAGTCTTATTTGGTTGCACAGAGGATCGATCGTACATTCTCCCTGGCAGTGGTGAGCAGCCATCGGGGTAATGGGCAGAACACCTGAATGGGTAGTCCTCTCGATGGATTTTTTCCTCATTCCAGCAAGGCCGGAGTCAAGAATTCACAATCGGGTATGAATCCCTCTGCGCCATGCGCAGTGCTGCCTACGTAGGAACGACGATGAATGGAGAGGGCCGAAGGAAGAGAGATCCTGGGATACGGGTGATGGGCGCCTATCGGCTACGCTGTCTTGAGCCGTCGGCGAATCTCCTCTCTCGCCTGCTCCAGAATGGAGTCCTTATCGACCGTTTCCAGGATCTGCTCCACAACGCGCTTCGGTCCGTCGCTGCCCCAGGAGCGTCCCTGAGCGAAGTAACGTTGGGCCGCCTGCCCGACGATATAGGTAGTGTAGTAGCCCATGGCACCCTGTGCCGCCGCCGTCAGCAGGGTTGAGAGCCCCGCACTGCTGAGCTTCAGTGCGCTGGCGGTGATATTGACGGTCCAGACCGCCGCCATCAGCAACGCCATCTGCGCGCCAATGGTCTTGATCAACTGACTCGCCTCACCCCGGCTCACGGACATGCCGTAGACCCGTGACAGATGGACCACCATGGAGGCATCGAGCGCCAGTGCCGCCACCAGGTCAGCCACCGGAATGGGATTGACCGCCACGGCAACTCCCTTGCCCAGGCAGTATCCGGTAATCACCTTCTCCGCCACCTGCTGCCGGATCTGCACCATGCGTCCGGCCACCTCGTCGCTCAACTGTCCGGCGAAGAGACTGGCATTGAGTGCGGAGAGCGCCATCCCCTCCTTCTCGATCAGCCACCAGAGACGCTCTGTCAGACGCTTCACGTCGGGCGCCGGTCTCTTGCGTATTTCTCTCTCTTTCCCCGCCTCATCCGTCTGCAGATAGATCCGTTCAGCAGGCAGTGCCGCTGTCGGCACGATGTACTCCGAGCCTACGGTATCCGCCAGTTTCTCCCGCAGGCTCTCGAGCAACAGTTCGAGCTCCGCTTCGGTATAGCGATCCGACTTGTTGAGCGTCACCAGCATCGGCCGGTTGTGTTCGCGCAGGGTTTGGATGGCGTTGAACTCCGCCTCCGTGAGATCCCCCTCCAGCACGAACAACACCAGATCCGCCCGGCCAGCCACCGCCTGCGCCATGCGTTCCCGCTCTTCACCGCTGATCTCGTTGATGCCCGGGGTATCGATCAGATAGACACCGGCCGCCTCAACCTCCCGCCACGGGGCCATATCGCTGTGGCGGGTCTCCCCATGCAGCGCGCTGACGCTGAAACGCTCCTCGCCCAACAGCGCATTGAGCAGGGCCGATTTACCGACGCTGACACGCCCGAAAACGGCGATATGCAGATGTCCCTTCTCCAACTTGTCGAGCATCGCCTGCACCTGGCTGAAGTCATCCTTCAGGGTGTCGCGGACCGAGGCAGGCAGCCGCTCGTCCTCCAGCAGCTCGCGCAGGTTCTCCTGGGCCAGTTGCAGATGGGCATCCTGTTGTTCGGATTCGCCGTGTTCAGCGCTTTCCGGTGAGTTCTTCCAGGGCCAGGCGGGCAAAATGCTTCGCACGGCCTTCCAGATTTCCACTGATCGTCTCCTCGAAATAGTCCAGGGCCAGTCCGGTAGTCAGACTGCCTTTCTCATGCAGGGTTCTGGCCACTGCCTCCCCTAGCCCCTCGAATATCATGCCGTATGCCACCGCATGGAGCAGTCCGCCGGTGACTGTGCCCACACCCGGAAACGCCTTCAGGACATTTCCCGTCAATGCCAACAGCAGGGTCAGGCGTTTGCCCACGTGTTGACTTGCCATGGAGACGAACTGCTCCAGGTCGGCCTGCTGTACCCGAACCCCGTAGAGCCGGGTCAGCTCCTGCACCATTTTCACCCCCAGATAACCTTGTATCAGGACATCGGTGCCCGGGCTGACCGCCGCCATGGCGCCCACCATCGCCTTTTGGGCATACTGTTTGACGAGCCGCTCACTCCGCTCCCGCCGATGGGCCGCCTCGGCCTGGGTAAGCTTCTCCGCGCCCAGCCGCAACAGACTTTCATCCCGCTGCTGTGTCAGCCGTTCCCCCTCATCGGCAACGCGCTTGCGGATCTCATGCATCAACCCATCGATCTGTGGCGTTCTGGCACGTGTCACGGAGGTCTCTCTGCCCTCGGTATCGACACGCATCACGCTCTCCTCTCCACCCGCCACAACAGGTATTACCCTGATATCCGGCAGTTGCTCCCGCAGTCGCCCAATGATCGCCGCAAGATCCGTTTCGCTGTA
The DNA here is from genome assembly GCA_025655595.1 of Candidatus Thiodiazotropha sp. (ex Monitilora ramsayi). Taxonomy (GTDB): domain Bacteria; phylum Pseudomonadota; class Gammaproteobacteria; order Chromatiales; family Chromatiaceae; genus Thiodiazotropha. The sequence continues at coordinate 5,078 of JAHXIO010000024.1, forward strand.
TCTGTCCTGTTTGTTGAGGGCTAAAACCATGGGGCGATCGAATCGAAGTAATTCGTTGACCTCTTCATACTGGTCACGGGTCAGTTCGCCATCGGACACATAGATCACCAGATCGGCACGACGCGCCTCTTCGCGGGCCAGGCGCACCCTCTCACGATCCAGGTCGAGAATACCGGGGGCATCGGTCAAGATAAGATCTTGGACCTCATCCTCATCGAATTGGTAATGGGTGATCTCTCGCGTGGTACCCGCACGAGGATCGACGCTAATCTCCGAATGACCGGTAATGGCCTTGATCAGCGCACTCTTTCCCGCAGAAACAGCACCGAAAAAAGCGATATAGTGAGCCTTCCCTTCCTGCCTTCGATCCAGCTCGAGTATCTCTTCACGCGCATCGTTGGTATCCACCCCCGATTCAGCCGCTTTCGCCATGGCCGCTTCCAATGCGTCTCGATCGACCGGCACCATGGCCTCGTCTGCTGCGGTACTCATCGCAGGTTGTCTCGGCTTGAGTAACATCCAACTGATCACAGCAATCACGACAGTGAAACCGATCAATCCGATGCCGTAGAAAACCAATAGCGTGGGTGAGAGGTTATCCAGCATCTGCCAGATGCTCAGTGCCGACTCGGTCAGTTGAAGCACCAACAGAATGATCAACAGCGAAAGAAAGACAAACGCCAACACCAGCAACAGGCGCAGGAGCCTTCGTAATGACTGTTGGGGTGACGATTCACTCATGCCACACTTCCGAAACCGAACTGCGTCCTATCATACCGTCATCTCACAAGATGAGATATGGAGATAACCCAGTGCTGTTATTCAGGGCGAGGGGACGTAGAAGTGCTATAGTCGATTACATGATTTCGATCGTAAAATATCCCCGACATGATTGAACTCCAAAAAGCCCTCTCTGCCTGGGGTAGTGTCGATTTCCGTAAGGTATTAAAGGCCGAGATCGAACAGTTGCCTCCGGACATTCTGCCACTGCAGGAGGGCATGTCACACTGCAGTTATGTCAGCGAGGAACCCTTCAAGGCGATGATTATCGATGTCAGGGAGGAGAACGACATCATCTATGCAAAGGTCGGCATATTCTATTCCGGCATCATCGCCGGTTGCAGTTGCGCCGACGACCCGACACCGGTCGACTCTCAACCCGAGTATTGTCTCTTATGCCTGAATATCGACAAGCAATCGGCGGGCACACAGGTTTCACTGCTGGCCGAGTGATCTACCTAAAGGCCGGTCAACGGCCTGCTTTGAAAGCCAGCACTTCCGCCTGCTTGGTGGAAAGGTCATAACTGACGATCCGGTTGTTGTTGGTATCCGCCACCAGTACCTTGTCGTTTAGAATTGTCAGGCCTCCCGGCTCATTCAGCAGTAACTGCCCATCGACAGTGCTGAGAATGCCAGGCTTTCCGTCACCCAGTATTGTCTCAACACTCCCTTCCTTCAGATCGATCGATTTGATCTTATGGTTGTAGGTATCGGCAATAAGCAATCGATTCTCATCAACTGCCGCTATACCCAGCACGTGTTGCAGCTTGGCCTGATCAAGTGTTCCGTCCCGGTCGCCAAAGTCGAAGAGCCCGGTCCCCACAACCGTTTCAACATGTAAATCACGCCGATGAATTCGCCGAACTGCTGAGTCTTCCGAATCGGCAACGTAGAGCCAATCCCCTTGAATCGACAGCCCGCTGGGTTGACTGAAGGTCGACCGTTCAAGGCTCCCGTCGTCTATGCCCTCATGACCCGATCCGGCATAGGGGCCAATCTTTTTCGTGGTTGTATCGAATAACCAGATCTGATGGCTGCCGGCCATGGCAATATAGAGTTGATCCTTTTCAATTGCCAGACCCCAGGGTGAGGCCAGGCCGATGGATAACGCATCGAAAGACCCGCTTCGTTTTCGTTCCAGGGTGCCATCTCCGGCAACGGTCGTGACTGTTTCTTTCGTAAGATCGATATAGCGGATCTGATGATTCCCCGTATCGGCAACGTAGATACCTTTTTCGCTGAATACGAGGCCTTGTGGGGTATCGAACTTTGCCAGATGAAACTCACCATCCTGACTGCCGGCAGTCTCACCGCCGATGACATGCAGTATATTTCCCTGATGATCGGAGAGCAGGATACGATTGTGCAAGGAGTCACTGATCGCGATGTATTCATTCGAGACGGTTATTTTTCCCGGGGCCGCCAACAGTGACGTCGATGCGCCTTCCCGCTCCAGCTTTATCGGTATCGGCGCAGGATTGAGTATGGCTTTATGTGTTTCCAGCAACTCCGCGATTTTTTGATCGAAAAGATCGTATCTTCCCTCACCGGTCACCTTACCCAACACCTCTCCTGCAGGATCGATAATCACCCGAGTCGGCCAGGCACGCATACCATAGTACCTGGCTAACAGTGAATCGATATCGTTGACGATGGGATGATCGACCCCGTATCTGATGGCAATACTTCTAAGTGTCTCCAGATTCTTTTCATTATCGAATTTCGGTGTATGCACACCGATAACAAGCAACTGGTCTCCATATTTCTTTTCCAGCTTCTTGAGATCCGCCAGCACATGGATACAGTTGATACACCCATAGGTCCAGAAGTCGAGAATGACGACCTTTCCGTTCAGATCCTTGAACGTAAGCGGTCTCTCGACATTCAACCAGGGGAGCCCGGGTGCGAACTCTGCGTTCAACACCTCGGGAGCGGCCGATTCACCAATACGGTTTTCTTCCTGGGGCGTATCGGCGGAGCAGCCACCAAGAGAGACGAGCAAGGAGAAAAAGACAAATCTGAAAATATGCATATCTGTCACGCCATCACCCGATATCAGAGGACCAAACTTAAAGCCTGGTCATTAATAATAACTAAACCACGGCATGCTCAATTTGTCGCCCCACCTGCACCAAATGTTATGGAATTGTGACACTTCGACGGAATAAAGGCTGATTGTTTGGGATATCTCAATTCAATTCAGAACTTGATAGAGATTTTTTTGATGATTGGATCCGGCACAGATTCTGCAATAACGGCCGTTATTCTCTCCGCTTTTAATCGGCACATGCACTGCGTTGCCGCAACTTGCACATTTGAACCTTTTCAGTTCGAGCATCTCCCGTTCCTGGCAGGCCCACTCCATGACATGAATGGCTTTCTGTTCGCATACATCGATACAGATACCACACCCCGTACACTGTTTAGCCACGAGCCGATAACGGCTATCTCCATCGATTGCCTGGAGTTGAACTGCCTGGTGTGGGCACAGCCTTACACAGGTATCGCATCCATTACATCTCTGTTCATCGATGATCGGTTGATAAGGCCAGCGAGTCGAGTGATCCGTTTTCGATAACATTTCACCTGGCGGGGTGAATTCACTATTTGCCCTATCGGACAATGTAAAGCCATACATACTGCATGACAGACCTGTTTCCACAACCTGCCTGAAAAAACCTCTTCGGGTCAGTGAAGGTCCACCGTCCCTCTCTATCAGACTGTCTCTGATTCTTTGCCACGCAATGATATTCTTCTTGCTGTAGTGAATACGTTTGAGAACACCCTGTTGCTGCGATCGATTAATCGCGTCCACCCTCTCAAAAAGCTGCACGTTGGGTTTACGACTACAATCCTCACAATCCGCGGTTGCCACTACCCAGGTGGAGATGCCACGTTGATGTAAAAACAATAAATCCTGGATACCAACCGCATGCACACAGGGAATGACTCCTTTTTGTGTCGGCATCCCCTGCTTCTCACAGGCACAGATCGCTATCCGTCTGTGGTTCCACTGCCCGATCACTATCTCCTGTTGGCTGAGAATCGCCCCCTCCGGACATGCCGGCGCACAGAGACCACACCCGTCACACAGACCGGTATCCAACAGCAGTGCCTGATCGTCTAAATCCCATGCCGACACAGGGCAGGCATCCACACACGATGTGCAGCTGGCAATGTCCACAATCGCATGTACACATCGCTCTGACAGCATGTGGGGCAATCGCTCCTCCTGCCGAACTTGGTCGATTAATTCAGATAGATTTTGCATACTCATAAATGCGGTTCCAACACTGACGCATCACTACTTTTTCAACGTCCGTATGTATGCGATGAGTGCCTGAATATCACTATCCGCAATATCGGCACGTCCAGGCATTGTCGGTGCGCCGCCATATTTCGCCGATCCGTTTTTGATAATATTCATCAGATCAGTATCCGTACCGGCCGTACCGTCACCATCGGTATCGTAGATAAATGCGCCATCACTGAAACTGCGCGGTATCGGATTCATTGCCATGGCGGCCGGACCGTCTCCCTGCCCGGTTGGACCATGGCAGCTTCCACATGCACCCACGCCGTCATAGATCGCCTTGCCCGCGGCAGCATCCGCAAAAGCACCTGGTGCGGTGAATATCAAGAGGGGTGCAACTGATAATAACCGCAAGATCATACTGACTGATTTCATACCCTACTCCTCTGCTGATTTAATTGGTTTGTATTGTTGTGAATAGCCATTTCCGATAACCGGGAAGAGTCCCCCTAGACTGCAGGCCCCATGCCAGGCATATAGGCGAGCGGCACCTCGACCTGCGAGGCCTTCGGCTGCATCCTCTCTTCAATCTCTTCAGGCGATGGCCTGGGTTGATCGAGCACCTTTGCCATCAACTCTCTCAACTCCTCGCAATAGGCCGCTGTCAGAAGCACGACACCGGCAAAATAGGCCGTACCACATCGGTTTGCCACACGCAGAGAGAATTCTCCCAGCCAGCGCAACAGGTGTTCATCCATGAATCTTGCCGCTGTTGTCAGCTCATTTTCAGACTCGGCGTTGGCGAAAAGGTGAGAAAGAAACTGCAGTTGAAGCACCAGATGATCGTCCGATCTGACTCTCCAGTTTTCCGCCGCCAGACCGTGGAGCTCATACCAGGCTCTCACCTGAAACATACTCTCCTGGCAAGTCAGGCTCTCTTCGTCTATCCATACCGACTCTTGTGGAGACGCCTGAAGACTGTGATTCAGATAGATGTCCGCATAATCCGCCGCCAGTTCATCCAAGTATGCACTTTCCGGTGTTTCCGGTATCGAGTTGACGGCTTGAACCATCAGTTCAATCGCCGTCGTCCCCTCTTCGCTGACCAGCTTCAATCCCATCTCCTTGGGAAAGTTGCAATCCCGCATACCCTCCAGGATGCCCCAGTCGGGCTCCCTGTCCTGCAGTAGCATCAGCATTTCAAGGTCATCGGCAACTGCCTGATAAAATGTCTGCAGCAGCTTCACGGGCGCTCTATCCACCTTCTGTATTTCCGAATTCATTACTTGACCTTCCCTTTACTGTGCGCCACAAATCCGATCGACGGCTTGGTCAACTCGATATTCGACATATTCTTAACCTGTCTCGATACCTGATCATTGGGACCGATCGCCACCGTCTCCAATTCACCGCTCCAGATCTCCTCCACAGGACCAATATCCAACACCCGCATCATGCAGGCCATGACGCAATAGGGTTTGCGACCCGCCTCGATCTCATCCACACACATGTTGCATTTCTTCACCAGGTTGTCGCTGGGATCGAACTGAGGAGCACCGAATGGACAAGCCGCTTCACAGCGCCGGCAACCGATGCAGAGGGTGGAGTCGATATCGACAATACCATCCGCCTTTCGCTTAAAGATGGCGCCGGTAGGACAGGTGGGCAGACAGGCGGGAGATTCACAATGGTTGCACGACATATTGACCTTGTAGGCAAACACGTCGGGATAGGTTCCGCCCTCGATGTACTGCACACGTCTGAATCTCGGTCCTGCGGCCAGGCCGTTTTTATCTTTACAGGCGATTTCACAGGCACGGCAACCGATACAGTCCACATTGTTGTGCACGAAACCCAGCTGCATATCGGGCTTGACCGGTGTATAGGTCAGTCGCTTACGCCGTTTGACGGCCGCTTTGATCTTGGCCTTGTCTTTTGTATCCGACATACGTCTCTCCTCCAAGATTAAAGGTCACGCCGAAAGACGTGGGCGCGGGAGGTTGCCAACTGATCCCAGCCGGGCCGGTGCTCGAGATCGGTCTTCCTGATGTCGCACAACACGGTGTTGTATGCGAAGGCGCCGGCGGGACTGGGCTCGTCCAATGTCAGCATGTCCGGGTTCCCCGCTCTGTCCACACCGTTCTCATCCAGATCGATCCAGACCCCCTCATGCAGTACCGCGACACCCGGCATGCAGCGTTCGGTGACGTAGACGGGTACTACGACCTTTCCACGGTCATTCCAGATTTCGACGGTATCCCCGGTCTTGATGCCGAGCTTTCTGGCGTCGGCTGCGTTCATCGTCACCTCCTGTTCATAGGTCTCGCGCAGCCAGCTGCAGTTGTTGAAGATGGAGTGGGTGCGCCAACGCGGGTGCGGCGATATCAGGTGAAAAGGAAACTTACTGGTCTTCGGGCTGTTCAGCGACTCCCACGGTTCAATCCATTTGGGTATGTAAGGTATCTCGTAGCCGTACATGGTCCGCTTCCAATCGGTGATCTGCGCCAATTGGGTGGCGAGTATTTCGATCTTGCCGGACGGTGTCTGGAAAGAGGCGCCGTTTTCAATCTGATCCCTGAAAGCCACGTGGGGCTGATCCAGTTTGAACTTGTAGACGCCGTGTTTCTTGAACTCATCCCAGGTCATGTCCACATGTTGATGGGGCATCACCTTGGTCTCCCACCACTCTTTCAGATAGGCTTCATCCACATTGTCATTGACGTGAAAATAGTCCCGATTGGCCTTGGGATTGAATGCCTGACCGAATACGTCTCCCCCGATCCGATAGGCTAACTCAGTGAAAACCTGCAGGTCGGTCTTCGACTCACCCATCGGCTCGATCACTTTGGGCCGGTGAATGTAGTAGTGGCCCTTGTACCAGGGCAGTGCCACATCGTGCCGCTCGAAGTGGGTCGCGATCGGCAGCAGGATGTCGGCATAGAGACCGGAAGGGGTAATGGTCGAATCCATGCAGACCACCAACTCCAGTTTCTTGATGGCCTCGATCTCCTTGTTGATGTTGGTCAGCTGGTTGAACCAGTCCGACCCCTGCCAGAATATCCCCTTGATGTTGGGTATCTGGCCGTCGGTGTTGTCCTCACGCGGCCACAGGCCGATCTCCTCGCGTTTCACATTGGGATAGTTGAGGACGCAGTGTGCCCACCGGTCCGACTTGATCGACTGAAACCAGATGTTGGAGTACTGATCGTAGGGATAGGCCACCGCCTCCGCATGCCAGGCCTTGCCTACACCCTCCGCGCAGCCGCCCAGCACACCGATATTTCCGGTCATCGCCTGCAGGGCGGCGGCCATCCGGTTGTACTGTTCACCGTAGGCATTTCTTCCCGGTGCCCACGACGCCTTGAGTGCCGCAGGCTTGGTCCTGGCGAACATATCCGCCAGTTTGATGATGTCTTTGGCGGGGACACCGCAGATGTCTGCCGCCCATTCGGGGGTTTTTGGCACACCGTCATAGGTACCCAGGATATAGTCCTTAAAATTCTCCTTACCCTTGGCCCACGCTGGCATGGTTCCCCCATCCATTCCCTGACAGAATTTATTAATGAAGTCCTGATCCTGCAGATTGTTGTTGAAGATGTAGTGAGCCATCCCCGCCATCATCGCGGCATCGGTATTGGGTCTGATCGGAATCCACCAGGCGTCATAAGCAGCGGCGGAGTCGGTGTATTGAGGATCCACCAGCACAAACTTGCAGCCACGCTGCTTCGCCATGCGCATATACATGAAGGTGTTGCCGCCATGGAAGGTATAGGCGGGATTCCATCCCCACATGATCATCAGTTTCGAGTGGGCAAAGGCATCGTCCTCGTTGCCGTCCTCGATGGTGCCGAAGGTCATGCGGGAGCTGAAGGTGGTGCCCTGGTACGAAGGCACCGACCAGGAGCTGGTCCGGCAGCCGAACATCCCCAGGAACCTGCCCAGTAACCCTTCTATCTGATCCGATTTGTGCAGGACACCGTAGGAGGCACCGGCATAGCTCTGGTCCACCAGTGCGGTCGGACCGTAGACATCCTTGATCTGGACCATCTTCTTGGCCACGAAGTCGAGTGCCTGCTCCCATGAAATACGTTTGAACTTGCCTTCACCCCGTTCACCGACTCGTACCATCGGATAGAGCAGCCTCTCTGCCGAGTAGAGACGCTGTCGGTAGGAGCGCCCGCGCAGGCAGGCCCGCAACTGAGGTTCCTCGTTACTGTCCTTGCCGAAATGGCCATCCTTCTGATAGCGGCCGTCATCCGTGGAGAGACGTACGATCACATCTTTCCACTTATGCGCCACCAGCATATGGCGGGAGCCGCAGTTATGGGCGCAGCTGGTTACAACCGTCTCAAGCTCATCGTCTTTCGGGTAAGGCTCATAGGCGAAGGCCTTGGCCTCTTTGGCAGTCTGCAGCTCAACCAAACCGCCTGCCGCCACCGCCGCACCGCCTGCCGCGGTGGATTTCAGAAATGACCGCCTGGAAAGATTGAGGCGCTCATACAGATCGTCTAATGATTTTTCGATGCTCATCCGTACCTCTCTAGCGCATTCAGCTATTTCGCCGCCTGCTGAGTCTTGATCTGGAACCTGGGTTCCGATTCTGTCGGCCGGCCTTTGGCCCAATCGGGGACCACATTCGACATGCCTTTCCAGGCATGACGGGGATAGGGATAGCCGATGCGGTACCACTGACGCCCGCCGTGACATCCATAGCAGACATCCGGATCTATCTTCGCTGCTTCCTCGATAGCATCCGCTTTCAAAAAGTTGACCTGGTGGCGAGTCGTGCGGATATGGGCGTGGCAGAGCAGACAGTTGCCCTGGAACATATCTCTCGATTCGGCCCAGGGTTTGGGCAGACCCATAAGCTTGTAGGGATTCGCGCCGTGACACATCAGGCATACATCAGGATTGACCGACTTGCGCAGCGTCATATCCCTATTCGAATGATCAGGTGGAACGGGCGCCTCTTCCCTCAGATCATTTCCCTGGTGGCAGGTATTGCACCTCAAATCCATGAGTTCCTTCGCCAGCGGGGTCACCAGATGGCGGCGATGAAAGGTATCCTGCTCACCCTCATAGGTCGTCAGGGTCTGGTACCAGGCCAATACTTCCGAGGATTTGACACCGGCGGGTGACCGGTCCAATACATTCCTTTCAAGAATCTCCTGATGGCAACTGAGACACTGATCATCGATCACGTTGTCGATTACAGGCTTGTGATGGATCGGATGCCAACGTGACCGATCGTAATCACTCGGTCCTATACCTTCGGCAACTGTTCCACTGCTCGAAACCAGAAGTGTCAGCAGCAGTGAAGAAAACAGGAATCTATTTCCCAGCCACATTGCATCCTCCTCATCTGATGCGAAACCATTAACCGTCTCATGGGAGTTGACTCAGAAAAGGGCGCATCCCTGCGCCCTGAAACTTCCATATCATTGAGTCCATTTTTTTCTTAGGTCGTTTAGCGCCAGCCACTCATTCCTGTCATGCCTGACATTCCATCCATCCCGGACATACCGCCCATGCCCGACATACCACTCATGCCGCCCATACCGGACATGCCGCTCATGCCACCCATACCGGACATGCCGCTAGCCGGATAGAAGAAGATCTGCCCCTGTGGTGTGATTTTGAAATAACCGGACATGCCGCCCATACCGGACATGCCGCTCATGCCGCCCATACCGGACATGCCGCTCATTCCACCCATACCGGACATGCCGCTCATGCCACCCATGCCACCCATGCCTGACATACCGCTCATGCCGCCCATGCCGGACATACCGCTCATACCACCCATACCGGACATGCCAGCCGGCACCCAGACCCACTGGCCTGACATACCGCTCATGCCGCCCATGCCGCCCATGCCGCCCATGCCGCCCATGCCACCCATGCCTGACATACCGCTCATGCCACCCATACCGGACATACCGCCCATGCCACCCATACCGGACATGCCACCCATACCGGACATGCCGCCCATGCCTGACATACCGCTCATGCCACCCATACCGGACATACCACCCATGCC
>JAHXIO010000041.1 GCA_025655595.1 Candidatus Thiodiazotropha sp. (ex Monitilora ramsayi)
GCACCGTCAGCAGCCTGTGCCTGTGTGGCAATCCCAACAGCGAACAGGAGCGCAGCGGATGACAATGCAACTTTAACAATTTTCAACATATCGATTTCCTCTAGCAAAATAGGGCAATGATTTTTACCAATGATTTAACTCTATTTCAATCTCTGGTTAGACGACTTGAGCTATGTTAACTCTGATGCCTAAAAACCTCTGAAGTTTTATGTGAATTTTCCACATAACGTAGAAAGGGGCCAAATGGCCCCTTTCTACTGTCAGTCAAAGACCTAAAGGACTATTTGACTTTCTTCGCACCATGCTCCTCGAGGAAGGTCTTGGCACGCAGTCCCAGGTCAGCGGTCTTGACCTGATACTGCCACCACTGGCCTGCCCAGAGAGTGGCGTTCTGGAAGTCACCCTTGGCCGCGAACGTTTCGGATTTCTTCTTCGCTTCTTCCGCGAAACCGAGCTGATCGGTGGCATCTTCAACCAGGGCTACGACTTCAGGGAAGTCCTTGTAGTTGTGGCTGGTGATGAAGCCGACCACAGAGTCGATAACCGCCTGGGTATCCAGATTGGTCTTGACCTGTTTCTTGTAGTCAGCCTCGGTGTACTTCGTACCCTCTTGGATCTGGGTAGTCTTGGCCACATAACCTTTAGGTTTGACCAACAGATAACCCTGCATCTCCAGATGGAGCGCCGAGCAGAACTCGGTGCAGTAGTAGGGATAGACGCCAGCCTTGTCGGCTTTGAAGGTGTGCGACACGGTCTTGCCCGGTTCGATGGAGAGATTCACATTCCCGTTATACATAGCGAAACCGTGAGTCTCGTCTTCCGCACGCTCCAGGTTGGTCAGATGGATGGAGACAGTGTCGCCCTCTTCCACTTCGATGATCTCAGGCGTGATGTGAGAGCGGATAACCGTACCATAGACATGTACGACGCCATTCTCATCCTTCACGACCTTCTCACGTCCAGCGCGGGTCTTGTAGGGAGACTTGGTATCGGTACGGCTGTTCCAACCTGATTTGTAGCGGACTGCCGGTTTCAGCTTGTCAGCCTTGATCGCGACCACATAGTGGGGTTCACCCAAAGGCAGTGGCATATCGTACAGCAGCTGCATCTTGTCACCGCTGATATCGATCAGCTGATGGTTCTGCGGATGCAGAGGACCGACAGGATTGAAGCGGTCGATGGCCAGCTTGTTCAGGGAGACCAGATATTTACCGTCAGGTGAAACGGAGTCGCCCTCCATCGCTACCAGATGGCCGATATTGTAGTGGATATGCAGTTGATCCAGCACCTTGCCTTTACAGTAGTCCCACTTGGTGACCATTGAGTCGACATAGATGGAGGTGTAGACCACACACTTCTTCGCATCATACTGAGTATGCAACGGACCCAGACCCACCTGTACCTGAGTATGCAGTGCATCCTTCATGGCAATGATCGGGATACCATAGGGGTCTTTGCCTTCGAACTTCTTGTTCTTGATGGCTTTTTGGATCTTATCCCAGCTATAAACCCAGGCGTGGCTGTCCAGCTTACCGGATACGATGATGTGAGTACCGTCCGGGCTCACGTCAACACCATGCGGGCTCTTTGGCTCAGGGATCAGATAGAGCAGACCCTCTTTGACTGCCTGCTCCATGGGGATCATGTAAGCGCCCTTGGACTTCTTGACCTTACCGGCGGCAACCATTTCAGCAGCCTTCTGCCAGTTGGTGACATGCAGGAAGTCAGTATCTTTCTGAGAGCAGCCGGCCTCGAAAGGAGGACGTCCGCGTTCGATACCGCCCACATAACGCTCGGAACAGAAGGAGTTGGTGAAACCCCAACCCATGGAAGGTCCTTTACCGGCGTCGGAGAGGTCCTGGCTGTAAGGAGGCAGTTCGAAGGTGAATGATTTCTCGGGATCGAGACGACCCTTCTTGTCATCGAACTTCCAGTAGGTTACTGCACCACGGTACTTCTCATTGAACTCTTCGAGCGGTACGAAGTCGTCGCTGAAAGGCGCTGCATATTGCGACGCTTCCATGACGTATTCGGTGTTAGGTGTGACGAAGGCACCACCATGCTCCGATTTCATGAATGGATTGACGACGATCTGCTTGGTCTCGAAGTCGTGCAGATCAATGACCGCCAAACGAGGGTTGGCCTTATCGTTAATGAACAGATAGCGACCGTTGTACTCACCCTTTGTTTCCGAAAAAGCCGGATGGTGAGTATCACCAAAGGTAATGTCCTTACCGTTGATTCGACCCTGTGCCAATACGGCTTTCGATTCATCATCGAATCCGTAACCCTGCCAGGGTTCCGGAGTAAAGACGCCGATATATTTCAGAATCCTCATGGACGGGATGCCGTAGACAATCACCTGTCCGCTCTGGCCACCTGAGCTGAAGGCCAAATACTCGTCGCGCCCACCCGTCGGTGTATAGGTCTTTGCCGCAGCCAGAAGATCCTTCTGCGACAAACCACGCTCCTTCATGACCTCCTCAAGTGACGACTGGGACCATGCGTTGGTACCGGCGCCCAAGCCGATACCCAGTCCCAGGGCCAGTGCGGATATACGTTTCAAACTCTTGTTCATCGTTCCCCGTCCCCGTGGTTGATAGGTAGTAGTGCAATGCAGATATGCATTTACAGATGAGAATAATTGATAATTGCGTCATTTGACACATTGATATAGGTCAAAACGCGCAATTTATAGTCATTTCTATCGATTTTGAATTTGCAGCCAGAAATCGTAACTACCCATAAATTGGTAGATAAAATCCGCATTCATCCACAGAAATTGAAGGAATTACTCTATTTTGAAACAAGCTCGAGCAACTGGCTGGCGACGTCCTCTGGCTCGATACCATGGGCGAATTTCGTGAGAAACCTTCCTTCCGGATCGAGGATGTAGAGGCTGGCCGTGTGATCCATCAGGTACATATCCGGGTCACTGTTCCCTGCTTCCTCCACCTTTTCATATTTCGCCTTGAACTGCGCGGCCACCCTGCCGATCATCTCGCTAGAACCGGTAACACCGATCAGACGCTCATCGTAATACTGCACGTAGTTCCGCATCACTGCGACATTATCCCGGGTCGGGTCGATGGTAATGAAATAGGGCTGAAACAGCTCCGATTTCTCACCGAGGATATCCATGGCCTGAAACAGAACCTGTAACGAAGTCGGGCAGATGTCGGGGCAGAAGGTATAGCCAAAATAGACAATCTGATATTTTCCCTTCATGGTCTCTTTGGAGACCAGCCGGCCCAAATGGTCCGTAAGGAGAAACTGCCCGCTGCCAATGCCATCAATAGCAGTGGCCCTCTCCTGCTTGGCCAACGCTCTTGCTGATGCCGCCTCTTTCATGTCGGCATTCAGACAATGCTTAATCACATCGGTGTTGTGGTCCATCACTTCAAAATAGAGATCGGGACCTGGCTGCATACCGAAACCCAGGCTGTTGAGTTCACCATGATTGGCCTCACTCTGATCCAATAGTAGCGAAACATGTTTGGCCGGAAAGCCCTTCTCGGACAAAAGACAACTCGCTTCACCCATCGCGATTTTTTCACGAGCCTTGAGTAAGGCAGCAGTATCTATCGCTTCTATAGGTGAACCGGCTACGTGATCGATCACCTTTAACGCATAGGCCTGCTCAAAATATTGCAGGGTATCGAAATATTGAAGCCCCAGACCCGCCTTCATCCCGCGATAGCCATACTCGTACTCTCTGTCTATGCGTGACAGGCGTGTCAGTATGTTACGCCGGTTACGCTCGTAAAGATGCGTGCGCAGGGGATCCGTCGCCTGTAACAGTCGAGTGATATCATCGATGATGATCATAAGATTGCGGTTGTCCAGCCAGAAAAAGGGATCACGCAGATCCTGCTGACTCCTTGAGGGCAGAACCTTCAGTCCCTGATGGGACAGCAACTCAATGACCTCTACCTGGGAACTCAATTGACCGATGGCCTCGGCAAGTCCCGGCTCCAGCTCAGCTCCCACCCAAAATAGAATGTCTGCGTTTTGAATAGACGCCAGTTGGGCCTTTGTGGGCTTGAATGAGTAAGGTACTTGATCGTCGATCAATAGTTCAGGTGCTTCAACTCCCTCCATCAATCCGGCGACGATCGAGTGCATCGGCTTGATACTCACCACGACACGTAAAGCATCCTTTGCATACGAAGCAGGTAAAACGAACATCCCGATAAACAGGAGGCACCATGCAAATATTTTCAATGTGTGTTGACTTCTCATTTTGTTCCGTAGAGTGCTTCCAATCTGTTGAGCGCCTCATCGACCTGCTGTTTCAGTGACTGTGGGCTTGGACATTCGGCACTGTTTTCAATGAATGCCATGAATGATTTGTTGGTTTCATAATCAAACAACTCTCCCAATTGACGCCGTTTAGGGAGATTCGCCACCAATGCCCGCTTCATCCTCTGAGTTTCTGATAGCGCGTTGCATTGAAGTGCAACGCCGTTGAGCGTGCCAAGAGCACGGATTGCAGACAGTTGGTCATTGCTCTGTGCATATGAGCCGGAGTGCCATAACAAAAGAACGACAATGCTGGTCGTTAGCTTTAGAGTTAATAATTTATTTATATTTATCATAGTATTGAGATAATCATATAATGTAACTTATAAATTAAAATCACCAATCTGATCAGGCCTGAACATGATAAACCACACCAACAAACAATAGAGCAGGCGTCGCCAGTGTTATTAAGACATTTTTACCCATGCTGGGGATCAGCTTTGCGGTGTCACCATGATAGCGTTTAATTGCGTTGAATACCTGGTAGCTGAATATGGCAGGAGCCAGACCTACAAGTGCAGCTTTAGGCAGCAGACCGGTGATCGCTCCCATTACCAATATTGCGTATGCGAGCAGATTAAATCCCGCATAAATCCAGGCGCTCCTTTGCGGATGCCAGGCAATGACGTAATTGTCTCTTCCCACACTCCTGTCCGCTTCAATATCCGGGATCTGATTCATCAGGAGCAGGTTATTCACCAGACAAAAAGGGATCAGAGAGAGTAAAAACGCAGTAGTGTCGTATACGCCTGTCAGCGCATAGTGAGTGCCGACAACCATCAGTGGACCGAATCCGAGCCCCGGTGCGATGAGCACAAGCAGCCTGTGTTTGTTTATCCACCCCGTGTAAAAGAGAATGATGAGAACCCCAAGCAGACCGATTGGAAACAATCCCCAACCTGTATTCAGTACCAGATAGATGCCACATGCTATGGCCAGCGCCAAAGATAAAACCCCAATATAGCGCGCGTACGGGGCTAAATCCGGGTTATTGACTAAGGTACCGCTGCCGCCGCTGAACGGGGTCCGGTGTGTCTTGAAATCGAGACCGGATTGATAATCCGCATATTCGTTGAGTGAATTAACACTGATATGGGCCATCACTGCCCCCAGGATGACAGCAGTGAGTAATTCCCCTTCAAGCGGGTGCCCTGATAAGAGCACACTGGCAACACCCAGTGATACAGATAAGGGAGTCAATATCAGGAAATTAGGCCTTGCGACACCGACAACGGAGTGATGAATCATCGATATTCCTAGTAAATTCTGAATACCAATCGGTTAACAATGCGAAATTTCGATAAGAAGTAAAGAGTACAATGGATTCAGGATCACCCATAAACTGTGATCATTTAAACCGATCTTATCAACATGTCGCTTGATCGAAATCAAGCCCTAACCTTAAATTATTCTTCTGGAAACCAGGCAGTTAGAGCCTGTCGTCACCACTTGGTTCAACAATCAGCTCATTAGGTAGATCCTTGGCACCGGTAAAGTCGGGTGATTGCAGTCGGGAGTTCACGAAGCGGGCACCAGTCAGTGTGGCGTTACGAAATATGGTTTCAGTTAGTGTTGTACCATTCAATAACGCACCGGATAGATCTGCTTGTGAAAAGTCGGCATATTCCAGTGCAGCCCCCGTCAGTACCACTTTTCGAAAGCTGGAACCGCTCATATCGCTCTCGATAAGAACAGCCCGCATCATGAATGCCTGGTCAAAGTTGCAGTTCGTCAGTTGACTCTCTTCCATTGAGATATCTTTCAGATTGGCATGGGAAAAATCAGCACCATCCGCCGAGGCGCCATTCAGGCTGGCACCAAACAGATAGGCGTGTTTGAAGTTTGCCTTATCGACATTGGTCTCATCAAAATTGGTATGAAAGAGATCGGCATTGGAAAAATCCGCCGCTGATGCATTACAGCCGGATAGCATCGCCCACTTCAGATCGGCATTGGTGAGAACAGCACCGCTGAGATTACAGTCCAGAAGCTTGGCATTCTGAAAATTGACACCACTCAGTAAACTGCCTTTCATGTCGACAGATGAGAGATTCCGACCGTTAAAGTCGCAGTGTCTATAGTCATGAAACGGTGCGGGTTGAGCACAATCTCCCTTCGGTAGCAGCGTATGCTCCTGACCGCATACCGGGGGGAGAAAAAAAGCGATCAGTAACAGTAGTCGATTAACCATCCCACCACGCTGCCCAAAACAGGGCTTCAGCTGATTTATAGAGTTAGACGTAGAGTGCCTTTTGCTCTCTACGAAAAGCCAGGAAGGCAAAAAGTACATTTTTTAAAAAATAGATTGAGGAGAGACTAAATACAATACCTGAGAGTCTCACTATGGGGCCGGGAAACACTATTGAGATGATTACCATGAAGATAGCGCCAACATGCAGGTAATAGTGACGCTTCGCATCCTTATCACTGATGAAATGTTTCATGGACGGCAGTGAATAGGAGAATTTCTCCTGTTTGACCTGCAGACTCTGCAAATGAAACCAGCATAAGAAAGGGATAACTTTGTAGATAATACCGATAGGGATAGTCAGGCACACACCACCGAGAAGCAACACGCCGACAATAAGGTCGTAATCACCAACCACCCAGACTATTGCGGCAAGAACCAGGAAGACCAAGCCTGTTAAGACAAATAATAGGGTTATATCGAGTATTTTACGTTTACGCCTATGTATAGCGTAGAGGACGGTGATGCCTAACAGAAGAAAAAGCATAACTATCAACACCAGACTATTTTCAAACAGTCTACTTGCGATGACGTGGCTTAAAGAGTAAAGGATTAGAAGACTAAAAATCACGGCAAATGCTATATGTCTGATATGAGTAGGGATCTCTTTGGTCACATAAAAAATGGGAATCAGTTGAAATACGGTCGCAAACAGGACGATACCAACCCACCCCAATACTCCCCATGAGAGGTGGATCGCTGTAAGCCTGGACATATCGGAGACAGACGCGATCCCGGTTAGCCCCATGGCCAGATAAATACCAATTGCCACGGCAGGTACGATAGCCAACCAACCCAGTCCCAGTGAGACAGCATTATTGTGTCGAATCCCTGATGAAACGAGCGAGATGAGCGCGGCGATGAGAAATAGCGTAAATGCAGCAGCTAATAGACCGGCGCCAGCAAAGAGTGAAAAGCGATGGGAAAAGATAAACCCGGTCACGAGCAAAATTGCACCGCTGAGCAATGACAGATGAATGATTCTGCTTATCGTGATCACCGCCGGTATGGGAGAGCCGGCGAGTACAGGCAGAAGCTGGATCATCGCACCCGTCATCACCTGGGCAAGGAAACCAATCGTTATTAAATGGGTGATACCCAACGCCAACGGAGTCCATCGAGACAGGAAGACCTCTTCTCCCTTGACGATGAGCAGCAGGCCTATGATGACGGAAAACAAAGATGCCGTCAGAAAGAATTTGAAAGGTATGTCAATCGGTGGGGCTTGGTCGAGAGACAGCCCGGCAGTTTTCACAATCCCTACCCTATGACATCGGGTGGCGGATGCCCCGCATGCCATATAAAAATAATACACTCATTATTAAGCCACTTCGTATTCCAGGTAAAATCCATCTCCCTCAACAAGCTATAGAGCGGATAAGGTTCTCTGTTGTGTTGCACTCTCAGCCAATCGTTTGTCGCCAGCTCCTCCAACGCTTCTAAAATACGTTCTAGTGGAACTGGCGGTTCCAACTCGCGGACATCAAGCCTTTGCTCCACTAGACAGGCTCCGCATACGCTTTTGCAATCTCATCGGCAAGTACAGGCACAGCATTATCTGCCATGGGGTAGAGCACACTCTCCTCCTTGATATTGTGTTGCTGCATGGTAACCAGAAGAGTGTCGGAATATCCAGTAGACAACTCTTTGGATTTTTTGTCGACTGATGAAGCCAGCTGTTTCATCAAATGGCGCATTTGATCATGCTCCATTGTCATGACATTGACAGGCCCTCCGGCCTGTGGAGCTGCCTTCTCCAATTCGGGAAAGAGCAGTTCCTCTTCAATCTTGAAGTGATGCTCCATCGATGCAATGAATTCCCGACAGAGACGATCTGCCTCCGGCCATTGCTGTTGAACAATGGCCTGTTCCATCTCGACGAATATATCATCGCAACGCCTGTGGTCCTGCGTCATTGAATCTTTGATCGTTTCCATAGTGCTAAATTACCTCGTTACCTCCCCTATTCTCTGCGTGACAAGCCCCCCCACCTTGACATGTATCAATACAGAAGAATAAGAATATTAGAATCATCGATTATTGTTCTAAATAGGCCCTTCTGAAACTATTTCATTGGATCTATGGAATTAAAAAAAAGACGGCATTTTTTCAGATTTCATGAATTGAAATATTCACGAATCACTTTTCAGGGCAGGAAAAAGCCTATAAAAATACACACGCTGATCCGTCCTGATGAATGAACGGATAATTCATCTCTTGGAGAATTGCCTGCATGCTTTTTTACATCACTCTCGAGTCAGTCTGGCATAGAGCAACGGCAGCTTACGAGGCAATTCCTGTGGTTTGTGAATCACCACATAACCACCGCTGCCGAAGAGGTATGGAAGATAATCGTTGCCTTTTTCATCAATTGTGACGCAGAAAGGCTGTATACCGGACTTGCGTGCTTCACGGATAGCCTGTCTGGTGTCCTCAACCCCATAGCGCCCTTCATACTTATCCAGGTCATTAGGTTTACCGTCACTCAGCAATAGTAACAAGCGTCGCTGGGCCGGCTGCTTATTGAGAAGCTGATGGGCATATCGGATTGCCGCGCCCATACGCGTGTAATAACCTGGCTTGATCGCATCAATTCGCCCGCGTGAGTTTGCTGAGTAGGGTTCGGTAAATGACTTGATCTGATGAAAACGGACAGGATTGCGCTTTCGGGATGAGAAACCGTACAAGCCGAAAGTGTCACCTGTCGCCGATAAGGACTCGGCAAACAGATAGAGACTGTCACGAATGACATCGATTACCCTGTGGTGATTATCGATCCAGCTGTCGGTGGAGAGCGATAGATCGGCCAGCAGCAGACAGGTGAGATCTCTGGCACCGGTTCGCAGATCCCGATAGAGGTTATCCGCATTGATGCGTTGTCCGCTTTCACGTTCAGTGGTGAATCGCAGGTAGGCTTCCAAATCGATTTCACTGCCGTCTGCCTGCCCACGCTGCCAGACTCGCGCGGGCATCAACTGCTGAAATTGAGCGCGTAATTGTTTGGCGGTCTTCTTCAGATGCGTAGGTAATTCCCGCGGTTGGGTATCGCTAGCCTGGAGTGTCACGATTCGGCAGTGGTCCTCCTGCATGACCTGGCGCTTCCAGTCCCATTCGGGTATCAGTATGCCCTCCGTCAATATCTCATCGTCACAGGCATCAGAAGGCAAATCGAGGTCGAACCGCAACTTGGATGCAACGGACTTCCCGTCCCGGGTGACGCTGAACTGCTCCATCTGCTCAGCAGCTTCCATCGCCTGATCCAGGTCTTCGTTCTCCTCCGCACCTCTGTCGACCTTGGCAAACTCTCCCCAGGACAGAATATTTTCCATGCGGATGGTGATTAGTCCACCATCCCCCTCAGGCATTTCTGTACGCTCTCCCCTGCGGCTTCGCTCATCATTCAGCGCCTTTGCGTCACCCCCGGATTCATTCTCCTGTTCATCGGAACTATCCCCTGCCTGTGTGAATCCCGGTGGAGATGGATGCAACCACAGTGGAACCGGCCACGGGGCATGACTCGCCACCGGTAAGCCAGATACGGAGCCGGGATTGTTGAGCGCATCCCTGATGGCATTTTCCTGAGCTGCCTCATCCTGCTTCATCCCCGAAGGATCGGGCCTTTGTAATAGGTGTGCCTGCTGCAAGCGCTGATATCGACCGGACATACCCGGATATCTTTCCAAGGCCATTTGAGTCAAACGCTGGTTTTTTATCAACCAGGCATGGTTGTCGCCGAGATCACACGAAGCCAGTGCCGCCAACCAGAAATAGAGATCGCGATTCAGCGACTGCGCTGGAAACAGGTCGATAACTTCGGGTAGTCGCAGCGCGTGCTCATCACGCCATGCCAGTTCAATTTTCGTCGAGCTGCCTGCGATGCGTTGCAGAAACCCTCGTCTTGCATGATGTTCAGTTGCCCCTGCGGCCTCCACTCTTAACCCGCCATCACCGCCAAAAGCGCGAAACAGGATACCCAAAGTATGATTGAGATCGCTCAAATGAACGGCTGCTTGCGGATAGCGATCCTGCGCCAACCGGGTAATCAGTCTGTGCCAGAGCTCACCGACCTTCTCTTCCATCTTCTAACTACCGACTGGCACTAAAACGAGGTTGAAAAAAGTCATCACAGCATGCCCCGGCAACCTTCAGGCAGCACTCTGCCGATAAGCGGATAGTGATAGCACTTCCCTGCCAGGGCCTTTGCCAAGCCCAACATACCGATGAGAATCAAAGTCGAGTGGCAAACAGTGAAATAGATAATGACAACCATCCAGGTATAAGGTCCGCCATAACCGCCCAGCACAAGAATCAGGAGGTTGACGACCACCAACAACACACCCGCCCAAAGTGAGGCCGATAAGGTCTGCTCAAGGTGTGACTGAGCAAGTGGCGGTGAAGTTTTTTGATGCCTGCGAAAAAGGACCAACAAGATGATGAAAGCGATGCCGGGTATCAACAGCAGATTGGCCAGATAGAGGGATTCCGCAACAACGGCCATCTCCGTACCTGGCGGATCCTGTGCGGGGTAGTCACTGCCCGATTGTGGCATAGACGACCTCCATCAAGGCTGCCGCGGTTTCTGTATCATCAGTTAATGGTTCGACCAGTGCTGCGCGGCAGGCCTCGACAGGGTCGTATCCGCCCAGGATCAGTGTCGCCGCATAGACCAGTAGTCGGGTGGAAGCCGCCTCCTCGAGATCGTGATCCTTGAGTACCCGCATAGCGTTTGCCAATCGCACGAGCTGCCGCGCCATATCGCTATCGATACCGGTCTCTCCTACAAGAACCTCATGTTCCAGATCAGGAGAGGGAAAGTCGAAGCGTACGGCAACAAAACGCTGCTTTGTGCTTGGTTTCATACCTTTCAAGAGGTTTTGATAACCGGGATTGTACGAGACCACCAGCATGAACTCCGGTGGTGCCTTCAAGATCTCGCCGGTACGTTCCAGGGGCAGAATACGCCTGTCATCCGTCAGCGGATGGAGAACCACGGTAGTATCCTTTCTCGCCTCGACCACTTCATCCAGGTAACAGATAGCGCCCTCTCTCACAGCACGAGTCAGAGGACCGTCGGACCAATAAGTACCACTATCGCCGATCAGATGACGGCCCACTAAATCAGCCGCACTCAAATCATCGTGGCACGCCACTGTGTAGACGGGTCTGTTGAGCTTAGCCGCCATATAGTTGATAAAACGGGTTTTACCGCATCCGGTCGGGCCTTTGATGAGTACCGGCAACTGATGTTTATAGCCGTATTCAAACAGATCGACTTCCCTTGCCTGAGGTTTATAGAAAGGAAGACTCTCATCGAGAGCCGGAGCTGTTGCTATTGCAGGTTTATCCATCCAGATTTCCTCATCCGACAAGCGTAAAGGCGACACTGATCAAACCGCCAGGCAGAAATAGCCATATAACGACAGGCCATCGCCAAAAACCACTGATACGTTTCAGGCCCATGAAGTAGTCACCCAACATCTGTCCTTTGATCAGGGCAAAAGCCAGCACCGTCAGTGATGCGCTTATGCCCCCAAGCCCCAGCTGCCCAATCAGATAGGTCACCAATGTCAGGCCCATCATGATCAACCAGACCCAGGTACAGGCTCGAACTCCCAATATGGTACGTTTCTTCATATCCGTCTACTTCATCACGTATACAAGGGGAAACAGGATCAGCCAAACCAGGTCGACCATATGCCAATAGGAAGCGCCGGTTTCGACCCCTGTATGCTCCGTTGCGCTGTATCCCCCCCTTTTCGCTTTAACGGCAACAGCCGCAAGAATCACCATCCCCATAATGACGTGCATGAAGTGAAAAAAAGTCAGCGACAGGTAGAACATATAGAAGGTATTGGTGCTCAACCGGATACCCTCATCAATATGGTGGGCGTACTCTTGTGCCTTCACAATCAGGAAGAGAGCACCCATCACCAATGCCGCCATCAGCCAGCGTACACAACCCTGACTGTTGTTGTCCCGAATAGATGCGACAGCTCTCACAACGAAATAGCTGCTGGTGATCAGGGCGAATGTATTAATCAGAGCGGCATCCCTGTCGAGGGTCGCCTGAAAGTGATTGAACAGTTCTACATGCTGCATTCGGGTGAAGGCATAAGCACCGAAAAACGCGCCAAATGCAGCCAATTCTGCAAGTATGAAGACCCATATCGCCAGATCTCCAGGGGGGTATCGAATGGGTTCGGCTACTGCTTGTGCCTGCATGGGTCTCCGCACTCCTGGAGGTGAAATCCGACAAAAGCTAATGCTAAAACAGGGGTGCTCCTTCACCTTGATGAATATCAAGCTGATCACGCAAGCTGATTGTGGTTACTATCAATGGCTTAGGGATCGTTTAATTCTGTCTACTGCGAAACCCGTCGATTTCACCCGCGTCCCCCTTTTCTGCCCCCCAACCCTCCGCGCATAAAAAAACCGAACGGGTTGATGCGATCTCACCGTCCGGTTAGGGGTTGCTTATGTGTTGGGACTGTTAGCCGGTAGCCGCCTCCGCTGCACCGCGCTCACTGCCCTGGGGTTCCATCGCCGGCATCTCCGCCGCCGTCTTCTCACCCGG
>JAHXIO010000028.1 GCA_025655595.1 Candidatus Thiodiazotropha sp. (ex Monitilora ramsayi)
GTGAAGGATTTCATTATCCTTAATCCTTACCTGTGAACTCTCCTTGATTGCCAGCGCCGAGCTGCCCATGTTTCTGATATGTTCGATATGATTGCCCTCGATCGACAATCCATCGGAGTAGATGGCCACGATACCCGTATCGTTCTCGCAAAAGCGGTTGTTTTTCACGATATTGTTCGGGGAAAAGATAAACTCCAGACTGATCCGGTTATCGTGCAACTCATTGCCGATGATTCGGTTGGCTGATGCATTGGTCAGGAGCAGGTCACGGACATGATGGAAGGTATTGCCCTCGATGAGATTTTCGTTTCCGTACCAAATTCTCAACCCTTCCCCTCGCAGACTCGGCTCAAATGCTTTCGAGGTGACGGTATTGTTGCGGATGATGTTGCCATTTCCTTGTTTGACGTTTATGCCAAACAGGACGTCATCCAGACGGTTGTCTTCGAAAAGAACATCATCTGCCTCGATCACGACCCCTCCATCCATGGCATCGTAGGAAGTGCCGGAACCGGTCAGGTGCATACCGCGAATCACGACATGGTCCGATTTGATCGTCATCACCGTGCCGAGACCTTCATTGTCGACCGTCACTTCGCCACCACCCTCAATGACAATCGGTTTATTGATGACGACAGGACCAGAATAGGTACCGGGTATAACCCGAAGCGTCTTACCCAGGGGTGTCAAATCAACAAACAGTTGCAGGGGGGGTAGCGCTTCCGCTGATGCGGTTATCAGCAGACCAGTGACGATCAACAGAATTTTAAAAGGGGCATTCATGGTACTACTCTGGATGACAGTTTTCGTCTCCTAATGAATGTTCAATATCCCAATCAAGCTCAAGTAAAAAAAGTTCCTACTCATCTGTCAGCTTCAGGCCATTGCCGCTTGCCTTCGATTCAGCCAGGCAATGTAGGCGAATGTGGGAATCAGCATCAGAATGCCGTACATCACCGGTGCAATGGTCATGGTCGGGTTGTTCAGGATGGTGCCTGTAACCAATATCGCCGTACCGCCATTCTGAATACCGGTCTCAATGGCGACGGTTCGTGAGTCGGTCTCATTTAACCGACTCATACGGGCAAAGCCATATCCCGCCGCGAGGGCTAATGAGGCCAATATCAGAGCAGGCATACCGGTCTGGGCAAGAAACAGCGGCATCGATTCCCAGTTCTGCCGGATGATGCCGATGATCACTATCAGCAACATGACAAGAGGAATTCGGGTCAGCAGCTTTTCGTATTTCAAACAGAACCCGGTTTGGTAGTGGCGCAGGAGCATACCGAGTGCGACGGGTATCAAAGTTACCACCACCAGTTTTGCGAACGTCGATGCGAATGGGAGGACAATCTCGCTGTGGCTGCCCAGCTGCCACTCGATAAGCGGTCCTCCCAGTAGTGGAATGGACAGCGGTGTTACCAGGCTGACGATGGCTGTGAGGGTAATGGAGAGAGCAACATTCCCTCTCCCCAGATAGGAGAACATATTGGAAGTGGTACCGCCGGGGCTGAAAGCGAGAATCATGAAGCCGACGAAGAGCTCAGGGGGGAGCTGTAACACCATCAGCAGTATCAGAGCGACGATGGGAAGGATCACCATCTGACTGACGATGCCGATCAGCACGGAAGTTGGAGCTTCGAAAATGAGCCTGAAATCCCGTGGCACCAGACTGGTGCCCATACTGAACATGATGCAGAACAGGGTAACCGGCAGGGCCAGGCTTAAAACGAAATCCTGATTCATGGCAGGTCCATCCAGAGTGTTGCAAGATAGGTCGCACCGAACAGCAGATAGAAACGCCCTGTCAGTGGTGTCAGTTTTTGCCGCTGCGAATTAGGTGAGTCTAGCTGATTGAGCGGACCAATCAGGGCCAACGAGGTCACCAGCAACATCAGGATACCGGGCAGGATTTCTGCCCAATAGAGCATCGCACTGATCAGGTAGACCAGACTGATCAGTAAGTAATAGAGCCTGACACCCGAGTGGTATCCGATCCTGACGATCAGGGTTCGAATGCCCGCTTCACGATCCGACTCGTAATCTCTCAACTCATTGCTCAGCAACAGTAACGACGAGAGCAGACTGAACGGTAGTGACAGCCAGAAAACCTCCCAGGTATAGAGACCGGTCAGCACATAGTAGGAGCCACCGATCAGCAATACGCCCATGAGCAGAAATACCAGCACGATGCCCAGACCGCGCTGCTTGTAGTTGACCTTGCCGCCGGTATAACCCCAGGCGCCCGCGACACCGACCAGTCCCAGCACGAGTAACGGCCATCCCCTGATGGAGACCATATAGAGTCCCAGAAGGACAGCCACCAGCATGACTCCCCAGCCGATCTTCAGGTTGCGGCGTATCGATTGCCGGCTCGGCTGATCCAGTCCGGGATTGGCGAGGTCGGGGGTATCGTTGATCAGGTTAACCGCGATCTGTAACAACAGCCCCGCAATGAGCACAAGCCATCCCAGCCAGCTGTCCGCCGCATTGTCTATGACGGCGAGACTGACCCCGAGCCCGCAGGTGGCGATAGCCACCACCAGCGAAAAGGGGCGCATGGCGCCGAGAAAGGAATATTTTCTATTCATAGGCTATAGAACCAAGTGGCATCCAGCGATGCCACCCACTGCTCTGTCTCCTCTCCGAAGAAAACCGTCGGCACCCGCCCACCAAAGGGCTTGCCGGGGCCGCTGTAGTGATCGTAGCGCAACTCCGGCCGGATTCTAAGGCCTTGCTGCACCCACCAGGAGAGATTCATCGTCAGCGCCCGATAGATACCTTCAGGCAGCAAGGCATGCGCACCCTGCTGATCCCTGAACCACTCAGCCCTTACACCGAGTTGTCTGTTTTCATGCCACTGAAAATAGTAGTTCAGATTAGCGCCGTACCACCGGCTGTCTTCCGTGATGAGAAATCCCGGCGGGTTGTTGGCGTCAGCCACCAGATCGCCGCCCTCCTGAAATCCATAGACCGCATTCACCGCCATCCGGTGAGAAGGACTAAAACGGTGGTTAAGTGTCACCGAATGCATGCGTCGCAGAAGCTTCTCACCGGAGGTGCTGACGGCATTGAAGGGCCTCGTCTGATCGGTAACACCCTCCTCCGACTGTTCATAGCCGACGATATTTTCCACATCGAGCCAAGTTCTGAAATCGGGACTGCGCCAGCGGAGATCGAAGATTAGGGTCTTGTCACTGTTATTGTCCTGCAGATTATTCCATCCCTGCACAATACCGAGGTTGGTCGACAAGAGCCCGCTCTCCCGGTTCAACGGCAGTTTCAGCGCCCCCATCACACCCACATGTTTCACCGGCTGGTAGGTGAAGGCATAGGAGTGGGTGTAGAACGCAGTCGGCGGATCGACCGGCGCTCCGATCTCATAGCCGACAGAGGTAAACCAGCTGCCGGCTATCCAGGAAAAGCCATCACCGATGGGCAGATAACCATTCAAAAACCATTGTGGCATCAGATAGAGCCGTTCATTACCTTTATTGATCTCGAGATCGTCGTCCAGGCCGAAGGTAATGGCGGCATCTTCTCCATAACGCAGGTTTACCTCGAACCCCCAATCTGCCTCATCGGGTGTGGGACCGGGGAAAGGACCGATACGTGGCTTGATGTTGGTGCGGGGCATCTTTTCCAGGATCAATTCGGCACGATTAAGATTGAGACCCTCGTCAAAGTTGAGAAAGCCGGACGGAAAGACGTTTTCCGAGCTGTTGTCGTTTTTGATCACACCGAACTGTAGCCGGGTTTTTAACTCAATGTCGTCATCCCCTGATGCATTCAGGGAACAACTCAGAAGTACAGCAGAAATAGGTAAAGACAGAGAGAGATTGATTTTCATTGTATACAGCAATAGCAAGTACAGATTCGAATGACCGAATCATAAAATCCAAATGAGTCTGCAGCCTTGATATAAGCCAGCTCAGCGGAGACGTTGGGCGTGCATTAAGGCCCAGTGTGGGCAATCGATCATCATATAGAAGAAGGCGGAGGTATGCTCGGGAAGATCCCGATTTCACCAGCAATCAAAGGGGCATTTATTGAGTTGGCGCAGAACCGGACCAGAGGCGGGTCTGCTTGGGTAACAGCCCCCACAACCCCCGCTTTTCCAGCTGTGCCCGCCGCTGCAATGCCACATAGGGGTGCGGCGTATTCAGCTTCCCTGAAGGCTTGGCGATGGCATAGCCGTTCATGACCATCTTTTCGCTGATGGAGACGCCTTCCTCATCCCTCAAGTCGCCAAGCAATCGGCCATACCTGTCGAGTCTATCCGGTTCATAGACCAGCTTGAAACCATCGTCTTCAGCCAGCAGCTTGCGCAGATGCTTAGTGGCAATCGCACCCAGGGAATAGAGTGTGTCGTAATCCAGCCCTGTTCGCTTCATATCGACCTTGAATTTAGCGTTATCCGTATCTTCAGGTGCATCGATATCGATCAGCTGGACCCGCTTCACACCATCATCAAAACTGATCAGCAGTGTGTCGCCATCCTCCACGGTAATCCTGTCTGCAGCCACAGAGAGTTCTTTGCTCCAGGACTGGGAAGCAACAAAAAACAGCATGAGGCCCATCAGATTCAATGTGGTCTTAATCAGCATCTTCTCTGACTCCCTGTTCAGTGGCTGGTCCCCGCGGAGCGTGTCAGCTTGTTGTGGACATTGTATTTGCCGGAGGGCTTCTTCATCGGCAGACGCTTGACCTCTTCGAGGGAGTTGGCATCGTATACCACCAGTGCGCCGTCATTATCCCAGATACTGACCAGCGCGTAGCGACCATCCTTGGTGAACTCCACGTGAGCCGAGGTCTTCCCTTTCGCGGGACGCAGGGTTTTCACGACTTCCAGGGATTGTTTGTCGATGACATGCATGGCCTCCCTCTCTTTACCGAAAAAGACGTCCACCCAGGCATAAGGACTCTTCTCATGGCTGCGCATGAAAAAACCGGGGCCCAGGGTCGGTATCTCCTTGATTACCTCCCAGCTCTTGGTATCGATCACGGTGACTTTGTTCGCCTTGATGTTGGGCGTGGCCATCACCTGCCGGTCTCCGCTGCGCCAAGTGATCGCAGAGCTCAGATGGGGCATGCCGGGCAGCTCGAGTGCTTGAACTGCACGCCCGATGTCCAGATCAACCACCTGTCCGGTGCCGTCCCGGGCTGTGCCTGCAATCTGCGTGTAGTCCTGTGTGAGAAAAAAATCGTCCAGGTAATCTTTCACCTGAATGCGGCGAACGGGAAAAGGATCGGTGACACCCTTCTCTCCCGAATCCTCCCGATAGTCGTGTATCCAGGTACCAAAGCCTTTGGGTGGCGGGATCTCATAATTGATCTCCCAAACTTCGGGGATATCCTTCAGTGCGGCGATGAAGCTGGAACGGGGATCGGCGGTATAGACGGCGCTGACACGGGATGATTTGCCGTTGTCGTCTTCCACCGGGATCACCTTCAACGGCTTGAGATCTTCGGCATCCAGCACCACGAGACTGTGTGGCAGATAGTTCGCCACCATCACGAAGCGACCGTCATGGGAGACGGCCAGGTTGCGGGTATTGATCCCCGCCCTTACCTCGGCGGTATAGGTCAGGTTAAAGACATCGAATTTGCTGATCCAACCATCCCTTGAGGCAAAATAGACGTAACGTCCACCCTTCGCATACTTCGGACCGCCGTGTAGGGCGAAACGGGTCGGGAAGCGGTGGATGGGTTTAAAAGTGTCACCGTTCAACAGCGTCGCATGGTGGTCGCCGAGTTCCACCACCACGAACAGGTTTTCGATGTCGGCATCGAACAACGGCTGATCCGAGAGACTGCCCGGTTTGTGGTGCTCGAGCCGGCTGGCGGCTATCTGCGGCATACCCCACTCCGGAATATTCGCCAAGGGGGTGTAGATATAGCTGACCAACGACTCGATCTGAGTATCGTTGAGCTTCTCCCTGAATGGCGGCATCTGCGTGGCCAACCGGCCTTCGGCAATCGTTTTGTGTGCTTTCTTTTTGCGCAGGCGATGCAGATTCTCCGGCAGCAGCGCAGGTCCCTGTCCACCCAGCCTGTCTGCACCGTGACATTCGCCGCAATGGGTCAGATAGAGCTGATGGACAGCCGCATCATTCTCTTGAGGCGACTCAGCAAACAGGTATGACGGTAGCAACAGAAGCAGCCAAAGAGACCAGACGGCGGCTTTCGGGTAAAAGGGTTTCGATAGTGGACGATTCACACGCATGCTTTGTCTGTCACTCATCAATCAAATCTATCCGGTAACTGGCATGGCAGGAGACGCAGTTGGCCATCAGTTCCGCTAGCTGTTGCAGGCTGTGCTGAGGGTCACCCAGCTGCTCCGCATCCAGCGCCAGTTGGTCGAAACGGCGATGGGTATCGAATCCCAGTTTCTTGAAACCGCCTGGCAGGCGCTTGACCAGCGTCCCTGGCATGGCGCCCTGCTGGGCCGCACCCACCGCACGGGCCGCATCCGCGATACCCTGCGTATCCTCCGTATTGGCGGCAGAGAGGATAACTTGCACCGATTGTAAGAACTGCCGCATCTCTCCAAGCACAAGATCACGCTCCTCCTGAGGCATCAGGATTGCGGTACGTCCGTCGCTGGCCGGTGCCACCTCTCCCTGCCAGAGAAACTTATACAAAAGTCCGACAACAACCAGCAGCAACAGTGCGGCCGGTACGCAACAGGATTTCAGTCTCATAGGGAAAAAGCCATAAGCCGATAATTAGCGTTCAGCCTGTCGCTGCCATCGTTTTCGGTGACGGCTTGATCTCATCGTCCGTGAGATAGCATCCCGGATCCTCCGCCCAGGGGTTGCCGGTGAGTCGCCAGGCACGCGTACGGCTGTTGCCACCACAGATCGAACGATGGGTACAATCGGCGCAACGGCCTTCCAACGGTCGCTCTTTCTGCTTGAGACCGGCCATCAGGGGTTCGCTGGTATCCTGCCAGATATCTGAAAAGAGGCGCTCTTTGACGTTGCCAAGGGTATAGTCCCACCACATGGTATCCGGATGGACACGACCTTCGTTGTCGATGTTGGCGATATTGACGCCGCTGGCATTTCCCCCCCAGCGGGAGAGCATGGCGTTCAATCGATCGTAATGCTGAGGCAAGTGTTGCGCCGCCCAGAGTAACATATAGGCCCCATCTGCATCGTTGTTGCCGGTGACAAATTCCCGCTTACGCCCCTGTTGCACATCTTGCCAGCAAGTATTGAAGAGCAGATCCATCGCTTCCCGGGTGATTCGGTGATGAACATCATCCTTCCGGTTCTTATAACCGCGCCCGGCATAGTTCAGGTGCGACAGATAGAACTTGTCGATACCCTCGTCATCCATCAGCTGCAGCAGGTCAGGCAACTCCGGGGCATTGTCCTGGGTCAGGGTGAATCTCAGTCCCACCTTCAGACCGGCATCCATACAGTGGCGGATGCCGCGAAGGGACTCATCGAAAGCTCCTTCCTTGCGGCGGAACCGGTCATGGGTCTCGCGCATACCGTCAATACTGATGCCGACGTAGTCGTAACCCACCCCGGCGATATCGGAGATCGTCTCCTCATTGATAAGCGTGCCGTTACTGGAGAGTCCCACATAGAATCCCATCGCCTTGGCCCGGTGCGAGATCTCGAAGATATCGGGCCGCATCAAGGGTTCGCCACCGGAGAGAATCAAAACAGGCACGCCGAATGCCTTCAGGTCGTCCATCACATGGAAGACCTCCTTCGTATCAAGTTCGCCGGGGAAATCCTTGTCTGCCGAGGTAGCGTAACAGTGGCGGCAGGTCAGATTACAGCGCCGGACCAGATTCCAGATCACAACCGGACCTGTCGGCTTCGTCGGGCGCTGTGCCGATTCGCTCGGTCTGTTCAAGGCATGCAGATATCGGCTGATGCGAAACATAATCCAATCCTATATGGCAAGCCGCATACCGGTCTTTTTCAGCACAGCGGAACTGAAAAGCACCTCATGGCCCTGGTTGTACTCTCTCAGTTGATGGCTCAACTCAGCCACTTTTTCCAGCACGTCGCTCCTGTCCCTGCCGTGCACCATGGCGAAAAGGTTGTAGGGCCAGTCCGGGAGATGTCGCGGCCTGGAATAGCAGTGGCTGACGAAATCCATGGCGCCGATTCGCTCTCCCGCCTCCTGCAGCTGATCGTCCGGGATATTCCACACGGTCATACCGTTTCCTTTGAAGCCGAGACGGTAGTGGTTGGGCACCAACCCCATGCGACGGATGATACCTGACTGCAACATCCTGTCCATGCGGGTCACGACTTCACTCGGCCAGCAACCGATACGCTCAGCCACGGTTTCACAGGGATCGTGCGTCAGGGGCAGACCCTGTTGCGTCTCCGCGATGATTCGTCGATCAAGATCGTCCAAGGCGATAGACTCAGTCGAATTTACAGCAGGAATGGAGCGGGTGTTCAGACTGCCATCGTCACCCATTTCAAACCAAAGCCCAAGATAGAACTCCTGCTCTTTGGGAAAAGCGTAGACCTGCAGGCACGTCTCGATTTCAATCTGCCGGATGCTCTCTCGCATCGATTCCGCCGAATCGGTCGCCAGCACGAACCACATATTGAGCCAATGATCCCGCCGATAGTTGTGGGCCACCGCTTCCAATGCATTGACCTTCTCCGCCACATCGTCAAAGTCCGCATCGGATACCGACATAGCCGCAAGTACCAGGCTCCCTCCCAGGCGTTCCGCATTATAGAGAGGGCCGAATCGGGAGAGCCACCCCGTATCCAGCAGCCGCTGTACCGACTCAAGCACCTTCTCCTCTTCGGTATCGAGCGCTTTGGCCATCTGATGAAAGGGTCTCTCGGCAAAAGCAACACCGCCCTGGAAACGATTGATCAGATGGCGTTCAAATGTGGTTAATGTCTGTTGCATTGTACTTTCGGCTCCTAAGAGACACCCAGTGTCAATTGGGATGATCGTTTACCGGGGACATCCCGTTCACTGACATATTTCGCGCCTCGCTGCTTGAACTGGCGCAGGCTGAACAGAACATCATGGGTTATCCAACCGAGGTTACAGCGTTCGATCAGTTGATCCAGATTGCGCAGGACACCTTCCCGGTCCCTGCCGTGAATCATGCAGAAGAGATTGTAGGGCCAACGTCCCGGACGGCGGGGTCTACGATAGCAGAGCGTGACACAGGATTGCCTGCCCAGCAGTTGCCCAATCTCCGAAACGCGTTCGTCCGGTATATCCCAGACCACCATGGCATTGGCGCGATAGCCGAGTTCCCGGTGGCGCACGACCACGCCGAGGCGCCGGATATCGCCTGTCTCCAGCAGACGCTCCAGGCGCCTTATCACTTCAGCTTCAGTGATACCCAAATCGGATGCGATCTGGGCATAGGGCTGAGTGACCAACGGCAATCCACCCTGAATGGCATGCACCAGTTCAAGATCCACAGGATCGGGCTCCAACAGTTGAGACAGTTCTCTCATGTCCATTGCAGCGGAAACCCCAGATTGATGTAGAAATCCTCGATCATCGGCAGGTCGATCACCTCTAGGCCCGACTTCTTCTCGATTTCACGCAGCACGCTGTTCAACGACGCTCTGTCCGACGCGGTGACGACAAACCAGAGATTCAGGCGATGCTCCCGTTCATAATTATGGTTGACTTCACCATAGCTGCTGACAATGTCGGCAACCGCCTCCAGGCGCTCCATGGGCACTTCCATGGCAGCAAGGGTACTGGCGCCCACACGGTTGGGGCGGAAGACGGGTCCCACCCGGCTGATCAGTCGCTGTGACTGTAGCTGTTGCAGTGTTGTCATCACTTCACTCTCCGTACTTCCCACACGCTCCGCGATAGTCCGGAACGGATGTGGGGTCAGAGGAAAACCGTCCTGGAAGTCATTGAGCAGCCGACGCTCCAAGGCGTTCAAGGGTCGATCGAGGATTGTCTCTTTCTGTGCCACTATGATCAGAGTCCGATTCGGTGAGCCCGGGACGTGAGAAAAATCCCCGAGGGTTTCAGTGCCGGCCATTCGGCACGGCGGTCAAAGGTATCGGTGTCGTAAACTTGCAGCCTGTCGATGTCGCGTACGGAGACCCAGACCTCTTCACCCCTGGGTTCGAACTCCATGTGCAACACCCCCTTGCCCGGCTTCAATGTGGTAACCAGCTCCAGACTTTGGGTATCGATGATCTGCAGGGTATCGTTATTGGGGAAGGCAAAGTTGACCCATACCTGTCGGCCATCCGGACGTGCCATGACAAAAACCGGCTGTCCGTGTACATCCAGTCTGCCGACCTCTTTCCAGCTGTCGGTATCGACCACCAGCACCTGATGCTGGCCTACTGCCGGGATGAACAAGCGCTTACCGGCAATCGCCCAGCCTTCAAGATGGGGCATCTTATAGACAGGTAGTTTCTTCTCACCCTTACCGTAATCTGCCAGGATCCGACGCGGTCCCTTATCCAGGTTCCACAGATCCAGTAGGGCCAAACCATCTTCTCCATAGAGTCCGGCAATGTAGTAGCGTCCATCCGGTGTGATCAGCGCGTCATAGGGGTTGAGACCGATATCTCTGAATTTCTTGATCTCGGGCTTTTGGGGATCGCTCATCTCAACCATCCAGATCTCACCCGCATCCCACAGACTGAAGACAAACCTGTTGCCCGGGGCATCGACCAGTCCGACTACCTTCGACTGTTTGCCGTCTCCGTAGTTAGCTGGGATATCGGCCACCATCTCCAAACTGACAGCATCGAAGATACGCACACCACCCGGTTCGTAGTTGGAGACTGCCACCAGGCTGCCATCCTGTGAAATTGCCCCCCCGATGCTGTTGCCGGACTGCACCACACGGGCGACCACCGTTTGCTGCAGAATATCCACTTTCGTCAGGCCGCCATCCCGTCCGAACAGATAGGCGAATCGTTCGTCACGGGAAAAGACCGCAGAGGCATGGGAGAGATCACCCAGCCCCTCGATCCGTCCCAGGATCGTGTTACCCGTCGTCTCGATAACCTTCAGGCTTCCATCCGCTCGTTCAACGACGACCCCAAGATCTCCCGTGCCCCGCAATTCGCCTGCATTCAGTAATGGCGAAACGGCCAGCAGGATCAATATTGTTAAGGACCGGAGACTCATCGAACGCCCTCCTTGATCCGCTCTGCGAGCCATACGGCCTCCCGGTCTGTGAGAAATGGCCGCCATGGGGGCATAGGGGTACCTGGCCGCCCATAAAGGATAGTGGCACTAAGATAGTCCACGGGTTTGCCTTTTAGATTCGTCGGTGTCAGTGGAGGCCCGAGCCCCCCTTTCAGAGAGAGACCATGGCAGGAGCCGCAATCATGTTTAAGCAGATTGAGCAGTTCCATACGCCTCGGCTCGGGGATACCGGCAGCCGATACGGACTGGGCCAGAATCAGGAGGCTAGCAATGATCAAGACAGGATGTTTCATCGCTCATCTCCTGAGTCTGGTACCAGGCTAATTGATCGGCCAGTGTCACCGTCTCGCCGATGATGATCATCACGGGCGAACTGAGTCCCGCCTGTGCTACCTCATGACTCAGTGTGGAGAGTGTCGCCTGAACCATACGCTGGCGCGGTGTGGTGCCCTCCTGAATCACCGCCGCCGGCGTCTCTGGTGCACGGCCGGCGTAAATCAGCTTCTGGGTAATCGTCTCAAGATTCGTCAGCCCCATATAGACCACCAGTGTGGCGGTCTCATCGGCCAATTTATTCCACTCGAGATCGAGTGATTCGCCGTCACGAAAATGGCCTGTCACCATCCTGACTCCCCGGCTCATGGAGCGATGCGTCAGGGGAATGCCCGCATAACAGCTGACGGCAGAGGCGGCGGTGATGCCCGGTACGACTTCGAAACGGATACCATGCCGGCGAAGATGCAACGCCTCTTCGCTACCCCGTCCAAAGACAAAGGGGTCGCCGCCTTTGAGGCGCACGATCGTGCGTGACTTCTTTGCCAATCGGGTCAACAGGGAGTTGATCTCATCCTGCGGCACACAATGCATGCCCGGCGACTTTCCCACGGCAATGCGGGATACGCCGGGGGGAATCATCTCCATGATCTCCGGTGAAACCAAGCGGTCGTAGACCACCACATCGGCCGACTGCATCAGTCTCACTGCCTTGACGGTGAGGAGCTCTGGATCACCAGGTCCTGAACCCACCAGATAGACAACCCCTTCTGTTTTCATAGATGCGCCTGTCGTCGTTTTGGCCTGAGTCACACCGGTAAATCCCTGATTACCGAATCATTCCGGCACCGGGTTGAAACTCACGCTGTTTGTGAAGCTCGCATGACCGTCAAACCCTTGGTCTGAATGCCACTTTAAGATTCCCCCGTGAAGCATCCTTGATAAAGATCAAAGTAAGAAAATGTCTTATATACAAAGCGGTTATTGGATGCGGAATATTTCGACGCTCAAAATAAGCAGGCTTTGGCATGCCCCTTGATGGTTCGCACCCATCTGCCCCCTTTTCTGCCCCCCAACCCTCCGCGCATAAAAAAACCGAACGGGTTGATGCGATCTCACCGTCCGGTTAGGGGTTGCTTATGATTAGGGACTGTTAGCCGGTAGCCGCCTCCGCTGCACCGCGCTCACTGCCCTGGGGTTCCATCGCCGGCATCTCCGCCGCCGTCTTCTCACCCGG
>JAHXIO010000034.1 GCA_025655595.1 Candidatus Thiodiazotropha sp. (ex Monitilora ramsayi)
TTTCGACAATCCGCTGTTTCTCTCCACGCACCATCAACAGTACCGCACTACTGATCATCAGTGTCGCGATATAGGCAAGCATCCATTGCCAGCCGATATATTTAAACACCAGAAATATCTGTAGGCCCCAGATGGCAGAAAAAGAGACCATTCCCAATACCATTTTGGTGGTATCGTACTGATTGGTTCCCCTGGCGAAATGTCGTGATAGATGTTTTGTGATTTGATACGGGATATAGCTATTGATAATGCCCCAAAGCGAAACTGGGAACACGACCAACAGCATCCATATCATTCGTAGAAGATAGAGTACGATCAAGGTGGGTTTGTAATCTATCGAAAGTTGATAGTCTTTGACACCGCAATAGTGGCAGATCCGCTCAAATTGCTTGAGTTGGATAATCAGCGCCCTCACCCGGTCTGGCTCATAGTTTCTCAGCAGCTTTTGCGCGTCGATGATGCGCTGCTGCGCACGAAGCCGTTGTTGCAGATTTCTCCGATGATATTTCCCGTGACGTAAGGCGAAAAATTGCTCGATCCTGCTGACAAGATGGATCTCTTCCCAGCTCTCTGCATTCAGCGTGAGTGATATCAGGCCTTGTCTGATTCTTTCGGTGAGCTCATTCACTTTCTGCTCATCGGTATGGTTTGCAGGAAACATGAGGTCGATCGGTTCGCCGAACTGAACCAGTACAGCGCTTCTGAATTGTCCCTTCTGCGGAAATGTCAGACCTACGGGAATGACCGCAGGTTCGGCGCTGGTCTGATCGATCGTCCCTAGTGCCAGACGCGCCGCCCCTGTTTTCAACTCGGTCAGCTGAGGGTCATCATGACTCTGCCCCTCGGGAAAGATGATCAGGGTTTCACCCTTAGCAAGTAGTCCGTAACACTTTTCAAAGGTATCCCGGTTCTTACTGGCATCGACCCCTGGGTCGGTTCGGCGATAGATTGGCACGGCCCCCATATGATGCAGGATCGGCCTGAGCAGGGGATTGCCAAACAAGCCGCTGCGTGCCAGCGGCCGGATGGCCTTTTGGGTCGCCGCCTGTAACACCACCGGGTCTGCCAGTGCATTCACATGATTCGCACAGAGAATTATCCCCCGGTTGTCGGGCAGGTTCTCCAATCCGGAAACTTCGAACTTGCGGTAAAAGACCTTGACCACCAAACGACAGAAGGCCTGCCAGAGCTTTTCAAACCCGCTCAGCTTTGCAACCCTGGATGTTATTGATGGTTCATTTCCCATGAGGCGATTCTCAATCCTTTATCATTCAGCTTAGCTCTTATCGTTAGACAGAAAGGACAACGTTGAATCCCGATTCCGCTTTCTCTCCTTGACCGGTTGAAAATCTCAGCCCGATTAGGGCATCATCTCACCCATCATACTGCATGCCGATGGCACGGGGCATAGAGACGTGGGAAATTCACTACAGGATCAACTGCTGAAAGCCGGGTTGGTCGATAAAAACAAGGCCAATCAAGCCAAAAAGGAACGCCGTAAACAGGCACGACAGCAGCGTCAGGGCGAAGAGAAGCCAGGGGCTTCGGCACAAAGCCAGGCTCAGACAGAAAAGAGAGCGCATGACCGATCACTGAATGAACGGCGCAATGAAGCACGCAAGCAGCGTGAGATTGCCGCCCAGGTCAAACAGTTGGTGGAAAAAAATCGCCATCCCCGGAACAGTGATGAAGACGACACGCCTTTCTATTTCGACAACAAGGGTAAGATCAAGAAGATGTATGTCTCCGCCCAGACCCACAAAATGATCACCGCAAAGCAGTTAATGGTGGTCAATTGCAATGGCGTGTTTGAGTTGGTGCCGACGGAGATCGCCGAGAAGATCCGCCAGCGCAATCCCAGTCTCGTCATCGATCTGCCCGATGAACAGCCCGCTGCAGAGGACGACCCCTATGCGGATTATCAGGTCCCGGATGATCTGACCTGGTAACCTTTGAGCTTTCCCGATTGGGATAGAACAAGCCCCCTACTCCGCTCTCCCTTCAGGCAATTTCACCGATTGAGCAAATGACGAGCGCGCAGTCATTCGAACATCACCACAAACCCTCGGGTTTTTCACCCGGCTTGCATAGTATCGTATGAGCTAATTTTGAGGTGATGCGTCGACTTCACCAGTTTTGATCAACATCAAGCGGTTCTTTGCCAACTGTGGTGAAATCTGCGAAATCCATTCTGTTGAATGCCTACTTGACGATCCAATACCTTCTGATGACAAGACCTATTTTTATATTCTGTCTCTCTCTCTTACCCTCTCTCACCTTCGCTTTCGATTACGAAAACGGCGAGGAGATCAACGAAGTCTGCGCCGGCTGTCACGGTGAGTTCGGTCAGGGCGGCAAGGAGGGGGAGTATCCCCGCTTGGCGGGTATGCCGAGCGAATTCCTGGCAAAGCAGCTCCACCTGTTTCGTGACCGCCAACGCCCCAATATCGCCATGGTTGAGTACGTGGATGATCGGCAGATGCCCGATCAGGATATCCAGGATATCTCGATATTTCTCGAGCAGATCACACTGAAGACCAAGCTGCCGCCGGTGGATGAGACCGCACCGGACTTCAACGCCTACGAGCGTCTGCTTGAGTCGAAGCAGTTGATGCAGATTCCCCGTGCGCCGGGTGATATTGAAAAAGGACGAAAGATCTACAGAAAAGAGTGTGCCTCCTGCCATGGCCGTGATGGTATGGGTGACATGAAGAAAGCCGTCCCCATGCTGGCGGGCCAATACACCAACTATCTCTGGCGTCAGGTGAAGAAGTATCGGGAGAAGATCCGGATTCACGACGATGAGGCGCCGGACGAAGAGCTGCTGTTGGATTTCAGCGACGAAGAGCTGACCGATATTTTCGCCTATCTCTCGATCGTTGACGATTAAGCAGGCGACCCGGGCTTAAGAATCAGAACCGGGTAGAGGAACCCCCGGCCGTACCGTGATAAAGCGATAGGGTACGGATATC
Organism: Candidatus Thiodiazotropha sp. (ex Monitilora ramsayi); assembly: GCA_025655595.1. Taxonomy (GTDB): domain Bacteria; phylum Pseudomonadota; class Gammaproteobacteria; order Chromatiales; family Chromatiaceae; genus Thiodiazotropha. The sequence goes on from JAHXIO010000034.1 coordinate 2,973, forward strand.
AATCCCTGACCGCTGTCGATCAATACCTGAGCCTCCCACTCCATGGCATCCCTGACGCAGACCGGCAGCATCCCCTTGCCGCTGAACTCACCCGAGGCATCGCGTGTCAGTTTGAAACGGTTGAAGCCCATGTGCATGTCGACGCCGGCGAAATCAACCTCGATACTGTTCGCCTGTAGTCCCTGCAGACTCACCTGCAACTGCAGGGGCTTCACCATCGGGATCTCTCTGGGTTCGATGGCGAAACTGACGCGGCCGCCCCCGTCCACTTCAGTGATGCAGGGACCTGCACGAAGATCGCACGCCGGATCCAGGCTGGCTTTCATCGCTACCTTGGGAAAGAGTACCGGCCAGGCCTTGTAGAGTGCGACAGCGGAGACCGCTATCAACAATGCGCCCAGTAGCACCCATAAAGCCGAGTTGTTTTTACCTGAAGCCTCCATAGGCTCATCCTAAGGCAAATCACTCCGTTTGAACATCAAAAATCCAAGGCCGGCACAGGCTGTGCCCAGTACGATGGGATAGCCTATGGCGTAAGCGATGTATCCTAATTGCCCGAAATTATCCAGGATCACATAAGCGGTCGGCCCCAGCAGCACCAGTTGGGGATCGAACAGCATCATGGTGGCGGTACGGAAAACCTGCATCGGATTCGCCAGGGCGATCGCTACCGCCGTCTCCGGCGGCAGATGCTCCTGGATCAGGACGCCCAACAGGATCAGGTCGAGGAAAAGCAGCAGTGTCAGCCAGACCACGAAGGCGGCACCCTGGGCCACGTCGGCGCTGCGTGCCAGCGTCGAGATCAGCATGCCGATCCCCAGAAAGCACCAGGCCAGGGCCATCAGCAGACCGCTGTAGTAGAAGAGCAGATTCCAGGGGACTTCCACCCCTTTGACGGTTCCCCAGGCGGTGGCGCCGAGCATGGCGAGGAAGACCGGCAGAAAGACCACGAAGAAACGGCCGAACACCCTGCCCCAGAACCAGGCACTGAGCGTAATCGGCAGTGAGAGCAGATACTCGAAGACCCCCGCCTCCCGGTCACCGGCGACCGATCTTACCGTGGTGATGAGCACGAAAATGGGCAACATGGCCATGGAGAGCTGGATATAGGTGATCAACAGCCGTGACAGCCCGGTGAACCCCATGATGCGGGACTCGGCCAGACCGAAGGCGAACAGGATCACCACCAGGCCGCCGAAGACCATAGCGTAGACCATGAACCAGCGTGCCCGCAGGGATTCGATGATATCGGTATAGGCTGCCAGCCAGAGATATTTCATGCTTGTTCGTTTCCAGGTCGGTCAGAAAAATGTGTCATAGCGATGCTCATTGCTGGATCTGCGACTGCCGTTCGGCCTCTCTTCGCTCGCCCTGCTCCTTGAGACGCTCCAGCAGGTGGTCGCTGTGCGTGTTGTAACGCTGTTCCACGTTGAGGATGTACTGTTTGGCCTGAGTGAAGTCGAGCCCGCCCTGGGCCGGATCATACTGTGCGCCCAGACCATACTCCATCGGTGTGAGATGCCCCCTGACATAGGTGGCCTGGGTGGCGTCGATCCACTCCCCGGTCCGGTGGTCGGTGACCCATATCTCGGTTCGGGGGTCCTGCTCCCAGGGTTTATCCGCCAGCCACAGGGTGGCGCAGCCGATATCGTCAAACATGGCGACCTGGGATCGCTTCTTGTCCGGTGGGAAATAGCGTACCTGAGCGGCGTGGTAACGATCGCTCAAGACCATGCGGCAGCGTTCACAGGCATCCCTGTCCCACTTGACCGCCACCGGGCCGCTGCCGCTATCCCCTGAGCAACCCGTCAACAGGAACAATCCGGCCAGCGTAATGTAGAGAATGAACCCTCTAGACCACACTGATACTGCTCTCCCGCTGCAGGTCACTTTCCAAATCCTCGTCCTCGCTGATCTCCATACCGGAGAGCAATGCGGCATATCGGGAGAGCAAACCGAGAAAACGCAACCGGTCCGGGCCGGCAATAGCGCCTTCCCAGACCAGGCCTGAATCCGCGTCCTTGAAGCCCCATTCTCCAATGGCTTTGGCAAAGGCGGCTTCAGGCTGTAGCAGACGGATACGGCAATAGAGCCGCGAAGAGAGCTCCACCAGATCGGCTACCCGGTCATCCAGCACAACCTCACCCTGATCCATCTCGATCACCCGGTTGACCAGGGTCGCCACCTCGTCCAGCCGATGGCTCGATATCAGCATTGCGGCATGATCCTTTTTCTCTGCCAGCAACTCGAAAAAGATGTGTCTCGCTTCCGGGTCGAGATTGGCGGCGGGTTCATCCATCACCAGCAGCTCGCTCTCGCGCCCCAGCGCAATGGCGATCAGCATTTTCTGTTTCTGGCCACCGGAGAGTTTGACAAAAGGCTGATTGTGAAAACGCTCAGCGTCAAAGCCGAGCTTTCCCGCCACGGAGACCATCCTTGCCGGATCGGTATCGCAAAGGGTGGCGGAAAATCGGATCAATTGCCCTACCGGCATGTGCAGGGGCGGCGGCAGTTGGGGCACGAAGCCCACCTTCGACAACACCTCGCGACGAGCCTGGCGAGGGTTCATACCGTCCACCAGCACTTTGCCCTCGCAGATATATTCTCCCAGAAGGCAACGTATCAGGGTGGTTTTACCCGCTCCGTTGGAGCCGACAAGCGCCACCCGGTGTCCACGCTCGATGGTGAGATTGATACCTTTGAGTACCTGGTGGCGCCGGAAGCGTTTGACGATGTTTTCAAATTGGATCATAAGATGTGTCGTGCTCCAGTCAAACCGGCTATTTGAGCATTTTGCTCAGACCTTTAACCTCAAAGGTGAGAGAGTCGGTGGGGCAGATATCCACACACATGCCGCAACGGGTGCAATCGGAAGCCACATCCTGATTCACTTCCGCCGCGCCGTTACGGATAGTCAGATCCAACACGTGCGGTACCAGACAGACCTTTCGACAATCACCTTCGTGATGGCAGGCTTCGGCATTGTACTTGACCCGCACCGGAGAGAACACGCCTACCATGCCATAGGTCACACCGATAGGACAGACATATCGGCACCAGGCCCGCCGGGAGTAGAAAACCTCAAACAACAGCAGGAGCCCGACCCAGACCAGTGCGATACCCGGTCCGTAGATCAGCGCCCGGCTGAGTATGCCGGTGGGCGAGATGGTTTCGAAGACGGTATAGCCGGTGACCAGCGCCAACAGTGCGAAAATGACGTAGAAGACACTGCGCACCTTGCGGCTGAAGGTACGATTCTTGATGATCTTCTTTTTGGCCAGCCAGAGATGCAGATACTCAGCCACTTCCGACAGCAGATGGTAAGGGCAGACCCAGGAGCAGAAGGTCCGACCTCCCAGCAGCATCCACATAATAAAGACCGTCACCATACCGATGACCAGATTGAGCACGATATGCTTGTAGGCCAGTGCGACCTGCAAGGCGGCGTTGAGATCGGCGAAATGGAAACCGACCACACGCGCACCGGTGAGTGAACCCTCCACCAGTTGCACATCGAAATAGAATGAAGCCACAAACAGCAGATTCACGATAATCAGGGTCGCCCAACGGCGTTTCTGCCACTTTTTGAAGAAGGTGGTGCCCTTGTGCTCGATGTGAAGCGCTTCCAGATCGGCTTTGGAGAGCTTGCCCATCTTTCCTTCGTAGATCGCCCTGACTTCGGGGCTCTGTTGATCCTTGCTGGGCCTGGGGATCTTGTAGCCGAAAACCTGTAACAGAGAGTCTTTGATATAACGCATCTCAGCCCTCCATCACCGTATCGGCGTTTTTGTCCAGATCGATCACGATGGCGGCGCTCTCGACCGGGCAGATCATCTCGCAAACACCACAACCCACACAGCCCTCCTGCACCACCGGCTTCATTCGTTTAACGCCATCTCCCAAGTCGACAGGCTCAAGTGTGATAGCGTGTTTCGGGGGACATTCATTTCCCATCTGCTGCGCTACCCGGGCGAGCTGCTGTTGATCACTGTCCGATGCGTTTTCCTCGCACTGGGTAATACGGATCTCGATGGGACACTGACGCACGCAGAGGTCGCAGATCTCCAGATCATAGGGATAGTCGGCCACCGGTATGGGATTCCAGCGATCGACCTCCTCATAGCGCAGAAGCCCTTCATAATCGGGTCCCCTCGCCTGCCCCTTGAAACCTTTTCCCTGCATGGCGAGACAGGCCTTGGGGCGTGAGAGTCTGGCGAATCCCATGCGGGTATCCGCCGGATAGTCCAGATCGTGCGTGAGGGCGCCTGTTGGACAGGCCAGCACGCACTGCAGACCGTCGCAGGAGAAGTCACAGGCCTGCGCTCTGGCGTCGATATAGGGCAGACCGATGCCGAATCCGTCAGGCAGATCCGCCAGCTTGATCGCCTCTACGGGACAGACCTGTACGCACTGACCGCATTTGATGCAGGAGGCAAAGAACTCCTGTTCATCATCCGGTGTCTTCAAAGCACCGGGCGGGCGCAGGCGCAGGGCGTTTCCCTGAATGACTGGCACGAAACCCAATAGAGACGCGCCCACGACACCGACAGTCAAGACACTGGCGCGCAGGAATTCACGCCGGCTCTGCTCTCTGCGCTTCGGCGTCAAAGGCCGCTTCTTTCGTTTCGTCTCTGGTTTTTTCTCACTCATCTCAACGATTACCTCTCAACGTCCCAGAGAATCGCGTAGCGCTTTATAGGCGTCAAAAGACTCTTCGGACTCACTGGCTTCACTTTCCGACGACTGCAGGGATTCATCCGTATCATCTGCAGCCTTATGAGCGACCGCTTCAGTCGCCTGAGCGGAAAGTGCCGCCGTCATCTGCGGTTTTTTATCCCGCACCAGCATATTGGGTTGCGAAAAGGGCGCCAGCCGCTCAAGAAAGTCCATCACTTCCAATACCGGTGACCCTTTAAAAAAACGCGCGGAGGGAACATCCATCCAAATCCGATCGGCATAGCTGAAAAGTTCATAAGGTTTGTCACCCACCTGATCATTGTCCAAGTCGAAACCCTCGTAGTCATCCCAGTAGTTGGACTCCCACAAATTTCGATTGGCCGTCTTGCCGCCGCCCGACACCGCAACCTGCGTGATATTTCCCTTAAAGCTATTATTTATCAGATTATTGCCTGTCCAGTCATTGAGAAAGAGCACTCCGATGCCGCTGTAGGCGATTAAGTTATTTTCAATCCGGTTAATCGTATCCGGTTGAAAGGGAGAGACATCGAGGTAGAGGCCGGTAGCGCAATAGAGCACCCGGTTGCCCGTCACCACGACATCGGAAGTCTCCTTGAAGCCTATTCCCATACCTGTGGCGCCGGTGGCATGGGCGATGTAGTTGTTTTTAAGATGGACGCCATCGCTGTACATGACGAAGATACCCACAGAGTTGTCTTCGTAGTGGTTGTCCACCACCTCGTTGTACTGTGCATACATAAAGTGGAGGGAGTAACGGCCGCCACGCGCATCGTTGCGTGCGATCAGATTGTCCCGGGAATACCAGACTACGGTATCCCTGGAATTGCGGATGACGTTGTCCGTAATCTTGTTGTCAAAGCTGTACCAGAGTCTGATGGCATCTCCGCGCACGCCAAGGTCCAATGGCTTGGAAGAGATGTGATTGCCGCGCACGATATTGTGTTTCGACTGCTGCAGGTCGACCCCGAACAGGGAGTTATCGATGACATTGTCTTTGATGACATTGAAATCACCCCGCACCAGCACCCCGGAGTCAATGGTGTTGTGAGACTCGCCTGAGTTGGTCAAACGGAGATTCTTCAGGGTGGCGCCATCGGTATCGAGGACGATGACCGATCCCTTCCCCCCTGCATCGATGGTGACTTCTCCCCGCCCGTCTATCGTGATCGGCTCACTGACGGTGACAGGTCCCGCATAGGTACCGGGAGGCGGTACCAGGGTACCGCCGGATTCAGTCTTGTCGACCAGTGCCTGGAAAGAGGGGTAGCCTGTCGATTCCGCGAATGCCTGCAATGACAGCAGCGAAAGCAACAACACAACCGCAGCATTTATGTGGAAATTTTGAGTCTTGAATTTTAAATTTTGAAGGGTTGCCAGTGCCTGTGCGCATAATCCATTGGATAGATGCAAACGATGAGAGCACCTTGATTCAAAATTCATCATTCCACATTCAAAATACTAGTCTTTCAGTTGCTTGAAACGAAGCAGTGCGGCTACCGCCAAAATCAATGATGTCAGGACCATCAATCCGAAACCGATATAGGGATAGGAGTGGGTCGTGAACTGCGCCACTTTACCATCACCGAAAACTGTCGGCATGAAGGGTTTAACCGAAAAGGCGCCCATGTCGTTCAGGGTATGTCCGTACCACCATAGCCATGCGGAGTAATCGATGATAAAAAATATCGGCAGCGCGATGGGGACCAGTATCAACAACCAGTAGAGAAGCCCACCGTTCTTGCGGGAACCGAAAACCACCAGAGCCATGGCACCCAGAAGGCCGACAAAGACCACGTGAATCGCGATTTCCAGGTTCTTCACCATGGGGATGATCTCTTCCGGATTATTGAAGTAACGTCCCAGGCTCTTGGCATAGTGCCACGACATGACCTGAAACGAGCTGCCGTCCCAGGGTTGCATGCTGTCTGATTTCACCTGATCGATATCGTAAGTCAGCTTCAGCTGTTCAATCAGGTGCGATTTATCCACGCCTGCCGTTTTTTCACCGGCCCTCTTTGCCGCTTCCACCTCTGAAGGAAGAATAACTTCGACGCCTGATTCCTCCAGGGAATCCTTGAGAACACCGGTAACACCACCAATGACAATTTCAGGCTCGCTGGATTCACCGGTCGCCTCCTGATCCATGGATGTGACGAGTGCACTGACATAGCCCGTGTTTTGCAGACTGAAACCACCCCCGCCATAGATCGTCATCGCCATCCAGACTGCGATGCCCGTAAACCCAACACCCAGAACGATCATTCGCTGCTTCGGTCCGGTAACGATGAAACCGACCAACATTACACCAAGAAACACCATCAGAAACTGGCCGAATCCCCGCTCGACCGGACCACCGGCTGCGATGGGATACATGCCCACGTAGTGGTTGATGGTATCCATCTCGTGTACACAGTCCAGCGCCTCATCCTCGACGATCTCTGCCTTTTCCTGTTTCTCACATCCGTTGAAAACGCCGTTCATATGGAAATGGATGCGCACACCGTCAGGGAAGGACTCCTCGGGATAATTGGGTGCCGTCAACGAGACCCACCAGATAGGCGTATAGAAAACGACAGCAAGCAGTCCCAATCCGATCAGGGTGAGTACTGCAACTTGAAGGGTTTGCTTAGACTGCATAGCGTATCTCTTGAAGGCGATTCAATTTCCAGTGGCTGGAATGATTGAGATAGTGATCTTTCAGATTGGGCTGAGGCGTGAAATCCAATGCACTGCAGGCGATTGAACCGCCAATATTGGGCTTCGCACCTCAGCCTAAACTGAACCTGGCTCAGACAAGACCTGCCGAATCAGACACCCATCATGATGACGGATTGCCAGTTCAACAGGTCAGTCTGTGATGCTGGATCAATCGTAGTCCGGGTTCTGCCAATCCTTGGAGGGTGCAACCATGTCCTTGGGTACAGGCATCCTGGATACGTAGTTGATGACCATCTGCATATCCTTGTCGGAGAAGTTTTTGATCTGCTCAACCATGTCGGGGTTTGCATTACGACGCTTGCCGTCACGAATCCACTCGAACTGACGCAGCATATAGGCATAATGCTGTCCGTGGATTTTGGGAAAGAACTTTTCGCCATCTCCTTCACCGATCGCACCATGACACTGCACGCAGTTGTCATCGTACAGCTTTTTGCCTTGTTCGAATTCAGGAAACAGCTTGTTCCAGGGGCCCTTACCGTTATCCGGGTTCATTGGAAGTTTGGCGATATAGGCGGTCACATCCGCAACGAGCTGTGCAGGATTAATTTCGCCAGCGTGATATCCGGATGCGGCCATGATCTGCTCATCCAGGGCGAAGGGATACATGGTCGGGTTATCGCGGTTCTGGGCGCGGATATCGGCCAACTGCTTGATCAGCACGTTACGATGCTGCCCTGCCAATTGAGGGAATGTACCGTCACTAAGCCCCCAACCTTCCAAAAGATGGCAGGCTGAGCAGACTTCATAAACCGCGATACCGCGTTCACGATCAGGGGTCAGCAACATCGCTTCATCCTTTTCGCCACCGGCCTCGTTCCAGCCAGCCAGTGAACTGCCGCACACGATGGCGCTCAGGGCGGCGGTGAGGGTTTTCATCATCGGTTTTACTTTCATCATTCGATTCTCCAGCCCCAAGTGTCATCCTTGGGGATAGTACATATTTGCCACCTTTTCAGGTGCTCCAATTTAGGTTCTCAAGTGGAGCCTAATATGGCCCTACAAAAGAGATGCTGCAGTGTGTCATAGGCTTATATTAGAGCACTTTGATATACATCAACTGCACCCATTTGACATACCCGAAAGGTGACAAGGTATTTTTTCCAATCAGCTTAAAGTGTGCTCAACCAGTCAGCAATCGCACGCATCTCATCTTCCGACACAAGCCCCATGACCCCCTTCATGGCGGCAGACTGGCCATTGGCGCGGGCGCCGGCTTTGATGTCCTTCATCTGATTGAAGGCATAGTCTGCGTTCTGTCCGGCAAGTTTCGGATAGATGGGCATGATGGGAGTCTGGGCATCTTTACCGTGGCAGGACCAGCAGGTCTTGGTCTTGTAGAGTTCCGCACCGTCAGCAGCCTGTGCCTGTGTGGCAATCCCAACAGCGAACAGGAGCGCAGCGGATGACAATGCAACTTTAACAATTTTCAACATAT
>JAHXIO010000039.1 GCA_025655595.1 Candidatus Thiodiazotropha sp. (ex Monitilora ramsayi)
CATGCTGTAACGATATTATTGCCAGTGGGCCGAGACTTGATAAAAAGATGTGAAGGTCATCGGTAAAGGAAACAAACAGCATAAGGATTGGATTCAATATCGTGCGCTCGAAAGAGGACCTCTATTTGTCAGTGTTTGGAAAACAACTAGAGGGTTGGCCGACATTAGTTAGAAAGGTATCAAATTTGACGTATCCATATGATTAATATGGAATAATATGCCATATAAAACATTTGTTTAGATTTAGAAGGTTGGCCGGTATTCGGGGAAATCCTAAACAAAACCTCATTTTTGTCTATAGCAAATGATAAGCATTCCCATCAGAAGGCTATGTGTTCGTCGTAGAAATACACCTAAGTGTCTCACCTGATTAACGATTGCGTGCGATCAAGGAAGCAGACAATTTAAGCACTGGGGCTAGCTATTATGACTTTAAGGTGGTCCCTAAAATCTATAAAAGCGGGGTAGGGTAGCCATAAAATACGGCCCTAAGCGCTCCGCCAACTGCTATTTCTCCACCGAGAATTGCGAAGTGGCTATCACAAGATAGCATTTAAGAGTTATTTATTTTCCACCCAAACAACCCAAAGTTATAGCGTCAAACGGATCCGGCTGTTCATAGAACCATTAGCCCACTAAATCATTTGTTTAGCCTGCCGATATTGTTAAGGAGGACATTCTCGGTGTTTCCCTCGCATTCCTCCGTTCATGCCTGGGGAGCGGGTAGCCTGCAAAGCTGTTTCCAACAGGATATCTACTGCATACGGCATATGAATCGCTCGAAAAATTTCGCGGACATGTTCCACAATGAGGTCACGGCCTGGGTCGTCCTGGGTATTTCCCTCATAATCACGGGTCTAGGCTGGTTCATCTCCGATAGCTATGTCGAGAGACGCGCCGCTGAACGTTTTCAATTCGAGGTAGAGGAAGCCCGCCAGCGCATCATCAAACGCATGCTTGACTATGAACAGGTACTGCGAGGGGGGGTGGCCCTATTAGACACCTTGGGGCGCACCGCCAGCCGCAAGGAATGGCGCCACTATGTCCGGACCTTACAGATTCAGACCTACTTCCCCGGTATCCAGGGGATAGGATTCTCGGCGATGCTAACACCTTCCAAGCTGCAAGCGCATATCGATGCGGTGCGCAAGGAGGGATTTCCCGACTACCAGGTGAGGCCGGGTGGAGAGCGGGATATCTACAGCGCAATCGTCTACCTGGAGCCTTTCGACTGGCGCAATCAGCGTGCCTTCGGTTACGACATGTTCTCCAATCCGATGCGCCGCTCCGCCATGGAGCGCGCCAGGGATACGGGAAAGCCTTCGGTTTCTGGCAAGGTAACCCTGGTCCAAGAGACCAAGGAGGATATTCAGGCTGGGTTTCTTGTCTATCTACCAGCCTATCGTTCGGGCTTGCCGACAAATACTGTGGCCCAACGCAGGGAAGCGCTCATCGGTTTTGTGTATGCCCCATTTCGCGTGACCGACCTGATGAAGGGAATTCTTGGCGTCGAGACGCCAGACGTCGGATTTGTGATATACGATGGGCAGGAACGACAGGATGAATCCTCCTTGCTTTATAACAGCAACCCCGGCGATCTATGGAAAGAGCGGGCGGCACAACAGTTTTCAAGTGCCATTGAGTTACCGGGGCGCACCTGGACGGTTCATTTCCACAGTCGCCCCTCCTTTGATATCAACATGTCCAGTACGCAACCGGAGCTGATAGCGTTTGGGGGGCTGACAGTGGATCTTCTACTGTTCACTGTAATCTGGTCTCTGGCGGGTGAGCGTCGGCGTGTGCAAGCCAAGGCCGAAGCGATGACGGCGGATATTCGCGATGTCACTCAGCGCCTCAATTTAGCGCAGGAATCCGCTCAGATTGGCACCTGGGATTATAACCTGATCAGTGGCGAGCTTATCTGGGATGATCGCCTTTATCTGATCTATGACATGCCCAAGGAGACCTTTAGCGGTCGCTTCGATGCCTGGCAGAGTCGTGCCCATCCAGATGATCGAGCGAGGGTAGAGAAGGAATTCCAGTTGGCCATCGAGGGTGAACGGCGCTTTCATACTCACTTTCGTATTCTGCATAGAAACGGCGATATTCGGGTGATTGAGGCGCATGCCAGCGTCTTGAGGGACAAACTGGGCAAGCCCTATCGCGTGGTTGGCGTCAATCTTGATATCACTGAAAGACGGGAGACAGAGGAGCGACTGCTGCTCGCGGCAAGTGTCTTCGACCATGCCCACGAAGGCATCGTTATCACTGATACCGAGGAGCGCATTCTTGAAGTTAATCCCACCTTCACAGAATTGACCGGATACTCCCGTGACGAGGTGATAGGCCAGACCCCCAGGGTACTCAAATCAGGTCATCACGATACGGCATTCTACAAAGAGATGTGGGATAAGCTGCAGCAGAGGGGATTCTGGCGAGGTGAGATCTGGAACCGGCGTAAAAACGGCGAAATCTATGCTGAATTTCTGACCATCTCAACGGTGCGGAATCCGCAGGATACGATTACTCACTATGTGGCAGTATTCTCCGACATTACCACACTTAAGGATCAGCAGGCGCGCTTGGAACGCATGGCGCACTACGATGTGCTGACTCAGCTGCCAAACCGGGTGCTGTTGGCGGATCGCATGCAGCAGGCCATGGTACAAGCCCAGCGCACAGACAAGCAGCTGGCGATTTGTTATCTCGATCTGGACGGTTTCAAACCGGTCAATGACACTTATGGTCATGATATCGGCGACAAGCTGTTGATCGAGGTGGCGCATCGTCTCGCAGGGCACCTGCGGGCCAGCGACAGTGTTTCCCGCTTGGGGGGGGACGAATTTGTCCTCTTGTTCAGCAACCTTGAGGGCGTCCCGGAGTGCGAGCGAGCGCTGACCCGGTTACTCGAGACGGTATCGGCTACTCACGCTATTGATGGACACCACATCCAGATCTCGGCAAGTATCGGGGTGACCCTCTATCCCCAGGATAATGTGGATGCTGATACCCTGCTGCGCCATGCGGACCAGGCAATGTACCGCGCCAAGGAGAGCGGACGTAATCGCTTTCATCTTTTTGATCCGGAGCAGGATCGCCAAGCTCGAGTCCACCGGAAGGCGCTGGAGCGTATTGAGCTGGCGCTGCAGAGTGACGAGTTCCGTCTGTATTACCAGCCCAAAGTGGATATGCGCCATGGCCGTGTCTTGGGTGCAGAGGCCCTGATTCGCTGGCAGCATCCGGAAATGGGGCTGCTACCGCCCAGGGAGTTCCTGCCAGTTGTAGAAGAGACCGACTTTGCTGTCAGGCTTGGGGAATGGGTACTGCATGAGGCCTTGCGACAGCTGGCTGAATGGCAACAATCCGGTTTCGAGACCAATGTCAGTGTCAATATCTCGGGAAGGCATTTTCAGCAGGATGAGTTTGTGAATCGCCTGGCGGATTTGCTTGCCAGCTACTCCGGGATATCACCGGATCGACTAGAGTTGGAGGTGCTGGAGACCACGGCGGTCGGAGATATCAATCAGGTCTCGAGAATTATCGAAGAATGTCGAGCGCTGGGCGTATCTGTCTCTCTGGATGACTTCGGCACCGGATACTCCTCGTTAACCTATCTCAAACGCCTGCCGGTGGACACCATCAAGATTGACCAGTCCTTCGTTCGCGACATGCTGCAGGATCCGGAAGACTTGGCAATCATCGAAGGTATCGTAGGTCTAAGCCAGGCCTTTCGTCGTAAAGTGATCGCAGAAGGCGTGGAGAGCCAGGAACACGGAGTGATGCTGTTGCGACTGGGTTGCGATCATGGGCAGGGCTATGGCATTGCTCGGCCTATGCTTGCAGCGGACTACCCAGATTGGGTAGAGGCCTATGTACCGTACCGATCATGGCAAGAGGCTTGAAAGGCCTAATAATTGTACGAAGATCTACCTATACAGAATAATACAGATCATGGAACATGATTGCGGTGTAGATGATCTAATCGTAAGCCTCAATACAGGTTGCCATATATTACTGCCGCCGAACGGTTTTGATCAGGGAGGAGATGACCGGTCACGAAAGCGGACTAATTGATGCAACTGGTCGACCGCCGCCTCCGACCCAAAGCGGACCTCCTCAGACCGAAGATCAGCTATCAATATCATCAAGTAAAAGAACACTCAGTTTAGAAATGGGCTGGCTGCAGGTCTATTTAGTAATAATTCTTCGAACTCATTCGCGGGAATTGGTGGGCTGTATAGGTATCCCTGTCCTTCATCACACTGTAACGCATAGAGAAACCTCGCCTGATCCTCGTCCTCTATACCTTCAGCGGTAATCTTGAGCTTCAGGCTGTGACCGAGCGCGATCACAGCAGTGGCAATAGCCCTGTGATCCTCATCATCTAGGATACTACTGATGAAAGAGCGGTCGATCTTTAATTTGGTTACTGGTAGTTGCTTCAGATAGGCCAATGACGAATAGCCGGTCCCAAAGTCATCAATCGCCAGCTCTACCCCCATACTGCGCAGTTTCTTGAATGCGTCAATGCTCTTCTCTTTTTCCTGCATTATGAAAGTTTCTGTAATTTCGATCTCCAGTACCGACGGGTCAAGACCAGTTTCCTCGAAGATCTCCTGGATAGTTTCTACAAAGTCACTACGCATAATCTGCTGTCCAGACACATTGACAGCAATGTGGTTGATAAGTAGACCGCTCTCTTTCCACTTCACAATCTGTGAACATGCCGTGCGAAGCACCCACTCCCCGATAGGAACAATGAGGCCAGTATCTTCCGCAAGCGGGATGAACCTGTCTGGTGGGATCATTCCCATTTCTGGATGATCCCAACGGATCAGTGCTTCTGCACCGGTAATATTTCCCTCCTGTGGAGAGTACTTTGGTTGGTAATAGATCCGGAATTGCGCCTGTTCTAACGCATTTCTGAGGCTTTCCTCTAGTTCGAGACGTTCCAAGGTAGTTGACGTCATTTCATTTGTGTAAAAACGGAAGGTGTTTCGCCCGCTTTCCTTAGCGCGGAACATGGCAGCGTCCGCATGTTTCACCAGTGTTAGCGCTTCAGATCCATCATTAGGGTATAGGCTTATGCCTAAAGAAGAAGTGATATGAAATATGTGGTTCTCTACCTCGAACGGTTCCTCAAGTACGGATAGAATTTTTCTGGCTACCACGGATATATTCTTTTCATCCCTTGCATCTTCTAAGATGATGGCAAATTCGTCGCCACCCAGCCGTGCCACGGTATCATCCTCCCTCAAATTTACTGGCAGTCGCTGGGCCACTCCCTGTAATACTCCGTCGCCGATCAAATGACCTAAGCCATCATTAATCCGTTTGAAATTATCGAGATCGAGGAACATCACCGCGATTAATTGATTGTGCCTATGCCCATGTTTGAGTGCATGTTCAAGCCGTGCCATAAATAGAAGTCTGTTGGGTAGATTTGTTAGTGGATCATGGTGGGCCAGATGGATTAGTCTTTCTTGTGACTCTTTGATGGTACTGATATCCGAGAGCACAGACACATAGTTTACGATTTGACCTTTTTGGTTATAGACAGCATTTATGCTAATCCAAGCAGGATAAACGTCGCCATTCTTACGCCGGTTCCAGATCTCTCCTCGCCAATGCCCCACTTCCTCTATTGACGTCCAAATAGCCTGATAAAATCCTTCGTCATGATGATCAGATTTCCACCGGCGTGGGTTTTTTCCTATAAGCTCAGTTTCTGAATACCCACTGATTTTGACAAAAGCGGGATTAACTATCTGCACTTCCCCTGCTTTATCGGTAATAAACACACCTTCGTTTGTGTTTTCAAAAACAATGCCTGCCTGCTTCAGTTTCTTTTCTGCCTGTTGTCGCTCGTTAATCTGATGCGTTAACTCACTGTTTATGCACTCTATTGAGTGAACTCTTCGTGCTTCCGAGCGCAAGAACAATGACACTAGAATGGTGGCAAGTAGACCCGCTATAAGAGCAACCCAGGCTTGCCAGACCCTATGATCTCTGAGGAATTTTGGAGCTGGCGTAAATAGAAAAGACCATTTTCTGTCTAGCACATCGACCGTAACTTGAAGATGGAGGTCTTTCTCAGCATTAATGTGGTCTTGTGGAAGTGGCGCGAAGGCATGGTCACGAGTTCGAGAAGCGTGGAAGTGCAAGAACTGCTCGTCTGCGGGTGCAGATAGGTCCGTTATCAAGACGTCGATACCAAGCGGCGGTATATCACGCATGGTATAGGGGATTGATTGACTGATACGAAAAACTCCAGTGGCGACTCCAAGGAAATGTTCACGGCGCTGAGCCACAGAATCAAGGTCGGTTCCTTTTTGGTAAGCCGCCTTGGCGATCAGATAGCCGAATCGATCCCCTTTTTCCTGAACCAGTTTGATCCTCTCAGTAATAATGGCTTGACCTGTGTCTCGCGCTTTGTCTTTTGCTGCCTGCCTACTTGGATGTGATGCGAGATCAAAGCCAAATGTCTCCTCATTACCAGAGATGGGTTCTACGTAATGGGCGACCAAATATTCATCTTGAACCTCCGCCTTTCGCCGCTGGTTTTTAACGTATAATTCAGAAATATTAAAATCATCAAAACCTTCTTCTTTAGTCTTTCCAACGAATAATTTTCGTTCTGCGTTTTTAATCAATGGAATCCATTCGAGTGCCTGACTATCAGGGCGATTTATCAAATGGCTTTGTGCAAAAGCTCTGAACTCCTCACGGGTGACATGCTGGGAAGCAGAGAACATGGCGGCTATTGAAGTGACCGCCTCTTGGTGACTGACAAGATCAGCATAAAACGCGTTTAGGCGGTTCAGAGCGCTGAGTTCAAAGAATCGTTGGATTTCTGATTGTTCCCAAGCCCGTACCACGAAAAAAAGGACCATGGACAGAGTGATCCCAAAAATTAACGCCAGTCTCGGCCCTGCGGTTATAGAATCACCTAAGTGCGCCAAATTACGATCTGTATGTTGCCCAATATTTTCCATAGTGAATCAGAAAGTCGGTTACGCCAGAAATACTGGCCTATATAATTCTTCTTTCAATCCAGATAGGTACGTGACAGGGTTTTATGAGACTTTGAATTTGCCGACTAAACTCTTTAGATTGGATGCCAGTTGTGTCAAGTCGCTGCTCGTAATCGAGGTCTGATTCGATCCGGCAGCAGTCTGCTCAGCCATGCTGTTGATCTGGACAACACTCTTATTGATCTCTTCGGCGACGGCACTCTGTTCCTCCGCAGCACTGGCGATTTGACTGCTCATGTCGTTGATTTGGCCGATGGACGTGACGATTGTCGAAAGTGCCTCACCGGTTTTCGATGCCTGGGTGGTTGCACTGTTTGCCTTCTCTTTACTCAGGCCCATGGCGGATACCGCCTTGCGGGAACCGGTCTGGAGTTTTTCGATCATTTGGTTGATCTCCTCCGTCGAGGCCTGCGTCTTACTTGCCAGGTTTCTGACTTCATCCGCCACTACCGCAAAGCCTCGACCTTGTTCCCCAGCACGGGCGGCCTCGATAGCCGCATTCAGTGCCAGCAGATTGGTCTGCTCCGCGATGCCTTTGATGACATCAAGCACAGATCCGATATCCTCACTGTATTGCTCCAGTTGTTGAATGATACCGGCAGCACCCCCAACCTCATCGGCAAGTTGTTGAATCAGTGACTGAGTTTCTCGCATCGCCTCAAATCCGTTGGCTGCCTGGTCGTTGACATCTGCAGCGGCATGGGATGTATCGGTGACATTGGAAGCCACCTCCCGGACCGTCGCACTCATTTCTGTCATGGCAGTCGCCAATTGCGTGGTTTCAGCGCGCTGGTTGTCAATGGCTTGGTTGGTCTGCTCGGTTATCACGGCAGTCTCTTCTGCGGTGGTAGCTAGTTGCGAGGTGGCGTCAGAGACATCGTTCATACTCACTTTGAAGGTTTTGAGCATGGAGCTGAAAGCCGATGCCGCCTCACCCAGCTCATCCTTTGAGCCGAGGTCGATTGCCCGGGTCAGATCGGCGTCTTGTTCAATCTCGGCAATGGTTTTGCTGAAGGTGATGATTGGCCGAGAGAATTTTCCGGCTGCCCAGAATCCAATAGCGACAGCGATCAGTACCAAGATAAGCGTTACGCCTAGTGTCATATAGAGAAGCGCTGTTGACAGCTCCTCCGCTGCGCGAAAGGCCTCTTCCTGGTCGATCTCCGCCAATATCGCCCAATCGACACCGTCGATGGCGACCGGCGCATAGGCTGAAAGTACAGGAATATTTCGGTAATCGTGAAAGATCGAGAAGCCGGTCTTGCCGGAGAGCGCAGCCCGGCTACCTTCCGTGTCAATGGGATGCAGGCCAATACTGGTCTCTTTTGTGTCGATAATCTCGACGGTCTTTTCGTCGACCCCACCGGCTTTGATCGCACTCAGATAGTTTGTCTTGTCCTCAATCAGGAATCGGCTGGTGCTCCGCATCAGGGCGTCCTTACCAACGAGGTAGGTCTCTCCAGATTCCCCCAGACCTGCCTGCATCCAGTTATGCTCGTGGGTCATGATCTGATTGATGCGTCCGACTGGCATCTGGAAAATCAGTACGCCGACCTTCCTGCCTTCATAAAATATCGGTGACGCAATGAAGCTGGCGGCACCTTCGTATGAGGGGGGATATGGCGCGAAATCGATCAGCGTAACGAAATCCGCAGAGCTGGCCTGATTGGCTTTGCGGAACGCCTCGCCGATACCGGTGGCGGCAAATGGGCCATCTTTCAGTGAGGTCGCAAAGTCCAGCTCCTTGAAGACGGAGTAGACAATATCACCGGAGTCCGAATCGACAAGAAAAATATCGTAGTATTCGAACCTCTCGAGGAAATCGCGGATTATCGGGTGATAGGTTGAATGATGCTGTGCGTACCTGGATCCATCCGACGGGTCACTCAGCTTGTGTTTCTCACCCAGAGGATGTTTGTTCTCCTTGATCAGGCGATGCTGTAGGGCCAGGGCATCATCATCGAGCTTTGCAAGCCAGGTTTTGATATCTGCCTGTGCACCATGATTCAAACGCTGGTATTCGCGGGAAAATTCGCTTTGGTAGTACTGTTCGAGTTCTGTTCTCTTCGCAGCCGAGGCGGCGTCTGTCACCTCATGGCGATAGCTGCTGAAACTCTCAGTAAATGAGAGCATCGCTTCTGCCACCATCCGGTTTTGCGAGAATGTGGCTACCTGACTGCGAATGGTATTGAAATAGTCTTCGATACGCCCCTTGGTCAGGTCGCGAACAGCAACCAATCGATCACTTGCTGAGGCCTCGAGAGCCTCAAAACTTCTATCCGTGGCGATAGTGTTGATCAATAGCGAGGCCAGTAATACTGGTAACGAGGCAAGCAATGTTGCCCCTATAGTGATTTTTTTTCGAAGTCGCATGATAAGGTTGCCTCCCTACGGATGGGTATCACTGGTGCTGTTTTTGCACGTCATTAAATGTTGATCGCCTTCTTTAGGATGGGCTGTTTGATCCCGGTTTATCAGGTCAAACAGATTTGTAATTCATGCCTATCCAGAAGTTTTGTTATCCAATTCGGATAACGAAATGACATTATCGGATCGATAATTGACATCCATGATGTCAACAATTAGGTCGTTAATTCTCTTTCTCAGAACATCCGAAAAAGTGAGTACAAATCACCCATGTCATTCGTCGCACAAGTAAGCGGGATTGAATTCTATACACGAAGTCAATCTGATGGTCGAATTCGGCTAACGATAATCGTAACAATTCCAGAACCGAATCAGTCGTTTGACCAGATCTCACTTGGGCATCATGTACATCTGTGCACTTCGGCAATGCATGGATGAACTTTAATCAGTTACGAAAATTTGTTTTTGAGTTTTTGAGAATTGAAACGAAACGAAATTTTTTTAGATAGCGATTTTGTCAGAAATGGAAGAATCAGCATGGTGGAAGTTTGAAGCGGACAGCCGAGCAATGGGGTACGTGCCATCATCGAGGCATTGGGACAGGCAAATAGACGGGTTCTCGAAGGTCTGTTGTCAGCTCAGATGTCACCTAAGCAGCTGATCTCCTCAGCCTTCCGGGAAATCGCCGGTAATGCGGAACGTATCGGCCAACTCAACATCTTGCTGGAACTACGCTTAGAGGGACCTGGACCAGGTGGCCAAGCGATTGTCGTCAATACCAATTCTGGTTCAGCAACGAAGTCAGGGTATTTACGTGTTGATGAGCTTCGTCATCCCAGGCATTTCAAAAACTTAATGGTCCCTACGGACAATCGAAGCTGGCACTTCTTACGCTCACTCAAGCAATGGCCTCTAACTATGCCGAATCGGGCATTCTTGTTCGGGATGCTGAGCCAGGTGCCACAAAGACCGTAATGACCAAGGGAGAGGGAATGCCTTTTTGGCTCGTATTGTCCGCAATCTTATGTTTGATAGACCAGAGGTGGCTGCAAACCGAATTTATAATGCTGCGTTTGCCACTGACCTAGGAGCAAAAATAGGGCTGTTTATCGACTCTCGCGGCAAGATACAGCCCCCGCCGGATTCCTCAACTGATTCAGGGGTGCAAGCCAAGCTGCTTCGCTTAGTAGAAAACGATGCTCGAATATGAGTAATAGGCGTGAAAGATGAATGTTTTCTGCAAACATATGAAAACATTAGGCATACCTAACAAGCACATACAGTCTGACAAAGTACCCCCTAGAAACCTTCCCCCTCTAGGTAGACGCCTACTTTATCAATAAAGTAGGTGTAGAAATGGCAAGAATATTAAGTAGTGAACGAGTAGTAGAGT
>JAHXIO010000007.1 GCA_025655595.1 Candidatus Thiodiazotropha sp. (ex Monitilora ramsayi)
CAGGTGATTGTTCTATTGCCAAATCACCCTTTAAAAAATATGGACCCTGGTAACTTACAGTTAAGGTGTTTTCTGACGTTGCAGTTTCAGTTATCTGGCCATCTTTGGTTCTGTAAACAAGTGCGCCACTTGGACAGCGTTCCACTATTTCCTTTACTTCACCAATGGATGAAAGATCAGGTTGGCACCAGGGATCTCTTCCAGCAATGAAAAGTTCACCTTTTGAATATCCGCATTCACCAATGTGAATGCAAATTCTTTCGTCCCATTCAACATCGATCTCAGTGCCTCTATAGAGAAAAACCTGATTTTTGCTCATGGTATTCTCCTTTTGTTATTTAATACGCTGAGTATAGAAGTTTATTGGGCATAGCAGTTGATTTAATGAGTCCACTTGCCTCGCTATACGTTTTTATGAGTTTTTTGCACGAGCCCTATAGCCTTAGACATCATCAAAATACGTTAAATTTTCCAATTTCTAATACATAAACCGTGGCCTGCCTCCTATTACCCCTTTAGACGTTTGCTTATTCATTTGCTTACCGGATAAACTCATCGATAAACATGCACCACTCGTCGCTATCACGATCTGGAACACTTGGCTCCCCTCGAACACCTAGCTTGAATTCAATCACCGACTTCCATTCTTCCGATCCAATGTCAGGCCCGTGCCCCATGCCATCGCCACTTGATACTGTTTGTTCGACAATTTGGTACCAAGATTCAGAACATAAGCTCACCACTTCCCCTTCCTTCCCATTGCCATTGCCATTGCCATTGCCATTGCCATTGCCATTGCCATTGCCATTGCCATTGCCATTGCCGTCGCAAGCACAGAGGAATGATATTGTAGTTGCAAGCAATAATATGAGCCGCTTGTTCATTGATTATGTCGCCTAACGCTTACCTTACATGGGAAAAAAGCATAGCGCATGGCGCTTGTATTTTTCCATAGGAGTAGTGATCTATAGGCCTGCTGGCGAGTTTCGTCAGTGCTCTCTAAACTTTCATAGATTGAATGTCGTTCCACCAACAAATTATACTTTCCCTGTCCATATGCTTGGTCACTAGACCATTCGTACTCAGCGGGAGGCTTAACCATGCCCGTTCTTACCGGGTTAAATCAATACGGTACTCTCTTACGAGAAAACGGGGTTCTCTGTTATCGCTTCGCCGTATGACATGCTGTGGAATGCCCGGTAAGATCAATCTGGATTTACGAGGCATGCTCAGCCTCCCTGTTCGCATGACTTTTATATGATGTGTGTGTATGCGGGTACACCATATTGAGACTATATTAGAAGATATTGCTCTCTGACCCTGTTTTCTCTCTGTTTTCTCATCATCTCTAGCATCAGCCTTGTTGGTCTAAACTCATAACGATAGTAAAATTCAGTTTTCGTCCAAAATGGAGTGGCAGAGGATGAGGCTCAAAAACAGTTTCCGAGAGCGAGAAAATATTGATGAAGAATAGTATCCTGGGATGGTGTGGACTGCTACTATTCTGGAGCGGCGGCATACTTGCGGGCGATCTGTCTGTAGACAAGTTGAAGATCGATCTTGGTGCATATTTCATCACAAATTCCACCACCACGCTGAGCTATGTCAGTCCGTCATCCGTTGGCGTAACGGTTGATAGTGAGCACGATTTGGACTGGCAAACCTCACTGCGTGTTTTTCGCCTGAACGGGCTCTACCGTTTTAACAATTCTTCATCTTTAGACTTCTCCTATTATTCGTTCAAACGCGATGGCAACGCCATCCTGGATGAAGCGCTCACCTGGGGTGACGACGTATACCCTATCAACACAAACCTTCTAAGCAGTATGAACCAGGATATCTATAAATTCTCATATCTCTGGTCTTTTCACCATGATGAAAAAGTCGAACTGGGAGGCAGCGTCGGACTGCACATCACCCGATTCGAGATCAATCTGGAAGGTAGCCTCAATGGAAATCCAGTCGACAGCGAAAGCACCAACGTGACAGCGCCGCTGCCAGTCATCGGTTTCAAGCTCAACTACCGGATCAGTCCCGCACTCACATGGTCCAATAAGGTTGAGCTGTTCCATCTAAATTTTGGCGATACAACCGGTTCATTCAGCGATATCAAAGTCGCGCTCGAATATCGCTTCAGTGATACCTTTGGCTGCGGTCTTGCGGCCACTGCAAGCCGATTCAAAGTCGAACATGAAGATAGCCGCAAGATGCTCTTTGTTGACGATCATTTGCTGGGGTTGAATGCCTACCTGACTTTGTACTTCTGAGCCCATTACTGTAGCGATTGGACCTGCTGCGGTGTCGACGTCACGATCTCAATAGCCAGATCGCTCATCACGGAGGTAACTTCCGGACTGAAGGCGTCCAGAGCCAACAATTCGAGATAGAGCCTGAGTGACGCGGCCAACTCGATGCCAAGCTGGTCGTATTCCGACTGACTCAAGTCGTGCACTGCAGTTGACTCAATGTCGTTTCGCTTCATCGATTGCTCCTGCTGAAGATACGATGCAAGGCGGTTTCCGATGACACCTTGTCATGATGAGACTTTTCACCGTCGAGCGTAGTACCCATCATCTGTTCATACTCGTTGACCGTGATGTACGTCCAAGCCGCGCGTGACTCGAACAGTTTCTGTATCAGTCGCTTATTCAGGGAATGCCCCGCTTTGTGAGCGTAATAATGACCAATGATGGGGACACCAGCCAGTGAAAGATCGCCAAATGCATCGAGCACTTTGTGGCGCACGAATTCATCTTTGAAGCGCAAACCCTCCGGATTGATGACCTGACCGCCGTCTACAAGGATGGCGTTTTTAAGCGAACCTCCCTTCGCCATGCCCCGGCGCTGCAGCTGTTTAATCTGCTCTGTGAATCCGAAGGTTCTCGAACGGGCGATATTGTCCAAAAAAGCCTCATTCTCGAGTTCGATAGAGTAGGTCTGTGAGCCGATCGCTGCCTGCGGAAAGTCTATCGAAAGTGTGATGCGCTGTTTAGGATAGGGCAGGATCAGGGCATACTTGTCACCCTCGCACACCTCAATGGGTTGTTGAATCCAGATGGCATTACGTGGCGCCTGGATAGAGACGGTGCCATATTTTTCGAATGTGGAGGTAAATGGCTCTGCACTGCCGTCCATGATCGGTACTTCTGGGCCGTCAATCTCGATGAGAGCATTATCGATACCACAGCCCATCAGCGCCGCCATCAGGTGCTCGATGGTGGAGACGGAGACACCGTGGTTGTTGGTGATTGTCGTCGAAAGGGTGGTATCGCTGACATTGTACCAACGAGCTGCGATAAGCCCATTGCCAGACTCCACGTCTGTGCGTAAAAAAAAGATGCCGCCCGTATCGTGACTGGGTCGGACAGTAAGCGTGGTCTTGCGGCCTGTGTGAAGTCCGATACCGACAAATGATGCCCCCTGCTTGATGGTGCGTTGTTCGACATTGCGGGTTCTGCGCATGATGCTTCTCCTGTTGTGACGACAGCAGGATAGGCGGGAAATGGGGGCACTGGCTTGTCAGATCATGCCAATCGCTTATCTCCCTGCGCCCGGATTCTCTCAATGATTGGCGGTGTCGGAGAAACTGTTAGATGTTGTTGCGGTATTGCTGCGGAGATTTACCTGTCCAACGTCGAAAAGCGCGCGAAAAGTTGCTGCTCTCGGTAAAACCCAAGAGGTAGCCGATCTCAATGAGGGGTTTGTTAGAGGTGGTCAGATACTCGATCGCCAGTTCCTTACGAGTCTCATCGATCAGACATTTGAACGTGGTGCCCTCGCCTTTCAGTTTACGCTGCAGATTGCGCAGGCTCAGGTTCAGTTTGTGCGCGATGAGCTTCTGCTTAGGAATACCGTTGGGTAGATGTTCGACGATCTGCTTACGCACACGGCCGGTCAGATCGTTTTTATAAAGCCGTTTGAGATAATTGTAGACCAGTCCGTCATTCACCCGCGCCAGTTCAGGATGGGCACTCGGTATCTTCGATTCGAGCGTGTGCTTGTCGAAGAGGATGCTGTCTGCTTCAGCCTGAAATTCGACAGGCGCGGCGAAAAACTTCAGGAAGCGTTCCTGGCAGGATGGTGCGCTGTGCCTGAGGGTCACCGCTCTGGGATTGATCGATGGGCCGGTTGTGATGCGGCACATCCGTATAAAGGCGGCCAAGGTGGCATCGATAGAGGCCGCTACCGGGGCACGGGCTGCCTTTGACTCAAAATCCAGCTGATATCCGCCTGACGTTTCGGATAGCGTGATGTCAAGTGCAGTGGAGACGATGCTCTGGTAGCGAATCAACCGCTTGACGCCATCCAGTAGCGTGTCACTCGACGCCCACGCCAGCCCCATGCCGTGCAATGATGCAGGCTGGATATAATAGGCATATTGCAGGCCGATACAGGGGTCTCCACTGGCTTCTGTTGCCAGCGACCAGAGCTGTTGTAGCTTCACAATCGGCAAGCGCTCATCTGGATCAGAATAGTGGTCGGGATCTATACCCACCTGACGCAGCAGCAAGCGGAAGTCGAGACCGTATGATTGTATCGTGTGCGCCAGTAATGTAGCCACACTGGCGAGGGCATGGTGTTCTGCTGCGTCACTTTTCACGTCCGATGTCTCCGAGCGTGTTGAAGCATTAATGATTGCATGCTTGCGGCGTTAAGCTCCAGGTATGATCTGCAGATCTTTACATTAAGGTGACTCTAGATTAAAAGATCTAAGGGGTCGGTGACAAATAAATAATACGGAAGATTATCATTTGTTACCGACACCAAAAAATAGGGGGCAGACCACGTTTCTTTTTAAACATTCCAATTTCTAAGACATAAACCGTGGTCTGTCCCCTATTACCGTGGTCTGTCCCCTATTACCGCCTATTACCGCGTATAACGCCATGCTAAGCGGCGTGTTTTTTACGTCCGCATTAGCTACTTGTTAGCTCTCTTTTTGATTGTTCAATCATGTATTTCTACTAGATTACTATTTATTATTGATAAATAGTTTCCACCATTCCTCACGGCCACCTACCTTCCTAGGAATGACGACCTCTCCAATTTTTGGAGTGAGATAATCGATGCCAGCTTGATTAGCTGCAATCAAGAAGCGCTCGATGGGTTCGTGCCAAGGAAAGAGCCCTAGATCAAAGGTACCCCAGCCACTAGGAACTATCAGTTTACCCCTTACAGCTTTATGTGCTTTAACTGCTTGTTCGGGTGAGTAGTGGACCTCCATCTGGCCTTTCAAATTACTGTAGGCCCCAATCTCAAAGAATGTCACATCGAAAGGCCCTAGTCGTTCACCTACCTCGTAGAGACCCTTAAACCAACCAGAGTCTCCACTAAGGTATAGATTCTGTTTCTTTCCATGAATGCCATAGGAGGCCCAAAGCGTCATGTTTTTATCAAGCACACCTCGTTCGGAAGTGTGTTTGGCCGGTGCTGCAGTAATCGTTAAATCATCAATTGATTTTGTCTGCCACCAGTCAAGTTCGAATATCTTTTTTTGAGGCACACCCCACTTTTCTAATAATTTCCCCACGCCCAGAGGCACGATGAAGTGCCTGGTCTTGGAAATAAGTGCCTTTATTGAATCCTCATCCAGATGGTCGGGGTGATTATGAGTAATCAATATAACATCGAGTTCTGGAAGGTTGTCTGTTGAAGCAAGCGTTTTGGAATATCGCTTAGGACTCACCCATCCAAAGGAGCCTGCCTGCTGTGAGAACATGGGGTCGGTTAGGATTACTTTATTATCAATCTTAATAAGGAAGGTTGTGTGCCCCATCCAGGCGAATTGTAAGTCTCGCTGTCCATTCCACTGGGAAATATCAAATGGCTCCGCAGGCAGTGGAGGATCAGGTACAAATCCTTCTGATTTACTGAAGAAGTAATTCCAGAACATCTTTAGACTTGGCCCCCATTCTACATCCGGAACCTCTTCCGTATTTTGGAATGTTTCACCATTCCATTGCGGGCTTTCTTCTATGCGTTGCTGTCGAATCAAATCAGATGCATTTGTAGAACTACATCCAAATGTGGAAATCTGTATAACAAGAAATCCAATAAGGAGGGTGTAATTAATTACTGGTCTTTTTCCTGATTGCACATTCACTCTCGGTAAACAGAGCTAACGTTTTAGGTAAGGGGCGGCTGGCGAAGCCAGACGTCCCGCGCAGGGCCGTAGGTCCGGAGTAAACTTAACCTGCTTGTTATGCGTGCACACATTACCTTAACTCGCCTTTTGCCTCTTTAGATAAATATGGTTTTAAAATATTGCGAACCTTTAACTGTGATGCATGTTCAAGAAAACAGGTAGAAACTGCATTTTCAGAATTACCACCTTCCTTAACCAACTCATTTAAAAAAACACAAAAACTCTTTATTTGCTTCTCTGTTGCTTTAGTTAGCAATCCATTTGAAACAGGACCAAAGGTGAGAAAGACAGAATGCATGCTGAAATTATTGTTTTCGTATCCAAAGCCTTCTCCACCATCCCATTCTTCTTCAAAGCCTGGAAATATCCTTATTAACTTGTCTACAGCATCACTTGGCTTGGTCATCATCTAATACGCATAACGCTTGGGCTCAGGGGCGCGGAGCGAGGTACGAGCGGAGCGTCCCTTGGAGCCCTTTGTTATGCCTTGATTTGTTTGCATGTAAACTCAAACCCTTGAAACCGGATGCTAAATTGCGCATCTGAAGCAAATAGCATTCTCATTTCTGTAACATCATTAAGAGCCTCATATTCCCAATAGCTAAGTCACCCAGTTCCGATTCTAGGTATTCTTGTTGTGGAAGAAACTGCCTGAACGCTGTAACTCCTGTAAATAAAAGCGAATAATCCATTTCTTTTTCAAAGGCCAAATCCCAACCGCGAAGTCTTATTGAAACACTGCCATTTTCAAAGTTGGAGTTAATTTCTTTTACATTTGAATCATGTAGCGTGAATTCATTTTGGATTTTAATTAGCTGCTCTGGCAGCTTTGAAGCAATAGAATCCAAGTACTCTTTGTATTTTTCAATGACTGTTTCATCTTCACATCCATTGCCCCACCACTCACTTGTAAAATACTTCATGCTTTTCTCTTTGAGGCATAACGCTGCCAACACCGGCGGGGAGCGAAGCGACCCGTCCAGCCCGAAGGGCGATGGTGCTTGGCCTGGTTAGGCTTGCCCTTAATAAAGTAGCTGCTAATCAATGGAGTATGCCTGACCAAAGATGTTCGTTGAAAAAAGGCGGTACTTGACAGGTACTGGCTTAGCAAACTCAAACTTTTTATGAAAACCTGCGGTGTAGCGCTCAAACTCTGAGCGACCCTCGATGTAATAGCGCCAAAGCATAGGCTGCTGCATACAGTCCAGACCAAAGTGGCCCAGATAAACTATTTCGCCTGCCTTTACATTAAAAGTGCCACCTACTGGCTCTCCATCCTTAAAAAGGTGAGTTTCATCTGCTACCAAATGCCCAATGTCAGTGGCAGATTTAGCCACCTTGATGTCGATTTTGCTCAATGCATATTTTCCCTCATCTATTACATATGCATATGGAAGGAACTTATTATCTACGAATAGTCGAGAAGGAGTTTCTAGCTTTAGCGTTCTAATAGCTTTGCCCTCAGAATCATTGGTAATTTGCTTGAAATGGAGTTTTTGAAGCTGTGCATTTTCAAAACCACCGCAACCCCAGCTACGCCCCCAGTTTATTTGAATTAATATGGCACTTTTACCATTGGCCAATGCACTGAAACTACTTTCATTGAATTCCCGCAACTCTCCTGCTAGTGCGCTACCTGCCATTAGTGCAGCAAATACACTCCACAGAACTTTTTGAAGCATCCTCACTATTTCTCCTTGGAAGCCTAACGCCCGCAGCACAGGACGGAAAACCGCGTAGCGGTTTGGAGGCCCAGCCCACGGAGTGGGCGATGGTTGACGGCCTTGTTAAGTTTTTGGCTCATTTTCTAGCTCTTGATCTGTTTTCATCTTACGGACTGCTACGTTTTCGCCCCCCTCCGAAGTGGGTATAACTTGCGACATCTCTACTGTATCCAAGACCAGCTTTATTCCTGATTCGGTTTGTTCTCGAGATTGGACATTTATCATTAGGCCCAGTGTTCGATTTTGAGGGGTACCAAGCTCTCCTATGTTTCCAAACGCTATAGACGGCTTGTGCTGATCTTCCTTAACGCCGAGTCCTTCTAGAATGCCATCTATAAGAATATTGATATGTTTCAACGAATGAGCAATTGCTGTATACGCATCAATTTCTTCTATGTATGTGAATTTTTGGCGTGATTTGACCTGCGGATTGTCTGGGAAGCATACGATCACTTGCCCCGGGTCACTTTCATACTTGAAATAGGATTGATCCACCAGAGCTAAGTGATGTTCATTAACATCTCTTACGTCTCGGATGTATTCACCACCGTTACTCCAGTACTCAGTAATTGCAGAATCGATATTCTCAGGAAATCCGTACTGCTTTAGGCCTTTCTTCAAGGCCTTGTTCAAACTCGAAGGAACTTCTCCTTTTATGCCAATAATTTTTTGAAGAATAATCAGCATGTCATTCTGCATTGCTATAAGAAGAGTAAGACAAGCAGGTATTTGCGCGTATACAAAAAATAGAGGCTCTGCCGATATTGCCACTTTTTTATCATTACCGAACTTGATCTGATTTATGTATGTTCTAACGAGCATCACAGTTTGACGCTCAGCTTCGTACATATTTTGAAGTGAAGATAATATGCCCGAAGCTCGGTAGAGAAATTGTTCTACTGCGATAGCAAGCTTTTCATCATAGTTTGGGAGAGCATTTATTGCACTCAACCTCATGAAGTATTTATGATGATTTAGGAGGCCAGTGAGATATTTCATTTTATAAACTTAACGCCTTGATTTGTTGAAGACGACAGATTGGTGGTTTTCAGCCAAGCTGTTGGCTGTCAGCAACATTGCCTTGTTAGGCATCTAGTTTCTCGATTTTGACAAACTCGTAAATCCATGAGGTAAAAGAATCTTGGATTTTCTCTACAGTGACGAAGTCATGATCAAAAAACCAAATAGGTGAGTCATCTTTTGCTATTACTATTTCACTACTCTTGAAACAAAACATATTGCCCATACAGTCGGAGGCGAAAGCAATTAAGTCCTTTGGCATGCCAGCACCTCGCCAAGCATCTGTAGATTCAATTAATTCGTCTGGGGTGAAGACTTCTGAAAGATCGTTAATTTCCACTTCATCTTCAACTATTGAATCGAGTAGTTCCCTTGTAGTTCCGCCGCTACCAAAAGATGTTAAGTATTCATAATAAGAACTGGGGAATACTACTTTCAATTTTTCGGCGCACAGATCTACTGACGAAGACTCTACAGGCTTGGGCCTGTAATCTGGATGAGTCCATTTATCAACAAAAGCTTGAAATATTACACTCCGATCCATCTGTATTCCTTGTGCCTAACGTCTGAGTTCAGCCGAGAGGAGCCGCGCAGCGGTGACGAATCGGCTGGAACGATTGGTTATGCATCACTTCTTCTCTAGCTTCACTGTCTCTGGAACGCTTTTTAAGCCCTCAATTTCATATTCATATGGCTCATACCCTGGAGCTGTGACTTTTACGATGGCCCACATGCGTATTGCCGAAAATGGAATAGGTGTCCATGTTCTTAGCCCGCTCATGGTGTATTTACCGTCGGCTTCCGTGGTTGTTGACTTAGATTTATTAGTTAACTCCTTATGTGTCATCTCCACTTTAGCCTGAATTGCATTGCCTGAGTGATCAGTTACCACCCCAATCGTCCCAAGGCTTATAGCAACATTGGCACATCCAGTAACCAACAGAATTAATATTATGGGCAATATCTTTTTCATGATGCATAACGATCTACATATGCGGAGCACGTAGCGAAGCGAAGTGCGTCCGAGTGAGCGGCAGCGAACGATATAATTTGCTAGTTAAGTTTTTCAGGCATCATATATTTACTACTGGCCTCCGCACCTCACAATACCTCATATTTTCAATGAAACCTTGTGACTCTAGCACCCCTGTTTCTACAAGCTTTCGTATTCTCATTGCGTAGTAAATATCAGGAACACTGGAGTTCTGAAATTGGTGTTCATTCATTGTTATTGCTACGATCATTGCCATCTTGCTCCATCCCTCCCTGGTATTTGATAGAAGCACTGAATCTATTTGTTGTACCTCTCTATCGCTCAGAGACGATATTAGTGCCTTTTGCTCTTCTGTAAGATCTGGGTCTGGCTTTAGGTCATTAGCTTCCATGTGACTGTCTCCGTTTTTAAACTTAACGCCCGGGCTCACTGGGGAGCGAACGAAGTGAGCGGTTCCAGTGAAGCCCTTTGTTATGCGCTTTACTAAAGGCCATCATAGTCATCT
>JAHXIO010000030.1 GCA_025655595.1 Candidatus Thiodiazotropha sp. (ex Monitilora ramsayi)
ATGACCATTGCACCGGTGATGTACGGCATTCTGATGCTGATTCCCACATTCGCCTACATTGCCTGGCTGAATCGAAGGCAAGCGGCAATGGTTTGAAGCTGACAGATGAGTAGGAACTTTTTTACTTGAGCTTGATTGGGATATTGAACATTCATTAGGAGACGAAAACAGTCATCCAGAGTAGTACCATGAATGCCCCTTTTAAAATTCTGTTGATCGTCGCTGGTCTGCTGATAACCGCATCAGCGGAAGCGCTACCCCCCCTGCAGCTGTTTGTAGATTTGACACCCCTGGGTAAGACGCTTCGGGTTATACCCGGTACCTATTCCGGTCCTGTCGTCATCAACAAACCGATTGTCATCGAGGGTGGTGGCGAGGTGACGGTCGATAATGAAGGTGTGGGTACAGTGATGACGATCAAATCGGATCATGTCGAGGTTCGCGGTATTCACCTGACCGGTTCCGGCACTTCCTATGACGCCATGGATGCCGGTGTCGTGATCGAGGCAGATGAGGTCCTTTTCGAAAACAATCGCTTGGATAACGTCTTGTTTGGCATAAACATCAAACAAGGAAATGGCAACATTATCCGCAATAACACCGTCACCTCAAAAGCATTTGAACCGAGCCTTCGAGGGGAAGGGCTGAGAATTTGGTACGGAAACGAAAATCTCATCGAGGGCAATACCTTCCATCATGTCCGTGATCTGCTCCTGACCAATGCATCAGACAACAGAATCATCGGCAACGAGTTGCACGATAACCGGATCAGTCTGGAGTTTATCTTTTCCCCGAACAATATCGTGAAAAATAACCGCATTGGCGAGAACGATACGGGAATCGTGGCCATCTACTCTGATGGTTTGTCGATCGAGGGTAACCATATCGAACATATCAGAAACATGGGCAGCTCGGCGCTGGCAATCAAGGAGAGTTCACAGGTAAGGATTAAGGATAATGAAATCCTTCACAACGCCGTGGGCTTGACTGCGAACTCACCGGTGTTTCCTGAGAATATTCTCTATCTGGAGAATAACCACTTTTCCTACAACAATGTGGCCATGTATTTCTATGGAGAGAAGGGCGGTCATATTATTCATGGCAATCGTTTTGTTAACAATCTCTCCACGATTGCCGTCAGTCATGTGAAGAGTGCTAGAAGCAACGACTGGGACGGGAATCTATGGGATGACTATCGAGGATTCGATCGGAATCATGACGGTTATGGAGATACACCTCACACGATCAAGTTGTATGCAGACCGGATCTGGATGGACAGGCCGGTCACACAGTTCTTTCGAGGTACGCCGATCATGGGCATGATCGATTTCATGGAGCGTTTGGCTCCCTTCTCGGAGCCGGGATCGATATTGACCGATCCCAGGCCGCTTATTGATTAGTTGCTTTTTTCCAGCTCTTTTCCCGTCAGAGAGGCGAGGAAGGCCGCGATATCGGCAATCTCATCCTCTTTGAGCTCGATATCCAACTGGATGCTTCCCATAGTACGGATAACATCCTCAAGGGTTTTACCGGAACCGTCATGAAACCAGGGACCGGTGATTGCAACATTGCGCAAGGATGCCACTTTGAACATCATCTCGTCCGCTTCGTCTCCGGTTACACGGTGTCGGCCTTTATCCTCGGTATTATGGAAATCGTTGTAGACACCCAGTTTCTCGATCAGCGTGCCGCCGAGCACAGGACCATCGTGGCATCGTATACAATTGCGCCGAATGAAGCGGTTTAGCCCTGATTGCTCCTGGGTCGTCAGTGCCGTTTTGTCTCCCCGCATAAAGTCATCGAAGCGGGATTCACTGCGTAGGGTACGTTCGAAAGCGGCGATGGCTTCCGCCAGATTGGCATAGGAGAGGGGAGGGGTATCGTCCGGAAATGCCTTTGCGAAAGCCTCGACATACTCCGTGATGGCACTGAGTTTCTTCACCACACTCTCTTTATCCGGCATACCCATTTCGATCGGGTTCAATATCGGCTGGCCCGCCTGATCTGCAAGATCAACGGCACGGCCGTCCCAGAACTGCGAACCTTGCCATCCGGCATTCAATACGGTTGGGGTGTTGCGGTCTCCGAACTCCCCACGGGCTCCCGGCGATGTGGGAAGGTTATCCATGCCGCCCCTGCCATCCCCAACCGGATGACAGCTCGCACAGGACTGGGTGTCATTGATGGAGAGACGTGTGTCTAAATAGAGCTGCTTTCCTAACTCAACGCGTGCCGGCGTGTCGTTTTCACTGCCGGGCATGGTCTGGGGTAAGGGTTCAAAATAACGGTTGGCTTTTCTGATCAGGCGATCGGTTTTATCCGCCTGCACACCGGTGCTGAACAGGAACAGAAACAAAACAGCATAGAGACTGATCTTTTGGTTCATTCTAGATACCTATCTTTAATCAAACAGAAAGGACCGGGTATCACCTAAAGTACGATGTACCCCATGGCATCTTGCGCAGATGATCACGGCGGCTTCACCCAGCTTTCTGCCAGTCGATTTCAGCTGCTGCTGGGTCAGTGCTTCATCCAGTTCATCGAGGGTTCGGTTGCTGGCGTCGCCAAGTATCCGCTGACGGGGCAGCTCATCTTGGTGGCAGGACTCGCAGCTCTCCGCCAATCGATGCAGCTGTCCTCTGAGCTCATGGGAGGCCTTCGCCGCACGCGACCATCGATTGTCCTCACTGGCGATCTTGATGCGGTTGACAGTTTTGGACAGGGTGTCCATATGCGTGCCGTAGTCCTTCAATACGCCCTGTTCGTCAGCAATCTCGATGTTGCTGAAATCCGGTGAGCGGTATCGGAGTGCGGCAATCGCCCGATACTCCCGATGACAGTTTCGACAGTTGCGTTGAAGCCGTGAGACCGCACTGGTTACGGTTTTGAAATCACCAGTCCGGGCGGCAGTTTCCAAACGAGTGGCCTCGTCGAGTTCCACGTCATCCCGCCATTCCGGCACCATTTCGGGCAGCTTGCGAAAATGTGTGATGAACTTGTCGCTCCACTTCCGGGTCAACGCCAGATCCTGCTCCGCGGCATACTCGTCTATGGCCTGTAATTCACGGCGTAGGGCGAACATGGTGTGAAGCCAGACCTGTCTTTTGTTTACAGGTTTGTACCACTGGGAAAGGGAGTCGGGCAGCAGCGTGATGTTGCGCTCTTCTTCCGCGACAGATTGACTGCTCTGACTCGTCAGCAGAATGGAAAGTATGCCAACAAGCCAGAACTGGTTTCGATAGGTCATTTTATCTTTGTTTTTCCAACTGAACGGAGCCGATCGACCACGCTATCGTTTTGAGCTGGGCTGGAATACCAGCCCTTATCAGACAGGCAAGGATATCTGACTATTCTACAACGTGCACGACACCTTTCATCTGGTGGGTTTCGTGGTGAGGTTCACAGATATATTGGTAACTACCCGGTTTATCAAAGGTGCGTTCCCTGACGTCGCCAGGGAAGAAATAGTCGCCGGGCTCCTCTCCCAGGACTTTAAACCAGGCACTATGATACTGGCGTTTTTCGTGGTTTTCCCAGCGCACGGTAGTACCGACCTTGACGGTAACCTCTTCCGGCAGGAATTTGTAGTCTTTCGCAATGACCGTGACTGTCTCTCCGGCAAAGCTATATGGTGCAACAAACAGCCACAACAGCATCAGGATTATGTTATATCGAAACATAATGGTTACCTTTGTTTGTCGTTTGCCGTTTCCGTACGCTTGGTGCTGAGAGCAGGCCGTTTACTGTGCCACTGCGTTGATCTCCGCATCCGGGTTGTCCAATCCCAGTTTATAACCGAGTGAGACATGATGGAAGCGGCTGTCGGTATAGTCATCGTGGATAGCAAATCCAAAATTGTAGACTGTCCCTTTTTCGATGTTGACATCGCCGGATAGTTCAGATTTCAGCTTACGCTTGAAGGTGGCGGTCCAATAGCCTGCCTCCTCCTTGATGCTCCCCTGCAGGGTCTCTCCACCCTTCATGATGCGCTGTTCCAGGACGTAGCCATTCTCCACACTGCCATTGCCGCTGTTAATCCGTATCAGATCCATGGTTTTGTGGGCATCCAGTTCCGCCTGCAGGGCTGCGTTGTCTTTCAGCTTGTCCCAGCCGCCCAGTTTTTTACCGCGACGGCCTTTCTCCTCGACCTTTGTCCGCGACTCCTTGATGTATTTGGTCACACCCTTGCTGAAGTCGAGTGACAGGCCGGATGACGCCGGATCCTCCGGATGGCCCGGCATGGTTCTCAGGTCTTCGTGACAGGTACCCCAGCAACCGGCCTGGGAGGCGTATTCCACCTCATCGGTCGCCAGCATAAAGGCCAGCTTCACCTGGTTGTCGGGATCCATCTTGCCGCCGTCCACGAAGGGGACGGGTACATGTTCGGTGCCTTCCCATTGAAAGCGCAGATAGAGATGCTCATTGTCGTGAGTTGCCTGCACCGCCACCGGGATGGCGGGACGTTTGCCTTCTGGGGGGGTCGGCTCGGCTTTCTGTCCGGTCACCATCTTTTTGCCCATATCGGCGAGCTCCTTCTCGTGGCAGACCGTGCAGCGATCACCGGCGCGGAAGGGTCTGGCGCCGCCGTGATACTTACCCACCAGAGTCCACTCCATGGAGGTCTGACCGGGATAGAAGAGGGTGATCTGACGCTCTCCAGCTTTCGACCAGTCCACACCGCCGTCCACATCACCCCCGGCGGATGCCGCCGTCTTCTGTGGTGCCGGCGCTGCCGCGACAGGTGCAGAAACCTTCGCTTTCACTGCATTCACCTCGGCCTGGTCGTTGTCCAGCGCCAGCTTATAACCCAGCGAGACGTGATGAAAGCGCGCATTGGTATAGTCGTCATGGATGGCGAAGCCGAAGTTATAAACGGTGCCGGGATCTATCGCGATATTCCCCGTGCCTGAGGATTTCAGCGGGCGTCTGACTTCGACGGTCCAGAGTCCCGCTTCCAGCCAGCCCTGAGCATCCACCTTGCCGCCGTCGTCCATGATGCGCTGTTCGAGTACATAGCCGCTTTCCGTTTTACCGCTGCTGTTCCAACGGATCAGGTCCATGACCTTGTGCGCATCCCGTTCCGCCTGGAGGGCCGCGTCGTCCTTCAGCTTATCCCATCCACCGAGTTTCTTGCCGCGTCGACCCTTCTCCTCGACCTTGGTCCGCGACTCCTTGATATATTTGGTCACGCCGTCGGAAAGATCCAGGTTGAGACCCGCTGCGGCAGCATCCTCCGGATGACCGGGCATGGTTCTCAGATCTTCATGACAGGTACCCCAGCAGCCGGCCTGGGAGGCGTACTCCAGCTCGTCCGTCGCCAGCATCAGGGCCAGTTTCACCTGATTCTCGAGATCCATCTTGCCACCGTCAACGAAGGGGACAGGGACATGTTCCGTATCCTCCCACTGGAAACGCAGATAGAGGTTCTCATCATCATGGGCGGCCTGGACTGCCACCGGGATGGCCGCGCGTTTGCCTTCGGGCGGTGTCGGTTCCGCCTTCTGTCCGGTCACCATCTTCTTGCCCATGTCGGCGAGTTCCTTCTCGTGGCAGACCGTGCAGCGATCACCGGCGCGGAAGGGTCTGGCGCCTCCGTGATACTTACCCACCAGAGTCCACTCCATGGAGGTCTGACCGGGATAGAAGAGGGTGATCAGACGTTCGGGCGATCCGCTCCAGTCGACACCGAAGCCTCGTGCTGTTGCGGCTGGTGCGGCACCGACTCCTGCGTCTTGCGATTTTGCCGCAGCGAGTGCCTGGGCCACGGCGGCATCGATCTTCTTCTGTGTCGCCAATGCCTGTGCCTTGCGACGATCACGCTCTTTCTGGGCCTCTGCCTGTTTGGCGGCTTCCGCTTCGGCTTCTGCAGCTTCGGCTTTAGCCAGACCCTCTTTGAATGAAGCCGGAATTTCTGTCTTATAAGCCTCGATCGGCTTGGCCCACTCTTCCAACTCCTCTTCAGTGATATCTTTATGAACCGGTTTGTGTGCAATGCCTTTATGACAGTCGATGCAGGTGTTGCCGTTCTCCATGGCAAAGATATGCTGATTGCGGGCGCGCGGTTTCTGCT
This sequence comes from Candidatus Thiodiazotropha sp. (ex Monitilora ramsayi), assembly GCA_025655595.1. Lineage (GTDB taxonomy): Bacteria > Pseudomonadota > Gammaproteobacteria > Chromatiales > Chromatiaceae > Thiodiazotropha. Next base: position 6,071 of record JAHXIO010000030.1, read on the forward strand.
TTTCGGGATTCATCGTATCCCAGTCATGGCAGTTGCGGCACTCTCTCGAATCGGTCTCCTTCATCGCCTCCCAGACACGCCGTGCCATGGTCAGCCGATGCTCTTCAAACTTTTCCGGGGTATCCACGGTCCCCAGGATTTTGTGCCAGATTTCGTTACTGGCTTTTATTTTTCTTACGATCTTGTGCACCCAGGGGCGGGGAACATGACAGTCAGGGCAGCTCGCGCCTACACCACTGCGGTTGCCATCGTGCGCGGTGCCTTTGAATTCCTGATAGACGTTCTCCTCCATTTCATGGCAGGAGATACAGAATTCCATGGTGTTGGTGGCTTCCATTACGGTATTGAAGCCGCCCCAGAGTATGACGCCGATGACCATGAATAGGACAGCACCACCCAGTGTCGCGCCAAAGGCGACTTTGCGTGAAAGTAGGCTCTTGAATAAAGACTGCTGATGCATCGATTTCCCCGTTCAGGTCACAATGGTCAGGTGATACACCACTTGCGGATTCGGGTGGTGCAGGTGTTGGTGAACGAGGCGGACATGAGGCTAAGCCGCATGTCCGCCTTGTTTTCAGTTACGTGCGTGTAACCTTGCGGTCATCAGGTGACGTGATTCACCCGATTATACACGTTGAACTTGCCGGTCGGTGCGAACAGACCTTTGACGCGTGCCTTCTCTTTGAGAGTCTTGGCGTCGAAGATAATGATCTCACCGTTGGGCTCCTTACTGTCCTTACGATTCCAGACAGAGGTCCAGACCTCAGAACCATCGTTGTTGAACTCGATATGGACCGCGGCATAGCCGGGCTTATCGGTCAGGCGGATAGTTTTGACGATCTCGCGGGTCTCCTTGGAGATGACCTGTATGGACTGCTGGACTTCAGGCTCGGGATGCTTGGTCTGATCCGCCCAGACATAGTCACTCTTCGGATGGGTGCGGATAAAGACGCCTGGACCGTCGGTTTCAGTCTCATAGCAGACCTTCCAAGCCTCATTAGGACGGCCTTTCGGATCGTTACCCCAGGCAGTGACCTTGCCGACACCAAGATGCACGGTGCCACCGACCGGACCACACTTCGGATCGACCCAGTTGGCGCCCGGACCGGGATGCGGCAGCTTGTCAACATCAATCAGCTTGGTGAGCTTCTGGGTGTCGGTGTCTACCACAACCATCTTGTTGGAAGCGTTTGCCGCGATCTGGAAGTAACGACCGGTGGGATCATAGAAACCGTCATGCAGGAACTTGGCGGTATCCATCTTGGTGATCTTCAAGTTGGCGATATCGTCGTAGTGAACCTGCCACATCTGGCCCAGCTCCTTCATGGAGACCAGCCAGCTGGGATGGTTGGGGGTGTCGTAGATAGCTGCCACACGGGACTCGTTGACATACTTTCCGTCAACATTTACGCCACGGGCGGAGACAACCTTCAACGGTTCCATGGTCATGGCGTCAGCAATGACAAAGTGGGGTGGCCAGTAACCACCGCCAACTACGTACTTGCCATCGCCGGATACCGCAACGTCACGGGCATCATATGCGATCTGAACTTCAGCAACCTTCATCTTGTCTGGGGTCTGCCAGAGGTCGATCTTGGTTAGCTTGCCGTCACGGCCCTGGGTATACCAGAAGCGGCCGGCATCCTTGGCATGCAGGGTCTTATGATGCTCTGCGGCTTTCAAGACATGCACCGCGTAGCCGGTGGGTACGTGGGCGACAACCTCTTTTTTGTCACCGTCGATAACCGCCACTTTACCTACGTCGCGCTCGATGACCAGGAAGAAGTTCTTCCAGTTACGGCCATGAAGAGGCTTGGTGGGATAGTCCTTGGGCTCTACGTAGACCTTATGACGCTCTTTCATCAATGCCAGTGACATTTCAGGCGGAATCGGTGCTTCCATCTGAATGTAGGTGGCCATCTTCTTGATCTCATCTTTGCTCATGATATCGTCGAAGTTGTTCATGCCGCCTTCAGTACCGAAACTGATGATTTTTTCGAGACGTTCTTGTCCGAGCTTCATTGTCTCCTTCGGTTCCAGACTCTTACCGGTCGCGCCTTTACGCAGGGTGCCATGGCAACCTGCACAACGCTGGAAGTAGATAGTCTTGGATGTTTCGAAGTCTGCTTCACTGAGTGTTGGCGTGGCTGCTTGGGCAGATAACCCTAAGCCACTGATGGATATACCAATTGCCATTGAAAGCGCACTTGCGTTTAAAAAGGTGTGCGCGCCTGGCCGGGAACGTTTGATCATTGGAGAAATCCTCCCTTAATTGTCGATTACGCACCACAGATTAAGCGCTCGCTTGGGCATACTCACCTTGACAAAAGTCAAATCAAACAAAGTAGAATTCTCCGATAGTCTGAGGCACGGTTCAGAGCGTGTAGATTTTATTTGATGAGGGTCAAGGTCAAATCCGGTCCGGATGAGATGATCCGATCTGGCAGTCCATGCCTCAGATGCATCAAGACACCGCTTTAACGATAGAAAATCCTCTGGGGATATCCAACATGCGCAAGAGCTTACAGACCTTTGGCCTCTCTCTCTTCATCGTTCTGGCCTTTATCGTTATCGGCATCGGCTTTCTGTTCGGTATCGATAACCCTGTCCCCTGGATCATGATTGCCGTGCTGATCGTCCTGCCGGTTATCCACAAGAAAATGACAGCACGGAAATTTGTCGCCTGGGACGACAGTCTGAGCGTGGGTATTCAAGTCATTGATGATGAACATCAAAAACTCTTATCACTGATCAATAATCTACAGACTTCGGTTCTCTATCCGACCGGCGAATCCTTCGAACGCCAGGCCCTGAGTGAACTGGTGGATTACACCAAGTACCACTTCGAGCGCGAGGAGAAACTGATGCAGGAAAACGGCTACCCGGATTATGAGCCACACAAGCAACAGCACGAAGAGATGATCGCGAAGGTAAATGTCTTCTTGCAATCGTATGAAAATGACCGTGAGGGCACCGTAGACGAGTTGACGGGATTCCTCAAGACCTGGCTGATTAACCACATCGCCGGGACGGATCAGAAATATAGCCAATTTCTGCGGGATAAGGGCGTTCGTTGAGGCGTCCTGACTGACTGGACTCGGACGATTCTCTCTTATCCGGCTTGAAGAGAAATGCGAGTTAATTGCCTCTACTGTGGCGAATCAATGGCGGAAGACCTTGACCGCTGCCCGAAGTGCGGTGCGCCGTCCCACTTTCAGAAAAGAGGTTTCAGGCTTGGGGGTAAGGCCAAATTTCTGCTCTTATTCATCTTTTTTTCCTTTGCAACGCTTATCATTGCATTACTATTACCAAGATAGAATATTCTTCAGGCAACCTGAATCCCGTGTGGAGTATCAGGAAAATAAACTGATTAAATAACAGTCGCACTGAAAGGATTACACAATTGAACGACCCAGGACTTCTTCCCGCAAAGTTGAAACCGTCTGATCTGTCTGCCGCCATCAAGACAGGTTGGGCTATCTACAGCAAGGTGCCCGTGCCAAGCACTGCATATGCTTCCGTGGCCACCTTGATTGGTTTGATCTTGCTTTATATGGTGGGTGAACTGGGCTTTTCTCCCATGTCCATCCCCTTCGCGGGTGGATTTATGTTGGTTGCGCCGGCAATGTTGACCGGCTTTTTTCAGCTGGCCTTCAATGTGACGCAAGAGCAAAAGGTAGGTGTTTCCACCCCTTTTGCCGCTTTTCTGAGGACGCCGCTGCAGACATGGTTGGTTGCGCTCTTTTGTGCCTTCATGTTCTTGATCTGGATTACCGATGCCGGAGTGCTCTACAGCTTCATCATTGGTGGGGGACATCTCCCCTATGAGCTTCCCTGGCTTCTGAAGGCGAATGAGAATATCGCCAGTTTCTGGATGTGGGGCGCACTGATGGGGGCGGTACTGGCCTTTATCATATTCTGCGTATCGGCATTCTCCGTCCCCATACTCTTTGAGAACAGGGGCAATATGGTGCAGGCGGTGCATGCCAGTGTGAGGGCTGTCTTCAAGAACTTTTTTACCACTATGCTGTGGGCGGGTCTGCTCAGCTTTACCATCATCATCGCTATCCTGCTACTCCCACTGTTGTTGCTGGTTCTGCCTGTCATGGCCTACGCCAGTTTTGCCCTCTATCGCACCGCCTTTCCCACCGCGAAATAATGCCCTGACCTATTGGAGCGTATCGAGTCAGAAGAGACTCGATTGTCTCATTTCACACATTTGACTCATATCAAGGTTTTGGGGTTGGACTGCTTTCTAATAGCCGGGACCAAATCACGAAAAGCTTGGGAGGAGAGTGATGGCACAAAC
>JAHXIO010000022.1 GCA_025655595.1 Candidatus Thiodiazotropha sp. (ex Monitilora ramsayi)
TATTAATCCGGGACTGAGTCGTCTTTGAAAGAGACCAGCCCAGTGGCGGATCGTGATCCTCACCGTTGCCCTGGCACATCCGCAGGTGAAAAAAGCGTTGATCCTCTTGGTCTGTCTGTCGCTTCCTGACCCACTCCCGCAATCTTGCCGCCGCCTCGATACCGCGGCCGTTGCGGGTAGTGGCGTAGGTGTTCAGGGTACTGAGTGATTCATACGCGAACGGCAGGGGATGCTTCTTCGGAAAGTCGGCAAACGCCGCCGGCAGGGTGGGGTCGCTAGTAATGAGAATGACATAGGGTCGTAAGGTTAAGTCCCATTTTTCACGCCAGAGTTTCTCCGCGTAGGTCGCCAGCTCCAGCGCAGTTTCCGCGCCGAAGTTTTCGAACAGACCGCCGTCCTGCAGTCGCTGCCATTGCGGCTGCTCTTCACCCACTGGCCGCCAACCGCCGGGCGGGCTGACCAGTGGGAAGCGGGCACTGTTGTGAGCGGCGGTGGAGAGCCGCATATCGGCACCCAGGGAGTTGAGTAGATCGTGATAGAGGATCTGGTTGCCGTTGGGTGGGGCGAGGGATTCCGTTCTCAACGATGCCGCAACTATGCGCCGCCCTGTGTCCGACCAGGTCGAGTTGAGAAAGAGTGCGGGCCAGGGGCGATCCCCTTTGGCGGTATTGGCGATGAATGAGTCATCCAGCATCACCCGATTGCCATCCATGGCTTCTTTGAAACCGTACTCCAATCCCCTTTCAAAGATTTCGGCCCGGTCAGCCAGTAGCGGCAAGGGTAAAAAGTGCTGCACGGCATCTTTATAGAGCATGCCGGCGGCGACGGGGCCCAGGTAGTCCTGGCCCAGGATCTGCTGGATGGGGCTGGTAACCCCCAGTTGCCAGTTGGCGGTAACAGCACGGTAGACGGTGGCGCCCACCGAGCCGCCGGAGACACCGCTGATGGCGAAGAGGTGGTCGGGCAGTCTGCCCTTGGAGTCATCGTGCAGTCGTCCCAGCACCGTGCCCGTCCAGTAGGCCGCGCGAATCCCCCCGCCCGCCGTGGCCATCAGTATGAAGGGTTCGCATTTGGACTTATCGCAGTGGGCGTCGTGCCAGTCGGTCAGAGCCTGCTCCAGTGTGGGTCGCTCCTTCGGCTGGTGACCCGCCAGCGTGCGGATCTGGTGATTGTCGTTCCAGAAGCTGAAGACGATGATGAGGAGACCCAAGAAGATCACGATGGGAAACCCCCGGCGGCCGGCGTGATAGGTCAGGATACTGGCCAGGGGGAGAAGGGTGGCGCCCCACAGCATCAACAGCAGCAGGGAGTCGAGATGCAGTCCCATGCTGAGCGGACCGAGCATGCCCCAGGCGAAGAGTCCGAGACCGAGGATGAAAGTCGCGGCGGCGATCTTGCCGCGCACCTCGCCGAGGGAGCGATAGATGTTCTCTCTCGGCGGCCGCTCTTTTTTTCCGCCGATCTTCTCTGCCCAACACCAGTGTGTCTCCGGTGTCTCCGGTCTCACTTTACTGGCGATCCATCGGCCGATATCGCGCCGGTAGGTGACGGCGAGATAGAACAGTACCCCCTCAGCGCCGATCAGGTAGCTGATCCAATGCCAATCCGTGGCAATACCCATGTTGAGGGTCAGGGCGACGAAGGCGAGTACACCCAGCAGGCGCGGCAGCTGTCGCCGATAGGGTGTGAGTTGTTTCCAGGTCGCCAGGGCGTAGGGAAAGTCGATATCGAGCAGGACGCGGGCCCAGAGCCAGAGGCTGGTGGCCCAGAGCAGGGTGCTGCCGAAGAGGCTGAGATACTTGAGACCGCCGTCCTCCACCATGCTCCGTAGCAGATCGTGACCCTGGTCGACGCTGAGCAGCGCCGTCGTCGCCAGCAGCAGGATGACGTTCATCCGGGTGAGGTTGATCGCCCAGCCGAAGGTACGCAGGTGGAGGGTCAGGGGGACGCGGTTTTCCATGCTTGTTTCTCTCCTTGCAGACCAGGTGATCTGTCGATCCATTTCATAAAAGTAAACTGCAGGCCGGGGCCGATCAATGGCAGTGTGAATATGTCACATGCAGACTTTAATTTGAGCGGTCACAGTCTGGGGAGCTTTGGTGCGGCAGGGCCGCACCCTACATAGCCAGGATCTGCTCTGGTAGGGTGCGGCCCTGCCGCACCATTCACAACCTGGATGGTAACCTGACCTTTGCTATTCCGCTTTGCAGATAACTTCTCCTGTTGATGACAGGAGACCCTCATCCCAATAGGGCCGATCGCCGAACTGTTGCTTGAGAAAATCCACCAATTCACGAACTCGGGTCGGTACGAAGCGGCGGGAGGGGTAGACCGCATAGGCGGTAGCGCTGGGTATTTGATAGTCGGTGAGTATCGGCTTCAGATGACCTTCCCTGATGGCCTGATAGGCGATAAAGGTCGGGGTGAGGCAGACCCCCAGTCCGGCCGTCGCCGCCTCCAGTATCAGATCCCCGTTGTTCACCAGCAGGCGGGGATTCATGTTGACCGTATGGGCCTTGCCGGAGTTGTCGGTCATGCGCCACTTCTGCGGCTCAGGCAGATTGCTGTAGCAGAGTCCCTGGTGCCGGCTCAGATCTTCCGGCGTCTCTGGTGTGCCGTGGGTCGCCAGATAGCCGGGACTGGCGACGACAATCGCGTGGACCGGCGCCAGGGGCAGGGCGATCATGCTGGAGCTCTCCAGGCGGCCGATGCGCAGGGCCAGATCGACCCCCTCCTGAATCAGATCGACCTGGCCGTCGTCCATATCCATATCGAGGATGACGCCGGGATGGGCCTGCATGAAATCGTTGAGCAAGGGTTTCAGATGGAGCAGGCCGAAGGTGAGGGGAGTGGCGATCCGGATGCGGCCGCTCAGGGCCTGCTGGCCGCTGGAGACCGACTGTTCCGCCTCCGCCAGGTCCTCCAGCAGTTGTAGGGCGCGGGGATAGAACTCCCGGCCCGCATCGGTGAGGGAGAGTTTTCGGGTGGTACGTTGCAATAGCCGGGCCCCCAGGTGCTCCTCCAGCTCCGAGACCCGGCGGCTGACCACCGATTTGCCGACACCCAGGCGCTCGGCGGCGGCGCTGAACTGGCCCGCCTCCACCACGGCGACAAAGCTTTCGAGGCTGTCGAGTCGATCCATTGTTCTATTTTCCGCAACAGTATTTCTCAAATAGTGGTCTTTATCTTCGAATTCCGCAACCTAAACTAGTCAGTAATTGACAAAAACAGTGCGTTATTGAACGCGGAGGCTGTGATGAATACCGAAGTCAAAACCATGAGATCCATAAAGCGATTGGTGCGGGGTCAGGAGACCGCCGACGGTGACGGCGTGCGCCTGACCCGGGTGATCGGCACCCACCAGCTGCTGCAGCTCGACCCCTTTCTGCTGCTGGACGATTTCCGCTCCGACAATCCGGACGACTACATCGGTGGTTTTCCGCCCCATCCCCACCGGGGCTTCGAGACGGTCACCTATCTGCTGGCCGGACAGGTGGAGCACCGGGACAACGCCGGCCATACCGGTGTGCTGAAGGCGGGGGGCGTGCAGTGGATGACCGCCGGGCGCGGGGTGGTCCACTCCGAGATGCCGATGCAGGAGAACGGCCTGCTGGCCGGTTTCCAGCTCTGGGTCAATCTGCCATCGGCCCTGAAGATGACCCAGCCCCACTACCAGGAGTTCGACCAAGGCTCGATTCCCCAAGAGGTGCGGGATGGCGATGTGGTGGTGCGGGTGATTGCCGGCGAGACCTCCCTCGGTACCCGGGGACCGGTGATCGATCTTGCTACTCCTGTGAGCTACTTTGATATTACGCTTCCCGCCGGACGCTGTTTCAGCGAGTCGCTGCCTGCAGGTTACAACGCCTTTGTCTATCTTATTGAAGGCGAGGTCACTATCGACGGCACTCAATTGACAGGACAGTCGCTGGCGCAGTTGGGCGAGGGCGGAGCGGTGGAGATCGCCGCCGAGTCATCGAGCCGCCTCCTGCTGGTGGCGGGTGAGCCCATCAACGAACCCATCGCCCGCCGCGGTCCCTTCGTGATGAACAACGAGGCGGAGCTGACGCAGGCCTTCGAGGACTACCAGGCAGGACGCTTCTGATGCACATAAGGAACGACAGGGAAAACTACGGCGCCATCGCCATCGGCCTTCACTGGCTGGTGGCGCTGACCGTCTTCGGCCAGTTTGGCATGGGTCTGTGGATGCGTTCGTTGGGCTACTACGACGCCTGGTACCAACTGGGTCCCTGGTGGCACAAGGGTATCGGGGTGATGCTCCTGCTGGCGATGCTGATAAGGCTGGTCTGGCGTCTCATCAACCCGAGACCGGCTCACCTCGAGACCCATAAACCCTATGAGCGCCTGGCCGCGAGCCTCACCCACGGCACGCTCTACCTGCTGCTTTTTCTCATCACCCTGAGCGGCTACCTGATCTCCACGGCGGACGGACGCGCGCTGGAGGTGTTCGACTGGTTCTCCATCCCGGCGACCATCAGCGGCATCGACAAGCAGGAGGACATCGCGGGCGACATCCATCTCTATCTGGCCTGGGGCGTGATCGTCCTCGCCGGTATCCATGCGATGGCCGCCATCAAACACCACTTTATCGACCGTGACCGGACCCTGAAGCGCATGCTGGGCCGGTCATGAAGAGCAAACAACTTTTAAACAGAATGACGAAACACTGAGGAGACCCAACCCATGACCACAGTAGCGATTGTTTATCACAGCGGTTTCGGCCACACCAAGCTGCAGGCGGAAGCAGTGAGAGACGGCGCGGCAAAGGTGGAGGACGTAGAGGTAATGCTGCTCACCGCCGAAGAGGCAGGGGCCCAGCTCGATCGCCTCGACAGCGCCGACGCCATCATCTTCGGCTCCCCCACCTACATGGGCAGCATGTCGGCGGAGATGAAGAAGTTCCTCGAGACCGCCGCCGCCAAGTGGTTCACCCAGTCCTGGAAAGACAAGGTGGCAGGCGCCTTCACCAACTCCAGCTCCTACTCCGGCGACAAGCTCAACACCCTGATGGGTCTGGTGATCAACGCCATGCAGCAGGGGATGATCTATGTGGGACTGGGGATGATGCCCGCCGCCAGCGATCCCGACTCCATGAACCGTATCCAGGGCCCGGGACCGGAGGTGATGAACCGGATGGGTTCCTATACAGGTGCTATGGCGGCCAGCTTCCAGGTCGATCCGGGAGATGCTCCTTCCAGCGGCGACATCGCCACCGCCGAGGCCTATGGCACCCGTGTCGCCACCATTACCCAACAGCTCGCGCGGGGACGCACGAGCGATTAACTCAACAATGAGAATCAGGAGAGAAGATCATGAAACGCTATCTTATACCCATGCTTTTGGCCGGAATCTTCACCGTGACCGGTGTACAGGCCGAGCAGTATGCTATCGATACCAAAGGGGCCCACGCCTTTATCCAGTTCCGCATCAAACACCTGGGCTACAGTTGGCTCTTCGGCCGCTTTAACCAGTTCGGCGGCCAATTCACCTATGACGAAAAGAACCCGTCGGCGTCCAAGATCAGCGTGGATATCGATCCCGCCAGTGTCGACAGCAACCATGCGGAGCGGGACAAGCATCTGCGCAGCGATGAGTTTCTGCATGTATCGAAATTCCCCAAGGCGGGTTTCGTCTCCACCTCTTATGAGGAGTCGTCAGACGGTAAGGGTGTGTTGAAAGGCGACCTGACCCTACGCGGTGTCACCAAGCCGGTGGTGATCCAGACAGAGATGATCGGTAATGGCCCCGACCCTTGGGGCGGCTACCGTCGCGGCTTCTTCGGCACCACCGAGATCGCCCTGGCAGACTACGGCATCCCCTTCGACCTGGGACCGGCGGCCCGTAAGGTGCAACTCGAACTCTCCGTGGAGGGAATACGCCAGTAACTTGCTTGTTAATTAGATATTCCCCCTTTTACGGCGCCACCCCAGCGCCGTTTTTTTTGTCATCAAGGTTTTTCCTGCCTGACGACATAGTGATGAATATCGGTTTCCGTTGCTTCCACCATTTTCATCCCATCTAAGCGCAAAGGTATGTTGCTGAAAAAAGGCAGAAAAGGAGTAATTCATGTTAATGTAGTTCATCATCATCGCCGGTCTGGTATTGATTGCGGTGTCGATTCTCGGATTTATCTACAACGCTATTCGCAAGCAGCAGGAGGAGGGAGCTTTCATGGGCGCCTCGGCCCTGTTCTGGCTCATGTTCATCGGCTTTGTGCTGGGCGGCGCGCAGGGTGTTATCTTCTACGCAAGTCCCGGTATGAGCTACTTGGTGCAGTTTCCCTGGGGCACCCAGAACGCGGCGAGTAAGTGAGCGGCTACTAACTCATAAGCTCAGGCCGCCTGTGTGCGAGCCTGGGCAGATGCAGCCTCTTCCTAGCGAATTGGATTTTTTCTCTGCACTCGCCGGTCATTCAGTCATTATTCGGCAATCTCATCCCGCCGAAGGCCGGGAGTTCATTTGGGTATCATTTGGATTTCCTCAAGATATTGGTGTGGGCCGCACCCTACGGATTCAACCAAAGTGTAAGATGATGGCAAAAACAAAGACGCCGTCATCCCGGCGGATGCTGTGATTGAGTTCGTTTCCTGATCTTAATCGGCTGGATTCCGGTACTCGCCGGAACGATGAAACAGCGACCGGCGCTCTTCAGAAACCAGTAAATCCAATCATCTTTAACTCACTGTTATTAAGGTAATAATTTTGCTGCTCCTCGTGGGAATTAAATTAATAGACGCGATCTATGAATTGTCGATTTTAAAATAATAAATATCTATTTGAGTTTATTAGGATTGGCTTATATATATTAAGTGTAGGTCATTCCCAAACGGCCTCGGGCAAACATTTTCAAGAACGCTTAGATTCGTATCGAGGAGAGTGAAATGAAAAAGATTGCACAAGCTGCTGCTGCCGTTGCATTGATTGCTGTATCCACCACCGCTGCCGCCTGGTGGGGTGGACCGGGCTGGGGAGGCCCAGGCTATGGTAACCGGGGTTGGGACGACAGCTGGTTAGGTGACGGCTGGGGCGACGGATACTTCGACTTCGGATTTAGGGGAAACGCTCGCGGTTCCGGTTATGGCCGTGGCTACAACCGCTACTACGACTACTATGGTCCCAGGGGTTACGGTCCTTACGGATACGGCTATCCCTATGGTGGATATCCCTACTACGGTGGCTATCCCTATGCCGCCCCGGCAGCACCTGCCGCACCGGCTCAGGAAGCCAGATAGACAATAATCATAAATAACGAGAACAAAACACTTTATTAGATACGGCGGCCCATGGTCGCCGTTTTTCTATCAGTCGCTACCGCTAAGTGGCTAGAACTCTTGCATGCCCAATAGGACGAATTTGTGTAACCCGATACTGCCTCAGTGACGACCCAAGGCCGATGCCAAACATTCACCGATACCCGGCGTTGACTTCCTATGAGTGAATGTTGGCTTGTTGAGACGCTCGGTTGGTTTAAAGTGAGTCGTCGTTGATTAACTTTTAGTCAACGGTGACTCTCTGAGACCCGTGATTGATACGAATTAAGTCGTCGATGAGTCGCGGATACTCATGATTGATTAAATTTTAGTCAGCGATGACTTTGGGAGAGTCGTGATTGATTAAAATTTAATCAACATTGACTAGAGATAATGTCATCTTTGAATTGTTTCGTCTCAATGACGGTTTTCGACAACCCTCTAGAGAGTTGTATTTAATCAATAGTGAGTGAATCCAAGTCAACGGCGAGTTGAATTAAGTGATTCTTGCGTGGTAACAAGTCGATATTGCGGAAAAGAGACTGTTGCCTGACGAAAGTTTCCTGTTTCGCGACAAAACGAAACCAGTCAGGCAACAAAAATACGAAAGGATTTGACGACCGGGGAACACCCCCGGTCGTCAGTCTTGTTAACCTGCGGCAGGCTCCAGCTCGGGAGCGTGACTGTTACGGCTTCCGCCCTTTCTGAAGCGACCGCTCAGCGTACTACGCAGATCTTCCAGGCCACTGACGCCATCCGTCATCTTCGCAAAAGCGTACACCTCGAGCGCACTGTTATAGGCATCGCTGCCAACAGCTATCATGGTACTGTCGATGAGTTCACTCAGTTTGGAGAGGGCGATATTGATCGGTATTAGAGAGTGGTAGAGGGAGACATCCCGCTCGAACTCCTCCAGATCAAAGTTGCCCGGCAACATCTCGGGGTTCTGCTGGGCAATACTGAGTGCGCGATCGACAAAGGCCAGGCTCTTGTCGCCCATCTTATTGAGCTTACGCTTTTCACTGTTACTGAGCCCGATAAGAAAAGGCAGTGTTTGAATCTGTTGAATGGCGGCGAGTGCGGCGGCCTGCTCTTCGGCAGTGAACTCCGCAGAGATAAGATTTTGAGACATGGTAACTACTCCTTGAATCTGTCCATGATGTTTTCCATTGCCGCAGGCTATAAAGATATCCGTTGTCATGAAAGACGGCCTGCGGACCGGCATAGGTTAGCGGGTTGTGGCGAAGATGCCAATGTTTTGGTGAGAATGATTGTTGTGTGAATATCAGCTGCTAATAGAGAATGACTCTCAATATCATCAGTCTTCGTGTTAGGAAATCAAAGATTGAATCGATGTATTGTAGGAATAAGCCTACAGACAAAGGTGAACGATTCTGGCATCTTTTGGATGTTGTGAGAAAAAAGCAATTAAAATCAGTGGCATGGAATGTTTCTCATGCCTATTATAAAGGCTGCCTATCAATATCCGTATCTGAACATATTGAGAACTTATTGCAATATATCGTAATATCAGTGCAAGCAATATATTCCAATATCAGTGCGTGCAAGATAATACGCTGTTATGCGTAAGAAAAAATGGAAATAGATGTGCCCTGGTGGGGCTATGCCTATCTTATAACTTTTTTTGTCATATCTGCATTAGGCGGCTTAGATGAGCTAGATAGAAAAAATGGATGGTTATGGATTGCAGGGGACGCATTTACATATATTATTATAGTTATTTGTGTCATTTCATTTGCTAATGAGTGGGTGGCTAAATCGATAGGAATATGGTTATTGCTCCTTGTTCTGGTCGGAGTTATTTTTGATTTCATCTCCTCATTGAGAACATTAAAGCTAACCTCACTTGAAGAAGACTTTTCGAAGCTTGAAAACGAAATTGTAAGAATGGTTGGAATGACACTTGGAGCAGTTTTTATACTTTCAGGATATACATTAGGGATATTGGCATGGTTGAAAGTAAGAGGCGCATAACCAGCGGCTTCAGCGGATGGCGACGCTATCGCGCCGCCTCCGCTGAGCCAGAGCGTTATGTTTCACCAGGAATGTAGAGATGTCAGAAGATGATCTGAGTAAGGAAGCGACCGTTAAAATGCCAGTAGGTCATCTACTGGCTGTGTGGGGCATCCTGTCCGATAAGCTTTCTTGTTCTCCATTAAACGATGAGTTTACCGAGGAAGAAAAAAGAGCAGTTTGGGGCCTTCAGGACTTGTGTGAAAAAGAGCTCATTAATCAGGGGTACTCCTCTCGCCCAGAAAACGAATGGAATGAACTAATGGCAAAAGCGACTGAATTTGTTAAAACTATACCTGTTGAAATTCTAGACTAAAGCCTATGGAATGCTTAGCAAAAAACATATCAATCACAGTCAATGCGACGCAAAAAGCGCGCGCTTGCTGTGGGCGTTATGTGTAAGAACAATGGACGGGGAACTTTTCAAACTAATCGAGGCATTTAACTCAGCTCAAAGAAAATCAGTGGAAGTGCTCGA
>JAHXIO010000018.1 GCA_025655595.1 Candidatus Thiodiazotropha sp. (ex Monitilora ramsayi)
CTTTTTTGGCCAGTCGCTTGCCGAGATCGATCTCTGCGATCAGTTTCCAGCCATCATCTTTCAGCTGTTGGCGCAGGGTGTCCAGTGTGGCAGTGTAGTCGCTGTTCAGCGTACGTTCCACAACCATTGCGCGGGGATTGGGCTGTTCGTCTTTTGCGGGGGCGTCGGCTGACTGTGCCAGGGTAGCAGTTCCCAGCAGCATGAGCAGGCCAGCTACCAGATAATGGTGAAGCTTACGGTGTAGCAAGATGGTTTCTCCTGATGAGGTTACAAAAGCGGAGAAGTATCCTATAGCCCGACACAATTCATCATTGATGATCTTCAATAGGGCTTATTCTTGTGGGGAATCTGATGTGTAAGCGTTAAAACGATATCGAGTATGGTGCTGTCCCAACAAATCTACTGAAAACCATGGCCTTTATCGTTAATCACTCAACTGTAGCGTTTGCCGGCCGTACAAGTCTGTCAAATATTGATCTCACTTCCACGTAGGAGCGAGTTAATAAATTATCCCCGCTTTTAAACCAAGCCATGTTTGAATGTCGGATGAACAAGATCTTGAAAAGACCCAATTTGGGGCCTATAGTACCCAAATTGGGTCTTTTTTTAGTGAGTCGCTCATGCTACCTGCCCCCATCGGTGACGCCTTGTTTACCAAAACTCAGCAACGGGTTTTAAGTCTTCTCTACGGCAAACCTGACAAGAGCTTCTATACCAACGAGATCGTACGCTGGGCCGATATGGGTCGGGGCACGATCCGACGTGAACTGGACCGATTGAGTTCAGCAGGTTTGCTGGTGATGAGGCGTGAAGGTAATCAGCTCCACTACCAGGCCAATGCTGACAACCCCATCTATTCTGAATTGCTGAATATCGTCAGAAAGACCTTCGGTGTGGCCGAGGTCATCCGTGAGGTATTGCAGCCGATCGATTCACAAATTGAACTAGCCTTTGTTTATGGCTCAATGGCTAAGGCTACTGACGCGAAGACCAGTGACATTGATCTGATGCTGATTGGCGACAGTTTGATTTATGGTGATGTTTTCGAGTTGCTGATGTCGGCAGAGGAGTCCTTGCAACGTACGATCAATCCAACTATCTATACCCCGGAAGATTTTAGAGCAAAGATGAGAGGGGGAAGCAGTTTTTTGATTCGAGTAATGGAACAATCGAAATTGATGATTAAAGGAGTAATCGATGACTTTGGAGAATCTGCTACGGATTAAAGAACTCCACAGCGAGCCACCGGATAGGCGTGAGTTTAAAGATCCGGTCAAGGCTACTATTGATTATTGACTGGCATAAACAGCAGTTGGGTATCGTTGCCAATTTATGCAATGTCCGTGATCATGTTCTCAAATTCTCATGCATTTTAAGTAAAAGCTGATTCACCACTTGAAATCATATTTCGGCTTCGATAGCGTTTGTGTCATGCAATGGATTGTTGCTGTGATGCACTGACATAGGAGCCAGAATGGATGCTGGGCGCGAAGGATTGGCGCATACTCAATCTCTATCCCCCACTCCCGCTAACCTCATCGTGTTTTACACGTGAGAACTCGATTCAGCTCTATTGTCAGACACATAGACCTTCAATCCTATCTTTGCTAGTGATAAAAATAGTTTGATGATGTGTTAAGTCGTAAGGAGACAACTTAATGGCAATACCTGCTTATATGTGGCTCAAGGATGATCAAGGCAATGAGATTTCCGGTTCAGTTCAGGTGACAGGTCGCACAGGGTCTGTAGAGATACTGGAATATTCACACAATATATATATCCCAACCGATAGTGATACTGGTGATTTGACTGGCACCAGAAAACATAGCGCGATTACAGTCGTCAAGACATTCGACGCCTCTTCACCCTATCTTTTTAAAGCATGTTGTAATGGACAAAAACTGCAGCAAGCTATCATTCGCTGGTATAACATAAACGACGCTGGACAAGAACAGGAATATTACGAGCATGTTCTGGAGGGCGTGAAAATTAGCTCATACTCACCAGGCATGGCGAATACAAAAAATCCTGCGATGGAAAAAATTCCACACATAGAGCAAATTGCTCTTCGCTATGAGAAGCTGACACACACATTTCTGGACGGCAATATCAGCTACTCAGATTCATGGATCGAAGGCCGGTAGGTTTAGGTAGCTGTTATGCCAAAGTGCAAACCCATTCAAGGATTGGTACTGGACAAAGAGAGCCAGGATGCAATAGAGCGAATCAAGAAAAAGCGCATCTTTGGTGACGCTCTAGCTGGAATGATTTCGATAGGTGTGTTTTCCAACATATTCACTAGAAGCAATGCTGCACAAGCTTCGTATAACATAACTCAAACCGATTGGATTCTATATGCCCAGACAATGAATGCAGTTCCCATCATTACGAAACGAGCGATTGAAAAAGAAGTTGAAGATATGATTGTGCATTATCAGCTGCATTATGATCCTAAGCAGCTCAAATTTTGGGAAGGTATATACAGTGGCTGCAAATAACATAGCCAATATATTTCTATTGGCATTTCTTTTTCTAATAAGCAGTGTTCATGCAGACTCTGATATGGGAGATAACTCTAAGGCAATCATTGATTATGCCAAGCGAGAGGTGATGATCAAATCTTCTGAGTTGGGTGTACGAATTGCGCTATGTGATCAACAGCGTAATTCAGTGGCAATACCCGACATTAAATATGAAGAATTGAAAAAGATGGGGGCATCTCGACAGCAAATTATAAAAGCGCTCTCACATCTAAGTACACGAAATTACGCCACATGCGAAGGAGGAGCCCGCGAAGCATTGGCATACGCACTGGGCACACTATCAACTCTTGCGAATCAGTACAAAGTGGAGATAGAAAGCATACAAGGCATAGAGGAAAACTTGATTTATCCTACGAGCCGAGATATTGAGTTGGCACTTGAGTTCTCTAACCTAAAAGATGAAGTTAAGCAGCAATTGCTTGGCGCAGTAGGTGATCAACCGTTCAACCTGATGGAAACCTTACGGAAAAACAGGCTGAATGCCGATTAGTGAACTGCTAAATCATCCAGTGTATCTACGAAATAAACATGTCTACCTAGACCAGTATCCAAAAGCATGTAGCTCTTGAAAATATGGAGTTTCTAGAATGGTTCTATATGTGGTCTAGAGATATAACCGGGCATGGATATTACACTGACTTGGAGTCCTTTCTAAACAGACCAAGAGATGTGAACCATACTTAAAATATGGTTATCAGCGAGGTTGCTGCAGCGTTGAATTCCACAAATTAGCCGATCATGGCCCCTATCAATTTGGTGAGGCTGGGCCCCACCCTACAGTCGATTTCCGGGGTTAGCTGATCCGGCCATGAAGCGGCTGCCATGTTTTATTAGTTGACTTCCCAGCCCCCTGTTCCCACTATGTTGTCGCGGCCGGCGCTCCGAGTGGTTCCGCGATCTTTGCATGCAAACTCGTGGAAAGCTCCGGGGATACCCCGGGGTAGCGTTACAGCAGACATTCACATTGCCGGTACGACACTGCGCCTGGCGCAGTGCTGTACCGGCCCTACGAGCAGGTCGGAGGCCGGTCGCACTTCGATAACAACAGGGCTTCCCTGGCATGGTTGCTATGGGGACTTAATAATGGGGAATGGATTGTCCAGCTTCACCACCAACCTGCGCCTGCTGGCTGTCTCGGTACTCGCCGGTGCTTGGGACAAGCCCTCACTGATCGAACGTCTCGAGCGCGCACTCGACGGTGGTCCTCCCGATCCCCGCCGCCTGGCCGCGCGTCTGCTGTTCCATTTTGAGACGGAACAGCCACCGACCCGGCGACAGCTTCTGGCATTTTTCGCCAACGAGCAGGCGCTCCAACAACGTTTCGCCAACCCGGGAGCGGCACCACCGAAACTGGTGCTCGATCCCCCGCGCATGGGCAGGCCGCCGGAGAAGCTGGTCACCCTGCCTCTGCCGCCGCTGTCGACACGTAAGGATCTTACCGAATGGCTGGGGCTCTTCGACCACGAACTGGCCTGGTTTGCCGACATGGAACGAAGGCAGTGCCATGTGACCCAGACCAGACTCCACCACTATCGCTACCGCTGGATCGAGAAACCCTCGGGCGACCTGCGCCTGATCGAGATACCCAAGCCCCGTATGAAGTCGATCCAGCGCAGGATCCTGCGGGATATCCTGAATCGTTTACCGCCACACCCCAGTGCCCACGGTTTCTGTCGCGGCCGCTCCAGCAAGAGCTTCGTCGAAGGACACCTGCACAAGCCGGTCCTGCTGCGCATGGACCTGAAGGATTTCTTTCACAGCGTACCGGTAGCCCGTATCGGCGCCCTGTTCCGACGCGTCGGCTATCCCACAAACGTAGCCCGACTGCTGCAGGGGTTGTGCACCCACTCAACCTCCGAGGCACTGGCGGGAGCTGAGTTCATATCTCTCCCATGGGAGAGACGCAAACGCCTGGCTGACAAACACCTGCCCCAGGGCGCGCCCAGCTCGCCTGCCCTGGCCAATCTCTGTGCCTGGCGCTTCGACTGTCGCCTACAAGGGATTGCCGAGCGCTTTAATCTGGACTACACGCGCTACGCGGATGACATCGCCTTTTCCGGCGGCAGGGATCTGCTACGACTCGCGCCATTCTTGCAGGGCCTGATCGGCGCCATCGCCATTGAGGAGGGGTTTGAGATCAACCACCGCAAGACCCGGATAAGGACAGAGGCTCAGTCCCAACGCCTTGCCGGCATGGTGGTCAACCACACATCCAACCTGCCCCGTGCGGAGTTCGATCGTATTAAGGCCATACTTCACAACTGCATACACCAGGGCCCGCGGAGCCAGAACCGTCAAGGGCATGCCGATTTCAAGGCCCACCTGGCCGGGCGTATCGCCTATGTGAAGTGGCTCAACCCGACAAAGGGGGAGCGGCTGCAAGGCTTATGGAACAGGGTCGTCTGGGATAAGGATCGCTGATTCGCATCCGAACCTGTGCTGAGATCTCCCGCGATCATCGCGAGAGCTCAGCGTGTAGGTTCATGCCGCCATACATAGGCTTCGCAACTAGCTTTTGTAGACCAGGCAGTTGATACGTGTCAGCAGCTCATTGGGCGGCGTATCCTTTGGATCGTTCAGGTACTCTTCAAAGGGGGGAAAGTCGGCCGCCTCGTAACCGCTTTGCGGTAGCCATTGGCCGAAGAGCCAGTCGTAAGGCTTTTCCAGTTCGGCATAGGGGCCTTTGAAGATCAGGCTGGCGCAGGTCCCGCAGGGTACCTCTCTCACTTGAAGCATTTCATCGCCTACCGGTATCTCAGTCTCACCGGTGAGGGAGATAGCGGCAAATGAGCGCAGCTGCTCCACTTCCACGCTCTTGGGGTCGTCGTAGTAGAGACCGAAGGAGCGGGTTGTCTCATCTAACAGCTGGTGGCTCGCAGCATAGACGGCAAGCTTTTCAAAGGCGCGGCCGATCTCCATGTAGTCGCCCTGGTGGTGGTAGCCAGCGAGACGGACCGGATCGGTTTCGAGAATCTCCACGGTATACATATCGCGATACTCCTTGATGTCGGTTGAGAGCATAGCCACGAACGCGTGCGCTTCCCTGCCCTCCCTATCACGTCTGGCGCGTCGATAGTCTGCCGGCGACTCGCCAAAGTATTGGACAAAGGCTCGGGAGAAGGCCTCTGGACTGCCGTAGGCCGCCTCCCTGGCTATGCGGAGAATCGGCTTGGTCGAGCGAATCAGCTCGCCAGCCGCACGGTGGAGGCGCAGCCGTCTGATGGTGGCGTTCAAGGTCTCCTGAGCCAGTTCACGGTAGATGCGGTGAAAATGGTAAGGGGACATGAAGGCAACCTCAGCCAGACGATTGACGTTCAGGTCGGCATCCAGGTGGTCGTGAATATACTCGACCACTCGGATGACCCGTTGCCGGTAGCTGTCTGCCGTTGACTGTTTCATGCTGTGACCTCCTGCCATCAAGCCTAATCAAGGCCGTCTGATAATGTTTGCGGATTTTGTTGTTCCACGACCAATCCGGCTTAGGATCAGCCACTGTGTGCCTGCTTGCAGCATGGGATTGTATCTCGGTGGGACGCGACCTTAATTAAATCAATTCAAACCGGCAGGTTCTCCCCTGCGCAGGTGACGACCGCATGTCTGCGATTCGTGCAAAGCACTCCTGCTGGCGGAAGAGCCTAAGATGTGAGACACATCGATACTCAGTCAGACAAAAAATGCGATGATCTGTATTTAATAGACTTGGCTATGTTTGATTGTTGACGTATTGCGAAACAAGCGGCGATTCGATTGCCAACAATATCAAAGCGCTTCGGTGCGGCAGGGCCGCACCCTACCCCAAGGGGCAGGAACGGGGCTTCGTATGAATGAGGTTATTCAGTGCGGCTGTTAGGACTCTACCCATTTCCTCTCTTTTTGTTGCTGGTCTGTTGGCATGGGACGCTATTCGGCGCCACGCTTTCCGGTGTTATTCAGGAGGTGTCCGAGGCCCTGTCCGATGTGGAAGTGATGCTGGTGAATGCACAGAGCGGTGTCGTATTGAATCGGGCTTATACCGACAAGGCGGGTGAGTTCAGTTTTACCGTTGATAGGGGTACCTACAATGTCGGCACCTTTAAACCTGAGTATGCCAATGCCTGGCGCAAAGGTATCGTCGTGGATAAGGATGTATCCATTCGGATCGAGATAGAGCCTAAGGCCTTTTCCGATGACGGTGAGGCTGCTTCAGACGACTGCGAATAGATGTGGCTTCAGCGATCTCCGGTGCGGCAAGGCCGCACCCTACGCAGTGCCGTCCTGTAGGGTGTGGCCCTGCCGCACCACCCCGCCATTATCTTTTTTCGAGATATCCTCCCCCAGCCTCGCACCCCCGAGTTAACCTCCCACCCCTTTCGCGTTACACTCTGCGGTCTGTTTTACGGGTCCGCCCGAGCGCCGTACCCTCCACATTGATTGAACGGATACCATGAGCGATTTGAAAATACTCTGCGAACACCGCCCCTCCAGCATGAAGCTTGAGATCCAGGGGGTCTACGACTGGCCGATCTGGGAGAAGGAGGTCTCGAAGTTCGACTGGAAGTACGACCAGACCGAGATCTGTTACTTTCTGCGCGGCAAGGTGATCGTCACCCCCGAGGGGGGCGAGCCCCAGGAGTTCGGGCGCGGCGACCTGGTGACCTTCCCGGCAGGCATGAAGTGCACCTGGGAGATCCTCAAAGACGTCGAGAAACACTACACCTTCGAATAGGCCGGAACGGACCCATGGCCAAAGCCGCCAAGGCAAACCAGCACACGCCGATGATGCAGCAGTATCTGCGCATCAAGGACGACTTTTCCCATATGCTGGTCTTCTACCGCATGGGGGATTTTTACGAGCTCTTCTACGGCGACGCGGAGAAGGCGGCACGGCTGCTCGATATCACCCTGACCAAACGGGGCCAGTCGGCGGGCAAACCGATCCCCATGGCCGGTGTCCCTTACCACGCAGCGGAGGGCTATCTGGCCAGGCTGGTGAAGCTGGGGGAGTCGGTGGCGATCTGCGAGCAGATCGGCGACCCGGCCACGAGCAAAGGACCGGTGGAGCGCAAGGTCGTCCGCATCGTCACCCCAGGCACCCTCACCGACGAGGCGCTGCTGGATGAGCGGCGGGAGAATCTGCTGGTGGCGCTCAACGAGAGCGAGCAGGGTTTCGGCCTCGCGGTCCTCGACATGGCCAGCGGGCGCTTCACCATCCAGCAACCGGCCGATCTGGCAGCCCTGCAGGGGGAACTGGAACGCCTCTCCCCGGCAGAGCTCTTACTGGACGAGGACTCGACCCTGCCGGAGCAACTCTCACTGCGTGGCGGTATCGCCCGCCGTCCCGCCTGGCACTTCGACCGGGAGAGCGCGGAACGGCTGCTGACGAAGCAGTTTGGCACCCGCGACCTGGGGGGCTTCGGCTGCCAGGACCAGCCGCTGGCTATCGGTGCCGCCGGCTGCCTGCTGCAGTATGTGGAGGAGACCCAATTCGCTGCCCTGCCCCATATCCGCGGCCTGCGGGTGGAGCGGCGGGATGAGAGCATCATCATCGACGCCGCCACCCGGCGCAATCTGGAGCTGGTCCACTCCCTCTCCGATCAACCCCAGCACACCCTGGCGGGGATCATGGACAGCACCGCCACCGCCATGGGCAGCCGCATGCTGCGCCGCTGGATCAGCCAGCCCCTGCGCGACCGCCAGCCGGTGGCGGAACGCCACGCCGCGATCGAGGAGTTGTTGCAGAACCACAGCTATCTCGGTCTGCAGGAGGTCCTGCAAGGAATCGGCGATATCGAACGCATCCTCGCCCGGGTGGCCCTGAAGAGCGCCCGCCCGCGGGATCTCGCCACCCTGCGCGATGCCGTCGGCTATCTGCCCGCACTGCAGCCCCTATTGTCAGAGATCGACAGTCCTCTGATTCAATCTCTTGCCCTCGAGATAGGCGAGCACCCCGAGCTGCATGCCTTGCTGGTGAAAGCGGTCATCCCCCAGCCCCCCATGCTGATCCGCGACGGCGGTGTGATCGCCGAGGGCTACGATGCGGAGCTGGACGAGCTGCGCGGGCTGTCGCAGAACGCCGACCAGTTTCTCATCGACCTGGAGACACGTGAGAAGGAACGCACCGGCATCACCAACCTGAAGGTCAGCTACAACCGGGTCCACGGCTACTATATCGAGATCAGCCGCAGTCAGTCCGATAAGGCGCCGGAGGACTATATCCGGCGTCAGACCCTTAAAGGGGCGGAGCGCTTCATCACTCCGGAGCTGAAGAAGTTCGAGGATCAGGTGCTGAGCGCAAGAGAGCGGGCCCTGGCCCGGGAGAAACGGCTCTATGAAGAACTGCTCGATCGTCTCTGCGAGTCGCTTTCCACCCTGCAACAGTGCGCCAACGGGCTGGCGACCCTGGATGTACTCTGCAATCTGGCGGGGCGGTCCCTCACACTCAACCTGGTCCGTCCAAAGCTGGTCGAGGAACCGGGAGTGCAGATCACCGACGGCCGCCACCCAGTGGTGGAGCAGGTGAGCCGGGAGCCCTTCGTCGCCAATGGCGTCACCCTCGATG
>JAHXIO010000045.1 GCA_025655595.1 Candidatus Thiodiazotropha sp. (ex Monitilora ramsayi)
GACTGCCGGCAATCTCTTTTCCAGCCATTCCTTCCATCCGCCGCGAAACCAGAAGATTTTCGAATAGCCCCAATTAACAGCTTTTGAAATCGTATCGGAACTCCGCTGACAGCGGATACCATTGCAGTAGATAAGCAGGGGTGTCGTCTTACGTGGTGACACCGCTTCAAGATCGGCGAGTGTAAGCGTTGTGTTGAGGATATTATGGGCGCCCTCAATATGTCCCTTTAGATATTCAGACTTTTTTCTTGCATCAATGACAACGAGATTGGGATCGGCCAGTATCAGTTCGACCGCCTCTTCAGCAGTTACAACTGTTGCTCCCGGCAAGCTTTCCGGCACGTAAGGCTTGTCATCAGCAGTGGATGCCGTGGCAAATACAAAAAAAAGTAATGCAAAAAATCTCACGTTATCCGGTTTCCACAGACCCCCAACTACGAGCCCTACATCTATGGTTATCGAGTGAACGGGTCGTAAGACCCAGTTACAGGTCATGATATCGCATAATGGGTCTCAAGACAGTTATACTGCACCTCCGATATCGTCAGTAACCCGTTGTAACTCGTGACTGTCAGTAAGGTTAACGCCTGCAGAGACCCTTCTCTTACAATATGTAAATTCTTCTCCGATTCTACGGCTTGTCGACACTATTCCTACCAACAACGAGTATAATCCGGGTTAAAAGCCACCCAACAGATGGAACCATGACACTATCGCATACGATCGTCAGGGAGGCGGACCTTCCCTCCCCCTCTCCGATCATCCACCACCTGTTCGATATGATGTTCGATCCGGACACATCGCTGGACGACTTAGCCGATACTGTGTCAACGGATGCGGGCCTCTCCGCAAGAACGCTACGAGCCGCCAACGCCGCCTTCTCTTCGCCGAAGCAGAAGATCGAGAATGTCAGGGATGCGGTTGTGCGTATCGGCTTGATCATGACCATCCATATCCTCACTACAACGGAGATCAAAGCGGTCTTTTTCTCTGTGCCCGGTCAACATGGAGACATGCGGCAGCTTTGGTTGCACAACCTGGTGACCGCTTGTATTGCCGATGCCTATGCCCACCACTTCAATTTCGACAAACCGGCCCGCTGGTTTACAGGTGGCCTGCTACACGATATCGGTCGCCTGGTTCTGTTGAGACACGACCCGGTGAAATATACCGACGTGGCAGCGATAGAGATAACCGGAGAACGTTCGATTTGCGACGCGGAACGGGAGGTCTTCGGCATCAGTCACGAAGAGGTTGGGGCTGAATTGATGAAGCTTTGGCGCTTCCCGGATCAGATTGCCGAGGCAGCCCATCACCACAATCAGCCTTATGTCTCCCTTGACGACTTTCGCACCGGTATCTGCATTGCCAATGAGATGGCTAAGGCGTTGGAAGGGGATGAACCCCTGCCACAATACGATGGCTTTACCACTGAGAAGATTATCGCGTCTGCCGGTGAAAAATATGAATTGATGAAGAAAGCCTCCGGTTCAGCCTGAGTTTGTTACAGGCCAAGTGAAAATGAGCGTCTCCTACTGGAACTCTAATTAAAATGTATGCCGTTATATTCAAAGCACGAATCCGATCGTTGGATGAGGATTATCAGGAGACAGCCAACAAACTGAGAGAGATCGCCATGAAGGAGTTCGGCTGTCGTGAGTTTGTCTCTGTTTCCGAGGGTGAGTTTGAGATCAGTATCTCCTACTGGGATGACATGAATATGATTCGCGCCTGGAAAGAGAGCACGGAACATCTCAAGGCACAAACAGAAGGACGCAACAGATGGTATCACTCCATTCAGATTCAGGTGGTCGAGGTGGTACGGGAATATGAACGCAACTATGCCTCTGCCTGATCCGGTATGGCGTGACCGAACCCGGTCAAAAACCATCATGCAGGCTGGTTGGTCGGTTCTCCTTCTTTTCACGATATTCGCTGCACCCAGCTTTGGCGGTGACCTGAAGCCCTTTACCACGGATGGGTGCAGTGTCTTTCCGGACGGCACACCTGAGCAGCAGTCCCTATGGGCCGAGTGCTGTATTCATCACGACCTTGCCTACTGGAAAGGCGGCACCTACGAAGAGCGCCTGCAGGCTGATCAGCTGCTGGAGGCCTGTGTAGCACAATTGGGACAGCCTCAAATCGCTCAGCTTATGCTGGCGGGTGTACGGGTTGGCGGATCGCCTTACTTCCCGACCGCTTATCGATGGGGATACGGCTGGCCATATCAACGCGGCTACCAGACGCTAAGCGAGAAAGAACTTGCGGAGGTCGCTCAACAGATAAGCAACCTGCAGAGCGTACTGGATAGGTTTAGCTCCCAGCTTGAGATCCCTTAACTGCCAAAGATATCCGAAATCTCTCTCAGGGATGAGGGCAGTCGGACCAGGGCCCTCTTTTGGTGGAAGCAGGTCTTTTTCTGTCAGCATTGGGATTGGCTGAAATCATCTGTGGTTTCAGATGCTGGTGCAGCGTAGCCGCACCCAACGGCCTTAGCGATGGATTCAATCCAGCAGAAATGTCAGCCGTTCCCTCAAGGGCTCGAATACCGGCTGGAGTTTCTTACGCATCAGGCTGCCAATGGCATCGGTCTTACTGAAGACCGGTCTGACGATGCCGTATCCGATACCCGACAGAAGATAGAGCGAGCGTAGTTCCCTCTCCCTCTCGGGTAACACCGCAATGGCAGCATTGAGGAGTGGGTCGTCACACTCATCGGCCTCCACGGCCAAAGCACTCCAATCCAGGTCGGGATCACCGGAGGGTCTAAGTGGACTGAGGTAGTCCCGCAGGATATCGAGCAGCAGAGTCACCACATCCTGGTTCGCCGGTTTTTCCATCACGCGCAGTACGGTATCAAGAAAATTCTGTCCCGCCGGGGAACAGATTCTGAGAAGCTGCGCAGCGAAGGGGTTGCCCACATCCGACAGCTTTTGCATCTCTTCTGAGTCCGTCAGTAACCTGCCGGCCAGCTCTCCGGGGAGATCATCCGGCATGCTGCCGAGAAAACCGAGAAAGTAGGTCGGTTTACGTTGGCAGCGTTTCCACAGATCGGTGCGGGTTTTCTCATCGACCAGACCCGGCTGCAGAGAGAGTCGCAAGCTTTCGACGATCAACAGAGGTTCGGTTTCGAACGGCAGATACTCGATCAGAAACCGCGCCAGTTCCGGTCCCATCTTTCCCTCGACCACTGCGGGAATAGCGAGCATGCGTCGGGCATTGTCCGGATCCTGCTGGGTCCACCAGGCGCGTCGCGCCAGCTCGTCGCTCAGACCATAGGCGCCGGAAACCGCCACTACGGCCTCCGGCTCACCCAGCAGTAGCAGTTGCTCCAAGCTCTCGTCACGGGTCTGTCCCATGCGACTCCAGCGCTTGAGGTAGATCGGATAACCGCCAGGTGAACCCAGCACATGGCCGGAGAGGACCTCTCGCACCTTCCTCAGGTAGATATCGTCCCGGCAGTTGGGATTGAGTGTGACCTTTGCCTCCCCTTTCTCGGAGAGGCCGTAGAGCGTCATGGAGGACTCATCGATACGAATGGCCTGGGGGTTATTAGCCAGGAGCACATTCAGGCGCAGTGCATCTTCGCTGGATAGATCCATAGGTCTGACAGTATTACGAGCCGACGTGGATGATGGAGACCGGTGTAAACGCCAATGCGATCCGTTACTGTACGGGTTCCTTGGCGGGTGAATAGTTGCTGTCTTTGGGATTGAGGAAGATAAACTGGCTTTCGCCGTCATCCAGCTCAGCGAAATCCATAGTCGCCTCATCCAGCAGCGAGAAGTGTTCCGGCTCCATGATGATACTGACGCCCTCACAATCAAACTGAATATCGTCGTCCTTGGCGTCGTCAAACCCCATGAGATAGTCGAATGTCCCGTCCTCTTTCAGTTGCGCGGCGAAGCGCAAGGCCATCCCTTCCGTACCGCCCTGTCTGGCTGCCTGTTGAATCTGTTCTGCTGCTCGAGGTGTTATCTTAAACATCAGTCACCTTGTCATCGTTTACGGGTTGCGCCGACTTGCAGGTACGAACGTGATTGACGAAACGCTCCACCCAGTCATTGCCCCCCACACTCCGCATGTGCGTATAACTGGCCAACAGGTTCTTATAGACGTAACCGTCATGCCTGCCGTCGATACCCGTGCCCCTGAGAACCTCGAAGGCAAACTCACCACGTTCACTTTCAAAACTGCTCAGGGATGAGTAGTGAAACTCATGGGCACTGATCACCGCTTCGGATGACAGGCCTTTTGATGTCGGCCAGGGCCCGGTCCCTCTGTCTCTGAGCTGGACATAACCCCTACCCTGGGGTTTCTCGTGCATTACAGTGTCAGCAGGGATAATCCCGACCATTCTACATTGTTTCCCCCGCCAGGACAGACTTCGTGTCAGATACATGAGACCGCCGCACTCCGCATACACCGCCCCGCCTGTCTCTATGAATTCGGCAATCGCCTGGCGCATGGCACGGTTGGACTCGAGGGCCTCCATAGCAGTTTCCGGAAATCCGCCACCCAAGAATATGCCATCAATATCAGGAAGATAGCTATCATTTAGCGTATCAAACGGTATCAGTGTAGCACCCAGATTTTGCATCCTTTCAAGATCGTCCGGGTAGTAGAAGCCGAAGGCACGGTCTTTTGCATAGCCGATTCTCACGCCCGTACCAGCCGGTGATTTCAGTGCATTTTGTAGGGAAGTCGGCGCCGGAAGAGGACCTTTAGCCGCAATCTCCAGGATTCGATCCACATCCACGGAAGTTCGGACGGCATCTGCCAGGTATCGGATGACAAGCTCGGATTGCTCGGCCTCGTTACTCGGCATCAGACCTAAATGGCGCTCATCAATCTGCAGTCTCTCATCCGCGTGCACGGCACCCAATACCGGTATGTCGGTATAGTATTCCACTACTTCCCGCAGCTTGGATTCATGGCGGTTTCCACCAATCTGATTGAGGATCACACCCGCTATATCTATCTGATCATCGAAGGCCTGGTATCCCAAAAGCAATGGTGCGATGCCCCGGGTCATTCCCCTGCAATTGATTACCAGGATCACAGGCGTTGAGAGAAAGGCCGCCATTGCCGCATTACTATTGGAGCCTTCGATATCGAGGCCGTCAAAAAGTCCCTTATTCCCCTCGATCAGCGCCATCTCCCTACCCTGCATTCTGGCAGAGAAGCAGTTTGCGATCTCCTCCCTGCTCTGGGTGTAGAAATCGAGGTTATAGCAGGATCTGCCGGAGGCGGCGGACAGCCAGAGGGGATCGATATAATCCGGCCCTTTTTTAAAGGTCTGCAGGGCAATGCCCCGATCGCGCAATACCCTGGCGAGACCTATCGACAGGGTGGTCTTGCCGGAGGATTTATGGGCTGCGGAGATATAGATCGATGACACAGTGATACCTTATGAGGTCTACAGTCATCCTAACCCTGAAACGAAAAATCCACCACCGCGTCGCGATGGTGGATTTTATGAGCCAGATAACAGGCCTCAGGCACCAATATGGGTTCAGTCGTTAGGATCTTCCAGTGTCTCTGGAAAGACCTTGAAAACACGGGCGCCGACGGCGACCATGGCCAACGCTACTGCAATGCCGGCAACGCCAAGGGCTGCTTCGGGGAAAGTCGGTGTATAGGAGGCTACCACGCCGTCGAAGAAGCCGCTCTCCACCACTTCCTTGCCCGGGAAGAGATTCATCGGATAGGCCTGACCACCGATCACGATAACGTAGATCTGGAAGAACCCTCCAATCAGTACCGCAACCGAAGCCGCGGCAATCGCCCAGCGTGACTTATCGAACGCAGGCGAGTAGATCAGGAAGAGAGGCAGAATACTGCCGATAAGTACCTGGCCGATCCAGAACATCTGAGTGTAGACACCGCCGTTAAGCAGAATAAAACTCTCGATGCCATGATGTTGAGTGATGTAGAGATTGGTGAGGTTGTATGCCAGCGCAAAATAGAGCACAGCACCTACAAACACACCCAGCAGATTTTTCAATCTGGTGAGACGCAGATCACCAATCTCACGGTCGCCCCAGATATAGGCGGCGATAAGGGTAATGATAAAGAAGGCGAGACCGTAACTGAACGACATGATGACGAACATCGGCGCCATGATGGCTGCATCGTAAGCCTCACGGGCAACCAGGAAACCGAAGATGGAACCGGTACCGGTTGTCAGGGCGATACGCCAGAAGAAGGCAACGAAACCCACGGGGCGATTAAACTTGCTCACACTACGATCCATCATGGTCCAGAGATAGACACCCACGATGGCGAAGAATCCTGAGTAGAGGATCACATTCCAGGCGAAGATCGACTTGAAGTTGTACTCCGTCATCGCCACGATCAAACGATCCGGCCGCCCGAGGTCAAGCACCAGCACCATCAGACCGCCGGCAAGCAGGCCAATGGCCAGCAAGCCTGAATAGCGGCCGAGCGGCTTGTAGAGCGGGCCGCCGAAGACAGAGCCGATGGAAGCCACATTGAGCGCACCCGATGCGGCGACGATCAGGAAGATGGCAAACACGTGCGGCAGTCCCCAGACGATCTGGTTCGACATGCCGGTCACCCAGTGCCCCTGATGCTCCATGTAGTAAGCAGCACCCAGACCGATGGCAATGATTGTGCCCAGCAGCGCCAGTCCGGCCCAGAATCGTGTCGGAGAGCCGCAGTAGAGCTCTCTGTAGTACATCTTACTCATCTATTTTCCAGCTCCCGACAGATCACAGGTTGCGGTAACGGACACCGGTGTTCAGCTCGAGGTCACCACGTATCTGTACTGAGTTGTATTTTTTCAGCACTTGGCTGATTTCACTGTTCGGATCTTTCAGGTCACCGAACAGTATTGCGCCATGTCCCGCTTTGTCGCAGGCCTCCTGACAGGCGGTCTGCATCACACCCTCGTCAATGCGATGAACGCATAGGGTGCAGGACTCCACACATCCCTTACCTCTGGGGGCATAGACGGATTGGTCAGTCAGGGCTTCGTGGATGAAAGAGCGCGCCTTATAGGGACAGGCCATCATGCAGTAGCGACAGCCGATACAGCGATGCCGGTCTACCAATACCACGCCATCAACCCTTTTGAACGAGGCGTTGGTCGGGCAGACATCGACACAGGGTGGATGTTCGCAATGCTGGCACATGACCGGCAGTCGGCTGATATTACCCGTCTGCTTGTCCTTGAGTTTAACGGTACGAATCCAGGCCGCATCCGTCTCCGGCCGCCCCAGATCCGTAAGCTCATGTTCGTTGTTGCAGGCATCGACACAGGCACTGCAGCCATCGGCGCATTTGTTGGCATCGATCACCATGCCCCAACGATGTTCACTACTGGCACCTTCGGTTTGCTCATTTGAGCCCGCAACAGCATGCAGTATCACACCCGGCGCAATGGTAACGGCACCTGCGGCAGCGACGGTGCCACCAATGAACTGTCGACGATCCATACTCGGCTGGTCACTCTTCTTGCTCATGATCAGTCTCTCTGTATACCAGCTGGCTGTGACACGGGACCCACAAGAAATGACTTATCAGAGTGATTGCCATACTTGTTTGCCTTCGCATCAGGTGTCGTTCTGTGGCATTGGAAACAAGCAGGACTCACCGCAACATAACCATGGCACTCCTGACAAAACTGACCTTCCGCATCAACCGGCATCGATTTACCGGAGACATCGGTTGCTGCGTGGCAGTCAACACACTCTGACAGGCTGTAATCCAATCCACGTATACCGTCTATAACGGTATCGTCTCTGCCATGCTGAAGAAAATCCATATGGTTTCTACGCATTACATCGGTAGGCGCAACGCAACTGTCGAGCGAAGCCGCCTTGGACCCCTTGGTTACAAAGGCACTCCCAGCGAATAGCTGCGTGGCAGACAACAATAACGCTGCCAGCAGAACGATAAGGTACCTGTTGCTGATGAGAGAACTACGCATCTCAGCTCCTATTCACCCAACCCCATCTGTATATAACCGGTGGGGCATACATCGGTGCAGACATGGCAACCGATACACTTGTTGTAGTCGGTATCGACGTAACGGCCAGTGGTCGACTCGTTTTTCTTCACACGGAACACGGCATCCTGAGGACAGAAGATGATGCAGTTGTCACACTCGAAGCACATGCCGCAACTCATGCAGCGCTTGGCTTCATCTTGCACCTGCTCCTGATTCAGGCCGGACATACGTTCCTTGAAGTGATGCAACACTTCATCGGCCGTCGGCACGTCTTCGGAACGCAGCACACGCGGTGTGAACTCGAAGTGGCCCAGGAACAGGTCGTTCGCAGGAACGACTTCATGCCGCGAGCGGTCGTCGTAGTTATGCACCGCGTATTTTGCAGAATCGGTGCCGCGCATATCTCCCTGAGTATTGCTGTCATAGGCCTCAGGTTCCAGATGGGCTTCCTGCAGTTTGTCGAGCAGGTCGAAGTGATGTACATCCACTTTCGGCCGCTTGGCCAGATCCTTTTTATTCAGGTAGGCATCGATGCTTTCGCAGGCAATCGAGGCCTGACCGATGGCGGTGGTCAGCAGGTGGGGACGAATGATATCGCCGGCCACGAAATGACCCTCCTTACCGGGCACCTGATAAAACTTGTCCGCATCCATCAGGCTGCGGTCATTGGCCATATCTTCCAGGCCTTCCATGTCGGCGCTCTGGCC
>JAHXIO010000009.1 GCA_025655595.1 Candidatus Thiodiazotropha sp. (ex Monitilora ramsayi)
TGGGGGTTCAGATAATATATGTATATCCAGTTTCATCAAGATTCCAAATAAATTTTTCAGGCGTTTTTTTCACTAGGCCATAGCGCCCTGACTTTTTGGCCTGGAATTTAACAATATGCAGAATTTTGAATGATTTTGGGACGCGTACAGGGGTTGGGGTTGAACCAGGGTTGCGTGCTGCTATTGAGTTTGGTTGCTACTGGGTTAGGTATGATTAGTTTTTATTTAGAGGCCAGGCTCGATTCCCGTAGGTAGTTCCCTCCGCCCCGAGGCGCCCTTATCTCTCACGGCCGTTTGCCGTAGAACCTGGAATTACCTCGGGGTTTTGGGTTGTACCAGGGGTTGTGTGCTGCTATTGGCGGGGGTGTGGGGATGGGGTTCAGATAATATCTGTATATCCAGTTTCATCAAGATACTGGAAGACAGCGTCGATTCCCGTAGGTAGTTCCCTCCGCCCCGAGGCGCCCTTATCTCTCACGGCCGTTTGCCGTAGAACCTGGAATTACCTCGGGGTTTTGGGTTGTACCAGGGGTTGTGTGCTGCTATTGGCGGGGGTGTGGGGATGGGGTTCAGATAATATCTGTATATCCAGTTTCATCAAGATACTGGAAGACAGCGTCGCGGATTTCTTGACTTTTTGTATTAAGTAGTATTCCTAAATTTAGATTTTGGTTGCCTGAGATTTTACTGATGGACTGTTTTAGCTGCTTGCGCGCGCTGTTATGCGCGGGACACTTTATCAGGTAGTGCTCCGTGTCCTCTATGTCTGTGCAATGTGGACATAGTGGGTCAGCCTCATTGTAGAAGATGTTGTTTGCTTTTAGTCCGTTTACCCCTAACCTTAATCTAGTGTATTTTATATCTAATTTCCTGTGCTGGCTATAGGTTGTGACTTTGGTCATTAGTCCGGGATCTAGCTCATGTCTGAAACCGTGGCTGTCTCTCCATTCTCTGGCCCATTCTGCGCGGACCTTTGATTTGATAAGAGGGTAGATTTCCCTAGCAGAGGGCAGGATGTCGATCACTTTACCGTGTCTCAGCGCCGATTTCGCTGCGTTGTCGGCGGCTTCATTTCCCTCTATGCCGATATGGGAGGGGCACCAGTCTATGCTAAGGATAATATGTTTCTGTAGCGCGCAGTGAATTAGATGGAGGACGTGTTCTAGGACATCATGCCGTGTGCTGCTACGGCCCGATAAGATGCATTGAATAGCACTCTGGGAGTCAGACAGGATGACAACCTTTTCCGGTGCATTTCGGTTGATCCAAATGAGAGCCTGTCTGATGGCGAGTAGTTCTGCCGTGAAAATCGATAGGTGTTCATTTAGTTTAAATTTCTGGGTTATATTCAGGTCGGGTATGACAAGCGCACAGGCGGTTGCGTTGCTTGCCCCGTCCTTGCTACCGTCCGTGTATATTTGTAGGGAACCCCAGTAGTGGTTTCTAATGTAGGACCTGGCTTTTTCTGCGCTGTCCGCCGGCGGGTCTGTGCCCTTTTTTACTATTCCTTTCAGGCCCAGTTTTGGCAGGATACTTCTAAGGTTGTGCTGTACCGGGTAGCTAATCGGTTGGATTTTAACATCAGCCAGGCTGTACTTTTCCAACAGCCTTTGGATGTTTATGCAGTACGGGAGACGATTGGGGGGATGGTCGATGTATTCTGGTCTGGGTTCAACGAGCGAGTTGATGGGGAGGTTTTCTTTGTGAATGCAAGAGCGTGCCCAGTATTTCATTTGCAGCTCCTCTCTTCTGAGGCGAAGGGGCATAATGTTGCATTCAACCTCTAGGCTTCTGGATTGCGTCCCTTTGTATGCCCTAGTTGCAATTCTTAATGCGGCATTCTGGATAGAGTCGACCTTGATGAGATGCCGGGCTGCCGCCGAGTTGTAGGCCTGAGATCCGTAGTCTATTTTGCTTCGGATGAGAGCCATGTAAAGTTGCAACATGGTTTTCTTGTCGCTTCCGTAGCTAGTCCCGGACACCATTTTCAGGATGTTCAGTCCTTTTTGGCATTTTTCTTTGATCATTTCTATGTGAGAATTCCAAGTTAAGTTGTTGTCAAAGATCATACCTAGTAGTTTCGCTTTGGTTTCAAATGTTAGTGTTACCCCTCCAAATTTTAATTTTGGTGTGCCTGCATAGGTTGATGAGTTCCTGTTGAAGATGACACATTTAGTTTTTTCTGCTGAAATCCTAAATCCCCAATTTTTACCCCAGTTTTCTATTTTATTTAGTGTAATCTGCAGATGTTTGATTGCTGTTTGAGGCTTTCGTGTTGCTTTCCATATAGCACTATCATCCGCAAATTGCGACAATGCCACTGGGTCGCGACCTATTTCCTCGCTGAGGGAGTTCATGATGACGTTGAATAGGATTGGCGATATTACGGATCCTTGTGGGGAGCCGTTTTCTACTTCGCGCTTTTCTGAAGTTTCTTTGCCTACGCGAACTCGGATTTTCCTGTCTGCCAGGAAGTCGCCAATCCAGTTTAACAGCCTGCCTTCTATGCCGAATTCGGTTAATTTAAGAAGAACCCCTTTACGCCACATCAGGTCAAAGGCTTTTTCAAGGTCCAGGAAGACCGCGACGAGTGCCTTCCCTTTCTTCTGGGCGACCTTTATTTCAGATTCGAGTCTAACTAACTGATCCAGTGTTGATCTATTCTTTCTGAATCCTGACTGTGTATTGGCGAGTAGATTATTCTTGTCTATGTAAGTTGCCAGTCTTGTTGCTATCATTGTTTCCATAACCTTACATATGCACGAGGTTAAGGAAATTGGTCTATAGGATTTGGGTTCTTTTGGGCTCTTGTCAGGTTTTAAGATTGGCAGGATGTCGCTTTCTTTCCACTGGGACGGGAGTTCCCCGTCCATCCAGGATTTATTTATAAGTCCTAGTAGTTGGAAGATACCTTTATCTGTCAGCTGCTTTAGCATCTCGTAGTGGACCGTGTCTGCGCCCGGGGCTGTGCTTCTTTTTTTGCCTAGCGCGGTTCGTAGTTCGCGTACTGTGAAAACTGCGTTGTACGCTCGGCGCTCTCCAGCCCTCGATTTCTGTGAAACGGTTTGGTTGATGAGTGGCTCCTGTTCCTCTTTATGTTGTTGGAAAGTGGGTTCAAGTGCCTGGTTGCTGCTGACTGTTTGGTAGTGACGGTTTAGGCATTCGGCTTTGTCGGCGTTAGAGTGGATCCTTCTTCCGTTTAGTTCGAGGGTTTCCACAGGTCTAAAAGGTTTTCCGTTAAATTTCCTTAGTGTGTCCCATACTTTTTTACTTGGAGTGTTGCGGTTTAGTGTTGAGATGAAATCTTCCCACTTTTGTTTTTTAATTGCGGTTATAATGAATTTGGATTCATTTCTGGCCTGGCGATATATTGCTAAATAATGCTCTGTTTTATATTTTTTGTATTTGTAATATGCCTTATTTTTCTTTTTGACGGCCTGCGCACAAGTTTCGTTCCACCAGGGTACCGTTTTTTTATTTCCGGTTACGGCCCTTGATTCGGGAATCGCATTCTTGCAGGCGGCCATAAGTTCAGCTGTGAATTTTTCGTTAGCTTCACTTATAGTTAGACTGCCGAATGGGATATTAATCTGGTCAGTCATTGTTTTAAAGTTTGCCCAGTCTGCCTTTTCGAGGAGCCAGCGAGGTTTTCTTTCCTGGCTGGCTTTTGCATGTGATAATTCCAGCGTAGTGATCGTTGGATGGTGATCACTCCCGAAGGAATTCTCCAAAACTTTCCACTCACATTTATGGCTGATTGCGGCAGTAGTGAGCGTAAGATCGATTGCGCTGGTTGTACCCCTGGATATATCGAATCTTGTGCCGCAGCCGGTGTTAATTACTACGAATCCACTTGAATTTAGGAATTCTATGATTTCTTTGGCGTTGGAGTTGTCTCCCTTGAAGCCCGTTTCCCATAGTGCGCTCCTAGCATTGAAGTCACCTGTGATTATCGCGTTTTTGCCCATTTTTTCAGCAATTTTGGAGTAGTCAGAGGAGAGAATGATGTCTTTTCCAGGTGTATAGTAGTTTGCTATGTCAATGTTTTGCTTAGTTCCGAAGACTCTGACTATTTTAACTTCAACTAATTTGTTGGGATGATGAAATTGGATTTCTTCTGAATCTAATCCAATTTTTACAAAAATGGCGACTCCACCTCCCTTTTTTCCCTTTTCTCTTCTATGGGAGATAGGGGTCTTATAATTTGGTAGTCTTAGCAAATTTTGGCCTTTGTGATTCCACGTTTCTTGGATGCAGATCACGTCAGGCATTTTTTCCGCCTTATCTAAAAATTCTCTAAGTTCTCCTAATTTGTGGGCATTATCGCTGTACATCAAGCTACGGGCGTTCCAGGAGAGTATAGTGAGATTGTTATTGGCAGACGATTGCTCCATTTTGAGTTTTTTTATTGTTGACTTTGACTGACAATTATTTTAGGCATTAACTTATTTTAATAATTTCCTGGCCACAGCATCCTGTGGTTGTTTCTGTACGCGAATAAGCTGGGGTGGTGGTGAACTGACTGTCCCGGTAAATACGGTATATTGTATTCACCGTACATGCACTTGTTGGCGAAGTTCCCAGCCCTAGAATTGGCTCTTTGGGATCTTAAGTAGGAATATTTATTCCTTTTATTTCTAGGGGTGTCCGAGATTCTATGTTCCGGTTTATTCGCTTTTCTCTTATGTGCTGGTCGGGGGGTAGGTTCCTCTTGGGTGGGTCCTACC
>JAHXIO010000031.1 GCA_025655595.1 Candidatus Thiodiazotropha sp. (ex Monitilora ramsayi)
TTTCACCTGCGGATGTGCCAGGGCAACGGTGAGGATCACGATCCGCCACTGGGCTGGTCTCTTTCAAAGACGACTCAGTCCCGGATTAATATATATTTAAATAAGGACGGAGGGGATACGGATTGCGCAGAGAGCAACCATTCACACCTGAAACGATTGGCGGAACTGCTGGATGAGAAAGTATGAGCTGTTTCACTCCCAACAAAAAAGAGAAGAGGGAACGATTGGCGGGTTCTGACACTGTGGTGATCTACGCCTCAATCTGAAGCCAGTAGAGACAGTCTCAGGTAGTGCTACCAATTCGTCGCTACACCTTGCTTCGTCTGGATATAGCGTAAATTGTAGACCCTCTCCCACTTGTCTATGTACAGCAAAAAAATTATCAGGTTAACTCCAGCCCATGCATGATGCGGTGACAAAATTCCTGCGGCTGCTGTGATATGAGTTCGGCAGGCACGCCAATCTTCTCAGTCAAACGTTTGTAACTTTCGAAACCGAACGACACCATGAAGGGGTGCATACCCGACCCGACGGCAGCCGCATAGTCGCACTTCTCGTCACCGGTGGCGTAGGCCTTTGCCGGATTCACCTTCAGGCTCTCACGTATCGATTGGAAGGTGGCGAGTTTCTGCTCTTTCAGTGACAGGTGAATGAGAAAATCGAGCCCCGAGGCATCGACACCATTTCGGCGATAGAGCTGCTGCAGAGTATCTTCAGGATCATTGGTGATGTTGCGCGTAATCATACCTACACGAAGATCGGACTGATCGATCATACGGTTGATCAGTACATCCATGCCATCGAACAGACCGGCCTCCTCGCGATAGACTTCAGTTAACGTTTTGATCAGTGCGACTCGCTTCTTCTCTTTGAGCTGCCAGCGCAGATTCTTCGGCAACTCCTTCAAACCACCCAGGTACTTAAAGATCTTTCTCCGACCCTGAAAACGCTCGATGTCACCGATATCCATGTTATGGGCGGAGAAAGCCAGATTGATCGCCTCGAAGGCATCAATGGTTGTGCCGTCGGCATCCAGGATTATCAGTCTGTGGTTATCAAACATCGGTGATGTGCCGCCACTTCGGTTTACGCATAGAGACAATTTCAAACCACAGGCGATTTCAGCAGAGCACCAGTTCAGAGTGGGTGCCAAAACGGCCGATACGGCTCGCCTTCATACACCGGTATTGACGCCAGATGTCGATGATCTTCTGTTCTGCAGATCGATGGGTATCGTCCAGCAGAATCACACAATCCTTAGTCAGGCGGTGTTGCATGGTCGGCAGCAGTCCATAACGACCGCCGGGATTGCTGCCGGGGGGACCGTCGCAGACCACCAGGGAGATATCGTCATCGGTCAGCGTTTTCGGTATGCGGTACCAGCGATAATCGGCATAGTCGATCAGTGGCGCATACACCAGCGTGACATGGATGAATCCCAGATAATCGAGAAGATCCCGCATATAGCGGTACCAGGTTAGATTGTGCTCGAACACGACAAACGAGGTGCCGCTGCGCAGGGTGAGCGCGGCAATCAGCAAGGTGGTCGCACCCGAGCCACATTCTAGGATCGTGCCCTTGGCATGAATGGCGCGCTTTCCCACATGGCGCAGATAGGAGAGTCCCGCGGCATAGCCGATGTTGCCCCAGGCCAGGGCTAGCAGCGCGATATCGAACCGGCTGGGTACATCACACGACGGGTTGTCGCTCAATCGATGACAGACCTTTTCGAGCCATACCGCCTTGACGGGGAAGCTCTTCTCTCTAATCCACTCCAATAACATAGCACTCTCGAATCCAATACTGTTGTAAAGAGATCTTAACCGAGTGCTGTTACAGTGATATTGCGCTCACTGCCGAATTGGATGGAGACAATCGAAATGACCGACTGGACACGTCTCAATAGAGAGGAACAGCTCAGGCTTCGGGAGGCGTTTGGACACTATCTCGACACCCTGCCACCGGCCTGTTCACTGGATATGAAGATCGCCCGCTTTCAGGATTGGCTGAGCCGCAAAGGGATTCAATACGACCATGGGGAGGCCGGCCCGTTGAGATCGGGTGAGCCTGACTCAGTCACTGAACGTTGAAGCCTCGATCAGCGCCAATACTTTTTCCAATTGCAGTGTGCCGTCATCCGTCGCTGCCGCTTTGACCGAGGCAGCAAGGCTCGATTTGTAACGACTGATTCCCGCCTCCAGTTCGGATCGGGTGTATTGCTGCTTGGTCGGGGGAATCGCCTCACCCGCAGTATCCAGCAAAGTCACCTCTGCGGAACGCATGATCATCCGTTGTTCTCCCGTCCCCTCCCTGCTCGCAGTCAACGGGCCTGTCTTGGTGTAGTCATCACCTTGGAAGGAGAACCGCTGTCCTACTTTGACCTGTGGAAAACGCATGCTGGAATCGACCTCCGGACCTAGTTACCGCACGCCATTCTAACGCATGAGCCGCTGCAGCACATTGGCGACCAGGCCAGGTCGGGGAAAGTGTTCGCTGTCGATGGGCAGACTCCGGTGCAACTCGAAATCGGTCAGGCTTTCGCGTTCATGCTGCTGCTGTGCCAATACAGAGAGATCGGCTTCCGAGGCATCGCCCCCCTCCTCAGATCGCTGCCTGACCCGGGATTGCAGCACCGGCTCTGTAGCCAGGCAGTCGAGAATCAATATTGGCGTGTGCAGTTCAGCCGCCAGATCGATAAAGGAGAGACGCTGCGCCTGTTTGAGAAAGGTCGCATCCACGAGGACGGAAAAACTCGACTGCAGCAGCCGCTTCGCCATCCCCGCCAGGTGCCCATAGGTAATAGCCGTCGCCCGGTCGGAATAACGACTCGGCAACCTGCTATCCGGTACGGGCACTTCCTCGGGAAAGAGGCGCCTGCGCTCCACATCGGAGCGGATACGGATCGCCATCAACCGCTCGGTGAACCATTCGCTGATATAGCTCTTGCCGCTACCCGAGACACCGTGGGTGATCAACAAGACCGCGGAGTGGGGTCTGATCACCGACTCCGCCAAGGAGAGATAGCGCCGATACTCTTCCAATACAGCCGCTGCCTCTTTTTGCTCGAGCCCGGGTTGGGTGAAGCGGATGGCGCTCACTTTAGCCCGAACCATGGCGCGGTAGAGGAGATAAAAACGCAGCAGGGGGAGGCCGGCATAGTCACCGGTCAGCTCCAAATAGCGGTTGAGCAACAGATCCGCCAGACCATCCAGGCCCCGATGCTGCAGGTCCATCAAGAGAAAGGCGAGATCGCTCAGGGTGTCGATCCAACGCAA
>JAHXIO010000017.1 GCA_025655595.1 Candidatus Thiodiazotropha sp. (ex Monitilora ramsayi)
TACCGGTTGGGACGCTCTGTGACCAAGCTAGACGAACCCGTGCTGTTATTCTTGCAGGATGGGCCTCAGCGGGGCTTCGTCCGTGAGGAGCTTCTGGTGGTGTCACCTGACACCCAGCTTCCGCCGGATGGAGTTCTCAGACGTTGATTTTTCGCCTAAGCAGCCCCCGCTCGCAGTTTATACTCGATCGGCTCGGTATGGCGTCCATCTGCGAGCACATATCTCTTGTCGTAATAGGCACTCAGACCTAGTTTCTGCTGCTCATAAGTCGCTATCACCCCGTCGATCATGCGGAAGCCTCGATTTTCCGCCCTGTCTATGCTGCCTTTCAACGCAGCTTTGAATCGATCCCAGTTGATGCGGTTCTGCAACTTCGACATCCCCTTTGCGCTGCACTTTGGCTCCTTACCGTCGGCATAGTAGCACTTTGAACACAGCGCGATCATCCGACCGCCTTCATACTCGAGCTTGAAGAGGCCAGGGGTTCGGGCACTCCACTTGTCCCACACCAACCACTGAGCTTTCTCGGCTTCGAACTCGTGCCGCAGCTCTGGGCGAACAACCTCCTCTAAGCGTTCAGCGGAAATTGCCATGTAGTTGCTATCGGTGTCCATCTGAATCAACTCGTAGTCGCGGCGGTCGATGTACTTGTCAAGGAAGTCGTGATAGAACTCGAGCATCCGGAGCTTGGCCAGCTGGTAAACAGCAATACCAATCTGAAAGGGTCGTTTGATTGTCAGGCGCGGCTTCTTACTCTCCAGCTCATATGCGTCCCCAAGCTCATCGAGATCGTGGAAGTACGCGCTTCGCAAAGCTCGGTCTACCACCTTCTCATTTTTCGTGTAAATCACGTTTGTTTGTCGCTCGAGGGCTTCAATCAGCTTCCCGTACCCGCTGTTGCCCATCAGCTTAAACACCTCAGCGAGTAGAGCCTTGCTCTTGTCCGTATCTCCTGTGCGACGCGCTGTGGTAACCTGCTCCACAAACCAGGCAAATATCTTTGTCGACTGGTAATCGATTGTCCGATATACAGCTGTGATGACTGCACCGTGTTCCACGTACCAACGTAACAGCGGCGCATACAGAAGCAGCTTTTCTGCCGCCAGCGCGCCCACAAGCTTCTTCCCATCTCCACGCTTTCTGCCGGTTCGCTCTAGATACCCAAGCATTTCTTCTGACACAGCCTCTCGGGGCACCTCTTTGTTGTAGAACAGCGGGCACATCTCCTCGAACTTCGGCCACAACGCCTCTGGGATCTCAATATCTACTTCAGCGAACCCAAACCACTTCCCAGTTTTAAGGCGTTCCATCAACTGCGGCGCAGCTTGTTGAGGGTCTTTAAAGTGGTGGAGCTTCTCTCGTCCGCATGGCATGTCCCGAAGCATGGTGGATAGATACAGGGCATTCGCATCATAGCCAAGAATGCTACGGCACAGCTGCGCTTCTGACCCAAATTTGTGGTCACGTAGTCTGGTAACACCTGCTTCGTGATACCGAGTAAAGACTATGCTTGGCCCACCGACAACGGCTCCCTTGAGCATTTCGTAGGCTTCTTTTCCAGGACTGTACAACTCCGCCCCCCGCTCTATCGAACCTCGAAGGAGATAATGGAGGCTGGCGCCAGGGATGCCAACTGCATCCTTCAGGATGTCAATGCCCCTCTCTGTGTAGAAGACAGCCATTCTCTGCAAAGCTTCCAATCCCGGGGCCACATCAAGGTCATTATAATACCGGAGCCAATCCGCAAAGGTATGCATGCCGCGCTCCTTGAACAACCGCTTACAAGCTCGCCACTCAGAGAGCTTGAGCACATAACGCTCCTTAAGGCGAGAATACCAGGCTGGGTAATCTGGGAGACCAGGGAAGTTGAGTTTTTCGGGGCTGTCGAGCCATTCGTACGGAAACCATGACTTCTGTGCCTTACAGCCGTATGCCTTCGTCCATTTATCGTACGAGGTCCCTGGGCTGAGATAATTGATGATATCTAAGAAGCGGAAGCCTGGAGTTAGTATAAACACCGTCTTGTTCGCTTTCTTCGCGACTCTCACCTTGGTAGCCGTGTCGGCTAGTCGCTCCGC
Source organism: Candidatus Thiodiazotropha sp. (ex Monitilora ramsayi) (assembly GCA_025655595.1). Taxonomy (GTDB): domain Bacteria; phylum Pseudomonadota; class Gammaproteobacteria; order Chromatiales; family Chromatiaceae; genus Thiodiazotropha. The sequence continues at coordinate 2,079 of JAHXIO010000017.1, forward strand.
GAAGTGCTGCTTGATGAGGTTAAGGTCATAGCGACCGCAGTTGAAACCTAAGACAGGGACCTGATCGCACCATTCCTCAATCTTGCCTCGCTGCTTCTTCGGGAGCAATTGCACGTCATCAGGCATGTGCGCTGCCCGTACCCTAGCTCGTATCTGGGCCCCTCGCCGCTCCAGCTCCTCCATGAACATTCGGATTAGCTCTGCAGGCTCACCGCTACAAAGGTGAGTCGGGTCGCGCTCGAGGGTGTCGCCGATACTAACTGAGATTGGCACGTGTGCGCCTTCGATCATCAAGCTTGAAGTTGCCTCTCTGCGCTTGCTTTTGTCCTGAAACGCTTCGAAATCGTAGAAGATTGCATGAGGGTAGCTCTGTGTTTGCGGCGCGAGCGACGCGCGCGGCGAAGCCGTCCGAGGCTTTGTTTTATGTCGCTTTGCAACGACACACTACCAAGCCTCTACGACTGTGTAACCAGCGGCCCGGAGCTGTCTTTTTCGCTCCAAGGTCGCCTGATAGCATTGTTCGCGTGTTCGCTCTTGT
>JAHXIO010000020.1 GCA_025655595.1 Candidatus Thiodiazotropha sp. (ex Monitilora ramsayi)
CGCTAGGATTCAAAGTTCCAGATGAATATGAAAGAATGGCACTATAAGATGACAACAATGAAGGCGTCCACTTTAGAGGGGGAGGCTTCCTCCGCTTTGCTACGCGCCCCATATTTAGGCGTTATGCCATAAAATGAACCGAGAAGAGTTCGAGTCAGTTGCAGCGAGTTTGGTAGGAGAGACGATTGTTTCTGTTTCCTATTTTGAAATTGCGTATGAGAATAAAAAACAAATGTGGAGCTATGACCCAGAGTATGATTCGCTCGATTTTGGTTTAGATTTGGTTATGGACTCTGGTAAAACGAAAGGGATAATTTGGGGCAGTGAGTTCTACCAATACGGTGTATCGATTAGCTCTGATTCTTTAGCTAATCAATTAAAAAGTGTTCGTGAGATTAATGTTTCAAACAATAGCCGTTGGCAGAACATAATTGGCAAGGAAGTTCTTTCAGCTAAGGTTAGCTGGTCGTGGGTAAAAGAAAGTGGGCTATTTATGCCAAAAGTATATTACCCTCAAGATTTAGAGCTGTCGTTCGCTGATAATAGACGGGTATATATATCGGCATTGGATATTCAGGAGAAGAGACCAACGCCCATGTCAGATAACCTGGTTGTTTTCTTTAGTAGTGAGGAGGCAAGAAAGTATGGCGTTGAGGCATAACCAGCGGGTCAAGATCGCTCCCTTCGGTCGCTTGGACCTCCGCTACGCTTCGGCCTCTTACCCAAGTCGTTATGTGACTAGGAAATGAAATACCTCAGAACAACACTTGCAACCGATTGGGATGAAGAGAAAAGCCTTTCTGAAAGAGTTCTAGAAACTGTGCTGTTCTTTGTTCCAAAAGCAAATCCGGGATATGAAAATAAAATGCACTTGGTAAAAGAGTGGATGGTTGAGTTTGATGAAGAAAATAAACCATTTCGCGAAATTGCTCTAGATAATAAAGGTCATCCAGTATTTTCCGGTCCTAGTGAAGAGAGCTATGGATTTTGGTTAGATACAGATATGACCTATCCTGATTTTGAAGGAAGTGAAGTTCAATCATATGAATTTGAAAAGCTATGGGTTAAGTCTGGTGTCCAGGTCATCACATAACAAGCAACAGCATCGGAACAAATTTCGCTGCGCTCAATTTGCCCGCTGTGTTGGGCGTTATGTGTCCGGGTTACCCATGAACAGTAGACACCCTGTATAGTTAGATTTATCTATATGGAGGTGCTTAAGATGGCACGTAAGAAGACGCAAGCCTATACAGAAGAGTTCCGTCGGGAAGCGGTTAAGCGAGCAGATAAAGAAGGGAATACTGCCGCATCGGTTGCTCGGGATTTAGGTATTCATCCCGGCCAAATCTACAATTGGCGCCGTCAGTTTAATCGGCTCTCAGACAAGCAGTTCAACACAATGGGTGGTGTTGATTATTCAAAGAAGGAAAGTGAAGAAATTCGAAAGCTCAAACGTGAAAAAGCAGCACTGGAAAAGGAGCTCGAATTCGTAAAAAAGGCAGCTGCGTACTTCGCGAACCACCAAGAGTGAAGTACGCGTTAATTCAAGAACACAGGGATCGGTATACAATCACAATGATGTGTCGAGCTTTAAAGGTGTCACGTTCTGGCTATTACCGCTGGATAAATCGGCCTAAGAGTGCACGAGCTGTGCGACGTGAACAGATGGAACGTCAGGTTGCAGAGACCTACGTCACCTTTAAGGCACGCTACGGTGCCCCACGTATCGCCGAAGAGCTGAATGCACTCAATATTCCGTGCTCGACGAACTATATTGCGGACCTGCTCAAAAAGCAGGGATTGAAGGCGAGAAATGGCAAGGCCTTCAATTACGGTAGTCATGCGTTGACCCAGCATAACGTGTCAGACAATCTGCTGTGGCGTGAGTTTGGAGCCAATAGGCCGAATGAAAAGTGGGCCACGGACATCACTTATATCTGGGTAGAGGAGCAATGGCTCTATCTGGCGACGGTGATGGATCTCTACTCGCGGAGTATTGTCGGGTGGGCTTTGGATACTTCGATGACTGAGCAGCTCGTAATGGATGCCCTGTCGATGGCTTTTGAGCGGCGAGAGATCGCACCTGGCTTGATCATCCACTCAGACCGGGGAGTGCAGTATCGGTCACAGAAGTATATTGACTATATGAAGCGAAAGGGTTGCAAGCCGAGCATGAGTCGTAAAGGCAATTGTTGGGACAATGCGCCGATGGAGTCATTTTTCAGTCGATTGAAAGTCGAGCTTATTTATGCCGAGCAATTTGAATCGATAAGCGAGGCTAAGTCCGGTATCTTTGAGTACATTGAGGTGTTTTATAACCGTCTACGCAGGCACTCAGCAATCGGCTATGTCAGTCCAGCTGAGTTTGAGAGGATGGCAGCAGTTGCTGCTTAGTTAGGATGTCTACTTTTTGTGGGTAGGACCA
>JAHXIO010000029.1 GCA_025655595.1 Candidatus Thiodiazotropha sp. (ex Monitilora ramsayi)
TCGAGCACTTCCACTGATTTTCTTTGAGCTGAGTTAAATGCCTCGATTAGTTTGAAAAGTTCCCCGTCCATTGTTCTTACACATAACGCCCGTAATAAGGTGCGGCGGCGAAGCCGACGTCCCAGCGCCGAAGGCGCGACTTGATTGCCTTGTTAGGCATATGGATCGAAGGTTGTGTCATCATATTCTTGTGCGAGCTTGCGCAGCCTTAAAACTTCCCGCTCATCAGTGGAGAAGCCAAATTCTTGCTCTTTGTATAAACGTGCTTTGGTAATGCACGCTTCTGCTGAGCCTTTTTCAATTGCGCTTTCGAGAAACTCCAGCCCTTTTTCTATTGATTGTGGATATGATCCTCGCCCCCAAAGCAGCTCGCAAGCATGTATCCACATGCAATGGGGATCACCTTCTTCTGCCAATTCTTTGAATATTTCTGAAGCCTTGCTTTTGTCTTGCGGTATCCCGTACTCGCCATAATCATAAAAAACACCAACTTGATACCTTGCTTTTTGATCGTTTAATTCAGCCGCTTCAAACATCCCTTCGACATAAATCTGATCGCAGACTTCTTCCGGCGTATCTGCATCGAAGAATGAAGCATTGATACGAATAGCCGCAGGAACCTTCTTTTCCAGCAACGGCGGTAGTAACTGTTTGAGGGCGTCTAAGTCGCCGTCCTCAAATAGCCTTTCTATTTCCTCAACCTCGACCTCGTAACTTTCCATTTGATTGACTAACGCCTAGCTCACCGTAAAATGCGAGTGTAGCGAGTATTTTGTCCGGTGGAGCTACTTGTTATGCCTTGCGCCTTACTCATTGATTGCCGCCATGAATTTTTTCAAACGTTCATCTGAATTGCCAACATTTGCCCGTTTATAATGACAATCCAATTGCTCTTCGGGTGGAACAGTGGAGCATGCCTCATGCGGGTGTGCTCGGAGGTGATTTTCCCATTGGCTTAGTAACTGAGCAACATTTTCACGAGCAGCTGTTTCATCAACCCGTTGTAGCCAGCTTTCAGCTATTGAAGCGTGGTAGCTGGTTAGACCCAAAGCAATTGCATCTCGTAGCTGCTGATCAGTGGACGTTTCATGCAACTGGCCGAACTCGTACATCCATTGACCATTGTGTTTGGTGTTATCCAATTCGGAGTAAGCAAGCAACCGCCATGCGCTGCCCGTGAAAAGCGTGAGGACAACTGCTCCGAATACTACGCCTAGCGCAAAGATGGTGACTCCTTTCAATAACTTGCTCATAGCTTATTGGGCATAACGTTCTAAATATGCGGCGCTGAGACGTAGGCGAAGCGTCCGAGTGAGCACAGCGAACGGCATGATTTTCTTGTTATGCCTATAGCACATGTAAATTATCCAGCTCTACTTCGAACAGTTCCGATGTTGATTCCCGCATTGTAACCTCCAATGTAAGATCAGATAGCCCTTCTTCCTTCGTATATACAGGGATATAGACACTCCACTCCTTTGGATTGGATGAGGCAACTTCAACCACATCTAGATTCGTATAACCTTCCGATGGCAATGACGTGACGGTTCTCCCATATTCATCAATCGCTTCTTCAATATCTTCTGCACTTAAGCGTATCCCACGCGTGAATTTCTCTATTAGTTTGTATTCTTTATTAGCAAGAGCAACAGAAACATATTCCGCTGTTCTATTAAGCTTCTCAGTGTCCATTCTTATAGGGCATAACGCCGCCAGCAGGGGACAAAAAACCAGAGCGAAGCGGCGGTTTTTTGGTCCCTCTGGCTGGCCTTGTTAACTGTTTCGTATTTGCTGGTCATAGAATTCACAGCGATCTTCTAAACCCATTGATTCTGCCGCTTCTTTTAGCTTTGACCAAACCTTTTGGGGAGGCTTGCTAGTTGCTTCAAGTGCGGCCTCCTCTAGCATGTCTAGTGCTAGCTCAAGTTCATTGTGGTCGAGGTATTCATCGTATTCGGCTATGTACTTGCCAACACCCTGGCATTCACAAAGAAAGCCACGAGCTTCACTTAATAAGGCTATGGTGACTCTCCACTTTTTCTCTAATTCTTCTCGGAATCTCATAGACAGTTAACGCCTTGCTAAGGGGCAGCCGAAACGCAGTGTAGGCTGTCCCGCGGAGGGCCGAAGGCCCGGAGTGTACTTGAGCAACTTGTTATGCG
>JAHXIO010000042.1 GCA_025655595.1 Candidatus Thiodiazotropha sp. (ex Monitilora ramsayi)
ACTTAAGTCGCTCCACTCAGTTCTCATAAGTTCAGTTAATTCTTGAACTTCCTGCTCATGAATATTCATTGCGATACCTATGACGCATAACAGTTGACTATATTGCTGGCACGAATAATGTGTTATGCCGCTGGCACAAATATTGACTTATATTGCATATTGTTCTCACTATGTTCTCATGGCAATATTGACTGGCAACCTTTTTTATATGCATAAGAAGTCCTCCATGCTTCTGATTATCTGAGAATTTTCAGAATAAACTTAGAAGATGCCAGAATAAACGGAGCCTGTCTGTAGTCTTTTTCCTACACAGCCACTTTTAGAGAAGTGAATTACTAGGTTTTTCGGTGGATCCCCATAGTCTCAATTGCGTTGTATTGCGTGCATAGTTGATTTTCTTTTTTGTAATTTTCATGGAACCCGCTACCCTATGCCGGTCCACAGGCGGTCATGATGACATCGGATAAATCCCATAACCTCTCGTCGACGGCACACTTATGGCAGTGGGCAGTGACGCTTACACCACCGCGCTGGACAATTACGCCTATGCGAAGATCACCAAAGGGGTCACCGGACTCGAAGACCTGTGATCGGTCTTGGGTAACCGGTTCCGTGGCAAGGGCGTTCAGATGCCTGCGGAAGCCGAAGCCTGATTATCGTACCTCCGGCCGGTGTATTAACCGGCCGGCCTGCATCTGGCGGTACTACACGAACCGGATTGATAACCCCAGCACCCCTTTTTCCTGCTTTATGGAGCTTTTTTTGAGCCTCACGGATAGTTTTTGGTGCCTCTCTCGATGATTTTTGAAACGCATGGGAAGCTTTTCGAAAATCGTGAGATCTTTTAACTGGGTCACAAGACTATTTTCGAGGTTCGACCGGTGTTTTTTGAAACCGACGGGATAAAAAGCCCGGATAACGAGATCGTTTCAACTCGGCATTGACTAAAATTTAGTCAACGTCGAGAAGATTTTGGACGTGAGCCAGGTAAATTTACTCGTAATCCTCAATCAGCATCCCGTCATTTTCATTATTATTTACTCACACCGCGATCAGAATCCCGCCATGTTCAAAAATAAAAGAACGCGCCTCAATCGGAAATCCGCTCTGTTCCCGATTAATTGTTTGAGATTCGATCTGATTAATACTCATTCGCTCAGCTCACGCTTTTTATCAAAAAAGCCATTCTGTAAAAAATGGAGAATCTGACGAATCACCTCATCATCCCGCATAATAAAAGTGTGGCCTGATTTCACCCGTAGGAAATCCTTCATCTCCGGCAGTTTGGTACGCTCGACAGCAACCTTGCCGTCATCGGCGCCGGGTATTTCCGGCAGAAACCAGGGCTCGCCGTCTGCCTCTCCGGCTATTATCCCAATTTCACCGTCTATAGGTTTAAGACGGTTGGGCAGGCTGTTCTCATCCGTGCCCAGGACCTGGGCATTGGGCCCCATGATTGTCTGATAGAAAAAACCGTCTTTCATCCCGTCTGCGACTTCGCTGCCTTTGTTGGGTGGCGCCAACATCACGATGCGACCCAAATTGTCTATCTGATGATTCTGCAGGTAATACCTCACGATAATGCCGCCGAGGGAGTGTGTGACGAAATGGATAGATGGAGCCTGGTTGTCACGACAGTATGTGATGGCCGATTCCATCATCGGCGTGGCGAACTCCTCCAGGCTCTGGGTCAGGCTCGGGTAACCTTCATTCCATACCGTATAACCCTGCGCGATCAAGGCATCCTCGATTGCACCCATCGACATGGAGGTGCGCCCCATGCCGTGCAGAAGTATGGCGCAATCGCCCTCGCCCTGGTCTGCCGGAGTGAGTGTAGGTAATAACAATAAAAGCGTAGTAAATAGATATTTCAGTCTTTTCATCTGATCGTGATGGATTTCGTTCAGTGGTTTGAGAGTCGATTGGCTATTCTGACCATTTTGGCCAACTCCTTTTCCAGTGCCTGTCGCTTATTCTGCAGGTAGCTCTTGAGATCGCGCTTTCGCAGGAACAGAACAAATACCCGGATATTTTCGACAATCCGCTGTTTCTCTCCACGCACCATCAACAGTACCGCACTACTGATCATCAGTGTCGCGATATAGGCAAGCATCCATTGCCA
>JAHXIO010000035.1 GCA_025655595.1 Candidatus Thiodiazotropha sp. (ex Monitilora ramsayi)
CCCCCCACGAACTCGACTTTGTGAGTGTTGCAGAGTGTCGAATCCCTCGTCAAATGGAGTCGTTCCGTCTTGAATAAACCGGTACAGCGACGGCTTTCCGTAAAACAGACCTGGAGAATGTATATCAGCCGCCAAATAACGAACTAGAAATGGATGCAAATATGGTGTCAGAGGCATTTCGGGCTTCCGCATACCAGAGCATTACCAATGGGCCAACTCATACCTTCAGACTGGCCGTCCGAACTACTCCAACAACCACTAGGCCGGGTCCGGGCGGATTGACTCCGTAAGCGACGATGACAAACCAGATCTGGAACCACAGATAGTGTTAGTGTATGGCCCGCAGCCGTCGACATATCGTAATACTAGTAGTCTCGGTGATTGGTTCATCACCTGACGAGGGATCCAACCCAATCCAACCTCACCAGGTCGAGTTCTGGACCTCTGTCGTCGGCTTGCCAAATTAAGCCTACCGGACAAGGTGCAAGAAAAACCAGCTGGATATTGGCCAAAATACAGTGTCAGTGGCATACCAAAGCCGACGGAAGGACTTCTACCACGCACTTGGGAGTCCGACCCACTCTAGTTAATGCGGATTGACTCAGAACGCGAAACCTACTAGCCGTATCTGGAACCACAAGCAGTGTCGCAGTCTCCCAGTTTGTTCCTCGGCTGTCAGAATACTAGAATGTTCTTGACGGAAGAATGCATTCTACCAGACAAGGTGTCCGATTTGCTCCACGTACACAGGTCGAGTCCGGATTGACCGACTCTGAAGGTCACAAACCCTAGCCAAAAACTGGCCAACATACAGCTTATGGGGCAAATCGGCTCTCTGCCTTTGGCACACCGATGCGTTCGCTATGGAACGAAGAACGCATCAGACCACCAGACTAGGGGTCCGACCCACTCATCCTTCACAAGGTCAAGTCTCACAATGCGACAAAAACCAGCCGGCGATGTGCCCACATACAGTGCCATGGGTTATTTTGGAGTTTGTATCTCTGCTGTCTGCGTTGCCGACGGAATGACTCGACTCTTATCATTCGATGGGGTCCGACCCACTCCATCCCGTCAAGGTTGAGTTCGTGCGGATTGACAGAAGGGCGTGTTGTCTGAACATCTGATCTGCTCAAGCTCGGTTGGAAAACGATGCGCAATAAGCAATAAAACGAGGACGATGGTAGGATGGCGATGCGCGATGTGCCATATTTTTCATCGCAGTGTTAATATTGCGCATCGCCATCTTACTTTTTGGTATCGCGCAACACCTTACCATAGTCCATAACCATCTTACTATCGAGCATCGCCATTACTCTAAGATGACGATGATCGATGTAAAGATGAAGATGTACGGTGGTAAGTTGGCGGTACGCGACTGGTAAGATGCCGATGCACAATGGTAAGATGGTGATGGTAAGAAGGCGATGCGCGATTTTCCATCTTGCTATCACGCATCGCTATCTTACCATTGTCTATGGTCATTTTGTTATCGCACTACCGCCATCTTACCATCGCGTTTTTGTAGATTGCCATCTTTCAGGGAGACCGCTATAAGCCCAACGGCACACCGTAATATGCAATTAACAAGAGCTCCGCAAGCGGTGCAATATACGCCCGTTGGTAGCCAGGCCAACTGCTCCTGAAGGAGGAGTCTGATCAGAGTCTGCACTGTTTACCTACTGCTCCTGAAAGCACAGTCTGATCAGGGTCTGCACTGTTTGCATCAGGGGTGGGGCATGCCCCCGGGGAGCCCCGGTCATAGCCCAGAGGAACCCAGGTTGGTTTTACTGGCTACATCTTATCATAAGGAACCAGAATATATATGGTTTAGGGGTGGAGATCTGAATGGTTTCTGAGATATTAGACCTTTTATGAAGTGAAGGGGGTGGGGCATACCCCAGGGGGAATCCCAGTGTAGGTCACTGAATGAGTCTTATCATAAGGAACAAGAATATATAGGGTTTAGGGGTGGGGATCTCAACAGTTTTTAGATATACGGCCTTTTATGAAGTGAAGGGGGTGGGGCATGC
>JAHXIO010000013.1 GCA_025655595.1 Candidatus Thiodiazotropha sp. (ex Monitilora ramsayi)
TTTGACTCATATCAAGGTTTTGGGGTTGGACTGCTTTCTAATAGCCGGGACCAAATCACGAAAAGCTTGGGAGGAGAGTGATGGCACAAACGTTCACGAAAGAGATGTCGCGGAACATCTTTTACGGGGGTACGGCGTTTTTCTTTTTACTGTTTTTGGCGTTGACGTTTGACACGCATCTGGCGCTACCGGAGCGGGATCAGCGTGCGGCGTTGGACCCGGCCACGGAGCGGGGGCAGATGATTGCCCTGGGCAAGAAGGTGTGGGAGGACAATAACTGTATTGGCTGTCATACCCTGCTGGGCGAAGGGGCCTATTTTGCGCCAGAGCTGGGCAATGTCTATCAGCGATTCGGCGGCAGCAAGGAGGCGATCATGGCCTTCATCAAGGGGCGTCCGAAGGGGGGAATAGAGGGACGTCGTAGCATGCCGCAGTTCAATCTGAGCGACGAGGAACTGGCGGCGATCGCCGAGTTTCTGCAGTACACCTCTGAGATCGACACGGCCAACTGGCCGCCGAACATTCAGGGTTAAGGGTGCTGAGAGAGTAGAGACAAGCTGAGGAGACGAAAATGACGTTCAAATATCAATCCCAGGCGGTGGCGATGCCCTACTTTATCGCAGCCATTGGCCTGTTTGTGGCACAGATTCTGTTTGGCCTGATCATCGGCCTGCAGTATGTATGGGGAGACTTTCTGTTCCCCGAGATCCCGTTCAACGTTGCGCGCATGGTGCACACCAACGCCCTGATCGTGTGGTTGCTGATGGGTTTTATGGGTGCGGCCTACTACCTGGTGCCGGAAGAGTCGGAGACCGAGTTGCACATGCCGTGGCTGGCGACACTGACCTTCTGGGTCTTTTTGGTGGCTGCCGCGCTGACGGTGGCCGGCTACCTGCTGGTGCCCTATGCGACGCTGGCGGAGATCACGGGTAACGACCTGCTGCCGACCATGGGCCGGGAGTTCCTGGAGCAGCCGACGATCACCAAGCTGGGTATCGTGGTAGTGGCACTGGCGTTTCTGTTCAACATCGGCATGACGATCCTCAAGGGTCGCAAGACGGTGGTGAGCCTGGTGCTGCTGATGGGTCTGGTCGGACTGGCCGTCTTCTTCCTGTTCTCGTTTTTCAACCCGGTCAACCTGGTGATGGACAAGTTCTGGTGGTGGTGGACGGTTCACCTGTGGGTGGAGGGCGTGTGGGAGCTGATCCTCGGCGCCATCCTCGCCTTCGTGCTGATCAAGGTGACGGGTGTGGATCGGGAGATCATCGAGAAGTGGCTCTATATCATCATCGCCATGACCCTGATCACGGGTATTATCGGCACGGGCCATCACTACTACTGGATCGGTACGCCGGAGTACTGGCAGTGGTGGGGCTCGGTGTTCTCCGCCCTGGAGCCGATTCCGTTCTTCATGATGACGGTCTTTGCCTTCAACATGGTGAACAAGCGTCGTCGTAACCATCCCAACAAGGCAGCGACCCTGTGGGCCTTGGGTACGGCGGTAATGGCGTTTCTCGGTGCGGGCGTGTGGGGCTTTCTGCACACCCTGGCGCCGGTGAACTACTATACCCACGGCACGCAGATCACCGCGGCGCACGGTCACATGGCCTTCTACGGCGCCTATGTCATGATCAACCTGGCGATTATCAGCTACGCGGTACCGATTCTGCGGGGCCGCGAGGCCAACAGCGAGAAGGCGCAGGTAGTGGAGATGTGGGCGTTCTGGCTGATGACGGTGTCGATCGTGTTCATCACGCTGTTCCTGACCGGCGCGGGCATCCTGCAGGTCTATCTGCAGCGCTTCAGCGACACGCCGCTGTCGTTCCTGGTGGTACAGGACAAGATTGCGCTGTTCTACTGGCTGCGCTTCTTTGCGGGCGTGGTGTTCCTGGGCGGCCTGGTGGTCTACATCTGGAGTTTCTTCATTCCGGGTGAGAAGACGGCGGCGGAGATGCCGGCGATGGAACCCCAGGGCAGTGAGCGCGGTGCAGCGGAGGCGGCTACCGGCTAACAGTCCC
>JAHXIO010000015.1 GCA_025655595.1 Candidatus Thiodiazotropha sp. (ex Monitilora ramsayi)
CAAAGACTGAATTATTCATCAGCTTGTAGAGGTCCTTTTCAAAGCTACTAGTGGCCTTTTTGCGGAGCTCTGTATTCATCCGGATGTACGGTTCCATCCAGGGGCTCTGGGCAAAGGAGAGAGCGCGGTGAATCGTTTTCAGGCGCATGCCCAGCGATAGGTAGAGCTGCAGGTTGCGGTAGTGGAGTACGTAGCGTTCCTTGTCGTAGAGGTTAGGGACCAGCTTTTCAACCTCGGTAGGCGCCACCCCAACGCCAAGGAGATTGTGCTGGTACTCTGACATCCACTCCTTCTGGGCCACCATGCGCTCCGGTGCCAGTGGATAGGCATTGTGTGCCTCATGTAGCTCCTTCGGGTATTCAAGATCCACCTCCAGGACGTAGCCCTCTGGGCTGTCAACCGAATGCTCTGGAATGCTCGCAGCAAGCTTGTCACCCGCAGCTCCGCTACAATCCACCCACCGGAAGGCGCCCGTGGGCAAAGGCTGGCTCATTGCCCAGCCGTAGAGGTTGTTCGCATCCAGGTAGAGGATGTGGCTGTTCGGCTTTTCCGGGTCATAGCCTTCAACCCTAGAGTTATTAGCCCTTGCATAGCGCTTTGAGGTCATGCAGACGCCCCCACGCAAGCCCTTCTCGATGAATAGGTGCTGGTCGTAGTCTGTGAGCAGCTCCAGCTCAACACCTGTCTTCTTAAGCAGGGCGTCCCATGAAAGGTTCGGGCTGGTGTAATAGTGAGCAGGGTCTAGGCCGTACTGCCTGAGGCAGGTCTTCCGGAAGGTCTCGAAGACATCTGCCAGCAGTAGGACATCGGTGCGGTTGTAGAGGTCATGGTAGTCCCCCAGGGTTGTGCAGCCACAGGCCTTCCAGATTTTGTGAGCGTGGGCGTAGTCTTCATCACTGATGTGCTCATCGGACAGCTTGCTATAGAAGGCTACCTTTGGTGGGAGCTGGGTCTCTGCGAATCGCTCCCAGGAGTCCATGTACTCGTAAGGGTATACACCCTTTCGCAGCAACAAGTTCCTCTTATCTCCATCTGGTTCATACCTGGCTGTGATCTGGAAAGATTCTGGTCTGGTGGCAGAGACAAGCCTGTTCAGAGATGCCATCAGGAATTGGGCACTGTCAATGAATCGAAGCTGTCCCAAGGAGAAGGAGATGTACTTCTCCGTGTTGTTGGGGATGCAGGTCACCTTCCCCTCCACCTTCGAGATTGCCTGCATTAGCAGGTGAGAGTCGTAGCCCCGCAGGTTGTGAAAGACCACTGGGATCGTGGTGGTTTTTGGGTTCAACCGCAGCTTGAGGTTGCAGGCATTGTGGGCAGCACCTCGGTATTGCCCTGTGATGTGACAATGGTCGCGAACGGAGTCGCCATCTAGGTCCTTACTACACACGTGACAGGTTGTAGCAGTATTATAGGCTTGCCAATCCTCTCGAGCCATCCGCATGGCTTTGGGGTTGGCCAGCACTGTCTTGATCTTCTGCTCTTCTTCCTGGAGTGTTAAGAGAAAGTGCTCGGCTGCGTTGGGCCCTCTATACTCCACAGGAGGCTCAGTCTGCCCATCACATCGCACAACGATGTAGCAGTAACTGCAGGCCTCATGGTGTTGTGTTTTCTGGGTGTTGCTCTCTGATGGGTCGAGCATGGGGCCCTCGATTTTTGTGGTCAGTGCCTCGAAATCGGCGTAGATGATATAAGGGGCCGGGAGCTGCTTGTGGTGGTTCTGGAAGGTGAGCTTGTTCTTGCCCTCTTCTGGCATCTCCACCCGGACTGCGGTCTGCCCGATTCCCCGGCATTCTGGTTTGTGGGCCTCTAGCAGGTCCTCCCTTGTGTAGCCGTGAAGGCAGCGCTCGCAGAAGT
>JAHXIO010000036.1 GCA_025655595.1 Candidatus Thiodiazotropha sp. (ex Monitilora ramsayi)
CCTTTGGAAGAGGAATACTGGCCTCTCCTGCACGAAATGATTCCTTAGCTGCCCGAAGCTCTTCGAGGAGTCGTTCTTGCTTGGCCTTTCTGGCTGCAGCGCCGGCACGCCCAGCCGCCACTTTCTTCGGATTCTTTAGCGGGGCGCCCGTCACTCTTTCAGCGCTTGCAGCGGCTATCCCGGTACTCTGTGCTTGCGCTGGCTCGGTCTCACTGGGTGGTGGGTTCTCCAGCGCTTGCGTGTTCTGTGGGTTCTCCGTCATTGTTTGTCACACGAACAGGGCATCGATGTCCAAATTGACAGTGCTTCATGGTGGTAAGCGCAGCGGTAAGCGGTGCTAAGAACATGCCATAGCGGTGGTAGAGCTCGCAGGTAGCCGAGCTAAGCGCGTGCTCAACAAACACGTCACCCTTAAGGTCAGCAATAAGCGCCGGCTGGTTTTCGGCCGGGATGGGGAGAAACATGGATGCCACACCCGCATAAAGCTGGAGCGCTGCAGAGCCCAGGGTCTTCGTCATCGCCGCGCCTAGCCTCGCCTCGTAGCGGGCATACAGTTTCTCGATTTCTGCATCGTCCAGAGCGTCAATCTGATCTACGGTGGCTGTTCCAGCTGCGTTTCCCAAGAACTGTTTGGCTTTGCCTCCCGCTACCAATGCAGCGAGCCTTTCGCGCTGCGCTTGAGCACGTTCCGACGGCCCCCGCGACCGAGACGGTTCTTCCTGATCCTGGGTCGCTACCGGTTCTCCTCCGCTGTCCTGCGCAGCCAGCAGCCCATCAATCAGTTCATCGCAGTCCATTTTGCCCACTGCTGCTATTGCGAGTCGGCGGACCTGTCTAATATAGTGTCGAAGGCCGCTGACACAGCTGCTGAAGTGTGCGAATTGTCGAGCAATGAAAAACAGCAGCACCAGCTGCATGCAAAGCACAGCGATCAGCAGCCCTTCGCAGATGCTAAACATGTTTGCTAGCAAACTTAACACACCATGTAAGCAGCAGGTTGATCAGTCTTCAACAGAAGCTTAGCATGTTTTGTCTCGGCCAGCTGCTGCCGCACCAACGCCCGCTCTTCTCGAGTGGGGATCACGTCATTTTCACGCAGGCAGTCCACGAATGAGTCACGATCCTTGCAGTGGAACAAACAGACCCAGCGCGTCTGCTCGCGCAAGTCTTTCAGGACAGAGTTATATTTTTGTGAGAGGACCCAGACAGATTGCTCCGCATGGCGGCCACTAAAAGCTAATTCTGAGAGCATGTCCTTCTTCTTTGTCAGCGCCTTCGTAGCCGAGCAGTCGTCTATGATGTATAGAGTTGGCTCGCCCTGGAACAACTGGACAAACGCTCGCAAATAATCGTGAATGCGCTCACCGGGGTCATGAATGTAGACCTCAGGGTCCGTCCAAATCCAGGTGCGCTGGTGATAAGTCTTGTTGTGCCGCATGGTGGGGCACAGGACCACGATGTGTCGAAAGACCCCTCGGTAGGGGCCTTCGAGCAGATCCAGGATGAAAACCGATTTACC
>JAHXIO010000046.1 GCA_025655595.1 Candidatus Thiodiazotropha sp. (ex Monitilora ramsayi)
GCAAAGGAATGCCCTTCTTGAGGAGTTCGACCCTATACCCCCTCAAAATAGCGTTCATAAAGTCTATCAAAAAGAGCTTCAGACGCTATTTGATGCTGAGGAGGTGGGTGAGGTGAAAGGGCGGCGTTTCATTCGATGGCGATTTACTGAGCATCTTAAAACCGATATCGCTTCTGGCATTATGGCTAAGCTCCGGCAACGGGTTACCACGGCCTTCTATTTGCGCTACATGTATAGCTACGAGATTCGTCACGTGGAGGAACACAAGACCATAGAGTTTTATAAGAACCTCCCCGGCGGGTCACCTTGGCTCAACCAGTTGGACGAGGCAGAGGCTTGGTTACACGACCGTGAGAAGCAACGGTTGGACCCAGATGCCATTGATCGTCCTGACACAAAGTGGGTATTTGAGCGCTTTGTTAGTGTCGATGTAAAAGTGGTGCTAGATCGTCAACCATTGGTGGGCACCGGGCCGCTACCAGACTGGTTGCGCAATCTGGCGCACGGTCGAAATATGATAGCTATCGACACTTACAGAGACAATCTCTGCCTTTGGCGATGTATTGCAATACACCGTGGGGTCCGACCGGATCGAAGCACGCAAGCAGCTCGAGAGCTTGCTAAGAGTTTCTACGAACTCCCAGCTGCTCCAACGGACTGCCAAAAAACATCCTTGGACCAACTAGATCGGGTTGAAAGACATTTCAATCAGGGGAAACCCGTCTCGGATTGGTTTGGTATCCGAATGTATGAGCCAGAGCGCGATGCGGATGGAGAAGTGATGTGGCACCTTAGACGCCATCCAGCGGCTACGCTGAAGGATGTGCTAACAATTGGGATTTACGACGGCCACGCGTTTGTCATCAAAGATATCACGCGGATAGCCAAGACATACGTCTGCGGACACTGTAGGGGTCGCTTCACACAAGCCACACACCTTCAGCGTCACACGAAAACCTGCGCTCAAGGCAAGACTGTTATCACCTGCCCAAACGAGGCGGTAGAAGCACCCCGGACAACTTACGAGAAAGCCTTCTACCCTGACAAATTCGTGGCCGCTATCTCTCTTCGATGGCTTGAATCGGAAGCCCGAGAAAGGAGGATTCACATCCATCACGCTAAGTGCGGGCATGGCGGTGAGAGGTGGCTCGAGGGCGCTCCAGTGGACGGCTACGACTCCGTCACGAAGACAGTGTTTCAGTTCCACGGATGCCACTGGCACGGATGCCCAACTTGCTACTCAGACGATCGAGATAGAATCATCTCACAAGAGCGAACACGCGAACAATGCTATCAGGCGACCTTGGAGCGAACAAGAAAGCTCCGGGCCGCTGGTTACACAGTCGTAGAGGCTTGGGAGTGTGACGTTGCAAAGCGACATAAAACAAAGCCTCGGACGGCTTCGCCGCGCGCGTCGCTCGCGCCGCAAACACAGAGCTACCCTCATGCAATCTT
>JAHXIO010000047.1 GCA_025655595.1 Candidatus Thiodiazotropha sp. (ex Monitilora ramsayi)
AGCCTAGAAAGCCACCTTGAAAATTCCTACCATGAGGGTGAGGGCACCCAGAGCCCAAACCCCAAATCTCAAGCTGGCGTGGACGATTATTGTCCTCTGGTTATAACACGAAAACGCTTTGGAATATCTCAAATTCAGAGATCACCCCATGTCCTTGGGGTTGAGAAAACAAACTTTAGCTCATTTGATTACGCTTGATTAGGGCTTTTCACAATTGTAAATTATTTATTCCTAACCCTTACCGTTTGGGAGATATTTAGGGTTAAAGGTCTCAAAAATGGCGGAAAAGGCAAAATACGCGCTATTTTGACCTAATTTCCGGCTGTAGCATCCCAATACTGCCTAAAACTCCACACCTTTTGCCTGAAATAGCCTTGTTGTGTTACTACCTACATAACGAGACCATTTCCAATGAAATCCATCATGATTTAAGCTATGAAAAAGCTAAAATCCGAAAGTAGGTCACAGCCGGGTCTTGCTGAAACGGGGGGTGGGGAAGCAGTATCGCCATTTTCCGGCATTTGTCCGTGGCCTAGCTCATCAAACTGTACCCCGTTACTTTGCAAATGAATGGTACATTTTAGCCAAAATAAGTACGGGACGAATTCGTCTAATTCGAGAGGGTGTGAGGCCCTTTTTAGGGCGTGGTCGCGAAGCGACCGCTCAAGCCCGCCATCCAGTTTGCCAGCCCCGTAGTCGCCCTCAAAGCCGGCAGGAAAACAAACGATATATCATTCGATTACGCTTGATTCGGGCTTTTCAAAACTGTAAATTATTTATTCCTAACCTTTACCGTTAGGGAGTTATTTAGGGTTAAATGTTTCAAAAATGGCGCAAAAGGCAAAATACGCGCTATTTTGACCTAATTTCGACCTAACCGGCTGTAGCATCCAAATACTGCCTAAAACTCCAAATCCTTTGGCTGAAATAGCCCTGTCGTGTTACTACCTACATAACGAGACCATTGCCAATGAAGTCCATCAAGATTTAAGCTCAGAAAAAGCTAAAATCCGAAAGTAGGTCACAGCCGGGTCTGGCTGAAAAGGGGGGCGGGAAGCAGTATCGCCCTTTTCTGGCATTTATTGGTGTCCTAGCTCATCAAACTACACCCCGTTACTTAGCGCATGAATAGTATGTTTCAACAAAAGCATTTACTGCCTGCCAGTCCCAAAATTTGCACCCCAGCCCTGGATGAGGCCGGAAGGCAAAATCTCGAAAATTAGAAAAACGGGCCTGGGGTAAATTCTGTCGCCCACAGGACCGCTTTTGGAACAGTTGAGAAAACAAACTTTAGCTCATTCTATTACCCTTGATTAGGGCTTTTCACAACTGTAAATTATTTATTCCTAACCCTTACCGTTTGGGAGATATTTAGGGT
>JAHXIO010000044.1 GCA_025655595.1 Candidatus Thiodiazotropha sp. (ex Monitilora ramsayi)
GAAACCTTCCCCCTCTAGGTAGACGCCTACTTTATCAATAAAGTAGGTGTAGAAATGGCAAGAATATTAAGTAGTGAACGAGTAGTAGAGTACTCAACAGAATATAAGGTAAAAGTAGTGGCACTGACCGATCAACTCGATGTTGATACGATAACAATCGCCGAGGTACTGGGATTGCATCCAGTAATGGTGTATCGCTGGCGCCAGGAGCATCGTGAGGGTCAACTGGTAGAGCAGCCTAGTAGAAGAATAAGTATGACCAAACCATCTTCATCAAAACAAAAATCAGATGAAAGGGAATTGAAACAGCTTAGGAAGGAAGTAGAAAAGCTCAAAAAGGAGAATGACTTCCTAAAAAAGTGGGAAGAGTATCTGAAGGTACAAAAACAGAAAGATTCGGATTTATAGCTGATCACTGTTCTGTTTTTGGCGTCAGATACTTATGCCACCAGCTAGGGGTTTCGCCACAGGGATATTATAAATGGGTGAATCGAAGTAAAACCCCGAGAGATATTGAAAATGAGCGTATCGTTCGAAAGATAAAGGAGATATTTATCGAGCATGATGGCAATTATGGTAGTCCTCGTATTCATGCGCAACTCAGACGGCAAGGAGAGAGTATTAACCATAAGCGAGTTGAGCGGTTGATTAGAGAGTATGGATTTGTTGGAAAGGCGGGGCGGATCTATCGTAGAAAGCCATTGCCAGAGAATCCCTGCAACAAAGTGCAAAATATACAGCGTGAAAAGGGTAAACCGACAAAGCCCAACCAACAATGGGCTGGGGATGTGACGTATTTAAAAGTCAATGGTACATGGCAATACTTGGCGGTGATACTTGACCTGTATTCTCGGAAGGTTGTTGGGTGGGAATTATCGGGAAGCAGAACAGTTGCTTTGACTCTGTCGGCTTTGAACAAGGCTGTGACGAGTAGGCGAATAGGAGAAGAGCTAATTTTTCATAGTGACCGTGGATCGGAGTATGGTGCGAATATTTACCAGAGTCAGCTAAGTAAACTGGGTATTAAGCCAAGCATGAATAGACCAGGGTGTATGAATGACAATGTGTATGTGGAGTCATTCTTCCAGACTATGAAAACAGAGTGTTTTAAACGTGTAGAGTTCGAATCAGTACAAGAATTACGAATGACGCTGTGCTGGTATATGGATGAATACTATAACTGCAATCGATTACATGGTTCGCTAGGATTCAAAGTTCCAGATGAATATGAAAGAATGGCACTATAAGATGACAACAATGAAGGCGTCCACTTTAGAGGGGGAGGCTTCC
>JAHXIO010000037.1 GCA_025655595.1 Candidatus Thiodiazotropha sp. (ex Monitilora ramsayi)
GCTGCAGGATGTGGTTGACTTTCAGGTTGAACCCAATGAGTCCATCAGTTTCTTCGTGATGGCCTTGCGGAGTTGCTGCTAGGTGAGTTGATTGACCCCAGAACCCTCCTGTCAGGGTCAGACGACTCGTTCGAGCTGGTGCATATACTCCACTCGCGACACCGCGAGGTAGGCTAGGTTGCTCCATTGCAGGAAGTCATCAATGATCCAGACTTTTTGTGGGTCGTGGATCGTCAGCCCCTGACTAGAATGGATCGTGAGGGCATAGCCGAGCTGCCAGTCATCTGCCTCTGCAGCTTCGATTGAGACGTCCACAATGTCGTTCAAGACGAGCTCTTCTCTGCGTTTAGTGCCTGGGATGGTGACTTGTATGTTCTGCTGCCGGCTGTCCTTGGGGTGGTACAAGAGAGGGACAAGGGTGCCTTGAAAGCGCTCCTTGTGCTTTTGGAATAGAAGCCTTTGTGCTTGGTCACGCACCTTCTGGCGCGAGGTCAATATGAGGTCGCCAGGCTTCCATGCATCCACAAATCGGTCCCATCCCAGACAACCGGGCAGGGCTTTTCTCATTTCTCTGCACTGGACTCGGTCAGGCTTGTTGCGGATGGCCTTTTTCAGGGTCTTGAGGACTGGATCTTTTGCCCGGTGGTCAACTTCAACCTCTTCATGGTAGTCAGCCCGCTGTTGCAGCCAGTCATGTGGCATCTCGCCCGCAATAGGGGGTGGCTGACCCTGGTCACCACAGCAGACGACTTGGACGCCTCTTTGCTCTAGCCAGTCCAGAAAGGTCTCCAGAATTGGTCGGGGCACGGTGCAAACCTCATCCCAGATGATAACGCGGGGAATGAACTTCTGGCCCATCCTTTCTGGAGTCCACTCGGTCTGGCCGCTCCAGCGGAAGAAGCTGTGGTAAGTCTGGGCCTTGACGCCTCTCGCTCGCATCTCTTTAGCCAACCGATGGGTCGGAGTAAACACAAGGGGGTCTCTGGAGCGAAACAGCTCGATCGCTCTTGTAGTTTTCCCGCTGCCCCCGCCGCCATTCAAGTAGCTCAGCTGGTGCCGAGTCAGCGGGTCGTTGAAGTGCGGCGCAGTGCTGAGGGGGAGGTTCTTTTCTTGCTTTTCGAACTCGGGCCTCGGGAAATAGGCTGCATGCTCCTGTGGCATGTACGGCCGTTCGGCCTTGTCACGCCACTTGGCTGGAGCTACAGGTGGCTGCCATTCTCCTTCCAGGAGGCAGGGTACGCACATGTATTTCCCGCAGTTACACC
>JAHXIO010000043.1 GCA_025655595.1 Candidatus Thiodiazotropha sp. (ex Monitilora ramsayi)
GCCTCGTAGCGGGCATACAGTTTCTCGACTTCTGCATCGTCCAGAGCGTCAATCTGATCTACAGTAAATGCTTTCCCCAAGCACTGCCTGGCTTGGCCTCCTGCTACCAATGCGGCGAGTCTTTCGCGGTGCAGAGCTGGTCGAGATGGCTCTTCCTGGTCCGGCACCACCCTTTCTCCGCTAGCTGCCGCAGGAACCGCGTCGTGTTCAGACAACAACCCATCGATCAGTTCGTCACAGTCCATTGTTTCGCGATATACGAGTCGGCAGGCTTGTCTAAAACAGCGTCGGAGGCCGCCGAACACAGTTCTGCAAAACAGCCATGTAAGCCAAGCGATGAAAAAGAGCAGCGCCAGTTGTAGCACCAGCTGCGTGCCAAGCACCGCGATCAGTATTACTTCATAACCGTTAAACATTTTGCTCAGCACACCATATAAGCGGCAGGCTGGTCCGTCTTTAGTACGAGCTTAGCGTGTTTTGTCTTGGCCAGCTGCTGCCGCACCAATGCCCTTTCCTCCGAGGGGACCACATCATTCTCGCGCAGGCAGTCTTCGAATGAGTCTCGATCCTTGCAGTGGAAGAGGGCTACCCACCGCGTCTGCTCACGGAGGTCCTTAAGGACAGCGTTGAATTTTTGCGTGAGGACCCAGACAGATTGCTCCGCATGGCGACCACTAAACGCAAGCTCTGAGAGCATGTCCTTTTTCCTTGTCAACGCCCTCGTAGCACCGCAGTCGTCGATAAGGTAGAGGGTCGGCTCGCCCTGAAAGCACTCATAAAACGCTCGCAAGTAGTCGTGGAGCCGCTCACCGGGGTCATGAATGTAAACCTCAGGGTCCGTCCAAATCCAGGTGCGCTGGTGATAAGTCTTGTTGTGCCGCATGGTGGGGCACAGGACCACGATGTGACGAAAGACTCCTCGGTAGGGGCCTTCGAGCAGATCCAGGATGAAAACCGTTTTACCACATCCCGTCTGCCCGCATATTATCGCCGAATGAGCTGTCCGCGGCAGGAGATCAGTATATCGCTGAGACGAACCGGCCATCTTCAATGTTAAGCTGGGCATCCATGATGATGTAGAGATAGATGTTCAAAGCGCCGGCCACCTCTGCCTTTTTTGTGATCTGGATTGTCACGCCTTCGCTGG
>JAHXIO010000023.1 GCA_025655595.1 Candidatus Thiodiazotropha sp. (ex Monitilora ramsayi)
ACTTAAGTCGCTCCACTCAGTTCTCATAAGTTCAGTTAATTCTTGAACTTCCTGCTCATGAATATTCATTGCGATACCTATGACGCATAACGCTGCATTCAGCGGCGCGTCCGCTGTAATGTTTTGTTATGTACTTGCTCCCAAATTACTCTGAAATACTCTTTTAATATATCTACATTTTCAGTAACCCCAGTTATACATGCCGTGTCATCCCAGATTGCTGAAAACCACATCTGTTTATTCCCACCGGTATCTGGCTGATTAACAGTGTAAATTACCCAGTGTGAGTTAACACTGGATTGTGATGTATCAAGAGCATATGAATAGTACTTTGTCTCACGCTCCAAATCCTTAGGTGAACCATAGATCTCGCATTCACTAGATGGCTGTATTCCTACCAAGAATGATGATAACGGCCCATTAGGATGACAATACAATGTTGCAGAGTTGTCATAAATGATATGTGAGGAAGGAATATCACAGCTTTTTGGTAGTTCGACCTCTATATCAAAAATACGTAGTGTAGTAGCTTGTGCTGTCTGTCCAAGCAGCAAGACAATTAGCAGGCCTTCGAATATTAGTTTTCTAGAGTACATAACGGTTGAGCTAGTTCACCCCGATTTGAGCGATTTGTTATGTAGTGCCATTCTCGCAGGTTCCTGACTCAACTTTTAATACTTGTGGATTTCTTATGGTAGATTTATCCCCTACTTCTACCAACCCAATAACTGTAACCATTACAGACCCTTGACTGGACAACTTCTCCGCCTCCTGAATGAGCTTGAAGTAAGGCGCGCTGGCCATCACACCAAACGTGTATTCCGCCCCCGTTTTACACTCAGTTACAACTGCAAATTGCGTCTCAGTCCAGGATAATGTCCCTCGGATTTTAGCCTCATCGTCCGCGATTGCTGAAGATGCAAGAGAACCGAGAATTACAATGAACACTTTTACCATGACCTAGCTACATAACGCCAAAGTTATGGGGCCGGAGCAAGCGTAAGCTTGCGGAGGTCCCAGCAGGCCCGAAGGGACTGCGGCATGAACGCCTTGTTATGTG
>JAHXIO010000014.1 GCA_025655595.1 Candidatus Thiodiazotropha sp. (ex Monitilora ramsayi)
GTTCGGACACCCTACCCACCGCATGACACGGGTGCCTATCAGTGGACTCCTCCCACAGACACGGGCACTGGGTTTGCCCAGGTCCAACAATGGGAGTTCAGTGACCAAGCCCACCCCGTCATCCTATCCTGGTGTGGGAAGCATTTCGCAGAGAATGGCTGGGCCCCAACACAACTTCTTGCCTTCCTGACAGAGTCTGGCCTTCTAACTACTCTTCTAACTACTCTCAAAGTCCGTGAAGCCATCGTAACCTTCAAGAAACAGACCGAGGTCTGGCTCCCGGAAAACCGTGATCAGGGTTGCAGCATCATAGGGAAATTCACCCAGGGATCCAAGGCCGATGGCAAAAGATTGAGCCAACGCTTGGTGACTGACAAAGGAGAGCTCGACTACCTGGTTGGAGCACCTGAAAGGTGCCCTCTAGGCTATGTTCTCAGTACTATGATGGGTCACAGCCCCAGTACGCCCACCTCATGGCCTCCATGCTTGCATATGCCCACATCAACCTCCTCTCGGTGCTTTCAAGGTTCACACCAGATGAGGCAGTGTGGGTGGCCATCGATTCCATCTATGTGAACAAAACTGCGCTCTGTCCCATGCAAGTGCTTTCGTTGGCAAGAAGAAGTGTAGCTGCGGGGAAGAAGAATGCCAGCCTCCTATAGCTCCAGCCAAGTGGCGTGACAAGGGCGAACGGCTGTACATGCCACAGGAGCATACAGCCTATTTCCCGAGGCCCGAGTTCGAAAGGCATCGAAAAGACCTCCACCTTAGCACTGCACCGCACTACAACGACCCACTGACTCGGCACCAGTGGCCCTACCTGAACGGCGGAGGAGGCAGTGGCAAAACAACGCGAGCGATTGAGCTGTTTCGCTCCAGAGACCCCCTTGTGTTCACTCCGACCCATCGGTTGGCTAAAGAGATGAGAGGCAGAGGCGTAAAGGCCCAGACTTATCACAGCTTCTTCCGCTGGAGTGGTCAGAGAGAGTGGACCCCAGAAAGGATGGACCAGAAGTACATTCCTCGCGTGATCATCTGGGATGAGGTCT
>JAHXIO010000038.1 GCA_025655595.1 Candidatus Thiodiazotropha sp. (ex Monitilora ramsayi)
ATTTTCCCCAAGACCTTCTTGTTGACCGTGCTGTATAGCGGGTGGTCCTTCGGGTAGTCCGACGTGTCGTAGAGGTCAGCATGCTCAGCCATGTCCTTGTTAACGTCCTCGGTCTGAATCTCGAGGAGCAGGCTGTCCGTGTCTGTGTACAGCAGCTGGCAGCGGTCGCCGTACTCCGTCTTAAGCCGGTTGTGATAGAAGTCGTACATCAGGTGTTTGGAGAGGTCCAGGATGCTCATGCCGACGTAGACAGGCCGGTTGAGCAGCAGGCGGCTCTTGTGCATCTGGATGCCGGTGAGGTCGTCATCGAAGATAACGGCTCTGGCGAAGGCTGGGCTGGCGATGAGGCGTCGGAGCTTGTCTTCCTCTTGCGCCCGAACGAGCTTGACGTCGACGCGCTTGCGCAGGTTCTCCATTGTCTTGCCGAAGACCGAATTGTTCATCAGCTTGTAGAGGTCCTTCTCGAAGTCGCTAGAGGCCCTTTTGCGGAGCTCTGTGTTCATCCGGATGTAAGGCTCCATCCAGGGGCGCTGCTCGAACCGGAGGGCGCGGTGGATCCTTTTTAGGCGGAGTCCCAAAGAGAGGTAGAGCTGCAGGGTCCGGTAGTGGAGCACGTAGCGGTCCTTGTCGCGGAGGTTAGGGACTAGCTTTTCAACCTCGGCAGGCGCCACCCCATCGCCGTTGCTTATGAGGTTGTGCTGGTACTCTGACATCCACTCCTTCTGGACCACCATGCGCTCCGGCGCCAGTGGGTAGGCATTGTGCGTCTCATGCAGCTCCTCCGGGTACTGAAGGTCTACCTCCAGGATATAACCCTCGGGGCCATCAGCTGGGTGCGACGACACGTCGGCGATGGTGCCTTGAAGAGACTGAAGCTCGCGTTCCTCCACCCAGCGGAAGCCGCCTGTCGGCAGGGCCTGAGACATGGCCCACCCATAGAGGTTGTTCGCATCAAGGTAGAGGATGTGGCTGCTCGGCTTCCCAGGGTCGTAGCCCTCGATCGGAGGATTGTTGGCTTTTGCGTAGTGCTT